>NZ_WPZQ01000001.1 GCF_013030265.1 Ruegeria arenilitoris
TGCCGCCGGAACCACCGCTACCGCCGGAACCACCGCTGCCGCCGGAACCACCGCTGCCGCCGGAACCGCCGCTGCCGCCGGAACCGCCGCTGCCGCCGGAACCACCGCTACCGCCGGAACCGCCGCTGCCACCGGAGCCACCGCTGCCGCCGGAACCACCGCTGCCGCCGGAACCGCCGCTGCCACCGGAGCCACCGCTGCCGCCAGAACCACCGCTGCCGCCAGAACCGCCGCCAGTTGGAGTTACTCCACCGCTCCCACCGGAGCCGCCACCCGAGCCGCTGCCGCCTGAGCCGCTGCCACCCGAACCACTGCCGCCAGTTCCACCACCGGTGCCGCTGCCAACGACATCTTCATCATCTTCGTTCGCCCGACCGTCACCAGACCGCTGATCGGTCGCTGAAACTGTTGCTGTTGGAAAGTCGGTGAGCACCGCTGCAAAGCCCGGGCAGGTTTTCAAGGTGCGGGCAAGAATGTCCTCGAAGTCAGCGCGCCGCTGAATGTAACGCAACATACGCGCGTCAACGACAGTACATGCGCAGAGTGTTTCGGTTGAAACTGATTGCTTAGCTGTTCGAACCGTACATTTCTCGGCTGCTTGTGTTGCACCACCGGCCAGCAGGGGAAATGTCGCGGAAGCAAAAACGAAAGATAACAAACGCGGTTTGATGCGCATAGCGCCTCTCCTTGAAACTCTTTACCTACTCCGTTGCCTTATGCACCGTTAAACCATCGGCGTTTATGAACAACGTCACACTTTGGACATAAATACACCTTTGTCCGGCCGGATTTACAAGGGCGTACTTGAGGGATTCCGTTAAAGTTGACTCACCTTTAAGTAGATTATTCATAGAAATCAGAAAGAAGACCTGACGTAGCGGCAGGCCTTCGGTTTCTGATCATTTTCAGAATGGATGAAAAAATGTCACAGGTGTGCCATTGTTTCCAAACTGTCCGGCATGAAATTGCCTTAAATCAGGCTGATTTAGCCATGCGTTTGCGTTCGTGGGGGTCAAGAAACCGCTTTCGCAGACGAATGGCATTTGGTGTGACCTCTACCAGTTCATCATCGTCGATATAAGCAATCGCCTCTTCCAACGAGAACTGAACATGCGGAGTGAGTCTTACTGCGTCGTCAGATCCGCTGGCGCGTACGTTCGTCAGTTTCTTGCCCTTCAGAGGGTTCACTTCCAGATCGTTATCACGCGAATGCTCGCCAATGACCATGCCCTGATAGACATCTGTCTGCGGGCCAACAAACATGCGACCACGCTCTTCGAGGTTCCAGAGGGCGTAGGCGACAGCCTGGCCATTCTCCATCGAGATCAGAACCCCTGCACGACGGCCGGGGATAGGGCCCTTGTGTGCCGCCCAACCATGGAAGACGCGGTTCAGAACGCCGGTGCCGCGGGTGTCGGTCAGGAACTCACCGTGATAGCCGATCAGGCCGCGTGAAGGCACATGCGCGATGATGCGGGTTTTGCCAGCGCCAGCGGGGCGCATCTCGACCAGTTCACCTTTGCGGGCGCCGGTGATCTTTTCGATAACCGCCCCCGAGTATTCGTCGTCCACATCAATTGTGACTTCTTCGATGGGCTCCAGACGCTGTCCGTCTTCCTCGCGGAACAGAACCTGCGGACGCGAGATGCTGAGCTCAAAGCCTTCGCGGCGCATGTTCTCGATCAGAACACCCATCTGCAATTCACCACGGCCAGCGACTTCGAAGGCTTCGCCGCCCGGAGTGTCTGTGATGCGGATTGCGACGTTCGATTCAGCTTCTTTCATCAGTCGATCACGGATCACACGCGACTGAACCTTTTTGCCATCGCGTCCAGCCAGAGGCGAGTCGTTGATGCCAAAGGTCACGGTGATCGTTGGTGGATCAATAGGCTGCGCGGGCAGGGCTTCTTCGACCTGCGGCGATACCAGCGAGTCGGCCACGGTTGCTTTGCTCATGCCAGCAATGGTGACGATGTCACCGGCTTCGGCTACGTCGATGGGCTGTTGCGCTAGACCACGGAAGGCCAGGATCTTTGACGCGCGGAAATTCTCGATCAGCGTGCCGTCGCGGCTCAGCGCCTTGAGGCTGTCACCGGCTTTCAGCGTGCCACTTTCAACACGGCCGGTCAGGATGCGACCGATAAAAGGGTCGCTGCCCAGTGTGGTGGCCAGCATGCGGAAGGGTTCGTCTTTCTTTTCGGCCTGTTTCGGGGCAGGAACGTGATCGACGACGAGATCGAACAGGGCGGTCAGGTCCTTACGCGGCCCGTCCAGCTCCATATCTGCCCAGCCCGAACGACCCGAGGCGTACATGGCAGGGAAGTCCAACTGGTCATCGTCGGCCCCCAAGTTCGCAAACAGGTCGAAACATTCGTCCAGCGCGCGGTCAGGTTCGGCGTCAGGCTTGTCGACCTTGTTGAGTACCACGATGGGACGCAGGCCCAGCGCCAGCGCCTTGGAGGTCACGAACTTGGTTTGCGGCATCGGACCTTCGGCAGCATCCACCAGCAGGACAACACCATCGACCATGCTGAGAATACGTTCTACTTCGCCGCCAAAGTCGGCGTGACCGGGGGTGTCGACGATGTTGATCCGCGTGCCTTTCCATTCGACCGAAGTCGCTTTGGCAAGAATGGTGATGCCGCGCTCACGCTCAAGATCGTTGCTGTCCATGGCGCGCTCGGCCACGGCCTGATTTTCCCGGAATGCACCGGATTGTTTAAGCAGCTCATCGACCAAAGTCGTCTTGCCGTGGTCAACGTGAGCGATGATTGCGATATTGCGCAGGTCCATGAGAGGTCAGCCTTTGAACGGGAAGTTGCCGCGCGCATAACGCGACGCGAACAAATATACCAGCCCTAACCGGCGGTCAGTGACCTGCTGTCTTCGAAAACAGGTGAATAACCAGAATTCCGGCCATGATCATTGTCAGGCCGAATACGGCTGGCCAATCCAGCCTTTGTCCAAAAACGATAAATCCAATCAGCGCGATAAGGAAAATTCCCAGACCTGACCAGATCGCATAGACGATGCCAACCGGCATGACCTTGAGTGTGAGAGCCATCAGGTAAAACGCGCATCCATAGCCAAATACAACAAGGACAGATGGCCAGAAGCGGGTAAATTGCTGGCTTGCCTGAAGGGCTGTTGTTCCAATGGTTTCGGCGACAACAGCCAGTAATAGGATCAGATAAGCTTTGGGCACCGGGCAGAACCTTCTCGCTGATTTTCGCGCAAGCTTGAGCACGAAACCGGAATGCTGGGCAAGCGGATTCGTTTGACCGTTGATCGCTTTCTGTCACTGCATATTTAAAGATATCTTCCGTGAGGTCAGGTAATCCCGACTATGAGGACTTGGTGAGTTATGTTATTATTTAGATGTTTTTGATTTTAAGTTTAACGAGTGTTTGTCATGACGAAATTTGCTAAATACGTCATTTTTGCTTCGGCTCTTATTGTGGCGCTTGGGTGGCTTGCTGGCGGGGGGTCCGTCGAAATTGATGCAGCCCAGATGGTTGAACGGTTTGATGATACAGCGGTTTAGGCGTCTGCCGGGTAAAGGATAAAGAGGCTTTCGGGCCTCTTTTTCTATTCTGAAACTAACTGGCAGCGGGTTTGAAGTTTGAGAAAAAATCCTCAAGCTGCGGCCTGAGCCACGCCCAGAGCTTTGGTGAGCCCCGGTGTACAGATGTTCCAACCCGGCTCTCAATCTGTTCCAAGGTTACATCGTAATCGATCCACGATCCGCCGCCCGTTTCCAGATTGGCAATCGGTGTTTGAATCCGGTCAACTGCTTTGGCGAACCGGGCATCAGGCGTCTCTGCGGCTTCAAATTCATGCCACAAGGCTAGAAACTCTTCGTATTGATCCGCAGGAAGCATGCCAAACAATCGCGATGCAGCAGCTTCTTCTTTGGCGGCCTGGGCTGCGTGATCAACCTGCCCGTGGATCGGATGGTCGCCTGCATCGATTTCTACAATGTCATGCAGTAGTAGCATTTTGAGAACCCGGTCAGTTTTAACCGTGGGTTCTGCGTATTCCGCCAAAACCCATGCATGCAGCATTATGTGCCACGAGTGCTCGGCCGAGTTTTCAAAGCGGACGCCGGACAACAATCGTGAAGCGCGCTGTACAGACTTTAGTTGATCGGCCTCTGTGAGAAACGGAAGACGTTGTGCGAACGGATTAGTGTCTGTCGGCGTACCCCCGGAATACAGCTGCCGGGCGTGCCCATAGGCACATGGAAAAGCGTATTCGAGATAGGCGGCGCGTCCACCATCCAGATTGCTCTGCACAACGTCCAGATGATCAGGGCGCGGCTCACCGGCGCACAGTACTTGAAACAATGGCTGGCAACGATCCAGAATTTTGGCAAAGCGGGCGTCTGGTGTTTTGTCTTCCTCAAACTCGCGCCAGAGGTTCAGTAACGCAATCGCTTGATCCTCGGGGAGAATGCCAAACAACTCTTCTGCGGCTTTGTTTTCAGCCAGTGCCACGGCCTGCCAATCAGTTTTCAGATGGATTGGGTGATCACCCACCAGGATCTCGACCAGATCATGAAGCAGCAGCATTTGAATCACCCGGTTGATACTGACATCTTTCTCCGCAAGCGGCTCCATGACCAGCGCCCAAAGGGTCAGGTGCCAACTGTGTTCGGCAGAGTTCTCGGGTCGGGATTGATCGAGCAGGACATTCGCCCGCTCGACCGATTTCAGTTTGTCTGCCTGTTTCAGGAAAGCGATCTGTGCAGGCAAACGGTCATTCATTGTTTTTCTATGGCCTTCAGTTTTGAGCGATGGTCGGACAACCGCTTGATTACGAATTGTCTGGCCTTGCGTTCGGCCAGACGTACGCGAATCTCGGTCAGATACGCCTCTTCAAGAGACTGCGAGGACGCGCCCAGCAGTTCACCAACTTCGACGTAGAACCGGTCCTGACCGGTTTCATCCATCACTTTCATCGTGTCCTCGGCCAGTTTCGAGGCCAGGGTTGTGATGGTGTCCGACATCAGCGTGTGTTCTCTGTCAAACGACGCTTCACATATTCCGTGGTGTGATCAATCAGCGTGTCCATGTGACGATCCTGGAAGAAGTGGTCTGCGCCTTCGACTTCGGTATGTGTGATCGTGATACCTTTTTGCTCGTGCAGCTTGCTGACCAGAGTGGTGGTATCGGCGGGCGGTGCCACGCGATCTGCTGATCCGTTGATGATCAGGCCGGATGACGGGCAGGGTGCGAGGAATGAAAAGTCATACATGTTCGCTGGTGGCGAGACGCTGATGAAACCGGTAATTTCAGGGCGACGCATCAGCAATTGCATTCCGATCCACGCACCAAACGAGAAACCGGCAACCCAGCAATGCTTGGAGTTGTTGTTCATCGACTGCAGGTAGTCGAGCGCCGAAGCGGCATCGCTTAGCTCTCCGACGCCTTGATCGTATTCACCCTGACTGCGGCCAACGCCGCGGAAATTAAAGCGCAACACGGTAAAGCCCATGTTGTAGAACGCATAGTGCAGATTGTAGACCACCTTGTTGTTCATGGTCCCGCCAAACTGTGGATGCGGGTGAAGCACGATGGCGATCGGTGCGTCTTTTTCCTTTTGCGGGTGGTAGCGGCCTTCCAGACGGCCTTCGGGTCCGGGAAAAATCACCTCGGGCATGTGTGCTTTGGTCCTGTCTTTTTCTCTTATGGCCCCGGGATATACTTGACGATATCCGTCAGGCACCTTAGAACGGTTCTAATTACGATACATAGCGTGAAGACGCTGTCAGTGGGAGATACGCACTGGCTGCGGCGGCGTCAATGTTTTCGCGCGATACTTGCCACGAGGGAAGACAAATGAAGCTATCGACCAAGGGTCGTTATGCGATGGTCGCACTGGCCGATATCGCGCTACAGCCTTCAGATTCGCTGGTCACGTTGGGTGAAATTTCCGAACGTCAGGATATTTCCCTGCCGTATCTCGAGCAGTTGTTCGTTAAGCTTCGCCGCGCCGAGTTGGTTGCTTCTGTGCGCGGACCGGGTGGCGGTTACAGGCTTGCGCGTCCGGCGTCCGAGATTCGCGTGGTTGAGATTCTGGCTGCCGTTGATGAGACCGTCGATGCAATGCACAAGGGGGCTGGTGCCTCAGGTGGATCATCGGGCAGTCGGGCACAGTCACTGACAAACCGTTTGTGGGAGAGCCTCAGTGCTCATGTTTATGTTTTCCTGCATCAGACACGGTTGTCTGATGTGATCAAGAACGATCTTGCGCCATGTCCTGCGGTGCCCAACTTGTTTTCGGTCGTTGATGACTGATGAGTTTAGGGGTTGAGCATAAAGTCCGGACAGGTTTTTCGCAGGAAAAGATGCATCCATGAATCGTGTTTATCTGGATCATAACGCTACGACGCCGCTCAGACCCGAAGCGCGGTCCGCAATGATTGCTGCCATGGAAGTGTGTGGTAACCCGTCTTCTGTTCATGCCGAAGGTCGGGCAGCCAAGGCAGTGGTTGAAAAGGCCAGGGCACAGATTGCTTCAGCGTTTGGCGCGGATGGTGCAGATATCGTCTTTACATCCGGATCTACCGAGGGTGCCGCTTTGACAATGGCTGGGCGTAACCTGAATGGCGCGGCTGTTGAGCATGATGCTGTAAGGGCTTGGTCTGTTGAAGATCTTTCAGTTTCAAGTCTTGGGGTGGTCGATGTACCTGACCCTAAGGATTCGACGCTTCAGCTTGCAAATTCCGAGACTGGGATCATCCAAAAGCTACCGCAGGGCATCGCAGTGACGGATGCGACGCAGGCCTTTGGGAAACTGCCAGTGGCTTTCAACTGGCTGGGTGCGCAGATGGCATTGATTTCCGCCCATAAATTGGGTGGACCCAAAGGGGTTGGCGCAGTCGTGATGAAGCGCGGAACCGACTTGGCCGCTCAGATCAAGGGCGGTGGTCAGGAAATGGGGCGTCGTTCAGGCACGGAAAATGTCATTGGAATTGCAGGGTTCGGTGCTGCAGCTGAAGCGGCTACCCAGGATTTGGCAGATGGCGTTTGGGAAAAGGTTGCAGAACTTAGAAATATTCTAGAAAAGGCCCTTGAGGCCGGTTCTAAAGCTACTATTTTTGTCGGGAAAGGTCGGGATCGCCTCCCGAACACTTTGTGTTTTGCGACACCCGGGTGGAAGGGTGAAACACAAGTGATGCAGATGGATTTGTCCGGATTTGCGATCAGCGCAGGTTCAGCATGTTCCAGCGGCAAGGTCCGGGCCAGCGCGGTACTAACCGCGATGGGATATGATGAGGTGACAGCAGCCAGCGCGATCCGCGTTTCGCTGGGCTCTCAGACGACCGAAGAAGATGTGCTGCGTTTCGCGGAAACGTGGCTTGAGAAAGAGAAAAAGCATCGCGCGCGCGCCGCGTGATCTGACGGAGGGTGAGTCATGGCCGCTTTGGACCAGACCCAGGTAAAAGAAGGTGTCGATCAGGAAACCGTTGATGCGGTACGCGAGGTCGGAACCTATAAATACGGTTGGGATACCGATATCGAGATGGAGTATGCGCCAAAGGGCGTAAACCCCGATATCGTTCGCCTGATCTCAGAAAAAAACGACGAACCCGAGTGGATGACCGAGTGGCGCCTTGCAGCGTTTGAACGCTGGACCCAGAAGGAAGAACCGAACTGGGCCATGGTTCACTATCCGAAGATCGATTTTCAGGACCAGTATTACTATGCCCGTCCAAAATCGATGGAGGAGAAGCCGAAATCTTTGGATGAAGTCGATCCCAAGCTTCTGGCGACTTACGAAAAGCTTGGTATCCCGCTGAAAGAACAGATGATTCTGGCTGGTGTGGAAGGTGCAGAGGATGCGCCCGCAGAGGGCCGCAAGGTTGCTGTGGACGCGGTATTTGACTCGGTGTCGGTTGGTACGACTTTCCAGGATGAGCTGAAAAGACATGGTGTAATTTTCTGCTCGATCTCGGAGGCGATCCGTGAGCATCCGGAACTTGTTAAAAAGTATCTGGGATCTGTGGTTCCTGTTTCTGACAACTTCTATGCAACCCTGAACTCGGCTGTGTTCTCAGATGGATCGTTTGTCTACGTACCGCCTGGCGTGCGCTGTCCGATGGAACTGAGCACCTATTTCCGTATCAACGCGGAAAACACAGGTCAGTTCGAACGCACTCTGATCATCGCCGACAAGGGCTCTTACGTTTCGTATCTCGAAGGTTGTACAGCACCACAGCGGGATACAGCACAGCTGCACGCAGCCGTGGTTGAGATCATTATCGAGGAAGATGCCGAGGTTAAGTACTCGACGGTTCAGAACTGGTTCCCCGGGGATGAAAACGGCAAAGGCGGCATTTACAACTTTGTGACCAAGCGCGCCGATTGCCGGGGTGATCGGTCCAAAGTGATGTGGACACAGGTCGAGACAGGTTCTGCGGTAACCTGGAAGTACCCATCCTGCATATTGCGCGGCAATGAAAGCCAGGGTGAATTCTACTCGATCGCCATCACCAACAACTATCAGCAGGCTGATACCGGCACCAAGATGGTGCATTTGGGTAAGAACACCAAGTCGCGGATTGTCTCGAAAGGCATCAGTGCCGGTAAGGCGCAGAACACCTATCGTGGGCTGGTGTCGATGCACCCCAAAGCCAAGGACAGTCGCAATTATACCCAGTGTGACTCGCTGTTGATCGGCGACAAATGCGGTGCCCATACGGTGCCTTACATTGAAGTAAAGAATAACTCGAGCCGGGTGGAGCACGAGGCCACAACCTCGAAAGTTGACGATGATCAACTGTTCTATTGCCGCCAGCGCGGTATGGACGAGGAAGAGGCCGTCGCACTGGTCGTCAACGGGTTCTGCAAAGACGTTCTTCAGGCATTGCCGATGGAGTTTGCGATGGAAGCCCAGCAACTGGTCGCCATCAGTCTTGAAGGATCTGTAGGCTAATTCGCTATGTTGGACACCCGGACCATAACTGGCTCTGCGCCGCGTTCGGCTGTCCGCACGGTGGCTTGCGCAGTGCCGGGCGGAGTCGCGTCAGCATTGCAACAGCAATTGTTGGCTCACCCTAAAATGGTGATTTGCCTGCCGTTCCAACGCTTGGTATCCAGACGCGGATATAGAGTTTGTGAATTTGGTAGACGCGTCGATGATAGAAGAACAAAAGTCAGCCTTCCAATCACGCGTCGAACGCATCAATGCCCGGGCGGAGGAAGCGTTAAAAGGCACATCTCGGCGGTCAGGGGACACCATCTGGCATCGCCTTTCATATCCGATTTCATTCATCGGAGCGTTTCTGCTGGGAGTCGGGGCGGTCTTCCTTTCGCGCTATATCCAGTTTCAGATGATCGGCGTGCCGGGCGATCCAAAAGCCGGTTCTCAGGATCTGATCAGTATTGTTCTGGCTATGGCCGCGATCTTTCTGATTTCGTTCCTGTTGAACGGCAGGCAGAAAGAATTCGCTCGGACAAGTGCATTGGCTATGATGGCAACCACGTTCACGTTCCACAATGCCGTATGGGCTTACCCAGACTCGTTCGAGCAGGTGTATGGGCCGGACTGGGTGGAAATGGTGAAAAAGCAAACCGAACCATCAAGTATTCGACTGTTCAGTATAGTGATCGCCTTCGACTGATCGAGGAAAGCTCAGAGCCGATCACTGACACTTATCTGCAGATGCCAGTCGATGGCGCTGTAACTGACAAGATTCTTTCAAACCAATGGTTTCTGCTGCGGCAGTCTCATCTCGGTCAGAGATGTGACGGCCCGGGCCTGCAGAGATCAATCAGATAAAGCCGCCAAATCAGACGGCATCGAAGTATGTGAGGAAAAAATGCTGGAAATCAAAAACCTGCACGTGAAACTTGAGGAAGAAGACAAGCAAATCCTCAAAGGCGTCGACCTGACTGTCGAAGCTGGCAAAGTGCACGCGATCATGGGGCCGAACGGTTCGGGTAAGTCGACGCTTAGCTACGTGCTGTCCGGGCGTGACGGCTATGAAGTTACCGAAGGTTCAGCAACTCTGAACGGGGAAGACCTGTTGGAGATGGAACCGGAAGAGCGCGCGGCAGCGGGTGTTTTCCTTGCTTTCCAATACCCGGTTGAAATTCCCGGCGTTGGCAACATGACCTTCCTGCGTACAGCCGTAAATGCTCAGCGCAAGGCGCGTGGAGAAGAAGAACTGTCTGCGACAGATTTCCTCAAGGAAGTTCGCGCAAAGGCCAAATCCTTGAAGATCGACGCTGACATGCTCAAGCGTCCGGTCAATGTTGGCTTTTCGGGCGGTGAAAAGAAACGCAACGAGATTCTTCAGATGGCGATGCTTGAGCCCAAGATGTGCATCCTGGACGAGACAGACTCGGGTCTGGATGTCGATGCGATGAAACTAGTGGCCGAAGGTGTAAACGCATTGCGTAACGAAGGCCGTGGCTTCCTTGTCATTACCCACTATCAGCGACTGCTGGATCACATCAAACCGGACGTTGTGCACATCATGGCAGATGGTCGTATCGTCAAAACTGGTGGTCCTGATCTGGCACTTGAGGTTGAAAACAACGGCTACGCCGACATCCTTGCTGAGGTGAACTGATGGCCTTGCCCGAAGTCAAACAAAACGCGACTGAGGCTCGGCTGGCAACGCTGAGCCTGCCCGAAGCCGGTTGCACGCGCGCTGCCCGCGAAGCAGCGCTTGCACGTGTTCGTGAAATGGGCCTGCCGAGCCGCAGGGACGAGTATTGGAAGTACACACATCCCGATACTCTGGTGTCCCCAGAAGCTACTCCGGCCGCCTTGTTCAAATCCGACGAACCCATGATGTTCGATGGATTTGACCGGTTGAAGATCGTTTTCATCGATGGGGTATTCATTGCCGAGGCATCAGATGATCTGTCGCTGGAAGGCGTTAGCATCGATCGTCTTGAGGATATTTGCTGCAAGGACATTCATTGGGCCAAAGAGCTCTACGGAGTACTGGAAGCTCGTGGTCAATCACCGGTCGAGCGCCCTCTGGCAGCGCTGAATACCGCTTTTGCCACCGATGGTGTTGCGATCCATGTTACAGGTAAGCCGTCGAAGCCGATCAGCCTGATCTACCGTCATGCATCGGAAACATCGGATGCGATCCTGCACCATATCGTCCGCGTTGAAAGTGGTGCCGAAGTCACGATCCTTGAAAATGGTCCAGCTGCATCTCGTTTTAACAAGTGCATGGAAATCGATATTGCCGACGGTGGAGCATTGCATCATGTGCGAGCGCAGGGCCGCGATCATCAGCGCCGTGCTGCAACACATATGTTTACGCGACTGGGCAAAGAGTCGGTCTATAAATCATTTACGCTTACCGTGAATGGTGTGCTGACACGCAACGAACAAGTGGTCGAGCTGACGGGCGACGATGCGATCGCCCATGTCGCAGGCGCTTGCGTCGGAGATGGCGACTTTCATCACGACGATACGGTTTTCATCACCCATGATGCGGTGAACTGCGAAAGCCGGCAGGTGTTCAAGAAGGTTCTGCGAAACGGTGCCACTGGTGTGTTTCAGGGCAAGATCCTTGTGAAAGAAGGTGCCCAGAAAACAGATGGTTATCAGATCAGCCAGTCGCTACTTTTGGATGACGACAGTCAGTTCTTGGCCAAGCCCGAACTCGAGATTTACGCCGATGATGTTGCCTGCTCGCATGGTTCCACTTCGGGTGCGATCGACGAGACAGCATTGTTCTATTTGCGCTCGCGCGGTGTTCCCGTGAAAGACGCCACAAATATGCTGACGCTGGCGTTTTTGGCAGAAGCCGTGGATGAGATAGAAGATCAGTCGCTGGCCGAAGACATCGTGACGCGCCTGGAAGGCTGGCTGGCGCGGCGCGGCTAATGCCTGTTACCACAGATATCGTGGCCACATATCGGGGGCCGGGCCGTGTGGTGCGGCGCCTGTTGGATATGGGGCCACGCGAAGATCGAGCGCTAGCGTTTGTGATGGCTTTCTGCGTGGTTGGCTTTATTGCTCAGCTGCCCGGTCTAGCCCGGCGCGCCCATCTTGAGAATCTTGAACTCAACATGCTCTTGGGCGGGGCGCTACTGGGATCGGTCTTCATCCTGCCGTTGATGTTCTATTTTCTGGCTTGGATTTCGTATCTCGGGGCGAAGCTTGTAGGAGGCAAAAGCACATCCTATGGCGCCCGGCTTGCTTTGTTCTGGGCGCTCTTGGCCTCAGCGCCTTTAGTTCTGCTGAATGGCCTGATCGCCGGGTTTATCGGACCGGGACCGGCGCAAACGGCTGCGGGTCTTTTGTGGGTTGTGGTTTTTGTGTGGTTCTGGTTCTCCGGTTTCAGACAAGCACAAGGGCCTGCCGCATGAATGTCGCCGTATTGGGTAATCTGGCTTTGCTGACAGTCAAAGACCCCGCCGAAGCTGCGCGGAGGTTGTTGACTCTGAATATGAACCGCGAGGCGCTGTGGGTGGCTTTGGCGCTTGCCGTTGTTCTGAACACCTTGCTTCAGGTTCTGTCAAACGTCCTATACCCCGTAAGCGACCCTGATATGCAGGATCTGGCCGGATCAATCACCCTGTATGTCGCCGTGGTTGGCGGTGGGCTGGTCGTCAGCATCGCCGCATTCTATCAGGTCGGCCAAAAGATGGGCGGCAAAGGGTCTTTCAATGACATCATGATACTGATGGTCTGGCTTCAGTTTCTGCGTGTCGCCGTTCAGGCCTTCAGCCTGTTGTTGCTGATCAGCCTTCCCGGGCTGTTGGACATTCTGGCTTTTGCAGCTTTCTTGCTGGGCCTTTACATCACGGTCCACTTCATCGATCAGGCCCATCGCTTTGGATCTCCGCTCAAGGCGCTTGGTGTTCTCGTTCTTTCGGCGTTGGCTATCGCCGTTGTTATCACTATCCTGTTGTCCCTCGTTGGGGGACCAATGCTGGGAATCCCCGCCCATGTATGACGTTCAGAAGATCCGATCCGATTTTCCCATCCTGTCACGAGAGGTGAACGGCAAGCCGTTGACTTATCTCGACAACGGCGCATCAGCGCAAAAGCCACAAGTGGTGATTGATGCGGTGACGAATGCTTATGCACATGAGTACTCGAACGTGCATCGAGGGCTTCATTATCTGTCCAACCTCGCTACTGAGAAGTATGAATCCGTGCGCGGAACCGTTGCGCGTTTTCTGGGTGTCTCCAATGAGGATGAGATTGTCCTGAATTCGGGCACGACCGAAGGCATCAATCTGGTTGCCTATGGTTGGGCCATGCCCCGGATGGAAGCGGGGGACGAGATTGTACTCAGCGTGATGGAGCATCACGCAAACATCGTCCCGTGGCACTTTCTTCGGGAACGGCAGGGCGTTGTATTAAAATGGGTTGATGTTGACGCCGATGGAAGCCTGGATCCGCAAGCCGTGATTGATGCGATCGGGCCGAAAACCAAACTGGTTGCGGTCACCCATTGCTCGAATGTCCTGGGCACTGTTGTGGACGTCAAAGCGATTACGGAAGGCGCGCATGACAAAGGCGTGCCGGTTCTGGTGGATGGTAGCCAGGCCGCGGTGCATATGCCGGTCAACGTTCAGGATATTGGCTGCGACTTCTACGCGATCACCGGGCACAAGCTGTACGGTCCGTCCGGATCCGGTGCGATCTATATCAAATCCGAGCGTATGGCCGAGATGCGCCCCTTCATTGGCGGCGGGGACATGATCAAGGAAGTGTCCAAAGATCAGGTCATCTACAACGACCCACCAATGAAGTTCGAAGCGGGTACTCCCGGCATCGTACAAACCATAGGGATGGGTGTAGCGCTTGATTACATGATGGAGCTAGGGATGGATGACATCGCGGCGCACGAATCTTCACTTCGTGACTACGCGATGCAGCGCCTTACCGGGCTGAACTGGCTACAGGTTCAGGGAACGACGTCTAACAAGGCTGCAATCTTCAGCTTCACTTTGGACGGGGCAGGGCACGCGCATGACGTTTCTACGATTCTCGACAAAAAAGGCGTAGCGGTTCGTGCTGGTCACCATTGCGCCGGGCCACTGATGGATCATCTGGGAGTGACGGCCACCTGCCGCGCCAGCTTTGGTCTGTACAACACAACAGATGAGGTCGATACGCTGATCGACGCACTGGAGCTTGCCCATGATCTGTTCGCCTGATGTTGCCAAAAGCTTGGCATCAAGAGCAGATTTTCAGTTGCACCCGGATCGTATCAGGGTTAGCTAACGGCCAAGGCACCTGTAGCTCAGCTGGATAGAGCGCTGCCCTCCGAAGGCAGAGGCCAGAGGTTCGAATCCTCTCAGGTGCGCCATATACCCTAAATTAATGTGATTTATCGGCGACTTAAGAGCGCTGGTTCTAGCTGTTTTTTTAATCCATTCCTAGTTCGATCTTTTTGGTCGATTGTACCTAGCGACCCGTCTGTGAGGGAGATGGTTCAGTACTTCTTAGGAGATGAAGAACAGCAGCTGTAATCGATGGCTCTATGCTGAAAGTGGATAGCGTTGCGATCAATTCGCTGAACGCTCTCAGCAATCAATGGGTAGCCTGCGACACCGGTACTTGGGGGATGTCCCGGGTTGAGCCATAAGCCAGCCGTACTGATGAAAGCGTGAAGACGTTGCCAAACCCAGATTTCTCTAGGTCAAAGTCTTTGCGTAGTTGCGATGAACAAAACTCGGGCTCGTTCTGTGCAGACTAGAAGGCGTTACCCCCCATCAGAGCAATCACCCGACCTATGTGGTCGGGCATTATTGCGAGTGGCCTGTGCTGGGTATTTCTGCCAGTTCTCTCAGGAAAACCAGTCATCGAATGATGGGACCGTGTCAAAAGTCCAAAACACAGCTTCAGGGGTTTCTGTGGTTTGTGAAGACAATGATGAACTTTTTTGTCCCATCAAACTGGACAACCTGAGATCCAACCCATTGGCTGACGCGCCATTTTCGGTGTCCTGAGCCGGAGCGTTAAATACAAACTCGTCGTTGCCAGTCCATGCATTGGTTGCGGTTACAGATTCAGCGAGTTTGAACAAGTTTCCTAATTCCTGCAGTTGCCAACCGCCACTGGCATCAACCGCAACTGCGTTTACCATAGCAGTGCTTCCTGCATTGTTCGTATCGCCATTGGCAACAACATTGTCCGGGAGATCGTTTCTCAAACTATCGATAAGTCCAGGGTTCAATGGCCTGCCGCAATATCCACACATTGTGCTCTCCGAGTACGTTCGTCGACAGGCCTGAACCGATCGACTTAAAATAGCATTGATAGAGGGCGTATCGATGAAATGCGGCAGTATTTTGGCTATCCGCGCGATGCTTCAGTTGAGTCGTCGCGCTTATGTTGCCAGATGTTGCGGTGGTTCTAACCTTCAGGATCGGTTGAAAATAAATGCAAGTTCACTTCTCACTTTCTGAGCCGGAATAGACTGCACTTATAACAAAATCTTACGAATCGTGTGGAGCTCTGAGGCGCGCCATCGACCAACTATTTTTCCGATTGAAGACGCAGGGCGCAGTCTTGTGTGATCTGCCGCAATCACTTGACTTACCAGTTCTGGTTGAAACAACTGCGCTAAGTCAGACCAAAGTGAACAAATCCATAAAACAAAACCCCGGGTGGTACGGCACACCGGGGTTTCAGGCAGTTAACGATTTGTGTTTCTTAGCCGCGCCAACTGCGAACCACACCGCAATCCATATGGACAAAGTTCGAGCGGTAGTACTGACCAACACCGCCTGCACGACAGGACATAGCTGCTTTGGCCATTTGCGAAACTGAACGTGAAGACAGGCGCAGATCAGCTGCCTGGCCCTTCATATGCAGCGAGTTTCTCGCTACCCCGCGCGAGCGCGAGCGCAACATTGCATTGGTTTGTGGGGAGCGATAGCCGGACAGCAGCATATAAGGCTCGTTCACGTCCAGCAAGTTATGGGAAGCTGCCATGATGTCGATTGTGCGCAAATCCATTGATTTGGACTGGTCGGTACGCCAATCGCGCATGAAGTGGTTCACTTCTTTGACAGCATCCTTGATGTATTTTCCATCGACCCAATATATCATGTCGATACGTTCGCCAGTGCGACCAGAATACATGCGGATACGACGAATATCGCCACCCCCACGAAGAAAGCCCGCTGCGTTGGAATAAGTCGGTGCTGCAACCACTGCTGTTGCCGCAAATGCGCCCAATAGGGCACGCCGGGTCAACCCCGAAGTACTGCTCTCGGCCATTTTATGTTTCGTCCCGTACTGTTCCTGCCTGCACACGATGTTACGTGCGCTCTCTTAATTTTTTCCCATCCCCAGATGCGGGATTTATGACACAGTAGGAATCATCCGCCAAGAAGTCTTTCGCACTCATGTTTTCAAGGGGGAATATTCGGCAGTTTCTTGCGCATATGACACAGGTGTGCACAGTTATGACACATTTCGACGATTTTTCCGGCGTCCGATGCAAACGCGCATCAGCGTCTGACAGATAGGTCAGAGTCATCTATTTGTGAATGGACAAAGGGCAGGTACCGAAATCATATTTGTTCGGCGAGCAGCGCAATCTACAAGTTATTGAAAATTCAAGGCCATCCCATGCAGTCTGTCTTTCGGACAAGTACCAGTCTTCTTCTTGCCGCCTGTTTTGCGGTTTCAGCGTCCTTTACATCGGCAGCAACCGATGAAGGGCAAAGTACAGCTTTCCAGATGTCAGTTGCCGAGAGCACTTCGGCAGGGTCTGGTCTTGCTGAGTTCTATCGCAACAATGGCTTTGAACCAGTTTGGGTTGGCGATACGCCGGAACATGCAGCCAGACGTGCGGCTCTGATCAGAGCTCTGTCAAACGTGGAAATGCACGGTTTGCCAGCGTCCAGATATGATGTTCAGTCGCTGATCTCGAAAATGCAGGATGCCAAATCGGTCAGGGATCTTGGCCAGATAGAGGCTGAGCTCAGCCGTGTTTTTCTGAATTACGCGCGTGACGTGCAGTCGGGTGCGTTGCGCCCCTCACAAGTTGATCCCGGCCTTGTTCGAACCGTCAATCGGCTGCCGGCCGAGGAACATCTGAACGCGGTCTTGGCTTCTAAAGATGGTGCCTACATTCAGCAGCTGGCGCCTCAGACCGGGCAATATCGCGCGCTTATGAAGCAGAAAATGGCGCTTGAAGCTCTGATCGCGAAAGGCGGTTGGGGATCGACAGTTCCGGTTGATAAGCTGGAGTTGGGCGACAGTGGGCCGAATGTAATTAAGCTTCGCAACAGATTGGTTTCATTGGGGTATATGAAGCCGACTGCCAGCCCGACTTTCGATAAAACGCTTCTGTCCGCAGTGAAGGATTTTCAGCGAGATCATGGCCTGGAGCCTGATGGTGTTGCTGGTCAGGGCACGATAACCGAACTTAACCGTCCGGCCTCGGATCGTTTGAAAGCCGTACTCGTTGCGCTAGAGCGGGAGCGTTGGCTGCCGCGTGAACGGGGCGAACGCCATATCCTTGTAAATCAGGCGGATTTTTCGGCTAAGATCGTAGATGACGGTCGCGTCACGTTCGAAACGCGCGCGGTTATCGGAAAAAACACTCATGATCGTCGTAGCCCGGAATTCTCGGATGAGATGGAGCATATGGTGATTAACCCGAGTTGGTACGTGCCACGCTCGATCATCACCAAAGAATATCTGCCAAAATTGCGCGCCAATCCGAATGCGGTAGGTCATATCGAGATCACCGATCGCCGGGGGCGTCAGGTAAACCGAGGGGCGGTGGATTTCACCCAATTCACGGCTAAGAACTTTCCGTTCGCCATGCGACAGCCTCCAAGCAAGAGCAATGCACTTGGTTTGGTGAAGTTCATGTTCCCGAACAAGCACAATATCTATCTGCACGATACGCCGCAAAAGAGCTTGTTTGCGCGTGAAGTGCGTGCATTCTCGCACGGATGTATTCGTTTGGCGCAGCCATTCGAATTTGCGTATGCTTTGCTGGCGCGTCAGGAAGAAGATCCCAAAGCGTTTTTCCACCGCATCCTGAGCTCGGGTAAAGAAACCAAGGTGAACCTGGATAAACCGGTTCCGGTGCACTTGATTTACCGGACAGCCTATATCGGCCCCAAAGGTGAGGTGCAGTATCGCCGCGATGTCTATGATCGGGATCGAAAAATTTGGGAAGCGCTGCAAAAAGCAGGGGTGGTCCTGCCTGACGTTCAGGGGTAATCACGCAGGCAAGTCCTGATATAAGGAAGCCTGCCATGCAGTTTACCATTCAACAAATTGCTGACGCGCTCGGTGTCCCGGCCGAGGGTAACACTGATCTGACAATCCTGCGTGCTGCGGAACCGGCTGAGGCGGGGGCCACGGACCTGGCAATGGCAATGTCGCCCAAATACGCCGAGGCACTTTCGTCCGGTACTGCTCGCGCAGCAGTGTTATGGGAAGGTGCAGACTGGAAGGCTCTTGGGTTGGAGGCAGCGTTGTTTGTGCCACGTCCGCGGATGGCAATGGCCGGGATTACAGCCATGCTGGACCGGGGGCAGGGCGTAGAACCGGGCATTCACCCTTCGGCAGTGATCGATCCAACTGCTGACATCGGTGACGACGTTGCAATCGGCCCTCTGAGTGTGGTTGGCGCGCGCGCCCAAATTGGCGCGGGATCAGTGGTCGGCGCCCATTGCGTTATAGGGATGGATGCGAAGCTGGGCTCCAACGCGGTCCTGCGCGAAATGGTCAGCATCGGCGCACGGGCTCAGATTGGCGACCGTTTCATTGCGCAACCCGGCGCACGGATTGGCGGTGACGGGTTTAGCTTTGTTACGCCCGAAGTGTCTGACGTCGAAAATGTCCGCAAGACCATGGGCGACAAAGGAGACGCCAAGGCTCAGAACTGGCTGCGCATCCATTCGCTCGGCGCGGTCGAAATCGGTGATGATGTCGAGGTCGGCGCGAACTGCACCATCGACAACGGAACTATCCGCAATACGAGCATTGGTAGCGGATCGAAACTGGATAACCTTGTCCACGTGGGCCACAATACCCGGGTTGGGCAAGATTGCTTGTTGTGCGGCCAGACAGGCGTTTCAGGTTCAGTTGAAATCGGAAACAATGTTGTTCTGGGCGGTCAAACCGGGGTCGTGGATAATATTTTCATTGGCAATGGAGTGATCTCTGGCGGTGGAACCAAGATCCTGTCCAATGTACCTGCCGGGCGCGTAATCATGGGCTATCCGGGCATAAAAATGGAAAGCCACACAGACATCTATAAGGCTCAGCGCCGGCTGCCGCGTATGGCACGTGACGTCGAGGCGTTGAAAAAGGCTGTTTTCAAACAGCCTCCAAGCGATTAAATCATCCTCAAAGCGATAATTAGGGGATCACTATGAGCATCAGCGACCGCGTCATCGCGATCATTGCAGAGCAGGCAGTGCTGGAGCCATCCGATGTCACGCCTGAAAGCACGCTTGAGGATCTGGGCATCGACAGTCTTGGATTGGTCGAGAGCATTTTCGCCATTGAAGAAGAATTTGACATAACGATCCCCTTCAACGCGAATGAACCAACAGCCAGCGATTTCGATATTTCGAATGTCGCTGCCATCATCGCCGGGATTGAAAAGCTGGTTGCGGAAAAGGTCTGACAAGCGATCATGAAACGCGTTGTCATTACAGGTGCCGGCACAATCAACTCGTTGGGCCATTCAGTTCCGGATACGCTTGAAGCCATGAGAGAAGGCCGGTGCGGCATATCGGAACTGGAATTCCGGGATGTCGAAAGGCTGGCAATCAAGATCGGCGGTCAGGTCCGCGGGTTCGAAGCTGAAGGCCGTTTTAACCGTCAGCAAATGACATTGTATGATCGGTTCACTCAATTCACACTGACGGCCGCAAAAGAGGCCATCGAACAATCAGGTATCGAGTTTCATGGCGAACTTGCTGCACGGTCCGGGGTCGTCTTGGGTACTGCCGGCGGTGGAGTGTCTACATGGGACGATAACTATCGCTCTGTCTATGAAGATGGCAAAAACCGCGTTCATCCCTTTGTCGTCCCTAAGTTGATGAACAACGCTGCTGCCAGCCACGTTTCGATGGAGCACAACCTCAAAGGTCCAAGCTTTACAGTTTCCACAGCCTGTGCATCTTCCAATCACGCGATGGCATTGGCCTTTCAGATGGTCCGCAGCGGTGCTGCGCCAGCGATGTTGACTGGCGGTTCGGAATCTATGCTCTGCTTTGGGGGCGTAAAGGCTTGGGAAGGCTTGCGCGTTATGTCCAAGGACGCCTGCCGCCCATTCAGCGCTAACCGCAATGGTATGGTTCAGGGCGAAGGTGCAGGTGTGTTCGTGTTCGAGGAGTACGAGCACGCACGGGCTCGGGGTGCTGAGATTTTGTGTGAGGTCGTTGGATATGCGATGTCTTCCGATGCCGCAGATATCGTGATGCCCAGCAAACAAGGCGCATCACGCGCGATGTCCGGGGCACTGGCTGATGCCAAGCTGAATGCCAGCGATGTTTGTTACATCAATGCGCACGGAACCGGTACAGCGGCAAATGACAAAACCGAATGCGCTGCGGTTGCAGATGTGTTTGGTCCTCATGCCGATGAATTGATGATTTCTTCGACCAAATCGATGCATGGTCACCTTATTGGTGGTACGGGTGCAGTGGAATTGCTGGCCTGTATTATGGCACTCAAAGACGGCGTTATTGCCCCGACGATCGGCTATGAAGAACCTGATCCGGAATGCGCTTTGGATGTTGTCCCGAATGAGGCGCGTGATGCGAAGATCGATGTTGCTTTGAGCAACGCGTTTGCGTTCGGTGGCCTGAATGCGGTTCTCGCGCTGAAGCGGGTCTAACAAAAAAAGCCGCCGAGATAACCGGCGGCTTTTTCGTAGGTTTGTTTTCGTCTTAATTCAGATTAACGGACAGTCCGTCAAATGCTGACGTGAAACCGCTGAGGGACATTTCCATGTCCAGTATCTGATCCGGGAAACGGGCCGGAACCAGCGACAGAACGGCTTTTGTGCCCGCCTTCATTGCGTCCACATCACCTTGCGTCAGACCCAGCTGCGCTACGCAGCCGACCGGCACACAGTGGTGATAGTTATAGAGCTTGCGCGGAGCTCCATCGATTGACAGAGCCAGTTGGGCCTGCAGGAGAGTTTCGAGCGGAACAATCACGTTTGCCCAAGCGACAGCGGCACCGCCCTCGGGCAATTTTCCAACGGTAATCTCAGCAATGGGTTCACCCTGTTGGCCACTAAGTACCTGGACCATCGCACAAGGGTCTTCACCGTTTTCAGCCTTCAGACACGAAATTTCCCAATCGCCCGATTTTTCCTTAACGTACTGCTCGCCAATGCGGGGACCGGTTTCGCCCAGATCCAGGTCAGTACCCGCTTCGGCTTGCGGCGCATCTGCCGGTGTTTCCGCGTCCTGCGTGGTTTCCTGAGCAATGGCTACACCGCACCAAAGAGCGGCCGCCACCATGTTAAGTGGGAGAAGTTTCTTGATCATGAATGCCTCATTGTGCTGATCCAGCTTTTCCACTCGTCTAACATCTGAAACTTCAGGTGTCAGGCGCAAACCTGTCATTGTTTTGCGAATTGAACGAAATTCTGCCGAATACGCACAAAGACCGCTGTTTTCGGTCTTGTGCAGGCCAATGAAAAAGGGAGCCGGTGAGGCGGCTCCCCTTAGAATAGTTCTCCCCGTCGGACTGGCCGACTTAGTTATGCGCAGACGTTACGAAAGGGGAAGCCAGCGGTCAACAGCTATCCTGAAAATTTAATCATTCTACGCATTTGAATATTTTACATAAAGGCCACGAAAAAAGCCGTGCCCGCAGGCACGGCCAGTCGACAGGGAGGAAGTCTGCCCTCGACGGCTTGAGCCGCATTGAAGGCAAATTGACTATCGCAGCCAAAGGTTAAGTTTGTATGCTGGTCAAAGAGCGATGAAGTTTAGGATAGTAAATCCATGAGCGAGAACATATTTGTTGGCGGTGCAGGGCCGGACTACGGGCAAGCACAAGGGCTGACTTTGAAGTATGCAAACCGTCACGGTTTGATTGCGGGTGCAACGGGCACAGGCAAAACCGTAACGTTGCAAATCTTGGCCGAAGGTTTCTCGCAAGCTGGTGTTCCTGTGTTTCTGGCCGATGTCAAAGGGGATCTGTCTGGCCTTGCACGATCCGGCAGCGACCAACACAAGTTACATAAAGCTTTTATGGAGCGTGCTGAACGAATTGGGTTTACGGATTTTTCCTATTCTGCTTGTCCGGTGACATTCTGGGATCTGTTTGGTGAGCAAGGACATCCGGTCCGCACGACAGTAACCGAGATGGGCCCATTGCTGTTTTCCCGTTTGCTGGAACTGTCCGAAGCCCAGGAAGGGATTCTGAACATTGCATTTCGGGTTGCCGATGAAGAGGGAATGCCATTGCTGGATCTCAAAGATCTTCAGGCATTGCTGGTTTGGATCGGTGAAAATCGGGCACAACTTTCCCTGAGATACGGTAACGTATCGACAGCTTCGATTGGGGCGATACAACGGCGTTTGCTGGTACTGGAAAACCAGGGTGGGAACCGTTTGTTCGGTGAGCCAGCCTTGGCCTTGTCCGATCTCATGCGAAAGGATGAAAACGGGCACGGGATGGTGAACATCCTGGCTTCGGATAAGTTGATGGGGGCACCGCGCCTCTATGCGACTTTCCTTCTTTGGTTGCTGAGCGAGCTGTTCGAAGAACTTCCCGAAGTTGGTGATCCCGACAAACCAAAACTGGTCTTCTTTTTTGACGAAGCACACTTGCTATTTGAGGATGCTCCGAAGGTTCTGGTCGACAAGGTTGAACAGGTGGCGCGCCTGATCCGGTCAAAGGGGGTTGGGGTTTATTTCATTACCCAGAACCCGGCCGACATCCCCGAGGATATACTCGGTCAATTGGGTAACCGGGTTCAGCATGCGTTACGCGCCTTTACCGCGCGGGATCGCAAGAACCTACGGCTTGCGGCCGAAACCTATCGCGAGAATCCGGCCTTCGATACCGAGACTGCTATCCGGGAAGTTGGGGTCGGAGAAGCCGTGACGTCCATGCTTGAGAAAAAAGGTATTCCGGGCATGGTTGAACGCACCCTTATTCGCCCTCCTGGGTCCCAGCTTGGGCCAATCACTGCAGCGGAACGTCAAGCTGTTCTCGATGCGTCTCCAATGGCGGGAAAGTATGACAAGCTGCTGGATCGGAAATCGGCGTTTGAGATTTTGCAGGCTAGAGCGAACCAGGCTGCGCAAGAGGCAGAGGTCGCGGAAGCTGACGAAGTAGTTGAACGGCAAAGTCCGATGGAACGGGAGTATTCGTCGGCTCGCCGATACACCGGTGGACGTGTTGGCCGATCAACATCAAGGGCGGTGCGCAAGAAAGACACTTTTGCCAGTGCAATGAGTGAAGCGGTGATAAAGGAACTCAAAGGCACCACAGGCCGCCGGATTGTGCGTGGCATTTTGGGCGGTTTGTTCAGAAACCGATAGAATTGGCGTTAAGCCCCGCTGAAACGAAACTGCGGGGCTTTTATCGCTTAGCGTTTGAGCCGCCTTTGGCCTTCTTGCCGACAGTAGTTATCCGCTTGAGTAACAGACATCTTAGTAGCAGGGTAATCGATTGCACGATCCCAAGTTACACGATCCAGACGATAGAGCTGGCAGGTGACGACACCTTGGGGTGTCTGAACTTGGACTGGAGTCGTTTCAAGGTCTTCCGGGCTGGGGATGCAGCCGGCCAAGGCTGCCAGAACGGGCAAAAGAGTGACGGATGTGGTGAATGGTTTTTTCATGAGTGTCTGTGTTCTTTTATGATGACCAGAGCTGATTGTTACGAAACGTCGATGATACTGAGTGAATTGGTTCGTTACATTGGAACGAACACGTTTACCGACGATGAACCCGTGTATAAAGTTCTTTGTTTAGAATCAAGAAGCCGCGCCGAATTGCGACGCGGCTTTTAGTTTGTGGAGGTTTCCGGAACTATTTCTCCGGAATAAGGCCCCTTGGACTAAATCTGAGAACAACCAGCAATATCAGGCCCATGGTGAACAGGCGCATGTGGGCCGCGCTTTCGATCAGATGTGTCTTGAGTGCACTTCCGTCCGGCATTCCGGCTGTGATCAGGTTCATCAACCACAGCCCGATTGGTTCGACCTGAACCCAGAGGAACCAGATCAGGAATGCCCCCAGAACAGCGCCGAAATTGTTGCCGGAGCCGCCGACAATAACCATGACCCAGACCAGGAACGTAAAGCGCAATGGCTGGTATGCGCTTGGTGTCAGCTGCCCATCCAACGTGGTCATCATGGCACCCGCAATTCCACAAATGGCCGACCCCAGTACGAAAATCTGCAAGTGGCGACGGGTCACATCCTTGCCCATGGCTTCGGCGGCAACCTCGTTGTCTCGGATTGCGCGCATCATACGGCCCCAAGGGCTTTTCAACGCCATTTGAGCCATCCAGAGCAGAATGAGCAGGACAGCCAGGAACAACACCGAATATCCCAGTTTGACCGAGAGTGTGGAGGCTGTAACCGGATCCAGACCGAACCACGCTGCACGCTCAATGAAGCCCGGATCTTTTTGCAGCTCGATCTCATAGCCAACGACCGGGGATGGACGCGGGATGCCGTAGACATTCTTAACGCCCCGCGCCAACCAATCCTCGTTCTTCATGATGGCAATGATGATTTCGGCGATACCCAGTGTAGCGATTGCAAGATAGTCCGAACGTAGCCCCAGCGCCGTTTTGCCGATCAACCATGCGGCACCAGCAGCCAGCAATCCACCTGCAGGCCATGCCAGCAGAACCGGCAAGTTCAGTCCGCCAATGTTGCCTTCCACCGCGGGATTGATTGCTTCGACTGCAGCAGCATTCGGGTCAAAAATTGCACGGTAAACAAAGAAACCAACGATCAGAATACCTATGATCGACAGAGTCCGAACACGTCCGCTGGGCAGTTTTTGCGCCACAAGAACAGCAGCTACAACCGTTGCGGCACCTAGCAGCAGCGCAAGGATGATTCCATAGCCGCCGGCAGACCATGCACCGGGGGTCGGTGGGGTGGAAACAAGAACCACACCAAGTCCGCCAAGGGCTACAAAGCCCATGACGCCGACGTTGAACAGGCCCGCAAAACCCCACTGAAGGTTAACGCCTATGGCCATGATGGCCGAGATCAGCCCCATGTTCAGGATCAGGATCGCGGTGTTCCAGCTTTGGGAAAAACCGGTCACAAGAATAAGCGCACCGACCACTACGAATAACAGAGTGTTTTTGGTCATCTCACTCATACCGCTTTCCCCTTGAACAGCCCCGTGGGCTTAAACAGAAGCACGATCAGCAGGATGACGAAGCTGACGGCAAATTTATAGTCCGTGGACAAGAACTGAACCAAGCCTGACGGTGCCAAACTTTCGGGTGCAATGTAGGTGAGGACTTTCTTCCACGCATAGGTGATCGTGACTTCCGAGAAAGCGATGATGAAACCTCCGGCGATGGCACCCAACGGATTACCCAGACCGCCGACAATAGCCGAAGCAAAGATTGGAAGCAGAAGCTGGAAGTACACAAACGGCTTAAAGCTTTTGTCCAGCCCATACAGCACACCGGCGGTTGTCGCCAACGCTGCCACGATGATCCAGGTGATCATCACGACGCGTTCCGGGTTGATGCCCGAAAGCAGCGCCAGATCTTCGTTGTCGGAATAGGCACGCATGGATTTCCCGGTGCGTGTTTTGTTCAGGAACCAGAACAGCAAGGCGACCGAGACAACGGCGACGACGACGGTGATGCCCTGTGAGGTCTTGATCGCAAGTCCCTCGTTCAGGCCAGTCATCTTCTTGAAATCACGTGCGGAAATCAGAAAACGCGCACCATCCGAAAAGCGCTGATCGTCGGGTCCGATGATAAAGCGAACAAGGCCGTTCATGATGAACATGACACCCATCGAGACAATGACCAATATGACTGGTTTGGCTTTCTGTTCACGATAGAAACGATAAACCAGTCTGTCTGTGATCAGGACAAGAATAATGCATCCAAGTATCGCGAATGGCAGGGCCAGCAATGCAGTGGGCAACGGGCCAAAGCTGACACCGGCGGCTTGCAGCCCCCAAGTGACAAGCACGGCAATCATGGCGCCGAACGCCATCGTGTCACCATGAGCAAAGTTGGAAAATCGCAGAATGCCGTAGATCAGAGTGACCCCCAGCGCCCCTAGGGCAAGCTGGGATCCGTAGGCGATTGCCGGCACCAGCACAAAGTTAGCAAGCGCGACAAGCGCGTTCAGTATGTCCATGTGACCTTCTCATTTTCTCGGGTGCGGCTTTATGGCATGCAGGCCGCCCGATACACAACAATCAGGTAGCGAATAACGCTGTTAAATCGGCAATTTTCTCATGTTTTTTTCTGTCCCCCGCATCGTCAGGTTGAAAACTCGCATATCGATGCAGGGCCTGAAAATACAAAGGCCGAACAGAGTTCATATCCGTTCGGCCCAATCGTCGAAGTGATGAATATAAACAGACTACTTGTTGGTTACTGCGCAGCTTCCGCGTTCGTCATGCATCTGGCCACCTGACGTATGCACTGAGACCTTTCCGGTTTCGTCATTGACGGTATAGCCAACACTTCCGCCAGCAGAAATCGAGAGGAATTCGTGGGTTCCCAGACCGGGGAACACCAGTACTTCGACAACCTTACCTTGCTTAGTCACGGTGCCCTTGGAATTCCCTTCGACCCGGTCCAGCGTGACTGGAATAACGGGATCGAGGGACGAGCACTTTCCCGCCTTGCAGATCTCGGTCAGCTGACATTCATAGACGAACCGACCTTTGGGAACATCCAGCGTCACGGACTGAGCGGCGACAGGAATAAATACGGCTGCAAGGGCGGCCAGGTGTTTCATTTTGCTTCTCCTGAAGTGGTCGCTTGTGGCATAGGCTGCTGCGACGTGGCACCAAAGAATCGTGAGTTTTTGACTCACGATTTTCGGCACCGGGGTAGGCGAGTAGGATCACAAAATCAAACGTTGAATCGCGTGCATCGAATTCAATTACTGGATGAGCTGTATTATACCTCTTCACACGATCCGTGGTCGGTCCCGGCGTGAGGTCCTTTGACGGACAGGTCGTAGGTCATGTCAGAGAAATGCACGACAAAGGTCATCACATCACTTTCTTCGATATGCACGAAAGTCATGTTGCCAACACCTTTGAAGACCATTGCATCGCCCTCGATGTCCTTTGTCTCGATGCTGCCCTTGTCTCCTTCAGGAGCACGGTTCAGGCGGACTTCGCTGCCGTCACGATCTGATACACAGACAAAGTGACGTTCCTCTGCAGCTGCACCGGTCGCAAGAACAGCGGCAACAGCAGCCATGATCCAGGTTTTCATGTTGAGATTTCCTTAGTTTTATTGGTCTTGTTTCGCTTTGGCAGCATGTTCAAATTACATGTTTAGCCCGGATATATTTTGTATCCGGACGATGCGGAACTAGTCAGGCATTGTGACGCCAATACAGCCTAACGGTGTCCAACTTCGGTTCCTGCGAAAATCTGCTTGTTCTTTTTTCCAGTTGGTCAAATCAACCAAATCAATGGTTTAGAATGTATGTTTGACCTCGGAAACGTTGATCGCTGGTGTGGCGCCACATTGGAGACACAAAATCGGTCATAAACACGTTGGTTTGTTTGCTTTTAGGTGATTCAGCGCTGTCGCTAAAGCCAACCCGTCACCAAGCTGAGTCTGTCTGACCTGTGAACTCCCCAGGCGCTTGCGCGACAATTCTCACTTACTCTCAACTAGGCGTGAGGCAAGACCGATAAGTCTTTGCGAAGGCAGTATTCTATCTACCTATGTTCGTGGCGCAGGGCATGTCCCGCCCCAGACAGGAACAAAGGGTCCCGGTCGATCACTCATCCGAACCGGACCCCAGAAGGAAAGTAGAACTATGAAAAATACCATCTTGTTGCTCGCCGGTCTTGCCATGCCCACGATAGCTTTCGCCGCAACAAACGATCCGCTGAACGGAGCGGACTTCGTTGTGAACTGTGTGTCAGACAGCAATGGTGGTGCGGTGACGCTGGCACGGTCTGGGGCGACCGACAAAGGATTCATCGTAACTGATGACATCAAGGGCGAGGCGACAATTATTGCAGGTCTGAATTCACTGACCTTCCTGCATATCATGGACAAGGATGTCGTGACCTTTGTCGTGGATTTTGACAACCTCAACTACGACATGTCGATCAAAGGTCCGCACGCTGCGCAGGACTTTGGCTCTTGTGGTGATCCGATTGGGTGATTGAGGTTTGAGTTCGTTTTGTGACAGGGCTTAGCGGTACAAGCCCTGTTCTAATATACTTAGGCTGTCCGTAAGAGTAACTGAATTGTCAGTAGCGTCCTTTTGTTCAGACAAGCCAAAGTAGGCTCGGGTAAAAGAAGAGTAATTGCTCAAAGGCGTACGGTGGAGATTGGCCTTCTTACCCTATTGCGGGAACAAGGACGAAATTCGAGAGCGCCAAAAGGGCATTTAGGAAGTCCATTAATAGTCTTCTCCGCAATGGCCGTGAAGCACAGAGATATCGACCAGCGAACCTCTAGTTTGGGTTGTGATCGTTACGTCGGTTGGTTGCCCCTTGTGTAGCTGGACCTGTATGAAGGCTATTTCTTCATCATTAGTTCGGCTTGCAACTAGGTCGCCATCTATCGAAAGCTCTGAGTCTATCTCAAACCCGGATATTGGAATTTTGGAGTCTTTGTCTGGTCCGACGGCAAAAGTGTTCAGCTGGTTACCGATAGAAGAAAGCTCCATAGTAAAGCTGCCTTCAAGACACTCGACGGCATCACAGTCGTTTGAGATGCAGTGTGCACGAACTTCACACATTTTCATACGGCAATAGCTCTGAGGAGTGATTTCGGCATAGGCCATGTCAGCCAAGCCAAACCCTGCGGCAGTCAAAATTGCACTGTGTTTTAGTCTCTGAAGAGTAAACACCTTACTCACCCCCCCAAGAAACTCTTTCGAACCTCCGGATCAGCCAGCAGTTCTTTGCCCGTGCCAGTATAGGCATTCCGCCCCTGAACCAGCACATATCCCTTATCCGCGATTTCCAGCGCTTGGCGAGCATTTTGTTCAACCATCAGGATTGGCAGGCCAGTGCGGGACACCTCAATGATCCGGTCAAACAGTTCATCCATCACGATGGGCGAGACACCGGCGGTCGGTTCGTCCAACATCAGCACTTTGGGCTGGGTCATCAGCGCACGGCCGACGGCGACCTGCTGGCGCTGGCCGCCCGACAGTTCTCCGGCGGCCTGATTGCGCTTGTCTCGCAGGATGGGGAAGAGGTCATAGACCTGCTCCATCGTCTGGCTGATATCATCGCGACGGATGAAAGCGCCCATCTCGAGGTTTTCCTCGACCGTCATAGACGTAAAGATGTTTTGCGTTTGCGGAACGAACCCCATGCCTTTGATCACGCGGTCCTGAGGGCTGAGATTGGTGATGTCCTCGCCATCCAGACGTACCGAACCTGCGCGAACGTCCAGCATCCCAAAGACAGCCTTCATTGCGGTCGATTTGCCAGCGCCGTTCGGGCCCACGATCACCGCAATCTCACCTTTGTCCACGGCGATGGTGCAATCATGCAGAATGTCGGGGCCTTTGCCATAGCCACCCGTCATCGTGTCACCAATCAGGAAGGGGCCGCCGCCAACATAGTGTGTTTCACCGCTTACGCGATGTGCGGGTGTCATTGTGCCGACGCCCTGGGTGTTGGTGATCGAGGCGTCCTTGTTCCCGTGATCGTCCTGATAGGGATTATCGCTCATGCCTCGGCCTCCAGCTTATCTTTGTTCTTAAGGCCGGTGCCCAGATAGGCTTCGATCACGTGCTCATTCGCCTTGATTTCGTCCAGAGTGCCTTCGGCCAGCACTTTGCCTTCAGCCATACAGATGACCGGGTCACAGATCTTGCCGATGAAATCCATGTCGTGTTCGATGACGACGAAGGTATAGCCACGTTCCTTGTTCAGACGCAGGATCGTGTCGGCGATTGTCATCAGCAGGGTGCGGTTCACGCCCGCGCCAACTTCGTCCAGAAATACGATCTTGGCGTCAACCATCATGGTGCGGCCCAACTCAAGCAGTTTTTTCTGACCGCCCGAGACCTGACCCGCTTTGTGGTCGGCCAGATGTTCGATTGTCAGGAATTCCAGCACCTCGTCTGCTTTGGCCTTCAGCGCACGCTCTTCATCAGCGATGCGTTTGCGGCCGAACCAAGTGTTCCAGAGCGATTCACCCGATTGGGCGCCAGGGACCATCATCAGGTTCTCGCGGCAGCTCATCGATGAAAACTCGTGCGCGATCTGGAACGTACGCAGCAGACCTTTATGAAACAGATCATGCGGGGGCAGGCCGGTGATATCTTCGCCATCCATGAACACCTTGCCGCTGGTGGGTGGAAGCACCCCGGCGATGACATTGAACAGAGTGGTTTTTCCGGCCCCGTTGGGCCCGATGAGCCCGGTGATCGAACCCTTTTCGATTTCCAGCGATGCACCATCCACCGCGTGAAAACCGCCGAAATGCTTATGCACGTCCTCGACGACGATCATGTGTTCCCCTGGCCACTTGTGCGGCGCTTTGCTGAATTGCCCCATCCCCCCGAAAGAGGTGCGGTCTTTTGTCATTGAAACAGCCCGGACACAAGGCCCGGGCTGCTTGGTATTATGAAGAAAACGGTCGGATCAACGGAAGTTGACGGTCTTGTTCTCGCCGTCAGTGACTTCGATCTCACGATAAGAACCCGCGCTTTCACCGGGGCCGATCAGCTCAACGCCCGATGCGCCGACATAGTCGATGTCCTGACCTGCGGCCAGAAGCTCCAGACCTTTCGCCAATTCACCCGGATAGATCTTTTCACCCGGAGCGTTGGCGACGTCCATGATCTTGGCACCGTACTCAGCTGGGCTGGTCGAACCTGCGGCCTGCATGGCCAGCATGAACAGAGCGGCTGCGTCGTAAGACTCAGGCGAGTAAGGTGAAGAACCGTCGAAACCTGCGGCTTCGGCCATTGCGAAGTACTTTTCAGCACCTTCGCCACCCGAACCTGCGATCTGACCAAACGAACCATCGAGGTCCGGACCAACGTTTGCAGGCAGCGAGTCACCGATCATGCCACCCGGCAGACCGAATGTGTCAAACGCGCCGCTGTCCAGCGACGACTGGATGATGCCCAGACCACCCTGATCCAGATAACCCGCGACGACCAGAATATCGCCACCGGCCGATGCCAAGGCACCAACTTCGGCCGAATAGTCAGCTTTGCCATCTTCGTGCGCGGCTGTGATGGTTACTTCACCACCGGCTGCCTCGAACGAGCTTTTGATCGCGTCGGCCAGACCCTTGCCGTAGTCGTTGTTGGTGTAGGTCAGGGCGATCGAGTTGATGCCGCGATCTTTCAGAATGTCAGCCATAACCTGACCTTCACGCGCATCCGACGGTGCGGTGCGGAAGAACAGGCCGTTGTCTTCCATTGTCGACAGACCAGGTGACGTTGCCGATGGCGAGATCATGACCATGCCGTTCGGAATCGCAACGTTCTGCAGGATCGCACCAGTTACGCCCGAGCAGTCACCACCGATGATGCCAGCAACGCCGTCAGCGATCATGCGTTCACCGTTCGACGTTGCCAGACCGTTGTCGATGCAGCCGGTGTCAGCACGCGAAGCGGTTACGGTCGTGCCATCCAGCAGTTTGCCGGATTCGGTAACTTCAGCCATCGCCAGCTCGGCGCCTGAACCCATTGCCGGGGCCAGCGATTCAATCGGACCGGTAAAGCCAAACAGCACGCCCAGTTTGACGTCTTCAGCCATCGCGGTGCCGGCCAGAAGAGCGGTTGCTGCAGTTGCAGTAAGCAGCTTTTTCATATGGTTACTCCCTAATTGGAACGTATTCGTTCTGCGCACGACCCTAGGCAAGCTGTCCGGAAAAGAAAAGTCCTAACGAAAAAGTGCTTTTGTGGGCCATAACTCTATTTGTTTTGATGGGTTTGCCCGATGATGGCGGCGAACATCCGGTATTGGAGAGCAACGATGATCAGAGTTTGCGCGATTCTAGTTCTGCTGGTGATATCCGGAGGTATCAGGGCTGATGTGCTTCAAACTTCAGCCGGTTCTGTTCGAGTAACAGAAATGCTGGGTGGCTTGGATACGCCATGGGCCATAGGCATTCTGCCGGACGAGAGCTTTCTGGTGACCGAACGTGATGGTGAATTACTATTTGTGAAGGATGGTAAGTCTCAGCGAGTGTCAGGTGTGCCGAAAGTTGCGGCATCTGGGCAGGGCGGATTGCTGGATGTCACGATCGCTCGGGATTTTTCGAATAGTCGGGAGATCTTCCTGACCTATTCCAAGCGTCAGAGTAGTGGTGCCGGGACTGCCGTTGCTGTGGCGCGATTGTCTGAAAATGGAAAGAGGCTTACCAACCTGCGCGTGATCTTCGAAGCAGTGCCAGGCGGGTCTGGTGGTCGTCATTTCGGTTCGCGCGTCGTGGAAGCAAATGACGGGTCGCTGTTCGTCACGCTGGGTGAACGCGGAGACCGACCAGCTGCGCAGGACAAATCAAATCATATGGGCACCGTCATCAGGATCAATCGGGACGGAACAATCCCGTCTGATAATCCTTTTGTTGGCGATCCTAACACGCGACCAGAAATTTGGTCATATGGGCACCGAAACCCACAGGGCGCGGGGCTTGATGCGCGGGGCATGTTGTGGGTCTCAGAACATGGCGCGCAGGGTGGGGATGAGGTCAATCTTGTGCAGCCCGGTCTCAACTATGGCTGGCCGGTCATTTCATATGGCAAACACTATTCTGGCCAAAAGATTGGTGAGGGCACATCCAAACCGGGGATGGAGCAACCCGAATTCTATTGGGATCCCTCCATCGCTCCATCAGGCTTGTTGGTGTATTCGGGCAAATTCTGGCCTCAGTGGAAAGGCGATCTTTTCGTGGGATCTCTGAAATTCGACTACATTTCCCGTCTTGCTGGCAGTCCTCTACGCGAAGTCGAGCAGATCAAAGGCGCTGAGACGGAACGCGTGCGCGATATCGTCGAAGCGCCTGATGGATCGATCTGGTTTATTTCTGTGGGGCAGGGTGCCGTTTACCGACTGACACCCGGATAGTTCGCGACAAAGTCAGACAGACAAGCGCCCGCCCTGAGTTCCACGCTCACGATACGGAGTCGTGTTGTAGTGCGCGCGGTAGCATTTTGAAAAATGCGACGGGCTTGCGAAGCCACAAGCCAATGCGACGTTGATAACGCTCATGTCGGTTTGCATCAGCAGGTTCCGGGCCTTGTGCAGGCGAAGTTCCATGTAATAGCGCTTGGGTGAGCGGCTGAGATAACGGCGGAAAAGACGTTCCAGCTGACGAGTGGACATGCCGACATCTTTGGCAAGAATCGAAGGCGAGATCGGCTCCTCGATGTTCTTCTCCATCATCAGGATAACCTGACTGAGTTTCGGATGGCGTACTCCAATCCGCGTCGGTGTTGACAGGCGTTGCGTGTCCTGATCGGTGCGGATCGACGAATAGATCATCTGATCCGCAACCGCGTTTGCCAAATCTTCGCCGTAGTCGTTGGCAATCAACTTGAGCATCAGGTCGATCGATGATGTTCCGCCCGCGGTGGTCATCCGGTTGCCATCAATCTGAAAGACCGATTTGGTCAGTTCGACGGTGTCAAATTCCTCTGAGAAACTATCGGAGTTTTCCCAGTGAATCGTCGCTTTCTTGCCCTCCAGCAGCCCGGCCTTTGCCAGAGTGTAGGCCGCCGTACAAAGACCACCTATTTTGATCCCCTTGCGGGCTTCTCGACGTAGCCAGTTCAGAATCTTCTTGGTCGTGGCTGCCTGCACATCAACCCCGCCGCAGACCAGGATGACATCATCGCGCTGAAGTTCGGACAGGTCAGTGTCGAGTTTGAAAGTGGTTCCGGCAGAACAATGAACGACGTCTCCGCCTTCTCCGGCCAAAGTCCATGTATAGATCGGGCGATCGGACATACGATTTGCAATGCGCAAGCTGTCCAAAGCTGACGCAAATGACAAAAGCGAAAACTTGTCCAGCAGGACAAAGACGAAATTAAGCGGCTTTGCCGCGCTGCTGTCCACAGTGACAACTTGGCGTTGCTCTTGCATGGCGAACTGTCCTTGATTCGGCGACCGCTGCTCTTTAGCTGCGACGGATTTGCCAGACAACATGCTCAAAGCTTGTTTGCCCAGTCAAGAGGCGCAAATGAGATATGGTCACTCTGTAATGCATTTTGTATAGAGGCACCCTGAAATACCTCAGCGGAGATCAAAGCTATGACCGAGTGGCAAAAATCGAACTGGCGCAACAAGCCCCGAGTTCAGATGCCCGATTATACCGACGCGGCCGCACTGGCCAAAGTCGAGGCTCAGCTTTCGCAGTATCCCCCGCTGGTCTTTGCTGGCGAAGCGCGGCGCCTGAAGCAACATCTGGGTGCCGCTGGTCGCGGCGAGGCCTTCCTGCTGCAGGGTGGGGATTGTGCTGAAAGCTTTGAACAGTTCAGCGCAGACGCAATCCGCGACACCTTTAAGGTGATGCTGCAGATGGCGATGGTTCTGACTTATGGCGCTAAGGTGCCTGTGGTCAAAGTCGGCCGTATGGCAGGGCAGTTCGCCAAGCCGCGCAGCGCACCGACCGAGGTCGTGGATGGTGTAGAGCTGCCCAGCTACCGTGGTGACATCATCAACGAACTGGCCTTTACACCCGAGGCGCGCATTCCGAACCCGGGTAAAATGTTGCAGGCCTACACGCAGGCTGCTGCAACACTGAACCTGCTGCGTGCATTCTCGACCGGTGGTTTCGCGGATATGAGCCGTGTGCATTCATGGACGCTTGGCTTTACCGATGAACAGGATGTTCAGAAGTATTCCGAGATCGCTGACCGGATCCAGGACACGATCGATTTCATGGGTGCGGCTGGCATCACGGCGGACACGACTCATGAGTTTTCGACCGTAGAATTCTACACCAGCCATGAAAGCCTTCTGCTGGAATACGAAGAAGCATTGACCCGTCTTGATTCGACCTCCGGCAACTGGCTGGCAGGTTCGGGCCATATGATCTGGATCGGTGACCGTACTCGTCAGCCAGATGGTGCTCATGTCGAGTTCTGCCGTGGTGTTCTGAACCCGATTGGCCTGAAATGTGGTCCGACAACCACCGCCGAAGACCTCAAGGTTCTGATGTCCAAACTGAACCCGGAGAACGAAGAGGGTCGTCTGACTCTGATCGCACGTTTTGGCGCTGGCAAAGCAGGTGAGCATCTGCCACGCCTGATCAAGGCCGTTAAGGAAGAGGGCGCGAAAGTTACCTGGGTCTGTGATCCGATGCATGGCAACACCATCAAGTCGGCCACGGGCTACAAGACGCGCCCCTTCGACTCAGTGTTACGCGAAGTGCGTGACTTCTTTGGTGTGCACCAGGCCGAGGGGACAATCCCAGGCGGCGTGCATTTCGAGATGACCGGTCTGGACGTGACTGAGTGCACCGGCGGTGTACGTGCTGTTACCGAAGAAGATCTGTCGGATCGTTACCACACTGCCTGCGATCCGCGCCTCAACGCGACACAGTCGCTCGAACTGGCCTTCCTAGTAGCAGAAGAGCTGACCAATCTGCGGCGGGATCGCAGCAAGCGCGCTGCAAGCTAAGTCGATTGACAATACTTTGAGACGGCGGGACATGTGCCCGCCGTTTTTTATTGATTAGTCATCCCGCGAAACAACAAGGCGAAGGTGGTTGGCAGGTCTGGCGAACTCAGCCTTTTCCTCCGCAAAGCCTGCCGGCTCTGTGGACCTAGGGTTTGCTGGAGTATGAAGATCTGCCACAGGTTTCGTCCGGATGTCTTCGATTGCGAAACGTCTTGGTGTCGCTCCGATCGCGCCATCGCCGATCATGACGCCCAATACCCGGCTCACATCCCCCAGATCGCTTTTCAACGGCAACAGTATCATACGGGCCTGCAGTCGCGTACGGCCAAGTTTTCCCGATGAATTCAGTCCCAATTCAGCGATAGCTGGGGACGCGAAAACCTGTTCCAGCGCGTCTTTGACTTCCGAGCGGGCGCTTGGTTCGAAAAATGCCGTCAGGGGCATGCCGCGTACCTCCATGCCAGCAAGCTGGTTCAGATGACTGCCTGCCAGCCGAAAGCGCGCGAGGCCGGGTGCTATCCTTTCCAGAATAAAGGTGTATTGCAGAATATTCTCCAGCCCGCGCGGGTCAATCTGCGAACGCATCGGCACGCCATCACCTGTCAGCAATGCCGTCCAATACGCTTCGGCCTGTCGGATGGGTGACAGGCTGCGACCACTGTCAAAGCGATCCATTGCAACGATCTTTCCAAATTTCGACCCGGAACCATTCCCGAAAAAGGTTTTCATTTTGCCACCCTCATGTCGATTGACCACCATTTTCATAAAATGCTCCGCATTGGGCGGAGAGGTAGCCAACCCGTCATCGTGACGGACAGATTGACACGGGTTTATTCAAAATTGGAGCAAATCTTTAATGAATGGTTAACTTCTGGTGATGAATTGCAGCGACAGTGAGTCTTGCCCTATCGCTCCGGATGGCATTAGGTGCGGCAAGCAAGCGGGTCGCAGGCAGAAAAAGGAAAGGGCAGTCATGATCAGATCCATGACCGGGTTCGCCTCGGGTAAAGGAGAGTTCGGACCTCACAGCTGGACCTGGGAACTGCGCAGTGTGAACGGCAAGGGGCTGGACATGCGGTTGCGTGTCCCTGAGTGGTTGACTGGGCTTGAGACAGCGTTGCGGGCGGAGATGTCGAAATCGCTGAGCCGGGGTAACGTGACTTTGTCCCTGCGGCTGAGCAGAGAAGAAACAGCGACAGAACTTAAACTCAACGAAGCAGCGATGACTGCAGCTTTAAGGGCGTTGGTGCAGACGCAAGTAATGGCTGAAGAACATAGCGTGGAACTGAGCCAACCCTCGGCGGCTGAACTGATTGCCATCAAAGGTATGTTGGACTCGGGCGGTGAACTGGATGACCCAGCACCGTTGGTGCAGGAGTTGAAGTCAGAGTTTGGTGGTTTGCTGGCAGCCTTTCTGGATATGCGTCAAACCGAAGGTGAGGCGTTGTCGACTGTTCTGAACGGACAACTGGATCTCATTTCCGAACTAACCAGCCAAGCCGCCGCGCTGGCCGAAAAACGCAAAGACCTGATGGCAGAAACGCTGCGCGACAACCTCGCGCGTGTACTGGAAAACGCGCAGGGCGTTGATCCGGATCGTATTGCACAGGAACTGGCCCTGATCGCGGTCAAGGCTGACATCACCGAAGAAATTGATCGTCTGGCGACGCATGTAACCGCGGCACGCGCTTTGCTGTCGCAAGAGGGGCCGGTTGGGCGAAAGCTGGATTTCCTGATGCAGGAGTTCAATCGAGAGGCCAACACCTTGTGTTCCAAATCTCAGAATGCCGAACTGACTGCGGTGGGGTTGGAACTCAAAGCGGTCATAGATCAGTTGCGCGAGCAAGTGCAGAACGTTGAATAAATACGGGAAAGACTAACGATGGCGGATCGCCGAGGCCTACTTATCATTCTGTCTTCACCCTCGGGCGCTGGGAAATCCACCCTGGCCAAAAGGTTGATGAAATGGGACCCTGAGCTTGAGTTCTCGGTTTCGGCCACCACCCGGGCTCCGCGTCCGGGAGAGGAACACGGTCGCGAGTACTATTTCCTGAGTGAGGATGAGTTCAAACAGCAGGTTGCTGACGGACAGATGCTGGAACACGCCCATGTGTTCGGCAATTTTTACGGCTCACCAGCCGGTCCCGTGCGCTCATCAATCACCAACGGCAGGGACGTATTGTTCGATGTCGATTGGCAAGGTGAGGTCCAAATCCGCAATTCGGAGCTTGGCAAACATGCTTTGTCGATCTTCATCCTGCCTCCATCGATCCGAGAGCTTCGCCGTCGGCTGGAAACGCGCGGACAAGACAGCGAAGATGTGATTTCAAAGCGCATGCTCAAAAGCTGGGATGAGATCAGTCACTGGGGCTACTACGACTACGTGCTTATCAATGATGATCTGGATGCTACCGAAGCCAAACTAAAAACCATCGTGAGTGCTGAGCGGATGCGCCGGATCCAACAGCCGGATCTGCAAAATCACGTTCGTGCACTGCAAAATGAGTTCGAGGCCCTGTCATGACTATTTATGCGCTTGGTGAGCATGCCCCTCAGATCCACGAAGATACTTGGGTCGCGCCAGATGCGAACCTTGTTGGCAAAGTCGTGATGGAGCAGGGGGCTTCGGTCTGGTTTGGCTGCACGATCCGCGCTGATCATGAGGAAATTCGTGTCGGGGAAGGCAGCAACGTTCAGGAAAACTGCGTTATGCATATCGATGCCGGGTTTCCGTTGACCATCGGTAAGAACTGCACCATTGGGCATAAGGTCATGCTGCATGGCTGCACGATTGGCGACAATACTCTGATCGGTATGGGCGCTATCGTACTGAACGGTGCAAAGATCGGTAAGAACTGCCTGATCGGGGCCGGGGCTCTGATAACAGAAGGTAAGGAAATCCCTGACAACTCCTTGGTCATGGGGTCGCCGGGTAAGGTCGTCAGGCAGCTTGATGAGGCCGCCGCCCAGCGCATTACGTTCAGTGCGCTGCACTATCAGGACAACATGCGCAAGTTTCGGGACACTCTCAAACCCGTCACATGAGCAAGCCATCTCAGAGGATTGATCCATGACCGGCGATCTGTTGAACGAAGTCGTCTCGGCCATTCCGATGCCTGCTCTGATGGTTGATCAGACTGAACGGATTATTGCGGCCAACACTGATTCAAGGACACTGCTGGGCCAGAATATCGTTGGCCGTCATTTTGCGACAATTCTTCGCCAACCTCAGGTAATCGACGCAATTGAGCAAAGCCTGCGCTCTAAAGGTACTGCTAAAGCGCGGCATCTGTCGAATGATGGTGCTCAGGACACAACGTTTGAGATTCAGTGCCGGTATATGAAAGGGGTTGGCGCCGTTGAAGGTGGTGTGGTGCTGGCGACGTTTCAGGACGTCACGCACCTTGAGCAGGCAAGCCAGATGCGGCGCGACTTTGTCGCAAATGTCAGCCATGAATTGCGTACCCCTCTGACCGCATTGATGGGCTTCATCGAAACTCTGCGTGGCCCTGCCCGAGAGGATGTAAACGCCCGTGATCGATTTCTTCAGATCATGAACGACGAAGCCAACCGAATGAACAGGCTGGTGGGTGATTTGCTGTCATTGAACCGTGTCGAAAGCGAAGAGCGGGTTCGACCGAAAGAGCAGCTGGAACTTACAGGTCTGCTGGAATCGACTCTCAATTCACTGCGCCCTCTGGCCGATGATGCCGGAGTGGTCTTGAAGTTGAACGCGCCGGATGCGCCGATTTCACTGGTTGGTGACAGCGATCAGCTGCGTCAGGTTTTTACCAATTTGATTGAGAATGCGATCAAGTATGGCGGTAGCGGCGGCAGTGTTGATGTGTTGGTGACCATTTCTGAACGCGATGCTGCAATGCGCGGACCTGCTGTTCGGGTCCAGATTGTGGACAAGGGACCGGGCATCGATGCGGTGCATCTGCCCAGATTGACCGAGCGATTCTACCGTGCCGACAGTCACAGATCCCGAGAACTGGGTGGGACCGGGCTTGGGCTGGCGATCGTGAAGCATATTGTGAATCGTCACCGCGGGCGACTTCGCGTGGAAAGCGATCTTGGTAAAGGTTCAGTCTTTACAGTGATTTTGCCGCGCTGAGGAACGGGTTTTGATCCGTTCGCCGATGACCTTACCCATCGTCAAGTTAAGAAAACCTAAGAAATTCGTGAGTTGTCATAAAACCGTTACGTATGTGTCACAAAAGGCTTACGCGCGGTACTTAGGGGTGCCGACAAGATCATCATGGGGGTGATCAATGTATATCATTACCAAGGAGACTGAGATGTCCTTTGTGAAACTGTCGGCTTCGGCGCTTGCTATCGCTGCCGTATCGGCCACTGCTGCTGCTGCTCGTGACCAAGTACAGGTTGCTGGTTCTTCGACCGTTCTGCCTTACGCGTCGATCGTTGCTGAAGCCTTCGGTGAGAACTTTGACTTCCCGACACCGGTTGTTGAATCGGGTGGTTCTTCGGCAGGCCTGAAGCGTTTCTGCGAAGGTGTTGGCGAAAACACCATCGACGTTGCAAACGCTTCGCGCGCCATCCGTGAAAAAGAAATCAAAGCTTGTGCCGAAAACGGCGTAACCGACATCATCGAAGTTCAGATCGGTTATGACGGCATCGTTTTCGCATCTGACATCAATGGCAACTCGTTCGAGTTCACCCCGGAAGACTGGTACAAAGCTCTGTCCGCTCAGATCGTTGTTGACGGCCAGTTGGTCGACAATCCGAACAAAACCTGGGCCGACGTGAACCCTGCGTTCCCGGCGCAGCCGATCGCAGCATTCATCCCGGGCACCAAACACGGCACCCGTGAAGTGTTCGAAGACAAAGTGATCCTGGCTGGTTGTGAGCATTTGGGTGACTTCGACGCCTATCTGGCAGCTGCAGAAGGCGACAGCGACAAAGCCAAGAAGAAAGCGGCCGAGAAAGCCTGTATCGCTCTGCGCACCGACGGCGTTTCTGTCGATATCGATGGCGACTACACTGAAACTCTGGCTCGTATCGACAGCAACAAGGACGGCATCGGCGTCTTTGGTCTGGCGTTCTACGAGAACAACACCGACAAGCTGCAGGTTGCGACCATGTCGGACGTTGTTCCTTCGACCGAATCCATTGCTTCGGGTGAATACCCGGTTTCGCGCCCGCTGTTCTTCTACGTGAAGAAAGCCCACATCGGTGTGATCCCCGGCCTGAAAGAATATGCCGAGTTCTTCGTCGCTGACGAGATCGCTGGCCCCGATGGTCCGCTGGCAGAATACGGCCTGGTATCTGACCCTGAGCTAGTCAAGGTACAGGAAGCTGTTGCCAACGAAACCGTTCTGGGCGGCGGTTCCTAATAACCCTTGCTAACGGAACCGGGGCGATTTATGCGCGCCCCGGTTCTTTTTGACTCCAAGTCTGCCATTCCTACGGAGTTCTCATGGCGTTATCCTGGCTGTTGCTTATCCTGCTTGCGCTGGCAGTGATTGGATACTTTGCGGGTCGATCCCGCTCTCTGGCAAGTGTGGGAGGTGACACCCGCGATTTGCACTCTCTGCCATCCTACTATGGCTACAACGTTGCGCTAACAGCACTGGTTCCGGCCTTGGGCGTGTTGATCATCTGGCTCTTGGTGCAGCCGATGATCGTGAACAGCACAGTATCCGGCCTTATTCCTGATCAAGCGATCCCCGAAGGTTCAGATCGCGGCTTGGTCATGAGCGAGGTGCGCCGTGTGGCTTATGGTCTGGAAGGTGCCGTCACGAGCGGTGCAATGACCGAAACACAGGCGCAGGACGGCAGCGCAGATATCGAGACCCTGACCAAAACGCTGAAAGATTCAGGACAGGTTCTGACACAGGATATTACGCAACCAATTTTGGTGGCGGCGCAAAAGTTCCGCAGCATGACATCAACCGGTAAGGTTGCGATGCAAGTCGTCGTACTAGCTCTGGCGCTGCTTGGTGCTGCCTTTGCCTATGTGCGTACGCACAAGGAATTCCGCGCGCGCAATGTAGTGGAGCAGGGCGTTCTGGCGCTGTTACTGTTGGCCGCATCAATCGCGATCCTGACTACGGTCGGCATTGTTCTGTCGATGCTGTTTGAGACCATGAACTTTTTCCAGCTGCATTCGTGGAAGGACTTCTTCTTCGGCAGCACCTGGGCCCCGAATTTCCGCGGAGGCAGTGAGCTGTCGATCCTGCCGCTGCTGTGGGGGACACTGTATATCTCGGTAATCGCATTGCTGGTGGCCGTGCCGATCGGCCTCTTTGCAGCGATTTACCTTTCTGAATATGCATCGGGTGCGACACGGTCTATCGCCAAGCCCTTGCTTGAAATTCTCGCAGGTATCCCGACTATCGTTTATGGTCTTTTCGCGTTGCTGACCGTTGGTCCGGCACTCGTGTCGATGTTTGGCCACGGCGGCACGCTGGGCATCAGCTGGATGGCCAGTTCCAACGCAGTTCTGACCGCCGGGCTGGTGATGGGGATCATGCTGATCCCGTTTGTGTCATCTCTGTCGGATGATATCATCAATGCCGTGCCACAATCCATGCGCGATGGTTCGCTGGGTCTTGGCGCAACCCATTCCGAAACCGTGCGTAGTGTAATCCTGCCAGCAGCGCTGCCGGGTATCGTCGGAGCGGTTCTGCTGGCCGCCAGCCGCGCCATCGGTGAAACCATGATCGTTGTTATGGCTGCTGGAGCAATTGCCAAGTTTTCGGGCAACCCGTTCGAGGCTATGACCACAATCACGACGCGGATCGTGAGCCAGTTGACCGGGGACACTGACTTTGCCAGCCCCGAAACGCTGGTCGCGTTTGCGCTGGGTCTGACCTTGTTCATCATCACACTGGGGCTGAACATCTTCGCCCTCTACATCGTACGTAAATACCGGGAGCAGTACGAATGACCGATATTTCCCAAACACCTGGCGCTGCTCCGACCGCTAAACCTAAAAGTGGTTCGCTGTTCGAAAAGGACGCGCGCACCAAGCGGCGTAACGCGGCTGAAAGCCGGTTCAAGATGTACGGTATCGCTGCCATCGGTATCGGGCTGCTGATGCTGATCGTGCTGGTGACGAACATTGTGACCGCCGGTACCGGAGCCTTTCAGCAAACCTATCTTGAACTGGATGTCGATCTGAAAGCTGACAAGCTGGACAAGAAAGGCAATCGGAATATCGAGGACATCAAGAAGGTGTCGACCTTTGGTTATGCGCCTCTGATCGCGTCTGCGCTGGAATCCGAAGTTGCAAAACTTGGTATTCAGACCGATTTGTCGGCCAAGGACATGGGCAAAATCCTGTCCAAAGCAGCCCAAGCTGAGTTGCGGAACTACGTCATCGCCAACCCTGATGAGATCGGCAAGACGGTCAGCTTCCGTTTTCTGACCAACAGCCGCGTTGATGGCTACATGAAAGGCCGCGTAACTCGCGACTCGATTGCCAACGATAAGAGTATCTCGGTCGAACAACTTGATTTCGTTGACCAGTTGCGGGATGCCGGAGTTCTTTACAAGGCGTTCAACCCGGACTTCATACTGGGCGCTGATGCCTCCGACCAACGACCCGAGGCTGCGGGAATCGGTGTGTCCATGCTGGGTTCGCTGTTCATGATGTTCGTAGTGCTTGCGCTAGCGCTTCCGATTGGCGTTGCGGCCTCGATCTATCTTGAGGAATTCGCGCCGCAGAACCGCCTGACGGACATCATCGAGGTCAACATCTCGAACCTAGCGGCCGTGCCGTCGATCGTTTTCGGCATTCTGGGTCTGGCCGTATTCATCAACTATATGCACCTGCCGACGTCCGCGCCGCTGGTCGGTGGTCTGGTGCTGACGCTGATGACCTTGCCGACGATCATCATCTCGACCCGTGCGTCGCTCAAAGCGGTTCCGCCGTCGATCAGAGATGCGGCGTTGGGGGTAGGGGCCTCGAAAATGCAGGCCGTGTTCCATCATGTACTGCCGCTGGCCGCGCCCGGTATTTTGACCGGTACCATCATTGGTCTGGCACAGGCGCTAGGGGAAACTGCTCCGCTGCTTCTGATCGGGATGGTGGGCTTTATCGCCTCGAACCCGCCCGACGGCATCGTTGCAGGATTCCTGTCGCCAAACTCGGCCATGCCGGCGCAGATCTACGAATGGTCCAAGCGTGCCGACCCGGCCTTTTATGAACGCGCATGGGGAGGCATCATCATTTTGTTGATCTTCCTCGTCACAATGAACACGATTGCGGTCATCCTGCGCCGCCGCTTCGAACGCCGCTGGTAAGTGGAGGCTAAAATGAACGACATGTCACGAGTGGAGAGAACTGTGGACTCCAAAGATATCAAGATCGCCGCGAAGAACGTTCAGGTTTACTATGGCGATACCCACGCCATCAAAGACGTAGACGTGGAAATCGAAGACAAGACGGTTACCGCCTTCATCGGTCCTTCGGGCTGCGGCAAGTCAACGTTCCTGCGTTGTCTGAACCGGATGAATGACACCATCGACATCTGCCGTGTCAAAGGGGATATCCTGCTGGATGGTGAGGATATCTATGACAAGCGAGTCGACCCGGTTCAGTTGCGGGCAAAAGTTGGCATGGTTTTTCAAAAACCGAACCCGTTTCCGAAATCGATCTACGATAACGTAGCCTACGGCCCGCGTATCCATGGCCTTGCTAAGAACAAGGCGGAACTGGATGAGATCGTTGAAAAATCCCTGCGCCGAGGTGCGATCTGGGATGAGGTAAAGGATCGCCTCGACGCTCCGGGAACCGGATTGTCCGGTGGTCAGCAGCAACGTCTTTGCATCGCACGCGCCGTGGCAACGGCGCCCGAAGTGCTGCTCATGGACGAGCCATGCTCGGCGCTTGACCCGATCGCAACCGCTCAGGTCGAAGAACTGATTGATGAACTGCGCGAACGCTACTCGGTGGTGATCGTGACCCACTCGATGCAGCAGGCTGCGCGCGTCAGCCAAAAAACCGCGTTCTTCCACTTGGGCAATCTGGTCGAGTTTGGCGAAACCGGTCAGATCTTCACCAATCCGGTTGATCCTCGCACGGAAAGCTACATTACAGGCCGTATCGGCTGAACACAGGTATTCAGATATGACCGAACAACATATTGCATCCGCATTCGACCGGGATCTCGAAGCCATTCAGGCACACATTATGAAAATGGGTGGTCTGGTCGAGGCTGCGATTATGGGCGCTGCGCGCTCACTGGAAACACGTGACGAAGAACTGGCACAAGAGGTTCGCCAAGGCGACAAGGCCATTGACGCGTTGGAAGACGTTATCAACGAAGAAACCGCGCGCCTGATCGCATTGCGGGCCCCCACAGCCGGTGACTTGCGGTTGGTTCTTTCGGTGCTGAAGGTTTCGGCCAACCTGGAACGTATCGGCGACTATTCCAAAAACATCGCCAAGCGGACTACGGTTCTGGTCAATGCCGGCGAGATTAACGGCAGCGCTGCCGCCTTGCGCCGCATGGCACGAGAGGTTGAGGTTATGCTGCGTGACGCTCTGGATGCGTATATCCAGCGTGACGCCGAACTGGCCACCGATGTGATCGAGCGTGATGAAGAAGTCGACCAGATGTACAATGGTCTGTTCCGCGAGTTCCTGACCTTTATGGCGGAAGATCCGCGCAACATCTCTTCGTGTATGCACCTGCATTTCATCGCCAAGAACATCGAGCGCATGGGTGACCATGTCACGGCAATTGCCGAGCAGGTCGTGTACCTCGTGACAGGTGAGCGCCCGACCGAGGCGCGGCCCAAAGCCGATACCACGTCGCAAACCGCCTAGGAGACAAGACAATGTCCGCTGATCAGCCAACAGTTCTGGTTGTAGAGGATGAATTGGCGCAGCGCGAAGTGCTGGCCTACAATCTTGAGGCCGAAGGCTTCCGCGTTTCCAAAGCGGCCAGCGGCGACGAAGCCATGCTGCTTGTGGATGAAGACAGCCCAGACATCATTGTTCTGGACTGGATGATGCCCAATCTCAGCGGGATCGAGGTTTGCCGGCGCCTGAAAACGCGCCCGGATACACGCTCGATCCCCATCATCATGCTGTCGGCACGCAGTGAAGAGGTGGACAAGGTTCGCGGCCTGGAAACCGGCGCAGACGACTATGTGGTCAAGCCGTATTCGGTGGTCGAACTTATGGCTCGCGTCCGGACCCAGTTGCGCCGGGTACGTCCGGCGACGGTTGGTATCCGGCTGGAGTTCGATGACATCATCCTCGACTCGGAAACTCATAAGGTCAGCCGTGGCAACAAGCCTCTGAAACTTGGTCCCACAGAGTTTCGGCTGCTGAGTACGTTCATGGAAAAACCGGGCCGGGTCTGGAGCCGTGAGCAACTGCTGGATCGGGTGTGGGGCAGGGACATCTATGTCGATACACGCACCGTGGATGTCCACATCGGGCGACTGCGGAAAGCACTCACACAGCACGGTGGTGAGGATCCTGTGCGCACAGTTCGAGGCGCTGGATACGCCTTGGGCTAAGCCTATCGCGGCAGCGTCTCCTCGGTCTGTGCCTGAGAGGCAAGCCAGTGCCGGAACTCTCGCAAAGAGGGGTCATTGGATTTGGATTTGGGCCAAACCAGATAATATGCGCCCATGGTTTCCACGGCATCTGGAAAGACAGCAATCAGTTTGCCTGTCGCCAGATCCTGCTCGATCAAATAGTTCGGCAGCAGCGCGACACCAAGGCCATGCAACGCAGCCTGATTGATGGTTGTAAACTGATCATGAACTGTGCCGGGCAGGGCGTCTGGATGATGAACGCCCATTTGGCGAAACCATTCCTGCCAGGCTGCCGGGCGGGTCTGTATGTGCAACAGTGGCAGTTTCAGAAGATCAGCGGGTGAACGAAGTCGCCCGGTCGGTAGCAAGGAAGGCGAACAAACCGGAAGGACACGTTCGACGCTAAGCAGCAGACGCTCTGTTCCCGGCCAGTCAGGTTCGCCAAAATGTAGTGCTGCATCAAATGGTTCTGCGGTAAAGTTAAATGGCCGCAGGCGCGTTGACATGTTGATTGTGATATCAGGATGCAGGCGCGCGAAGTCAGGTAAGCGTGGTACAAGCCAACGCATACTGAAAGTCGGTAGGATAGCCAGGTTCAGGGTACCCCCAACTGGCGCAACGTGAAGCTTCAGCGAAGCCTGTGCTATGTGGTTCAATCCCTGCCGAATTTCGGCGACGTATTCCTGTGCAGCCGGCGTCAGTGATAGGCGTTTTCGATCCCGGCTGATCAGTTCCACACCCAATTGATTTTCCAGTGTTTGCAACTGGCGGCTTACTGCACTTTGAGTAAGAGCAAGTTCCTCAGCCGCCGCAGAAGCTGATCCAAGGCGATCCAGTGCTTCAAGCGCACGGAGCGAAGAGATTGACGGGAAAAGGCGTCGGGTGGTTTCCATGTATGCGATATACTCATGGAAACATGCAAATGTCTCGCTGTTTTTTGCGGTTTTGTCAGAGTAGGGTGCGGCAACCAGATTTAAGGAGCTGCAAGATGAACGCCCCAGAAACAAAACCTGTCCTTCGCGCAAAAGATGCTCCGGACCTTGGCAACTTTACTTGGGACGATCCATTCCGTTTGTCCGATCAGTTGAATGAGGACGAACGCCTGATCGCCGATAGTGCACATGCGTATGCGCAAGAGAAGCTACAGCCGCGCGTTACCAAAGCATTTGAAAATGAGGAAACTGATCCCGGAATCTTCCGAGAAATGGGCGAAATGGGCCTGTTAGGGACTACTATTCCCGAGGAATACGGTGGGATTGGCGCGGGCTATGTAACCTATGGGCTGGTTGCTCGTGAGGTCGAGCGCGTGGATTCTGGTTATCGTTCGATGATGTCAGTTCAAAGCTCATTGGTGATGTATCCGATCTATGCGTACGGCAGTGAGGAACAGCGCAGGAAGTATCTTCCAAAGCTTGCAAGTGGCGAATGGATTGGCTGTTTTGGTCTGACAGAGCCCGACGCCGGATCTGATCCCGCCGGCATGAAGACCCGCGCAGAAAAGATTGATGGCGGTTACCGTTTGACCGGTAGCAAGATGTGGATTTCCAACTCACCTATTGCGGATGTGTTCGTGGTCTGGGCGAAATCTGACGCACATGACGGTAAAATCCGAGGCTTTGTGCTGGAGAAAGGCATGAAAGGCCTCAGTACGCCAAAGATTCAGAACAAGCTGAGCCTGCGCGCATCGATCACCGGTGAAATCGTGATGGATGGCGTTGAGGTAGACGAGGGCGCCTTGCTGCCGCACGTTCAGGGCCTCAAAGGACCATTTGGTTGCCTCAACCGTGCGCGTTATGGGATCAGTTGGGGTGTGATGGGATCAGCTGAGTGCTGCTGGCATGCAGCTCGTCAATACGGTTTGGACCGGAAGCAGTTCAATCGTCCTTTGGCGCAAACGCAGCTGTTCCAGCGCAAACTGGCTGATATGCAGACCGAGATAGCGCTGGGTCTTCAGGCCAGCTTGCGTGTTGGCCGTCTGTTAGATCAGGCCGAAGCTGCACCAGAGATGATTTCGATCGTAAAGCGCAACAATTGCGGCAAGGCACTGGATATCGCTCGGATGGCGCGTGACATGCATGGTGGCAACGGAATTTCGCTGGAGTTCCAGGTCGTGCGGCACATGATCAATCTGGAAACTGTGAACACCTATGAAGGGACGCATGACGTTCATGCACTGATCCTAGGGCGGGCACAAACCGGGCTGCAGGCGTTCTATTGAACCATATGACAGGTATCGTGTAATCGGTATTATGTAAATAATATACCCTAAGAACACTGCCAATGTTCGCATTGGCGGTGTTTTTACAAGATGTTACGCTGTGATTTGAAACAGATACAGCGGACCCCCAAATGGAACTTAAGGATAAAGTAATTGTCATTACCGGAGCTGCCGGTGGTATTGGCAAAGGACTGGCTGAGCGGTTCGCCCGCGAAGGTGCACGTATCGTCTGTGCAGATCTGAATTTACCCGAAGCTCAAGCAGTCGCTGATGCTATCAAGGGCAAAGCCGTAAAATGCGATGTATCTAGTGAAGATGACATCCAGGCGTTGATCGAAACCGTCGAAAGCACACTCGGGCCAATCGACCTCTTTTGTGCCAATGCAGGAATTCTGACTCTTGGCGGACTTGAGGTGCCAGATGAAGATTGGGACCGGATCTGGAAAATCAATGTCATGTCGCATGTTTGGGTCGCACGTCATCTGGTGCCAAAGATGGTTGAGCGTGGTCACGGCTACATCCTGACAACTGCATCAGCTGCTGGTTTGTTGAACCAACCTGGCGCTGCTCCATATGGGGTCACCAAGCACGCAGCCGTTGGTTTTGCCGAGTGGCTTTCTCTGACTTACGGCAATCAAGGTATACGCGTTTCGGTACTGTGTCCGCAGGCTGTTCGATCCGAGATGACGCGCGGACACGAAAATTCGGTTGCCGCAATCGATGGAATGCTTGAGCCCGAAGATGTGGCGCAGGCCTGTGTAGAAGCAATCGCTGAAGAGCGCTTCCTTGTTTTGCCGCATCCGCAGGTACTCGATTATATGCGTTTGAAAACAGCTGACTATGATCGATGGCTGGGCGGAATGCGGAAGCTAAATCAACAGTTTGCCGGTGAAACCTAAGTTTTTTTTTGAGGTTTGCGCAACAGCCCTTCCTGTGCCACCGACGCGACAAGAGTGCCATCCTGGGAATAGATTGACCCGCGGTTAAAGCTACGTCCCTGCCCCGTCCATGGCGACTCCATCGAATACAAATGCCAGTCCTGAAACTGAACTGGCGCGTGGAACCACATCGCGTGATCGAGGCTTGCGCCATTGATTTCACCGGTAAACCAGCTGAGTCCATGCGGGCGCATGCCCGAGCTCAGCAGGCTCATATCCGATGCATAGGCCAACAAAAGGTGTTGCGTCACTTGGCTTGCTTGATCGGCGGCCTGCATCCTGAACCAGATATGGTTATGATCATCTGCTTTCTCTGGTTGAAATAGGTCCAGCGGCTCAATTTCTCGTACGTCAATGGGACGTTCACGTAGGAATTCCGTGCGTAGCCTCTCAGGGACGCGAGGCAGATATCTTTGCCTTAACTGATCCCGCGTGGCGTGCTTTTCCGGCGGTTCCACGTCCGGCATTTTATGCTGGTGATCCCAGCCGTCATCTTGAATGTGAAAAGATGCCGACATGTTCAGGATTTGCTTTCCGTGTTGAATGGCAACAACGCGACGGGTAGTAAATGAACCTCCATCTCGTGCCCGATCAACTTGATATATAACCGGAATCTCTGGATCGCCGGGCCTTATGAAATAAGCATGTAGCGAGTGACACAAACGATCCTCAACGGTCCGATACGCTGCCGCCAACGCCTGTGCGATCACCTGACCGCCAAATATGCGCATTGGCGTCTCACCGCCCGATCCGGTGCCGCGGAACAGATCGACCTCAAGGCGCTCAATGTTCAACAGGTCCAGCAGAATGCGCTCGGCTTCAGTCATATCCGACTCTCCGGTTTGGTTTTGCCTTCGGGTAGCAGCCCTACGGCCCTCATTCAATCAATGCCCCAAGGACAAGCCCCTTGAGTTCTGATCGCGACGGGTAGGAGCTGGACGGCGAAAGTTGGGTGAAGAACACACAAGTGAAATCGTTCTCACGGTCAATCCAGAAGAAAGTTGAGGCCATTCCACCCCAACTAAAGTCGCCAACTGAGCCGGGTGTGCGGGCACGTGCCGGATCGAGAACGACAGCGCCGGCCAAACCAAAGCCCATGCCTTCCATAGGTTGTTCAGCAAAGCTATGCGGCCCCATTGATGCGATGTCACCGGGTAAGTGATTGCGCATCATGAAGTCGACGGTCTTTGAACCCAGTAGTCTGTTGCCGTTGAATGCTCCCTTGTTTCGTAGCATCTCTGCAAATCTGGCATAGTCGTCGATCGTTCCGACCAATCCTCCGCCACCGGAAAATGTTGAGGCATTCTCGAACGGTGATTGACCGGGCTGATCCGTCAGACGCAAGGTTTCCCCACCGCTTTTAGCCGCATTCAGGGCCATCGCGTCACCTTCTAGCGGGGTGTAGAGCGAGGCAAATCGATCCCCTGCCCCTGAGGGTACGGGAAAGGCAGTCTCTTGCATCCCCAATGGCGCAAATATTTGTTCTGCGAAGAACTGATCCAGCGTTTGTCCCGATACGATTTCGATCACACGCCCGATTACATCAATCCCGACCGAATATTCCCATTGAGTTCCTGGTTTAAATGCGAGCGGGAGTTGCGCCAACTCTTTGACTTTGTCTGCCAAGTGCCCTTGGTTTGGCCCAAAAATCAGGTCCAGCTCATCCATTGCCGCTGGCAAAATGCCGGGGTTGAATGGATAGCTTAAACCGCTGGTATGGGTGAGTAACTGGTGCAGTGTGGGTGTCGGAGCATCTTCGGTTTGATCAATGCGCTCTGCATCTGGAACCAAGGCCTGCATATCCCGAAATTCTGGGATGAACTCTGAAACGGGTGCTTCCAGATGGAACAATCCGCGCTCTGCCAGCATCATCAATGCGACAGATGTTATTGGTTTGGTCATCGAGTATATTCGGACCAGGGTATCCCGCTTAAATGGAAGTTTGTTCTCGACACTACGCTGCCCACAGGTGTGAAAAAAAGCTTCTCGTCCACCCTGGTGCAGCAATATTGAACTGCCTGCGTATTTTCTTTGGTCTACATAGCCTTGCATCCAATCGCGGATGCGATCCAACCGTGCTGTATCAAAATTTGCCGTCACGATCCCTACCCGCTCAATACCCTTATCTGAGGTGATCTTGCCGCCTTGTCCGATGAAACGACAGACAAAAATGAAAGGGTTTGCCTGAAAAGCCAAAGCAGTATCGGCGTCTGCACAGTGACGCTGCTAAACTGAAACAGGTAAAGATTCGCAGTGTTTTTGTTTTTCCCCGCATCAAAGAATTATTTCGGAGTAAGATCATGCCGCATAGTGTTGATTTTATGTATGATTTTAGTAGTCCTAATGCGTTTCTTGCGCACAAGGTACTACCGGATCTTATCAGTCGCCGCTCGGCCGATCTGCGGAATGTTCCGATACTACTAAGTATTGTTTTTAAGGCGACGAATAACCAGAGCCCCTTTCAGGCATTTGCGGAGAACCGACAAAAATCGGCTTACCTGACGCATGATCTACACCGTTTCGCGCGACGTCGCGGAATTAGCTTTCACATGAGCCCGCATTTCCCACTGAATACAAAATTCGCTATGCGAGGTGCGGTGTTTGCGATGGGTAAACCATGGGAAAACAAATACATAGATGCTATTTTTGACGCAATTTGGGTGCATGGCCAAAAGATCGATGACCTTAACGTTTTGTCTGATGTTCTTCAGGAAAATGGTCTTCCTATAAGAAAGATCCGAGAAGCGATCTCGAGCGCCGACATCAAACAGAAGTTGAAAGAGCAAACCAAGGCAGCAGTGCGAAGCGGTGTGTTTGGCGTACCCAGCATGTTTGTCGGGCCCGAGATGTTCTTTGGAAAGAACAGCCTGGGGAATCTGGACCTTGAGCTTTCGCTGGACAAGTAGGCTCTAAGGCCGCATCCCCAACTCGTGTGCAGCAGACTTCAATCTTTCAGCGTGTTCATTTTCCAGTTCTTCCGGTTTGACATAGAAACTAGGCCCACCGATATTCAGTCCGAAGAACCGGTCATCTTGTGGTGAAGGGACTGGAACAGAGATGGCATGAACATCGTCGCGCCAGAGCGAGTATCCGGTGCAATACCCATGCCTATCATATTCATCTTGCGCAGTTTTTATCGAATCTTGCAGCTGAACCTTCCCCAAGCCGAGATCTTGTTTTGCAGCTTCGATTGCTGCCTCTTGGCGGTCTTGGGGCATTCCAACCAGAATGGAGCGGCCCATTGCCGAGGTGAACAATGGCAGGCGTGATCCGACATGCATGGTTAGCGCAACATTCTCGGTCGATCGGTTTACCGCCACGTAGATCACTTCGGCGCGGTGGGCTTCTCCCAGTGCGACTGTAAGATAGGGGTTCGCTCCGCTTCTTAGATCGCGCAACACATCCGTCGCGCGTTCGCAGATATCTGTTCCGGCCAAGACGCTGAAACCCAGCCTCAGAACCCCTGCCCCAAGCCTGTATGAGCCCCCGGGATGATCCTGAACCAAATAGCCAAGTTGGCAAAGTGTGTGGGTCAATCGAGAAATTGTGGGTTTCGGCAAACCTGTTCGATCAGAGAAATCGGTATTGGTTAAAGCTGCCTCACCATGGCGATAACAACGCAGAATTTGCAGGCCACGCGCCAGCGAAGTGACAAAGTTCCTGTCTTTTTCCCCTTGACCGGGTTCGGCTAGATCATCTGTGGCCATGCGCGTTTCCTATCACTTCAATGCTGACAACCCATGTTGTGCAAAAACAGGAACATAGGCGCCAAAGGCCTGCGCGCGTGCAGGATCCGATGCATTCCCATCGAGTGCGCGCTTGTAGACCCCTTGCAGGATGCCCGCCATACGAAAGAAGTTGAAAGCAAGATAAAAGCCGAAGTTTTCGATACCGGATATCCCGCGATGCTCGCAATATCTGGCGATAAAGGCTTGGTCCGATGGTAGGCCAAGGCTATCGCGATCGATACCGGCAAGCCCCCGTCCCTCTCTACCCGGTGGCATTTGCCATTGCATAATGACAGCAGCCAAATCGGCATATGGATGGCCAATCGTTGACAGTTCCCAGTCCAGAACCCCGATACAACGGCTGCCGTCACGCTCGAACATCAGGTTGTCGATCCTGTAGTCACCATGCACCAGAGTGCGCTGACCATCATCTTCCGGAATCGAGGCTTCCAACGCAGAAATCAGAGCGTCCATATCTGCAATCTCGTTGGTTTCCGAAGCCCGGTACTGTTTGGTCCAACGCGCAATCTGACGTTCAAAGTAGTTTCCCGTCGGTCCATAGTCAGACAATCCAACCGCATCGATATCGACCATATGAAGCTCGGCCAGAACCCGGTTCATTTCGTCCAGTATTGCGGTTCTGGTTTCGTTGGATTCGCCTTTCATCGTCGGCTCTAGAAAGGTTCGCCCCTGCAAATGTTCCATTACATAAAAGGCGGATCCAATGATGTCGTCATCTTCGCATAGCAGATACATCTTGGGCACCGGCACCTTGCTGCCTGCAAGAGCGCTCTGCACACGAAACTCACGGTCAATAGCATGAGCCGATTTCAACAAGACACCAGGCGGTTTTCGCCTTAAAACAAAGCTTTTATCTGGAGTTTTTAACTCAAAGGTGGGGTTAGATTGCCCCACCGCAAACTTAGTAGCCTCCAGCGGGCCACGATGACCGTCCAGGTGATTTGCCAAATAGGCGTCGACAGCATCGATATCCAACGTATCGGTGCTCATAGCGCGTCGGCAAAAATATTGCCGCCCGTTACCACGTTGATACCGCCAGAGACAGGGATCACCGAACCGGTCACGTAGCTGCCACCGCGGCCGCAAAGGAACAACAAACAGCCCGCGATGTCTTCGTCGCGGCCTACTCTGCCCAGCGGCACGGATTTGCCTACCTTCTCCCTCTTTTCTTCGTCTGCTGTTGCGAAGGCGGTCATCCGCGAGACAAATGGTCCGGGGGCCAGCGCATTAACCGTAACGTTGTACGGGGCAAGTTCCTTGGCCATGATCCTTGTAAGGTGGATGACTGCCGCCTTCGAAGCCGAATAGCTGTAGGCCCCATCTCCCATAGGAACTTCACCCATAACTGACGCAACATTAACCACGCGCGCAGGATCGTCGCCGGATCCTGATTTCATCAAGATAGGCAGCAGCTTTTGCGTTAGGTCAAAGATACCGGCGACATTGACCGACATGACTTTTTCCCAGGCATGATAGGGAAATTGACCCAGCGGAGCCCCCCAACTTATGCCCGCATTATTCATCAGAATATCAAGGCGTTCCGTCCGGTTTTTGATTTCAGATACCAGCGCGTCAATACCTTCTTCTGTACTGATATCTCCTGCAAAACCCTCTGCAGTTCCCTCGGCATCAAGTGCGTTCAATTCTGCCGCCACAGCCTCACAGGAGTCTCCCTTTCGCGACGCGATCAACACTCTTGCGCCTGCTCGCACCAGCGCCTCGGCGGCCATGCGCCCGATACCTGTTGCACCGCCGGTGACCAGTGCAGTCTTACCCTGCAGGGAAAAGAGTTGTTCAGGGGTCATAGGGTGTCCTTTTCTAATCGACTGCTCTGTGTTGCCCGTTCTTACATAAACACAACCTCTCAAACCGAGGCTGTTTCGCTGTGCAGAATTACATTTCGCTAAATTCTTGACAACACATGCGGGTGGTTCAACTTTCTGTGCTTAACAGAGGCAATTACGAGAGACTCAAATGCAAGCATTACTCAGCGTCGCGCCAGGAGGCCCCGAGACTCTTGAATTGACCACAATGTCCGATCCGGAGCCGAAAAAGAACGAGTTGTTGATCAGAGTGCGGGCAGCAGGCGTCAATTTCCCGGACACACTGATTATTCAAGACCTTTATCAGATGAAGCCACCTCGCCCGTTTGCGCCGGGTGGTGAGGTTTCGGGTGAGGTCATCGCAACCGGATCTGGGGTTGAAGGTTTCCAGGTGGGTGATCGCGTTCTGGCGCTAACCGGCCATGGCGGATTTTCAACGCATCTGTGCATCAATGCATCTTCGGCGATCAAGTTTCCCGAGACGATGCCGTTTAAAGATGCCGCCTGCTTTATCTTCACGTACGGCACCTCCTACCACGCCCTGAAAGACCGGGCGGCGTTGAAACCCGGAGAAACGCTGTTGGTACTCGGGGCCGCCGGTGGCGTTGGGTCTGCAGCGATTGAGCTTGGGAAAACCATGGGCGCACGTGTAATCGCTGCGGTCTCTTCGGAGGACAAGGCCAAGTTTTGTCGCGAAATTGGCGCTGATGAAACGATCATCTATCCGCGAAAGCTCGACAGGGACGCACAGAAGGCTTTGTCAGCGGAGATTAAGCGGCTTTCCGGTGGTGAAGGTGTCGACGTGATCTATGATGCCGTCGGGGGTGAGTATGCTGAACCAGCGCTGCGCAGCATGGCGTGGAATGGTCGGTATCTGGTGGTTGGTTTTCCCGCAGGCATTCCCAACATCCCCCTGAATTTGCCTCTGCTTAAAGGATGTCAGATCGTTGGGGTCTTTTGGGGAGCTGCAGTGTTTCGCGACCCTCAGGGCCACGCCGAAAATATAGGCGAGCTGTTTCAGATGTACCTGAACGAAAAGATAAAGCCTCGGATCAGCGCAAGTTATCCGCTGGATAAGGCAACCGAGGCGTTAGACTTGCTGACGAAGCGATCTGTTCTCGGAAAGGTTGTTGTCACAACGGACGATTGACCAACAATCTTTCAGCTCTCCCGACAAGACTGGTCACAGAGATTCACCAATGCTCGCCTCATAAGAGCAATGCTGGTGGACAGCCCCACCTTTTCGCGTTTAAGAGAAAGTATGGGGATAGTGAGATAATGCACAACGTTCTGGTTTTGAATGGCCCGAATCTCAACCTGCTAGGAACGCGGCAGCCTGAGGTTTATGGCCACACGACACTCAAGATGATCGAAGACCTGTGCGTTTCGCACGGCAACTCGATTGGGCTGACTGTATCGCATATGCAGTCAAATCACGAAGGCGCATTGATCGATGCGATACATACCGCTCGTGGTGTGCAGGCCGGGATCGTGCTGAATGCCGGAGCTTTCACGCATACATCTGTGGCGCTGATGGATGCTATTTCTTCAGCCGAAGTGCCTGTTGTTGAAGTTCATCTTTCCAACATCCACGCGCGCGAAGCATTTCGCCACAAATCCTACATCGCACCAGTAGCCATCGGACAGATCTGTGGCTTTGGGGCCAAGGGGTATGTGCTGGCCCTTGATGCGTTGGCAGCTCATCTAAGTGATGGGGGCAGCGGATGAACCTTCATGAATATCTGAACTTCGTAAGTTATTCCACGACGCTTGAAGAGCTTTGGGATGGGCATTGTCGTCAGATGGCGGGATACGGTTTCGACCGCCTGCTCTACGGCTATACACAGTACCGGACAGAAACGTCGCTGGGTGATCCCGAAGACTTTGTGATACTGACCAATCATGGCGAAGGGTATCTGGAGGGTTTCCTGAAAGATGGCCTATACTTTAACGCTCCGATGTTGAAATGGGCGTTGAACCACGAAGGTGCTGCCAGCTGGAGCATGATCCATGAGATGATGTCCAGCGGTGTAATGACACCAGCAGAACGCAAAGTTTTTGATTACAACAAGTCCAAAGGCGTTACCGTCGGCTATACCGTCAGCTTCAACTCGGTCTCGGTACGTTCAAAGGGTGCGATCTCACTGTCGGACAGTAGTGGCCGAACGCAGGATGACCTGGATGCGCTCTGGGAGGAGCATGGTGACGACATCCTGCTTATGAACAATGTCGTGCATCTCAAGATTCTGACCCTGCCCTATAACGCGCCCAATCGCGCTTTGACAAAACGTCAGAAAGAAGCACTGCAATGGGTTGGTGATGGTAAGACCACGCAGGATATCGCCCTGTTAATGGGGCTCACATCGGCCACAGTTGAAAAGCACCTTCGCCTTGCTCGTGAGGCTCTGTCAGTCGAAACAACGGCTCAAGCTGTACTGAAGGCATCGCTTCAGAACCAGATATTCGTCATGGAAGCCTGAGAGTAAAATCGGCGCTAATCCGCGTCAATTTACCTTAGGTAAGGAAATCATGACTTTTCGAATCTGGGCGTAAAATTGCAAAGTGATACTGTTCCGTGAGTGGTGGCTTTAGCCAGGGAACATTTGGTCGGATCTTTGCAATTCCAGAGCTCTCCGATCGCTCTGACAAAGGGGCGCCTATTCGTCCGCGTACCTGTGTCGGAAATTTTGGGGGGCCTCGACCATCCCCATCATGCGGGGCCCCTCAATCCAAATTATGATTGTTCTCAAGCTGCGCCTTTTGGGCGCTTTTTTTTTCAGGTTTTTCCCTCGACATAAAAAAGCCGGCTACGCTTGGGCGTAACCGGCTCTTGTTCGATCACGGTCGCCCGTGAAATCGCGGGCTTAGCCCTGAGCTGCCTTGGCAACTTCGGCTGCGAAGTCTTCTTTTTCGACTACGATGCCTTCGCCAACTTCCAGACGGACAAAACCGGTGATGGTTGCGCCTGCTTCTTTGGCCGCTGCTTCAACGGTCAGGTCAGGGTTCACAACAAACGCCTGGTTCAGCAGTGTCGATTCCGCGACGAATTTCTTCATACGGCCTTCGATCATCTTTTCGATCACCTGCTCCGGCTTGCCGGATTCGCGGGCGATGTCCATCTGAACCTGCTTTTCTTTCTCGACAACAGCCGGATCCATATCCGCTTCGGACAGAGCAGCAGGGTTCACAGCTGCGATGTGCATCGCAACCTGCTTGCCGATGGTTTCATCACCACCCGACAGAGCAACCAGAACGCCAATTTTACCCATGCCATTGGTGGCTGCGTTGTGGACGTAGGACACAACGGTGTCGCCCGACAGTTTGGCCATGCGGCGAACCGACATGTTTTCACCGATGGTGGCGATTTTGTCGGTCAGGGTATCAGCAACGCTCTTGCCGCCCAGATCGGCCGCCAGCAGAGCTTCGACATCGTCGACGCCTTCAGCTGCGTATGCGATCTTGCCGACCATTTCCTGAAACTCAGAGTTTTTCGCAACGAAGTCGGTTTCCGAGTTCACTTCAACAGCAACACCGTTGCCACCGTCGACGTGGACTGCAACCAGACCTTCAGCTGCGGTACGGCCCGATTTCTTGGCCGCTTTGGCCAGACCTTTGGTGCGCAGCCAATCAACGGCTTCGTCCATGTTGCCTTCGGTTTCGGTCAGCGCTTTTTTCGCGTCCATCATGCCTGCGCCGGTCGAGTCGCGCAGTTCTTTAACCATTGCTGCTGTGATTGCCATCTTTTGGCTCTCCTCAATTCAAACGGAATTGGGGCAGGTCTACCCTGCCCCATATGTCATTTACGTGACGGGCAGCTTACGCTTCGGCAGGAGTTTCTGCTTTTGCGGGGGCTTCTTCTTCTGCAACGGCTTCTTCGACCGGTGCTTCTTCGAAGGCACCCAGGTCAACGCCTGCAGCGCCCATCTGAGCGGTCATACCGTCCAGAGCGGCACGTGCGGCCAAGTCACAGTACAGCGAGATTGCGCGAGCTGCGTCGTCGTTGCCGGGGATGATGTAGTCAACGCCGTCGGGCGAGCAGTTGGTGTCGACAACAGCCACAACCGGGATACCCAGCTTGTTGGCTTCGGCGATGGCCAGCGCTTCTTTTTTGACGTCGATGACGAACAGCAGATCAGGAACGCCGCCCATTTCGCGGATACCGCCAAGCGAAGCCTGCAGTTTGCTCTGGTCACGCTCCATGCCCAGACGCTCTTTCTTGGTCAGGCCTTCGGCGCCCGATTCCATGGCTTCGTCGATCTGGTTCAGACGGTTGATCGACTGGGAAACGGTTTTCCAGTTGGTCAGCGTGCCGCCCAGCCAGCGGTGGTTCATGTAGTACTGAGCCGACTTTTCAGCCGCTTCAGCGATCGGACCAGCGGCCTGACGCTTGGTACCAACGAACAGAACGCGGCCACCTTTAGCGACGGTGTCACGAACGGCCTGCAGAGCCTGGTCCAGCATCGGAACGGTCTGGGTCAGGTCCATGATGTGGATGCCATTGCGCGAGCCGTAAATGAACGGGCCCATGCGGGGATTCCAACGCTGTGTCTGGTGACCAAAGTGAACGCCAGCTTCCAGCAGCTGACGCATGGAGAACTCGGGAAGAGCCATGCTATGTTTTCCTTTTCCGGTTTACGCCTGGGCGGGGGTGAAAGAAGCGGATGCTCCAACCGGCGGTCTTGATGAGGATGTCTCCCTCAAAAAGCCCAAACCCCGCCTGCGGGTTTGAATGGCGCGCGTATACGGCAGCTTTGGATATAGCGCAAGGGCCAATCGCCCTTATTTTTCAAGCCGCGCCAAGCTGTGCGCGTGGCGCACGGCCTCTTCACAATGCGCAGCCAGTGCCTTGCGATTTTCAAAGTCGCAAACCCGGGCCGGAGAGTGATAGATCAGTTCGACAGTACCTTGCCGCCGCGCGCCGAGCGTCTTGAGCAGATGAGGTCCAAAATCCATGTCGCCCCACCAGCCATAGAAGCGATCGGGTTGTCCGATTGGGGCGTGAAACACTACCGATACTGGCTGGACGAACATGAAATCGCGCAGCTCGTCTGAGAAGAACGCAGCAAAAAGCGTTGTTTTAAAAGGCAAAACCCGCAAACCATCGGTCGATGTGCCTTCGGGAAAGAACAACAACTTGTGTCCTGCTTTGAGGCGTTCTTCGAAAATCTGGGTTTGCTCACGCGCTTTCTTGCGATCTCGTTCTATGAAAACGGTACCCGTGGCGCGTGCAAGCCAACCGATGACTGGCCATTTCGCCACCTCTGCTTTGGAGACAAAGTAGACGCGTTTGCGTGCGTTCAAAGCGAAAATGTCCAACCACGAAGTGTGGTTTGCCACGACCGCACCTCGTTCCCTCATCAATTCGCCCGAACTTTGAAAACCGATTCCGAGAATTCGGAAGGCATTGCGGCAAACAAATTGGGTGACAAACGGCGTTATCGGGCGCTTCACCCCAAACAGAGGCAGTTCAACAAGGCGGATGGTCAGCAGCACGATCAGGCCACCAAATACGAGCAGTGCCAGTGGCACGCCGCGCAGGATTACAAGCAGCCAGCCCAAAATACCCAGTTCGATTGGATCGGGGGCGTCTTCACTGTTCCAGAGTGGATCGTTCACCTGTTTAGGCTCCGCCATAGATGCGTTTTTGGCGTTCATTCATACGGGCTGTATCCAGGATCAGGCACACATCCGTGGTATTGAAGGCGTGATCAATGAAAGCCCCCTCGCCCACAAAGCCACCAAGCCTAAGATAGGCTTTGATCAGCGCGGGAACCTGAACCATTGCCGCGCGTCGGTCCAGCGCTTCGGGAGCGACAAGATCCATAGTCTGAAACACATTCGGTTGAGCCCGCACCCTCAGATCCGGTGGCGCCAGATGGTTGTGGTGCAACATCGAAAGTGGTTGCTCTAATTCCTGAACATCCGTTCCGTGAAAACTGGCAACCCCAAACAGAACCTCAATTCCTCGCTCGGCAACGTAGCCAGCAAGACCGTTCCAGAGGTGATACATGGCCGTTCCACCCCGATAGTCCGGATGCAGGCAAGACCGACCTAGTTCCAACAGCTTGCGACCGCTTTGCTTGAGTATGGTCAGGTCATATTCATCTTCGGAGTAGAATTGCCCAAGCTCGGCAGCGCGATCACTCGGCAACAGCCTGTAGACGCCGACCACCTCGCCCGTTGCATCGTCATAGGCCAGCATGTGATCGAAATAGGGATCGAAACGGTCCTGCTCCAGCCCAGCCTCATGGTCGACCATCTCACCGCCGCCACCAAGTTCACGAACAAAAACGTCATAGCGTAACCGCTGCGCAGCGCGCATTTCTTCTTCGGTTTCAGCCAGTTTGATCGTGAATGAGAGGCCAGCGTCCGGCATGTCAGGCGTATCGGTCCTTTGTTGCTACGGCGGCTGATACCCCAGTTCTTCGACCGAAGGCAACAAGTGCGCGACTGGCTATTCCCGTTAACTTTTCTTAAACCAGTTTCACGGATCAAAGACCGGCATCAGAGCGATGCGTGTTCCGTCAATCACCACCTTCCCCTGCTCGCGGAAATTCACGGTGATTTTGCCCGCGATGTTGGACTGAACCTGTCCAACACCCCAATCGGGGAAATCCGGGTGACGGACATACATGCCCGGTGCAAGAATGGCATTCAAATCTGTCATGCAGAGGCTCCGGTCCGGCAATAGGCAGATGCATCAGGAGGTACGCATGGGCGACACCAACGTCAACCTGGCCGAGTTAATCGGTTCTCGGATCTGTCACGATCTGATCAGCCCCATCGGGGCGATCACCAATGGGTTGGAGCTGTTGGATATGGTCGGTGCCGTACAGGGCCCCGAGATGGAACTGATATCAGGCAGCGTTGGGAGCGCAGGCGCGCGGATCCGGTTCTTTCGGGTGGCTTTTGGCTCGGCCAGCGATCACCCATTGGGACGTGCTGAAATCGCCGAATTGCTCAAGGATATCGAACGCGCTGGCCGGGTGCGCATCCATTGGGCACCAAGCGAAGCCATCCCACGCAATCAGGTAAAGCTGGCCTTTCTCGCAATGATGTGCTGCGAAAGTGCAATGCCCATGGGCGGAGAGGTTGAAATCACCGTCCGGGGCGACCAGTGGCAGGTAATGGGTACTGGCGACAAGCTGAATATTGATGGTGATCTATGGAAGAATGTCACAACCGGCCGCTTTCCAAATAAAATCACCCCGGCTCAGGTGCAATTCGCGCTGCTGCCTGAAACAGCCGCGATTCTGGGGCGGCGGGTCGTGGTGGAAACCACCTCAACCCGCGTAGCGATCAAGTTCTAGCTACGGGTCGTTCCGTTTCCGCGAACCAGATACTTGAAGCTGGTCAGCTGAGCTGCGCCAACTGGGCCACGGGCATGCATCTTGCCAGTGGCAATCCCGATTTCAGCCCCCATGCCGAACTCGCCACCATCGGCGAACTGGGTTGAGGCGTTGTGCATCAGAATGGCACTGTCGAGACGTTCAAAGAACCGCGCGGCCGCCTCGGCGTCTTCGGTCATGATACAGTCCGTGTGGTTCGAGCCAAACTCGCGAATATGCGAGATCGCAGCGTCGATATCAGCAACTGGTTTTGCAGCAATGATGCTGTCGAGAAACTCTTTGCCCCAATCTTCGCCCGAGGCTGCGACGGTACCATCAATCGCCAAAGCGCCTTCTGCGTGAACTTCCACACCCGCTGCCAGAAGTGCTGCTATGACGTCTCTGCCAAGCGTCTCTGCAACGTCCTGATGGATCAGCAGACATTCGGCTGCGCCACAGATGCCTGTGCGACGGGTCTTGGCGTTAAGTACAACGTCCAGCGTTTTCTGAGGATCAGCAGCTTTGTCGATATAGATGTGCACAATGCCCTCGAGGTGAGCAAATACCGGCACCCGAGCCTCACGCTGTACTAACCCAACCAGCCCTTTACCACCACGCGGTACAATGACGTCCACATAGTCAGTCATGGTCAGCAATTCCTGAACTGCCGCGCGGTCCCGTGTGGGTACCAATTGAATTGCATCTTCGGGCAGATTTGCGGCCTTCAGCCCCTCGACCAGACAGGCATGGATAGCGGTTGAAGAATGGAAGCTCTCGGACCCGCCCCGCAGGATCACAGCATTTCCTGATTTCAGACAAAGCGCGCCTGCATCAGCGGTCACGTTCGGACGGCTTTCGTAAATCACTCCGATAACGCCCAGCGGTGTGCGAACGCGCTGGATGTTCAGACCCGTCGGCATATCCCATTCCGAAAGAACCTCACCAACCGGATCAGTCTGCTCGGCAACGGTACGCAAGCCATCGACCATGCCCTGAATACGGGCCTCATCCAGCATCAGGCGATCCATCATCGCCGGGCTCAAACCCTTTTCGCGGCCAAATTCCAGATCCTTCTGATTGGCTTCGATAATCTTCGCGCGATTCTTCCAGACTGCGTCTGCTGCCGCGATCAGAGCGGCGTGTTTGCGTTCAGCGGTGGCAAAACCAAGGTCTTTGGACGCCTCTTTCGCACGTTTTCCAAGATCGGCCATCAGGGCGGGGATGTTGTCGAAATCCTTCATTTTATGTGCCTTTCAGGTCGGAGTATTCTGATTAGTAGTTCGCGTTTTTACAGAGCCAGATCGTCACGATGAACCAAAGCAGCCCTGCCCGGATAACCCAACGTGGCCTCGATTTCCGAGGATTTGCGCCCTTTGATGGCATCGGCTTCTTGCGCAGTATAGCGGCTGAGACCTTGTGCCAGCCGCCGTGCGCCAGGATCTAATATCGCTACCGGATCACCGCGCCCGAAATCGCCGGTCACTTCGACGATACCAGCGGGCAGCAAGCTCTTACCATTCGCAAGTGCCCGCGCAGCACCTTCATCTACGGTGATTTCTCCACGTGGCTTCATAGCAGAAATCCAGCGCTTGCGAGCCGCGTGCGGATCAAGCGTAGCGGTAAACCAGGTACAGTTCGCGCCATTTTCAAGCGTTTTCAGAGGGTTCAGCGGGGATCCTTCAGTGATCGCCATATCGCAACCGGCGGCAATAGCCATCTTACCAGCCAGCAATTTGGTTTTCATACCGCCCTTTGACAATCCAGAACCGGCATCACCGGCCATCGCTTCGATTTCGGGCGTGATCTGGTCAATCACTTCGTAGCGCGTGGCGGTGGGATCTTCGTTAGGATTACCGGAATAGAACCCATCCACATCCGACAGAAGGATCAATTGATCAGCGCCCACTGTCACCGCGATCTGTGCCGCCAGACGATCATTGTCGCCATATCGGATTTCATCCGTCGCAACTGTGTCGTTTTCATTAACGATCGGCACAACGCCAAGGCTCAGCAGAGTTTCCAAAGTGGCACGAGAGTTCAGGTACCGCCTCCGGTCTGCACTGTCCTCAAGCGTTACCAATACCTGAGCTGTTTTGATCTCATGCGGGGCAAGCGCCTCTTCATAGGCACGCGCCAGCTTGATCTGGCCTACAGCGGCAGCGGCCTGAGACTGCTCCAGCGGCAGATTTGCCAAAGGCAACCCAAGAACCCCACGCCCAAGGGCGATTGAGCCTGACGAAACCAGGATAACATCCGTCCCCTGCCCTTTGAGCCAAGCAACGTCCTGCGCCAGTGAATGCAACCAGTCTGAGCGCAGCAATCCCGTTTCGCGGTCTACAAGCAGTGCAGACCCGATTTTGACAACCAGGCGTTTGGCAGTGCTTAGGGTTGCCAAGACTGCGCCTCCTCAGTGGGCTTTTGCCGCAGGCGATTTTCATCAATTTGCGCGCGTAGAGCACGCAACACATCTGTGACGCCCAGATGAGCTACGCCAGACATCGTCATGACGGGGCCACCGACAGCTTCTTCCAGCTCAGTCTTGGCGAGTTCGAGCTCTTCTTCATCCAAAGCATCAACTTTGTTCAATACTGTGATCCGCGGTTTTTCCGCCAACTCACCACCATAAGCTTCCAGCTCATGAATGATTGTTCGATAGTCTTCAGCCACGGTTTCAGAGGTGCCATCAACCAGATGCAGCAGAACGGCGCAGCGTTCGACATGCCCAAGGAACCGGTCGCCAATGCCGCGCCCTTCGTGTGCACCTTCGATCAAGCCGGGAATGTCGGCCACCACAAATTCGACGTTGTCGACACCTACAACACCCAAGTTTGGGTGCAGAGTTGTAAACGGATAATCGGCAATCTTCGGACGCGCGTTGGAAGTTGCGGCGAGGAAGGTTGATTTGCCGGCATTTGGCATACCCAGCAGACCCACATCGGCAATCAGCTTAAGTCGCAGCCAGATGGTGCGATCGATGCCGCCCTGTCCGGGATTGGCACGGCGTGGTGCCTGGTTGGTGGCCGATTTGAAATGCAGGTTTCCGAAGCCACCATTTCCACCTTTGGCCAGCAGAACACGTTGACCGACTTCGGTCAGGTCACAAATGACGGTCTCTTCATCTTCATCGAGGATTTCGGTGCCCACGGGTACACGCAGGACGATGTCATCACCATCCTTGCCAGTACGTTGCTGACCACGACCGGGTTGGCCATTCTTGGCAAAGAAGTGTTGCTGATAACGGAAGTCGATCAGGGTGTTCAGCCCATCCACTACTTCGGCCCAGACGGACCCGCCCTTACCGCCGTCGCCGCCGTCGGGACCGCCGTATTCAATGTACTTTTCGCGCCGAAAGCTGACGCACCCGCCACCGCCGGCCCCGGACCGGATGTAGACCTTTGCAAGATCGAGAAATTTCATGACTGTCCCCTAATGCAAAGGCCCCATCGGCCACAAGTCAGAGTTTTTTACTGTACGTCCAGGTGGGCACGTTTGCATCGCGCGCCACCGAATAGCTTTCGGCATCACCAAGGTATTCAAACCCGCAATGAGTCAGCACCCGGGCCGACGCCGGATTGTCCTGAAACACGCTGGCGAACATGTTCGAGTTTTCCAGCGGGTTGGCCAGAACCAACGCTTCGACCGCCAGTGAAGCGATACCGGTATTCCAATAGAGCGGAGCAACCCAATAGCCCACTTCGGACTGATTGCGGTCAAGACCCTGAAGCGAGATCAGGCCAATCAGCTCTGGTCCACCATCCTTGGTGGCATCCATGGCCCAAACGTCCTCTTCCCGCTCTTCCGACATCGCACGCGTTACAAAAGCCTCGGTCGAACCGGGCGGTAACGGATGCGGAATGGTTGTGGTCATGCGTGCAACACGCTCATCGCCTGCATAATGCTCGATGAGACCCATATCCGAACGGCGCAATGGGCGCAGATCGAACCGCTCGGTTTCTATGACCGGCTGATTTATTATTGTCTCAAGTTTCATGAGTGCGTTCCTCCTCCGAACAACACAAAAAGTACGGACACAACAGTGAGACTCGCTAACGTCCACATCAGATATTTTTCCGCGGGTCGACCTTCAACCACGTGGGCAATTCTATCTCCGGCAAATGTCCAGATCGGGTGTAAAATCACCTGGCAAAACAATAAACAGAGAGCGATCGTGAACGTTGCGTTAAAGGTGGGCGTGCCAGCCGCAACGAACCCGGTAAACCCGGCAATGATCATGGCCCAAGCCTTTGGATTAAGGGGATGAACAATCAAACCCGCCCAAAAACCAGGCACTTCTCCGGTGGTCTCACTGCGTGAAAGGCGCAGATTGGCGATCTTCCAGGCCAGCCAGCAGATATACGCCGCTGAGGCGTATTTCAGGACCGTAAAGACCATCGGCGCCTGATCCGCGAGCTGAAGCAGACCAAAACCTACCGGCCAGATGATCAGCTGTTTGCCCAAGATGACACCAGCCACAAACGGCAGCGCGGCTTGGAACCCATACCGCGCACCCGTGCCCAGTAGAACCATGTTGGCAGGACCTGGCGTGCCGACCTGACTTGCAGCGAAAATCAGGAAACTGGTTGTGGCGACTGTCATTGCTGCGCCTCCCAATCCCTGCGTGTCAAAAGCACGTCCTGAATGGTCACATCTTCGTTGGTCGAACGTACCGTCGCTGCGTGTTGGCCGTCGGGCTTGAACCCTAGCTTCGTCAGAACGGACTTGGACCGCTCATTGCCCAGGTGATAACCAGACGTGAGCTCGGACCGATCGGACCGAAAGAACCGTGCAATCATTGCGCGGCAGGCCTCGGTGACGAAGCCTTGCCCCCACGATCCTTTCTCGACCCAATAGCCCAACTGGGAACCGGTTGAGATGCAGCCGACCAAAGTGTCGTCTTTAGTAATCGCAAAGGCATCGTGTTCATTGGCCATGGTGTCGATGAATTCGGCCGAATGCGTATCCTCATAGGGGTGCGGTACTACTGTCAGCCACCGCGCCACCTCGAGGTCGTTCAGAAGTGTGACCAGACGCGACGAATCCTCACGCCGGAACCGACGCAGGACAAGACGCTCTGTTTTGATCTCTTCGGTCATAAGACCACTCCTGAAAACGAGAAAGGGGACCGGCACTTTGTGCCGGTCCCCCATGAATTTTTCTTAAACCTCTGGGTTTCGGCTTACTCTGCGGCCTCCGCCACTGGCAGGACCGAAATAAAGGTGCGGTTTTTGAGTCCCTTGTGGAACTTCACGGCGCCATCGACAGTTGCAAAGATCGTGTGGTCTTTGCCAATGCCTACGCCTTCGCCCGGCCAGAACTTGGTGCCGCGCTGACGTACGATGATGTTGCCTGCAATGGCAGCCTGGCCACCATACAGTTTCACGCCAAGGCGGCGACCAGCTGAGTCGCGACCGTTACGGGAGGAACCGCCAGCTTTTTTATGTGCCATTCTCTCTCTCCTTAGCCTTTGGCCAGCTCTTTGGCCTGCTCAACCCACTCGGGTTTCACTTTGACCGTTTCGATAGCAGCAATCTGCTCGTCCGACAAGGCGGCCAGAGCGGCAAAGCTCTCGATACCGGCTTCGGCCAGCTTCTTGGCGGCGGCAGGGCCGACACCGTTCAGCTTGGTCAGATCATCAGCGGCAGCAGTTGCAGCGGGTGCTTCTGCTTTGGCTTCAGCTTTCTTGGCAGGCTTTTTTGCTGCAGGAGCAGCTTCGCCAGCCGGAGCCGAACCGGTTGCAGCTTTGATGCCCGACTTGTCAGCGCCCGACGACAGGATGTCGGTGATTTTGACCAGAGTCAGTTTCTGACGGTGGCCAACGGTACGCTTCGAGCTGTGCTTACGACGGCGCTTGACGAATTTGATGACCTTGTCACCTTTGATCTGTTCGATCACTTCGGCCTGTACGCCTGCGCCTTCGACGAAAGGTGCACCAACAACCGGAGCGTCACCGCCCAGCATCAGAACGTCGTTGAATTGAACAGTTTCACCTGCGTCGGCAGCCAGCTTTTCAACGCGGAGGATATCACCCGCTTGAACCTTGTACTGCTTGCCGCCAGTCTTGAGGACCGCAAACATGCGTCTTTCCTTTTCATACCCGCGTTCTGTGGTCCCCAATCGGGTGTTTTGGCCTAGGCCACCTCGAACAGCGCGCCCTTTTCGGGCTGTGTGACGACCCCGGAGCGAACCCCATAGGTCAAATAATAACGAGACCCGGCGCGGAGATTCCGGCCGGGATGCGCGCTTATCTAAATATTCGGGTGGAAAGTCAACCCAGAACCGGCATCACAGTTCGGATGCCCCGACAACACGCCCAACAGCCATTCCAAGCTGGTATGAAGTCTCGTTGAACATCTCGTCAAGACCAATGAACAGGGCGTCGTTCAATGCCCGCCCTGCATCGGTTCTGGAAAAAGCGATGTTTTCACGCATTTGGGCTTCGTTCAGTGGCCGATACGCCAGCAACAAGAACGAATATAACCAATTGCGGGTCACAGTTTCGGTCTCGTCTTTCTGCGCAAGAAGCTCGGCCAGCATCTCGCCATCATCACCAACGATCCCCTGCCCGTCCATGATACCGCGGAAGAACCTGTAATCGGAACTGAAAGAACCCTGTACGTTGCGCTCGATTAGATCGTTGATCTCGATGTATTCTTCAATAAGCCGAAAGAACTCGGACTGTCTGTCCATATCTTCGTATGATGACTGAGCCATTTCCTCGACCGCCTCATCCGAAAAGGCACGGCGTGCCGAGTTTTCCAATGCGACGATAGTCTTGCCCAAATCGCTTTCGAAAAAGATCGCTGCCTGTTCAAGCTGCTTGTCATTCATCCTTGCATCAAGAGCATCGGTTATCTTCGATCGCATCCAGGTTGGGTCAAATGTATCATCAACCTGCGCATGAAAGAACGTCCCGCCGGCCCCGCTTAGAAGCATCTCATCCAGCTCGCGTCCCTGAGTCAGCCCTTCTTCGCGGAAAATCTCAACGACCTGATCCAACTGCATCGCTGTGGCCAGTCGTTCAACATATTCACTGGCCGAAACGGGCGCGGCCCATAGCAGGATGACAGAGGCAAAGGTTGCGATCAGACGCATCATATATCTTGTGCCGGACGCAGTTCCGCCATTCTGGCTGCAAGAACCTCGAACCGCATCGCCATGATTTCGTACTGAATGGCATTCAGAAGTTCATAAACTTCCTGCATCAATGGCTGCTCAAGCGCATCAGCATAGGCGTCAATATCCGTGTCCGAGAAGTCCTGATAGGTGTAAGCTGCGCCGGCCAAAGCTGAAAGCTGGATCGACTGACGCATCTGAGCCTCGTTCCTTCGCAACACCTCACGAAGTTCATCCCCGCTGAATTGCAGATCTATGACACCCGAAGCACTTGCGGCCAGAAGGAACCTCAGTTGAATTTCCTGTAACGCGCGCAGCGACGTATCGCTTGAATCGATTGCGCGGTTCATCCTCTTCAGGCCTTCGACGCGATCTGATCCTGATCTGACGAGATCCGAGATGATTTCCTGCCCTTCAAGCTGTTTCGCGTCATCATCTTCGACCATATGCGAGGCATTTTCCGCCTCGACCAATCGTTGTCCAAGATCTGAGGCGTAAAACTCGACGGCATGGTTTAGCGCTTCGTCGCGAAGTGTCTGCTCGAGAATCGATACAGCAGTTTCATGCATCTCCTCGGTATCGAAAACTTCTTCGGTTAAGCGCGTCCAATCGGCCCCGAAACCATCAGGGTCGATGCCCAGCATTTGCGGAGCCGAGGCAGAAGCGAGCGCAATACTCTCGAGGGCGACATCAAACCCTGTCGTAGTCAAAAAGGCCTCAATTCGGTCCCGGCTTGCGGCCTCAACCGGCATTGGGTTTGAAACGAGTGCCACCATCGGCACAACCAGGCAGAAAATCATGTAGCGGATGCTGTATGTCATAGGCTTCAGCCTAGGCCTTTTCCGAGGACAGGCAATGGAAAATCCATCGATTGCGAATTTCAGGAATTTTCTGCTTGCACCCCTGCGCGTTCATCACTAAATCCCCCCCTCACAGACCCCCGCGGAGAGGTGCCGGAGTGGTCGAACGGGGCGGTCTCGAAAACCGTTGTCGGTGCAAGCCGACCCAGGGTTCGAATCCCTGTCTCTCCGCCATAAGCTTACCTTGGCATGTCAATTCAAGTGTTGGAAATCACTGCATTTCAACTCGCTATTTTGGCGAGTGGCGTGATGTTGCCACCATCATACAGCCTGATCAGCGTCGCATAGCTCAAATCCCGGATATGAAAAGGTTTCCGGGGTTTTCCCCTTTGAAGTCACATAGCTTTATTCCATCTCAGCGGCACATATTCCAAAGGAGATCGTCATGTCCCGCCTAATCCTTATTGTCGTCATCGCCGTGATCGGCATCGGCGCTTACTATTATGTAAACCAACCAGAACAAACACCGGCTGAGAAAATTCAATCAGCCGCAGAAGATGCAAGCGATGCGGTCGGTGAAGCGGCATCCGCAGCGCAGGAAGCAGCCAGTGATGCGCTCAATTCAGCGACTGAACAAGCAAGCGAAGCGGCATCCAGCATCGCCGATCAGGCTAATGCAGCCGCTGAACAGGCCGGTCAGGCTGCGACAGATCTTGCAAATCAGGCAAGCGATACTGCCACAGATCTGGCCAATCAGGCCACGGACACAGCAACCGACCTTGCCAATCAGGCGGGCGATCAGGTTGCGGCCCTAACTGGACAAGGACAGGAGCTTTTCAACTCTTGGATTCAGGACGGCATGTTGACTGCGCAGCAGTTTGACTATGATAAGATGGTCGCTTCTGTGCAGGAAAGCTCGCTGACGCAAGAAATTAAAACGCAGGCCATCAAGATTCTGGATGATATCAAAGCAGCACCCGACACTGTGGTCGAGAAAATTCAGGAACTTCGCAATTTGCTGACTCAGCAATAACTTTTTCGGGCCGGTGTGATCCGCCGGCCCGAACTCCTCTTTCATTCGGGGCCGTTCCGCTACGTTATGGGACAGAATAATTGACGCAGAGCGGCGCATTTGTTTGGCTCGGATCAATTCTGCCGCGAACATATCTGGGGACGGGTGCGATCATACTTGCATCGACACGGGCGACCAGCCTTCTTCCTCTCTGTCGCGCGGCAACAACTGCAAAGCCGAGGATGCACTCATGTCCCCTATCCCCTCATCAATGTCCGCGGTTGTTCAAAAATTTGATGGCTATTCAAATACGGCCACGGGGCCTGTGATTGAAAACGCCGCTGACTGGCTGGAAGCCGCGCAAATCCCGGTACCAAAGCCCGGCCCCGGACAAGTTCTCATCCGTTTGCGTACGGCGTCGGTTAACCCATCCGATATTCATTTCATCAAAGGCGAATACGGCCAGCCGCGCATCAAGGGAATGCCAGCAGGATTTGAAGGCTGCGGTGATGTGGTCGCCACCGGAACCGGCGCCGAAGCATTACAGGACCAGCGGGTTGCGTTTGTGGCCGCAGGATCTGGTGCCTGGGCCGAATACATCGTGACGCAAGCTCAGATGTGTATCCCTTTGCGCCCGGAAATCTCGGACGAGGATGGGGCGGCGCAAATCGTGAACCCCCTGACCGCGATGGCAATGGTCGATATCGCCCAAGTCGCGGGCAATGCCTTCGTTCTGTCCGCAGCCACCAGTCAGTTGGGTAAGCTGATGTGCAGCTTGGGACGGGATTTGGGATTGAATCCCATCGCGATGGTTCGCCGTGCTGAGACGGCAGAGACGCTTAAGGAATTGGGCGCGGCAGAGGTTCTGGCCACGACCGATACTGACATGGTGTCAAAGTTTGCCAAACTCAGCGCAGAACTGAAGCCACGCGTTTTTCTGGACGCCGTGGCTGATCAGATATCCGAGCAGGTGTTCTGCGCCATGCCGAACGGTGCCCGCTGGGTATGCTACGGAAAGCTCAGCACCGAGCTGCCGAAGCTGACACAAATGGGTCAGTTGATTTTCATGAACAAACGCATCGAAGGGTTCTGGCTGACGCAATGGATGATGTCGACCCCGCCTGCGGATCAAATGCGCGTGGTCGGAGAAGTTCAGGACAGATTTGCCGACGGGCGTTGGAAAACTGATGTTTCTGAACGCCTTGCACTCAAGGATGTCGTACCAAATCTGGCGACGGCACTAAAAAAGAGTGACGGAAAGGTAATTATCACGCCATAGTAGAAATGCGTCCCGGCTTTTGGAGGAGAACCGGGGCGCAAATAACGCCGGACGTACCGGTATAGGGAGGAGAGCTTGGATAATGCGCAGCTGTTGATCAGCGGGCTGGCGAATGGCTGTGTTTATGGCCTTATCGCACTGGGATTTGTACTGATCTACAAGGCGACCGAGGCAGTGAACTTCGCGCAGGGCGATTTCATGATGCTGGGTGCCTTCGTGACGATCGGACTGACAAACACCGAATATATGGGTCTGCCGTTCTGGCTGGCTTTACCGATTTCTCTGGGGATCATGGGTGCACTGGGTTATCTGCTTGATCGCCTGATCATCCGCCGCCTCTTTGGCGAGAGCCAGACAGCCGTTGTCATTCTGACTATCGCTTTGGGCTTTGTTATTCGTTTTGTCGCCGGATTGATCTGGGGCCACGAACCTCAAACACTGCAAAATCCACTTGCCGGAAAAGAGGTGCGATTTGGCGGTCTTGTCCTAGGGATGGAGGATGTCGCGGTCATCGTGGTCACGGTTCTTCTGACGTGGGGTCTTTACGTTTTCTTCAGCAAAACAAAGCTGGGCCTTGCAATGCAGGGAGCGTCGCAAAACCAGCTTGCCGCTTACTATATGGGTATCCCGGTCAAGCGAGTTCAGGGGTTCATTTGGGCCTTGGCCGGGGTGGTTGCTGGTATAGCTGGCATTCTGTTTGCTGCTAAAGGCTCTGTTGACCCAACAACCGGTCTTTTGGGTATCAAGGCATTTGCCGCAGCGGTAATCGGCGGGTTCGGCAGTCTTCCCGGTGCACTTGCCGGCGGATTGATTGTTGGTGTGATTGAGCCCTTCGCCAGCCGTTATATCGCTGCCGGCTACAGCCAAATCGCCCCTTACGCGCTATTGCTGGCTGTCCTGATCTTCCGTCCCCACGGATTGTTCAGTCAGGTTCGGGTCAAAAAGGTCTAGATACATGCGCATAGTATTCAAGACCAATTACATGCAGGATATCCGCCCCTGGAAGGATGGGTATCAGCTGGGCCTCTACCTGCTCCTGTTGGCTGTGGTTGCGGCCGCTCCTTGGTGGCTGGACGAGTTTTATCTGGGTGAACTGACCAACGTACTGATCTGGGCGATTGCCGGGCTGGGTCTTATGGTCCTGACCGGGCATACCGGACAAGTCAGCCTTGGGCACGCTGCCTTTCTGGCCTTTGGTTGCTATGCGAATGTCATCCTGATCGAGGCAGGAGTTCCGTTTCTTATAGCATTCCCGCTGGCTGGTGTATTGACCGGAATAGCCGGTGTCACAGTCGCCATCCCTGCCCTGCGCTTGCACGGTATTTACCTTGCTATTTTTACACTCGCCCTATCCATTCTCATGGATGACGTAATCGTTTTGGCTGAGCCCATTACAGGTGGAGTTGCTGGCAAGTATCTCGGTGGCGTTGAGATATTCGGTCATCTGGTTGATCGCTGGGCGACACCGGATCAGTTCTTCTGGCTGGTTCTGTCGATCACTGTTCTTGTCACTCTTGGGTACATCAATCTGCTGAGGGCACCGCTAGGGCGCAGCTTCATCGCCGTCCGCGACTCCGAAGTGTCTGCTCAGGCAATGGGCGTGGACATTGCGCGGACCAAGATGATCTCATTCGCATTGTCCTGCGCAGTCACAGGTTGGGCTGGCGCTTTGATGGGTCTATACGCCGGCGCATTCAACAACGAGACGTTCAGCGTCGTCATCTCGATCCAGCTACTCATGATGATTGTGATCGGCGGATTGGGTTCGATCCACGGTGCTTTCCTTGGAGCGATCGTGATTGGGTTCCTGCCGCAGTTTCTTTCGATCTCCAAAGAATATGTCGGTGCCCTTGTCGGTGGCGGCACAGTCGCCATTCCGGGGTTGGAGTTCGGCATTTTCGGCATGATCCTGATCGGCTTCATCCTGTTCGAACCAATGGGTATCTACGGCCGTTGGCTCAAGATCCGTACTTGGTTTGAACTGTTCCCGTTCTATCGCAAAGACATGTTCCGACGGCAGAAGTCGTATCTGAAGACGGAGCGTCTGAGATGAGTCTGCTGGAGTTTGAAAACGTCACTCTGAAATTCGGTGGCCTGACGGCAGTAAACGATCTGTCTTTTGAGGTTGAAGAAGGCGAGGTGTTCGCCATCGTCGGGCCGAACGGTGCGGGCAAATCTACTGTCTTCAACCTGATCTCGCGGTTCTATGATCCTTTTGCTGGATCCATCAGATATGATGGGCACGATCTGCTGGCGGTCAAACCCTCGGGTGTTGCGGCCTATGGGGTTGCGCGTACGTTTCAGAATATCGAGTTGTTCGAACACGCCACGGTTTTACAGAACCTTCTGGTCGGACGTCATCGCCATCGCAAGACGAACCTCATTTCTGAAATTCTGTTTGCACCATCGGTTCGTCGGCAGGAGATAGAGAACAGAGAAAAGGTTGAGGAAATCATCGACTTTCTCGACCTACAGGCCTTCCGGGACAAGATGATCTCAGGCCTGCCCTACGGGGTCCGCAAGGTTGTGGAAGTCGCACGTGCGCTGGCCACTGACCCCAAGCTTTTGTTGCTTGATGAACCTGCCTCGGGTTTGTCAGTCGAAGAAACCACGGATATGCGGTGGTGGATCGACGATATCCGACGACAGATGGGGATCACCGTCCTCATGGTCGAGCATGATATGGGGTTAGTTTCAGGAGTTTCAGACCGGGTTCTTGCCATGGCCGACGGTGCCAAGTTGGCTCTGGGAACGCCTGCCGAAGTTCAATCCCATCCGGCCGTTGTAGAAGCTTATCTGGGTAAAGCATCATGAGCGAACCCATTCTGAAAATCCGCAATATCGAAAGCTTCTATGGCCCCATCATGGCCATACGTGGGGTTTCGCTGGACGTGCATGATGGGCAAATCGTGTCGATCCTTGGGGCAAATGGCGCTGGCAAGACAACGCTGATGAAAACGGTGTCCGGCGTAATGGATCCTGAAAAAGGTACCATCAACTTTGATGGCGAGGACATTCAGGGATCAGAACCGCACAAAGTTGTTCAAAAAGGCATCGTACATGTTCCAGAAGGTCGCGAGGTCTTTCCCCTGCTGACCGTGGACGAGAACCTGAGCCTTGGTGCATACACCTCATCAGACAAAGGCCAGATCGAACACGATCGGGATTTGGTCTTCAGCTATTTCCCCATCCTCAAAGAACGCCGCCATCAAGAGGCCGGTACGCTGTCAGGCGGACAGCAACAGATGTTGGCCATTGGTCGCGGCCTGATGGCAAACCCGCGGATCATGTTGCTGGACGAACCATCGCTTGGTTTGTCTCCCCTGCTGGTGCAGGAAATTTTCGGCATTCTCAGTCGCCTGAATCATGAGCAAAACATGACGATGATGCTTGTTGAACAGAATGCAAATGCAGCGCTGGCACTGGCTCATCATGGTTATGTGATGGAAGTCGGTCGCATTGTCATGGATGGTGCTGCGGATATCTTGATGCAATCCGAAGACATCCAGAACTTTTATCTCGGTGTTCAAGAAGAAGGCTCGAGAGAAAACCGCCGCTGGAAGCGAAAAAAGACGTGGAGGTGAGCACAATGAACATGGCAGCCCTGCCCGCCCAAACCGTCATCAATGGTGTTGAATTCAATGCCACGCCGGGTCAACGACCGCTGCACGTTGACGGCTGCACAACGATCAGTGGTCTGTTTCAAAAACGCTGCGCCGAACTTGGTGATCGCACCGCCCACCGTGAGAAAGACTTCGGGATTTGGAAATCCTACTCGTGGGCCGACTATTGGCATCATGCCAAGCGGATCGGGCTTGCGTTACGGAAAATGGGATTGCAGCGCGGAGAAGTAGTCTCGATCCTTTCCGAAGATCGCAAGGAATGGGCTTGGTTTGATATGGGCATTCAATGCGTCGGCGGGATCGCATCGGGTGTCTACACGACTGATTCAGCCAATCAGCTTCAGTACCTGATCAATGACAGTGACAGCCGGTTTCTGATCGTTGAAGACGAAGAGCAACTGGATAAGTTTCTTGAGATTGAAAGCGAGGTCCCTGACCTTATCAAGGTGATCATTCTCGAAGATGAAGGTCTGCATGACCTTGATCATCCCCGCTGCATGATGATCGACGATCTCTATGCTCTTGGCCAGCAGGCAGAAGCCGATCAGCCCGGGCTATTTGAAGCTGAAATAGCGCTGGCGTCGCCACAGGATACTGCGCTGCTGATTTACACATCAGGTACAACTGGCAAGCCCAAAGGCGCGATGCTGAGCAATGAGAACATCATGGCCGCAATCGAAGCGGGCGCACATTGCCTGGCAACATACGCCTCTGATGAGCAGCTTTGCTTTCTTCCGCTGTGTCATATCCTTGAGCGTGATGTCTCAATCTACTTTCCGCTCGCTGCCAGATGCACAGTGAATTTCGCAGAAAGCCCTGAGACGGTCTTTACCAATCTGCAAGAGGTTTCCCCTTCAACATTCACCGCTGTGCCGAGGGTCTGGGAAAAGATCTATTCACAGGTATTGATCCTGGCGCAAGAAGCCACTCCGGCAGGTCGTGCAGCGTTTGGAATGGCGCTCAGGGCTGGTATGAAACGTGCGGAGTATATTCTGGAAAACAAACCCGTTCCCGCCACCGTTTCAGCCCAATACTGGCTCTGGGATCGGTTAGTTCTTCGCAATCTAAGGCGGATGCTGGGAATGGACAAACTGCGCCGCGGCGGGACTGGTGCAGCTCCGATCTCACCTGAATTGCTGAAATGGTACTGGGCGATTGGTGTTCCATTGATCGAAGGTTTCGGGATGACGGAAACCGCTGGGATCGCAACGATTAACACCACCGAAAACAATAAGATCGGCACAATTGGCCGACCTGTGGTTGGCAACGACCTGCGTATTTCTGACGAGGGTGAAATCCAGGTCAAAGGCCTGAATGTGTTTCAAGGCTATTGGCGCAACAACGCCAAGACAGCGGATACATTTACCGCAGATGGATGGTTGCGAACCGGAGATATGGGGCACGTCGATGACGATGGATTCGTCACGATCACCGGACGGCTAAAAGATATCATCATCACAGCTGGTGGTAAGAACATCACGCCTGCCGAAATCGAAAGCCGACTGAAATTCAGTCACTACATCTCAGATGCAGTCATCATAGGTGATCGGCGTAAGTACCTTACCGCATTGATTATGATCGATCAGGAAAACGTCGAAAAATTTGCTCAGGACCGAAAGGTCCCCTTCTCCAACTTTGCTTCTTTATGTGCCGCGCAGGAGATTAAAAGCCTCGTAGAGCAAGAGGTTAAGGCCGTGAACAAAGAGTTCGCCCGGGTGGAGCAGATCAAGGACTTCCGCCTGATCGATGTATTGCTCACGGCAGAAGATGACGAGCTAACCGCGACCATGAAACTTAAACGCAGCTTCGTTGAAAAGAAGCACGGACATCTCATCGAGGAGATGTACAACTAGATAAGGGATGACCCAAAGGGAGGAATAACATGAAGAACGTCTTCAAAATACTGGCGACTGCGACCGCATTGACGGCGACAGCAGGGCTAGCAATGGCCGAAACCCAAGGCGTCAGCGACGATGAAATCGTCATCGGTTCCGTCAATGATCTGAGTGGTATTTTTGCTGCTGTCGGTGTTCCGGCGATCAAGGGTGCGAATGTCGTTTTCGATCGGGTCAATGCTGAAGGGGGCGTACACGGTCGCACGATCCGCTATGTGGTTGAAGACAATGGTTATCAGATGCCGCGCGCGATGCAGGGCTATAACAAGCTTCTGAATCGCGACAAGGTTTTCGCCATGTTGCAATCGCTTGGAACTCCGATGAATCTGGCCGGCTTCAAGTTGTTGGACCCAAAAGGTATTCCTAATGTCGCTCCTCTCTCTGCGGCGCGTCAGATGCTGCAGGAACCGATGGATAACAAGTTTACGTCGTTCTCCAGCTACTACGACCAAGCCCGTGTCGGGGTGAAGTATCTCGCTGCCGAATTCGGCGGCCAAAATGTATGTACAATGTATCTGCCGACCGATTTTGGAAAAGAAATTCTGGAAGGTAGTCATGCAGGTGCCGAAGAGGCCGGAATTACCTTTGCAGCAGAGACAACGCACAAACCGGACGAGACTGATTTTGTCGGCTCTCTCAGTAAGCTAAAAGAAGAAGGCTGCAATATCGTTACAATAGCCCTTGGTGTTCGGCAGGCGATCACAGTCGTCGGAACCGCCAAGAAGATGGGACTGGAAGACATGAAGTTCCTCGGAACTTCCGCCAGCTTCCTGACCGTGGTTGCACAAGTTCCCGGGGGTGTCACGGACGGCTTCTATGCTGCCGCCTCTTGGCAGGATCTCTGGGCGCGTGCAGATGAACCCGCCCCGGCAGCGTTCATCGAAGAATACAAAGCGGCGACCGGAGAAGACCCTGTTGGTTTCTCGATGCTTGGATATGCTGCCGCTGAAATGATGGTCAAAGCCCTAGAGGCTGCTGGACCGGATCTGACGCAAGAGAGCTTTATCGCCGCAATGGAAACATTGGACTATCAGGATGATCTGGTCGGAAACCACATGACATTCGGTCCAGACGACCATCAGGGGGCTGATTCAGTCTATGTAAGCGTCGTGGAAAACGGTGCTTGGAAGATGGTTTACGAAGAGTGAGCTTTTCTGAGTGCCCTGTTGATCCTGCAGGGCGCTCATCCTCCGCGGTTTTATTCGGCGGGTAAGCATCCTACGCACTTGACGAGGCGTCGCTCACGCCCCAAGAATCTTTACAGGAGCATTCAGTTCACGCTTCACCCGATGAACTCGGGCAAGTGATACAAAGTGTGTCCGTAGATATGATAAAGTCAAAGTCCTGTTGTTTTTTCCAGGTTGCGAGTTCAAATGGTTAAGTTTTTGAAGAACACCGTTTTGGTGCTGATTTTTTCCGCGGTTCTATTCGCTCTTATTGAGGTGATTGTCCGCCAGTTCTTTCCCCAAACGGTCAGAACCACTTATCTGGTGGGTGAAACTCTGGGCATCAAAGACCCTGTGACAGGTCACCTGAATCGGCCAAACACCCATGCCGCAGTTACCGCCCCTGAATTCAGCGTTGAATATATCGTGGACGAACGTGGTTTCAGAAATGCGTCTTTAGACAGTCGACCAAGCTCAGAAGCCTCTGCAACCAAAGTACTTTTGGTCGGGGACTCCTTTGTTTTTGGGGCGGCAAATCACTTCGATGACATATGGCCAGAGCTGCTTGCAAACCGTTTCAAACAGGAAGGCTTGGACGTCGAGGTGATCAACGCCGGCGTGCCGGGATTCGATACATCTCAACAGGTCCTGTATCTGGAGCGCCTGTTTGAGACCTATCAACCAGATATCGTACTACTTACATTCCTGCCAAATGACTTGTTTGCCAATCGGCCTATTCAGAATGTCGATGGGCAGGACCAGGCGCGTGGTGATGCCCGTGCTGTCGTCCAGACCGGCGGTAGTAAAAAGTCTTCTTTCCAGTCCGTCACTTTGTTGAAGCGGATGATGATGGGGACCGACGCCGCCTATCGACGTCTCTATCTTATGACTCCGAGAAAGGCATTCTTTGAGAATCCACCTTCGGAGAAAATGGAGACAAAAGCGGACACAACCAAAGATATACTCATGAGAGCGAAACAATTCACCTCGCAACACGGTGCTGATTTTGTTGTGCTGTCTGTGCCGCAATTGTTTCAGGTCTTGCAGAAGGCAAGTGGTGAAGTTGTTCCAGATGTAAATCCAGATCTGCCCGATCAGATGTTCGAAGAATTTTCATCGGAGAATGAGATCGATTGGATCGCTACCCTACCTGTGCTTGCGCAAAACTATGTGGAGAACAAGGCTGAGCTCTATTACAGATTTGATGGGCATCTGAATGCAGAAGGCAATCGCGTCGTCGCCGATATAGCCTATGATGCGCTGGAGCCATTGGTTTCGAACTACTCGAACTAGAGACGAGCGCTTTCCGAAACATTCAAAAGAAAAGCGGCCGCGCCATCGCGCGACCGCCAATGTAAATTTGCTTCGGAGCGAATTAACGCTTCGAGAACTGGAACGAACGACGCGCTTTGCGCTTACCGTATTTCTTACGTTCAACAACACGGCTGTCGCGTGTCAGGAAGCCAGCGGCTTTCAGTGCGCCACGCAGCGACGGATCGTACAGCTGCAGTGCTTTCGAGATGCCGTGCTTGACCGCACCGGCCTGACCGGTCAGGCCACCGCCTTTGACGGTTGCAACAACGTCGAATTCGCCTTCAACACCAGCAACCTGGAACGGCTGGCGCAGGATCAGCTGCAGAACGGGACGAGCGAAGTACTTGTCCTGGTCTTTGCCGTTCACAGTGACCTTGCCGGAACCCGGCTTGATCCAAACGCGGGCAACAGCGTCTTTACGCTTGCCGGTGGCATACGAACGACCCAGTTCGTCACGTACGGGTTCACGTACGATGACTTCTTCGGCCACGGTTTCAACGCCTGCGACGGCGCTCAGCTCTTCTAGAGTATTGATCTGATCAGCCATCGGTCATTAGCTCCGGGTGTTTTTCTTGTTCATGGACTTAACGTCCAGAACTTCGGGGGCCTGGGCTTCGTGCGGGTGCTCGGCACCGGCGTAAACGCGCAGGTTGGTCATTTGCTGACGCGCCAGACGGTTGCCCGGCAGCATGCGCTTGACCGCTTGGGTCACAACGCGCTCGGGGTGTGCACCTTCGAGGATCTGCTGCTTGGTGCGCGACTTGATGCCGCCCGGGTGGCCAGTGTGCCAGTAGAAGTTCTCTTCGCGCTTCTTGCCGGTCATCTGGATTTTGTCAGCGTTGATTACGATGACGTTGTCGCCCATGTCCATGTTCGGGGTGAACGACGCTTTGTGCTTGCCACGCAGGCGCATGGCGACGATCGACGCAAGACGGCCCAGAACAACGCCCTCGGCGTCGATCAGGATCCATTTCTTGTCGATGTCTGCAGGTGTTGCAGAAAAGGTTTTCATGGCAGGATAGTCCTGTTTGATGTGAAAGACCGGCCTGAATGCAGACCGGTCCGAATTCGATGGAGCGTATTTAGAGTGTGCCGCTGCGCACGTCAAGCGCATCAATGTTGATATTATTAAGCACAAACAACTACTTACAAATTAGGTATTATTTTACCCCACATTCAAACGCTGATTTGCTCAGGTGGATTATCCAACAGGGCACGCAAACGAAGCATTGCATCTTCAAACTGATCCAGAGTGACGTGACCATTCATTGCGATGCGCACGGCATTTGGGGCACGACCGTCACGCAAAGCAAACTCATCCGCTGATCTAAGTTGAATGCCCTCTCTCTCTGCTGCCCGGCTAAATGCTGCTGACCTCCAGCCGGATGGTAAGTTGAGCCAGACGAAGGGTATTTCGGAATCCCAGTTCAGATCAAACCCGCCCAAAGCATTAACTGTGACTCGTACATACTCGCCCATTTTTGTACGGACATCCTGAGCAAGCTGCCTAGCCCGAGGATCACTGAGTAACAGCCGGGTCAATTCAGCTAAAGGCTGTGCCAGTCCGAAATAGCCATATTCCGCTGAGCGACGCAGGTCTCCGCTTCGCTCCTTTGGTGCAATCGCGAACCCAACACGTAAAGCAGGCGTGAGTGTTTTCGAGATCGACGAGACATGCCAACCCCTTTCCGGAGCAAGCGCCCGATAACTTGGAGCCCGCGCATCACCCATACGATAACAGTCGTCTTCAATGATCTGTACGTCATGGCGCCGCGCAACTTCGATCACTTCTTTCCGACGTTCCAGTGGGGTGTGACCGCCAGTGGGATTCTGCACTTCCGGTGAGACACATATTGCCTGTGCTGGGGTCTGGCGAAGTACATGGTCCAGCACCTCGGCACTGATGCCCCACTTGTCCATTCTGACGCCGACGACCTCTGCCCTCATTAACTCCCCTGCCCGCCGGAATCCTGCGTAAGACAGGTCTTCGACCAGTACGATGGGTTTCGGCCCCTTCAGGACTGTTTGGAAAACGACGCAGATACCGCTTTGTCCCCCATGTGTCAGAACAATGTCATCAGCAGTCATCACCCCCAAAGGCAAATCAGACAGCCAGTCGGCTACGACCTGCCGGACGGGCTGATACGCATCTCGCGTTGGGTAGTTCATGAACATGCGCGGATCGCCCTGCGCAACCTTTGCCATGCACTCTCGAATTAGAGACACCTGCCCTGCATCAGGCAATCGAGGGCTGAACAAGCTAACATTCGCATCATACTTGTCATCGCGCAGATGCAATTGGCGCGACCACACATCATCCAGGATCGGGGATTTTGGTGGCGCCACAAATGTGCCACGCCCGACCTCGGCTTGTAGCAAACCCTCGTCCGTCAGAATCGTATAGGCCCGTGCGACTGTCCCGGGGGTTATCTTCAATCGATACGCAAGCTCCCTCACCGGAGGTAGCTTAACCCCTACCTCCAGTGTTTTGTTTTCGATAGCTTTTCGTATCGTATCTGCAACCAAAGTGTACTTTGGGCCCTTTGCTTTGGGTAACGCCTCGGGCCAAATTGTATCCATTACAATTCTTCCTTTGATTTCGACACAATTCCGAATGTATCAAGCATATGTACCGATCATTTATACTTTGTGTCAATACAATTTGAAAGGACTATGACATGACACGCGCAATGCACAACCCCGCCCTCATGCTGCTGAACGACAGTCCCCGGCTGCCGATTATCGCCGCACTGGCCGTGCGGTTTGCGGCGACTGTCACACAATGGGAACGCCGGCGCCGCAGCCGCGTAAACCTTGGCCAACTGGACGACAGGCTGCTGCGTGACGTCGGACTGACACGTTATCAGGCCGACCGCGAGAAGCGCCGTTACTTTTGGCTATCTTGATTAATCCCCAGTCCCATTTCGGGACCTCTTCCTGGGCCGGGGCTTGTCCCCGGCCATTTTTATCCGAACGCTGCTGCCGCTGATCCTGCAGGTGGAAGTGAGTAGGTCATGGTCGCCCTTGCGACTGGCTTGTCTGACCCATCTGAATACATCAGCACGTCTCCCACAGCCAGAGTTCGGCCGAGCTTCAGCAATCTGCATTTGGCGATCATATCAACGCCCCCATCTGGTTTTCTTAGGAAATCCAAAGAGCTATTGGTCGTTACTGCCAGCGACTGACGACCCATTCGGGCAAGAACCATGGCATAGACGCTTACATCAGCCAGCGAGAATGTCGAAGGGCCTGATACGGTGCCACCGGGACGCAAATGGCGTTCTTGCACCACTAGCCGAATTGTAATTGTGTCGTCGGTCAGCTCTTCGACAACAAAGTCTTCGCGCACCTGCGGAAAAACCTGCGCAAGATATTCCGACAATTCCTGTTTGTTCATCGCCAACGACATGCTTTCCCTCATCGATTTGCCGACCTAGAGTTGGCCCGACAGCCAGCGGGAGGGCAAGATGGCAATTCTGGAACGTAACGACACAGGCGCGGTCGCTCAGCTAAAAATGAACACTCCGGAGCGCCTGAATGCCCTGAGTGACGAAATGCTTGCAGCACTTCAAAGCGAATTCGACACATTGCGGGACGACCCATCGATCCGAGCAGTAATCCTTTCGGGTGAGGGCAAGGCCTTTTGTGCCGGTCATGATCTCAAGCAAATGACTGCGGGCCGCCAGAGTGAAGACGGTGGGCTTGCCTACTTTCAGGACCTTTTCAGCCGCTGCGCAAAAATGATGATGTCCATACAGTCCCTGCCCCAGCCTGTGATTGCTCAGGTTCATGGCATCGCCACAGCCGCTGGATGCCAATTGGTTGCGACCTGTGATCTGGCGGTGGCTGCCGAAGGTACGCGATTTGGCGTAAATGGCGTAAACATCGGATTGTTTTGCTCAACGCCAATGGTCGCGCTGAGCCGCAACATTCCACGTAAACAAGCATTTGAGATGCTGACGACAGGCGATTTTATCTCAGCCGAACGTGCAGCCGAATTGGGTCTAATCAATCGCGTCGTGCCCGAAATGCTGCTGGAACATGAAACGGTCTCGTTGGCAGAACAGCTCGCGACGAAATTGGGGTCGGCCGTCAAGGTCGGAAAACAAGCGTTTTATCAGCAACTTCAGATGCCAATAGATCAGGCTTATGCCTATACCGGAGACGTAATGGCCGAGAATATGCTGCATCGGGATACCGAAGAAGGAATTTCTGCATTTATTGAGAAACGATCACCAAATTGGTCTCAATTGCGAAAAGATGATACATAATTTTATCAAGTGTTCGCATTTTTGCACTTTTCAAAAGGGCGACACTGTGGCAATGCTGAGACAGGGCTGAGGCTCTGAAACACTTTTGGGTCGCCGTGGGCGGAAGGTCCCTCCAGGCTGGTCTCTCTCACCGGCACAGACATCCCCGCAGCGGCGACCCCAAGATTTCATGACAAATATGGTTCTTGCACTGCGTCATTGCGCATGCCTGCACTCTGCCCTATGTGGCAGCTTATGACACAGAAATTGCATATCGTGGGCGGCGGCATGGCCGGGTCCGAGGCTGCTTGGCAAGCCGCAGAAATGGGCGTGGATGTCGTCATCCATGAAATGCGGCCTAAGGTTGAGACATTCGCACACCAAACGGGAAACCTGGCCGAGATGGTGTGTTCGAACTCCTTCCGTTCAGATGATGACGAGCAAAACGCCGTCGGGCTGCTGCACTGGGAGATGCGTGCAGCCAATGGTCTGATCATGACTACCGCAGATGCGCATCGTCTGCCTGCTGGCGGGGCATTGGCGGTTGACCGTGATCCATTTGCTGAGACAGTGACAGCCAAACTACATGATCACCCCCGGGTCAGTGTCACGAATGAGGAAGTCGATGCGCTTCCCGGTGAAGGTCACTGGATTTTTGCCACCGGTCCGCTGACCTCCCCCTCTTTGGGTGAAGCCATCCGAACCGAAACCGGCGCTGAGTCACTGGCATTCTTCGATGCAATTGCACCCATTGTGTATGCCGAGAGCATCGACATGAGTCAGGCGTGGATGCAATCGCGATACGACAAGGGCGAAACCGAAGAAGAGCGAACGGCTTATCTGAATTGCCCCATGGACCGTGATCAGTACGAAGCGTTCATAGATGCCTTGCTTGCAGCAGACAAAACCGAGTTTCATGAAGGCGAAACTGCTGGTTACTTTGATGGCTGCCTGCCAATCGAAGTCATGGCAGAGCGAGGCAGGGAAACCCTTCGCCACGGCCCGATGAAGCCTGTAGGTCTGACCAATCCGCATCAGCCCGATGTCAAACCGTATGCGGTTGTTCAGTTGCGGCGCGATAATGCCCTGGGCACCTTGTTCAATATCGTCGGCTTCCAGACCAAGATGAAATACGGGGCGCAGACCGAAGTGTTCCGCATGATTCCGGGGCTGGAAAACGCAAGCTTTGCCCGGTTAGGTGGTATTCACCGCAATACGTTCATCAACTCACCGACCTTGCTGGACGCTGAAATGCGGCTGAAATCCAAGCCAAACATTCGCTTTGCCGGTCAGATTACTGGTGTTGAAGGATATGTGGAAAGTGCTGCGATGGGGCTTTTGGCTGGCCGGATGGCAGCAGCGGAAATACTGGGGCACACCCTGCCTTCGGTTCCGCAGGACAGCGCAATGGGCGCTTTGATCCATCACATAACCGGTGGGGCCGAAGCGAAGACCTTTCAGCCTATGAACGTGAACTTCGGACTGTTCCAACCTGTTGATGGCCTGAAAGGTGGGCGTCGCGGCCGAAAGGATCGCTATAAGGCATACACAGATCGCGCCAAAGCCGCATGGACCGACTGGCTGGCGCATTGCTGACTGGACGAGGCCAGCGGCAAACGCCTAACATAGCTATATGAGCGAGAAGTTTCTGAAAGACACCTATAACCTGAACACGCCTCAGGAAACCTGCGAACACTATCAGAAATGGGCAGGTTCCTACGACGACGAGGTTGGCGAACATGGCTATGCCACGCCGGGCCGCGTCGCCGATGCATTATGGTTAAAAATGCCTGAGGCGCAGACGCCAATCCTAGATTATGGCTGTGGAACCGGGCTTTCGGGTGTTGCGCTGAACGCTGCAGGTTTCCAGATCATCGACGGTGTCGATCCTACGTCTCAAATGCTTAAAGGTGCTGCGGCCAAGGGTGTCTATCGAAACCTTTCCACTTTTGAGATCACGGATCCTGACCCGCTTGAGCAGGATGCATACAAGGCGATAACCGCAATCGGAGTGATTGGGGTCGGAGCCGCACCGCCAGAGACATTCGATCTGTTGATGAATGCATTGCCCAAAGGCGGCCTTTTGGCTTTTTCTTTCAACGATCATGCCCTTGCTGATCGCGCTTACTCTGGTCGCCTGAACGACTGGCTGGATATGGGTTCCGCCCGGCTGCTGTTTCGGGAATATGGCCCCCACCTACCCGGGCTTGACCTTAAATCTGACGTATATGTTGTTGAGAAGACGTGACCTTTATCACTCGCTTTGCGCCATCTCCAACCGGACCGCTTCATCTGGGACATGCCTATTCGGCGATAGTAGCCCACGATATCGTAACCGCTCAGGGTGGCGAATTTTTGCTGCGGATAGAAGATATCGACCAGTCCCGCTCGCGCAAGCACTGGGAAGAACAGATTTATGATGATCTCAATTGGTTAGGTCTCAATTGGCCTGAACCGGTTATGCGTCAGTCAGAGCGATTGGATGTATATGAAAGGGCCCTTGATCGGCTTTGGGAACAAGGTCTGCTCTACCCCTGTACATGTAATCGGAAAGACATTGCAGCCGCCGCAAGCGCACCGCAAGAAGGTGCCCCGCTTCATGGTCCTGACGGGATCATCTATCCGGGAACTTGCCGAAAAGACTGGGCGACCACTGATCTGCCCGAACGGCCAAAAGAGGTTCCCTTAAGGCTCAACATGGCTGAGGCAACGCGTCAGGCAGCGAACTTATTCCGATCCCGCGCGACGTTCACCGAACTTGGCCTAGGCCCGAGTGGCGAAACCGGATTGATCGAATTCACTCCCGACGAGTTGGAAAAGACCATCGGCGATGTGGTTCTTTCGCGGCGCGGGATGGGAACATCCTACCATCTTTCAGTCGTTTTGGATGATGCTGAGCAAGGTATCACGCGGGTTATTCGCGGACAGGATCTGTTCGAGGCGACCCGGATTCATGTGTTGTTACAAACCCTTCTGGGTCTGCCTACACCAGAATACTATCATCATAACCTGATCCGTGATGATGCAGGCAAACGACTCGCGAAACGCGACGATGCGCGTGCCATTTCGAAGTATCGTCAGGAAGGCGCGACGCCACAGGACATCCGACGTATGGTCGGACTAGACGCCGCCCTAGTGTAATTTGGGCGACGTCTTCCGGTCATTCCATAGGTGACATCAGCTCAACTTCTTCACCATCTCGTACTGCAGTATAAAAGCAGCTGCGCCGATTGGTGTGACAAGCCGGGCCTGTCTGGTTGACTACGACCAGCAGGCAATCCCGGTCACAATCAACGCGGAAATCCACCAGTTGCTGAACATGGCCCGAGCTTTCGCCCTTGATCCAGAATGCCTGTCGAGACCTTGACCAATATGTCACCCGTCCCGTTTTCAATGTCTGAGCAATGGATTCTGCATTCATCCATGCCATCATTAGCACCTCGCCCGTATGTTCATCCTGAGCAATCGCAGGGACCAAACCGGCCTCGTTGAATTTCAGGGTCGATGGGTCAAACAAGACGGTGTGTGACATAGTAAAAACCTTTTGCATCCCGGGTCATGGCCACTATGTATGGGGAACAGCAAACGAGGGAAAGCCATGTCGGGCGAAACCGATCTGATCAAGCTCTATTCCGGTCGCATTCTGGCCCTTGCTGCGGACATTCCGCATCTCGACCGGCTTGAAAACCCCGATGCCAGCGTCAAGAAGCGCTCGCCTCTTTGCGGGTCGACCGTAACCGTTGATGTCAAACTGCATGACGGTCGAATCTCTGAGTTTGGCCAGGATGTCAAAGCCTGCGCTCTGGGACAGGCTTCAGCTGCGGTTGTCGGTGCGGCCATTCTCGGCGCAACCCGCGCTCAGGTCGAAGCTGCACGGGATCAGCTCTCTGATATGCTTAAGAAGGACGGCCCAGCACCGGATGCGCCGTTCGACGGTCTCGAAGTGCTAATACCAGCTCGTGATTATAAAAACCGCCATGCGTCAATCCTGTTGGCTCTGGACGCTACGGCAGAAGCTATGGCTCAGGCCGAGCAAGCTAATTGCGCGTAAACATGGTATTTACGGTTAAACGCGTCTAGTCTCACGACAATTTTAGGGGAGAGATGCGTTGAACAATTTACTGGAACACTTTGTAACGCTTTGGGTAGTTATCGATCCCATCGGTACAATCCCTGTCTTCATCGCAGTAACTGCAGGTCTTGGAACGGCTGCGCGCCGTCGCACAGCACTGATGGCCGCGCTGATCAGCGCAGGTATCCTGCTCTTCTTCCTTGTTTTTGGACAGCTTCTGATCGAAGCGCTGGATATCGGGTTGAACTCATTCCAGGTCGCAGGCGGTATCATCCTGTTCCTGTTCGCCCTGACAATGATTTTCGGTGAAAGCAAACAGGACATCGAGCAGCGACAAGCCGAAGAAGATAAAGAAGACACGATACATCAGCACAATCCGGCCATCTTTCCGCTGGCGGTTCCATCTCTGGCCTCACCCGGTGCTATGCTGGCGATCGTCATTCTGACCGACAATCATCGCTACAGCGCTGCGGATCAGGGGATCACCGCTCTGGTAATGTTGTCGGTTCTTGCCATTGCCTTTGTGCTCATGCTGCTTGCAGAACCCATCATTCGCCTGATTGGCCATTCCGGTGCGGCCATCATCAGCCGCGTCATGGGCATGATCCTTGCTTCGGTCGCGGTGAACTCGGTTCTCTCTGCAATGCTCGAAATATTAAAAACCGGTCAGCTATAAAAAAACCGCCGCACCTTCCGGGCGGAAAGGGCGGCGGCAAGACATGCGTTTCTCGTGTGGGGTCCGGATAGCCACGCGGGGCCGAGGCTGGCCCCTTCAAGGGAATTGGGACAGGCAGGTCACCCTTGATCGCTATGGGGATGACAGCGCGGTTTGATCGGCACGAGATCGCAGGCAGAAAGGCTCAGAACCCTACCGGCAGGTGAAGGGCAACGACCAGCATAACCACCAATGACATCACACCCGCAGCATCTTGCAGAATGGTAGCCTGCGAACGGCTGAAAGCGGTCTTGATCTGGGTCAGCATGGTCTCACCTCCGGTCAGAGCTTTAATCCTTTGTTGACCTTTTGTTCTCATATTTTCGCGAGTCGGTAAAGAACTTTTTGAGAACATTTGTGAACTTACCGGAACATGCTGCTTAACCCACTGAAATCAAACGAATTGCCTGATCCTGTTTCATGAGCCACAAAAGAACGCGTGCCGCCTGCCCGCGCTCTGAGGTTAGTTTTGGGTCTGCATTCAGCAATGCGCGCGCATCCGATTGCGCCACCGCCATCAGACCCGCCTGCCGCTCAAGATCAGCTATCCGAAATTTCGGCAGTCCGGATTGTGCGGTTCCAATGAGGTCTCCCGCGCCTCGCATCTGCAAATCTGTCTCAGCTATCCGGAAACCATCTTCGGTTTCGCGCAGCACTTCCAACCTCTTGCGCCCACCTTCGCTGAGCGGTGGCTGATACATCAGCAAACAGGTTGAAGCATCTTCGCCCCGCCCTACGCGACCACGCAACTGGTGCAATTGTGCCAGCCCAAAGATCTCGGCGCGTTCGATCACCATGATCGTGGCGTTGGGAACATTTACCCCGACTTCGATCACGGTCGTCGCAACAAGAACCTTTGTTTGGCCCGACTGGAACGCAGCCATGGCCGCATCCTTATCCGTTGGTGGCATTTGGCCGTGGACCAGGCCCACCGTTTCGTCGCCCAGCAAAGCGCGCAGTCGTTTGAACCTCTCTTCCGCAGCTGTCAGATCGGAAACCTCGGACTCATCGACCAGAGGGCAAACCCAGTAGCATTGCTTGCCCTCATCGATTGCGCGACGCAAGTGCGACACGACTTCATCCATGCGCTGCGTGCTTACAATGGCCGTTTTGATCGGCTTTCGCCCGGGCGGTTTTTCGTCCAACACAGAAACGTCCATGTCTCCGTATTGCGCAAGGGCGAGACTACGAGGGATCGGTGTCGCAGTCATAACCAGCACATCTGCACCCTGCCCTTTCTCTGACAGTTCCATCCGTTGGCGTACGCCGAACCGGTGCTGTTCATCCACGATCGCAAGGCGCAGGTCGCGAAACTCAACGTCGCTTTGGAACACCGCATGCGTGCCGACAAGGATTTGAATGTCGCCCTTTTTCAAAGCCGCCAGTTTTGCCCTCCGCTCGGCACCCTTGTCGCGTCCCGTCAGAATTTCCAGAACCACTCCAGCTTCTTCAGCCAAAGGCCGCAGCCCTTCAAGGTGTTGGCGCGCCAAGATTTCTGTTGGGGCCATCATGACACCCTGTGCACCCGCCTCGACGGCGATCAACAACGACATGAAAGCAACCAGTGTCTTCCCTGCGCCCACATCCCCCTGAAGCAACCGGTTCATCCGTGCATCTGATCCCATATCAGCAGCAATCTCATCGATTGCGCGGGACTGCGCATTTGTCGGTCGATATGGAAGACTGGCCAGTACCTTGGTCTGAAGCTTGCCTGTGCCCTTGCTAACAATCCCGCGCGCCTTTTTTTCACGTTGTCGGGCCAGCGCCAATGTCAGCTGGTGGGCAAGAAGCTCATCATATGCCAAGCGTTCTCTTGCTGGAGCGAATGAAGCGACATCATCCGCCCCCTGTGGATGGTGTGCCGCCTCGATCGCCATGCTCCAGGACGGCCATTTCTTTTGTTCGACCTGTGCGGGGTCTATCCATTCAGCAAGATCCGGAGACTTTGACAACGCGCTTTGGGCTGCCTTGTACGCAGTCTTTTGCGTGACGCCTTGTGTCAGATGGTAGACGGGTTCGAACTCTGGAATATCATTCGCTTCCTGGGGGGCGGCGATGTGGTCCGGGTGGACCATCTGTGCCATCCCATCAAACAGTTCCAGCTTTCCAGACACAACACGGCGCGAACCTTCAGGCAGGACTTTCTTTAAATAGTCCCCTCGTGCATGGAAAAAGACCAACTGGAAATCAGCTTGAGTATCCTCCACATGAATACGATAGGCGCCACCTTTGTTACGGGGTGGCCTGTGCGCTCCGACAGTGACTTCAACAGTAAGGGTTGTTGGAAGATCGGCGCCCTGAATAGTGTCGCGTCGCCTGCGGTCTATGACAGCATAAGGCAGACCAAACAGCACATCACGAGGTGACTCGACTCCAATCTGAGTTAGCAATTGCGCCGTTTTAGGCCCCACCCCATCAAGGGTTTCAAGCTTTGCAAACAGCGGGAAAAGTAGTTCGGGACGGCCGCTCATGCATCCCCGATCAGCTGCAGCCAGCCGTCTTCATCCAGTGTCTCGATCCCAAGATCCGCCGCTTTCTTGGCCTTAGATCCGGCTCCGGGCCCCGCGACCAACAGGTCAGTTTTGGCACTTACCGAACCGGAAACCTTTGCCCCAAGCGCCTCGGCTCTGGCTTTCGCTTCTGCTCTCGTCATCTTTTCCAAAGTTCCAGTAAAGACGACGGTTTTGCCTGCCACAGGGCTATCCGAACTTGGGGCATCTGGTGGTGTGATCTCCAGATATGCACGCAATTCGTCGAAAGCCTTGCGCTCATCTTTGTTCGCAAATGCATCTGACAGGGACAGTCCAAGCGTTGCCCCAATTCCATCAATGCTGATCAAATCAGACCATGCCGTTGCGGCTTCGGTGGGTACATCATGCGAGGCAATGGCTGCATCACGGACATCTTTGAGCCTTGACCGTCGCCCTTCAGCCTGCGCTGCATTGCGTTCAGCCTCTTCCGCTTCATCCGCAGCGCGTTGCGCCAGCGCAGCAGGGCGCGCCAAATCTACTGCTCGGGCCATTGCATCCCAGCCTCGGTAGTAAAGTGCCAGATCCCTCGCGCCAACCTCACCCACATGACGAATGCCAAGTGCAAAGAGCAGACGAACCAAAGGAATGGTCCGCTTTTCCTGTATCGCCGTGAACAAGTTGTTGGCAGATGTATCGCCCCACCCGTCCCGGTTTTTCAGTCGGGAAACACTTCCGGCGTCTCGGTCCTGCAAGGTGAAGATATCTGCCGGAGTTTTAATCGGCAAAACCGGATCATCGTAGAACATCTCGATTTGTTTTGCCCCAAGACCTTCGATGTCAAAGGCTTTGCGCGAAACAAAGTGTTTGAGCTTCTCAACAGCCTGCGCCGGGCAGATCAAACCACCGGTGCAGCGCCGTACAGCATCACCATCCTCACGGATCGCGTCGCTGTCGCATTCCGGACATTTGGTGGGAAACTCGTAGGGCACTGCGTCCTCCGGGCGCTTCGACAAGTCCACGTCTGCAAGCTTTGGGATTACATCCCCTGCCCGATAAACCTGAACCCAATCCCCGATACGAAAATCCTTACCACCACGAATTTCACCACCTTTGGCATCCCGGCCGGCAATGTAATCCTCGTTATGCAGCGTTGCATTCGATACCACTACGCCGCCAACCGTCACCGGATGCAGACGTGCCACGGGGCTCAGCGCGCCGGTGCGCCCGACCTGGATGTCGATTGCCTCTAATCGTGTCCATGCCAGCTCAGCAGGAAACTTATGGGCAATTGCCCATCTCGGCGTCGTCGACCGAAACCCAAGCCGCGACTGCAACGCCAGATCATCCACCTTGTAGACGACGCCATCGATGTCATAGCCCAGTGTCGAACGCTGGGCTTCGATATCACGGTAATGGTCCAGCATCTGCGAGGTTGTTTCGCAAAGGCGTGTTAACTCATTGGTTTGAAATCCAAAGGCTTTCAAACGTTGGATCGCGCCCATCTGGGTTTCTGCCAGCGGCTCCGACAACTCTCCCCAGGCATAAGCAAAGAATCTGAGAGGTCGCGCCCGAGTAATTTCTGAATCCAGTTGTCGCAATGATCCAGCAGCCGCATTCCTCGGATTGGCAAAGGTTTTGCCTCCGGCCTCGACCTGTCGTTCATTCAGCTTGTCGAAATCCTCGTGCGACATGTAAACTTCGCCCCGAACCTCCAAAATGTCGGGAGCATTTTTGATCCGTCTGGGAATGTCAGCGACGGTCAGCGCATTCGCCGTGACGTTCTCACCCACCTCACCGTCACCGCGGGTTGCAGCCTGAACCAATTCGCCATTTTCGTAACGTAGTGAGAGCGAAAGGCCATCGATCTTCGGCTCGGCGGTAAAGGACAGTGGTGCCTCATTTGACAGGCCCAGATACTTGCGGATCGACCGGTCAAAATCGGCCACGTCCTCATCATCGAACGCATTGCCCAGCGACATCATCCGAACGGCATGAGAGACTTTCGCAAACCCATCAGCCGGGCGTGCACCTACATGTTCGGACGGGCTGTCATCACGCTTGAGCTTGGGGAATCGCGCCTCAATCTCAATATTTCGCCGTTTCAAGGAATCGTATTCGGCATCCGAAATCTCTGGCGCGTCTTTGGTGTGATAAAGATCGTTTGCCCGCAGCAACAACGTGGCAAGGCGCGCCAGTTCTTCCCGCGCCTGATCCTCAGTCAGCTCTTGTACCGAAATTGTGTTGCTCATGCCCACGTCCTGTCACGAATTCTTGGAACCAGTGATAAGACGGGGGCATGGCCAGGTCCAGTGGCGTACTGCGCCGTGAGTGTGGGAACTGCCATCCCGAACCATTAACGGCAGCCCCCCAATTCAAGTCAGGCGCCGACGGCCATTCTGGTCTCATCGACTGTATTGTTCTGAGGATCGCGCAGAACGTAACCCCGACCCCACACCGTCTCGATATAGTTGTCGCCGCCCGTTGCATTACTGAGTTTCTTTCTCAGTTTGCAGATAAACACATCGATGATTTTCAGTTCAGGCTCATCCATGCCGCCGTACAGGTGGTTCAGGAACATTTCCTTAGTCAAAGTGGTGCCCTTGCGAAGGCTCAGAAGCTCCAGCATCTGGTATTCCTTACCGGTCAGATGAACGGTTTTACCCTCCACTTCAACGGTTTTGGCATCCAGATTTACTGCGACCCGACCTGTCTGAATGATCGATTGAGAATGTCCCTTGGACCGGCGAATGATGGCATGGATCCTTGCAACAAGTTCTTCGCGATGGAACGGCTTGGTCAAATAGTCATCCGCCCCAAATCCGAAGCCTTTAATCTTGCTTTCGGTATCATCCGCTCCGGACAGGATCAGGATTGGTGTTTCGACACGAGAGATCCTGAGTTGGCGCAGAACCTCATGACCGTTCATGTCAGGCAGGTTGAGATCCAAAAGGATGAGGTCATAGTCATAGAGTTTGGCCAGATCTATGCCTTCTTCACCGAGGTCCGTCGCATAAACGTTCAGGTTGGCATGCGTCAGCATCAGCTCGATGCTTTTCGACGTGGTCGGATCATCCTCGACAAGAAGTATGCGCATAATCACTGCTCCAATTCGGGTCAAATATTCCAGTTCAAATTGAACCTGAACAAAAATGGTTAATCTGACGTTACCGTTGAATCAGTTATTCACTTTCTACCTTAGGTTGTCGATATTTTTTTATAGCCGTCACTTTCAACGCATCCACACCATGCTCTGCCACGGCGGAAACCCAGGAATTAAACTCCTCTTCGCTGATGCCATATCGCTTTTTGGCATCGGACAGCGTTATTAACCCATACAAAACCCCGCGTACGACCACCACTTTTCGCGAGGCAACCCAGCGTCGCGTGTCTGCAGGTGGCAGATCAGCACGCGTTAAAATCGTTCCATCAGGCAGGGTTACCGACCGTGGTCCTTCAACTTTGTGCAAATACATCTTCTCAACCCTTTTCTTGCTGCGACAAAGCTGAACCCAGCCTACTTAATGCTGAGTGAAACCGCCCCTTGAGAGTGTGTAGAATTTTCCTATATTCTGCCGGTCTTTCTTAACCCTGACTGGAACCGCCATGGCCCTCGATACCGAGACCCCGCTGAACTCACTTGGTTTTGCCAAACCGCCTTCGGAAACGCGGGTGGTTGTTGCCATGTCCGGTGGCGTGGACAGTTCGGTCGTTGCGGCCTACCTCGCGGATCAGGGGTATGACGTCGTGGGTGTAACTCTGCAACTTTATGATCACGGCGCTGCATTGGCCAAAAAAGGTGCATGCTGCGCAGGGATCGATATTCACGATGCACGTCGCGTCGCCGAAGAGCGCGGGTTCCCGCACTACGTTCTGGACTATGAGAACATCTTTAAAGATGCGGTGATTGATGAGTTCGCAGATAGCTATCTGGCTGGCGCGACACCTGTACCGTGTATCCGTTGCAATGAGCGTGTGAAGTTCAAGGATCTGCTGGAAACGGCAAAGGACCTAGATGCCGACTGTATGGCAACCGGCCACTACATTCAGCGCAAGATGGGAGAGAACGGGCCCGAGCTGCACAGCGCAGAGGATGCGAACAGGGATCAATCCTATTTTCTGTTCTCGACCACGCCAGAGCAGTTGGACTTCCTTCGCTTTCCGCTTGGCCACCTGCCCTCAAAGGACGCGACGCGTGAAATGGCTGCGCAGTATGGATTGGCGGTCGCAGATAAGCCTGACAGCCAGGACATCTGTTTTGTACCGAACGGCAATTATGCCAGTGTGATTGAAAAATTACGTCCAGGTGCAGCAGAACCGGGTGAGATCGTTCATGCGGACGGTCGGGTTCTGGCGCAACATAACGGTGTCATTCACTACACGATCGGTCAGCGTCGCGGTCTTGGCATCGGCGGCCTGAGCGAGCCTTTGTACGTGGTAAAGCTCGACGTCGACAAAAAGCAGGTTGTGGTTGGTCCGAAAGAGATGCTGGCCACCCGCACGGTTCCTGTCCGTGAGATTAACTGGCTGGGCGATGCGCCATTCATGTCTCAGAAAGAATGGCATGTCTCGGTCAAGGTCCGCTCGACCCGGCCACCGCGCGAGGCAATCATTCGACCACTGTCGGACACTACTGCCGAAGTAGAGCTGTTTACGGCAGAAGAAGGCATTTCTCCCGGTCAGGCCTGTGTATTCTATGAATCCGAGGGCAGCCGCATCTTTGGCGGCGGGTGGATCTGGCGCGGTTATTAGATCGCGTCAGTCCATGAGTTGCTGAGGATGTAGATCCCGGCGCAGATCATCACATAGGGCACCAGTTTCTCCAGCCGGCGGGCCAATCCGCCGGTCATGACCGGTGTTCGCGCGCCCAGAAAGCCCAAAAAAGCCAATCCTAAAGCAGCCAAGGACGCGCCAATCACGCCCGCTATCCGGAAACTCGGGGCGGAATCGGCGAGCAAAGGCGCAAGAACGGCGAATGTATCCATCGATAAGCTGATGAAAAGCATCATAGTCACCAGCGTTGATGCGCTGGATGATATGTGCGGGTCGGTTTCGGAGCCAGTGCCCCTGTACTGCCGTACTACTCCAAACAGCCCGAGGGTCAGAGGAAACACGCCCAGATATCCGGCCCAGTGAGGCACGACATCATCTACGCCCAATGCAAGCAACAATGCGGCGCTGATCACGATAATCTGTGCCAGAAGAAATCCCGTTACAGCCCGACGCGGCCCGGATACCAGCATCAGGGCGAGCAAGGCCGCCAGATTGTCCAGATTGGTCAATATCTGAGCCATGAAAGCGGATGCAGCAAAAACCACGTGATCCAGCATCAGGCCCTCATTCGCTCAAGAACCGCCCGGGCTGCCCGCAGGCCTGGGGCTTCTCCGCCTCTTCCCAAGCGCTCCATAGTGACTGACATGGCATCGTATTGCTCGGTCGGGTTCTCAGAAACGTGTTTCAATGCCGATGCGATCTTATCGGGTTGGCAATCATCCAGCAGACATTCCGGAACCGCACGTGTGTCTGATACGAGGTTGACCAGTGTTACGGTATCCAACTTGACCATGCGCTCGGCCATTTTTTGTGTCAGCCAGTTCAGCTTGTAGGCAATCACCATTGGTGTGTTCTGTGCTGCCAATTCCAACGAAACTGTGCCCGACGCTGCAAGCGCCAGATCAGCCGCGCCGAAGGCCGCCCGTTTATGGGCCGTGGCCTGCGATGCGCTTACCTTTCGGGGGTCTAACACCAGCGCATTGCCAGGCCAGTTTGGCACGATCGAATTGATCAGATCTGTGGCTGGCCCGACAGTTGGAACAACAACCCGAAAATCTGGTCGCTCGGCCAGGAAAAGCTGCAGCGCCTCGCCGAAACACGGGGCCAGCCTTTCAATCTCGCCTTTGCGAGAGCCCGGCAAGGCCAGCAAAATCGGTGCATCCCCTAAATCAAATGTCTGACGGAATGCCGAGATGTCCTGAGGGGTCGCTATTGGTTCGCTGGCGACGGGGTGACCAACAAAGTCGCATTCCATCCCAGCGCGTTCCATATAGGGCGGTTCAAACGGCAGCAGCGCCAGAACGTGGTCAATGACCTTCGCCATCTTATCCGCCCGTCCGGGCCGCCATGCCCAAACACTGGGCGCCACATAGTGAACTGTGCGGATATCACTACCAGACTTCACGATTTTGGCCACGCGCAATGAAAAATCAGGGCTATCGATCGTAATCAGTACATCTGGTTTCGTGTCCAATACAGCTTGCGCTGTCTCGGAAATGCGCTGTTTCAGGTGAAAGAACTTCGGCAACACCTCAACCAGTCCCATGACGCTGAGTTCTGACATGGGAAACCGGCTGACCAGTCCTTGCTCCTGCATCAGAGGGCCGCCAACGCCGTCAAACTGAACTTCGGGGACGAGGGTTTTCAAACCCTCCATCAATGCGCCACCCAACCGATCGCCCGAAGGTTCTCCGGCGACCAGAAAAACACGCATCAGACCGCCCGCTCGCGGACGAACAGGAACAGTCCCAGCCGGTCACATTCCTCGATTACACGCTCGCGTTCGAGAACAATGACGCCGCCCTTTTCGATGACGATACCTGTCAGGCCAGCCGCTACGGCTGCCGCGACAGTGTCCGGCCCGATCGCAGGCAGATCAGCACGTCTGTCCTGATCCGGCTTTGGGCCTTTGAACAGGATCCCTCCGCCCGCGTCTGGTCGCTGGGTCAAAGACTGCAGCATCCACGCAGTGCCAAAGATACCTTCAACGGCCAGCGCCTGCCCTTTGAGAACAGCACAGGCCTGTCCGATGTCAGCAGCGCCCATATTGCGAAGAATACCGGCACCCCGATCGGCATCTGCAAGATCAGCGTCCGATGGCTGCGCCTGTGTCAGGCACCCCAGCGGAGGCAGGATGTCCGGTGCAATCTCGTGGGCTGCGCGCACGTTAATGCCAGCATCCTCAAAAATGCCGATCACTGCGCGCAAGGCACCATCATCCCCTGACATCATGGCTTTCTGCAATATTGGAACCAATGGCATCGTAGCAGCATCGATGCGCTTTGGATCAATTGCAGGGCGTCGTACTGCGCCTGCCATGCAGATTTCAGTCACTCCTCGGCTCTTCAGCTCTGAAACGAAACTGCCCAACTGCTCGAGAGGAAATTTAATCTCAGGAGCCAGGTTGTCGGGCAAAAACCCTTCCATGGAACAGATCAATGGGCGCTCGGCCAACCGAGCAATCAGTTCATCCGGCAACGCACCTGTTCCTGCGATCAGAGCCAGCATTTGCTTACTTCCTTGGTGTCAGGAAAGATCGGTCGGATTCGCCGGTCACAAAATCGACGATCCTCCGAACATATTCGCTGTCAGAATCGCCCAGTCGCTTGGCCCGGTCCATGAATGTACCATCGCCTTCTGACAACTCACGAAAGGCTGCACGCAGAGCCGAGATATCTTCTCGGGAAACACCGCGTCGTTTCAGCCCTACAAGGTTCAGACCATCAAGCTCACCACGAGGTGCCTGTACCAGGCCGTAGGGAATGACGTCATTGGCGACCATCGTCAGTGCACCAATGATCGCGCCACGACCAACACGAACCCATTGATGCAGACCTGAAATGCCGCCGACGATCACGTCGTCTTCAACGACGCAATGCCCAGCTGCGCCGGCATGGTTCACCATGATGACCCGATTGCCGATCTGTACATCATGCGCGACGTGAACACCCGCCATCAGCAGGCAGTCATCGCCAATACGGGTTACACCACCACCACCTTCGGTACCGGTGTTGATCGTCACATGTTCGCGGATGCGGTTTCGTTTGCCGATCTCAAGACGTGTATCTTCGCCGCCAAACTTCAAATCCTGGGGGATCTCTCCAATGACCGAGAAGTTAAATATCACGGTGTCTTCACCCACCGAAGTGTCTCCGGTGACAACCACATGTGACTTCAGCTCGACCCGGTCACCCAGACTGACCTGCGCGCCGACATAGCAAAACGGCCCGATTACACAGTCCTGGCCGATCCGCGCGCCGTCTTCGATGATTGCGCTGGGATGAATACCGCTCATGTCGTCTTTTCCATGTCCCAGTCTACATAGGCTGAAAATTCGGCCTCGGCCGCCACTTCACCGTCTACGGTCGCCCGGCCACTGAATTTGAAGATCTTGCCGCCGATTTTACCACGAACGGTTTCCACATGCATTTCAAGTATATCGCCAGGCACAACCTTACGACGGAACTTACACTTGTCGATGTTCATGAAGTAGATCAGCAACTCGCTGTCGATGACGTCCATGCCGACACCCAGCATGACACCTGCTGTCTGAGCCATTGCCTCAACAATTGTTACACCCGGCATGATTGGCGTGCCCGGAAAATGACCCTGAAAATGAGGTTCATTCATGGTGACGTTCTTAATGCCAACCGCAGACTTGTAGCCCGAGATATCCACCACCTTGTCGACCAGCAGAAACGGGTAGCGATGCGGCAGAATGCGCTGAATCAACTGAATGTCGGCACTCTTGGTTTCTGTGGTCATTGTGCAGATTTCCTGTTCTGGATTTCTCGTTTTCGAGTGGTTAGCAATACCGCTGGATAAGAGCAAGACAGCCTATTGGCTGTCATTGTCTTCCAAACCGGTCCCGTCACCAATCGCGCTATTTATCCTAGCGATAGCGGCATCCGTTATATCAGAAGCATCTGAGCTGAGAAAAACATTGGAACGCTCAATGATCATCGACGCACCGTATTCACGCAGAAGATCAATGAGAACCGGTTGGACCAACTCAAAAAATCTGCCACGAGCTTCCTCGCTGCGTCGGGCCAATGCGTCCAGTTTTGCGCGCTGGCTATCTCTGTGTTGTTGCACTTTCCGGTCGAATGCTTCGGCCAATGGGCGAAACTCAGACGCTTCAATTTGTGCCCTTTTTTCGGTGAGTTCTTTTTCCTCATTGCTAAGTTCAGATACGATCCGTTCGTTTTCGGCAGCAAGCGATGCGCTTTCGGCTTCGATTTCTCCGAATACACGCTGTCCGAATGCGGATTCGGCGAACAGCCTTTCGCTAGAGATCGTCAGCACTCCGGATTCAGGAACACCCAATTGCTGAGCGAATGCCGGATTGGCAATTAACATCAGAAAAAAGACAAACAGGGCTCTAAGCGAGCCCTGTAGTATTTCCATCGGTACTTTGATCATGGAAATCAGAACTGTGCCTGAATGGTCAGGTCAAAGTTCTGCTCCTTGTCGAAATCTTCCTTCTTGAGAGCTTTGGAAAAGTTGAACCGCAAAGGCCCAAACGGTGTTTCCCAGAGTACCGATACCCCCACTACGTGTCGTATAGATCCGTTGGCACCAACAATCGTAGCACCAGCTGTGTTCACGTTGTCGATGTTGTAGAGGTTACCAACATCATAGAAAACGCCACCACGCAGACCCAGCTCTTCAGGCAGACCCAATGGGAAATCTGTCTCGAACCTTGCGACCCAGTAGTAGTTACCGCCAATCGCGTCATCCTGCCCGTTGGACAAATCTCGCGGGCCAAGACCAGCTGGCTCAAAACCACGGAACGTACTGGGACCAAGCACGTAACGATCAATTGTCCGGCTGAAGTCATTTCCTCTCCAGTGCAATGCGCCTAGTTCTAAGCTCGCACGCAAGGTCATTTCTTCATTCAAAACTCTGGTTTGGGCTATCGTTCGTGCGGATGTCTTGAAGTACTGGTTGTCACCTCCAAGCCCTGCGGCATCCACGCCGACTTCGAACAGAACACCCGCATTTGGATTCAGACCACCCAAGCGGCTGTCATATACGTAGGTAAGCCCCAACGAACTGCTTACACGTTCACCTTGTGCAATTTCAGAAGTAATAACCGCTCCGTTTACTTCACCACTTTGCTGGGACATCTCACTGCGATCCCAGCCATAGCGAAGCCTCAATGCGGACAACTCGCCAATTGCATAGCTAAGCTGCGGCCTGAAGAATACCGATTTAGTATCATAGCTGGCGAAGCTGGAGTTGGTGCTGGTCAATCCCAGTCCCAAATCAAAGCGCAACTTACGACCCAGCAGATATGGTTCGGTGAAGTTCAGGCTATACTCTTCAGCATCCTGTGCGGTCGAAAGATTGATACCAAGCGTTTGACCGCGACCCAAGAAGTTAGATTCCTGCAATCCAATCGCAATACCAAAACCATCCGAGACCGAATAGCTACCGCCAAGGCTCAATGAGCCGGTTGGCTGTTCTTCGACATCGACATCGACGATGACCTGACTCGGTGTTGTACCTTCGCGTGGTTCCACATCAGCGACCGCGAAGAAACCCAATGCCCGAATGCGTTCAGCACTCTGTCGTATCTCACGAGGATTGAATGGGTCACCTTCAACCGTATCGAACTGGCGTCGAATTACACGATCGAGTGTGGTTGTGTTGCCTTCAATATCAATGCGCTCAACAAAGATACGAGGGCCCTTGGTAAGAACGAATTGAACATCCAGAGTAAGATCGCGTTCGTTGCGTGTCACCCGGGGCTCGACGCGAAGAAAATCCACGCCTTGCTTGATTGCCAAACGTTCTTGCCGCGCGATTGAGTTCTCAACCAAGGTTGGAGAATACGTAACGCCCGGCTTGATCTTGAGCGCCGCTTGATATGCCGCAGCGTCCACGCCCGGGATTTCACTGACAGTACTGATTTTGCCGAACTTGAATTTCTGCCCTTCGGTGATGTTCATAACCAGGAAGAAAGCATCTCGCTCACGTGTGAACTCGACATTCGCGCTGTTCACTCGGAAGTCGACATAGCCACGAGACAAGTAGAAATCACGCAAGACCTGCTTATCAAACTCGATCCTATCCGCAATGAAGGTATCACCGCGCAAAAAGGTTCGAAGAATGTTTGCCTGCTTGGTCTCAAGTACGCGGCGCAGACGACGGTCAGAATAAGCACGGTTTCCAACAAAACTGACGCGCTCAATCTCAATAGTGGTACCTTCGGAAACTTCGAATACGAGGTCGACGCGGTTTTCACTGCGCCGAATGATCCGCGGTATCACGGTGGCCGAAACACGGCCTTGGGCCGAGTAGATTTCAGCGATCAGGTCAGCATCTGTTTCCGCAACCTGAGGCGTAAAGACACGCCTTGGTTCGGAGGATATGGCATCAAGCAACAAATCGTCCTTTACGCGACGGTTACCTTCGATGCTGATCTGGTTGATTGTTGGGTACTCCTGCACATTGATAACCAATGTGCTCCCACGAGGTGTCAGCTCGACTGTTTCAAAAACGCCACTGTCAAGCAAACGCTGGTAAGCGTCGTTCAACTGGCCCGCTGTTACAGATTGACCAGGTGCGATTCCCGTTCTGGCAATGATTGTCGAACTTTCGATCCGCTGATTTCCATCAACCTGAAATGAACTGAAGCTATAGTTTTGCGCCTGTGCGGCTTGTGGCAAAACCAGTAAACTCATTGCTGCAAAGAGGAAAAAAATCGTTAGTGTCTGCCACAAAATGTTGCCTTGCGGCTTTTGCATACCGCAGGATGTGCCCGCGCCTCTCCTGTAAGCCATATTTTTCTCTACCTAGAATTTTCGGACTTTAGAAGTTGAGTAACGGCATTGGCGCGCGTTGTCAAAAGACCAAACACAAACGCGACCCAATGGGCCGCGCGATGTAAATTTTCGATAGTGTGTGAAGAATCAGAAACCCAAGACGATGGCGACCGTGGCAAGATACGCGCCAACCGTCAGAGCGAGCGCAGTGACCCCAAAGCTTAGTAAAACATCCCAATTCAGGACGAACAGGAAGCGAAATCCCTGATAAGATTTTTGCAGTGCCTTGGTCATGATGCCGGATCCGGACATAGAAAAATTGCCCCAATTCTATGAACTCGAATTAGGGCAATTTTACGGCTTTAAGGTGCCGCAGGTGTCACATTTAGCAGAACAGATCGTTGCTGACCGCAAATAGCATCAACGACAGAATCAGGGTGATGCCTACAGCCATCAGCACCCGTAACGCCTTGTCGCTTGGCGGCTTACCCGCCACGGCCTCATAGGCGTAAAATACCAGATGACCTCCATCAAGCGCCGGGATTGGAAACAGGTTCAACAACCCGACCGCCGTAGACAGAACAGCAATGAAAAAGATGAAGTTCTGCGCGCCCTGGCTTGCCATTGCGCCCGATGTTTCGGCGATACCGATTGGGCCAGACATGTTGCACGTGCTGATAGCACCGGTAACCATGTGCCAGATACCTGACAATGACCCTTCGATAATGCGGACAGTCTGACGGACCCCCCCGGACAAGGAATCAACAATACCGGCCGGTTCCGTCGCAGGCTCCAACATCATGCCGCCCACGATGCCGATACGCCAATGCGTAACAAAGCCACCATCCGTTTGCGGTTCATCCGTTCTTCGTGGGGCAAGTGCGAACTCCAGCTCTGCCCCATCACGCCAGACATCCAGCAACAGAACCTTACCATCAGAGCTTTCCACGTGCTCTTTCAACTGTGAAAAGGCAAAGATCGGATCACCATTGACGGCGGTGATGACATCGCCTTGTTCAAGCTGGATGTCCATCGCCGCACTGCGCGGCGCAACCTGCTGAATCAGCGGAGGGAAAAGCCATGGCGCAGTCACATCGAACGTCTCGCCATCGCGAATGATCGTGTAATCAAGCGCCGGTTCCACCGGCAACGAGCGGGTAAAATTGCGCCACCCGCCTTCTTCATCAAAATCGGGTACTGGTATGCCTGCGATGGCTACGATTTCATCACCATCCTGCAATTCCTGAGCCGTTCCCGGCAGTGGGTGCAGTGATCCGACTGTCAACGGCTCTCGGGATACTCCATCCGACCAGAAAATCAGGCCAAACACCAGGATCGACATTACGAAGTTGAATATCGGACCTGCTGCCACAGTTGCAGCACGAGCCCACAAGGGCGCGCCGTGCATCGTACGGCGCAGCTCTTCAGGGCTTTGTTCGACGATTTCGGCCATCGCCTCTTCATCCTTGCCCGAAGCAGCGTTGGCGTCCCCCAGAAACTTGACGTAGCCACCAAAGGGCAGCAATGCGATCTGCCACTTCGTTCCCCGCTTGTCTACGCGGCTCCATAGAACCGGGCCGAATCCGATTGAGAACACCTCAGCATGGATGCCCGACCAGCGCCCTACGATGTAGTGACCATATTCATGCACCGCGACGATGACTGACAGCGCGATGACAAAAGCCAGTATAGTATAGAGCAAATTGCCGAATTGAGGGATCAGAGAAAGTATATCCAAAGTTTTTATCCTGCTCTTTGCAATACGGCGTCATCCACCCATTGCCGTGCCAGATGGTCCGTTTGATGCACGTTATCAAGGGTCAGAGTGGCATCAAGAAGATGGGACTCGCTTTCAAACCGATCCAGAACTGCAGCCACCGCATCGGCCATGTCCAGAAACCGGATACGTCGATCTATGAAAAGATCGAGCGCCCGTTCTTTTGCGGCGTTGAATACGGCGCCGGACAAACCTCCCCGCTCCATCACCTCACGCGCAAGGCGCAATGCCGGATAGCGAGCTTCATCAGGTTCCTGAAAGCGCAATTGCCCGAGTTTCGCCAGATCCAGCCGGTTTACCGGCAGCTCGCGCCGATCTGGCCAGTGCAGCGCATAGCCGATTGCGTGCCGCATATCTGGCGCCCCAAGATGGGCCATCACCGCGCCATCGTTAAAGCCAACCAGCGAATGAACAATCGATTCCGGATGAACCAAGACTTCGATCTTTGTCGGATCGATTCCAAAGAATTCTTTGGTTTCAATCAACTCGAGCGCTTTGTTGAACATCGATGCGCTGTCGATAGTGATCCGCTGCCCCATATCCCAGTTGGGATGGCTCGAGGCTTGTTCGACAGTTGCATTTGCAAGATCGCTAATAGGCCAGTCGCGAAAAGCCCCACCGCTTGCGGTGATAATGATGCGTTCAACAGCCGCCATGTCTTCACCAACAAGCGCCTGAAACACAGCCGAATGTTCGCTATCTACCGGCAATAGCCGCGCATCATGTTGTTGCGCGGTCTCAAGGACCAATTGTCCAGCGCAGACCAGCGTCTCTTTATTTGCAAGTGCGAGCGTTGCGCCCTGCTTTAGCGCCTCAATTCCCGGCGCAAGACCTGCTGATCCGACGATTGCTGACATCACCCAATCGGCGGGACGTGCGGCTGCTTCTTTGATTGCGGCCTGACCAGCCGCGGCTTCCACACCACTGCCGGACAGTGCTGCCCGCAAGTCATCCAAACGATCATCATAAGCCGTTACAGCCAAATCTGCGCCCAGCCGAATTGCGTCATCGGCAAGTTGTTTGGTATTTGCACCACCGGTCAATGCGACAACATCATATGCATCGCGATCGCGCGCAATCAGATCAATCGTATTTTGTCCGACAGATCCGGTCGCACCCAGGATTGTTATCTTGCGCATTACATGCCTCCGGGCGCGTAGAATAACCCAGCGATCAGCACAAACAGCGATGCTCCCATCATTCCGTCAAAGCGATCCAGAAATCCTCCGTGCCCGGGGATCAGGTTTGAACTGTCTTTCACGCCAAATTTCCGCTTTGTTGCGCTTTCCACGATGTCGCCCGCCTGACTAGCCATCGAAGCCAGCACTGAAATCAACACGAACATGATGCCGAAACCGGCCTGCATTGCGAAGATGCCGCCAACGATTGCTGCGGCAGCCCAACCACCGGCAGTTCCCGACCAGGTTTTTTTGGGGCTCACCTTTGGCCAGAATTTAGGGCCACCGATGGTTTTGCCCACAAAATACCCGGCAACGTCGGTGGCAACCACCACCGAGATCAACCAAACCATCCAGCCGAAACCCATATTCTCGCGGATCGAAATGAACCCCAGGCCCGAAGCCGCGATCCAGATCGCAAACAAAGCGTAAATACCACGCGCCTTTTTTACCTGCCCGGCACCGACAAGTGCCGGAGCCAACAGGAAGGGAAGTTTGTAGAGCGGTGGAAGATGATAGCTAAGAACAACAGCAAATCCAGTCAGGATACCCAGCTGGATTGCAACACCGCTCCGCTCTGGATCAACCATTCGGACCAGTTCCCAGGTCATCAGACCACAGGCAGCTGCTATGAACGCCTCGAACCACAGACCACCAAGCCAAACTTCGATTGCACCGATTGCAATCAAAACAACTGCGGACAATATGCGGGCAGTCAGATCAGACCATCGGCCATCACTCATGCCGGAACCGCTCCAAAGCGCCGCTCCCGGGAACCAAAGCTCTTGCAAAGGCGTTCCAACTCGGCCGCAGTAAAGTCAGGCCAAAGTGTATCGATAAATTCGTATTCGGAATACGCCGACTGCCAGAGGAGGAAATTTGAAATCCGTGCTTCGCCGCTGGTACGTATCACCAGATCCGGATCCGGTAGTACCCTAGTGTCCAGATATCTGGGCAGCGTTTCTTCGTCGACATCGTCAGGCAGCAGTTTGCCGTCAGCCACATCCCGTGCCAACCGCTGGGTTGCACGCGCGACTTCATCCCGACCGCCATAGTTCAACGCAACGGTCAGGTGGACAAGGTCATTGTCCTGCGTTTCCCGCTCAAGTGTATCCATCAAATCGGTCAGCTTTGAATCCAGCCTCACCCGATCACCGATAAATCTCACGCGGATACCGTTCTCTTTCAGTGTTCGCGTCTCTTTCACGATGTAGCGTCGAAACAGGCTCATGAGTCCGGCGACTTCAACCTGAGTTCGTTTCCAGTTCTCGGTCGAAAATGCGAACACTGTCAGATACTTGATCCCCAGTCCCGGGCATGCCTCAACAACTTCGCGCACGCGACGGGCACCGGCATGATGACCAAACAGACGTGGCCTTCCCCTCGCCTGAGCCCAGCGGCCATTTCCGTCCATAATGATGGCAACATGGCGCGGCCCCTGGACCGGCGGTGTTTGGGGATCCTTGGGCATGATCGTGGCTCAGACCTGCATGATCTCGGCTTGTTTGGTTTCAAGAGCGGTATCGACCGCTTTGATCATCTCGTCGGTCAGATCCTGAACTTCGGCTTCCCAAAGTTTCTGATCATCTTCGGACATGCCATCGGCCTTGGCCTTCTTGATCTGATCCATACCATCACGACGGACGTTGCGGATCGACACGCGTGCGTGTTCTGCGTACTGGCCTGCAACTTTACCCAGTTCGCGACGGCGCTCTTCGTTCAGTTCCGGAATGGGCAGCATGATGATCGTGCCGTTCAGCTGTGGATTAATACCCAGTCCGCTTTCACGGATTGCCTTTTCGACCTTACCAACAAGACCTTTGTCCCAGACATTTACCGTAACCATGCGAGGCTCGGGTACGTTGACGGTACCGACCTGGTTAATCGGGGTCATTGAACCGTAGGCATCCACCATCACAGGCTCGAGCATCGAAGCAGAAGCGCGCCCCGTGCGCAGCGAGGCAAATTCGGTTTTCAGGTTGGACATTGCGCCGTCCATGCGGCGTTTAAGATCATCGGTGTCCAGAATAAAATCATCAGACATGCTGCTCACTCCCCGTATTCAGGTGCTGTTCGGATGGGTCTTAAGCCATCGCAAATGGGATGTATAGCAATCATGATCAGGAATTGTACCAATGACCAGAGTTGTTTCTGCCATTTTGTACCATTTTCCAGAATAGAAGACCGGCCAGCACGATGACTGACCGGTCAAAGGAGTTTCGGTAAAGGTCAGCTGTTTACATCAACAACGACGCGACCCTTTACCTGTCCCTGAAGGATATCAGCGCCCAATTGCGGCAGATCGGACAGTGTCGCGGCATGTACCATGGCTTCCAGCTTGTCCATTGGCAGATCGGTCGCGACGCGTTGCCAGGCCCTCACACGGTTATCATAAGGCTGCATTACGCTGTCGATGCCCAGCAGGTTCACGCCACGCAAAAGAAATGGGATCACGGAAGCAGGCAGAGCAGCACCACCTGCCAGGCCAACAGCCGCAACGGAACAGCCATACTTCATCTGCCCCAGCACGCGGGCAAGCATTGCGCCACCTACGGCGTCAACGCACCCTGCCCACATTTCGCTTTCCAATGGGCGTTTGGTTGTCTCATTGAGCTCATCCCGCGGCACAATAGTCGTCGCACCCAGAGATTTCAGATAGTCTTCGGTCTCCGGTCGGCCTGTCACTGCTGCAACTTCATATCCCAGATTGGCCAGAATTGCCGTGGCGACCGACCCTACGCCACCCGCTGCGCCGGTGACCAATACCGGACCATGATCAGGTGTCAGCCCATGATCTTCCAATGCCATTACTGCAAGCATTGCGGTAAAACCTGCCGTCCCGACAGCCATCGCCTGACGTGCGCTCAGGCCCTCGGGCAGAGGGACAAGCCAATCGGCTAGAGCATTTGCTTTTTGGGAATACCCGCCCCAATGCGCCTCGCCCACCCGCCAACCGGTCAGTACGACCTTGTCGCCAGGCTTGTAACGATCATCCGACGATGCCTCGACGGTGCCCGCATAGTCGACGCCGGGAATATGTGGATAGCTGCGCACAAGGCCGCCACCTTTGGGCGACATGCACAGTCCATCCTTATAGTTGACGGTCGAATATTCAACGGCAACCGTCACTTCTCCGTGCGGCAGCATATCCTCGGACACCTGCTTGACCGACGCGCTTGCCAATCCACTTTCTTCATCTTTTTCAACGAGTAACGCATTAAACATCATCTTGCTCCTAGCAACGGGTCTGTTGACCCTTGTTTTTTTTATAGTCTGGCTTGATCAGCGCCAGAATTTCTCCTGCACTTCAGCCCAACGCATTCCATGCTCGGTCAATACCTCGACCCGTGTTCCCGGGCCCCAATGGGATCTGTCGACCATACCGATTGCGACATTCACCCCAAACTCAGGCGAGAAAACCGCTGACGCCACCTGCCCGACCTGACCACCTTCGGCCATCAACGGCCACGCTTCCGTGCAGGGTCCGATCTCACCTTCAATGACAAGCGGTCGGATTTGGCGCGGAGGGCCGTTTTCCGCCTGATCGGCCAAAGCTGTCTTGCCGATGTAGTCCTCTGGTGAATTGCAAAACCGTCCCAGCCCACATTCATAAGGCGTGTTTTCGCGCCGCATATCCGAGCCAAAGCTCAGCAAACCGCTTTCGATCCGCTCGATATTGTTCGGACACCCCGCCCGCACATGCAGGTCACGACCTTGGGCAAACAGCGCATTCCACAATGGCATACCGTAGTCGGAACCTTCGACATAGATCTCGAACCCGCCCTGTTTCGACCATCCAGAGCGAGCCACAACAAACTCGGTGTCCTCAAATGCCAGACGTTTGTAGCGGAAGAACTTGATATTACGGACTTCTTCGCCAAAAACGCGCGCCATCAAATCGTCTGCTTTTGGTCCCTGAACCGCCAGTGGCGAGACATCCGGTTCGGCGATTTGAACATCCAGATTCAGCGCAACGGCTATCCCCAGTGCAAATTGCCAGAAATCCCCATCAGCCACCGACAGCCAATAGTGATCATCGGCAAGCTTGATTGCTACCGGATCATTCAGCATGCCTCCATTCTGGTCAACAACGGGAACATAGTAGCACTGATCAGCCTGCATCCGATCCATATCGCGAGGGCTGAGCATCTTCATCAGACGCAGCGCGTCTGGCCCTTTGATCTGAACCTGACGCTCACAGGAGACATCCCAGACCTGCACATGTTGCTTGAGATGCGCCGCATCCGCTTCGACGCTTTCAAAAAAAGTCGGCAACAGCATATGGTTATACACTGTGTACCCGCTTACGCCCTCGGCTTCGACACCAGGTGAAAACGGTGTTTTTCTAACGCGGCGGCTGGGTGTGATGACTGCCATCTCAAAAATCCTCGGGCAGAAAAACAAGGTCGCTGACCGGAGCGTCTGAGCCTGCTTCGGTCAACATTTTGTGCAACTGACCCCTATGGTGGGTCTGATGATTGAACATGTGGATCACACATTGCGCGTAAGGCTTTGTAACATTGGCCTCTTTCGCAGCTGAGAACCATGTGAAGGACCCCTCGATCGGATCATCCCCTAGGGACTGAGCCCAGTCAGTGATACGCGCGTCAATGGTTTCGCGCAGCGGTAGCCACTCCGCCAGATCAGCACAAATTGACGTGCTTTCCAGAATACCACCATCAGGGGCAGCGCCTTTGTCAAAGCGTGACATCCAGATCCAGTCGCCCCACAGAAGATGGTTTGCTGTACCCATGATGGATCCGAAAAAGGCTCCACGATCACGGGTCAGATCGGCAGGTGAAAGCTCCTGAAGAAAAGCAGCCAACTGACTGTTTTCCCAATGATTATATCGGGCCATCTCCCGGGCAAACGCTCCGGTAATCATCACTTGGGCCCGTGCCAGTCGATTGGGCAAATCTCGGCTGATTTGCCACCGAAATCCCAAACCCGGCCATAGTCACGCACCTTGGACTTGGTGCCGCGAGCAACGATAATATCCGGGCCCATCCAGTACTTTGAGTTGGACACCATGACAGGATGCTCGGGATCTTTGCCAGCCAGCATCTCAATCTCACCCTGAATTTTCCGGCCGATTACGATCCGGCGCTTGTTGCCATCGCGTTCGATCTGAACCGGCGCACGCTCAGCACCGATGATTTCGCTAACCAACATGGTGAACAAACCGGTAGTGCCCCCGGCCTGGCCACTGAAAATCTGCAGCAATCCGTTATAGGCCTTACCGCTTGCACGCTCATCCATGTAAGCGGCGACTTTCCATTGCCCTTCGCCCATGCGCCCAGGAATATCTACCAACAGGCCCACATTCAGGCCCGAGAGGTCCTCGCCCTCGTAGTGTCCTTCGTCGATGATCACGCCCATCCAAGCGTGACAATGCCCTTCGGTCGGAGGATGCGCACCCAGCGAAACCACGCAAGGACAGAACACGTCACAGGAACAGTTCAGGATCAATTCGCCCTTGATGGCCCATTCAGTCGGGCTCATCTCGCGACGCTTTGGGTTTGGCATACGGCTGTCGATGCGTTGACTGATTGGCAGTCTGTCGGATTCCGGTTTTCTGTTCTTTGCCATAGACTTATCCTCCGAATGCAACTGGATAGATGAGCAGAGCCATGCCGCCCGCGATCAACAGGAACCCCATTGGACGGGTCAGGACGTGCCCGATCTGGGGGAGTTTCTCGAAAACCATGAACAGCGTCGCGAGACCCATCCACAAGAGGCTCATTACGCCGCCGACGAAGCCAAGTGCCATAAAGCCCCAACAACAACCAACGCAGAACGCGCCGAGGCCAAGGCCCATTCGCAGACCGCCGGTAAAGCCCGTTTTCCAATGGCCCAGGAAATACGTCATCGGCGCATGACAGACTCCATGGCAGACTTCTTTGACGCGGGTAAACTGAAACGCGCCGACTGCGATAAGCAAACCACCGGCCACCAAATGCGATTTAGCAATCCCGAGCATATCCACGACCCCGCCAAACAACAGGGCCAGTTGCACGCTGGTAATCAGCGCTGCAAACCCAACCCAGACGACGAAATATCCAGCCAACACTCCGATCCATCCTGAGCGGGTGCCGTTGGCGCTGCGGATCAGGTCTTCATAGCTGCGCAGTGTCGGTATCAGCGTCGGCAGCATCATCGCGGCCATCATGATGGCCCACATCCAGAACAGCGGCCCGAACTCGGCCATGGGCATGTACATGTCCATCCGGGGGTCCATGGCCCTCATGGCTTCGCCCATTGGTCCGGGGCGCCCGATCCAATCGAGATCCATGTCACGGCTCATCGAGTACATCATCCACCACGACCACAGGATCATGATGTAGAAACCCAGCCATAACCCGCTGCGTATCAATGCGCGATGCAAGTGTCCCTCCCGACTCATCCCTTGCTTTTCAAATGTCAGACTTTTAAATGTCAGACAAATAAAAATTTACATTGGCCGCCAGAACATGAAACTCAAACCTTCTAAACCTACGGATCTGTCGGCACATATCGCTCAGGCTATTCGCGATGCGATTGTATCAGGCGAACTGATCGTAGACGAACGTTTGCCTTCGGAAGCCGAACTTTCGGATCAGTTTCAGGTATCACGCCCCACCGTTCGCGAGGCTTTAAAAAGGCTGGCAGCTCAGTCGCTTATCCGAACACAGCGCGGCGCATCTGGTGGGGCTTTTGTTAACAAACTGAGCTTCGAGGACGCTTATTCACAGCAAGTCACGACCTCGACGTTGTTGCTGTCGATGAATGCCGTAAGCTTCGATACAGCCTGTGAGGCGCGCTATTCTCTGGAACGAGCCTGTGCGGCTCTATCTGCCGAAAGACGCACGGCCGATCAGCTGGCCACGATGCGGGCCGAGATTTTTCGGCAGTCACAACCCGGACTTACGGATGAGGCGTTCTGTGCATCTGATGTTTCGTTCCACCGGGCGTTGGTGGATGGTGCCGCTAATCCGGTACTGTCCTATCAGTTGGCCGGTGCGGTCGAGGCGATGCAGCCCCTGATGAACATGATCACCTTCACCGCTCGATCGCGGGAAGAGATCATCGCCCTTCACAGCCGGATTGCAGATGCGCTTGAGGCCCGGGATGCCAAAGCGGTAGATCAGGCGTTGCTTGAGCTTGAAGCCTATACCCGCCAATTGGCGCGCGATGTCGCCGAGAAGAGGCGTAAACCGAACTAAGATCCGATCAGATAAAACTTGACGCAAGACACAGACGAAAAGGACACTCGAGCAGGCACCATGACACCCGGCATCAAGACCGGAACTCTCAATAAAAATTGAATTTCAATTGCTTACGGGAGGACGTTATGAACCAAAGACCGGACCCAACCTTTTATCCATCAGCCAAGCTTGCGATGGAGGGGCCTACTGAAACTCTGGCTTTTACGCTGATGCTCAGTCCTGATTTTTCGCAACCAGATGGATTGGCTGTCGTGAACGTCGATCCAACTTCGGATGAATTCGGGAAAATCGTTCATCAGGTGATCATGCCAGAAAAAGGCGACGAGTTTCACCATTTCGGATGGAATGCTTGCTCTTCATCCTTATCACCGCTCAGTGGTCATGCGTTTCTGGAACGTCGCTATCTGATTATCCCGGGTATTCGATCCAGCCGGATCTACATCATTGACGTAAAAAGCCCGCTGGAAGCCAAGATCCACAAGATCATTGAACCCGAAGAAGTCTTTGCAAAGACTGGGTATTCCCGCCCTCACACGATCCATTGCGGACCGGAGGGCATCTATGTCAGCACGCTTGGCGGCGGTGGCAAAGATGGCACTGATGGCCCTCCGGGTATCTTCATCATGGATTGCGAGAGTTTTGAGATCATTGGCCGCTACGAGATCGAGCGCGGAGTGCAAGACAAGCATTATGATTTCTGGTGGAACCTACCACGGGATTACATGGTCAGTTCTGAATGGGGTCTGCCTCCGCAATTCGAAAACGGGATCGTCGCCGAGGATCTACTGTCGAACAAATATGGTCATCGTATCCATTTCTGGAATTTGCGTAATCGGACCAACATCCAGACCATCGATCTGGGTGAGAACCACCAGATGGCATTGGAAATTCGCCCTGCCCATGATCCGGTCAAACAGCACGGTTTCTGCGGTGTCGTGGTCGACACGACCAACCTGCAAGGTGCGATATTCACGTGGTGGCGCAACGATGACGGAACGTTTGAGGCCAAAAAAACCATAACCATCGATCCGCAGCCCGCTGATCCAGACGATCTGCCAGACTTGCTAAAGGGCTTTTCGGCCGTTCCACCACTGGTCACGGATATCGATCTGAGCCTGGACGACAAGTACCTCTATGTCTCCTGCTGGGGAACCGGAGAGATGCATCAGTATGACGTATCAGATCCGATGAACCCGAAACTGGCCGGCAAAGTCGAAATCGGCGGTATCGTCAAAAAGACCAAGCATCCCAACGGGCAAGAATTTGGCTATGGCCCGCAAATGGTCGAAATCAGTCGGGACGGTAAGCGTGTCTACTGGACCAACTCACTGTACTCGACCTGGGACGATCAGTTTTACCCCGGCGATCGAGGCGCGGCGATGGTCAAAGCTGATGTTGGCGAAAACGGTGGTCTGACGCTGGATCCGAATTTCTGGGTCGACTTCCCAGATGGTTATCGCAGCCACCAAATCCGACTGGAGGGCGGCGACTGTTCGACGGACAGCTTCTGCTACCCCTCCGTCTGATTTGGAATCTCTGATGACATCAACGGCCGGCCTCTGGCTGGCCGTTGTTCTGAGCGGCGCCTATCACGGCTTAAATCCCGGTATGGGATGGCCTTTGGCCGTATCAGCAGCGCTGATGGAGCAGCGTCAGTCCGCGCTTTGGCGGGCTTTGGCCGCTCTGGCCGGTGGGCATTTTCTGGCCATGCTAGGGGTGCTGTTGCCCTTTGCGCTTATGGCGGTTCTGGTGGATTACCAGCGCGAAATCCGAATTGGTGCGGCGCTGATCGTCATCGCGATGGGACTTTACATCGCCATTGTCCGAAGACATCCCCGCGCCCTGTCCCGCATCCCGCCAGGCAAATTGGCTTTGTGGTCGTTTCTTGTGGCCCTCGCGCATGGCGCGGCTTTGATGTTGGTGCCAATCTATCTGGGCCTGTGCGGTTTGGACGAACTAGACGCAGGCCATCGCGCGGTTTCTGAAATCATGACCACCAACGGCCTTTTGGTTTTAACCGTTGCTGCCGTTCATACCATCGCGATGGTACTTGGAGGCGGAGTTCTTGCGTATGCGGTTTACCGATGGCTTGGCCTGCAATTTCTCTCTCGCAGCTGGTTCAATCTCGAGCTTATTTGGGCACTAAGCCTGATCCTGGTGGGTGTGCTTGGACTCTGGTCAGCGATTTAGGTGCTTTTCTTTGCTTTTAGTCGGATTACTCTTTCCGGGCAGATACTAAGAACACATGAGGCTAAAATGATAACGACCGTCAATGTGATTGCCGCATTGCTCACAATTGGCTTTGGGCTGTTCGGGTTTCTGGCACCTGCATGGACTGCCACCTCGCTGGATCTGGCCCCAACCAACAGCAATATGGGACTGAGCGAGATGCGCGCGTCGGTCGGAGGTCTGTTTGTTGTGACCGGGATCGCAGTCCTTTGGCTCAACAACCCGATGGCCTACGCCATGCTAGGTGTTGTCTATGCCGGTGCGGCATTGGGCCGGTTTGTATCACTTGCGCTGGATAATCCGCCACTTGTCAAAGCAGCAACCTTTGGTGGAATCGAATTGGCGCTCGCGGCCTGGCTGATTTTCGCAAACATCAGCAAAACCTCATAACCACTTGATAATGCTTGCATCAGGGTAACCCATTCTGGATTTGCATCAGACCGGAACGTCACCTATATAGGGATTGTCCTTCGGGACTATGGACATAAACGCGCTCGTAATAAGCGGATCGGACCCGGGGGCGGTACCCGGCGGCTCCACCAACATCCTTCGTTTGAGGATCATGGGGCCGAAATAGGATCGACGAACGTCTAAAGGGGTTAGCTTTGTCTCGGCTGTCTGCCACCGTTACCGGCGAAAATAGTACAATTGCAAACGACAATCGTGCTCCGGTTGCAGTTGCTGCGTAAGCAGTAACAAGACCGAAACTTAAGCCCTTGCGCCTAGCAGCGTAAGGCGGGGTTCGCAGGTACCTGGCAACAGAAACCTGCATTTAGCTACATAATGTCTGAGTTTTTTGCATCTGAATTCCATTCCGGTTCAGAGTTTATTCACTCTTGTTCTGCAATCTCCGCTCAAAAGACAGGAGATCCGGGATGACGAATTCAGAGAGATTACGGGCGTGGTATTCCGAAGTCTGGGAAAAAGGAAATACCGACGCGATTGATCAGTTCTTTTCACCTGACACCATGGCCGAAGGGTTAATTCCCGAAATGCAGGTCGGCGCAGATGATTTCCGCGATCTTGTCACGGCTTTCCGGCACATTCTTGGTGAAATAACCGTGGATCTACCCAAGATCATTGAGGATGGTGATTGGGTCTCGGGCGTATTGCACGTCAGAACGTTCAGGGCCGACAACGGGGCTCCGCTGGAGGTTACTGGGCAGGTCATGGCGCGGTTTAAGGGTGACAAGATGGTTGAAGCCTACAACCAGTTCGACTTTATCTCGCTCTTTGAACAGTTGGGCCAGTTTCCCCTCGATACGCTCCCTGTTTGCATGACCGGGCAAAGGCTCGACTGGGCATAGCCACAAACCACGCAATCTTGACCCTATCTGCGGTTACGCTGTAGCAAGACCCCATGGGGTCAGCTTGCGAACACCCCGTGAGGCGGCAGCCCAAGTTTCGCATGTATCGGAAATGACCGAGGAAACATGCTATGGCTGCCCCAAACGCAATTACGCCCCGACAACTCATGCGACTGATCGGTACACCGCAAGTTCCGGTGTTGATCGACATCCGAACCGATCCGGACTTTGAGGATGATCCCTGCCTTATTCCCGGCTCTGTGCGTCACGCCTGCTCAGACATCGAAGGCATCATAGAACTGGTTGGCGATAACCCATGCGTCATCATTTGCCAAAAGGGTAAGAAACTCAGCCAGGGCCTGGTGTCTTGGTTGATGAGCGAGGGTCATGCGGCAGAGTATCTGGAAGGCGGTATGTTTGCCTGGAGGGACATGCCGGATGCGCTGTCGGTTCCGGTTTCCGCAGTACCCGCTCCCGTCGGAGAGAATACACTTTGGGTGACACGGCATCGTCCGAAAATCGACCGTATCGCCTGCCCTTGGCTGATCCGGCGTTTCATCGATCCAAAGGCCAAGTTCTTGTTTGTGTCTCCAACCGAAGTTCAGGGCGTCGTAGATCAGTTCGGGGCAACTCCGTTTGATATGGAAGGTGTGTTTTGGAGTCACCGGGGCGAACAGTGCACCTTTGATACGATGCTGGATGAGTTTGACCTGCGTTTACCCGCATTGGATCGACTATCAACCGTCGTTCGCGCAGCAGACACCAATCGACATGAATTGTCAGCCGAAGCTGCTGGCTTGCTTGCCATCTCAGTCGGGTTATCTCGCCAATATCGGAACGACCATCAGCAATTGGAATCCGGTTTAGCGATCTATGATGCGCTTTACCGCTGGGCGCGCGATGGTTTCGAGGAAAGCCACGACTGGCCTACGGATCGCAAAAAATGACCCCGACCACTAAAGAGCTTGTTCAGGTGTTTGGCCGCATCGGGCTTTTGTCCTTTGGCGGCCCGGCGGCACAGATTTCATTGATGCATCAGGAGCTGGTGGAACGGCGCCCCTGGCTGGATGAGCAGACTTATTTGCGCGCTCTGTCGCTGTGTATGCTGCTACCGGGGCCTGAAGCAATGCAACTGGCCACCTACGCGGGCTGGCGATTGCGAGGGGTTGCAGGGGGATTGATCGCCGGCAGCCTGTTTGTCCTGCCCGGTGCTTTGATCATCGCGATATTGGTAGGGCTTTATGCGGCCTATGGTGATCTACCATTGGTTCAGGCGGCGTTTCTGGGCGTCAAAGCCACTGTCATCGTTATCGTTGTGCAGGCACTAAGAAATCTCTCACGCAAGGCGCTGACCGATACCGAACATCGTGTAATTGCAATCTTGGGTTTTGTGGCAATTTTTGCGCTGAATCTGCCGTTCCCCTTGATCATTCTGGCGGCTGCGATCTGGGGCTATGTCACGTCTGGAAATTCAGTTGCCGAGGCCACATCATCCCCCTCCCCGGCACTCACCAGTCCCATTCGCACAGCTGCGATCTGGCTGACCCTTTGGCTGGGGCCGCTCATACTACTCACTTTGACCGGGCAAACACTTCTAAGCGATCTGGGTTGGTTCTTTGCCCGATTGGCGGTAGTCACATTCGGCGGCGCCTATGCGGTTCTCGCGTATATGACCCAAACCGTTGTTGATACCTACCAGTGGATCAGTACCGATCAAATGATTGACGCGCTGGGCCTGGCTGAAACAACCCCAGGCCCGCTTATTCTGGTCACCCAGTTTGTGGCTATGCTGAGCGGTCAGATCGCCGGAGGCGCCTCGCTGGCTATTGCAGCGGGAATCGTGGCTCTTTGGGCGACGTTCATACCGTGCTTTTTGTGGATCTTCCTTGCAGCCCCATATCTGGACCGGATTGCCACACGCCCGCGGCTGGCAAACGCAATGCGCGGCATCACAGCTGCGGTGGTCGGAGTGATTCTCAACCTCTCGGTGTGGTTCGGATTAAACGTGCTGTTCGGATCAGCCCTGGACTTAACATGGGGTCCGATCTCCCTGCCCGTTCCTGAGCTTGCTACGTTGGATGTTTCGGCCCTTGTCCTGACAGTCGCCGCTGCAGTGTTGATTTTCCGGCTGAAATCCGGTTTAGCCACCACTTTGGTCGTAATGGTTCTGTCCGGAATAGCTCTGCATTTAATCTGAACAATCAGGCACAACCCGGTCTTTCGTTTCCGTCCAAATCCCTTATGCTGAGGATAACCACTTTCGAGGATGACACATGTCGCAAGACATTGATTATGGGAACTTGATGCACACGGCCATGCGTGGCCTGATCAAGACTGTTCTGAGCAGCGTTGCAGAAACCGGCCTGCCCGGTGCGCATCATTTCTTCATTACTTTCGACACCCGGCAGGAGGGCGTTGATATCGCGGATTGGCTGCGGCAGCGCTATCCGGACGAGATGACCATCGTTATGCAGCACTGGTTTGAGAACCTCGAGGTTGGCGATGACGGTTTTTCAATCACACTGAATTTCGGTGATGCACCTGAGCCGCTCTATATTCCGTATTCTGCGATCAAGACATTCGTAGACCCTTCGGTAGAATTCGGCCTACGCTTTGAAAGCCCGGACGATACGGAAGAAGATGAAGAGCTTGATCACATCGTCGAGCAAACGATTGAGGTGATGCCTGACGAGCCGGAAGAGCATCACGACGCAGATGTCGTATCGCTGGATAGCTTCCGCAAGTAGTTGACTGATTAAGTCGTCTGTAAGCCCCGCCCTGTGCGGGGTTTATTGTTTTTGAAGGAACGTATCAACCGACCGCGATTTCACACCATTGCGGAACCGTGTGAAAGACAGATCAAGGCCACCATCAGCCAGTGTACGGTCAAACTGCTGCAGTTCGTATCCGCCATCCTCGTCGATAAACAATGAGAACACGGTCAAAGTATCCCCTACGATGCGGCCCCAGACGAAGGGTTCGCCTTTCATCGGGTCTAGGGGAACTTCGTGGCCAAAAACATTTCGCTTCATCGCCGCCGAATAAACATCCGGCCGATCCGAAGGGCGAAAATCCACCGAGAATTTTTGCTCTTTCACCCGCCCGTCATGCTTGTAGGTCGTCGTATGCCAGCTGACATTGAAGCCGCTGCTGGTTTCATGGATCGAAACGCTCATGTCACGGGGTGTAGTCGTACCATCTACATCAACGACATTGGCTGAACCAACATAATCTCCGATAAACGGCCCAATACCGGTTGCATGTGCCTGTCCGACAAACAGCGTCACCCAAAGCGTGAACATCGCCGCCAGGGCGGTCAAATACGAAGGACGGGTCCTAACTGAAACGCGCATGCAACCTCCACCACGGCGATATGTTTATTGTAGCTCAGCAGTCAGCGCGCACAATGGTGCTGTTTCCGATGTTCACAAAAAAAATGACGCTTCCGCCTGCCTATACCTTTGGTCCCCTTGGGTTTATGGTGCGCGCAACTGGCCGATTGCGCCTTGGCTCTGCTATGGCTAAACGGCATACGACTGCATACCAGACGGAGTGACCGATGTCTCAGACCCGCACCGAATCCGATAGCTTTGGCCCGCTAGAGGTTCCCGCCGACAAGTATTGGGGCGCGCAAACACAGCGTTCGATCATGAACTTCCCCATCGGCTGGGAAAAGCAGCCCGTCGCCATCGTGCGTGCGCTGGGCGTGATCAAGAAAGCTTGCGCCATGCAAAATAAGGCGACAGGCAAGCTGGACGCAAAAATCGCCGATGCGATCATTGAGGCAGCTGGTGAGGTTATTGAGGGCAAGTTCGACGACAACTTCCCTCTGGTGGTTTGGCAGACTGGTTCCGGCACCCAATCGAACATGAACTCGAACGAAGTTATCGCCAATCGCGCGATCGAGATTCTGGGCGGTGTAATCGGCTCCAAAAAGCCAGTCCACCCCAACGATCACTGCAACATGGGCCAATCGTCCAACGACACGTTCCCAACCGCAATGCACATTGCTGCGGCCATGAGTGTTCGAGATGTTCTGATGCCCGGGCTGGAAAAGCTGGCTTCGGGTCTGGAACAGAAATCGGAAGAATTCAAAGACATCATCAAAATCGGTCGTACTCATACACAGGATGCGACGCCTTTGACTCTGGGTCAGGAATTCAGCGGCTATGCACATCAGATTCGTCAGGGAATCGCCCGTGTAGAAGCTGCGATGCCCGCAATCTATGAGCTTGCGCAGGGCGGCACCGCCGTTGGCACCGGTCTGAACACTCAAAAAGGCTGGGGCGAAGCTGTTGCTGCAAACATGGCCGACATCACCGGCCTGCCCTTTGTCACCGCCCCCAACAAGTTCGAAGCACTGGCCGCCCATGACGCCATGGTGTTCCTGTCGGGTGCTTTGGCGACCGTTGCTGGCTCCTGCTACAAAATTGCCAACGACATTCGTTTTCTGGGTTCGGGCCCGCGCTCGGGTCTTGGTGAACTGATCCTGCCCGAGAATGAGCCCGGATCGTCGATCATGCCGGGCAAAGTGAACCCGACACAGGCTGAGGCACTGACCCAAGTGGCAGCTCATGTGATGGGCAACGACGCCGCGATCAAGTTCGCAGGCAGCCAGGGGCATTTTGAACTGAACGTCTACAACCCGATGATGTCCTACAATCTGCTGCAGTCGATCCAGTTGTTGGGCGATGCAACCGACAGCTTCACCGAACGGATGCTGATGGGCACCAAAGCCAACGAACCGCGCATCGACAAGCTGATGAAGGAATCGCTGATGCTGGTTACTGCCCTGGCACCAACCATCGGTTATGACAACGCCACCAAGGTAGCCAAAACAGCGCATAAAAACGGCACCACTCTGAAAGAAGAGGCCATCGCGCTCGGTTTTGTCGATGAAGAAACCTTTGATGCTGTTGTACGTCCCGAACAGATGATTGGTCCCAAGTGATCCGTCTGCGTAACGCTCTGCCGGTGTGCCTGATCCTGTCGGGCACTCCGGCTTTGGCGGACGCCCAGCTTTTTGGGCTGATTGACGAGCGGTTGGAGTGGATGCGCGACGTTGCCGCCTTCAAATACGCAAATGACAAGCCCGTCGAAGATATCGAGCGCGAAAAGGTCGTGTTGGCTAAGACCGTCGAAGAAGCTCAAGGCGCAGGTATTGATCCCGTCAGCGCCCGCAAGTTCTTTGAGGCGCAAATTGAAGCAGCCAAAGAGATCCAGACCTGCTGGATAGCGCGCTGGACGGATGGAGAGGCAGAGGCTCCGACGGAGTTTCGCGACCTTGCTGACGAAGTACGCCCCGCCTTGATCAGCCTTGGCGGTGAAATCATCCAGCAGATATCCCAACACACGCCAGTCCCCGAAACATCAGGTCCTGAATTTGATGCGCAGGTACAGGTCGATTGTCTGTCGGATGCCACGCGTGGTGAGCTGTTTGTGCAGTTACAAAGCATACCGCCCCGAAAATGAGCAAGCTGATCAACCTCAACCAAGTTCGCAAGCAAAGGGCCAAGGCCCAAAAAAAGAAACGCGCGGATGAAAATGCGGTGCGTTTCGGTCGGACAAAAGCTGAAAAAGATCTTGATCGAACACATAAACAAAAATCTGACCGCAATCTGGACGGTCACGAGATCGAAGAATGAGTGGCCGTCCTATCAAACGCTCTCTGACCCTGAAAGGTCACCGGACATCCGTCTCTCTGGAGGATGAGTTCTGGCAGGCTTTTCGCGAGATTGCGAAAACCAAAGACATTCCAATCAATGTGTTAGCGGCTGAAATTGATGTTTCTCGTGATCCTGAAACCGGTCTCGCCTCAGCCATTCGTGTTTTCATTCTGAACTGGTATCAGCAACAGAACTGAACCCTTGCCGATCTTCCATTTTCCTGACTAAACTGATTGGAACAAAAGGGGTACATTATGAGCAAAACAGTTACCGGCCCGGATGGTGAACAGCGCTGTGCGTGGTGTCAGGCAGCACCTGAGTTTTTTGAGTATCACGACAATGAATGGGGATATCCGGTCGCAGATGATCAGCGCCTGTTTGAAAAGCTCTGCCTCGAGAGTTTTCAGTCCGGGCTGAGCTGGCGCACAATTCTTGCCAAGCGAGAGAACTTTCGTAAGGCGTTTTGTGCGTTTGATTTCAATAAATTAGCAGATTTTTCTGATGCTGATATCGAACGGCTTTTGCAGAACGAAGGCATTGTGCGTCATCGCGGAAAGATCGAAGCGGTCATCAACAACGCACAGCGTGCTCAGGAACTGATCGCCTCTGAGGGGTCAATCGCGGGGTATGTCTGGCGGTACGAGGCCGAAAACCCGCCAGAACCGCAAACCGCATCCACATCACCTGAATCGGTCGCGATGTCGAAGGATCTCAAAAAACGCGGATGGAAGTTCGTAGGCCCCACAACTGTTTTTGCGTTTATGCAGGCCATGGGGTTGATCAATGACCATGCAACAGGCTGCGCGCAAAGAGAAAAAGCGGCGCAGTTGCGCCGCTCCTTCCAAAAACCAACGTAATAAGACTCCCCTTGAGGGGGGCTTTATTAGACAGAAGCGCGATAGATCTTGTCGATGTTGCCACCCAGCGCAGCGTTGAATTCGCTGTCCGACTGCTGCTTGGACAGACCTTCAGTCAATGCGCGCGAGAATGACGCAATCATTTTGCCATTCTGGTTCAGCAGATCGCATGCTTCTTCGGTCGTGTATCCACCAGACAGCGCGACAACGCGCAGAACACGCGGGTGATCTGCCAGTGCATCATAGAGGTTTGCTTTGTTGGGAATGGTCAGTTTTAGCATCACATCCTGCCCATCGGCCAACTGATCGAGGTTCTTCAGGATTTCTGCTTTCAGAATATCCTCAGCCTCAGCCTTGGTCTCGGAATGGATGTTTACTTCGGGCTCAACGATCGGAACCATACCTGCGCCGATAACCTCGCGCGCTACATCGAATTGCTGGGCGACAACAGCAGCGATACCTTCTGCATTTGCCTCGTGAATCACCGAGCGTTCTTTGGTGCCAAACACACCCTCAGCCTTCGCCAGCGTTTCCGCCAGTCCCGGGATCGGTTTCATCATCTGAACACCGTTCGCCTGCTCTTCCAGGCCTTTGTCGATTTTCAGAAACGGTACGATGTTCTTTACCGACCAGAGATAGTCGGCAACCCCGCGACCATCGATTGTCTCGCCCAGTGTGCGTTCGAACAGGATCGCGCCGATCACTTTATCCTTGGTGAAATCGTCCGCCAGAATGATACGCGCGCGCATTTTCTGGATTTCGCCAAACATCTCTTCGTCATTGTTGTAGTCGGATGCTTCAACGCCATACAGCGCAAGCGCCTTAGGGGTCGAACCGCCGCTTTGATCCAAGGCCGCAATGAAACCTGCACCTTTGGACATTTGCTCGCGCTGTTCTGCCTTGGACATAACTCTTTTCCCGTTCAATAATGATTCCGCTTTTTTCAACCGCATACAGCAAGGCGTTGGGCGATGGTAGTTTGTTAGCGCTCAACCAGCCGTAACCAAATTCCGTCTTTCGAACGCACAGTCAGATGTGCGACTGGAACCGGTGTCCGACCTTCGATCAACTCGAACCGAAAGTGGCGCAAGAGCATGGACAGGATCAGAGGCCCCTCTACCATCGCAAAGCCAGCACCTGTGCAGACACGTGGCCCTGCCGAAAAGGGGATGTAGGCCTCTCTTTGACATTTCTTGCCATTCTCGGTTCCCCATCTGGTCGGGTCGAACTCATCCGGCTTGTCCCACAGGCGTTCCTGACGGTGCAGGTGCCACGGGCTCAGGACAATCTGCGAGCCCTGGGGCACATCCCGGTCTCGAAAGCGTTCGGGACACGTTGTTTCACGCACCATCATTGGAACCGGAGGATACAGTCTCAGCGCCTCGCGAAAGACATCCCGGCTGAGTTTGAGTTTTGAGACAGTGGCAAATGAAGGTTCCTCTAGTATCTGCGCCTCGGCCGCCAGTTTCTCCTGCCACTCCGGATAAAGCGCCATCAGATACAGTGTCCACGCCAGAGCAGACGCACTGGTCTCGTGACCTGCCAGAAAGAATATGGCCACCTGATCGATCATTTCGTCCGTATTGAAACGGTGTCCGGTCTGCGGATCCGGGGTTGTCATGATCTTGGTGGCAAGATCATCCGGTGCCTGACCCGCCGATATGGCGGCTGCCCTTTCGGTCGTCAGACGTCCAATGAGTGCTCGGATTTCTTTGGCGTTCCTGCGGGTTTTAGCCGAATGAAACCGTGGCACCCAACGCGGCAGAGGTATGAACGCTGCGAGGTTCAGAAGCGGTTGTTCCCTCTGGTATGCGCGAAACTTCTCAAAAACCTGCGCCGCGATCTCATGCTCAATCGGAACCGAAAACAGAGTGCGAAAGATGACATCTGCGGCTGCATGGCTGGTGACTTCCTCACACTCGATCTCACTGCTGCTTTGCGAGCGCAGACGATCGACGCAAGCCTGCGCCGCAGCCAACATGGCCGGGAACGTGTCCTTTAAACGACCGCCTTCAAACGCGGGATCTATGATCCGGCGCTGGCGCTTCCAGGTATCGCCATTGGTCAGAAAAACCGAGTCACCAAGCAGCGGACGCAACCCCTCACTGATGCGGTTCGATTTGGGAAAGTCGTCTGGTCGCTGCTTCAGAACCGTGTTGATCAGTTCAGGCTGGTTGATCATGTATGACCGAAAAAACGGCGTACGAAACTCGGCCATCCAAGCCCGATACAGTCGCTGAGGTTGTGCTGAGAGCAAATCCTGGCGGAAGAGCTTCAAGTAGCGCCAGAGCGATACCTTATCTGCGCGAACCTGAGGCTTTGGGGGCGTCATGCAGCCACCGATGTGTATTTGGACACAGAGACATCGATGCGTGACTTGGATGGCGCCCTGCCGTCGAACCTCTCAGACAGGGTTTCAGGGCCAGCGGTTATCCGAAAGTAATCATAGTCGCCCGGTCGATCGAACGCGCAGAGGTACTGGAAATGAAGTCGAAAGAACCTCCACCGCAGTTCCTGCCAGCGTGCAGGAGACAGGGTTTGGGTGAACGCAGCGGATAACACCAGAGGCCAACGCTTTTCAGGACCAGCAACGCCACTGACTGACACAGGATCACATAACGCGAAGGCACACCCATCACCGGGTGCTGATACATCAATCCAGGTCAGCTCCGTGCGCTTGGACAGAAAGCTCAAGTCAGATCGCAACTGATCGGCTTTGGGCAGGAACGAAACCATCGGCACCACCTGCCCCAGTGTAAGGAATGACAGTGTCGGGCCCTTCACCTTGTATTTCTGATCACGTAGCAAATCCGCCAACACGGAAACACCCAGATGTGCACCAGAGCTATGACCGACAACCAGCACTTCATCTGCACCAGAGCTCAGGGCTTGCGCGATCAGAGATTTAAACTCAGCCAGGCGCGCACACATCTCGGGAGACGTTTCCCCCCAATGGCGCGCAGAATGGGCATAGTCATGCATCAGGTAGTAGGCAAACAAGCGATTATCTATTTTGCGAAACCAGTTCAGTAGCGCGTAGGCTGCAATCAGTGCAGGTAATAAGGCGATCCAACCTACAAACATCGTCAGAACCGCGAAAACACCCCAAGCGGCGAAGACTGCGATCAATAGTTGCAACAAGAGCATTCCGACAGGATAAAGCGCGGCAATGACAGGACCCTTGCGTAGTCTCATCAAGCGCCACAAAACACCTGTTGAGATATAAATCCAGGCCGTTTGAGCCAGTTGCAGATATGTGGCCCCAATGGATCGCGCCATGCTGTCCCGCACGATATCCGACCAGACCAGAACCTCGACATCCGTCTCTGTATCAACGCCCTCCTGCCGCGATGTCACGTGCCACCCATATGGCCCATCGCCGGATCTGGCAGAAACTGCAATCTCATATCCTGAGATTTTAGACTGCAGATGCCCTTCTTTGCGGTAAAGTTCGCGATAGCGGCGGGGATGAATCGGGTCATAGCCAGGTATATAAAATACCCTGCGTTTGCGCACCTTTTGCTGCGTTTTCTGACTGCTCATTGCTTTGACCTCTGTCGCGCAGACTAGCCTAGCAATGCGGCCAAGGTAAGACCCGTATATCGTCCTGTTTCAGGATGTTAGCCCAGGGTTGCAAGCGCCGGGAATGTCTCGAGCAACCACCAGCTGAACTCGGTGAACAACCCCGTGATCAGCATGATACCGACGAACAGCAACAGCGCGCCCATAACCTTTTCGATAGTGCCCATGTAGGGCTTGATACGGTTCATTACGGCCATTGAGCGGTTCAGGAACATCGCAGCCAGCAGGAATGGGATGCCAAGCCCTGCCGCATAAACACCCAGCAAAAGCGTTCCACGGGCAACCGACGCCTCTGACGCAGCCAATGACAGGATCGCACCCAGCTGAGGTCCAATGCAGGGCGTCCAGCCAAATGCAAAAGCAAGTCCAAGAATATAGGCGCCAAAGACTGATCCGCCGGAATCTCCGGTCTCTACCCGGGCTTCTCGATCCAGCAGCGGAATGCGGAATACGTTCAGAAAGTGCAGACCAAACACGATGACAACAGCGCCGGAAAGCTTGGCGAAAAGCACCTGATTTTGCAGGACAAACGCTCCAAACGCCGAAGCTGTGAACCCCAACAGAAGGAATACGGTCGACAATCCAAGCACGAAAAACAACGCCGACAAAGTCGCCTTGCGCCGTGCGCGTGCCTCGTCCTGCATCTCGTTGATCGTGACCCCGCTCATATACGCCAGATAAGGTGGCACAATGGGCAACACGCATGGCGACAGGAAGCTGATCAGCCCCCCGATCATCGCAATGAACATGGCGGGTAGCAGTCCCGCGTCGATGATATCAATTCCGAACATGTTTCAGCACATATGGTATCGCACCGCCAACGTCACGGGGCCAATAGGTCACATCCTCGTGGTTGCATGCTGGACACCATCCTCAAGTGGAAATATCTGACTCGCATGACAAGTGATATTGAAACACTGGATGCACTGGGCCTGCTGTGCCCGCTGCCCGTCCTGAAGGCCCGGAAACGGCTGAAATCCATGCCGGTTGGCGGGTTGCTACGCGTTCTGGCAGATGACCCGGCTGCAGTGATCGACGTTCCACATTATTGCACCGAGTCCGGCAACAAGCTGATTAGTCAGGAAGATACAGGTAATCATCAGATCTACGTCATCCAAAAGACTTGAGCAATAAAACTGGCGTATCAGAAAGAAAAAGGCGGGCCTGTTAGCCCGCCTTCTTTGGTTACTGACCCAGAGACCACCATCCCCGCCGCTTGGGTTTGGCAGGAGCTGGTTCTTCTGGCACCGGCTCTTCTGCCACAACCTCCAAGACAGGCTCTGGCGTTTCAGGTGCGACCTGCTCAGGTTCTGGCTCAGACGCTTGTTCTTCTGCCGCTGCAACCTCTTCTTTAACGGGCGCCGCAGTTTCCTCCGCAGGTTCTTCCGTCACAGCAGATGCTTCTACTTCAGTCTCTGCAACTTCAGCTTCCACTTCGATCTGCTCAGAGACCGCCGTTTCGACGACCTCCGCCTCGGCCACGATCTCTACGCCTTCCTCGGCAGGTGCCTCCTCAGCGTTCTGCTCAGCTTCGGCATTCGCGACCTCTGCAGGTTCCTCGGCTTTCTCAGCGTCTGCATCTTTTTTGCGGCGGCGTGGTGCACGACGCTTCTTTGGCTTGGCAGGTTTCTCTGCCTCTGGCGCTTCTTCCGCAGGTGCTGCATCAGCCTCTACTGCGTCGGTCTTCTCTTCAGTGGCAGCATCACCACCATCGGCGTCTTCGGCCTCGGTCGGCTTGTCGCCTTCTTCTGACGCAGCCTCGGACCCTTCTCCGTTTCCACCGCCCTTCTTCCGGCGACGACGACGACGCTTGCGCTTGGGCTTGGTCTCTTCTTCAGCCTGAACTGTTTCTTCTTCTTCCTCGTCCTCCGAAGCATCCACCAGATCCATCAGCGATGCGTCTACGGATACCACGGGCGCAGTGGCCTCTGGCACTATCCGGCTGGCGGTCTTGAATTTCTCCATCGAGAAATCGGGGCTGACCAGATGGATATCGCCTTCAATGCGCACTGAAAGGCCATAGCGTCCTTCGATCTGAGCGATATGCTCGCGTTTCTGGTTCATCAGGAAGTTGGCAATGCTGACCGGGCAGCGCACCAGAACCTCGCGAGAGCGGCGACGTGTGCCTTCCTCTTCGATCTGACGCAAGATCGACAGTGCCATGTTGTCGTCCGAGCGGATCAGACCGGTGCCGTGGCAGGCCGGGCAAGGCTGCGTTGTCGCCTCGATCATGCCGGGGCGCAGACGCTGGCGGCTCATCTCCAGCAGACCAAAGCCAGAAATACGACCGACCTGAATACGGGCACGATCCGTTTTCAACTTGTCTTTAAGGCGCTTTTCGACGGCCGAGTTATTCTTGCGCTCGTCCATATCGATGAAGTCGATGACGATCAGACCTGCGAGGTCGCGCAGACGCAGTTGGCGCGCCACTTCGTCGGCGGCCTCAAGATTGGTCTTGAGCGCGGTCTCCTCGATCGAACCTTCTTTGGTGGCCCGGCCAGAGTTCACGTCGATCGCAACCAGCGCCTCGGTCACACCGATCACGATGTAGCCGCCTGATTTCAACTGAACTGTCGGGTTGAACATTCCCGCCAGATAGCTTTCGACTTGATAGCGTGCGAACAGAGGCAGCGCGTCTTCATACCGCTTCACGTTCTTGGCATGCGACGGCATGATCATCTTCATGAAGTCTTTGGCGATGCGGTAGCCACCCTCGCCCTCGACCAGAACTTCGTCAATGTCGCGATTATAGAGATCGCGGATCGAGCGTTTAATCAGGTCGCCTTCTTCATAGATCTTGGAGGGTGCGATGGATTCCAGTGTCAGCGCCCGGATTTGCTCCCAGAGACGCTGCAGGTATTCATAATCGCGTTTGATCTCGGATTTGGTACGCTTCGCCCCGGCAGTCCGGATGATCAAACCCGCACCAGTCGGCACATCGATATCCGAGGCAATGTCCTTGAGCTTTTTACGGTCGGCGGCGTTAGTGATCTTACGGCTGATGCCACCACCGCGGGCAGTGTTCGGCATCAGAACGCAATAGCGACCCGCCAGCGACAGATAGGTTGTCAACGCAGCACCCTTGTTGCCACGCTCTTCTTTTACGACCTGCACCAGCAGAACCTGGCGCACCTTGATGACTTCTTGAATCTTGTAACGACGCGGGCGCGGTTTGCGCGGAGGACGAATATCTTCGCTGTCATCTTCATCAGCGACAGACTCAATTGTCTCGTCTTTGTCCGTTGCTTCTGAACGTGCTTCGACCTCTTCAGCTTCCGACTCAGCGGCTTCGTCACCTTCGGATTCTTCAGCAGCAGCTTCTACCTGCTCATCTTCAGCAGTTTCAGGCTGCTCAGATCCCTCGGCTTCTTCACCGGACTCAGATTCACCAGCTTCTTCTGTGCTTTCGGCTTCCGCCTCAGCATTGGCTTCGACTTCTACTTCAGCAGTCTCAGTTACCGGCTCGGCTTCTTGCTCGGCAGCATCATCTTCCTGCTGTTCACCAGATTCGGCCTGACCTTCGGTTTCAGTGACCTCTTCGGGCTCCTCAACCGGAGTTTCAGCCACCAATTCTACGGGCGATGTGCCCTCAGGAATTGAGACATCGGCGTTTTCTTCACCTTCATCCAGATCAATGGTTTCCATCCCGGTAGGTTCCGAGGACGGATCCATGGTTTCGACCGGATCGTCGGATTTAACACCCTCTGCCTTAGTGCGTGAACGCGAACGACGCTTTTTGGGCTTCGCCTCTTCAGCTTCGTCACGTGCCTTCATCGCTTCGGCGTAGGCGCGCTCTTCTTCCATCAGGGCTTCGCGGTCTGCGACCGGAATCTGATAGTAGTCGGGGTGAATTTCCGAAAAGGCGAGGAAACCGTGCCGGTTCCCGCCGTAATCAACAAATGCCGCCTGCAGAGACGGTTCGACCCGTGTTACCTTTGCGAGGTAGATGTTTCCTGCAAGCTGACGCTTGTTTTCGGATTCAAAGTCGAACTCCTCGACCTTGTTTCCATCGACCACCACGACGCGGGTTTCCTCCGCGTGGGTGGCATCGATAAGCATTTTCTTAGCCATGTGTCCTTGGTGCACCGCGCCAAACGCGTTGTCCTTACCCGTCCGGGCGGACAGGCGCTTTTGGGGTGGTGTCTTGTCAGGGCGATATCGGACGGCGCGCGGCAGGGTCTGGCGCTCTGGCCCCCTGCCCGTTCACTCAATCGTTGCGCGCGCGTCATCGCGGTTCTTCTCCGACAGGCGCGATCCATGCCGCAGCCCGCCCATTTATTCCTTTCGCCCGTATTCCGGGCTCAGGTGCTCCAATACCCCGTGAGGGGCACAATCGGTCTGCCTGGCCTTGTGGGAATGATCACCATCTGCGGCAAAGCAGCGAAACTCAAAGATTCGGGACTTCTGGGCGCAAAATTAGCCCGGCCCGTCCCGTCACAATAAAAGCAGTCCTGTGGAAAAGACAATGGGCAAACTGCACGATCAGCATCTGCCGATAGGCATCAAAATCAGCAAAAAGCCGTCAAAGAGCTAATTTTCAGGGGTGTTTGGCCTAAAAAATATCCGGAGAGAGTGTCCCCTCTCCGGATTTGTTGGTCAGAGGTAATCGGAACGTTGCAGGCCATATTTGGCCATTTTTTCGTTCAAGGTCCGGCGTGGCAGACACAGCTCATCCATCACAGAAGCAATCGAGCCTTTGTGACGACGCATGGTATTATCGATCAACATCCGCTCAAACGCTTCGACGTATTCCTTGAGAGGCTTGCCTTCGGTTGTCATGACCGGCTGCATCTCTTCGTGATCCGACATCAACAACGATGCGATGGTACCCGACCCCCGTCGAGACTGAAGAACAGCCCGTTCTGCAATATTGATCAGCTGGCGTACGTTTCCGGGCCAGGGTGCCTGCAGCAGTTGCGCAGCTTCCTGAGCACTAACCTGAGGTGCCTCGCAGCCATATTCCTCTGCAAACTGCTCACTGAGACGAGTGAACAGTGTCAGAATATCCTCACCGCGCTGACGCAGCGGCGGCATGGTGATCCGCAGCGCGGCCAGACGATAGAACAGGTCAGGACGCAAAACGTCTTCGCTGGTTTTCCCGGCTTCCTGCAGATTCGAGATGGCAACGATCCGGGTTTCTGCCGGTGTGCCCTGCTCATTCATTACGCTCAACAGTCGAGCCTGGAGCGTATCGCTGAGAGCCTCTACATCCTCGAGCACCAGTGTACCACCGCGTGCCTCTTCGATCGCTGGTAGCTGTGCATCTTCGGGCATCATCGGGCCAAACAGCCGTTTCGACAGCGCCTCTTCTTCCAGAGCTGCACATGACACCAGAACAAATTTCTTACCCGCACGACTGCCGACAGCATGAAGCGCATGAGCGACGAGTGTCTTCCCGGTTCCGGTTTCGCCATCGATCAATACATGACCATCGGCTTGCCCCAGATCCAGAATATCTTCGCGCAGGCGTTCCATTACCGGGCTGGCGCCAATCAGCTTATTCATGATCTGGGTGCCGCCGGACAGTTCGCGACGCAGCGCGCGGTTATCCAATGTCAGACGTCGCGCGTTGCTGGCACGTTTCGCCAGTTCGGACATACGGTCCGGGTTGAATGGTTTCTCGAGAAAATCGAACGCACCGACGCGCATCGCCTCGACAGCCATAGGCACATCACCGTGGCCCGTGATCATGATCACAGGAAGCGTGCTGTCAGCGCCCATCAGTTTCTTCAGCAGCTGAATACCGTCCATACCCGGCATCTTGATGTCAGAGATAACAATGCCTGGATACTCCGGCCCCAACACCTTGAGCGCATCTTCAGCGCTGGAAAAGGTCTCGGTGTCGTATCCCGACAATGCCAGCCATTGGCTGATCGACTGGCGCATGTCCTGTTCGTCATCAACAATGGCTATCTTCATGGCCTGTGCCATAGTACTTCCTCGTTATTCAGCGGCCTCAAGGCCGTCGCTTCCCAGTATCGGCAGTTGCATTTCGAATACCGCGCCACCGTTTTGTCCGTTGCGCGCAGTCAGCCGACCCCCATGGTCGTTCACGATCCCGGATGAGATGGCAAGACCCAGTCCAACGCCATCCCCGGGACGCTTGGTTGTATAAAACGGCTCAAACAGGTTCTCGATATCCTCGATACCGTGGCCGTTATCGCGGACCGTCAACACGGCGGTGTCGCCCGCCGCCAGAATGATTTCCACATCCGGCTCTATTACAGATTTGGTGGCGTCCAGCGCATTGCGCAAGAGGTTCACCATTACCTGTTCGATCCGCATCCGATCCCCCATCACTATAACAGGTTCTTCGGGCAGGATCTGAGTAATCTTCACGTGCCGCTGGCGCAGCTGCGGTTCCATCATAGACAGGCTAGAAGCCAGTGCCTCACCAAGATTTACTGGTGAAAACGCATCCGCACCCTTGCGAGCGTACGACTTGAGCTGGCGTGTGATTGCGCCCATCCGTTCGATAAGACCATCGATCCGACCGAAGCTGGCCAGCGCCTCTTCGGGACGATTACGCCGCAGCAAAAGGCGCGCACCGGCGAGGTAGGTTTTCATCGCAGCGAGCGGCTGGTTCAACTCGTGACTGACTGCGGCAGACATCTCACCCAAGGCGGCAAGTTTGGAACTCTGGGCCAGTGTTTGCTCGGCCACTTCCAGCGTCTTTTCAACCCGTTCGCGTTCAGCAATTTCCCGCTGCAGCCTTGTATTCAATGCGCGAAGCTCCGCCGACTCACGCTGGAACAAAGCGGCGCGCAAAGCGGTGCGTCGGCTAAGTGCATAAAACGCCAGCGCCAGGAGAATCGCGAAGCCCATGATTTCGAGGGCCAGCACACTATTCACCTTCTCACGGATCGACGAATAGGTGGTGAAAGACGTCATCTGCCAGCCTCGGAAAGGAATACGGGTTTCCATCCGCATCACAGCCTCGCCCTGCAAATAAGCGTCGGGTGGTAGAGCCGTCCAATCCGTCGTTGCACGAATGGCGCGTTGAATGGCGCCTTGAGGCGGCTGGCGCAGCATCGCCGCGCTTTCATTAAGGCCACGCCATTGCGGTTCGGTCGACAAAATGATTGTGCCTGTACTGTCCGTCACCATCACGGCATCAGAAATCCCCGCCCAGGCGCGCTCGAACTTCTGCAGATCGACCTCAACAACGATTACGCCCAGAATTTCAGAGCCAGCTTCAAGTCGCCGGGAGTAGACAAAACTATAGCCGCCGGATTCACGCGGGATCACCGAAAATATCGTCGAGTTTGCGCGAATAGCATCGATAAAATAGGCGGCACTACGATGCGCCTCACCCAACCGGTTACGGTCGGTTGCGGCAACGGTGCGGCCGTCGCTATCCAGCAGCATGAGTGAAGCCGCACCAATCTCTTCAACAAACGAGATCAGGCGTTGCGTAGACAACGAGAAATCGCTGGATTGTAGTGCAGCGATGAGCGTCGGGTCGCGCGCAAGCAATTGCGGCACGATGGCATTTCTACGTAGTTCGCTCAGAAGGTTACCGGAATACAGCGCTAGGCGCAGTTCGGCACGGTTTCGCGTCGATTCAGTAAACCGGTTCGTCAGCAGGCTGTTGGTTATCCAGACAGTGGCAACCGTTGCAATCAGCAGTACAATAATCGCCAATCGCAATCGCCAGCCCAGCGGCGCACCGCGGAACCGGCTTATGAAATTTGCCCAGCCTGATTGTACTTCGGAACTCATCCCCCGAAGCTAAGCCCCAGCGGCCACGACCTCAAGTCACGCAGGTGTCAAAACACCTGACAATGCGCGGAAGAGCGCCGTTCCATCGGTGCCACCATGGCCTTCATCCGCAGCCCGTTCCGGATGCGGCATCATCCCAAGCACGCGACGGTTGTGCGACAGGATGCCGGCGATATCGCCGCGGGAACCATTTGGGTTCTCGGTGTAGGTGAACGCGATGCGATCTTCATCACGAAGTCTTGCCAAAGTCTCATCATCGGCAAAGTAGTTGCCATCGTGGTGCGCAATCGGAATCCCGATGACGTCACCCGCATTGTAGCCTTCGGTGAATGCGCTGTCGCTTGTTTCCACCTTCAATCCGACGGTGCGGCAGATGTATTTTAGTCCGGCGTTACGCAGAAGCGCGCCCGGCAGGATGCCGGTTTCCGTCAGTATCTGGAAACCATTGCAAACACCAAAAGCATACCCGCCACGCTCGGTGTGTTCGACAACTGCCTTGCAGATCGGCGACTGCGCTGCAATCGCGCCACAACGCAGATAATCGCCATAAGAAAAGCCACCCGGTACGCCGACGATGTCGATGCCTTCTGGCAGTTTGGCGTCCTTGTGCCAGACCATATCGACCTGAAAGCCCGCCTGCTCAAAGGCGACCGCAAGATCTCGGTCACAGTTGGAACCGGGGAAAACGACGACGGCTGCGCGCATGACAGGCACTCCTTGGTCACAAATCAGTGGTTTGGTCGCATCACGACCGAAAAAAGTCAGACCAGTTCGATCTCGTAGCGTTCGATGACCGTGTTGGCCAACAGCTTCTCGCACATCTCAGCCACGTCCGCCTCGGTCGCGCCTTCAGCAAGTTCCAGGTCGATCACCTTGCCCTGACGCACGCCTTCGACTTTGTCGAAACCCATGGCGCCCAATGCGTGACGAACCGCCTCGCCCTGCGGGTCCAGCACCCCGTTCTTGAGCATCACATGCACCCGTGCCTTCATTTTCGCAACTCCACCTGCGGCCCGCGCCCCGGGGCCAATTCCGTTGCGCGGGGAGATACCCTGCTTATGGTATTTGGACAACCCTCGATAAGACGGACGGATTACCGCAGCCAAGGCAGCCCATTAGTCGATCAGCCGTCAGCGCCTGAGGTCAGACCCGGGTAATGCGCATCGATGGCATTGAAAGTGCCTGTCAGAACCATTTCAACCGCTACTGCGACCAGTAGAATCGCCATGATCCGGGTCAGCACATTGATCATGGTTTCCCCAAGCAACCGAGAAATCTGGTCCGCAAACAGCAATCCCAGCCCAACAATTGCGCAAGCTATCAGCACGGCAGAGCCCAGAGTTACCATTTCAGCACCATCCGAAAGCTGATGTGAGAAAACGATGGTGATGGCAATGGTTCCCGGACCAATGGTCAGAGGTATCGCCAGCGGAACCACGGCAAAGTTGAGTTTCCGCTCCTGCCCTTCGGCGAGTGCGGCCTGATCACCTGCGGGACGGTCTTCGGCATTCAACATCGACATGCCGATCCCGAAGATGATGATCCCTCCGGCGATGCGGAAAGAAGGAACATCAATCCCGAAAATCGCCAGAACCTCTTCTCCAATCCCTACGGCGATCAAAGCGATCAAAGTGACTGAAATCATCACGATCAAAGCCACCCTGCGCCGCTCGGGCTTGGTGCACTGACTCGTCATACTCAGGAAAATCGGAATATTGTATAGCGGGTTGAATATGGCCAGAACAGCCGCGAGAAATTTCAAGAACACAGCGTGGTCGAACAGTTCGCTCATACCGAGTGTCACCTTGTTAGTAAGCCGGATTAGTCGTCAGCACTGAACATGCTGCATGACAGTCAAATCTGTCAAATACTTATACAAAATACGAAAAGTGCCGCCTGATAAGTGGCGGCACCTTAATCATTGCAAGTTTGCACTTGCGGATCAGTTGATCAGTGTAGGTTTCGCGACATTGCTTTTGGGCAAAACGCCCAAACGACGCGCCACCTCGGAATAGGCATCCGTCAGATTGCCCAGATCGCGGCGGAAGACGTCCTTGTCCAGCTTCTGACCGGTTTCAATGTCCCACAAACGGCAACTGTCGGGGCTGATTTCATCGGCAATGATCAGACGCTGGAAATCGCCTTCATATACGCGACCGATCTCGATCTTGAAATCGACCAAACGAATGCCGACAGCCAACATCATACCACTCATGAAGTCATTCACGCGGAGTGCGAGGCTCAGGATGTCGTCCATATCCTGCTGGCTGGCCCAACCAAAGGCAGCAATGTGCTCTTCGGTAACCAGCGGATCACCGAGCGCGTCGTCCTTATAGCAATATTCGACAATCGGCCGCGGCAATTGCGTGCCTTCGGCAATACCCAGACGTTTGGACATCGAACCAGCGGCGTAATTGCGCACAATCACTTCCAAAGGCACGATTTCACAGCTGCGAACCAGTTGCTCGCGCATGTTCAGGCGACGAATGAAATGGGTCGGCACGCCGATCTGGCTCAGACCGGTCATGAAGAACTCGCTCAGACGATTGTTCAGAACGCCTTTGCCGTCGATGACGTCCTTCTTTTCAGCGTTGAACGCGGTGGCATCGTCCTTAAAATACTGCACAATCGTGCCCGGCTCGGGGCCTTCATACAGAATCTTGGCCTTGCCTTCGTAGATCTTTTTGCGACGCGCCATAAGCGAACCTTCCAGTCTGGGGTGTGGGAATGAGTCCCTCTCCTTTGGCGCCCTCATAGTCCAAGCCCCACTTTCTCGCAAGTTCGCAGGCCCGAGGGGCTTTGACGCAGCGCAAATCTCTTGCACCCGGCCTCACGTATAGTCATATCATCAGGAAAGAAATCGTTATCCAAGGGGTCCCTAACCAATGACCACGTTCGACGAACGCGAAAATGCCTTTGAAGCCAAGTTTGCTCATGATGAAGAGATGCAGTTCAAGGCGCAGGCCCGCTGCAACAAACTGCTCGGCCTTTGGGCTGCAGGAAAATTGGGCAAATCCGGCGCGGACGCCGAAGAATATGCAAAAACCGTCGTGTTGTCCGATTTCGAAGAAGCCGGGCACGAGGATGTTGTGCGCAAGGTGGCTGGTGATCTGGGCAGCCTGGCATCGGATGATGAGATCCGAGCCAAGATGGCCGAACTTCTGCCTGAAGCAAAATCGCAGGTTCTCAGCGAAGTTGACTAAGGCTTTGCTGCCTTCCTCATGATCTTCATGAGTTTTATGAATTTGATTTGACGCCCCGGTCGTGAGACATGGGGCGTCTCTAAATTTGATCGGCCATGGCGCCCTCTTTTTCGGAATACTCCAATGACAAACGCGCTGAGCAAACTTCTGGAATCCACAGATGCCATCCTTGCGGATGGGGCCACTGGGACCAACCTTTTCAATATGGGTCTTCAATCAGGTGACGCACCTGAGCTCTGGAATGTGGACGCTCCGGATAAAATCCGCGCGCTCTATCAGGGTTCGGTTGATGCGGGCAGCGACCTGTTTCTGACCAATACCTTTGGTGGCACCTCGGCACGACTGAAGCTGCATGATGCGCAAAACCGAGTTGCGGAACTCAACCGCGCCGGAGCTGAACTTGGCCGTGAGGTTGCAGACAAGGCCGGACGCACGATTATCGTCGCGGGGTCAGTTGGTCCGACCGGAGAAATCATGGAACCTGTTGGCAGCTTGTCGCACAGCGAGGCCGTCGAGATGTTCCATGAACAGGCCGAAGCGCTCAAAGCTGGTGGCGTTGATGTTCTTTGGGTCGAAACCATCAGTGCACCTGAGGAGTTCCGCGCCGCAGCCGAAGCATTCGCACTGGTCAATATGCCTTGGTGTGGCACCATGAGCTTTGACACTGCGGGACGCACAATGATGGGTGTGACCTCTGCAGATCTGGCACAACTGGTCGAAACCCTGCCCAACCCACCGATCGCCTTTGGTGCAAATTGCGGCACCGGTGCGTCTGACATTCTGCGAACGGTTCTGGGCTTCGGCGCTCAGGGAACTGAACGTCCTATCATTTCGAAGGGTAATGCGGGCATTCCCAAGTATGTGGATGGGCATATCCACTATGATGGCACGCCAGAGCTTATGGGTGACTATGCCGCTATGGCCCGTGATGCAGGTGCGACGATCATCGGTGGTTGCTGTGGCACCATGCCAACCCACCTGCGCAAGATGCGTGAAGCACTCGATACCCGCCCACGTAGTGAACGCCCGACCCTAGATCAGATCACGGATGCGCTTGGGCCGTTCTCGTCGGCATCGGACGGTACGGGCGACGATGCGGCGGCGCCAGAACGCCGCACACGTAAACGCCGTCGCGCTTAAAATTTACTGGATTAACGCCCCTCGAACTTCGCGGGGCGTTTTTCCAAGAATGCTACAACACCTTCCGCAAAATCACGTGTCCGGCCGCAATCGCCCTGCAAATGCGCCTCGGTCGCCAATTGCTGTGGCAACGTTTTGTCATAGGTGCCACGGATCGCCTGTTTGATCGCACCAAACCCAGCGGTTGGTCCATTGGCCAGATACTCTGCGCGCTTGCGCCAATGGGTGGCGAAATCTGCGTCAGCAACCGCTTCCCAGATCAAACCCCAGTCATCTGCCTGCCGTGCGCTGATCTTTTCCGCAAACAATGCAGCCCCCATCGCCTTGGCAAAACCCATCTGACGCGGCATGAACCATGTACCGCCGGCATCAGGCAAAAGGCCAATGCGGGCGAAGGCCTGAAGGAAGTATGCACTCTCAGTCGCAATCACGACATCGGCACATAATGCAAGGTTAGCCCCTGCCCCCGCTGCCGGACCATTCACCGCTGCAATGGTGGGAACAGGGCAATCATAAACGGCTTCGAGCATGGGCTCGTACTCATCACGCAAGGCACGCTCAAGATCGATCTTTCCGGTGCTGGATGCATCACCCAGATCCTGTCCCGAACAGAACGCGGGCCCTGCGCCGGTAAGTACAATTGCACGTGTATGCCGCGCTGCATGTTTCATCGCATGCGTAATCTCGGCGCGCATCTGAGTTGTCAGTGCATTCATCTTGTCGGGCCGATTCAATGTCAGCACCGCCAATCCATCAGTGATATCCAGAAGGATCGCTTCGTATTCCATAAAAAACCTCATCTGCGCAGAGCTTTGTCAGACCCTGACGCAGTTACCATGGAAGGGAAAGTGGAACCACGCGTCAGTCTTCGAGAATTTGGCGCAGGCGCTCTTTTTCGTCATCGCTCAATGCGTCGACGTTCCCGGAAACTTGTTTGGCTGAGCGCGAACGCAGAAAGCTCCACCCTACAATCGCCGCAATCAACAGCATAATCGGACCAGCCAGCCATAACAGAAGGTTGGAGCCAGACGTTGTGGGTTTCAGCAGGACGTATTCACCATAGCGATCAACGATGAATTCGATCGCCTCTTCATCCGTATCGCCTGCGACCAGACGTTCCCGAACAAGCAAACGAAGATCGCGCGCCAGATCGGCATTGCTTTCATCGATGCTTTCGTTCCGACAGACCAGACAGCGCAGCCCCGTGCTCAGATCACGCGCCCGCTCCTCAAGTACGGGGTCGTCAAGTACTTCGTCAGGCTGAACCGCCAGCAGTGGCGTGGCGGCAATCATCAATATCAGGACAAGACGTTTCATTCCGCCGGTACTCCTGAAGCGGTTGACTTACGAGCCCCCGCCGCAACCCTGAACCTGCGGTCAGACAGGCTGAGCACGCCGCCGAGGGCCATCAGAATACATCCACCCCAGATCCAGTTCGCCAGTGGCTTTATGTAGGTACGCACAACCCAACCGCCATCAGCCTGCTGATCACCGATCACGACATAGAGATCTCGCAGGAACCGGTAGTCAATTGCAGCCTCGGTCGTCGGCATCCGTGCCACCGGGTAGTCCCGCTTTTCAGGATGCAATGTGGCGATCGGACGACCATCTTTTTCTGCCACTATGTCGGCCATGGTCGAAAAATAATTTGGCCCCTGAACGCGTTTTACGTCCTGCAGGGTCAAAGTGTATTGCCCTACCTCAAACGGTTGTCCCGGTTGGACGACGCGAATGTCCTCTACTTCCCATGCAGTCAGACCTGCGATTGCGAACATGGTGACACCCAGCCCGGTATGTGCCACTGCCTTGCCCCAGTCAGCACCTGGCAGGCGCAGCAAGCGCTTGAAACTGCCATTGCGGCCCGTGCGGCTCCACAGATCAACAATGGCGCCAAAGGTAATCCATGCACCAAGGAACAACCCGATCGGACCCATAGCGCTGCGCCCTGTCTGCATAACCCAAACCAGCAGCGCCAGCGCAACAGCCAGAATGAACGCATATCGCAGCGACCAGGCAGCACGTCCCAGTTTTCCGCGCTTCCAAGGCAGGATCGCGCCAATCGGCAAAGCGATCCCCAATGCAATCATGAACGGTGTAAATGCCGAATTGAAGAATGGTGCACCAACCGACAATTTCCGGTCAAAAGCCATCTCGGCAACCATCGGCCACATCGTACCGACGAACACGACAAAACAGCTTACAGCTAGCAGGATATTGTTCAAAATCAGTGCACTTTCCCTGCTGACCATGCCAAACACACCTTTGGCCTCCATCGCCTGAGCGCGCGCAGCAAACAGGGTCAATGCACCGCCGATGAAGATCACGAGAATGAACAGAATGAACACACCCCGTTCAGGATCGTTCGCGAAGGCATGTACCGAAGTCAGCAAACCGGATCGGACAATAAATGTACCGATCAACGAGAAACCGAACGCAATGATCGCCAGCAGGATGGTCCAGCTTTTCAGAGCTTCCCTCTTTTCAACCACGATCGCCGAATGCAGAAGCGCCGCCGCCAGCAACCATGGCATGAAAGAAGCGTTCTCAACCGGATCCCAGAACCAGAAACCGCCCCAACCCAACTCGTAATAGGCCCACCACGACCCCAATGCGATACCGATGGTCAGGAAGATCCAGGCAGCAAGCGTCCAAGGGCGTACCCAACGCCCCCACGCAGCATCAATGCGGCCCTCAATCAACGCAGCGACTGCAAAGCTGAACGCCATACTCAAGCCAACGTAGCCCAGATAGAGGAATGGTGGATGAAAGGCCAAACCCGGATCCTGCAACAGAGGGTTCAGATCTCGCCCGTCAAAGGGTGCTACTACCAGTCGGTCGAACGGGTTCGACGTAAACAGGATAAACGCGAAAAACGCCACTCCGATCGCAGCCTGAACCGACAGAACACGTGCCTTCAAGGTTGGCGGCAAGCCCCCTCCAAATATAGCGGCCATGGCGCCAAACAGCGCGACGATCAACACCCACAGCAGCATGGAACCCTCGTGGTTCCCCCATGTGCCGCTGATCTTGTACAGCATCGGCTTTGCCGAATGGCTGTTTTCGACGACGATACGTAGCGAAAAGTCGGATGTGACGAACGCCCAGACCAGTGCGCCGAAAGCAAAGGCTGTCAGGATGAACTGGGATATTGCCGCAGGTTCAGCAAATACCATCCAGCCAGTCCAACGTTTTGCCGCCCCGATCAGGGGGACTGCGCTTTGGACGATGGCTACAAAAAAGGCTAGGATCAGTGCGAAGTGGCCGAGCTCTGTAATCATGGCCAAGGGTATAATCCTGTCTCCGGGCAAGCGCCAATCACTTTCGCCCGGAAACAGCGCACATAGTGTCGCGGCTCAGGATCGCCTTAACTGCCTCCAGTCCTCGAGTGCCCGGTTCGCATCCGGTTGCGCTATATTGATTTTTAGCTGAGCATCGTGACCCGGATCTGCAGCACCCGGAGTATCGTTGCGCAATCGATCAAGCGCCTCGAGATTGGCCACCACAGCTGGCGCGCGGACCATCGTCGCGGTGATCTCTCGCTGCAAATCCTGTACTTTGGCCTGATGCCGAGCGCCAAAATAGAAAGAGACGATCACCCCCAGCAGCCACCACAGAGGCTCGGGGACCAATGCGATGCCCTGCATCCGTTCGGCAAACCACAATGGATCCACCATGGCTGCCCCGAACAATCCCAGCGTCCCCAAGGCAAGTGCGGGCCGAGGCAATCGGTTCAGGCCGTCCATAAAGCGGTCAAAGCCACTCTTTCCGGACGTATGAAATTCTGCCCCGAATTGCGTCATGGCTTGCACCCGCATGGTCGCGCTTCGCTCTGCCCCGGCCTCGGTATTTTCACGAAACACTTCGGCAGTTTCGCGCACGACATTGCGCCCGTTTCCGAACAGAAAACCTAACAAGCCAGAAATCAATCCCATCCTGAAACCCTCATTTGAAACTCTGCGTCGCTAAGGTGGTAAGTCGGCGAAAGAAATTCCTCAGCCCGTTTGATCCATCCACCTTTGCCACCAGACCGACTGCGCGCATATTTTCTCGATGCAGGTCTGCGGTCTGCCAATCTGAAATAGTAGTTCCGCCTTGCAACGCCGTACGCATCCCGCAACGCAATCGGATTTGGATCAGCGGCCGAATGAGATGCCTGAGCGGTCTGGGGGCCCAACGCGCCATCCACGTTCACCTCAAACCCCATTTCTCGGAGAAGCCGTTGCAGGATTTTCACCGCCTGCGCGCCTGCGTTTACATACATGTCAAACAAAGAAGGTTGCAGCGTTTCGGGCAGCAGTTCTATGCGTGGCTTTCGATAATAGTGGGTCAGAAAAACATCCACCGCCTGATCGCGTGTCAAAGCGCGAACGTCGGCACGATTTACCATGCCGTTGTGATCCAGATCCAAACCCAACCGCCGCATGGTGTGAATTGTCACACCGTATTTGGTCGCCCCACCTGGATCATCGGGATCATCCACAAATCCCCCTTCACGTGCCACAATTCCTTGGGCGATCTGACGAACCGTCTGCATGCAACAACCTCCGCTTGACGCTGCAAACGGTCGGGCAACTTCATTAAGACAGCCAAAATAGTAAGGGCGCTGCAGGGCTATCCCTTGCAACGCCCCTTTGGTCATCCATCCATGGATTTCAGATGAAAATCAGCCCTCATCGGCCTCTTTGTAGACACCCTGTTCTTTCAACGCATCCACGACCTCTTTCGGCATGTAGGTCTCATCATGTTTTGCAAGGATTTCCGTGGCTTCGAACACACCGTTCACGTAGCTACCGGTACCCACCATGCCCTGATTTTCAGAGAACAGATCAGGCAGCACCCCGGTAAATGATACCGGGACACTCTCGCCCCCGTCTGTAACAACAAAGCGGACAGTTTCACCTTGCCCGCGGATGATAGAGCCTTCTTCAACCAGTCCTCCGATGCGAAACACTTCGGTTGGTTGTGGCGGCTCAGCAATAACCTGGCTGGGTGAACGGAAGAAATTGATGCCGTCCCGCATGGCATACCCAATCAACGCCGTCGACAAAGCCAAGGCAACAACGGCCAGAACTATGATCTGTACACGACGACGTTTCTTGAGTGTTTTCATACCGTCCTCACGGGAATAGAGGGGCCATCATCAGCCCCTTAGTCTCAGCCTCACCTAACATCAGGTTGGCATTCTGCAAGGCTTGCCCGCTGCTACCTTTTGTCAGGTTATCCAATGCTGCGATCACAATGGCGCGACGTTCAATCCGATCCGCAGCCACACCGATGTGACAGAAGTTGGATCCCCGGACATGGTGGGTCGACGGTGCCTCGCCAAATGGCAACATCTGGATGAATGGTTCATTTTCGTAGGTGGCGCACAGCGTCTCATAAACACTTTGCGGATCACCCTTCACATAGGTAGTCGCCAGAATGCCCCGGTTGGCTGGAATCAGGTGCGGTGTAAACTGGACATGCACAGTCCGCCCGGCCAGCTTGGAGAACTCCTGATCGAATTCACCCAGATGCCGGTGCGATCCTCCGATGGCGTAGGCATTGGCCCCTTCGCTCAACTCCGCATGCAGCAGGTTTTCCTTCAGCGACCGCCCCGCCCCCGAAACAGCACATTTCAGGTCGAGAATGATGTCATCCAGATCGATAACCCCCGCAGAAATAAGGGGCCGCAACACATACTGCCCGGTTGCGGCATTACAACCGGTTCCGGCAACAAGCCGGGCATTGCGGATTTCTTCCCGATAGAACTCGGTCAGACCGTACACAGCCTCTTCCTGTTGTTCGAGCGCGGCATGAGGGTTGCCGTACCACTTCTCGTATTCCTCAGCATCCTGCAGCCTGAAATCGGCCGAAAGATCGATGACCTTCAGTGTCTTGGGCAAGTCACGGATGACCTCTTGGCTGGTTTTGTGCGGCAACGCGCAGAAACATAGATCAATCTTGGAAAAGTCGATCTGAGAGATTTTGCACAGCACCGGCAGATCTAGATGCCGCAGATGGGGAAAGACCTGTGCCATGGATTGACCGGCTTTGCGCTCGGCCGCCAAAGCCACGATTTCCATACTCGGGTGCTCGGCGATCAGCCGCACCAGTTCCGCACCGGTATAGCCGGACGCGCCAAGGATTGCGATTTTATGGGTCATGTCAGACCTCTTTGTATTTGAGTGTCATACGTATCGATCGCCGATGTGACGATCATCGAACTACAGAATCAATGCGGCTGTTTCCTTGACCTAAGTCAGGCCGCCTCAAATGCGATTTGTCGTCGGAGGAATTGCGTTGCGCGATCGCTGACAAAGTCCGGTTTACCGGTTGTCACGAATCCACCCTCGCCGGTCCCCAGCATATTTGGATGGCGTTGCAGATAGTCGGCAAGACTTTGAGCAACCAGATCACCTTGGCTGAAAACCTGTACATCTGGCCCAAGCGCTTTCTGGAATGTCTCGGCCATCAGCGGATAGTGGGTGCAGCCCAAAATAGCTGCCTGCGGCTCGGGCATCTTGCGTTTCAGCGCATCGACATGGGACCGGACCAATGCCTCGGCCAGGATCATGTCCCCGTCTTCGATCGCGTCAACGACGCCGCCGCAGGACTGGGCCTCAACATCCACGCCGATTGCACGGAATGCGAGCTCCCGCTGAAAGGCACGGCTCGATACGGTTGCGGGTGTCGCAAACAACGCCACGTGCTTGACCGCCACTTCGCGAGGTGGGCTGTTGTCGCCCCATTGCCGCTCAGTCAGGGCTTCGATCAGTGGCACGAACACGCCCAAAACGCGTTTGCCTTCTGGTACACCTTCTTCCTGCATCCGGCGCAGCGCGGCAGCGCTCGCTGTGTTGCAAGCGAGAATCACCAGATCGCACCCACGCGACCACAGATCAGACACTGCCTTGCGGGTGAGTTGATAGATATCTTCTGCATCACGCACGCCGTAAGGCGCGTGTGCGCTGTCCGCAAAATACAGAAAATCAACGTCCGACAGACGTTTCTGAGCTGCGTCCAGGACGGTCAGACCGCCCAACCCGGAATCAAAGATACCTACTGCCATTTGCCCCTTCAGGCGCGATGCCGTTCCTCAAATTCATAACCGTAGTCATACGACTTCAACGGCTTTGGAGACAGCTCATACGTGGCTTTGCGCAGGAAATCCATCATCTTGCGCGTATCCTTGGCCAGCGGGTCTAATACGTCGCGGCCAATGGGCTCGCCGATCACGACTTTTACAGGTGTATCAACACGCTTTTTGAACTCTTTGATCAGCAAACCCATGCGAAGGGTGTAATGAAGATGGCTTGCGATCTGGAACAGGCGTGACGTGTGACCATCGAAGAAAACCGGCACAACAGTAGCATTGGATTTTGCCACCATACGTGCGGTGAAACCACGCCAGCCCGGATCCATTGGGTGTGAGAATGGTTTCGCTGCCGTGCTGACTGTCCCGCCAGGAAATATTCCGATGGCCCCACCCTCGCCCAGATAATTCAGCGCGTTTTTGCGGGTTTCAAGGTTCAGCTTCATGGCCTCCTTCGTTTCGTCAAACGAGATCGGCAAGATAATTCGGTTCAGGTCTTCGGCCTTGCGAAACACGTGGTTCGCCAGAATGCGAAAATCGCCACGAGCCTGAGACAAGATGTGTCCCATCATCAGCCCATCAAGAATCCCGTAGGGATGGTTCGCGATCAGGATCAGAGGCCTGTTCTTTGGTATGTTCGTCAGCGATCCCCCGACCACATCCAGCGACAGTCCATAACGTTCGACCATAACGGACCAGAAGTCACGACCCTTGGCCACCTCTTGCTCATATCCGTCCGCACGCTTGATCAGGCGCAGACGGCCTGTTGTGTTTTCCATAAGCTTGATGACCATCCTGCCGCTTTTGGTTTCGGCAGAATAGGCATAGGAAATGTCACGAGCAACGTGGCGGCGCGAGGGCATAAAGGTCTCCGGTTTGCTGCCTGCTACATAGGTTGTCTCAACAGTTTTGCCTAGCTTGCATGACAGTCCTGTGACGATCTACTCAGCCGCCTCCTTGAGCTTTTCGCCACCTTGCCGAATTGCCGCAAGCAATTCCTCGCGCCGTTTTGCAGCCTTGGTCTCATTGGCAATCAAAACCGGGCCAAACCCACGGATATCCAAGGGAAGTCGACCAAGAGCTGCAATAGCGTCTTTTGTCTCGGGCGAAAGCTTCGGCAATACCTCTTTCATGTCCTTTTCGTACTGCCGGATCAGCGCCCGCTCCATTCGCCGTTCAGCGCTGTATCCAAAGATATCGAGCGGCGTCCCACGCAAACCCTTCATTTTGGCCATCAGCTTAAGCGGCCCTGACAGCCATTCACCAAAGGCGCGTTTACGAGGGCGACCATCAGACCCCTTACCGCCCAGAATCGGCGGTGCGAGATGGAAGGTCATCTTGAAGTCACCATCAAATTCAGCCGCAGCCTTTTCACGGCTGCTCAGCAACAAACGCGCGACTTCGTATTCATCCTTGTAGGACAACAGCTTGTGATATCCTTTGGCGACCGCTTCCTTGACCTCACGGTCCTCAATGGCGTCAACAAGCTTGCGATAGCGCTTGGCAAGTCGGTTCCCTTGATAAGCCGTCAAATGCTCCGCACGCAGATCAATCTTCTGATCCAGTGTTTTCGGCAGTTCGGTCACGCCAGGTTTCAGGATTTTGGCTACTTCATCTGGGTGCAAAACGGCCCAGCGACCAACCTCGAAGGCCCGTTTGTTCCGTTCGACTGCAGCACCATTCAGTCCTATAGCCTGCAAAATGGCCTCATGGCTGACCGGAAGCAGTCCACGTTGCCAGGCTGCACCAAAGACCATCATGTTGGAATAGATCGAGTCACCCATCACCGCACGTGCCAGATCGGTGGCATCGAACAGATCCAGCCCATCTTTCAGGCGGGCCTCGAGGGCCAATTCCAGACGGTCGCTTGGAATGTTGAATTCGGTATCCCGCGTGAAATCGCCGGTGATGATTTCGTGTTTATTGACCACTGCGCCTGTCTGGCCGGTTTGCGTCAGACCCAACGTCTTGGCCCCGGCCGACACTACGAGATCGCCACCGATCAACGCGTGCGCCTCGCCGGTCGCCACACGGATGGCACTAATATCTTCGGGTTTGTTGGCTAGTCTGCAGTGGATATGAACCGCACCGCCCTTTTGGGCGAGGCCAGCCATCTCCATCATACCAGCGCCCTTGCCGTCGATCTGGGCAGCCTGCGCCAAAACCGCGCCGATGGTGACAACTCCGGTACCGCCAACGCCCGTGATGACCACATTATGCGTTCCCTTGATCACCGGCAGAGACGGATCTGGCAAGTCTGGCAGGTCCAGATCGGTTGTAGCCTCCTTGCGGATTTTTGCACCTTCAAGCGTCACGAACGATGGGCAGAACCCGCTGAGACAAGAGAAGTCCTTGTTACAGCTTGACTGATCAATCGCACGCTTACGACCTAGCTCAGTTTCTTTTGGAACAATCGAAACACAGTTGGACTGAACGCCGCAATCACCGCAGCCTTCGCAGATATCGGTATTGATGAATACCCGTTTGTCCGGATCAGGAAAGCTGCCCCGCTTGCGGCGACGACGTTTTTCAGCGGCACATGTCTGAATATACACGAGGACAGACACGCCCTCTATCTCGCGGAATTTTTCCTGAACGCTCATCAGGTCAGCGCGTTCAAATGTTTCCACGTCTGACGGCAACGCCTTGAAGTTCACATCTTCCTTCTCGTCGTAGACCACCGCCACATGGCGCACGCCCATGGCTTTGACCTCACGAACGATCCGCTCGGCCGTCAAATCACCTTCGTTATCCTGCCCGCCGGTCATTGCAACGGCATCATTGAACAGGATTTTGAAGGTAATGTTGGTTCCTGCAGACAAAGCTGCGCGAATGGCCTGAACACCCGAGTGGTTGTAGGTACCGTCGCCAAGATTCTGGAACACATGCTTTGTGGTCGAGAAAGGCTCCTCACCGATCCAGTTGGCACCCTCACCACCCATCTGGGTGAAGCCGGTCGTATTCCGGTCCATCCACTGCACCATGTAGTGGCACCCGATCCCAGCATAGGCACGGCTGCCATCTGGTACTTTGGTCGAACTGTTATGCGGGCAGCCCGAACAGAAATAGGGCAGACGGGTCGCAATCTCTTGCGCGTTGTCAGCCCGGCGCGCCTCGTTCAACTGGTCCAGACCGGCACGGACACCATCGGTATCACGCCCCTCCTCAATCAGGATTTCGCCCAGTTTTTCCGCAATCATGATCGGGTCGAGTGCGCCTCGGGTCGGGAACAGCTCCTCACGATGCAATGTGCCTGCTCCACCCTTGTACCAACCGTACACCCGGCGCCCGCGACGGTCGTCGAAAATGGCTTCCTTAACTTGCACCTCAATCAGCTTGCGCTTTTCTTCGACGATAATGATCAGGTCCAGCCCTTCGGCCCAGTCGTGGAACCCCTTCATATCAAGCGGGAAAGTCTGCCCGATCTTGTAGGTGGTAATCCCCAGCCGTTCGGCCTCATTCTCGTCGATGTTCAGCAACGACATGGCATGGACAAGATCCAGCCAGTTTTTGCCTGCAGCGGCGATACCGATCTTGGCCCCGGATTTGCCCCAGACCCGGCGATCCAGCCTATTGGCATGAGAAAAAGTCTCAGCCGCAAAGCGCTTGTAATCAATGACCCGCGTTTCCTGCAGATGCGGCGTGTCACCCAATCTGATGTTCAAACCACCCTCAGGCATGTCGAATTCGGGTGTGACAAGCCGCATACGATCCGGGCGACCATCGACAACCGAGGTTACCTCGATCGTATCCTTCATGGTCTTCAAGCCAACCCACACACCTGCAAACCGGCTGAGTGCGAAACCATAGATGCCGTAATCAAGGATTTCCTGTACGCCCGCCGGGCTGACCACCGGCATATACATATCGACCAATGACCATTCGGATTGATGCAACACAGTCGAGCTTTCACCCGTATGGTCGTCGCCCATGGCCATCAGGACGCCGCCATGCTTGCCGGTTCCTGCCATGTTCGCGTGACGCATCACGTCGCCGGAACGGTCAACCCCGGGTCCTTTGCCGTACCAAAGACCAAAGACGCCGTCGAACTTGCCGTCTCCGCGCAACCCGGCTTGCTGGCTTCCCCACAATGCGGTCGCCGCCAGATCTTCATTCAATCCAAACTGAAAAGTGACGTCATTCTCGGCAAGCTGCTTTTGCGCCCGCGACATTTGAAGGTCTACCGCGCCCAAAGGTGATCCCCGATACCCAGTGACCAGACCGGCGGTATTCAACCCGGCATCACGGTCACGCGCCTTTTGCATCATCATGAGGCGAACAAGCGCTTGCGTCCCGTTCAGAAGAACAGGGCTTTTGGATAGATCAAAACGGTCGTTGAGCGATATTTTCGGCTGACTCATCTGACGTCTCCCCTCGTCGGATTAGTGTGCTGCATTTGTAAACATTTTAGGTCATAAAAGCTGACCTGTATAGTGATTTTCCCCTATTGCGTAACGATTTCGCCGTTTGAATGTGGAATTTGTTACCTCTTTCATATAGGGCTGCGTGAGGATAACGAAAGTTGCGGTTATGGATTGGGACAAGCTTAGAATATTTCACGCAGTAGCTGACGCGGGCAGTCTCACTCATGCGGGAGACAAGCTGAATCTGTCCCAATCTGCAGTCAGTCGACAAATTCGTGCACTGGAAGAATCACTGGATGCCACCCTTTTTCACCGTCATGCACGCGGCCTGATTCTGACCGAACAGGGTGAGCTTCTGTTCGACGCCACTTCTGCCATGTCCAAACGATTGGATGCAGCTGCTGCGCGCATCCGGGACAGCGAAGACGAAGTGTTCGGCGTTCTTCGCGTAACGACCACCTTCGGGTTTGGAACCCTTTGGCTGGCCCCGCGCCTTCCGAAGCTTTATGAGCAATACCCCGATCTCAACATCGACCTGATGCTGGAAGAACGTGTTCTGGACCTTCCGATGCGCGAAGCTGACGTTGCAATCCGCATGAAAGAACCCAGCCAGGCAGATCTGGTGCGCAAACGGCTGATGACGGTTCAAATGCTGCTTTATGCGACCCGCGATTATCTGGACACCCATGGTGGCGCGCCTCAGACACTCGAAGATATCGCCAAGCATCGTTTGATCTGCCAGACCCCGTCAGCGCCACAGGTTGGCGCTGGCGCGTCAATGGTGCGACACCTCATGACCTGTAACCCAAGCTCGCTGCTGACCGTGAACAACTATTTCGGTGTATTGCAGGGGGTACTGCACAATCTGGGTATTGGTGTGCTGCCTGACTATGTGACCGAAGATTTTCCTGATCTGGTCCCGATACTATCAGACATTGAAAGCGCCGATGTACCTGTCTATCTAGCCTATCCCGAAGAATTAAGACATTCTAAACGTGTCGCTGCCTTCCGGGATTTCGTTCAGGATGAGATCATCGCGCACCGCAAGCATCTGAGGCAATTGGGAAAACTCTAGCTATGCGCCTATGACATAGCGGACATGTACCAATGTTTGTGAAAAAATCTTGAACGTACATACAGTGATAACTAAATGAGCACTCGAAGGCGGTGATGCTGAAACGCTCATCATCTTCATACCTCCCTGTTGGACTACGGCCGAGCTTAATGCTCGGCCTTTTTTTTCGTACTTTGTAGTTTCGAAGGTCGCACCATCCCAATTTCACTGGGAATTTCCCCCCGGTATGGCTATGATGCGGGAAAATAAACAAATTTTCTGCCTTCGAGGGAAAGCAAATGTTCCACCCACTACGCCTTGTGCTGGCGTTGCTTGCCGCGATTTGTTTCGCGGTACCAGCGTTCGCACAGGTGCCATCAACCAGCACCTCCTCTTCCGCGCCCGCTCCGGTCACCATTCCAGATGATCTGACGCCCGATCAGGTGGACGATCTCGTCGCCCGTATGTCTGACGATCAGGTCCGCTCGATACTGCTTGAACGGCTTGATGCTGTTGCGGCCAAACAGGCTCAGGCGCCTGCAAAGAAGGGTCTGGTGACGCGAGTCACCGAAACAGCCACAGCAATGGCTGCATCCTGGGTGGATGTAATCAGAAAGTTGCCGTCCCTTGTAACCTTGCAGATCGAAGCAATTACCAATTTTGGCAAGGCTTTTGGCTCAAGCGGCTTAATGACCTTGTTCGGCTTTACCTTCCTGGCGCTGGCCATAGGTTTTGCCGCTGAAAAGATCGTTGGTATTTGGACACGTCGCTGGATCAAAGCCGTCCCGGGAGATGCCGAACACGATTTGCGCGGAGCAGTCATGTTCCTGATCAAACGTTTTTGCCGGGAACTGCTGGGCCTAGTGGTCTTTTACTACACGCTCGTCTTTGTTGGTCGTCAACTGCTGAACCCCGAGCAAATCGCACAGGTTGCTCCATTCGTATTTTTCCTGATCTGGTTCCCAAGGCTTGGCGCTGCAATTTCCCGTTTCGTGCTCGCTCCCGAAAGGTCCGAACTTCGACTGGTTAACATCGACGATCATTGGGCCAAATACCTGCATCGCAACCTGATCGGTCTGTTCCTGCTGATAGGGTTCACCATGTTCATCATCCGCTTCAACACCCTCAACGGTGTCGAAATGGGCGAGACCCGACTGGGTTTCTGGCTGAACACATCGATCCATATCTATATCGGCCTGATTGCCTGGACCGCACGCAAAGGTCTGAGCGACATGATGCGCGGCACCGATCCCGACCGGACCGAGTTTGATGAATGGGTAGCCGAATTTTATCCCTATTTCGCAATCGGCGTGTCCTTCGTCATGTGGTTCGTGGTTGAATATCTTGCAGCCACCAAAGACCCGCAACTGGTCGCGATGGCCGCCGAAGGTGCACACTTTGCGACAATGTTCTGGTTGCTGATCCTGCCAGCGCTCGACACGCTGATCAGAGGATTGGTACGGCATTTGCAACCGCCCATCATGGGACATGGCGCAATCGCTGAACGTGCCTACAAATCCACGAAACGCAGCTATATTCGCATCGGTCGTGTTCTGGCAGGTATCTTCATCGTTCTGATGATCGCAAATGCCTGGGATCTGGATCTGCAAGAAATCGCGGGCGCCGGAACTGATGCTGGCGGACGTGTGATCCAATTCTTCATCCTCGTTGCCTTCGGCTATATCCTGAATGAGGTCGTCTCGCTCTGGATCAACCGCCGACTAGCGAAAGAAGAGACCGAAGGCCAAAGCCCCGATGAGGAAGCGGGCGAAGGCGGCGGTACAGGCGGTTCACGCCTTGCAACTGTCCTGCCGCTGCTGCGCGTTACGGCACAGGTCGCAATTGCGGTTATCTTCGGCCTGCTCGCGCTGGGCGCACTAGGCATGGACATCACACCGCTGCTGGCCGGTGCTGGTATCCTTGGTCTGGCCATCGGTTTTGGTGCACAGAAGCTGGTTTCGGACATCGTTGGTGGTATTTTCTTCCTGATCGACGATGCCTTCCGTGTTGGCGAATACGTTGATGTCGGCGGAACCACGGGTACGGTCGAGAAAATCTCGATCCGCTCGATGCAATTGCGTCACCACCGCGGTCCGGTTCACACCATTCCTTATGGTGAGATTCAGAAGCTGACCAACTACAGCCGTGACTGGGTCATCATGAAACTGAAATTCACTGTTCCTTTCGACACGGATCCGAACAAAGTGAAGAAGATTTTCAAAAAGATCGGTGCCGAGATGATGGAGGACGAAACCCACAAGGATGGCTTCCTCCAGCCGTTCAAGTCACAGGGCGTGTTCGACTTTGACGATGTCGGCATGATCATCCGCGGTAAATTCATGGCCAAACCCGGTAAGCAGTTCACGCTGCGCAAGGAAATCTTCAACCGGGTCAAAGCGGCCTTTAAGGAAAACGGCATCGACTTTGCCCGTCGCGAAGTGCGCGTCGCGATACCGGGCCTAGAAGAGGCTGAAAACCTGTCCGACCAGCAAAAGGCCGCAATTGGCGCGGCCGCAAGTGATGCGGTCAACAAGGAACAGGGACCAGCCTGACCCAACCAACTTTCAGGGGCAGCGGAGATATCTTCGCTGCCCCTTTTTCTTTTCGAATAAGGTAAAGTGCATGCGACCTCATGCCATTACTCTAGTTCTGCCAATTCTTGCATGCAGCGCGTCTGTCACCATTGCCGGTTCGGTCACGCTTGAGCCTAATGTCGATACTTTCGATGACGCACAGGAAGAAGAAACCGTAGGGTTTGGGAATGGCTCGGTCATCGTGGTACCCATTCCCTTCTCAGATCCAACAATTGGTTCCGGGCTTACTCTTGCAGCAGGATATCTGTTCACAATTGATGAAGGTTCAAAACCTTCGCTGATTGGCCTGGCTGCTTTGCGATCCAGCAATGGCAGCGAAGCTTATGGTGGCGCCGCAAATTTCGCCTTCGACAACAATCGCTGGCTGATCAAATCGCTCTATGCAAAGGCCAATATCAACTACGATCTCTTCACTCCCATCGGGCGTCTGCCGATCACCCAGGAAGGCGACCTTGGCCGACTCGAACTGTCATACGGTTTCACACCAGATATTTCAGCAGGGATTGCGGTTCGTTATCTGAACACATCGATCAGCCCCGATGGTCTAGGCTTGCCACCGATACCGCCGCCATTCGATCGGTTTCTTAACATGGAGATTGTCACCCCCGCCTTGGTGGCCAACTGGGATACCCGCGACGATACCATCTACCCAACAAAAGGGTTCAATCTCAACTTTGAGGCGTCACATAGTTACACGCTCGAGGGTATTACTGGTGATTACTCCAAGTCGTTCGTGAACTTCACCAAGTACTTCAACCCCATCCCCAATGGCGTTATCGCAGCTCGAGTATCAACGTGCGCGGCATCGCAAGAGACTCCGTTCTTTGATCAATGCTCGTTAGGTGGGACAGACGCCTTTCGCGGGTTCCCGGTGACCCAGTTCCTCGACTTTCGCTCAGCCTCGCTGCAGGTAGAGTATCGCCATCAATTCACCAAGCGTATCGGCGCTGTAGCGTTTGGTGGTGTCGGTCAAACCGGCGACAGCTTTTCCGATCTTTCAGATGGTGGAACGCATTCCGCCTTTGGTTTGGGTGCACGTTATCGCGTGTCCAAGAAGTTCCCGGTTGATTTTTCAGTGGACTGGGCTCGTAACAATCTGGATGAAGATCAGCTTTATATCTATGTCGGACAGCGCTTCTGAAGGGGCTGCGCGCTCTTGACCCTTCCCACCGGCGCGCCCTTGCCCTAAAAGGCGCCCAAACTCGGCCACCTTGAAAACAGGACAGACCATGCAAGAGCCCGCCATCACACCGGATCTGATTGCTGCACACGGGTTGAAACCCGAAGAATACGATATGATCCTCGAGATCATTGGGCGCGAGCCGAGCTTTACCGAACTGGGCATTTTCTCGGCGATGTGGAACGAACACTGTTCCTACAAGTCCTCCAAGAAATGGCTTCGTACATTGCCAACCTCGGGCCCTCAGGTCATCTGCGGTCCCGGTGAGAATGCTGGTGTTGTCGATATCGGCGATGGTCAGGCCGTGGTCTTCAAGATGGAAAGCCACAACCACCCGTCTTACATCGAACCCTATCAGGGCGCGGCGACCGGCGTGGGTGGCATCCTGCGCGACGTTTTCACCATGGGTGCACGTCCGATTGCGTCGATGAACGCTCTGTCGTTTGGCGAGCCGGGTCATCACAAGACCCGCCAGTTGGTCAACGGCGTGGTCGAAGGCATTGGCGGCTATGGCAACTGCTTCGGCGTTCCCTGTGTCGGTGGCGAAGTTCGTTTCCACCCTGCATACAATGGCAACTGCCTCGTAAACGCATTTGCTGCCGGTCTGGCGGACAGCGACAAGATTTTCTACTCGGCAGCTTCTGGCGTTGGTATGCCCGTCGTCTACCTTGGCGCAAAGACAGGCCGTGACGGTGTTGGTGGTGCGACAATGGCCTCTGCCGAATTCGACGACACGATCGAAGAAAAGCGTCCCACCGTTCAGGTTGGCGACCCCTTCACCGAAAAACGCCTGATGGAAGCGACACTGGAGCTGATGCAGACCGGTGCCGTAATCTCGATTCAGGATATGGGTGCTGCGGGCCTGACCTGCTCCGCCGTTGAGATGGGCGACAAAGGCGGTCTGGGCGTACGCCTCGATCTGGAAACCGTACCGCAGCGCGAAGAGAACATGACAGCCTATGAAATGATGCTGTCCGAGTCTCAGGAGCGCATGCTCATGGTTCTCAAGCCCGAGCTTGAGGCCGAGGCCCGCGCGGTGTTCGTAAAGTGGGATCTGGACTTTGCCATCGTTGGCGAAACGATTGCCGAAGACCGTTTTCTGATCATGCACAACGGCGAAGTCAAAGCGGATCTGCCTTTGTCCAAACTCGCCTCGACCGCTCCTGAATATGATCGCCCCTGGGTGCCGACACCCCAGGCTGAAGAACTGGCAGAAGTACCTCAGATCGATCCGATCGATGGTCTGCGCGCCCTGCTCTCTTCACCAAACTATGCCGGTAAACAATGGGTCTACGAACAATATGACACTATGGTTATGGCCGACACAGCCCGCACGCCGGGTCTGGGCGCGGGCATGATCCGTGTACATGGAACCGACAAGGTACTGGCATTCACGTCGGACGTGACGCCGCGCTATGTCCGGGCCAACCCTGAAGAAGGTGGCAAACAGGCTGTAGCCGAAGCTTATCGCAACCTGACAGCAGTTGGCGCCAAGCCGCTGGCGACGACTGACAACCTGAACTTTGGCAACCCAGAAAAGCCAGAGATCATGGGTCAGTTCGTTGGCGCGATACAGGGCATCGGCGCTGCAGTAGCTGCTCTGGACATGCCAATCGTGTCAGGCAATGTCTCGCTCTATAACGAAACCGATGGACAGGCGATCCTGCCGACCCCAACCATTGGTGCGGTTGGTCTGCTGTCTCACACCGATGAAATCATTGGCAATGAAGTGCGCGAAGGTCACGTTGCGATGGTGATTGGAGAAACGAATGGCCATCTGGGTCAGTCCGCCCTGCTGGCCGAAGTCTTCAATCGCGAAGACGGCGATGCGCCGCATGTTGACCTTGAGGCCGAGCAGCGCAACGGCGAATTTATCCGCGCGAACCGCGACATGATCAAAGCCTGCACCGATCTGGGTGACGGAGGCCTTGCTCTGGCAGCGTTTGAACTGGCCGAGGCCGCCAAAGTCGGCATTCACCTGGATGACGCATCAACCGAATTCCTGTTCGGTGAAGATCAGGCGCGTTATCTGGTTGCCTGCAATTTTGATCAGGCCGAAGCGCTGATGATCGCCGCAGGTCAGGCAGGTGTTCCATTGGTATCTGTGGGTCGCTTCACCGGTGACAGCGTCAAGATCGGCGCATCAGAGGCACCTTTGGAAGAGTTGACAGCAACCTTCCGCTCCAGCTTTGCCGAGGCCGTGGCCTGACTGCTGGCACCAGATAGCGAAAACTCAAAATCCTGCGCCTAATATACGGCGCAGGATTTGCTATTTCTGAGAGCACTGCACACCCTTGCACGGGCTCCTGCATCGCTCTACATCTTGATAAAGACCTTCAGGAGAAACCTACATGCCGATGAGCGCCCACGAAATTGAACACCTGCTGCGAGAAGCCTTTCCCGATGCGGAAATTCAGGTCGGCGGGCATGATGGTGTTCATATGTCTGCAATGGTTGTGGACGAGAGCTTTCGCGGGAAAAATCGGGTTCAGCAGCAACGTGCGGTTTATGCAGCACTAAAGGGCAAGATGGACGGCCCCGATGGTGAGCTTCATGCGCTGGCATTGACAACGAAAGTGCCGGAGTGATGCAAACAGCGATGGTCATTGCTGGAATTCTAGCAGCTGTGATCCTCGTGGCCCTATTGGCACGCAGCAGAGCCAAATCAGATCCCAAACCGGAGCGTGGAATAGAACCCGGGCAAGGCGAGCAGCTTGTAAATGCGAGCTATGACTCCGGCGGAGGTGGTGGACACGGAATTGTGGTTCGTGTCCCCAAAGACCCTCAGGAGTATGCCAAAATCATGACTCCAAAGAAATGAGTAACTGGATCATCTGGATTGGAGGAGCAATCTTGGCGCTTGTGGTTGCCGCTGCCCTGATCGAGGCCTATCTGAAGCGCAACACCAAACGCCGGCTATCAGACATGCGTCCGGACCCTGAGGCTTTGAAACGCCGACCTTGGGAGCCTGACGGGGTGACGAAAGTTGCCGATATCGACAAGGTTCACGAAACGAACCAGAAAATAGAAGAACGGAGTTCGCGGCAAAGCCGCCAATCCCTCTGACGAAATGACAGCCCGGGCATACGGGTAAGATTAAGGAAACGCGAAATGAGCGACGTTAAGACCCAAATCGACGAAACCGTCAAAGCTAACGATGTGGTGCTGTATATGAAAGGCACTAAAGAGATGCCGCAATGCGGGTTCTCTTCGCGTGTGGCGGGTGTTCTGAACTATATGGGCGTGGATTACACTGACGTGAACGTTCTGGCCGATGAGGAAGTCCGCCAGGGCATCAAGGATTATTCCGACTGGCCAACCGTTCCGCAGCTTTACGTCAAAGGCGAGTTTGTTGGCGGCTGCGATATCATCACCGAGATGACGCTGTCCGGTGAGCTGGATACCCTGTTTGACGACAACGGTGTCGGCTACAACAAAGAAGCAGCCGACAAAATCCGTGAGGCTAACGCCTGATCAGGCATTACCGGCTGGTACATTCCTGATAAATGACCTGCTCATTGGCGGCAGATCCTGCCGCCTGATAGCTGATCGTAGCATTCCAGCCCTTGGAGCGAAGGATATAGGTTCCGTCGCTCCCTACCGACTCGTACCGAATGCCCGAGCCACTAGGTACCTGACGCATTGCCACCAGGCTGTTGTCCACAATCAAGGCTGCTGCCCCAGACCCGTCCGATGCATTGAAATAGCTTACTGGCACCGGCACGTTGTTTTCACAGGTAAAGGTAACCGAAAGGATATCAATCTCGGCCAGCGCTGCGGTGGCGGGCACCATCATCAGTGCTCCGCAGGCGATTGCGCGCAGTATGTTCATTTTGCAGATTTCTCCTCGACAACCGACGCCAGCGCCTCTGCCCTTGCGGCCAACTCAGCCAGTGTATCGGTGACCGATGGCGGGACTACGGCAACTTCGACACGCTCGGGTTCGGGCGCAGGCGCATTCTTCAGGTTTGTCAGTTCAGCTTCAACTTCGGCCAGTTTGGATTCGACGGTTTTGATGCGATCCTCGCTGGCCGCTGCTTTGTCAGCCAGCATCAGACCAGCCATCAGCAGCATCCGTGATTCCGGCATGCGACCGATCTGGTCCGACAAGACCTGTGCTTCGTCGTCCAACATCTTGGCAGCAGATTGCAGGAACACCTCTTCGCCTTCCTGACAAGAGACTTCAAAGCCGCGTCCACCGATATGAATGGTTACCTCGGGCATTATTCCACCTCTCCTTCAGCCAGGTTGGCATGGGTCAGCAACGGCTCCAGACGCGCCAGAACCGCATGGGCTTCAGCTGCGTCCGTTGCTCGTGCAGCCCGTGTCGCCTCAAGCTCGGCAACGGTCGCGCGATTCAGCAACTCAGCATCCGGCACACCATCTTCGGCTGCGGCACGCAGTTCCTCTACCGCTTCGCGCAACTGATCGTTTGCCTTGCGCAGTCGCTGAAGATCGTCATCAAGGCGAGACATCGCCGCGCCGTGGCTTGCGCGTTCGGCCCGCAGCATATCCAGCTCTGCGCTTAGTTCCGCGACCCTTTCGCTGTCGGCAAGTTCGGACCGAAGCTTTGCAATTTCGGTTTCCAGCTCCTGTGCCTTACCCGCAATTGGCTTGAGTTGTTCCAACTCTGCCCGTAGCGGTGCAGGATCTTCGACGTTTTCTTGTTCGGCGCGCAGCGATTCAATTTCGGCTTTGAGCGCCATAACTTCATCGCGATCTTCCAGCGCTGCTTTAGCTTCGGCCAGCTCGGCACGCGCTGCCTCAACTGCGGCCAGCTTTTCGGCGGCTTCAGCAAGCTGCTCACGCAAGCCATCGGCCTCGGCGCTATCTACCGGTTGCGCCCGTAGCGTTTCGATATCGGCGCGCATCGCGTCGATTTCCTGATCGTGTCTTTCTTTCAGGGATTTGAGGCGTTCTTCTAACTGAGCATTCGCGACCCGCTCTTCATCAAGTGCTGCGCGCAGCTCCTGATCCTGATTTCCGCCAGCGGGGGCCGCTTCACCCAATGCCTCGACGCCCGAACCGATCCGCTCCATGGCGGCTACTATACGGCGCTGTAGTTCCTCGATCTGACTCATGCCCCTGTCACCTCTTTACCAAGGTTCATTCTGTTGCTCGGTTGGCCGAATCGAATCCAGCCCCGCTCGTCCCTAGTCTAACGGAATGTTCCGGAAAATACCCACTCTTTGCTTTCAAGTACTTGAGCACCACTGTTGAACCAAGGACGGCGTGTCACGCCCGGTTCTGCTTGCACTTTGAGGGTTGGATGGTATTGAGCGCGCAATCTGCCTGTAATCCAAAGGAACAACACCCGTGGACCTGACTGCGCTGCGTACTGCCAACCCCGAACACTGGGACAAGGCTGCGGCTATCCGCACCCTGACCCTTGATGCTGTTGCCGCTGCTAATTCCGGCCATTCCGGCATGCCGATGGGCATGGCCGATGTCGCGACCGTGCTGTTCGAAAAGCACCTGAAGTTTGACGCATCGGCTCCGAACTGGCCTGACCGTGATCGCTTTATCCTGTCGGCTGGCCATGGTTCGATGCTGGTCTATTCGCTGTTGTATCTCACAGGCCACGGCGACGTTACGCTGGAAGAAATCAAAAACTTCCGTCAGTTGGGCGCCAAAACTGCGGGTCACCCCGAGAACTTCCTGGTTGATGGCATCGAAACCACGACTGGCCCACTGGGTCAGGGCATTTCCAACGCCGTCGGCTTTGCAATGGCCGAGGAAATTCAGCGCGCGCATTACGGCAAGAAGGTCGTTGACCACTATACTTACGTGATCGCAGGCGACGGCTGCCTGATGGAAGGCGTCAGCCAAGAGGCGATCACCCTTGCCGGTCGTCACGAGCTTAGCAAACTGATCGTCTTCTGGGACAACAACAACATCACCATCGATGGAACAGTTGATATCGCCGATCGTACGGATCAGGTTCGTCGATTTGCAGCGTCAGGCTGGCATGTCATCGAAATCGATGGCCACGACCCCAAGGCGATTGATGCGGCGATCATCCAGGCAAAGAAATCCAACAAACCGACGATGATCGCATGCGAGAGCCACATTGCTCTTGGTCACGCTGCGCAGGATACGTCGAAAGGCCACGGTGCACTGACCGATCAGGACCAGCTGAAAGCTGCAAAAGATGGCTATGGCTGGCCGCATGACGCGTTTGAAGTACCGGCCAACGTGAAATCAGCATGGGAAGCCATCGGAGCCCGTGGTGCGTCCGAACGCGCTGCCTGGGAAGAGCGTTTCGCGCAGCTATCCGAGCGCAAGCAGGCCGAGTTCAACCGCGCTTATGCGTTTGAAGCTCCCAAAAAACTGGCAGGTGTCATCCGCTCGTTCAAAAAGCAGATGTCGGAAGATCAACCGAAACTAGCCACCCGCGCATCGTCTGAGAAGGTTCTGAACGTCGTGAACCCGATCATGACGGAAACCGTAGGCGGTTCGGCTGACCTGACCGGTTCGAACAACACCAAATCTTCGGATATGAGCGTGTTCCTGCCCGAAAACCGCAAGGGTCGCTATATCCACTACGGTATCCGCGAACATGGCATGGCAGCCGCGATGAACGGCATGGCGTTGCATGGCGGCATCCGCCCCTATGGCGGTACGTTCATGGCCTTCACCGACTATGCGCGCCCGTCCATGCGTCTGGCAGCACTGATGAAGGTGCCGTCTGTCTTCGTAATGACCCATGACTCGATTGGTCTGGGTGAAGACGGCCCGACCCACCAGCCAGTCGAGCATCTGGCGATCTCGCGCGCAACGCCGAACACCTATGTGTTCCGCCCAGCAGACACCGTTGAGACCGCCGAAGCATGGGAACTGGCGCTGACCTTCAAGGACAGCCCTTCCGTCCTGTCACTGACCCGTCAGGGTGTGCCGACCGTACGGACCCAGCACAAGGCCAAGAACCTGACCGCACAAGGTGCCTATGTCCTGGCAGAGGCCGAGAGCAAACGTCAGGCGATCCTGATCGCCACCGGGTCCGAGGTGTCATTGGCGATGGAAGCCAAAGCCATGCTTGAGGCCGAAGGTATCGGCACCCGCGTTGTCTCCATGCCTTGTATGGAACTGTTCGCTGAACAGGACGAAGCCTATCGCAAGCGCGTTCTGCCAGCGGGTGCAGTTCGCGTCGGCATCGAAGCCGCCGTCCGCGCCGGAGGCTGGGATCGCTGGCTTTTGGGTGAACGCGGCCGCGAGGCCAAGGCTGGTTTCATTGGCATGTCGAGCTTTGGTGCATCCGCCCCCGCTGGCGAGTTGTACAAGCACTTCGGCATCACCGTCGAGGCAACCGTGGCCAAGGTTAAGGAACTGCTGGGTTAAACCCGCGTTTCGCAGGCAGACTAAATTATCGAAAGCCCCGGTCACAACCGGGGCTTTTTTTGATGGATGCATTACTTGTCAGATAAAGATAATGACGGATTGCATCCCGTCTACCACAAGCTCTCCGTCCGTATTCCACATCCGCATCACTTGCGAGCTATAGCCATCTCGACCAGCAGTCAGTTGGTTCTCCATCAGCCACCAGCCGTCGTCGGTTTGAACCGTCTCGGACAACAGGTTCACCATCCAGTTCATCGACGAATTCGCGCCCGGCTTTGTCAACAGCGAGAAAATACTCGGCGGCAGCACATCGGCCAACGCTATCAACCCTTCGATTCGATCCCGCATTCGTTCATCTCTGTGACGAGCCCAGACCCGTACATACCCGCTGTCTGAACCGGTGAACGGTAGCGCCCCCTCGATAAGCCGAACATCAAAGTTGTTAAAAAACGGGATCGGTCCTTTGGTGACGCCGGGCGGCAGATAACCGAGGGTATCCTCTGGTGCCGGGCTGGGTATGGGCGGACACGCAACCGAGACAAGGCTTTGTTGTGCCGCACCGAACGAGAAGGTTCCCATCGCCGCCGTCTTTCCACTAATGTCGGCCCGAGCGCTCAGCGTGGTGACATTGCGACCTTGTCTCAACATCTCGGTTTCGATGGACGGCCCTTCGCCAATAGGAGCCGTAAAATTGATCAGGGCCGAGCGAAGCGGTGGCAGATCGTGATGCTGTGTACGCGCAGCGTTAAGCAACATAGCGGCCGTAAATCCGCCAAAACTCGTACGTCCCTGCATCCAGTTCGGCGGCAAGGGACATTGAACGCGCCCCTCGCTGCATTCTACAGCATCAAGGGCGTCCGAAAGTGTGCATTCGGTCATGGGACTCTCAATTCTTCAGGTCACGCCGAGCATAAGAACACGGCATGACCTGGACATCTGTGACCTTGCGTCAGTGCTTTTGAGAGTCGCCCGATATGCTGCTCAGGAGCGGTGCGATGAGCTTTGTGGCCAATGGAATCAGAACCATCCCCCAAGCCAGACCAAAAATGCCGTCCATCGTGGCTTTGGACACCCATTCCACAACTGCAGTCCACTGATCCGACACGGAATGCCCGATGGCATAGGCCCAGTCGTGGATGTGGTGGCCCAACCAGCCAAAGCCCAGCACTTCCATTCCGTGAATGATGATCGACCCACCAACCCACAGCATCGCAGCAGTTCCGACGATCGAAAGCACCTTCATTACAGCTGGCATCGCCTTGACCAACCCGCGCCCCAAACCGCGTCCTATTGGTGTAGGTGCGTTGTTCGCCAGATACAGCCCGACGTCATCCATTTTTACGATCAACGCAACAGACCCGTACACCGCCAGCGTAACCCCGATTCCAACGACCGCCAGTGTTGCTGCCTGCATCCACAGATTCGGAGCTTCAATGGCCGCCAGCGCAATTGTCATAATTTCCGCAGACAGGATAAAGTCGGTCTTGATGGCCCCCCTGACCTTTTGCTCTTCCAGATGGCCGGGATCGCGCACATTCATGTCGTCTTCGATCACGTGACTGCCATGCGGAAACAGTACGTGAAAGATTTTTTCGGCCCCTTCGAAACATAAATAGGACCCACCGATCATAAGCAGGGGCGTTATCAGCCAGGGTGCCAGGTTCGCCAATAGCAAGGCGACCGGAAGCAACAGGATAATCTTGTTGAACAGAGATCCGCGTGCAATGCGCCAGATGATCGGCAGCTCGCGCGCTGGTGCAAATCCCTGAACGTATTTTGGAGTGACGGCTGCGTCGTCAATGATCACACCGGCTGTTTTCGCCCCGGCCTTACCTGCAGCCGCGACCACATCGTCAACGGACGCCGCCGCAACCTTGGCTATCCCTGCTACATCGTCCAACAGGGCCAACAAACCGCTCATGGTGCTTCCTTTCCTTTCACCTGCCGCATTCGGAACCTACCTGATCCAACGCTTAGCGCAAGCGTTAGCGCAACCGGTGCAGGTTTGCGCTAACACCTTAAAAATATGCCACTTTTGCCCTTTTGAGATTGTCAATTCGCGGCTATATGGCCTGCAAAGCAAGCGCATTTGGAGACGTCTGATGACCATCAAGGTCGGTATCAATGGTTTTGGCCGCATCGGCCGCTGTACCCTGTCGCACATCGCGGCATCGGCTCGCAACGACATCGAAGTGATCAAGGTCAATGCAACCGGGCCCTTGGAAACCTCGGCTCATCTGCTGAAATATGACAGCATACATGGTCGTTTCCCGCGTGACGTATCCATCAATGGGAACACCATGGATCTGGGCCGCGGCCCGATGGAGATGTTCTCTACCTACGACATGAACGAGCTGGATTGGGATGGCTGCGACGTCGTTCTGGAATGCACCGGCAAATTCAATGATGGTCATAAAGCCAAAACTCACCTTGACCGCGGTGCCCAGAAGGTTCTCCTTTCGGCCCCTGGCAAGAATGTAGACAAGACAATCGTCTTTGGTGTGAACCACAATGACCTGACAACCGAAGACAAAATGGTGTCCAACGGTTCGTGCACCACCAACTGCCTTGCCCCGCTTGCCAAGGTATTGGACGAAGGCATCGGTATCGAGCATGGCATCATGACCACGATCCACGCTTACACCGGCGATCAGCCGACCCTGGACCGCCGCCACAGCGATCTGTACCGCGCCCGTGCTGCTGCTATGTCGATGATTCCAACCAGCACCGGCGCTGCCAAGGCACTGGGTGAAGTACTGCCGAACCTGAAAGGCCGCCTCGACGGATCGGCCATCCGGGTCCCTACCCCGAATGTGTCAGCTGTTGACCTGACCTTCCGCGCGTCGCGTGACGTCACCGCAGAAGAGGTGAACGCAATCGTTCAGGATGCAGCACAAGGTCCGATGCAGCGCGTTCTGGGATACGAACCCGCACCACTGGTTTCGACCGACTTCAACCATACCGAAGAAAGCTCGATCTTCGCACCGGATCAGACCCGCGTTGTTGACAATCGCATGGTTCGGGTTCTGGCCTGGTATGACAACGAATGGGGCTTTTCGGTTCGTATGGCCGATGTAGCCGTCGCAATGGGCCGTCTTAACTGACATCGGCTTGATTGCTTGAACAGCATTGCCCGCTCAGGTTATCTGAGCGGGCTTTCTTGTTCGGGGCCGTAATGACCAACCAACTCGCCATCTGGCTCGGAATTCTAATTCTTGGCGGGTTCATGCTCGACTACACACTCTATGGGACCGAGCATTTATTGTTCCTTGGAAAGAAGTTGTACGACTTTCTTGACTGGCTGGCCTTCTGGCGCTGACAGAGGTTTTGCTTGACTTTTTCTCTCACCTGATTTTGTTAGCGCTAACTGACCATGAAACCGAAGCCGGACGGCTATTCAGACGGAGCGCAAAATGACACTGAAACTGGCAATCAATGGCTTTGGACGTATCGGGAGAGGCGTACTGCGGGCCGTAATGGAATCCGGGCGCCAAGACGTAGAGATCGTTGCGATCAACGATTTGGCCAAACCTGAAATGAACGCCCATCTCTTCGAATTCGATAGTGTTCATGGACGCTATAAAGATACGGTCACCCTGAGTGACGCTGGGTTCGATGTCGGTCGCGGCCCTATCCGCTTGACCAGCGAACGCAATCCGGAAGACCTGCCTTGGTCAGACGTTGATGTGGTTCTGGAATGCACTGGTGTATTCCGTACGCGTGAGGCAGCGTCGCGTCACTTTCAAAACGGATCAAAAAAGGTGCTGATCTCAGCTCCCGCTCGCGGCGATGGCGCTGTCAAAACTGTAGTGTTCGGTGTGAATGAGCATGAGCTAACTGCCGAGGACTTGGTGGTTTCAAACGCGTCCTGCACGACGAATTGCTTGTCACCGGTGGCAGCGGCACTTGATGCAGGATTGGGCATTCGGCACGGAAACATGACAACCGTGCACGCCTATACGGCCAGCCAACCCGTTCATGACACGGCTGGAAAAGACCCCTACCTGTCGCGTGCTGCAGCGTTGTCGATGATCCCGACAACGACAGGTGCGGCCTCTGCAGTTGGTCTGGTTCTGCCACAACTTCAGGGCAAACTGACGGGTCAGGCCATCCGCGTACCCACGCCTAACGTTTCCGTGGTCGATTTGGTTGTCGAAGTCTCCCGTCCGACAACTGAAGAAGAAGTGAACGCGTTGTTCATCGAGGCCGCAGAAAAAATCCCCGGCGTATTGGCCGCAGAAAATCGTCCTCTGGTCTCTGTAGATTTCAACCATGACGCCCATAGTTCGACCGTCTCTCTGTCGGAGACCAAAGTCACCGACGGAACACTGGTTCGTGTTCTCGCCTGGTATGACAATGAATGGGGTTTTTCGAACCGGATGCTGGATACTGCAGCAGCGATGGGCGCTTTAGCCTAACCTCTCGCGCAATGCAGTGTTGACACGGGGCGTGACAAATTTTGACACGTCCCCACCCAACCTGGCGATCTCTTTTACCAGTTTGGATGCGATGGCCTGATGTCTCGCCTCAGCCATCAGGAATACGGTTTCGATTGAATCATCCAAGGCTCGGTTCATCCCAACCATCTGGAACTCATACTCGAAATCAGCAACAGCACGCAGGCCGCGTACGATGATCTGGGCACCGACATCTCTGGCACAATCGATCAGCAGGTTTTCAAAGGGATGCGCGACAATCTCAGTACCGGTTTGTTCGGTCAGATAGGCGCATTCCGCCTCAATCATGGCTACGCGCTCTTCGAGTGAGAACAAAGGGCCCTTGTCCCGATTGATCGCAACTCCGATGACCAACTTGTCGACCAGCGCTGCGGCGCGGCGAATGATATCGATATGACCCAGAGTAATCGGGTCAAAGGTTCCGGGATATAATCCAACGCGCATCACTGTCTCCTGCGCAACTTTATTTCTGCGCAAGCAAACACAACTTCGCCGCGTGTGCAAGAGGCGGCATCAGGCTGAAACCCGATCAGTGCCCCATGATCATGCCTTGCAATGCGTCTTTTTCCATGGCCAGTTCGGTCAATTGAGCCTTGACCACATCGCCCAAAGTCACAATTCCAACAAGCTGCCCGTCTTCCAGAACCGGCATATGTCGAAACCGGCCTTCTGTCATTCTGGACATGATATCCTGTACAGTGTCCTGGCGGCTGGCTGTCACCAAATCTCGGGTCATATAGGCGCTGACGGGTTCCGAGAGACACCCGCTGCCACTTGCCGCCAGTTCTCTTACGATGTCACGCTCTGACAGAATACCGGATGCTGTCTGACCACCATCTTCTGATATGACCACCGTACCAATACGTTTTTCAGCCAGAATTTTTGCAGCTTCCGAGACTGTTGCTGACGGTTCGACGGTCACAACCCCGCCCGCCGCTTTGGATTTCAGAATGGCCTGAACAAGCATAAGCGAAAAAACCTCCGGAATAACGTACTGTTTTTTAAAGCGTTGCCGGAATGAAAGACCCTGTCAAGGTTGGGCTTCGGCTTCAAGCCGCGCAACCTCGTCGCGGATACCTTTGGTCAGGGCATCTGCAAAGCGGTTCAACCGCTCGTTGCGGTGATCCCCCTGATGTCGAACGAGGTAGAAACTACGGGTCAAACTGACTTGATCCGTCAGTATTTTACGAAGATGAGGATGGAACGGCAGCGTAAAGTCATGAGCGACGCAGACACCACTTCCCAACGAAACCTGTCGAAGTTGCACAGAGACCGAATTTGATGCAAGCGCAACACGGTCAACGCCGATATCGTTGAGATAATCCAACTCACGGTCAAAAATCATATCGGGGATGTATCCGATCAGACGGTGCCCCCCAAGATCGGCGACAGATTGAATTGGGGCATGGCGATCCAGATATTCCCGGGTCGCGACCAGATGCAATTTGTAATCGCTGACTTTTTGCACCAGCAGCTTCCCTGCCGTAGGCGCACTGACTGTAACCGCCATATCAGCTTCGCGGCGGGACAGGTTAATAATGCGAGGCAGCGCGAGAATCTGAATGTCCAGATCAGGGTTCGCATCACTGATTTTGGCGCAAACCTGCGGCAACAAGTAGTTTGCGCTGCCATCCGGCGCTCCGATCCTTATCTGACCGCTTAGAGATTTTGTTGAACCGGCTACTGCGCCTGCTGCCGCACGCATCGCCTCTTCGGCGTGCAGGCTGTGATCCATTAAGCGCTCACCTGCTGGTGTGAGCAGATAACCCTGCTGAGATTTCGTAAAAAGTGAAGCATTCAGGGCGGTTTCCAGACGGGCAATTCGCCGCCCGACGGTCGCCGGATCAATCTTCAGCAATCGGCCTGCGGACGAAAGGCTTTCCTCGCGTGCGACGGCCAGAAAGACCCGCATGTCATCCCAATTTGGGTTCATCTCTTTCCTTTTGCAATTTTGCAAAGCTCTTTTGAGACATTGCCTCTGTTCGCGGGATTTCTGCAAGCCTATTCTGCGCGCAAATTTACCGGAGGAGTTTGCAATGCAAGATCTGACCCATTTCATCAACGGCGAGAACGTGGCGGGTACATCCGGCCGTTTCGACGACGTTTTCAACCCTGCAACCGGCGAAGTTCAGTACAAATGCCCGATGGCAAGTGTGGCTGAAACCACAGCGGCGATCGAAGACGCAGCCGCCGCACAGATTGCCTGGGGTGCAACCAACCCGCAAAAGCGCGCCCGTGTCATGATGGCCATGGTCGGCCTGATGAACCGTGACATGGACAAGCTGGCCGAAGCGCTGAGCCGCGAGCACGGCAAAACCATCCCCGACGCAAAGGGCGACCTGCAGCGTGGTCTCGAAGTGATCGAGTACTGCATTGGCGCCCCTCAGATGCTGAAAGGTGAATTCACCGACAGCGCGGGCCCGGGCATCGACATGTATTCCATGCGTCAGCCACTGGGTGTTGTCGCGGCGATCATGCCCTTCAACTTCCCCGCCATGATGCCTTTGTGGCACGTCGGCCCGGCTCTGGCATGTGGTAACGCCGTTGTCCTGAAACCTTCCGAGCGTGACCCATCCGTTCCGCTGATGCTGGCAGAACTGTTTGTCGAAGCCGGCCTGCCCAAAGGTGTGTTCCAGGTCGTGAACGGCGACAAAGAAGCTGTGGACACCTTGCTAGACAGCGAGATCATTCAGGGCGTCTCGTTTGTTGGATCGACCCCGATCGCGCAGTACATCTATTCGCGTGCAACTGCCAACGGTAAACGCGCGCAGTGTTTTGGCGGTGCGAAGAACCACATGATCGTCATGCCCGATGCTGACATGGACCAAGCAGCGGACGCGCTGGTCGGTGCAGGCTTCGGTGCGGCCGGCGAACGCTGCATGGCCATTTCGGTCGCTGTTCCGGTTGGTGAGGAAACTGCCGATGCGCTGATCGAAAAGTTGGTCCCACGCATCGAAAAGCTGAAGGTTGGCCCTTACACCGCAGGTGATGATGTCGACATGGGTCCGGTCGTAACCGGCGCAGCAAAAGAACGCATTCTTGGCCTGATCAACTCGGGCGTGGAACAAGGCGCTAAGCTGGTTGTCGATAACCGCGACTTCAGCCTGCAGGGCTATGAGGACGGGTTCTTTGTCGGACCGCACCTGTTTGACCACGTGACTCCCGAAATGGACATCTACAAGCAGGAGATCTTTGGTCCGGTTCTGTCGACCGTCCGCGCAGGTTCCTATGAAGAAGCGCTGAAGCTGGCGATGGATCATGAATACGGCAACGGTACCGCGATCTTCACCCGCGACGGTGATACGGCGCGTGACTTTGCCAGCCGTGTGAACATCGGCATGGTCGGCATCAACGTTCCGATCCCGGTTCCGCTGGCCTATCACACCTTCGGTGGCTGGAAGAAATCCATGTTCGGCGACCTGAACCAGCACGGCCCGGACAGCTTCAAGTTCTACACCCGCACCAAAACGGTGACCTCGCGCTGGCCGTCGGGCATCAAGGAAGGTGGCGAGTTCAACTTCAAAGCGATGGACTAAAATCCATTCCTTCGAAGTACCAAAGGCCGCCCAATCGGGCGGCCTTTTTCAGTTCCTCAGCGAGGTATCAGTTCTGGAGGAACTCGCGCAGCGTAATCTGCCCATCAAAATCAGCATCAAACTCAGCCATCATCATCCGCAGATCATGTTCAGGGACACAGGCTTTGGCGATGCCTTTAATCTTTCCGTTTTCCACCATTGTCAGGCATTCGGCCGGCAAAGGCTCATCCATTTCGGGATCCGGGAACTCGATTATGTCCTGCACATCAACTGCAACGAGTTCATCAGGTGAAACAACGCCATTTTCATCGGCGTCGTATTCCAGAAACTCCATTGCACGCTCTGCCAGAAACACGGTTTCAAACTCGGAATACTCAACATGGCCATCCGCATTTGCGTCGGCACGGCTGATTTCGTCAGCAGCTATTGCTTCTGGCGTGCAGGGTTCAGTGCTGGCGTCACAATCATCGGGTAGAAACAGCACGTCTTCCTGCGTCAGGAATTGCTGGAACTCAGGCTTTGTGATCACTCCGTCCCCATTTCGATCAAGCTCGGTGAAAAACATACGGGCCATGGGGGTAGCCTGCGCAGGTGTCTGGGCCGAACCCCAATACACCCCTGCCAGCAACAAGACAGGTAGCACGTAGAGGGTTTTGGGGGCAAAATTGCTCAATGAGCGAACGGGCATGTCATGTTCTCCAATATTGTCAGATGACGGCCCTGCCAGCTCCCGGTCGATCACACCGCGTACGAGTTCGCTCATTGACGATCCGCGTTGTTCGCTGAGATCAGCCAGCTTGCTTTTCAACTCATAAGATACGCGAATTTCCAAGGTTTCTGATTTCTTGGTCATATCGTGTGGTCTCCGGAATACTGTGGGCCTGTCTCTTGCAGTTGGAGCAGACATGGTCCGAAAAATAGCCCAACCCGTGTCCGGCAAACAGGCAAATCGTGTCCGGACAGTGGTTAATCTGCTGTCCGGACAGGCGAAAATTCGCAAGTAAATCTGATATCTCACAGAAAATTTAGGTGACACATCTGGCTCTGGCGTGAACGAATAACTAAATTGCCGAAAAATCTGAGCAGTCTTTCAGGAGGCTTAAGTGTCCAGTTCCCGTATTAATCGTCGCGCTGCCCTGTTGGGCGTAGCATCCGCTATTGCCGCACCAACCTTATTGCGCGCCCAAAGCTCCGATGCATTCCCTGAGACTGAAGATGAGATCAGCACTCAATTACCTGTGCGTCGTAATGTTTCTTCGTTCTCACAGCAGAACTGGCAGGACCATTTTGATGAGCTGGGCGTCGGCTGTCTTCTGGCGGATATCACCAGCCGAGCAGTGCACTATTGGGGACCTAATGGCACCTACAAGCTGTACCCAAGCTCGGTTCCAATGAGCGAAGAGCTGACTAAACGCGGATACACCGAGGTTGTCAGAAAGCGTGAAAACCCAAGCTGGACACCAACCGCATCTATGCGCGAGCGTGATCCATCCCTGCCGATCCGCATGGAGGGTGGCGACCCGGGCAACCCGTTGGGAACCCGCGCGATGTATCTGAGCTGGCCCGCCTATTTGGTGCACGGCACCCATGACACACGGAAAATCGGTCGTCAGAGCTCATCCGGCTGCATCGGCCTTTACAACCAGCATGTCGAAGAACTCTACCCGCTGGTTAAAGTCGGAACCAAGGTCCGGCTCCTCTGAAACACGAAGCCCCGGCCACAAGGACCGGGGCTTTTTCATTGTGGTGAAGCGGTAACTTATTCCGGCAAAAGAACTGCGTCGATCACATGGATGACGCCGTTGCTGGCTTCGATGTCGGCCTGAACGACTTCGGCTTTATTTACCTTCACGCCATTTTTGGCATTCACGCTCAGACGGTCGCCCTGAACGGTCAGAACCTTGGCGCGCTTGCCTGCAATGTCACCCGACATGACCTTGGCTGGAACAACATGATAGGTAAGGATCGCGACGAGTTGATCCTTATTTTCAGGCAACAGCAACGTTTCAACCGTACCTTCGGGCAAAGCTGCGAATGCCTCATCAGTCGGTGCGAAAACCGTGTAAGGCCCCTTACCTTTCAGTGTGTCGACCAGATCAGCGGCTTGAACGGCGGCGACCAGTGTATTGAACGAACCTGCCGATACAGCAGTGTCAACGATGTCAGCAGCCTGTGCCTTAAGCGGCAGGGTCAGTGCGATTGCGGCGGCAGCGCCCATGAAAGTGCGGCGGAACATAACTGTCTTCTCCTCTCCAGCTAGTTATGGAAAGGGGTACGGGCCTTTAGTAAAACCGGATCACTTTATGATCACGCGGGGTTGTACTGAACCCAGATGCTTTGAGCGCGACCATCCTTGAGAAACGGTAAGGATTCTACCGCATCCGGGCGATCCTGCTGCAGGTAGTATCCCGGCCAAAGCATTGAATATGAACCAGATTGCAGCAATGCGTGCAGCATGTACTGCTCTCCCCAACCGGGACAGTCATAGAAGAAACGCTTGGGGTATTCATACGGCAGAAATACATCGTGGACATGGATCACTACGCCCGGCTTGAGAGCCGGTATGATCCGACAGAACAAATGCGCCACATCATTGCTCATCCGCACAACATGACTGGAATCGATGAACAGAACATCCCCGGCCTCAAGCTGTGCAAACAGCTCTGGATCGACTTCTTCAAGCCGTTTCTGTTCGAACTGATCGACTACGTGAGCAATGTCCGCACGGGGATACGGATCGATGGCTGTGATTTTCGTATCCAGCCCGCCATCAATGATCGCCTGCCGTGTCACTCGGGTCGAGTTGCCACAGCCCACCTCGATCACGCGCTTTGGCTGAAAACGGCGGATCATCAGATACAGCGCCTCAGCATCCGGGCTGTCATAGTAACCGTTACCAATGCGATATCCGGTCTTGTTGCGTGAGGGATCTTTCAACGCCGCCAAGGCATCGGCGTGTTCATGAAACTCATTGGTCAGCTGGGAAATGTCAAAATCGTCCATTCCCGGTGACAGGGCATACGCCGGACGTGCCAATCCCCCTGCCCGTTCAAACGCCTCAAGCCGTGCGCGTTCATCCCGCTCAGTCACCTTGTCGATCAGTTTGACACCGATCCGATCCAGGACGGCATTGATCCGGGGGAATTTTCTGGGTTTCACGCGGAAGGCTCCGATTTGGCATTGGGCTTTGGACGCTGCATAGCGTTGCTTGCATGACCTCTGCAAGAACCACAATCCCAAACCCTTGGCAAAAAGGCCAATTCCGTATTCACTGGTCTGACAAATAGACGAGAGGTCCGCGTATGCAGCAGGAATTCACGCTTGGCATAGAAGAAGAGTATCTGCTGGTCGATCGCGACAGCCTGCATCTTGCCGAAGCACCTGCTGAACTCATGGAAGCCTGCCAATCCGATTTCGAAGGTCAGGTCAGCCCTGAATTCCTGCAATGTCAGATTGAAGTTGGCACTCGCCCCCACACCACAATCGCTTCAGCGCGGGAAGATCTGAAACGACTGCGTTCCTGCGTGTCCAAACGCGCTGCGGAATACAATCTGGCTCCGATAGCGGTTTCGTGCCATCCCTTTGCGGATTGGAAAAACCAAAGTCACACCCGCAAGGAACGATACGACGCATTGCAACATGCTCTTGGTGGTGTGGCACGCAGGATGCTGATCTGTGGCATGCATGTCCACGTAGGAGTTGAAGACCCTGCATTGCGCGCTGATCTGATGCCTCAGCTCTGTTACTTCCTACCGCATCTGCTTGCGCTTTCAACCTCCTCCCCCTTTTGGAATGGCGAGGATACAGGGCTTTCATCATACCGCCTCACTGTCTTTGACAATTTGCCGAGAACAGGCTTGCCTCCGGTCTTTGGCAGTTGGTCCGAATATGAACGTACCACGGGTGTGCTGGTCGAACTGGGCGTGATTGAGGACACCTCGAAAATCTGGTGGGATCTGCGTCCTTCGCATCGGTTCCCCACACTTGAAACCCGCATCATGGATGTCCAACCGAGACTCGAGCATACGCTATCGCTTGCCGCTCTGAATCAGGCACTGACACGGATGCTCTGTCGTCTCAAAGAACGCAACCTGCGTTGGCGTCAATACGACCGCTTTCTGATCGGAGAAAATCGATGGCGGGCGCAACGATATGGCGTTGGTGAGGGTCTGATCGACTTTGGTGACCGGTCAATCAAACCAATGGCTGAACTCATGGGTGAGCTTATGGGTATGCTTGCCGAAGATGCAGAGGCTTTGGGCACCATGAGCGAGCTTGCGCGTTTGCTACAGATCGCAGAAAGCGGCACATCAGCCACTCGTCAGCGGCGTGTTCATGCTGAGGCTGCGGCACAAGGTGAAGATCCAGGCAGAGCTGTCGTTAAACATCTGATCGAAGAATTCCACTCCGATCTTTGATCCGCCAAATCCGATCGTTTCGCGGATTTCTGACTCAAAGTTCGTCACAGCGATTTCAAAGCAGGTACCTGCAAGAATAAGTGCATATTTTGTAGGTAGTCCTACGATTGCTGGCCGTGAAAAATTTCTGTAAGGATTGGGAAATAAACACTCGTTCAATTCACCAATCTGCAGGGGAGGCAGGCCATGGATTTCGCGCTGACCGAGGAACAAACAGCCATCTTCGACATGGCCTACGCGTTCGGACAAGAGAATATCGCCCCGCACGCGCGCCAATGGGAAACGGATGGAACAATCCCAAAGGAGCTTTGGCCGCAAATCGGTGAACTGGGTTTTGGGGGTCTCTACGTTTCCGAAGATAGTGGTGGATCGGGACTGACGCGGTTGGACGCTACTCTTGTATTTGAAGCGCTCTCAATGGCTTGCCCCTCGGTCGCGGCATTTCTTTCGATCCACAATATGTGCGCCAAGATGCTCGACAGCTTTGGCAGCGATGAACTGAAATCTCGCATTATGCCAGAGGTTCTGAGCCTGAATACCGTACTCAGCTACTGCCTCACCGAACCAGGTTCAGGTTCGGATGCCGCAGCACTTAAAACTCGGGCTGAACGCACTAATGAGGGTTACACTCTGAATGGCACCAAAGCCTTCATCTCAGGTGGCGGGTACTCCGATGCTTATGTCTGCATGGTCCGCACCGGCGAAGACGGACCGAAAGGCATTTCGACGGTCTATGTCGAGGACGGAACAGCAGGCCTCAGCTTTGGGGCGCTTGAGCAAAAGATGGGATGGAAAAGCCAGCCGACGGCACAGGTTCAGTTTGACGATTGCAAGATTCCATCAGGCAATCTTGTGGGAACCGAAGGTGATGGTTTCAAATACGCAATGATGGGACTGGATGGCGGCCGTCTTAACATCGCCTCCTGTTCGTTAGGTGCAGCCCAAGCCGGTTTGGACATGACCCTACAATACATGTCCGAACGCAAGGCGTTTGGGAAATCCATCGATCAGTTCCAGGCGCTTCAATTCCGACTGGCTGATATGGAAATCGAACTGCAGGCTGCCAGAACCTTCCTGCGTCAGGCAGCATGGAAGCTTGATCAGGGTGCACCGGATGCCACCAAGTTCTGCGCCATGGCCAAGAAATTCGTAACTGAAACGGGATCGAAAGTGGTCGATCAATGCCTGCAACTGCATGGTGGTTACGGATATCTTGCAGACTATGGCATTGAGAAGCTTGTGCGCGACCTTCGGGTGCATCAGATATTGGAAGGCACCAACGAGATCATGCGTGTGATCGTCGCCCGCCAAATGCTTGCCAATCGCTGAGGAATTCATGTCCGACATCGACATTCGTATTACTGGCCGTGCAGGACGGATTACCCTGACACGGCCACAGGCCCTGAACGCGCTTAGCTATGATATGTGCATGGCAATCGACGTTGCGCTGCGCAACTGGCGCGAAGATGACGCCGTTGATCTGGTCATTCTTGATGCTGAGGGTGAAAAGGCCTTCTGCGCCGGGGGGGACATCGCAGAACTCTATGAAACGGGTACAAAAGGCGATTTTGCCTACGGTCAGACCTTCTGGCAGGACGAATACCGCCTGAATGCAATGATCTTTGAATACCCTAAACCGGTCGTCAGCTTCCTGCAGGGCTTCACAATGGGTGGCGGTGTTGGCATCGGTTGCCACGGCAGCCACCGAGTTGTCGGAGAATCCTCGAAAATCGCCATGCCGGAATGCTCGATCGGCCTGGTTCCGGATGTCGGTGGCTCACTCATGCTGGCATTGGCGCCAGGGCGTTTGGGAGAGTATCTGGGTACAACCGGTGCACGCATGGGGCCAGCCGATGCGATCTACGCTGGGTTTGCTGATCTCTACATTCCACAATCACAATGGTCTGACTTGATCGAGATGCTCGAGGCGTCGGGAAATGCCGAACTCTTGTCTGATCACGCCGAGAATCCGACCAACAGCAAGTTGGAACAGGCACAGAAGGAAATTGATCAATTCTTCGACGGTGAAACTCTGGGCGATATTCTGACAAACCTGCGCAACGGAAAGACAGAATTTGCCGAGAAAACGCTAAAGACGCTGTCACGGACTTCGCCGCTTTCGATGGCATGTGCGATCGAGATGCTGCACAGACTGCGAGGCCCTGCCCTGACTATGCGAAAGGCGTTGGAGTTAGAGTATCGTTTTACCCATCGCGCGATGGAACACGGTGATTTTCTGGAAGGCATTCGCGCCCAGATCATCGACAAGGATCGCAATCCGAAATGGCAGTTCACTGACATGAATGTTCCTGCCGTTTCCGTATCAAAAATGTTGCAACCGTTGGGCGCGGATACACTGAGTTTCGAGGAGGAATAAGAGATGAAGATCGGTTTCATTGGACTGGGCAACATGGGTGCACCTATGGCCTCGAACCTGGCCAAAGCAGGCCATCAGGTTCATGGCTTTGACACCGCAGGCGTTTCTGTTCAGGGCGTCAAGCAGGTCGAAACAGCGGCCGCGGCTGCCGAAGCTGCAGATGCTGTGATTACGATGCTGCCAAATGGCACGATTCTTCGTGCAGTCGCCGATCAGATCATTCCTCAGATGCAGCCGGGCGCTGTGCTAATTGATTGTTCAACTGTTGACGTCGACAGTGCCCGCGCCGTTGCTGAACAGGCCCAGGCGGCAGGTCTGTTGTCGGTGGATGCGCCGGTATCAGGCGGTATCGGCGGCGCTGCAGCCGGCACCCTGACATTCATGGCAGGTGGTTCTGACGAAGCCTTTGCTAAAGCCGACCCATTGTTCGATATCATGGGTCAAAAGGCGGTGCATTGTGGTGAAGCTGGTGCAGGTCAGGCAGCGAAAATCTGCAACAACATGATCCTGGGCGTCACAATGATCGCCACCTGCGAGGCCTTTGCATTGGCCGACAAGTTGGGACTGGACCGGCAAAAGATGTTCGATGTTGTCAGCACTTCCTCGGGCTACAGCTGGACCATGAACGCTTACTGCCCTGCACCAGGTGTTGGTCCCCAAAGCCCTGCGGACAACGAATACCAGCCCGGATTCGCTGCCGAGCTGATGCTGAAAGATCTGCGTCTCAGCCAGCAGGCCGCAGACAGTGCCGATGCAGACACGCCGATGGGACAGATTGCCACCGCTCTATATGAACAATTTGTCGAAAACGAAGACGGGCTTGGTCGCGACTTCAGTGCTATGCTACCGCGATTTGAAAAGCGTGGCCGCAGCTGATTAGTCACCGGCAGCAAATCGCGCAGTCATCGTAGACGTGACTGCGCGCACTTATTTTTCCGGGTATGCTCTGACAGACGCCACTGTTGATGGTCATTGGAGTGCTTCGATGAACAAATTGCCCTGTCTTGCCATAGTCGCTGCCATTGCCCTCTCTCCCGCCGTCGTGAGCGCCGGAAACGGTAATGGTAAGGGCAAGAATTCTATTCAAGTTCAAAGGGTTTCGCCACAGCAAGGAATTGTCGTTCAGGGGAATGCAGGTCACTGCCCTCCAGGACTAGCAAAAAAAGCCGTTCCCTGCGTACCTCCTGGTCAGGTTAAGAATCGTTACCAGATCGGTGACAGGATCGATCGCGACTACATCTGGATTAATGATCCATACCGCTATGGGCTTAAGAGAAACGGTTACTACGTACGCGCCGGTGATTATGTCTACGGCATCGACCCCGACACGCATAAGGTTTTAAACCTGATCGGGGCCGTCGCAGACATCCTGAATTAGCGCGTTACTCGGCTGCCACGCGCTCAGGGTTCAGCATAGGAAGCAGATACTGCCCAGTGTGGCTGCGTTCATTTCCGGCTACATCTTCAGGTGTTCCGGCTGCAACGATCTCGCCACCTCCATCGCCCCCTTCCGGACCGATATCGATAATCCAGTCAGCGGTTTTGACCACGTCCAGATTGTGCTCAATCACGACTACCGTGTTGCCCTGATCGACCAGTTCATGCAGCACTTCCAACAACTTGCGTACATCCTCGAAATGAAGACCAGTTGTTGGCTCATCAAGGATATAGAGCGTGCGACCGGTCGATCGTTTGCTCAGTTCCTTTGACAGCTTAACACGCTGTGCCTCGCCCCCTGACAATGTGGTGGCCTGCTGACCAACCTTGATATAGCCGAGGCCTACACGCGCCAGCGCATCCATCTTGTCGCGGATCGAAGGCACCGCTTTGAAGAACTCCTGCGCATCCTCGACTGTCATATCAAGGACGTCAGCGATGGACTTACCCTTGAACTTGATTTCAAGAGTCTCGCGGTTATAGCGCGCGCCCTTACAGGTTTCGCAGGTCACGTAGACATCGGGGAGGAAGTGCATCTCGATTTTGATGACCCCATCGCCCTGACAGGCCTCACAGCGTCCACCTTTGACGTTAAAGCTGAACCGTCCGGGTTTGTAACCACGCGCTTTCGCCTCGGGCAAGCCAGCGAACCAGTCGCGAATCGGGGTGAAGGCACCCGTGTAAGTCGCTGGATTTGAACGCGGAGTCCGCCCGATGGGCCGCTGATCAATATCGATGACTTTATCCAGATGCTCCAGCCCTTTTATAGTTTCACAGGGCGCAGGCGTCTGCCGCGCGCCGTTCAGCCGCATCGAAGCAGTCTTGAACAGCGTTTCAATGGTCAGCGTGGATTTACCCCCACCGGACACGCCGGTGACACAGACAAACTTACCGAGCGGGAATTCTGCGGTCACATTCTTCAGATTGTTACCCGTTGCTTTGACAACGGTAACTTTTTTCTTGTTGCCTTTGCGTCTTTCGGACGGGACAGCAATCTCGCGAACACCAGAGAGGTACTGGCCCGTGATCGAAGCCGCATCACCGGCAATTTGATCCGGCGTACCATGACTGACGACCTGACCGCCGTGAACACCCGCACCGGGTCCAATATCAAACACGTAATCAGCTTCGCGGATCGCCTCTTCGTCATGCTCGACGACGATGACAGTGTTTCCCTGATCGCGCAGGTTCTTGAGTGTGCCAAGGAGACGGTCATTGTCCCGCTGGTGCAAACCAATCGAAGGTTCGTCCAAAACATACAGGACACCGGTAAGGCCCGACCCGATCTGGCTTGCCAAACGAATCCTCTGGCTCTCTCCACCAGACAAGGTTCCACTTGAACGTGAGAGTGTAAGGTATTCCAATCCAACGTTATTTAAGAACCCGAGACGCTCACGGATTTCCTTCAGAATAGCCCGCGCAATTTCATTCTTTTGCGCGCTCAGATGGTTTGGGGCATCCTCAATCCACGCGAGCGCCTCACGGATCGACATCTCGACGACCTGACCCACGTGCTGCCCTGCAATCTTGACCGCAAGCGCTTCGGGACGCAGGCGATAACCCTCACACGTCCCGCAGGGTCGGTTGTTCTGGTACCGTTCGAATTCTTCTCGAATCCATGCGCTGTCTGTTTCGCGATAGCGGCGCTCCATATTGGGAATCACGCCCTCAAAGCTGCGCGTGACCTGATAAACGCGTCCCCCTTCGTCATACCGGAACTGAATTTCCTCATCCCCGGAGCCGCGAAGAAACACCTGCTGAACCTTAGAAGGCAGATCCTTCCAGGGGGTGTTCTTGTCAAAGTCGTAATGGCGGGCAATCGCTTCGATTGTCTGCAAGAAGTACGGAGATTTGCCCTTACGCCAAGGCGCGAGTGCCCCGTCATACAGTTTGAGCGTTTGGTCGGGCACTACAAGGCGTTCGTCAAAGAACAACTCGACACCAAGCCCATCGCAATCCGGACACGCCCCGAAAGGTGCGTTAAACGAAAACAACCGCGGTTCGATTTCCGGAATGGTGAAGCCACTGACCGGGCAGGCAAAGTTCTCGCTGAACGTGATACGCTCGGGATCACCTTCACGCGGAGCAGTCTCGAGAATCGCGATCCCATCTGCCAGATCCAGCGCTGTTCTCAGGCTGTCGGCCAGACGGGTCTCCATGCCTTCACGGACAACAAGGCGGTCGACGACAACATCGATGTCGTGCCGGAACTTTTTGTCCAGCACAGGCGGCTCATCCAGTTCGTAGAACTCGCCATCCACTTTGACTCGCTGAAAACCCTGCTTCCGAAGCTCAAGGAACTCTTTTTTGTATTCCCCCTTCCGGTCCCGCACGATCGGAGCCAGAAGATAGCCACGCGTCCCCTCCTCCATCGTCATGATGCGATCGACCATGTCCTGCACCTGCTGCGCCTCAATGGGCAGACCGGTGGCGGGGCTATAGGGCGTTCCCGCGCGCGCAAACAGCAGCCGCATATAGTCGTATATTTCGGTGACAGTACCGACCGTAGAACGAGGGTTCTTGGATGTTGTTTTCTGCTCGATCGAAATCGCCGGGGAAAGACCACTAATGTGGTCCACGTCCGGCTTTTCCATCATGTCAAGGAACTGACGGGCGTAGGCTGACAGGCTCTCAACATAGCGGCGCTGGCCTTCGGCATAGATGGTGTCAAACGCCAGCGATGACTTACCAGAGCCCGACAAACCGGTAATCACAACCAGCTGGTCGCGCGGAATGTCGACATCGATTCCCTTGAGGTTATGCTCGCGCGCACCGCGCACCTCGATATTTTTCAGCTCAGCCATTCAGGCCCCCAACAAACAAGTGTCCTAGAAATAGGCGAGCGGCGCCGAGTCTCCAACAAAAAAGTTAGAACAAAGTGTGAACTACCGGTTTATTGCCGACATCTCCTGACACTGAGACCACAATCCAATCAGTGCCCCCGGGTAGGGGTTTACTTATCATCGGTATTGAACGGAAAATGGCGCGGTTGACGGGGCTCGAACCCGCGACCCCCGGCGTGACAGGCCGGTACTCTAACCAACTGAGCTACAACCGCGCATTTAGGGTCTATGTCTGATCCATTAACCCGGATCAAAGGCTGGCAGCGATGGCGCGGTTGACGGGGCTCGAACCCGCGACCCCCGGCGTGACAGGCCGGTACTCTAACCAACTGAGCTACAACCGCCCGCTGCCCGTTCGTTGCTGAACGTTGGGGTGTATTATGGCTACGCCCCGACATCGTCAAGCGGCGTTTTCAAGTTTTTTCAATTAACCCGAAAATTTGTTTGTGAGTTCGAAGATATAGCTGCGCCCCTTCCTGAGATTCGGGTGTGCAGGGTTCTCCTCGGCGCAAAACATCTGGTTCTATGATTGTAGTCTTGAACCTAAGCCCGTCATCAAAAGCATCAATAATTCAAAGATGGAAGATGCCACACCAGGCGCACACACGTCTTTTGGTCTGGCCGAAAAAACGCAGGGTCTGACTATTGTCAGACCCAATTGCGCTTTCAACTTTTTTGAAAGAAGTGGTCGGGGCGGCAGGATTCGAACCTACGACCCCCTGTACCCAAAACAGGTGCGCTACCAGACTGCGCCACGCCCCGGACCGTGCGCCTTCCTAACGATGCCGATCTGATTTGAAAACCCCTAACAAGGCCATTTTGCGGGTCCTTGTGAAAAAATTTCATGCCGCATGATAGTTCCGGGTTTGATTGAATAGCGCGCGGCCAAGCCTGCATTGATTTCCAGCACCGCAAACACGGAATCACCGCCTTCGACAGGTGTCAGATTTCCGGGAATCGCACCTTCGTGAACACGAGTCACCGTCCCGGTTTTGTCGAGAAAAATCATGTCCAACGGAATCAGAGTGTTCTTCATCCAGAACGCCACACGCTGAGGAGGATCAAAGACGAACAGCATACCTGAGCGGCGCGGAAGCGATTCCCGAAACATCAAGCCGCGCGACCTCTCTTGAGGCGTCACGGCTAGTTCCACATCGAATCGAATCTGGGCCTGATCGTTTTTGAGGTCGACACTATCGGCGCGGCAGGCAGCAAGTGCATTCCCGGACCAGAGCAATGTTACAACTGCAAGTGCCGGAAACAACTTCATGGGCTACCTCAGTCGTCCAACGCTGCTTCCCAGGCAAGTACCTGAGCTGCCATCCGGCCTCGCTTGCCGTTTATGACGCGCATCGCCAATGCCTCGCCCGGTTGCAGATCGGCCAGACCCGAGCGGCGTAGAACCTCAATATGCAGAAACACGTCTTCACTACGACCAAAGACGTTCGCGAAACCAAAGCCTTTGCCTTTGTCGAACCATTTTACCCGAGCAGCCTCCAACGGCGCGTCGGATATCTCTGCCGGGTCCAACTCGGCAAAATCAGCCAACAGCATCGAGTCGGTGCGTTCCGGCGGATCAATGCTGACAACCTCGACCGCCTGCACGCCGCGATCGGTGCGGTGTGTCATGATTTCGATACCCGCACCGTCAGCGACGGAGCTCTGACCGAAATTGCGCAAGACATTCACGTGCAACAGAATATCCGGCCCACCTTCGTCGGACACAACAAATCCGTATCCCTTTGCGGGATCGAACCATTTAACGTGTCCACGGACGCGGTACATGCTATTCAGATCTTCTGGCACGGTTTTCCCATCACGAAAAAGCTCAAGTCGTTAAGGGTCGGATGTGTATGATATTGAGCCGCAAATTCAAGCTGAAAAAGCCCTGAAATTTCCGGGTGTTGCATTTCACGATACGTGAGTGTCATGGATTCAGCCTCTGCACACGCCATTCGTGACCGGGCATTTCACGATACCAACGGAACCGGTCATGCAACCGGAATGCACCATCAGCCCAGAACTCGATTTCCACGGGGGTCAAACGGTATCCGCCCCAGAACGGTGGACGCGGAGGATTCGATCCCAGCTTTGCCGTGACCTTAGCAACCTCAGCCATCAAAGCGGCCCTGCTCGACAATGGCTGCGACTGCTGCGACGCCCATGCACCCAGACGGCTTTTCAGCGATCGGGACGCATAATATTCATCGGCTTGCGGCCCTTCTTCTTTGGTAATGATACCACGAACACGGATTTGTCGCCGTAACGATTTCCAGTGCATGACAAACGCAGCCTTTCCTGCGCTGTCCAGTTCTCGGGCCTTTGCACTTTCGTAATTCGTATAGAATACGAATGCGTCCTTTTCGATCTCTTTCAAAAGGACCATCCGGGCATTCGGCAAGCCATCAGAATCAACGGTTGCAAGCGCAATCGCATTCGGATCGTTCGGTTCTGTCTCTTCGGCCTCGGCTAACCACCGCCCCGCTATTTCAAACGGATCGGCGCCAGCGAAAATGCCAGTACGCTCACTCATTTCCATCCCCTGGAACGAATTGTTAACGACCCTACGGCGAGAACCCGCTCCGGCGCAAGAGTGCACGGCCTTGAAGCAGCGCAATCAATGGCATAAACCAACTCAACATATCGCGAAGACAGGCGGAGAACCGAACATGTCAAATCAGTTGATGGCCGGCAAACGCGGCCTCATCATGGGACTGGCCAATGACAAATCAATCGCATGGGGAATCGCCCGCGCCTTGTCCGATGCCGGGGCCGAACTGGCCTTCTCTTACCAAGGGGATGCTCTGAAGAAGCGTGTTGACCCTCTGGCGGCGCAATTGGGCAGCGAAATCGTACTCCCTTGCGACGTAAGCGACGAAGCGTCGATCGATGGTCTGTTTACATCCTTGTCTGAAAAGTGGGGCAAGCTGGACTTCGTCGTGCATGCCATCGGATTCTCCGACAAAAATGAGCTTCGTGGCCGTTACGTGGACACGTCGCGCGCGAACTTCAACTTGACGATGGATGTGTCGGTTTATTCTTTCACAGCTGTCATGCAACGCGCCGAGAAGTTGATGACCGAAGGTGGCAGCGCGATCACCCTCACCTACTACGGCGCCGAGCAGGTCATGCCACACTACAACGTTATGGGTGTTGCCAAGGCCGCACTTGAGGCATCAGTAAAGTATCTGGCCGAAGACCTCGGCAAAGATGGCATCCGCGTCAACGCTATCTCGGCTGGCCCGATCAAAACGCTGGCTGCCAGCGGTATTGGTGATTTCCGCTACATCATGAAGTGGAACGAATACAACTCGCCGCTGCGCCGCAATGTAACCATCGATGATGTCGGTAATTCAGCACTCTACCTGTTGTCTGACCTGAGCAGCGGCGTGACCGGTGAAAACCTGCACGTGGATTCGGGTTATCATATCGTCGGTATGAAGGCCGTCGATGCGCCGGACGTTGAAAAAGGATAACAGATCATGAGCGCCAAGGACCGCCTGCCCCACGAAAAAGGCTTTCACATCAGCTGGGATCAGATTCATCGTGATTCCCGCGCTTTGGCCTGGCGTCTGGATGGACAGGGTCCGGATGACGGCGCATGGCGAGCCGTCGTGGCAATCACGCGTGGCGGGATGGCTCCCGCCATGATCGTAAGCCGAGAACTGGATATCCGAACCGTCGATACCATCAGCGTTCGCTCTTATCATCATCAGGAACAGGGCGAGGCCGAAGTTCTCAAAGCCCCCGATGCTGATCTGATGGGCGATGGCACAGGCGTTCTGATCATCGATGATCTGGTCGACAGCGGGAAAACCCTGGAACTGGTGCGGGATATGTATCCCAACGCTCACTTCGCTACGGTCTATGCCAAGCCCAAGGGTCGCCCGATGGTAGATACCTTCATCACCGAAGTGAGCCAGGATACCTGGATTTTCTTCCCGTGGGATATGGCGCTGCAATATGTCGAGCCCTATCGCGGTACAGACTGAATCGCGACTAAAGACCATCCTTTGCCTCAATCAGACCGCGGGGAGTTCCTCGCAATCAGAATCGGATAGCCGATGACACTGACACGCACCGCCTCCACTTTCGCTCCTCCAGTGATGGAGGCGCGCCGGTGGCTGGAAGGGGTTGAGTTCACTGCTGATCGGCCATTGATCAATGTCAGTCAGGCGGCACCTGTTGACCCGCCACCATTGGCATTGCGTCAAGCCATGGCAGAATTTGCGATTACTGAAGACAGCGCTCACCTTTATGGGCCTGTTCTTGGCAACGATGACCTTCGCTCAGAATTGGCACATGAAATTAGCGGGCATTATGCTGCTGCAATTGCAGCTGATCAGGTCGCGATCACTTCAGGCTGCAATCAGGCCTTCTCGGCCGTAATCTCGGCGATAACGGATCAGGAAGATGAGGTTATCCTGCCAACCCCATGGTATTTTAACCATAAAATGTGGCTGGATATGGCGGGTGTGCGTGCCGTTGATCTTCCAACGGGTGACGATCTGTTACCAAACCCCGACAAAGCCCGCTCGCTGATAACAGACAAAACGCGCGCAATAGCGCTGGTTACTCCAAACAATCCCGGTGGCGTCGAGTATCCTGCTGAGCTTGTGTTGGCTTTCTATGACCTGGCACGCGAGGCAGGCATTCGTTTACTGGTCGATGAGACATATCGCGACTTCGACAGTCGCAATGGTCCTCCGCACGCACTGTTCCAGCAGCCCGGTTGGGAAGATACTCTGGTTCATCTGTATTCTTTCTCCAAAGCATATCGACTGACAGGCCACCGTGTTGGCGCAGTGGCCAGCAGCGTTTCGTTGTTGGCTGAAATGGAGAAGTTTCTGGATACCGTCGCAATTTGTCCCGGGCAAATCGGACAGTTTGCAGCACGCTGGGGGATGCAGAACCTTACCCAATGGCTGGCAGGCGAACGGGCAGAGATCCTTGATCGTCGCGCAGCAATTTCTGAGGGCATGCCGCGTCTCAAATCCAAGGGCTGGCGCTTGTTGGGGTTAGGCGCATACTTTGCCTATCTAGAACACCCGTTTGACATGCCGTCAGATGAAGTCGCTCGTCGTTTGGTGTCAGAGGCAGGCATTTTGCTCCTTCCCGGAACGATGTTCATGCCGGACCATGATCCTGCCGGAAAGCGACAAGTTCGCATCGCGTTTGCCAATCTCGATCGTCGAGGCATCGAACAATTGTTCGACCGCTTGCAGGCATTGACCTTCTGAGCTTGCCCCTCGCGCACGCGCATCGTATTCAGGGCCGCAACCGACAGGGCAGATACCTGCCGCAAGAAGCAAGAGGGCACCATGGCCGCAGGCATGAAAAACCTATCCAAAACCTTTGTCTGGATTCTCATGGGTCTTTTGATGGTGGGACTCGCCGGATTTGGTGCCGTCAATCTCAGCGGAACCGCACGTTCGGTTGCACAGGTAGGCAACGAGGACGTTTCAGTTCAGGAATATGTACTTGAGTTGCAGCGTGAGATCCGAGCGGTCGAGGCCCAGACCGGCCAACCGCTGCAGATGTCTCAAGCGCAGCAATTGGGGCTTGATCAGAGGGCTCTGTCACGCCTGATTGCGCTGGCCGCGCTGGACAATGAAACCCAAGAGCTCGGCATCTCAATCGGTGATGAAAATCTTCAAAATGAAATCGTACAGATTCCTGCATTCCAGGGCGTGAACGGCACATTTGATCGCGAAGCCTATCGGTTCCAGCTGGAACAGGCCGGGATCACGGATTCCCAGTTCGAGGCGGATCTGCGTAAGGAATCTGCGCGCACCATCGTGCAGGGCGCGGTAATGAGCGGCGTCGAAATGCCCGCAACACTGACCGAAACTCTGGCGAACTATGTTCTGGCCCGCCGCAGCTTCACGGTTGCCACGCTCGCAAGTGATGCGCTTGAAACACCTGTCGCAGCGCCGACTGACGAACAGATCCAAACTTACTACGACGAAAACACCGATTTCTTCACCCTACCCCGCACCAAGCGCCTGACTTATGCGATCCTGTCGCCGGAAATGCTGTTGGACACGGTTGAGATCGATGAAGACTCGCTGCGTCGTCTGTACGACCAACGCGCCGAGCAATATCAACAACCAGAACGCCGCTTGGTAGAACAACTTGTGTTTCCCAGCGAAGAAGCGGCGACCGAAGCCCTGGCGCAATTGGAAGTTGGTGGCAGCAGCTTCGAACAACTGGTTCGTGCGCGCGAGCTTGAGCTGAGCGATGTGGATCTTGGCGATGTAACACGCGAAGATCTTGGCGAAGCAGCAGATGCCGTATTTGCGGCTGAACTCGACGATGTTGTTGGTCCGTTGCCATCACAGTTTGGTCCGGCCCTGTTCCGTATCAATGGCTCGCTGGCAGAAAACAATGTACCGTTCGAGGAGGCTGCACCTGAGCTGCGCGAAGAGCTTGCTGCAGATCGCGCGCGACGTCTGATTGAAGCACAGGCCGAAGACATCAATGACATGTTGGCCGGTGGCGCGACGCTCGAAGAGCTGGTCGGTGAAACCGAGATGGAACTGGGTGAAATCGACTGGACAGCCCAGAGCGAAGACAGCGTTGCAGCCTATGAAGGCTTCCGTAGTGTTGCTCAGGCCGTGCAGGAAGGCGATTTTCCAGAGGTTGCGTTCCTTGACGATGGTTCAATCTTTGCCTTGCGCCTGAATGAAGTTTTGCCACCGCGCCCGGAGCCGTTGGACAGTGCGCGTGATCAGGTGATTGCAGCCTGGGTACAGGAAGAGACCGCTAAAGCCCTACAAGAACAGGCGAACAATGTATTGACCCAACTGGCGACAGATGGTGATTTCACCACGACTGGTTTGCAATTCCGCGTCGAAAACGCTCTTACCCGCACCGCCTTCCTTGAAGATGTGCCTGCGGATTTCATGACAGAGGTTTTCGAGATGGAACTCGGAGAGCTGCGCGTCATTCCGGGCATCGGTTCGGCTCTGATCGTTCGTCTTGATGAAGAGTTGCCTCCTGCGGAAACGGATGAACAACGTCAGATGCAGCAAGCGCTTGCTGCGCAGCTGAACCAAGCCTTGGCCCAGAACATCTTTGACATCTATGTGCGCGACGCTCAGACCCGCGCACGTCCTGTCGTGGATCAGCCTGCCCTGAATGCCGTTCAGGCCAACTTCTAAGAGAGAGCGGAATGGCCCTGACCCCTGAGTTCGACACTTTCGCACGCGCCTATGAAGCGGGCGAAAATCAGGTTGTTTACACCCGGCTGGCGGCGGACCTCGATACACCGGTCTCATTGATGCTCAAGCTGACGGGCGCGCAGAAAGACGCGTTCATGCTGGAATCGGTGACTGGTGGTGAGGTACGCGGCCGGTACTCGATCATCGGTATGAAACCGGACCTGATCTGGCGGTGCGACGGGGAATCGTCTTCGCTGAACCGGTCTGCCCGATTTGACGGCGAAGCATTCGAGCCGCAAGACGGCAACCCGATGGACAACCTGCGCGCCCTGTTAGCCGAAAGCCGGATCGCCCTGCCCGACGATCTGCCGCAAGCGGCGGCGGGTTTGTTTGGCTATTTGGGTTACGACATGGTTCGGCTGGTCGAGTATCTGCCGGATGTGAACCCGGATCCCATGGGCCTGCCCGATGCAATCATGCTGCGCCCTTCGGTCATCGCAGTCCTGGATGGCGTTAAGGGCGAAGTCACTGTTGTATCCCCTGCATGGGTCAGCGACGGACAGACTGCCAAGGCGGCTTATGCACAGGCCGCAGAACGCGTAATGGACGCCGTGCGCGATCTTGAACGCGCCATGCCAGCCGAGACCCGTGATCTGGGTGAAGCCCATGAAGTTGCACCGCCGGTGTCGAACTTCACCAAATCCGGATACATGGAAGCTGTCGAAAAGGCCAAGGAGTACATCCGGGCTGGCGATATCTTTCAGGTCGTCCCGGCGCAGCGCTGGACGCAGGAGTTTCCCCTGCCCCCCTTTACGCTCTATCGCTCGCTTCGACGCACGAACCCGTCGCCGTTCATGTTCTATTTCAACTTCGGCGGATTTCAGGTCGTAGGCGCAAGCCCCGAGATCCTGGTGCGCGTCTTTGGCAGCGAGGTCACAATCCGACCCATCGCGGGGACCCGGCCACGCGGTGCGACCCCGGAAGAAGACAAGGCAAATGAAGTCGATCTTCTGGCCGACAAGAAAGAACTCGCCGAGCATCTGATGCTACTTGATCTTGGCCGCAACGATACCGGGCGGGTCTCCAAAATCGGCACCGTGCGCCCGACCGAAGAGTTCATCATCGAGCGCTACAGCCACGTGATGCATATCGTTTCGAACGTCGTCGGTGAACTTGCCGAAGACAAAGACGCGCTGGATGCGTTCTTTGCTGGTATGCCTGCCGGTACGGTCTCGGGCGCGCCCAAGGTCCGTGCGATGGAGATCATCGACGAACTTGAGCCTGAAAAGCGCGGCATCTATGGCGGTGGTGTCGGGTACTTCAGCGCGGGTGGCGACATGGATATGTGTATCGCGCTACGCACTGCCATCGTGAAAGATCGTAAGCTTTACATTCAAGCGGGCGGTGGTGTTGTCTACGACAGCGACCCGGAGGCCGAGTATATGGAGACTGTCCATAAATCGAATGCCATCCGACGCGCAGCTGCGGATGCGGCAAGGTTTACCGGCTCAGGAAACTCCTAAGAAATAGGGCGGCAAGTCGAAAGACCGCCGCCCTTTGTTCGATTAGTTTGCTTGACCCCTATTGAACTTCATACTTCATTACAGCAGAAATCGGGGCCATCGCGACGCGGTTGCCCCGATCCTCGAGGCCCCATAGCAGAAGGGCTGAAATCGTTTCAGGCCGCAGCCGACCCAGCATCACAACCGCACCGTCCTGACCTGCACGGAAAGCCGCCTGATCCAGGAAACGCCGCATCACTTTCGGATCTTGGCGCGCACCGTCAAAGTCACGGAAAACAACACTCGACGGGACACCGTTCCGAGCTGCCAGCTTTTGCACGGTATTCAATCCATTGTCCTGAGTGATGATCCCGCGCCCGGTTCCCCCGGCAATCTCGGCGACCTGGTCGGCCAATTTGCGGTTGCCCTGAATACCTGATTCAACGCCTTCCAAAATTCCAACGGTCTCTGGAAGCGTTTCCAGCCATACTGACAACGAGACCTCAGCATCCTGAGCACTGGCCGCCTCTGGCAAATCCGCCAGCGCAAGCACTTCGAAACCCGCTTCGCGGTGGCGTGCCATCTTGCCAGCGGCATCAGGGTCAGACGGGCTTACGGCGAAGCTAAGCGGATATGGGAAATCCTTAAGGGCTTCAGCCCCGAACGCGCCTTCGTCATCGATCAGAATAATCGACATCAACGGCTTGGATTCAGGGTTTTCGAAATCTGCGGCGTAGTCCTCGATCGGCTTTCCGGTCATCGCTGCAGGGTCGTCAGAATTTTCGTCCGTCTCTGTCGGCTCAGCATCCCGCTCTGTCAACGGTAGGACCCGCTTGCCCACCAATGTCGCTGCAGTTGCGGGTTCTTCACCGCCGATCTGTGGCAACGATGCAATCCGCGCACGCTTACGCGGCAGAGTGTCTTCGTCACCTTCTACCGCAATTGGATTGTCCTCGAGCGAAATTTCCTCATCAGCACCCTCTTCGGACGGCAGCGAAGTGGTTTCAGGTTCAGGTTCGACCTCTTCCCTAGGCAACTCGGTTTGCTCGGGTGTTTCTTGCTCAGGCGCTTCGCTGTCCTCGGGTACCAGCAAAGCGATTTCTTCTTCTTTCGGCTGCGAAGGCTGAGGCGGCGTTGCATCCACAACGACAGGCTCCACATCTTCCTGAGGCGAAGCAGGAACTGGTGCTGGCGCTGGGGGCGCGGTTGGCGCTTCCGTGCTCACGGTCACCTCAGTCGCCTCGTTGGCACCAGGATTTTCCAATCCCTGTGTTGCTCCGCCTATTTCGGGTCGGGAATCAGCTTCGGGTTCAATGCCGCCCAGATCGACCAGATCATCAGACTGGGTATCAATGGCCGCAAGCGCACTGGGCGCGACTTCAACAAGATCAGAATCAGGGCCCGAACCATCAACCTCGGCTTCGACCTCAGGCGCATCGATCGCATCGACCGATGGGGCCGAGGTCACCAAAACAGGCTTGCTTGTCAGCGGTGTATTCAACGACAGCACCGCACCCAAGATCAAAACAACGACCGCCCCGGCGATCATTCCACCGATAAATCCGCCCATCTTATTTCGCCTCTCGCCTTTCTGCCTGCCTCGACAGCCTGTGCACCGTCTGATGCGGTGCTCACCCACACGATAGATCAAGATAGGGATGTACCCTTGACGCTGCCGCGCAAGCCTGAGCATGTATGTCCCGACATTATACCGTGGCCGAGGGCTGTATCGCCAGCCCGAAATGCCAAAGCTGAGATAAGTGCCCAAATGCTGCTGCTGATCGACAACTACGACTCGTTTACCTACAATCTGGTTCACTATCTGGGCGAGTTGGGCGCTGAAATGGTCGTGCGCCGCAACGATGCGTTGGATGTTCAGGAAGCCATGGCGATGAACCCGGCAGGGATACTGCTGAGCCCCGGCCCTTGTGACCCGGATCAGGCTGGCATCTGTCTGGCCCTGACCGAAGCGGCGGCAGAGACCAAAACACCACTTTTGGGTGTATGCCTTGGGCATCAGACCATCGGTCAAAGCTTTGGTGGCAATGTCGTTCGTTGCCATGAGATCGTGCATGGAAAAATGGGTATGATGCATCACACTGGCAAAGGTGTGTTCGCTGGCCTGCCCTCGCCCTTCGAAGCGACTCGCTATCATTCTTTGGTGGTGGAACGCGAAACGCTGCCAGATTGCCTCGAGATCACAGCAGAGCTCGAAGACGGCACCATCATGGGCCTTCAACACAAGGAACTGCCGATCCATGGCGTCCAGTTCCACCCGGAATCCATCGCATCCGAGCATGGCCACGCCCTGCTCAAGAACTTCCTAAACGAAATGAAAGTCCCCGCATGAGCGACGCGCTGAAACCGCTGATCGGAGCAGCTGCCGATCGGCCCCTGACCCGTGCCGAGGCAAAACAGGCCTTTTCGATCCTCTTCGAAGGTGAGGCAACCCCCAGTCAGATTGGCGGCCTGCTGATGGCAATGCGGACGCGCGGCGAGACGGTCGAAGAATACGCGGCCGCCGCAGCAGTTATGCGCGACAAATGCAATAAAGTCGAAGCACCTGCCGGAGCGATCGATATCGTCGGAACTGGCGGCGACGGCAAAGGGACATTGAATATCTCGACCGCGACGGCGTTTGTCGTGGCCGGTGCCGGAGTGACAGTCGCCAAACATGGCAACCGCAATCTCAGCTCGAAGTCAGGCGCTGCGGACGCACTTGGCCAACTGGGCATTAATGTGATGGTTGGCCCGGAAATCGTTGAAACTGCACTCAGACAGGCTGGCATCGGTTTCATGATGGCCCCTATGCATCATCCCGCCATTGCCCACGTCATGCCAACCCGGCAAGAGTTGGGAACACGCACGATTTTCAACATTCTCGGGCCGCTGACCAACCCGGCAGGTGTCAGACGCCAGTTGACCGGAGCATTTAGCAGGGATCTGATCAGACCGATGGCCGAAACACTCGGCTTATTGGGAGCTGAGCACGCATGGCTGGTGCATGGTTCGGACGGAACCGATGAACTGACAATTACCGGCGTTAGCTGGGTTGCTGCACTGGAAGATGGTGGTGTGAGAGAGGTCGAATTGCATCCGGAGGATGCAGGCCTGCCCGTACATCCCTTTGAAGACATCGTTGGTGGAACTCCCGAAGAGAACGCGATGGCATTCCGGGCATTGCTCGACGGCGCACCATCGGCCTACCGGGACGCGGTGTTGCTGAACTCGTCTGCTGCTCTGGTGGTTGCTGATGCCGCACAAGACCTTCGTGAAGGTGTTGAAAAAGCTGCTGAAAGTATCGACAGCGGCAAAGCTAAAGATAAGATCGCCGCACTTGCCCGCATTACACAGGAAGCCGCATGACCGAGACTGTTCTGGATAAAATCAAGGCCTACAAACTCGAGGAAGTCGCGGCAGACAAAGCCCGTAAGCCTTTGGAAGAAATGGAAGCCGCCGCACGCGAAGCATCTGAGGTTCGCGGGTTTGCAAAGGCCCTTCAAGGTGCGACGCGGCAAGGCTATGGCCTGATTGCCGAAGTAAAAAAGGCCAGCCCTTCCAAGGGTCTGATCCGCGCGGATTTTGATCCACCAGCCCTGGCAAAAGCCTATGAAGACGGCGGCGCTACTTGTCTGTCTGTCCTGACGGATACGCCCAGCTTTCAGGGTGCAAAAGAGTATCTGACTGCCGCACGCGATGCCTGCTCTCTGCCGGCGCTACGCAAAGACTTCATGTATGATCCTTATCAGGTGGTCGAGGCACGTGCCTTGGGCGCTGACTGTATCCTCATCATCATGGCGTCGGTTGAAGATAATCTGGCTGCAGAACTGGAGCAGACAGCGTTTGACTGGGGCATGGATGTTCTGATCGAAGTCCACGATGAGGACGAACTTGCGCGTGCAGCTGAGCTCAAAAGCCCTTTGATTGGCATAAATAACCGCAATCTCAAGACGTTCGAGACAACTCTTGATACAACGCGCCGGCTGTCCAAACTGGTTCCGGGCGATCGTACAATCGTGTGTGAGAGTGGTCTCAGCACTCCTGCTGATCTGGCCGATATTGCCCGCTATGGCGCCCGGTGCTTTCTGATTGGTGAAAGCCTCATGCGTCAGGATGATGTTGCTGCCGCCACCCATGAACTGCTCGCGAACCCGCTGATCCCCGGAGTAATGTGATGCCGCTGACGCATTTCGATGCCAAAGGTCAGGCCCACATGGTCGATGTCTCTGACAAAGAGGTAACGGATCGTGTCGCAGTGGCTGCCGGTCACATTAAAATGGCGCGAGAAACCTTTGATATCATTTCAGAAGGCCGTGCTAAAAAGGGCGATGTTCTTGGAATTGCACGTCTCGCAGGGATCATGGGAGCAAAGAAAACGCCCGACCTGATTCCTTTGTGTCATCCGCTGCCTGTAACCAAGGTTGCCGTCGAGTTGACTCTGGATCCCGATATTCCCGGCGTTCTTATCGAAGCGACGGTAAAAACTTCGGGACAAACCGGTGTTGAAATGGAAGCCTTGACCGCGGTATCGACCGCAGCGCTCACCGTTTACGACATGACCAAGGCCATCGACAAAGCGATGGAAATTGGCGCCATCCGAGTGATCTTGAAAGATGGCGGAAAGTCAGGACGTTACGAAGCGGAATGATTACAGTAGAAGAAGCGCGCACCCTTCTTTTTGAACTTGTTTCTGCACTACCGGCCGAAACGGTTCCGCTTGCCGAAGCTTCTGGTCGCATTTTGGCGCAAGATGTTGTGGCAACGCGAGACCAGCCTCCATTCGCTGCGTCTTCGATGGATGGATATGCTGTAAAAGCAACCGAAGTTGAACTACATGCCATGTTCAAAGTCGTCGGCGAGGCAGTTGCAGGAAAACGGTTTGATAAACCTGTTGGTCCCGGCCAGGCTGTTCGCATCTTTACTGGTGCACCGGTTCCGGAAGGCGCGGATTTTATTGTAATTCAGGAAGATGTCGATCGTCGCGGTGATTTGATCACCATAACCGATGATCCAGGTACAAAAACCAACATTCGCCCTGCGGGTGTGGATTTTACCAAAGGCACGATCATCACTGCCCCGCGCCGACTGCGGCCAGAGGATCTTGCGCTGCTGGCGGCTATGAACATCGCGACAGTTCCCGTTGCGCAGAAACCGCAGATTGCCCTGATCTCAACGGGTGATGAACTGGTAATGCCCGGCGAGGCACCCGGGCCCGATCAGATCATCGCCTCGAACACATTCGGTCTCAAAGCCTTATTGGAAGAAGCGGGTGCGCATGTTCGCATTCTGCCCATCGCAAAAGACACAACATCGTCGCTTGAAACCGCGTTCGGAATGGCTGCTGGCGCCGATCTTGTTGTAACGATTGGTGGTGCGTCGGTCGGGGATTACGACCTTGTGTCTGATGTATCACAGGCATTGGGGATGGAGCGTTCTTTCTACAAAATCAGGATGCGCCCGGGAAAACCCTTGATGGCGGGACGTTTCGGGGATGCAGCCATGGTCGGCCTGCCCGGAAATCCGGTCAGCGCAATGGTTTGCGGATATTTATTTCTGGTGCCGTTAGTCAGACGGATGTTGGGTTTGGAACATGGTCTCCCAGCATTTCGTCGGGCCAAACTTGGCGAGCCTATCGGTAAAAACGGCCCACGCGAGCACTATATGCGGGCAATCGTTGATGAAAACGGTATCCGAGCTTGCCCCGATCAGGACAGTTCTCTGCTCAGCGTTCTAGCGCAAGCAAACGCTCTGTTGGTACGAGAACCAAACGACCCCGAACGACACACGGGTGAAGAGGTTTTGTACCTTCCAATCTGATCCAAACGGCAAATCCGTTGACACAAAACGTGAACATGCGTAGAACAAAAGAAAACGCATGAGCGACGAGGTGTGAGCAATGCTAACCAAGAAACAGTTGGATTTGCTGGAATTCATCCACAAACGCGTTCAGGCGGACGGTGTTCCGCCCAGCTTTGATGAAATGAAGATCGCGTTGGACCTGAGATCAAAATCCGGGATTCACCGTTTGATTACTGCGCTTGAAGAACGCGGCTTTATCCGGCGTCTCGCCCACCGCGCCAGGGCGATTGAAATCGTCAAGCTTCCCGAAAGTCTGGGTGGCGAACCAACAGCCGGCTTCAAACCTCGCGTCATCGAAGGTGATCGACCTACAGGGCCGCGCCCTGCCAATTTTGAACCCGTGACTGTCGATGCGATGGAACTGCCTGTAATGGGTCGGATCGCAGCCGGTGTCCCCATCGAAGCCATCAGCCACGTATCGCATCGCGTAGCGGTTCCGGGGTCGATGGTGTCCGGTCAGGGCGATCACTATGCGCTCGAAGTTCGCGGGGATTCGATGATCGACGCTGGGATCAACGATGGCGATGTCGTTGTGATCCGGGAAACAACCGTTGCTGACAATGGCGACATCGTTGTGGCCTTGGTCGAGGATCAGGAGGCCACACTGAAAAGGTTCTTCCGACGTGGACACGCCATCGCGCTGGAAGCAGCAAATCCCGCGTATGAAACCCGTGTCCTTCCCGAAGACAAGGTTAAGGTTCAAGGCCGTTTGGTTGGACTGATCCGAACCTATTGAATTTGGTGCCCGTCCCTTGGGACGGGCGACCACAACCGATGCCCGGTTACCTGAGCGCTTGTGCGTATTTCCCCCTGTGACAATGCAAGGCTTCCGGTTTTCAAAAGCGAGTCAGGGTCGAAGATTTTGCAATCTCCGTTCAAAGACACGGGTACTGCCGAAACAACGATTTGATCACTGCTGCACTCGCTAAACTCTTTTGCTGCGCGTTTACCAGTAAGGTGAACCAATTCCTTGTCGTTCAGCAAATATCTCTGAACCTTGTCGATGCCAGATGGCCAACGACTGGCGGCCTTTGACTGATCCGCTCCGTCACCATCATTTTCCAACCAAACCGTCGCAACAAACCCACTCCCTCGTTGCTTGCTCAATGCACGTCCTGTTTCTGTCATTACACCCACCAGCCCACCGGACTCGGCGATCAAAACATCAGGCCGGTTTCCCTGCCCCCACAGCAGTAGAGCTCCGATGATGGGCACAGCGCCTACCCATCGCGCGCTTCCGCGCCACAAAATCAGCCATAGTGCCCCCAGTGCCATCATCGGCAGGACGTAGTCTGGCGGGCTGACCACAAATCCCTGGGCTCCACCCAGACCTGATATCCAGTCCGCAACTACGATAATCCATCCGAGACCTAACCCCATCACCCACAGGGCCAACACTTCGAGCCCAAATGGAGCCAGAAGCGCTGCGACCACGGCCGCAGGAACAACGATCGTGCCCATGACCGGTACCGCGAGCATGTTAGCCAGCAATCCATAGTGAGCCATTGTATTGAAATGTGCTGCCCCCACCGGAGCGGTAGCGAGTCCGGCTATGGCAGAAGATAGCAGCACGCCCCCTACTGGTCGGAGCCATTTCGGCCCGGGGATTCGACCAAAATCGCGAAGCCCTCCGAATATCGAAACCAGGGCTGTAGTGGCTGCAAATGACATTTGAAAACCGGGGCTTAGCAATGATTCTGGACGCAGAAAAAGGACGATGATCGCGGCCACCGCTACGGCTCTCAAAGAAATCGCCCTGCGATCAATCAACACTGCGCCAAACATGACAGAGACCATGACATAAGCGCGTTCTGTTGCGACGTTACCACCAGATAGAACCAAGTAGATTGTTGCGGCAATTAACGCACAGACTGCTGCGAGTTTTCGAACCGGCAGCCGTAACGCCAAGACTGGAACTGCAGAAAACCCAATTCGACACGCGACAAACACAAACCCGGTCAACAGCCCCATATGTAGGCCAGAGATTGCGAGCAGGTGCGCAAGATTCGACATTCTAAGAGCGCCCAGAGTGTTCTGCCCCATGCCGCTTCGATCCCCGGTCGTAACCGCAGCCGCGAAACCACCCACCTCGCCCGGTAATATGGATCGAACGCGCTGTGAAATTGCCATGCGCCATGCGGTAATCTGAACACCGCGCTGACCCATGGATGCAGGTGCGACGGTCAGCACCGGAACACGCGTATAGCCAACAGCACCCAGTTTCTGAAACCATGCATGCCGACGGAAATCAAAGCCACCGGGTTCCACAGGTCCTTGTGGTGGTGACAGGTAGGCCGTCGTCATAATTCTCTGCCCCGGCTCCAGCGGTGTGGAACCACCATGCAAGGACAACCGGATGCGCTGCGGACGACGGTCTTTGGGTACATCCCCGATCCGCACACCGTCCAGTGTAATCCGCAGCGCATCCGAGGCAGAGCGGTCCAGCGCAACGACCCTCCCCTCAACAGGTCCGTAGTAGCGCCATTGCAAGACCGGTTCTGCGACCATATGGGCACGGGTACCAGCCAGTAAGAAACCAGCAGCGACAAGCGCCCCCCCAATTGCCAACGGAGCCCAGGCAACAGGCAAACGGCGGTAAGCCCAGATCGCGAACAAACCTGAGGCAGCAACGCCGTAGTAGAACTGCTGGTTCGGCTCGAATGTGAGGCCGAAATACAGTCCTATGCCAATTGCCAGACAGACCGGAGACCAGGGAAACAGATGTCCGCGCTGGTTCAGCAACGCGACCTCAATCCGTGCAAGAACACGCATGGTTGCCCCCGTCCTTCGGGCTCGTTAGACAGGCGCCAACACTATGCCCGACACGGTTACCAAAAGGTTAATCAACACTATGTCCGATCAGGTCGTCACCCGTTTTGCCCCTTCACCCACTGGCTTTCTGCACATCGGTGGCGCACGTACCGCGCTGTTTAATTGGCTTTATGCACGTGGCCGCGGCGGTAAGTTCCTGTTGCGTATCGAAGACACGGATCGTGAACGTTCAACCCCAGAAGCCACAGCGGCGATCCTGCAGGGTATGGAATGGCTGGGTTTGGATCATGATGGCGAAGTGATCAGTCAGTTCGAAGGCGCTGACCGTCATGCGGAAGTTGCCCATCAACTGCTGGCTGAAGGCAAAGCCTACAAGTGCTTCTCCACTCAGGACGAGATTTCTGCGTTTCGGGAGCAGGCTCGGGAAGAAGGTAAGTCGACTTTGTTCCAAAGCCCATGGCGTGATGCGGACCCCGCCAGCCACCCCGACCTGCCATTTGTCGTTCGGATAAAGGCGCCAAAAGAAGGCTCGACCGTAATTCGTGATCAGGTCCAAGGCGACGTTACGATCCGCAACGATCAGCTGGATGATATGGTTCTGCTACGTTCGGACGGCACGCCCGTCTACATGCTGGCCGTAGTGGTGGACGATCACGATATGGGTGTTACTCACGTCATTCGTGGCGATGATCATCTAAACAACGCTGCGCGTCAGATGATGATCTACGAGGCGATGGGTTGGGATGTCCCAGTCTGGGCCCACATTCCGCTGATTCATGGGCCTGATGGCAAAAAACTGAGCAAGCGCCACGGTGCTTTGGGTGCGCAGGAATATCAGGCTATGGGGTATCCGGCCGCTGGCATGCGCAATTATCTGGCGCGTTTGGGCTGGAGCCACGGAGACGACGAGTTCTTCACGGATGAGCAGGCCAGAGAGTGGTTTGATCTGGATGGAATAGGCAAGAGCCCTGCCCGTTTCGATTTGAAAAAGCTGGAAAACCTGTGTGGACAACACATTGCCATTTCAAACGATGCTGCACTGCAGAAGGAAATTACTGGCTATCTGGCGGCAGCAGATCTTCCTGCTTTGACTGAAACACAATCTGGTGATCTGGTGCGTGCGATGTATTGCCTCAAGGATCGCGCCCGAACTTTTCCAGAACTGCTTGAAAAAGCGCATTTTGTGCTGACATCTCGGCCAATTGATCCGGATGAAAAAGCGAAAAAGGCGCTCGACTCTGTATCCGATGGTATACTGAAGGAATTGACGCCGCAGCTGCAAAATGTTAGCTGGACGCGAAGCGAACTGGAGGAAGCCCTGAATTCGTTTGCAGAAGCGAAAGGGCTAAAGTTCGGCAAGTTAGCAGGCCCCCTTCGGGCGGCATTGGCAGGCCGGGCAGTAACACCTTCGGTATTTGACATGATGCTCGTGCTGGGACGTGAAGAAAGCCTGGCGCGACTTTCTGATGCAGCGACATAAACCTGGTCTTCACATTCGGGTAACGCTGCTCCGCTAACACCCGGACTGCGCGCCCGCGCGCAGCCGTTGCCCGCTATGTCGGTCAGCGAACCGACATGCGTAAGATTGAGGAAGGGACAACCATGACCGAGAGCCAACAAAAAGCGACCCTGACTGTCCATGGCAAAACCTACGAATTGCCGGTTCACTCACCAACAGCCGGGCCAGATGTCATCGACATCCGGAAGCTTTATGGTCAGGCTGACGTATTCACCTATGACCCCGGTTTCACATCGACTGCGAGCTGCGACAGCACGATCACTTACATCGACGGTGAAAAAGGTGAGCTTCTGCACCGCGGATATCCGATCGATCAGCTGGCTGAGAAATCGCACTTCCTCGAAGTATGCTATCTGCTGCTGTACGGAGAGCTGCCTGTAGCGAAAGACCTCGAGGAATTCGAAACCACTATCACGCGCCACACCATGCTGCATGAGCAAATGCAGTACTTCTACCGTGGTTTCCGTCGTGACGCGCACCCCATGGCGATCATGGTGGGTGTGGTTGGTGCAATGTCGGCCTTCTACCACGATTCAACCGACGTTTCGGATCCGCATCAGCGTGAGGTCGCGTCGCATCGCCTGATCGCGAAGATGCCGACCATCGCGGCATGGGCTTACAAGTATCACATCGGTCAGCCCTTTGTTTATCCGCGCAACGATCTGGATTATGCCTCGAACTTCCTGCGCATGTGCTTTGCCGTTCCTGCCGAGGATTATGAGGTCAACCCGATCCTGAGCCGTGCGATGGACCGCATCTTTACCTTGCATGCAGACCACGAGCAGAACGCTTCGACTTCGACCGTTCGCCTGGCTTCGTCTTCGGGTGCAAACCCGTTTGCGTGTATCGCTGCAGGTATCGCTTGCCTCTGGGGTCCTGCCCATGGTGGCGCCAACCAGGCATGTCTGGAGATGCTCGAGCAGATCGGAAGTGTCGACAACATCCCTGAATACATCGAGCGCGCCAAAGACAAGAACGACCCGTTCCGTCTGATGGGCTTTGGTCACCGCGTCTATAAGAACTTTGACCCGCGCGCGAAGGTGATGAAGCAATCCGCCGACGAGGTTCTGGATCTGCTCGGTATCGAAAACAATCCCAAACTACAGGTTGCGAAAGCGCTCGAGAAACAAGCGCTGGAAGATCCGTATTTCGTTGAGAAAAAACTGTTCCCGAACGTAGACTTCTATTCGGGCATCATTCTCGAGGCGATGGGCTTCCCAACATCGATGTTCACGCCGATCTTCGCGCTGTCGCGCACCGTTGGCTGGGTCAGCCAGTGGAAAGAAATGATCGCCGATCCACAAAATAAGATCGGTCGTCCGCGCCAGCTGTATCTGGGCGAAACCACACGCGATTACGTCGATATCGAAAATCGCTGATCGGTTACAAACCTGAACAAAAGCCCCGGAAATCTCCGGGGCTTTTTTTGTTTAGAAAAGATCGAGTTGATCACCAACCTGCGGTGGTTTCGCAAACAGATCGCATCTCAGTGCAGGCGTCTTGGTAGCTAGCCCCAAACGCTCGACAGTTGTCTTGAAACGTTTGGCTATCATTTCGGCATAAACGCCCTCGCCCCGCATTCTGTGACCCCAGCGTGGGTCATAATCCTTGCCACCATGCATCTCGCGAAGGCGCGCCATGACCTTGGCTGCACGGTTGGGTTCGTGCACTTCAAGCCACTCCTGCCAAAGCTGAGAAACCTCTCGTGGCAACCGCAACATGATCCAACTGGCCGAGTCAGCACCGGCGTCACAACCGGCCTCCAATAGATTCTCCAGTTCGTGATCCGTAAGACCCGGAACAACTGGAGATGTCATGACCCGCACCGGCACCCCCGCCTCCGTCAATCGTCGAATCATGCGCAGGCGACGTTTCGGCGAAGGCGCGCGCGGCTCCATCTTTCGGGAAAGATCCGCGTCCAGTGTCGTCAATGATATCCCAACACGCACCAACCCCTGACTTGCCATTGGCGCCAGAATATCCAGATCCCGCTCGATCAGCGTTCCCTTAGTGACAATAGCGATCGGATGCTGAAAATCCTGCAATACGCTTAGGCAGTCCCTTGTGATTCCGCGCGCCTTCTCAATTGGTTGGTACGGATCTGTATTTGTACCCAAGGCAACAGGAGCGACTTTGTACGAACGCGCAGAAAGCTCGCGACGCAGAACACCAGCCGCGTTCGGTCGTGCAATCAATCTTGTTTCGAAATCCAATCCGGCAGACAGGCCAAGATAGGCGTGTGTAGGTCGCGCAAAGCAATACACGCACCCGTGTTCGCAGCCCCGGTAGGGATTGATCGATCGATCGAATGGAAGATCAGGAGAGCGATTGTAGGTGATAAAAGTTCTGGCCACCTCATCACGTACTTCGGTGCGCAGCGGGGGCAACTCCTCATCAATTTCCCAGCCGTCATCTGTAGCTTCGCTGGCATATTGCTCGAACCTGCCTGCAGAATTGGACACGGCCCCCCTACCCACAACATTTATCTGATTGAGCATATGTTCCACCTTTGTTCTCATCAACAGGTGTAAACCCATTAAGGTCCTTCAGCAATAGGAACAGCCATCTGTAGAATGGGGATGTGAGACGCCCGTTCACATTGGCACCGAGAGCGAACGTGAAGCGAATGCAGAATGATCTTGCAAATAATTCTGTCGAGATGCGACAGATTTTGCCTTAAAGGTCGGTCCCAGAACGACCTTGGTCGCAATCGTCACAGTCTAGATGCGGCGAAATGGCCAAAACGGAAAAAATTGCCACCTACGGGCCAAGGGCCCATTTAGCTCAGGGAAATGACCCATGTCCGATGAAGAAGACATCGTCCTGTCCGAACTGAACGACGATGAACTCGTCGAACAGATGTTTGACGACCTTTACGACGGTCTGAAAGAAGAGATCGAAGAAGGCGTGAACATCCTGCTCGAACGTGGTTGGGCGCCGTATGACATCCTGACCAAGGCATTGGTTGGCGGCATGACCATCGTTGGACACGATTTCCGCGACGGCATCCTGTTTGTTCCCGAGGTTCTTCTGGCGGCGAACGCCATGAAGGGCGGTATGACGATCCTCAAGCCCCTGCTGGCTGAAACTGGCGCACCGCGCGTCGGCAAGATGGTCATCGGTACAGTGAAAGGTGACATCCACGACATCGGCAAAAACCTTGTTTCGATGATGATGGAAGGCGCAGGTTTCGAAGTTGTCGACATCGGTATCAACAACCCGGTCGAAAACTATCTCGAAGCTCTGGAAACCGAAGAACCCGACATCCTGGGCATGTCCGCTCTGCTGACCACCACTATGCCTTACATGAAAGTCGTCATCGATACTCTGGTCGAGCAAGGCGTTCGTGACGACTATATCGTTCTGGTTGGCGGCGCGCCTCTGAACGAAGAATTCGGCAAAGCCATCGGTGCCGACGCATATTGCCGTGATGCGGCAGTCGCAGTTGAAACCGCCAAGGACTTTGTATCTCGCAAGCACAATCAGCTGGCAGGCTGATTGAGCAACAGCGAAAATTCTAAAGGCCGCCCGTTCAGGGCGGCCTTTTCAATTTCCCGAGAGTAAAGATTTCCTCTTAAAAAACATCTTTACAAAATTTCAGGAGATTATTTAGTACAAGGCGTTACTTTAGTTTCGAGGTTACCGTGCCCACTACATTTACAGCCATCTCGCTTGGTGTTCTTGCTGATATTGATACCGTCGAAGGCAATAATATTGCCGAAAACGCGTCAGCCTTGGTTGGTCAGACATTTGGTGGACCTGGCAATGCCCTTCTGAACAATGCTGTGACATGGAGCCCGGTCAGCCTCTCCGGGACCGTCTATGAAATGGATAACTCTCCACCGGAGCAGTTTTCGATCGACGGCGGGCCGGCCCAGACCTTTGATGGCACATCGATCTACAATGCGACGATCACCTATATTGATGGAACAACAGCAAACATAACCGCTGTTGTGGCTCAAGATACCAATGGCAATACGTATCTGATGCCTGAATTCTCGGACAATGCCGATCAGGCAACGCTCGAAGCCGGCGGGATCAGATCGATCACCTTCAACAGCCTGAATGGAAACAACTTTTCGGGTCTGACTGGCAGCCGTGAAAGCTGGGACCTGGTGACCTGTTTCACGCTGGGAACCCAGATCGAAACCAATCAGGGGGAAGTTCCGGTTGAGAAGTTGCAGGTTGGAGACATGGTCCAGACGCTCGATCATGGCATGCAGCCCATACGTTGGATCGGCCGTCGTACCGTACGTGCCAAGGGATCGTTCTCTCCTGTTTTGATCAAGAAAGGAACGATGGGTAACCGACGCGATCTGCTGGTATCGCAACAACACCGAATGCTCATCAGCGATTGGCGTGTGGAACTGAACACCGGTTACTCTGAAGCTTTGGCGCCTGCAAAGCAGCTGCTTGATGGAGAGTCCGTCATCCTCAAGACGGGTGGCTTGGTCACTTATTATCACCTCATGTTCGACCAGCATGAAATTGTTTGGGCAGAAGGCTGCCCAAGCGAAAGCTTCCATCCGGGTGTAATGAGTTGGAACAGTCTGGAAAATGACGCCCGACAAGAGATATTGTCTCTATTCCCTGAACTTTCGACACAAGGGCTTGCCTCTTATGGTCCGTCAGCTCGACCGTCCCTGAGCGCGTTTGAAACGCGCGCGTCGGTGGCCTGACGCGAGATGTCGGAACGGGGCTTGCCCTAATTCGCCAAAGATCGTCTTCTGGTACAGCCTCGACCGGGAAACGGACCATGCAATCGACCGACCTGCCAGATGATGAGAGCCTGACGACACAAGGCTATGTCAGCGATGATACGCAGCAGCGTATTTTGCTGATCGCCTGCGGTGCGCTTGCGCGTGAGATTCTTGATCTAAAAGAGCGCAATGGCTGGGAACATATGGCGCTGACCTGTTTACCTGCCATTCTGCATGTTTACCCAGAGCGCATTACCCAAGCCGTCGAAGATGCGGTCGCCAAGCACCGGGATGACTATGACAAGATTTTTGTCGTCTATGCGGACTGTGGTACCGGCGGTCTATTGCAGCAGGCCTGTGAACGGCTGGGTGTCGAGATGGTTCAGGGACCGCATTGCTATTCCTTCTTCGAAGGAAATCAGGCGTTTGCGGAGCGTGGAGATGATGAAACCACGGCGTTCTACCTGACTGACTTTCTGGCCCGACAATTCGATGCCTTCGTTTGGAAACCTCTGGGCCTGGATCGGCACCCGGAGCTACGCGAAATGTATTTTGGCAATTACACCAAGCTGATCTACCAGGCTCAGGTGGATGACCCGGTGTTAACGCAACGAGCTCAGGAATGTGCCGAACGCATGGGGCTTGAGTTCGAGCGTCGCTTTACCGGTTATGGGGATCTGGAGAACACGCTTACAAGCTGGGCTAAGGGCACGCGTCCCTCAAGCTGAATCGAAGCGCACTAACGCTAATGGAATTTAGGCGTTTTCGCGCGCCACGTCCCGGATACGATCAACCATCGCTCGCAACCCATTCGATCGTTGCGCAGACAGGTGTTCGTTCAAACCCAGCCTAGCAAGCTCTGCACCTGCATCGACTGCCGGCACGTCTGCCACGGGAAGATCATTATAAAGGGCACGAAGAACCGCTATCAGGCCACGCACGATCAAGGCGTCACTATCGCCATCGAAACGAAATATACCCGCATTAATCATCGGATGCAGCCAGACCTGACTGGCACACCCGTTGACCTTGGTCGCAGGAACTTTCAGCGCATCGTCCAGAGGCTCCATGGCTTTACCCTGCTCGATGACATGGCGGTACCGGTCTTCCCAGTCCTCCAAAAATTCGAAATCATCGACGATTTCTTCAAAGGCAGGCGTTGCCATACTGCGGCACTCCTTAGGTTTTGATCACAGTTCGTGACCTATGTCGCTGATACGCTGCTGTCCAGCCCCAAGCGTGGCTTTTCAAGCCATCGATTTTGCGCTAACCCAATGCACGTAATATTGCTCAAAGCTCTGGGGCCATGCAAAAAACTCTTTCCGTTCTTCTGGTTGCCACGTTAACCCTGTCCGCCTGCAACAGCTGGCGCAACTCGAGGGTAAACCCCACTAACTGGTTTGGCAGCAGCACACCTGCCCCCGTCAACACATCACCTGATGCAGCTGACGCCCTTGTGCCAAAGCAAAGCAGTGGTACTGGACTCTTTGCGAAGAAAGAGGATGAAGATACCAGCATTCTCATCGCAACTATCGATGAACTGCGAATTGATCCGACGCCGACCGGTGCGATCATCTATTCTGCTGGAACGGCTGTTCGACAGGGCGCCTATAATGCGCATCTTCGTCTGGTGGATTCTGAAGAGAACCGTAAGAACGGAATTCTCGAATTTATGTTCCGCGTGAATTACCCAAAATACTCGACCCAACAAGGCACGGTACAATCCCGCATGGTCTCGGATGCAGCCACCGTAAGTCTTCAGGATCTCGAAGGGATTCGTCTCGTCCGTGTTGTCGGCCAGCAAAACGCCTTGGAATCACGACGCCGCTAATTGCGGCGTCACAGCGCCACGACGCGCACGACCTGCCCCTTGGCGGCCAGCGCGATCTTGCCTTCGCATAATTTCAGGGCGTCTTCACCAAATACTTCAAAACGCCAACCTGACATTGCCGGAACGTCTCGTTCACCAGCTGCGATCTGATCGAGGTCAGAGCTTGTTGCAATCAGTTTTGCAGCCACGCCTGAGCTTTCGGTTTTGGATTTCAGCAATACGCGCAGCAAATCGGCAAGTGCCGGATTAACCTTCAACTTGTCCCGACTGTTATCCAGCTTTGGCAGTTGATCGGCCGGACACTGGACGCCCTGCTTTACTGCCTTCAGAATACCATCAGCAATCGCGCCCTTGCGCGCTTCTCGCAGAAGCAAGCGGGAACCACCCAAATCAGAAGGCGACTTGGGTTTGGTAGATGCCAATTCAATCAGAGCATCGTCTTTAAAGACCCTGCTGCGTGGGACATTGTTTTGCTGGGCATAGGCCTCACGAAACTCAGCAAGTTCTTTAACGACAGCCAGAAATTTCGCCGAGTTTGTGCGTGTCTTGACCCGACGCCAAGCTTCCTCGGGGCGCACATCGTAGGTCGCCGAATCCGTCAGAATACAAAGTTCTTCAGCCACCCAATGGTTACGATTGGTTTTTTGCAACTCGGCGGCCAGAAATTCATAGATCCGGCGCAGATGTGTCACGTCTGCAAGCGCATAGGTTTTTTGTGCATCGCTCAGAGGACGGCGCGACCAATCGGTAAAGCGGGAGGTTTTATCCAACCCCTGCTTGCAGATTTTCCGGACCAGTGTCTCGTAACCAACCTGTTCACCAAAGCCGCACACCATTGCGGCAACCTGTGTGTCAAACAGCGGTTTGGGAAACACCTGGGCTTCGACCCAGAATATCTCAAGATCCTGACGCGCAGCGTGAAAAACCTTCACGACGTTTTCGTTTTTGAACAACTCAAAAAGCGGTTCCAGCGACATATCCTCGGCCAGAGGGTCGACCAGAACTGCACTGTCTTCGTCTTCAGACGGAACCGCAAGCTGAACCAAGCAGAGCTTTGAATAATAGGTGCGTTCGCGCAGGAACTCAGTATCTACTGTGATATAGGGATATTCAGCAGCGGACTTGCAGAATTCAGCCAGCTCTGTCGTCGTCGTCAGGGTTTTCATGCGCCGTACTATTCTTGCTCTTGTTCTTGTATATGCCCGTTAAAATATCCTCGTCCCGAGCGATACGGGCGACAATAGGCCGAATAACGGGCGAGTGTAAATCACCCAGAACTTCTTAGGGCAGCAGAACAGGTGTCTTGTCGCCACACACAAAGCGCCGCAAGACAGCAGGATAGAGTTGATGCTCGTAGCCCAGCACTCGGCCAGCCAAGGTTTCAGGTGTATCGCCAATCTCAATTGGCACTCGCGCCTGCCCCAATATCGGGCCGTCATCCAGTGCAGCCGTCACCTCATGCACCGTGCATCCGTGTTCGGCATCGCCCGCTTCAATTGCACGCGCGTGGGTGTTCAAACCCTTGTATTTGGGCAACAGCGACGGGTGGATGTTCAGCATCCGTCCCTGAAACTGTGAAACGAAATCGCCGGTAAGAACACGCATGAAACCCGCAAGGCAGACTACATCCGGTTGTACATCAAGGATAGGTTTCAGCAATTCAGCTTCGAATGCGGCGCGGTCTCCTTTGAACGGGCGATGATCCACGATGGCGGTCTGGACACCTCGATCCGCTGCCTTCTGCAATCCGCCCGCGGCCGCATCATTTGCCAGAACCAAACAAGGACGCGCCGGGTGATCACCGATCATGCTGTCGACCAGCGACACCATGTTGGAACCACCCCCTGAAATCAGGATTGCAACGCGCTTGTGGCTCACAACAGCTGGCCCGAATACGCAACGCCCGCTGTTTCTGTTACCGTACCAATTCGGGAAACTGCTTCACCTGCGTCAGACAGCAATGCTACCAGATCATCGGCCTTATCTGCAGCGCAGACGACGATCATGCCGATGCCGCAGTTGAAGGTCTTGAGCATTTCCGCTTCGACGATTCCACCAGTCTCGGCCATCCATTTAAAGACCGGCGGCAAATCCCATGCGTTTAGATCAATCTCTGCACCCAGCCCCTCGGGCAGGACACGAGGCAGGTTTTCCGTCAAACCGCCCCCGGTGATATGGGCCAGCGCGTGCACGCCCCCTGCCCGGATCGCTGCAAGCGCAGGTTTGACGTAAAGACGCGTTGGGGTCAGCAGAGCTTCGCCGAGTGATCCGTCACTGAACGGTGAGTCTGCGTCCCAGCCAAGACCCGACAGCTCGACCAGTTTGCGGACAAGAGAATACCCGTTCGAATGCACTCCGTTTGAAGCCAGCCCCAGTAGAACATCGCCCGGCTCGACGCCATCTGGAAGATCTGCCCCACGCTCCATCGCGCCAACAGAGAATCCGGCCAGATCGAAGTCACCATCAGGATACATGCCCGGCATTTCGGCGGTTTCGCCACCGATCAGAGCACAGCCAGATTGCGCACAGCCTTCGGCGATACCTTCGATGATCCGTGCTGCGGTGTCTGTGTCGAGTTTGCCTGTCGCAAAATAGTCCAGAAAGAACAGAGGCTCAGCACCCTGACAAATCAGGTCGTTGACGCACATCGCAACCAGATCAATACCAACCCCGTCGACGACACCTGTATCGATGGCAATTCGCAGCTTGGTCCCAACACCATCTGTAGCGCCAACCAGAATCGGGTCTTCATATCCCGCAGCTTTGAGATCGAACAACGCTCCGAAACCGCCCAGCCCGCTCATCACGCCGGGACGGTTCGTCCTCTTTGCCGCAGGCTTGATCCGGTCGACCAAAGCGTTTCCTGCATCGATATCGACGCCCGCATCGGCATATGTGATGCCGTTCTTGCCCGCTGTCATGGCATTTCCCTCATGAGTGCTTTTGCGCGGGTTAGTCGATTGTGCGCTCTGTTGCAACGGTCAGGCTTGACGCGGGCATTCATCGTGGTACCCAAGGCGCTCAGGCGGGCCTGTAGCTCAATTGGTTAGAGCAGAGCGCTCATAACGCTTTGGTTGGGGGTTCGAGTCCCTCCGGGCCTACCAAATCACCGCCCAATGATGATATCTGCACACAATCCGCCCATACGCTCGCTTTTTGCCAAGCGCAGCGTTCCGCCATGTGCACGGGCAATATCTGCAACGATTGCCAGCCCGAGCCCAACGCCGGTTCCCTGATTCTGATTCCGGGCCGGGTCAAGGCGTGAAAACGGTTTAACCGCCTCTGTACGCTGCTCAGGCGGGATACCGGGCCCATCGTCTTCCACACGGATTCGCAATGACTTTGGCGTCAGGGACAGGCTAACCTCTGCCCGGTTGCCGTAGCGCACCGCGTTTCCGATCAGATTCTCAAGAGCGCGACGAATCGAAACCGGGCGCAACATTGACAGCCCCTGCCCTTCGGTCGACACCAGTTCGACATCATAGCCCGCGCGGTTGGCATCACGCACGATCTGAGACACAAGCACTTCGGCATCGACTTCTTCGGGCTCACTCTCAGACGCCCCGCGTGAAAAATCCAGAAATGCATCCAGCAACGACTGCATCTCATTCACGTCTCGCAGCAACGGCGCGGCTTCCTCTTCGGGCATCATCGCCAGTCCCAGCTTTAGCCGCGTCAGTGGCGTTCGCAGATCGTGACTGACCCCGGAAAGCATCCGGGTACGCTGTTCGATTTGTCGTTCAATTCGCGCCCGCATATCCAGAAACGCGCTTCCGGCTGCCCTTACCTCGACTGCTCCGCTAGGTGAATAGGGAACGATCCGCCCACGCCCGAATGCTTGCGCCGCTTTGGCCAGCCGCGTGATCGGCCGAAGCTGGTTTCGCATATAGAGAAATGAGATCGAGGTCATCAGGATCGCAAAAAACAACATCGTAACGATCAACTGATGCGGAGCTGCAGGCGACAGCCTGCGTCGATCAAATGTCAGCTCTAAAACTCCGAGATGAGTCGCAATGAAAAGTTTGGCGTCCTGACTGTTGGGCAGAGCGACAGCTTGAATGCCCGGAACCAGTTCATCCAACTCCTTTTCGATCTGAGGCGCGATGAAATCGTACCAGCGACCATAACCACTAACCGGTTGCTCATTTGGATCAAGAAATTGAGCCCTCATTTGCAGGGCTGACAAATCGGGACGCGCCGCGGCGATTGCTTGCTGCTGACTTTCGGTTCCCCGCATCACATCAAGGATCAAGTTCACTTCACGTGAGGCGGTTCGCACCATCTGCCCGGTCACGTCCTCCAGATGTTTTTGCAGAAAGGCAATCGCGACGACCAGCAGGACGACGATCACTGGCAGAGCCAGAATCAGCGCGGCCCGGGCATACAGGCTGCGCGGCATATAGGGTTTGAGCCATCGTGCGGACATGCGCTAAACCTAGCGGGCTGCTCCGGCAAGAGGAAGAGTACAGAATGCAATTGCCCAATGATTTCAATCCGCCTCATGGTCTTGCAGTCGAATTGCAACCGGGTCTCAGACGTATTGTGGCGCCCAACCCGTCGCCGATGACATTTCGCGGTACAAATACCTACTTGTTAGGTGAACAGGACATCGCGGTCATTGATCCCGGCCCACTCGATGACGCGCACATGGACGCGATTCTCGACGCGTTGCAGCCGGGGCAAAAGATCAGCCATATCCTTGTGACCCACAGCCATCTGGACCATTCACCACTTGCAGCCCCGCTGGCTGCTCGTACCGGCGCTCCGGTTCTGGCTTTCGGCGGGCCACAAGCAGGTCGTAGCGAAGTCATGACGATGCTGGCCAAACAAGGTCTCGCCGGAGGTGGCGAAGGTATTGATACGGATTTTCGGCCCGATATTGAGCTTGCTGATGGAGAAACCGTTGAAGGCAGCGATTGGAGTCTGGAGGTGATTCACACACCGGGCCATCTGGGTAACCACATCGCGTTAGCTTGGGGTGACACCTGCTTTACCGCCGATCACGTCATGGGATGGGCAAGTTCTCTGGTTTCACCTCCTGATGGAGATCTGACAGATTTCATGAATGCCTGTCACAGGCTGCGTGCACGAAAATGGTCGGTTTTCCACGCCGGCCACGGAGCTCCTATCTCCGACACTTCCGGTCGGTTGGATTGGTTGATTCAACACCGGCTTGGTCGTGAAGCACAAATTCTGGAAGCCTTGGGGCAGGCTCAGGGAACTGCACGACAACTGGCCGAGCGGATCTATACCGACACGCCTGCTGCACTACTTCCTGCAGCCGAACGAAATGTATTTGCCCATCTCGTTGATTTGACAGGCAGATCTTTGGTGAGCCCAATTGGAACACTGGCCTCTGACGCGGTTTTCAAACGACTGGCGTGAAGTGGACAAAAAATTTTCAAATCTGCGCGCTTCCCCTCTGGACGCCGAAAATTCGGGTTGTTATACGCCCCTCAGTTCCGGCGTAGCTCAGCGGTAGAGCAGTTGACTGTTAATCAATTGGTCGTAGGTTCGATCCCTACCGCCGGAGCCAATTTATGCATATGAAAACACCTTAGTGTTAGCAGCGGTATATCCTGCAAACCGGGTGCCTCTAAATTGGGGAACCGTGCTCTGTTTTAGGGCTCAACTTATGTCGGGTCACCGCCTACGAGTACATCCGTTGCGTGCCCGCGCATCAAGATCAGATCGCGCGTAACATAACGTAGCGTTGGTATGGATCTTTCAGAGAGCGGTCGACCGAAACCACTTCCCACCCAGACACATTGTTGGCAAGCCATTCCATCGAAATCGATGTGTCGCCATAATTCGGACTCGCCACCTGGTCAGTACAATAATAGGCAAAGCCATTTTCGCGATGATCCTTAATGCACTGCTTCATTTTCTTCGGATCAGAGGTGAGATGGGTATGTCCTGCCATTGCAACGTCCCAGAATTCGATCGGTCGCAAAGTAAGCATGAACAAGGCGTCATCTGCAGCAACGGCACGTAGCGCATTCAAACATGCGTGGGTGCTTGATTCGCTGAGATGGGTAAATACTGAAAATGCGAAAATGAACTCAAACGGTCCATCAAACGGAAGGTCTTCGGGGACTGCCTCCGAAAGCTTAACCCTGTCGCCAAAGCCCGCAGCCTGGCATTGCTCGATAGACTTATCCCACGGATCCACACCATAGACTTCGTCTGAGAAGTAGGAAAACAACCTGAGAAATCGACCGTATCCGCAGCCAAAATCCAGAATCTTCTGGCCCGCCAAGCCTCGGTTCTGCGCGCTCGCATAGCTTGCGGCACAGGCTCGCACGAAACTCAGACTTTGCTCCAGCAAACGAAAGCCGGATGCACCGGTCCATAAGTTCTGAACATCTTCGGTTGCCATCTTCGGCAGGGCCTCAGAGAGTTTTGGAAATTTCTGATCCGGCATGGCCCAGAGAATTGCCCCAAAATCCTCAAGTCCAAGAGGTCTGATGGCGTCGAAAGCAGCAGGAAGTGAACTCAGATCCTCCGAGTTCTCAACGTATTGCATATGAGTAGACAAATGTTCAAATGACGAATGTATCTGCATGTCTTCTTTCATTCTTGCTAATTTGGGCTTGATAAATGAAGGTTTAATGGACCGCAGTTTCCGGACTTGCTTTTGGAAATGATATCGTGGTCGAAAGCTTGATGACCCGGAAACAGTATGCCGAGATACTGCGAACACTCCTTTGTTTAGTGCCGAGGGGTTCGATTCTCAGCCAATTGCATTCCGAACGTATCGCAGTCTATTCGCAGCACCAAACATCCGAGAAATTTTCACTCAAAAAACTCGATCCCCCTCTGGACGTGTCAGATCCAGATTGCTATACGGCGCGAACCGTTCCGGCGTAGCTCAGCGGTAGAGCAGTTGACTGTTAATCAATTGGTCGTAGGTTCGATCCCTACCGCCGGAGCCATTCTTCCATATCTCACAGATCAGGGTGTCAGAGCATCCGCAAAATCTGCCCGCAGGGTGCGTTTCAGCACCTTCCCCGTTGCGTTCAAAGGCAAGGCATCCACAAAAACCACCTTGTCCGGAACCTGCCATTTGGCAATCTTTCCATCAAAGAATTCAAGCAGTTCCTCTGATGTTGGGTCTTCCCCATCGGCTTTGACTGCAACCAACAAAGGCCGCTCATCCCATTTTGGATGCGGCACCCCGATGACTGCAGCGGTGGCAAGTTTGGGATGCGCCACGGCAATGTTCTCAAGCTCTACCGAGCTGATCCATTCGCCCCCGGATTTGATGATGTCCTTTGAACGATCTCGGATCGTCATGAAACCATCCGAATCCAGCGTCGCCACATCCCCGGTTGCAAACCAGCCGTCCTTCAGCAGACTCTGATCTTGCAAATGGAAATAGCTGTCCAGCACCCAATGCCCGCGCACCATCAGGTCGCCCTGCGTGACACCGTCATTGGGCAGGTCATTCCCGTCATCGTCCACAATCTTCAATTCAACACCAAACGGGGGGCGTCCCTGATTCTCGCGCAGCCGATGCTGTTCTTCCAACGGAAGATCCCGATGCTTGGCCAAAGGATAGTTTGTTGTACCCAGAGGGCTCATCTCGCTCATGCCCCAGGCATGCACGGTATCAACGCTATAGGTCTCGCGGAATGTTTCAATCATCGAAGGCGGGCAAGCCGCACCGCCAATCACCGTACGCTCCAGACTGGCCAGTTTCGCTCCGGATGTGGCGGCATGAGCCAGCAGGCCCTGCCAGATCGTCGGAACACCCATCGCGAGCGTCACACCGTAGGTGTCGATCAGATTGACCAATGCCTCACCGTTCAGTCCGGGACCGGGAAGAACCATTCGCGAGCCAGACATGGCGCAGCCATAAGGTGACCCCCATGCGTTGACATGGAACATCGGAACAACCGGCATAACGACATCCATCGCCGAATACCCAATCACGTCTCGTGTATTCGAGGCAAAGCTGTGCAGAACCGTGGACCGATGCGAGTACAAGACACCCTTTGGATGCCCTGTTGTGCCCGAAGTGTAACAAAGGCTGGACGCGGTGTTTTCATCAAAGCTGGGCCAAACGAAATCCACATCCCCCGTCTCGATTAGTTCATCATAGAACTGAAGTCCGGGAATTTGCGCAAGCGCCGCTTCGTTGCGCGGTCCCATCAGAACGAAGTGGCGAACCTCGGTAAGCTGATCCGCAATTCCTGCTACCAGCGGAATGAACGTCTCATCAAAGAACAAAACCCGGTCTTCGGCGTGGTTGATGATGTAAACCAATTGCTCAGGGAACAAGCGCGGGTTGATCGTATGACAAACAAAACCGGCGCCTGAAGTGGCAAAGTAAATCTCCAGATGCCGGCGATTGTTCCATGCTAACGTTCCCACCCTGTCCTGAGGCTCCAGGCCCAGCTTGCCGAGCGCTGACGCCATCCGGCGCGCATTTACAGCGATGGTTGCCCAGTTGGTTTGCGTGATGGCCCCATCTGTTTCGACCGAGATAATTTCAGTCTGGCCGTGATATCGTTCGGCATGATCCACCAATGACGAAATCAACATGGGTTGCGTCATCATCTGTCCCAGCATGGGCATCCTCCCTTTGTCAGCACAGCCCCAGACAGGCAGCACCAGTTTATGCCCTAGACCCACCGCCAAAGGGCGCAGTCTTAACAGGCGTCTCCCACGGACAAGCCTGCCAAGCATTTAATTGTCTGACAATAAGAGAATGCAGCTTGCCGCAAAGGCAAGTTGCAACATTTTGTGGAATTCAACCCCGATGACGCAATGCGTAATCGATCAGGGCAGCCGTCGAACCATCCTTGTCTGCTGCGCTTTCTTCGCCATCTACAATCGGCCCCAGAGACGTCGCCAACTCTTTGCCCAGTTCGACACCCCATTGATCGAATGAGTTGATGCCCAGCAAGACACCTTCGACAAACACCCGATGTTCATAGAGTGCAATAATCTGTCCCAGAACAAACGGTGTGAGTTTTGGATAGATCAACGTGGTTGAAGGTCGGTTGCCCGGGAATACGCGGTGCCGTGCCTGCCGCTCCAACTCGTCACCTTGCAGGCCCTTCTCAGCCATCCGAGCACGCGCTTCATCCAGCGATCGACCACACATCAGGGCCTCGGATTGTGCCAGGCAGTTGGCCAGCAGAAGACGATGGTGGTGGGCCAGTTCGGGTTCGTGCCCTTCGGCTGCCACCATGAACTCGCACGGCACGATGTCTGTTCCCTGATGGATCAGCTGATAAAACGCGTGCTGCCCGTTTGTGCCAGGCTCACCCCATACCACCGGACCTGAAGGCACTGTCAGGTCAGAACCATCCATCGTCACAGACTTGCCGTTCGATTCCATTTCCAATTGCTGGAAATAAGCAGGTAAGCGCAGCAATCGTTGGTCATAAGGCAATACTGCGCGGCTTGCGTGCCCCTGAACCTGACGATGCCATATTCCAGCCAGCGCCAGCATAACCGGCATGTTTTCAATCCAGTCGGCCGAACGAAAGTGCAGATCCATCGCCTGACCGCCACGCAGGAACGCATCAAAGGCGTTCGAACCAACCGCGATCATCACAGGTAAACCAACCGGACCCCAGACCGAGTACCTACCCCCAACCCAGTCGGCGAAGCCAAACACACGGTCTTCCGGAATGCCAAAGGCATGAGTTTTGTCCAGCGCGCTTGATACCGCTGCAAACTGCTTTGCAGGATCGCCGCCACCATCCTGCATCCAGGCGCGCGCCGTGCGGGCATTGGTCATGGTCTCGATGGTTGTGAACGTCTTGGACGCGACGATGATCAACGTCCGCTTTGGATCAAGCTGGCGCAACGTGTCGGCGATATGCGCGCCGTCTACGTTCGACACATAATGCAGCCGCGGACCATCGTGATAGGGTGCAAGCGCATGGGTCGCCATGACCGGCCCCAAATCAGATCCACCGATCCCGATATTGACCACGTCGATGAAACTGCCCCCTTCCCCTTTGATTGCACCTCCACGCACCTCTTCGGCGAAGACGCGCATTCGTTGCAACGTATTCAACACGCCCGGCATGACGTCCTGACCATCAACTTCGATCGGATCGCCATCAAGATTGCGTAGAGCAGTGTGCAGTACGGCGCGGTTTTCGGTCTCGTTAATTTTGACCCCGGTAAACATCGCCTCGCGGCGCGCTGCTAATCCAGCCGCATCGCAAAGATCGATCAATGCAGATCGCACATCCTGATCAATCTGCGTCTTTGAGTAATCGAACAGCAAATCCCCTGTGGACGCAGAAAACTTCTGAGCCCGATCCGGATCAGCCGCAAACAGCTCAAGAATGCGTTGATCAGTGGCCGCAAGAGATTTGAGTTTGTCTAGCTGCACGCGCCTTACTCCGCCCAATGTACGGTCATGCCGCTCAGGACGGCTGCTATGGGCGCTTCCTCGGGCGGCAAGGACATGGCCCGATCCAGCGCATCACGTTTCGCAGCGCCATATATGATCAGGTGCTTAGAAAGCGCGCCATCCAGAACCGGAGCCGTAAGCGTAATGCGCGCTTCGGGCTGTGTTTCGGTCCGCGCCACAGCAAGCGTCGGAGCATGGCTGTCCAGCGCCGCAGCCAACCCATCCATTCCAGGGAACAGTGAGGCCGTGTGCATGTCTTCACCCATCCCCAGAACAAGAACCGACAGCGGCAGTACCGGCGCAATCAGTGACTCGATCTGAGGCATTGCCTCTTCGGGGTCCTTCCCAGCCACATAAAGCGGCACATACTCCGCAACCGAGGCACGGCTGGTCAACAAACGCTCGCGGATCAGACGCTCATTCGATCGTTCGTGATTGCCCGGCACGCACCGTTCGTCGGTTGGCAGAACACGTACCCGATCCCATTCGAGATCAGCCGCACACAGACTGTCAAACACCGGACCGGGTGTAGTGCCACCGGGAACAGCAAAGGCTACCTTATCGTGATGCAGCAACGCTGACTCCAGATCTCCTGCCAGTTCGTTCGCCACGTCGATGGCCAGCATGTCCCGGTCGGCATATTCCTGAATATTCATGGCTTGATCCCTTGCCAGTGGCGACCGTCGCGTTTCATCAGCAGCTCGGCGTCGCCGGGTCCGGTGCTACCGCTTTCATATGGTTTCGGCACATCGCCGCGCGCCTGCCATCCCGCGATGATCGGGTCGGTCCACGCCCACGCGGCCTCAACTTCATCACCCCGCATAAAGAGGGTCTGATTACCTCGGATTACATCCATCACCAGCCGTTCATAGGCGTCCGGCGGATTGTGGTTCTCTGGCCCTAGGGCTTCGGCGAAACTCATGTCCAGCGGAACATCGACCAGTCGCATGCCACCCTGTCCCGGCTCTTTGATCGTCACTTTCAGGGTGATGCCCTCGTTAGGTTGCAGGCGGATGGACAATGTATTGGCGTGCCGCCCAGCCTCTTCCCCAAAGATAGAATGCGGTGCGTCCTTGAACATAACATTGATCACCGAAGACCGTGCAACAAGCCGCTTTCCGGTTCGCAAATAGAACGGCGTACCAGCCCACCGCCAGTTGCTGACATGCGCTCGCAGGGCAATATAGCTTTCGGTGGTTGAACGCGGGTTGCCTACCACATCCCGATATCCCGGCCCATCCGGCCCCGTTGTGAATTGCCCCCTGACAATGTGGTGCGGTTTGACCGGATCGAGGGCGCGAATGACTTTCAGTTTCTCATCACGCACCGCGTCCGGATCAAATTTCGCCGGTGGTTCCATGGCGATCAGGCACAACAGCTGCATCAGGTGGTTCTGCACCATGTCGCGCATGGCACCTGCCCGCTCATAGTATTCTTCGCGGCCATCGATCCCGACGGTTTCTGCGACGGTGATCTGAATATGGTCGACATACTGGCTGTTCCACAGCGGCTCGAACAACATATTGCCAAACCGAACGGCCATTAGGTTCTGAACCGTCTCTTTTCCAAGATAATGGTCAATCCGGTAGATTTGACCTTCACTAAAGTGCGCAGCCAGAGTTTCGTTCAACTCGCGTGCACTTCCCAGATCGTGACCGAATGGCTTCTCAACCACGATACGCGTGCGTGCCGATGCCATACCATTAGATTTTATGCGTTCGGCCAACGGCCCGAACAAACGTGGCCCCACCGAGAAATAGAATGCCCGAATGCGATCCTCAGCCAGCTTTCCGGCAAGTTGCGCCCAGCCCTCAACTGACAACGCGTCCAAAGGCACATAGTCAACGCGTCTCAGGAATCCATTCAGTTGTTCCGGATTCTCTGCCTGTCGCGACGCATGAGCCTTTAGCGAATCGGAAACCATTGATCGGAATTCAGACTGATCATGCTGTCCGCGCGCTGCGCCAATGATTTGCACCTCTTCGGGCCATTGGCCAGCACAATACCTGCGAAACAGCGCCGGCAGGATCTTGCGTTGCGCCAGATCGCCGGTCCCGCCGAATATGACCAGATCAAAGGGGTCAACCGGTATGACGCGAGAAACCATGTGTTGTCCTTACCTTGCAACCAGAAGCATGTCCAATGTTAGCGCCACCATTCCAAAGGTTTTCCTTCATCAAAACTCTGTCAGATCACTTTCATGCGCCTTAACTATCCCCAGGCAACAAGCTACATCAGGCAGATACAGCCAACGAACCGGAAGCGGAATGAAAGACAACGCCCCACAGATCGCCAATATCGGCAAGTTTCAGAACAAATTGGTGACAGCGGACGGCCAGACTCGCGCTTCGGTCGAATTCAGCAATCCTGAAACGCTATGGTTCAATACCGGCACCTTGTGCAACATCGAATGTGTGAACTGCTACATCGCAAGCAGCCCAACCAACGATGCGCTGGTCTACATTACTGCGGCTGAAGTGTCAGACTATCTGGATCAGATAGAAGAGCGTGAATGGCCCATTCGCGAAATCGGTTTTACCGGTGGCGAGCCATTCATGAATCCGGAAATGATCGAAATGACCCGCGCAGCATTAAATCGCGGCTATGAAGTGCTGATCCTTACCAATGCTATGCAACCCATGATGCGCCGCAAGATGCGTGAAGGGTTGCTGGAACTGCAAAAAGAGTTTGGTGACAAACTCACCCTGCGCATCTCAGTCGATCACTATAAACCCGAGCTTCATGACGAAGAACGCGGCAAAGGCAGTTTTGCAAAGACCGTTGCGGGTATGGAGTGGCTGCGTGACAACGGGTTCAAAATGGCGATCGCCGGGCGCACGGTCTGGGGTGAAAGCGACGCTGAAAGCCGCGCTGGATATGGGGCATTTTTCGACCAAAACAGATTTGATATCGACGCACAGAACCCAGGGATGACGGTTCTTTTCCCCGAGATGGACGAAAGCGTTGAAGTACCCGAAATTACGACCGCCTGCTGGGGAATTCTGGATAAATCCCCGAATGCCGTTATGTGTGCCAGCGCCAGAATGATCGTGAAACGCAAAGGCGCCGAGAAGCCAGCCGTTCTGGCGTGTACCCTGCTGCCCTATTCACCTGAGTTTGAAATGGGACATACGCTTGCCGAGGCAGAGGCTGACGTTCATCTGAACCATCCACATTGCGCCAAATTCTGTGTACTTGGCGGTGCCAGCTGTTCGGGCTGAGGATCAGTTCACCCTGAACTCACCCACCATGTTACGCCATTCTCCCGGCGCGATCATCTTGCGATGCGTAAACCGGACCGAGTGTAACGGCCCATCGATTTCTCTTTGCCAGAAATCAATGAAATCGAACAGTTTCGGATGATCGGGCGCCAGGTCGTATTCCTGCCAGATGAACGTGTTCAGAACGTGTATGTAGTCGGGCATGTGATAGTAGAATTCTGCCGTCGTCAGCCCGTACCCCTTAAGCATTAACTCTGTTTCGCTTTGCTCCATGCAGACCTCCAATTTCATGCAAGGTCTCTTCATGGTAGCACGAAAACCCCCTAACCCTTAGTTAACAATATGTTACTCAGGCGTTACGGTTGTTTTTCGCATGCAAAATCGTTGCTTGCTTGCACCTTATGTGCTGGGTCTGATAAGGTACATCCACAAGATATAGACCCTGCACAAAGAACGGGCAGTTTACGTGAGCGATACGCCAGAAATTCCTGAAAACATGGATGAAACCCCACCGGAGCGCCCTGTTTACGACGGTCCGACGGTCTCAATCGAATCCGAGATGCGCACTTCGTATCTCGATTACGCGATGTCGGTCATCGTGTCCCGCGCGATCCCTGATCTGCGCGACGGGCTGAAACCTGTACACCGCCGCATCCTCTATGCGATGCACGAAACGGGAAATACGCACGACAAGGCCTATCGCAAATCGGCCCGTCCGGTTGGCGATGTGATGGGTAAATATCACCCGCACGGCGACAGCGCGATCTATGATGCGCTGGTCCGGATGGCGCAGGACTTCTCGATGTCGCTGCCGCTGCTGGACGGTCAGGGCAACTTTGGCTCGATGGACGGCGATAACCCGGCGGCCATGCGTTATACCGAAGTTCGCATGGACAAACCCGCTGCGTCTCTGCTGGCCGATATTGAAAAAGAAACGGTCGATTTTCAGGACAACTACGACGGCAAGGACAAAGAGCCGACGGTCCTGCCCGCCCGTTTCCCGAACATGCTGGTCAATGGCGCCGGTGGTATCGCCGTGGGTATGGCGACGAACATCCCGCCGCACAATCTGGGCGAAGTGGTCGACGCGACCTTGGCACTTATCGACGACCCGGATCTGACATCCGAGCAGTTGATCGAATACGTCCCCGGCCCCGACTTCCCGACCGGCGGTGTCATGCTGGGTCGTTCTGGCGCGCGCAAAGCCTATCTGGAAGGCCGTGGCAGTGTCATCATTCGCGCCAAGACCCGCGTGGAAGAGCTGCGCAAAGATCGCTATGCCATCGTCGTGGATGAGATCCCCTATCAGGTGAACAAAGCTTCGATGATCGAAAAGATCGCAGAAGCTGTGCGTGAGAAGCGTATCGAAGGCGTCAGCCATGTGCAGGACGAATCCGACCGCAATGGCGTACGAGTTGTTGTGGAACTGAAGCGTGACGCGACACCCGAAGTGGTTCTGAACCAGCTTTATCGTTTCTCGCCGATGCAAACCTCGTTTGGCTGCAACATGCTGGCTCTGAACGGTGGTCGACCTGAACAACTGACTCTGCGTCGGTTCCTGACCAGCTTCATTGATTTCCGTGAAGATGTTGTCGCCCGCCGCACTGCCTATGACCTGCGCAAGGCGCGGGAACGCAGCCATATCCTGTGTGGTCTGGCTGTGGCCGTATCCAACGTTGATGAAGTCGTCGCGACGATCCGCTCGTCTGCCGACGCCGCCGAAGCGCGCGAAAAGCTGATGACTCGTCGTTGGCCTGCAGCAGAGATCGAAAGCTATCTGCGTCTGATCGACGATCCTCTGTCCAAGATGAACGACGACGGCACCTATAACCTGACGGAGGTTCAGGCCCGTGCAATCCTGGATCTTCGCCTGCAACGACTGACCCAACTGGGCGTCAAAGAGGTCACGGACGAGCTTGAAGAACTGGCCGCCAAAATCAAGGAATACCTTGATATTCTGTCCTCGCGCGAGCGGATCATGTCGATCATCGGAGATGAGCTGCGCAGTGTACGCGATCAATTTGCGGTGCCGCGTCGCACCCAAATCGTCGACTGGTCCGGCGACATGGAAGACGAAGACCTGATCGAACGCGAAGATATGGTCGTGACCGTCACCTCGGGCGGTTACATCAAGCGTACACCGCTGGCTGACTTCCGCGCCCAGAAGCGCGGTGGCAAGGGCTTGTCAGGGATGCAGACCAAGGAAGAGGACGTGGTTACCACTCTCTTCGTGGCAAACACTCATACGCAGCTTTTGTTCTTCACCACCGACGGAATGGTCTACAAGCTCAAGACCTGGCGCCTGCCTCAATCGGGACGCACCGGTAAAGGCAAGGCGATCGTCAATATCCTGCCCATCCCGACAGGCGTTTCCATCGCTGCGATCATGCCGGTGGATGTCCCTGATGAAGAATGGGAGAACCTGCAGATCGTCTTCGCAACCAGCGCAGGCGACGTACGCCGCAATGCGCTGAGCGACTTCACCAACGTCAAACGTAACGGCAAGATCGCTATGGACCTGCCGGAAGACGTGGAACTGGTAAACGCGCGCATCTGTTCGGAAGACGATGACGTGATGCTGGTCACCAACTCAGGCCGCGCAATCCGTTTCCAGACGACGGATGTCCGCGTCTTCAAGGGCCGTAAATCCACCGGGGTACGTGGTATCAAGCTGTCTAACGGCGACAGGGTCGTATCGATGTCGGTGATCCGCCATTTTGACGCAACCTCTGACGAACGCGCTGCATATCTGAAGATGCGCCGCGCGGTCGCCGGCCTGACCGACGACGCCGAAGCTTCGGACGAAGAGGTCAACGATATGGCCACGATCAGTCAGGAACGCTATGCGGAAATGTCTGCGGCCGAAAACCTCATCCTGACCATCACCGCTGGCGGTTCCGGCAAGCTCAGCTCGTCTCATGACTACCCGGTTCGTGGCCGCGGTGGCATGGGGGTCGCTGCCATGGACAAAGCCATGCGAGGCGGTGAGCTTGTGGCGTCATTCCCTGTCGAAATTGACGATCAGATCATGCTGGCCACATCCAAAGGACAGTCGATCCGAGTGCCGGTCGAAGGCATTTCCTTCCGGTCGCGGTCGGCAGGTGGTGTTAAGGTGTTCAATACCGGCAAGGGCGAAGAGGTCGTCAGCGTTGCCTGGATCGCCGATCAAGGCGAAGAAGAGGCAGAAGTCGAATAGGTTCTTCTTCCCATTATTTCTGAAACCCGCAGTGCCTTCACTGCGGGTTTTTTTTGTTTCAGGACTCACTCAAAACAAAGAGCGACTGAACAGCATAGGATAACAAACAAGCCGTGCTAGTCTCAGGAGAATCTGGTCCTCATTGTCGGGAGTCCTCTGATGCTTGATGGTGCGATGCTTGTCTGGTTCTCGCTGACCGGCTTGAGTCTTTTATTCGTTTTATGGGATTCGATTTCAAACGGCGTCACCAGTTGGGTGCAGCGAGCTGCCTGGATACTCGTAACCTTGTACACAGGGCCGGTCGGATTGTTCTTTTACTTGCTGGCATGCCGCCGCCCATTTCCAGGCGGTCACGACGCGTTCACCAAAGCCACATGGAAACAAGGCATCAACAGCGAAATGCACTGTGTCGCCGGAGATGCGACAGGCATCATCGTAGCCGCTATTCTATTACATTTTTTTGCGCTCCCGAATGGCTGGGATATTCTTGTTGAATACAGTTTTGGATTTGTGTCTGGTCTTTTCATTTTTCAGGCGTTGATGATGCTGCCGATGTTCGGCAGCTACAGTCAGGCCGTTCGTAAAACAGTGTTCGCAGAGACCGTGTCGATGAATTTCGTTATGACCGGTATGATCCCGACAATGGTTGTTTTGGCATCGCTATGGCCTGGTTCCGAAGATCCACTAAATCCAAGTTTCTGGTTCAGAATGAGCCTTGCAACAGTGGTCGGTGCGGTGGTCGCATTTCCCATGAATTGGTGGCTGGTGGCAAATCACCTAAAGCATGGCTGCATGACCTTGCCCGGAGCAGATGGGCCAGCCCCGGCTTTGGGCCATCGATCGCCTGAGGATGCGATGAGCTCAACGCCTCATGGTGACATGAAAGGTCATAGCATGATGAAAATGCACTCACTTTCGACGGGTCAGATAATTGCATGGGTGATTGGAACCTACGCTCTTCTGATCGCATCCCTTTGGATAACCGCCCGGTATGTTCCGATCAGTTTCTAGTCGATGCCTGCTTACCTTACAGCCAGAAAGCACCTTTGGTTTCCAAAAGAGTGAAAGCAAAAGGCCGCCCCGAGGGCGGCCTTAGCGCTTACAGTCCGTAGATTTTTCCGAACTTGTCCTCGAGATAAGCCAACAATGGCTCGGGCCCTGGCTCGCCGCCGCTGGCACGTTTGATGACTTCACGGGGCGCATAAAGGCCTCCGTATTGCTGAACATTCTCGCGCAGCCATCCTGTAGCGCCAGAAGAGTCGCCCTTGGCCAGTTGTGCATCCAGATCCGGTACAGCGGCGCGCAGCGGCTGATACAGGCATCCGGCATAAACATTGCCCAGAGAGTAAGTCGGGAAGTATCCGAACAATCCTACTGACCAGTGAACATCCTGCAGGCAGCCGTTTGACGGCTTGTCCACCGCATAGCCGAAATCGGCGTTGAAACGATCATTCCATGCTGCCTCAAGATCACCGACAGACAAGTCGCCCCACATCAATGCCCGCTCAAGATCGAAACGGAGCATGATGTGCAGGTTGTACTGAACCTCATCCGCCTCGGTTCGGATGTAGCCGTTATGAACCCGGTTGACCGTTGCGTAGAACGCATCTGCATCTGCTATTCCAAAATCACCGAATACTTCGGTCATTTGCCCGAACAACCAGCCGGTAAATGCGCGTGAGCGGCCCAGCTGGTTCTCGTAAATCCGGCTTTGGCTTTCGTGCACACCCATCGAAACACCGCGACCGAGCGGTGTCAGCGCGTAGGCCGGGTTGATCCCTTGTTCATAGGCTGCGTGGCCAACCTCGTGAATGGTGGAGTAAAAACAGTTGAATGGATCGGTCGCGCTGGTCCGCGTGGTGATCCGTACATCCGACCCGCTGCCAGAACTGAACGGGTGCACGGCTTTATCAACGCGGCCCTTGTTCAGATCATAGCCGAACGCCACAGCCAGTTTCTGAGACAGACGCATCTGGTCCAGCTCATCAAATGTACCAGACAAGGCCTGAGGTTGGGGTTGGTCCAGGACAGCAGCACGTAACGCGACCAATCGAGGGCGCATTTGATCAAAAATCGCGGCGATCTGATCGCCCGTTGTATAAGGCTCATAATCTTCGACCATTGCGTCATAGATATTTCCGCCTTGCGCCAACGCGGCACCTTCCTCGCGCTTCAGTGCAACAACCTCTTCCAGAACTGGTAAAAAGGCTGCAACGTCTTCGTCGGCTCGCGCTTGTGCCCACTTTCCCTGCGCGGCGGAAGTCACGCGCGCAATAGCCTTCGCCAGATCAGCAGGAACTTTGATAGTACGCTCGTAAGAGCGGCGGATTTCCCGCAACTGGGCTTGTCCCGCCTCGCAACTGGTTTCTGCCTTGTCCAGCCAATCGGCGACGCGTGGGTCGGACCGCCGCGCGTGCAACACAGCCTCGATCGCCGCCATTTCTTCGGCACGTTGCGGGGCAGCTCCGCGTGGCATCACCGTCTCCTGGTCCCAGCCAAGCCGACCGGCAATCTGCCCAAGGGCCGAGGTTTCACGCTGATAAGCCATCAGATCGTCAAATGCAGTCATTTAAGTCATGCTCCACGAAGCGAGGTTGCAATAGGATAAGCGGTCAGGAAACGCGCCCGCAGGATCAGTGTCCAGACCACAACCGCTAGAAACTGGTGGAAAATGGCGATCTGCCACGGCGCGCCGTAAACGACCGTCAGAATGCCAATCACCACCTGTAGCGCTAGGGCCGCAAATGCTGCGTTGAACGCAAATCGGGTCTGCGGATGAGCACTGGTGCTGCCGCGACGCCAGACGACTATAGCAAAGGCAAACAACAGGTAACCCGCACAGCGGTGAATGAACTGCACCAGCCCGGGGCTCTCGAAGAAATTGCGCCACATCGGCTCCAACATCGCCGCATCCGGCGGGAGCAACTGCCCCCCGATCAACGGCCAGTCAGTGTATGAGCGACCGGCATCGATACCGGCGACCAAGGCCCCGATGAGTATCTGCAAAAAGGCAAAGTGCATCAGGCCGGTCGACAGGGAGAACAGTTTTTCCTCTTTCGCACGCCGGGCCTGCATCAGATCGCGTTCCTCGCGACCCAACATAAAGATGTACCACGCAAGATACCCAAGGATCACAAAGGCCAGTCCCAGATGGATCGCCAGCCGATAGCTGGCAACAGCGATCATGCCTTCACCTTGGGTCACGCCCGAGGCCACCATCCACCAACCAACAGCGCCCTGAACACCGCCCAGAATGCCAGGGACCAGCAATCGCCCGGTCCACCCGGCCGGAATCTTACGCGCCACAAGGAAACCAAAGAACCCGATGGCCCAGATCAGGCCAATCACACGCCCTAACTGACGGTGACCCCATTCCCACCAGTAGATGAATTTGAAATCATTCAGCTCCATCCACTGGTTCTGAATGCGCCACTGGTCGATCTGTTTGTACTTGTCGAACTCCGCCTGCCAGTCGGCCTCATTCATCGGAGGGATCGCACCGGTGATCGGGCGCCATTCAGTGATCGAAAGGCCACTATCGGTCAAACGGGTCAAGCCACCCACCGCGATCATTACGACTACCAGCGCAAACAGGATCATTAACCAGATCCGAATGGCTCTGCGGGCACCACCGCGTCCGCGGTCGATCATACCCGGTTGTACAGATTGTTGTTTTTCGTTGTCTGAGACTTCTTCGAAGATGCTGCGCTTACCGCTCATGCTGTCCTCATGTCCTGGATTTCATCGCAAGCTAGGGCCAAGGGGTGGCAAGGTCCAGCCTCAGCCCTTGTCCTTCCAGCGGACCATCTGACGCATGATCCCGTGCAGCATCTGCACATCCGCCCGCGTCATGCGCATCCGTGACCACAGATTTCGCAAATTGGTCTTCATGCCCTCGGCTTTTTCAGGAGGATAAAAGAAACCCGCCTCTTCCAACCGGTCCTCATAATGCTCAACCAGCTTCTCGACTTCGATCCCGGTGGCCCAGTCACCTTTGCCCAGATCAGTGGCCTCATGTACCACATCACCGGTCTGCCGCATCCACTCATAGGCAGTCAGCAATACACATTGCCCAAGATTAAGCGATGCATACTCCGGGTTTACCGGAACTGAGATGATCGCGTTCGCTTTAGCGATATCCTCATTCTCAAGCCCTGCCCGTTCCGGCCCGAAGAGAACCGAGACCTTCTCGCCTGCTGCAACCTTTTCAGCAGCGATCTGCATCGCACGTTCCGGACTATATACCGGCTTGGTCAGCCCGCGCTGACGCGCTGTTGTGGCAAAGACGAACGTGCTGTCAGCCAATGCTCCGGCAAGATCATCAAATAGCTGTGCTTCATCCAGCAGTCGCCCCGCGCCACTGGACATCGCAACAGCCTTGGGGTTCGGCCATCCGTCGCGGGGCGCCACGATCCGCATCCGGTCCAGCCCGAAATTCCACATCGCGCGCGCGGCTGCGCCGATGTTCTCACCCATCTGGGGGCGCACGAGCACAAATGAAGGCTGAGATCTGTCGCTTGGCATGGCTTTCTCCGAAAACTCCGCCTGCTCTAATCCTCGTACCGACGCAGGGCAAGGCTCTGCGACAAGCATTTAACCCTGCCAGAGGTATAAAAGTTTGCTTCCCCGTCGCAATCCGCTAAACCCCGCCAAAGACCAAAGCGAAGGATGCGCCAATGGACACCCCCGAGCAGCCGCAGATTTACCTGATTACCCCTCCGTCGATCGAGCTGAGCCGTTTTCCCGATCGGCTGGCCCGGGTTCTGGATGGGGCCGAGATTGCCTGCATCCGTATGGCGCTTGCCGGAAGCGACGAGGACGCCATTGCACGCGCGGCTGACGCCTGTCGCGAAGTGGCCCACGCGCGGGATGTGGCGCTGGTCATTTCTAACCATGTTCTGCTGACACAGCGTTTGGGTTTGGATGGGGTGCATCTGGATGACGCGGCCCGATCGGTACGTGCAGCGCGTAAGGAACTCGGCGCTGATGCAATTGTTGGCAGTTTTTGCGGTAACTCCAGCCATGATGGCATGACCGCTGGGGAAGCGGGTGCAGACTACGTCGCCTTTGGACCTGTTGGCAGCACATCACTGGGCGATGGGACCCTTGCCGAACGTGATCTGTTCCAGTGGTGGTCTGAAATGATCGAAGTGCCGGTTGTGGCCGAAGGTGGTCTGACCCCAGAGATCGTGCGCAGCCTGACACCCTGCACCGATTTCTTTGGCATCGGAGAAGAGATCTGGTCCGAAGACGATCCTCTCGCCGCGCTGAACACTCTGCTCGCCGCGATGGCTTAGATCGGCAGATAGGGCCCGAGGCTCCAATATACGCCGATCAACGCGATCATCATCGAGGCCAGGATGGAGATCCGGCCTCGGTAGCGATGTGATCCGCGCGAAAGTAGCAGCGTCACGAAATATGCGCCGATCATAATGGCCAGCATCGCAAGCAAGGCCCCAGACAAGTAACCCAGCAGCGCTGGTGGGACTCTGTCAGGTGGAATTCCAACTTTGGACAAGGAATCCGCCAGCGCGATCCCATGTGGTAACGCTGCGAGAAAAACGATAAATACGCGCAGAAAGCCCAGACGCCTTGCAAACAGGTTCCATGCTGCGACGACGACGATCGTAATCGGCAGGAGTTGCGAAGACGCCGCCTCGGAAACCCCAATCATCTGGTAGGTACCCAAGGTCGCTGCTGTCGTCACACCCAAGACCATAATCAAATATTGGATCAAAGCTGGCCGCGCCCTGACGGACAGAAACAGCATTGCCAGAACAAATATAATCTGTTCGGGCCCATGTGGCAGAACACGGCTGATCCCTTTTGGAAAATATGTCTCAAGTGTCTGTCTGGCATCCAGTCCGGCTCCACCTTGCAGTGGTATCAGCGGACTGGTCTCTCCCCCATCCAGATAACCGGTGTACGGAGCGTCAACACCCTGTTGTTTGAGCACCATTGGTCCGCTGTCAACGGGCCAGGTCAGACGCAGAGCACTTGCGCCTGATGGCAGTTCCCCGGTCAACAAAACCCGGGAGATTCGAACTACATCTGGATTACCCACGACAGGAATCCGCGAACCCTCATAGGATAACTCAATCGGCCCGTTAGCATCGACTTGCAGAGTTTCTTTCCACGAGTTGATGAACTCGTGCAGTTCAGATTCCAGTTCCGTCGATACCAAACGCCGAAGTTCTCTGTAGCGCGCAGACTGCAAAGCCTCAGACGGATCACCACCGACCAATGCGGCTTCGGCATTCATACTGATATCCAGAAACAACCTATCCCCATCAACGCGAAAATCGACAACCGTTGGGGAAGCAGGTTGCGCTGTGACTTGCTGTGACCAAGTAAGCAAAGCTGTAAAAAACAGTATGATAATCAGGCAGAAACGAAGAATAATTGTCAGATCGACAATGCTTCTCATGCGCAATGAACCATAAAAGAAACGAACTCAACTCTCATTACTGATGATTGTTGAACCGATTGCACTTGATGGCAAGCCCAAACGTGAATTCCTGTTGGCGGTAACGATCTGACTTGCACGTCCATCAGGCCTGCGGCATGACAGCGACATGACACAGACCAGTGAAATCCTTTGCATCGGTTCCGTCCTTTGGGATGTTATCGGCAGATCAGCCAGTCACATGCGGCAGGGATCGGACGTGCCCGGTCGCATAACGCGCCTTCCAGGCGGTGTTGCCATGAATATCGCGATGACTCTGGTTCGATTTGGCATGACCCCTACTCTCCTCACCGCAATCGGGCGCGATCCCGAAGGGGATGAGCTCGTGCATGCCTGCTCCCGCCTGGGAATGATCACAGACCACATCTACCGCTCTCAGGATTTGCCTACCGATCGCTATATGGCTGTCGAAGGTGCAAATGGCCTGATCGCGGCCATTGCGGATGCTCATTCTTTGGAGGCGGCCGGCGCCAAGATCCTGCGCCCCTTGATGCATGGGCCACTGGGGTATGAAAACACTCCATTTGAAGGTCTAATTGCCTTGGATGGCAACCTGACGCTGGACCTGTTGGAAGAGATCGCCCAAAGCCCGGCATTCGCCAAAGCTGACCTGCGCGTGGCACCTGCCTCTCCCGGCAAAGCAGAACGCCTTCTGCCGTTTTTGAAACATGCCCGTGCAACACTCTACGTGAACCTCGAAGAAGCCGGACTGCTGTGCCAACGCGAGTTTTCCGACTCTGAAAGTGCCGCCAATGGATTGCTGGAACGCGGCGCTCTTCGGGTACTGGTGACTGATGGCGGCAATTCAGCGACTGTCGGCTCAGCTTCGGGCGTCCTTACCCAAACACCCCCATCCGTTCTTGTTACGCGCGTAACAGGTGCGGGCGATACATTCATGGCAGCTCATATAGCTGCCGAAGCCACTGGCGCTGCCAGCGACGAGGCCCTGACCCGCGCTCTGCACGCTGCCGCAACTTACGTTTCCGGAGAAACCCCACTGTGATCGACATTCAATACTCTGCCGAGGTTCGCGCTGCAAAAGATGCGGGCAAACCAATCGTTGCGCTGGAAAGCACCATCATCACACACGGCATGCCCTACCCTCAGAACATCGAGGTTGCTGCGCAAGTCGAACAGGATATCCGCGACGCTGGTGCGGTTCCCGCCACCATGGCCGTGATCAAAGGCAAACTGCATGTTGGGCTGGAAGCGGACCAGCTGCAGGATCTGGGAAAGGCTCAGGGCGTTGCCAAAATTTCGCGCGCTGACATGGCCGCCTGCATCTCCTCAGGTGGAACCGGCGCCACCACGGTTGCCGCGACCATGATCGCTGCGCACTATGCCGGTATCGAGGTCTTTGCGACAGGTGGCATTGGTGGCGTTCATCAGGGCGCCGAAACTTCGTTCGACATATCAGCTGACCTGCATGAGCTTGCACAGACACCAGTCACCGTGGTGGCCGCGGGTGCCAAGGCAATCCTCGATCTGGCTAAGACTCTGGAAGTGCTGGAAACACTGGGCGTTCCCGTCATCGCCCACGGTCAGAACGAATTCCCCGCCTTCTGGTCTTCGAAATCACCCTATGCAGCCCCATTGCGCATGGATAGCGCTGATGAGATTGCCCGAGCGCATGCCACGCGCCGAGCGCTCGGCCTGCCAGGTGGACAGCTTATCGCCAACCCGATTCCGGCGGCAGATCAGATCCCGACCGAAGAGCTTGCCCCTATCATTGCCTCCGCACAGGCCGACGCCGACACACACCGGATTACGGGCAAGGCAGTTACGCCCTACCTGCTGCAGCGGATTTTTGAACAGACCGAGGGCCGCTCGCTGGTCGCGAACATCGCATTGGTGCGGAACAATGCGCGTCTGGCAGCAGGAATCGCCCGAGCTTTGGCAGAACAGGCCGAGTAGCTATCCGGGATTTAAGCTATTGTACCAACGCCCCGGACTACCTAACTAATTCCGCAAACCGCTCGGATCCGCAATGAACACACCGTTTGACGAAGAACCTCAACGCCGCCCCGGCCTGTTTTCCCGGCTTCGTGGGTCCTTTCTGACGGGTATCGTCGTCATCGCCCCGGTTTGGCTGACGGTCTGGCTGATCTGGTCGGTGGTCGGATGGATCGACAGCGCAGTGCTGCCGCTGGTTCCACAGCGTTTCCAGCCCGAGGAATATGTCGGGATCAACCTGCGTGGCGTTGGCGTCGTCATCTTCCTGATCTTCACCATCATCGTCGGCTGGATTGCCAAAGGCATTCTTGGCCGCTCGCTGATCCATTTTGCCGAAAGTCTGGTCGACCGTATGCCTGTCATTCGTTCGGTCTATTCGGGGATCAAACAGATTTCCGAAACGGTATTTGCACAGACTGAACGGTCTTTCGAAAAGGCCTGCCTCATCCAATATCCGCGCCGCGGTATCTGGGCGATCGGATTTGTCTCGACCACGGCGAAGGGCGAGGTCAGCGATCGCGCCGAGACCGGAGGCGAACTGCTGAGTGTGTTTGTACCAACAACGCCAAACCCCACATCCGGATTTCTACTATTTTTCCCGGCCGAGGACGTCATCCTTTTGGATATGTCTATCGAAGAGGCAGCAAAACTGGTGATTTCGGCCGGCCTTGTCTATCCGAATGACAAGGACCCAACACAGCCACCCGAGTAGTCAGCCGAACATTGCGGGCAGATCCACCGTACTGCGTTCGCCCAAATCTTCCTTATGCTCACTCAGAAAACGATCCGCAGCCTCGCGACCCGCTTTCTTGAGTTTGTGAAGGATGACCGGGTTTGGAACGGTTTTGGTGGCGACAGACAGGCTGTTCATCAACTCGTTATCCGCGATCATATGAACCAGTACCCGGCTCATCTCGCCCGCTTTAAGCTTGCCGTCCTTCAGCAGCCGTTGAACGAAGTTGATAGCTCGCAGTTCGCGGAACAATGAAGAGTTAAAGCTGATCTCGTTGATCCGGTTCTGGATTTGCTGCGGGGTTTTGGGCACTTCATCCCGCTCCAGCGGATTGATGTTCACAACGACGACATCATCGGGCAAATCGTCATTGAACAACGGATAAAGCGCCGGATTACCGGTATAGCCGCCGTCCCAATATGCTTCGGTGCGTCCAGTCTCAGGATCGAAAATCTCAACCGCTTGAAACAGGTTCGGCAGACAGGCAGACGCCAGGATCGCATCGGTCGAAACTTCATGGCCGGTGAAAACACGTATCTTGCCACTACGCACACAAGTGGCGCAAACGAACAATTGCGGGCCTTCGTCGGCGCAAATCTCATCAAAGTTGAAACGGTCAACCACCGAAGTCAGTGGATTCTGATAAAACGGCCCATAAGCATAGGGCGAAACCATTCGTGACCAGGTGTCTGCCACAGAAAACGGTAGCGAGTATTCCATGGCCTGAGCGATCTGTGCAGGCTCCATCCCGCCAATCCAGTTCGCGATGCGCATATCGCCCACTGCACCCATACGCTTCCACAGACCATTCAAACACTCCCGAGCCCCATCGCGGCCCGCATGGACCATCCCGGATTTGAAGGCCGCACCGTTCAGCGCCCCGGCTGAGGTGCCCGTGATGGCCGCAACCTCAAGATCTTCCTCGTCCAGCAGACGATCCAGCACGCCCCAGGTAAACGCGCCATGCGCGCCACCGCCTTGCAATGCCAGATTGATCCGTTTCACCATGCGACTTCCTCACTCGCTCTCGGTAGCAACTTCTAGTGCTTGGTCAAATTCGTCTCTCGAGATTTCAATGGTGTACCCACCATCCCATTCCTCTTCAAATTCATCCAGAGGCTCGAGCGCGATAGATAAATTTCCATAAAGGTATGAAGCGTTGACTTCTTGAATCTTCGGGAGCCTGTCCGACGCTTCAGAGACAGGGGAGTAGTAGCTAATGCAGTTCAACATTCGCCCGTCATCCGAAAACCGAAAGTACTGTAAGCACGGTGTATCTTGCGCTTTTGGTTCGACAAGTTTGAAGTAGCGATAAACGGTCTTCTCCATCTGCTTGCAAACCCTCTTTGTGATCAGACGGCAAGCGTCACAACGCCGTCCAGCCACCATCCACAGAAATCGTCGTACCGGTGATCTGTGCAGCGGCATCCGAACACAGGAAAACTGTCGTCCCGCCCAGCTGCTCGACGGTGGCAAACTCTTTCGATGGCTGCCGTTCCAACATGACGTTCTTGATCACGTCTTCGCGGCTCATGTCGTATTCCTTCATCGTGTCGGGAATCTGCGCCTCGACCAAAGGAGTCAGCACATAACCCGGGCAAATGGCATTGCAGGTGATCGGCTCCTGCGCTGTTTCAAGCGCAACGGTTTTGGTCATGCCGACCACGCCGTGCTTGGCGGCCACATATGCCGCTTTGAAAGGCGAAGCCGTCAGGCCATGCGCTGACGCGATATTCACGACACGCCCCCAGCCAGCTTTTCGCATCATCGGCAGGGCCGCTGCCATGGTGTGGAAAGTCGAGTTCATGTTGATCGCGATAATCGCATCCCATTTTTCGACAGGAAACTGATCGATTGGTGAGACGTGTTGAATACCTGCGTTGTTGACCAGAATATCGCAGGCGCCTGCTTTTTCGATCAGCGCTCGACACTCGTCTCCTTTGGACATATCGGCCTTGATGTATCGGGCGTTGGTTCCGGTTTCCTCGCCAATCTCAGCAGCCAACGCATGATCTTCGTCGCGGTCCGTGAATGAGTTCAGCACGACATCCGCTCCGGCCTTGGCCAGCTCCCGCGCGACACCCAAGCCAATGCCAGAGTTTGATCCGGTGATGATTGCTGTTTTTCCCGACAGGCTCATGAGGGCTCTCCAAATGACTCAGATTTGCCGACACAGTGCCATGCTGCACGTGCAAAGAAAACGGGGAAACATCACTCTTTCCGGATCACATCATCGCGCATTGCCATCATGCAAATCAGGAAAACCCGACCACAAAAAAACGCCCGCACGAAGCGGGCGTTAAGTTATTGAGGCAGGTTTCATACAGGCAAGAAACCTATCGAGCAGTGCATCCTTTATAAGCAATTCCTTGCATTCATCCAAGCTAAAAGTTTGATAATATGAAAAATCATCGGTACGGTGAATCCCAACAAAATAAGGCCAGAGCAGGATTGTTTCCAAAATGAGCCAGGATTTTCTACACCCGTTTCGCTCTCTGATCACGGGAATCGCCACCATTTTCGCCGCATCGATGGCACATGCAGAATCGGCGCATGGCATAGCTATGTATGGGGACCCTGCTCTACCACCGGATTTTGTGTCTCTGCCCTATGCTAACCCTGACGCGCCCAAAGGCGGCAAGGTCGTGTTTGGAAATACCGGCGGCTATGACAGCCTCAACCCGTTCGTACAAAAAGGCACCTCTCCGTGGCAGCTTCGGTTCTGGACGCACGAAGGTCTGATGGGCCGCTCCTGGGACGAACCTTTCACCCTTTACGGGCTGTTAGCCGAATCGGTTGAGACAGCCCCGGACCGTTCATGGGTCGAATTTACACTGCGCGAAAACGCGCGATTCTCGGACGACAGCCCCGTCACGGTGGATGATGTCATCTGGTCCTACCAAACATTGGGAACCGAGGGACATCTGCGCTATCGCGGCTTGTGGTCCAAGATCGACAGTATCGAACAGACGGGCCCCAGATCAGTGCGGATTACGTTCAATGAACCTGACCGCGAACTTGCGATGCTGGCCGGGCTGCGACCGATCCTGAAGAAAGACCAATGGGAAGGTAAGGATTTCGCCAGCGCCCAGCTGCACGACGTCCCGATTGGAACCGGCCCCTATGTGATCGATGACTATGAGGCCGGGCGCTATGTCAATCTGCGCCGAAACCCGGACTATTGGGGCGATGATATTCCATTTCGTCGTGGTACCATGAACCTCGATGATATCCGGATCGAGTTTTACGGCGACCAGACCGTTCTGTTCGAGGCATTCAAGGCCGGAGAATTGTCAGCCGTCCGCGAATTCAACGCCGACAAATGGAATACGCAGTACAACTTCCCTGCCGTCCAGCGTGGTGACGTAATCAAAACCGAAATCCCACATGGCAAACCATCAGGAATGACCGGCTTCGTGATGAACACGCGTAAGCCGACTTTTGATGACTGGCGCGTGCGTGAGGCCCTGTTGCTGGCCTTCAACTTTGAGTTCATCAACGACACCATCACCGGCGGTGCACAACCCCGGATCACTTCCTACTTTTCGGGTTCTGATTTGGCGATGCAGCCCGGGCCCGCAACCGGACGCGTGGCTGAACTGCTGGAACCTTATGCAGATGACCTTATGCCCGGTACGATCGAAGGGTATGAACTGCCTCAGGGTGATGGATCTGCACGCAATCGTTCAAACATCCGTAAAGCGGCCAAACTACTGGAGGAAGCTGGCTGGACTATTCAGGACGGTGTCTTGCGAAATCAAAATGGCGACACCTTCATGATGACAGTCCTGCTGCAGCAGGGCGACAGCGACATGCAGACCGCGGTAGACATCTATTCGCGCGCGCTTGAACGCCTGGGCATTCAGGTTCAGACCGAGACCGTCGACAACGCTCAATACACTGGTCGTGTCGCAGAACTTGATTTCGACATTACCCCATTCCGTCGCGCGCTCTCGCTTTCACCCGGCAACGAGCAGCGTCTCTATTGGGGCAGCGAAGGTGCGGGAACGCCCGGAACCCGAAATCTGATGGGTGTAGCTTCACCTGCCGTAGACGGCATGATCGACGCTATGCTCGCCTCAGAAAGCCACGAAGACTTTGTTGCCGCGACGCGTGCGCTCGACCGTGTGCTGACCGCCGGTCGCTATGTTATTCCGATCTGGAGCTTTGATGTCGGCCGGATAGCTCATTCTAAAGAGCTGAAACAGCCAGAGAAGCTTCCGATTTACGGCGACGGTCCTGAATATATGCCACAGGTCTGGTGGTACGAGGATTGACGACCACGTTCTATTTCCATATTTCATGAAGTATGGAAATAGAAATTCACGATAAGCTGGGCGCATTGGCGCATCCCAAACGACTGGACCTGTTTCGGCTGTTAATGCGCAGATACCCGGATTCTGTTCCAGCCGGTCAAATTGCTGAGGCGCTGGACCTCAAGCCCAATACCACGTCTACCTATCTCAACGCCCTCAAGGCGGCTGACCTGATCGAACAGAGCCGTCATGGCACCTCGTTGCAATATACAGCCAAGCTCCCGGCTGTTCGCGAGCTGTTTGGCGGTCTGTTGGGCGAGTGTTGCCAGAACCGACCCGATTTGTGCATCACCAGATCCGGAGATCCCCTCATGACCAGCCCTGACCGCGTTCTGAACGCCCTGTTCATCTGTACCGGGAACTCGGCCCGCTCAATCATGGCAGAGGCCATTCTGAACCAAGAAAGTAACGGCACCATTAGGGCTTTCTCAGCCGGAACGGCTCCTTCTGGGTCGCCGAATGCAGATGTTTTGGAACTGCTTCGACAAAAAGGATACGACACCGCTGATCTTCGTTCGAAATCGGTGGAAGAGTTTGCGGCAGAGGGTGCGCCGCAGATGGATTTTGTCTTCACAGTCTGCGACCACGCCGCAAACGAGGCCTGCCCCGCTTGGCCCGGCCAACCGATGAGTGCGCATTGGGGACTTGCCGACCCGGTCAAAGCCCAGGGTACGGACGCGCAGAAGAACCTCGCGTTTCAACAGGCGTACGGCCTGCTGAGAAACCGCATTACAGCGTTTACCAGCCTGCCCTTCGAAACGCTCGACCGCATTTCGCTTCAACACAAGGTGGATGACATCGGCCGCATCACCGAGTGATCCACGAATCCACATTCAGCCCAAGGATAGCCATCCATGAACATACTGGTTCTGTGTACCGGGAACTCTGCCCGTTCGATTTTGCTGGAATCGATCTTTAATCATACTGGCGACGGGCGGGTACACGCCTTTTCCGCTGGCTCCAACCCCACCGGCAGAGTACATCCGCAATCTCTGACCCTGCTGAGCGCGCAGGGACATGACATCTCGGATGCACGCTCCAAAAGTTGGGACGAATTTGCAATCGAAGGCGCACCGGAAATGGACATGGTCATCACGGTCTGCGGGTTCGCAGCCGAAGAAACCTGTCCGGTCTGGCCCGGAGCGCCGGTACGCGCGCACTGGGGCGTGGAAGATCCCGCCGCCGCTGATGAGCCTGATTGGGATCAGGCATTTCGTACTGCCTATGACATCCTGGGCCGACGGGCCGCAGCTTTGCTTGAATTGCCAGTAGAAACGATGGAGAGCAGCGAACTTTCTGCTCAGCTCAAGCGTATCGGAGGCATTCAATGAACGCGCGCAAGTACTTTGCTGAATTCCTCGGCACAGCTTTCCTGCTGATCGGTGTGGTTGGTTCGGGGATCATGGCGCAGACGCTTTCAGACGGAAACATCGCTCTGGCGTTGCTTGCAAACGCGATCGCCACGGGCTGCATGCTTTATGCCATCATCACGACCCTGGGTCCGGTGTCTGGTGCGCATTTCAATCCTGCCGTGACCTTGGCCTTTGCCCTGCGCGGCGAACACCCCTGGAGCGCGGTTGCCCCCTACATGGTGGTTCAGATCGTGGGCGGGATCGTCGGCGTCTGGGCCTCACACTACATGTTTGATCTGCCGATTCTTCAGACCTCTGAAACTCTGCACCGCACTGGGTCTCACCAGTGGTTTTCCGAAATCATCGCAACGCTGGGCCTGCTGTTCGTGATTTTCGGCGGAATTCGGCACAAACCGGACACTGTACCAGCGCTTGTGGGCCTCTATATCACCGGCGCCTACTGGTACACATCATCCACAAGTTTTGCGAACCCGGCGGTCACAATAGCAAGGGGGTTTACGGATACCTTTGCGGGCATATACCCTGCGCACATACCGATGTTCATCGTGATGCAGATTATTGCTGTGTTTATCGGGCACATAGTTCTGAATTGGCTGTTTCAGCCCGAAGAATAACGGACCGGCCGCCACTCACTTTCAAGCAGGTCCGAACGCCCGTTGCGGGATGTCCGCAGCGGGCAATTTTTTGCCACTTTGTTACGTTGCGTCAAGGTGCGACATTTTGTCATGTCATCTGCAACACCACCCCGTCCTTACCCTGTCTGGGGGAGAGCAGTCCTGAAACACGTACAAAGGAAAGCTCGCAGATGCTGAACTGGACTGATCTGACGCAAGACTGGAGTGCATCTTACGCGCGTGCCAAACGCCGTTTTCCGAACTTGCGCGACCGCGATATGGCGCGTGTCAAGAAGGACCGAAAACGGTTCGAAGCTTATTTGGCGGAGCGCCACCATCTGACTGTGAACGAAGCCCACGAAGAGGTAGAGGACTTTCTGTTCACGGAAGGACTGAACCGCGAACTGGCCAGCCGTTAGGCCAGAGATGTCACCCAAAGGATCGTAGCATCCTCGTCACTGACGGAAATCACATTGTGTCCCATGCTGCCGTCGTAATAGGCGCTGTCGCCTCGGCGCATCTCAACGGGTTCGTAGAACTCGGTGTAAAGGCGCACAACGCCCGTCAGGACATACAGGAATTCTTCGCCATCATGGCGCACCCACCCATCGAACTCTTCCATTGAACGGGCGCGAACGCGGGCGCGATATGGCAACATCTGCTTTTTTGTGAGCGCTTCAGCAAGCAACTCATGTTCGTAAGTTGCGGTCGCGTGTGCTGTCCCTGCCCCCATCTTGGTCACTGCCATACGACCGATAACCTGATCACGCTCGGGCGGGGTGAAAAGCTGAGGCACCGAAATCTCAAGACCCGTCGCAAGCTTTTTCAGCGCGTCGTATGTCGGAGACATCTGACCATTTTCGATCTTGCTGAGCGTCGAGCGTGCAAGACCCGCCTGACTGGCTGCCTGCTCCAGCGTCCATTTGCGCGCCTTTCGCAGCTCGCGCACGCGGGCGCCAAGGTCTACGGGCTCAGGCTCGGTGCGGATACCGTTGTCACGTGCAATACGGACGATGGATTTGTGATCGCGGCTGGTCATGTCCACGTCTATAGGGCCAGCGACCAGCGCTTGCAACGCGCGTTGCACAGCGATAGCCAGATCGCATGTTGTCGATATTCGATCATGGCGCACCGCCGCCCTGCCCTGCACCATTCAATCTGGCCGCGCATGTTCTGCGCCATGCAGATGCAACCCCGGATAAGATAGCTTTGTCCGTATTGCGCGCAGACGGGGTCCAGAACTGGACCTACCGGGCATTGCAACGCGCTGTTCTGGCGACAGGCACCGGTCTGCTACAGGCAGACCTGAACCCCGGCGAAATTGTCCTGATGCGTTTGGGGAATACGGTGGATTTCCCGATCGCCTATCTCGGCGCAATCGCAGTTGGTCTTGTTCCGGTCCCAACCTCATCCCAACTGACCGAACCGGAAACGGCCAAGATTATAGAAGAGCTGGCCCCGGCTGCTATTCTACGCGATCCCGGCGTTGCCTGTGCAGCTCATGAGCGCGAGATCAGCCTGCAAGAGCTAGTCCGGATGCGCGAGCTGTCTGCTGCATCTTACCAAATGGGTGATCCTGAAAGGCTAGCTTACGTTGTCTACACCTCTGGAACATCGGGTAAACCGCGTGCCGTAGCCCATGCCCATCGAGCTATCTGGGCGCGGCAGATGATGGTGGATGGCTGGTATGGCTTGCGCCGCACCGACCGGCTGTGTCACGCGGGCGCTTTCAATTGGACCTATACGCTTGGTACCGGATTGATGGATCCCTGGACTATCGGAGCGACTGCCCTGATCCCCGAACCCGGCACCGATACTACAGCACTGCCCGATCTGCTACGAGTGCATAAGGCAACAATCTTTGCCGCCGCACCGGGCGTGTTCCGTAAAATACTGCAAAGCCGCGAGAAAATGTCTCTACCCAATCTGCGGCATGGTTTATGTGCGGGGGAAAAACTCTCCCGCCATCTACATGAAAAATGGACCCATATCACGGGAACCGAGCTGTACGAGGCATATGGCATGTCCGAATGCTCGACCTTTATTTCCGCCAGCCCGACACATCCCGCCCGGGGTGACAGCCTTGGCCAGCCCCAGCCGGGCCGCCGCGTGGCGATCATGGGGCCGGACGGGCCGGTACAGCTGGGTGAGGAAGGAACTATTGCCGTTCACCAATCAGACCCCGGATTGATGCTGACCTACCTCAACGCCCCTGACGAGGCGCGCGCCAGAATGCAGGGCGAGTGGTTCCTGACCGGCGATCAGGGTTCCATGGATGGCGATGGGCAGATCACCTATCTTGGTCGCGACGACGACATGATGAACGCAGGCGGCTATCGCGTTTCCCCGGTTGAGGTCGAAGCGGTACTGTCCCGCTATCCCGGCATATCGCAGGTCGGAGCTGCGGCTGTGGAGGTCAAACAGGACACATTCGTGATAGCAGCCTTCTATACCGGCCCAGAAAAGCTGGACGAGACGGCCTTGCGATCCTATGTCGAGGCAAATCTGGCGCGGTATAAGCAACCCCGTGCTTTTGTATATCTTCCGGCCCTGCCCAGCGGTGGCAACGGTAAACTACTGCGCCGCGCATTGCCGGCCCATTTCAAGGCGTCTTCCGAATGACCCAGACTGTCAAACTCGACATCCTGTCCGATCCGATCTGCCCGTGGTGCTATATCGGCAAGACGCATCTGGACAAAGCGCTGGCCGAAGTGCCGAACCACCCCTTTGTGATTGAATGGCACCCCTTTCAACTGAACCCTGACATGCCCGACATGGGTATGGATCGCCGCGAATATCTTGAACGCAAGTTCGGCGGCAAGGAAGGTGCGGTTCGCGCCTACGCGCCGGTTGTTGAGCATGCGGAAAACGCCGGGCTGAAGATCGATTTTGAGGGTATGCAGCGCACCCCCAATACACTGGATGCCCACCGATTGATCCACTGGGCCGGGATCGAAGGCAAACAGAACGAAATCGTCGACGCCTTGTTCGATGCCTACTTCGTGCAGGCCCGCGACATCGGGGATCACGAAGTTTTGGCCGACATCGCAGACAGTGTCGGGATGGATGCCGCGGTGGTACTGAAACTGCTGCAATCAGATGCTGATCGCGAGGATATCCGCAAGCGTGACAGCCATTCACGCGAAATGGGTGTCAGTTCGGTCCCGACGTACATCGTCGCCAATCAACACGCCGTTCCGGGTGCGCAACCACCTGAAATGTGGGGAAAAGTGATCGGCGAAATCATGTCTCAAATTGAGGCTTCCTCTGCAGAATAGCACATAGATCTGTGCATTTTCCCACCTAGTCCAACCCGTTCAGCCGTGATAGCGCGAACGGGTAAGGAGTCTTTTATGGCCGACCGCATGTCCAAGGCGGAATTCATTGCGCTTATCGCAATGATGTTCGCCACCATCGCATTTTCGATTGATTCAATGCTGCCCGCCCTTCCCGAGATCGGCGCGCAGCTAAGCCCAGATGACGTCAACCGGGCGCAGTTGATCCTGACCTCTTTCGTGTTGGGAATGGGGATCGGCACATTCTTCACAGGCCCAATTTCAGATGCGGTCGGACGCAAGCCGGTGATTTATGCCGGTGCCGTCCTTTACATTATCGCATCCGCCGTAGCCTGGGCCAGTTCGTCGTTGGAAATGGTACTGGCTGCACGTGTGGTTCAGGGATTGGGCGCAGCTGGTCCGCGCGTTGTTGCCATGGCTGTCATCCGCGATCTTTACTCTGGTCGCGAAATGGCGCGGATCATCTCGATTGCGATGATGATCTTTACACTGATTCCTGCTGCTGCCCCGATGCTGGGAGCTGGTGTCATTGCTATCGCAGGATGGCGCAGCATCTTTGTCTCCTTCATCCTGTTTGCTCTGATCGTCATACTCTGGATGGGCATTCGCCTGCCCGAGTCGCTGGCGCGCGAAAACCGCCGCCCGTTTCGTCTGCCGCTAATGGTATCCGCCGTGAAAGAGATGTTCGCGCATCCCACCGTGCGCTTGTCCATTCTGGTTCAGACCTTGTGTATGGGCGTGTTGTTCACCATGCTGACCATGGTGCAGCCGGTTTATGACATCATCCACGACCGGGCCGATAGCTTTCCGTTCTGGTTCGGCTTTATCGCGCTTGTCTCCGGGTCTGCCAGCCTGCTGAACGCTGCATTGGTCGTGCGTGTTGGTATGCGGCGAATGGTGACCTGGGCCTTGGGTGGCCAGATATTGATCACATCGGCCGTCATCTCTGTAAGTATGATGAACCTGTCGCCCGAAGCTGATTTTGCCCTGTTTGTCTTCTGGCAGACCACTGTGTTCTTTATGGCCGGTGTGACGATGGGCAACCTTAATGCCATTGCAATGGAACCCATGGGCCATATCGCAGGAATGGCCGCGTCGGTAATTGGATCGATTGCAACGGTTCTGGCGGCAGTCATCGCAGCGCCAGTGGGCCTGTTGTTCGACGGATCGTTGACACCACTGACCACCGGGATTCTGACCATGTGCGTAATCGGCTTTGGCCTGATGGTCCATATGGGCCGGATTGAAAACAGACTGCCCGCCTGATCTGTGCAGCGGCTGTGAAACGCGCTAACCTGCCTGCAATTGGTGGGGAGTTTTCGATGAGCGACTATTACGATCTGGGCACACATACCTGCCCGGTCACGACATCTTCGTCTGAAGCACAGACATGGTTCGATCGCGGTCTGGTCTGGACATACGGATTTAACCACGACGAGGCGGTTGCCTGCTTTCAACGCGCGCTGGAACATGACCCCGAATGCGCAATGGCCCACTGGGGCATCGCCTACGCGGCTGGTCCCAACTACAATCTGCCCTGGGATCTGCGCGATGAGCGTGGGCAGATCAAAGCCCTGAACTGCGCCTATGATGCCACCCAAAAGGCGCTGGCATTGATGGACGGCTGTACTACGGCTGAAAAGGCCCTGATCCGCGCCCTGCCCGCACGATACCCGCAGCGTGATCCGGCCGAAGACATGCACATCTGGGATCACAACTTCGCTGATGCGATGCGGGTGGCCTTTACCGAGCAACCTGATCATCTGGATCTGCGCTCGATCTACGTTGAGGCGCTGATGAACCTGACGCCATGGCAGATGTGGGACCTGACAACCGGGCAGCCTGCCGAAGGGGCCGCGACACTCGAGGCGCAGGAAGCGCTAGAATGGGCGATGGCGAACAATCCGGCCACGATGACCCATCCCGGATTGCTGCACCTCTATGTCCATCTGATGGAAATGTCGCCCACACCTGAAAAGGCCCTGAAAGCTGGTGATATTTTGCGGGCTCTCGTGCCCGATGCTGGCCATCTGGTGCATATGCCAACGCATATTGACGTACTTTGCGGACACTACCACAACGTCGTCTATTGGAATGAAAAAGCCTCCGAAGCCGATCTGAAGTATTACGAACGTGAAGGTGCCTTCAACATCTACACGGGATACCGCCAGCACGATTATCACTTTGCCATCTACGGAGCTTTGTTCCTTGGTCAGATGGAACCCGCTTTGCGCGCCAATAAGGGTTTGTGGGCTACAACACCCGAAGAGATGCTGCGCATCGAAAGCCCCCCTATGGCGGACTATTTTGAGAGCTACATGTCCATGGGTCCGCATATCCTGATCCGGTTTGGACGCTGGGATGAGGCAAAGGCGCTGGAACTGCCTTCTGACCCTGATCTGTATCTTACTCTGACCGCAACAACACACTACGCTCGTGCAATTGCACATGCGGCGACCAATCAGGTCGCTGAGGCCGAAGCGGAAGAGCAGAAGTTTCTTGCAGCCAAAGATCGCGTTCCGGAAACCCGCCTGATGCACAATAACCGTGTCGTTGATCTGCTTGAAATTGCGAGGGAAATGCTGCGTGGAGAGATTGAATATCGCAAAGGCAACTATGTTGCGGCTTATGCCCATCTGCGTCGCTCGGTCGAGCTGGACGATACCCTGCCATATGATGAACCTTGGGGTTGGATGCAGCCGACCCGACACGCGCTGGGGGCGCTGCTGTTCGAACAAGGGCATGTGGATGAGGCCGAAGCGGTCTATCGCGAAGATCTTGGCCTTGGTGGTTCACTCAGCCGTGCGTCAATCCACCCCGACAATGTCTGGAGCCTCAAAGGCCTGCATGATTGCCTGAAGGCCCGCGGAGAAACTCTTGAAATCAAACAGATCAGGCAGCGACTAGACCTTGCTCTGGCACGTGCCGACCGAGCAGTTGGCGCCTCCTGTTTCTGTGCACAAGCTGCGATGAAGGCCGCCGAATGAAACTAACACCATTGTTAATCGCCGTTCTGCTTGCAACTCCGGCACTGGCAAACCGACAGACCTTTCCCCCTGTCGACGAGGCGGAGCAGGATCCATCCCTGCAGGCATTCAGAACCGAGCTGTTGGCCAGTGTCGCGGCCCGGGATATCAACCGTGTCGTCGGGTCTAGCTGCCCAGATATCTACCTCAGTCACGGCGGTTCAGGTGGTCCTGAAGAATTTCAAGCAAACCTGACACTGGATCCTGAAACGCTGGACGAAAGCCTGCGTGATCATGCGGATGAAATCCGGGACGCCTATTGGGCCGCCCTCGAAGACACTCTGTCTCAGCCAGGGTATTTTGATGATCAGGGCGAGTTCTGGATGCCCTATCAGTGGAAACTGACACTCCCCGCCTCACTCGATCCTTTCGTTGCCTATTACGTCACGGGTGAGAACGTCACATTGCGTCAGGGCCCATCCCGTTCGGACAGCGTGCTTGGCCAGATCAGCCACGAGGTCGTCATCATCTCGGACTATCAGGAGGGCGCGGACTATCAGCTGGTGCGCCTGACAGATGGCACACCCGGATACATGCACAGCGATTTTCTGTGGTCCATGGTCGGCTACCGAGCCGCCTTGGCGAAAGCCGAAAACGGAGACTGGCAGCTTTGCACCTTTGTGACGGGTGACTAGGCGCTGGCCTTCTTCTTTTCGCCCACCACCTTCTCGGCCAGATCACGAGCGATGGCAAAGGCGCCCTTGATCTTGTCACTGTCCTTTTTCCAGTCGCGGCGCACAACGATCTTGTTGTCCTTGACCTTGGCCAAACCGCGCTGGTTCTGGATGAACTCGACCAGCCCCTGAGGCGAAGCAAATTTATCGTTGTGGAACTGAATTGTCGCGCCCTTCGGCCCACCGTCCAGCTTGGCGATCCCGGCCCGTTTGCACATAGCCTTAATGCGGACGACCAGCATCAGCGTGTTCACCTCTTTCGGCAGTGTACCAAAACGGTCGATCAATTCGGCCGCAAACCCTTCCAGTTCCACCTTGGTCGAAAGCGATGACAGGCGTCGATAGAGGCCCAGACGGACATCCAGATCGGGCACATAATCCTCGGGGATCAGGACAGGCACGCCCAGATTGATCTGCGGGGCCCATTGATCGTCGGCATCCGACAATCCTTCCATCTCACCCGCTTTGATTTTGGCAATCGCCTCTTCCAGCATCGACTGATAAAGTTCATAGCCCACATCGCGCATCTGACCAGACTGCTCCTCGCCCAGCAGGTTGCCTGCGCCGCGAATATCGAGATCCTGCGAGGCTAGCGTGAACCCGGCGCCCAGCGTATCCAGTGAGCCCAGAACACGCAGGCGTTTTTCGGCCGTTGCCGTGAGTTTCTGACGCGGTTTAGTGGTCAAATAGGCGTATGCGCGTGTTTTCGAACGCCCTACCCGGCCACGGATCTGATAGAGTTGTGCAAGCCCGAACATATCAGCCCGGTGCACGACCATCGTGTTCGCCGTCGGAATATCCAGTCCGCTTTCCACAATTGTGGTGGCCAGCAGCACATCGTATTTTCCGTCATAGAAGGCATTCATCCTGTCATCGAGTTCGCCCGCAGCCATCTGGCCATGCGCCACGACGTAGGTGAGTTCAGGCAATTGCTCTTTCAGGAATTCCTCGATCTCAGGCAGGTCCGAGATGCGCGGCACCACATAGAAACTCTGCCCGCCGCGATAATGTTCGCGTAACAGTGCCTCGCGGATCGTGACCGCGTCGAATTCACTGACATAGGTGCGGATCGCCAGTCGATCGATGGGTGGGGTTCCAATGATCGACAGATCACGCACTCCGGTCAGACTGAGTTGCAGGGTGCGCGGAATGGGTGTCGCTGTCAGCGTCAGCACGTGAATATCGGAACGCAGTTGTTTCAGGCGCTCCTTATGCGCAACGCCAAAATGCTGTTCTTCGTCGATGATCAGCAGACCGAGGTTGTTGAAGCGTATCCCCTTCGCCAGCAAAGCGTGCGTACCGACAACAATATCAACAGTTCCACGCGCGAGCCCATCACGCGTTTGTTGCGCTTCTTTACCAGAGACAAAGCGGGAAAGCTGCCGAACCTCCAGCGGGAAGCCCCGGAAGCGTTCCTTGAAGCTGGCCGCATGTTGTCGGGCCAGCAGCGTTGTCGGCGCGACGACCGCCACCTGGACACCGGACATCGCTGCTACAAAGGCTGCCCGCATTGCAACCTCGGTTTTGCCGAAACCTACGTCGCCGCAGATCAGGCGATCCATCGGCGCGCCTGAATGCATGTCCTCCATCACCTCGGCGATCGCACGCAGCTGATCGTCGGTCTCCTGATACGGGAACCGGGCGCTGAACTCCTCCCACGCATGCGGCGGCGGATCCATCACGGGCGCCTTGCGCAAAGCGCGTTCGGCAGCGATACGGATCAGCTTGTCCGCCATCTCGCGAATGCGCTCTTTCAGCTTGGCTTTCTTTGCCTGCCACGCACCGCCGCCAAGTCTGTCCAACAATCCTTCTTCGTGACCGTATTTCGATAGCAGCTCGATGTTCTCGACCGGCAGGTACAGTTTGGACTGCTCGGCATATTCCAACAGCAAGCATTCATGTGCGGCCCCTGCCGCAGTCACGACCTCCATACCCATGTAACGACCAATACCGTGATCGACATGCACCACAAGATCACCGGGACTGAGCGATTGGGTCTCGGTCAGGAAATTCTCGGCCTTCCGGCGTTTCTTGGGCTGTCGGATCAGGCGATCGCCCAGAACATCCTGCTCGGCGATGACTGTCAGATCAGGCGTCTCAAACCCATGCTCCAGTGCCCAGACTGCCAGATGCAATCCGCGCTTGCCAATCCGCTCGCCGCCTGCGACAGGGATCGCTTCGGCCAGTCCCTCATCCTCGATCAGACCGGTTAAACGCTCGCGTGCACCTTCGGAGTAGGAGGCGATCAAAACCGGCCCTTTGTCCAGCTTGTCTTTAATGTGTCCGGCCAGCGCACCAAACAGGCTGATGCTTTCCTGCTGACGTTCGGGGGCAAAGTTGCGCCCAATCCGCCCGCCTGCATCGATCACACCGGGACCGCTGGCTTGGGGCAGCGGGCTGAACTGCATGACACGACGTTCACCGACCGCTGTCTCCCATGCGGCGTCATCAAGATACAGCAAACCCGGAGGAGTTGGTTTGTAAACCGTATCCATCCGCGACCGGCTATCGAGCGCAAGACGCCGCGTTTGGTATTGGTCCTCAATACTCTCCCAACGTGCCAGCCGCGCGGGGGTGACCTGATCATCCAACGAAATCGTGGCACCGGGCAGATAGTCGAACAGTGTCTCGAGCTTTTCGTGAAAGAAGGGCAGCCAGTGTTCCATGCCTTGATGCTTGCGACCGGCACTTACCGCCTCGTACAGCGGGTCATCTGTCCCCGCTGCACCGAACTCAATTCGATAGTTCTGACGGAACCTTGTAATCGCAGCATCGTCCAGAATGACCTCGGATACCGGGGCAAGCTCTACGATCTCCAATTTTTCGGTCGTGCGCTGAGACACCGGATCAAATCGGCGGGCCCCATCCAGAACGTCGCCAAACAGATCCAGCCGGACCGGACCGGTTTCGCCGGGCGGGAATATGTCGATGATCCCACCCCGAACGGCATAATCGCCGGGCTCCATCACCGTCGGGCTTTGTGTGAAACCCATCCGTACCAGGAACTTCCGCAGCGCGTCTTCATCTACGCGTTGGTTTACGCGCGCGGTAAATGCCGCCTCGCGCAGAACATCGCGTGCCGGGATTCGCTGGGTTGCAGCGTTGAGCGTTGTCAGAAGAACGAACTGCTGGGGCATCTGGTGCACCAGCGCGGCCAGAGTTGCCACACGCGCCGCAGCGATATCCGGATTTGGAGAGACCCGGTCATATGGCAGGCAATCCCATCCGGGGAACACGAACACTGGCATATCCGGCGCAAAGAAAGTCAATGCAGCCCGCATTGCCTCCATCCGCTTGTCATCGCGCGCGACATGACAGACCGGGCTACCGGAACGAGAGACCTCGTTCAGGACAAGCTGTGCGTCATACCCTTCAGGGGCGCCGCCAACTATTACGTGGTTCGGAGCCTTCATCGCCTCGCCTTTCCGGTTTTACCAACCCAGAACACCTATGGAAAAGTTCTGATACATGCCCCAGAGCGAAGTGACCAGTATGGCAAACATGCCAATGATCTGTGTGTACAGTCTGCTGCGCGTCAGCGCCTTGGAAACGATCTCCAGCGTCATCTCCTGTTGCTGCAGGCGACGCGCCATGGAAACGTTGATCAATGCCACGATCGTCATCGGAAACAGCAACAGAAAAACGGCCTGTGCAAACTCCACGTGATAGTAAAACCCCATCACGGCAAGGCCTGAGAAAACAAAGCTGGTCAAAGCAAAGATAACCGCGCCCGAGATATCCACGATATAGAGTATCCGATTGGCATTGATCCGGACGATGTCCAATAGGTCGATTTCGGCTTGCCCGCCGATCCGGCGCGCGCGCACAAGCAGATCATAAGGCACCCCCATAACCCAGTGGCTGGCCGAAGACCAAACGACCGCAAGTACAATCCAGAACCACAGATTCGAGAAACTGCGCATGTCGATGATCTCGAAAATCGTAGCGTACCAGTCCAAACCCAGTCCTTTATTCAAAATCCTCAGTGGGTTCTATCGGACTGGCGCGTCCATTGGTACCCTTGAGACCACGGCAAATTCATGCCACCCAATGCGCGATTGTTCAAGGAGAACGCGCCATGAAACCGACCAACGCCCCCTATCCTCTTGCCCGTTTTCGTCGCACACGTCAGTCCGAGGCGATCCGGGGCCTGGTTCGTGAAAACACGCTGACAGTGGATGATCTGATCTGGCCGGTGTTTGTGCGTGATGGCGAGGGTGTGGAAGAGCCCGTCCCGTCAATGCCCGGAGTGATGCGCCGTTCGGTTGACCTGATCGCAAAGGCCGCTGTCGAGGCTCAGGCGCTGGGCATTCCCGCAATCTGCATTTTTCCTTACACCGACGCGTCGCTGAAAACCGAAGATTGCGCCGAGGCATGGAATCCCGAAAACCTGTCGAACCGCGCCATCCGCGCCATCAAAGAAGCGGCCCCCGACATCGCTGTTATGACAGATGTTGCGCTCGATCCGTACAACATCAACGGTCATGATGGTTATGTTGTTGATGGAGAGATCGTTAACGATCAGACCGTCGAAGCGCTGGTGAAGATGACACTGGCGCAGGCCGAAGCCGGAGCCGATATTATTGGCCCCTCGGACATGATGGATGGCCGTATCGGCGAAATGCGCCGGGCGCTTGAGAGTGCAGGCCACCAGAATGTGATGATCCTCAGCTATGCAGCCAAATATGCCAGCGCTTTTTACGGACCTTTCCGTGATGCTGTAGGTGCTTCGGGTGCACTTACCGGGGATAAAAAAACCTACCAGATGGACCCGGCCAACTCGAACGAAGCACTCCGCCTGATCGAACGCGATCTCACCGAGGGTGCCGATATGGTCATGATTAAACCCGGCATGCCGTATCTGGACATCTGCCGGAGGGTCAAAGACACGTTCGGTGCCCCGACATATGCCTATCAGGTTTCAGGTGAATTCGCGATGATCCGGGCTGCAGCACAGAACGGCTGGATCGACGGAGAAAAGGTCATGTTGGAAAGCCTGCTTGCATTTAAACGCGCTGGCTGTGACGGCATCCTAACCTATTTCGCCCCCAAGGTCGCCAAGATCCTTCAGAGGTAAAACCCCAAACTATCGCAATTTTTCGCCGATTGCCCCGACTTGCCGGGCAGCTTTCCCGTGACATGGAAAGGCAATCGGCGTATTCTTGCACACAAGATCGGGATCACCCGACAAATCAGGCACTCTACAGAGACAGGAAACATGAGCAGTTCCCAATCCCCACGACTGAGCCGTCGCGGCTTTGCTTTTGGCATGGCCGGTCTAACCGTAACCGCAGCTTGCGGAAATGGCGTCGGAAACTCGAACGCAGCCACGATTGACGCTCGCGTCGATGCCACGCTGAATGAAATGTACAGCAAGTACCCCAACACGGTCGAAATCGCCAACAAGGCGAACGGCATGCTGGTCATGCCTCTGATCACCGAGGCTGGTTTCATCTTTGGTGGCGGCTTCGGCCAAGGCGCACTGCGTATTCAGGGCGCAACGGTCGACTATTATTCGGCGGTGAAAGGCACAGCCGGCCTGCAGATCGGCGCGCAGCAATACGCGCATGTTCTGTTCTTCATGACCGAAGATGCGCTTAACGAATTCCGCCGCTCCAGTGGTTGGACCGCAGGCGCTGATATTGGTTATGTCGTTGATGCGACAGGCAGCACACTCTCGACCACCACCACCACGCTGCGTACGCCGGTTGTGGCGGCAATTTTTGGTCAGGCCGGATTGCTATTCGGCGCCACCGTCGAAGGCACCAAATACACACGCATCATCCCCTAAACACGAAACGAGCACCCCCGTGCAGACCTCGTCACACGCAGTTCGGCAGTGGCGAGGTCTTTTTGTTTTCTACCAAGATTCTCGGGCTGTTCCTCTTTCGGTCATGCGCGCCATGATTTAACCTCAGCGCAATCTGAAATGAACGATTTGGTAAGGTGCCGATGGGTCTTGTCTTTCGCTGGCTGATGCGTATTGCCTCGGGTCTTATCCTGTTGTCTCTGGCCGCTATCGGGCTGGCCTATTTTTTGGCCAATCAATCCCTGCCGGATTACAATCAAACTCTTGAGGTTAAAGGGCTTAACGCACCGATTGAAATCGTGCGCGACACCGCCAACGTCCCACATATCCTGGGTGAGAATGACCCCGATGTGTTCTTTGGCCTCGGCTATGCCCATGCGCAAGATCGCCTTTGGCAAATGACAGTTTTGCGCCGCACGGCGCAGGGCCGCCTGTCAGAGGTTTTTGGTCAGCGAACAGTCCACATCGACAAACTGCTGCGACGTCTGGACTTGTATGGCCTGGCCCACAGATCAGTCGAGGTTCAGGACGACTACACCAAAGCCGCGCTTCGGGCTTATTCGGCAGGGGTCAACGCACGTCTTGACGAAATAAACGAGATGGCGCTGGGCCGAGGCGCGCCCGAGATGTTCCTTTTCAACGCTCCGGTTTCACCCTGGCAGCCCGGTGACAGCATTGCCGTAATCAAGTTGATGGGGCTGCAACTATCGGGCCATCTTGAGGACGAAGTGCTACGTGCCAGAACTTCGTTGATGCTGAATGATCCGGCTCGACTGGCAGATATCCTTCCAAATGTTCCCGGCCCCGGAATTGCAGCACTGCCCGAATATGCTTCGTTGTTTCCGGGCTTGCCGCAATACGCGGCTGGAACCTCCATGCCCGACACGCCGCTGTCGCCCTTTCCCAAACGCGGTTTGGCGGGCGCTTCCAACGCGTGGACGGCAGCACCCTCCAGATCGGCCAGCGGCGGAACACTTCTGGCCAACGACCCGCATCTGGGCTTTACAGCACCCGGCGTCTGGTATCTTGCGCGGCTCGAGCTGGCCAAGGGCGGCGTGATTGGAGCAACGATCCCCGGTATACCCGCCGTTATGACCGGTCGAAGCGACCGTTTGGGATGGGGGCTGACATCGTCCTATCTGGATGATCAGGACGTTCATATCGAAAAGCTGAACCCTGAAAATCCGGAAGAATACCTCACACCGGAAGGGTTCAAGAAATTCAGAACACGCCCTTCGATCATCGATATCAAAGGTACCGCCCCGATCACGTTGACCTTGCGGTGGACCGAGAATGGCCCGGTTCTGCCCGGCAGCCACTATAACCTCGAAACGATTACACCTCCGGGTCATGTGGCCTCATTGTCCTGGACTGCACTCAGCCCGCGCGACACATCGATGACCGCATCGATGGCTTTGATGAATGCCGATAATGTCCGTCAGGCAATCTCTGTGGCTGAGGATTTCATCGCACCTTCGCAGAACCTGTCTCTGGTCGATACGAACACCATTGCGATGAAACTGATCGGCGCGATGCCTAAGCGCGATCTCAACAATCAAAGTCGCGGCCGCATTCCAACACCCGGTTGGCTGGCCGAGAATCGTTGGCAGGGCCGCCTGCCCTATGTAGACAACCCGGAATTTGTCGCACCGGCTGGCGGTGTTCTGGGCAACACCAACAACAAGATCATCGACCGCCCATTTCCTGATCATGTGTCCTATGAATGGGGCGATACGCAACGTGTGCATCGTTGGGAGCGTCTGATGCAATCCCGCGAAGTTCACACGCGCGACAGCTTTATCGAAGCGCAGCTTGATACCGTCAGCTTCACTGCTCGCTCTTTGCTACCGCTCATCGGCGCAGACCTTTGGTTCACCGGTGCTTCCGCGCCCGAAGGCACGATCGAACGGCAACGTCAGGTCGCGTTGGGGCTTCTGGCGGAATGGAACGGCGAGATGAATGAACATCTGCCGGAACCTTTGCTCTATGCTGCGTGGTTGCGAGCCCTGCAAATACGGTTGATCTCGGACGAGCTCGGTCCGCTGGCCAATGAATACAAGCATGTTGAGCCATTGTTCATCGAGCGTGTTTATCGCGATATCGATGGGGCTTCGGTCTGGTGTGACGTTCGACAAAGCGCGCCAGTGGAAACCTGCACCGATATGGCGCGACTGGCGCTGGACGATGCCCTGATCTGGATTTCCGAACGCTACGGTGGTTCGCTTGAATCTCTGCGCTGGGGCGATGCTCATCAGGCGACGCATGATCATCCGGTACTTGGTTCTGTTCCTGTGCTTCGGTACTTCGTGAACATCCGCCAATCGACCAGCGGAGGTGACAACACCCTGTTGCGCGGCCGGACATCTGGCACCGGACCGGACCCGTTCCAGAACGTACACGGCGCAGGATATCGCGGCGTTTACGATTTTGCAGACCCAGACAGCTCGGTATTCATTACGGCAACCGGGCAATCCGGCCACTTCCTTTCCCGCTATTATGACGATCAGGCTCAACTGTGGCGGCGTGGTGAGTACATTCCGATGTCGCTCGATCTTGATCTTGCGCGCGCTGCAGCAGTGGGTGTCACCTTCCTCAATCCGCGATAATCCGCGACATGTCGGCAATTCCCCGCCCCCAATCCGGGGCGGCGTGGACGAGTACCCGCGTTTTCGAATAGCATCGACAGCGCTGACGCACCGACATCAAGGGGGAAATTCGTGGGCAGCGTTCGTGATACCCTGAACAATCTGGCACGTGACTATGCTATTGCATGGAGTTCCGGCGACCCTGACGCCGTAGCCGCGTTCTTTGCGCCCGATGGCGAGATCACCATCAACCGAGGTGAACCGCTGCAGGGACGCGCGGCAATCGCCGAGATGGCGCGAGGCTTCCACTCAGATTTCCCTGATCTTGAAGTGCGGTGTGACATGCTGCGTTGGGCTGGCAGCCATGCCATCTTTGTCTGGACCCTTGAGGGGCACCATGCCGAAACCGGAAATCGCGTTGTGACACGCGGCTGGGAGGAATGGGAGCTTGGCCCGGACCATAAAATCCTGTCATCGCTGGGATGGTTCGATGCCGAGGACTATCAACGCCAAATTGACGGGCAGTGACTAACTTGAAAGCCTTATTCAGCTATCAGTATCTCCGCTCGTGATCGAGTATTCCCGAGGGATACCTTCTGTAACCTTAAACCAATCAGACGCTTTGGTGCGGTTCTGATGTTCCTCGAAAGCCTCCTGGCTTTCAAAGATCTCTGACACGTTGAAGCGACCAGTGTGTGCCGCATCCTCGACAACCTCAAATGAGATGCAGCCCTTCTCAGCACGGGTCAAAGAGATATGGTTCGGCAACGCAGCCCGCACCTGTTCCAACCTGTCGCGCGGCACATCCAGAAAGCCGGTCAGAAATACCTTGGCAGTTTCAGCACCCGTCACCGTTCATACCTCCACGCGTCGTCGCGGTCGTTGTTCCGTTACAAACCGGTCAAAGCCCGCGGAACTGAGCCGCCTGTTTGTCGGTCCATAAAACGGTGATCTCGAATCCGTTTTCCGTTTGCTCTTCCGACCGCACAACATCCTGACGGAACAGCCAGGCACGTTTGTCGCCCTGAGAGAAGTCCAGTGTCAGCTTCTCTTCATGCCGCACGCCCTGCAGCTTGGTCGCAATCTCTGCCAGTAAAGGCTCGACACCTTCGCCGGTCACGGCGGATATCGAGAAAATTTCCGGATCACGGTCAGAACGGGCCAGCGCACCGGCGCGATCCTCATCCGACAGCAAATCGATCTTATTCCAGACCTCCAACCGCGCACGCGTGTCATCCACGCCGAGAGAGGTCAGGATGGTTTCAACATCCCTCGCCTGCTCTTCGGTTTCCTCATGACTGATATCACGAACGTGTATGATCAGGTCAGCACCAAGCACCTCTTCCAAGGTAGCCCGGAAAGCCGCCACCAGCTCGGTCGGCAAGTTGGAAATGAAACCTACCGTATCGGACAGGATAACCTCGGGGCCATCGGGCAGTTCAACCCTGCGCATGGTCGGATCGAGCGTGGCAAACAGCATGTCCTTGGCCATGACTTCGGCACCGGTCAGGCGGTTGAACAAGGTGGATTTGCCTGCGTTCGTGTATCCGACAAGCGCCACGATTGGATAAGGTACCTTTGCCCGCGCAGCGCGATGCAACGTCCGCGTTTTGACCACTTTCTGCAGCTGGCGTCGAAGACGGACCAGTTGTTCATCGATTGCGCGGCGGTCGGCTTCGATCTGCGTTTCACCCGGACCACCCACAAATCCTAATCCACCCCGCTGTCTTTCCAGGTGGGTCCAGGCGCGCACCAGTCGCGTTCTCTGGTAGCTCAGGGCTGCCATCTCGACCTGTAGCACACCTTCACGGGTACGTGCACGATCCGAGAAAATCTCCAGGATCAATCCAGTCCGGTCGAGAATTTTGACCTTCCAAGCCTTTTCCAGATTGCGCTGCTGAACTGGTGTTACGGGGCCATCAATCAGAACCAATTCAATCTCATTCTCATGAAACCGTTCACCCAGTTCCTCGATCTTGCCGCTGCCGAACAATAGACCCGGCTGCGCGCGTTGCAGGCGCACGATCTCGGACCCGATCACATCCAGATCGGGCAACGCGGCAGCCAGTGCCACCGCTTCTTCCAGCGCCGGTTCAGGGACACGGCGCTGTTCATCTGATTTGATTTCGGGATGCAGCACCCAAGCCCGGGTGCGCGCCCTATCGTGTTCCATCAAGAGGCGTCTTCGCCCTCATACAGGCTGATCGGCTGCGATGGCATGATTGTCGAAATCGCGTGCTTGTAGACCAACTGCGACTGTCCGTCGCGGCGCAACAATACGCAGAAATTGTCGAACCAGGTGATCACACCCTGCAATTTGACGCCATTGATCAGGAAAATGGTGACCGGGACCTTTGCTTTCCGTACATTATTCAGGAACGCATCCTGAAGATTCTGTCTGTCCGAAGCCATATTTTATTATCTCGCCGTTGTTCTTGCTACGCGCTGCGGACCAACGCGCTCCCTCTGCGTGAGTATGGAGTGGTGCGCAAAGATATTCCAGATGAAAAATCAGGCACTAGGATAAGCCGGTGTAAGCAGATCACCCTCGCCAAAGTGCCGGTGTGATCAACGCGATGATCGCCAGTGTTTCCAAACGCCCAATAACCATCGCCGCGCACAGCGTGAGTTTGGCCCCCGCAGACAGATCGATCAGCCGGATCGGTACATCAGTCGCCAACTCGATCAGGGGTCCGGTTGTACTGAGTGCCGCCACGCTCAGGACCATCGCCTGTTCGAATCCCACGCCCATTGCTGCCAGCAGAACATCAAACAGACCCAGCGTGATCGCGAACATCATCAGGAAGATCCAAGCGATGAAGGCACCATCGCTCTGAATCCGACGATTGCCACCCCCTGCACCGCTAACGGATGAGGGGTAGATCAGACGGTCAATCTCACGCGCGCCATTCAGATACAACGCATAGACACGCAACAACTTGACCCCGCCAGCAGTGGTCGCCACCCCGCCACCGATCAGCGCAAGACCCATCAGCACCAGGCCGGGGGTTCCCAGCCCCGAAAGTTGCTGGGCATCATTCCAGTTTGCACTTTCAAAACCAGCGGTGGTCAGGAACGACATGACGGTAAACACCATGCCCCAGATCACAAACAGGGCCTGCCCGGCATCCATCTGACCACCAATCTCACTCACCCCGGCCAGAACCCGGAAAAACAAAAGCAGCGCGACAGCGATAACAATCATCAGACCAATTCGAAACTCGGGGTCTTTATCAAGTCTTGAATAGCCCGATGCAGCGGTGTCGGTGGAAAAAGTCAGGCGAGACAAGGCGAAGAACAGGAACAGAAACAGAATTGCCTCACCAGTGAACCCGGCAGTCGATCCCTCCAACCCGCCGACCGGAGAAATTCCCGATGTCGCCATCACCGACATCGCATGACAAATTGCTGTAAGCCCCTGCTCTCCTGCGACCAGCAGCAGAATCCAAATTACCGACGTCAGGCCCGCGTAGACAGGTGTTAATGTGCGGGTCACACGGATCAGGCGACCGCGCGGATCTACTTTCTCGCTCTGAGCCACGCCCGAGACCGGTCGCCCCGGCTGACCCCGCGCGGTAATCTCGAATCCACCCAATGACAGCGGCGCAAGTATGGCCGCAGCAGATATCCACATCAGCAATCCGCCCAGCCATCCAACCAGTGCTCGCCATAAATGCAGGGGCGCAGTTAGTCGCGTCGGATCAGGGAACATGTCGGCGCCAGTCGTGGTCAGCGCACTGACCATGTCAAAATAGGCATTCAGATATTTCGTGTTGCCCAATGCATCATGCAGCGGCACTGCCAAAAACAGAGGCAGAACCGTAAAAGATGCAAACAGCACGGCCAACTGTCCCAGCGTACCGCGCCTTGGTTCTCGGTTTGACATCGCCAATCCGATGACCGTGACAAAGAACAGTCCGACAATCCCGGAATAGAAAAACGAACGTGAGGTGGGATGATCATCCAGTGCCAGCGCATAGATCGCAGGAATCCACATCGCCAGAGACGCAAATCCCCAGATCAGCAGAAACAACGGCAATCGCCGCATCAATCCGAGCTGCTGTTTGCGCGCGGTCACCATCAGAAGAAATCAATCGAAACCTGCATAAGCCGCTCGACCTCAGGCACGTCCTTGGCCATGGCAAAGATTGCGACGACATCCTTTTCATCAATGCGCAAACTGCCTGTCGGCCTCAGCACTTCGTCGCCTTTACGCACAGCACCCACCAGAACACCTTCTGGGAAGTCAATGTCGCGTAGTTTCTGCCCAGCCATAGGTGATGTCGAAAGTACTTCTGCCTCGATCACTTCGGCTTCGGCATCCCCAATGGAATAGACCTGACGCACGCGTCCATGACGGATGTGACGCAGAATCGAACTGACAGTAGTAGCACGTGGATTGATATAAGCATCGATTCCAAGCGGTCCCATCAACGCCACCATGCTGGGATCGTTGATCAGTGCAATCGCCAGAGCGCATCCTTCCGCCTTGGCGCGAACGGCCGCCAGCATATTGGTCCGGTCGTCATCCGTGACAGCCAACATCGCATCGGCCCGTTCTATACCCGCTTCGCTCAGCAGCGCAGCGTCCAACCCGTCACCATTCAGGACAATCGTTCGCTCCAACGCCTCAGCAGCCACTTCAGCACACTTACGGTCGCGTTCGACCACTTTGGCCCGCACCCGGCTTTCGCGTTCCTCCAAAGTGCGGGCAACCTCAAGACCCACATTACCGCCGCCAACGATTACGACGCGGTCCTGTTTCTTTTGCGCCTTACCAAAGACCTCCATCGTTCGGTCGACATCTTTGACGTTGGTGAAAACATAGCATTCATCGCCAACAAACAGCTGATCCTCGGATTCAGGTGCAAACAATGACCCTTCACGGCGCACACCCACCACTATCGAACTGAGTGTCGAGAACAGATCTGTCAGCTGCCTCAGCGGTGTATTCACAATCGGGCAGTCTTCGTCCACGCGAATGCCAAGTAGCTGCGCTTTGCCGTCCATGAAAATTTCGGTATCGAACGCTGATGGCGCGGACAGGCGACGCATCGCGGCAGCCGCAACCTCGCGCTCAGGGCTGATCACCACATCAATCGGCAGGTGATCTCGGCGATAAAGATCCGAGTGAATCGCTTCGAGGTAAGATTTGGACCGCAAGCGCGCAATCTTACGCTGGATAGAAAACACCGAATGCGCCATCTGGCAGGTGACCATATTCACCTCGTCCGAATGGGTTGCGGCGATGATCATGTCCGCATCGCGCGCACCAGCCTTATCCAGCACGTCCGGATAGCTGGCGAAGCCTGCGATTCCCTGTACATCCAGCGTTTCCGTCGCGCGACGCACCAGATCGGGATTGTTGTCCACAACCGTTACGTCATTCAACTCGCCCGAAAGGTGCCGTGCAATCTGCCAGCCAACCTGACCAGCACCGCAAATGATGACCTTCATGTTTTTGGCCCTTCTGCCTGAATTCTTTGAATGACAGATGCCCCCAAAACGGTCAATTGAATTGTCATGGACAGACAGGTGAGGCAAGATAAGCATATGAAAACAGTGCTTCGTTTGCTTATCCCCCTGATGGTGCTCGCCTCGTGCGGCCCGCTTTCGCTGTATTACCGCGAAGGTGAATCCGTATCTCGTATGCAAACGGAAACCACGCAATGTCAGGTGCAGGCACTCAAGGACGCACCGGTAGCAAATCAGATCAGACAGAATCCACCGGTCTATTGGCCTGGCAGAACCTATTGCGATGGAAGAGGCTATTGCTATCGAACACCGGGTTGGTGGCAGCCCGGCAATGTTTACACAGTTGACGTCAACCAGGACTTGCGAAACACGGTCGAAGCACAATGTATGGCACAGAAAGGCTATCGCCCTGTCAGCCTGCCGCCCTGTAAATCTGGGGTGAAATCCAAGGTTGCGCCGGTTCGAACAACCAAGCTACCGCCACTCAGCAGCGCCTCATGTTTCGTGAAATTCGACGACGGTTCATTCCAGATCATCACGCCCGGACAAGCCGGATAGGTTTCCCAGAGTGATCGCTCAGCCCAAAGCGGCCAATGCACGCTTGCGTCGCTGCCCTAGTAGGATGTGCACAATGACTGCAGCTGCATAGAACCCAGCGACCGCAATAAACATTCCCGCCTCATCCACACGCCAAAGCACCGCCAATAGGATCGGAGTGCCAAGCAGATTGCCCGCATTTCCCATCTGGGCCATCGCGCCATAGCTCAGCGCCTGATCCTCGGCGGCTTCATTCAGCTCCGGAACGGCTGCAAAACTGCCGCCCTGCACCAGCCCAAGTACTGCGAACAACGCGATACAGACCAGTGCCAGCGGTGCCCCCATAAACAAGGAAAGGATGGCCACTATGCCTAGTCCAAAACCAAGATTGACCACGGTTACGCAAGAGAAGACTGTCAACAGGATCGGCACCAGCAACCATGACAAAACGATCCCGGCCAGCGGCATCAAGGCAGCGACTGACGCTCCCTGCTCTTCTGGCAATCGCCCGGGCAGGATCGCCAGGAGTGATACGAAGGTCAGCGTGTAGAAAAACCATCCAAGTGCCGGAGCTGAGATAAATGGAGAGCGATAGGTCCGTAGATGAGCATCGACAAATGCGGATAGCCCCCAACTCGCGCCTTCCGACGATCCTATACATACCTTCAGGCGACATAAGCCAATCAATCCGGCCATCACCAACATGAGAGCACCGTGTAGAGCAAAGTAAGCGGGTAAACCGAACTGATCTACAAATGGCAGCCCGAACCAAGCATTCATCGCGAACGCTACGCCAAAGAAGGTACTCCACAACACCATCGCTACGTTTCGTGCTTTGCCTTGCGTGATCTGGGCGATCAGAGTTGGTGCGGCAACAACAATGGCCAGATGAGACAATCCTTCGACAACTCGGCTAGCCAACATCAACTGAAATCCGGGAAGCATAACCTGAACCAATGAGATCGCACCACCGAGCACGAGACCGGCAATCAACAGACGCACTGGACCGACCCAGCCGGTGATCGCCCCCGAAGTTGCACCCAGAACAGCACCCATCAGGCTGATGATCGACAACAGCCAGCCAATCGCATCCGCATGTGCGGGATAAAGCAGGCCAACATCGGCAAATGGCACCGCGATCTTGGCGAACTGGGTTGCAGCACCCAGTCCCGCGCACCAAAGCAGAATGACCTGCAGGAATATTCGAAGCGATGGATTCATGTGGCAGGTCTACAGCGTCCATCGGGCTGCAGGAACGCATAAATTATGCGCCGCTGATCCGAGCCCCGCTGACCAGCCGAACGGGTGTTCCGTCAGATAGGTAAAGGCGCTCCCAAATGATCTGCCCGGCGCTGATCCTGATTTCATCATGCAGCGCTTCGGACGTCAGAAACGCCTTTGGCGCTGGCGTTTGCAGATCCCACCACCCTTCGTCTTTCAGTTCGGCCTCAGCTTGCTGAATTTCGTCTGTAGCGAACTGCCAAAGAGATACCCCTAGCAACGCACGCTGGCTGGTTTTCCAATCATTGGCGCGACTAGCCGAATATGCGAGGCAGATGTGGCTGGCTTCCTCCACCAGATGGATACAGTCCGTGGAATTCATGACCAGTCGCTTGAGGGCAGCATCTTCCGATCTTGTTGGCCCCAGTGCCGTGAAAACCGCCTGCTGAAGATGAGGGCCCGGCGCCTGCTGTCCATTCTCCCATCTCGAAATCGTGGTTTGGTCGACCTCAAGCAAGTCGGCAAGCGCCGACTGTTTCAGCCCGATTGATCGGCGAAGCCGTTTGAGACGGCTTCCAAATGCGGGGTAACCCACCGTTTTGGCCATCCCGGTCTCTGCCATATTTGCAACCATTGGTACCAAGCCTTTCGAAACGATGCAGGTGGGTGCAGCCATCAATCGGGTTGCACCAGACCTGATCGCGTAAAAGCCCGCCCAGTTACTCAGCCGGTTCGGGCTCATCCATATGCGCGACCCGCGCACCGGATTTGTTCGACGTGACAACACCCAGCGACTTTAGTTTGCGGTGCAGCGCACTGCGCTCCATGCCGACAAAGCTTGCGGTGCGGCTGATATTACCACCAAACCGGTTGATCTGGGTCAGCAGATACTCACGTTCAAATGCCTCGCGAGCCTCACGCAATGGCAACGTGGCCAATGCACCGGACAGGACAACGCGACCCGAGTCTTCGGCTTTTTCCTCTTCATTCGGCAATTCGCGTGCCTCAATCGGGCCAGTACCGTCACCAAGGATCAGAACACGCTCGATCAGGTTTTTCAGCTGACGCACGTTTCCGGGCCAAGTCATCGTCTGCAACAGGGCGACCGCCTCGTCCGACAACTCGCGGATCGGCAGGCCTTGGGTTTCATTGCACATTTCGATGAAATGCTGCGCCAGAACCGGAATATCCTCGCGCCGTTCTTCTAGCGAAGGCACGGCTACCGGTACCACATTCAGACGATGATACAGTTCTTCCCGGAACCGTTCGGCTGCAATCTCGTCATCAAGATCCCGGTTGGTCGACGAGATGACCCGCAGGTCTACCCGCACCTTGTCGGTTCCACCTACCCGCTGGAACTGCTGATCCACCAATACCCGCAGGATCTTGGATTGCGTTCCCAGCGGCATATCGGCCACTTCGTCAAAATAGACGACACCGCCATGCGCCTCCTCCAGCAACCCGGATTCTACCCCCCGCTCTGAGGATTCGCGTCCGAACAAAACCTCTTCCATCCGTTCCGGCTCAACACCCGCGCAATTCACCGTGACGAACGGAGCATTTGCCCGATTGGAATGCGCATGGATGTATCGCGCAGCAATTTCCTTGCCCGAACCGGCCGGACCGCTCAGCATCACGCGACCATTGGACTTCGTGACTTTGTCCAGCTGCCCTTGCATTGCCCGGAACGAGGCCGATTTGCCGATCATGTCCGAGCTGCTGACCTCTTTCCGCTTGAGCGACGCATTTTCACGGCGCAGGCGCGAGGTTTCCATCGCGCGGCGGATGACCACCATGAGCTGGTCGATATTAAAAGGCTTTTCGATGAAATCGTAAGCGCCCTGCTTGATCGCAGCGACGGCAATTTCAATGTTGCCATGCCCCGATATGATCACCACCGGCACATCCGGATTGTCGCGCTTAACTGCCTTGAGAATATCGATCCCGTCCATACGGCTGTCCTTCAGCCAGATATCAAGGATCAGGAGCCCTGGTGGCTCTGAGTTGATGGCGGCCATGCACTCGTCCGAGTTGCCAGCCAGCCGGGTGGAATAGCCTTCGTCCTCCAGAATGTCGGACACCAGTTCGCGAATATCGCGTTCGTCATCTACGATCAGAATGTCGCTCATCTTTGGCCTGCTTTCAGCTTGTTTATATCAATTGCCTGCTTCTGTGGCGCGACGGCGGGGGAAATACTGGCCCCCGGCAAACGGATCACGGCCATCGCGCCAAAATGGTCCTGTCCGTCAAATACGGGCGCATCTTCCAAAGTCAGCGCACCGCCATGTTCTTCGATAATTTTCTTCACGATGGGCAGGCCCAAACCGGTCCCCTCATCGCGTGTTGTCACATAGGGTTCGAACAACCGAGCCCTGTCTTCAGGTAAACCTATTCCGTTGTCTGCTATGGTGATGATGGTTCCAGCCTCATCGCTGGAAACTAAGACCTTGATTTGCGGCGCCAGATTATCGGGCGCTCCTTTTTCTTTCAGTGTTCCAATGGCTTCACCGGCATTCTTGATCAGATTCGTCAGCGCCTGGTTCAGCATCGTCGCGTCGACATCGGCAAGAATGGGCTCTTCAGGCAGATCTGCATCAATCTGAACATCCGGCTGTCCTGCTTGCTGCAATAGAACGGCCTCACGAACCAGATCAACCACATTCGCCTCGTGCCGATCCGGCTCGGGCATCCGTGCGAATTTCGAGAATTCGTCCACGATCCGGCGCAGGTCATTGGTTTGCCGAACGATGACATCGGTCATAGACTCGAGGCTTTCGCAATCCTCCTCATCAAGCTTGCGAGAGAACTTGCGCTTGATCCTTTCTGCACTCAACTGGATGGGCGTTAGCGGGTTCTTGATCTCATGCGCGATGCGACGGGCAACATCCCCCCACGCGGCCATCCGCTGGGCGCTGACCAGATCGGTCACATCATCAAAGGCCACAACATAGCCTTCCAATCCGCCGTCTTCTCCACGACGTGTTGCCATACGGACCAGTAGATTTTCCAGCTGACCTTTGCGGGTTACTTTCACCTCGCCCTGAACAGCTTCTTGTCCGCCTTCAAGCAGAGATTCAAACAGCGGCAAGAATTCCGGAACGGCGATCCCGATCGCGAGGTGCTGTTCACCCCCTGACCAGTCCAGCAAACGTTCAGCCGAACGGTTCACAAACGTAACACAGCCGTCGGGATCGACCCCTACAACACCAGATGTCACCGAACTGAGCACCGAGTCAAACAAGCGCCTGCGGCGTTCAATCTGCCGCGTATTTTCAAGCAGTGTATCCCGCTGGCCCTTCAACTGGCGGGTCATCTGGTTGAAGTAGCGGCCAAGCATGGCGATCTCGTCGTCATTGGCCTCTTCGATCACCTGAACACTCAGATCGCCTGCCCCCACGCGCTGAGCCGCTGTGGTCAGACGTCCAACGGGGCGCGACAGACGTTCGGCAAACCACATGCCCAGCGACATGGCCGCAAGGATCAGGATCAACGCAAACCCTAGGTACAAAAGACCGAATTCGAACAGCACCCTGCCCCGTTCACTCTCAAGTTGCTGGTAGAACTGTGCAGTTTCTTTGGTGTCGTCCAGCAAGGTCAGCAGCTGGCCGTCCACATCGCGACTGACGTAAAGGTACCGGTCGAGGTAGGCTTTCAAAGGAACCAGTGCGCGAAATTCATTGTTCGACCAGTCCGCAATAATCAGCAGGCCTTTGTCGTCTGCCTCAACTATCTGTTCAGCCGTCGGGGGTTCGAAATTGAACAGATAGGAACGGTCCCCACGAGACCGAATCTCGCCACTACCATCGATGACATAAGCCTCACGCAAACCACGCTGGATTTGCGCCTGCCCCTGCGCCAGCACCTCGCGCAGCTCTGCATCAGAAATATAGAAATCCAGCGTTCGTGCATTATCAAGGAATCGAGCGAGCACCGTCGCGTCCTGCGTCAAACCCTGTCGGTGCTCCAGTTCATAGGCCTCGGCAGCCGTAAGCGACGAGCCTACCACCTGCCTGACGCGATCTGAAAACCAGCCTTCAAGGCCAATGTTCACCGTCAGCCCGGCAAATATTGCCACTGTTACCGTCGGCACCAGCGCAAGCAGCGTAAATGCACCGATCAGGCGCAGGTGAAGTCTTGATCCGGCCGATTTTGCGCGCCGCGCAGCGATAAGACTGCCCAATTGCCCCAAAACCAGCGCAGCGACCACCAGCACGTAAACGAGGTCGGCAAGGAGAATCAGACGCAATGTCGGCGCAGTCGCACCCAGATCAAACGGTCCGATTACGAGATATGTGGCCAACGCAAGTGCAGGTCCAAGAACCACAAGGCCCAAGGTGCCGAAATTGCGCATCTTTCGGGACTTACGCCACCGATTAATCGATAGAATTGGCCGGTTCTGTGCCCGGGTTGCCACCGTCTGCCCTCATCCTGATGTGCCGCTCTCGCGGCTTACCGCCATATATCGTGGTCCTTGCCGGGTACGAACCCGGATGCCACGGTTTGTGTGGCGATATTACATCAGTTTGCGGCGGCGTGTCACCTGAATATCGAGATCTGTAATCTTTTTGCGCAGCGTATTTCTGTTGATCCCCAACAAATCGGCACATTTCGCCTGATTTCCGCCAGTTGCCTCAAGTGCGATTTCGATCAGAGGGGCCTCAACCTCGCGCAAAATACGTTGGTACAAGCCCGGTGGGGGAAGAATATTGCCGTGAAGATCGAAGTAACGTCGCAGATGACGCGCCACCGAGGATGACAGTTTTTCCCGCTCGCCATCTCCCAGAACCGGTTCAGCTTCGGGTTGGCTGCCCAATACCATTTCCACCTCAGCCTGCGAGATTTCGTCAGCGCGGCTGGTCAGGCTGAGCCTGCGAATGGCGTTTTCCAACTGACGTACATTTCCAGGCCACGAATAGCGCCGTACCAATTCCACTGCCTCGGGACTGAGCCAACGTTTTGTGCCGCTCTCACGCTCTTCCCGTGACAGGAAGTGCTCAGCCAGCAATGTGATGTCATCCACTCGCTCCCGCAGGGATGGAACATGAACCGTTGCCCCACACAGGCGATAGTACAGGTCCTGGCGCACCCGACCGCTTTCCATCGCTTCGGTCAAATCGGTCTGGCTGGTCGCCATAAAACGCGGAACATGATCGCCGGGCGTATCCATCATTCGTACGATACGCGCCTGCACCTCGTCATCTATATCCGCGATCTCATCAATCAACAGCGTCCCGCCACGAACCCGCGCCATCACGCGCGCCGGTCCCTCCAGATCCCGCAGATCAGCTGCCGTTGCAGTCACAAACGGCAATGTACGCCTGTCAGAGAAATCGTGAATAGCGCGCGCAATCAGTGACTTACCCGTCCCGCTTTCACCAGAAATCATGACTGACAGATCAGTATTCATCACCCGTGCAACCAGACGATACAGCGCCTGCATGACCGGCGTACGGCCAACCAATGGCAGTTCATCAGGACTATCCACGCGATCATCGGCTGCTTCGGGATGGGCGCGCTGTTTCTGCTCAAGCGCACGCGCCGTTCGCTTCATCAAATCGGGCAAATCAAACGGCTTGGGCAGATAGTCATACGCATCTGCCTCAGCCGCCTGGATCGCCGTCATGATCGTGTTTTGGGCCGAGATCACGATAACCGGCAACCCGGGTCGATCCTGAGAGATTTTTGGCAACATCTCCAAACCGTTACCATCTGGCATGACAACGTCCGAGATTACGACATCCCCTTTGCCCTCACCTACCCAACGCATCAGTGTGGTCAGCGAAGATGTTGCATGCACTTTGCACCCGGCCCGCGTCAGGGCCTGCGTCAGAACGGTGCGGATCGTGCGATCATCATCTGCAACCAATACTGTACCATCCATCAGGTGCTCTCCTTTGTTTGCCGGTTACGGCTCTATTGTTCGTGACGCGGTGCCCGCCGCAGTGACAGCTTGAAAACGGTTCGGCCCGGTACAGATTCCGCTGAAATCCAACCATCGTGGTCTGAGATGATCTTGCTGACCAATGCGAGACCCAAACCCGTGCCATTTTCTTTGCCTGAAACAAACGGGTCAAAAATATCGCTGATGATATCTTCGGACACGCCCGGTCCATCATCTATGATCTCAATCTGCAACGGCAGTGAGTGCCCAGACCCATCGCTGCGCCGCAAACGGAACGAATGCTCGAAATAGGTGCGCAGGCGGATCGTACCACCACCGGCACCTGCGGCTTCTGAGGCGTTCTTCAGCAGGTTCAGCACAACTTGCAGAAACTGATCCGGATCACCGTAGGCCAATGGCAACGAGGGATCATAATCCTCGATGATCGTCATATCCGCGCCAAATCCCAGCAAAGCAGATCGGCGTGCGCGGTCCAGAACGTCATGAATGTTAACTGGCTTGAAGTCTGGCCGGGACAGGTTTCCAAATTGCTCAACCTGCTCCAGAAGCTTCACGATCCTGCGGCTTTCTTCAACGATAAGATCTGTAAGTTCAAGATCTTGGGGCGCAATGTTCATGCTCAACAACTGAGCTGCGCCGGTGATCCCGGCCAAGGGATTCTTGATCTCATGCGCCAGCATCTCGGCCATGCCAATCGCCGATTGCGCCGCGGATTTAACGGTGTTTCCCCGCGTCATCCGCCCGGCCAGTTCCCGGGGAGAAATGATCATGATCATCGAACCGGGATGCCCGACCATCGGTGCGATCTGCAAAGCACATTGCAAGGGTGCGCGATTGCCCGATCCCACATCAACATCATTGACGAAAAGCGGCGTGCCCTGCTCTCGTGCTCTTAGGAACGCCTCCTCCAATGGGGCATCCACTGCGATCTGATCCCAAACCGGATGCCCAACAACGGATTTGCGGGATGCGTTCAGAAAGCCCTCAGCTGACGAATTCACATCTGAGATGCGGTCATCGCCATCGATGATAAAAGCCGGAACCGGCAGAGAGGCCCAGATTTCCTGATCCGACGTCATGCCGCCACCACTGCTTTGCAAGACAACGCGTCGCCGATCAGGTGCAATACCTCGTCAGTGTCTCGTGAGGTCAATACAGATCGGCGCAGCGCGGGTGGTGTCCCAGCCTCATCCATGTACCAGCCAAGATGCTTACGTGCGACGCGCAGGCCCAGATCGGTTCCGTAGAACTCCAGCATTGCCTGATAATGCGCACGGACCATCTCGATCAGTTCCTCACCCAATGGGATCTCTGGCGCAGGGCGACCGTAAAGATCGTGACAGATTTGCGCCAAAAGCCATGGCTTTCCTTGTGCGCCACGTCCGACCATCACACCGTCTGCGCCAGAAAGGGTCAAAGCGGTGCGGGCCGCTTCGGTATCAATGATGTCTCCATTGGCAATCACCGGGATAGAAACTGCGTCTTTCACCGCTCGGATTGCCTGCCAATCTGCACGCCCCTTGTAGAATTGACATCTGGTGCGGCCATGAATGGTGACCATGCGGATACCTGCATCCTGCGCCCGGCGCGCGACATCCGGGGCGTTCAGCAGATTGTCATCCCAACCCAGCCGCGTTTTCAGCGTGACCGGTACATCCACGGCATCAACGACCGCCTCAATCAGGGTCAACGCGTGATCCGGCGTTTTCAACAGCGCAGAGCCAGAATACCCATTGGTGACCTTCTTGGCCGGGCAACCCATGTTAATGTCGATCACCCGCGCACCCCGATCAGCAACCTGTCGCGCAGCTTCGGCCATCCAGTGGGCCTCTCGCCCCGCCAGTTGTACGGCCGTGTTTTCCACGTCTGCCGACAGCTCAGCCCGCTCACGCACGCCGGGTTTGGCCTGTACCATTTCCTGGCTGGCGACCATTTCGCTTACGACCATCCCTGCGCCAAAGCGCATAACGAGATCACGAAATGGCCGATCCGTGATTCCGGCCATCGGCGCCAGCAGGACCGGCGGGTTCAGATCTTTGTCAGCGAGTTGCAGGGTCAACGTGCTTAATCCTTGGGCAGTTGCAGATTTGATATCGAATTCTGCGCATATGAACAACAAAACGGCGACCCGCAAGCCCGCAAAATCATCATATGCCTAATTTTTAGGCAGCTTTACGCAGGTGATTGCCTCTGCATTCACCGCCCCCTAAACAAAGCGCATCAAACAGGAGAGTTTTCGTACATGACCACCGCCGCCATAATCGTCGCCGCGGGACGCGGACAGCGCGCCGGAGGCGGCACGCCCAAGCAATGGCGAGCTCTGGCCGGGAAAAGGGTAGCCGACTGGACGTTGAACCGGTTCAAAGGAGTGGTGGACCATATCGTTCTTGTTCTCTCGCCCGACGATACCGAAGCATGGGAAGAATTCCGGGACAGCGATCTGTTGCTGGCCTCCGGCGGCAATGATCGTGCGGGTTCCGTACGCAATGGATTGCAGGCACTGGCGGACAAGAGCGTCTCACAGGTTTTGATCCACGATGTTGCACGCCCTTGCGTCAGCGAGGAAACCATCCGCAACGTTCTGGTGGAGCTGGAAACTCACGCCGCTGCCGCACCCGGCCTTGCCGTAACGGATGCGCTTTGGACGGGTGACGAGAACATGGTGACAGGAACGCAGGATCGTTCGGGCCTGTTTGCAGCCCAGACACCGCAAGGCTTCCGATATGATGCGATCGTCGCAGCACACACCGCACATCCGGGCGGAGCGGCAGATGATGTCGAAGTCGCACGTGCGGCAGGTATCGAGGTGCTGATCGTGCCGGGTGACGCAGACAATCTAAAAATCACAAGGCCCGAGGATTTTGCCCGGGCAGAACGCATAATGGGAACGGATATGGATGTAAGGTTGGGCAACGGGTATGACGTGCATCGTTTTGGTGATGGTGATCACGTGATCCTGTGTGGCGTGAAAGTCCCACATGATCGGGGTCTGCAGGGTCATTCGGACGCCGATGTTGGCATGCATGCGGTAACGGACGCAATCTACGGCGCTTTGGCGCAGGGCGATATCGGCCAGCACTTCCCGCCATCCGATCCACAATGGAAAGGTGCTGCCAGCGAGATCTTTCTGCGCCACGCGGTCGAGCTTGCCGAGCAAATGGGATATCGCATTTCCAACGTGGATTGCACGCTGGTCTGCGAATACCCCAAGATCGGCCCCCACGCGCAAGAAATGCGTGAAGAAATGTCCAGAATCATGGCGTTACGCGCAGATCAGGTGTCGGTGAAGGCAACAACATCCGAACGCCTAGGCTTTACCGGCCGCAGTGAGGGCATCGCTTCTGTAGCCACTGCCTGTTTGGTGAAATCATGAACGCGGCGCGCCTGATCGGAACTGTCGGCGGCGTCGGATATCTGCGTCCGGCACCGGGAACTTGGGGGTCACTTGCCGCACTGCCTATGGTCTGGGTACTGCACACGATCGGAGGGTTTCCCCTACTGGCACTGGCAACCATCGCCGTTATAGTCGGCGGCATCTGGGCCACCGGTGTTATGACGGCAGGACAAGAGGATCATGACCCCTCGGAAATCGTGATTGACGAGGTCGCAGGCCAGTTCATCGCGCTTTGGGCAATTTCCTACCCGTCCTGGGCACATGGGATCGACATCACCGCCCTTTGGCCCGGTTGGGTTGCCGGTTTCATCCTCTTCCGCCTGTTCGATATCACTAAACCCGGTCCGATTGGATGGGCCGACCGGCGCGGCGACCCATTGGGTGTCATGCTGGATGATGTCATCGCCGGGATCTTCGCTGCGATTGGTGTCATGATCCTTGCAGCCATCGCACATGGAGTATTGGGCCTGTGACCGTAACGGACCTGTTGGAACGCGCCAAAGCGCTGAATGTCATGATCTCGACTGCGGAAAGCTGCACGGGTGGCATGGTTGCTGCATCCCTGACAGACATCCCCGGCAGTTCCGATGTCGTTGAACGCGGCTTCGTGACCTACACCAACACCGCCAAACAAGAGATGTTGGGGGTCAGCGCCGAGACACTCGCCGAACATGGTGCGGTGTCCGAAGAAGTCGCCAGAGAAATGGCAGATGGCGCACTGACGCACTCGCAGGCACAGCTTTCGGTTTCGATCACCGGTATTGCCGGACCGGGCGGATCAGAGTTCAAACCCGAAGGCCGCGTTTGTTTCGGACTGGCCGTACAAGGGCACCCAACCAGAACAGAAACTGTCGAGTTTGGCGCGCTCGGCCGGGACAATGTGCGCAGGGCTGCGCGCGATCACGCACTTGATCTGATCTCCAAGGGCCTTTCCGACATCGATGAAAAATAAGGCGACCGCCGCAATATTGCGCGGAAATTATCGCCACTTAAAAAAAGGACGTCAAAACAGGCGCGTTTTAAGCTGCTCGCCTCTTTTTTCCTCGTCTCCTGTTCGCTTCAACGCTTCGCACCACCACTCACTTAGCGCCGGTTCGTGAATAAACGTCATGAACCGGCGCACCTGAAGCAAAAGAGGAGAGCGGCCCATGAACGGAGCCGATACAGCCTGGATCATCGTCGCAACCGCGCTGGTCCTGTTCATGACATTGCCAGGATTGGCGCTGTTTTACGGCGGGCTCGTCCGGGCACGCAACGTGCTCAGCGTGTTCATGCATTGTTTTTCGATTGCCTGCTTGATGAGCATCTTGTGGCTGGTCGCCGGATACTCCATCGCATTTGGCGATGACCCATCCGGAATGTGGGGCGGCCTCAACAAGGCTTTCCTCAATGGCATCGACGCAGACAGCCTGGCGGGAACCCTGCCCGAGGTCCTGTTCTTTGCCTTCCAGATGACGTTTGCCATCATCACCCCTGCACTGATCGTCGGAGCGTATGTAGAACGCGTGGGCTTCGGGTTTGTCCTGACCTTCTCGGGTCTTTGGATGCTGTTGTGTTATGCCCCCGTCGTTCATTGGATCTGGGGCGGAGGCATGTTGTCTGATGGTGGCATATTGGGTGAGATCGGCGTTCGCGACTTTGCGGGTGGCATCGTTGTCCATGAAACCGCTGGTCTGGCAGCCCTGATCATAGCTGTAATCCTCGGCCCGCGTCGCAACCGCACCACCCCGCCGCACAACCCCGGCTATGTCATGATCGGCGCGGCAATGCTGTGGGTGGGCTGGTTCGGCTTTAATGGCGGCTCGCAACTGGCCGCCGATGGTGGTGCTGCCATGGCAATGACCGTTACACACCTGTCCGCTGCCACTGCATCGTTGAGCTGGGCGCTGTGGGAGCGTATCAGGTTCGGTAAGGCCTCGATGGTCGGGCTCGTCACCGGCACGATCGCTGGTTTGGCGTCGATCACTCCGGCCTCAGGTTTTGTTGGACCGGTTCAGGCACTGATCATCGGCGCAGTGGCCGGTATCCTGTGTCAGGAAGCCGTCTATGTCATGCGCAACATGCTCAAGATCGACGATACTCTGGACGTCTTTGCAGTACATGGCGTTGGCGGGATCTTCGGTACAATCATGATCGCTCTGTTCGGTCTGGGAACCTGGACTGCACAGTTGGGCGGGCTGGTTATCGTGGGTGCCTTTACGGCAGTTGTCACGATTGTGTTGGTCAAGGTGGTTGCACTGATCACCCCACTTCGCGTAGACGCGGAGACCGAAACAAACGGGCTCGACCTCGCGGTACATGGGGAACGCGCCTACGAAATGAGCAGCTAAGCCCACCTTGGCGTGCTCTGCTGCCCGCAAGGGCACAAGCGGGTCTCTTGGGAGGCCCGCTTTTCTTTTGCGCCGAACCCTCTCGACACCACCTGCAAGGACAGGCTATCAGCCCGCAACGCCATTTAGCCCAGAGGTCTTGCCATGATCCCCAGTTCATTTCCCGATAGCACCGAAATCGCCCGCCTGACCGCGCGGATGTTGCTGGAGATCAAGGCCGTACATTTCAATTCGCGTGAGCCGTTCACGCTGGCCTCGGGCCTGCCAAGCCCAACCTACATTGATTGCCGCAAACTGATCTCGTTCCCGCGCATTCGATCGACACTGATGGATTTTCTGACCGTCACAGTCATGCGTGATGCTGGGTTTGAGGCTTTCGATAACGTTGCAGGCGGTGAAACCGCAGGCATTCCTTTTGGCGCACTGGTTGCAGAACGCATGGCACTACCGATGACCTATGTGCGTAAAAAACCAAAAGGTTATGGCCGCAACGCACGGATCGAGGGCGAGATGAGCGAAGGTCAACGTGTCTTGCTGGTCGAGGACCTGACCACCGATGGCGGCTCGAAATTGTCCTTTGTTGATGCGATCCGTGAAACCGGCGCGACCTGCGGCCATACCGCAGTAATCTTCTACTACGGCATCTTCCCGGAAACCGAAAAGACACTTGGCGATCACGGGGTGAAGTTGCACCACCTTTGCACATGGTGGGATGTGTTGGCCGAGGCAAAAGCACAAGGCGCCTTCGATCAGGAAACGCTGGATGGCGTCGAGGTGTTCCTGAACGATCCGCGTGGCTGGCAGGAAGCACACAAGGGCTGACGCTGCGAAAACTGTTTACCGATCGGAAACACTGATCTTTAAAACAGACATTAGCATACAATATGTTGACGCCCTGCCCCGTCATACTTCAATATAATGGGGCAGCGAGATATGCACAGCATATCCCCAGAAAACATACAATTTGCCCCGACTCGCGGGGCCGGGCTATGGACTCTGTCCCAAGGGGATGGTGAGAGCAGCAATGAACGAGATCAGCAGTATCGAGCAGGCGGCAGCTCAGATTCAGAATGCCGAAACCATGCCGCATTCCATCGAGGCCGAGCAGCAGCTTCTGGGTGCGATCCTGACCAATAACGATCTGTATGACCGTGTCGCTTCGATCATCGGTTCCGAACATTTCTATGACCCGGTGCATGCCCGTATTTATGAAGTCGCAGCTAACCGGATTGCAAAAAACGCTCTCGCCTCGCCCGTGACACTCAAGTCATTCATGGCCGAGGATGAAGGCCTGAAAGAACTCGGCGGTCCGGCCTATCTGGTTAAGCTGGCTGGCGCCTCAATCAGCGCCTTTGCGGTGCACGACTACGCCCAGATGATCTATGATCTGGCGATCCGGCGCGAGCTGATCCGCCTTGGTCGGGACATCTCGGACAAGGCGGCGCGGGTTGATGTATCGAGCGAGCCAAAAGAACAGATCGTCGAGGCTGAACAGCAGCTTTATCAACTGTCCGAACAAGGGCAGACCGAACAAGGTTTTCAATCTTTCCTCAAAGCGGTCACAGAAGCCGTCAACGTTACCAATGAGGCTTATCAGCGTGGGGGCGGGATGGCCGGCATCTCGACCGGTCTGACCGATCTGGACAAGCAACTGGGTGGGTTGCATCCATCGGACCTGATCATTCTGGCCGGCCGTCCCTCTATGGGTAAAACCTCGCTTGCGACCAACGTGGCGTTTAACGTGGCCAAGGCTTACAAGCGAGGTCAAAAGTCTGACGGCAGCGAAGGCGCAATCGATGGCGGTGTCGTGGGCTTTTTCTCGTTGGAGATGAGCGCGGAACAGCTTGCGGGTCGTGTTCTGGCCGAAGCCTCCGAAATCTCCTCTCACAAAATCCGTCAGGGTGACATGACCGAGGCCGAGTTCCGCCGGTTCGTGGACGCCGCTAAAGAGCTCGAGGCATGCCCTCTGTTCATCGACGACACCCCTGCACTGCCCATCTCACAGCTAGCCGCGCGGGCGCGGCGATTGAAGCGGACGCACGGGCTGGATCTTCTGGTGATCGACTATCTGCAGCTTTGCCGCGGTATGTCCGACAACCGGGTCAACGAGATCGCCGAAATTTCGATGGGTATGAAAGCCATCGCAAAGGAGCTGAACATTCCCGTCATCGCCCTGTCTCAGCTCAGCCGTCAGGTTGAAAGCCGCGATGATAAACGCCCACAACTGTCTGACCTGCGGGAATCAGGCTCGATCGAACAGGACGCCGACGTCGTGATGTTCGTGTTCCGCGAGGAATACTACAAGGAACGCGAAAAGCCCGGCGATCACGAGTTGGAAAAGATGGAAGAGTGGAAGCAGGCCATGGAACGTCTGCACGGCAAGGCCGAGGTCATCGTGGGCAAACAGCGTCATGGTCCCATCGGTACGGTCGAGCTTTCCTTCGAGGCCCAGTTCACGCGCTTTGGCAATCTGGTCAAACCCTGGCAGCAAGACGGTCAGATCGAAGGATACTGACGAGGCACGCTTGGCCTGCCCCCTGCGTAAACGATGCGTCACAGGGGGCAGGTTTGATCCTTGAACCAACACAATCAAATACCTGCAGATTTTCTCCGCGTTCACGGACGAATTCCCTGCTTTACTTGCCGGTTTTTCAGCAAATCCAGCCATATGTCGCTTATACCGCAGGTGATCCACGCAAGTTTCAGGTTATTCCCCCTTGACCTCGTCCTTCCCGATGTCATGAACAGTGCCATGAGTACTGCACGTTTGACGATCAATCTTCAGGCGCTTGCCAGCAACTGGCGGGCGCTAGACGCAAAAACGGATGTCGAAACCGGCGCCGTGGTCAAGGCCGATGCCTACGGTCTGGGCGCAGGCCCTGTTGCCAATGCCCTGGCCGAAGAAGGCGTTCGGAAGTTCTTTGTTGCTGCGGCCGAAGAAGGTGCCGATGTACGCGAGGCCGTGGGCCCGGGTCCGACGATCTGCGTCTTTTCCGGCCACATGGAAGGCGACACCGATCTGCTGCGTGCACATGACCTGACTCCACTGATCAATTCGCCCGAACAGTTCCAGCGACATGTTGAGGCACTGCCTGATCACGCTTTGGGCATTCAGCTCGACAGCGGCATGAACCGGTTGGGGCTCGAGCCCACCGATTGGGCGGAACTGCGCCCAAGGGCCGAGGCGCTGAACCCCGTGGTCGTGATGTCTCATCTGGCGTGCTCGGACGAGCCGGATCACCCGATGAACCGTCAACAGCTCGAGACCTTCCGCGGGATGACCGAAGGTGTCACTGCACCCAGATCGCTTGCTGCCACCGGGGGAACCCTGTTGGGGTCTGAGTTCCACTTTGAATTCTGCAGACCCGGGATCGGGTTGTATGGTGGTATGCCGTTCGCCGGTGCCAAGCCGGTCGTGACCGTCGATCTTCCGGTCATACAGGTGCGTGATGTCGAAGTGGGTGAAACCGTTGGTTACGGCAACAGCTGGACTGCCCGACGCCCATCTCGCATTGCGACCGTTTCTGCAGGCTATGCTGACGGCTTGCACCGCGCCATAGGCGGTGGCATCGATACCTTTTCGGGCGATCAGCCCTGCCCGGTCGTCGGTCGCATTTCGATGGACCTGATCACTGTCGATGTCACTGACCTGCCCCACACGCCAGAACGCCTGCGTATTTTGAACGGCCATCAGACCATCGATGATCTGGCCGAAGCGGCCGGTACGATCGGTTATGAAATCCTGACTTCGATGGGCAGCCGTTATTCCCGGGGCTACGTGGAATGAACCCTCTGAGCTTGCTTGGAGGTCTGGGACGAGCAGTGCTCAATATGCTCGCCGCCTTTGGCAGAGTGGCCCTGTTCGCACTGGATGCGATCTCACATGTCTTTCGGCCACCCTTCTATCCACGCGAGTTCGGTATCGCACTACTGAACATCGGCTGGCTGTCTCTTCCGGTTGTCGGACTGACCGCTATCTTCACCGGCGGTGCACTCGCGCTGCAGATTTATGCGGGCGGCGCTCGTTTTAACGCCGAGGCCGTTGTGCCCCAGATCGTGGCCATAGGCATGGTGCGCGAACTTGGCCCTGTGTTGGTTGGCCTCATGATCGCTGCGCGTGTAACATCTTCTATCGCGGCCGAAATCGCGACAATGAAAGTGACCGAGCAGATTGATGCGCTTGTCACGCTTTCAACCCATCCGATGAAATACCTGACTGCCCCGCGCGTTCTGGCCGCGCTGATTACTGTCCCGGCACTGGTTGCCGTAGGTGACGTGATCGGAATCGCAGGTGGCTATGTGGTTGCGACCCAAAACCTTGGCTTCAATCCTGCGACCTACTTGCAGAATACCGTGAATTTTCTTGAGACGCGCGACATTGTCTCATCACTGGTCAAAGGCGCAGCATTCGGCCTGATCGCCGCGATCATGGGCTGCTACTACGGCATGACCTCAGGCCGTGGTGCACAAGGTGTTGGCCGCGCCACCAAAGGCTCGGTCGAGGCGGCCGCTGTTCTGATCCTGGCCGCCAACTTCGTTCTCACAGGGGTATTCTTCTCGCTATGATCCGGATGGAGAACGTACATAAGGCCTTTGGCGACAACCATGTCCTGCAGGGCATGAACCTTGAGATCTCCAAAGGTACCTCAATGGTTATCATCGGCGGTTCCGGCACCGGAAAATCAGTGGCTCTGAAATGTATCCTCGGGCTGATCAAACCTGACAGCGGCATGATCTATGTCGATGGTAAAGACGCCACCAAAGGCGACCGCGACGCGTTTCTGGCCCGGTTTGGAATGCTATTTCAAGGCGGTGCTTTGTTCGATTCCCTGCCCGTCTGGCAAAACGTCGCCTTCCGGCTGCTGCGCGGACCTATGAAACAGCCCGCCGAGTACGCGCGTGAGATCGCCATCGATAAACTTCGTCGCGTCGGCCTGCGGGCCAAGGTCGCCGATCTCTACCCCTCTGAGCTGTCAGGCGGCATGCAGAAACGCGTCGGCCTCGCCCGTGCAATCGCTGCCGAGCCTGAGATCATCTTTTTTGACGAACCAACCACGGGCCTCGACCCGATCATGTCCGGTGTCATCAATGACTTGATCCGAGAGATCGTGACCGAGATGGGTGCCACGGCAATGACCATCACCCACGACATGAGCTCGGTCCGCGCAATCGCCGATAACGTCGCGATGCTGCATGACGGCGTGATCCAATGGACCGGCCCGGTCGGACAGATGGATGCGTCAGGTGATCCCTATCTGGAACAATTTATCAGTGGAAGTGCCGAAGGGCCGATTGAGGCAGTGCGTTAGTCACGATTTTCGGTGGTACGGTCTGCCTTCATTCTATCGTAGGCTCTTTGCCCATAATCCACACGTAATAGATACTGACCGGATACTCCCACAAACTCAGGTGTTTCTATCCGTAGAACATTGAAAACCTGAATCAAATGAGTACCCGATACTGGAATATAGTCCGGGTCCTGCCCCGAAAGCCGATTGTAAACGCGCCCTCCAAGCCAACCACCCCGACGACGCGCACGATCAGCCTCGTAAAGCCTGAAATGCAAAACGCCGAAGAGCTGCTCACTATCCAGTGGCAGCCGGTCGACTGCTGCACCAATTGACGAGTACGCCACGGACAGCCCCGACGTAACTGCATCCGATACACCGCGACTGGTAGCCGATGGACCTTTGATGATCTTGATAATGGGGTTTCTCATTTAACCTCAAGGTGTTCTGCCTTTCTCTGTCCCGGTCTAAGGTAGAGATGCACCAAAACCCATCAAAAACTTGAATGGTCTCATGTGCCTGACTAGGTTCGGAACCTGTTTCCTACGGATATTAAAATGACCCTTCGCCTCATCACCCTGTCCCTGCTGATCCTCTACCCCATCGCGTGGTTTGCCCCACTCATGCGCGCGGGTTTGCTCCCGATTTTCGGCCTCAGCGAGATCAGCGTGATCACCGGCCTGCAGTCCCTATGGCACTCGGATGTGTTCCTCGCGCTCGTCGTCACCGCCTTCGCTCTCTTTGCGCCTTATCTCAAAACCATCGGTACAGCGCTGATCCAGTGGAACCTGTTGGACCCGCGTGTACAGCCCGCATTGCACATCCTCGGCAAACTTGCGATGGCCGATATTTTCCTTATTGCTCTGTACATTACGCTGGCCAAGGGCATCTCGTATGCGACCATCGAAACAGCATGGGGTTTGTATCTGTTTACAGGCTGTATTCTGGCCTCGATCGCATTGGGTCACATTACCGAAGTGCAACTTAAATCACGAAATTCTCAGACCTAATTGATTGAAAACATTAATTTGAGTATCATGTTTAATATTCGAGCAGCTAAGTTTTGTTAGTTTACGGGTCCGCAGCGGATCGTCGTTTGTGTTAGATGGTATCTCCGCCTCGGGTCCGGTCTAAGCCGGTTTCGAAAGGAGATGGACTATTATGGCCGCCCTCCACAATATCACATTGCAATTTCAAAATGTTTTCTTACGCTTAACTTTTATTCTTATCTGTGCCGCCGCCCTATTCGCGGTGTTTGCAACCCTGATGTCAGCAGCGGGCGTTTGGCCGTGGTTGTCAATGCAGGCTGCCATCGGAAACAACCCTGCAATTGATGCAGGACCCTATTTCCAAGTTGGATTGACCTGCCTGATTCTCATGCTGGCCTTCTACCTGCCTTCAAGTGCGCGCATGATGGCGCTTGAGAGCACGCACCGAAAGTTCTCGCTCAACATGCAGGATATCGTAGATGCCTACCGCGTTGCGCATGCCTCTGACCGCAGCGGCGTTTTTGCGCTCGCGTCCGAATTCGATGCGGTCAAGGAAAGGATGCACTTTCTGCGCGATCATCCCGACCTTCAGGCAATGGAGCCCGAAATTCTGGAGCTTGCAGCACAGATGAGTCAGGTCAGCCACGAACTGGCCGAAACGTATGGAGAAGCAAAGGTCAAACGAGCGCGTGGCTTCCTGCAGCAACGTCAGGAAGAGGTTGAGCTGTTCCAGCAGCGGATAGAGGACGCTCAGACCATCCTGCACGAACTGCGGCAATGGACCCGTGACATCGAAATCGAGGAATCGATCGCCAAATCACAACTGACACGGCTGAGAGATGAGCTATTCGAACTTTTGCCAGAGCTCTCGGCGCAACTGCAAACCCCGCCTGACGACAGCGATCCCAGCGCATCCAGCGTTATCGCGATGTCGCCACCGCGGGCAGCTGAATAACCACTCACCCCGGCGCGTCAGCGCCTGTCGCAGAGGATGGCCTTAAGAGTCTGACGACGCGGCACTCCAGCGGCGGTAATGATTGCCCACAAGGGCTTGAAGAACCGCCCAACCTCGGGCACCAAAGGCCGCATGGTAAAGACGACTTCTTTCTCCTGCTCGGCCTGTGGTGCCACGCATACCCGTTGGTCCGGGCGATGCGATGCCTGCGGCGAATGGAACACCATCACGCAGGACGCACCACTCTCCACAGGACCGGCCAAGAAATCTCTGGGCGGCAAGCGCGGTCAGTCCATAGTTCTGTCCGACCTGTCGACCGAAGAAACACCCCCACCCCGCACACTCTGCGGTGTCGAAGAACTCGATCGCGTACTTGGCGGTGGTCTTGTCCCGGCCTCAGCGCTTTTGGTTGGCGGTGATCCGGGTATCGGCAAATCCACTCTTCTACTACAAGCGGCAGCACGGTTTGCCCGGACCGGTTTGAAAACCATCTATGTCTCGGGTGAGGAAGCCAGCGCGCAGGTTCGTATGCGCGCCCGTCGCCTTGGCCTCGAAGACGCACCTGTCCAACTGGCGGCAGAAACAAACCTGCGCGACATCCTCACGACTTTGGAAGCCGAAAAACCGGGTCTGGCCATCATCGACTCGATTCAGACTATGTGGGCCGACAATGTCGATAGTGCGCCGGGATCGGTGTCCCAGGTCCGCGCCGCAGCACATGAGCTGACATCGTTCGCCAAACGTCATGGCGTGTCGATCATCATGGTCGGGCATGTGACAAAAGAAGGTCAGATCGCCGGCCCGCGCGTGGTTGAACACATGGTCGATACCGTCCTTTACTTCGAAGGCGAGCGTGGCCATCAGTTTCGCATCCTGCGCGCGGTCAAGAACCGTTTCGGCCCCGCCGATGAGATCGGCGTGTTCGAGATGACGGGCAAAGGTCTGGCGCAGGTCACCAACCCTTCAGCGTTGTTTCTGTCGGAAAGGGGCAAACCCAGCCCAGGTTCAGCAGTGTTTGCCGGTATCGAAGGCACGCGCCCTGTGCTGGTCGAACTGCAGGCCCTTGTTTCTCCTTCCCCTCATTCACAACCCCGCCGCACTGTCGTCGGCTGGGACAGTGGCCGTTTGGCGATGATCCTGGCCGTGCTCGAAGCGCGCTGTGGCATCCCGTTTGCAGGCCTAGATGTCTATCTGAACGTCGCAGGCGGCTTGAAAGTCAGTGAACCTGCGGCCGATCTGGCGGTCGCCGCCGCGTTGCTGAGTGCCCGAGAAGACACAGCCCTGCCCGCAGATACCGTTGTTTTCGGAGAAATCTCGTTATCTGGGGCACTTAGACCGGCCCCGCAGACCGAAAATAGGTTGAAAGAAGCGCAAAAACTTGGTTTCACATCGGCAATTGCTCCGGCAGGTGGCAAAACCGGCACTGTGGCAGGTCTGACACTCACCCGACCCAGTGATTTGGTTGGGTTTGTTGGCGAAACCTTCGGAGCAGGTTAAGATCGCGCCTCGAGGGGCAGAAAAAAGAACAGGCGAGGGCCATGGAAGGTTTTACAATAATTGACGGGGTGGTTGCCCTGATCATCGTGCTGTCGGGCATACTAGCCTATTCGCGCGGTTTCATGCGCGAGGTTCTGGCCATCGCTGGCTGGGTTGCGGCCGCCATTCTGGCCTTTATCTTCGCGCCGCAGGCCGTTCCTTTAGTCAAAGAGGTTCCGGTTGTCGGAGAGTTCCTGCGCGACAGCTGCGAACTGTCTGTCATCACTGGCTTTGCTGCAGTGTTTGCGATTGCTCTGATCGTGGTCAGCATCTTTACGCCACTGTTTTCATCGCTCGTGCAACGTTCAGCACTGGGCGGTCTGGATCAGGCACTGGGCTTCTTCTTCGGTATCGCGCGCGGCATCCTGCTCGTTGCCATCGCCTTCTTCGTCTACGACACCGTTATGACCGGCCAGTCCTACACGATCGTTGATGAGAGCCGTTCGGCGAAGGTCTTTGAACAGTTCAGCGACCGGATCGAAGAGCAGAACCCCGAGGCCGCTCTGGGTTGGGTTACATCTCAGTACGAAGAGTTGGTTGCAAGCTGCACCGCAGACTCGGGCAGCTCGGAAGATACAAGCAACACCGAGAACACTGGAAGCACCGAAGGCACCGGCAACTAAGCTGACCAAATCTAGAATTCAGGTAAAAGCCCGGTCGAAACCGGGCTTTTTTTGTTGCTGATGAGCAAAAAACTTGAACTGTCAGGAAAACCCCTCGCCACCGCACACTGCACATCGAGTCGATTTTAAGCCAAAGCACCCGTCACATCGGCTATATTCCGGCTTTCCAAACACATCTCTGCTTTTGACGACCTCGCCAGCACCATTGCAGATTGGGCAAGGCGCACGGCCCATGCCACGGCACCGGTGACAACGACGTTTTGCCTGCTCTTCTTTCTTAGAACCCTGCTTATGTTGCCACATACGCTTTACCCATCCGAAACCTCGATTTCTGTTATCGCTCGGAACTTTTATCATCACAGCATATATGTCTGATCATGTCACCTGTATTGGCCTGGATGCTCAAAATCAGCCTGCGGCAAAACGCGAGTGTGATCCTTTGATGACAGCGGCGACATTAGGCATTATGTGGAAGCCAGACCGCCACGGAATCGGAGCTACCGATCTTGTTCTTTCTGTTTTCCTTCGTGATCGCCGCTGCGCTGCTAGCGCATATGGCATCAGGAAAAGCAGTACCTGCGCGAATGAAAATCCGCGTTCATCAGAACCATTCCGCGGCACGAAGTACCCTCTACGTTAAAACGTCATAGAAATTGGAGCCCGTACATGTGTGGGATTTTGGGGATCGCAAGCAGGACGCATGATGTCTTTGCGGAAATCTATGACGGGCTGCTGATGCTGCAGCACCGGGGTCAGGACGCCTCGGGCATCGTCACCTACAACGGCGAGTTCTTTCGCGAGAAAAAGGCCAATGGTCTGGTCAAGGATGTCTTCAACGCACAGGATGCCGAGACGCTGTCGGGTAAGATCGGAATTGGTCATGTGCGCTATCCCACTGCAGGATCGCTCAGCGCGGCCGAGGCGCAGCCGTTCTTCGTGAACGCGCCTTATGGGATCTACCTCGTCCACAACGGCAACATCACCAACACTGCTGAACAACGCGAGAAGGTCACGGGCAAATACAGCCGCCACCTGCGCACCACATCGGATTCCGAAATCCTGTTGAATGTACTTGCCGATAAGGTGGCAGACGCAATTAAGGTGAACGGCAACTCCGATCCGATCCGCAACATCTTTGCTGGTGTAAAGATGACGATGGAACGGGTTCAGGGCGCCTATTCGGTGATCTGTCTGATTGCGGGCGTGGGTATGCTGGCCTTCCGTGATCCGTATGGCATCCGCCCCCTGTCAGTTGCCAAGCGCGTGGCCGAAGGGCAAGGCGACGATTACGCCTTTGCCTCGGAAGACGTTGCATTCGGCATCAATGGTTTCGACAAGCTGCGCGATCTGCGCGCTGGCGAGGCGATCCTGATTGATCTGGACGGCAACATGCACGAATTTCAAGCGGTCGAAGGCAAGCTCACCCCCTGCATCTTTGAATATGTCTACCTCGCGCGCCCGGATTCACTTCTGGACGGTGTGTCGGTCTACAAGACCCAGATGCGTATGGGTCAAACACTGGCCAAGCAGATTCAGGAGTCCGGACTTGAAATTGACCGGATCATCCCGGTGCCCGACAGTGCTCGTCCTGTGGCGCTTGAGGCGGCAAAGATCACTGGCATCCCTTATCGCGAGGGTCTGGTAAAGAACCGCTATGTGGGCCGAACCTTCATCATGCCAGGTCAGGCCGAGCGGCAAAAATCTGTCCGGCGCAAGCTTAATGCGGTTCCGCTGGAGTTCGATGGGCACAATGTTCTGCTGATCGACGATTCCATTGTGCGCGGCAATACGATCAAGAAAATCGTGCAGATGTGCCGCGAGGCCGGAGCGAAAAAGGTTTATATCGCCAGCGCATCGCCGCCGGTGAAATACCCTAATGTCTACGGCATCGACATGCCCACCAAGCATGAGCTGGTCGCCAATGGCAAAGAGATCGAGGAAATCCGCGAAGAGCTGGGCGCTGACGCGCTGTTCTATCAAAATCTCGATGATCTGATCTGGGCCGCCAAGGAAGGCAATCCCGAGATCGAGCAATTCGACTGCTCCTGCTTTGATGGCAACTATATCACGGGCAGCGTCAGCGAGGATTATCTGGATAGCCTGGAAAACAGCAGCCGCGTCAGCAAAAAGCGCGAAGACATGCAGGTCGTCGGAGGGTCCTGGAACTCGGCGAAGCTCGCTTCGGGGTAAACAAGACCGGGCAGCGCAACACCGCTGCCCCGGCGAATCAGTTCTGCATTAGTGGCGCATCAGGCGCACATTGTTCGCTCTTGCGGGGCCATACCGCCTGTTCACTGGTGAGTTTTCGCCTACAACCAGCCGGTGAACGATCTGCGATTGCAAAGGCTTCGTCAGACCGGTTTTGCACCCACGTTTTCGTGACGCAGTGGCATACTTCAATTTAAACGATCGATTTGATAGCCCGCGTGCCACCAACCGCTCACAACAAAGGGGTCGGGTTCTTTCCTGACCGCGATCTATGTCAAACGCCACTGTTAAAAGTGCGGCCACTAAAAAGGGCGCGCTCAAGAAGAACTCCGTATCGGTGCTCGGCGTATTTGGACCCAAGGCCAATATGCGCGCCCTGATGCGACTGTCGTCGGGACGGGTCAAAGAGGTCAAACCGGGTAGCCGCGTCGCCTCGGGGACCGTAGTTGCCATCGATGAAGACGGCGTCATGCTGCGACAAAGCGGCCAGACCAAGCGGATCGCCATCCCCGGCGGCTGATCTCGGCTTGACGACCCGTGCGCAGGGGTTCAAACCGCTCCCATGACCGATCAGACCAAAATTGCCCTCATCACAGGGGCCTCTCGCGGATTGGGTGCAGCACTGGCCGAAGCGCTGGCGCCCGAGTATCACATCGTCGCTGTCGCCCGCACCACTGGCGGGTTGGAAGAGCTTGACGACCGCATTCAGGCCAAAGGCGGCAGCGCCACTTTGGCTCCGATGGATGTTACCGATCCCGATGCCATGGCAACGCTGTGCCGCGGAATTCACGACCGTTGGGGTAAGGTGGATCTGTGGCTGCATACCGCTATCCACACTTCAGCTTTGACGCCCGCGCATTTCGTCGACCCGAAAGAGTGGACTAAGGCGATAAACACGAACGCAAACGCGACTTCGGTTTTGATCCCCTACATCGCCCCCCTTCTTGGCGAAGCTGGCCATGCCGTGTTCTTTGATGATCCGAAGGCTGGCGAGAAGTTCTATGGCATCTATGGTGCCACCAAGGCTGCTCAGATGGCTCTGGCGCGGAGCTGGGCAACCGAAACCGAGCGCACGGGCCCTCGCGTTTCCATCATAGAGCCTGCACCGATGCCAACAGCAGTTCGTGCACGTTTTCACCCTGGTGAAGACCGCGAAGCGCTGACGGCCACCGCAGATGAAGCGGCACGCATTCTAACTCTTCTTTGAATTCTCTCTATTGAGAAAGCGAAACGGCGCCCTCAAAATCCGGGCGCCGTTTTTTATGCGATGTGCACCCCTGTCCGTCCGGCCAGATCCACAAAGAACTGCCATGCTACACGGCCTGAGCGCGATCCGCGCGTTGCCTGCCATTCAATAGCCTCGGCGCGCAGCGTTTCGGCATCGACCGTAACGCCATAAGCGGCACAATACCGGTCGATCATCGCCAGATACTCATCCTGATCACACGGATGGAAGCCCAGCCACAGGCCGAACCGGTCCGACAGCGAGACTTTCTCCTCGACCGCCTCGGATGGGTTGATCGCGCTGGAGCGTTCATTTTCGATCATGTCCCGCGGCATGAGGTGCCGGCGATTTGAAGTGGCATAAAACACCACATTCTCGGGGCGTCCTTCGATACCCCCATCCAGAACCGCCTTGAGCGACTTGTAGTGCTGGTCATCGTGGCTGAACGACAGGTCGTCACAAAACAGAATGAAACGGTGTGGCGCGGCACGCAGGTGGTTTAGCAGGCGCGCGACCGAGCTCATGTCTTCACGCTGCAGCTCCACCAGCTTCAGATCAGGATGTTCGTCCTGCAATGTGCCGTGCACGGCTTTTACGAGGCTGGATTTCCCCATTCCCCGTGCGCCCCATAGCAGCGCGTTGTTGGCCTTGTAGCCAGCTGCAAACCGGCGGGTGTTATCCAGCAATGTGTCGCGAGACCGGTTGATGCCCACCAGCAAGTCCAGATCGACGCGGTTAACCTGTTCGACCGGTTCCAGTCTGTCCGGTTCAACCTGCCAGACAAAAGCCGGTGCTGCATTGAAATCAGGGGCTGCCAATGGTGCTGGCGCCATACGCTCAAGTGCATCTGCGATACGGTTCAGGGCTTGGTCGTCCATCGGCTCCTCCGGGTATTCCGCAGGTTTTCAATCATGTTCCGCCTCGCGCAACAAGAGCCGCACATGAAAAAGGCGCGCCAAACTTGGACGCGCCTTATCCCTGGTTGTATCTGCAGATTACTTGGTATCTTCGTAATCCTGCATCATCTCTTCATCTGCCTCGGCCTCATCATCATCGTAGTAGCCGTCAGCACGCAGCTGCTCTTCACGCTTCTTCTCAACACGCGCGACAAGGAAGATCGAAATCTCGTAGAGACCGTAGACCACGATGAACAGGATGATCTGAGTAATCACGTCCGGCGGCGTAACGATCGCTGCAAGAACCAAGATCCCCACAACCGCATATTTGCGTACGGCGCCCAAACCTTCGGCGCTCACCAGCCCTGCCTTGCCCATAAGGGTCAAAAGAACCGGCAATTGGAAGCAAAGGCCAAATGCGACGATGAACTTGATGGTCAGGTTCAGATATTCCTGCGCCGAGCCTTGGAAAACCACGCTAAGTGGCGCCGCAGCGGTGCCATCAACGACAGCTTCACCCTCGGTTCCGAACTGCTGGAAGCCCAGGAAAAAGTCATAGGCAAGCGGAGTGACAACATAGAAGGCAAAGCTTGCACCCAGAAGGAACATGAACGGCGATGCCACCATAAATGGCAGAAACGCGTTCTTTTCAGACCGGTAAAGCCCCGGTGCCACAAAGCGCCACATCTGCATCCCGATATACGGAAACGCCAGAATGAAACCGCCCAGCAACGAAACTTTGATCGCAACAAAGAAGCCTTCCTGCGGCGAGATGAAGATCAAGCCACAGTCCTGACCGCGTTCTGTCAGAACCTCACACAAGGGTTGCGTCAGAAAGTTGAAGATCGGCGTGGCCACCGAAAAGCAGATGATCATGCCGATCAGAAACGCCACGACGCAGTGAATCAGCCGCGTGCGTAATTCTGCCAGATGTTCGATCAATGGGGCCGAGGAATCCTCGATCTCGTCGGTCTTGGTCATGTCTTGCTTTCAGTATTCAGCGCAGCTTCGGCCTCTTCAGCCTTAGCCAACGCTTCGGCAGCTTCTTTGGCTTTCCGCTCGGCAGCAGCGCGAGCGGTCGACGCCTGAATCTTCTTGGCCTGTTCAGCTCGTTCAGCAGCCAGTTTTCCCGTCTCGCTTTCAGGGTCGAACTTGGTCGGATCAATGCTCTTCGCCATGTCCTGCGCAGCGTTTTTGACACCGTCCATGGCTGTATTCATCGGGTTGGTGGCGGCTTTGATGCCCTTCTGAATCTCACTCACACCGGCTTCGTCAGCGGCTTGATTCATCGCATTGCTGAACTCGCGCGCCATTCCGCGGGCCTTGCCAATCCAACGACCGGCATTGCGAAAAAGCACCGGCAGGTCCTTTGGCCCCACCACGATCAAGGCGACGATGCCGATGACCAGAAGCTCGGTCCAGCCCAGATCAAACATGGCCGATCAGACCTTGTCTTTGTCGGTCTCGGGCGTGACGTCCTTGGCCAGCTCGGACGCATCCTGTTCGATTTCTTCCGAACCTTCCTTGATGCCTTTCTTGAACGAAGTGATCCCTTTGCCAACTTCGCCCATCAGCGAACTGATCTTGCCACGACCAAACAGCACGAGAACAACAACAGCAATAAGCAGGATGCCTGGAAGGCCGATATTGTTGAGCATGTCTCTTCTCCTTATGCGTCGACGCGATACGCGCCGGATATTCGATTTCGCATCGTGTTTACGCCTTGTGAGCTGTCCACAAAAGACAAGCAGAACGGTTTGGCGATCAAAATCACGGTAAATCTACGAATTTGAGGGGGTCGCTTTTCTCAACTGACAGGTTTATGTCAGTTGCAGGTGACTAGGACTACGACATCGAAACCTAGTCAATGGAGATCCAAATGACGCATGTCGCAGAAATCGTAACCTTCACGCTCGCCAATGGCACAACGCCGGAGGATTTCGTGAAACTCAGCCAGACCTCTGAGAGTTTTGTCAGGTCAGCACCGGGTTTCACCCATCGTCAGCTCAGTCAGGGCGAAGACGGCCGCTGGACCGATTATGTCATCTGGAAGGATATGAAAGCGGCGCAGGACGCAGCCACCCAATTCCCGCAACAGGATTTCGCACCGGCCCTGATCGCGGCGATCCAGCCCGACAGTATCCAGATGCGCCATGAGCATGTGCTATGGAATATGACTGCATGACGGTTGGCGCGGCGCAACAGGGTAAAGCCGATGCGCCGCACTGATCGATTGTTCGATATCATCCAGATCCTGCGCGACGGTAGACTGCATCGCGCACAGGACATCGCGGACCGGCTCGAGGTGTCGGTCCGCACGATTTATCGTGACATGGATACACTGGTTGCCTCGGGCGTACCGGTCGAGGGTGAGCGCGGTGTCGGGTACATGGTACGTGAACAGATCACCCTGCCCCCGCTTAACCTGACCCCCGCCGAACTGGAGGCGTTGAACCTCGGAATGGCAATCGTTGCCGAGGCCGCTGACCCCGATCTCAAAGCCGCCGCCGAGTCATTGGCTGACAAGATCGATGCCGTATTGCCTACTCAGGTGGTTGCCGAGGCTGATACCTGGAATTTTGCAGTCTACCCCTTTGCCGATGCGGCACGTGGTCTGGCGCATATGGCTCCAATCCGCGCAGCCATAAAGTCCCGGCAAAAACTTCATCTCTCGTATCGTCGGATCGATGGCGTCCTTACGGAACGGACCATCCGCCCACTGCATATGGAATATTGGGGCCGCGTCTGGACCCTGACCGCATGGTGCGAACTGCGCGCTGGTTTTCGGGTGTTCCGCATCGACCTGATCGAAACAGTCACACCCCTGCCCGAGATTTTTTCGGACGAGGCGGGCAAACGCCTGAGCGACTACGACCCAAACGCCTGACCAACCTCATCTTTTCAAAACTACTTCTGCCAGAGGCATGGCCCAAAACGGGCCATCTCGATCACTTCAGATAGGGTTCCGGATCAACGGATTCGAAGCCCTTGCGCACCTCGAAATGCACATAGGCATTATCCCCGCCGCGCAGGGCCGCGATCTTTTGGCCACGACGAACCCGGTCGCCTTTTTTGACGGTAATATCCTGAACATTCGCATAGACCGTCAGCAGATCATTGTTGTGTTTGACCACAATGATCGGAACCTGGTCCGCATCTGATGTAATTGCGGCCACGGTACCCGCCTCGGCCGCGTTCACGGCTGTACCCGGAGAGGCCGCGATGTCGATACCTTCGTTCTTGCCTTTGCGATACGGGCGCACAATCTTGCCCGAGACCGGTAACGCCAGTGCCGAACTTCCTGAATTTGTCGGAGCCTCGGCAGTCACGTCCGGTGCCGGGGTGACCGGCGCTACCTTCTCATCCGGCAGCGGCTGTGTTGCACTAGGCGGTGTGGGCGTTGGGGAACCTTGCCCCGGCTGCGTCACAGCCGTCGCACCGGTCGTCGATGCGGCTGCGGTATTGCGCGGCGCTGGCTGATCCTTGACGGGGATGAGCAGGAATTGACCTTCACGAACGGTGAAGTCCGGACCCAAACCATTCCATTCAGCCAACGATTCCACCGGAACCTGATACAGGCGCGAGATGGTGTAAGCTGTTTCGCCACGCTTGACCTTGTGACGGATCGGCTCGGGGCCCGCTGCCACTGGTGCTGGGGCTGGTTTTGCCGGTTCAAGCGTCGAAGTCTGAACTGAACCCGTAGCCGGAGCCTCATCAATCGCCGATCCCGCAATTGCGGCGATGTCTACATTGCTGCTAGCCCCGACCGAACGCGGCAGCGCCAGAACCTCACCCTCGCGCAGAGGGTCATTGGCATTCAAACCGTTGTAGCGGGCCAGTTCTGCAGCGGGTAAGCCCACACGCGATGCGACTTGGGTGACGGTGTCCCCTTTCTGGGCAACGGCAACCTGATAAGTCGGATAAGTAATGACACCACGCGCATCCGGTGTGGGACGGTTCGCCGTCGCTGCCAGTGCTGCGTCTGCGGTGGAAAACCCGCCTACCTTGCCTCGCAGGTCATAGTCGATCGGACCCTCGCATCCCGCAAGAACGACCAATGCGGCAAAACCCGTTGCGCAGCGGCGCATAGTAGATTTGGAAACTGCTCTCATATCTCTGTCCTCAACACCTGCCCCTGTTTACCGGGGTTCCGGTGCACAATTCGGAAACGTCCTTTACGCCTCGTCCTTCCCAAGCCCCTCCAGCAGGGGCACAAAACGGACAGGCAACAATTCGTCATAGTCCAGACCATCCTCAGTACGTCGAACCCTGATCAGGGTTTGCACCGCATCCGACTGTCCCACGGGTAAGACCATGATACCGCCGATTTTCAGCTGCGCCAAGAGCGGCCCTGGCGGGTCTTCGGCAGCCGCCGTAATGATGATGCGATCAAACGGTGCCTGCTCGGGCAAACCGTGGGATCCATCGGACAACATGGCCGTGACATTGGTCAGTCCCATATCACGGAAAAGCTGCCCGGTTTCCCGAACCAGGCGCTTGTGCCGTTCAACGGTATAAACACGCCGCGCCAGCTTGGACAGGATCGCCGCCTGGTAGCCCGAGCCTGTTCCGACCTCGAGGACGGTATCGCGCGGACTGACCTGAAGCGCCTGCGTCATCAGACCCACGACCGAGGGCTGACTGATCGTCTGGCCGCATGCGATTGGCAGCGGCGTATCTTCGTAGGCACGATCGGCAAACAGGCCTTTGACAAACAGACCCCGGTCAACCTGTTCCATCGCTGCCAACACGCGCGCGTCCGTCACCCCGCGCGAGCGCAAGGCAAACAGGAACTGCATTATGGTTTCAGGGCTTGGTCCGGTCATTCGATCGTCTTCAAAGCCTCAAGCGCGTCATGCGCGGTCAGGTCAGCCCGCATCGGTGTAACCGATATATAGCCTTCCAGATTGACAGCCGCATCCGTCCCCGGAGCAGTCGGGTTGTGCTGGTAGCCACCCTTGATCCAAAGGAACCGACGCCCCGAAGGTGAGCTGTGTGGCTCAACCCCGAAATGGGTATCCCGACGGTATCCCTGCGGTGCAACACGAGTGCCCAGCACTTCATCTGCAGGTACAGGTGGGAAATTCACGTTATAAAACAGGCGATAATCTACATCTTCATCCGGTGTGGCATCCAGAATGCGCCGCACCAGATCGGCACCATAGCGCGCCGCAGCCTCGAACGGATCTTCCAGCCCCAGATTGCGTGGACCGAAATACTGCGACAATGCGATTGCCGGAACACCCTGCAAAGCCGCCTCCATCGCACCGCCGATGGTTCCGGAATACAGCGTGTTTTCTGCCGAGTTGTTTCCGCGATTCACGCCAGACAGCACAAGATCGGGTTGCGCATCCTTCATTACGTCATGCAGCCCGGCAAGCACGCAGTCGGCTGGTGAGCCTTCGGCAGCAAAGCGTCGTTCGTCCAACTTTGCGACCATCATCGGATGGGTATAACTGATGCAGTGTCCGACGCCCGACTGCTCAAACGCAGGTGCTACAACCCATACCTCGCCATCCGGACCAGCCAGATCTGCCGCAATCGCTTCGAGCGTGATCAAGCCTGGTGCGTTGATCCCGTCGTCATTTGTCAGAAGAATTCGCATGATGCCTGCACTACCCCCACGTTTCGCCCTTGATAGACGCGCCCCCGCGCTGCGGCAAGCAAAGCGCGTATGCAATCTGCGGCATTCGCGCACCACTCGGGCGGAAACTGCACCAATCAGAGATCAGGTTGGGAAAACAAAGCAACGATCCCGGCGGATCGTAAGCCACATGGCGCGACCGGGCTGCGGCACAAAGACATTCGGGACGGTCACCTTCAGGATTGATCCATCGTGATCCATCCTGAATTCTACAAGACTTTCATTGCCCAGAAACCGCGCCCGTTCCACTACGCCCCGGGCGGCGGTTCCAGCACTAGGGGTCGGCGCCGGACCTTTGCCGTTGCGATCAAAATCCAGTTTGACGTGCTGAGGTCGAAACACGATCTCGACATCCGTACCGTCCGGAACACCCGGAGCAAGGAACTGCCCGAACGGGGTATCCGCCAGAGCACCATTAACGGTGGCAGGCAAGATATTGACATCACTAAAGAAAGCAACAGCTGCCTTGTCCGCAGGTCGGGTATAGACGTTATACGGCGCGCCCTGCTGAACGATCTTACCACCACGCATCAGAGCGATTTCATCCGCCATCCGCATAGCCTCTTCCGGTTCATGCGTAACCAGAAGAACTGCCGCGTCTTCTTCTTTCAGAATGGCCAGTGTCTCATCCCGGATACCATCCCTCAACCGGTTGTCGAGACCCGAGAAAGGTTCATCCATCAACATGATGCGTGGACGCGGCGCAAGCGCACGCGCGAGCGCAACGCGCTGTTGCTCACCCCCGGATAGCTGATGCGGAAAACCATCAATGAACCGCATCAGATCGACCTTGGTCAGCAGCTCTTCAACGCGGGCGCGCTTTTCTTCTTTGCTGCTTCTCAGCCCGAATGACACGTTATCGGCAACACTCAGATGCGGAAACAGCGCAAAGTCCTGAAACATCAGACCGATCTCGCGCCGTTCGGGCGGTACGCGAAAGATGGTGTCGCAGATCAGCTTGCCATCCACATAAATCTCACCCGAGTCCTGCATCTCGACTCCGGCAATCATTCGCAATGTCGTGGATTTACCACAGCCAGACGGCCCCAGCAGACAGGTCACCTGCCCGGCCTGAACGCTTAGCGAGACGTCATCAACAACAGTCCGTCCTTCGAACTGGCGGACAATATTGCGAATTTCCAGACGAGGAGGAGCTGCGTTAACTGTCACCGATAGACCCCGTTGCCTTTCCCGATCAAATTCATCGGGCTTGGGCGGGGATATCAACCCCGCCTCTCAGGCGCAAGAGATCAGCAGCAACCGGTCGACGCTGCCTCACCTTCGACGACAAACGGGCTATTCCCTCCACAGCCTTCGAAAATTCCGTAGTGGGTCGAGAAATCGCCGATGAACTCAAAATGGCGCGCGAAACGCGTATCCTGAAGCATCATCCATGTGTTGCCGCAGACGGGGAACACCTTGCCGGCTTCGATAAAGTGGTGATCATCCAGCGCAAACATATGCGGTGCATGTGGGATCGTTCCCTTGTAGATCACCGCCTGCCCATAATCTTCGCACGCGGGCTCAAGCTCGGGCAATTTGAACAGACGGTAAGTCGCTGAAATGAAGCTCAGCGGCGCAACACGTTCCTCAAGGACCGGATTTTCAATAGTCAGCGGACGATGCGTAACCCGGCGCGGGTCACCAAATCCGGCCGCACGTGACAGCGTCAGGAAGTCGTTCCAATAGAGCGCGCCTGACAGGCACTCCCCATACAGAACCTCATCCTCGGCCATGGCCTTGGGCACACGTCGATCAGAATAAACATCCGAGAAATACATCTCTCCACCGTCTTTCAGCAACCGATGCGCACCGCGCAGAACGGCCGCCTTGTCAGTGGCCAGATTGATGACGCAGTTGGAAACGATGATGTCGAATGAGCCGGGCTCAAGATCCAGTTCGTCCAGCTTTTCGATGTAGCCGTGATGAAACTCGACATTGCTGGCCGCATAACCAAATGCATTCGCGTGATAATCCTGATGGGACCGTGCAATTTCCAGCTGCGCGGGCGTCATGTCCACGCCAACAACGCGGCCCGTTTCGCCCACCATAGCCGAAAGGGCATAGACGTCCCGACCAGCACCGCATCCCAGATCAAGAATGTGCATACCTTCCAGATCCAGAGGCGCGATCAGGCCGCATCCATAATACCGGGTCAGTACATCATCATGAATTCGCGACAAAATCTGTTTGACGTGATCGGGCATGTCGTCGGGCGTGCAGCAAGCGTTCGTCTGCAAATCCGCGCTGCCCTGCAGGACCTCGCCATAATAATTCTGCACAGCCTCATGCTTCATCAGAGCTTTCCTTTTCATCACGAACTGAAAAGCAGCTAGAGCAGCCCGGGTTGCCGTGCAATCCGGGACCGTCCCATCTGACGAAAGCGTGAATCGGTGTGTTTAAGATTTCTCCAGCAACTCGAAATCAACACCACCGCGAACCTGCCCGTTCACCTGGATCTCCAGCCGATGCGCACCAGGAACCAGTTTAAACGTTGTGGCATTACCCTTGAGTTTGTGGCGCTTGGACAAGGTCAGAGATCCATCCTTCAGTTCAGCCTGTTTCAGCTTATGAACCTTAGGTGAGATCTTCCCGCCAGGCCTCTGGAAATGAATGATATAATCAACCAGAACAGGTTGTTTTTCCTGCCCAGAGATCGCAACAGAAAACTCCAGCGCGCCATCGATAATGGCTTCGCCCTCAACCTCGATCGAGACATCCAGATCTGCATCGGGATCATATCCCAGCATCTTCATTGCGCCTGCATGGCCAGACTTCACCAGCCCGCGCAACGCATGAGAGGTCATCCACTGCAGTTCTTCGGCATCCTGTCCACCGCTTTCCTGCCAATCCTGCAGGCGCTGCAACACCAGTTCCGGCTCTTTCTTTGTGATGTCGTTCAGATGATTGGCCACCGACCGGGTAACATAGCGGGTGTTGTCGCGATGCAGTTGATCCAGCAAAGGCAAAGGATCAGCCAGATCCAGCCCAACCGCCTGCCCCCAGGGCAATCTCGGCCGGGTTCCTTCGCTGACCAACCTGCGCACATGATAGCTGGAATGCCCACACCAATCCTGCATGCGCGTCACAACCTCGTCAGGCCAGCGATTGAGGAATGGGCGAATGGCCCATTCCATCGAAAACCGCTGCGTCAGTTCCGCCAGAACATCCAGCGCCAGTTCCGGATGTTCCAATCCGACGACAACTACCCAATCACCAAGCGGTGCAAAGATGAAGTCGCCGAAATCATCGTCTGTCTTACCCGGATCCAGTGGCTCGGGCAGCGCACGCAGGATCACCGGTGCAACAGTCGGAAGATCGCCAGGAATGGCCTGTTGCAGGCATTCTGCAATCCAGGTCATGCGCTCTTTCAGCTCAAGTTCCGGCAGTTTGGCCATCACCGCCGCCTCAAATGCGGGCGCGTCAAATGTTGGCTGAGCATCGGCAAAAAGCCCCGCCAGATAGCGGGTCTTTTCTGCGTTGAACAACTGATCTTTCAGCGAGAAACCCTGCGACATGATTACATCGTCAGATTGGTGCCGCCACCGTCCAGCAGAATGTTCTGCCCAACGATGAAACCAGCATGTTGAGAGCACAGGAACGCACAGGCAGCACCAAATTCCTGCCGCGTGCCATAACGGCGCGCAGGAATTGTCGCCGCGCGTTCGGCACGCGCCTCGTCCATAGAAATCCCTTTTTGTGATGCGACCCCGCCATCCAGCGAGTCTGCACGATCCGTGGCATGGATACCCGGCAACAGGTTGTTGATCGTTACACCGTGCGGGGCCACTTGGCGCGAGGTTCCAGCGACATAGCCAGTCAGGCCGGTCCTTGCGGCATTCGACAGCCCCAAGGCCGGGATCGGCGCGCGAACGGATTGAGAGGTGATGTTAACCACCCTTCCCCAGCCCTTGTCCATCATGCCCGGCAGTAGCGCTTTCATGAAGGCTATCGGTGTCAGCATGTTTGCATCCAGCGCCTTGATGAAATCCTCACGCTCCCAGTCCGACCACAGGCCCGGCGGTGGGCCGCCGGCGTTGGTCACCAGAATATCGACCCCCTCGGCCGCCTCGATCACCTGCGTCTGCCCTTCAGGTGTCGTCACATCACAGGCCATGGTGTGCACCTGAACGTCATGATCCGCGCGAATGCGTTCAGCTGCTGCTTCCAAAGCATCCGACCCGCGCGCGTTCATCACCAGATCAACACCCGCCGCTGCCAAAGCCTCGGCGCAGCCCAGACCCAAGCCCTTGCTGCTTGCGCTTACCAGCGCACGTTTTCCCTGTATTCCCAGATCCATACGATCCTCCCTGTCAGTCGTTGCCCGCTTGTCTAGCACCGGCCAGACAGAGAAGACCAGAACGGCAGCGTCGCCTCAGTAAAAGAACTCTTCGCGGACGATCTTGCCATCAGCGACATGATATATCGCCACTTCACGCATATCGAAGCTGTCACCGCTTTCCTTCATGGTACCCTGCACCTCGAAGATCACAGCAAACCGATCATCGCCATGCAGGAATGGATCGCTGACCGACCCGCCTGTTACTTCGGTCGAGCTTTCCCACCATTCGTGTTTTCCACGGATCGCATCCAGTCCACGCGCCTCGCGCCCCATGCCCTGCATATCCGCAGCTTCGACCGAAACGGCATCTGAGGCATAGAGTTTATCCAGATTGGCCTTTGCTCTGTTTTCGCGACAACCAGTGACCAGTTCTTCTGCAATTTCTTTCAAATTCATTGGTCCACTCCATCATTTGTTCACTATATGTTCTTTTTATCGCAACCGTACGATTCGAACCACCCCCTTTGCCTTGCCTCGGCAGGATTCCCCGCCTATACGCGCGCTTATGCTAGATACCGCCTCGAACCAACCCGTATTGCCGCCCGAGATCGCCCGACGTCGGACCTTCGCCATCATCTCGCATCCGGATGCCGGCAAGACGACGCTAACTGAAAAGTTCCTTCTTTATGGGGGTGCTATTCAAATGGCCGGTCAGGTGCGCGCGAAAGGTGAAGCACGGCGGACGCGTTCGGACTTCATGCAGATGGAAAAAGATCGGGGCATCTCGGTCTCCGCATCGGCCATGTCGTTCGACTATGACAACTTCCGGTTCAATCTGGTGGACACACCCGGCCACTCCGACTTCTCGGAAGATACATATCGCACCCTGACCGCTGTGGACGCGGCCGTGATGGTGATCGATGGCGCAAAAGGTGTGGAAAGCCAAACGCAGAAACTATTCGAGGTCTGCCGTCTGCGCGATCTGCCGATCCTGACATTCTGTAACAAGATGGACCGCGAAAGCCGCGATACGTTCGAGATCATCGACGAAATCCAGGAGATGCTGGCCATCGACGTCACACCGGCCGCGTGGCCGATTGGTGTGGGTCGTGATTTCATCGGCTGCTACGACATGCTGCGCGACCGGTTGGAGCTGATGGACCGCGCCGACCGTAACAAGGTCGCCGAAAGCATCCAGATCAACGGGCTGGACGACCCCAAGCTTGCCGAACACGTGCCCGAGCACCTGTTGGAAAAACTGCTGGAAGAGGTTGAGATGGCGCGCGAACTGCTGCCCAAACTCGACCCGCAGGCGGTGCTGGAAGGGCACATGACCCCGATCTGGTTCGGATCGGCGATCAACTCGTTCGGTGTAAAAGAGTTGATGGAAGGCATCGGAGCGTATGGTCCGCAGCCGCAGATTCAATCCGCTGAACCACGTCAGATTTCGCCGGATGAGAAAAAGGTCGCGGGCTTTGTCTTTAAGGTGCAGGCCAACATGGACCCCAAGCACCGCGACCGGGTGGCCTTTGTCCGCATGGCAAGCGGTCACTTCAAACGTGGCATGAAGCTGACCCATGTTCGGTCGAAAAAGCCGATGGCGATTTCTAACCCGGTGCTGTTCCTGGCCTCTGATCGCGAACTGGCCGAAGAGGCCTGGGCCGGCGATATCATCGGTATCCCTAACCACGGCCAACTGCGCATCGGTGACACCCTGACCGAGGGCGAAGCGCTGCGCGTATCAGGTATCCCTTCCTTTGCGCCGGAACTGCTGCAAGGCGTGCGCGCGGGCGATCCGATGAAAGCCAAGCATCTGGAAAAGGCCCTGATGCAGTTCGCCGAAGAAGGTGCAGCCAAGGTTTTCAAGCCCTCAATTGGCTCGGGCTTTATCGTCGGCGTCGTTGGTGCACTGCAGTTCGAAGTGCTGGCCAGCCGGATTGAGATGGAATACGGCCTTCCGGTCCGCTTTGAAGCATCGCAGTTCACCTCGGCCCGCTGGGTCAGCGGTGACAAGGCCGAGGTCGACAAGTTCGCCAATGCCAACAAACAGCACATTGCGCATGACCATGACGGCGACGTTGTGTACCTGACACGGCTTCAGTGGGATATCGACCGCGTCGTACGCGACTATCCCGCGATAAACCTTTCTGCAACAAAGGAAATGATGACGTGATCGATCGCGTCATCTAACTTTCGCAGGATGAGCTGTCAGTGTTTTTCAGAGTATCAACTGCACGATGTCAGATGATGTGACCTGGGGCATCGTCTCGACTGTTCGGGGTGACGCCTTGGACATCCTGCGCTTTGCGGCGTATCACCTCGATCTTGGTGTGAATCGTCTCTACATCTATCTGGACGAACCGAACCCTCAGGCCTTTGAGGCATTAGACGCTCACCCAAAAGTAGATGTCTGCAATTGCGACGATGCATATTGGGGCAAGCGAAATCGCGAAAGGCCCGAAAAACACCAGCTGCGTCAGACCGCAAACTCCTCCTTTACCTACAGACGCTGCGAACAGGACTGGCTGGCCCATATCGATCTGGATGAGTTTCTCTGGCCATCAGAACCGATTTCCAGCCTGCTCGGATCCGTGCCAGAAAATTACCCCTCTGCACGCGTCCGTCCGGTTGAGGCGATCGCAGAAGCCAAGGACCTATACAAGGCGTTCATCCCGATCGGACCAGATCGCGAAGCTCTCATACAAGACCTTTATCCGAACTACGGTGCCTTTGTGCTCGGCGGTTTCTTAAGCCACGTTCAGGGCAAGCTCTTTGTGCGCACGAGCATGAGGAAAATCAGCTTTCGTATTCATAACCTGTTTCAGGACAAGAAGCCGGTGCATAAAAAGTTCGAATTGCCACAAATCGATCTTTGTCACAGGCATGCGCCCGACTGGGACCATTGGCTGGCACATTACCAGTTCCGCATGGAGCGCGGTTCGTATCAGCCTGGGATGTCACCCAATATCCCTCGTGAGCTTGGCGGGTTGAACAAGAACGAGCTGTTCAACTGGATCGAGGAAGAAGGCGGAGAGCCTGGTTTGCGCGCCTTTTATGATGAACTGAGCGGCGCGGACCCGCACGTACGCGCCCGCTTGCAACAGCACGGCTTGATCAAGCACCGCCCCTTGGAGCTGGATTCAAAGCTACGGAAACACTTCCCCCAAAGCGTCTGAATTGTTGCACAAAATCGAAACCGTGGCCTCGCGGACACAAGATAAAGGGCTCTTCATTTGACCATGCCCCACGTTTTTGTTATGTCCCCGCGCAAGCCGAAATGCGCACGCTGTGCATGGCCATCCGGGCCCGGCAGAACTCAGACGCGCGGGCCAGGTCTAGTGTCCGCATGAACCGGACATACATGACAAAATTTAACGAACTGAACCTGAACCCGAAGGTCCTCAAAGCCATTGAGGAAGCCGGATACGAAACCCCCACCCCGATTCAGGAGGGCGCAATCCCGCCCGCGCTTGAGGGTCGTGATGTTTTGGGGATCGCCCAGACGGGAACCGGCAAGACCGCCAGCTTTACCCTGCCGATGATCACCTTGCTGGCCCGTGGCCGTGCCCGTGCGCGCATGCCGCGTTCGCTAGTGTTGTGCCCAACGCGTGAATTGGCCGCACAGGTTGCCGAGAACTTCGACACCTACACCAAACACCTGAAACTGACCAAAGCGCTGTTGATCGGCGGCGTCAGCTTCAAAGAACAAGAAGCGCTGATCGACCGGGGCGTCGACGTGCTGATCGCCACTCCTGGCCGTCTGCTGGACCATTTCGAACGCGGCAAGCTGCTGCTGACCGGCGTTCAGATCATGGTGGTGGATGAAGCAGACCGGATGCTGGACATGGGCTTCATCCCTGATATCGAACGCATCTTCTCGTTGACGCCCTTCACGCGTCAAACCCTATTCTTCTCGGCCACTATGGCGTCCGAGATTGAACGCATCACCGACACCTTCCTGTCGGCCCCTGCACGGATCGAGGTTGCCCGTCAAGCCACTGCGTCAGAGACCATCGAACAGGGCGTCGTCATGTTCAAAGGCGGACGTCGTGACCGTGAGGCTAGCGCCAAGCGTAAAGTTTTGCGGGCATTGATCGATGCCGAGGGCGACAAATGCACCAACGCGATCATCTTCTGCAACCGCAAGACGGACGTGGATATCTGCTCGAAATCGCTGAAGAAATACGGCTATAACGCTGCCGCCATCCATGGCGATCTGGATCAGTCACAACGCATGAAGACACTCGATGGGTTCCGCGATGGATCCCTGCGCCTTCTGGTCGCCTCGGACGTGGCTGCGCGTGGGCTGGACATCCCGTCGGTCAGCCATGTTTTCAATTTCGATGTTCCTGGCCATGCCGAAGACTACGTGCACCGCATTGGTCGAACCGGACGCGCCGGGCGCGAGGGCAAGGCCATTACCATTTGCTCGAACCGTGATGAAAAGGCTTTGGATGCGATTGAAAAGCTGATCCAAAAGCAGATCCCGCGCATCGAGAACCCGATTAAGGAAGAGCCCAAAGCCGAAGCGCCGAAGCCCGAGAAAAAGTCCAAGCCATCGGACCAAAAAAGGAACGAAGGCAAGAGGGACAAAGAACCCAAGGGACGCGGTCGTGGTCGTAAAGAGGACAACGGTCCTGCGGTCGTTGGAATGGGCGACCACCTGCCCAGCTTCATCGCGCTCAGTTTTGATGAGCGGCGTGCCGGCTAGATTGCCAGCACAAGCACCAGTATCGACAATCCCAACAATGCAATGCCGGCGATCTCTCGCCGGGTTATATTTTCGTGGAACACCAGCGTCGACGCCATCAGGCTAAAGATCAGCTCCACCTGCCCCAGCGCCTTCACATAAGCCGCGTTCTGCAATGTGAAGGCCAGAAACCAGCAAAACGATCCACCCAGACTGGTAAGGCCAACGAAAACCCCGGTGCGGCGCGTTTCCCAAACCGCACGCAATTCGGCCCGGTCTCGCCAAAGCAGCCACAGCCACATGCTGATGAACTGGAACGTGACCACGGCAGCCAGAGTGACCAGCGCCCGGAACCAGGCATCAATGTCACCCAGTTGTAGCGAAGCCCCGCGATAACTAACCGCTGAAAACGCAAACAGCACCCCTGATCCCAGCCCGAGCTGAGACGCGCGGTTGGTCAGATGATGCCACCATGCCCCATCCCCACCAGGTGTTTTGGACAGCAACAGGACCGCCAACAACCCCAAAAGGATAGCTGCAAAGGCGCCAAATGAGATGCTGTCGCCAAGGATCAGGAAACCGACAATTGCAGTCTGTATCACTTCGGTTTTCTTAAACGTGATACCAACAGCAAAGTTACGCTGCTTGAACAGCGCGACCACGCACACCGTCGCCAGAATTTGTGCTGTTCCACCGATGGCAACAAACAACCAGAACTTTGCTGACAGTGGTGGAACGGACAAATCCGTGATTTGCAAAGCGACGATCAGCCCAAGAATGGCCAGTGGCGCAGAATAGGCAAACCGGGCAAAAGTCGCGCCGGCAGCCGACAATTTCACACTGCTCAGCGATTTCTGAAGCATGAACCGCACTGTCTGAAATGTGGCGGCAGCGATGGTGACGGGAATCCATAAACTCATGGATTCCCTTCTGTCCTTAAATCACTCGTTTGGCCAGAGCGGATGCGCAACCGGATCCTTCGCACGCCAGAAGTAGCTGCGAAAAATCTCACCATAGGATTGGTACACATAGGATTCGTTGCAGGCCAGATACCGGTCCTTACCGGCTCGATAAAGTGCAGGTAGACGATACCATGGTGCCGATGGGTTCATGTGATGAACGACGTGCAGATTATTGTTAAGAAACAGAAAAGACAGCAACCCGCGATCCTCAATGATCACTGTTCTGGCACGAGATTTCTCATGTGCACGATGCTCAAGGAACGTCCGGATTTTGACAAGCGCAAGCCCGATATACGCCGACAGAACAAATGCCCAGACCGGCATAGGAGACTGAGCAACCACCCACAGAACCACTGCCACTCCCGGAATGTGTAAGGCCCAGGCCAGCAGGATCGCGCGATCCCCTCTTGTCGCACCGGTCCACTCATCCCGCATGAATGCCACCTGCCCGATGGCAGGCCCCAGAATGATGCGTCCCAACAGTGTATTGTTGGCCTTGTATAGGTGTCGCTTCCAGACGGGCAGTGAAGCCCAAATCTTCGGATCCAGATAATTCGACTCAGGATCGTCATATGGGTCCGTCAAGTTCGCATCCTGATGGTGAGCCAGATGCAGATCTCGAAAGCGGTTGTATGGAATGAACAGGGTCAGCGGCAGAGCCAGCAGTGATTCATTCAACCATTTTGCACGGAACGGATGTCCGTGCAGCGCTTCATGTGTCAGCGAAGAATGCAGGGCTGCAACCATGCCCATCACGGGAATTGCCAGCCACAGCGACCAGCCTGCCAACCAGAATACAACTGCCAGCCACGCAGCATAGCAGGCTGCAATCAGTCCGAACGTGCCCCATTCGGGCGATTTGGGAGGTGTGGGATCAGCCATTGCGCCCCCACGAGATACCTGCCCAAACCCGTTCGTAGATGACATACAGTGTCAGACCGATGGCGGTGTTGACCAATGCAAGCCCGCCACCCACGGCAGCCGAACCTGTGGCGATCAGACCCACAAGGGTCATCATGACCAACCCCATCAGATTCCATACGACTGCTTTCACGACAGATCTTCGTCGCGTCTCCATTCCGGTCCCCATATTTTGTTGTTCTCACAAAAGCGTTACCGACATGGAGGCCTGCTGAGAATTCTGAATATGATTAACAAAATTCATCAGATGTGATATTAATCATCACATGCAGGATAACATAGACAAACGGGATCGCGCTGCGCAGTTTCGCCTACGATTGGCGCGCGCCATGGAAGAGCGCCAAATCAGCCAGAGCGCACTGGCGCGCAGTATTGGGGTCGACCGCTCAACGGTGTCACAGCTTCTGACCGGCGCAGGCGCACGTCTGCCCAATGCGCATGTGGTCGGAAGCTGTGCGTCGGCGCTTGGCGTTTCCGCAGACTGGTTGCTCAGCTTGTCGGACCGACCAGAGAGCGCTGCTGAATTGCTGGCCAGTTCGCTGACAATGGCCGAAGCCCCGCGCGCCTTGGTAGATGAGCGTATCTTCGAGTGGCACCAACAGGCAGCGGGGTACAAAATCCGCTATGTTCCGGCCACCCTGCCCGATATGCTCAAAACCCGGGCAGTGCTCGAATGGGAATATGCCCCGCATCTGGGTCGAACCGCAGATCAGGCCATCGGCGCATCGGCAGATCGTCTGACATGGATGCGCAGCGCCCAGTCCGACTATGAAATCGCCATGCCGCTGTTCGAAATCCACAGCTTTGCCCACGGCACCGGATATTACGAGGGACTATCACTGGATAATCGGCTGGCTCAGATCGATCACTTGCTGGACCTGTGCGAACAGCTCTATCCACGCCTGCGAATCTACCTATTTGATGCAAAACGGCTCTATTCCGCGCCGGTAACGATCTTCGGTCCGCTTCTGTGCGTCTTCTATGCGGGCAGCCACTACATGGCCTTTCGCGATCGTGATCGAATCGAGGTTTTTACACGACATTTCGATACGTTAGTGCGCGAAGCTGACATGACAGCCCGTGACTTTCCCGAACACCTCAGACAGCTCCGTTCGGCGATTACCAGCGCAACGGAGTGACTGTTGCGAAGCCGGAAAGTGCCAATCAGTTCATCCTATAGTATAGTTATCCTGCGCGAACTTTCGGGCAATCCGACCAATCACGGAGGATCAATGGGATGGACGCACTGAAAACCGCTCAATACGCACGCGCCCTCTACTCGGCGCATGGAGATCGGGCCGAAGCTGAAGCGGCCCGTAAAATGCGTGAATGTGAAGCCGCAGGGGAAACCCAGCAAGCTCAGGACTGGCAGGCAGTTCGCCAGACTATCCGCCAGTTCCGTGGCCCCAATCAGGGCTGACACAACAAAACCCAGCTTTTAGCCAGGTGATCAGACCTTCGGGTCAGGATTGACCGTATGACCATCAACCGCGATCACCTGACCCGAAACAAGCCTTGCCGCGTCAGAGGCAAGGAACACGGCCATATTGGCAATATCCCGCCCTTCAACGAAGCTGCCCATCGACGTACCTGAGGCATAGCCCTCATAGACCTGATCCCGGGTCATGCCCTTGGCTGCCGCTTCGCGTTCAAGAACTCCTTCCATTCTTGGTCCTTCAACCGCTCCGGGACAGATCACGTTGCATCGGACCCCATGTGGCCCAAGTTCCATCGCCAGTGTCTTACCCAGACCCACCATGCCCCATTTCGCTGCGGCATAAGGTGCGCGGTTGGGATAGCCATATTGTCCGGCGGTGGATGAGGTGATCAGCACCACTCCACTGCGCTGACGCTTGAACATTGGGGCTGCGTATTTGGAACACAGGAAAGCCCCTTCCAGATTGACTGAAAGGCAAGTGCGCCAATCGCTAAGCGCAACGTCTTCGATCAGGGCCGTCGGCCCAGCAATCCCTGCGTTTGCGCATAGGGCATCCAGACCACCCCATTCCTCGTCAATGCGGGCAAACATGGCCGCCACGGCGGTCTCGTCGGCCACATCCAACTGGGATTTCTTCCAATGCGGCGGGCAGGCCTCCAGCGACGCCGGATTCACATCTGCCACCCAGACCTGCGCACCCGATGCGTCGAACGCTTCGGCCATCGCACGTCCGACGCCCGAGGCGCCGGCCGTGATCAGAACCCGGCTGCTCATGCAGGTTTCCGGATCGATGCACCCGCCCCTTCTGGGTACGGCAGACCGGCCTGAGCTTCTGCAATACGGGCCATGGCTGCTTCGACCTCAGCCGACGGCGCGCATGGGCGACGGGATTCGAGGTCCACATGCAGCAGGAAACTCTCACCGGTCGCCAGCAACTTGTCTCCTTCATACATGCGGTGGAACAGGTGCAGCTTCTTGCCCTGCCCCAACAGCATCTGAGTCCGCACATTGATTTTGGCACCTGCATGGGTCTCATCCAAATGCCGGATGTGGGTTTCAGCGGTAAAGTAGCTGCCGCCCGCTGCGATATAGTCGGCATCGCATCCGATCATCTCCATAAAGCGATCGGTTGAGCAGGCGAAGGCATCCAGATACCGCGACTCGGTCATGTGACCGTTATAGTCGGTCCAATCCAGCGGCACGGCACGCGACAGCGTCAGAATGGACTGGCTCAGATCGGCCTGATCCAGATCCGGCAAGGCCTCCGGTTTCAGACGTGCATCATGCTGGTTCAGAACCGCACCTGCACCGTAATCCTGTGCCTTGAGCGCACGCATCATCCCAACAAGGTTGTTGTCGCGGATACGCTCCAATTCACGGATCGAGTGCATTCCGGATTGTGCGTCCGACTGATCCGCGATCATGTCCACCAGTTCATCCGTGAACTCCGGGACATCCATCAACTTGGTCCATGGCCATTTCAAGGCCGGGCCGAACTGCGCCATGAAATGCCGCATCCCGGCCTCTCCGCCAGCGACGCGATAGGTTTCGAACAGACCCATCTGCGCCCAGCGGATACCAAAGCCCATGCGGATCGCTTCATCGATTTCTTCGGTGGTTGCGATACCATCTTTGACGAGCCACAGCGCCTCACGCCAAACAGCCTCGAGGAACCGGTCGGCAATATGCGCGTCGATTTCTTTTTTGACGTGCAGCGGGAAGAACCCGACTGATTTCAACAGCTCTTGCGCACGCTCCACCATTTCAGGCGAGTTCTTGTCGGTCGGAACCAGCTCGATCAGAGGCAGCAGGTAGACCGGATTGAACGGGTGCGTCACAACGATCTGTTCGGGACGCAGTGCCCCGTCCTGCAATTCGGATGGCTTAAACCCGCTGGTCGAAGAGCCGATGATCGCTTCCGCGGCACATGCCTCTTGCAAGCCTTTATAAACCTTCAGCTTCAGGTCCAGCCGCTCAGGTACGCTTTCCTGAATCCAAGAGGCCCCCTGTACAGCATCTGCCATCTCATCATGGAAGGTCAGCGTGCCTTCAGCCGGCAATGGCACGTCACTCAGCCCGGGCAAAGACCGCCGTGCATTGTCCAGAACCTCGCCGATTTTACGCTCGGACTCAGGATCCGGATCGAACACCCGGACATCCCAGCCGTTAAGCAGAAACCGGGCGGCCCATCCACCGCCGATCACACCACCACCGATGATAGCTGCTGTTTTTGTCATATCTTTTCCTAGTCGATACAGATCACCAGCTCGCGCCCCGTCTCATCCAGATGCGGAATGCATCCGAACTGCGGCGTGACCGCGCTGCATTGTTTGGTCTCGGACAGGCAAAATCCCTCGCAGTCCGAACCTGTTTCACAGGTCTTGCCCGCATCCGCCAACGGCAGGATGCACACATACTGCTGCGCTTTGCCCGCAACCTCGTAAGTTCCGCCCTTGGCCTCGCAAGCCTGCCGTTCAGTTTGGAGTTGCTCAGCCTCCGCCTTGTCATCCGTTGGAAGGCAAGCCACCAGAAATCCTGCTCCGACAAGCGCCAAACACCGCGACATAACTTTCATGAGTTATTCCTTCAGTTGATGCCCCGGTGTCTTTGCTTTGCGAAAACTCTACAAGGGGAAGATTCAGCCCTTCGGCGCCCGCTTCACCAGCCCCAGCTTCTCGCGCACTTCCTGCGCACCGATCACCCGTGCACCCATGTTGGAAACGATGGTGTTGGCGCGTTCAACCAGCTGCCAGTTTTCCGCCAGAACGCCTTTGTCCAGCCACAGGTTATCCTCGAGCCCGACACGCACGTTGCCGCCAGCCAGCACCGAAGCCGACGCATAGGCCATCTGGTTTCGTCCCAGCGCGAAGGCGCTAAACGTCCAGTCATCCGGGACATTGTTGACCATGGCCATGAAGGTGTTGAGATCATCCGGTGCGCCCCACGGCACGCCCATGCACAACTGAACCAGAGCCGGGCTATCCAGAATGCCGTCCTTCACCAATTGCTTGGCATACCAAAGATGGCCGGTGTCAAAGGCTTCGATCTCGGGCTTCACACCCAGATGCGTCATCATCCGCCCCATCGCCTGCAGCATGCCCGGCGTGTTGGTCATGACGTAGTCTGCCTCGGCAAAGTTCATGGTACCACAGTCCAAGGTACAGATCTCGGGCAGACACTCGGCCACATGCTCGACCCGCGCGGCTGCGCCGATCATGTCGGTGCCTTCCTCGTTCAACGGCAAAGGAGATTCTGTCGGGCCAAAGATCATGTCACCGCCCATACCTGCTGTCAGGTTCAGCACGACGTCTACTTCGGCCTCGCGAATGCGGTCGGTCACCTCGCGGTACAGGTCCAACCGGCGGCTGGGCGCGCCGGTTTCGGGGTCGCGTACATGACAATGCACGATGGCCGCGCCTGCCTTGGCCGCCGCGATCGCACTTTCGGCAATCTGCTTGGGCGAACGCGGCACATGCGGGCTGCGATCCTGTGTTCCGCCCGAGCCGGTGACAGCGCAGGTGATGAAGACTTCGCGGTTCATTTCCAGTGGCATGGTGTTTTCCCCAACTTATACCCGGTTTTGACCCAAGTTATCCTCAGGCTTCTCCCCGGATTCCGATTTGCGTTACCCGCAACTCTGACGCAGCCTTATGGAAACAACTTGCCAGAATGCGAATCGAACTTGATGAAATCCGCAAAAAACATATTGCAGCCCGAACATCGCGCCCTGAAAACGGCCGTACTGGTTCTGGATGAATGCAACACGCTCAGCTTTGCCTCGGCGGTTGATCCGATGCGCGCAGCGAACCGCTTGGCGGATCGTCCCGCCTTTGACTGGGATTATGTCACCGCCACGGCTGAGCCTGCCATGCTGACCAGTGCACTGAACGTTCCCGGCATTCCGCTGGCGCGTCTGGACAGTTGCGATCTGATGATTGTGGTTGCAGGCTTCCAACTTGCGCGCCACGCAACCCCCAGCCTGCTGGCCGGTTTGCGCCGTATCGCGGCCTCTGGTGCGACCATGGCAGGGATCGACGGCGGCCCATGGCTGCTTGCCGAAGCCGGCTTGCTGGACGGGCACGCAGCAACCACTCATTGGGAAGATCTGGACAATTTCTCGACCCGTTTCCCCGAAGTCGACGTGCGCCCTGACCGTTTCACTGTTTCCGGAAACCGTCTGACTTCTGGTGGCGCGATCCCGGCGGTCGAGATGATGCTGCATATCATCGCTGCCCGGCACGGCGCAGGGTTTGCCTCACGTGTATCTGGGCTGTTCCTGTATGAAGGAGCACCAGAGCCAACCAAACCGCAAAGCCGCACCGGGGCTCCGCACCGCCATTCGGCCCTGACATCAAAGGCAAACAGCCTGATGGAAGCGTCGCTGGATGAGCCTCTGCCGCTCGCCTATATCGCCGACCGTTTGGGAACCAGCCCGCGCACGCTGCAGCAACAGTTTCGACTGCGTCTGAACACCACGCCACAAGACCATTACCTGCAGCTTCGCCTGGCCGAGGCGCGCCGGCTGGTCATCGACACAGATATGCCGCTAATGGATGTCGCGCTGGCCACTGGCTTTGCATCGCAGTCAAGCTTTGCCCGGGCGTTCCGAACCGCGCATGGCCTATCCGCCCGCGACCTGCGGCAGGATCGCACCCAGCCCACACATCACTGACGGGGTCTACGGCAGGTGATGGGGGCATTGCCCCCTTACCTTAGTACGGCATGGGATGGGCGCGGTGGGCTAGGTTGATTTCTTTCAACACATCCTCTGACAATTCCAGATCTTTCCCATCCAGAATACGCTGCAATTGTGCCTCATCCGTGGCCCCAAAGATGGCCGACGTCATGAACGGTCTGCTGCGACACCAGGACAGTGCCATATGCACAGGATCCAGCCCATGTTTGTCAGCGATCTCCAGATAGGCAGCGACGGCGTCAAAAACCCGAGCAGATTTACGCCCGCCCATTTCAGGCACCAGTGACATGCGCGATCCTTCGGGAACGCTGCCACCCTGATACTTGCCCGTCAGGAACCCGGCTGCCAGTGGCGAAAAGGCGAGCAGTCCCACATCTTCATGCGCACTCAGCTCGGCCATATCGGTATCAAAGTGACGGCAGAGCATCGAGTATTCGTTCTGCACGGACGCGACGCGTGGCGCACCGGTTTCATCTGCAAGTCGCACCCACTGGGCCGTTCCCCAGGCACTTTCATTCGACAGGCCAAAGGCACGAATATTGCCCTTTTCGACCTGTACCTGCAGCGCCTCAAGACACTCCTGCATATTCGCAACAACATCGTCACGATCCCCACCTGACGGATCGTAATCCCAATTCTGGCGGAACATGTAACTGCCCCGGTTTGGCCAGTGGAACTGATAGAGGTCGATATAGTCAGTCTGCAACCGGCGCAGGGATCCCTCGATTGCCTCGGGAATGGTCTGGCCCGAAATTGGCGCCCCGTCACGGGCGTGAGAAAACCCTGCTCCTGAATGCTTGGTCGCCAGAACATAGTCGCCCCGGCGCGCGGCATTAGATGCATTCCAATTGCCCAGAATTTCTTCGGTCCGGCCAACGGTTTCCTTCGAGATCGGATTCACCGGATACATCTCAGCCGCGTCGACAAAGTTGATCCCGGCTGCCAGGGCCATATCCATCTGTCGGTGTCCACCGGTCTCGGTGGTCTGTGTGCCAAAGGTCATTGTTCCAAGGCACAGATCCGACACCATTACACCGGTGCGCCCCAAAGGTTTCATTTTCATCTGGAAATCCTCCTGCTCGCCCTGCACCCTAGCGCAGGGTTGGACCGGGGCAAGCCCGATCAACTCAGATAAATCAGACTGGCAACAAAGAAAAAGGCCAGAACGCCGAACACATCGTTCGACGTGGTTATGAAGATGCCGGTTGCCGCGGCCGGATCTTGTTTCAACGCCCTAAGCAGGAACGGCACCATCGACCCGACCGACGCTGCGATAACAGTCACGATCGCCAGTGCGACGATCGACGTCAGAACCAACAGGCCTGGCTTTTCAATTGCGATGAACAGGCTGCCAATCAAAACCAGAAGGCCCACGACCGTGCCAACGATCAGCCCGTTCAGCAGGGCCCCACGCAGTTCGCGATAGAATCTCGACGGCAAATCGCCACGCCACTCCGCCCCCGAAGTCAGTACCTGCACAGAAACAGTCGAGGCTTGAATCCCCGCGTTCCCGGCTGTTGCCAGAACAACGGGAATAAAACTGGCAAGGATCGCGGATTCGGCAAGTGCGTCCTCATACGACACGATGGCAATTGCTGCGATGGTGCTGCCGACCAACCCGCCCAGCAGCCACGGCAGGCGGCGGCGGGCAATCTGGCCAGGCGTGTCGAATTGCGTCGTATCGGGGGATACGCCGCCCATCTTGAGCATATCTTCCTCAACCTCTTCCCGCGCAATCTCAGCCAGTTCAGGCGGGGCTATACCGCCCAGAAAACGGCCATTGGCATCGACGACAGCGATAACAGAGGCCGAGCGCGCCTCGGCCAGGCGCAGCACCTCTTCCTGGTCCGCAGAACTGTCGACCGTCACAGTGTCTTTTTGGACGATATCAGAAACGCAGGTGTCATCCGGGTTCAACAGTAGGTCCCGACTGCGCAGATAGCCAACCAGTCGTTTGTCCTGTTCGAGAACAAAAATCATATCCAGTCGCGCAAACTGGTCCGAGGTTTTTCGAAGATGAGATACCACCTCGCCAATCGTCCATCCAACAGGAACCGTCAAAACCCCGTGGCGCATATGCGCAGCCGCACTGTCATCATCTGCAGACAAGGACTGTCGAATGACATCTGCATCCTTCCGATCAGCAATCAGATCATCATGAGTGTCGGGCGGCAGCGTTTCCAGCAACTCGATAGCCAGATCAGGCGAAACTCTGGAGACGATCTTGCGGAATTTCTTTCGCGTTGAAGCCTCAAACAGAACTGAACGCAATTCCGGGTCCAGTTCGACAAGGACCGGCAGACTCACATCATCAGGCAACCATTCGAACACCCGGCGCGCACGCTTGGTCTTCATCTTCAGCAGGCATTTCACAACGTCCGCTGCGTTCCAACCGCTCAGGACAGTAAGAACCGCCATCCGCTTGCCTGCGGCCACCAGCTGTTCCAACGACGAGGCGACCCTCGCATTGTTATGGCGCGCTGCCGGGCTGTTTGCGCTGTCCCAATGCAGCTTTTTTGGAGGAACCTGATCCATCCGCTCACCTCACCTAAATCCACGCAGCTGTGGCATTGCTAAGTGACGGTAGCGTGAATGAAAGATTATCTGAACAGATCAGCGCAGCGAAAGGGAGATCAGGCTTCTGCCTTTTTCTCCCACCGGCCTGAATCCTCGGACCAATATTGCGCCGAACAACCTGCTGAGGTCAGCGCCTTCCATTGTACCCGTGCGGCCTGAACTGCGCTTTGATCGTTGCCATCGAACAGGATGCAGACACGCTCGGATGCTTCGACTTCGTCCGGCTCAACCGCAGCGCCATCGATCGCCATCAAACAGGATGGATCATTTGCCGCCGTCGTCTCAGTCGTCAGCAAAATGGGCTGCATCGCATCGTGCGGTCCACCGGCACGACCATGTGGCAGGAACCCGTCATCAGGCCCCAGCCACAATTTTTCATCCAGCCAGTCCAGCCGAGCGGGATCAGTGCCCCGCACGGCTATCCGCCACCCGGCCTGCCGTGCCTTGTCCAGCAGTACCGGCAAGGTCTGCTCAAGCGGTTGGCGGGTCAGGTGATAGAAATAGACGGCCCCCATTCGAGTTACTCGAAATTGTCCTGAACAAAACGGCTTAGCGCGCGCACGCCCCAACCGGTTGCACCTTTGGGCGCATAGGATGTCTCGGACGACACCGACGCAACACCCGCGATATCCAGGTGAATCCAGGGGGTATCTTCCTTGACGAAACGTTGCAGGAATTGCGCCGCAGTGACCGATCCGGCGGGGCGACCACCCACGTTCTTCATATCCGCAATGCGGGATTTCAGCAGGTCATCATAGGCCTTGCCCAGTGGCATCCGCCATGCGCCTTCATCCTCGACTTTGGCCGCCTTCAGGAAAGCATCGCAGAACGTGTCATTGTTCGAGAAAACGCCCGCATTCTCATGCCCAAGCCCGATGATGATCGCACCCGTCAGTGTGGCCAAATCAATCATGCCGACAGGATTGAACCTCTCCTGCGCGTACCACATGACATCACACAGAACCAAGCGGCCTTCAGCATCGGTATTGATGATCTCTACCGTGTCGCCTTTCATCGATTTGACGACATCGCCGGGGCGCGTAGCGCGACCGGAAGGCATATTTTCCACCAGACCGACCAGACCAACCACATTGGCCTTGGCCTTGCGCAGCGCCAACGCCCGCATGGTGCCTGCAACGACACCCGCGCCGCCCATGTCCATGGTCATCTCTTCCATGCCCGCAGCAGGTTTGAGCGAGATACCACCGGTATCAAACACCACGCCCTTGCCCACCAGCGCCAGCGGAGCGTCGTCCTTGTCGCCACCATTCCAGTGCATGACCACAACCTTGGACGGGCTGTCAGACCCCTGCCCGACGCTCAGCAATGTGCGCATGCCAAGCTCGGCCAGTTTGTCCTCTTCCAGAACCTCAACTTCCAGCCCCAACGCTTCCATTTCTTTCAGGCGGTCGGCGAATTCTGTCGTGGTCAGAACATTGGCGGGTTCGTTGGTCAGATCGCGGGTCATGCGCACGCCATCGGCGATACCGTTCAGCGGTGCGAACGCCGCTTCGACCTCATCCGCTTTGGAATGACTGATCACAATTTCGCCCGTGGGATCGGCGTCCTTAGTCTTGTGCGCATCAAAATCATAGCTGCGCAGCACCATGCCCAAGGCCAGTTCCTCGGTCCGCACCTGATTTGCGGCCATCACAAGCACGTCCTTGCCCTTGGCCAGCTTTGCCAAAGCAGCACCCGCCTTGCGAGCCTCGTCATGATCGGGGCGACGCGGCAAAACCAGAACGTCCAGCGCCTCAGCTGCCATGCCACCGGGCCAAGCCAATGAGATCACATCGCCTGTCTTGGCTTTGTCAAACTTCTCGCTCTCGACCAGTCGGGCCACTGCGCCTCGTGTCAGGCGATTGGCCCTGCGCGCAGCGGGGCTCATCTTTCCTTCGGCAGGAATAATGATGACCACACGCCCTTCGGCCTGCGCCATGAGATCCAAATCAAAGTCCTGAAAACGGATTGGTATCAGACTGCTCATCTCTTGCTCCTGAAAAACTCTTCCCCAAGACCTAGCGTGGACCACCAATATTGACCAGATAGCAGTTTTCCCCGTCTGCCATTTGCATTAAGGTCGCCCGAAAATAACCGGCAGGCTCGGGGGAGAAGTATTGGCACCAAACGGCAGGCATAGGCCTTCGCGCATGATTCCATGCCGGGGCGATTCTGGCGTGGACCCCGAGCTCAGCGGTCAGCCGGAGGTGAACTCGTGATCCTCGACCGCTATTTTGCCCGAAGATTCCTGCAGAGTTTTCTCGTTATCGGCGGCATTTTTCTGACACTCATGATTCTGATCGACCTGATCGAGCAAGTCCGCAAATTCACTGACGTCGACCTGAGCTTTGGTCAATTGCTGCGCCTGACCCTGCTCAACACCCCGGCGGCAATCAGCGAGATGCTGCCGCTGTTAATGATTCTGGCTACGATTGCGTTGTTCATTGGTCTGGCGCGCAGTTCCGAACTGGTCGTGACCCGCGCCATCGGGCGGTCTGGCATCCGCGCACTTGCTGCACCCGTTCTGCTGGCTTTGGTGATCGGTGCACTGGCAGTGGCGTTGCTGAACCCTATCTCTGCTGCGACATCCGAAGAATACCAGCGTTTGGCAGACGGATATCGCAACAATGGCAGTTCTACCCTTTCGATCAGCAGCGAGGGCCTTTGGTTGCGCCAGGGTTCCACATCGGGCCAATCCGTGATCCATGCTGTCGGGACCGATCCCGACGAGGACTTTGGCCTCAGAGAAGTTACCATCACGACATTCTCTCCTGACGGTATTCCGACCGAACAGATCTTTGCTGAAACTGCACGTCTGGAAGATGGAAACTGGGTTCTCTATCAGGCCAAGGTTTGGACGCTCCAGAACGGCTCGAATCCCGAAACAAATGCAATCACGTATGAACAACTTGCTCTTCCCACGACTCTCACACGCGATCGCATTCTGGATACATTAGGCCAACAAGACTCCGTTTCGGTCTACGACCTGCCACAACTCATCCACGATCTACGCGAGGCAGGATTTTCAACAAAGCAATACGAAGTCTGGTTGCAGGTACAACTCGCACGGCCATTCTTTCTTGTATCGATGGTTCTGATTGGTGCTGCTTTCACCATGCGCCATGTCCGTTTCGGCGGCACAGGCATAGCTGTTCTGACAGCGGTTCTGTTGGGCTTTGCCATCTACTTCGTACGTAATTTCGCTCAAATTCTGGGGGAGAACGGCCAGTTGCCGATCTATGTCGCCGCCTGGGCACCGCCCTTTGCCGCAATCCTGTTGTCCTTAGGCCTCTTGCTGCACGCGGAGGACGGTTAATGCGGCGACTAATGTCTTTGCTGCTGTCCAGCACTCTGGTTCTGGCGGCACCGTCCATCGCACTTGCGCAAAACGCATCAGGTTCCGCAGCTGCTGGACAGGATGGGGCTGCCCAAGACCAGCCGGCCCTGTTGGTGGCGGACAAGATTTTCATCACACCCGACCGGAAACTCGTCGCCGAAGGGAATGTCGAAGCCTATCAGGGCGACATCAAATTATCGGCCAAAAGTGTAATCTTCGATCGGGAAACCGGTGAGCTGACCCTCGAAGGTCCGATCCGGATCGATCAGGCGGGCCAATCCACTGTGTTGGCGGACTCCGCTCAGTTGGATGATGGCATCCAGAACGGGCTTTTGATCGGTGCCCGAATGGTGTTCGATCAGCAGGTTCAGATCGCCTCGGTTCAGGCAACCCGCGCTGGCGGCAGGTACACACAGTTCAGCAAAGTGTCGGCCACCTCATGTCATGTCTGCGCCAATGGCAAACCACCACTTTGGCAAATTCGGGCGCGCAAGGTAACGCACGATCAGTTAGAACGGCAGCTGTATTTCGAAGGTGCACAGTTCCGCATCCTTGATTTCCCGGTCTTCTACTTTCCCGTACTGCGCCTGCCCGACCCGACACTGGAGCGTGCAACAGGTTTTCTTGTCCCGTCGATCCGGACGACCTCGCAACTGGGAACCGGTGTACAGGTCCCCTATTTCTTTAAGCTGGGCGACCACAAGGATCTGACGCTGACGCCCTATGTCTCATCCAAGACAACGACATTAGGCTATCGCTACCGTCAGGCTTTCAAAAACGGTCGCATTCAGTTCGAAGGCGCATACACCCGCGATGACGTGCAACAAAACCAGGATCGCGGCTATCTTTTCGCGAATGGTTGGTTCGCTCTGAAAAATGATTACCGGCTGACGTTCAACATTCAAACAACGTCGGATGACGCGTATCTGGCTGATTATGGTCTGCCGGACTTTGACCGTCTGCGCAGCGAAATCGCACTGGAACGGATCAAACGCGATACCGCGTTCAAAACCAGTTTCATCCACTACAAAACCCTGCGCGACAGCGAAAATCAGGACGAAATCCCTTCGCGCGTTTTCGATCTGAACTATGAAAAGCGGTACTTTCCCAACGCTCTGGGCGGCGAAGTGAGGCTTGCGTTTATCGGGCATTCCCACACACGAACCAGCGATCAGAATATCATCGGGCGGGATGTGGCCCGTGCGACGATGGATGCCGAATGGCTGCGCAGCTGGACCTTTGCCTCAGGCCTGCGCGCCGATGCACAGCTGGGGGCGTCGGTCGACACATTCGATATCCGCAATGACAGTCAGTATCCCAACCAGATTACCAGATCGACGCCACGGGCAGCCCTTACTCTGCGCTATCCGATGGTGCGGCGCGAGCAGACCGGCGCAACGCAGTTCCTCGAACCAATCGTGCAGTTTGGCTGGACGCATGTCTCGAACACCGACGTACCCAATGACGAAAGTACGTTTCAGGAGTTCGACCAGGGCAATCTGCTATCCCTGTCTCGCTTCCCAGCCGAAGATCGCCGCGAAAATGGAGCAACAGCTGTTGTCGGCGTGAACTGGGCGCGCAATACGCCGAACGGCTGGCAAGCGCTTGCAACCGTCGGTCAGGTGTTCCGCGCCGATGCCGATCCGGATTTCACCCTGACCTCAGGCCTGCAGGGCACCACATCCGATCTGCTGCTGGCCGGTCAGTTGAAAACCGCCAAAGGCCTTACCCTCGCGGCACGTGGCCTGCTGGATGATGACTTCAGCTTTGCCAAAGCCGAGTTCCGGGGCGTTTGGGCCAAAGACGACAACGCGCTGACGGGCAGCTATGTCTGGCAGGAACCCGACCCTGCAGAAAACAGCGACAAAATATCCGAAATCTGGCTGACGGGACGTTACAGAATCGATCAGAACTGGCTGACACAGGCACTGGCGCGATATGATCTGGCCGAATCTGAGCCAATCCGCTACGGGCTTGGAGTTACCTACGAAAATGAGTGCGTGCAGGTTAACATGACCGTCAGTCGGCGCTATACGTCCACATCAAGTATTGAGCCTTCGACAGAATTCGGCTTTACCGTTGCACTAACTGGATACGCCGTCGAAGGCGGGGGCAAGAAGTACAAAAGAAAATGCAGCTGATATCAGGTTTCTCTAAGTTTCTTCGTACCGGTTGGCAAAGACCGGCTTTGCCCGCACTCGCTGCGGCGCTTATCGCCTTTTCTTCGCCGCAGGCCATCGGGCAAAGCCTGTTCTCACCCGCGATCCGGATCAATCAGGATATCGTGACGTGGTATGAATTGCAGCAACGCCAGCAGTTTCTCGAAGCGCTCGGCCTGCCGGGAAGTTCTGAAGATGAGGTGCGTGAGGCCCTGATCGATGCTCGCCTGCGCAAACAGGCGATGCGGGATGCCGGAATTCAGGCGACACCAGAAGATGTACAGCTTGGTATCGACCAGTTTGCCGCTCGTGGTCAGCTTTCGACTGACGATTTCCTGCGGTTGCTCAGCGATGCCGGGGTAGATCCCGAAACAGTCCGAGACTTTGTTGAAGATCAGCTTTCATGGCGTGACTACGTCAGCACGAGGTTTATCTCTCAGGCGCGCCCCACAGAGGATGAAATCAATCGGGCAATGGGCCAGGGCGGCGGTGGCGGCCTCGAAGTTCTGTTGTCCGAGATTATCATTCCCGTAACACCGCAGACGCTCGCTCAGGCTGACGCGCTGGCGCAGGAAATTTCTCAGGTAGACGGTTATGACGCGTTTTCCTCCGCTGCCACGCAATATTCGGCGGCAGCGACCCGCGAAAACGGAGGTCGATTGGATTGGCTGTCGCTCAATAATCTTCCGCCCGCGCTGCAGCCCGTCATCCTGGGCCTGCAGAACGGAGATATAACCGAGCCGCTGAGTCTTCCCAACGCCATAGCCCTGTTCCAGATGCGCGGCATTCGCGAGGTTTCGACAGGCGCACCACGCTATTCCAAGATCGACTATGCGATCTACTATATTCCGGGCGGTCGTAGCCCAGAGGCCCAGAAAACTGCGGCTGAGCTGAAGGAAAACATCGACACTTGTAACGACCTCTATGGTATCGCCAAGGATCAACCGCCAGAGGTTCTTGAGCGCGTGTCCGCCAGCCCTTCCGAAATCCCGCGCGACGTGGCTCTGGAACTTGCCAAGCTGGACCCCAATGAGATTTCAACAACGCTCACCCGCAACAACGGGCAGACGCTGATGTTCCTGATGCTGTGCACCCGCACCCGCGATCTGGGCGAAGATACGTCTCGTCAGGATGTTGCTAACGCTTTGACCCAGCAGCGCCTGCAGGCTTTTGCCGACAGCTTCATCGAACAAATGCGGGCAGACGCCACCATTATCGAGCAATGACCCGCCCGATCGCGCTTAGCTGTGGTGATCCGGCCGGTATCGGCCCCGAAATCGCAGCCAAGGCGTGGCAACAACTGCGCGGCACCTGCCCGTTCGTCTACATCGGCGACGCCGCGCATCTGCCAAACGAGACTCCGGTTGCACGAATAAATGAACCGTCAGAAGCGGCCGGGGTCTGTGCGATGGCCCTACCGGTGCTTCAGCTGGATTTCCCAGCGTCGAATGTGCCAGGCCGTCCCGAGCCAAACAATGCTCCCTCTGTAATCGATGCAATTGAACGCGGTGTTTCTCTGGTACAATCGGGTGCGGCATCAGCGCTCTGCACGGCTCCGATCCACAAAAAGGCGCTGATTGACGGAGCGGGATTCGATTATCCCGGACATACCGAATTTTTAGCCGCTCTTGCCGGTAAAGATCGTGTTGTGATGATGCTGGCCAGCGATCAGTTGCGCGTGGTCCCAGCCACGATCCACATCGCACTCTCGCAAGTCCCCAGCGTCCTGACCCCCGAGTTGCTGCGTGAAACGATCGCGATCACCGCACAAGGGTTGCAGAACCAGTTTGGTATTCAAAATCCGCGTATCGCGATTGCCGGGCTGAACCCCCATGCCGGCGAAGGCGGCAAAATGGGTCGTGAGGAACTGGACTGGATTGCCCCGCTGATCTCTGATCTCAATCCCGACGGCTACACGGTTACGGGCCCGCATCCGGCGGATACCATGTTCCACGCCGCCGCGCGCAGGCGGTACGATGCAGCCATCGCCATGTATCACGATCAGGCCCTGATCCCGATCAAGACACTGGATTTCGACCGAGGCGTGAATGTAACGCTGGGTTTGCCCTTCATCCGGACTTCACCAGATCATGGCACCGCGCTGGACATCGCCGGACAAGGCATCGCCAACCCGACCAGCCTGATTGAGGCCCTCAAACTCGCGCAGCAGATGGCGCAAGGGTCTTGAACCTGTACAACGCAGGCCATATCCCGGACCGAAGTGAAAAATTTCTGGCGCATGACACCCTATCCGCGCCACGGTGAACGGATCATGAGCGCTATCGACACCCTCCCCCCGCTGCGCGAAGTCATCGCGACCCACCAGCTATCGGCCCGCAAATCGCTGGGGCAGAACTTTCTGCTGGACCTGAACCTGACAGCCAAGATTGCACGGCAGGCCGGTGATCTGACCGAATGTGATGTGCTCGAGATCGGACCCGGACCGGGTGGCCTGACCCGTGGTCTGCTGTCCGAAGGCGCGCGCAAAGTCGTTGCTGTGGAAAAAGACACCCGCTGTATCGCAGCGTTGAACGACATTGCCGAGGCTTATCCCGGCCGGCTTGAAGTCATCAACGGGGACGCGCTGGAGATCGATCCGCTGACGCATCTGACACCGCCGATCCGGATTGCGGCCAACCTGCCCTACAATGTCGGGACCGAGCTTCTGGTCCGCTGGCTGACGCCACTGGAATGGCCGCCATTCTGGCAAAGCCTGACCCTGATGTTCCAGCGCGAAGTCGCCGAGCGCATTGTGGCCCAACCCGGCAGCAAAGCTTATGGGCGCCTTGCCATCCTCGCCCAATGGCGGGCCGAAGCACGTATCGCCATGTCTTTGCCCCCCGGGGCCTTCACCCCACCACCCAAAGTCTCCAGCGCCGTGGTTCACCTGACTGCCCTGCCCGAGCCGCGCTATCCGGCAGATGCAGCCACCCTGTCACGAGTCGTGGCAACGGCCTTCAACCAACGCCGCAAGATGCTTCGCGCCTCTTTGAAAGGTGTCGCACCCGATATCGAGGATCGCTTGCTGGCTGCTGGCATCAAACCAACGGAACGTGCGGAACAGGTTCCGCTCGAAGCGTTTTGTGCGCTGGCACGGGAAATTCGCAAAGCTTAAAGCGACAAAACAAAAAACCCCGGCACTCGATCCGGGGTTTTCTGTATCTCGGCCTTTTGGCTTGAGCTTATTCGGCAGCTTCCGGCGCGTCTCCGTTATCCGCTGCAGCCTGTTCAGGCTCGGCGGGTGCAGCCTTGGGCTTGCGTGCACGTGGACGGCGTGGTGGCTTTTCTTTCTTGGCAGGTGCCTCTTCAACTGGTTCAGCACCCTGGCTTTCCGGTGTCTCGACCAGACCAGATTCAGGTGCCGCAGGCTCGGACCCGAAATCCATCACATCAGGTTGCGGCGCTTCGGCCGGATCTGCCTGACGGGCAGCTTCGCGTTCCTGACGCTCGGCGCGCTCACGGTCGCGTTCTGCCTGGCGCTCACGGTTCTGGCGTTCCTGCTCTTCACGGCGCGCTTCGATTTCGCGCTGCGCCTCGCTCAGCATACGCAGGTAATGTTCCGCGTGCTGCTGAAAGTTCTCGGCCGCGACGCGGTCATTCGACAACTGGGCGTCACGCGCCAGCTGATTATATTTATCAATGATCTGCTGCGGGGTGCCGCGCACCTTGCCTTCTGGACCCGAGCTGTCAAAAACCCGGTTTACGACATTACCACCAGAAGGGCGATTGCGGTTGTTCTTGGCCCGCGAGCGGGATTTGGAAGATCTCATCTTACTTTACGTCAGCCTTGTCATTCACTGTCGATCAACCCGTACGTTGCACTGCTCTAAGGCCTTTTACCGTGACGTGCTGTCGACTTTTTGGGCTTGGCGTCAGGGGCGCGCTGAAACAGCGTCAACCTCGCCGACTACCCTGAGTAAGCATGTCCTGATCATGCAGACAAGAGGGTAATATGCATTTTCGCAGCTTTTTTACCTGAACCGGCGTTTTTTGGCCTCATTCACCCCATTCAACCCGGCATTCTGGCGCCAACAACACGGTCCCGGCCATCCAGATCCGGAACCACGCGGATATCGATCAGACCCGACGCGTCAAACAATGCCGCGACAGCCGCCGCCTGTGTCGGACCGATTTCGACCAGAATACGCCCACTCGGCATCAGAAAATCAGGCGCTGCAGCGGCAATACGCCGATAAGCGCCTAGCCCATCCCCCTCATCCGTCAAAGCCATCCTCGGCTCGTGTTCCCGCACTTCTGGGGACAGCTGCGTCATCTCATCCAGGGAAATGTATGGCGGATTCGAGACGATCAAATCGAACTGCCCCTCTTCGATCCCTTCGAACCAATCGGATTGTATGATCTCGACCCGGCCCTGCACCTGATGCAGCACCGCGTTGGCGCTGGCCTGAAGGCAGGCAGATTCGCTCAGATCAACGCCAATTCCGGATGCGCTTGTCCGCTCGGCCAGCAAAGTCACCAACACACAGCCTGACCCGACACCAAGGTCCAGAATGTGATCAAACGGTTCACTCAGCGCGGCCTCGATCAAGGCTTCGGTCTCGGGGCGTGGATCCAGAACATCCCGGCTCACCCGAAAGCGGCGGCCATAAAATTCGCGCTCTCCCAACAGGTGGGAAACCGGCACACGGATGGCACGCAGCGAGATCAGCTGATCATATCGCTCGGCTATCTCAGGCGACAACTCTTCGGGTGCGATCAACGTGACGCGACTGGCTTCGATACGCGCAGCATGGGCCAGCAGAACCCGAGCATCCCGGGCGGGATCTTCAACACCGGCAGCCCGCAGTCGCGCTGTCGCTGCGACCATGGCCTGTGCGGCCGTCTGTGCCCCGTTCATTGCGACATCTCGGCCAGCAGACGCGCCTGATCGTCTGCGGTCAGCGCATCGATCACCTCATCCAGATCGCCCTGCATCACCTGATCCAGCTTATAAAGCGTCAGGTTAATGCGGTGATCAGTCATCCTACCCTGCGGGAAGTTATAGGTTCTGATCCGTTCAGACCGGTCCCCCGATCCCACCTGGCTGGCCCGATCCGCCGAGCGTTCGCTGTCGATCCGCTGTCGCTCCATATCGTAAAGACGGGTCTTCAGCACCTGCATCGCGATCTCGCGGTTGCGGTGCTGAGACTTTTCGGAACTAGTCACCACGATCCCGCTGGGAATATGGGTAATCCGTACAGCCGAATCTGTGGTGTTCACGTGCTGCCCACCCGCGCCGGAACTGCGCATGGTGTCGATACGAATATCGTTGGGTTCGATATGAATATCTACATCCTCGGCCTCGGGCAGAACCGCCACTGTCGCCGCCGAAGTATGGATACGCCCGCCGCTCTCGGTTTCGGGCACCCGCTGAACCCGGTGCACACCGGATTCGTATTTCATCCGAGCAAAGACATTATCGCCCTTGATATGGGCCACGACCTCTTTGATCCCGCCCAGATCCGAGGATTGTTCCTCGATGATCTCAAACTTCCATCCCCGCGCCTCGGAATAGCGTTGATACATCCGCAGCAGATCACCCGCGAACAATGCGGCCTCATCACCTCCGGTTCCGGGCCGGATTTCCAACATTGCCGGACGCGCATCGGCTTTGTCTCTGGGCAACAACGCCAGTTGCAACGCGTGCTCTGCCTCGGGAATGCGAGCCTGCAGCTCGGGGATTTCCTCCTCAGCCAGCTCTTTCATGTCCGGATCGGCCAGCATTGCCTCGGCTTCGGCCAGATCGGCCACCAGTTGGCGCCATGTTTCGATCTGCTCAACCACAGGCTTTAAATCCGAGTATTCCTTGGCAAGTGCCGCAATATCTCCGCCCGAGGCGCCATCGGCCATGGCAGCTTCGAGGTATTGGAATCGCTGGGTTATCTGTTCAAGGCGTTCTTCGGGGATCATCCCGGCGGTGTCTATCATCCGCGGGCTTTGGTCAAGGGCCTGCCTTGTGCTAAGCTCACATGCATGAAACGGATTATTCTTGCGCTTACCCTGTGCACGACCCCTGTCATGGCTGATGTAATTGGCCCCGGCGGCAAGGTTCAGGATTGCTATTGTACCGACAAAGCCGGCACCCGTGTCGAGTTGGGAGAGATGATCTGCCTGCAGGTCGATGGCCGTATGTTTATGGCCCAATGCCAGATGTCACTGAACGTTCCCATGTGGCGCGAGGTTCAGGAGGGGTGTTTGTCATCAGGGTTGGAGCAAACCCAGCCCCAACTCAGCAATTCTGCAACTATTCAAAGCTCGGGTTAATCACCTACAGATCTTCCCACTTGCTTAGCTTGTGCTTTCTGCGCGTCGTCCGGATATTGTGCTCCGCGCAAAGCGCCATGCTGACACCAAAGAGCAGAGAGCATATAGCCAATCGTGGGACCATGCAAAGCGGAGGTGAGAGAAATACATATAAACCCAGCCCCCAAAGGCCTCCCATCACCAGTGGATCCCACGTCAATCGCGATACCTTGGTCCGATAGAGTTCCGGTTTCGGCCTGCATCCGGCACGTCTGAAAAAGCGAACATATGGGGTGGATTTTCCGGGCTCTTGCAGTCCCGCATCTTCCAATTCAGCGGTTGCCCTCTGAAACTTGGCTTCATAATCACTCATACCACCAATATGGGAATTAAGTTTTTATTTTCAACCTATTGAAGCTGCCCTAGCCAGCTTTCAACCCGCGCTTTATTCACTCCGAAATCCTTGCGCCCGAAACGCAGCCTTGCGTGGATACGCAGCGCGTCACCATCCTGCTGCGCGGTGGTATAATCCGGAAATCCCATCAACCGAGTTCGGGTGATATAAGTCACCATTCCCTCGTCGACCGACCCGGCCAAAACACTGGTACGAGGGGACTGACGCGCAACCACATCCAGCCGTGCAAGCCCGTCCGGGCCGGTTTCAACGACCCGCACTACCGCGCCCATCATGTCCCTGCTGGTTTCGCCCACAGGTGCCACATGCCAACGGGAGGGATCGGAAGGGGCAAGACGGATGTAACCGGCCAGCAAAAGCCCCGCGCATACCAATACCCAAACTACAGTCATCTTCATCCCGCACCTGTTTCAACCGAACCTAGCCGGAACGCATCGGTGAACAAGATGTTCAACCAGCCCTTACCGCGACGTCACGCCTGGAAGAATGCACAGCATTTCGAACAACAAGTTCGCAGCCGTAAGCGCAGTATTGCCCGATGGATCATAGGGTGGAGAGACCTCGACCAGATCACAACCAACGACATTCATCCCCTGCAGTGCATGGATCAGTTGCAGTGCCTGCGGTGTAGTCAGCCCGCCAATTTCAGGCGTTCCGGTCCCAGGCGCATAAGCCGGGTCCACACTGTCGATATCATAGGTGATATAGACCGGATGTCCGTCGATCGTCTTGCGGATCAAAGACCCGATCTGGGTCAGGTTCTGCTGCCAGATATCCCACGCCGGATATTGACGGAATCCCCACCCCTGCGCTTCGGTGAAATCGCTGGCGGCATAGCCAGATCCCCGAATACCGATCTGAAAGGTCTTGTCCGGAACGATCAGATTTTCCTCATAGGCGCGACGGAATACGGTGCCATGGGTCTCGCGCTCACCAAACATCTCGTCATTGACGTCGGCATGGGCATCCACGTGCACCAAAGCAACCGGACCATGTTTGGCTGCTATTGCACGCAGAATAGGCAGGGTGATCGAATGATCGCCCCCCATCGCAACGGGAATGACATCCTGTGTCAGAATACCGTCATAACTTTCCTTGATAATCTTCAGACTATCCGACAGCGAGAACGTGTTGATCGCCAGATCCCCGATATCGGCAATCTGCAGGTTATCGAATGGGGCAGCAAAGGTGGCCATGTTATACGGCCGGATCATCGCGCTTTCGCTACGGATCTGTTTTGGGCCAAACCGCGTACCCGAGCGCCAAGATGTACCAATATCCATCGGGATCCCAAGAACAGCGACGTCCAGCCCATCCAGAGAGGACGCCTGCGGTAACCGCATAAACGTATTCGGCCCCGAGAACCGCGCCAGATCATTGCCGCCAATCGGCTGGTTGAATTGGGTCATGTACTTTCTCCGATCCGGTTCTTCACCAAGCACTTACCGGGATTATGCCTAACCAAAGGTTAAGGCTTTACCAGCTTGTTCCACCCCAGCAGGCAGATGATCTGCGTTGCCACATGTGCCCCGGCAATCGCGGTGGCACCAGACATGTCGAATGGAGGCGATACCTCAACCACATCCCCACCCTTGATGTTGATCCCGGCGATATCCCGCAGGATGATCTGCGCCTCAATCGAGCTGAGACCACCCCAAACAGGTGTCCCGGTTCCCGGTGCAAAGGCCGGATCCAACCCATCGATGTCGAAGCTCAGGTAAACCGGACTGTCGCCCAGAATCCCCTTGATCTTCTGGGCTACGGCGGCCGGTCCGGATTCATAAACCTCACGTGCGTCGATGATGTTGACGCCCAATGTGTCCTCGTTGGTGGTGCGTATCCCCACCTGAACCGATCGCTTGGGGTCCACGATCCCTGACTTCACGGCCTTGTAGAACATGGTTCCGTGATCCACGCGGGACATGTCGTCATCGGCCCATGTGTCCGTATGCGCATCAAACTGCAGCAGAGACATAGGCCCGTATTTTTCGGCATAGGCTTTCAGGATCGGAAAGCTGATGTAGTGATCTCCGCCCAGCGTCACCGAAGCGACATTGGCTTCCAGAATCGTACGGATGTGATCGGTCAGCGTATCTGGAAAGGCAGGGATATTGGCATAGTCGTAAGCCATGTCCCCGTAGTCGATGATTGCCAGTTCGCTGAGCGCATCAAACGGCCAGCCATAGGGTGCGTCGGGTGATTGCAACGCGCTGGCCTCGCGAATGGCACGTGGTCCCAACCGGGTACCGGGACGGTTGGTTACCGCCTGATCGAACGGCACGCCGGTCACCGCGATGTCTACGCCTTTCAGTTCCTTCGTATAAAGCCGACGCAGAAACGAGGTCGCGCCACCAAATGTGTTCTCAAAGGAAAGGCCTTTGAGATCCGGGTTGGTGAACGCCTCGTCCACCTGAGTCTTTGCATCTTCCAATGCCATTTCGGGTTATCTTCCTCCCAAGGTTCCCGATGGGCTGGCGACGCGCGCTGACGTCAAGCCACAGGCAGCGCCTTTTCCACGATCTTCGCGAAAAAGGATGCACCCACCGGCGCGATTTCGTCGTTGAAGTTGTATTTTGGATGGTGCAGCCCCGCACCGTCCCCCTGCCCCAGAAACAGATAGGCTCCGGGTCGTTCCTGCAGCATGTATGAAAAATCCTCGGCCCCCATCTCGCGACCGGTGTTTTCGGTGACCCGCTCGGCCCCCGAAACCTCGCGCGCCACGTCAGCGGCAAAAGCGGCCTTTTCCGGGTCGTTGATCGTGGCGGGATAACTCACATCATATTCAAGCCGCGCCTCAACCCCGTACGACGTGGCCTGTCCCTGCACGATCTGCTCCATGCGTTCCATAACCATCTTCTGCACCGCCGGGTCGAAGGTCCGTACCGTGCCGTTGATATAGGCGGTGTCCGGGATCACGTTGTTCACCGTGCCGGTATGGATTTGCGTCACCGACACAACCAGATCGTCCAGAGCGTAGTGATTACGGCTGACGATGGTCTGAATCGCCTGCGCAATGCCACAGGCCGCCATGACCGGATCGCGCGTTTCATGCGGCATGGCCCCGTGTCCACCGACACCCTGAATGTGAACCTCGAACGTATCGACAGCAGCCATGATCGGACCCGGCGTTGTATAGAACGAGCCTTCCGCAAAGCCGGGCGCGTTATGCAGCGCGTAAACCTGCGCGATGTCGAACCGGTCCATAATTCCTTCTTGAACCATAACCCCGGCGCCGCCGCCCTCTTCCTCGGCAGGCTGAAAAATCAACGCAACCCGGCCGCGAAAGTTCCGGGTTTCGGCCAGATAACGTGCAGCCCCCAGCAACATCGTTGTGTGCCCGTCGTGGCCGCAGGCGTGCATCTTGCCTGGATTCTTCGAGGCATAGTCAACGCCGGTTTCTTCGGGAATCGGCAACGCGTCCATATCCGCCCGCAGGCCAATCGTCGGTCCTTCGCCCTGACCGTTGATTATCGCGACGATACCGGTCTTGGCGATCCCCTCATGCAGCTCATCCACGCCAAACTCGCGCAGACGCTCAGCAACAAATGCCGCTGTTTCGTAGCATTCGAATTCCAGCTCAGGGATTGTATGCAGGTGCTGGCGCCATGTGGCCATGTCGGTGGCAAAATCGGCAATTCGGTTGACGACGGGCATCTGGGGTGGACTCCTGATCCAAGCTGCGAGATGGATGCATCTGACACCGGAATAAGGGGCTTCGCAATGGCTGAAAATCCGCTGATCCATAACTCGGACGCAGGTATCGAACGTTTGTTGGAAATCATGCGCCGTCTGCGTGACCCGGAAACCGGTTGTCCGTGGGATATCGAGCAGGATTTCGGCACTATCGCGCCCTATACGATTGAAGAAGCCTATGAGGTCGCAGACGCCATCGAACGGCAGGCCTGGGATGAACTGAAGGGCGAATTGGGCGACCTGTTGTTCCAGTCCGTGTTCCACGCCCAAATGGCCGAAGAAGCCGGTCATTTCGCGTTTCAGGATGTGGTGCGGACCATGTCCGACAAGATGGTGGCCCGCCATCCGCATGTCTTTGGCGATGAATCCCGCGACAAATCGGCTGAACAGCAGACGAAGGACTGGGAAACGATCAAAGCCGCCGAACGCGCAGGCAAGGAACAGCAAGGTGCACTGGACGGTGTAGCTGCCAACCTGCCGGCCCTCCTGCGGGCGCACAAATTGCAAAAGCGTGCGGCTCGCGTGGGGTTTGACTGGCCCGATGCCAGCCACGTGCTGGCCAAAATCACCGAAGAAGCCGCCGAGCTGGAAGAGGCGCGCGAAAGTATGGACGCAGACGCGCTTGAGGATGAATTCGGCGATCTGCTCTTTGTGATGGTAAATCTGGGTCGTCATTTGGGTATCGAGCCCGAGGCCGCTCTGCGCCGCACCAACGCCAAGTTCACCCGCCGGTTCGAGCAAGTCGAGGCACGGCTGGCTGATCGGGGTAAAACCCCGACGGACAGCACCCTCGAGGAAATGGATGCTCTTTGGGACGAGGTCAAAACCGAAGAACATCGCGCCAACGGCAAACTCCCGCCAGCAATGGCAAACACGGCCCGTGGAAGCGCGTAAATTTGCTAGACAACAGCGGCGACACTTGCCAGTGTCCGTCCTTCAATATCCCGGAGGCCACCCATGACTGCGCGCAAGATCATCATCGATACAGACCCCGGACAGGATGACGCCGTCGCGATCCTGCTGGCGCTGGCCAGTCCCGAAGAGATCGAGGTTCTGGGCATTACCGCAGTCGCAGGTAACGTGCCGCTGGATCTGACCGCCAAAAACGCGCGGATCGTTTGCGAATTGGCGGGCCATACCGATGTGCCGGTTTATGCCGGATGTGATCGACCGCTGAACCGCCCTCTGGTAACCGCTGAACATGTACACGGCAAAACTGGCCTCGACGGCCCTGATCTGCCCGACCCACAAATGGAACTGACCGAAGGCCATGCTGTCGATTTCATCATCGACAGCCTACGCACGCATGAGCCGGGTACCGTCACCCTCTGTCCGCTGGGCCCTCTGACCAACATCGCAGCCGCCTTTCAGAAAGCGCCTGACATCGTTGAACGCGTACAGGAAATCATTCTGATGGGTGGCGCTTATTTCGAGGTTGGCAACATCACCCCCACGGCTGAATTCAACATTCACGTTGACCCGCAAGCCGCTGACATTGTGTTTAAATCTGGCGTTCCAATTGTTGTTATGCCTCTGGACGTGACGCACAAGGCGCTGGTTACAAAGCCCCGCAACGACGCCTTCCGTGCACTGGGAAGCAAGGTTGGTATTGCTGTTGCCGAGATGACCGATTTCTTCGAACGTTTCGACAAGGAAAAATATGGCAGCGCAGGTGCCCCACTTCATGATCCTTGCGTGACTGCCTATCTGATCAAGCCCGAGCTGTTTAAAGGTCGGCACGTGAACGTCGAAATTGAAACCCAGTCCGAACTGACTATGGGCATGACCGTCGCCGACTGGTGGGGCGTTACAGATCGCAAACCCAACGCCCTGTTTATCGGCGATGTGGATGCGGACGGGTTCTTTGACCTGCTCACCGAACGGCTGGCGCGGCTATGACTGCCGCACTGCGCCTCGCCCGCCCGGACGATCTTGACCGTCTGATGACCCTCGTCTCTGCCTTTCACGCCGAGGAAGGCATCGAACAGGATGCCGATCAACTGCGCGAAGCGCTGCTCCCCCTGCTCGAAGGCATCCCTCATGGCTGCATCTATCTCATCGGGCCGGGCCGCGCGCCACTGGGCTATATCATCCTGACATTCGGCTGGTCCGTCGAATTCGGCGGAATGGACGGTTTTGTGGATGAGATTTACATCCGCCCTGCAGTCCGAGGCCGTGGAATTGCCACAGAGGTTCTGCTTGAACTTCCCAAGGCGCTGGCTGGTGCAGGGCTGACCGCCCTGCATCTGGAAGTCGACCGCACGAACGAGTCAGCACAAAAGCTCTATCTTCGGACAGGCTTCAAGCTGCGCGACCGCTATGCGCTCATGAGCAAGAAGCTCTAGCGCGACTCCCCGCGGAAGATCACATTTGGATTGTACATTTCCTGAACCGGGTCATCCGACGACACCTTTTGACCGGTGATCGGATAGGTTCCCGGGCCTGCACAGGCAGCCATCAGTCCCAGAGAAAGCGCGGAAATTACCAGAAGGAATTTGGATACAGGCATCGTGTTCTCCTTTCTGCAATGCAAGCAGCATAGGTCACGATGCGCCTGTCTCGTTAGGTACAAGTTCACACATAAGGATATTTATGTCGGCGAATATTTGCCTATAACCCTACTTTTGGTACTCAGTAGGTCAAAATTTCAAAATGATATCTTAGCCCTTAGTGTCCGACCCAGTTTGATCCGGGCGTAGTGACATTTCAAAGAACAGAAGATGGCCTTCGACAATCTCTGGCAGATCTGAATACGCGTCACGCAACTGAAAGCCTAAGGACAGGTACAATTGAGTCGCCGCCTCAAGAGGTTTTCCCGTGTCCATCCGAATGTATTCGAATCCATCACTCCGACACTGTTCAATAAGACTCAGCATGATCGCACAGCCCGCGCCGGTGCCGCGTGCCTGCTCGTTGACATACACTCGCTTGATTTCTGCCACCCCGGGTTCAAGCGTGTGAAACATCCCGCACCCTATCGGTTGTTCATTCAACAACGCCAACCTCATCCCACCAGAGGGCGGCATGTGATCGGTTTCGATCGCCTCCAACACGCGGGCATACTTTTCCTGTGGATAGACAGCCTGAACGATTTGCACCGATCTTTCGTCCAGCGTCAGCAGAAAATCTCGATACTCCCAACACAAACGCCGAACCGCGTCCAGCTGGTCCGGCGTTTCTGGTTTGATAATACTCAGCAAAATACGATCCCCGGGAAATACCCAAGTATCAACATAGCATCACAGTAGTTACTTGCGAAGGATCGACGCGCCTGCGTACTCAGCAACTTCGCCCAGCGATTCCTCGATCCGGATCAGCTGATTATACTTGGCCAACCGGTCCGATCGCGCCAGCGAGCCGGTTTTGATCTGACCGCAGTTGGTTGCAACCGCCAGATCAGCAATGGTGGCGTCCTCGGTCTCGCCTGAGCGGTGCGACATAACGTTGGTGTAACGTGCACGGTGGGCCATATCGACAGCGCGCAGCGTTTCGGTCAGCGATCCGATCTGGTTTACCTTGACCAGCATCGAGTTCGCGCAGCCACGCTCGATCCCCTCGGCCAGACGTGCAGGGTTGGTCACGAACAGGTCGTCGCCCACCAGTTGCACCTTGTCACCGATGGCGTCGGTCAAGGCCTTCCAACCATCCCAGTCATCTTCGGACATGCCATCCTCGATCGAGATGATCGGGTAGTCTTTGACCAGAGCCGCCAGATACTCAGCGTTTTCCTCTGACGTCAGCGAGATGTTCTCGCCCGACAGGACGTATTTGCCGTCCTTGTAGTACTCGGTTGCTGCGCAATCCAGCGCCAGGTGGATTTCCTCACCCGGCTTGTAGCCTGCCTTTTCAATGGACTGCAGGATGAAATCCAGTGCTTCGCGGGTGGATGCGATGTTAGGGGCAAAACCGCCCTCGTCGCCAACACCGGTGGCAAGACCAGCCGCCGACAACTCACGCTTAAGCGTGTGGAAGACCTCAGACCCCATGCGCACGGCTTCGCGAATATTCGCGGCCGACGTCGGCATGACCATGAATTCCTGAATGTCGATCGGGTTATCAGCGTGTTCACCGCCGTTGATGATATTCATCATCGGAACAGGCAGAACACGGGCCGAAGTGCCACCGACATAACGATACAGAGGCTGTGTGGTGAAATCCGCAGCAGCCTTGGCTGTCGCCAGCGAGACACCCAGAATGGCGTTGGCGCCCAGACGGCCCTTGTTCTCGGTCCCGTCCAGTTCGATCATCGCCTGATCGATGGCGACCTGCTCGGTCGCGTCAAAACCAACCAGTTCCTCGGCGATCTCGCCGTTCACTGCTGCCACGGCCTCCAGCACGCCCTTGCCCATATAGCGGGACTTGTCACCATCGCGTTTTTCGACGGCTTCATAGGCACCGGTCGACGCGCCCGAAGGTACAGCGGCACGGCCCATGGTGCCGTCTTCCAGAATAACGTCCACCTCAACAGTGGGGTTACCCCGGCTGTCCAGGATTTCGCGTGCATGGATGTCGATGATGGTGCTCATGATACCGGTCCCTAAAGATGACTTTGGTTGCATGCCTCATAACAGCACCGGGCAAAAAGTAAACCGGCTCCGTTATCGCTAACACGCCTATTTTCCGGCCTTTAGGGCTAACATTTTCCTGTTTGCGCCAACGTGCGACGATCCGTCAGGTCGCGACCGCCATTTCGCGCGCCAGCCTGCGTTCACGGATAAAGGTGTACATGCCCGACCCGATGATCAGCGATGCACCTGCGATCGTCATCGCATCGGGGCGTTCCCCGAACATCAGCATCCCGGCGGCGATCGAAAAGACCAGACGGGTATAGCGGAACGGCGTCAGCGCCGAGGCCTCTCCGATGCGCATGGCCGTTACAATGCCGTAATAGCCCAGAACTCCAAAGCCGATGGCACCCAGATAAGGACCAACTTGTACCGCCTGCAACGGCACGACCGGCTGTGCTGAAAACACCATCAACGCCACCCCTGCCAGCGCGACAGCGATATAGGCCTGCAGGGCGACAACGGATGAAGGTACACGAACATCCAGTTTACGTGTCAGCAAGTCTCGTGCGGCGATGGCAATCACGGTGGCTACGACGAACAGCGACTCGGGCTCAAAACCCTCAAGCCCGGGACGAATGATCATCAGGACACCGACAAAGCCGATACCAATCGCACTCCAGCGCCGCCATCCGACATGTTCACCCAGAAACAGCGCCGCGCCCATGGTTACGGCTAGCGGCATCGCCTGAAACACTGCAGCGACCGTGGACAGCTCGACCAGCGACAGCGCGGTAACAAAGGTCAAAGCACCAACCGCTTCGGCCCCGGCTCGGGCCAATGGCAACGGTTGCCACGCCACTGGATCAAAGATGCGTTTACGGGTCGCCAGAGACATCAGTACAAAGACCAGCCCGCAGAACAGACCCAACACGATCATGATCTGCCCCGTCGATACACTGATCGACAGATGCTTGATGAACATATCCTCAAGTGAGAAGGCCGCCATCGATCCGATGATCAGCAAAATGCCGTTTACGTTATTCATGCGCGTGTCCGTAGGGATGGGCTGACAAAAATCTGCGCCCTTACGTCAGCAAAAGCGTAACTATTGCGACGTAGCAAGCCATATTACGACAGGTTTGATGAATTGCCGTGAGGCGACCAATCGCGTTTCGTGATGGATCAGTCCTGTTCCAGCGGGACGCCGTACAGCTCCAGCCGGTGACCTTTCAGCTTATACCCAAGCTTTGTGGCGATCTTTTCCTGCAATGCCTCGATCTCGGGATCGACGAATTCGATCACCTCTCCGGACTGCATGTCGATCAGGTGGTCGTGATGGTCCCGTTCGGCGTCTTCGTACCGCGCGCGCCCGTCACCGAACTCCAGCCGCTCAAGAATGCCGGCTTCTTCGAACAGCTTCACGGTCCGATAGACTGTTGCAATCGAGATACCCGAATCTATGGCCGAGGCGCGGGCGTACAGTTCCTCGACATCAGGATGATCCTCGCTTTGCTGAAGGACCTGGGCAATGGTCCGGCGCTGACCGGTCATGCGCAGCCCTTTGGCTTCGCAACGTGCGATGATCGTGTCCGACATGATACCCCTCAGACTTGTTCGGGTTTCTGTCTTAGTACGTCTGGCGCGCTTGCGCCACAGGGGAAATGCGCTTTACGGCAGGGCAATTCACGCAACCCGCTGAAGGTCTGCCCAGATCGGCAGATGGTCCGAGGCGATATGCGCAGGCCGCTCGCCGTGCACACCATGTGCCATGGCGCGCAGCCCATCACCCAATGCGATGCGATCCAGTGCCCCCAACGGCTGCGCCGCGGGAAAGCTGGGCATTGGCGGCAGGAACCGCATATCCGGGGCCAGATTATCGAGCACGGGCTGCCGAGACCATTCGTTGAAATCCCCGGCCCAAACTGTTGGCATCTGATTCAGATCCGAGTCACATCTGCGAATATGGGTAATCTGCTGACGCCGCGACGCAGGCAACAGACCAAGGTGCATCCCCATCACACGCAACGGTCCGATGGGCGTATCAAACTCAACCCGCACGGCCCCGCGCGGCTCAAGCCCTGGCAGTTCATGATGACCGGTCTGCTGGACCGAGATCCCCTCCCCCCGCCAGATCACGGCATTCCCGTGCCAACCAAGGCTTCCAGCCCCGCCAAGATCAACAATCTGCCAACCTGCCTCATCCAGCATGAAATGCGGCAGCGCGGCTGGCCGCGGCGGCAGTCTCTTGTCGGCCTCCTGCAACACGACGATGTCGGCCTTCAACCGATCCAGCACCTGCATGATGCGTTGAGGCTGACGGCGGAAATCCAGCCCGACGCATTTCTGTATGTTGTAGCTGGCCAGCCGTAAGGTCGATGCTCGGGTCATGATGTCCTGAAATATCGTTCAGCCCCTAAGATTGCCCTGCCTTCGACGCAGTGCAACCCCGAGTTTCAAAACATCCGCGCAAGTGTTGGCCCCACTTGCCTAAATGGCTATTGATGAAGCGTCTGAGACCACATCGGGATCGCATAAAATGGCAACACAGAACACAAGCAGCACCAAACGTCTGGAAGGTCGTTCTCTGGTGATCGCAATGTGGGGCAATCTGTTCATGGCCGCAGCAGGGATCGTTGCTGGTGTGCTGTCCAATTCGAACGCGATCATGATGGACGGCCTGTTCTCGCTGATCGGGTTCGGATCGGCCTTTCTGGGGCGTCGGATCAGCCAGCGTGTCGATGCGGGTCCCGACAAACTGCGTCCCTTCGGCTATGCTGCGGACGAGGCGATCTTTTCGACCTTCAGGTCTCTGTCACTGCTGGGACTTGTGCTATTCGCGATCACAAACGCAGCCAAGAACATCTATAGCTATTTCAATGGCATGATGCCCGAGCCGCTGAACTTCGCACCGATGTTCGTTTATTTCGCTGTCATCGGACTAACCTGTTTGTTCCTCTGGGCGTTCCATCATTTTACATGGCGCAAGACCGGTAAGGTCAGCTCGATCCTCAGGCTTGAATCCAAAGCTGCGCTGTTCGACGGGCTGATCACGGCCGCCGCCGGCATCGGGTTGGGAGCCATTTATATGTTCCGAGACGGACCACTGGCCCCAATCGCACCAATTGGCGACTCGATCATCGTACTGTTGCTCTGCCTGTTGGCCATAGGTTCCTACGTGCGCGACTTTCGCGGTGGTCTGGGAGAGCTGGCAAATGTCGTCGCCAGCCCCGAGCATCTGGCTACGGCCCGTCGCGCGCTTCGTGCAACGCTAACCGAAGACGGCGGCACCCTCCAGGACATGTCAGTCACCAAACAGGGCCGCTCTTTCCTCGTAACCGTTTACTATGATCCCGGCCGCCCCGTCACCGCCGAGCAGATCGACGACCTGAACCTTCGCCTGATCAGCGATGCGCGCAAGGCGATTGATGGATCGGATGTGTTTCTGATGATCACAAAACACCCACGACGCTGGCCAGATTCCATCAATCCTTATCAGACAAGCCAGTAAACTGGTTCAGGTCCCGCAGAAAGTCGCATGCACCACTTCGCTCTCTGTTGGTGGACGGGTCAGGTCTGCATTCTCCGGCTGATCGAGATATGGCGTTGCCAGTACCGAACCCAGCCTGTGGAAGGGCTCATAGTCGCCTTTCACAGCAGCCTGGATCATCTGTTCGACCCGGTGGTTGCGCGGGATAAAGGCGGGATTGGCTTCTTTCATGACCTTCTGCGGTGTCTCTTCACGCTGCAGTCGCACGCGCCAACCCTCAGCCCAATCGTCAAAGGCTACGGGGTCGGTGAACTGATCCCGCGCATTCTCGCTGCCCAGCGCACGGAAGGTGTTAGTGAAATCCGCCTGGTTCTGCGCCATCCGGGTGAGAAGATCAGACAGCAAGTCCAGATCACCATCGTCCTCTGTTGTCAAACCGATCTTGGCACGGAACCTCATCATCCAGTTTTCCTGCAACAGCGCTGGCATCGCATGAACGATCTCGGTCGCTTCCTCAACAGCGGCTTCTTTGTCTTCCATCTGCTGGATCAGCGCTGTGGCCAGTTGTGCGACATTCCACACCGCGATTTCAGGCTGACTGGAATAGGCATAGCGCCCCATGCGGTCGATGGAACTATAGACCGTGTTGGGATGATATGTGTCCATGAACGCGCAGGGACCATAATCAATGGTCTCGCCAGCGATCGAGCAATTGTCGGTATTCATAACCCCATGGATGAAACCCACGCTCATCCATTGCGCAATAAGGCTTGCCTGCGCATCCCTTACTGCGCGCAGCAATCCCATGGGCCCTTCGGCTTTGGGATAGTGGCGGGCAATGGCGTATTCAGTAAGCCGCCGTAGACTGTCCAGCTGTCCGCGCGCGGCAAACACCTGAAATGTACCCACGCGCAGATGGCTCTGCGCCACGCGGGTCAGCACTGCACCGGGCATTGGTCCCTCACGCAGGACAACCTCACCGGTTTCAACAGCCGCCAGCGCGCGGGTGGTCGGAATGCCCAGCGCGTGCATCGCCTCGGACACGACGTATTCGCGCAGCACAGGCCCCAGCCAGGCGCGTCCATCTCCTTGTCTGGAATAAGGCGTACGGCCTGACCCCTTCAGCTGTATGTCCCGCCGGATACCATCGGTGCCTACCGTCTCTCCCAGCAATACGGCACGCCCGTCCCCCAGCTGAGGGTTATAGTGCCCGAACTGATGCCCGGAATAGAGCTGCGCCAAAGGCTCCGCTCCATCAGGCACAGAGTTTCCTGCAAAGGCCTCGGCCATCTCTTTCACGTCTCCGACCGAGATCCCCAGTATACTGGCGAGATCTTTATTGAAGGCGATAAGATGCGGTGCACGTACGGGCTCGGGGGCCTGTCGGGAATAAAAGGTGTCCGGCAGCCGGGCGTAACTGTTGTCGAAGGGGATCGTCAGGGTCATGTCGCAAACATATGGCCTGTGCTGACGATTGCCATAGCGGATCGTCCTGTCCCGTGCATAATCGCGCGAAAATACAAGAGGATCCCAATGACAGCGCAAGACATCATCGATCACCTCGGCCTGCAACAACATCCCGAGGGTGGCTGGTTCAAGGAAACATGGAGAGCCGACAATGAAGGCCGTGCCACCGGCACTTGTATTTATTTCCTGCTGCAGGAGGGAGAAAGCAGCCACTGGCACCGTGTCGATGCGACTGAGATCTGGCTGTATCACTCCGGCGCACCGCTGATCTTGTCGCTCAGTGAAACCGATCAGGGGCCGGCCACCGAATACCTGTTGTCACCAGACCTGTCTCAGGGTGCCCCCCAATTGATTGTCCCCAAAGGACATTGGCAAGCCGCCCGCACCACCGGCGACTACACGCTGGTCAGCTGCACGGTGTCCCCCGGATTCGAATTCGATGGTTTCGAACTGGCAGAGCCCGATTTCGACATCCCGCGCGGTTAGACCCTAGCGCCCGCGACAAGGGCTTGATCCATTTCACTGGGCATCTAATGTCACGTTATGGATCATCGCGCCCTGATAGCCTCGCTGCCACCGGAAGCCAAAAACCAGCTGCAACAACGCTCGGATATAGCCGGGCTGAAGCATCTGGTGCTTTACTTCACTGCAATAGCGGTGATCAGCACTGGAATTCTGATGCAGGTCCCGCTTTGGCCGTTGCTGATCCTGCCGCAAGGCATCCTGTTGGTGTTTCTGTTCACGCTCAGCCACGAATGCACTCACAAGACGCCGTTTAAGTCGGGCTGGCTGAATGAGGCAGTCGGGCACCTGATCTCAGTTCCGATCGCCCTGCCCTTTGTGTGGTTCCGGTATTTCCACCTCGCGCACCACAAATGGACAAACGATCCGGAGCGTGACCCCGAGCTTGGTGGAAAACCGCGCCCTGACAGCTGGGGCAGCCTGTTGATCTATCTCAGCGGCTGGTTCTACTGGAGCGGAATGGCAAAAGTGTTGGTGATTAACGCACTGGGTCGTATCGACGCCCCCTATCTGCCAGCACGCCAGCATGGCGCGATGAAGATTGAAGCCCGCATTCTCCTCGGCATTTATGCACTTGCTGCCTTGAGCCTGTTCTTTTCACCGGCACTTTTCTGGGTCTGGCTGTTGCCCGTTCTCGTCGCGCAACCGGTATTGCGCATCTATCTGCTGGCTGAACACGGGCTCTGCCCACCAGTGGCAAATATGCTCGAAAACTCGCGGACTACTTTTACCAACCGGATCGTCCGTTTTCTGGCCTGGAACATGCCCTACCATGCCGAGCATCATTCCTTTCCGAACGTCCCGTTCCATCAGCTTCCGGTGTTCCATGAATGGACACAGAAACACCTGAAGTCGACATCAGACGGATATACAGAATTTTCGGCAGACTATGCGCGATCGATCACGCGCTAGGCGCTGCTGACTGCTCCTCGCATCGGGGCAGAAACAACACCGCCCCCTACCAGCGCCTGCACCCCCGTCGTTCCCGGGCAAGAGGTCGGCATCCCGCGCGCAACCCGGACGGCGAGATAGGCAAAGGCCTGCGCCTCCAGCATGTCACCATCCAGCCCGACGGCCTCAACAGGCTCAACCGGGCAATCCAACGAGACACGCAGCATCTCCATCAGAACCGGATTGTGTCGTCCGCCGCCCGTGACCAAAACCCGTGCGGGCGGTTTCGGGCAGTGTTCCATTCCCTGTGCAACGCCAGCCGCGCACATCCCGGTCAGCGTCGCAACTGCATCCGCATCGCTGAGTTCCTTCACCAGACCAATCATTTCGGCAAAGTCATTGCGGTCCAGCGATTTCGGCGGCATCCGGGCAAAGAACGGTTCAGCCAGAAACAACTCCAGCGCTCCGGTCTCGACCGTACCGCCGCGGGCAACAGCGCCATCCCGATCCATCGGTTTGCCCAAGCGCGCCTGCATCAGATCATCTACCGGCGCATTTGCAGGCCCGGTATCAAAGGCCAGCAATGCCCCCGGCATTTCCGGACCATCAAAGGACGGGTCCACATAAGTCAGATTCCCGACACCACCCAGATTCAGAAAGCAGATTGGTGTGTCGGCACCGATCCATTTGGCACAGGCGAAGTGAAAAAACGGCGCCAGGGGTGCACCCTCGCCACCCATGGCAACATCATCACTGCGGAAATCCCAAACTACGGGCAAACCCAGCGCCTGCGACAGCCCGATGCCGTCACCTACCTGCAGCGTCCCCCGACCGCGCGGCTCATGTGCCAACGTTTGACCATGAAAGCCGATCAGGTCCACATCCTCGAATTCGGACAGAACATCTGCGTGAGCATGGGTGACCAATTCACCGGCCTTTTCCACCTCTGCCCCGTGCCACTGCCCAAGCGCGCCACGCAGCATTGTACGCTCTTCATCAGAATACGCCCGATACCGCGACTCTCCGAAGCCAAAGATGGACTGCCCGTCTGTTTCGACCACAGCGGCATCCACACCGTCCAGCGAGGTGCCTGACATCGCACCCAGAGCCTTGATCGCCCCAACCCGTTTGATGGCTTGCTTCACCACGTTATCTCCTGCTTGGCTGCATACGGCTCTTGCAATACGGCGTGTTCACCCTGCCCGCGATTGCAAATGCAAGGCAAGGCGCATGAATACCGGGGAATGTGTTTTTTGTGCGGAGAGACCAAACTCCAACACCCGTACTACGCGCCCGCTCTTCGGCACACCTAACCCGGAAACCCCGTGATCGTTGCAACAAGTTAATAAATCGGCAAGCATTCTGCTCACACAGATCGTTCAACTAAGTCATAGCTGGCCCGGAGCAGACGGTATCGTGCGAGCTTGGATCAAACGGTAGATGGCCCATTGATAAATGGCACAGACGCAAACGCCTAAGGTAAGCCCCCCGGCAGAGGGCAGAAACTATCAGCTGATCTTCTGGTCTGGTGCGCTGGCCACGATCGGTGGGCAACTGGTCAATCCGACACTCGTTCTGCCCTTTCTCTACCTTGCGCTGGGGGCGCCAACCTTCTTTGCCGGGCTCTTGTTGCCCTTTGTCACCGGGTCGCGATTGATCGCCGAAATCTTCATGTCGCCCTTCATCAACCGCGCCACCCGCGCAAAGCTGGCCGTCTATGTCCCCAACATCCTGACCGGTGCGGTACTGGCGATGGTCGCCCTTTTCGCGACCGATCTGCCAAATGTCATGATCGTTCTTTTGTTCCTGACAACAGCAGTGGTCATGGGGCTATGCCAAGGTATCACCAGCCTGGGCACCAGTCAGATCTATGGAATCTCGATCCCCGACGCCAAGCGCAACCGCATGGTGTTTGCACAAGCCACCATCTCAGGAATTCTGGCCATCATTGTGGTCTGGATTACCAAAGATCTTCTGGTATCAGACCAACCGATGCAGCGTCACATCGTCGTCATGTGGTGCGGCGTGACAGCAATGTTTGCGGCAGGCATCAGCTTTGCCGGCGTACGCATATTCGAGGAAGAGAGACTTCATCCTGCCCCCAAGATTAAAAAACCGAAGCCGATGGCCGAGCTTGTCACCGGCTTCAAAACAGGCATGGCCTACAGATGGTATCGCAAATTCCTGTTCGCGCGCTTGCTGTTTGTCTCGGTTGAACTTGCCATGCCCTTCTACACGATACACGCAGCAACTTTCCACGTGGGCACGAAACACTCGCTCAGCTATTTTGTGATCGGCGCCAGTGCAGGCGTTGTGATCGGATCGATTGTCTGGGGTTGGCTCAGTGGGCGTATCTCCGTCAAACCCGTGATGTGGCTGGGTTGCCTGATTTCTGCACTTTCGGCCATCATCGCACTGGGATTCACCTTCACCGGCTACGCCCAAAACGTCTGGCTGTATGCGCTGGTCATCATGCTTTTGTCGCTGGGCGGCAACGGTGTAATCTATGGCCGCTACCTCTACATCATCGAAAAGACCAACGAAAAGGAACGCCCCTATCTTGTTGCTCTGGGAGATGTCAGTGCCGGGGTTGTCGGCATAGTATTCGCTGCGATCCTTGGTGCGGTGGCGCATTTTCACGACCCGGTCACACCGCTCATTGTTCTTGCGGCTCTCAACCTGATCGCAATGTTTTATGCCTTTGGTCTGCCACCTACCAAAACTGCGGGTGCAACAACGCAGCAATAAGGTCATTTTTCATGGAAAAGGTGCCTTTTCCTTACCCACAGCGCCGCCTATACAGTGCCCCGCAACATTAACCCGAGGCACGACATGACCTACCACCCCAAATCGGATTTCATCGCCACGATGATCGAGCGCGGCTTTCTCGCCGACTGCACCGATTATCAGGGCCTTGATGAGGCACTGATCAGCGGGGTGCAAACTGCCTATATCGGGTATGACGCCACGGCGCAGTCACTGCACGTGGGTCACCTGATGAACATCATGGTCCTGCGCTGGTTGCAGAAAACGGGGCACAAGCCGATCACCCTGATGGGCGGTGGCACCACCAAGGTGGGTGACCCCTCGTTCCGTTCTGATGAACGCCCACTGCTGGGCCCCGAACAAATCGACGCCAATATCGCAGGTATGAAGCAGGTCTTTGCCAAATACCTGTCCTATGACGACAGTGAAACCGGCGCTCTGATGCTGAATAACGCCGAATGGTTGGACAGCCTGAACTACTTGGATTTTCTGCGCGACATCGGGCGGCATTTCTCGGTCAACCGGATGCTCAGCTTTGAATCGGTGAAATCACGGCTGGATCGTGAACAATCGCTGAGCTTCCTCGAATTCAACTACATGATCCTGCAGGCCTATGACTTCCTCGAGCTGAACCGCCGCTATGGCTGCGTTCTGCAAATGGGCGGTTCAGACCAGTGGGGCAACATCGTCAACGGCATAGACCTGACCCGCCGGGTGCTGGATCACGAGATCTATGGCCTCACCACGCCCCTTCTGACCACCAGCGACGGTCGTAAAATGGGCAAGTCGCAGGGCGGCGCTGTGTGGTTGAACGGCGATATGCTGTCGTCCTACGAGTTCTGGCAATTCTGGCGCAACACCACCGACGCCGATGTGGGCCGGTTCCTGAAAATCTTCACCGAACTGCCTGTCGAAGAATGCGACCGGATGGGCGCTCTGGCCGGGTCCGAGATCAACGAGGCCAAAATCCGCCTGGCCAACGAGGTCACCACCCTGCTGCACGGTGCCGAAGCCGCTGCGACCGCCGAAGCGACAGCGCGTGAAGTATTCGAAAAAGGTGGTGTCGGGGGCGATCTGCCCACACTGACCCTCAGCGCGGATGAGCTGGGTGATGGCATGTCGATCGTGCAGATCATTGTGAAGTCCGGTCTGGCAAAATCCGGCAAGGAGGCCAAGCGCCTGATCGCCGAAAACGGCGCCAAGATGGACGACGCGCCCCTGACCGATGCCGGTCTGATGATTGATGCTGGCGCGCTGTCCTCACCCATCAAGCTGAGCGCAGGTAAAAAGCGCCACGCATTGGTTCAGTTGGGGTAAACGACCCTAGTCAGACCATTGAAAACGGCCACCCATCGGGGTGGCCGTTTTCAATTGAAGGCTCGACCCATTTGTATCTGTTGAATGCTCAGTTTGCGGACAAAGCCGCCTTATGCTCAAGGCGACTAACGCACAGTATCTGCCATCCGTCGCTTGCGACTACTAAGCTGTCCTTCCAGAGATTAGTTCGTAGTCGTTTGGCAGCCTCTGGCCCAAACACAAGAGGCTAGACACCAGAGCTCAAGCGTGGCTGGATTGCTTGGAGATTGCCTAGTCGGACGGAGATCCCCAAAATGAAAAGAAATGCAAACAAGCAGTTAGTGACTTCCGCTATTGCTATCGCTCTTTTGGCCTCCGGTGCTGTGTTTACTGCTTCTACACAACCAGCAAGCGCAGAGGCTGGTTATTTCTGGGATGAAACCGTTGATTCTGTAGATAGAAGCCCTTGGATATTTGAAGGCACAAATGTTTTTGGCGAATTAGCACGAGTTCCACCGTCAGATTGGGTACGTACTTTGGAAAAAGCGGCATACCCAACTGAGCTTGAGACTTTTGTTTTCACAGCTAGCAATAGTGAAGAACAGAACATCAACGATTGGTTGCATCAAACGCATACCGATAGCTTTTTGATTTATCACGATGGCAAATTGGTCGCTGAAAAGTACTTCAATGGCATGAGAGCTGATACGCCTCACCGCATTCACTCGATCACCAAGACAGTGTTGGGTATGGCAGCGGGGCTGGCGGTTGAGGCGGGAGAATTAGATCCTGAAAAACTGATCACCGAATACCTGCCAGAGTTGGAAGGCCCAGCATTCAAAAATACAACGGTTAGACACCTACTTGATATGACCGCTGCTGTTGATTGGAAAGATGCTTCTAGCGGCTACTTAGACGATGCCGGTGATCTGTTCTGTGCGTTTGGTCAGGACCTCTCTGAAAAAGTTGAAATTTGTGATACAGAGTCTGGCGTTAAGGAGTACATGATCTCTCTTAGTGATCGCGAGACCTTGGTAGAAGACGGTGAAGTTTATAGTTACCGTTCAGTGCTATCTGCGCTGCTGGGTATGGTGATCGAGTCGGCAACTGGAGAAAGCTATCTGGATGTACTGGCCGAGTTGTGGCAGGGCATCGGTGCTCAAGACCCTGCATATAGCGAACTAGGGCCCAAAAAGATTGTGCAAACGAGTGGTGGGTTATTTACCAGCTCTCGTGACCTATTGCGATTTGGCATAATGATGCTGGACAACGGAAGGGTTAACGACACTCAAGTTATTCCTCCAGATTGGATAGCTGACACGATTCAAGCAAATGATGACGTTATCGCAGCTTATGAGAAAAGCGCATATGCAGAGGTGTTTGAAGGCTTCCACTACCGTAATCAAGTTTGGGTGAAAGATAGAGAAAAAGGTGCGTTCTACGGTATCGGTGTCTATGGACAGCTATTGTATGTGAACCAGGAAGCCAATGTGGTTATGGTGAAGCTATCAAGCCAGCCAGAAGTTCAAAACACACCTATGTACCTGGACTCTATGGTTGCAATGAAAAAAATTGCAGAGACTTTGAGTAAATGAATTTCAGATTATCTTAATCTAGCAAGCTGAGCCAAATGGCTCGGCTTATACTACGGAATGACTTAGCAGTGTCGTCGGGTTAGTATCGGGTGACCTCAACTGCGACCGCAGCAAACACCACACCAATCAACAGAGCTTTTGTATTCACTGCCGAAAGGCTGGGTAGTTTGACCCGAAGAGACAGGGCTATTATCACACCCCCTGTCAACCCAGTTGCAATTGAATAAATCATGCTACTTTTGTCTGCGTTGAGACCTATCAATATGCCGACTGCAAGCGACGCGACAAAGTATGCGCGTAACCATCCAGACATGTGTCCGGGGTGGGTCTTATAGAGAAAGATATTCACCCCAAACAAATGCAATGAATAGGCCAACGTTCCAACAGCGTACAGCTCAGGTGATGTTCCCGTCGTTTGCATGACGGTAATGGCAAGCAAGCAATTATAGGTTCCAAGCGCCACTGTGTCCAAGCCAAGCGACAACCTGTTATCGGCCCCCGTGTCGCGACTGGCTTCCAGCAAGTAGTAAATGAGAAATCCTAGGAGCGAATAACCGAACAGCGAGTTTTCCCATTTCCCATTTGCAGCCAAATCGGCCGACAATTCACCGATTTTTGGCAGTAAGAAAAGGAAAGCATAGCCAAGTCCGATCCCAGATGAAAAATCAGAAAGCCAGCCTGCTAGGGCGGGGAATCTCCGGTAAAAAGACACGCAGAAGACGTGAACAGTGCCTATGACTGCAATCGATGTTATCGCGAGGTATGTCGACGCGTCGAACACGGCTAAGATCCAATGATCACATTACAATTTGTATGAGACACCCCTTGGGAGCAAAAGCACAACCCAAAAAGTGAAGAAGGTGCGGTTTGAATAGAACACTCAACGACAGCTTTCTTCTGCACTTCCGGCATTGATGCACGGTGCAGAAATTTGAACTTAGGGCTCATCGCCGACATTCCATGACTTCCCCCTTCACCACATGACTGGACAGCAACAGGCTCTTCCGATTATTTGAACACATGTTCATATTACGGGAAGAGGAGCCCGCCATGCAATTGTCCACCACTGCCGCCATTATCACAGGCGGCGCGTCGGGTTTGGGAGAATCCACCGCCCGTCACTTTGCCGAAAATGGTGCACAGGTCACGATCCTGGACCGTGATGCCGAGCGCGGCGCGCAGGTTGCGGCTGAGATTGGTGGGCATTTTGCACAGACGGACGTAACCGACGAAGCATCCGTTGCTGCAGCCATCGCTCTGGCAGTCGAAAAAATGGGCAAGATTACTGCGGCAGTAAACTGCGCCGGTATCGCCTATGGCATCAAAACCGTTGGCAAAGATGGCCCCCACCCTTTGGACGCTTTCCAGCGCACAATCGACATCAATCTTGTTGGTACGTTCAACGTATCCCGCCTTGCCTCGGCCGAAATGGCCAAGAACGACCCGGAGTCAGACAGCGCGCGCGGTGTGATCATCAACACGGCGTCGATTGCAGCTTTTGACGGCCAAAAGGGTCAGGCTGCTTATGCCGCGTCCAAAGGCGGTGTGGTCGGTATGACCCTGCCCATGTCGCGTGACCTTGCCCCCAGCGGTATCAGGGTGATGGCCATTGCGCCGGGTATCTTCATGACCCCGATGCTGGCCGGTCTGCCGGAAGAGGTGCAGCAGCAACTGGCGGCTGATGTGCCCAATCCGCCTCGTCTGGGCGATCCGCGAGAGTACGGGCGGCTGGCAGGGTTCATTGTCGAGATGGGATATCTGAACGGCGAGGTCATCCGCATCGACGGCGCGCTGCGGATGCGCTAGGTCTGCCTCATGAGCGAGCGGCAGAAAATGCAGTCCGGCCAGTGGTACAATTGCATGGACCCCGAACTAGAGGACCTGCGCATGCAGGCCCGGCGCGCGGTCCATGCCCATAACCACACCGCACCGGATTTGCGCGGTCCGCTTGCACCTGAGTTAAAGTCCCTCTTTGCCGAAACTGGTGAAGGCTGTTTCCTCGAAGCCCCGTTTCACTGCGCCTACGGCCTGAACATTCACTTGGGTGAGCGGGTGTATTTCAACGCTGGGTGCACCATTCTTGACACCGCACCTATTCGTATCGGCAGTGATACTATGTTCGGCCCCGGCGTCCAGATCTACTGTGCCCAACATGCGCAGGATCCGATTGAACGCGCACAAGGTCTTGAGATCGCCCTGCCCGTAACCATCGGTCAAAGTGTCTGGGTCGGCGGAGGCGCGATCATTCTTCCCGGAGTGACGATTGGCGACAATGCCACGATCGGAGCAGGCAGTGTTGTGACCAAAGACGTCGCCGAGGGCGTCACCGTCGTCGGCAATCCGGCGCGCCCGATCACCTAAACGCTCTCATTTGGCTTGAGCCGAGGATTGTACAAACCGGACAAGGTGGCGTCCGGAGCTAGTACAAATCCTAAGATCCTGCCTCAGCCTTTTCTTCCAGCAACAGCCATTCTTCCTCAGCAGCAGACAGTTTTTCCTGCCGCTCGACCAACGCATCTGTGGCCTTCTGGAACTTGACCGGTTCCCGCGAAAACAATTCGGGGTCCGACATCAGCTCTTCCAGTTTGGCGATCTCTGCTTCAAGCCTTGCAATCTCGGACGGCAGTTTTTCCAATCGGTGCTTTTCGGAAAAGGACAGCCCGGATTTCGGCTTTGCCTCCTGCTTGACCTTAGGCTTGTTGATCTTTGTTTTTTCTTCCTTTTTGGCAGTCACATCGCCACGTTGGGCGATATAGTCTGACCATCCACCTGCATAAACGGTGGCCTGACCGTTTCCTTCCATCGCAACCGTTGTCGTCGCGACCCGGTCCAGGAAATCCCGGTCGTGGCTCACCAGCAGAACTGTCCCGTCAAAGTCGTCCAGCAATTCCTGCAGCAGGTCCAGCGTTTCAACGTCCAGATCGTTTGTCGGTTCGTCCAACACCAGCAGGTTCGACGATTTTGCCATCAGTTTGGCAAGCAGCAATCGCGCTTTTTCCCCACCAGACAAGGACTTAACAGCCGCTCTTGCCTGCTGATCATCGAACAGGAATTCCTTGAGATACCCCACAACATGCTTGGGCTGACCGCGCACCATCACCTGATCGGCCTTACCTGACACCCGCATTTCGGGGTCTCCGGTCAGACTGTCCCAAAGGCTCATCTCGGGGTCCAGTTGAGCGCGGGTCTGATCAAAGACAGCGACTTCAAGATTGGTACCCAATGTCACCGTCCCTTCATCAGGATCGGTCTGGCCCAGCAGCATTTTCAGCAGCGTAGTTTTTCCAACTCCGTTCGGACCGACAAAGGCCACGCGGTCACCGCGTTGCACCAACAAATCAAAGTTTCGGACAATCGGCTTGCCATCAAATGACTTGGATAACCCTTTGGCTTCGATGACCTTTCTGCCGGATTTCGGGCCAGATTCCAAAGACATCGCCGCAGAACCCTGCCGCTTGATCTGCGATGCGCGCTCTGCGCGCAAGGCCTGAAGGGCACGAACACGGCCTTGATTACGTTTGCGGCGAGCGCTGATGCCTTCGACCGCCCAACGCGCTTCGGATTTTATCAGGCGATTCAGCTTGTGCCGCTTCTGATCCTCTTCTTCCCAGATCTTATCGCGCCATGCTTCGAACGACTCAAATCCCTGTTCCTGACGACGCACTTCACCGCGATCGACCCACAAGGTCGCCCGGGTCAATGCCCGCAGAAACGCCCGGTCGTGGGAAATCAGAACAAAGGCCGCGCGTGTCGCGCCAAGTTCCCGCTCCAACCACGCAATCGCCTCGATATCCAGATGGTTGGTCGGTTCGTCCAGTAGCATCAGGTCAGGTGCTTCGGCCATCAGCTTAGCCAGCGCTGCGCGCCGGCGTTCACCACCCGAGGCGGTCTCAACCGCGCGGGACGGATCAAATTTCAGGCCCTCACCCGCGCGTTCGACCTTATAAAGTTCACCTGGCTCCAACCCGCTTGAAGCGTAGTCACCCAGTGTGGCGAACCCCTCCATCCCCGGGTCCTGCTCCATGTATCCAACGGATTTCCCCGGAGGAATCACGATATCGCCCTGATCCGGCTCGACCAGACCGGCCATCACTTTCATCAGGGTGGACTTGCCTGATCCGTTTCGCCCGACCAGCGCAACACGGTCACCGGGTTGGACCACCAGATCGACATCCGAAAATACCGGATCACCCCCGAAAGTCAGGGAAATGCCGGACATCTGCAACAAAGGAATTCTCGCCATGCCAGCCAGCTAAACCGGCATGATCAGGGCGTCAACGCCCCTACCCGACCTTTTTCGGATTACACAGCCACTGCACGCAGCAACCTTTTGCGTGCCGGGGGAATGGCCCCAATCTCGAGCCCGGTAAACACATGTAGCGTATTCATGTGCCGATCCACGACCGCATGGTCGCTGACCCACCCCCCCATCAGCAAGTAGGTACGCAACAAGGGCGGCATACGCAGCATCGCCTTTTTCGCATCGGGTCGGCGACGAAGCCGGGAAGCAAATCGAAATACATCCGGTGCTTTCACGCGAGGCAGCCATCGCTTTGGTGCAAGATGCCGATGTTTGAGCATAGCGAAAGCATCAAGGTACTCCCCGGTCTCGGTCCCGGCAAAAGATGAACAGCCGAACAGCATCTTGACCCTGTTTTGGTCCACAAAAGCCGTCATCGCACCCCACGCTACACGCAGGATATCCGGATCGGACCAATCTGGGTGAATACAGAATCGGCCCATCTCGACCATGCGACCGTTGAATTCCCCTAGTGCTGATAAATCATAGTATTGGGACGAGTAGCTTTGACCGATCTCGCTCCCATTCTCCATCGTCAACATGCGAAAACAGCAGACCAGTTGACCACCGCACCGCATATCCTCGATCAGAACATGGGCACAGGTGTTGTCAAAGTCGTCCCTATCGGTCTGTGCGGTAGCAAAGGCCAACGTTCGCAACGCTTGCGCAGCCGTCACGTCCGGCGCCGACTGCGCCAATCGGGCACGATAGCGCCCTTTGTTCAGCAACACTGCACTGGCCATGGTCGCATCCTCCGCGGTTGCAGACCCTTGGGTCTTCGCCGCCCTCCTATCACAAATTTTGTGACTGTCCCGTGAAGGAACAAGAGCCAAGAGTGAATTAGTTGTTAGCCCCTGGGATGTTTGCCGGATTAAAGTTACCGATGTTGCCCAGCAGCTGACGCAAGAAGCCTTTGTCCTGAACGCTGGAATCGGTCACGCGGCGGTCGAGAACGATGACATACCCGTCCTCGAGACCAAATCGCTCAATATTGCTGACAACGCCACGCTGATCAAAGCTCACGGCGACCAACTCTCTCGAGATGACCTTTGGTCGCTTGGGGCCAAAATGGCGAACCTCAGAAGACACATAGTAGAAGCCAGAATCACGCAATACACCGGCGGCACTTGGCGCGCCAATCGCTTCGAGAACAGTATCCCGGGTATCCACCCCCACCTTCACTTCAGCCAATTCGTGGGGGGTCGGAACGTAGCCGTGATGCTTAATGACAGGAGAGCAGGCCAAGAGCCCGGACAAAACAACGCCGCATGCTAGCGCTTTGGACGCTGGTTTCAGCTTGTTCATTACCTTCGACATCTTCACCCTCTTGCCTTGGCACCTTGCGGCTTCTATCCGATTACAGAAACCGGTGCTACGGTTCAACACAGGAAAGAGTCAGAATGACGAACCAATCATCCTTACGGGTAGCTGATCTGCCTCAGAACACGCCGACCCCGTTCGAATTGCGCCCCAGTTCGCCTGAATTGGACGCGATCAAGCAGGAACTGGGCCTGTTGGGGCTACGTAAGGTCAGCTTTGTAGGTTCAGTTCAAGCACAAGGAAAGCGCGATTGGGTTCTGACCGCGAAACTGGGTGCTACGGTTATCCAGCCCTGTGTCATCACGCTGGATCCAGTAACGACTCGTATCGATGTACCTGTACGACGGATGTTTCTGGCGGAATGGTCCGAACCCGACGAACCCGAATTTGAAATGCCAGAGGATGATGAAACCGAAGCACTCGGCCCGGAAATCGACCCGGCGCAGGTCATGATCGAGGCCTTATCGCTGGCCCTGCCCCAGTATCCGCGCAAAGATGGTGCGCATCTGGGTGAGGCAAACTACACCGAACCCGGAAAACAAGCGATTACAGACGAAGATGTTAAACCCTTTGCCGGATTGGCGGGTTTGCGTGATGCCCTGAAAAAAGACGAGTGACACAGGATTGATTTCCTGTCATAGCAGGCGGTCAGAAAAATCGCTTGAACATGTCGAGAATCGCAGTATTTTCGCGCGCTCATCGGAATTTGGGTTGGACAACGTGGGGCATGTACCCTAAACGCGCGTCGAACCACGAGAAAACGAAGTATGAAACCCGGTCGGCGGCGAATCTGCTGACCCTTTAGTAGACAAAGGTTGAGACCATGGCCGTCCAACAGAACAAAGTTTCCAAGTCGCGTCGCAACAACCGCCGCGCACACGACGCTCTGGTTGCTGCAAACCCGAACGAATGCCCGAACTGCGGCGAGCTGAAGCGTCCGCACCACGTTTGCGCATCCTGCGGCCACTATGACGATCGCGAAGTCGTCGCGCAGGCCGATGAAATCGACCTGGACGAAGACGCGGCCTAAGCCTGATTAAACGCAGGTTCTGGCATGACGGCGCAGCCCACGCAAACCGGACGGATCGTTATCTCGGTTGATGCAATGGGCGGGGATTCAGGTCCCGCGGTTGTAGTGGCTGGAATTGCGAAATCGGCAAAGAAGAATCCCGAAATCGGGTTTCTTCTCCATGGCCCCGAAGATGTGCTGCGCAAGCTTGTAGCCAAACGGCGTGTCCTTGAAGGACGCGTCGTTTTTCGTGATTGCCCGGATGTCGTCACGATGGAAGACAAGCCCAGTCAGGTTGTCCGAAACGGCAAACAAACCTCGATGTGGTCCGCTTTGGAGGCGGTCCGTCAGGGTGAAGCGCATGGTGCGGTGTCTTGCGGGAACACCGGTGCACTGATGGCATTGTCGATGATGCGCCTGCGCAGACTGCCGGGCGTCAACCGCCCCGCCATCGCTATTTTGTGGCCATCGCGCAACCCTCAGGGGTTCAACGTGATGCTGGACGTGGGCGCCGATGTACGGGCCGACGCCAAGGATTTGCTGCAATACGCGCTGATGGGCGCGTCTTACGCGCGCAATGGTATGGCCCTGAACCGGCCCCGCATCGGCTTGCTGAACGTTGGCACCGAAGAACACAAGGGCCGCGCTGAGCTGAAAGAAGCGCACTCCATGATCGCCGATTTCGCCGACCGGGCGAATTTCGATTTCGTGGGCTTTGTCGAGGGCAGTGACATCCCCGGCGACAAGGCAGATGTGATTGTAACCGATGGATTTACCGGAAATGTCGCCATCAAGACAGGCGAAGGTACTGCCAGCCTGATCGGCGATCTGCTGCGTGAAGCGTTTAAGTATACCCCCCTTTCACGACTGGCTTCAATTCTTGCGATCACATCGCTTCAGCGTTTGAAAAAGCGCATTGATCCGCGCCGCGTGAACGGCGGGGTCTTTCTGGGCCTGAATGGTACAGTCATCAAATCACATGGCGGCGCTGATTCGACCGGCGTGTCTGCGGCTGTGAAACTGGCCTTTACGCTGGCCCAATCCGGGTTTTCCGAAAAATTGGCGGCACGGGTTGCATCAACAGCCGAGCTTGCACAAGATGCCGCGCATGCTGCGCCGCAGACGAAAAAATAACAAAGAAGGCAGTAACCCAAAATGGCAGGCCGTTCAGTTGTTGTAGGTGTTGGGCATTATTTGCCAGAGCGCGTCGTTCCAAATACTGAGTTTGAACAGACGCTGGACACATCGGATGAATGGATTCGCACTCGTTCAGGGATCGAGCGCCGGCACTTTGCGGCGGATGACGAAACCACCTCGGATCTTGCGACCAAAGCTGCCGAAGCAGCCCTGAAGGATGCCGGGCTCGAGGCGAGCGATATCGACGCGATCGTATTGGCAACATCTACCGCAGATCTGACCTTCCCTTCTGCCGCAACCATGGTTCAGGCCCGGTTGGGCATGACAAACGGGTTCGCCTTTGATGTTCAGGCCGTTTGCGCCGGTTTCGTTTTTGCGCTGAGTAATGCCAATGCCTTGATCCTGTCCGGACAGGCCAAGCGCGTTCTTGTCATCGGAGCAGAGACCTTTTCACGAATCATGGATTGGAGCGACCGCTCGACCTGTGTGCTGTTCGGCGATGGCGCAGGTGCGCTGGTGCTTGAGGCACAGGACGGCAACGGATCATCGGATGATCGCGGAATTCTGTCCACAGATCTGAACTCGGATGGACGCTACAAAGATCTGCTTTACGTAGATGGCGGCGTGTCGACGCAATCGACCGGTCATCTGCGTATGCAGGGCAATCAGGTTTTCCGGCATGCCGTTGAAAAGCTTGCAAAAACTGCCGAAACCGCACTGGGTCGCGCCGGGCTGACCAGTGGCGACGTTGACTGGATCGTTCCACATCAGGCCAACATCCGCATTATCCAGGGCACAGCCAAGAAAATGGGTCTGCCGATGGAGAATGTCGTGGTGACTGTTCAGGATCACGGCAACACATCTGCTGCATCGATTCCCCTCGCCCTCTCGGTGGGCAAGGAACGCGGGCAGATCAAGCCTGGTGATCTGATCGTGACCGAAGCAATTGGCGGCGGTTTGGCCTGGGGTGCGGTTGTTCTGCGCTGGTAACTGGCACAAACCGGCTTACACAGCCGCCTGCAATTCATTGATATTGACAGCGAATTTCCCCTAACCATATGCTTTAATATAAACAGGGGAAAATAGCATGGGCGATAAAACACTGACTCGCATGGATCTGAGCGAGGCCGTCTTTCGTGAAGTTGGCCTTTCACGCAACGAAAGCGCGCAACTGGTCGAAAGCGTTCTGAACCACATGTCCGACGCCTTGGTGCGTGGCGAGCAAGTCAAGATTTCGTCTTTCGGCACGTTCAGTGTCCGGGACAAAACCGCCCGGATCGGCCGCAACCCCAAAACCGGTGAAGAGGTTCCGATTCAGCCGCGCCGCGTGCTGACCTTCCGTCCTTCGCATCTGATGAAGGATCGTGTTGCTGCCGGGAATCGTAAGTAAATCTGAGGTCGCGCAGGTATGAGCAAGTCTCCCGACGCATTTCGCACAATCAGTGAAGTTGCGGATTGGCTCGGTGTTCAGGCACATGTCCTGCGTTTCTGGGAAAGCCGGTTTAGTCAGGTAAAACCAGTCAAACGTGCAGGCGGGCGCCGTTACTATCGCCCGAATGACATGCGGCTGCTTGGCGGCATCAAAAAACTGCTGCACGAGGATGGGATTACGATAAAGGGCGTTCAGCGTATTCTGCGCGAGCAAGGCGTCAGCTATGTGTCATCGCTGTCGCAGAGCCTTGATGAAAACTCGGCACCTGCACCTGCAGATGAGACCGTCGTCCCCTTTGCCCCCAAGCCTACACCTCCAAACGCGCAAATCGACATGGACTTGCAGGTAGGGTCTGACCAAAAGGTCAATGGTGCTGGCTCAAAAGGTGAAGCTGACGAGAAACCTACTAAGGCACCGTCAGAACTGGGTGAGGTCAGCACAGCGCCTTTGTTTGGTGGTATCGCTTCACAAGCATGGCAGACAACGGATTTCGACGATGAGGTTTTGCGCAAGATAGAACCGATTGCCAAGGACTTGCGAGCTTGGCTAAATCGGGTCGAAAATCGATCGGCAGGATAAACAAAAAGGCGATGATTTCCTCTTGCCCCTGCCGGGAAAGTCTTTATGAACACCTCAACGTCGGGCTATGGCGCAGCCTGGTAGCGCGTCCGTCTGGGGGACGGAAGGTCGCAGGTTCGAGTCCTGCTAGCCCGACCAAATCACACCGACGTTTATGGCACAAAGGCCAGATCCCGCTCTGGCACAAGAGGGGATCGAGATGACAGGTGTTTGCCCAAACCAGCAAATCGAGGCGATGATTACGCGCGGCGAACTAACCGCCAGCCCTGATATTCTGCCTGCACAGATTCAACCCGCGAGCCTTGATTTACGTTTAGGGACAGTAGCTTACCGCGTTCGAGCCTCTTTCCTTGCCGGTGAGGGCCGAACGGTTTCTGATCGTCTGTCCGAATTCGAGATGCACCGGATAGATATCAGCGAGGGCGCTGTTCTTGAAAAGGGCTGCGTTTATCTGGTGCCGCTCATGGAATCTTTGGCACTGCCAGCGGACACCAGCGCCGTTGCCAATGCCAAAAGCTCGACCGGACGTCTTGATCTTTTGACCCGCACGATCACCGATGGCGGCACCGAGTTTGACCGGGTTCCGGCTGGCTACTCCGGCCCGCTTTATGCCGAGATTTGCCCCCGCTCTTTCTCGGTTCTGGTGCGCCCCGGAATGCGTTTGAACCAGATCCGTTTTCGGAAGGGACAAGCAGTTCTGACTGACGCTGAACTGACAAGCCTGCACGCAGAATCGCCGCTGGTAGATGGACCTGCCGTGATTCAGGATGGTCTGGGTTTCTCAGTCGATCTGAAACTGCCCGAAACAGATTTGGTCGGCTATCGCGCCAAACCACATACAGGTGTGATCGATCTGGACCGCATCGGTGGCTACGACCCGCAGGACTATTGGGAAGAGGTGCGGACGCGTGATGGCCGGATCATTCTTGACCCGGGTGCATTCTACATCCTGGTAAGCCGCGAGGCCGTGCATATCCCCCCGATGTATGCGGCCGAAATGGCACCCTACCTCGCCATGGTGGGCGAATTCCGAGTGCACTATGCAGGGTTCTTTGACCCGGGATTCGGTCATGCTGCTGCAGGCGGGGCTGGTTCTCGGGGCGTGCTTGAAGTTCGCTGCCACGAAGCGCCATTTGTGCTGGAACACGGTCAAGTGGTCGGGCGATTGGTTTATGAACGCATGGCCGAGATGCCAACCCAACTGTACGGGGCAGGAATTGCCTCGAACTATCAGGGACAGGGCCTGAAACTATCCAAGCACTTCAAGGCGGTCAGCTAATCAGAATTTCATGAACCGGCGCATTTGGCGTGTCATTCGCTGCGCCTGCTTCAAGGTTTGCCTCTGCTGATTAGCGCTTTGCTGCATTCTGCGCGCGGTTTCTGGATCGTGTGGCGGAGCGGATTTCTCACCCGGTTTGCGCGACATTCGATCGGCCAGATCAAATCCCTTGTCCACCCCACGGCTGACAAGGCGGCGCATCACCTGTCGTACAATCATATCTATGATCCGGTTCGCATTCATGGCTTCCTCCGCTTTCTGCGTAAGAACATATGCTCTTGTGGCGACGACAAAAGGGCGAGTTGATCACTCTTCCTCGAAGAGTTCCGTCTGATCCTCTTCACTCTCATCATCATCACGCCCTTCACCCAGCGGCATGGCACCCGGAGGCGGTCGATTTTCCAGCAAACCAGCAGCACGCAGTTCCTTGAGACCCGGCAAGTCGCGTGCATTCTCCAAACCAAAATGATCCAGAAACTCGGGTGTTACCACGAAGGTGACAGGACGACCCGGTGTCATACGCCGTCGGCCCAGCCTGATCCATTCCATCTCAAGCAATTGATCGATAGTCCCGCGCGAAACCGACACGCCCCGGATTTCTTCGATCTCGGCCCGCGTGCACGGTTGGTGATAGGCAACGATAGCCAGAGTTTCGATGGCCGCGCGGCTCAGCTTGCGGGTCTCGACAGTTTCCTTCTGCATGAGGAACCCCAGATCGGGTGCTGTACGGATGGCCCAGGCCTCACCTACTTTCACAACCCGAACACCCCGCCCTTCATATCGTTTCTGAAGCACTTCGATCGCTTGAGCAGCATTGCTGCCATGGGGCATGCGTGCCTCCAGATCTGCAACGGTCACCGGTTCCGGGCTCGCGAACAGAACAGCCTCGACCATACGTTCCTGCTCGGCCAATGGGGGCGCTTCGAACAGGGTGCCTGTGCCATCATCTTTAGGAGCGTCAGTCACGTTTATCGGTCCTCTTACGCAAATGGATGGGGGCAAAGGTGTCGCTTTGCTTGATCTCCATATGTCCTTCTTTAACCAGTTCCAGCGAAGCCGCAAATGTAGCTGCCGTGGCCGACCGCCTGCGCACCGGATCAGCGTCCCATCCGTCTGGAAGATAGGTTTCCATATCGGTCCATGTTCCGGCAAACCCAATCAGCGGACGCATACGCTCCAGTGCCTGCTCCATTGTAAAGACCGCGTCACGATCCATGACAAAGGGCCGAAACTCGTCACGCGTGCGGATACGCGCATAACCCTGCATCAGGTCCAGCAAGGTTGCCGAGTATGTCACGGTACGGATGCGAGTGATATCTTCGCCCTGCCCGCGTTTGAAGAAATCGCGCCCAAGCTGGTCGCGCGCCATCAGACGCGCGGCGGCATCCCGCATGGCTTGCAACCGTTCCAACTGAAAGGCCAGGTGTGCGGCCAGTTCCTCGCCGGTCGGCCCCTCTTCGTCAGGGTCGGGTGGAAGCAGAAGGCGGGATTTCAGAAAGGCCAGCCATGCGGCCATGACCAAATAGTCTGCCGCAAGTTCGATCCGTAGCGCACGCGCCTTTTCAACAAAGGCCAGATATTGCTGCGCAAGAGCCAGAACTGAGATTTTCCGTAGATCAACCTTCTGCGTCCGCGACAGGGTCAGCAGAACGTCCAGCGGGCCTTCAAACCCGTCCACATCAACGATAAGAGCCTCGGCCGCAAGGCGATCAGCAACCGAGATTGGGTCTTCGCTGAAAAGGTTATCCGTCATACACCTGCCCGTTCATCAAACGGGATAGTTCCGCCTCAGCAGCCTCGATGTCAAGTTCTGCCGGGGTTTTACGCATCGCAAGCGCATGTTCCGCCCGACGTTGAGCATCGTCTGACATTTCACCGACCGCTTCCAGCACTTCAGCACGGTCCGTAAATGAGCCATTGCAATGCAGGGTAATGTCACAGCCTGCCTGAAGCGCCTTGAGCGACAACTCAGCCGCAGATCCGCTTAGCGCTTTCATCGAGATATCGTCGGTCATGATCAGCCCGTCAAAGCCAATATTCTGACGGATGACCTCAATCATCTTTGCCGAGACCGTGGCAGGCTGCGCGTCGATCTTCTCAAAAACCAGATGCGCGGTCATTCCCATGGGCAAATCGTTCAGCGCACGGAATGGGGCAAAATCACTCTGCTCCAGTTCTTCCAGCGACAGATCGACATGGGGAAGGTCAAAATGGGTGTCCAGTGTGGAACGACCATGTCCCGGCATATGCTTCATGACGGGCAGAACACCACCATCCAGATGACCCTGCGCTACTGCACGCCCAATCCGCGCAACATGGTTGGCATCATGGCCGTAGCAACGGTTCTTCAGAAAGACATGCGTCCCTTCCCGGGCTATGTCGAGCATTGGCGCACAATTGCTGTCGATGCCATACGAGCGGAGCTCATGGGCAATCAAACGATAACGCAGATACATGGCCCGCTCTGCTGCCTCACCCGCCCGTTCGGCGTGATCAAGCGGCGGCAACCATTCACGAGCCAGAGGTTCGCGCAGACGCTGGACGCGCCCGCCCTCCTGATCAACCGTAATCGGGCAATCCCGGCCTACAGCTTCTCGAAAGTCATCGCAAAGGGCACGGACCTGATCGGCTGTGTCTATGTTTCTGGCAAACAAAATGAACCCAAACGGGTTCATTTTACGAAACAGTGCTTTTTCTTCGGCTGTCAGACGCAATCCTTCGGCGTCAGTGATTGCGGCTCCGAACTTCACCGGACAGCGACCGGGATACAGTCTGCGCCTTGCGCAACCAGAGCAGCGCAGAATTGACGCGAGTCGCTCAGGTCCTCAAAACCCAACACCCGCAGACGATAGAAAGTGCGCCCACCACTTGATGTTTTTTGTATAACACGCTGTTTTCCAACCATATACTCTGAGAAACGCCCGTTCACCCGATCCCATTCGGCCTGCGCAACTTCGACGCTTTCATAAGCGCCCAGCTGCGCCAGACGAGTTCCTTTGCTCAGCGAATCCGGGCTCACATCCAATCCAACCGCAGCTTTGACAGCAGCGTTGATGGCATCCTCGGTATTGCTGTCTGCGCTAATCCCACTGGGCGTCGCCCGCGCCGGACGCGTGGGTGGACGCAGAGAGCGTCGCACACCCGGCAGCGCGGCAATGGCGGGGTCAGGCAATTGTGCCGCAAGATCTGCGGGATCAATCGCTGGCTCTTCTTCAGGTGTGGACAGCGATGCAAGCTGGATCCCCGGCTCCTGGGCCTGCGCGGGGTTGGCAGCCTCGCCTGCCAATTCCGCAACCAGTGCATCAACAGCGCCCTGACGCAACTCGGCGGCTTCCTGATTGGTAATTTCTTCCTCGACCACATGTACCGCTGGTGTCGGCTGCAGAGTGCCCATAGGAGCATCTTCGTCAGTCAGAGACACCGGACGAGGTGCAAGGATCAGGCGATCTGCCGGAGGTGCTGCCGAACCTTCAGCGGCAACTGTGTTGACGGCAAGCCCTTGGTGATCAGCTGGGGTGCCGCCAGGACTTTCAGGTTGAATACGCATCGGGCCTTCGGCTGCGCGCACGACAGGCACTCCGCTGACATCGCGCATGACAAGCTTGTAACCCCAGACACCAACGCCTGCGACCAGTGCCAGAGAGGCGACCGCACCAAGGACATTAACCATGCGGCCCAGCCCGCCTGCGCCACGCGGAGCTTCGTCATAACCCTGCATTTCGTCGGAATAGTCATACGCATCCTCAGGATGCGGCTGATTCGTGTAATGCATGTGCTCGGGGCCTGTTTGCCCCGAGTAATCGTAACTCGCCATTTCCGCCTCACCGCCCGATTGCGCCGGAAAATATGGCGCGCGGGTCATTTCTTGTCTGCCTCGATCCGGCGGTTCGGGCGGTATTGGTTACCGCATCTCCTGCGCCGGAGTGACACCAAGAATACCCAAGCCCGCTGAAATCACAACAGAAACGGCCCGGGCCAATGCGATTTTTGATTGGCTTGTGGCAACATCGCCATCCTGGATGAAACGCAGCGAAAGCTCTTCATTGCCCTTGTTCCAGAGCGCATGGAAGTCACCAGCCAGTTCATACAGGTAGAAAGCAACCCGATGCGGTTCATTGGTGCGGGCGGCGATCTCAACCAAGCGGGGCCATTCCGCCAACTTTTTGGCAACCGTCAGTTCCGAGGCATGGTCGATCTTGCCTAGATCAGAGGTTCTCAGGGTCACGTCATCTGCGGCGATCTCGGCCTCGGTGGCGCGGCGCAGCACGCTCATGACACGGGCATGGGCATATTGCACGTAGAACACCGGGTTCTCGCGGCTCTGTTCCAGTACTTTGTCAAAGTCAAAGTCCAGCGGGGCGTCGTTCTTACGGGTCAGCATCACGAACCGGGTGACGTCCGGACCAACCTGATCGACCACATCTCGCAGGGTGACAAAGTTCCCTGCCCGCTTGGACATCTTGAACGGCTCGCCGTTTTTCCACAGCTTCACCAACTGCGTCAGCTTGATATCCAGCGGCACCTTGCCATCGGACAGCGCAGATACGGCCGCCTTCATCCGTTTGACATAACCGCCGTGGTCCGCACCGAACACGTCGATTAGCGCGTCAAAACCACGGGTCACCTTGTCATAGTGATAGGCGATATCCGGGGCGAAATAGGTCCAGCTGCCGTCTGACTTCTTGACCGGACGGTCGACGTCATCGCCATGCTCGGTGGACTTGAACAGGGTCTGCTCGCGCGGCTCCCAATCTTCGGGCTTTTTGCCTTTGGGTGGTTCCAGCACGCCTTCGTAGATCAAGCCCTTATCAGTCAGTGACTGCAGTGCCGCCTCGATCTTGCCGGTGCCGTAGAGCGATTTCTCCGAAAAGAACACGTCCATCTCAACACCCAGCGCCTTCAGGTCAGCCCGGATCAGGTCCATCATAGCGTCGGTCGAGAACTCGCGCAGATCTTCAAGCCATTCGCTTTCCGGCTTGTCGATCAGGCTGTCGCCATACTTCTCTTTCAGCGCCTCACCGATCGGGATCAGATAGTCACCCGGGTATAGCCCCTCAGCGATCTCTGGGCTCAGGCCATTTGCCTCCCGGTACCGCTCGTATGCCGACCGCGCCAGCACATCCACCTGCGCACCACCGTCGTTGATGTAATACTCACGGGTCACCTCGTGGCCGGAATATGCGAGCAGGCTCGCCAGAGCGTCACCGAATACAGCACCCCGCGTATGACCAACATGCAGCGGACCGGTGGGGTTCGCGGACACGTATTCCACGTTCACCTTCTGGCCATGCCCCATGGTCGAACGGCCATAGTCGGTACCCTGCTCCAACACAGCCGACAGAACACCCTGCCACACCGACGACGCAAGGCGCAGGTTCAGGAAGCCCGGCCCGGCCACTTCGGCGCTGGTGATCCGGTCATCCGCCGCCAGTTTTTCGGCAAGCGCGTCGGCGATATCACGCGGCTTCATCTTGGCTGGTTTCGCCAACACCATCGCAGCGTTTGTCGCCATGTCGCCATGCGCGGCATCGCGCGGCGGTTCAACGGCCACGTTGTCAAAGCTCAACCCCTCGGGCAGAGCGCCTTCGGACTGCATCTGTGCCAGCGCGTCCAGTACGAGGCCGCGGATCTCGGAAAACAGGTTCATTTCGGATGTCCTTTTACTTGCCCGGCGGTTTACCACGCAGCACGGTAAGGTCAATGGAAGCGATCAGATTGGACTTGGTTTACCGACAAAGCCCGCTACTGTCAGCGTAAATTCAGGAAACGGAGACCGATCCATGCGCTTAGCCCTACCCTTTGCCGTTCTGTTATCAACTTCCATGCCGGCCTGGGCCGAGATGCCCGCTCCGCAAGGGCACGTGTTGTTAACGCTGGGTGGTGCGGTGACAGAGACCAACTTACCTGCACGCGGTGAAGATGATGGTGGGTTGCTCGGGTATCTCGAGGTTCAGCATGATGGGGCGGCAGGTTTTGATGCCGCCATGTTGGACAGAATGGATCAGACCAAAATCACCATTTCCTACGGCCCCGAAGGAAACAAACGCGATATCGCCTTTTCCGGGCCGCGCTTGTCGGACGTCATGATCATGGCCGGTGCAGAAGGAAAAGCAGCAACTCCGGTTGCCATGGACGGTTATCAGTCCGAAATCCCGTGGGAAAGTATCGCTGCGCACCAACCAATCGTTGCGACGCATGCTGACGGCGTCCCCATGGGCATCGGTGGCTATGGCCCGACAATGATCGTCTTTCCACCTACGGACGATGCTGATCTGGCGCAGGAGCAATCCGGGCAGCAGGTCTGGGCGATCGCTTATATCGGAATTGAATGATCAGTTGCCGGTAAGCCTTGCATGGTCCTGCAACGCAAACCGGTCTGTCATCCCGGCGATGTAGTCCGAGACAATGCGCGCAAGTGCCGTCTCGGTCTTAGCTGCCTCGATATCATCGTGCCAACGTTGTGGCATCTGCTTGGGATCATTCAGATATATCGGGAACAGGTCCTCAACGACTTTGCTGACCTCTTCCCGCACTTGCATGACTGTTGGTGCACGGTACATGCGCGCAAACAAGAACGCCCTGATTTCTTTGAGTTGCGCCCAAAGCCCGTCGGAAAACTGGATCACCGGGTAACCCAGGTGCCGGATATCTTCCACCGTCTTTGCGCCCGACCGGGATATCAGCCCCCGGGAGGTTTCGATCACGTCGGAAACCATCACCCCAAAAACGCGCCGCAGTGCTTCGTGTCGGCGGCGATAGCGGTCTAAGCCGGGATACTTCCGATCAACTTCAGCATAACAATCGCCGACAATCGGTAACCGCTGAATCTCTTCGTCAGTGAACAACCCCGCCCGTAATCCATCCAGCAGATCGTGGTTGTTATAGGCAATGTCGTCAGACAGCGCTGCCACCTGCGCCTCGGCACTGGCGTGAGTATGCAATTCCAGATCAAAACCTTCGTTGCATTCTGCCAGTGCCCAAGGCAGCTCCCCCGTGACTGGTCCGTTGTGCTTAGCAATCCCCTCGAGACATTCCCACGTCAGGTTGCACCCGTCGAATTCCGCATAGTGACGCTCGAGTTTCGTAACGATCCGAATGGCTTGGGCGTTGTGATCAAACCCGCCATAGGGTTCCATCAACGCATGCAAAGCATCCTCGCCGGTATGACCGAACGGCGTATGACCAAGATCATGGGCAAGTGCGACCGCCTCGGTCAGTTCGCCATTCAGACCCAAAGCCCCGGCAATTGTGCGCGCAACCTGAGCGACTTCAATTGAATGCGTTAGTCGAGTGCGATAACTGTCACCCTCATGCTCAACAAACACCTGCGTCTTGTGCTTGAGCCGCCGAAACGCACTGGCATGAATGATCCGGTCGCGATCACGCTGAAAGCATGACCGGAAACTGCTCTCCTCCTCTGGCACAAGCCGCCCCCTTGCGCGGCCTGGGTCTGAGGCAAAACCCGCTATGTCCAAAGGTCTTGTCCTTGTCGCCTGTCCTTGCAATTTCTATATTGTAAGGCGTAAAGGAAATAAACCTTTGGAGTTTGGCATGAATCTGCCCCCCACAGTTACAGAACGCGCCTTTGAGCGTCTCGCCGAAATCGGCGCAGCAGATCAGGGTCAGGCCCTGCGCGTCGCTGTGGAAGGCGGCGGATGTTCCGGTTTTCAATACGAAATCGCGCTGGACGAGCCCAAAGAGGATGACCTTGTGCTGGAAGGCAAAGGTGAAAAAGTAATCGTCGACTCGATTTCCCTGCCGTTTCTGGAAAACGCGGTGATCGATTTCACACAGGAACTGATCGGTGCGCGGTTTGTGATCGAAAACCCGAACGCAACCTCATCCTGCGGCTGCGGCACTTCATTTTCAATGTGACCTTGCCCTGCCCGCGCGGTTGAGGGATAGATCAACCGGCAGCCAGCCGGAGGATCGCGCATGAAAATCGCCACGTTCAACATCAACGGCATCAAAGCGCGGGCCGAAGCCCTGCCCCGCTGGCTGGATGATGCACAGCCCGATGTCGTGCTGCTGCAAGAGATCAAATCGATCGACGAGAATTTCCCCCGCGAGCTGTTCGAGGAACGCGGCTATAACGTCGAAACCCATGGACAAAAAAGCTTCAACGGTGTGGCGATCCTGTCCAAGCTGCCGCTTGAGGACGTGATCCGCGGCCTGCCCGGCGATGATGAAGATGAACAAGCGCGCTGGATCGAGGCGACTGTCATTGGAAAAAAGGCACTTCGCATCTGTGGTCTGTATCTGCCGAACGGCAATCCCGTGCCTGGCCCCAAATACGAGTACAAGCTGGCCTGGATGGAGCGTCTCTATGATCGGGCGCGCGACCTGTTGTTGACGGAAGAACCTGCACTGATGGCTGGTGATTACAACATCATTCCCCAGGCCGAGGATGCCAAACGCCCGGATGCGTGGCGCGAGGATGCTCTGTTCCGTCCGGAAAGCCGCGCGGCGTTTCGCAAGATATTGAATTTGGGTTTCACCGAGGCATTTCGCGCCGTGACCCAAGGGCCCGAACACTATTCATTCTGGGACTATCAGGCCGGGGCTTGGAACAGGAACGATGGTATCCGGATCGACCATTTCCTGCTGACACCGCAGGCCGCTGATCTGATGCGCGATTGCAAGATTGACGCCGAAGTGCGCGGGCACGAAAAACCGTCAGACCACGTTCCCGTCTGGGTCGATCTCGATCTGTAACCGCTTACGCCGTAGGGTCGTAATCGTATATCCAGTCGTAACGCCGCCCCATCCTTGGACCCAAAGCTGTCAGAGCCATTTGGGCGGCGATCCTCATGGGACCACGTAGATGGAAATTGCGCGCGTTTGATGAAGCTGCGTCGACAACCCTACGCGCACGTGGGGCACGCTTGGTTTCATAAGCCTCCAAAGAGCTGGTGACGTCGTCCTGATCGAAGGACTTTGCCAGTATCCACGCGTCTTCCAGCGCAAGACAAGCACCCTGCGCCATGAAGGGCAGCGTTGGATGCGCCGCATCACCCAATAGGGCAATTCGCCCGTTCTGCCATTTGCGGGCAACGGGACGCAGGAAAAGAGCCCACAGATGCGTTTCTTGCACCTCTTGCAGGACCTCCTGCACCTTGCCGCCGAAATCGGCAAAGCGGGCGCGGAGATCGTTGGGATCACCCTTGAGGCGCCAGCCCTCCTCCTGCCAGTCAGAACGCTCCTCGATTGCAACGATGTTCATGAGGCTTTGGTTGCGCAAAGGATAGGTCACGACGTGACGACCCGGACCCATCGTCAGATGCGCCTTTGGGGCTGTCAGATTGCGATCCCAAGGAATTGTTGCACGCCAGGCAACCTGATGCGTGAAACCAAGTAGCTCTTCGCCGTTCAAGGCAGGGCGAATACTGCTTCGCCCTCCGTCGGCAGCAATTGTGCAATCGGCACCAATTTCTTCGCCATTACCCAAAACCACGCCCACATCATCTGGGGCATCGTGGATCTGCTCCACCTTGGCGTCCAGACGGATGTTCACCCCAGAGGCGACGGCCGCGCGAAGCAGCAAGTCGATCAGGTCGGCTCGGTGATAGTAATATGTCGGTCCGGCTGCTGGCGCCGGAATACGACTTATGAACCGTCCACCGCGGTAATCCCTCAGCACTGTGCCATAGGATTTCTGGCCAGCTTCGGGCACATCACCAACCACGCCAAGTGCACGTAAGACGCGCATGCCATTGGCACTGATCTGCAGACCGGCACCTACCTCAGCTATTTCTGGGGCTTGTTCGAGTACAAGAACCTCAGCACCACGTTGACGCAGCGCGATGGCTGCGGCCAACCCGCCAATACCAGCGCCAATAACGCAAAACTTGAGACCCTCGATATTCATGTCCCGGGCTTAGCGCAAAAAAAACGCCGGAGCTACAGGCCCCGGCGTTCATGTGTTGTTATGTTCCAGCGATCAATCGTCGCGGTGGACTTTTTCGCGGCGCTCGTGACGCTCCTGCGCTTCAAGCGTCATAGTTGCAATTGGACGTGCATCCAGACGTTTGAGTGAAATCGGATCACCCGTCATTTCACAATATCCGTATTCGCCTTCGTCGATCCGGCGCAGGGCCGAGTCGATCTTGGCCACCAGCTTGCGCTGACGATCCCGGGTGCGCAGCTCGAGCGCACGATCGGTTTCCTCACTCGCGCGGTCGGCGACATCGGGAATATTTCGGGTATTGTCCTGCAGGCCTTCGATAGTATCGCGGCTGCCCGCCAAAAGTTCGTTCTTCCAATCCAGCAGCTTGCGGCGGAAATACTCAAGCTGAAGGTCATTCATGAAAGGTTCATCTTCGGCCGGACGATAATCCTCCGGCAGAAAAACTTCCTGCTTCATATTGGCTCCCTCGGTATGGCCAGAAACGTCGGTCGCGGTAGTTTCACCTGACATTTGGCACCCCCTTCTGCGGAGCGTTTATCCGACAGGGCACAGAATGTCACTACACAAACTTCTGCACAGTTTACCGTCACGCTCACCAGTCTAAATATGAGACTTTAAACAACAAAACCTTGTTTTTCTGTGAAAATTGCCAGGCTATTCCAAGGCATTTTTCAACCACCGGCTTACCCGAACGCGTGCGAATCAAGCAAAACGGATTGAAGTCGCAGAGAAATTCATCGTGACGCGACGTAGCGGCCATGCTTGTAAAAATATCCTCCTCTCTGTAACCCGGGCAACACAATCTATGCCCGCACCGCGCGCAAACTGATCATGAGGGCCCAATGACCGCACGTTTCCAAGGCACAGCCGAGTATGTCGCCACCGACGACCTGACGATAGCAGTAAACGCTGCCGTCACACTCGAGCGTCCTCTGCTGGTCAAAGGCGAGCCGGGAACCGGCAAGACCGAGTTGGCGAAACAGGTCGCCGGTGCGCTGGGTCTGAAGATGATCGAGTGGAACGTGAAATCCACCACCCGTGCGCAGCAGGGCCTGTATGAATATGACGCCGTAAGCCGCTTGCGCGACAGTCAATTGGGTGAAGAGCGCGTTCATGACGTGTCGAACTATATTCGCAAAGGTAAGCTTTGGCAGGCATTCGACGCGGACGAAAAGGTTGTTCTGCTGATCGACGAGATCGACAAGGCCGATATCGAATTTCCAAACGACCTGCTGCAGGAACTCGATAAAATGGAGTTCCATGTCTACGAGACAGGCGAAACGATCCGCGCCAAGAACCGCCCGATCGTGATCATTACGTCGAACAACGAAAAAGAACTGCCAGACGCGTTTCTGCGCCGCTGTTTCTTCCACTATATCCGTTTCCCGGATGAGGCCACGATGCGCCGGATCGTTGAGGTACATCATCCCGGCATCAAAGACTCTCTGCTAACCACCGCCCTCACCCAGTTCTACGAAATTCGCGAGACGCAGGGGCTGAAGAAAAAACCATCGACCTCCGAAGTGCTGGATTGGCTAAAGCTTCTTCTTGCCGAGGATCTGACTGCCGAAGACCTCAAGCGCGGAGGAGCGGACGCGCTGCCCAAACTTCACGGTGCGTTGCTGAAGAATGAACAGGATGTGCACCTGTTTGAACGGCTTGCCTTCATGGCGCGCAGCAAGCGCTGATCAGCCGGGACATGAACATCCGGTGATCACGGCTTGCCATATGGCAGGTTGGCTGCCAGCATCGGCCAAACATGTACGCGGCCCCTCATCGGGTCGCGCTTTCATGCCAAAGACAGGATAGCCATTTGACCCAAACTCCGATCATCAGACCCCTGAAAGCAGCCGACCGTCCGGAATGGTCGGTTTTGTGGCGCGACTACTTGGCGTTTTACGAAACCGAGGTATCCGATGAAATCTATGAGACGACTTTTGAACGGTTACTAGGAGATGATCCGCATGATTTCTCATGCTTCGTCGCTGAGGTTGATGGACGACTTGTTGGCCTGACCCATTTTTTGTTTCACCGCCATGCCTGGAAGGTTGAAAGCGTCTGCTATCTGCAAGATCTGTTTGCAAGCCCTGAAGCGCGCGGAACCGGTATCGGCCGGGCGTTGATCGAAGCAGTGTATGCTGAGGCCGACAACAAAGGCGCACCCAGCGTGTATTGGCTGACGCAGGATTTCAACCATACTGCGCGAAAGCTCTATGACCGAATAGGCAAGCTTACCCCATTCATCAGGTACCAGCGCCCGTGAAGCTTTGGAGCTTTGTTCTAGTTGGCGCCATCATGGCCGGATGCACTACGGTTGAATCGATTGAACTTCCGAGTGAGGTCAAAACCGTAGAAATCGTGCTGCCACCGGCAAAGTCGTTTAGCAGGTCCCGGCCTCTGCCGCCTGTGCGATCGAACAAAAACATGGCCGAAGATTTTCTGGATCTTCACTTCGAGCTCGAAAGCGGCGCCGAGCTTCCTGTTTTTACTCGTTTCGAGATGCCCGTCACCGTGCGGCTAACGGGGTCGCCACCGGCCACTATGCGAACTGATCTCACTCGCCTGTTGTCACGTCTTCGCAGAGAGGCCGGGATCGACATCCAAGAGATCACAGATGGTCAGGCCAACATCACCATCGAAGCCGTCAGCCAGAAGCAGATCCAGCGTATATTGCCGCAAGCAGCCTGTTTCGTCGTTCCAAACGCATCCAGTTTCGAAGAGTATCGCAGCGACCGTCGCAAACCGAAAAGCAACTGGTCCAAACTGCGCAGTCGCGAGCGGCTTGGCATCTTTATTCCCTATGACGTTAGTCCGCAGGAAATCCGGGATTGTCTGCATGAAGAGCTAGCACAGGCTCTGGGTCCGCTAAACGACCTGTATCGTTTGCCGGATTCAGTCTTTAACGATGATAATTTCCACACCGTGCTGACTGGTTTCGACATGTTGATGCTGCGTGCGGCCTATTCGCCTGAACTGCAAAGCGGCATGACGCGCGAACAGGCTGCTGCGGTCATCCCTGGTGTTCTTAGTCGACTGAACCCGCGCGGCAACAACCTGCCCGTACAACACATCTCGGAAACACCACGGGAATGGATCAAGGCAATCCACAAATCCGTTGGATCCCGTTCATCCTCTGCCAATCGGCTCCGATCCGCTCAAAGGGCAGCACAAATCGGGCAGCAACAAGGGTGGACTGATCACCGCAGGGCATTTCCACATTATCTGATGGGGCGGATGGGGCAATTCGACAACCCAGAGGAAGCGCAGCGCCAATATGCAATCGCACAGCAATATCTGGCGAACACACCCGGCACCGAGTTACATCGTGCGTATATCACCACGCAAACCGCGGCTTATGCACTGGCACGTCGAAAGGGACCAAGCGTCCTGCCTGAAATCGACAATGCAATCGCAGTCATGACACGCGCCGAAAACGCATCCATGCTGGCCACGCTTATGTTGCTGAAATCCGAAGCTCTGAAACAGTCCGGAAGATACGAACAGGCACGCGCCGTCAGGCTGGACAGTCTGGGGTGGGCGCGATACGGCTTTGGCTCGGAAGTTGTGGTTCGCTCGCTGATGCAGGACATCGCATTGCGCAACCCGCAGAACATCGAAGACGGATGATACGCGCATGGTAGTGGTTCTGGGAATGGCTTTGTTGGGTGCGATTCTGGGTGCCCTGACGGCTCGGAAACGTAACGGCAGTGGCGCTGACATGGCGCAATACGCGGCCGGTTACGGCATCGCCTTTGCATTGGTTGGACTAATCCTGTCGCTGATCCTTGTCCGTCTGGTAGCGTAGATCCATGTTTCTACCCTTTTTCGAAAACCTCAGAAAAGCCGGCATTCCCGTTTCGCTGCGGGAATATCTGACTTTTCTTGAAGGTATGAAAAAGGGATTGGCGACCTACGACGTCGAGGCATTCTACTACCTCGCCCGCGTGTCGATGGTGAAGGATGAACGCAATATCGACAAGTTCGACCGAGCCTTTGCCGCCAGCTTTGAAGGACTGGATGGGATTTCGTTTGAACAGGTGCTCGAAGCTGTCGACATCCCGGCCGACTGGCTGGCCAAGATGGCGGAAAAACATCTGTCGGACGAGGAGAAAGCCGAGATCGAAGCCTTGGGAGGCTTCGATAAGCTTATGGAAACGCTGCGTGAACGTCTGAGCGAGCAGCAGGGTCGCCATCAGGGCGGCAACAAATGGATCGGCACCGCAGGCACCTCTCCGTTTGGCGCATATGGCTACAACCCCGAAGGTGTTCGTATCGGGCAGAAAGAAAGCCGCCATCAACGTGCGGTGAAAGTCTGGGACAAGCGTGAGTTCAAGAACCTCGACGACACGGTTGAGCTTGGCACCCGCAACATCAAGGTCGCACTGAAACGCCTGCGCCGTTGGGCGCGTGAAGGGGCTGCCGAAGAGCTGGACTTGGATGGCACCATCCGAGCGACAGCCGAACATGGATATCTGGACGTCAAAACCCGACCCGAACGCCACAATGCGGTGAAGGTCTTGCTGTTCCTCGATGTAGGCGGCTCGATGGACCCGCATATCAAGGTGGTCGAAGAGCTGTTCTCGGCCGCCCGGACCGAGTTCAAGCATCTGGAATACTACTACTTCCACAACTGCCTGTACGAAGGCGTCTGGCGTGACAACCGTCGTCGCTGGGACCAGCAGACCCCGACACACGAAGTCCTTCGTACCTATGGCGGAGACTACAAGTGCATCTTTGTCGGCGACGCATCGATGAGCCCTTACGAGATCGCCTATCCCGGTGGTGCAAACGAACACTGGAACCCGGAATCCGGGCAGGTCTGGCTACAACGTGCGCGCGAGCAATGGACTTCGAATCTATGGATCAACCCGGTGCCTGAAAAATACTGGGAGTATACGCATTCGATTGGCATGATCCGCGAGATCTTTGAAGATCGCATGGTCCCCATGACCTTGGCCGGACTTGAACAGGGAATGCGGGAACTTACGCGCTAATTAACTTCTGCATACCCTTCAGGTCCAAACGTGTTGCAGCCCAGTTGTACGATGCACTGTGACCGGGCTGCTTAGCACCTGACAGGCGAAAGTCGCTTTGTTGAAAGCGTTACACCCGCTCTTTGAATTTTTTGGCAAGGCTAATCGCTGCTCGTCCAGCCGCTGTGCGTTTCATGGAATTGAGCGTTGAAGAAGAGGCCGCCATATGCGCCCGAATGTCCAGATCTTCAAACTCGACCTTCGGCAACATAGGATCGACTTTGTACCAGAGATTTCCGTAAAACTGGGTCCGCTGCGTCTTCAGATGATCATAATTCGCCTTCACCGCGTGCATAGTGTCCTCTGAGGGCGCAAAAAACACGATGCTGTTGTTGTTGCGTTGCTGCTTCCGGGTTTCGCACCAATCCCACGGCACCCAACACCGATCGACATCCTGATTGCCTTGCCAGAAGCTTGAAATAAACGCCCACTCTGGCTTGAGTGTCATATAGTGCGTGTGGATATCGGCATTTTCGCTATCCGAGCCGGGATTGGCATTAAACATCCACGTTAGCGCCTTGCGTCGGGTGTCGGGATGAGGGCTGATTTCGTAGCCATGCAGGTATTTCTGTATTCCGGCATCCACCACAAGCTCTCCCTCAAGCTCGAACTTGTTGGCCAGCGCCTCTTTCATCTCGTCGGATTTCAGAAAAGCATCAAGTGCTTCCAGGATGCTGCCATTTGGGGGCGTGAGGCGCAGGACCATTCCAAATCCCTCGGTCGCCTTATGAACGCTCTTCTGAGACTCACCCTCGAGCCACTTCAGGTACTCGGCCTTCGAAGTCACACAACCCGGAAAAGAGATGGCTTTGTAACCAACGCTTTCCAGCTGGTCTAGAAGTTGCTCTGGCGTGTTTGCAGCAGTCGTATCGATCTCACTCGCGCCTACAACCGCCGCAAAATGTTCGTCGGACAAAAAACTCTCGATATGAAGATGCTTGAACGGGTTGCTCTCAAACTCCGCACTACGAATTTTTTCAATCAAGTAGTCAAACTCATGGCCCATGACGAATGCTCCCTCAAATTTTCAGTTGTTATATCTATCAGAAACCGACCTTGCCGCGCATGCTCGTTTCTTGAACCTTATCGTCTTTTTGCTGATCCAAAATGGCGGAAATAGGGCATCAGATATCAAGTTTCTGGGGTGTGCTTTATAGATCAACGACCTGCGAACCAAGGCATCATGTGTTGCTTCAGGCGAAACGCACAATCTTTTACAAGGCAATGTCAAAATAGTATTTGCCCCGCCGATAACGCGGTCCCATATCTAGAACATGCTCCGTCTAACTCCCATTTTGCTAGCCATCGCTTATGCCTTTGTCATGTACCGGATATCCGTCTGGCGCACGCATCGCGAGTTAGATGCAAAGTCTACTGAACTGGCTGATCCGGCACTGAAACGTATGACGGACAGGCTTGCGGCGGCATTGGATGTCGCGCGGGTGCCAGTTTACATTTATGAGATCGACCCTGTGAACGGCCTAGCGGCCCCGGATGGGCGCATATTCATCACACGTGGGTTCTATCGAAAGTTCCGCAATGGCGAAGTGTCCGCAGAAGAGATGGCAAGCGTGATCGCGCATGAACTCGGCCACGTAGCTCTTGGGCATGCGCGTCGTCGGATGATCGACTTTTCGGGTCAGAATGCGATGCGGGCTGCGCTGATGATGATCCTGAACAGGTTCATCCCGTTTATCGGCGCATGGATTGCCAATGCCCTGACCGCCCTGCTCGCCTCACGCCTGTCGCGTGCGGATGAATACGAGGCAGACGAATATGCGGCTGCGTTGTTGACTAAAGCGGGTATCGGGATCGGACCACAGAAATCTCTTTTCCACAAGCTTGAGGATCTGACTCAGCAGCGGGCTGGTGTGGTACCGGCCTGGCTGATGAGCCACCCCAAGACGGACGAGCGCATTGCGGCGCTTGAGGCACTGGAACACCGCTGGGGTTCGAATGGCTAAGGTCTTGCCCTAAGTCGCCAGTGCTTTGCCCAAGCGCGGCAGCCGGGCTTTCTTCATCAGCGCGCGTAAGGTCCATTGGTCGCCCGACAGACGGTTGGCTTCGGCAAGGACATCCGCGGAAACAGCTTCGATACCCTGAGGATCCTTGATCCAAAACTGATGCAGCAGTGCATCCGGATCAATTCGCTCAAGCCCCTCTTCCGCCAGTATATTTCTGGGAAAATCCTTGGCGTTCACGGTAACGATTACATCCGCCGAGGCACTGACGGCCGTCGCCAAGACGTGAACATCTGCACTGTCCGGCAGCCAGAGCCGTTGTTCGATACCCGGAGCGGCTGGGCGTTCGGCATCGGACCATTTGGATTGCGCCAATGCGATCTCGGCGCGTGCCTGCGCTTCGCCCTGAGGTCCGAGCTTACGGGCAGCTCGAGCCCATTCCTCAAGGATGCGCGCTGACCAGATTGGCGTGAAATGCCCTATGGCCGCAGCACCCAGTAACATCTCCCGCATCACTGTGGGGTAGATGACGCAAGTATCCAGAACTGCCTTCACAACCGGTAGAACACGGCTTTGAGATAACCGCTCTCAGCCAGTTGCGGCAGTTGCGGATGATCAGGCCCGGCAAATCCCGTGTGGATCATTTGTGCCTGCCGGCCTGCCCGACCAATGCCACGCGAGGATGCATCACGGAACCGCCCTAAATCCGCCGCGTGAGAGCACGAGCAAAGACCCAGATAGCCACCCGGCTTGACCAGGGGCGCAGCGAGCCGTGCAATTCGTTCATAGGCGCGCAGCCCGGCATCGAGCGCTTGTTTGGACGGTGCGAATGCAGGTGGATCACAGATGACAACGTCGAATTCAGCGCATTCTTCGCCAAGTTTCGTCAAGACATCAAAGGCATCCCCCTGACGCGTTTCAAACCGGTCAACGAAACCCGAGGCATTGGCACCTTCTGTGGCAAGTTCCAACGCAGCGGCAGAGCCATCGACCGACAAAGCCTGTGCCGCACCACCTGCCAGCATTGCCAGCCCGAAACCGCCGACATGGCTGAACACATCGAGCACGCGTGCTCCCGGCTGGACTAATCTGGCTGCAAAGGCATGGTTTGGGCGCTGATCGTAGAACAGCCCTGTTTTCTGCCCGCCGGTAAGGTCTGCCATATAGGTCGCGCCGTTCATCGGCACCGGCAAAGGAGCGTCAGGTGCGTCGCCCCGCAAGGTCAGATTGACATCGTCCAGACCTTCCAATCCACGGGTCCGACCTGATGCGTTCTTGATTACGGTGCTGACGCCGGTCACCTTGATCAGAGCTTCTGTCAGCAGTTCAAGATGCAACTCAGCCCAGGCCGCATTCGGCTGAACAACACATGCGTCACCAAACCGGTCAATGATCACTCCCGGAAATCCATCCGCCTCGGCATGGACCAGACGGTAGTAGGGTTTGTCGAACAGGCGTTCTCGCATCTCCAGCGCGCGTTGCAGTCGGGCCTCGAACCAATTTGCATTGAGCTCAGCAGAGGGATCGCGATCCAGAATGCGGCACATGATCTTTGATGCGGGATTGACCGCAACCAAAGCCATTGATTGACGCTTGTCATCTTCAAGGACCGCCAGCGCTCCGGCTTCGATCTTGCGGGTGCGCCGGTCGGTGACAATGTCATTGGCGTACACCCAAGGAAATCCGTGACGCACGCCACGAGCGTTGGCTTTGGGTTTCAAACGGATTCGTGGGCGGTCGGAAGAGGAAGTCTGGGTCATGACGCCCTCATAGTCCCGAACATGCGGGTGTAAAAGCCCTTTAGCGCGGGCGCGAGCGCCAGCCGCCGCGCCGTTTGGGCGTTTGTGCAGCCTGCAACCCCTCGCTCAGCACCTGTGTCATCGGGTGTTCGGCATCCTGACCAGAATACACTGTGTGCAGGTCGGACAAAGCCTGCTGCTGGTCACGGTCATCAGGCAGGCTAAGCGCCCAGTCCAGAAAGATGCTTCGACACTCAGGCAAAGCGATGCCTTCGATGCGGTAAGCTTCTCGGATAAGGCCCTTTGGATCATTCGGATCATCACTGCGTGCCATTTTCGTCCCCCTCAACCACGGCTCCGATCAATGCGGCAGCGGTGTCATAACTTTCCTGCAGCGCAGCCTGCAACTGTTCGACCTGTTCAAAGCCGGTAGCACGGCACAGAAAGGCCGTGCCGCCCTCGCCAATCTTGTCAGCTTCGATCACCTTGCCAGACAACAGCCGTGCCGCGCATTGTACGGACCAGCATAAATCGTAACAGTCTTTAAGCGTTTGCGCCTGCGCGACATCCAGTAATTCGGCAGCGACTGCGCCATCCAATCCCGAATGTACATCACGTTTGGTTGTCCCCGACAGCAAAGCTCCGGTTTCGGCAATCAGTTCGATATCCATCAGGCGGCCTGCGCCGTTTTTCGCATCCCAGATCCCGGCCGGAGACTTGGCCGCCGCAAGGCGCCCACGCATCTCGGAAACTTCGCGCAGAACTTTGCCGTGGTCCCGTGGTCGTGACAGAAACTCCGAACGGAACGCTTCGATGTCTTCAGCCAACCCATCATCACCAGCCACCACATGCGCCCGCGTAAGGGCAAGATGCTCCCAAACCCAGGCTTCGTTCTGCTGGTAATTGGTGAAACTATGCCAACTGGTTGCCACCGGCCCCTGATTACCAGAGGGGCGCAACCGCATGTCGACTTCATACAGCCGACCCTGCGCCATCGGAGCAGCAAGAGCCGTAATCAATGCTTGGGTAAAACGAGCATAGTAAGTGCGCGTGGCAAGCGGTCGGGGACCGTCTGACATATCCTGATCCTGCGGATCATATATCACGATCATATCCAGATCGGATTGCGAGTTGATCCGCCCTGCCCCCAAAGACCCCATCCCCAGGACGGCCGCACCGCGCCCGGGTGCCGGGCCGTGTTTTCGCGCAAAATTCTCGATGACAAAGGGAAGTATGGCGGTAATCACCGCCTGCGCCAGTTCGGCATATTGCTGCCCTGCCTGAGCGCCATCGATCAATCCCCGCAAATGATGAACACCAACCCGGAAATGCCATTCCTTGCACCAACGGCGGGCGAGATCGAGCTGAGATTCATAGTCGGCTTCGGCAGAAAGCAGCTGTGACAGTTCTGCCTGCAAATCGGCTTGACCTGGCCAATCGGTAAAGAAGCTGCCCCCGATCACAGCATCGAACACCGATGCATTGCGTGACAGATGGGTGGCCAGCGCGTGAGAGGTGCCCACAATGTCAATCAACAGATCAATCAGATGCGGATTAGCCTCGAACAGGGAAAACAGCTGAACACCTGCAGGCAACCCGGAAAGAAACCCGTCCAGTGCAACCAGAGCTTCTTCTGGTTGGGCAGTCTTTGCCAAACGCGACATCAGCTCGGGCTTCAGCCGTTCGAATATCCGTGCACCCCGTTGCGAACGCAGGGCCGGATATGTGGGCCATCGTGCTAATACACCTTTGTCGAACTCGACAGGCTGTGCAGCCACAGGCGCGACACCGGGCCCCGGAGCAAAAAAACCTTCGGTCAGTTCATGTACTTCGGTCAGGCGGCGGGTCAGGTCCGATGTCAGTTCTTCGCTGCTGAGCCCCATCAGACATGCCACCCGTTCTATGCCATCATCGGATTGTGGCACTTTGTGTGTCTGGGCATCGTGCACCATCTGGATGCGATGCTCGACTTCGCGATGGGCACGATAATGATCAGTCAGCTTGTCAGCCACATCCTGCGGCACCCATCCCTTAGACGACAGGGCTGCCAAACCTTCAACAGTTCCACGAACCCGCAAATCCGGATCGCGCCCGCCTGCAATCAACTGTCGGGTTTGCGTGAAAAACTCGATTTCGCGAATTCCGCCCTGCCCCAGTTTCATGTCGTGCCCCGGAATGGACAGGGCACCGCCAGTACCTTTGTTTTCCCGAATCCGCAGGCGCATATCATGGGCGTCCTGTATCGCGGCAAAATCCAGATGTCGCCGCCAGACAAACGGGCGCAGTGCTTCCAGAAACTTTGTTCCCGCCGACAGATCACCGGCACACGGTCGTGCCTTGATGTAAGCTGCGCGCTCCCAAGTCCGACCAAGGCTCTCGTAATAGCGTTCAGCCGCTTCCATCGCCAGACAGACAGGCGTGACCGCAGGATCGGGCCTCAGCCTCAGATCGGTGCGAAAAACATAGCCGTCTGCTGTTTTGTCGCTGAGTGTTGCACAGAAATTCCGTGTCGCGCGCACCATGCTCTGACGCGCCTCATAAAAGTCATCAGGATCAAATCGGGTCTCGTCGAATAACACGATCAGATCGATGTCAGAGCTGTAATTCAGCTCATGTGCACCCATCTTGCCCATCGCCAGGATCACCATCCCAGCAGCGGTTTCAAGGTCATCATCCGTCATACCTGGCAGCTTGCCACGACGGATCAGGTTTGCGATCTCGGCCTTTGCCGCCACATCTGCGGCAAGTGCACCAAAATCAGTCAGCGCTGCGGTCACTTTTTCCAATGGCCACGCACCTGCCAGATCCGCAAGCGCTGTCAATAGCGCCATGCGACGCTTGGCCTGACGCAGACCCGGCTTAAGTTGGTCGGGGGGAAGATCACGCGCAGCCGTCATCACTTCGGCCAATGCCTGATCCGGGTGTTGCATGGCTTGTGGCAGCCACTCCCTCTCACGCTCGATCAGCCCTTTTAGGTATGGGCTGGACCCTGCTGTCCCCGTGATCAACTCGGATTGCTCGGGTGTCAAATCCGGAACAAACGAACGCGCCTCCTCACCAAGAGATGGATCGAAGGGGCGCGGAACACGGTTGATGGCAAGAACATCTTTCATAGAGGCAAATTGCGCAGCCCCATCGCACGGCGTCAATGGGACAAACCTATCACTTGGCCTCTGTCGGAGTATCCTGACTGAAACTGTTGATCCAAACGCCGAGGCGACGCTCCCAAAGTGAAGAGATCAGCATCGCCTCCCACTCGGCCGCATCCGGCCTTTGATAATCTGCGCGGTAGGAAAGCAACACGATATCAGGTGACAGCACCCTTAGCTTGGTCTCGCTGAGTTCAAATCTGGCCATAGTCGGCGCATCAGCAAATTGACCCACATGATCGTCTCGGTTTGCAAACCCTGTCGGGTAAACCCCCAGAAAGTCCGGGCTTAGCAATGCACGGTCTGCCTCTGCATTCCCTTCAACCAACGCTGTCCACACCTTCTTCTCGAGTGTCAGGATCTCATCAAGCGTAGGGGCGGTCTTGTTTTCTGTATTTTCCATAGTCGGAATGTAGTTTGACATTTGTTTTTAAAGATACCCAGAAGAGCCCGGAGCGATCCGGATAAATGCGGATGAGCGGTTAAGAAAGGTGTTCACAAAAAGCTCCGGCAGAATAAGTTCATGTAACCCTAGTGCTTTTCAAACAGCGTTAAAACAAGGTTTCATCTGCAAATCTTGATTTCATTGACACACAAGCCTGCAAATGAACCAGCATCGCAAACGCGTTATGTAATGAAGGCCGTCCTCGCGCTATGGCTCGAACATAAGACGTGAGGCGGCACGATCATAGGATACTTTGAAGGCCATCGAGTTACTCACGAACTCGCCATGATACCCGGTAACTTCAAAACGGTTTTTCACCGGTGGGTGTATTTGCCCGACATACCGTTCGAAATTTCATTTGAATCGACCTCTGCCTAACCAGCTAAAACACTTAAACCGCCTCATTCCCCAGAATTGCAAACAAGACTGTCAGGTCGGACAAGCATTTTAGGGGATGGGGACCTTGATGCGACGGATCGAGAGCCGATCCAGACGACAATGATGTACAACAACGTCGCCCCGACAATCTAAGTACTTTATTTTGCCGTTTACTTGTTCCAATTACCCAATCCGCCTAACCTTCTCCCATGTGTGGAAAATTTGCAGCCGGCCATCTGACACAGCGACAAATGCTGGCGATTATGGAGGCCCTTCTTTATGGAAAAGTCTCCCCTCACCTTCCCGAGCAATTGCCATCAGGAGGTTTCAACATATCGCCAACCGACCAGGTCAGCATGATCCGCTGGGATGGTGATTGTGCGGAAATTACATCGGCGCGTTGGCAAATCAAAGATCCCCGCAGTCGGAAGCCTCTGATCAATTCAAAAATCGAAAACGTCAGTTTCTGGAAGGACTATTGGGACAACGGGCGCTGTCTCGTACCAGCCCTTGGCTACTATGAATGGCCAAAGGGCCAGGGTCACGATTGTCCCGTGTTTATCTCTGTTAAAAGCAACTCACCCACGATGTTCTTTGCGGGCTTCTACCGGACAGAAGATGGAGGCCACAGTTGCAGCATAATGACCCGCAATCCCAGCTCTCAGATCGCACATATCCATAATCGAATGCCGGTCATTCTGACGCCTGAAGAAATTGAAGATTGGCTAACAGGCGTCATCACTCCGCAGGACGCACAAGTGACACTTGGTACGAAATACGAAGGTCGATTTGAGCATCATACCGTAAAGCCAATCAAGCCGGGCGCAAACGGTGAAGAACTAATATCCCCCTACGACCCCCCCATCCAAACCGGTTTCGACTTCTAGATTTCTCAAAACTGTCTTGCTGCAAACACTGGTGTCAGAGTTTGAGAGAACCTGTTTCGAGTTCAACGGTAAATTCGACACATCCTGCCTTTTCGCCTGCCGATCAAACATCTTGCATTCGGCCAAATGTAAATCTTTTTCACATACACCCCTTGCAACCAGTCCAAGGCTTCCCATCTAGACAATGTGAAAGGAATTTACATCAACCTGGAGAACCCCAATGACCGCATTGTCCGAACACACCGTCCCAGAAAATCCGGGATGGCTTCACCGTTGTGAAGCCTGGCTAGACAGCAAGGGCAAAGGCGCCTGGATTGCCGCCATGGTCCTTGGCTTTATCTTTTTCTGGCCTATCGGCCTGGCCTTTCTTGCCTATATGATCTGGAGCAAACGCATGTTCAGCAAATCCTGCAGCCACCGCAAATCCTGGCAGAGCCACATGAGCGCCATGAAGCCGTCAGGCAACAGCGCGTTTGATGCCTATAAGGCCGACACGCTGGCACGGTTGGAGCGTGAACAGCAGGAGTTCGAATCCTTCCTGCGTCGTCTGCGCGAAGCTAAAGACAAAGCCGAATTCGACCAGTTCATGGACGAACGCGCCCGCGACAACCAGAATGAGGCCGAGTCGGGCAATCCTGCCTGACCTGCCCAAGACAACTTTGCCCTGCCCCGCATCCCGGGTCAGGGCCTTTGACACCCATCACCTGGACTTCATGAAATGAACCATTTGCCTGACCCTGATCGCCAACCGGAGTTTTATCAATCTGTGGCGATCAAACGCTTTATTGCCTGGTTGTTTGATATCGCCTTTATCTCACTACTTTGCACAGTCGCCATTGTGCTGACCTTTGGGCTCGGGTTCTTTATCCTCGCGCTGATCTATATGGTCGTCAGCTTTGTGTATCGCGTTGTGACAATCGCGAACGGGTCAGCCACGCTGGGCATGCGTTTCATGGGGATCGAGTTGCGCGATGCGTTTGGCGCGCGAATGGATACCGGTAAAGCGGTTGCCCATACGGCCGGGTATTTCGTCAGCATGGCCTTCCCCGTTATCCAGATCATTTCAGTGATCATGATGCTGACCAGCGCCCGTTGTCAGGGCCTGACAGACGCCTTCCTTGGCACTGTGATGATCAATCAGCGCGCATAAGCCAGTCTTGAAGTGAATCACTTGGCGCGTCCCGGAACGGTTGCTATCATCCGTTCCGAGGAAACACGGGACCTTCATGCGACACACGCTGCCAATAGCGCCACAGTTCTATGTGACGGCTCCACAACCCTGCCCTTACCTTGAAGGCAGGATGGAGCGTAAGCTATTCACCGCCTTGCAGGGTGAAGGCGCGGATCAGCTGAACAATTCGCTGTCGCAACAAGGGTTTCGTCGATCCCAGAATGTCCTTTACCGCCCGTCCTGCACCGATTGCGCCGCCTGTTTGTCGGCGCGCATCGACGTCTCGGCCTTCCGCCCAACCAAAAGCCAGAAACGCGCGGCCAAACGCAATTCGTATCTGGAGCGGCGCGCCACATCGCCCTGGGCGACGGACGACCAATATGAACTGTTTCGACGTTATCTGGACGCCCGGCACGCCGATGGCGGTATGGCAGATATGGATGTGTTCGAGTTCGCTGCAATGATCGAAGAGACGCCGATCCGCAGTCGTGTAGTGGAATACGCAGATCCTGAAACCGGAAACTTGATTGCGGTCAGCCTGACCGACGTTCTGGATGACGGGCTGAGCATGGTCTACTCATTTTATGACCCGCAGCAGCCGCAAAGCTCGCTGGGTACCTACATGATCCTTGATCACATCGATATCGCGCGGGAGGCAGGTCTGCCTTACATCTATCTCGGCTACTGGGTGCCGGGCAGCCCGAAAATGGGCTACAAAGCCAAGTTCTCGGGCCTCGAAGCCTATGTGCAGGGTGAGTGGCAAAGCATCAAAGACCCGGATGAGTTTGCCGAAACGGCTCAGCATCCGCTGTCGTCCCCTCCGATTGCCGAGCAGGTTGCCAATATCCAACTTCCGGATCGGCATCCGACCAAAGGATAAATTCCCATGCAGCAGAACCTTCATGCGGTCACCCTCGTGGTGCCGGATTACGATGACGCCATCGCATTTTACACCCAAACGCTGAGCTTTGAGCTAACGCAGGACATCGATCTGGGTGGTGGCAAACGATGGGTTCGGTTGAGCCCAAAGGGATCAAGCGGGGCGTCCCTGCTGATCGCCAAGGCAGACGGAGAAGAACAGCAATCCGCCATCGGCAATCAAACCGGTGGCCGCGTCGGATTCTTCCTCGAAACGGATGATTTTCAGCGGGATCACGCGGCCATGGTTGCAAATGGCGTTCAATTCGAGGAACAGCCCAGACACGAGCCATATGGCACTGTGGCAGTTTGGCGCGATCCATTTGGAAACCGCTGGGATCTGATTCAGTTCGCGTAACTGGCAACCACCTGAAATAAATCACATATTCACAGCCCTACAGCACGCGCCGATCAATAGCTTAGGCTGAAACTAGGCGCTTGTTTTTGGTGATCGCGCTCAGCGGAGAGTTGAAAACTGACGCTGGGTCACCAGATATCGCTGACCTCGTGCACTGTTGCACCGAGCGGGAATTCAGCGGCCACAGCCGTTTGACATCATTGAATTATCGATTGCAGCAACGGGTCCCCGGCCCGTCGCTTTGGTATTATTTTGGGGGAAAGCAAATGATGTACGCCACGCGTAAACTGCTTGCGGCAAACCTGACGACACAAATCCTGGTTGCCCTGGTTGTGGGAACCGTTCTTGGATTGATACTGAACTATTGGAGCTATCCGTTTCTCGAGAACAATCTGGTAAATGGTCTGTTCGGTATGATCGGCCAGATGTTTCTGAATGCGCTTCAGATGTTGGTAGTGCCTCTGGTCGTCTTTTCTCTGCTTTGCGGCGTCATCGGTATCGGTGACATCAGAGTATTAGGGCGCGTAGGTGGGCTGACGTTCGTTACCTATCTGGCAACAACTGCGTTGGCCGTAACCACCGCATTGGTGTTTGCCAGCCTGATTGGTCCCGGCACCGGATTTTCGGGAATGCACCTTGCTGATCAGAACGTCGCTGTGGCGTCTCAACAAACCGCGTGGGACATACTTGCAAACATCATTCCCAAGAACCCGGTGCATGCACTGGCGAACGGTGAGATGCTGCAGATCATCTTTTATGTCGTCGTGGTTGGCGTTGCCGTCCTGATGATCGGCAGCAAAGCCAAAGCGTTTGTTCAAGGATGTGAATTCATGAACGAACTGGCGATGAAGATTGTCGAAATCGTCATGGCCTTTGCGCCGATCGGTGTCTTCTGCCTGATCGCCAGAACCTTTGCCCTTGAAGGATTCAGCCTGTTCGCACCGGTCATCGGTTATCTGACAACAATCAGCCTGACGCTGGTCTTCCACCTTTGTGTAACGCTGATGGTGCTGCTTTATGCATTTACAGGACTGAACCCACGCATGTTCATGCGCAAGATGCGCTCAGCTCAGGTCTTCGCGTTTTCAACCTCCAGCTCGAACGCAACGATCCCGGCCAGCATGCAATGCGTGACACAGCGCGTTGGTGTTGACCGTTCGGTCGCGTCTTTCGGTATTCCGCTGGGGGCAACGATCAACATGGATGGAACCGCCATCATGCATGGTGTCGCGACAGTGTTTCTGGCCAATGTCTACGGCATCGATTTAGGTCTGGGCGGATATCTGACGGTGATCTCTATCTCGGTTCTGGCGTCCATTGGTACGGCTGGGGTGCCGGGCGTCGGCATGGTCATGCTGGCCATGGTGTTGAACCAGCTTGGGATGCCACTTGAAGGGATCGCCATCATTCTGGCGGTTGACCGGATCGTAGACATGATGCGGACTGTCGTGAATGTCACCGGAGACGCGGTAGTTACCACGATCGTCGCGCAAAGGGTCGGTAAGATGGACCATTCTGTCTTCAACGACCCGAACGCAGGCACACTGGATGTCACCCATCTGGAGATCGATCACGGTGCAGAGCGTGAGTTCGCCAAACTAACCCACGCAAAAACCGACGTCTGAAACGAAAAACCGGAGGCCATTTGGCCTCCGGTTGTGTCTTGTTGCTATGCGATCTCTTAATTCGGGATCAGATCCGGAACGATCGTTACGATCGTTGGGAAGAACCAAAGGATCGCAATACCGACCACCTGAATGATCACGAACGGGATGATACCTCTGTAGATGTGGCCCGTCGTGACCTCTTTGGGTGCCACCCCGCGCAAGTAGAACAGGGCAAACCCGAACGGTGGCGTGAGGAACGATGTCTGCAGGTTCACTGCAACCATGATGGTGACCCACTTCGGATCGAACGACCCGCCATAGATCACCGGACCAACAATCGGGATCACGATGTAGATGATCTCGAGGAAGTCCAGCACAAAGCCCAGAATGAACAGCACCAGCATCACGATCAGGAAGACCGTGAACTCGTTGTCAAAGCTCTTCAGGAACTGCTGGATGTAATGCTCACCACCAAACGAAATCACCACAAGATTCAGAAGCTGTGATCCGATCAGGATGGTGAACACCATCGATGTCACCTTGGCGGTCTCGCGTACCACAGGTGTCAGGACACCACTGGCAAACAGGATCCAGCATCCGAACAGCAAGCCGAACAGCGCATAGAGATACGCCGCATAGGCAAGAACGAATGCCACCCAGGTCTCGAACGTAACGCCACCCTGATTGATGCGCAGATCAAAGTTCACACCCAACAGCAGACAGATGATGACTGCGAAGGTCGACCAGATGATCACTTTGCCGGAACGGCCCTCATCCTGCAGCTTGCGATAGGCGGCCAGCATGATCGCACCACCCGCACCCAGCGCAGCGGCCGGTGTCGGGTTGGTGATACCACCAAGGATCGAGCCCAAGACCGCGATGATCAGAACCAGTGGCGGGAAGACCACCCGGATCAGATCATTTGTGGCGCATCGAGCCGCAGCCTCTTTGCACCCGTACAGCGCAATCGCAAACGGTATCGCCAGTAACAGGAACGTCACACCCGAAGATGTTGTTGGCGCGACAAGCAAGGTATCGACAAGCAAGACAAGCAACAGGCCAATAGCACCAAGGATCAAAGGCTGCATCGGGCGCGAGGGTGCGATACCCCGACCCAGAACCAGCGTCAGAGCCAGCAGTACAACTGTCACGGCCACGCCGGTGCCAATCGGAGCAGCTGCCGCGATCTTGGCCTCACGTTCAGCCGCGATCTCCTCTTCGCTCAGACGCTGAGCCTGTGACACACCGCCTGCCTCGTCAATCGCTTCCTGCTCGGCCACGGCCTGATCCCAGGCAGACTGACCATGCAGTTCGATCATCGAAGCCTGACACTCAGCCGAGACATTGGTGCGAAGCGACGCGCCCTGCCCGACATCGGAAAAGCCCGATACTGCGATGTTCTGACTACCGATCACACCGACACTGCCCAGCAGGAAGGCACCAGCAATCAGAGCAACCGGTGCACCCAGCAGCCAAGTCAGACCTTCCGCGCGGGTAATCGGCTCACCCGTGCCACCCGACATTGCAACCGCAGGCGCCTTGTCCGGGTTCAGCAGTGCATAGCCAAACGCATAAAGCGCATAGAGCAACGCGAGCATGATCCCCGGCAGCAGAGCCGCCTGGAACAGCGTTCCGACCGAAACCACGGCAGGCTCACCCAGATAGGTCAGCGCGTCGGTACACCCTGCCTCAACCGCGCGGGTTTCCTGTGCGGTCGAATAGAGGTCACCGGCAAGCGTACCCAGCAGAACGATAACAATGGACGGTGGAATGATCTGGCCCAACGTGCCCGATGCTGCGATGACACCCGTCGCCAGTTCAGGCGAGTAGTTGTTGCGCAGCATGGTCGGTAGCGCGAGCAAGCCCATGGTTACAACGGTGGCACCCACGATCCCGGTCGAGGCTGCAAGAAACGCGCCCACGACCACAATCGACACGGCCAAACCACCCGGCAGCGGGCCAAAGACGCGCGCCATTGTAGTCAGCAGATCGTTTGCAATCTTCGAGCGCTCCAGCGTGATGCCCATCAGGACAAACATCAGCACCGCCAGCAGGGTCTCAATCGACTGGCCCGCCAGAACACGTTCATTCATACGGTTAACGATGAACGACACGTTGCGGTCCAGAGCGGTTTCCCAACCCGATGCAAAAACCGGCTCTGCGATCCTTGGCAAATCCGGGTATCGGAACACGGATATCGTGTCGGGTTTGATGCCCGAGTTCACTACATCCCTATAGGCTTGCGAACCGGTATCGATCGCCTGATGGATCAACAATCCGGCGCTGTCCAACGCCGCGATGATCCCGAACGAGATAATCCCTGCGCCACCGATGGCAAAGGCCACCGGAAAGCCGGATAGGATGCCCCCGAAGAGGCAGAAAAATACGATAATGAGGCCTATTTCGACGCCATCAAGTCCGAATAACATAGTCTGGGTCTCCGTCCCTAATGTGCGCCTTCGTAGGCTTCTTCGCCCTCGCCAAGGCTGTCCTTGTCGAGGTATTTTCCAACGCTTTCAGGTCCTTCCACGTACTCCAGATAGGATCGGTACAGGAATGCGATTGCGTGAAGGAAAACCATCGCCGCGAATGCAACCAGCAGGATCTTGAACAGGAAATAGCCATTAAAGCCGTTGGGGCTGAAACCGATGGTTTCGACGTTCCAGCGCAAGGCGCGGGATTTCATCACCAACCGATCCAGTGTGTCGCTTGCCGAAGGCTTTGGCACGATCAGGTGCCGCCACATGAAGTACCAGCCGTACATCCAGGTCAGCACCGCCATTGGCATCATGAACAGTACCGAACCCAGCATATCCACCACACGCTTGGCCTTGTGGCTGATACCTGCATAGATCAGGTCAACACGAACATGCCCGCCCTGTACGAATGTGTAGGTACAGCAAAGGCAAACGACCATTGCGTTATAGAGCTTCAGTTCCTCAGCGTACCAGCTGATGTCCATCTGGACCGGAATACCCAGCCCGAACGACATGTCGGGGCGCGCGAATACGCGCTGCATGAATACGATGACGATCTGCTGAATCACCATCAGCAAACCTGCCCAGGCAAAGAAACGCCCGGTTGTGTTCGCGAACGCCTCAAGGCCCCGCACCATGCCCCACATAAAGTTCCGGTAATAGAGGCCAATGGCCGTCAGAACCAGAAACAGCGTGAAGATCACGAAGAAAAACTCGACCGATCCGCCATAATAGACAAAGCGCATGATGGCTTCTTTGTCCGACCAGTTCAGCCAGAGCTGCGGATGCGTGATGGCGTATCCGAAATTATAGAATGCTTCGGCGATGTTCTGAACGAACCAGACCAGTCCGTTCCACAGGGCGCCGAAGAAGGAGATACCGTTATCGTCCTGCATGTTGTCCCCAGGTCGCATCAGTTGCAATGCTGATTATAGCGGCTTTGTCCAATCCGCGCATTTGCAACAGGAAAGGTTCCCCCGCACAGGCGGGGAAACCAATTGATCGTATTGAATGTGATTAGCCGCGTACGCGGTTACGCTGGGCCGTGTAGATGCCCGAAGACTGGTCCAGCCAGCCTGCCGAAGACGCCGACGACGCCATGTGGCTGTCGTGGATCTTCTTGAACAGCTCATCGCCCATGTTTTCGTCCAGAACTTCCTGGCTGGCTGCGCCGAACGCATCCCAGACGCTGTCCGGGAATTCCATAACCTTGACGCCACCCGACTGCAGACGCTGCAGGGCCGCACCATTGTTGGCCAGGAATTGAGCCAGGTTCCACTGGTGGCATTCAGCCGCCGCGATCTCAATGATCTTCTGCTGTGCGGGTGTCAGGCTTTCAAAGACGTCGCGGTTGGTTGCCAGCGACAGACCTGCGTTCGGCTCGTGGAAACCAGCGGTGTAGTACACTTTGGTGATTTCCTGGAAGCCGGCTTTCTCGTCGGCCCACGGACCGATCCACTCGGTTCCGTCGATCGCTCCGGACGACAGCGCCTGATACACTTCCGAACCCGGGATGTTCTGAACAGATGCGCCCAGTTTACCCAGAGCTTTACCACCCAGACCCGGCATACGGAACTTCAGACCGTTGAAGTCTTCGGGGCTGTTGATCTCTTTCGAGTACCAGCCACCTGCCTGCGCGCCGGTGTTACCTGCCAGGAACGATTTCAGACCAAAGATCTGGCCCAGCTCGTCATGCAGCTCCATGCCGCCGTCCTGGTAGTACCAATTCACCATTTCCTGAGCGGTCATACCGAACGGAACAGCAGTAAAGAAGGCATAGCCTGGGTGCTGACCAACAAAGTAGTAGTCAGCCGCATGATACATGTCCGCCTGGCCCGATGATACGGCGTCGAATACTTCGAACGCGCCAACCAGCTCACCAGCTGCCTTGATGTCAACGGTCAGGCTGCCATCCGACATAGCATTGATGCTGTCGGCGCAACGCTGCGCGCTGTCAAATACCCCAGCCAGGCCACGGCCCCACGAGGTAACCATAGTCAGCGTGCGGTTACCCTGCGCGTATGCCGGTGCCGCCAGAGCGGTCGCCGCCGCGGCCGAGCCGCCCAGTGCTGACGTTTTCAGAAACTTACGACGATCCATATGAGTGATCCTCCCCTACATATTCAGTACCCGGACTCCTCCGGGCTTAGTCGTTTCAGTGCGCGCCAGCCTAATGACGAGGATGTGAATGTGAATACCTAGTACTGCGTAGAGGACGGGCTTTTTTCAGCTTTCCGGATAATTATTAGCCTCAATTTCAAGCCTGAACCCGAATTCTCAAGGCTTTACCGCACTAAAATGCCCATTCTTTTTGCAATTATCCCTCGGCTTGCGTATCGATTCGACCATGAGGGGATTCCGAAATCTGGTCTCACTGACCTACGCACAGAAGCTGTCACTGGTGGCCGCCCTACCGCTGGTCGTGGCTGTGGCGGCAATTGCACTGTTGGTGACATATGAATCTCGGGCCACAGCCGAGCGTGAGATTCAGGCCCTCGAGCGTCGTCTGATCGAGGCCAAGAAAGAAGAGTTGCGCAACTACGTTACTCAGGCACGCAACGGTTTCGCCTATATCTATGGTCGCGCCGCCCCAAATGATGAGATCGCGCAGAACCTCGTGAAACAAATCCTCTCGGCAATGATCTATGGCAAGGATGGTTTTTTCTTTGTCTATGACTATGAGGGAAATAATCTGGTCAGCCCGCGCCAGACCGAGTTCATCAACCGCAACTGGGAAGGCTTGACCGACAGCGATGGCACGCCCGTCGTAAACGAATTCATTCGTCTCGCCCGTCAGGGTGCCGGTTGGCACAGCTTCATGTGGCAAAAGCCCTCGACCGGGGAAGAGGCGCAGATGATTGCATATGTCGTGGGACTGCAGGACTGGCGCTGGGTGGTCGGGACAGGTGTCTTTATCGACGACATTGTGGCCACCGTTGCCAATGCCCGGGCCGAGGTTGAGGCGCGCGTACAGCGTACTTTCATGTATATTGGCGGGATTGTTTTGGCGGCGGTTCTGATCGTCTTTACCTCGGGTATGTTACTGAACATCCGCGAACGCCGCTTGGCGGATGCCAAACTCAAGGAACTAACCCAGCGTGTTTTCGATGCGCAGGAGGAAGAGCGTGGTCGCGTGGCCCGCGAGTTGCACGATGGGATCAGCCAGATACTGGTTGGTGTCCGTTATGCGCTGGATAACACTCGCCGCCGCTTGTCCCGCGGCGACGATGATGGCGCACGTGATCCGTTGGACAAAGGGATCGAGCATCTGGGCACCGCTATTACCGAGGTTCGCCGTATCAGCCGAGACCTGCGCCCTGGTGTTCTGGATGATCTGGGTCTTGGCCCCGCCCTCAAGGCGCTGACCGATGATTTCAGGGAACGCACCGGAATTGAAACCGAATTCACCACCGTTGTTTTCCGCAACCGTCTGGATCAGGACAGCAAGATCGCTCTTTACCGTATTGCGCAAGAGGCGCTGACGAATATCGAACGCCATTCCGGCGCAACTCGTGTTACCATTGACCTGCGCGGCCACAAGAAAGGTGCAACCATGCGGATCACGGACAATGGCCGCGGATTGCGCACCGGACCAAACCGATCAGGCAGCGGCATTGGGCTTCGCAACATGCAGGAGCGCATCGAACAGCTTGACGGCTCCCTGCGCATTCTGTCATCACGCGGCGCGCAAAGTGGCACTGTGATCGAGGCCAGTTTGCCGCTTAGCCACTTGCTGCCACCGCAGGAAGACGCAACACCGAAACGAAAGGCCGGTTCATGAGTTCCAATACGATCCGTGTCCTGATCGTCGACGACCACCCCATGGTTGCCGAAGGCATTCAGTCAATCCTGGAAAGCTATGACGAAATCGAAGTCGTCGGTACGCTCAGTAACGGTCAGGAAGCAGTAGATCAGGCGAACCTCCTACAGCCGGATGTCATTTTAATGGATCTGAACATGCCCGGACTGGGTGGTCTGAGCGCGACCGAGCTCATCCTCGAACGGCTGCCGGACACCCGTGTTCTGATCCTGTCCATGCATGACAGCCCGGAGTACATTTCTACGGCTCTTAGCCACGGTGCGAGAGGTTACATTCTGAAGGACGTACAGACCGAGGAAATCAAACAGGCGATCGACGCCGTGATGCAGGGTGAGCGTTACCTTTGCACTGGCGCCAGTGGCTCACTTGAACCCAAAGGCGACAGCGCGCGCGAGGCTCTTACAGGGCGTGAACAAACCATTCTCTTGGAGCTTGCACAGGGTAAATCCAATAAAGAGGTTGCTCTGGCCCTGGATATTTCAGTGCGAACCGTTGAGACCCATCGCAAGAACATCAAACGTAAACTTGGCATTTCCTCGACCGCAGGCCTGACACGATACGCCATGGAACATGGCATGCTGCAAGGCACTGGTGTCGGTTTTTAGTTCGACCTCAACGTGGCCGAATATCTTCTCCAAAGAATATAAGCGTGCCATCTTCATCGAGCACGTGGAACTCGCGTTGCAGATAGGGTTGGTCAAACGGTGCGCGTACGCGACCTTCGGGCAGATCGTCCAACCCCGAACGTAGTTGTTCGTACAACTCATCGATCCCTTCTACATCAATGTAAAAGGAATGCTCATCCCCAAGGGGTCGGCCATCTGCACGCGGCGGACACTCAAGCAAGCGAATGGCAACCGATCCCAAAGATAGGAAAGCATAGTTGTCCTGCGTGAAACCACAGTTGAAGCCCAATCGATCGCAGTAAAAGTCGATCTGCTTCTTCAAAGATGAGCACAAAACAAAAGGTGTGAGTTGCAATATCTGTGACACGCTGAATCTCCTGTTTGAAACAGCGCTATCTTACCGGTCAAAGCCGTTCAATCCAGCAACTGGTCTTTCCTCAGCCCCTCACGTTCATAATGATGAGGCAGCACTCGCCCATAAAGTTGTCTGGTCCGCTCCACCCCGCCACACATGCCCTCTGCTTCAACGAATGAAAAAATGCCGACATATCGTCTGCGGTCACCTTTGACCGGCGCGACACGATGTAGAGAATATCGCCCCCTGAAAATCTGCAGATCACCGGGCTGCAGCTCTAGTTGCCTGACACGTGCCATGTTTCCGTCAAGGATCGAAGCGACCGCATCAAAATTCTCGTCCTCAGTGCTGCGCAGATTGGGTGCATATTCAAACGCCCCACCCTCTTCGCCATTCTGAATCGCAAGTGTCACGGTGTAGTTGTTTGTGTCGAAGTGCCAGGGGAAGCCCTGCCCTTCTTCGACCACGTTGATAATCACATCAGCCAGCGGATCATCGTATCTAAAGAACCGATCCTCATCTTCTCCCAATGCTTCGCGAATGAAAGGCAGAAAGCCTTCAAACTCGTAGATCCTGCGCAGCGGACCGGAAGCTGGAAAATTGTCAGCGGGCACAAACGCGTTTGAACGGTCACAAAAGCGGCGGATTGGATGCGCGATCCCAAAACGCGGATCGTCTTTGGTGAAATAGGCATTGGTACGGTTGAAAGACCGGTGCGCTTTGGGCGCGACAGTGTCAGCCTCCTGCAACAACAGCTCGATACCGGTTTCATGAACAAAGCCGGGCAGAACCGCGCATCCGTCCTGATCCAACTCGCGCTTCAAATCTTCGATCATCCTGTCATACGCCGGTGAGTCCGGCCGATCGATCGGATACCGCCCAAGATCTACCAGATCGTGTAACATGTTCCGCCTCCCTTGTTTGCGCTCTCAGGTTTAGCGTGACGCAGACAGGGGCGCCGATCATGCCCGTTTCGGACATCGGCCTGACGCATTCTGACAAGTCAATTCAGTGCCATGAGCACCAAATGCACGATCAAATTCTCGGAAATTCCCGACATGCGTCAATCTGCGCAATAAAATGTCGCAAAATACCGCCCTCAAGATAGAAAATTGGTGCGATTGCCTGTTGACGCCCCTTCCCCCCGCTCATAATGTCCCCTGCAAGCAAAGAGGAGCCTCTGGCGATGAGAACGCTAGTCGTAATCGTAGGAACCACGCGCATGGGCCGGTAACGGTAAACCATAATCGAACCCATGCGCCTCCGAAAATCTCGGGGGCTTTTTTTTGTCAAACGCAAGACACATGTCGCGAACGGAGCAAAGCAGATGACACGTGAGATGACCGGCGCAAAGATGGTTGTTCAAGCCCTCAAGGATCAGGGCGTGGACACAGTATTCGGATACCCCGGCGGCGCCGTGCTACCGATCTATGATGAGATTTTTCTGCAGAACGACATTCGCCACATTCTGGTGCGGCACGAGCAAGGTGCCATCCACGCCGCCGAAGGTTATGCCCGCTCGACCGGAAAGCCCGGCGTTGCGCTTGTTACATCCGGCCCCGGTGCCACCAATGCGGTGACCGGCCTGACGGATGCGTTGCTGGACTCGATCCCGATCGTGGTTCTGACCGGCCAGGTGCCGACCTTTATGATCGGCTCTGATGCATTTCAGGAGGCTGACACAGTTGGCATTACCCGCCCCTGCACCAAGCACAACTGGCTGGTGAAGGATACGGATTCCCTGGCATCTACGCTGCATGAAGCATTTCATGTCGCAACCGCCGGCCGCCCCGGCCCGGTTCTGATCGACATCCCCAAGGATGTGCAGTTCGCCAGCGGTGAATACACGCCACCAAAACCGTCGACTTCGCATTATCAGCCAGCATTGAAAGGCGATCTGGAAGAGATCACCGAGCTTGTTGCCGCTATTGAAACCGCCAAAAAGCCAGTGTTTTACACGGGCGGTGGGGTTATCAACTCGGGTCCCGCCGCAAGCCAGTTGCTGCGCGAACTGGTGGATGCGACTGGGTTCCCAATTACATCGACCCTGATGGGGCTGGGTGCTTATCCTGCGTCGGGTGAAAACTGGTTGGGAATGCTGGGTATGCACGGCCTCTACGAGGCCAACATGGCGATGCATGACTGTGACCTGATGATCAATATCGGCGCGCGGTTCGATGACCGGATCACCGGACGCATCGATGCATTCTCGCCGAACTCGAAAAAGGCGCATATCGACATCGACCCGTCATCGATCAACAAGGTGATCCGGGTGGACATCCCGATTGTTGGCGACGTTGCCCATGTTCTTGAAGATATCCTGAAGGTTTGGAAAGCGCGCGGACGCAAGACAGACGCTGCAAATGTCAAACAGTGGCAAAGCCAGATCGCAGACTGGCGCAAGATCAACTGCCTTGCCTATTCGGAGAACAAGAAGTCGATCAAACCGCAATACGCACTGCAAAGACTTGAGGAACTGACGAAAAAGCATGATCGCTACATCACGACCGAAGTTGGTCAGCACCAGATGTGGGCAGCGCAATACCTGGGCTTTGAAGATCCGAACCGTTGGATGACGTCCGGCGGCCTCGGTACCATGGGGTATGGTTTCCCTGCCTCTATCGGCGTTCAGATGGCTCATCCTGAAGCGCTGGTCATCAACGTGGCCGGTGAAGCATCCTGGCTGATGAACATGCAGGAGATGGGCACCGCAGTACAATACCGTCTGCCGGTGAAACAGTTTATCCTGAACAACGAACGTCTGGGCATGGTGCGCCAGTGGCAGGAACTGTTGCACGGCGAGCGGTATTCGCATTCCTGGTCCGAGGCCCTGCCTGATTTCGTCAAACTTGCCGAAGCGTTCGGTGCCAAAGGTATCATGGTCAGCGACCCCGCCGATCTGGATGATGCGATCATGGAGATGATCAATTATGACGGTCCGGTGATCTTTGACTGTCTGGTTGAAAAGCACGAAAACTGCTTCCCCATGATCCCGTCGGGCAAGGCGCATAACGAAATGCTGCTGGGCGAGGCCGAGACGCAGGGCGTGATCGACTCCAAAGGTTCGGTTCTGGTTTAACAACATTCGTCGGAATTTACCGGGCGCTTGGCGTCCGGCTTTCGCAAGATGATGAAAGGGACGTAAATGTCTGCCCTACATATCAAAAAAGGCTCTACTCGCCATTCCGCCTACAACCTACGCCCTACTTTTTCGGACGTGCAAGAACGCCACACGATCGCCGTTCTCGTTGAAAACGAACCCGGCGTCCTGGCGCGAGTGATTGGTCTGTTCTCGGGCCGAGGTTACAACATCGAAAGCCTGACTGTGGCCGAGGTGGATCATACAGGCCATCTCAGCCGTATCACGATTGTCACCACGGGTACGCCGCAGGTGATCGAGCAGATCAAGGCGCAGCTGGGACGTATCGTTCCGGTTCATGATGTGCACGACCTGACTGTCGAAGGCCCCTCGGTCGAGCGCGAGCTTGCCATCATAAAGGTGGTGGGTGAAGGAGACAAAAGGGTCGAAGCGCTGCGTCTGGCCGATATCTTTCGCGCCAACGTAGTGGACAGCACGCTCAACTCTTTCATCTTTGAAATCACCGGCGCGCCGGACAAGATCGACGCTTTTGCCGATCTGATGCGCCCGCTGGGTCTGGCCGAAGTTGCCAGAACTGGCGTTGCCGCGCTTTTGCGCGGAGACTAAACGACCAACTGCCCCGGTCTGAAAACTGCAATTTGGACCGGGGCTGGCCTGCTTATAAACAGCAGGCACCCGGACAGACGAAACTGCACCGGTCTCTGTCAGTCATAATTGACTGAGCGCATGAAAAAGATCATGCAAAATAACATAAAGCCTATTGCCTTTACTGCCCGGCACGTTAGCTTCGAGCGCGCAATGCGTCGTTTGGCGTGTTCGCTGGGGTCATCTTTACGATTTTTGACTGAAATGCGGCCTTCGGGACCGTATCGGTCCTGTTTTCCCTTAAATGGCGGTAAAAACCTGAGACATACATGATCAAAGACACCCGAAGCCCAGAAGAATTGCGCAAAATGTTCGGCGCAAATCTGAGGCGGCTTGCAAACAGATACCCTTCTGTCTCGGAACTCTGCCGCCAGCTCGGGATAAACCGTACGCAGTTCAATCGATATCTGGCTGGGGAGAGCTTTCCGCGTCCGGATGTACTGGACCGGATCTGTCGGTTCTTTAACGTCGATGCCCGCATCCTGCTCAAGCCTCTGGACGAAATATCGACACCCCGGGGATACTCCGCCGGAGCAGCTTTGGCACAGTTTCTGGGTTCCGGACCTACCGCCTTGACAGAAGCAGAGTTTCCAAACGGGTTTTATCACGCCGTTGAAACCGCCCAGTCTGAATCCGAAGCCGCGATCCACAGCCTGTATTACGCGTACCGCGTTCAACAGTGTACTCTATTGCGCAGCTATCTATCCCGAGCAAAAGGCCCCGCCCGACTGCCCGGAGATCGTGAAATACGCGGCTTCGTTGCCTGTGCAGGCAACAAGCTCTACGTTTTGGCCTCTCGCTATGGCGCCGCTGACTGTCGCATGTTCCTGCTGTCAAAGTCATCCGATAAACCAGAGGATCGATGGTTGGGTTTTGTTGCCGATCTATCTGAAACAGCCGTAGAATTGTCGGCTGCCCGGAATGTTGAATTTCGCCACTTGGGTCGAGATTTCCCTGCCGCATTGGCAGTCGCCAGAATGGCGTCCAACCCCGGTTGATTAAGAAAAGTCTTAAAATGCTCAGCGTTTGATTTTCTCAATAAACACTCATGAGTGTCGTTGTGAGAAAAGCTGAGGTCGCAGAAATATTAGCGACCGAGCTCCCTTCGTGCATAGGCTGGCAGAGTATTGAGGAGACCCACATGGCCAGCACACCCACCGATTTGTCGGCAGTTCGCAAGCCCATAGCAAACGCTCTTGGATTGCCGAACGGCCACTACACCGACCCTGCGTTGCACGCAGAAGAGAGTCAGGCCCTGCTACAGGAATGCTGGTCAGGCCTGGCCGTAACAGCAGACGTCCCCGAACCGGGAGATGCAGTACCCTTGGAATTTATGGGTATTCCATTGCTGCTGCTTCGCGATCGTTCTGGTGTTGTCCGCGTTTTCCAGAACATATGCCGCCACCGTGGCATGATACTGGTCGAGGAGCCTCGTAAAATCGAAGGGGCCATCCGCTGCCCCTATCACAGCTGGTGTTATTCGACCGAGGGTCGGTTGGTCGCAACGCCACATGTCGGCGGGCCCGGGCAGAATGCGCATGAAAATGTAAAACGCTCTGAACTGGGCCTTATTGAGGTGCGCAGTCACATCTGGCGCGAGATTGTCTGGATCAATGTCTCAGGTACAGCGCCCGAGTTCGAAGATGCCAACGCCAAACTGATCGAGCGTTGGTCTGAGTTCGAGAAACCCTTGTATCACGGGGGTGCGGACAGCGCGTTCCGGCTGGACGTGAACTGCAACTGGAAGCTGGCGGTCGAGAACTATTGCGAAAGCTATCACCTGCCTTGGATTCATCCAGGCCTTAACAGCTACTCCCGACTGGAAGATCACTACAATATCGAAGAGACCGGCCTGTATTCAGGTCAGGGCACGCTCGTTTACCGACAATTGAAAGGCGACAATGGCGATGTGTTTGCCGATTTCGAGGGGTTGAGCGACAAATGGGACAAGGCTGCGGAATACATCGCGGTCTTTCCCAACGTGCTGTTGGGCGTTCACAGAGATCATGCCTTTGTGATCATCCTAAGACCTGAGGCACAGGACAAGACCTCGGAGCATATACATCTGTTCTACGCCACGCCTGACACTGACAAAGACCTTCGTGCGCGGAACACTGAACAGTGGAAAGTCGTGTTCGAAGAAGATGTATTTGTAGTCGAGGGTATGCAGCGCGGTCGTGCGGCGCCGGGTTTCGATGGCGGTCATTTCTCGCCCGCCATGGATGGTCCGACGCATCTGTTTCATGACTGGGTCGCGTTGCGGCTTGAGGCGCACCGGACCGATCTGGCAGCGGAATGACCGATTTGAACACACGCCTGCTGCAAGCCCATGCAGCAGGCGACATTAAGTTGATCTCAGCACTTTACGAAGAAGCAGCCGACGCTACGACCGACGATGATGCTGCCGGTTTCTTCCTGACCCATGCCTATGTACATGCTTTGGAAGCAGGTTTGCCAAGCGTCGAGCAACTGCGGGATCGGTTGATCAAAATGGGTCGGGACGTGCCGCAAGGCTAGGCACGGCCCAACCGCACCATTTAAGAAACTCGCCTCTGGTAGGGCCTAGCGCCGCACGGGTGGCGCCCGCGCAGCGAGGTAGTACCTGTTCTCAGGTCGTTACTCCAGCTTCCGGGTCAGGCACATCACGGCTGCCTTCTGTGATCTGACGATAAAGATGCCAACTGGCGTGACCCAACAATGGCAGCACGATCAACAGCCCTAAAAACCACGGCACCATGGCCACAAATGTCAGGATCGCAATAAAGACACCCCAGCCGAACATGATCCTCTTGTTGGTGCTGACGTATGCATAGCTTGAGATCATGGCAGTCACGAAATCCAGCTCGCGATCCAGCAACATGGGGATCGACAGTACCGTCAGCATGTAAAGAAGTATCGCAAACACCGCACCGACGGCCGAGCCGACGGCCAGCATCGTCAGACCATTTGGCGTCAGAAAAACCTCAAGCGAAGATGATACATTGGTCATCGTGGCCAGCCCCATGAAAAGCGCAAAGATCATGTGGCCAAGAAAGAACCAGAACAGGAACATCACCACGATAATCGCGCAGATCGACGGAAGCTGACGGCGGCTCTGCTGGATGACCACGCCGAATATCGCTCCGAAGCTCAAAGGCTCGCCCTGTTCCAAGCGGTGTGAAACTTCGTAAAGCCCGACAGCTGCGAAAGGACCGATCAGCGGAAAGCCGATAGCTGCCAGAACCAGCCAGTACGTTGTCCCGGTCTGGAGAGTTACCCACGTCATCAGCCAGCCCGCCAGGACATAAAACCCTGCAAAAAGAAGGCCAAAGACAGGTGCACGCCGAAAATCCTGCCATGCGCACCGCAGCGACTCGCGTAGCATTTCGGTCGTGACAGGTTTCATCTTGGGAACACCAAAGGGCCTATCCATGATCTGTCTCTCCTCTGCTCTTATTCTTGCATCACATTGCCGGTCGCTTCTGCGGCCATTCAGTCGCCTGATGGTAAGCTGCACCAATCGAAATCAGCTTTGCATCTGCGTTCTTCGGGCCAAATAACTGCAGGCCCATTGGCAAACCTGCAGAACCAAACCCGGCGGGAATAGACAGGCACGGAAGCCCCAACAGGCTGACCGGCGTTACCACCTGCATCCACCGATGGTAGGTGTCCATTGAAACGCCGCCAATCTCGGTCGGGTACGGCTGTTCGATCTCAAACGGCCAAACCTGCGCAGCGGGCAGAACCAGCGCATCATAATCTGCAAACAAGTCAACAGAGCGACGGAACCAGTCAGTTCGGAGCACACTTGCACGGTGAACATCCATCGCGCTGAACGATAGTCCCCGATCGAGTTCCCATTGCGCCGTATCCTTCAGAGCGGCCTTTTGAGCGATTAATGGTTCCAAACCGGTGGCAACGCTCCACGATCTTAGCGTAATCCAGCTCTCCCATATCTTATCCGCGTCGAATGGAGGGGGCACGACCTCAACCGCAGCTCCGAGTTCTTCGAAGACGTTAAGAGCGTCCGCAGCGAGATTGAGAATACCCTGCTCCGTGGGAAACGCCCCACCCCAGTCACCAAGCCAACCAATTCGCATCCCTCTGAGATCAGCGATCTGAACGGGTGAAACGGGATCGCATTGCCCAGCTAGCGGATGTCGCATGTCGGGACCGGAAATGACATCAAGCAGAATGCCTATGTCTTCGGGGCTACGCGCCATCGGGCCAAGGGTGGACAACTGATGCAGATACCCGTCCCCTACCGGTTCGGACGGGACGCGGCCCCATGTTGGGCGGAACCCGTAAACGTTGTTCCAGGCTGCCGGGTTTCGGAGGCTACCCATCATGTCAGATCCGTCCGCCAGCGCGACCATGCCTGTGGCCAGTGCCACAGCAGCACCCCCGGATGAACCTCCGCAGGTGCGCGAAGGGTTATAAGGATTGCTGGTCGCACCGTAGACCGGGTTGAACGTGTGTGAGCCCAAGCCAAACTCTGGCGTGTTGGTCTTACCAATCAGGATTGCCCCTGCATCACGCAATCGCTTGGCGATCAGATCATCGGATTCGGGAACGTGGTCCTTGTAAATCGGTGATCCTTGCGTCGAAGGAATACCCGCCACATTCACCAGATCCTTGATTGCAATAGGTAAGCCGTGCAGGGCACCACGGTTCGGCCCATCATCCGCTGCCTGCGCCTCGGACATCAAATCGTCCTCATCCCGCAATGCGACGATGGCGTTGACCTGACCGTTGACCTGCGCGATCCGATCCAGAGTGCTGCGCATCAATTCTGTAGCTGACAGGCGACGATCAGACAGATCGCTCAGAAGGTCCTTGGCAAATGCCTTGGTCAGATCCATGGGTAGGTGTCCTTTGGCTGCTCACGGGCAGCCTAGCGACGCGCTTGGATCATTTAAAGCCACTGTTTAGATCTATCTTTTCCTGTTCGACAGAGACCGCTATCGAATCTTGAGATCGAACCTCAGATTGCTTTCCCGACCAAGCAGGTTCTTCAGACAAAAATAGATCGCGACAACACTGATCAACAGCCACAGCCCGCCCCAAATCATTGTGTTTCCGCCAAACTGTTCTGCCAGCATATAGGCATCAGATCGAACCCCCGGGCGACGGATCGTGTCATCGAAAATGTCGTAGGGTACGTAAATCATGCTGGTGAGCCCGATGATCCGCAGAACCATGTCACAGGCCTTACGCTCCAGAAACCGGGCCATTGCCAGCATCGCCAGCCCGACACCTGCACAGAACGCCATCGGAAACGGATCGCGGATATAAAGCAGCGTCACCAACAGCATCACACCACCAAACAAACCCAACACGAACCGGTCTGCATGAGAACGCAATGCAACTGTCAACAACAACATCCCCAGCAGCAAAGACCCAAGATAACCTGCCGTCAGGATGAGGAACGGGTTGCCACCTCGGATCAGGGCATAGCCACCCTGATGGATCGACAATGAAATACGCTCAATGGAACCGCCTGTCAGGATGCCTGCAATGCCATGGGATAGCTCATGCAGAAACACCACCAGAATTTTGAGCGGCAGAATAACAAGCGTGTTCCAAAACACGAACACCAGCACGGTGATCAGGATCAGCTGCCAGTGCCCTTTAAGGAGCGTCATGAACATGCTGTCCCGACGCCTCTCGTCAATCTTCGCCCTGCGCCTCGGACCGGCTTTTGCCCGCAACGTTCAGAGCCAGAGTAGCTGCCATGAACCCGTCAAGATCGCCGTCCAGAACTCCCTTGGTGTCAGACGTTTCGAAATTTGTCCGCAGGTCTTTAACCATTTGATAGGGCTGCAGAACGTAAGATCGGATCTGGTTGCCCCATCCTGCGTCACCTTTGGCCTCGTGCGCCGCATTTATTTCGGCGTTCCGGCGATCAAGTTCCTGCTGATAAAGGCGGGATTTCAGGGCTTTCATCGCAATATCGCGGTTCTGGTGCTGCGATTTTTCCGAGCTTGTAACCACGATACCCGTGGGAATGTGCGTGATCCGCACGGCCGAGTCGGTTGTGTTGACGTGCTGACCACCAGCGCCCGACGAACGATACGTATCAACCCGGATATCCGCCGGGTTCACTTCGATTTCGATATTGTCATCGACCACGGGATAGACCCAGACCGAGCTGAAGGATGTGTGCCGTTTCGCCGCCGAGTCAAAGGGAGAAATACGCACGAGGCGATGCACGCCGCTTTCCGATTTCAGCCAGCCATATGCGTTATGACCTGAGATCTTGTACGCCGCAGACTTAATACCGGCCTCTTCCCCCGCGGTCTCTGACTGCAGCTCGACCGTGTATCCCTTTTTCTCAGCCCACCGCACGTACATGCGCGCCAGCATCGAGGCCCAGTCGCAGCTTTCGGTTCCGCCCGCGCCCGAGTTGATCTCGAGGAAAGTATCATTTCCATCGGCCTCACCGTCCAGCAGTGCTTCGAGCTCTTTCTTGGCAGCTTTTGCCCCAAGTTTCTTGATCGCCTCCTCGGCGTCCTGGACGACCTCCTCGTCCTCTTCCATCTCACCGAGTTCAATAAGTTCGATATTGTCGTTCAAATCGGTTTTGATCGTCTCGTATGTCTCGATCGCATCGACCAGCATCTGACGCTCGCGCATCAGTTTTTGCGCGTTCTCGGGGTTGTCCCAAAGGTTGGGGTCCTCAACACGCGCGTTGAATTCTTCCAACCGGTGCGGCGCGGTCTCATAGTCCATACGCTGCTCCAGCAGCTCCAGCGACTTTTGGATTTCCGCCACGATGTTCTGGGTTTCGGCGCGCATGGTCTGGTCCCAACTTGCTCAATCAGGCCTGCGTGATAGCAAGAGGTGCGTGCCACCACAAGACAAGTGAGATGCGAATGAAGGATACACCGGACGAGTTGTTGGACCGATGGGGCCTGACCATCCTTTCAATGGTGGCAGATACCGGCCATGCGCGCATCTGGAAGGTCGAAACGGCTGACACAGTTGCGGCACTTAAGGTGTATCGCCGGGCAGATCGCGGCAACGAAGGCCCGGGGTCGCGGCTTTTGTCTGCGTGGCAGGATCGCGGTACGGTTCGAATTCTTGAAGAGGCGAACAACGCAGTTCTGATGGAGTGGTTGGATGGTCCGTCACTGGGGGATGTGGCGCGCGACGGTGACCCGGAAACCGCTGTGAATTTATTGGCCGAAGCAGCATCAGATCTGCATCGCTCGCCCCGGGTGGAGAATTCCGGTCTCAGAACACTAAACGATGTTTTCGCTCCTCTGTTTCGCTGTGAATTTACAGACACTTGTGACCCTAACCTAAAAAGCGACATGCAGCAGTCTGCAGCATTGGCCAGAGAACTGCTGGATAGTCAGCAGACACTGGTTCCGTTGCATGGAGATCTGCACACCGACAATGTCATACTGACCAAGGCTGGCCCAAAGGTGATCGATGCCAAGGGTTATCTCGGCGATCCGGCGTTCGAGCTTGCAAACGCCTTGCGACATCCCAAAGGGATGCCGGACCTTGTGCGAGATCCCATACAGATCGCGAAATGCCTACAGCTATATTCAGAGGCGATGGCGATTACGCCCGAACGCCTAGCCAAATGGGCGGCTGCAAAATGTGCATTGTCAATCTACTGGCGTTCGCACCAACAGGTTTCGGAAGACAAAGAAGCGGACCTGTTGCGCCTGTTCTTGCAAGCGGCGGCTTAGTAAAGCCCGCCGCCCTGCAGATCACCCTGGCTTGCGTTTGGTCCTACTGTGATGGTGTTACCCGTCGACGTGGTTACCTGACGACCCGAGCTGGCTTCTTCGAACAGAGGCAGGTCGGATCCCATGGCAAAACCACCGTCATAGATACGATCGATAAAGCCATCGACGCCGTCACGGAAATACTCGGCAACGACGTAATCGCCTGAGGCGTTATCCGGCAGGCGCGCGCCGCTGAACCGGTCGATCTTGATGAAATGCCCACCCGGAGGCACTTCGAACGGACCACCACCGTATTTCTCGACTGCTTTTTCCATAAAGCTCTGGAAAACCGGACCGCAGAGAGTACCACCATAGGCCCCCCGCCCCATTGGACGCGGACGGTCATAGCCAATGTAGCAGCCTGCAACGATGTTCGACGTAAAGCCAATGAACCATGCATCTTTGGATTCGTTGGTCGTACCGGTTTTGCCAGCTGTCGGCACCGGCAGATTCACAACGCGGGATGCCGTTCCACGATCCACCACACCTTTCATCATCGACGTCAGCTGATAGGCCGTAACCGCATCCATGACCTGTTCACGGTCGGTGACGATGGTTGGTGACTCATCCGGTTCTAACCAGCTGGAGTTGCAATCCAGACATTGACGGTCGTCGTGGCGATAGATGGTTTTGCCGAACCGGTCCTGAATACGGTCAACCAGCGTGGGTTCTACGCGTTCACCACCATTGGCAAACATCGCATAAGCCGCAACCATTTTGTAAAGCGTGGTTTCTTCGGCCCCCAATGAGTTGGCCAAAAATGCGCCCATCCGGTCATAGACACCAAACCGTTCGGCGTACCCGGCGACAACCGGCATCGTGACCTCTTGAGCGAGGCGAATGGTCATCAGGTTCCGGGACATCTCGATCCCTGTACGCAGTGGTGTCGGGCCGTAGAACTTATTTGTCGAGTTCTTGGGACGCCACAGTCCCTGCGGGGTGTTCACCTCAATCGGGGCGTCCACAACGATGGTGGCCGGGCTGTAGCCACTGTCCAAAGCTGCGGCGTAGACGAAGGGTTTAAAGCTTGAACCCGGCTGTCGCTGCGCCTGTGTCGCGCGGTTGAAGACCGTGTCTTGATACGAAAAGCCGCCCTGCATCGACAATACGCGGCCCGAGTTCACGTCCATCGCCATGAACGCGCCCTGCACTTCGGGCACCTGACGTGCAGACCACTGACCTTCCTCGCCAGCAACCACCAGAATGACATCGCCGCGTTTGAAATTGGCTGCGAAATCCCCCTGCATCCATTTGATGTCTGAACGCGGAATAACACCGTTGGCAGGACCATCTTCGATACCAACAGTCAATTGCTGGTCAGCGACATCCATAACAACTGCGGGATACCACTGCGTCGGCAGCACAACGTCGCGCGGAATCTCAAGAATCGCCAGGGCTTCGCGCCACTGTGCCTCATCACCCAGCTTTTCTTCTGCGATCACCTCACCCGTGCCGCGCCATTTGCCGCGGGAACGGTCATATTTCTGCAGGGCTTCCCGCAGCGCGCGGGCCGCTTCGACCTGCATCTCTTCGTCCACCGAAGCGCGAACCGTAAAGCCACCGGTAAAGAACTCTCCCTCACCAAAGTCCTCGCTCAGCTGGCGACGAATTTCATCGGTGAAGTAATCGCGAGGCGGCAAAGCAGTGCGGAAGCTTTCGAAATCCCCGTTCTGAACAGAACGCAACGGCATTTCGACTTCGGTCTCATACGTTGCCTGATCGATATAGCCGTTTTGCTGCATCTCACGCAGAACGTAGTTGCGACGTGCCAACAGACGCTCTTTCTGGCGGACCGGGTGATAATCCGAAGGCGCCTTGGGCATGGCGGCAAGCATTGCAGCCTCATGCGGCGCCAGTTCCTGCAGCGTCTTGTTGAAGTAGGTTTGTGCAGCAGCGGTCACACCATAGGAGTTCTGACCAAGAAAGATCTCGTTCATGTAGAGTTCGAGAATCTGTTCCTTGTCGAGCGTATCCTCAAGCCGGGTGGCGAGGATAATTTCCTTGATCTTGCGTTCTGCGCGGCGGTCACCTGACAGCAGAAAGTTCTTCATCACCTGCTGCGTGATGGTCGAAGCACCGCGAACGTTTTCACCCTTGGACTTCACCGCCTCAACCCCGGCAGCAACGATACCGCGTGGATCATAGCCCTGGTGGGTGTAAAAGTTCTTGTCTTCGGCCGAGATGAACGCCTGCTTCACCAAGTCGGGAATTTCTTCGGACGGAGTGAACAGTCGGCGCTCCTGCGCGAATTCGTCGATCAACTGGCCCTTGCCCGAATAGATTCTGCTGATGGTCGGCGGTTTGTACTGTGCAAGGGATTCATGGCTGGGCAGATCGCGCCCATACATCCAGAAGACCGCACCAACAACCAGCGCGGCCATAAAAATACCCAAAGTCACTAGGCTGAAAATCGCCCCGAAAATCGAAAGAATGAACCGGATCACGTTGCTGCCTTTTATTCGCGGTGCCGTCTATATAGTGACGCTCAGCCCAAGGGTCAAAACACCTTGGCGCATTCTAGCCAGTTTGCGTCGTCAGGTCACTGTCCAATCAGTGACCGTTTGATCACGTCTTCTTGCCGCCACTTCTCAAGCCCTTTGTAAATGCCTTGCGCCATCGATGCGCGCCATTCAGGATTCCTGATGTTTTTCAAATCTCTGGGGCTGGACAGAAACCCAAGCTCTACCAGAACCGAAGGGATATCAGCTGCCTTTAGGACAGAGAACGAAGCGGTGCGGATCGGGCGACGATTCATCGGGCCGCCTTGCTGTGCCATCCCGTTGGCAATCGCCCGTGCCAGCGCGTCTGTGCGCGGTTTCGTTTCCTGCCGTGCCATGTCCAGCAACACGTCCGCGACCTGATCATCCGACCCACTGAGGTCGATGCCTGAAATCAAATCGCCCCGATCATGGCGCTCTGCCAGTTTCAGGCTGGCAACGTCCGAGGCATCTTCGGACAATGTATAGACTGCCGCGCCATGGGCCTGCCCCTCGGACAGCGAATCTGCATGCAGCGAGATAAACACGTGCGCCCCCGCCCGATGTGCCAGCGCAATGCGACGTTCCAACGAGACGAACTGATCATCAACACGGGTCATGACCACCTCGTACCCGCCAGCCCGCAACAACAGCTCGCGCAGTTCACGCGCAAAGGTTAGCATCAACGTTTTTTCATCGGTTCCGGACACTTCGGCACCCGGATCAAGTCCACCATGTCCGGGGTCCAGCATGACGCGCAGAGGCTGATCACCCTTGCGAGGTTCAGCCTCTTCCACCGTCGCGGGCTCGGGCAAATCCCAGCCGGGGTTGCGTGGGGCACCGGCACCTTTCGCGAATGTATCAAAGTCAGTTCCACGCAGATTGAGCGTCAGCAGCGCTGCCCCCGTTGCTGCGTCAACGCGCATATCAGCCGTATCCACAGCCAGCGGCGCGCCAAGTTCCATCACAAGGCGGGACCAGCCGGGGACGTAAGCTCCAAACTGTACACCTGTGATCCGATTGCTTTTCAGAAACGCCTCGCGGTCAAGGCCAGTCCAGTCAACCTCCTGAAAATCCAGCACCATCCGGTACGGATCCTGCAACGTGAAAACGCGATATGGCACTCCCTGGGTCAGACCAATACGCAGACGAACACCCGAAGCGCCATTGTCCGTGATCTGGCTTTGATCGGGAATAACCCTGGCAAGCGCACTGAAATCCTGCGCAAGCGCATTGCCGGTCAACGCCCATAACAGCGCTAGAACATAGAAAATCCTGCTCATGGCCTCAAGTTATCCCGAGATCGTTCGGCGCAAAGCCTATAGCACCGACATGGTTTTGTGAACGCTTTTGGCGTCAGGCGCTACTGAGTGCAACGTTACCGCGTTCAGCCATGAAAACGCGCAGACGTTCCAGACCTTCCTCGATATCGGCAGTTGAACGTGCGTAGGAGAAGCGCAGCGTTTCATGACCACGCTCGGGATCGAAATCCAGACCCGGTGTCACCGCAACGCCTGCCTTCTCCAATATCTCGGCGGCAAAAGCGCGACTGTCATTGGTCAGATCCGAGACATCCGCATAAACATAGAACGCCCCATCCGGCGGCGCGATGTTGGTAAATCCTGCTTGGGGCAAACCCTTGAGCATCAATTCACGATTCCGGCGATAGACATCCAGATTGCCTTGCAGTTCTTCGTCGCAATCCATCGCCGCCAGTGCCGGGACCTGACTTGCGTGTGGGGCACAGATAAACATGTTCTGGGCAATACGTTCGACCACACGCACCTGATCTTCGGGAACGACCATCCAACCGACACGCCATCCGGTCATCGAGAAGTACTTTGAGAACGAGTTGATCACATAGCACTCATCCGTCAATTCCAACGCGGTGACGGCTTTGGCCTCGTATTCCAGCCCGTGATAAATCTCGTCGCTGATAAACGATGCTCCCTGCCCCTGCGCCGCTTCAATCAACGCCCCCATCGCGGCATGGTCCAGCATGGTGCCCGTCGGATTGGCTGGCGAAGCGACCATGAGCCCTTGCAGATCGATACCAGCAAAATCTGCTGGCACTGGCTGCAGCCGATGTTCAGGTGCGGTAGGCAGATCGACAGGCACCAGCCCCAGCGCTTTGAGAATCTGGCGATAAGACGGATAACCCGGCGCGCCGATGCCTACGCGATCACCGCTATCGAACAACGCTGTAAATGCCAGCAGAAAACCGCCAGAAGACCCCGGCGTGATAACGACACGCTCAGGGTTCAGATCGACATTGTACCAATCGCCATACATCCGGGCGATCCGCTGCCTCAATGCAGGCAGACCCAACGCTACAGTATAGCCCAGCGGTCCTTGCTCCATTTCCTTGGCCAGCGCCTGCACCGCCCCTTTGGGTGCGCCTGTTCCTGGCTGACCAACCTCCATATGAATGATGTGGCGCCCGTCCTCTTCTGCTTTTCGTGCAGCCTCCATCACGTCCATCACGATGAAGGGATCGACCCCGGACCGGGTTGAGTTTCTCATGCCCATCTCCCATGTTGCAGCCATGGCTTTTGAACGCGTATCCAGGCTGGCGTCAATCCCGGCTCTGATACTGGCTGTTGGCATGTGGATGGCAACGGCGGTTCAAAGCTATGCGCAAAGCCTGATACGCGATCCGGATATCGAACATGGTTTACGAGAACTCGCCTTTCCAATCCTTCGCGCGGCTGGGCTGAACACCAACCGGGTACAGGTCCTTGTCGTAAACGACAGCACTTTCAACGCCTTCGTCATCGACTACAACACGATCTACGTGAACTACGGCCTCATTCTGGCGGTTGACAGCCCCGAGATGTTGCAGGCCGTTATTGCCCACGAAGCCGCCCATATCGCCAACGGTCATCTGGCCCGGCGCGCCGAGAACCTGAGGGCAGCTCAGCGAAATGCTCAACTGGGTCTGGCACTCGCACTGGTCGCTGCGGCTGCTGGTGGTGGCGAAGCTGCAGCAGGCATCGCAGCCGGAACCTCGTCCTCTGCATTACGCAGCTTTCTGGGCCATACACGGGCCGAAGAGTCTTCGGCTGACCGAAGCGCTGCCAGCTATCTGCGATGGGCAGAGATTTCACCGATCGGCATGGTCGAGCTGCATCGGAAATTCGCGGGTCAGGAGTTGTTGAGTACGATTAATCAAGACCCTTACATGCGATCGCACCCGACCAGTCGCGAGCGTTTGCGTGCCGCCGAGGCCTTTTTGGAAGAGTTTTCTGATAGGGCCAAGTCCAACCCGAATGCCGACTACTGGTTTGCCCGTGTGAAAGGCAAACTATCGGCTTTTCTGCGCAGCCCCGGATGGACACTGCGGCGCTCCAAAGAAGAAACGGCGCAAGATATCCGCCTGATGCGCGAAGCAGCAGCACATCACCAGAACCGAAATCTGGCGAGTGCGCGTGCTGCAATTAATGGCGCCCTCAAGGTTCGTCCTGACGATCCGTTCTATTACGAACTCAAAGGCCAGATCTTGCTGGAAAACCGTCGGGTTAAAGAAGCTGTTGACGCCTACGGTAAAGCAGTAGAGCTTGCGCCCAATGACCCGCTCATTCTGGCTGGCTATGGTCGCGCGCTGCTGAGCGACGGCCAGACGAAGAACGCCCTGCAAGCCCTTGAAAAGGCTCGCGCAAGAGACTATCGAAACGCGCGACTGATGCAGGATCTGGGTTCTGCCTATTCCAAGGTGGGCAATAATGGGATGGCATCGACCGTCACCGCAGAACGATATGCTTTGCAAGGCCGGTTGGCCGATGCAGGCATCCATGCAAAACGTGCTGTCGGGCAATTGCCCGTGGGCTCTCCGGGTTGGCAAAGGGCGCAAGATGTGTTGATTGCCTCGGAACGAGCAAAGAAAGAGAAAAGGAAACGGAAATGATCCTCAGACATGCTGCACCGGCCCTTCTGGGGCTTTCCCTGATCTCCAGCCCTGCGGCGGCGCTGGATCTCAACTCGATGAGCGATGCGGAGAAAGCTGCTTTTGGCGAACAGGTCCGCGAGTATCTGCTGGAAAACCCCAGCGTTATCGTCGAAGCGATCACCATTCTCGAACAACAGCAGGCTGCCGTCGAAGCCGTCGCTGACAAGGAACTGGTCGCAGCGAATGCGGATGAACTGTTCAATGATGGATATAGCTGGGTAGGCGGCAATCCTGATGGTGATATCACGCTTGTCGAGTTCATGGATTATCGCTGCGGCTATTGTCGCCGAGCAGTACCAGAAGTCGCAAGCCTGTTGTCAGAGGACGGCAATATCCGTCTGGTGATCAAGGAATTCCCAATCCTTGGCGAAGCGTCCCTGCTATCCTCGCGATTTGCCGTGGCCACCAAGAACGTTGCTGGCGATGATGCATACAAACAGGTGCACGATGCGTTGATGGAATTCGGTGGCGATGTTTCCGAGGTTACTCTGCGTCGTATTTCGGATGGTCTTGGGCTGGACAGCGATGCGATCATTGCCGCTATGGACAGTGACGAAGTAAACAACGAAATCGCACAAACCCGCGCACTGGCGCAAAGGATGAAAATTTCAGGCACGCCCTCTTTTGTTTTGGGAACCGAAATGTTGCGCGGTTATCTGACTGCAGATCAGATGCAGCAAATCGCCGACGGCGTTCGCGCTGATCAAAGCTGATTGAGAGGGGGCGGACACCCCGCCCCTTATCCATCGCGAGAACTTACCAGGCCTGGATGACGTATACGCAGCCAGCCCGCTGGATTGCACAAACAAATCTGTTGATCTTGAGAGGCAGATAGCGATGAACAGAAGAGAAATGTTGCTGGCCAGCGGAGCATTCGGCCTCATGACACGCCCAGGTATCCTTAGCGCAAACCCAACCTCCGGCTATTTCGTTCCACCCGAGGAAGGCCCGCATCAGCGTACATTCATGCAATGGCCGGCGAACCGCAGGGTGCACTCTGACAGGGTTTTCCGGAAAATGGCGCAGCAGACGATCGCTGATATCGCAAATGCGATATCCGATTTTGAACCCGTCACTCTGCTTGCTGCAAAGGAAGATCATTCATCGGCACGCAAAAAGCTCTCTGCCAGCGTCGAGCTTTGGGACATTCCTACCGACGACCTCTGGTGCCGCGATTCTGGACCGATTTTCGTAGTTAATGAAAACGGCGATCTCGCCATCACAAATATCCAGTTCAACGGCTGGGGCGAGAGGCAGATCAACACGAATGACTCGCAAATCGCCAGACGTGTTTCCGAACATCTGGGCCTGCCCTTCCTCAAATCCGGTCTGATCGGTGAAGGGGGTGGCGTTGAACAAGACGGCCACGGCTTGCTCATGGCGCATGAGAGTTCATGGGTACACGACAACCGAAACCCGGGGATGTCGCGCAATGAAATTGAAGCGCTACTGCTGAAGGCATACGGGGCCGACCGCATGATCTGGTCCGCAGGCGTTTGGGACGAGGATATTACTGATTACCACATCGACAGCCTGGCGAGGTTTACCGGCCCCGGGCGTGTCCTGATCAACCTGCCGGACGATCCGGATCCAGCTGACCCGTTCCATATGGCGGCCCTGGACACTCATGATGTGCTTGTCGCTGCCGGGCTACAAGTAGATGTCATCCCCGAGCCGGTTGAGCGCCGCATCGACGATGAGGAATTCGTCGCATCCTATGCAAACTACTACGTTTGCAATGGCGCGGTAATCGTTGCCGAATTCGGTGATCGTGAAACCGACCAGATCGCGCAGGACGCGATTTCCCGGCACTATCCTGGTCGCGAAATCATCACACTTAACGTCGACACGTTGGGTGAGATGGGAGGCGGCATTCACTGCGCAACGCAACAAATGCCAGCAGTCACTTGATCTGCGCCGCGGGTCGCGGGCGACGCCCTGAATAAGCTATGCTTTACTCGGCTGCCTCTTTGGCAGCATCGAGTTCTGCCGCCTTTTTCTCGACCTCTTCAACGATGTGGTCGATCATCTGATCGTTCGACATCTTGTGGCTGGCCTTACCGGCCAGATAGACCATACCAGACCCTGCTCCACCGCCGGTGAAGCCAACATCGGTCATCAGCGCCTCACCCGGACCATTCACGACACAACCGATGATCGACAGGCTCATGGGTGTCTTGATGTGCTCAAGGCGCTTTTCTAGCTCTTCAACGGTTTTGATGACGTTAAAGCCCTGACGCGCGCAGGACGGGCAAGAGATGATGTTGACGCCGCGGTGACGCAGACCCAGAGATTTGAGAATCTCGAAACCCACCTTGACCTCTTCGACAGGATCGGCCGACAGGCTGACACGGATCGTGTCCCCGATGCCCATCCAAAGCAGGTTGCCTAGCCCGATGGCAGATTTGATCGTACCACTGACCAGTCCACCAGCCTCGGTAATCCCCAGATGGATCGGTGCATCTGTCGCCTCGGCAATACCCTGATAAGCTGCCGCTGACAGGAATACGTCGCTGGCTTTCACACTGATCTTGAACTCATGAAAATCGTTGTCCTGAAGGATGCGGATATGTTCCAGCCCGCTTTCGACCATCGCCTCAGGGCACGGTTCGCCATATTTCTCCAGCAGATGCTTTTCCAGACTGCCCGCGTTCACGCCGATGCGGATCGAGCAGTTGTGGTCTTGTGCAGCCTTGATGACTTCTTTCACACGCTTTTCGTCACCGATATTACCCGGGTTGATGCGAAGGCATGCAGCGCCTGCTTCAGCAGCCTCGATACCACGACGATAGTGGAAATGGATATCAGCGACGATCGGAACGGGGCTTTCGCGCACGATCTCTTTTAGCGCTTTTGACGACGCCTCATCCGGCACCGAAATCCGCACGATATCCGCGCCTGCCTCAGCTGCTGCCTGAACCTGTGCAATGGTTCCGGCCACGTCAGTCGTCAGCGTGTTGGTCATGGTCTGAACAGCGATGGGTGCATCACCCCCAACCGGGACGTTCCCAACCATGATCTGGCGGGATTTGCGGCGATAGATATCGCGCCAGGGACGTACGTGATTGAGAGACATGAAAACCGGTCCGCGTCTGCCTAGGTTGCGCCTTAGATAGTTCGGCGACCGGGGTACCGCAATGGTTAGATCACTCGGCGGGCGCTTCTGTCGCCTGAGTTTGCAATTCGGCGACCAATTGCTTGAGCGCACTGTTCTGGTCTGCTTCGAGATCGGCCACGATGAACTGCTCGGACACCGAGTCTTTGGACAGCACAACGCCCTTAGCTACTGTGCCGGGCGCGCCGACAGGCCCATAGTGTTTGCCATTTACTTGGAAATAAACCGAACCAGCAGCACCAGCGCGCAATTGAGGTGGCTCTTCTGTCAAAGGCACCTCAAAGGTGTTGCCATGCTCAACAGTTCCAAGAGTTCCCTCAAAAATCACACTACCATCTGCCGCTCGAACACGCATCCAAGCTGGATCAACAGCAACAATCCGCAGTGCAGTATCAAGTTTTTCTACAACCTGCGGCAACGCAGGGCGTTCGACCGTGTGAACATCGGCAATCTGCGTTTCAGGAACCTCTGGAGGTCTGAAGGTGCCTACCGTACGCGGATCAAGCGTCGATATCGGCGCATCACGGGCAACAAGAACGGGTACGTCCAACGCCTGCGGTCGATAGAGGCGGTCAAGCGCCTCTGCACTTGGGCTTTCCAACCCGGCTATCTCTGGCTCCTGCGAACGGCTTTGCGCTTCGTGCAACGGATCAAGATCCGACAGCACGACCGGGGCCTGTTCAACTGGCGCCACCTGTACCTGCTGTATCTTGTTCAGCACGGACCAACCGCCGTATCCGATCCCACCGATCAGCGCCAGAAGGACGAGAGACGACCCGATTGCGCGAGGCTCGATATGGCTGAAAACCGATTCATTGCCGGGCAGGTATGGCGTGTTGGGAGAGATGAACGGATCGCGCCCCATAGGACCGCGGTTTGGCAAATCCCCAGTTGCCTTTTTGACAACCGAAGCCTCTGCCGACATGCCGTGCGCGACCTCAAATCCACTTTCCTGACAGAAGGCAGCAAAGGTATCATCCGGGTTCATCCCCAGATAGCGGGCGTAAGAACGAACATACCCGGCAATGAAGCCGGGTGTGTCAAATGCATCAGGATCAGCATTTTCGATGGCAGCGATGTAGTTGGCTTTGATCCGCAGTTCGCGCTGAACATCCAGTAGCGACTTGCCCATGGTTGCCCGCTCGCCGCGCATCATGTCACCAAGCCGTACTTCGAAGTCATCGAAACCCTTTGGTCTGACGTCTACGTCTTCCTCGGAATCGCGCTGTGTCCTGCGCCCAATCATCCCTGCTGCCCCATTTTGCCTGCCGCGTGCTTAGCGCGAACAGCGAATCGTCCCCATAACGATTCGTCTGTTTGTTTGTTAGCGTAAGCTTAACACGCGGCAAACGTGTTGCACACTTTGGCGTGAGGTTAACCGGCAAGTTCGGCGCGATTTAGCGCACAATGTGACCAAAGTTCGTCCATCGCCTGGATCAAACGGTTCATCTCGCCGGGCCCGTGTACAGGTGACGGCGTAAAGCGCAGGCGTTCAGTCCCGCGAGGAACGGTCGGGAAATTGATCGGTTGAACGTAAATTCCATGATCATCCAGCAGCCTGTCACTGAGGATTTTGGTGTGTACCGGGTTGCCGACAATCACCGGCACGATGTGACTGCCGTGGTCGATCAACGGCAAGCCCATCCCTTTCAGACGCAGCTTGAGCACCTTGGCCTGCGTCTGATGCTGTTCCCGCAGTTCCGATGCACCTTTGAGATAGGCAACAGACGCAGCAGCGCCAGCGGCAACCGAGGGCGGAAGAGACGTGGTAAAGATGAAGCCCGGCGCGTAAGAGCGTACAGCGTCGCACATCTTTTCGCTGGCGGCGATATAGCCACCCATCACGCCGTATGCTTTAGCCAGCGTTCCGTTGATGATGTCGATACGATGCGCCAGCCGGTCACGCTCGGTTACACCACCGCCGCGCGGGCCGTACATGCCGACCGCGTGCACTTCGTCGATATAGGTCAGCGCGCCGAATTCGTCTGCCAGATCGCAAATTTCTTCAATGGGGCCAAAGTCACCATCCATCGAATAAACCGATTCAAACGCAATCAGCTTGGGCACTGCAGGATCGTCGGCCTCAAGTAGTTCGCGCAGATGCGCGACATCATTATGGCGGAAGATTCGCTTGTCGCCACCATTGCGACGCACACCTTCGATCATCGAGGCGTGGTTCAGCGCGTCGGAATAGATGATCAGGCCCGGGAACAGCTTAGGTAGCGTGCTCAGCGTCGCATCGTTTGCGATATAGGCACTGGTGAAAAGCAGCGCAGCCTCTTTACCATGCAGATCTGCGAGCTCGGCTTCCAACCGCTTGTGATAGACAGTTGTGCCAGAGATGTTGCGTGTGCCGCCCGACCCTGCACCCGCGGCATCAACCGCCTCGTGCATTGCGTTCAGGACGACGGGATGCTGCCCCATGCCCAAATAGTCGTTGCCGCACCATACGGTGATATTCTGCTGCGAACCGTCTGGACGGGTCCGAACGGCGTGAGGGAAATGGCCGTTGCGACGTTCGATATCGATGAAGGTCCGGTATCGTCCTTCTTCATGCAGCCTGGCAATCGCTGAATCGAGCTGAGCAGTGTAGTCCAACGGACCCTCCTTCGATGTCCGGATTGTTTTGACCACAACCGGACCACTTTGTTCGCCGTATCTCCTAGCCTAGACCATTAGTACGACTTTGCGTTCCTCTGTATCAACTACCTACTGCTGATCAGTGGGACCTAACTTTGATTTGCATCAATTATCCCTTAACACGCCCCCGGACAAGTAAAGTTACGGCTATAAGACGCGAGGAAACGACGCAGGTAGTTCTACGGCGCTTTCCTTATTTCCGACAGTATACCCCAATTCCCGCCGATACACACTGGACGACACCGCCAGCGCTGCTAGGCTCCGCGCAAATTCACATCCATTCAGGAGAAGCCTATGTCGCTTGACGCTGTTCTGAGCAGGATCGACACCGATCTGACCACTTCCATCGACCGGTTGATGGAGTTTCTACGCATACCGTCCATCTCAACTGATCCAGCCTTCAAGGAGAACGTTGATCAGGCCGCGGACTGGCTGGTCGCAGATTTGCAAAGCATTGGCATTAAGGCAGAAAAGCGTGAGACCCCCGGCCACCCCATGGTGGTTGGGCACGTCGGTGAAGATGGCGATGGGCCACATGTGCTGTTCTATGGCCACTATGACGTACAACCGGTTGATCCGCTAAATCTGTGGAACCGTGATCCGTTTGATCCGGCGCTGGAAGATACCGAGCATGGGCAAGTCATCCGCGGCCGCGGCTCGTCGGATGACAAGGGCCAGTTGATGACCTTTGTCGAGGCTTGCCGCGCCTGGAAGGCAGTACACGGTAAACTGCCCTGCCGGATCACATTCTTCTTTGAGGGAGAAGAAGAATCGGGCTCTCCGTCGCTGGTGCCGTTCCTCGAAGCCAACAAGGAAGAACTGCAAGCTGATCTGGCCCTCGTCTGCGATACTTCGATGGTCTCGCGCGGCGTTCCTTCGATTGCCTCGCAACTGCGCGGCATGCTGAAGGATGAGTTCACAATCATCGGCCCCCGTATCGACCTGCACTCCGGCCACTACGGTGGGCCTGGCCTGAACCCCCTTCGTGAGCTTTCCAAGATTGTTGCCTCTTTCTATGACGATGAAACCGGACGCGTTGCGGTCGAAGGCTTCTACGAAGGCGTTCACGAAGTTCCCGCCGAGCAGCTGCGCCAATGGGAAGGCTGCGGATTTGACGAAGCTGAATACCTGAACTCGGTGGGGTATACCCAACCCCACGGCGAAAAAGGCTACTCCACACTTGAACAGCAATGGGCGCGCCCGACGCTGGAAGTTAACGGCCTTTGGGGTGGCTACAATGGTGCCGGATCCAAAACGGTGATCCCGTCAGAGGCGCACTGCAAGATCACCTGCCGACTGGTCGGTGACATGGACCCGGATGCCCTTCGCGATAAGATCCGTAAACACGTGGAAGAGCGGCTGTCCCCCGATGCGAAGGTTGTTTGGGACAATGACCTCGAAGGCTCCCCTGCTTCTGTCATGAACCTTGACCGCCCCGAATTCGAAGCCGCGCGCGGCGCACTGTCAGACGAGTGGGATCGCGAGGCTGTATTCACCGGCATGGGCGGCTCGATCCCCGTAGTCGGCTACTTCGATACGGTTCTGGGACTGGATTCGATGTTGGTCGGCTATGCCAACGACGATGACGCTATCCACTCACCCAACGAAAAGTATGACGTAAAGAGCTTCCACAAGGGTATCCGCTCGTGGGCGCGCATTCTGGATGCTTTGAATAAGTAAACAAAAAAGGCACCGCCGATGTGGCGGTGCCTTTTCCCTTGGGATCATCCCAAACTTACATGTGAATCACACGGCCGTAGGCGTCCAGCACACTTTCGTGCATCATCTCGGACAAGGTCGGATGTGGGAAGACGGTGTTCATCAGGTCTTCTTCGGTAGTCTCAAGCTGGCGACCAACCACATAGCCCTGAATCAGCTCTGTGACTTCTGCGCCGATCATGTGCGCGCCCAGCAATTCCCCGGTTTTGGCATCAAATACGGTTTTGATCAGGCCCTCGGGCTCACCCAGAGCGATGGCCTTGCCGTTACCGATGAAGGGGAAACGGCCAACCTTGACCTCGTAGCCCAGTTCTTTGGCCTTAGCTTCCGAGTAACCGACCGAAGCGACCTGCGGCTGACAATATGTGCAGCCTGCGATGCTTTCCGGTTTGACCGGGTGCGCGTGTTTGCCGGCAATCAATTCGGCAACCATGACACCTTCGTGGCTGGCCTTGTGCGCCAGCCAGGGCGCACCAGCAATATCACCGATGGCATAAAGACCCTCGACACCGGTGCGACAGAACTCATCTGTCACAACGTGAGTGCGGTCGATTTTGACACCAAGCGCCTCGAGGCCGAGGTTTTCGACATTACCAACGATTCCAACTGCAGAAATCACGGTGTCAAAGTCGTGTTTCTCGACTTTGCCATTGACTTCGATATGCGCTGTGACCTTGCCTTTGCCACGATCCAGCTGCTTGACCATCGCCTTTTCCTTGATGGTCATACCCTGCTTGGTAAAGGACTTTTTGGCGAATGCGCTGATCTCGGCATCTTCGACGGGAAGGATGCGGTCCATCACCTCGACCACGGTCGTGTCAGCACCCAACGTATGGTAGAAGCTTGCAAACTCGATACCGATTGCACCTGAGCCGATGACCAACAATTTCTTGGGCATGCGCGGTGGCTGCAGAGCGTGCTTGTAGGTCCAGACCAGATCACCGTCAGCCTCAAGTCCAGGCAGTTCACGCGCCCGGGCACCGGTCGCAAGGATGATGTTCTTTGCCGTCAGTTCTTCGGTACCCTTATCGGTTTTGACACTGACCTTGCCCTTGGTTGGGATCGTTGCCTCACCCATCACGACGGTGACTTTGTTCTTTTTGAGCAGATGTCCGACGCCACTGGTCAACTGTTTTGCCACCCCGCGCGAACGTTTGACCACGGCATTGAGATCATAGCCGATCTTGTCAGCACTCAGACCAAAATCCTTGGCACGCTCCATGAGGTGAAACACCTCTGCAGATCGCAGCAACGCCTTTGTTGGGATGCACCCCCAGTTAAGACAAATCCCACCCAGATGCTCGCGTTCAACCACGGCCGTCTTCAGTCCCAACTGGGCCGCGCGGATAGCAGCGACATAGCCACCGGGCCCTGCCCCGATTACGATCAGATCAAAGGATTGTGCAGCCATGTGTACCTCTCGGCGCAGGTCGATTGAAAACTAGTTTACCGTTAAACTATTTTTTCAAACTCATCAATGTCCGTTCCCGCGACATATATGACGCGGGGTCAGCGTGTCTGAATTACACAGATTTGAGCCTATACCCGAGATACACCAATAGCTAGAACAGAGGTACCCGGACCACCGGGTATTTCATTCTCTTAGATTTCCGAAAGGCGTATCATGGCCAAAACGCTCAAAGATTTAGTGCTCGCCCTTTTGAACGCAACTTTGATCCTTGTGGCCTTGTGCCTGTTTCTGGGACTAAAACTTAGCCAATCGATCGAGAGTATCCGGGATGGGTTTGCTGAGAACCTGCAACTGGTGACGCCTCTGCGGGATCAGGCGCAGAGTATTCGGGGAGAGCTTGCAGCCGTGCGCAGCGATCTGGCGGCTATTCGTGCACAGGATGGTACACTGGACAGCGTAGTCAGGCAGAAACTGAATGCCACATTGCAGCGGCTGAATGATCTGGAAACCAAACTGGAGACTACCCAGTCGCAACTCGCGGGTTTAGCAGAAAAACCCGAAGAGCTTATCGATCACGCCATCACCACTTCGGCTGATGTCGTGACCGACCGAATTCTTGTTATTCGGGGCTGTGAGCCCGCGACCTAGGTCGCGGCCCCCTGCAACTCGCGAACAGTTGAGCCGTAACCACCGCTGCTGACATATGCAGCCTCGTGTTCGGTTGTCGGACGCTCCAGCGCCTCGTTCCGATATGGAAACCGACCGAACTTGCGGATCACTTCGCGGTGGGCTCGTGCATGCAATAGGTTGCCTGCGCCGTTTTCCGGCATACGCTCACACATGAGCCGCACACAGCGTTCCTGATCACACAGGTTTTCCGAGTGCATCATCGGCAGGTAAAAGAACTGCCGTGCCGGCTCGTCAATCTTCAGATCCCAGCCTTTGTCGACCGCACATTTCGCGGCTGTCAAAGCTGCCCTGTCAGACGAGAACGCCTTTCCACTACCCCGAAACATATTGCGCGGGAACTGGTCCATCAGAATGATGTACGCCAGTGAGCCGCTGGGATAGGTCAGCCAGAGCGAGAACCTGCCCTCGCACGCCGCTTCCCATGTTTCGAGGAACCGTTCACGGATTTGCGCATCAAGCGCTTCATCCTGCAGATACCACCCCTCGGGGCCAACTTCATCTAACCAAAAACTCAATACTTCTTCAGGACCTACCATGCCCTTGACTCCGTAATTGCCCTCCCCAGGGACGTAAGGTCATTTAAGTCCGTTTTACAGAATTGTTACAGTAACATATTGCAACATTTGCGACACAAATCCGGCGCTCAGGCAGGTTCTTGCGCATCCGGTTCATCCTGCGCAGCCTCGATTGCAACCTCCTGCGCCACTTCAAGCGCAACTGGTGACGAAGTAGGCAGAATGGAAGCAATCGAACTGGTCTCATCAACAGGTACGTAGGCACGCTGTGTCATACGGTAGAGCGCATAAACCGCCATGATGAACATGAGCGTCGCAATAAACAGGAAGAAGCCTGCAGGTCCCACGATGCCTTCACCCATCAACCAACCCGTAATGAGCGGGCCTGCAATCGCACCAAGACCGTTGATGAAGATCAGGCCGCCAGAGGCTGCGGACATATCGTCATACTCAAGATAGTCATTGGTATAGGCAATCAGCAGCGAATAGAGCGGGCTGGTCATGCCACCGATCAGGAAAGCGCCTGCCAACAGGATCGTGAAAGTGGCACCGAAGAACATGCCGATCAAAGCGCCACAGCCCCCTACGACAGCGACAAGCAGGATCAGGATGCGTCGATCCATACGGTCGGAAATCCAGCCAATCGGATATTGCAGCAACACCGCGCCCACATAGAACGAGGCTACAAAGGTCGAGATTTCGACGAGCGACAAACCAGCCTGGGCGCCGTAAACCGAGCTCATCCCGAACTGGGCCGAGAAAATGCCGCCCAACAGGAACATGCCAACGCAACCCAACGGAGATGTCTCCATCAGCTTGCGCAAGGTCATGGGTTTGGTCGTGTCAAATGCAGGGGTTGGTGAAATCGACAGCAGAATTGGTGCAAAAGAAACCGAGACAAGGATCGATGCGATCACGAATGTCTCATAACCTGCGGGGTCGCCTATCAACAAAAGTGCCTGTGCGCTGACGATACCCGTCATCTGTACGATCATGTACAGCGACAGCGCTTGCCCACGGTTTTCGTTGCTTGCGGCATTGTTCAACCAGCTTTCAGCCGTCACATACACCCCGGAAAAGCAGAACCCGATCACAACGCGCCCAAGTGACCAGGCAATCGGATCGGTCAGCATCGGATACATGATCATCACGGCAGAGATGAAAGACGCCAGTGCCGCAAACACGCGTACATGCCCTACTCGCCGGATCATCTCAGGTGCAAGGCGCGATCCACCTAGGAAACCGACAAAGTAAGCCGACATCACGAATGACATCTGCAGAGTCGAGAAACCCTCAATCTCACCCCGCACACCCAGCAGCGTACCCTGAAGGCCGTTGCCGACCATCAGCAATCCCATACCAAGAAGAAGCGCCCAAGCGCTGGAAAGAACCTGAAGCATGCTGCCACCCGGAATTGCCGACGTGTTGTACGTCTTGAGATCAAAAAACCCTTTGGTCGCGCTTGTCTACGACATTCTAGAGGCGCGATCCGGAAAACACGGCTTTCAAGGCATCAAAAGCGACGCATCTCCATAAGAGAAGAAACGATATTTCCTAGCAATGGCATGCGCGTAGATGTCGTTGACCCGATCCTGCCCCATCAGCGCCGACACCAGCATCAACAACGTCGATTTCGGCAGGTGGAAGTTGGTCATCAACGCGTCTGTCACATGAAACTCGAAACCCGGATAGATAAAGATATCGGTTTCGCCTTCCCACGGTTGAATGCTGCCGCTGCGGGCCGCACTTTCGATCAGACGCAGGGCAGTCGTACCTACGGGAATAACCCGTCCACCGGCGGATTTGGTCGCGCGAATTTCCTCGGCGGCCTGTTCGCTGACGCGCCCCCATTCGGCATGCATCTTGTGTGTGGTGACGTCCTCGACCTTGACCGGGAGGAACGTCCCCGCTCCAACATGCAAAGTAACATGTGTAAACGTCACCCCGCGTTCGCCCAGCGCATGCAACAGCGCCTCATCGAAATGTAGCGATGCGGTTGGGGCTGCGACCGCTCCGGAATTCTGCGCCCAAACGGTTTGATAGTCTGTCTTGTCCTGCTCATCCGCAGGTCGTTTGGCTGCGATGTATGGCGGCAATGGCATTGCGCCTGCTTGTTCAAGCGCTTCGTCGAAATCATCGCCTTGCAGATTGAAACGCAAACAGGCTTGTCCGTCCTCGACCCGTTCCAGCGTCGCACTCAGCCGTTCCGAGAACACGATCTCTTCGCCAAGCTTCACTTTCTTAAGCGGTTTGATCAGTGCCGCCCATGTGCCATCAGATTGCGGATCAAGCAAAGTCGCCTCAATTGCGGCCGAGACAGGCCCTTGCGCGCTATTGCGATGGCGACGCCCATTCAATCGCGCAGGAATCACCCGTGTATCGTTCAGGACAAGACGGTCACCCGGGCGCAGCCAATTGGGCAAATCCAAAACCTGCTGATCCGTGATCTCACCCCCATTTGCCACCAACAGACGCGCAGAGGAGCGCGGGCTGGCAGGCCGCGTCGCGATCAAGTCTTCGGGCAGGTCGAAATCAAAGTCACTCAGTTGCATGGCGGCGCATTACAGGGCTCTGACAGATTCGGCCACAGCCTGACTTACCGATCCTCACCGCGAGTTCCCTGAGTGGGTTGGGTCCCACCTGAATTCTGCGGCTGAGCGTTAGGCCCGTCAGAAACCGTGGGTCGTGGTCCGCGCATCAGGTCACGAAGAAACAGTGGGGCGAGTCCGGATAGTGGGTTTACCGAAACCTGAGGCGAGCCAATCGGCCCTGTCAATGTATAGTTGAATGCAAATATCCCTTCACCTTTTCGCGTCAGAACACTGCCAATCGCGTTGACCAGGTATATCGGAGATATCGCTCCACGCAGGTTCAGCGTCTGCCTGACCGTATCCACAGTGCCATCAAAGGATAGGCCCATTGACGGGCCTACCGCGCTACCGCTTAGAACTTTGACTTCGGTGGGAGTAATCCGCATCTTGCTGTCAATGGACGAAAAATAGATGCCCTGCCCCGCCATCTCGGTCAGCAAGCCAACAAGGCTGATGGCATTGAGCAAAGCAGCCATCGCCGGGGCATCCTTGATACGGGTATCGGTGATCTTTAGGTCGACATCATAGTTCCCGGCTTCGGCAATCGGATCCAATTGTACGCGTAGGTTACCCTCTCTTGCCTGCGTCAAAAGCCCGGCAGAACTCAGAACCGCACCTGCATCATTCGAGGTTAGGGTCACCGCACTTCGCCCGCCACGAGGGGATACCTGACCGTTGATCGCTGCTTTTCCATTCACCCGCGCTGAGAATGGCCCCCGAAGACCACCGGTAGTTTCAAACGTACCCCGCATCCCTGTCAGGGCAACTTCTTCGGTGACCTGCAGCCGGTCCAATGCAACCTCAAGCTTTGGTCCCGGCCCAGAGCTGCCTCCGCCACCCGTTCCATTTCCAAAGGTCGCCTTTCCCAGATCCAAAACGCCACCGAGAACGCGAATATCCGGCAACGCGGCTCCTCGCCCAATCAGCTCGGCGGGAACGGCCAGCCATTCACCCAGCTCAAACGAACTGAACTGAACACGATCCAGCTCATCACCATCCCGGAACGATATCGACGCGACCGTTCTGAGGCCAGCTGCATCGAGTCTGAGTGAATCCACCCGCAACTGGTCACCCAATGTGGCCTCTGCCGTCAGGCTGCCACTACTGTTGGCCCCTTTTCGCCAGCCGAGCTCAGGGATGGCCAGCGCCACTCCGACCAGATCGGACTCCGCGGACAACTTTGGCGGCTCGCCCGCGCCAATCCCCAATCGGAGCGCTGCCGTACCCTGCCCGGTTAACATCCCCTTGGGCAGCCCTGCTCTGAGTTCATCCATTAACCGAGGTGATAACTCGATCTGTCCTGTCAGTTCACTGCGCTGAGGTTCTTTGCCTCCGATCGGTTGTTGCCAACGAGCCTGAATCGGCACCACCCCAAAGAAGCCATTCCCCTGAATACTGACCTGCGTCTGGTCTCCACTCAATTGCAGATTATCTGCGCTGACGTTGACGTCGGGAACCAGCTTATCGCTCGCCAGGTCATCGAGACTTCCTGTGAAGTGAAACTCCGCTTCTTCAAATTTCAGCTTCTTTTTCAGCGGTAGAGACAGTGTGCCCACCAAGCCAACCCGGCCATTGGCCAGATCAACTGGCAAACCGGCTTTGGTCATCACTTCGAGAGGAGCCCTGTTCAACAACGAAAGCGCCGCTGTAACGCTACCGTTTGCAACAATCCGGGCGATACCGGGTGTCGTTTTCTTGATACTCACATCCGGGATGATGAAGGACGTGCCGGATGCATCAACTGATCCGCCCTCGTCTGCGATAACGACGCCCTTTTGAGCCGTTACCGTAAAGCGGTCATTAATCAGGCTTGCCTGACCCTGAGCATCCTCCACAGGAGGCAATGTCTTGGCAAACCGAACGCGAGCTTTATCGAAATCGAAATCCAGATAAATGTCGGGTTCAGATTGTGGTCGCAACCTGAGTGCAAAATCCATGTCAGATACTTCACCCTGATACAGATTTTCAGTCACCCAAATACGCGGTTTGGGTGCAAGCCGTGGCGGCCAATATTGCAAAACCTGTTCAGATGGCATCTGGTCAATATTCGCATTCAGATCCACGCTCCAGCCTTCGGTCAGACCGACCAAGTTTCCCGAAGCGCGCAATCGATGCGCACCATCCTCGATCGTGACCTGTCCCAACTGCACCCGAAACGGATTTAGCTTCATCTGAAAATCCAGATCAGCGCGTCTCAGTTCCAGGGTCTCAGTGAACAGATTTGCCGGATTCACACGAATACCGATCAGACGAAATTGTGCCGCCATGCTCTCTAGCAAGCCGCTATCAACGCCTTGCAGAAAAGCCTTGCCTTCAGCCTGCACAGACCCCCAGGCTGAATCGATCGAGACCTCGTTGAAATCCAGAACCTGACCGACCGGATCATAGGTGAAATACGTGCGCGCGGATTCAAAAGGCACAGGCTTAATTTCGGGGTTCGGTTGCACTGCACCAGCGCCCAGATTCAGGGTCGCAAAGACCGGACCCAAAGCCGCTTGCGCATCAATGCTGCCTCGTAATGCCCCGGAAATTGGCGTGTTGAGCACCTGCAACCATGCCAAAGCCGGGGTCTGCCCGGCGATATCTTCGGCAGGCAAGTCGGTGATTGATACGCCAAACCGGGCCGCGGGTGAGCCCAGTGTGCTCGTATAATTGGCTTCGATTGAACTGACATAGTCGCGCCCTGCCAGTACCGAGAAACCCGTTGCCAAACGTACTTCGTTGTCATTGCGGTTGGCTTGAATATGCCCACCATCCAGAAGCCACGACCGACCCAGTCGCAAATCCTTGTAATCAAGAGTGATTGCATCAAGTTCGACCGAAGTCAGGGCCGACAATGCCGGGGATTGGAATATCCTGTCCGAGCCTTCCAGTAGCTGTGCAAAATTCGGTGCCTCCTGCAAAGGCGTGCTTCCAGATCCGACGGTCAGCGACAGCGCGCCATCGGGACCGCGCGTTAATGCAATCAGCGCTCCGTTCAGGATGATGCGCTTGGGGCGCACCTGGCCGCGCAACAGCGGCCTCATCGCCAGACTTGCACGTACATCTGCGACCTGAGCGATTTGCTGTCCCGCCGCATCGCTCACGGTCACATCCGTAAGTCGCAATCGGGGTCGCCAGCCTTCGTGAATGATAAAGCTGACGTCACCGAACCTGATCTGCAAACCGCCCAAAGCCCGCTCAAGACGCGCTTCGACGCGATCGCTGAGCCACTCAGGTGCATGCAGCCGCTGACCAACCACCATAAATCCCGTGAACAACGCGAGAAACAACAACAGGACAACGCCGCGCAAAGTCCACAGACCAGCCTTACGCCGACGGGATCGGCGGCGCGGCTGTTGTTCTGCCTGCGCAGCACCTTCCTGATCTTGCTGGATCAATTTGCTATCCACGCCTTTCAAACCGACTACGCCGCCCTATGATGTCGAGCATCAATTAAAAACCTTTGCCGGAGTTTCCAATGCCCGACGTTTCAGACACCGCCCCCGATTTCACTTTGCCCCGCGATGGCGGCGGAGAAGTGACCTTGTCGAATCTGCGCGGCGGTACCGTCGTTTTGTTTTTCTATCCCCGTGATGATACGCCGGGCTGCACCAAGGAATCCATCGGTTTCTCGGAACAACTTCAATCCTTTGCCGACGCGGGTGCTCAGGTTTTTGGCATCTCGCGTGATAGCATCGCAAAGCATGACAAGTTCGTTGCCAAGCACAGCCTGACGACGCCACTGCTGTCAGACGAGCAATCATCTGTTTGCGAAGACTACGGCGTCTGGGTGGAAAAGAAGATGTATGGCAGAACCTCTATGGGGATCGAACGATCGACCTTCATCATCGACGCAGAGGGGAAGATCGCCCGCGTCTGGCGCAAGGTAAAAGTACCCGGCCATGTCGAGGAAGTGCTGGAAGCTGTTCAGGCGCTTTAACGGTCAAGTTCACAGTCCTCTCGACCCTCGGCTTGATCCGGTTTATCACCCGCCACAAACAGCGATTGGCGGAGGAAACCCGTGCCAAAAACACTGACTCAGATGGCGACCGAGGTTCTGACCACCGCGGACGGCAGGGCGAAAACCGCCCTGTCAAAGAAACATGCGGCTGCGTGGTTCGAATCCAGAAAAGGCGATTCTGAGCCGATCGAAGTCGGAACGGCAACTCCTCCGCTTAATCCGGCGCGGCCTGATCGTCCCGAGCTGTTGTCGCCCCGCGATGTTCCAAGACGCCGCCCCGGGAGTGAAGCGGGCAGGATCGCCCTGCTGCATGCAGTAGCACATATCGAGTTAAATGCTGTGGATTTGCACTGGGACATCATCGCCCGGTTCGGGCATGTGCCCATGCCAATCGGGTTTTATGACGACTGGGTGAAGTGCGCCGAAGAGGAATCGCGCCATTTTGAAATGGTGTGCGACTGTCTGGAACAAATGGGCAGCCACTATGGCGCCCTTCCCGCCCATGCCGGTATGTGGCGCGCAGCTGAAGACACCGCCGAAGACCTGATGGGTCGGCTGGCAGTCGTGCCAATGGTGCTTGAAGCGCGTGGGCTGGATGTAACCCCCGGCATGATTGACATATTCCGCAAAGCTGACGCCAAACAGGCGATTGAAGCGCTGGAAATCATCTATTCCGAAGAGGTCGGCCACGTAGCGTATGGATCAAAGTGGTTCCACTTTTTGTGCGGTCGGGAAAACGCAGACCCGAAAGATGTGTTTCATCAGCTTGTACGTCGCTATTTTCACGGGGCGCTCAAACCGCCCTTTAATGAAGAGAAACGCGCCGAGGCCGGATTGCCTCCGGATTTCTACTGGCCACTGGCGGATGATATGCCACCACCTGGGGTTGTGAAGGACTGATATTCCTCCCTCAGATCGGCAATTTCCTGCCGATGCCGTGCGGTAATTCTCTGTCCGGGCGGACCTGATTGTTAACAAACTTGCCCAAACGCGACTTGGCCTTTATGCAATCGGCCCAAGGGACGGCTACCCACTCATGACCGGTCCCGAACAGGGGATGAGAGGTAAAGACGCGTGCGAACACGTCTGGCAATCAAACTACACTCACTGCTCGAGCGGCACTTTCCGGAACGCCGGGTATTTTTAAAGTCCGATAATGACACGCGGTTCATCCGTCTGAGTTCGGAAACTCAGGTCGCAGCTGTTGCTGGCGTTGCCGTTATGGTGGGCTGGACCGCTGTCTCAACGGCAATATTGCTTATGGACAGTATCGGATCTGGGAATTTCCGCGATCAGGCCAAGCGCGACCAGGCGACCTATCAGGAACGTCTCAACATTCTGTCCGCAGAACGCGATGCGCGCGCCGAAGAGGCACTGGCTGCGCATGATCGGTTCAACGCCGCACTGGAACAAATTTCGGCAATGCAATCCGAGTTGCTCAAGTCGGAAAACCGGCGTCGCGAACTGGAAACCGGGATCGAAGTTATTCAAACCACTCTCCGCGCGACTATGAAGCAGCGTGAAGAAGCACGGGTTGAACTCGCCGAACTCCAGCAGGAAACAGACAGCGACGAAATGTACATGGTGGCTTCGGCCAATCCTGCGCAGATGGCGTTCATGACAGATGCGCTGGCACGCACTGCACTTGAACGCGACGAGATCGCCGCGAACGCCCAGGATGCGTTGGAGCAGCGCGATGAGCTTGAGCTTGAAATCCGGCTGATGCAGGAGCGCAGCGACGAGATTTTCCGACAGTTGGAAGAAGCTATGGTGATCTCGGTCGAGCCGCTGGATAAGATGTTCCGGCAGGCTGGCATGCCAACAGATCGCATCATCGAAGAGGTCCGGCGCGGATATAGCGGTATGGGCGGTCCGCTGACCCCTTTATCCTTCAGCACGCGCGGTGAAGAGGCAGAACTTTCTGCCGACGAAGTGCGTGCGAATACTCTGCTACAGCAAATGGATCAGTTGAACCTGTACAGGATCGCTGCAGAAAAGGCCCCCTTTGCAAGTCCGGTGCGTGCGGCCGTGCGCTTTACCAGTGGCTTCGGCACCCGACGCGACCCTAAGACGGGGGGCCGCCGAATGCACAATGGCGCTGATTTCGCTGGTGCAACCGGCACCGACATCTTTGCGACAGCAGATGGCGTTGTAACCCATGCAGGCTGGCAATCCGGTTTCGGCAGGCTGGTTAAGATCAAGCACGCCTTCGGGATTGAGACTCTTTACGCTCATAACACCAAGATCCGTGTAAAGGTCGGTCAAAGGGTCTCGCGCGGCGATCATATTGCTGATATGGGTAGCACCGGACGGTCGACCGGCACGCACCTGCACTACGAAGTACGCGTGAATGGTAAACCTGTAAATCCAATGACTTACATCAAGGCTGCGAGAAATGTTTTCTAAGAGCAAAATGAACGAGCCCGCACCCAAGGCTTCTGAGGCGGCCAAACCCGCCGCTCCGGCAACTCCGGCAACCCCTGCCCCTGCAGAGACAAAGGCAAGCACTGCGCCCAAGCCAAAGCCACCGGCGTCGGTACTGTCTTCTGACCTGCATATCACAGGTAATATCAAGACCACCGGAGACATTCAGGTTGAAGGCACTGTCGAAGGCGACATCCGTGCGCACCTGTTGACCATCGGTGAAACCGCGACCATCAAAGGTGAAGTTACCGCTGATGACGTCGTAATCAACGGTCGTATCGTTGGCCGCGTGCGTGGATTGAAAGTACGCCTGACTTCGACAGCACGCGTCGAAGGCGACATCATCCACAAGACCATCGCCATCGAAAGCGGCGCACATTTCGAAGGTTCGGTTCAGCGTCAGGACGACCCCCTGAACCCGGGCCGTAGCGGCAAGTCGGGCGCAAACCCGGCAGCCGAAGTCAGCCAGTAATCCAGCTGACATCCCAATCGTTTCAAACACCGCAGAGAAATCTGCGGTGTTTTTTTGTTCGCTACAGATGCATCGGCGCTTGTTCGAAAATTACTGCAGTTCCGATTTAGATGTGTAACCGTCAGTGGCAATCACTCCGAATCCGGAACATAGTGTTGCAGGAGGCACAGTGGGCAAACTTCAAGCTGATGATCGGATCGAGGTCTCCCCCGAACAAGCCATTCTGACAGCAAAGGCGCTTTTCATAGCGGCTGGCACCACGCCCGAGGTTGCGGAAGAAGTGGCAAAGCACCTTGTGGAAGCTGATCAAAGCGGTGTCGAATCCCACGGAATCGTACGTGTGCTGCAATACACCCGAGAGATGTTGGACGGTACGCTGAATACCGGCGCAAAACCTGAGATCAAGAAGAGCGACAGTGGCCGCCTTACCGTCGATGCGCGTGGCAGTATCGGCATCCCCGCAATGCGAATGGCGCACCAGCTGGCGGCAGAGAACGCGATCGACAGGGGCATTTCAGCTGTTGCGGTTCTCGGTGCCGGACACACGGGGCGACTCGGAGCGTTTGGTGAAATCGCAGCTGAAAAAGGTTGTCTCTCTATCGCAATTGGCGGAGGCAATCGCAAACGCTGGCGTATGGTAGCGCCGTATGGAGGGCGTACAGCGCTGCTTCCAACCAACCCCTACTGCATCGCAATGCCCGGCGGAGAACGGGGGCCAGTTGTGATCGACATCGCAACCTCACAAGCGGCCGGCGGCTGGATTTACGCCGCACGTGCTGCGGGTGTAGAACTCCCAGACGGTTTGATCGTGAACCGCGATGGTGAACCAACGCGAAATCCCGAAGACTATTTTGATGGCGGAGCGATCCTACCCAAAGGCGGCCCGCTGGGATATGGCTTGGCGTTGATTGCGGAATTGATCGGCGAAGCGATGCTTGGCCCGGTACTGGAGGGTGAGATCAACTGGTTGGTACTGGCTCTCGATTGTCGTCGGTACAACACGTCCCCATCGATGCAGATCGCTGCCGAAGAGATACTATCTGAAATTCGCAGCTCGGCACCGGCAAAGGGGCACGACGTTGTTGAAGTGCCGGGGGAACGCGAACGAAACCTGTTTGCGGCTTCGCAAAACCAACCTTTACGGATACCGCGCAGGATATGGGATGCGATCGAAGATCTGGCCTGCGAACTAGGCGTGAATACGCACTAATAATCTAGTGACGTCGGCATAAAGTCTATCTGTCAATCAGCTCCACCAAGACATGCAACCACCCGCAAATATGCTTGATGCAGGTTTCGTACAAAGGCTCAGAACACCGTTCTGAGCACCACAATTTACACAATTGACGACAACGCGCAAAAACTCCCCATCAGGCACAGTTTCACAAAAAGTGTTTTTTGAATTAACCTTAACTCCATTGTTTTGTGGAGGACTTTCAATGTCATCAAAACTTCTGGCTGAATTTTTCGGCACTTTCTGGCTGGTTCTTGGCGGCTGCGGCAGTGCGGTTCTGGCGGCAGGTGTCGCTGATGTTGGTATCGGTTGGCTGGGCGTCGCGTTTGCCTTCGGCCTAACGGTTCTGACCATGGCTTTCGCCGTCGGACATATCTCGGGCGGACATTTCAACCCTGCTGTCAGTCTTGGTCTGATGATCGGCGGACGGTTTCCGGCGAAAGATCTTCTGCCTTACTGGATCGCTCAGGTCATCGGTGCAATCGCTGCTGCGGCAGTCTTGTATCTGATCGTCAGCGGCGCGCCGGGTTTTGAGGGTGTCGGCAGCTTTGCGACAAACGGGTATGGCGAGGCCTCACCAGAGGGTTATTCGATGATGTCGGCTTTGGTGATCGAAATTGTCCTGACCGCATTTTTCATTCTGATCATTCTCGGTGCAACATCTGATCGGGCTCCCGCCGGTTTTGCTCCGATAGCCATCGGCCTGGCCCTGACACTGATACACCTCATCTCGATCCCGGTGACGAATACATCCGTAAATCCCGCACGTTCGACAGGTGTGGCGCTGTTTGCAGATGGCCCGGCTATGGCACAGCTTTGGCTGTTCTGGGTCGCTCCGCTGATCGGCGGCGCCGTTGGTGCGCTTATCTGGAAGATGATGGCATCTGACGAGTAGCAAAGTCTTAGACAGATAAATCCACAAAGACGTTGCCGAATTGGCAACGTCTTTTTTTATGGAAATTCGGCAAACTCTGCTCCACCTAAACGGACAGCTTCTTTGACTTCACCAAGACACACCCGAGACAAGAATTGGACCTTCGCGCTCTGGTGTGTTGAAATCCGGGATTAAGCCGCGAAAATCCATTCGCATGTGCAAGAGAGCAAGTTCATGAGTGCCCGCCCCGGCTTTAAACGCCCCGCATCGGCGATCCCGGCTACAACCGGTGTGATCGCCATTACCGCAATTCCAATCCTGCATTACCTATGGCCTGACATGCCAGGGATATCGGATCGGGATCAGACAGTGCTGTTTGCCCTGTCGATGTTTGGTTTGCTCGCCCTGTCCGAGATATTCATCGCAAGGATCCATCTCCAGCCGGGCAGCGGTCTGGTTTACAGGCCCAAGAACTTCTCAGATCCGCAGTACATTCTGGACTTTCAGATCAAGCTTGTCGGACTGGCCGCCAGTTTTGGACTTCTGGCGCTGTTTTATCTGACTGCGGATATCTATCGAAGGGATTGGTATCAGCCCTTCTTTTCCCTGCTAGCGGATTATTGGGGCCTGATCTTAGCTGTTGTCCTGCTGACAGTAACTGCGGTTCATTTTTCCATGCGGCATCCGCGCGACGGGCTTTGGCATCTGGGACGCGTGGTTCTGACCTTTGGTCGTCAGTCGACTGATGCCCCCGGGCTGAAGGTTCATCTGCTGGGCCTCGGGATCAAAGGGTACTTTCTGCCGTTGATGTTCTGCTATCTGGTCTACGACTGGTCTTTCCTGCAGACCCGTTCCCTTTGGGATTCAACAAGTTTCGCTGAAGCCTATCGCTATCTCTACCGATTTGCCTTCTTTTTGGATCTGACGATCGTTGTGATTGGCTATGCCACGGCAACCCGCCTGCTGATCTCACAAATCCGCTGGACTGAGGCAACGGTAAGCGGATGGCTGGTTTGTATCATCTGCTACGCTCCATTCTGGCAACTTTTGTCGCGCAACTATTTCAACTATGTCGAAGAAGGTTTCGCATGGGGCAATTGGCTATGGGACTACCCGGTGCTCTATGTCTTATGGGGCAGTACGATCCTCTTCTTCCTGGCGATTTACTGCCTGACTGCCGCGCGTATGGGGATCAGATTCTCAAATCTTACCTATCGCGGGCTGGCATGTGACTTTCCCTACAACATCAGCAAGCACCCGTCTTATATCAGCAAAAACATCACCTGGTGGCTTATCTCGATCCCCTTTATCGCAGTTGATTTCTGGACTGGTATCGCGAATTGCACTGCTCTGCTCGGGGTCAATGGGATCTACTATTTTCGGGCATGGCATGAAGAAAGATGCTTGTCGCAAGCTCCATCCTATCGCGCCTACAAGAGCCATATCAATGAACATGGAATGCTGGCGCGTGTGAGGCGCAGTGTATCCGGGCGGGCGCGTCAACGTCCCAAGCAAACAAGCTAAGGGTTCTTGAAACTCAACGGACTCGCCCCTCTCAGGGGTCAATCATCCACGACCCGTTGGGCCAGAATGCATGGAAGGCAAAGGCGAACATAACGTCGTGGGCAACATCGCGCCCGTTACCATCCCGCACCCGGATTGACCCGACATCCCGCCCATTTCCAATGCGGCTGGTATCCAGAGCCGAAGACTGCCCCGGCACCCAACTGATTGTCACACCCGCCTCGCTCACTTCTCCTTCGCGACTGAGACGTGTCAACGGCCAGGCTCGATTGCCCACGCGCACCACCCGTTCCAACGGATCAATGCCATGCGGAGGCATTTCGCCGGAATAAAGGAATGGTCGGCGTGAAGTATCGTAACCACGATAGGGGTTGCGCCCGTAGTCGCGATTGAAGCCCGGCTCAGCCATGACAAGCCCACTCGGGTTACGCTCTTGAAACTCTGCCCAGCTTTCCATCCAAGCAGGCAGTGCTTTGAGTTGAGTTCCTGTCAGGCGTCCGACAATCGCTTCGCCGGTGGCCTGTTGCCACCAGCTCTGGGTTTCGCGGTCATACATGATCATGTCCGAGTTACGCAGTTTCCCACTGACCCCGAAACTAAGCACACCGCGGGGAGTGCGACGGTCGAACACGATGCCGGAATTGCAGAGCGGGCAATAGGTCACCGCGATCGGCTTTCCGCCAACCCGGTCATTCACGATCTCATGCCACATCAGGTATCGAATGGGATAAGCGCGCGGGCTTTGGCCTGACAGTTCGACCGTAATGACAGGTTCTGATGCCGCGAGACCTGACTTGCCAGATGTGCGCACAAATGCCGGATCACTTAGCGCCGGGATCCCATCTTTGGGTGGACCGCCCGATTGAACCTCAGACCAACTCCCGATGTTTGTCTTTCCGAAATTGGTATCAGGCCACTCACCACGCCATTGATCCGGGTTTGCTTGCGCCGTGGATGCAAACAGGATCATCAGTAAGAAGGTAAAGATGCGCATCTCGTTACCTCGCCATTTGCCTCATCTTATACAGACGAAATAACGCAAACAGCCTGCAACACGCAGACGTGAGGGATTGTGCAGGAAATGAGATGAGAGAAAATGACCGGCACCAGGGTTGGTGCCGGTCGATAGCGTCACTCGACGACGGTGACCTTTTTCATGACGTCTGGCTGGCCAACGACGGCACCGTTCTGGCCGGCGCCGCGCTTAATGGCATCAACCACATCCATGCCACCGGTTACTTTGCCAACAACCGTGTATTGGCCGTCGAGGAATGGGCCAGGCTCAAACATGATGAAGAACTGCGAATTGGCGCTGTTGGGATCCTGAGCCCGCGCCATTCCGACGACACCGCGATCAAACGAAATATCCGAGAATTCGGCAGGTAGATCGGGGCGCTCAGAACCTCCACGGCCTGCGGCACTGACGTTGAAGCTATCAGAGTTCATGTTGCCGTATTCGACATCGCCTGTCTGCGCCATGAATCCGTCGATCACGCGGTGGAATACCACGCCGTCATACTTGCCTTCACCAGCCAGAGCGGTGATCTGCTCGACATGCTTCGGTGCGACGTCCTCGAGCAGATCGACGGTGATCGTCCCGTTGGCGCCCTCGCCTTCGACCTCAATTTCCAGGCCGGTGGCCAGCGCAGGGCTGGCCAGCAGGGCAAATGCAGCTGCCAGCTTATACATCTGCAGCCACCTTGACGCTGATCATGCGGTCAGGGCTCATTGGCGGCTCACCGCGAACAATCGCATCCACGTGCTCCATCCCGTCGATAACGCGGCCATAGACCGTGTACTGACCGTTCAGGAAGTGGTTGTCCTTGAAGTTGATAAAGAACTGCGAGTTGGCAGAGTCTGGATTCTGCGAGCGTGCCGCACCCAGTGTGCCACGATCATGAGGCAGCTTGGAGAACTCAGCCGGAACATTCGGCAGCGACGAACCACCGGTCCCCGCCATACGCAGGTTGAACCCGTCTTCCATGTCACCGTGCTGCACATCGCCGGTCTGCGCCATGAAGCCGTCGATCACACGGTGGAAGGCCACGTTGTCATATTCGCCAGCCCGGGCCAGTTCTTTCATCCGCGCGCTGTGCTGCGGTGCCACATCAGGCAGCAGCTCGATGACGACATTGCCGTCTTTGAGTTCGACGATGATTGTGTTTTCGGGATCCTTGATCTCGGCCATCTGGCCCTCCTGTCGATTGGTCTTGCGCAAATACCTATGCGCCGGGCGCGCGAATGCCAAGTCACGCATTGACCTGAGGGCAAAATGCAGGAAAAGAACCGCCTAATTCTGTTGCAATGGTCGAGGTATGCACAATGGGCTGGAAATCACTGGACGACATGGACCTGAACGGCAAGCGAGTATTGGTGCGCGTGGACATCAACGTACCTGTCGCCGACGGTCAGGTCACCGACGATACCCGCATCCAGCGGATCGTACCGACTGTGCAGGATATCCTGAAGGCAGGCGGCAAACCGATCCTGCTGGCCCATTTCGGACGCCCGGGTGGTGAACCCCGTCCAAACCTATCGCTCAAACAGCTTGTTCCGGCTTTGGAAGCGGCCTTTGGCACAACAGTTCGATTTGCAGATGACTGCGTCGGCTATGAGGCCGAAAAAGCGGCGGCTGCACTGGGCACAGATGAAGTCCTTTTGCTCGAAAACACCCGATTTCATGCAGAAGAGACCAAAAACAGCATCGATCTTGCAAAGGGCATGGCCAAGATGGGTGATGTCTACTGCAATGACGCATTCTCCGCCGCGCACCGCGCGCACAGCTCGACCGAAGCATTGGCGCGCTTGCTACCTGCCTGTGCCGGACGCCTGATGCAGCAGGAACTCAGCGCTTTGGAAAACGCGCTGGGGTCGCCCAAGCGCCCAGTCACAGCTGTTGTTGGTGGCGCCAAGGTTTCAACCAAACTGGATCTTCTGGGCAACCTGATCGAGAAAGTGGATTATTTGGTGATCGGCGGCGGTATGGCGAACACCTTCCTGCTGGCGCAAGGCCTGAACGTCGGGAAATCTCTGGCCGAACATGGTATGACCGAAACCGCGTCAGATATCATGGCCAAAGCCGAAAGCACCGGATGCAAGATCATCCTGCCGCGCGATATTGTTGTCGCTGAGAAATTTGAGGCCAATGCCCCGCATCAAACGTTACCAGTAGATCAGTGCTCTGCCGAAGGTATGATCCTGGATGCCGGTCCTGAAAGCGTTGCGGCAATTGTCGATGTGTTCGAACAAAGTCAGACGCTGATCTGGAACGGCCCTTTGGGCGCCTTTGAAATCGAACCCTTCAATGCGGCAACAGATGCAGCAGCTTTGAAAGCCGCTGAACTAACCCGCGCAGGCAAGCTGATTTCGGTTGCCGGAGGTGGCGACACAGTGGCGGCACTCAACGCGTCTGGCGCGGCGAAAGACTTTTCTTACATCTCAACAGCGGGTGGGGCCTTCCTTGAATGGATGGAAGGAAAGACCTTGCCGGGTGTTGCTGCACTGGATCAGTGACTCGAAGATTAAGACGCCTCAACCGAGGCGCCTTTTTCATTTTCGACTCAGGTCGCAACTTTTTCTGCATTCGGGGATTCACAACCCGAATCACCTATGACATAGTGCCGGGAGATGCCCGAAAAGGGCACGTTATTGAGGCAGTATTCATACGGCGGTAAACAGAGTGTCCCGTTCCCATCGGCCCGGTTTGGGCGCAGTTGTCTTCTTTTCGGTGGCTTTCATGCTGGGTGTTTATTTCACCTTCGCTGCCGTGCAGGGCGACTATGGTCTTTTCCGCAGGGTTGAGATCGCAGCGGAACGGGACGCGCTGTCACGCGATTTGGCAGCCCTGAATTCCGAAATCACCGAAATGGAAAACCTGACGCGCCGTCTGTCCGATACCTATCTGGATTTGGATTTGCTGGATCAACAGGCACGCTCGGTCCTTGGCATGATCCGTGCGGATGAAATTGTGATCCGCTAAGTCCGCTCTGCCATTCAAGGTCTTCTGTTTCCCTTACTTGGACAGAACAATGGACCACGTAAAAATCCAAAAATGGGTCAGACCCGTCTGCCCGGGCGACAGAACGCGCTGGGAAAGCATGTTTGAAGCCTACGCGCGTGTCGGACGGCAAGATCAGACTGCTGAAATGCGCGCACGTGTCTGGGATTGGGTCCAAAACCCTGACAGGCAGGTATTTTGCAACATCGCGGGCACCGATGAGGCCGGTTCTGTAGGTTTCATTCACTTTCGCGCATACGAAAGGCCCCTACCCGCCACCATCGGTTGCTATGTCGATGACATGTTCGTCTGCCCATCTGCCCGCGGTCTCGGTCTGGCTGAACTATTGATCGAAAGTGTCTGTGACTCGGCATCTCAAAATGGCTGGGACGTCGTGCGCTGGATGACGTCTGAAACCAATTATAGGGCCAGAGCACTTTATGATCGAATAGGCTTTAAAACAAAGTGGATCACCTATCAGGCTGGCGAGAACTCAACTGATCTGACAGGCGAAAAATCGCAACGATAAAGCCCTGGCAACGTCGCGTCACATTTCCCCTCGCCAGATCGCGCCAAATGCTTTATGAGATAGTTTAACGCTAAACTATCTTGCCGTAAGGGGGAGATCGCCACGATGGCCGCGCGAAAAACCACAAAGAAACCAAACGTTTCGGCGGATGAGCTGAAACTCTACTACCGTGAAATGTTGCTGATCCGTCGATTCGAAGAGAAAGCCGGTCAGCTTTATGGAATGGGTCTGATCGGGGGGTTCTGCCACCTTTACATCGGACAAGAAGCTGTTGTGGTAGGCCTCGAAGCTGCCGCCGAAGAAGGCGATAAGCGCATCACCTCTTACCGCGATCACGGCCATATGCTGGCCTGCGGAATGGATCCGGGTGGCGTTATGGCCGAGCTGACCGGGCGCGAGGGCGGCCTTTCAAAAGGTAAAGGCGGCTCAATGCACATGTTCTCGAAAGAGAAGCATTTCTACGGCGGCCATGGCATCGTCGGCGCGCAGGTGCCGTTGGGTGCAGGTCTCGCCTTTGCGGACAAATACAAAGGAAATGGCCGTGTCACCTTTACCTATTTTGGTGATGGCGCTGCGAACCAGGGCCAGGTTTATGAAACCTTCAATATGGCGGCGCTCTGGGATCTTCCGGTCGTTTTTGTGATCGAAAACAACCAATACGCCATGGGTACTGCTCAGGCGCGTTCGACCTCGACCAAAGACATCTATCACCGCGGCGAAGCCTTCGGTATTCCGGGTGAGATCGTGAACGGCATGGACGTGCTGGCGGTCAAGGAAGCCGGTGAAAAGGCCGTTGCACATTGCCGCGCGGGCAAAGGCCCGTACATTCTGGAAATCAAAACCTACCGCTATCGTGGCCACTCGATGTCTGACCCGGCCAAATACCGCACACGCGAAGAGGTTCAGAAAGTCCGCGAGCAAAGCGACCCGATCGAACACGTGCGTGAGCTGCTGCTGTCCGGCAAGCACGCGACCGAGGATGACCTGAAGGCGATCGACAAAGAGATCAAAGAGATCGTGAACCAGGCCGCCGAATTCTCGAAAGAAAGCCCTGAGCCTTCGGTCGAAGAGCTCTGGACTGATATCTACGCCTGAGAGGACGAATAAGACATGGCAACCGAAATTCTCATGCCCGCCCTTTCGCCCACGATGGAAGAGGGCACATTGGCCAAGTGGCTGGTCAAGGAAGGCGACACCGTATCATCCGGCGACATTATGGCCGAGATCGAAACAGACAAAGCGACCATGGAATTCGAAGCTGTCGATGAAGGCATCGTTGGCAAGATTCTGATCGCTGAAGGCACCGAAGGGGTCAAAGTGAACACCCCCATCGCGGTTCTGGTGGAAGACGGCGAAGACATCTCCGCTCTGCCTGCTGCTGCGCCCGCAGCCGCTGCAGTGGCCGAAGCTGCCCCAGTGGCGGTTGAGGTCCCTGCTCCTGCTGCAGCAGCCCCTGCCGCGCCCGTCGTGGACTTGTCCCCCGACTGGCCTGCAGATGCCGAGATGAAATCTGAAACCGTCCGCGAGGCCCTGCGTGATGCGATGGCCGAGGAAATGCGCGGCGACGAAGACGTCTACCTGATGGGTGAAGAAGTCGCCGAATATCAGGGCGCTTACAAAATCTCGCAAGGTCTGCTGGATGAGTTCGGCAGCAAGCGGGTGATCGACACACCGATTACCGAACATGGCTTTGCGGGTATCGCGGTTGGTTCGGCCTTTGGTGGCCTGAAACCGATTGTCGAGTTCATGACCTTCAACTTCGCCATGCAGGCGATTGACCAGATCATCAACTCTGCCGCTAAAACGCTTTACATGTCCGGCGGTCAGATGGGTTGTCCCATCGTCTTCCGGGGACCTAACGGCGCAGCGGCCCGCGTGGCGGCACAGCACTCACAGGATTACGCTGCATGGTACATGCAGATCCCCGGTTTGAAGGTGGTGATGCCGTATTCGGCAGCCGACGCCAAGGGGCTGCTGAAATCAGCGATCCGCGATCCCAACCCCGTGGTGTTTCTGGAAAACGAAATCCTATACGGTCGGTCGTTCGACGTTCCGCAGGTTGATGATCTGACTATCCCTTTGGGCAAAGCCCGCATCTGGCGCGAAGGTTCCGATGTAACCATCGTCAGCTTCGGTATCGGCATGCAGTTCGCACTCGAAGCTGCCGACAAGCTGGCCGAGGAAGGCATCAATGCCGAGGTGATTGACCTGCGCACCATCCGCCCAATGGATACCGGCGCGATCATCAACTCGGTGATGAAAACCAACCGTTTGGTGACTGTCGAAGAAGGCTGGCCGCAAGGGTCCGTTGGTAGCTACATATCCTCTGTGGTGATGCAAGAGGCGTTCGACTATCTCGACGCACCGGTCATCAACTGCACCGGCAAAGATGTACCGATGCCTTATGCAGCCAACCTTGAAAAGCTGGCGCTGGTGACCACGGATGAGGTGATCGCAGCCGTCAAACAAGTGACCTACCGGTAAGGAGCGACGCAGATGCCTACAGAAATTCTGATGCCCGCCCTGTCACCGACAATGGAGGAAGGCACGCTTGCCAAATGGCTGGTCAAAGAAGGCGACACCGTCTCCTCCGGCGACCTACTGGCCGAGATCGAAACCGACAAGGCCACGATGGAGTTCGAGGCCGTAGACGAGGGTGTAGTCGGTAAAATCCTGATCCCCGAAGGCACCGAAGGGGTCAAGGTTAACACGGCTATTGCTGTGCTGTTGGAAGATGGCGAAAGCGCGGATGATATCACGTCCACATCGACCAAAGCGCCGGATGCGGCGCCAGCCGCCGCGGGCAACGAGGCTGCCGCCCCAGAGGCACCCGAGGCGCCCGCCCCTGCTCCGGCTGCTGCGGTCAAAGCCGATGGTGGCCGTATCTTCGCTTCACCTTTGGCCCGTCGGATTGCCGCTCAGAAAGGCCTCGATCTGACGCAGATCACCGGTTCGGGTCCGCATGGCCGTATCGTGAAGGCTGATGTCGAAGGCGCAACAGCTACTGCTGTCGCTCCGGCCGCAGCCCCGGCACCTGCGGCGGCGGCCCCCGCTGCGGCAGTACCGGCTGGTCCTTCCGCCGATGCTGTTGCACGGATGTACGAAGGTCGTGAATACGAAGAGATTGCCCTCGACGGCATGCGCAAGACCATTGCGGCGCGTCTGTCCGAGGCCAAGCAAACGATCCCACATTTCTACCTGCGTCGCGATATCAAGCTGGACGCGTTGTTGAAGTTCCGCAGCCAGTTGAACAAGCAACTGGAAGGCCGAGGAATTAAGCTCAGCGTCAACGACTTCATCATCAAAGCGGTCGCGAATGCATTGCAGCAGGTTCCTGAGTGCAATGCTGTTTGGGCAGGTGATCGTGTGTTGCAACTGAAACCATCGGACGTGGCAGTCGCCGTTGCGATTGAAGGTGGTCTGTTCACGCCGGTTCTGCAGGATGCCGACACCAAATCGCTGTCTGCTTTGTCGACCGAAATGAAGGATCTCGCGGCCCGGGCACGGGAACGCAAGCTGGCCCCGCACGAGTATCAGGGCGGCACCTTTGCGGTTTCAAATCTGGGCATGTTCGGCATCGATAATTTCGATGCGATCGTGAACCCGCCCCATGCCGGCATCCTGGCCGTCGGCACAGGCCTGAAAAAACCTGTTGTCGGCGACGACGGAGAGCTGACCGTCGCGACCGTGATGTCGGTGACGATGTCCGTCGACCATCGGGTTATTGATGGTGCTCTGGGGGCTCAGCTCTTGCAGGCCATCGTCGACAATCTAGAAAACCCGATGGTCATGCTGGCCTAGCCAGCAATCCAAACATCAAAAAAGCCGCCTCGAAGATCGAGGCGGCTTTTTTTGTTAACTGACTAGATTTTACTGGTCTTTACCCAGCATATGATCCATCGAAATTGACGGCTGGTCGCACCCAGCCTCTCCTACGATCTTGGCGGGGATACCCGCCACGGTCTTACAAGCAGGAACTTCCTGAAGAACCACAGAACCTGCGGCGATGCGGCTGCAGTGACCGACTTCGATATTGCCGAGCACTTTGGCCCCGGCACCGATGAGTACACCATCTCCGATCTTGGGATGGCGCTGCTCCTCTTCCTTGCCGGTTCCACCCAGTGTTACCGAATGCAGCATCGATACATTGTCGCCCACTACCGCAGTCTCGCCGATCACGATGGAATGGGCATGATCGATCATGATCCCCTTACCGATCTTCGCAGCCGGGTGAATATCGATCCCGAAAATCTCAGAAGAACGCATCTGGAAGAAATAGGCCAGATCGTGACGACCCTTGCGCCACAACCAATGTGCCACGCGATAGGCCTGCATCGCCTGATACCCTTTGAAGTAAAGGATCGGTTGCAGCAACCGGTGGCATGCCGGATCACGTTCATAGACCGCCATCAGATCCGCGCGCGCAGCCTCAAGCAAGCTTTTGTCGTCGGCATAGGCTTCGTCCACGATTTCACGCAGAACCATCATCGACATCTCATTCGAACACAGCTTGGCAGCCACGCGATATGATAGAGCGCGCTCGAGGCTGCGATGGTGCAGAATACAGGCATGCACCAGCCCGCCCATCAATGGCTCTTTTTCAACCGCTGCCTGGGCCTCTGACGTGATACGATCCCAAACAGGGTCCACTGGGGTCACATGAGTGCGCGTTTCGAACATGGCTTTTCATCCTTTGCTGCGCCTAGAATAGCCATCTAGGCTCAAAAAGGCCAAACGCAAACCCTTGATGTGCGACACAACAAAAAATGAACGAGACCGATCTGCAGCATTTCAAAACGCTTATTCTTGCTCGGCTGGCCGAACTGGAACAAAATTCCGTCGCCGGACAAGATGCCCAGTCGGTTGTGGAACTGGACCAGCAAGCAATCGGCAGGCTCAGCAGAATGGACGCGTTGCAGAATCAGGCGATGGCCAAGGCACAGCAGACACGGCGGGACATGGAATCTCATCGCTTAAACGCAGCACTCGCCCGCATTGAAGAGGACGAGTTCGGGTATTGCGAAGACTGTGGAGATGAGATTCCACGCGGACGACTGGAACTTGATCTGGCAGCAAGCAAATGCGTCAGCTGTGCCTCTGGCTGATGTGAAACCGGACCAATTGGCGCAATACCAATTCGAAACACAGGCAATACTCCACATCATCGAAGGCAGGTTCATCAGCAAGTGTTCGGGTCCGTGCTGCAGCCATCAACGATCCGTTTCCATAGGCCGGATGCAACTTCCCCGTTTGCGCAACATGCTGATCAGCAAGTTCCGCCTCGGTGATCATCTCTATGCAGATCCGGTCTCGCTCCGATTGCGGCAGGGCCAGCAGAGCCCGTGCCGCAGCACTGACATCTCCGTGGAGAAGCGGGCGCATAGAATTGTCTATCCGATGGCCAGATGGGCAAATGCCCCTGCTCCGAAACTTGCAGATACCTGCGCCACCTCAAATTCATAGGCGCCTGCTAGGCCATCCTCTGTTTTCATGGCGCTGGTATATTGCCAATTCGGGGAACTCGTTACTGCTTCGCGCAGAACGGCGTCGTTGGATCGCACCCGCACCAGATAGGACTCGCTTTCTTCGCCCAGCGGCACATCCAGTCCGCTCCAGTCATCGCCATCGATGCGCGTACGTCGTATCCAGTCAATCTCATCTCCCGAGTTCGATCTTTTCACTTTCAGATGTGCGGGCGCATAGGGTCGCAATCCGTTGCCCCGAAAAGTTTCGACCTGATGTACATAAGCCGGGTCTTCGTAGCCCCGCGTGGCCGGGCCGATCCGATAGTGCTTTGCTATGCGTCTCTCAGTTGGAAGAAGCCCAGTCTGATAGACCCGTTCATCGAGCAGTACGAACATCGAACCTTCGGGCCATACATCGGGCATCGTGGCGTCTGTACCCAACTGCCCCCGCAATCGCCCGGACAGCGCGTAAACTCCGGTCTCTTTCAATTCTGCATTCGCAAACTGAAACAGTTCCCAGTTTCCTGTCGTCCCATCTCCTATGGCGGCCAAATTGGCACCGTTCAGCAATGCTGACCGAGGGCGCGATTCCAAAACACCGTCGATTAGGTTCACACGCAGTGGATTACCCTGATCCCAAAGCCCCGTAGAAGCCTTAAACAACGGGGTTTCAGTAAAGCCGATAACTGCCTGACCCGAGATCAATTCGTGTAGCACATAGTCCTCGTCGCTCGCGGCTGCGTAAACTGCTACATTACCGGGCCACGGATCAGCGGTCACAGCCAGATATGGCGCATACGGGACTTCGGCCCCTGTGATCAATGGCAGATCCATGAATACGGGCAGCACTGGTACCGGGGCGTTGTAGGGTTTGGCTTTTACCTCGTCATCTGGCAGGTCCGAGGGTGCATAGACACCCGGCTCGATCCGAACTGCATCCGCCAGTTGCATCTCGGCCTGCTCCAGCCGGTCGATACGGTAAAGAGCCCCCTTATCCTGATCCGTCCCTGCCAATCGAACCACATCGCCCGCACCCAAGTGCAACAAAGACGGCGGCAAGGCAAACCGGGCTGTTTCGCGCGATGTTCGCGCTTCGCTCAGCCAGCGCTCAGCCGTTTGACGCCCTTCAGCTCGTGTCATCGACAACGGCATCTCATTCACGGACACGGCATGGGTTTTGTCGTCGGGCAGAATTGCCTCCTCTGCCACTACATCATGGTCCGCATCCGATTGCACGAACCTCAGGCGCACACGACCGCTCATTTCCGCCTCGGCTTCTCGACGGTACTCAACTGTGCCTTCAATTTCCGAGCTCATCGCCATTTTGTCCGGGGTAATCTCCTGTACCCCAAACCCGCCCCGCGTTCGGAAATGAAGAATGCCATCACGCTCGATAGCGTCAAATCCATAGCGAAGCATCAACGGCTGCAGTGCAGCACGCGCGTCCATCACATCTTCAATCGCATACCCGCGGACAACACCATACAGGCGGGAAACATCGATTTGCGTAACACCGGCATGATGGCAAATTTCCGTTACAACCGAAGCCAATGAGCGCGAGCCTGATCGTCCGTTCAGCCAATGCCCACGGGCATAGTTGACCCCGTCGCTCCATTGTGAACCAAGGTTGGGAAACGTCGGGTACGGTCGCGCATCCCACGCCCAGACATAGGCATTCGACATATCAACCATCCTGCCACCGTAGTGATGCGACACCGGGTTGTTCTGAGGTGCGTTCCAATAGCCCAATACGGCCTTCAGATACTGAATCTGCATAAAGTCGTCACGCATTCCATTGGAATAGCGCGGCAAACTTGATTCCGACGATTTGGGGTCCAGAAACTTGTTCGGCTGGTTCGTGCCCTTGTCGATGGCCGCACACCCCAGTTCGGTAAACCAGATCGGCTTTGATCCTGGCACCCAACTCGTCGGCGTCGCCTGCCTGACGCCTCCGATCCGCTCGTGATGCGGTTTGGACCACCAGTTGCTCAGATCCTTGTAACGCCAGATCCAAGGCTCATCGTGTTCGTCATCTTTGATCGGAGTTCTGATCTGGGCTTTGGCTTCTTCTGGCGATGCATAGAACCAATCGTAGCCTTCCCCGCCTTCGACATTGCTGCGCAGATAGTCCAGATCATAGATTGAATGGACACCGGCCTTTGCATCCACGTGCGTATCACCGTCCCGCCAATCTGAGATTGGCATGTAGTTGTCGATCCCAACGAAATCGATATTTGCATCTGCCCACAAAGGATCGAGGTGAAAATACCTGTCGCCACTGGCATCCTCGGGTTGGTATCCGAAGTATTCAGACCAGTCCGCCGCATAGCCGATCTTGGTATTAGGCCCAAGAAGCTGACGAACTTCATTTGCTAGCGCGCGTAATTGAGCCACCGCTGGAAAACCAGACGCCCCCCGGATTTGTGTCAGCCCGCGCATTTCCGAACTGATACAAAACGACTCGACACCACCTGCCGCCTTGCACAAAGCGGCATTGTGCAGGATGAAACGTCGTAAACCCCAGTCCTGCGGACCGTGATACGAGACTTTACCATTTGCGACCGTAAAGTCGCTGGCTCGGGCGCCGCCAAAGAATGCAGCCACTTGTGCATCGGCCGTTGCTGTCTTTTCGGGCGATCCCACGCGTCCCGGAGCCACACTCAAAGATATGCGCCCGCGCCAGGGTAAATGCGGTTGCTCTCCTGACTCTGACCAGGGATTGGGCAGACCATTCCCTTTCAACTGATCCATCAGAATGAACGGGTAGAACATGACACGCTGACCAGACTGTCGCAGATGCTGAATAGCCTGCACCACAGCGTCATCCGCCGGAGTACCGCCATAAACCGGCCGATCATTCTCGTGCTTCACGACCTGAGCAGAGTGCCGGGTCAGACCCGCAACCTTCCACGGCATGTTTTCACCGTCTACATCTCCGCGCACTACCTTGGGGGTGATCTTGCACTGACCACAGCGCAGATCACTACCGAACCAGGATACGATCAGTGAGGTTGCCCGGCACTCGCGCAATTCGTGCCGCAATGCCCTGACGGAGGTCACCAGATCAGGACGCCCAGAGCGCGAGTTCACATTGGCAGCCCAGCTGCGACCCTGTCCTTTGGTGTAGTTCACCTGAGTGCTGGCAAGCGCATACTCGCCCGTGCCCGGCATCAGTGCCACACCCTTGATGATCTGACACAGCGCGTCGGTAAAGCGGGGCATGGTGCCTTGTTCCTGCCGCACAACCTCGAACGAGAACTGCGGTACCCGGTTCCCGTACGCGCCCAGCTGCAGATCTTCTATCACCACATAAGCGGTGCCGCGATAAGCTGGAACCTGACCCGTGCCCTCGATGGCTTCAATCAAAGGATCTGGTAACTGATCCGGGCCACCATGATAAACTCTCATGTTCAGAGAAGATCGCTCGACCTCTTCTCCATCCGCCCAGATCCGCGCCACATCCGAGATTATCCCGGCGCCCACCGCAATCGCCAGTGATACCGAATAGCTGTAGGTATGCGTGGTGGTCGTTGTCGTCACCTGTGGCTGTTTCGGCTTGCCTTTGCCGCCACCACCCGTTGTCTGAGTTTGGGTCGACGTGCTCTTGGTCTCCAGAAAGTCCGAGGCCCAGATCACCTGCCCACCAACGCGCATCCGACCAAACGTTGTGGATACCGGTGCGCCTTCGCCAGTCTCGGTCAGACGAAAACGATCCAGGCGGCCAGTCTCGACAACTTCGCTGCCTCCGCCCATGACCGATTGACTCATCAACCGCTGATCAATGACGCGGCCCAGAGTTGCGCCAATGGCGCGACCGATGACTGCCGTTGAAAGACCTGCGACCGTCCCCCCAATGGATCCCCCGATTGCAGCGCCTGCTGCAGACAAAACGATAGTAGCCATCAGCCATTCTCCAGCGGGAATTCAAAACAAGCGACGACCCGGCGTCGCCAAGGATCGCTTAATGTGTTCTCGACAACGCCATGCCCGGAATATGCGTGGATGAAGCGCGGCACTGCACCATCAGCGCTTACGATGCCCAGATGCTTGGCCACACTCTGGTCGCGCATCCTAAACAAAAGGACATCGCCGACCCGCATGTCGGCCGCATTCTTTTCGACAAGGTGTCTTTGTGCAGCGGCCCACATGCGCTCTTCACCCTGCGGTTCGGACCAATCCATGCTGTAGACGGGTACTGCCTCTGGCTCGTGTCCCATGACGGAGCGCCACACACCACGCAAGAGGCCCAGGCAATCCGCCCCAGCCCCCCGAACCGAGGCCTGGTGGACATAGGGCGTTCCGAGCCAACGCCTGGCCTCGGCGACGATGGATTGCTGTGAAACGCTCATCTCCTGCTACCCCCTTTGTTGGGCCTGCCGGATTTGGGCACAGCCATCACCCAATCTTCTTCGGGAAGATCCGGGAAACCCTGAAAATTCAGAAGATTGTTGAACTTTAACCGGCAGGTATTCATGGCCTTGTCACATCCCGCCAGCAAACGAACCCGGTCACCCGCCGCCACAGGCGCATTGATGCCAGACCACAAAGTCACCTCGCGTCCGCCCTCAATCCGCCGGTCCAGTTTGATAGAAGCCCACAACCCTTTGGCCTGACCGGACAGGACATCCAACCTTCCCCGCTTGAACCAATCGTCCAAGGGCTCAATTCCGCCGCGCAGCACCAAAAAAGTTCCGCTCTCGGCTTTGGCCACCTCTGCCTCGGCTGAATGACCCGGCTTATTCAAATCGATCTGGCACGAGCTATCCCCAAGAACGGCGGTGCAAGGTTTCTGATAGATGCGCCCCATGGGGCGGTTCAATAGATCAGTCAGCCCGCGCAGCTCGGCATGAAATGCCCCACCGCCCCGCCGCAGTTCACCAATCGTTCCTCTGAACTGCAGCACACGTTGCTCGGGCGTGGTCCAATTGACCAACCACGCCCGCACTTCGGCCCCGTCAAAGCGGCCAGCCTCGATGTCCTCTTCGCGAACGGCGGCATCCGACAGAGCACCCATGGCCTCGGAATTGTCGATCGACAATCCGGTTGCCTGCTCAATCGCGGCAGCGGTCAAACCGCTACTTGCCCGAAAGGCCACCCCCTCAAAGCTCAGCTCCATGTCATGGTCAGTAAAGCCAAAAACCTCTCCGTCGGTGCGTTTGATCGCCCAGCACCGACAGGTCGTCGTCAACCCGCTTTCCAAATGGGTCTGCAGTCCCTGCTTGTCACCACTCATCAGACCCGCACCTCCACTACAGGGACATTCGGAACGTCTCCTGCCTGAAAGCTCGCAACGCTGGTTTGAATCTTGTCGGTGTCAAATCGCACCGGCACATCGAATTCAAAACCGGCCGTAATCTCAACCTCATCGGGTGGCGCATTCTCGAAGGTAACCACGCCACTAGTGAGATTAATCTCAAAGTCCGTCCCCTCGCGCATTTCATCTTGCTCGAGGCCAAGCTTTACCGTTCCAAGTACCGGCTTCACGATCGGGCGCACATAGCTGAACCCGCCCGAACTGTAAGTCTTGATTAACTGAAACTCAGTCTGTTTCCCATCACCCCGTGCGATGATCTGATCGGCTTTGTCCACATCAGCCGAAGACGCGCCGGATTTGTAATCGGACCAGTCTTTCCAACGGAATCCATACATCTGACCTTGACGCGCTTCGAAAAACGAAATCAGGGTTTCGATGTCATCCAGTGATCGCATTCCCAACCCCGCATCATAGCGGCGACGGGAATGCGCCCAGGGCGTGTTCCGCTCCTCAAAACCATTTGCCAGCGTCACGATGTCGGTTCGTCGTTCAGGCCCTCCGACCGAGCCGAAACTCAGACTTGCGGGAAATCTCACCTCGTGAAAATTCATGACCTGCTCCCCTGATTATCTGTTGCGATTGCCGCGCCCCAGAGCACGGCTCATTTGTGCTGCAATCTGACTTTGGCTACGGCGGAAACCCTGTACGTCAGGCGTGGTGATGTTCATCACCACACTCACTGCGCGACCGCCGCCAGAGTTACGGACACCCAATTTTCCATCAGGACCACGGGCCAGCGGGATGATCGCTTCTGGGCCGGCCTCACCCATTAGACCGGTGCCACCCCGCATCGGAAAGGTGGTCGGCCCGCTGACCACCCCTCCATTTGCAAAAGGCATCACCCTGCCTTGTGAAAAGCTGCCGCCATCTGCGAAGGGCAGAATGCCCTGCACCAATCCGCCCACGGTGTTGGCCAAAATTCCACCGAAGTGGTCCGTCACAGGCTTGATCGCTGCCGAATATGCAGTGCGGATCATCGAGTTTTTGAGCACATCCAAGGCGTCCGACAGGTTCATCCCATCCAGCACGACCCCATCAAAGGCTTTGCGCAACCCGCTGGACATGCCGCGTTCCAGCGTGGCAACGTCCTTACCCGTTTCCTCAAAAGCGGCGCTGATCCGTTTCATCTGCCCATCAAAGGCCGCCGCCATGGTTGCCGCATCACCCAGCGAGTCGCCCAGCGCCTCGCCACGCTCCTGCAGATCCTCCAACCCATCACGATCCGTCATCACGCTCTCCTTGTTCCTTGTCCGGATAAGCCGACAGCAACGCATCCAGGCCTGCCCGGTTCATCGCGGGGATCCCCGCGCCTTGCCCCAACATCAGCCGCAACTCAGCCGGTGTCAGACGCCAGAACTGGTCTGGCGTCAGACGCAGGCCAACAAACCCAGCCCGCATCAGGACGGGCCAGTCGAACCCGCTCATACTTGCTCGGGGACCATGAAGGCCCGCGCCAACAACTCAGCCGCCGCGCGCGCGCCCGCCAGCGGACCGCCTTCGATTTCGGCGCTCAGCAAATCGGATCGGGTAACCTTGGCCCCACCACCCCTCAGTCCGGCCACAATCAATGCCAGCACATCACCGCTGGAATAGGCTCCACCTTCGAACCGTTGCACCAGTTCAACCAATGATCCCGCCCCCAGTTCTTTTTCCAGTTCCGCCAAGGCACCCAAAGTCAGCTTGAGCACATGCCGCTCTTCATCGATGGTCAGTGCCACCTCACCCGTCCAAGGATTGGCCATTGGTCAAAGCGCCGTGAATGTCAGAGCGCCCGCGCTCGCCATGCTCATCTCGTAAGTCGCCTCGCCATTGTGCGAGCCCGCATATTCGATGCCGGTCACCTGAAAAGGCCCCTCTACGATACCGAAATCAGGGATGATTACCTGAAAGCCTGGCGTCTCCCCGTCAAAGAACAGCTGCCTCGCCCGTTCATCCGTTCCTGCATCCTTGAACACACCCGAACCCGAAATAGCTGCAGACTTGACACCCGCCCCCGACAACAGTTCTCGCCATCCGCCCTGACTTTCTAGAGATGTCACGTCCACACTTTCGGCATTGAAACTGATCCGCGTGGCGCGCAGCCCCGCAATTGTCTCGAACAGACCCGATCCGTTCATGTCTACTTTAACCAGTAGGTCCTTACCGTTCTGGGCACCCATATGCTCTCTCCAATGATTGCTTAGTTGTCTTCCACTCGCGCGCGAAATCTCAGATCGATCTGACGAATTGCGCCACCAGTACCGGTACGCCTGGCCGAAGCACGCTCGAACCACAGCCCTACAAGCCGGCCACGATCCAAGGTCAAAGGCGCATCCTCGAGCGCATCACAGACCGCGCCAGCCAGTATTTTGGCCGCGCCAAACCCGGCTGCTTCGGATACCACCGAAACCGTGAACCGATGCACCGCGCCCGCGCCGGACCGGTCCGAGGCTTCACGAACCTCTTCCGGACCCAGCGACACATAAGTCTGGGGAACTGTCCCCGTGGGCACGGCGTCATAGATCGCACCGCTGGATTGCGCGCTGACTTGCGCGTCGTTCGAAAGCTGTTGAAACACTGCCGCTTGCAAAGCAGCTGAAACGCCATAGCTCATGCCGCCACCTCTTCATCAGCAAAGCAGGTCAGGTAGTGACCTCGAGCGTCCCGATCCGCGACAGCGCGAATTACGAAACGGCGCTCACCCTCGCGAAATCGCTGATCCGGTGCAGGCCGCATCGTCGATCCCTGGGGTGCATTCCGCACCACGATGCGATAGCTAACCCGCGAAACAGGCACTCCGGCGATTGATCGCTCTGCACCAGTACGGGCAGTGATCTCGGCCCAATGCTCTCCCAAAGCCTCCCAGGTCTCGGTGTATCCACCCGCTCCGTCAGCAGTTCTCACTGGTGACTCCAGCACCAGCTTCCGGTTCAAATACGGTGCTTTCATCGCGCCACCCCTGCCCCAAAGCGCACCATGCGGTAGCGCTGGATCAGACTGGTCACACCAAAGGGCATGCACCCATCCCCCAGTGCGGTTTCATCTCTATATTCATAGTAATGCGCCGCCAGCAGCAGTACCGCCTGACCAAGATCAGCTGGCAGGCCACCCCAATCAGTTGCCATGCCTGCAACAAAGACAATCTTGACGGAACCTCCGATCGAGACCGCAGGCAGACTCGCACCTTTGGGGCGCAATCTGGGCCGCTGACTATCCCGCTCCAACCGATAGGCATCAGTCGCCACGGCGGTTTCAGATCCTGCGGCATCCGACATCGTCACCACAGATATCTCCGTCACCGGGGCAACAGGTAACACCTCACCTACTTGGTCGCGCCATTTGTTCAGGCTCCACGAGAACTCGCGCTCGATCAGAACCTTGCCTGTGCGCGCCTCAATCGCTGCGATCGCTGCCCGCAAGAACCCCTTCAATACTTCGTCCTGCACGCTGGCTTCGGTGAAACCCGTTCCCAGCCGCAGGTGTGCTTTGAACTGATCTACCGGCAGCGCCGCATCCGCGATGGCGGTTTCTTCGATCAACATCATCCATTCACTCCGCAATCTCGGACCCCTCCGGGGCCGCTTCTTGGAAAATGACGGGCACGCGCCGCCCCACGTTGCTCGGACGGAGGGGAGCAGCTAGACAACGCAGGGGATTCACCCCGGCTCGCGCCCGCCGTCCGAGGGGCACTAGACCCCTCGGATCCGTCACCGCTTAGGCGGTGCCGAATTTCACCAGCTTGATCGCGGCAAAATCGCTCACGTCGCCGCCCACACGTTTGGTCGCGTAAAATAGAACGTGCGGCTTGGCGCTGAACGGATCGCGCAGCACGCGCAGATCAGGGCGCTCGGCAATGGTGTAGCCAGAGTGGAAGTCACCAAAGGCGATAGAGAAACTGTCGGTCGCCGCATCCGGCATGTCTTCCGCGATCAACACTGGATAGCCCATAAGACGTGCAGGCTCACCCGCGGCTAGGCCATCCGACCACAGGAAGCGGCCATCACTGTCCTTCAGTTTACGGATCACACCTGCGGTTTTCGAGTTCATCACAAAGGTGCCATTGACCCGATACTGTGCACCCAGCGCATAGACCACATCAACAATAGTGTCCGCATCAACGCCACCATCAATGCCGGAAGCCACATACCCCAGTCGCCCCCAGGACCAGCTGTCCTCGGCCATGGTGCCGTGGTTCAGGATACCCTTGGGCTTATCCACGCCATCCCCATTGATGAACGCCGCTGCCTCGGCTCGCGCGAACTTGTCTGCGATACGCGCCGCCAACCAGCCTTCGACGTCAAAGGCACTGTCATCCAACAGGCGCTGCGACGCCTTAGGCAATGCGCTGAGCTCGTGCAATGGGATCGAGATGCGATCAATCGTCGGTGTCGAGGTCTCGGTTGTGGCCGAGCTCTCGTCGGCCCAGCCCGCGCCGACATCAGTATGGTCGATCAGTACATCGAACGAATTCGCCTCTACATTCACTACAGACGCAATGGAACGGATTGAAGCGGTGGAATTCAAAACGGATTTGATGGTCTCAGCCGTTTGTGGGTCGATCAGATAGCCGCCCTCACTGTTGACCGCGCTGGATAGCGACTTGGCCTCCATCTCAAGCCCGCGCAGCCCGTCATCTTCACCTGATCGCACATAGGCATCAAAGGCCTTCTGATGCGGGGCTCCGTCCTCAAGCGAAGCCGTAAGATGCGGGCGCGCCGCGATGGTTGATTTACGATCCAGCATAGTCAGTCGCTCTTCTGTCTGTTGCAGTTTGGTTTTAACTTCAGCCTTCAGGCCCTTGAATTCATTCACGAAGCCAGCCATCGCCTGCTTCACCTCCTGAACCAGGGGCGCACCCTCTCCGGTCAAGGCCGGGGTCTCGGTCTTGCTCATCAGCATGTCCTGTTTTGGGGTGGGTATTGAGGCGCGCTATGTCCGCGCCAGCTCCTGCCGGGCGTCGTTGAACACCTCAGCTATACTGCGCCAGGTATTCTCAACATCAGGCTCAATGCCCTTCGCTGCCACCCGCGCACTGGGCAACATCGGGAAGGTCACCAGCGACACCTCCCACAGCTCCAGTTCGGTCAGGACCCGCTGGCCCTTGTCATTCTTCACAGCCCGCTTGGTGCGATACCCAATCGATAACCCATCCATCGCGCCCGCCCGGATCAGCTCCGCCGCCTCGCGGCCCTTCTGCGTGCTTTCCAGAAGTCGTCCTTTGACCCACAGGCCATGCTCATCCTCGCGCACCTCGTCCCAGACACCGATGGGCTGCGCCGGGTCGTGTTGCCACAGCATCTTGACCCGCCGACCCGCCTTCGCCAGCGTATCAAGCGATCCGCGATACGCACCACGCTGCACCACATCGCTACCCTGATCAGCCTGACCAAACAGGCTGGCATAGCCTTCGATCACCGCGTCCTCGGTCACGGATAGCCCATCGCCGAACCGCGCGAATTTATGCTCCAAATCCATGAACACCTCCTCGTAAATCCTTGATTTCACGGCGTAGCCGTGAGAAATGACTGAAACGCCTGCGCCAGGATCACTGCCGCCACACCGTAGACCGTCAACCAAAGCCGACGCTCCAACCGCTCCATCATCTCTTCGATCTGATCCAACCGCCTGCACAGATGCGCATGCTGAATCTCCGCCACCCGTTCATGCGCAGCCAGACGCAGGCCCGGCGCACATTCGAACGGAGGATACCCGTCAGACATCCGCACGTTCCGGCAGCCCCAGCAAAGCGCGCTTTTCGGCATCCGTCAGGAAATCGGCCCCATTGACCCGCGCCCATTGTGCATCCCGTTCCGCCGACAACGCGGGCACCTGATCCAGATCAGGCTTCAGCACCAAATCCTCACCCGAGAACCCTGCCAGCCACTCCGACACCGCCGCCGCCACCCGCGTCACCAGAGGCAGCACGGTCAAGCGATAGAACGCCCGGTTGGCCTCCTGATAGTTCGAATAGGTTGCGTCGCCCTGGATCCCCAGCAGCATCGGCGGAACCCCAAAGGCCAGCGCGATCTCGCGGGCGGCGGCTTCCTTGGTCTTTTGAAACTCCATGTCGGATGGGGAGAAGCCCATCGGCTTCCAGTCCAGCCCCCCTTCCAGAACCATCGGCCGACCCGCATTGCGCGCCCCGCGATAGTTCTGCTCGATCTCGTCCGACAGACGCCGGAACTGATCCTCGGCCATCACCCCATGGCCATCACCCTTCCACACCAGCGCCCCCGAAGGCCGCGCCGCATTGTCGAGCAGCGATTTCGACCATCGAGACGCACTGTTATGCACATCAATCGCCATCGCCGCCGCCTGCATCGGCGAGAACCCGTAATGATCATCCTGCGGATGGAACGATTTGATATGACAGATATTTTCCGCCGCAAACCGGTGCTTCTTGCCGCCCACCGCGTAGTCATACGCCTTGGGCCACCCATCCGCCCCCGGCACCACGCTCATCCGGTCGGATCGCAGCACATGCAGCTCAACCGGCAAGCCTTCCTCGGCCTGAACAGCCTCGACATAAGCATTACCCGACAACAGCAACTGCCCGAACAGCGCCTCCATCAACTCCGCCCGCCCCTGCGCCGCATTGGGACACCGCATCAGCGACAGGATCGGATGCACATCAAACCGCTGCGCCTGATCTTGCAGAACCAGAGGCAACGCCGCCGCTGCCTCGGCAATCAGCTTGACGGATCGAAACCCAACCGGGTTCCCCGAAAACCCCGTCCGCGTCAACGACACCGCATCCCGAGGGCTCCAAGCCACGCGCCCGCCCGTCTGCCACGCCACCACAGGCCCCGCCGCGCTCGCCTTCGCCTCGGGCGCTTCACCCGCCGATCCACGACGCAAGAAATCGAATACCATCTGTGCTCCTTTCTGCCGCCGCTCTGCCCGGCTTGTTGAAAGGAGTTATGACGGAAAGAAGTTTAGGGCTTGGGAATGGGGCGTACGGGGGGTGGGCAACGGGTATAGTAGACCTAACAAAAAAACACGAATTTTAGCGTCAAGTTGATAAAGAGCCCCCAAGATCACAACCATTCATTGAGATATTCATCTTCCTATCACAAACTGCAATTTGGTTAGGACGCTGGTTTGAGTACAAAGCAAATCTCTTACTATGAATCGGACTTGAAACTATGAAATGTCATCTGGATTGGGCGGAATGCAGCGCTGCTTTTACCGCAGACGGTACACTGCGGGACATATATGTGCTCGGTACAACCGAAGCAGATTGGCAGAAATTTATTGATTTCGCTGCGAAGCTCGACTCATCTTTCTATTGCGATGGTGAACAGCGGAAACTGCCCGAGCATATCTCGGCCATATTCGACTCAAACAGAGAACAATCGGTACTTATGAAAATTGAGACTGGATGTACTACAATCCACTGCCATTTCTTTACCGAATCTGAATTGGAACTCGACGTTGACCCCAAACACATTGCCTCACAGCAAGGCCTGAACGAAATCTCCGAGTTCATCATTGGGCTTGGTAAGGCGCTGAAAAAGAACGTCGTACTGACCGAAGAGGACGCTCCGGCGGCAGTTTGGCTCTCCTATTCCGCAGCAGATGCTCGAATAGCGTTCAGGCACCCTTAGCAACGCTTACAAACTCCTCACCCTCGGCCTTCTAAACACCCCCGCAGGCCCCACAACCAGCTCATGCAGCGCCCAGACCAGCGCATCGACCCGGTCGGGCGAGCCCTGACCCTCGAACCCGCGCGCGGTCATCTGGCACATCTGCTCCTCCAGCGCGTCCAGCCCCGCCACATGGCGCACCCGCCCCTGTTCGTACAAAGCCGCCACAGGCTCGGCCCGCGCCACCTTGCCGCGTGAGGCCCGCACCGCGCGATAAGGCACCAGAGGGTCCACCTGCCGCACCACCTCTTCCACCAGTTGCCCGCCCTGATTGACCTCGGCCACCAGCCGTTCGGCCCCGAATTCATCCATCGCATCAATCGCCGCCTGCGCCCAGCCTGCCGGACCGACGCCCTGCACCGTCCGGTCGGCCAGCACATAGGCGCGCCAGTCTTCGGGCGATCCCTGCACCCGAGCCCCCACGACCACGATCCCGCAAGCATCCGCATCTGCCCCCGCCGTCACCGCCGGGTCCAGCGCCACGACGATCCGATCCAACGCAGGCACCTGCGCGCACCGCGCCGCCTCCAGCATCGATCCGGTCCACAACGCCCCCTCGGCATCCGACAACAGCACCCCGTCCAGCTCCTGCCTCCCCAGCCGCGTGCCTGCATAGCGCGCGCGCACCTCATCTAAGAAGGAATCCGCCAGATTGGCCCGGTTCGCCTCGGTCGGCGCATGGGTCTGCACGGTCGAGGGCGACGCCAGCAACTCCTTCAAAACCTTCACATTCCGCGGTGTGGTCGTCACACAGGCCCGAGGCCGATCCCCCAACCGCAACGCAAATTGCAGCATATCCCACGTTTCACCAGCCTTCTTCCACTTGGCCAACTCATCCACCCAGGCCGCATCAAACTGCGGCCCGCGCAGCCCCTGTGGGTCATGCGCCGAAAACGCCTGCGCCTCGGCCCCGTTGGGCCAGATCAGTTTCCGTTCCGATGCCTTCCAGGTAGGTCGACGATCCGGCGGAGAACACTGCAATATTCCGCTATCCCCAAAGATCATCACATCGCGCACCTGGTCAAAGGTCTCACCGACCAACGCCACCCGACTGGCCTCACCTCTGTCCAAAGGCTTTGCCCCTTCGACCATCGACCGTACCCATTCAGACCCGGCCCGCGTCTTGCCGGCCCCACGCCCACCCATAATGACCCATGACCGCCATTCGCCCTCGGGTGGCAACTGATGCGGCAACGCCCAGAACTCGAACAGGAAAGGAAGGGCACAAAGCCCTCCCTCCCCGATCTCACTCAGAAATCTGTCCTGCAGCGCAACAGGTGCGGAGGCGAGCCAACCGGCACCCGACCTCAAATCGAGCTCGGTTAAGGTCGAGCGCGTATCCCCCTTGGGCAATTCCAGCTTGTCTGTGATGTTGTTCGACAAAGCTTGTCTCCACTTTCTGACAACTTCGGATCAGCCCCTCTAACTGCCCGAGTTGCTTGGCTGAACCAGCAAGATCTGCATCCTCCCCGGTTCCGATTTGCCTGCGCAGTTCTTCCGCTGCCTGGCGCAAACCGCGAATGGATGCCTCAAGCGACTGCAAAAGTTCTGCCGTCTGGGACATCCGCTCTTCCGGGGTAATCAAAGTCATGTGTGCCTGTGACCTCATGCGTGAGTGATCTCCGCACGAGAGAAACGAAAAACGGCCACCGGGTCGCCCCGGGCCGTTGTTCACTTCTTCTAGCATGACACAAGGTGTATGCGATTAAGTGCGCGAAGTCAATGAGTTACGCAACATGGTCGCAACACGGTGCGTACGGAAACCGAACGAAACATTAAGACAGGGCCCAACAATCGCTCACCTGGGTTTACCAAAAACAATTCCTGTAAAGGCAATGCGACGCATTACGGAATCATCGTTGCAAGAAACGACAAAGCCGGGGAATCCTTGCGCTCATAGGCAAGTTTGACCGCTTCCCCGACCCTACCTTGCGCTATCATCAATCGCTCAAGCGCGAAATTCCGGTCGTCAAAAACAGAACGCCCATTTGAGTTGGGGTTCAAACGCCAAAGGTCTTCATACGTGTCCAGAGCACCTTCTATATCCCCTTGCTGCACCTGCAAATACCCAAGAACACCCAATCCTTCGCGTTGATATTCTGCAGGAATACTTAGACCCAACAGCGACAAGTCATTGTAACCGGATTGCAGATAAGCACGCCCCAAGGTCCACAACCGGCGCTCGTAGTCAAAGCGATCTTCTGCATCCTGCAAATATAGTAATATCTCGCCGTTGTTCCCGCTAGATGCCGCATGAACGGCTCTGATCCCATCGACTGTGACGCTCGAAAACACATGAGAGTTTTCAATGGACCAAATCAGCAACTCCATTTGTTTCGTATCGCCCGCAACCGCATGGACAAGGGCAAAGTCATCGGTGCTCGAATCGTAGCGATCCAGATTTTGCTGCTTCATGAACTCAAGCAGTTCCAGAGCCCCATCTACCTCGCCGTCCATCGCCATGGCCAAGGCTATATTTGACAGATGCAAAGCGCGATTTTCAGCATCCAGCAGATGACCTGCAAGATCTTGCGCATTCTGATATTCTTTCTTCTTCACAAGAGTATCAATGCCGTCAGCCTTCAGAAATAACCGCTCCTTGGGCACCCCAACTGTCTCGATAAGTTGCAGCGCCTCCGAATAACGCCCTTGCAGAATCAGAACATTGACCACTTCGCGCTCAAGCACGGCCTGCTCTTCGGCAGTTGCCGCCTCAAGCAGCGCTTCAACCTTTGCTCGATCTCCTGCAAACATCAGGAAATAGCCCGCCGCGGCCTTCGCGTGTTTTTGCCTCTTGGGCTCAATCTCCGGCATGAGATCGAGAATATACGTCGCGAAATCCGCCGCCGTTTCCGGCGCTTCGTTCATCAACGGTCCAATCAAAACGTCTGAATGAAACCTCAACAGTGCGCCTTGCCGTGCCACATCGGGCCATTTTTCTGCAAAATGGGCAAGAAACGCTGCCCGCGTTTCTGCGTGATCAGGCGCACCCGAACGCTCCTGATGAACCAAAATCCTAAGGGTGCTCCGTATCCAATAGCCAGGATCGTACTCGGCCTCGGCAGCTTCGGTCGCGAGACCAAACACGCAATCGCGCGTCGGCTCGGTCAGATATGTATCAACCTCGGCAGAAACCGGATCGCTGGCCACTAGAAGGCCCGCAAAAACAATCGATCCAATAGTTTTCACGGTCAAAGCTCCAACGAATGGCTTTCGGATATTCTGAGTACACATCCCTGCGTCGCTAATCCAGCGCCAGATCAACCCGGATTGGAGGCAAAACTTGACATTTCCCCCAATACCCCGCATGAGCGACCACAACACCGCGCTGCCGCGTGAGCACGTGGGCCCTGAACAGCCCCCACAGCGCCCGACTTTCACCAGTTCCCATTCACGCAGGGTTCTTGACGCGACGACCGGATGATGCAGGGTGCGCTTGCACTTCTGAGGTCTCGCACAACCCCTGTCGGTCGCGGATGCGGCCCGTCATGACTTGTCCATGAGTCATCCTCATGGGCGCAAAAGGATAGTTAATTGTTCGACTTCGACATGCTTGGCCTTGCGCCAGCGCTTAACGATGCGCTCAAAAGCGCCAATTTCACTCAACCCACTCCAATTCAGAACCAGGCAATCCCGCTGGCGCTGAACGGGCATGATATTCTTGGGCTGGCGCAGACCGGTACCGGCAAAACGTTGGCCTTTGGCTTGCCACTGATCGACCATCTGCTTGCCCAGCCCGGAAAGCCGGACCCCAAAACTGCCAAGGCGTTGATCCTTGCCCCCACCCGCGAGCTGGTGAACCAGATCGCTGACAGCCTGCGCAACCTCACAAAGAAAACCAAACTGCGTGTGGCGACAGTAGTTGGCGGCCAGTCGATCAATAAACAGATCATGTTCCTGGCACGAGGCACGGATATTCTCGTCGCGACCCCCGGGCGCTTGATCGATCTAATGGAGCGTCGTGCCGTTGACCTCAGCTCGGTACGGCACCTTGTTCTCGATGAAGCTGATCAGATGCTGGATCTCGGCTTTATCCACGCGCTCCGCAAGATTGCTCCACAGCTGGGCACACCGCGCCAGACAATGTTGTTCTCGGCCACCATGCCCAAGCAGATGGAAGAACTCAGCCGCGCTTACCTGACCAACCCACAAAGGGTTCAGGTCTCGCCTCCGGGCAAGGCAGCAGACAAGATCACCCAATCTATCCACTTCGTAAGCAAACCCGAAAAACCATCAAAGCTGCGCGAAATCCTCTCCCAGGATACCGACGCTCTCACGCTGGTCTTTTCCCGTACAAAACACGGTGCAGAGAAATTGATGAAGGGCTTGGTGGCGGATGGTTACAACGCTGCGTCGATCCACGGCAACAAAAGCCAAGGGCAGCGCGACCGGGCCATCAAGGCGTTCCGTGCGGGCGAGATTAACGTGCTTGTAGCAACCGATGTTGCAGCGCGAGGAATCGACATTCCAGGCGTTGCTTATGTGATCAACTACGACCTGCCCGAGGTTCCCGACAACTATGTCCACCGCATCGGTCGCACAGCCCGCGCAGGTCGCGAAGGCGAAGCAATTGCGTTCTGTTCGGCGGAGGAAGTCGATCTGCTGCGTCAGATCCAGAAACTGATGAAGATCGAAATCCCGGTGGCCAGTGGCACCATGCCCGAAGCTGTGGAGCCCAAGAAACCAGCAGGACGCCGCGGCAATGGCCCCCGCCGAGGACGAGGACCTCAGTTCAAGCCTGAAGGTGCATCAAAGCCCGCCAACAAAAAACGGCGTCCGCGTCGCCGTCCGGCTGCATAACCAAAACTCTAGGATCAGTGTGGCTTGTGCCCTTTGATCCTCGTGACTGCCAGTCGCATATAGCAGAAAACTTCGGTTGGTCTGCGCCCCAGTTGTGCTGTCCAGCGAATTCCATTGATATGGGCCAAGATCTCTCGAAGCTCGGCATTTGGAAGCGAAACTTCAAAAGTCCGCATTCTCGATTAAGGCCTTTGAAATTCAGGGTTCGTCGCGAACCACGAATTATCCAAGAACACCTTCTTTCATCGAACAAGAAAGCCATCCGCGCCAAGACGCAGATGGCTTCGAACTTTTGTTAACAGGGTCAGTTACCCGAATTCCGCTCGGCTTCGATTTCGCGCCATTTGGCAACGTTCCGATTGTGCTCCTGCAGTGTCTCGGCAAAGGCATGCCCGCCCGTACCATCAGCCACGAAGAACACGTAGTTCGTTTGATCAGGCGATACCGCTGCCTCAAGGCTTGCGAGACCCGGGTTTGCAATCGGTGTCGGCGGCAAACCATCAATCTGATAGGTATTCCAAGGGGTTGGCCTATTCAGCTCACTACGCCGCAAACCGCGACCCAGAGTACCCTGTCCCTTTGTAACACCGTAGATCACCGTGGGGTCCGTCTGCAGCTTCATGCCTTGGTTCAGTCGGTTTACAAAGACGCTGGCCACCTGTCCGCGCTCTTCCGGAACGCCGGTTTCCTTTTCGATGATCGAGGCAAGGATCAGCATCTCTTCGGGGCTTTCCAGCGGAAGACCCTCCTGACGCGCTTCCCAAGCGTCGTTAATTCTTAGCTGCTGTTTGTCCTGCATTTCCTGCAGAACTGCATTCCGATCTTCGCCCGGCGTTACTTCATAACTATCCGGTGCCAACATGCCCTCGGCAGGTATCTCTGCCACTTCTCCCGTCAGCATGTCGACCGATTTCAGAGCTTCTACAATCTGCCAGCTTGTCACCCCTTCAGCCAGTGAGATGCGATAGCGCGTATCCGCCTCATTCCGCTTCTCACCATACACTGCAGGAACTTCATCCTCGCCGACTTCGAACGAAGCGATTTCGACAAAATTCAGTGTCGCCGGATCCAGTTCGCGCACGCGCGTCTGGGTGCGGGTCACGCCGATACGGTATTCAATCTCGGTTCCGCAGGTGCTGGCGCCACTACGCGTGATCTCATCGACGATCTCTTCCATCGATGCGCCTTCACGCACCAGAAAGCTGCCTGCCTTCAACTGCTGAGATTTGTCAGCGTAGTCGGCTGCCATCCGGAATATCGTGGCGCTGCTGATCGCTCCCTGATCCTCAAGCTCGCGGCTGACTCTGGTCATGTTCGACCCGGGCTTCACCTGCAGGCACATGGCGGTTTCAAGCGGGCCCTCGGCCTTGTATTGCGACTGCCCCCACAGGATCAGACCACCCATCAGAAACAGGCCGACCACCAGGATGGTCAGCATGTTCGACGCCAGAGCCCGCCACATTTAACTGACCTTTCCGAAGATCACGCTGGCGTTGGTGCCGCCAAATCCAAACGAGTTCGACAGTGCAACGTTGATTTCCCGCTCGCGCTTGGCGTTAGGAGCCAGATCAATCGGAGTTTCAACAGCCGGATTGTCCAGGTTAATCGTCGGCGGCGCGACCTGATCGCGAATAGCAAGGATTGAGAAAATCGCCTCGATTGCACCCGCTGCTCCCAACAGGTGACCTGTAGCCGATTTCGTTGAAGTCATGGTCGCCTTACTCGCGTGCTCGCCCAACAGACGCTCAACTGCACCCAGTTCAATGGTGTCGGCCATGGTCGAAGTACCATGCGCGTTGATGTAGTCCAGATCATTCGGCTCAAGTCCGGCGCTGCGGAGCGCGGCTTTCATCGAACGTTCCGCGCCATCACCATCCTCAGACGGTGCAGTAATGTGATAAGCGTCGCCCGACATGCCATAACCCAGCACTTCGGCGTAAATCTTGGCACCGCGCGCTTTGGCGTGTTCATAGTCTTCGAGAACCACAATACCGGCACCTTCGCCCATTACGAACCCATCGCGGTCAATATCGTATGGGCGGCTGGCTTTCTTCGGATCGTCAGCATACTTGGTGGACAGCGCTTTGCACGCATTGAAACCGGCAATACCGATTTCGCAGATACAACCTTCGCCACCACCAGCGACCATAACATCCGCATCGCCCGCGCGGATGATCCGGCTTGCGTCGCCAATAGCATGAGCACCTGTTGAACAGGCCGTTACGACCGAGTGGTTAGGCCCTTTGAACCCGTGGCGGATCGACACCTGACCAGAGGCAAGGTTGATCAACGCACCCGGAATAAAGAACGGGGAAACCCGACGCGGGCCCTTGTCTCGGATCAGGTTTGCAGTATCGGCAATTGAACCGAGACCGCCAATGCCGGAACCGATCAGCACACCTGTGCGCAGGCGCGATTCTTCGTCCTCGGGCAACCAGTCAGCATCTTTGCAGGCCATTTCGGCAGCTGCGATCGAATAGAGGATAAAGTCCTCGATCTTGCGCTGTTCTTTCGGCGGCATCCAGTCGTCAGGATTGAATGTGCCGTCTGTCCCGTCGCCGCGCGGAACCTCGCAGGCATAGGTGGTGGTTACACCACTTGCTTCAGCATCGAACTGAGTGATTGGGCCTGCGCCCGACTCTCCGTCCAGCAACCGTGACCACGTTTCCTCGACCCCGCTGGCCAAAGGAGTGACCAATCCCAGACCGGTTACAACGACTCTGCGCATGAAATGCCTCTTGCCTGCTTCCTGTTTGAGAACCGCTCATACCCCGGCCCGGGGTCCGGGGGCAAGAGCAACAGCATATTCCCTACCGGCATCATACCGCCAAAACGGGTAAGAACTGGCTTCTGAACCGAAGATTTCGAATTGAAATAACGAAATCCGCCCCTTTCAGAAATCAGAAGAAGCGGATCATCGTTTAATTCGGCAGCTTTATTGGAACTGTGCCACCGGTTCGTGAGCAGCTTTGGCAACGTCCAAAGCCTCGGTCAGATCCAGCGACTTGCGGAAAAGCGCCCGACCGACCAGCGCGCCGGAAATGTTGTGAATGTAAGCCAGTCGCGAAATGTCATCAGCCGTGCGGACAACACCGCTTGCGATCACTGGCGTACGAGAATGCGCTGCCAACCCCGAGATCAAGCCGAGCTGCGCTTCTACATCTTCCATGTCGCTGTCGATATCGGTGACAAGGATCGCAGCGAAGGGCGTACCCTCGAACGCATCAATAAACGCTTCGGGCGTGAATGCACTTTGGCTACGCCAACCCTCGGTCATGACATATCCCTGCCAGACGTCTACCGCGAGAACGATCTGGTCCGGGTAGAATTTGGCAAGTTCCTTGACCAGATGCGGATCGCGCGCTGCCAGAGTGCCGATGACGATGCGACCGGCCCCCTTGTCGATCCAATGTTCGACCTGTTCACGGCTGCGCATACCACCCGCCAGTTGTACCGGCATTTCTGCTGTACGAATAATCTCCTCTACCAACTCAGCATTGGTATCACTGCCTTCGATCGCATCGAAGTCGGTCAGATGCATCCATTCTGCTCCGGCCGTAGACCATCCGCGCGCAGTTTCGGCGGGGTCGACATGCCAGATCATCGCTTCGTCCAGACGGCCTTTGTCCAATGTGACACAACGGCCATTCTGCAATTCCATGGTGGGGTAAATCATCATGAGCCCGCTCCTACGCTCTGGTAATCCAGAATAACATACAAGCGGCAATTGCGTGCACATTTTACAGTATCGGCAAACCGGGTTCTATTTGCGGCACTCATCCGGCCGGATATGTTTCAGATCCGTGCAGGCGGTCCGTCGCGGCGAAACAAATGAACCGGCGTATCATTGTATACAGACTCGCGCAGTTTCACATATCCCAGTTTCTCGGCAAGGCTCTGCGAAGCAGTATTGGTCGCATCCACCAACGCCACAAGCGGCCCGGGAATGACCCTGTCGAACCAGTCATGTGCAGCCTGCGCGGCCTCGTAACCAAACCCCTGCCCCTGCGCCTCAGGAGCAAGCACCCAACCTGCTTCGGGGAAAGTATCAAAATCCTCACCCAGGCATCGATTACCGTAGAAGAATCCCGCTTGCCCAATGAGTACGCGATTCGACTGCATGACCACGCCCCATTGGCCAAATCCGGCCATCTGCCAGTGGCCTGCGTTTCGCAGAAAGGAATCCCAGGCTTCTCCTCGGCTGCGTGGTTTGCCGCCGATATGTCGCACAACACAGGGATTACGCCAGATTTCGGCGAACCGATTGAAATCCTCTGGCCGCATCGCGCACAGCGTCAGACGCGCAGTATTTATCATCGGGGTGGATCTTATCATGCCCTTGCCCGCTCAAGTTTTGCCTCTGGTTCACAGTGCAAACCCGAGATTCACCACGCAAGCTCGAATTTCTTGCAGGCATAAAAAACGGCGCTTCCGTTGCCCGGAAGCGCCGCTTTTGATCAATTTCGAAACTCTTAGGAAGCTTCGCTGATGAATTTGACGGCGTCGCCAAAGGTCTGAATGGTCTCGGCTGCGTCATCAGGGATCTCGATGCCGAACTCTTCTTCGAAGGCCATAACCAGCTCAACGGTGTCCAGGCTGTCCGCGCCCAGATCGTCGATGAAGGAAGCGTTTTCGGTCACTTTGTCTTCTTCAACACCCAGGTGCTCAACAACGATCTTTTTAACGCGATCTGCGACGTCGCTCATGTCTATTCCTCATTCCATTTCAGGGCGCTTTGCCCGGTTCTGCCCTTGCCCGCTCGGGGTGGCTTTGTTTGCCCTTACCGGGCGGTTTGCGTCCCGGGTCACCGGGAAAGTTGAAGGCCGACCAAAATGACCGGCCTCTGCATTTATGCGCCGCCTAATAACACAGACTACGCAAGAGGCAAACGCTTTCGCACCTGCCTCCGACAGCGCCTACAACATGGCCATACCGCCATTCACATGCAAGGTGGTTCCGGTAACATATCCTGCTTCGGGGCTTGCAAGGTACAAAACTGCCGCAGCAATTTCAGACGGTTCGCCCATCCGACCTGCTGGCACCTGTCCCAGAATGCCCTCTTTCTGGTCATCTGTCAGTTTTGCAGTCATTGCAGTCGTAATGAAGCCAGGCGCCACTGCGTTGGCTGTGATTCCACGACTTGCGACCTCATAGGCCAGTGATTTGGTCATACCAACCATGCCGGCTTTGGATGCTGCATAGTTTACCTGACCCGGATTACCGGTCGCACCGACGACGGATGAGATGTTTATGATCCGGCCCCAGCGCGCCTTCATCATGCCGCGCAGCACGCCCTTACACAGCTTTGCCGTTGCGGTCAGGTTCACGTCAATCACGCTCTGCCATTCGTCATCAGACATCCGCATGAAGATATTGTCGCGTGTAATACCGGCGTTGTTCACCAGAATATCTACCGAACCCATTGCATCGGCCGCTTGCTTCGGCAGCGCGGCCACAGCCTCCAGATCGCTCAGGTTGCACGGCAACACATGCGCGCGCTCACCCAGTTCATCGGCAAGTGCCTGCAAAGGTTCAACCCGGGTTCCAGAAAGCGCAACGGTCGCGCCCGCCGCATGCAGTGAGCGTGCAATGTCACCGCCAATCCCGCCCGAAGCTCCGGTGATCAGAGCATTCTTACCAGTCAAATCAAACATTCGGTTTCCCTCTTGGTTCGTCGAAAGTGACGAGAAATTATGATCAGGCGTCTGCCTGAATGGCTTTTTGAACATCTTCAGGCGTACCAACTGCCTGACATGCAATGGACCGCTCGATCTTGCGGATCATACCGGACAGCGCTTTGCCAGCGCCAATTTCCCACGCACAGGTCACACCCTGTGCAGCCATATACTGAACACTCTCGCGCCAGCGAACCGAACCTGTGACCTGCTCGACCAGCAGCTGGCGGATCAGATCCGGGTCAGTGACCGCTTCGGCACACACATTAGCAACCAACGGCACTGCAGGTGCCTTGATCTCAACCTTTGCCAGCGCATCGGCCATAACATCCGCTGCAGGCTGCATCAATGCGCAGTGGAAAGGGGCACTGACCGGCAGCATAATCGCACGCTTTGCGCCTTTTTCCTTGGCAATCTCTGCAGCACGTTCAACGGCGGCCTTAGCCCCCGAGACCACGACCTGTGTCGGATCGTTGTCATTTGCAGCCTGGCAAACCTCTCCTTGAGCAGCCTCATCTGCGACTGCACGTACAGCATCCAGGTCCAAACCAAGAATTGCGGCCATCGCGCCCTCACCCACCGGCACGGCGCTCTGCATTGCTTGACCGCGCGTCCGCAGAAGACGAGCTGTATCGGCAACGGACAGCGCACCAGCAGCAGCCAACGCCGAGTATTCTCCCAGTGAATGACCGGCTACGAAAGATGCCTTGCCGATCGAAATACCTTCAGCCTCAAGCGCACGCATCGCCGCCATCGACGTTGCCATCAATGCAGGCTGTGCGTTCTGTGTCAGAGTCAGCTCTTCGATGTTGCCTTCCCAGATCAGTGTGCTGAGCTTTTCACCCAGTGCCTCATCCACTTCATCAAACACGGCTTGCGCGGCTGGATATGCGTCAGCCAGCGCTTTGCCCATTCCGATGGTCTGGGCACCCTGCCCGGGGAAAACGAACGCGATTGTCATTGCGACCTCTTGGATGACGTTAAGTTGCGGCGGGGTGTAAACCGAGTGACGCCGCCGCACAAGCTCTGCATTCTGACACTTATTCTGTGCGCACTACGCTATTGTGTGTTTGCACCAGCCAATTAGGGTGTCCGCAGCCAATCAATTGGAGCCTGCGACAGATGCCCCTGACTAACACCATATCCAGCTATGGCGGAGTGACCAAAGCCTTCCACTGGCTAACCGCCCTGCTGATTTTGACGGCCCTGCCCCTCGGCTGGGTCGCTGAAAGTATGGCCCATGCAATCTACGACCCAAGTATTGCGTCAACCGAAGAAGATATCGCGCGCGCAGCCCGTCTTTTTTCGTTGCACAAAACGATTGGGATCACGGTGTTTTTCGTCGCGCTTGCGCGCATTCTGTGGGCCTTGACGCAAACAAAACCCGGTCTTTTGAACGCAGAAAACAAGCCCGAAGCCTTTGCCGCAGAAACCGTTCACTGGCTTCTATACGGATCGCTTGTTCTCGTCCCGCTCAGTGGCTGGGTTCACCACGCCGCTGCCGAAGGGTTTGCTCCGATCCTCTGGCCCTTTGGACAAAACCTGCCCTTGGTCCCCAAATCGGCGCATCTCGCCGAATTGACCGCAAACCTTCACTGGCTGTTCATGTGGACTTTGGTCGGGGCACTGGCTCTTCATATTATGGGCGCTTTGAAACACCATATCGTGGACAAGGACAGCACTTTGCGCCGCATGCTGCCTGGACGCTCTGATGCCCCTCAACCTCCCGATCAGCATCATTCGATGGTTCCTGCTTTAGCTGCTGCTATTGTCTGGGTAGGCGTGTTGTCCGGTGGCTGGATGACCGGCACCTTCGATGATGACGCACACGGCGAAACTGACGCGACCGAACTGACCGAAGTGCAATCCGACTGGAAGGTGCAGGAAGGCAACTTATCCATCTCAATAACTCAGCTTGGCAGCCCGGTGACCGGAACATTTGCCGATTGGACTGCTGCAATCACCTTTGACGAGACCGATGATCCCGGGCTGGCCGGTTCAGTCGACGTCACGGTTGCAATTGGATCGCTCAGCCTTGGAACCGTCACCGATCAGGCGATGGGAGCTGACTTCTTCGACAATGCCCAGTTCCCGACGGCGCAGTTCTCGGCTGATCTTTACAAAACCGACGAGGGGTACGAGGCCCGAGGCCCCTTGACGATCAGAGATAAAACACTGGATGTCGTTCTACCCTTCACATTGGATATCGAAGACGACACCGCGAACATGGCAGGAGAATTGGAACTGAACCGTCTTGATTTCGATGTCGGAAAGTCCATGCCTGCTGAAGACTCGCTTGCTTTTGCCGTCACCGTTTCGGTTGAGCTTACCGCAACCGAGTCCGAGTAGATGTGAGCAAATTAAAAAAAACCGCCGGAGCGATAGCAACCGGCGGTTTCTTTTTGTCTTATGACCGGATCTTTAGTCAGCTTTCTGAGCTTCAACCGAAATCCTGACTTCGACTTCATCGCTGACGAAGGGTGCAAACTGACCCAGATCGAAATCGCTGCGTACAAGCGTTGTGGTCGCGTCGAAACCTGCCCATGGCTTCTTTGCCATCGGATGCTCGGCAACCTGGTTCAGTTTTGCATCCAGAACCACAGATTTAGTTACGCCGTTCATAGTAAGATCGCCGGTGATGTTCGCAGTGCCTTCACCTGTGACCTCAATTCCGGTCGAGGTGAACGTGATCAGGTCACCTTCGGCAACGCCAAAGAAATCTTCAGTCATGAAGTGGTCTTCGCGCGGCTTCCAGCCGGTGATCATCTCAACGACAGGCATCGAGACGCTTACACTCGAAGCTGCGGGATCTTCCTGATCGAACATGATCTCGCCTTCGAAACCTGAGAACATGCCATAGGTCGTCGAAAACCCGAGGTGGTTATAGCTGAAGACGACCTGGCTATGGCTGGGGTCCAGAACATATTTTTCGGCGCTCGCAAACGCCGTTGTCGCTGATACGGCCAGTGCAGCAGCAAGGAGGGTGGATTTCATGACAATCTCCGCAATTTTGTGTTCGCAAACCTATTGGGTTGCTCAACAACGAAAATGTGCCGCCCAAGGGCGGCACACAACCTCTATTCTCTCACAAATTCTGTTCCTTAATGAACAGACGCGTTTTTAAGCGAAAATCGCGACACTTCCGCTCAGTTGACCCTTCAGCGCTCGGCTGACATCCGCCGATTCCAGCGGCAACTTCATCAGAACACTGCCATCAACATCAAACAGTTCGACCTCATCATCTGCAAATCGTGCACCGCCCAATGAGTCGTAGCCGCGGCGCAGAACCGTCTGCGGACGTCCATTTTCGTTCTTTTGCAACACGCGTACTTCGCGACGGATCGGATCGAAATAAGCGTCAGGGCGCGGATCCAGCACTTCGATTGTCAGCAGGCTTACCCCTGCAATCAGGAACACCATCGAAGCCACCAGCTTGATCGGCCAAACCTCTGCACCGGCCACCGAACCGGGCATCAGCCACATCGAAAACGCTGAAACGATAAGAAATGCGCCGAGTACGCGGAACAGGATCAGTCGCGCTTTCCAGTTCGGCGCGAAGGTGATCATCACCGGTACAGATTCATCATACGCCGAGTTCGGCGCCGCTTGTTGAAATGTGTTCGTATTCATCACGGCCATCGCTTTTGCCCTGTCTGTGTTTTCCGACCACCCGGGTAACTCCCGGCTTGCAAACAACTTTGAGCCGAAAAGCGTCAGGAATTGGGCACCCCAATGGAAATTGGACGACTTCACCAAGGCATATGTGGCGGGACTTGCCCCTGCCGCACAAACGTGTATATGGGGCCATCCTTCGCAATATACATGAATCGCGCAGCCTCTCGTGGCAGGGTCGCGAAGGACCAGATGGCCCCGCCTTTGAAATGCGCCTTGATAGAAACAGGAGTGCACATGCCACTGTATGAGCATGTAATGATCGCGCGTCAGGACCTGTCCAACGCGCAGGCAGAAAGCCTAGTCGAACATTTCGGCACCGTTCTGGCTGACAACGGCGGCAACGTCGTCGAAAGCGAGTACTGGGGCGTTAAGACGATGGCCTACAAGATCAACAAGAACCGCAAAGGCCACTATGCCTTCCTGAAGACCGACGCCCCCGCCGGCGCCGTTCAGGAAATGGAACGCCTGATGCGCCTGCATGACGACGTCATGCGCGTTCTGACCATCAAGGTCGACGAGCATGCCGAGGGCCCCTCGGTCCAGATGCAGAAGCGCGATGAGCGCGAAGGCCGCCGCGAGCGCCGCTGATCAACGCCTGACGAAAGGACATATACCATGGCCGCAAAACCATTTTTCCGCCGCCGCAAGGTTTGCCCGTTCTCGGGCGACAACGCGCCGAAGATCGACTACAAAGACACTCGTCTGCTGCAGCGCTACATCTCTGAGCGTGGCAAGATCGTTCCTTCGCGCATCACCGCCGTTTCGGCGAAAAAGCAGCGTGAACTGGCCCGTGCTATCAAGCGCGCCCGCTTCCTCGCCCTGCTGCCCTACGCCGTGAAGTAAGGAGAGACTGACATGCAAGTTATCCTTCTGGAACGCGTTGCGAAACTGGGTCAAATGGGCGACGTCGTTGACGTCAAGCCCGGCTACGCCCGCAACTTCCTGCTGCCCCAAGGCAAAGCGCTGAGCGCGTCCGAGTCGAACATCGCCTCGTTCGAAGCCCAGAAAGCGCAGCTTGAGGCACGCAACCTGGAAACCAAGAAAGAAGCTGAAGCACTGGCTGAAAAGCTGGATGGCCAGCAGTTCATCGTGATTCGCTCGGCATCGGATGCTGGCGCCCTGTATGGCTCGGTCACCCCGCGTGACGCCGCAGACGCCGCAACCGACGCTGGTTTCACCGTCGACAAGAAACAGGTCATCCTGATCGCACCGATCAAGGAACTGGGCCTGCACTCGGTTGCAGTTAAGCTGCACCCCGAAGTCGAAGTTGAGATCAAGATGAACGTTGCCCGTTCGGAAGAAGAAGCCGAACTGCAGGCATCGGGCAAATCGATCCAGGAACTGGCAGCCGAAGAAGAAGCCGCTGCTGAATTTGAGATCGCCGAACTGTTCGACGACATCGGCTCGGCCGCTTCGGAAGACGAAGAGCTGGCTCCCGAAGCTGCTCCGGCTGAGGAAGACGAAGCCAAAGCCTAATCCTTTTGGATTTCAGATACGAAAGGCCGCGTATGATTGCGCGGCCTTTTTTCTTTGCGTCATACGAGCAAAATTTGGCCAGAATTCAGACCTAAGCTTGCAGTCTGATGATGGCACCATATCATCGGCCATCGCATCTCGGAGATTCCCCATGACTGACTACTTTCGCCGCAGCGTATTGGCCTTTGTTCTCTTTGCTCCGCTGGCCGCTTGCGGTGGCCCGGATACGCCGACGCAAGATACATTCAATCCCCCACTCTACCCCAATGAAACGCCCGAACTGCGTGAATCAATCAACAAATGGGCGGATCACTACGAGCTGCCGCGTGAATTGCTGCATAAACTTGCCATTCGCGAAAGCACCCACCGTCCCTGGGCCGTAAACCGCCCTTACTATGGCTTACTGCAAATCCTTCCCGCTACCGCGCGATCGATGGGCTACACCGGAAATGCTCAAGGGTTGCTGGATGCAGATACAAATCTCGAGTTTGCAGGAAAATACCTGCGCGGCGCATGGCTTCTGTCGGACGGTGATCAGCAACGAGCAATCTTTTTGTATGCCAAGGGCTACTATCCCGAGGCAAAAAAGCGTGGAATGTTGGTCGAGACCGGGTTGGTCAAAGAATAATGTCGTCTGATTTGCGAAAAACCCTCGGCCAAAGACCGTTTGGTGTGGATTACCCGCAATAAACTAACAGAATCGCGTTAATCTGTTGCCAATAGCACTCAATAAGCCCATGTGATATACACAAATGGCTTGCACAAGACCCTTTGGTTGACGCAACGTAGACTTCTATGGGGAAAGATATGGCAGTTTGTTGGGGAACGCTGCCGACGGTACAAAGGTTGGACAGTTGAAGCTCATCGACTTGGCCGCAATAGATCACGAGGAGAAGTCGGCTTACGACATCATTAACTCTGTATGTGATGAGCTTGGCTTCGACTACGCCTCTTATGCGACCACACACCCAGTTAAGGGCGACGTGCAGGGTTATGCAAATTACCCTGACGAGTGGAAGATTCATTATGGGAGCCAAGGCTTTCATAAGGTTGATCCAACGCTCTATCAATCCGCGCTGAGTATTGCGCCCGTTGATTGGGGGCGTTTCAATCATGATGACAAGTTCAATGCCGTTTTCCGTGACGCCCATGATTTCGGAATAACCGATCGCGGGCTGACTGTTCCGATCCGGGGGCCATATGGCGAATGTGGCTTGTTGAGTGTCACCAAGGATTGTTCTGACACCGAATGGAAAAAGCTGAAGAAACACGTCATGGGGGATCTTCAGCTGGCAGCTGTACAGGCGCATGATACCGTTATGCAGTCAGGATTGCTGGCCAAGGCGCTTTATCTACCTGCTCTGTCATCGCGCGAAAAAGAGATCTTGCAATGGACAGCTGAAGGTAAGTCTCAGCAGGATATCGGTGATATTCTTTGCATCTCTCACCGTACAGTCGAAGTTCATATGCGTTCTGGTCGCGAAAAACTGGGTGCTTTGACTACCCCGCAAGCCATCGGAAGGGCAATAGGTCTGGGTTTAATCTACCCTGGGTAATCAAATTAGGCCCAAAATTACGGGAAATCCCCAATAGTCTTGTTTCGAAACTAAGTTAATCTCCTCTCTACGGTAACCAGACTGTAGGGGGATGGAATGATCATCGTAATTGATGGTATCAACCAGCATAAGTTCAATCATGTCTTGGATGACATGTATAAACTGCGGGCACGTGTGTTCGGGGATCGCCTTGGGTGGGATGTAAATATCCAAGACGGGCGTGAAAAAGACCAGTTCGACGACCTGCATCCTGCACACGTGGTCAGCATCAACGACGAGGGGGACGTCGTTGGGTGCATGCGCCTGTTGCAGACCACCGGGCCACACATGCTGGCCGATGTATTCAGCTCGATCATGGACGGCGAACCGCCCATTCGAAGCTCTCAGGTTTGGGAAGCAACCCGCTTCTGTGTAGACACAAAGAAACTTGGACGTGGACGCGGTAAGAATTCCGTATCTTACGTAACCAGCGAAGTCATGATCGGCTCATTCGAATACGCCCAGGAGGCGGGTGTTCTGGATGCGATCGCAGTTATTGACCCAGTCATGAATCGGGTTCTTCAGCGTTCGGGCAATGCGCCGTGCGATTATGTCGGATCAGCAAAGCCAATGGGCAAGGTTGTTGCGATGGCGGCATTGATGGATTGCTCGGATGAACGTATCTCGGCCATTCGCGAATATGCCGATATTGATCACGACGTCTTCCTGACGGATGAGCAGGCACTCGAAAGGTTTGAAACAGGCCGTATTGCGTTCCAGCAAGACGCCACGACCGCGAATTTAGACCACCAACCGCTCACTGAACTGGAAAAATACTTTGTCGAGCAAATGCACTCGGCAACAACGAAAACCGAAGTCGAAGCTGTTCTCAGATTGATCGAGGCACTTTCGGATCGGTTCACCCCAGAGCAAAAGACTGCTCTGTTAAAGACCCCCCGTGCTTTTGCTCATGAGGCCTGACCCCCTCACCTCATAAGTCAAAGCCACCCATGCGGAGCCGTCTTATTTCAGACGGCTCCGCTTTATTTTGGTCCCTGATCGGGGGAAGGAAGAGGATTATTCCTCTTCCAGTGCCTCAACGGCTTGCTGCAGATCGTCTTTGCTGACTTCTTTGTCTGCAACCTGAGCCAGTTCGAAGACGTAGTCGATAACCTTGTCTTCAAAGATCGGCGCGCGCAGTTGCTGCTGCATCTGTGCGTTCTGCTGCACGAACTCGAAGAACTGGCGTTCCTGTCCTGGGTACTGACGTGCCTGGTTCATGATTGCCTGAGTCATCTCGGCATCAGTAACTTCAACTTCGGCTTTCTGACCCAGTTCTGCCAGCAGCAGACCCAGACGCACGCGGCGTTCAGCCAGCTTGTTGTGCTCGTCGGTCGGCTCGATCTCGGCGTGGTCGTGACCTTCCACTTCCGGGTTTTCTTCGTGCCACAGCTGGTGTGCGATCTGCTTGGCTTCGGCATCAACCAGCGACGGCGGCAGGTCGAACGATACCTTGGTGTCCAGCGCGTCCAGCAGGGCCCGCTTCATAACTGCGCGAGATGCACCGGCGTATTCCGCTTCCAAACGCTCGGCGATCTGAGCCTTCAGCGCAGCCAGATCTTCTGCACCAAACTTTGTAGCCAGTTCATCGTTGACCTCAGCAGCGACCGGCTCCTTCACCTCTTTGATGGTGCAGGTGAAGACAGCGTCTTTGCCAGCCAGGTGCTCGGCACCGTACTCTTCGGGGAAGGTTACGTTGACGTCCTTCTCCTCTTCGGCCTTTACGCCAACCAGTTGCTCTTCGAAGCCAGGAATGAAGCTGTTCGAGCCCAGAACCAGCGGATAATCTTCTGCTGAACCACCCTCGAACTCTTCGCCGTCAACTTTACCAACAAAGTCGAATACGATCTGGTCACCATCTTTGGCTTTCGAGCCTTTGCGACGCGCTTTGAAATCCTGCGCTGTCTCGGCCAGATTGTTCAGTGCTTCTTCGACAGCTGCGTCATCTGCTTTGACTACCAGCTTTTCCAGTTCGACCGACTTCAGGTCTACCTCAGGGATTTCAGGCAGCGCTTCATAGGACATTGCGACTTCGACGTCATCGCCTTCTTTCCAGTCCTCGTTGGTCATCTTGACCTCGGGCTGCAGGGCAGGACGTTCGCCGCTGTCTTCAAAATGCTTGTTCATCGCGCCGTCGATGGATTCCTGCATCGCTTCGCCCAGCAGGCGCTGACCAAACTGCTTTTTCAGCAGCGCCATCGGCACCTTGCCTTTGCGGAAACCCTTCATTTCGATTTCCGGCTGCGCTTCGGTCAGCTTTTCGTTGACCTTTTCGTCCAGCTCGGCGGCGGTGACAGTGATGTTGTAACCGCGTTTCAGACCTTCGTTCAGCGTCTCGGTAACCTGCATTATGGTAGTCCCCATAGGATTCGGGGCGCGCAAAACGGCGCGCCGGGCAAATTTGACGCCTTCTATTTGCCCAGCCGCCCGCGTGCAAGGGGCAAGTGCCAGATCTGCCCTGTTTTACCGACCTAACAAACAAAAAAACGCCCCGGTGCGAGCCGAGGCGTTTTCAGATCACAAAGAGATCTGGTCAGAACCTCCAACGGGCGCCAAGCACCCATGCTTCGTTCTTGTCAAAGGACACACTGTCTTTGAAGTCATGGTTGCGATACTTCAGATAGGCATCCGTATTAATGCTGTCGATACGCTGAACAACGGCGATACCCCAGGCTCTTGTGCTGGATCCGTCATTCTCAAAATCAGCGCCGTCGTAGTAGTCGATACCAACCCCGGTTTTACCCCACGAAATCCAGTCATCCTCGTAGGCGATCTTGCCATACCAGTAGTTCGGATCAGATGCTCCGACCGCATCATTGCTTCGCGTACCGCCTGCAACGGTAAAGCTCAGACCGTTTTGCAACAGAACCGAGGCCGAACCGATGGTGTCCTTACGATCACCCGAGTTATCGTCTGCCTGACGAACTGCATAAGCGACACCCGCCGAGAACTCGACGCCACCGCTGAAGGTGTTGTTATAGAAAACACCTACGTCATAGTAGTCGTCATCATCGCTGCTGGACAGAATGTTCTGACCATATGCAAAACCGGCAGAGAATCCGTTGAAGCTGGGCGTGTCATAACGAATACGACCGCGGCGTGAGCCATCAAAGTTGCTGCTGGAGTCGCCGACGGTGATGTCACTCAGAATGCCGTCAGTGCCGCGGTAAAAGAAGCCCGAGTTTTCATCATTGGTAAATGAGTAAAGCGCCGTACCTACATAGGACAGGTCTACTTCGGCAGCACCATCCGATACCATGCTGCCCTGACCGGCCGAGAATTTACCCCAGTTGCCCTTCAGTGCAAAATCAACGTGGCGGATGTCTTCACGCGTCCAGCCGCTGAAGTTGGTACCAAGCTGGTTCCATTCGGACGAGTTTGGCAGGCCCAGCGCCGATTCAAACCGGAACGTGAACTCGTTTTGGCCAAACGGCTGCATAAGGCGCAGACCAACGCGGCTGTTTGACAGATCGTTGTCCAACACGCGTGTCTCAGTTTGCTGCCCATCATCTACCGAGATGAGTGCAGGGTTGAACTGTCCGTACAGCAGGACATATCCGCCACTGTTATTTTCGTATTTCAATTCGGCAGCGGCTGGAATTGCCGTCGTTGCGGCCAGTACTGCAGCTGCGGAAGAGAGTTTGAGATTAAGGGTCATTTCACTCACCATGAAAAGTTCCGGTTTCAGGTACTGCTCAAATGTTTACTGAACGCGATGGTTCCAGAGGCGCTCAGTCCATGCCGTATATTCATTGCAAATCCGCCACAGCCGACACAGCGATGAAAGACACATTATTATTTCTTTTCAAAAGGCTACATTTACAAGCCCAGGTGGCAGCAAATTGCTCCCAAATAAATTCTGCCCTTCCGTTATGCGTCTGGCAAACACTCGCTATGCATTAACGCAGAATGAACCGGCATAAAGTCGCCAATCCTACGCTCAGTAGGCCACTATTTGCGCAACGCAATCAAACATTCAGCTTTTTAAGAACTTTAGGCAGTTGCTCGGGCAGATCCTCAGCGATCAGGCCGGGTCCAAACTGCCGCGCGCATTCCACGTGCAACCAGGCTCCGGTCTCGGCAGCTTGCATTGGACTAAATCCGCGAGCCAACAATCCGGTTATGAAGCCTGCCAGCACATCCCCTGCGCCTGCCGTTGCCAGCCATGGCGCTGCACGATCGTAATGCGCTGAGTTAATCGAACACCGCCCATTCGGTGCAGCAATTACCGTATCCGGTCCCTTGAACAATACCACGCACCCTGCCCGCTTGGCCGCTTCACGCGTTGCATCCACCTTGGAATATGCCGGACCTTTGGTAGGCGTTGCCTCCAGCCTCTCCGCAATATCCGGAAACAGTCGTGCAAATTCACCTCCGTGCGGGGTTAGCACGCAGTTTTCGTGCAATCGAGAGAACAACAATGCCGGATCATCCGTAAAAGCCGTCAGTGCGTCGGCATCCAGAACCGTTGCGCGCTTTGCCTCAAGGGCTGCGGGCACCAAATCCCGCACACACTCTAAACCCAACCCAGGACCAAGACAGAGAGCGTTCAGCCTCTCGTCTTTCAGCACGTCGGTCAGCCCCTCTGCCCCCTCAACCTGCTGTAGCATGATGGCTGTCACCTGCGCCGCGACTTCCATCTGAGCCGCTGGAGGCACACCCAGCGTCACCAATCCAGCCCCAATGCGCAAAGCCCCTCGGGCGGCTAGCCGCGCAGCGCCGGTCTTAGCCGGACCACCCGAGCAAATGAGGGCGTGGCCGTGGGTGAACTTGTGATGTTGTTTGAATTTGAGCAAGCGATAGAGCGGCAACCCACCCCATGTTCGCTCGTCCTTCACGCGGCCCGGTGCTTCGGCAAGGGTTAGAAATGCAGGGCGGCTCGCCCTGCGAAAAGGTTTGGGGCCTAATGTGAACGCATCGTCATATGGTTCACCGTTAAAACGGCAACGCTGAATTGAGATACCGATGTCTTTAACTACAAGCTTGCCACACAAATCCGGCCCTTGCGCCAGGAAATGCCCGGGCTTTGGGCTGTCGAAACAAACGGTTAACCACGCAAAACGGTCGCGCAAAGCACGCGCGCCGCCCGCTTGGGCAATCTTGTTCCGTATCTCTACAGGAAAACTGTCCAGCACCTCGCGAGACCATGGGTTCGAAGCCTCTTGATGCAACGCCCGCCCGCTGTCCAAACACAAGCCGGATGGCGCGTCAATGCTGATCATGCGGTCGGTATAGTGGTCCCCATTCACACCAGAAAGATGCCGAACGACCTTGAACAGTTCACCGTCCAAACCGCGTTTCAGCCCCGTCCCGAACAGTGCGTCAACGTAAAGATCGGCAAAACCACCCTTGCGCATATTCTGTTCGGTCAGCGGTACAACCTCTCCTAACTCCAGCCATCGATCATAATTCACTCTCGCATCTGCCGGCAGCTTTTCGGGATCGCCATAGAGAAACACCTCAACCTCCCAGCCCCACTCCTTCAGCAGCCGCGCCACGACAAACCCGTCGCCGCCATTATTGCCGGGACCACACAAAACCACGGCTGTACCAGATGTTTTCGACAGCTCAGGCCACTCTTCAAAAATCGCCTCAACGACGCCGCGTCCAGCCCGCTCCATGAGCTCCAGACCGGTCACCTCGCCAGACTCGATTGCTGCAAGTTCAATCGCCCGCATTTGTGCCGCTGTTAGCAATTCCGTCATCTCAAATCCCTCGGCGATTCAATTTTGATTACTTTTTGTGCAAGCTGATCAAAATTTGACCTGCCGCACGTTTTCTCGGCGCCCAACCCGGACCATTTTCGCAATCACATTGCCGACCAAATTTAGACGTGGTCAGTGCCACAGTGACAAGAGTTAATAGGAGCCCGGGATGAAGAAGATCGAAGCGATCATCAAGCCGTTCAAACTCGATGAAGTAAAAGAAGCGCTGCAGGATGTCGGCGTCCAGGGACTCAGCGTGATCGAGGTTAAGGGCTTTGGCCGTCAGAAAGGACACACCGAGCTGTATCGCGGCGCGGAATATGTCGTCGACTTTCTGCCCAAAGTGAAGGTCGAGGTCGTACTGGACGACGATCAGGTCGATGCAGCGATCGAAGCGATCGTAGATGCAGCGAAAACCGACAAGATTGGCGACGGTAAGATCTTTGTCTCGCCCGTCGAACAAGCCATCCGCATCCGTACCGGCGAGACCGGTTCGGACGCTCTGTAAGCCAATTATCGAATTCTCAAACAGAGGACATGAGAGAATGAGCAAGGACGCAGTTCTTCAGCTGATCAAGGACGAAGGCGCCGAATACGTCGACGTTCGTTTCACCGACCCGCGCGGCAAACTTCAGCACGTGACCCTGATGGCCGATCAGGTTGACGAAGACTTTCTGGAAGAAGGCTTCATGTTTGACGGCTCGTCCATCGCGGGCTGGAAATCGATCGAAGCTTCGGACATGAAGCTGATGGTCGACACTGAAAGCGCTTATGTCGATCCGTTCTACGCAGAAAAGACAATCTGCGTGCACTGCTCGGTTGTTGAGCCCGACACCGGCGAAGCCTATGAGCGTGACCCGCGCGGCACTGCACAGAAAGCAGAAGCTTACCTGAAAGCATCGGGTATCGGCGACGTTGCCTATATGGGTCCCGAAGCTGAATTCTTCCTGTTTGACGATGTTCGTTTTTCGAACAGCATCAACAAGGTATCTTACGAAGTTGATGCAACCGACGCGTCGTGGAACACTGACACCGAGTACGAGATGGGCAACATGGGCCACCGTCCGGGCGTCAAGGGCGGTTACTTCCCGGTCAACCCGATCGACGAAGCACAGGACCTGCGTTCGGAAATGCTGTCGACAATGAAGCGTCTGGGCATGAAGGTCGACAAGCACCACCACGAGGTTGCGTCCTGCCAGCACGAGCTGGGCCTGATCTTCGACAGCCTGACCAAACAGGCCGACGAGCTGCAGAAATACAAATACGTCATCCACAACGTTGCGCACGCATACGGCAAATCGGCCACTTTCATGCCCAAGCCGATCGCAGGTGACAACGGCACCGGTATGCACGTGAACATGTCGATCTGGAAAGACGGCAAACCGCTGTTCGCTGGCGACAAGTATGCCGATCTGTCGGATGAAGCACTGTGGTTCATTGGCGGTGTCCTGAAGCACGCCAAAACCCTGAACGCTTTCACCAACCCTGCGACCAACAGCTACAAGCGTCTGATCCCAGGTTTTGAAGCTCCTGTTCTGCGCGCCTACTCGGCACGTAACCGTTCGGGTTGTGTACGTATCCCATGGACCGAAAGCCCGAAAGCCAAGCGTGTCGAGGCTCGTTTCCCCGATCCGGCAGCGAACCCCTACCTGTGCTTTGCTGCCCTGCTGATGGCCGGTCTGGACGGCATCAAGAACAAGATCGATCCGGGCGAAGCCATGGACAAGAACCTGTACGATCTGCCCGCAGAAGAACTGGCCGACATCCCGACCGTTTGCGGCTCACTGCGTGAAGCTCTGGAAGCTCTGGCATCCGATCACGACTTCCTGCTGCAGGGCGACGTGTTCACCAAAGACCAGATCGACGGCTACATCGCACTGAAGATGGAAGAGGTTGAAACCTACGAGCACACCCCGCACCCCGTTGAATACGGCATGTACTACAGCTGCTAATTCAACCCTTTGCGGTAAGATCTGGGGCGCCTTTCATGGGCGCCCTTTTTCGTTTCATGTCCCTTCTGCCGTGTTGATCTCATTCCTCTCAATCGCGATGTAGCCGTACATCAAAACCGCAGCGGATATTGCTGCTGTTATCCAGAACACTGCAGCGAACGATCCCAGCATTGCATAGGTGCTGCTGCAGACCGCCATTCCCAACGTTCCTCCCAGCAACTGGCTGCTCAGCACGATACCCCCGGCTTGTCCCTGCATTCCAGGCGGAACCGAGATCATCACGGCTCGCTGCGGAGGAACAAAGAGGAAGGAAATAGCCACACCCGAAATCAACAACCCTGCAAATACGAACACATTCTGATCCAGACCCATACCGATCGCCATACAGACCAGTCCGATCAGGGTGCCCAAAACTCCGAACAATGAAGGAAGTCTGGTTCCATAAGTATCTGCAGCTTTGCCTGCAAAGGTCGCGGTTAGCACAGGTGGTACCACAGCTGGCAGCAGTGCCACCCCAGCCATCAGCGGAGACAGACCAGAAGACTTCTGAAAATACAAAGCACCAAAGACGAAGGTCGCGATTTTGACGAATTGGGCGAGCGACACGATCATGTTTGATGCTGCAAAGGTACCATTGGAAAACAGTCGCATCGCGATAAGCGGCGCAGTGGTGCGCAGCTCGACCCATACGAACAAAGCCAACATCACTATGCCGGTGATCAAAGGCCCGATGACATCAATCCGCTCCCAACCGCGCTCGGGCCCTTCCATGATGCCGAAAACGGTGAGGGTGAGACCTCCGACCAGAAGCAGCAAACCTGCCCAGTCGAATCCAGCCTCGGCTCGTCGGGGTGGATCGCGCCAGAGCACCCAAGTGATGCAAGCTACGATCAGAACGATTGGCGGGTTGATCCAAAAGATCCAGCGCCAAGACAGATAGTCGGTCAGCAGGCCTCCGACCACTGGGCCAAGTGCCAGAAAACTTGTCCCGATCGCGCCGTAGATGCCAAGGGCCATTCCACGCTCACCCTCATCAAAAGACATCGAGACCAGAACAAGTGAAAGCGGAAAGATAATGGCAGCCCCAATACCTTGAACTGCACGCGCGACGACGATCCCTGAACCACTTTGTGAATATCCTGCGGCGAGTGACGCAATGCCGAAAACAAGTAGTCCGACGATGATCAGGTTCCGCGTACCGATGATGTCACCGAACCGCCCCGCAGCACCAGCAAGCGCTGCGAGCACAAGCAGATAAATGTTCACGACCCAATGTGCACTCAAACTGCTCAGGCCGAGATCTGATTGGATCGTTGGCAATGCAACACCCACAACGGTTTCATCAAGAAGGATGACACCAAGAATTGCGCCCATCGCGGTAAGAACCCACCAGCGACTGTTCGACGTCTTGCCCATTGGAACTCCGCCTCCCCCTGAGAAAGAAACCTGATTTCATACTCATAGAACATGGCAGGGCTGAGATCCGTCAAGGAGCCAGTCATGGTCACTTGCAAGGGCGACGCGCCTCAGACAAAGTAGTTTTACGCCTGTTTTGGCGCAAATTGATCAATTTACTTCTTTGCGATAGCCGAGCCAGCTATCCTGAAATTCGGATTAGTCAGATCGAAAGAGTGTTGTTCATGAAGCTTTTTGTTGCTCCCGTTGCCGCCATTGCCATCTCTTTCGCCTCTGTTGGATTGGCTGCGTCATGCGGCAATACCAGTGCGGGTTTTGAATCCTGGAAACAGAGTTTCGCCAAGCAGGCCCGCAAAGCAGGGGTGCGCAAAAAGGGACTGCAGGCGCTGGCGCAGACCCAATACGCCACGAGGACGATCGCAGCTGATCGCAATCAGAAAAGCTTCAAGTATTCCTTAGACAAATTCATGAGGGTTCGGGGCGCAGATACCATCGTATCTCAAGGGCGCAAGCGGAAGGCACGCAACCCGCAATTCTATGCGGCTCTGGAACGACAATATGGTGTTCCCGCCGGTGTTCTGATCGCTATTCACGGCATGGAAACGGGCTTTGGGAACTTCATGGGCGATAGTCAGGTTGTTTCCGCAATAACAACACTGGCCTACGATTGTCGCCGGTCTGAGTTTTTTATTCCTCATGCCATCGGAGCGCTGAAATTGGTGGATCAGGGCAGCATCACCATGGCGACAAAAGGGGCAAAACATGGCGAGCTGGGCCATACGCAATTTCTGCCGGGTAACGCCATAACCTATGGCGTCGATGCCACCGGTGATGGCCGCGTGGATTTCTACAACATGACCGACGCTCTGGCCTCGACCGCAAATTTCTTGCGTAAGAAAGGGTGGAAACCCGGTCGGGGCTATCAACCCGGCGAGCCAAACTTTGCAGTTATCCAGCAATGGAACGCAGCATCTGTTTATCAGCAATCCATCGCAATCATGGCCTTGCGAATCGACAGCTAGGACAAGTTTCGCCTTAGCTGGCCGCACCCAATTTTCGCCACATTATCGCCACATCTAACCAGTTGACCCGACGTTTCATTGGTTTCCAAAGCGTAATCAATCCTCGGAAAAATTCATTTTTTTGCATTTTCGTCAAATTTTCCCCTACTTCTCTCGCTATGATTGTGTGTCAGAAATCATATGGCAGAGGACTGTGCTGTGACTGCAAAGCACAAATACCATGGTGGACTTCAGTTCAACGGCGACGCGGAAGGCGCGCTCCGGCGGTTCTGTCACACCGTTTCTGCGACACTTGAAGACTATGGTCATCTGGTCGAACGCAAGACGCTGACCAGCAAGACCGAAGCCAGTATCGTGTCCAGCCACTATCTTGTTCGGCTGCATCTTGAAACGACGCATGATGAGGCGAACGACCGATACGGACGTCTGGATCGTGCGGCCGGGTTGAAGACCATGGCTCGTCCTGCGGTTTCGCGTCCCAAGCACAGGCTAGCGATTTCGATTACCCCGGTTTCCGAGTTATTGGACGACAGCGAGATTTCCGAGCTGATCCTGGTAGTAATGCTATATCGCATGGTCGATATCTGTTCGACCCAGCGAGTTGAATGGCTGTCGCCTAACACTGTTCTGACGATTGAACAGTTCCTGAGCACGTTCGATTCATTCACTCCTCGAAAACCTCGGGAGCGCAAACAGATTTTCGAATCCGTAACGGGTCAATTTGCTGGTATCGACATCGCCGACCAGGAAGAATTCGATCTTGAATCCGCAGCATCAAGAACATCAGGCCGCCCGATCAAGCTGACTGATGACCAGTTGCTGAGCATCGCGTTCAGAACAGATAATGAGCCGGTGACCGAAGTTGACCAGCCAGAAGCTGAAGCACCAGATGATGAAAAGCCCAGTGATATTCTGCGTCTTACCAGCTGGGGCATGACCGGGGCAGTCGCAAGTTTTTCTGCACCGATCGCACTTTCAATGGCTGCAGTAAATCTCATCCGTGGTGAGGATTTTCGCTTGAATACACAGGTTCTGGTGTTCACCGTCGCGATTGTTGCACTGAATGCAAGTAACGCTTTTGCCGACGTTGCCAACGCGCTTGGCATGTAAACTTACTACCAACGACCCTCCTTGGAGACCCCGCTATCAGGCGGGGTTTTCCATTTCGGACATCACGTGTTCCGGAAGAACGTAGGTGTGAATCGAGAACACGACCGCACGTGTCTCTGGCAGGCGCAACAAAGTCTGCCGTTCACTTCGCATGTATTGCGCCCTACCCCTGTCGCGTATCTCCCGCGGCTCGTTTGCACTGCGGGGCTGATGTAGTTCTGCATCCTCGTACCACAGAGCATTGAACCGCCAGAGCGGACGACCCGTCTGTATCCCGTCAAAGAGCCGCTGAACGCGTCGCGCAACATTGGCATCATAGCTGGCAACAGGAATGTGGATATCGAGAAGCGGCCTCATGAACTTCTCAGACAGCCGCCAGCTTGCCGGAAAGCACAGGATTGCACCGGTCAGCACATGCTCATCTTCCATCTTTTGCAGGATGCAGAAATCCTCCTGCACCAATCTGCAGAGAGTATCGAGAGGTTGCGTTCGATCAATTGCGACCTGAACGCCATCTGGACGTACGACCACATTCGATGCCGTCGGATAAACCTGCGCCAGAACCATATCCAAAAGTTCTTGTGCAGGAGCCATTGCTTGAGGATCCAGCGCCAGAACTTCGGATCTCCGCTCGCTCAGCAAAGATTCTCTTCGCTGCATCTGCTCGGCGAATGCATCATCCTGATGCAACCAGGTCTCCATGCTTGCCGGTTGGATGCCCGGCAATGGACGTTGAATCAGGGGGTTGTATGGAATTTCTTGCTGTAGAATTGCCGTCATGACCCTGAATTAGCATTCAATCCGTCTCATGTCGGTCAAAAAGCGACGGCCATATCGTCGCAATTCACCGAGACGCGGCGGATTTGTCTCTTCAAGCTTTACCTGCAAGCAGGGAGGCGAGCCGTGAACCACCACTACCGGGATACCCGCAAGATTGATCCGACCCGAGGCGCAACGCTGGGTGATGGAACCCCGAACGAGAACGACCGGATCGAAATCGGCCCAACACAACTGGCATTTGGTGAATGGGCCAACGCAGGGTTGGAGCTTCCAAACCTGGAAAGAATGCGGGAACACCGTTGGAAGCGCTTGACGCAAGCCATCGTAGACCGCGGGTATGGTGGTATGTTGATGTTCGATCCGTTGAACATTCGCTATGCCACCGACAGCACGAACATGCAGCTGTGGAACACGCACAACCCGTTCAGGGCCGTTCTTTTGTGTGCCGATGGCTATATGGTGATTTGGGACTACAAGAACTCACCCTTCCTCTCGACCTTCAATCCGCTGGTTCGCGAACAACGATCCGGCGCCGACCTGTTCTACTTTGACCGCGGCGACAAAGTTGATGTTGCTGCAGACGTGTTTTCCAATGAAGTACGCGTACTGATCGAGGAGCACGGCGGAAACAACAAGCGGCTTGGTGTCGACAAGATCATGCTGCACGGCCTGCGCGCGCTTGAGGCGCAAGGTTTTGAGATCATGGAAGGCGAAGAGCTGACCGAAAAGACCCGTGCGATCAAAGGGCCAGACGAAATCCTTGCCATGCGCTGTGCAAATCATGCCTGCGAAACGGCTGTGGCCGAAATGGAGAAATTTGCCCGGGCAAATGTCGGCGATGGCAAGACCTCCGAAGACGACATCTGGGCCGTTCTGCATGCCGAGAATATCCGGCGTGGTGGCGAATGGATCGAAACCCGTCTGCTGGCTTCGGGTCAGCGCACCAACCCCTGGTTTCAGGAGTGCGGCCCTCGGATCACCCAAAAGAATGAAATCATCGCTTTCGATACCGACCTGATTGGATCTTACGGTATCTGCATCGATATCTCACGAACCTGGTGGATTGGGGACGAGAAACCGCGTGCCGACATGATCTATGCCATGCAACATGCCCACGAACACATCATGACCAACATGGAAATGTTGAAGCCTGGCGTGATGATCCCTGAACTGACAGCCATGGCGCACAAGCTGGATGATAAATTCCAAGCCCAGAAATACGGCTGTCTGATGCATGGGGTCGGTCTGTGTGATGAATGGCCGCTGGTGGCCTATCCTGACAAGGCTGTCGAGGGTTCATACGACTATCCGCTCGAGCCCGGAATGGTCTTGTGTGTCGAAGCTTGCGTCGGTGAGGTTGGCGGAGATTTCTCGATCAAGCTGGAGGATCAGGTCCTGATCACCGAAGACGGCTACGAGAACCTGACCACTTACCCATTCGATCCTGCGCTGATGGGGCAGAACTAAAAGCAGTGCTCACTTTGTCCAGTGTGAGCGCATAACGTTACCATGCCAGTCCTCTATCGGGGGCTGGTAACTTGAGTTGGCTCCTCCGAAGGTTGGTGAGTACTGACCAAGCGCAAATCCGATCGCGCCGCTCAAAGCAAGAGCAATCAGTAAACCCGGTTGTATCGGAAAATCGTGTGCACGGGGATTAGCATGTGCCATCTGTCTCTCCTTGCTCAAGGTGTCGGTACAATCGCAATGTGAGCGCTGATGGGACTTAATTAAATCGAATATTTGTTTGCCCTTACTTCACAGATTCTGATGAGATGTGCACAGCTGCCAATCCGACATCAGATTGCCGGCAGCACCACAACCTCACCCTGCATCGCCTATCAAGTTCTACTTCCGGATACTCACCTTCCCGTGACGCTTCTGACATAAGGGTTGTGACCCTTCCTGGATGTACACACTATTAGGCAAATCCCAACAACTCCGAGGAGCAGCTATGCCAACGGAACGCATTACTTTTTCCGGTCATGACGGCAGTCAGTTGGCCGCGCGCCTGGATCTGCCGGATGGTCCGGTTTTGGCAACGGCGCTATTTGCGCATTGCTTTACCTGTTCCAAAGATATCCCGGCAGCACGGCGTATTTCTGCACGACTGGCTGCGATGGGTATTGCCGTTTTGCGCTTTGATTTCACCGGGCTGGGCCATTCGGGGGGCGAGTTTGCGAATACAACCTTCACTTCGAACGTAGAAGACCTGATCGCGGCATCGCATTATCTGGCCGGGCGCAATATGGCCCCTGCTCTGCTGATTGGTCACTCGTTGGGTGGTGCAGCAGTCCTGCGCGCACGTGCCGGCATTCCGTCCGTCAAGGCGGTCGTCACCTTGGGTGCGCCAGCTGACCCGGGCCATGTCTCTCATCATTTCGAAGCCGCCCTGCCAGAGATCGCAGCAGAAGGCAGCGCCGAAGTCACGCTGGGTGGACGACCATTCCGGATCGGTAGAGCCTTCGTCGATGATATATCGGAATCTGCGCTGGCTCCTGCGATCGCAGAGCTGAAAGCGGCGTTGCTTATCCTGCATGCACCGCGTGATGAAACCGTAAGCATTGACAATGCCAGCACGATTTTTCTGGCCGCAAAACATCCAAAGAGCTTTGTCACACTCGACGATGCGGATCATCTGATCACACGGGCTGCGGATGCGGATTATGCAGCAGATGTCATTGCGGCATGGGTCTCTCGCTACGTCAATCTCAGGCCACCTGCCCCACCTCCGGGCGCACCCGAAGGGGTCGTGCGCGTAACCGAGGCGGATCCATCCGGGTTCATGCAGGATATTCAGTCCGGACCGCGCCACCACGCAGTGGCAGACGAACCCACCTCCTATGGGGGCACGGACCGGGGAATGTCACCCTATGGTTTCGTGTCATCAGGCCTTGGTGCGTGTACGTCGATGACTATTCGCATGTATGCCCGGCGCAAAAAATGGCCCCTCACCGGCGTCAGCGTCGATGTGTGCCATGACAAAGTCCATGCACAGGACGCTGGTCTGGCAAGCGAAGGCAAAGTGGATCAGTTCCGCCGCAAAATCAGGCTGGAAGGACCACTGGATCAGGCGCAACGAGACAAGCTGATGGAAATCGCAGATAAGTGCCCGGTCCACCGAACTCTGGAAGGTTCGGCACGCATCACGACCGAACTCCTTCCCTCAACCTGAGTGTACCGCCTCCGATCTGGTCGGAGGCGGTATCTCGCCTCAACGGCGGGGGCCGGGTCTGTGTATGGGTGGCCGCGCTACAGGCGGGCGTGCAACCGGGGGCCGTGGTCGCGCGGGTGGTTTGGCAATGGGCGGTTGAGGCCGCACCGGTGGCTTGCCATCAGGCGGTCTCGGGCGATCGGGATTGATTGGCCGATCCGGTCTGACAGGACGATTGACGTCAACATTTACGTTTACGTCATGATAATAGTCATTCCACAGCATGGAGTCATAGAACGGATCATAACCATATCCGACACCGACTGAGACACCGTCACATCCGGTAATCGAAAAACCGGCCGCGCACAGTCCCAATGCCAGCAATGTGCGTTTCATAAGCTTATGTGCCATCTGATCCTCCTCACCGCGCTGAACGGAAAGATCCGAAAATATCGTTCAGATCATTCACATAAGCGGGATCAGCACCATCACGCAGGATTGCGACCGCGACTGCGACACGGTTTCCAGGCAAATCAATGACGGTCGCAGTGAAATTGATACCTCGCCCGTCGCGACGACCAGTTCCCCGGATCACTTGCGCGGGAAGGCCGCCGATAGTTGCTTTGCTACTGCCTGATACCTGCGGATCCTTGACCAGAAACTTGTCGATGTCCTGCAGATATCGAATACCCCCCTCGATCGAGCTCACACCGGTTGGCGACACGAACCCAATCCAGACATTATCATCTGTAACCGGCCGCATTCCCATGACACGGGCAACACCACGTGTATCGCCGACGGCAGAGTCTTCGATCTCTCGCGGTCCACCAACGCGAAGCGTCCAAAAATCGGGAACTTCGAATTGAAACAACGCCTTGCCACTATCTGTGTATGTGACGGGTGTGTCCGCCACCGTCGGAGTTGCCAGCCCCATCAAGGCCGCAATGCAAGGGGCAAGCATTGACCTCATATTAATACGCATATCTCAATAACCTGATCAGTTGTCCGCCATCAGACTGCACGTTGTCGACGACATTTGTCCAGTATGACATTGTTCAGAAAACAAAAAACCCGCGCCGAACCAAATCAGCGCGGGTCGGTTTTAGGATACGGTCACCAATCAAGTGCGCGCATCACCGATCAGTTTCCACAAGCTCGGGATCAGCAGAGCGGCCAGACCCAGCTTGATCGCGTCACCCAGCAGGAACGGTGTCAGACCCCATTCCAGGATCGGCTTATCCCAGCCGTAGAGTTGTCCGAGCCAAAGCAGACCAGGCACGTAGATCACGACGTTTGCCAGAACCAGCGCCAAAGCCATTTTGCCGACCGAGCGATCCCAGCCTCGTGACGCCAGAACGCCCAGCAAGACGGTGGCCAGAAGGTAACCCACCAGATAGCCTCCGGTGCCGCCCATCATGTAGGTCAGGCCGTATTTTTCAGCCGAAGAACCCGCAAAGACGTCAAAGCCCAGCGCACCGATCAAAAGATAACCGAGCATGGTAACAAGACCCAGACGCGCACCAAATGCAGTCCCGATGGTGAGTACTGCAAAAGTACCCATCGTCATCGGAACAGGCCACATTGGCACTTTGATCTTTGCGGCGACCGCCAGTGCGACAATACCCAGAACAACCAGGACGACTTGCTTGATACGCAGCGCAGTTCCTTCGCGCGGGCCGATTGCATCGGCCAATACGTTCGAATTCATCATGTCTTCTCCCACTTCAGACAGAAATTCTGAAATAGGAATGCCTATTTAGAACAGCCACTGCAAGTTTATTTCGCTAGTGCAGCATATTCTGTCTTCATTTCGTAGGATTTTCGGGGGCCGGAAACTGTCCAGCGCGCAGCCCAACGCGGCCACTTCGAAAAGTCATACACAACGTCATAGCTGTCGGGTGGGCAATCATGATGGTCTGTCGCTTCAGATTTACCCAATTTCAGACGATGAAAAAACCTACCGTCTTCGAACCGAACGTCAATCTCATCGCCAGCGTCCTGCCAGAGGTATTTCCGCGTTCCTTTGATCGCGGGCTGGCCCGGCAACCGCAGGGTAACGGCTTCTTCGTAGATTAGCCCGGTCTGAGAGGTCGTTAGGTATGCGGCCCCGTCAGCCTGAAACACCTGACCTGCTTTGGCATCGTGTATCACGCGCGTTAACTGCCAGTTACCTGCGAAATCAGTAATCTCGCGCGGTCCCGTCAATTTTCATATGTCCCATCTGTCAGATCGCCACTCTCACCTACAAAGCGGATTGTATCTCCGCTCTGCTGAATCGTATAACATGCCCACAGATCCGAGGGCGGCCACAGTGAGCAATACTGATCATCGCGCACGGCCCAATGACCCGCGCTTGGCCGGCCCGAAAAGTACTGGGTCAGCATCGTGTCATCGAATGTCTGCCAGGCCCCATTGGTGTAAACCAGCTTTTGGCCCGTCAGTGCGGTCAGTATTTCATCACCGGTAAGCTGCCGGAACTCATCTGCAGCCGGAACCCCGGGCCAGATCGCTAAAATCAGGGCAAACCGTCTCATATCAGCACTCGCGCCTTGTTCCCTCGCCTACTCAGGTTTAAACCCCGCGGCATCGCCTCCTGCCAAATCACAAAAAGGTGCAGCTGCCAATGATTCCACGTTATTCCCGCCCCGACATGGTTGCCAACTGGTCGCCCGAAACCAAGTTCCGCATCTGGTACGAAATCGAGGCGCACGCATGTGATGCAATGGCAGAACTGGGTGTAATCCCGCGCGAGAATGCCGAGGCCGTCTGGAAAGCCAAGGACGTGGAATTTGACGTTGCTCGCATCGACGAGATCGAAGCGGTCACCAAGCATGACGTAATCGCATTCCTGACCCATCTGGCCGAACATGTTGGCAGCGACGAGGCGCGCTTTGTCCACCAGGGCATGACCAGTTCGGACGTGCTGGATACCTGCTTCAACGTACAGCTGACTCGCGCCGCCGATATCCTGATCGCAGATATCGAAGGTCTGCTGGCCGCCCTGAAACGCCGCGCCTACGAGCACAAGGAAACTGTCCGCATCGGCCGCAGTCACGGTATTCACGCAGAGCCTACCACAATGGGCCTGACATTCGCGCGCTTCTACGCCGAGATGGACCGCAACCTGTCCCGTATGCGCGATGCCCGTGCCGAAATCGCAACCGGAGCGATCAGCGGTGCGGTCGGCACCTTCGCTAATATCGACCCGCGTGTCGAAGAACATGTCTGCGATCAGCTAGGCTTGGTCCCCGAACCGATCAGCACGCAGGTCATCCCGCGCGACCGTCACGCTGCATTCTTTGCCACGCTAGGCGTGATCGCCAGCAGCATAGAAAACATTGCCATCGAAATCCGCCACATGCAGCGGACTGAGGTGCTGGAGGGGGCGGAGTTCTTCTCGATGGGCCAAAAGGGCTCGTCGGCCATGCCGCATAAGAAAAACCCGGTCCTGACCGAGAACCTGACCGGCCTGGCTCGCATGGTGCGCGCTGCCGTGATCCCCGCGATGGAAAACGTGGCGCTCTGGCATGAGCGCGATATCTCGCATTCCTCGGTCGAACGGATGATCGGACCCGATGCCACGATCACGCTGGACTTTGCGCTCGCCCGTCTGACTGGGGTGATCGACAAGATGCTGATCTTCCCCGAGAACATGATCGAGAACATGAACAAGTTCCCCGGCCTGGTGATGAGCCAGCGGGTGCTGCTGGCCCTGACACAGGCTGGTGTCAGCCGCGAAGACGCCTATGCCATGGTTCAGCGAAACGCGTTGAAGGTTTGGGAACACCGCACCGATTTCAAAGAGGAACTGCTGGCTGACCCAGATGTCACCGCTGCTCTGAGTCCTGAAGAAATCGAAGAAAAATTCGACCTCGGGTATCACACCAAACACGTCGACACGATCTTCGCCCGTGTTTTCGGCGAGTAATCACGCTATCTAATTCGTCAGACAGGGGCCCGAAGCGCTTATTGCGGTTCGGGCCCTCTTCTTTTGCCAGACATGACAAAATCGGCTATCCTGATCCCGCATTTTCCAGATCGGGAGAACCGCAATGATCCGAACCCTTCTATGCTCAATAGCGCTTGTCTGCGCTTCCTCGGCAGCGATAGCATGCAACGCGCATTCCAAGCAAACTCAATCCTGTGCGCCGGGCACATATTGGGACAGCGAGAGCCAAAGCTGCGCGAAATCCGTCAACAGCTGAGATTTTTCTTTCCTACTTGTGAATAAAAGCGAAGCATCAATTGTTAGCTTTTTTACAGATCACACTATGCTTGTTGAGAGCAGCCTTTAGAACGGAGTAGGAATATGCGCCTTGTTTTAGCTTCAGCTATTGCGTTTCAAGCTTTTGCCTTTGCGCCAGCAGTTCACGCTGCGGGCGGAGATAGCAGCCCGCCAAAGCCCACCAGTACGACCAAGAAATGCCTGTTTGGTCGCGTCTATGACGAGGCAGCGGGGCGTTGCGTCAAGCCGAACAAAACCAATTTCACCGACGACCAGCTTTATGATGCGGTTCGCGAATTGGCTTATGATGGCCAATACGAACATGCTCAGGATGTTCTGCGTGTCATGAGCGATCAGAACGATGATCGCGTTCTAACCTATTGGGGTTTCACATACCGTAAAATGGGAGAGCTCGAGCTGGCGAACGTTTTCTATGAGAAAGCAATCGACACGAACCCGGACAACATTCTGGCCCGCAGCTATATGGGTCAGGGATTTGTTGCCGAAGGCAAAACTGATCTTGCGATCCAGCAGTGGCGCGAAATCAAAGCGCGTGGTGGCGAAGGCACATGGGCCGAGGCATCATTGCGCGAGGCTATCCGGACAGGGCTGACATACAGCTACTAAACTTCAGGGTTTCTTTACCCGACTCTCCGTAATCTGCCTGTGGAACAAAATAATGGCACCACAGGCAGATGCAGGAAACAACCGCACTAATACAAATGGCTCCGGGCGCTTCTGCACCAGTTGCAGACAGTGAGGAAACCCAGGCGAGGCTGATCCCGCGCGCGCTGAACAGCCGGGAAAAGGCAGCTGTCGTTGTTCGACTTTTGCTGAACGAAGGGGCCGATCTCGCACTGGAAGAACTCCCAGATGATTTGCAAGAAAGGCTGACCCATCAATTGGGACGCATGGGACTGGTTGATCGTGTGACGTTGGCTGCTGTTGCCGGGGAATTCGCAGATGCGCTGGACAGCGTCGGGCTGGCCTTCCCGCATGGTTTGGCTGGAGCATTGGATGCCGTCAACGGTAAGATCGCACCCGCTACGGCGGCCCGCCTTCGTAAGGTTGCAGGCGTCCGGCAAATTGGCGATCCGTGGCAGCGCCTGCGCGAAGTGCCGCCAGAAGACCTTGCCGGAATTGCTCAGGCAGAAAGTACCGAGGTCGCTGCCGTGATGTTGTCTAAACTGGACACCCCGAAGGCTGCGCAACTACTTGGTCAATTGCCCGGTCCTGTGGCGCGCAGGATCACCTATGCCGTTTCCAAGACAGCCAATGTAACTCCCGAAGCCGTGGAGCGGATTGGCTGGTCGCTGGCTGCCCAATTGGATCAACGCCCCACCCCCGCATTTCAGGACGGACCGGACGAACGTGTGGGGGCGATTCTGAACCAATCCGCCGCCGCTACGCGCGACGGCTTGCTTACAGCGCTGGACGAAGAGGATGAGGATTTCGCCAATGCCGTGCGGCAATCGATCTTTACCTTTGCGCATATTGCCAACCGGATCATGCCGCGAGACGTCCCCGTGGTTCTGCGAGGGATCGAGCAGCCGGTTCTGGTAACTGCTCTTGCGGGGGCCAGCGGCGAGGATGAAAATGCCTCGGTCGATTTTCTGCTCTCTAACATGTCGACCCGAATGGCCGACAACCTTCGTGAGGAAATTACTGAGCGTGGGAAGGTCAAACAAACCGAAGCTGAAGAGGCGATGGCAAACATCGTCGGTGTGATCCGCGCGCTAACGGATGAGGGTGCGATAACTCTGATTGAAAGTGAAGACGAAACAGAGGACGGGAACTGAACCCCAGCTTGGCAAGCATAGCGTGTTCATTGTGTTCTGGAATTGCGAATACTTGTTAACGGCGGATCGGGGCTGTATGTCTGGCCGCCTAGAACGAAATTCTTGCGAGTCCCCTGAATGCCTGTCGAAAAGTCGGAACTAAGCCGATTTGAGCTTGGACAATACTATGTGACAAACCTGTGCCTTAAGGGGATCATCGGTGCCATGAGGCTGCTGCCCTATGAGCGTCGCATATCGGCGATGGGCGCAATCATGCGCACTTTGGCACCAGTGGTTGGGTTTCGCACGCGTGTTCGACGCAATCTCAAACTGACTTGCCCGGATTTACCCGAGGACGAGGTTAAACGTATTTGCAGGGCGGTTCCTGACAATGCCGGCCGGGCCATCATGGAACACTTTTCACCCGAAGGGTTCACGGATCGCCAGAGAAACGCAAAAATCTCAGGCCCAGGAATCGAAGCCTTTGACGCCGCAGTCGCCGACGGGCGTCCGGTCATGATGATCACGGCACATTTCGGTCACTACCTTGCTGCCCGTATCGCGCTGCAAGCACGCAGCCAGAAGCCGATTGGCTGTCTGTATCGCCGTATGGCAAACCCCTATTTCAACGATATGTACGTGGATGCATTCCACAAGACCGGAAAGCCCATGTTCGAACAAGGCCGCCGGGGTATGGTTGAAATGGTTCGCACGCTCAAAAGCGGTGGCATCATTGCAATCGTTTCAGATCTGCACGCACAAGGCGGCGAAGAGCTCACGTTCTTCGGCAAACCGGCTGTGACTTCGGTGCTGAACGCTGAACTTGCCATGAAATACAAGGCGGTTCTGATCCCTTGTTATGCCGTGCGCCAGCCCAACGGTATCGATTTTGAGATCGTGCTGCATGATCCAGTGCCGCACACGGATCCCAAAACAATGACCCAGTTTACCAATGACGATCTAGAGACCATGGTGCGTCAGCATATGGGTCAGTGGTTTTGGATCCATCGCCGCTGGAAAGCGTGGAATGGCTTGGGCGTTCAGCCCGAAGATATGCCCTGATTACTTGGCCCGCGTGGCCGCTACGATTGGTCCATGTCCTGCCCGTTGCACCAGAACAACGGCGGGTAGATCCGATGACAGGGACGCCGAAAACTGCTGTGGCGTTACCCCATCCCATTGCCCTGCCGTAAGCCAGGTCTCGACCACATTCGCATAATCAAGCTCATGCCCGGCCAACTCTCCGCGCCGGATCGAGGCGTGACGCATCGGGGAGTACTGCACCACCCGGATCTCATAGGTCTCCCCCGCAGGCAGTTCGACAGGCGTCACTTCCACAGTCACATCATTGCCCGAGCGTACGGCTTTAACTGATGCTTCTGGTGCTGCCTTCAGATGTGCATTGATTATTCGGTCCAGCTCACGCGATTTGGCCCCGACCACATCATGCTGACCATTAATCACCATTTGTGGCGTATAAATCATTGTCCGCCCGCCTTCGCGCGCATAGGCACGCTGCCGCAATGTATGGGCCGGGTCGGCATATTCGTCTTTCCAGCCAATGTAGTCCCAGTAGTCCACATGCAAGGCCAGACCGATAACATCATCTCGCTTGGCCAGATCATGCATGATCTTGTCTGCCGGTGGACAAGATGAACACCCCTGTGACGTGAACAACTCGACCACGACCGGATCGCTTTCAGCAGCTACAGAAGCTGCAAAGAATATGGAAACAAGAGCTGTCGCGGCGGCGGATCTGAACATTTTATCGTCTCGGTACGTTTGGCTGCCTGACCGGTTTAAACGGTTAACACATCAACCTCCAATCAAGGTTTCTTGAAACGTTTTACACCAAAGCTCCGCCAAAATGTGTACAATAGTATACAAAAATGACGCATCTTGTTCGTAAGGCCTTGAACCGTGGCCAAACGTGATACAGATAGCCCTCAGCGAATCCCAAAATCTAAGTCATTTGAGAGGGAGGCCACAGATGCCCATCAAAGTTGGACAGGATACCGCCAAGACACGTCGCAGCCTGAGCGTGAATGGCAAGTCCATTTCCTATTATTCGATTCCCGCCGCTCAAGAAGCCGGTCTGGGCGATTTTTCAAAGCTCCCTGCCGCATTGAAAGTTGTGCTGGAAAACATGTTGCGGTTCGAGGACGACGGTTTTTCTGTATCGGTTGATGATATCAAGGCTTTCGGTGAATGGGGTGCCAATGGTGGCAAGAACCCTCGTGAGATCGCATACCGCCCTGCCCGTGTGCTGATGCAAGACTTCACCGGTGTTCCTGCCGTAGTTGACCTTGCTGCGATGCGCGACGGGATTAAGGCTCTGGGTGGCGACGCACAAAAGATCAACCCACTGAATCCAGTCGATCTGGTCATCGACCATTCGGTTATGATCGACGAATTCGGCAACCCGCGCGCCTTCCAGATGAATGTGGACCGCGAATATGAGCGGAACATGGAGCGGTACCAATTCCTGAAATGGGGCCAGAACGCGTTCAATAACTTCCGCGTTGTTCCGCCCGGCACAGGCATCTGCCACCAAGTAAACCTTGAGTATCTGGCACAAACCGTCTGGACCGACACTGACCAGAGCGGCGAAGAAGTTGCTTACCCTGACACGCTGGTTGGAACCGACAGCCACACCACCATGGTCAACGGTATGGCTGTTCTGGGCTGGGGTGTCGGCGGGATCGAAGCCGAAGCCGCAATGCTGGGCCAGCCGATTTCGATGCTGATCCCCGAAGTTGTGGGCTTTGAACTGACCGGTGCAATGGTCGAAGGCACCACTGGCACCGATCTGGTGCTGAAAGTAGTCGAGATGCTGCGTGAAAAGGGCGTGGTCGGCAAATTCGTCGAATTTTATGGCGAAGGTCTGGATCGACTGCCGCTGGCAGACCGTGCAACCATCGCAAACATGGCGCCGGAATACGGTGCGACTTGTGGCTTCTTCCCCATCGATGGTGAAACGCTGCGCTACATGCGCAACACAGGCCGCGATGAAGACCGTATTGCACTGGTCGAAGCTTACGCCAAAGAGAACGGTTTCTGGCGTGATGAGAGCTACGCTCCGATCTACACCGACACGCTGTCACTGGACATGGGTACCATCGTTCCCGCGATCTCTGGACCGAAACGCCCACAGGACTATGTCGCGCTGACCGACGCCAAGGCTGCTTTCCACAAAGAAATGGAAGAAACCTTCAAGCGTCCCATGGGCAAAGAAGTCGCGGTTAAGGGCGAAGACTATACAATGGAATCGGGCAAGGTGGTCATCGCCTCGATCACATCCTGTACCAACACTTCGAACCCCTATGTCATGATCGGTGCCGGTCTGGTTGCGCGTAAGGCCGCCGCCTTGGGCCTGAACCGCAAACCTTGGGTCAAAACCTCTCTGGCGCCGGGATCGCAGGTGGTTTCTGCCTATCTCGAGGCCGCTGGACTTCAGGATGATCTGGACAAGATCGGCTTCAACCTTGTCGGTTATGGGTGCACCACCTGTATCGGAAACTCCGGCCCCATTCAGGCCGAACTGTCTGATGCGATTGCCGAAGGTGATCTGGTCGCTACCTCCGTTCTGTCGGGCAACCGGAACTTCGAAGGCCGTATTTCACCTGACGTTCGTGCCAACTATCTCGCTTCGCCGCCATTGGTTGTGGTTTATGCGCTGGCCGGTACGCTGGACATCGACCTGACCTCAGAACCGATTGGCACTGACAAAGACGGCAACGACGTCTACATGAAGGACATCTGGCCGGATCAGAAAGAGATCGCAGATCTGGTTCAGCAGACCGTCACGCGTGAAGCGTTCCAGTCGAAATATGCTGACGTGTTCAAAGGTGATGAAAAGTGGCGCGAAGTCGAAGTTCCGCAGCAGGAAACTTATGACTGGCCCCCAACATCGACCTATATTCAGAACCCGCCCTATTTTCAGGGCATGGGGCCTGAACCGGGCACGATTTCAAATATCGACAACGCCAAGGTTCTGCTGATCCTGGGTGATATGGTCACAACCGACCACATCTCACCAGCCGGTTCTTTTGCCTCCACCAGCCCGGCCGGAAAATACCTGCTGGATCGTCAGGTTCAGCCCCGCGAGTTCAACTCCTACGGTTCTCGTCGTGGCAACCATGAGGTCATGATGCGCGGCACCTTCGCGAACATCCGCATCAAGAACGAGATGCTGGATGGTGTAGAAGGTGGTTACACCAAGGGCCCGGATGGTGAGCAGACTTCGGTCTTTGATGCCTCAATGGCGCATCAGGAAAACGGTACCCCGCTGGTCGTCTTTGGCGGCGAACAGTACGGCGCAGGTTCCTCACGCGACTGGGCTGCCAAGGGTACTGCTCTGCTTGGCGTCAAAGCTGTGATCGCCGAAAGCTTTGAGCGTATTCACCGCTCGAACCTGGTTGGCATGGGCGTCATCCCGTTCGAATTCACTGGCGGCGACACTCGGAAAACGCTTGGCCTAACAGGTAATGAGACGGTTTCGATCCACGGCCTGGATACGGTTGAACCCCTGCAGGAAGTGCCCTGCACAATCGTTTATGGTGACGGATCCGAAAAGACCATCACGCTCAAGTGCCGTATCGATACAGCACCCGAGATCGAGTACATCGAGAACGGTGGTGTTCTGCAATATGTGCTGCGCAATCTTGCCAAGGCTGACTAAAAACAAACCTGAAGACCGACGTAAAGAGCGCCTTTTAAGGCGCTCTTTTCATTTGAATTAATTGCAACGGCTATATCAATCTATTCAGATATTGTCTTCGGGCACTTTTCCGGATTTGGTGGCGGCAGGAGGATCGCATGGAAAAAGTAGCATTGGTTACAGGCGGTGCCCGAGGCATTGGCCGCGCAATCGTCGAAGACCTGGGCACGGATCACTCAGTCGCCTTTACCTGGCTTACATCCAAGCCTGCCGCAGCACTGTGCGCCGACACCAACCTCGCGATTCAATCTGACCTGAGAGAGCCCGATCAGGCATCTGAGGTCATCCGGAGGGTCATTGAGCATTATGGTCGGATAGACGTAATCGTAAACAACGCCGGTCTTGTCAGGAGCACGCCCAAAGATCAGTTTGAGCACGAAGATCACCGTGCAATTCTTGATCTCAACTTGCTTGCGCCCGCCGCATTGCTTTCTGCTGCCTTGCCCCATTTGAAACCGGGTGCAGCGATCGTGAACATATCATCAATGAACGCTACACTGCCCCCTCGGGATGCGGCGACCTATGGCGCAAGCAAAGCGGCCCTTAACCTCTGGACCCATGCCATGGCCAAAGAACTGGGACCAGAGGGCATCCGTGTGAACGCAGTGGCTCCGGGCGCGATCAACATACCCGAAGCGCCGCGTTCAGATGAACTGACTGCGATTTTTGTGAAAGACACCGCATTGGGGCGCGCAGGAACACCAGAAGATATCGCCAAAGCGGTTCGCTTTCTTGCGTCGGACAACGCGTCCTTCGTCACCGGTGAGGTACTGCCGGTAACTGGCGGATATCGGCTTTAGCAGCGTCTGGTTACTGCCGAAACGACAGAAAGCAACGGTTGCTGAAGCTAAGTTGTGGCAACGACCCCAAAAACATTGCAATCTTTCTATGCTTCACAGATGGACAGGTTCGAGGATGGCTAAACCGAATGCATTGCTGATTTGCTCTCTCTGCGTGATTGCTGTGGTGGGGATATGGGGCGTCATCGATATCGACGGTTTGGTCGGTTGGGCAAGCGGCTTGGTTCAACAGACCTTTCACAGCCGGGGCTGGTTTGTAATGCTTGCCGCCTCAGGTATGCTCATCGGCTGTCTGTTTCTGGCATTCTCATCCTACGGAAACATCAAGTTGGGGCGAGATGATGAGGAACCTGAATTCTCGACTGCTTCTTGGATTGCGATGCTTTTTTCGGCGGGTATGGGGGTCGGGTTACTGTTTTGGGCTGTAGCCGAACCCCTAACGCATTATCGCTTCATATCCGGTATGGCCCCGGACTTCATCGCAGCGCAACAGGCCATGCTGGCTACTAATTTCCATTGGGGCCTGCATGCCTGGGCAATCTACGGCTCAACCGCGCTGACCATTGCGTATTTCAGCTTTCGCAGAGGTACCGGAATGCTGGTCAGTGCCCCTATTCAAAGCCTCTTTCCCGGCGAGAGATGGGCTGTCATCGTCGGTTGGTGGTCGGACTTAATGGCGATCATAGCTATCGCTATTGGGGTTGGCGGTTCTATGGCGATGGGCGTTTTTCAAGTTGCTGATGGCGTCGCGGTCATGATGAATCGCGAGGTAGCGGGAACGCTGCTTATCGGCGCGGTCTTTATCGCGATGGTCGCAGCGTACGTTCCCGCGCTGATGATTGACCTAGGCCAGGGCATGTCACGTCTTTCGAACGCCGCTATGCTTATCGCTATTGCGTTGGTCGCCTATACAATCGTCCTCGGGCCTACCGAGTACTTGCTGAATACGGTTGTGCAGGGCTTTGGTGACTATGCAACAAACGTAATATCGCGGGGTTTCCAAACCTATACATTCTTTGGCGATGACGTCGCCAAATGGTTCAGCGACTGGACCCTCACCTATATGGTCTGGTGGATCGCGTGGGGTCCGTTCGTCGGCGTATTCGTAGCTCGCATTTCAAGAGGACGTACCATTCGCGAATTCGTAATCGGCGTACTGTTTACTCCAACCCTATTTTCAATACTCTGGTTTGGCGCATTCGGAGGTATCGGATTGTTCGAGGCGTTGAATGGCGCGGGTGAATTGCTGAACATGACTCAAACGAACGTTGAACGTGTTACTTTTGGGCTGCTCGAACGTTTGCCGTTCCCAGTACTGACCACTCTTGCAACGGTCCTGGCTGCGTTCCTGTTTATTGTCACAAGTGTCGTAAGCGCAGCATTCGTTTTGGGGACGTTTTCAACAGCAGGTGATGCCAACCCTCCACCCAAAATACGCCTGATCTGGGGGGCACTACTTGGATTGCTAAGCGTGGCAATGATCCTTTCAGGATCAGTGGACTCGGTGAAAGTCCTGATATCGCTGGGCGCCCTGCCCTTTGTGTTCATTTCAGTATTGTTGATGGTCTGCCTGTTCCGTGGCCTTCGTGAGGAAGGAGAATCCCGTGCTGATCGGTGATTTGACAGACACGTTGATGAATCTGGTCACGTTCGCCTTTATCGGCGCGATGCTATGGATCTGGCTACGCCGCTAGTCAGATTCTCCGGCCGCTTTCTCAAGCGCGGGTCGGATCGTGCTTTCGATGACGCGCTGTGTGATCGGCCCTGCAAAGCGCAGGATAATCGTGCCTTCTCCGTCGATCACATAGGTCTCTGGCACGCCGTACACGCCCCAATCCAGCCCCATGCGCCCGTTCTCGTCACGTCCGATAGCACGGTACGGATCACCCAATTCGTCCAGAAATGACTCGGCATTTCCGACTTTATCTTTGTAGTTGATGCCGTAGACGGGGATGCCCTCTTGAGACAAAGCCTCAAGGTTTGGATGCTCGGCGCGACATGGGGCGCACCAGGATGCCCAATAGTTGACCAGCTTGACTTCGCCATCCCGCAGGGTCGCGTCATCAAAGAATGGCTTCCCCGGGAATTCGGTCATCACAACAGGAGGAGCAGGCTGCCCTTCACGTGCGGATGGCAGGGAATCCGGGTCGTCACGGAACATTCCGACGCCTGCCAGCAAGGCAAACGCACCAAAAATCAGAGGCGGAGCAAGCATCAAAGGCGATATCTTAGCCATTCCTGGACATCCTTTGTTCGACCTTCTCCATCTCGGCCCTGACCTTGCGACCACGAAGGACACTGAAAACCACCAGCGCGATCAACAGCAGGATCGATGCCGCGTAGGCAGACAACACAGTGTCGGCGTATTTGCCCAGATCTGGGATCATCCATTTATCCTTTCACGCGCAAGCAACGCATTGATCCGGCGCGCCCGGATTTCAGTGCCTGTGCGATACAGAAGCAACGCAACAAACAGCAGCACAAACCCCACGATGCAAACCAGTAGAGGATAGAAATAGATGTTACTGACTTTTTCTTCTGTATCTGCGCCCGTTACTGCACCCGCCCGCATAACGGATGCCCCCTGATGCAACCCTTGGTTCCAGAAGTTCACAGCATAGCGGCTAAGGACCGCAAACACGGAGCCAACCAGACACAGGACCGAGGTCAGATCTGCGGCAGTATCAGGGTCTTCGATCGCTTCCCACAGGGCCACATAGCCCAGGTAGAACAGAAACAGGATCAGGAACGAGGTCAGGCGCGGATCCCATGCCCACCACGTGCCCCACATGGGTTGTCCCCAGATGGCACCCGTCGCAAGCGCGATCAAGGTCATGACGATGCCGATCGGCGCGGCCGCGCGTGCGGCCAGCGCACTGACGTGATGACGACGTACCAGCCAGACCAATGAGGCCGCCAGCATCATGAGCCAGCAATTGATGGCCATAAGGGCTGCCGGCACGTGCAGGTAGATGATTTTGACGGTCGATCCCTGCTTGTAGTCGTCAGGGGTGAAGAAGAACCCCCAGATCAATCCGACAAAAAGGCATACAGCCGATGTGATCCAGAAAAACGGCAGGACACGCTCGCTGGTCGCGAGGAACTTTCGCGGGTTGGCGTATTCCCAAAGGGCGTTGGCTTTTGTTGCGATCGACATGTGCCTTATCTAGTCCGAGTCGGAGCGGTTCTCAATTGACATCAATCAATGTTCCCCGCTGTCACCTAAGATTGATACGTAGTACGGCAGCGCTGGCAAACGGCAATAGCGCCACGGTGGCTGCGGTGATCCCGGCCAGCATCAGCAGCGGGGTTTGTGTCTCCATACCTATGGCTCCACGTCGCGCTACTTCTGCCCCAAATATCAGTGTCGGGACATACAAAGGCAGGACCAGCAGCGAGAGCAGCAAACCACCGCGTTTCAGTCCCACGGTCAAAGCCGCACCAAATGTCCCTATGACACTCAGGGCCGGTGTGCCGATCAGCAGCGAGATAACAAGCCAGAGATACCCCGGAACCGGAAGATTCAGCAGCACACCCAGCACAGGTGCGGCCAATACCAAAGGCAGCCCCGTGGTGATCCAATGTGCCAGCGCTTTGATGGTTACTACGCCCTCCAGCGGCAAGGGAGCCGTTGCCAACAGATCCAAAGATCCGTCCTCCCAATCCAGTGCCAGAAGCCGATCCAGTGACAGCAAGCACGCCAGAAGCGCACCCAGCCACAATACACCCGGCGCAATGGTCGACAGCAGCGAAGACTGCGGGCCAACGGAAAATGGCACCAGGACAGTCACGATCAGGAAAAAGGCCAGACCCAGCCCAAACCCTCCACCGGCACGGAACGCAAGCTTCAGATCACGCAACAACAAGGCGATCACAGGAAACCTCCGTCAAAGTCTTCGATCGGTTTGGGCTTAGCCTTGTTGGCGCCGACGTCCAAAACTTCTCCCTCCAGACCGAGGTCAATATGGGTGGCGATCAGTGCTGACCCGCCCTGCCCCAGATGTGTGCGAACCGTATCGGCGAACAGGGCCACGGCCTCGCGGTCCAGTGACACGGTCGGCTCATCCAGCATCCAGATCGGTCGCCCGGTGACCAGCATTCTGGCAAGGCCTAGTCGCCGTTTCTGACCGGCGGACAAGTTACCAGCGTGACGGTCGGACAAATCGTTCAGTTTGAAAGCGTCCAGCGCAGGTTGAATATCCTTTGTCCCGAAAACCGACGCCCAGAAATCAAGATTTTCAGTCACTGTCAGCGTTGGTTTCAAACCGTCTGAGTGCGACGCATAGGCAATCTGATCTTCGGCACCCTCAATGCGGCCCGACAACGATGGCTGCAAGCCAGCCAAAGTGCGCAACAAAGTGGTTTTTCCGATCCCGTTCGGTCCACGTAGGATCAGTGCCCGGCCCGGTTTCAGCACAAAGCTCAACCCTTCGAGCACGGGAATACCCCCTCGGGCAATCGACAGATCGGTAACGGTCAGTGTCATTGCCTTCGCTTATCTCATTGTCGTGAAGGGCAAAAGGAGGGATTTGCCGCAGGTACAAGCCCACGCCTTGTCCGAACAATCAGACCGGGATCAAGGCCAGAGCAATACGACGCCCTTCCGAGAGCAGCACATTGTAGGTTCGACAGGCGGCTGGCGAGTTCATGACCTCGACGCCAATTCCTGCGGCTTCGAGGGTCGACCGCAAATCACCGGGGATATGCGCCATCTCTTTGCCGGTGCCAATGAACAGAACATCTACTTCTTCTGAAAGATCAAGCAGCGGCTGAACATCGGTGTACTGCCCCCACGCCTTTGTTCCAGTTGGCCCGGTTAGCACCGCGCCCTCAAAAACCTCACCGCCGATACGAAAGAAGCCCGGACCATAGCCATCAACAGGCTTGGCATCCGTAAAGGTCACCTGATTGAGTCGCATTCCAAAACCCCTTCAGTCGAAGATCGGCAGGCCAGTTATAACCGCGAGCGCGATCACGGAGTAAGCCGCCACCCGGTAAAGCTTCTCCAGCGATGGATCAAACAGCGCCTTGCCGATGAGTGTGGTTATCACATAAGGCACACTCAGCAACAGAACCACCCAAAGCGCGGATGTATCCGAGAGGCCGCCGATCATGATATTCGTGACGATGACGATATCCAGCAGAGCCAGAAAGATAATCGTATTCGCACGTACCTTGCGAACATTGGTTGAGCTTGCCAGATAGAAGACGATCACAACCGGTCCAGTCAGACCAGTCATTCCACCGACTGCGCCCGCGCTGCTGCCGATGGCAAGCCGCCCCGGCAGCCCCAATCGTCCATTCCAACGCCAGCCAGTTGCCACCGCAAGCAAGGTTAACCCAACCACCGTGCATGCGATCCAGCGCAAGACCAGCGCATCGACTTGTACCATCACCCACAGTCCAAGTGGCACAGTCACAGCAGCAGCCAGAGCAAGTGTCCCGACTTCGGACTTGTCGCATTCCATCCACGCCTGCGGAGCCAGCGCGAGGGTGGAGACAATACCAGTCGCAGCCATCAGAAACACGACATCTGTTGCCGGCAGGAACTGGGTTCCGATCGGCACGAATATCATGGCTGTGCCAAAACCGGTGAAGCCGCGGACAAGACCCGCGGCTCCTATGGTGCAAATCAACCATCCGATGCCCGGCAGAGCCAGGGCAGCTTGCAAACCCTCAGGCATCTATGTTGGCAAACTGATTGCCCGCAGTGTTCGAAGGCTTGGTCCAGTCGCGCTTGACCCCCAACCACAACAGGATGGTCGAGGCCACAAAGATGGATGAGTAAGTACCCACGATAACACCCCAGATCATCGCAAAGACGAACCCGCGGATCACGTCACCGCCCAGAACATAAAGCGAGATCAGCGCCAGCAGGGTCGTAACCGAGGTCATGACCGTCCGGCTGAGTGTCTCGTTGATGGACAGGTTCAGAACCTCTTTCAGGTCCTTCTTCTTGTACTTGCGCAGGTTCTCACGAACACGGTCGAATACGACCACGGTATCGTTCAGCGAGTAACCAACGATGGTCAAGAGCGCGGCGATAATCGCCAGATCAAACCGGATCTGCAGTTCCGAGAAGATACCAATGGTCAGGATCACATCGTGCACCAGCGCAGCAACGGCGCCGAGCGCAAACTGCCATTCGAACCTAAGCCAGATGTAGACAAGAACCGCTCCAATCGCGAGCACTACCGCTATGACCGCCGTCTGGATCAATTCGCCAGATACTTTGGGGCCAACAGATTCAACTGACACGAATTCAATGTCAGGCGCGGCACCGGTGAGTGCCTCTTCTACAGCCGTAATTGTTGCTGCGGTCACCGCTTCGGCATCATCCTGAGCCTGAATGCGGATCATGGCTACGTTTTCGTCCGGCCCAAATGTCGGATCAAAGATCTCGGTGATCGAAACATCACCCAGCTCCAACGGAGCGATCGCATCACGATACGCGCCTACATCAATCTCCTGCGCGCTTTGGGTACGGATTGTCGTACCACCGCGGAAATCGATACCAAAGTTCAGGCCCTGCAGCATGAACGAGGTAAAGGCTACAACCATCATCAGACCTGAAATACCCAGCCAGATTTTCCAGCGGCTGAAGAAATCGAACGAGGTTTCCTTGGGAACAAGTCTCAGTCGCATATCAAACCTCGATCATTTTCGGACGGCGGCGTTCGAACCAGATGACGATCATCAGACGCGTCACGAAGATCGCGGTGAAGACCGAGGTCAGAATGCCGAGGCCCAGAGTGATGGCAAAGCCGCGAACCGGGCCGCTACCCATCGCAAACAGGATTACAGCCGTGATGAACGTCGTTACGTTGGCGTCCAGAATGGCCGACAGCGCCTTTTCATAGCCTAGCTCAATTGCTCGGGCAGGCCCTTTGGCGGATTTAAGTTCTTCCCGGATACGTTCGAAAATCAGCACGTTGGCGTCAACGGCCATACCAACCGTCAGAACAATCCCCGCAATACCCGGCAAGGTCAGCGTTGCCCCGATCAGTGACAGCAGGCCGAAGATGAGCCCCACGTTGATGATCAGCGCAACATTGGCAAAGAGACCAAACAAACCGTAGCTGAGCGCCATGAAGACCAGCACCGCGACAAATGCTACGATTGTAGCTACCTTGCCTGCGTCAATGCTGTCCTGACCCAGCTCCGGACCGATGGTGCGTTCTTCTAGGAATTCCAGACCGGCCGGCAATGCGCCTGCTCGCAGCAGAACCGCCAGATTGGTACTTTCTTCAACGGTAAAGTTACCGGTGATGATGCCAGACCCGCCCGGGATATGGCTCTGGATCACAGGAGCGGAGATTACCTCGTCATCCAGAACAATGGCAAAGGGTGCGCCAATGTTTTCAAGCGTATAGTCACCGAACTTGCGGGCACCTGATGTGTTAAAGCGGAAGCTGACCGCCGGGCGCCCGTTCTGGTCAAACGAAGGCTGTGCATCCACGAGTTCTTCACCGGTCACAACCGGAGCAGACTCGATTGTGTAATACACCCCATCTTCATCGATGGAGGGTACAATTTCCTCACCAATCCCCGGAACAGCATCCGGGTCGGATCCACGCCTGACAACCGGATTGAAGGTCAACTGGGCCGTGGTGCCAATGATCTCTTTCAACTCAGATGCACTGCCGATACCTGGCACCTGAATCAGAATACGATCTGTTCCTTGCCGCTGAATCGTCGGTTCGCGTGTACCGACCTCGTCGATACGACGACGGATGATCTCCAGAGCCTGCCGAACAGTTCTGTCGTTCGAAGCCAGCTTTTCGGCCTCGGACAGTTGAACAATGATCGTATCGCCCTGGCTGCTGACCTCGATATCGTTGGCCCCAACACCTGTCAGGGTTTGAATTGGACGCGCCAGACCGCGAACAACTTCAAGCGCCCGGGTGATACCCTCGGGCTGACTGATGCGAACGCGAATCTCATCAGGAGCAGAAGGTTGCTTACGGATCGTACCCACGGTTGCCCGTTCATCCCGCAATGCTTCGCGGACTTCGGGCCACATCGCTTCCATCCGGGCTTCGTAAACATCTTCCACCTGAACTTCGGCCAGAAGATGTGCACCACCCCTCAGGTCAAGGCCCAGATTGACTAACGAAGACGGCAACCAATTCGGCCATTGCGCCGCCTCGGCCTGTAGTTCGGGAGTATCGATGCCAAGCTCGATCTCGGCTTTTGCATCGTTCGATTGTTCGACACGCGTATAGAACGCATTCGGCAGGGCCATGAGCAGGCCGATCACACAGACCGACCAGATCAGAACCCGCTTCCAGGTATCAATTTGCAGCATTACCCTGCCTTTTCAGAAGGTTGTGGAGCGCTCTTATTTCGCTGGTTCGGTTTTATTCAGAACCTGCGCGATGGTCGACTTGACCACGCGAACCTTCACACCCTCGGCGATTTCGACTTCGATCTCGTTGTCGCCTTCCTTGACCTTGGAGACTTTGCCAATCAGGCCACCCTGGGTGACAACCTGATCGCCCCGGCGCACGGCTTCGACCATGGCCTGATGTTCCTTCATCTTCTTCTGCTGCGGACGGATCAGCAGGAAATACATGATCGCGAAGATCAGGATCAGCGGGAGAAACTGGGCGATTGCGCCACCTTCCATGGGATATTCCTTTGTTTTGGTCTTGCGGTCATGTACCGCAAATTTGGCGGGAACCTATTCATTGAAATGCGTGTTTGCAAGCAATGGCATTACCATGGGCTATTCTTTGAAACAGGCATTCCCCCACATGGATAGTTCACAAGCCCCCAAGGACAGATCCACACCTGTAAAAAGAATTGCTTACAAGCTGCAGTTCAGCCCTAGGAACATTAGCCGTCTCGGATATAGTTAGGTATCAGGAGGGCCAATGATTCAATTAATCCAATCCTTTGGCATATTTGCACGCCTTTGCATGGCAACCCTGTGTGTATGCATGCTGGTGTCTCCGACATGGGCGCAAGAAGCCCCGACGCCTCCGCCAGCTTTGAGCGAGGAGCAATCCGATGTCTTCAAAGCTCCGGTAATTGTCGACGGCGATACGCTCTTCCATTTACGTGGCTCAAGCGCTCTGCCCGCTACGGAACGGGCAGAAAGAGTTCAAGACAAGATCATCGAGGTCGCTGAGTCTTCCGAAAAAACCGATATCGAAATCACCTATGAAGAGACCGAACTCGGCACACGTATACTTGCGGATGGGATCTTCGTATCAGTTGTTACAGAGGCTGATGCCGAGCTGGATCAGATGGAGCTTAGCGTCCTCAGCCTCTTGCATGGTGATGCCATACACGAGTCAATTGTCGCCTACCGGGCTAACCGCACCGAACAGGCAAGGGTGTCTGGTGCAATCGAAGCCGGTGCATGGACCGTTGGATTTATTCTGTTCATTGTCGTCATCCTCTGGCTGCACCGCCGGATCAGACGACGTACTCTGGAAATAGTTCAGAGCTATCTGCAGGATGTCGAGACTGCCACCGCCAAACACGTTCAGGCAGAGGCCATCGCGGCCCTGATCCGGTATGGGCTGAACTTTGTTCTTTTAGTCATCTTCTTCCTTGGTTTTTATTACTACCTTTCATTCGTCCTGCTTTCGTTTGCGGAAACTCGTTACTTCGCTCAACTACTGCTGACCTATCTGACTGAGCCGGTCCTGCTGATCTTCAAGGGGATTATCAGCTATATCCCGAACCTGATCATGCTGGCCCTGATCTCGTGGGTCACTATGTACATCATCAAAGGCATGCGAGTGTTCTTCGATGCCGTCGAAGCCGGCACGTTTGATATGGGCGACTTTGAAAAGCACTGGGTTAACCCGACTTTCAACATTGCCCGTGTCGTGGTCATCCTCATCGCTCTGGTCTTTGCGGTGCCCTATATTCCGGGCTCAGATTCCGCCGCGTTTCAGGGGCTGACCATTCTGGTCGGTGCGATGTTGTCCCTGGGTGCGAACTCTGTCGTCAGCAACATGCTTGCTGGCCTGTTCGTTATCTACCGTCGCTCGACCTCAATCGGTGATCGCATCCAGATTGGCGATCACATCGGTGACGTGGTCAAAATCAAACTGATGGAAACCCATCTGAAGTCTATCAAGAACGAACTGATCTCGATCCCGAACGCTCAGTTGATGAACTCTGATGTGGTCAATTTTTCAAAGAAAACAGATGGTAACGGTCTGCTTTTGCACACCACAGTCGGTATCGGATACGAAGAGCCGCCTGAAAAGGTCGAGGCTATGTTGATCGAGGCAGCAAGGCGCACCAAGGGATTGAAATCCAAGCCCGAGCCCTTCGTTCTTTGGACTGCCCTTGCCGACTATGCCATCAACTATCAGGTCAATGCATATACGACGCGGGGCAGTACGATCCCAAAGATCAGGTCCGATCTGCATCGCAACATTGTCGCTGTATTTAACGAAAACAACGTGCAGATCATGACACCGTCTTACATGGCCGATCCGCCTGAACCCAAAATCCCAACCGAGCATTGGGATGGGCAGCTGGCGCACGAATCCTCAGACGAGTCCAAGAAGTAAGCCTAAATCGCGCGGCGGGTGCTACACCCCGCCCGTCAGATGGTGCATAAGCGGCTGCAGTGATTCACTTATCAAGGATCTGAGATATGCACGACATCCGCGCCATTCGCGAAAACCCAGCCGCCTTCGACGCCGCTCTTGCGCGCCGTGGGGACGCGCCGGTGTCGTCAGATTTGCTGAGGCTGGACGAAAGCCGCCGCGCCAAGATTCTGGCAGCAGAAACAGCCCAGGCTGAGCAAAACAAAGCTTCCAAAGAAGTTGGTGCCGCCAAGGGACGCGGCGATGAAGCCGAGTTCGAGCGCCTGCGAGCGCTGGTGGCCGAGAAAAAGGCCGAGGTCGCACATATGCAGACCGAAGCCAAAGATCTGGACGCGCTGCTCACCGACCAACTGGCCCGCATCGCCAACCTGCCGGCTGACGATGTTCCGCAAGGCGAAGACGAAGACGATAATGTTGAAGTCAACCGCTGGGGCACCCTTCGTGAGCTCGATTTTGCGCCCAAAGAGCACTACGAAATCCCAGCCGTTGCTGCGGCGATGGATTTCGAGACGGCCGCCAAAACCAGCGGTAGCCGCTTTGTGAATCTGTCGAAAGGCGTGGCACGCATTCACCGTGCGCTGGCCCAGTTCATGCTGGACACGCATATCGACAAGAATGGTCTGACAGAAATGCAGACGCCGGTTCTGGTGCGTGACGAAGCCATGTACGGAACAGACAAGCTGCCGAAATTCGGTGAGGACAGTTACCAGACCACAAACGGCTGGTGGCTGATCCCAACGTCCGAGGTCACACTGACCTATTCGGTGTCGGGTGAGATCCTGGACGAAAGCGCCCTGCCCATCCGGATGACGGCACACACAGCCTGTTTCCGATCCGAAGCTGGCAGCGCAGGCAAAGATACCGCAGGCATGTTGCGTCAGCACCAGTTCGAAAAGGTCGAGATGGTCTCGATCACACATCCCGACAATTCGGATGATGAACAGAAGCGCATGTTGCGCTGTGCCGAAGATCTGTTGGAGCAGATGGGCATCCCCTACCGCACGGTGGTCCTGTGCACGGGTGACATGGGGTTCGGCGCACGCCGAACCTATGACATCGAGGCCTGGTTGCCCGGGCAGAACGCCTATCGCGAGATCAGTTCGGTATCGACCACCGGCGATTTTCAGGCCCGACGCATGAATGCGCGTTTCCGTCCCGAAGGGGGCGGCAAGCCGGAGTATGTGCATTCGCTGAACGGCTCGGGCCTTGCTGTGGGCCGCTGCCTGATTGCAGTCCTGGAGAATGGTCAGAATGCAGACGGCACAGTCACGTTGCCAGATGTACTTGCCCCCTATCTGGGCGGCAAACTCACGCTGCAACTGGATGGAACACTGGCTTAAAAAAACGGCAGCCAAATGGCTGCCGGTTTCCGGATCGAAGGCGGAGAAGTGATTACTTCTTCGCCTTTTTCTTATCCTTCGACTTGCTGTCTTTCTTTTTGCCGTCTTTTTTCTTTTCTTCTTTTTTCTTGTCGTTCTTTTTTGACTTTTTGTCCTTCTTGGACTTGGCCTTCACCTTTTCCTTGGCCTTGGAAATTGCGGCTTCCATCTCTTTCTTCTTTTTGGCCGCTTTTTCTGCCTTGGCTTTTGCCTTGGCTTTTTTCTTGGCCTTAGCTTCGGCTGCAGCCTTTTCGGCGGCTGCAGCTTCTTTCGCAGCCTTTTCAGCCGCAGCACGCTTTTCTGCCGCCTTGCGTTCGGTTTCGGCCTTCTTGGCTGCAGCTGAAGCCGTGGCCGATGTCTTTCTCACCGTAGCCCTGCTTGCTGCTTTGGTTGGCGGCGCAGACGCAGGTTTTTTGGCTACGGTTTTACGCGCGGCAGGCTTGCGGGTCGCAGGCTTTCGTGCTGGTGCCCGATTTGCAGTGGTTTTTGCTGCAGTGGGTTTCGAAGAAACCGCAGCCTTAGCAGCTGCTATCAGGATCGGCGCACGGGCCGCGCCTATTCGAGGGACCTTAACCAGTTCTTTCGGGTTCGCCTTTGCCAGATCATCGGCGGTTTTATAGCCATTTTCGGACAATGATTTTGCAAGCGCGTCTCCTACGCCCTTTACGCTGGTAACTGGTGTCATTCCGGGTCCTTTCTCTATCTCCTTGAACAAACGTATATACACAGCATATACATGTCTGCAAGTCACTGCCGATGGCTGATCGCCCACATGTACCTAACTGCTATGCACCAGTTCGGTCGATTTGCCTTTCTTGGGGAACGGAACGAGGCGTTTTTTGTCCTCGTCCCAAAGTTTGAGGTTAAGTGCCGCTACAGCCTCGGGGAATTTAATCCTACGCGGCGTGTATTCAGGCGGCAGATTGTAATGACATGCGCGCAGTCGGTATGAAGGAATGCGTGCATTGAAATGGTGTATGTCGTGCAAGGTGATACAGGCGACGGCATTGTCAAACCACCAACCGAAATCGAGCGCGGATGATCCGTGAAGGGCCGCTATTTTGGGATCAAGCTCTGGGCGTCGATCCCAGTACGTGTCTTCAAAGTTATGCTGCAGATAGACAAGGAACACTCCCAGCATTCCCCCCAGCAGTGAAAAGACCAGCCAAACCAGAATGCCGGTTGTTCCTGCGATCAGGTAGAGGAGACCCAAGAAGACTACGATGGAGAGATTGTGTAGCAATACGCCTTTGACCCCAAAACGCATGGTATTCTTTGGCCAGCGGTAGCGGATGAAATAGGTGAACAGTGCGCCTACGGGCACAAGGATGAACGGATTGCGATAAAGCCGATAGAACAGGCGGGTTCTCCAGTCGGCAGCCTCCCACTCACGGAGGGTCATCGTATGGATTTCGCCGGTTTCTCGATGTTCTAGATTACCGATCCCCGAGTGGTGCAGATTGTGATTCTGCTTCATGACTTCGAAGGGTGCAAACGTAAATGGTGACAGTCCATGTCCTGCCCATTCATTCTGCTGTCGTGTTTCGAATAGTGAGTGATGGCCGCAATCGTGCTGCAATACATACAGGCGCACGGCCGCAAACGCGAATATGATCCCTGCCGGTACCATAATGTACCAGCGATCTACATACACGATCGCTAATGTCAGGGATGCAAAGTAGACTGCAAATGTCCCGAAATAGCTAAACGCGGCCAGCCTGTTGTCCTGCACCGCGTACTGCCTTGTGTATTCCCTCAGATCCATCAAGCCCGCTCCCAACGATGGTCCGGATTAATAACCTTTTCAAAACTATGTGCGGTTTGTCCGCAAACAAGCTGCGCGCACCAAAACAGATGCACGCTCATGAATGCTAGCGCGATGCCAAGGGCCTGTCACGCCCTTCGGTCAAAAATGCTGAAAATTGGCGCAGTTACGCCCTGCCCTTGAGATGTTTGGCCAAAGCACCGGCGTTTTTCTTTCGCCGACCCTTGTAGGGGTTCTTGTCGCCTTGGCCGCGCAGGGTCAGCCGAATGGGCGTACCCGGCATGTCAAAATCTTCACGCAGGCCATTGACCAGATACCTCGAATAACTGTCCGGCATCTTGTCTGGATGCGAGCACATGACGACAAAACCAGGCGGGCGTGTTTTTGCCTGGGTCATATAGCGCAACTTGATCCGGCGTCCCTGCGGCGCAGGAGGCGGGTGCTGTTCAAGCATTGCTGTCAGCCAGCGATTCAAGGCGGCGGTTGGCACGCGACGATTCCACACATCATGGGCGCGCAGGATTGCTGCACGCAACCGTTCCAGACCACGGCCCGTTTTTGCAGAAACCGTAATCAGTGGTGCTCCGCGTAGCTGTGGCAGCAGACGTTCGAAGGACTGTTTCAGATCACGCAGCTTTTCCTGCTTATCCTCTTCGATGTCCCACTTGTTGACGGCAATGACGACCGCCCGGCCCTCACGCTCGGCCAAATCAGCGATGCGCAGGTCTTGCTGTTCAAACGGAATGGCCGCGTCGAGCAGGACCACGACCACTTCAGCAAATTTGACCGCACGCAGCCCGTCCGAGACCGACAGCTTTTCAAGCTTTTCCTGAACCTTGGCCTTTTTACGCATGCCCGCTGTATCAAAGATACGCATCGGAGTGCTTTCGCCATCCGGATCGGCCCAGTCAATGCGCAGGCTGATTGCATCGCGGGTAATTCCGGCCTCGGGCCCGGTCAGCAAACGATCTTCACCAATGATCTTGTTGATCAGCGTCGACTTGCCGGCATTGGGACGACCAACCACGGCCACTTGCAGAGGCTTCGCATCAGTGATGAGAGGTGTTTCGCCCTCTCCTTCCTCATCCAGCTCGATATCGGTTTGCGGGGTATCCTCAGCCTGCTGCTCTTCCATCGCGTCCGCGATAGGCATCAGCTGCGCGTATAGGTCTGTCATGCCCTCGCCATGCTCACCCGACAGACGAACAGGCTCACCCAGACCCAGATTATAGGCCTCCAGCACGCCTGCGTCAGCGGCTGAGCCTTCGGCTTTGTTGGCCGCCAGAATGACGTGTTTCGAACGTTTCCGCAAAATATCGGCAAACATCTCATCCGTCGGCGTCAGCCCTGTGCGTGCATCAATCATGAACAGGCAGACATCGGCCATATCGACTGCGCGCTCGGTCAGGCGCCGCATACGTCCCTGAAGGCTGTCATCGGTCGCGTCTTCAAGACCCGCGGTATCGATTACGGTAAAACGCAGATCACCCAGACGCCCTTCGCCTTCGCGCAGGTCACGCGTTACGCCGGGCTGGTCGTCGACCAAAGCCAGACGTTTGCCCACGAGGCGGTTGAACAGGGTGGATTTGCCCACATTCGGGCGCCCCACTATGGCGAGGGTCAGCGACATGGTACTCAACTTTCAAGACTCAGACGCGCCCTTTAGCGCATCTTTTCGTCAACGGAAAGCGTGCAGTTGTCCCTTGGTGGATACGACATACAGCGTTTGGCCAGCCACAACCGGCGCTGTGGTTGCACCACCGGGGATTTCAGCCTGATGAACCAGAGTGCCGTCCGTAGGACTATAGAACCGCAGATATCCGTCATTCGAAGCAATTACGATGCGGTTACCAGCCAGGATCGGACCATAGTGCGCGTAGATCGCGCCGCGACGACCCGGCTTGTCTTTGACAAAGCCCGGAAGGTCCTTGGCCCAAACGACCGACCCATCCGCTGCGTTCAACCGGATCAGCTGGCTCCGATCACTGATCAAAAAGATGCTGTTTCCAGCAGGCCAGACTGTATCGACTGCCCCTTCATCTGCTGTCCAGTTACGCTCGCCAGTGTTCGCGTCAAACGCCACCGTCCGTCCGGAATGGTTGCCGATGTAGATCGTATCACCCACAACCATGGGCCCACCTGTAACGTCAAAGATCTGCGCAGCAGCGCGACCGCGGCGCCCTCCGGCTACCGAAGCATTCCAGCGTCTGATCCCACCCCGACGGAAGGTCGCGGCAATATCACCCGAACCGAATGCAAACACAGCCAGATCCGAAGCGATGACAGGTGCTGGCGCGCCCAACACATTCCCTACGCTTGGAGTACCCTCAATTTGCCAGGCAATACGACCGTCCTTGGTGTTTATAGTCCAGCCGGTTTCATCCCCTGCTACCAGATACAACAAACCATCACTGACCAGAGGTGACCCACTGCCTGTCGCGTTCAGACGTTTTTGCCAACGCTTGGCACCTGTTTTGGCGTCCAGCGCGGTCAGACGGCCATAGCCGGATGAGATATAGAGCACGCCATTAGAATAAGCCATTCCACCGCCCGTGGCGTCGGAATCACCATCTGTTGGCGGAATGAGGTTGGTGCTCCAGACCACCTGCCCCTGAGGTGACACCGCCGATACGGTTGCACCTGAGTCGAGGGTATAGATCAATCCTCCGGCGACAACCGGCTCGGCCGTAATTCGCTGTTTTCGAGAATCGCCATTGCCGATCGAGGTCGACCAGATCGGTCGAGGGGCGCTGCTGAGCGCGGCATTTGTGGTACGGAATGCAGATGTGCCTGGGCTTTGAGACCAGTTTGCGTTCCGGCTCTGGGCTGGCAAGCTGATCGGCTTTGAACCACGGGTCTCAACGGTTTCGGTATCCGCAGCAGGGCGAATGTCTTCGCGTTCACCGGGCAGAATAATCTCAGGTTCCTGACAAGCGCTCAGCGCCGTCAATGCGACCGCTGCCACCGACAAACCAAAGCGGGAGAAAAGTCTTATTTCCATGAAGTTCCGAACTCGCCTGTCTATTCCGTTAAACCGCTGCCAAAGCTCAACCTTGCTGAGCCACCAACGGTTCCGGCTCTCCGCCCAGCGCCACGATCAGGTTCGTGGCCCGTTGTTGAATGTCCACACCTGCCTCGGCGTCCTGTCGCAACGCCTGTAGTCGGTCCACAGCTGCCTGAGTGTTTCCTTCGGCCACATCGATCAGCGCCAACTGCTCCTCGGCCAGCAAGCGCAACGGGGCACCAGGCGCCGCCAGCGCCTCGAATTGCAGTCGGCGATCGGCAGCAGGCAGGCTATCTCCCTGCAACAGCAATGCTTTGAATGCCGCCATATCGCGATAGATCTGTGGCAATTCGCCCTGAACTGCGATGCTGTTCAGATTTGCGATGGCATCCTGCTCAGAACCCGTATCAACCTGTGCGGCAGCCAGCAGCATGTTCAGGATAGCATCACCACCTACAGACTGGGTTTCTACACTTTCCAGTTTCGCGGCTCGTTCAGCCGAACCGTTTTCGGCAAGAGCAGACAGAATCGAATCTCCCAGAGCCTCGGCCCTGCCTGTGTCACGCGCTTTACGGTATTCATTGAACGCCGCACCGCCTACGATCAGAACAACCGCAGTTACGCCAACCCAGCCCCAACGGCGCAAAAGCAGATAGAGCCGGTCGCGGCGCACCTCTTCGGTGACCTCATCAATAAAACTGTCGACGTCGCTCATTCCTGCCCCCAGGCGTTGTATTCAGCTGTATAGCGCCATGTCATACCCCGGCACCATCGGCAAGCCAAGTGCCGGAATTTGCACATTTGCACCAGATGGGCCGCCTCTTGCGAAAAAAAGTAAACCGAACTATTCAGTTCAGTATGGACATGCAGCATGCCCAGCCCCATTTCATGGCATGCACACCGATTACGGTATTGCGAAGAACTCAAGGAGACGCACGGCATGCGGTTGATTTCATTCATCAACGCCCTTTTGGTTATTGTCGCGTTATATTTACTAGTTTTTGAGCGTGACGCTCTGTTTGCATTTGCAGGTCGCGGCGATGCCGAGACCGAAACCTTGTCAGAGACCGATTCTGAAGAAGTTAACACCTTGGCCTCAAAGGCCATCGGAGTGGTGGCGCTGCGTTCGACCGCTCGTGAAATTGACAGCGCTGTGCTGCTGAGAGGGCAGACCAAAGCCAACCGTCAGGTTGAAGTTCTGTCTGAAACTACTTCGACTGTCGTATCCGAGCCAAAGCGCAAGGGCGCCTTTGTCGAAGCGGGCGATCTGCTATGCGAACTTGATCCGGGTACACGCCACGCCAGCCTGACCGAGGCAAAAGCCGCTCAACTAGAAGCGCAAAGCCGGGTTCCCGAAGCTGAGGCACGTCTCGAAGAAGCGCATGCGCTGGTTGCCGAAGCAGAGATCAACCTGAAAGCGGCACGCAAACTGTCCGAGACCGGATTTGGTTCTGAAACCCGCCGTATCTCCAGCGAAGCTGCGATGAGCACGGCCCAGGCAGGCATCAAATCGGCCGAAGCCGGGCTGGAAGCCACACAGGCGGGCATCGAAGCCGCCTCTGCCGAGGTTGCTGCGGCTGAGCGTGAGCTTGAGCGTCTAACTATAGAAGCGCCTTTCCGTGGCCTTCTGGAAAGTGACACAGCCGAATTGGGCAGCCTGATGCAACCGGGCTCGCTTTGTGCGACGGTCATTCAGCTTGATCCGATCAAGCTGGTTGGTTTCGTTCCGGAAACCGAAGTGAACCGTGTGATTGTAGGCTCGCTCGCATCGGCTCAACTGGTAACAGGCCTTCAGGTCGAAGGCCGGGTAACATTTCTGAGCCGCTCGGCAGACGAAACCACCCGCACATTCGAGGTTGAGATCACTGTTCCGAACCCGGAATTGCTGATCCGCGATGGTCAAACTGCAAACATTCAGATCGCAGCCGAAGGGGTTAAGGCGCATTTGCTACCCCAATCCGCGCTGACCCTGAACAATGACGGTCAACTCGGAGTTCGAACAGTCGGCGCTGAAAATGTCGTTGATTTCAAACCCGTCCGCATCCTGCGGGATACGTCCGAGGGCGTCTGGATTGGCGGGCTGCCGGAAACAACTGACATCATCGTTGTCGGGCAGGAATTCGTGACCCGAGGCGTCACGGTCGCACCAACATATCGGGAAGCTTCGCAATGACGGGTATTGTCAGTTGGGCCGCTGATCGAGCCCGAATGGTTCTGGCCTTCATCGCGATTTCGCTGATTATCGGCGGGTTTGCTTATGTGAACCTGCCCAAAGAAGGCGAACCGGACATTGATATTCCGATGCTGTTCGTATCGGTACAGTTCCCGGGCATTTCGGCCGAGGACAGCGAAAGCCTGCTGATCAAGCCGATGGAAACCGAGATGGCCGATCTCGACGGGCTGGACAAGATGACAGCCACCGCCGCCGAGGGCTACGCTGGTATCCTGATGGAATTCGAGTTCGGCTGGGATAAGTCCGCCACCATCGCTGATGTACGCGATGCGATGAATACAGCGCAGAGCAAATTCCCCGACGGAGCCGAGCAATACACGATCACCGAGGTCAATTTCTCGGAGTTCCCAATCGTCATCGTCAACCTGACCGGTGCGGTTCCCGAACGCACTATGGCGCGTATCGCCAAGGACCTTCAGGACGATCTCGAAGCGCTTGATTCAGTTCTTGAAGCGGGAATTGCGGGTGATCGCGACGAGATGCTTGAGGTCGTGATCGATCCTTTGCGTCTTGAAGCCTACAATGTCACCGCCAATGAGCTGATTAATGTTGTTCAGAATAACAACCAGCTAATTGCAGCTGGCGAGGTTGAAACCGAACAGGGCACATTCTCGGTCAAGATCCCTTCCTCGTTCAAAACGGCTCAGGATGTGTATGGCCTGCCCGTCAAGGTGAACGGTGACCGCGTCGTAACTTTGGGTGAGCTGGCCGAAATCAACTACACTTTCGAAGACCGTGCGGGCACCGCCCGTTTCAATGGCGAGTCGACCGTGGCGCTTCAGGTCGTCAAACGCAAAGGGTTCAACCTGATCGATACGGTTGCCGAGGTGAAAGCGAAAGTTGCCGAAGCACAATCAAAGTGGCCAGCTGAACTGCAGGCAGCGGTTGATGTCGGCACATCCAACGACCAGAGCCGTATCGTCGATTCGATGGTTCGCCAGCTGGAAGGCTCGGTTCTGACTGCAATCGCGCTGGTGATGATTGTCGTTCTGGCCTCGTTGGGAACCCGTGCCGCGTTGCTGGTGGGTTTTGCGATCCCAACCTCTTTCCTGCTGTGTTTTGCCCTGCTCGCGATGATGGGAGTCAGCATCTCCAACATGGTAATGTTCGGGCTGATCCTGGCCGTCGGCATGCTGGTCGATGGTGCGATCGTTGTTGTGGAATATGCGGACAAACGCATCAAGGAAGGCGTTGGCCCGATGCACGCCTATGTCGAGGCGGCTCAGCGGATGTTCTGGCCGATCGTATCCTCGACCGCCACGACTCTCTGCGCATTCCTGCCGATGCTGTTCTGGCCCGGCGTTCCGGGCGAGTTCATGAAGATGCTGCCAATCACGCTGATCTTCGTTCTGTCGGCCTCACTCGTCGTCGCGCTGATCTATCTGCCGGTTGTCGGTGGTGTTTCCGGACGTCTTAGCCGTGTCTTTGATCGCACCTCTGACTGGTTGCGCGCCACTACTCCTTGGTGGGTGCGTGCAGTTCTTGTTCCGCCAGTGCTCTACATGATGTTCCTGGGTGCGATGCAGATGGTAAACCCCGATTATCTGATGCCCGGGTCATCCTTTGGAGGCGTGATTTTTGGGGCGATCTTGCTGATGTTCGGCGCGTTCGGCGGATCCGTAGCGTTGAGCGCAGCCAAATTCGAACGCGCACCTGAAACCCGTGTGCATACTGCCAAAGAACACAGCATCTTCGGCTATGTCATGAAGTTTCTCGTTGGCAATCCCGTTATGCCCGTTGTTTCGATCTTGCTGATCGGGGCTGGCGTTTTTGCGGTCATGTTCGCTTTCGGCAGTAACAATCGTGGTGTCGAATTCTTTGTTGAGACCGAGCCGGAACAGGCAACGGCCTACGTCCGTGCACGTGGGAACCTTTCGCTTGATGAAAAAGACGACATGGTTCTGGCCGCCGAAGAAGTCATCGGCGCCCACCCTGCAGTGATCAATGTGTTCTCTTTTGCAGGCGAAGGTGGTCTCAACCAGAACAATGGCGGCGCCGAGGCCCCTGCTGATACAGTTGGTCGCGTCCAGTTTGAGATCCTGCCTTGGGAAGATCGCCCGAATATCTCAGAACCCATCCTAGGTGGATTGTTCGATCGGCAGGTCATTTCCCCTGAATACGACGGGGACTTTGTTCTGGAAGAACTGTCTGCAGAGCTGGCCTCAATTCCCGGCATAATTGTCGAGATCCAGCCGCTTGAGCAGGGTCCCGCATCGGCCAAGCCGGTACACCTGCGGATCAGGGGTGACAATTGGGAAGAACTGACGAATTCGACCCTCGCAGCGCGAGAGGCGTTCGACAACACCCCCGGCCTGATCAAGACTGAGGACTCGCTGCCGTTGCCTGGCATCGACTGGCAGATTGACGTCGATGTCGCCAAGGCGGGTCGTTTCGGCGCGGATGTTGCAACCGTCGGCGCCATGGTCCAGCTGGTCACGCGGGGCATCTTGTTGGGCGAAATGCGTCCCGACAGCACGGATGAGGAAATCGAAATCCGTGTCCGTCTGCCAGACGAGGATCGGGTTCTGTCCACTCTGGATACGCTGAAGGTTCGGACTCCGGACGGTTTGGTCCCCTTGTCGAACTTCGTCACGCGGCAGCCAGTCAAGAAACTGGCGGAGATCAACCGGATCGATCAGGAACGGTATTATGACATCAAAGCAGATGTTGAAGCAGGCCTGAGTAAAGTGGTTGTTGACGGTCCTGATGGTACGGAACAACGACTGGCCGTTGTGCGGGAAATCGTTGAAGGTGCGACACCCGCCGGTACCGTTATCACGAGTGGAGACGGCAGAGAGTTCGAGCTGGTACAGCTTACCGGCGCCGAAAGCACCGGCGACCTGACCGCAAGCATCGACAGCGGTGACGCCCGTTTTGCTCTGATCAATCCAAACGAGCGGATTGCAGTACTGACTGAGTGGCTGAGCAGCGACCCCTTCCCCAAAACAATCTCTTGGGAATGGACCGGTGATCAGGAAGAGCAGGCAGAATCCGGAGCATTCCTTGTGAACGCCTTCATGGGTGCATTGGGTCTGATGTTCGTGATCCTGCTGGCGCAGTTCAACTCGTTCTACAATTCGGTGCTGGTTCTGTTGGCGGTTGTGCTGTCAACGACCGGCGTTCTGATCGGGATGATGGTAATGCAACAGCCGTTCTCAATCATCATGACAGGTACCGGTATTGTCGCTCTGGCGGGGATCGTGGTGAACAACAACATTGTTCTGATCGATACCTATCAGGAATACAGCCGATACATGCCCAGAATCGATGCAATCGTACGTACAGCCGAAGCACGCATTCGTCCGGTTCTTCTGACGACCCTAACCACCATGGCTGGTCTGACACCTATGATGTTTGGTCTGTCTCTGGACTTCATAAACGGCGGCTACTCGATCGACAGTCCAACCGCCCTGTGGTGGAAACAACTGGCGACTGCTGTGGTGTTCGGACTGGGTATCGCGACGGTGCTGACGCTGATCGTCACCCCATCACTCCTTGCTCTGCGGGTTTGGGTGACCACCTATGCTGTCTGGTTGGGCAAGTTGTTGGCCCGGTTGACGGCCGGCCGATCCAGCCAGATTGCACAGGACATGGCAATCGGGCGATCAGCTCGGGACATGCAATCCACCGAAATCGTCTGGGAAGATGGCCGGACGCCGCGTGAGGTTACGTCGCCCAACGAAGACAGCGACCCGACGAAACATCCGCCAACCGCACCTATCAAAGCGGCAGAATGAACAAAGGCGAACCTTCGGGTTCGCCTTTTTCTTTTAGGTTCAAAACCTTAATCTGAGAAAGTATAGGCACCCAAATCACATAGATCGAGGCTGTAGTCTTCGACCGTGTATCCATCCGCGAAAACTCCGCGAATGTCGTACACGCAAGTTTCAAGACCATCCGCAATCAGTACGCCGATTTCATAATCAGGCGCCAGGTATCCCCCCTGAAGCAGATTGCTTTCCCAATCATCGGAAGAAGCCGACGATACGTTGAATTCAACAAGATCTGCCGAGCTTTCATTTATCAGCAAAAATTCCAGATCTTCGGCAACTGCCGCAGTAGCGGACAATGCAACCGCGATCAGCGGCGCAACAAGACGAAACTTCATCGGTACTTCCCTATTGTTGTGAATGAACCCGGCCGGGTTCGCTTGGTGAAATGGTCCAGTTGATTTCATGGTTGAACGCGGACGCGTCAACCAAAACCGTCTTAATGAAGCAATTTTCATGCCGGGTGATATTCGATCCCACCCTTACACGTGAAGAGGGACTATTCTTCCAAACGGGTCCAGGACTGATGTCCGCACACCACATGCTCGCATCCACGAACTGTCAGCGTATTACCCGATAGGTTCATCTGAGGTGCCACATCCACGTCAATCATTGGAATCCAGAATTCGCCCCCGCCGTATTTTCCACTTCCCTCACTCGCCACGTCCCAGAATAGTTGCTTTCCGACATTCGGTGTCTGAACCTCCTTGCCTGAGGCATCATAAGCGGATTCAATCTTGCCGCAGAACTTGTCGCCACAGGCCGATATCTGAATGTGCGAAATCAGGTTCTTGCGGTCGGGTTCGGTTTTCCAAAGCCCAACGATAGGGTCAGCACACGCAACCACAGGTACTCCCAGTGCAAAGAGCGCAACCAATATGTGTTTTTTCATACTGAGAGTTCCTTGTTTCCGAAGCACAATAACGCCAGGGGTCCTAAGCGGCCTGGGTATCTGACTGCTGACGGCTCCATAGCTGCGCATAGCGTCCCTGACGCGCCAACAATTCATCGTGCGAGCCCTGCTCAATGATCTCACCTTGCTCCAACACAACGATCTGGTCAGCCTCGGCAATCGTGCTGAGGCGGTGCGCGATAGTAATCACCGTACGCCCCTCTCCCGCTCGCGCCAGAGCATCTTTGATGTCTTGCTCGGTGTCTGTGTCCAACGCCGAGGTCGCCTCATCCAGCAACAGAATGGGCGGGTTCTTGAGCAGTGTCCGCGCGATGCCAACCCGCTGTTTCTCACCGCCCGAAAGCTTGAGGCCACGCTCTCCCACCTTCGTGTCATATCCTTCTGGCAAAGCGATGATGAAATCATGAATCTGCGCCGCTTTGGCCGCTGCTTCCACGTCGACTTGACTTGCGCCTTCGCGACCGTAAGCGATGTTGTAGCGGATGGTATCATTGAACAAGACGGTATCCTGCGGAACCACACCAATAGCCGCGTGCAGACTGGTCTGGGTCACATCGCGAACGTCCTGCCCATCAATCCTGAGTGCACCACCCGTCACATCATAAAACCGGAAGAGCAGCCGCCCAATCGTCGACTTTCCTGATCCTGTTGCCCCGACAATCGCCACTGTTTGTCCTGCTTCGGCTGTCAGCGAAACGCCTTTCAGGATGTCCCGGTCCGCCTCATATCCAAAATGAACCTGGTCCAGCTCAACCTGCCCTCCGGAGACGACCAGATCTTTTGCGTCAGGTTTGTCCGTGACCTCTGCAGGCTGTTCCAGCAGTTGGAACATCTGCCCCATATCGACAAGCGACTGTCGGATTTCCCGATATACCGTACCAAGAAAATTCAAGGGGACGGTTATCTGGATCATATAGGCATTCACCATAACGAAATCACCGACGGTCAATGTGCCCTTTTGGACGCCAATAGCTGCCAGAACCATCACGCCAATCAGACCGCAGGTGATCAGAAGCGATTGACCAAAATTAAGGAACGCCAGCGAATATGCGGTTTTTAACGCGGCCTGCGCATATGCCTTCATCGAGACATCATAGCGTGCAGCTTCACGCTCTTCCGCATTGAAATATTTGACAGTTTCGAAATTCAGCAGGCTGTCGATGGCGCGCTGATTGGCCTCGGTATCCTGATCATTCATCTCACGCCGCAGCTTCACCCGCCATTCAGTGACTGCAAAGGTGAACCAGATATAGAGCGCGATGGTGACAGCAACGACAACCAGATACCAAACGTCGAACAGCCACATGAGAATGATCGCGACCAGCAGAAGCTCGAGGATCAGCGGGCCGATGGAAAACAGCAAAAACCGCAGCAGAAACTCAACGCCTTTCACACCACGTTCGATAATCCGGCTCAGGCCGCCTGTGCGTCGCGTGATATGATAGCGCATCGATAGCTGATGGATGTGTTGGAACGTCTCCAGCGCCAGCGCTCGCAAGGCCCGTTGGCCGACCGGAGCAAACAGGGCATCACGCAGCTGCTGGAAACCAACCGTCATCAGGCGCGCCATTCCATAGGCTACGGTGAGTCCCACCGCGCCCAGTGCAAGCGGTGGCACGCCTTCGCCCGCCAAGCTGTCAACTGCGCCTTTGTAAAGGATCGGAGTATAAACAGCGATCAGCTTCGCCAGCACCAGCATGACCATCGCAAAGATCACACGGCGTTTGACCCAGGGCTCATCCTCTGGCCACAGATACGGTGCGACCTTACGAATGGTCAGCCAGCCTGAACGGCGCTCATCTATCTCTGGCAGGTTGTCAGAACTCATTGATCGGTCATCTCTTCACGTACCTTAACTGCGGTCAGAGATAGGCCCCGGCCCCCTAAAGGACCAGAGCCAAGCTTTTATTCAGGGATAGTAAATATCTGTCCCGGGTAAATCAGATCTGGATCGCGGATCAGTTCACGGTTCGCGTCGAACAGCTTTACGTACAGAATACCGTCCCCAAAACGTTCACGTGAGATTGCCCACAATGTATCCCCCTTCTGCACGGTGACCGAGCGGATTGAAGGGGTTTCATCCGGTGCCTGATTTGGGTCTGCTTCCTCAGTCGCCTGCAAAACCTCAACCGGTTCGCGTTTGAAAGGCGTTTCGACGCGGCTCAGTACCGTTCCGTCGGTGTTGATCTCATCTACACGCAATGTGTAGACGCCGGGGTCGATCCCCTCGAGATCACCGCGCCATTTTCCGCTTTCATCGGGCGACAGTTCAGCAACCAACCGATTATCCAGGTACAGACGAACCGCCGAACCATCCTGCGCCCGACCGGTTAACTGAACATCGCCGGTATCAGAATAGCCGATTGTGTCCAACTCGATCTGTTTCGGAGCGTCAGCAGATGCAGTGGGCGATTGGACAAGTTCAACCCCCTCTTCACCCGAACGCAACACTGCAATTTGTTGATCGTCGGTCGCCTCTGCTTCAGGTTCTTCGGCCACCTGTTCATCGGTTTCATCCGTGGCTGTCTGCGTCTCATCAGCATTTGCGGTGGTTACAGGTTCTTCGGTTTCTTCGGTCGCCGTTGGCTCGGCGCTGGCGATCTGTTCTTCTTCAGCAACTTCGGGCTCCGGCTCGGGAAGAGCTGCAATCAGATAATCATCGGATCTTGCCGATTGCGCCCCATCAGAATGCTCCAAAACCAACCCGCGTGCATTTTCGCTGAATGGGATCGCAACAAATTCAGCAAACTGTCCGCTGTTGTCGACCGTAAAGGAGTGCACAGGCTCGCCGTCAAGCAAGACGCGAATTTGGCTACCCGGCTCGGCATTTCCGGACAAAAGCGCGTTGCCATCCTTTTCAACAAAGATCTGGTCCAACACAGGCGGAACTACTGCGGGCGGTGTATCTGCGCTTGCTTCCTGTTCGGTATCAGGTTCTTCAGCCTCTGCGGTGGCGTCTTGTGTAGGAGCTTCTTCTGTTGTCTGCTCCTCATGCCCTTGATCAGCGGTTTGCTCACTAGGTGCTTCGGTTGCCGTCTCGTCGGTTTCCTGCGCTTCCGCAGTCTCGGCCGTCGCTGGTTCGTCGACTGACTGCGTGGTCTGTGTTTCCTCAGCCTCGGTGACCTGCTCTTCAGTTTCAGGCACGACTGCGGCCTCTTCCTGCGGTTGCTGATCTTTGTCTACATCTCCACCGAATATGCCTGACAGGTACAAACCTCCTGCAATCAGCAATGCAACGATACCGGCGATCACCCCCCAGATGAATGTGCCTGAACTTCCGTTTCCCGACTTGGCGTCCATTTTTTTCCTTTCACCCCGCGACAAAAATGCTTTGAGTTAAAAGCATTCCGCCCGACAGTTGAGCCAACCTATCAATCCCGCTATCACGGGTCAAAACTTCTGACACAAGCCCGGAGCCCCCCATTCATGTCTCAGAAATCCGTCTGTGTGTACTGCGGGTCACGAAATGGCGAAAATACGGCCTATTCGGACGCTGCCCGCCAGTTTGGCCAGCTTTTGGCAAATGAAGGCTGGAGACTGGTTTATGGTGCCGGAGATGTCGGTCTTATGGGTGAGGTCGCACGCGCGGCCCAGACTGCGGGCGGCGAAACCTTTGGAGTGATCCCGGTACATCTGGTGCGCCGCGAGGTCGGTAAAACCGACCTGACCCACTTTGTCATCACCGAGACGATGCACGAACGAAAGAAGGTCATGATCATGAATGCCGATGCAGTTGTCGTACTGCCCGGCGGCCCCGGATCATTGGACGAACTTTTCGAGGCGCTGACATGGCGTCAGTTGGGCCTGCATGACAAACCCATTTTGGTCATGAATGTGGATGGATACTGGGACGCTTTGCGTGCCCTATTGGATCAGGTGATTGATCAGGGCTTTGCAGATGCATCGCTGTCCGATTTCATCACATGGGTGGGGGATGCTGAAACCGCTATGACTGAACTGCGCAGATTGCTTGCGTGATCAGAGCGAATGTGGGCGGTGCAAACCGCCCACCTGCTTTGCTTATGCTCGCGCAGTAGCTTTCAGACGACTGGTCAAAACTTGTTCGACCTTGTGCAAGGGATGGTTGGTAAGTGTTTTGTCGACTTCAGCCACCACTTTTGCCAGGACTTCGCTATGTAGGCGGCGTCGCAGCAGCCCAAGAACATGGGGGCTGGCGACCAGCACCAGTCGTTTGTAGGCCCCCTTGAGGCCCTTGCGGTTCAGCAAATTGGCCAGGTCCTGTACAAACAGAGATTTCGCATGGGTTTTCCAGGTGCCCTCTTCGACCGCAGATTTCTGCTTGGGGCCACGATCATAGCGACGTCCGGCCCGATCCGAGGGTTTCAGGCGTGCCGTTTCCTGTTCCTGCTCTTCGACTGAGACGACGACCAGATTTGGGTCTTCGGCGTCTGTGATATTTTCCATAAACAGCGCCTTTTCTCCGTCGGCGACGATAACCCAAGTTCCCTGTGCAAGTTCGACCATAGTGATCTCCTGATACCGTTTTTGTGGCTATCCCTCGCCTGTCAGGCACAGTTCACCTGTGACGCGCCCTCGGTTTTTGGCGCGCTGCCCGATTACTTATCAATTGGTTGGCGGAACTCTCCCCTCCGCATCCTTTAGCTAGGAACTGCCAAGCACGGGTACAATAACTCTCAATTCGAAAGTTGACGTGTAGGCAAGTTTCCACCTGTACCGGCGAGAGCGAGCAGCGATAAGTGAGGCATCGCTCTGGGAGCTTGGAAGAGGGCGAACGCATTTCGACAGGCGATATTTGCAGTGTTGACTGAGATCAGTAATGCCACCGGTCAAAACTCACAAAATATGCCGGTGCCTTGGAGGCAAAGCACACGAACTATAACTCGCAGCATTCCAATGAGCAGAAGACTACTTTTTACGCTTAATGAAACTGTGTTTGCCCCGCGTTCAATGAGATGGTTGTCCCTTTTTCACCACGAACGGCTGCGGGAACATCTGCCAATGCACAGATAATTGCCCTACCTCCGGATGAACGTACAAAGCCCTGTGCCGCCTGCACTTTTGGTCCCATTGATCCCGCTGGGAATTCATACTCATCAAGAGCATCGGGCGTAATTGAGCGAATGCCCTTCTGGTCAGGTTCGCCCCAATTCAGGAACACGGCCTCAGCATCCGTGGCGATGACAAAGAAATCCGCACCAAGGTTCTGTGCCAGCAGGCATGACGCGAAGTCCTTATCAATGACGGCTTCGACCCCCACCAGTTTACGATCGGCGCCTTTCTCATACATTGTTGGAATGCCACCGCCGCCAGCCGCGATGACAGTGGCACCTTTCTCCAAAATCCAACGGATCGGTTCGACCTGAAAGATGCGCTTTGGTCGGGGTGATGGAACAACCCTGCGCCAGTACTCGCCATCCGGTTTTACCGTCCACCCCTTGTCGGCAGCCTCTCTTTTTGCCTCCTCCTCAGCGTAGACCTGACCAATGAACTTAGTCGGGTTGTCAAAGGCTGGATCGTCAGGATCCACCTCGATCATAGTCAGCAAAGTAGCGATGTGGTGTTCGAAAGGCAGGATGTTACCAAGCTCTTGTTCGATCATGTAACCGATCATGCCCATCGTCTCACCGACCAGAACGTCCAGCGGATACTCCTCGACATCGGTGTACATGATTTCTTGCAGGGCCAGCATCCCGACCTGCGGACCATTGCCATGGGTAATGACAGCCTCATGCGCTTCGCAAAGAGGGGCAAGGGCTTCGGCAGCAATCTTCGCATTCTTGCGCTGATTGTCCGCGGTCATCTCCTCACCCCGTTTGAGAAGCGCGTTGCCGCCGAGTGCTACAACAACGCGTCCCATAGGTCAGGCTCCCAACGTAGCGACAAGGATCGCTTTGATGGTGTGCATCCGGTTTTCGGCCTGTTCAAAAGCGATGTTCATATCGCTTTCGAACACTTCCTCAGTAACTTCCATTTCGGTGATGCCGAACTGTTCATGAATGTCCTGACCGACCTTGGTGTCCAGATTGTGGAAGGCGGGCAGACAATGCATGAATTTGACGGCTGGATTACCGGTCTTCTTCATCAGATCCATGTTGACCTGATAAGGGCTCAGCAACTTGATACGCTCAGCCCAGACCTCTTTTGGCTCACCCATCGACACCCAGACGTCAGTATGAATGAAATCCGCGCCTTCTACGGCCGAGGTATCGTCCGTGATGGTCACACGTGCGCCCGTCCTTTCAGCCCGCTCCATTGCCAACTTCCGCACATCGTCATGGGGTTGCGTCTCTTTCGGCGAAATCATCCGCACATCACATCCCATGATCGCGCCTAGCATCAGCAGCGAGTTGCCCATGTTCGACCTGCAATCGCCTGAATAGGCGTAGACGATGTCTTTGCGCGGTTTGTCCGCATGCTCGATCATGGTTTGCATATCGGCGAGCATCTGGGTCGGGTGCCAGTCATCCGTCAGGCCGTTGTAGACCGGGACACCAGCATAGTCTGACAACGTCTCGACCATGTCCTGACCTGCGCCGCGAAATTCGATCCCGTCGAACATACGCCCTAATACGCGGGCCGTGTCTTTCATGGATTCCTTGTGACCGATCTGCGAGCCCGATGGGTCCAGATAGGTGATGTTCGCACCCTGATCGTAAGCCGCAACTTCAAACGCGCAGCGGGTGCGGGTCGAAGTTTTCTCGAAGATCAAACAGATGTTTTTACCCTTTAGCGACTGCTGTTCGGCACGTGCGTACTTTGCGCGTTTCAGGTCGCGGGCCAAATCCAGCAGATACAGCATTTCACGTTGGCTGAAGTCGGCAATTTTCAGATAACTGCGGCCTTTGAGATTGAATGCCATTTGGTCTCTCCCTAACAAAAGTCTTTTGGCGCAGGCGGTTGCGCCCTTGGTAAATTCAATAGGCGGGATCGCGGTCGATCGGGCATGTCATGCAGTGGCCACCACCTCGACCGCGCCCCAGTTCCTGACCCGAGATCTCGATAACTTCGACACCAGCTGCACGCATCTTGCCGTTTGTGAACGTGTTGCGCGCATAGCCGACGACCACACCAGGCGAGAGGGCCACGACGTTGTTGCCGTCATCCCATTGTTCGCGTTCGGCCTGGAACTCATTGCCGCCGGTTGAAATGACCTCCAGCGAATTCAGCCCCAGAGCCTCTTTGTAAACGTCGAACAGGTGCCCTTTCTCCACGTGGATATCCAAATCCCCACGGTCACCGGGACGGATCGAAATACAGGTGATCTGGTCTGCGACTTCCGAGAACGCAGTGACCTTGTCGTGGTCTAGGCAGGTGAAGACCGTATCAAGATGCATGGCCGCGCGGCTTTTGGGCATGGCGCAGGCGACAACACGCTCGGCGCCGCCCTTTCTGAACAGCGCTTCGGCAACCTGTGCCACAGCCTGACGGGTCGTACGTTCGCCCATTCCAATGAAAACCGTTCCATTGCCAACCGGCTGAACATCACCGCCTTCGACAGAGGCTAGACCGAAATCGTCATCACTATCGCCCCACCAAAATTCGAATTCGGCGTCTTTGAACAATTTATGATGCCGGTACACCGTGCGCATGATCAAGGTTTCCGGCTTACGTGCGGGCCAGAACATCGGGTTTGTCGTCACGCCGTCGAAAATCCAGCAGGAGGGGTCGCGCTGGAACTGCGCGTTGGGGATCGCCGGCAGGATGAAATCGCCCAATGAAACCAGATCACCGAACTGCTCGTCGATCATTCCCTTGGGAAGATCTGCAAAGATGATGCCACCCAGCATATGCCGGGCAAGCAGCTTTGCATCCATCTCATCCAGCCAGGCCCTCATTTCCACGGAAAACCCCAGCCCGACCATGTTGGGTGTGATCAGGCGATCAAGAAGGAAAGCACGTGCAGCAGGATCTGAACGGATCGCTTCGGCCAGCAGATCCTGGATATCATAAACCTCGACCCCGCGTTCACGCATCAAAGAGCAAAACTCGGCGTGATCCTTGCGGGCCTGTTCGACCCAGATCACGTCATCGAACAAAAGCTCTTCGCAATTTCGCGGTGTCAGGCGGTCGTGCGCCAGTGACGGGCGCGAGACGATCACCTTGTTGAGCTTTCCGATCTCGGAATGAACGCCGAGCTTCATGGCAACTCTCCTTTCGAAGTATCCGTTTTCTGAATGTCTTCAACGTCATTGGCCTGGTTCCAGCGGACCCAGACATGGATGGGCACGCCCGCAAGCAGCAGGACAGAACCAATCAAAACAGTTTCCGCACCGGACCCGATGAACGCCCAGACCGAGTAAGTGAACCCAAGCATTCCCAGAACAGCTACTTTCGCCAGTTCCGCACCCCGCAGGACTTCGCCACCTTTCAGTCGGATCATGATCTCGGCGACTGAACAAATTGCGTATGGAAGCAGGCTGGCCATGACTGCCAGCAGGATCACAAAGTTGAATGCTGCAACCAGACCTTGCGCGAAATTCAGGATAAGCAACAGGGATGCCAGAAGGTTGGACAGGATCAGCGCATTGGCCGGAGTTCCGAATTTTGACTGCTGCCCAAGGGCGGCCGGAAAGACCCGATCAAGGGCCGCGCCGTAAGGCACTTGACCGCTCAGCAAGGTAAACCCGTTCAGGGTTCCAAATGTTGAGATTACCGCCCCGAACGCAACAAGAAGACCGCCGAATGTGCCAAACATAACCTCACCCACTGCGGCGAGCGGAGCAGCCGATGCCGCCAGTACATCGGGAGGAAGCACACCCATCGATACAGCAGTGACCGAGATATAGACGCAGGCTGCGATGATGACGCCGATCACGGTGGCGCGCGGGATCGTCTTTTCAGGTTCGATGACATCCCCTGAGGGCACAGTTGCCGATTCAAGACCCAGATAGGCCCACAATGTCAGCGCAGCCGAAGCAGAGATCGCGGAAATCGCGGTAGTGCCGCTGTGATTGATCGGAAAATAGTTCTCGGTATTGACCCAGAAAATCCCCAACGCGCCGATCAGGATCAGAGGGGCAAGTTTCAGGATCGTCGTAATGATCTGAACAAACCCGGCCCCTTCGACACCGCGAATATTGATCAGAGTCAGCGACCAGATCGCGATAAGCGCCGTTGCCAGCCCATACATGGGGACATCGACAATAATCGGAAACAGAAAGCCCAGATATCCGACCAATGCCACCGCCACGGCCGCATTTCCGGTCCAAAGGGCGATCCAGTAGCCCCACGCAATGATGAAACCGGCAAAATCCCCGAACGCCTCTTGCGAGTAGGCATAAGGACCGCCCGGTTTGGTCACGACACGGGATAATCTTCCGAAGATAATCGCCAAAACAAGGGCCCCGGCCGATGTCAGAACCCAACCTCCGATTGCGATCGGCCCAAACGGAGCCAACGAGGCCGGAAGCAAAAACACCCCTGAACCTATCATGTTCCCCACAACCAGCGCGATACACGCAGTCAGCCCAAGAGCACCTGATGTTGGCTTAGCCTTTGATGGGGAATGTTCAGTCATCGCGTGGACTCAGTTCGAAGTTGCGTCTGAAGTCTCCGTCTGAGGCGCGTCTATCCCCGGATCTGTCATGGCCCCAATGGTGAGCGCGGCGCAAATGATGACGGCAAGGATAACCAGCAATGGGAATACGAACCGAAGCCATCGGTCGTAAGAAACCCGTCCAATGGCCAAACCGCCCATAACAACCGCGAACGTCGGGTTGAATAAGTTCACCCAACCGTTGGCGGATTGATAGGCAGTAACCACCAGATCGCGCCCGACACCTGCGAAGTCAGCAAGGGGCGCCATGATCGGCATCGAAAGCGTCGCCAACCCCGATGACGATGGCACAAGGAATGACATCAGAATCTGAATGCCAAACATGGCGTTGATAAAGGCAAACTCGCTTAGGCCGGACACAAATCCCTCGGCCCCCGCCAGAATCGTGTCGGTGATCTTGCCCGCATCCATGATGACGACCACTCCGCGCGCCACGCCGATGATCAGAGCAACCCCCAACAAATCACGCGCACCGTCGACAAAGGTTTCGACAAAGGTCGCCTCATCCATTCGGGATCCTTCATCCAGCTTACCGACCCACCAGACAATGATCGACATGACAAGGAAGAGGCCTGACATTCGGGCCATCCACCAACCCAATGCAACCACACCATAGATCATCACAGCGAACGTAATTCCGAACAGGATCAGGATGATAGACCGCGTCCGCGTCAATTCCGGGAATGCGTCGCCGCTTTCCGAACCTTTCAGAAAATGAGCCCTGTTATCCTCGGCCTGATCCGCCACCACTGATAAGGATGGGTCAGCTTTTACCCGCCTTGCATATCGCATGACGAAGGCAATGCCTGCAGTCAGGCACAAGGCAAGAATGATGAACCTCAGGACAATCCCGTTCGTGAATGGAATACCTGCACCTTGCGACGCAACAACCGTCGCAAATGCGTTGAAGGTCGAACCCAAAGTGCCGATCCCCGCGCCCAGCATGATAACAGCGACACCAGTCAGCGAGTCGTATCCAGCCCTTATGAAAACAGGAATGATCAATGCATAGAACGCCAGCGATTCCTCGGCCATACCATAGCTGGTTCCGCCAAATGCGAATGCGATCATCAGGATCGGGATCATCAGGATTTCCCGCCCTGCCAACCTGTGCAGCAACCAGCCTATTCCGGCATCTATCGCACCGGTTTTTGTGACAACCATCAGAAAACCGCCAATGATCAGAACAAAAAACGCCACATCAATTGCGGCGCTGGACGAGCTTCCGAGTAGCCCCGGGTCATACATGCCGGCAATTGGCGCAAGTATGACCGATGCAAGACCCTGAGGGTTTGGTTCCACCTCATGATAGGTGCCTGGCACCGGTGCCTCGCTACCTAAAGCTTCATTCATCTGGCGCTCATACTCGCCAGCGGGGATAACCCAAGTGAGAATTGCCACCACGGCAATTAGAATAAAGAGTATCGTAAAGGCGGTGGGAAATTTGAACTTAGACATACTAAACTCTCGAAAGATGAAGTTGAGCAGCGGAATAGTCAAACATTCGAATTTTTATTTTGCCACCTTAGTACTAACCTGACGACTTGTCACTTTCGTAAAACGTGAGACGGTCAAACACTTGGACAATGTCTGCCTTAGACTAACACCGGCGATATTGGACGGGTCGCACAAGCCCTGAGCGGACGTTGATCGGATTTCGACTTTTTGCTCACGCAGCAAGCAGTGTGCGGCAGAATGCGGAAGTCCAGACATCGCGTACCATTGGCGAGTTCGGGCTCGAACCAGTCATTCGATGAAGAAAGCAAAACGCCGCAATGGCATTGGTAAAAGACATCCCAAAAAGAAGAGGCCTGCCAGCGTCACCGCCAGCAGGCCATAAATTAACCCATATCGGGTTAACAATTACATCCGCGATGCAACGTTTTCCCAGTTCACCAGATTGTCGAGGAAGTTCGACAGGTAAGCTGGACGCTTGTTGCGGAAATCGATGTAGTAGCTGTGCTCCCACACATCACATCCCAGCAGCGCCGTCTGACCAAAGCACAGCGGGTTCACGCCGTTCTCGGTCTTGGTTACGGCCAGCGAACCGTCTGCGTTCTTGACCAGCCATGCCCAGCCCGAGCCGAACTGACCTGCGCCAGCTGCGCTGAACTGCGACTTGAATTCGTCAACCGAGCCGAAGCTTTCGGTCAGAGCTTTCTCCAGCTCACCGGGCATAGCGTTGCCGCCGGGGCCCATCATTTCCCAGAACTGGTTGTGGTTCCACAGCTGGCTGATGTTGTTGAAGATGCCGTTTTGCGCAACAGCGTTTGCGTCGTAGGTGCCAACGATGATCTCTTCCAGCGACTTGCCGTCCCACTCAGTCCCGGCGATCAGCTTGTTGCCATTGTCGACATAGGCCTTGTGGTGCAGGTCGTGGTGATATTCCAACGTTTCCGCGGACATACCCTTGGCTGCCAGCGCGTCATGTGCATAAGGAAGATCAGGAAGTTCAAAAGCCATGTCGGCCCCCTGTTAAATATAAGTTGCGGTTCCCAAGGTTAAATGCTTTGGCCACGCGCGCAGGTCAAGAGCCGAGACAAGAAAACCCGGAGGCAGGCAATGCTTACACAGGCGCGCAAGATGTTCTACCGCGCCCGCGGATACTATGCGGGCAACCTGAATGGCGAGCCCTTCCGCCTTGACCCCTATCATTCGAAATTCTGGCGTAAGGCGTCATCCGGTGCGTGGGAACCTGAGACATTCGCGATACTCGACAAATACCTCTCGCCCGACCGTGACTATCTGGACATCGGTGCCTGGATTGGCCCGACGGTTCTATACGGTGCCCGCAAAGCCCGGCATGTCTGGTGTTTCGAGCCCGATCCAACCGCGTTCCGCCATCTGGCATGGAATCTGGACCTCAACGACATCGACAACGTCTCGGCGTTTGGTGTGGCCCTTTCAGACAAATTCGGCGTCGCTCGCATGGCCTCAGTTCGCGGAGAGCCCGGGGATTCAACCAGTTCTCTGTTGCACGACGCTGAACATGGGAACGACACACTTACGATCGCCTGGGATCAGTTCGAAACTGCAAACGATCTGTCGAAAATCTCACTTGTCAAAATGGATATCGAAGGGGCTGAATTCCTCGTACTACCAACTTTGTTGGAATGGCTGAAAAAGCAACGCCCCGCTTTATTGCTTTCCCTTCATGCACCATTGTTGGAAGTTGAGGAGCGGCACGAAAAAACTGCTGCTCTACTCAATGTTTTGTCCTTTTACTCTGATGCTTACGACGGGAACAACGCACCTCTGGATAGACTAAGCCTGCTATCCAGCGCTGGATTATCACGCTATCATACCGTCTTGTTCAAAGACTGAACAACGCCAGGACGAAGAATAAGAAAGCTCCCGGCGACAACGAAGAAAGCGAGGATATCCCGCTTTCTCCAGCTTGGGTACATTCAATAAAGGCTTGGTTTACTTACCAATTTACAGACCCCGTCCCCCTTAGGCCTATTGGCTAAGCCATCCATGGGGAAATTCGCACGCATGTTCAGCTTGTTGGTTTCCGGATTTAGTTTCGCGGTATAGTTCACTCGAAATTGTCGGGTTGAATTTGAGGAAAGCGTAATCCGCCAGCTCACCTCGTATTCACCTTTGCGCGTAGATTTGAAGCGAGCGTCCACAGGCGTGTTTTCTTCCCGTCCTGCGAGCTCATTTGCGGAAATGATAGCCCCATCAAAGGCCCTTGCTCGCTTATTCTCAGGGTCGATGCTAAGTATCACGCGCGGTGGAATCCAACCTTGTGCTTCGATACTATGTACGGAACATTCGTAGTTCCGTACTTCCGCCTGAGCAGTTGCTGCAAAAAGCGCTAAGCTCGTCGCGATGATTACTTGTTTCATCGATACATTCCTTGTCTGGTTATTTTGGTGCAGCGATTGCGATGCAGCTTCCTTTCGCGAAGCCATCACGCCGGTTGTATGCGATGGAAGTCGCCGACTTTACCGTCGCCTTCATAGTATTTCGGTTTAGATTGATCGTGAATTCGAGATCGCGCAGGTCGATCGCGTCATACCGAGACTCGTTCGTCGCGTAAGGCCGTCCGCTCGCGGTATAGAGGTAGTTATCGCCAACCCACGCTATAGCCAGTAACTTGTGAGTATCCCGCTTTATCCTGCCTGATCCGGTATCGGTGTCGAGCTTTGGAATTTCGACGTTGTGCAACAGTGCTGACCGTCCATATTCATCCACCGAGAACACGACCCGGCTCGGCGTTGGCCGATTTGCAAGGCCACGCCCAAACTCACACTCAAAAGTCTCTTTAAATGTTTCGGCAGCCACGGATGTACCAACCGTAGACAAACCCAGAAAAAGGGCAGCTATAGCAGTCTTCATTTTTTACTCATCTAGTTATTGGGAAAGGCTCTTAGAATGCATTGACCTTCGGCTTCGCCGTATTTGTAGCGAATATTGCTGGACTGTGTCCGCGCAATTGCTTTCATCGTTCGGCGATCCAAGAAAATGGAAAACTCCTGCGTATTAAGGTCGATACTTTCGATACTTACACTATGAGAATTTATTTTTCTGCCATCTTCTGAGAAGACGTACCGTTTTGCTGGCCACGAGATTGAAAGTACCTTGTAACTATCTCTTTTAACGTCAGCTACACCGGGTGTTGTGTCGATACGTGGAATTTCTACTTCGTGTAAAAGTGCAGATCGCCCGTAGAGATCTACAGAAAACACTAAACGAGTTGGCGTGGGACGTTTTCCCATTCCCTTCTCGAATGAGCATTCAAACGTCTCTTTGTATTCCTCAGAATTGGCCAGGCCGACAAATACAGCTGTCGCCAACGCGGCCAGAATGGCAGTTCTAAAAATCTTCATTGAAATTTTGCTATCTATGGCCTTCGTCTATGGCTGGTTTCAAAAACAAGTTATGATTGCATTAGTGACTTACAAAACCGACCTTTCCGATAAACCGCGGAAGAACCGGAAAACACAAAAATTTGAATCCCATCAACTTATCAGTGTCACTTCGACCTTGTCCAAACTCATAGCCGAAGATCAAATAAATCTGCAATATCAAAACAAAAATACCACCCTGCTGTTGCAGGATGGCACGTTTGTTTGCGGTTATCTAAAAACTGTAAGGTCAGTAGACCCCAACTTCACTGCCAGGCTGTGCTGCAACCTTGAGCAGTTTGAATACATAGTCTGCTGCCGAACGGAAACACACCACGCGGAAAGTCTCGGCGTCGTCCATCCAGAACGCCCCAGCTACCTGAGCTAAACGTGAACGGCGGATCTGCCCGGGCTGGAAGGCTTCGGCCGACAGTTCGACCGGCGCCAGCTTGCCCAGAACCTCGCGCGCACTTCCTCCCGAGATACGGAACACCGCACGCGCGTCAGATACGTTGACCGCAAGTGCATGTGTCCCGCTAAGAGCATTGGTCATCGCTGCCAGTTTGGCCTCAACCTCGGCATATGGCACCAGCACAAGCAACTCATCGGTCGACATCCAGCAAACGCCGGTATCTCCATCCACGAAGACTTCGCGCTGACCGGGAACCTTCTGCCCTGTCGCATCTTTAACTGCCTTGATCAGAACCTTGTCTGAAAGATCACCACGCAAGGTGATCATACCCTGCAGGCCGCACTCCTCGACCTTGGCAATGCCATCATAGCTGGCGTGGTTCAATGCGCTGATGGGTTCAGACATTCTGCTTCTCCCCGTCCTTGTCAAAGAAGATCGGGTCTACGATCTTGGCTTTGTAGATTTTGTCGTCTGTACCCGGGAACTCGACGATTTCACCCATGCGATCCGGACCATGTTTGATCAGCCCCATGGCAATTCCCTTGCCCAGATTGGCCGAGTAATAGGTCGAGGTTACACGCCCGATCATATTGCGCTGACCGTTGGCGTTTACCCCCTCACCCACTGCGTAGGCCCCATCAGGGATTACGGAACCATCCACAGTCTCAAGACCGACCAGTTTCCAGCGGTCGGGATCGATCATGTGCTCGCGCTCTTGCGCACGCTTACCGAGGAAGTCCTCTTTCTTTTTCGAGATCGCCCAGTGCAGCCCCAGATCCTGCGGGATCACGGTGCCATCGGTTTCATCCCCGATCATGATAAAGCCCTTCTCGGCCCGCAGGATGTGCAGGCATTCGGTGCCGTAAGGCATCACACCGAATTCCTTGCCTGCGTCCATCAAGGCATCCCAGAACGCCTGACCCTGGCTGGCGGGGACGGCGATCTCATAAGATAGCTCACCCGAGAACGAGATGCGGTAGGCGCGGCAATCAAACTCGCCAATCTTGCCGTCACGCCACTCCATGAACGGCAACGCCTCTTTGCTGACATCCATGCCGCCCAGCTTCTCCAACACCTTGCGGGCGTTGGGGCCGACAACGGCGACCTGCGCATATTGCTCGGTCACGTTTGCAACGTAGACTTTCCAGTCCCACCATTCGGTCTGCAGCCACTCTTCCATATGGCCGTGGATACGTTCCGCTCCACCGGTGGTCGTGTGGCATAGCCATGTATCCTCATCGATACGCGCAACAACGCCGTCGTCGATCAGGAAACCGTTTTCTGAACACATCAGGCCATAGCGGCATTTGCCAACCTTCAGTGTGGACATCATGTTGGTGTACATCATGTCCAGGAACTTGCCGGCATCAGGGCCCTTGACGATCAGTTTACCAAGCGTCGAGGCGTCCAGCAGGCCAAGGTTGTCGCGGGTGTTCTTCACCTCACGGTTCACCGCGTCATGCACAGACTCTCCGGGGCGCACATACGCGTAGGTCCGGCGCCAGTGGCCGACCGGCTCCCAATCGGCGCCATTCTTGTCGTGCCAGTTGTGCATCGGTGTTTGACGGATCGGCTGGAAGACATCGCCACGAGCCTCACCGCCAATCGCACCCATCGAAATGGGGGTGTAAGGCGGACGGAAAGTGGTGGTTCCGACCTGAGGAATCTCAGAATTCAACGAGTCAGCAAGGATCGCCAGACCGTTGATATTGCTGAGTTTACCCTGATCCGTTGCCATGCCCAGCGTTGTGTAGCGCTTGGTATGCTCAACGCTTTCATAACCTTCACGCGCAGCCAGTTGAACGTCGGACACTTTGACGTCGTTCTGGAAGTCGAGCCAGGACTTCATGCGCAGCTGAATTTCAGCATTCGCCGGCATCAGCCAGACTGCTTCCATCGCAGCCTCGTCAGTCGTCGCTCCCTCTGGTGCCTTGGTGTTCTTGGGTTTGAAGCCTGCAGCCTTGGCTGCCGCTTTACCAGCAGCATGCGCATCGGTCAGAACGTCGCCCAAGCCCAGCGGCCCGTTGGAGGCACCGGCCGCCACAACGAACCCTTCTCCGTTGGCGCCCAGTGGCGGACGATCCGGATCAGGACGGAAATGCGCATTCGCTTCATCCCAGATCAGTTTGCCACCGCAGTGTGACCACATGTGAACGACCGGAGACCAGCCGCCCGACATGGCAACGGCATCACATTCGACCTCTTCCCGGGCACCACCGATGCCTTCCTGATTGCAGATCGCAACCTTCTTGACGCGCTTGCCACCTTTGACCTTGGCAATCGCCTTACCGGGATCAACACGAATGCCAAGCTGGCGTGCTTCCTCAGCCAATGGTCCCGCTGCGGCACGGGCATCAACGACACGCAGGACGTCAACACCAGCCTGTTTCAGGATGATTGCAGTACGATAGGCATCATCGTTGTTGGTGGCGATGATCACGCGGTCACCCGGGGTCACACCCCAGTTCACGACATAGTCGCGCATGGCCGAGGCCAGCATGACACCCGGCACGTCGTTACCAGCAAAGGACAGCGGGCGTTCGATTGCACCGGTCGCAGTCACGACCTGTTTGGCGCGGATGCGCCATAGGCGATGACGAGGGCCTTGTGTGCCCGGCTTGTGATCTGTCAGACGCTCGTAACCCAGTACATAACCGTGGTCATAGACGCCTGCCCCCATGCAGCGTGACCGCATGGTGACGTTATCCATTGTTTCGAGTTCGGAAACCAATTGTTCCACGAACTTATCCACAGGCTCGCCATTGATGGTTCCACCATCAACCGGGGCGCGACCACCCCAATGCGCGGTCTGCTCAATCAGCATGACCTTTGCGCCTGATTGCGCTGCAGACTTAGCCGCCTGAAGACCAGCGACACCGCCACCGATCACCAGAACATCGGTGAAGGCGTAGAAGTGCTCATAGGTATCGGCATCGCGTGTCTCTTTGTCCGGCGCCTTGCCCAGACCGGCGGACTGACGAATGAACGGCTCATAGACGTGCTTCCAAAACGGTTTGGGGTGGATGAACGTCTTGTAGTAGAAACCAGCCGGCAGGAACCGGGCCAGCGCGGTGTTCACAGCGCCGATGTCGAATTCGAGGTTCGGCCAGTGGTTCTGTGAAATTGCGGTCAGGCCATTGAACAGTTCAGTGGTTGTGGCGCGCTGGTTCGGTTCGAACCGGCTGCCCTGCCCCAGACCAACCAAGGCGTTCGGCTCTTCCGCGCCGCTGGCGACAACGCCACGCGGACGGTGGTATTTGAACGACCGGCCCATCATCATCTGATCATTGGCCAGCAAGGCCGAGGCAAGCGTGTCGCCCTCATAGCCCTGCATTGAGGTGCCGTTGAAGGTAAAGGTGACCTGTTTCGACCGGTCAATCAGCCGGCCTTGTTTTGCGAGACGGGTGCTCATGTTGCGGACCTTTCGCAGGCGGAATTACAAATGGCGAAGCGGATCATTCAAAGTCTCTCCACTTCCAGCCGGGGCGCTTGGCCGAAATGGCTTCGCGAATTTCCTTTGGTGGCTCAGAAGTCTGAGCGGAATACGTTCCGAATACTTCAAGCGTATTTGTGCAGCGCGCAGCGTGAAACCACTTGCCGCAGCCATTTGCATGGCGCCAGCGTTCAAAATGAACACCTTTCGGGTTTTCACGCATGAACAGGTAGTCGTGGAAATCACCATCCGACGACCCGGGGCCAAAGCGCTTCAGATGCGCTTCACCGCCAGCGGCCAGTTCCGACTCTTCAGCATCCACGCCGCAATACGGGCAATTGAGGATCAGCATATGTTCATCCTTTCGGCGGTAGGTCAGCAACAAAGCCAACCTGAAATCTATCGTTTGACACGGTCAGGACCAGTTCAGCCGGACCTTAGTGCGCCACCCCGGCTGCAACGCTTTCGTCGATAAAGCGACCTTCTTTGAAACGCTCCAGCGAGAAGGCTTCGGTCAGCGGCGAGTGGCCCGTAGCCATTAGCTGCGCCATGCCCCAACCAGAGCCGGGGATCGACTTGAAGCCACCGGTACCCCAACCACAGTTGATGAAGCAGCCACCCAAAGGCGTTTTCGACAGGATCGGAGACCGGTCACCGGTCATATCCACGATGCCACCCCACTGGCGCAGCATTTTCAGACGCGAGATCATCGGGAAAGTTTCTACCAGCGCTCGGACCGTTTCCTCGATGTGATGGAAAGACCCGCGCTGGGTGTAGTTGTTGAATCCGTCGGTACCGCCGCCGATCACCATCTCACCCTTGTCGGACTGAGACATGTAACCGTGCACGGTGTTGGCCATTACGACCACATCCATGCAGGGTTTGATCGGCTCAGAAACCAAAGCCTGCAGCGCGAGAGACTCTACCGGCAGACGGAAGCCTGCCATCTCGGCCAACTGACCGGAATGGCCCGCAACCACGATGCCCAGCTTGTCACATTCGATCGCACCTTTGGTGGTTTCCACACCTGTTACGCGGCCATTTTCCTGACGGACGCCGGTAACCTCGCATTTCTGGATGATATCCATACCCATGTTCGAGCAGGCACGAGCATAACCCCAGGCCACAGCATCGTGACGCGCGGTGCCACCACGTTCCTGCCACAGCGCCCCAAGAACGGGATAACGCGGGCCGTGGATATTGATGATTGGCACCAGTTCCTTCACGCGCTCGGGGCCGATCCATTCGGTCTTTACGCCCTGCAGCGCGTTGGCATGGGCCGTACGCTGATATCCGCGGATTTCGTGCTGGGTCTGGGCCAGCATCATAACGCCGCGCGGGCTGAACATGACGTTGTAGTTCAGGTCCTGGCTCAGGTCTTCATAGAGGCCACGCGCCTTTTCGTAGATCGCGGCGGAAGGGTCCTGAAGATAGTTCGAGCGGATAATGGTCGTGTTCCGGCCGGTGTTGCCACCACCCAGCCATCCTTTTTCGATTACCGCAACATTCTGGATGCCATAGTTCTTGCCCAGGTAATACGCGGTCGCCAGACCGTGACCACCAGCGCCTACGATGATGACGTCATAGCGCTTTTTAGGCTCGGGCGAACGCCAGGCGCGTTCCCACCCGGTGTGATAACGCAGCGCCTCACGCGCTACAGCAAAGGCTGAATAGTGTCTCATGTGCGAATCCGTCAGGTCTCGTGATTGGGCGCAGATATGCATTGTGAGGGCAGAATACCCCTGCCGCACAACGCCGCAATATAGTGCTATTGCGACATGTGCACCATTCGCGGCCATTTGTCCCTTTTTTTGAGGTGCTCACAGGTCTAAGTCAGGGCAACGAATTCGGAGATAATATGCCATTCACGGTCCTGACTATTCTGGCCGCGCTGCTGATCGCAGCATTTTTGGGTTACACGATGCTTCGGGGACGTCGCAGCGATGAGCCGACTGCGGCCTATGACCTGCGCGTTTATCGCGAACAACTGGCAGGCGTGGACCGCGATCTGGCGCGCGGCGTAATCGGGCAGGCAGATGCAGAACGTGTCCGGACCGAGATTTCGCGCCGCATTCTGGCCGCTGATGCACAGATGCGGGGTGAGAAGGCTCAGGCTGGCCCATCCAGCGTGACGTCCGCAGTTGCTGTGATCGCAGTTGCACTTGTTCTGATTGGTGGCGCTTGGTTTATGTATCATCGTATCGGCGCAGCAGGTTTTCCCGATATGCCGCTCTCGGAACGGTTGGAATTGGCCGAGGAACTGCGCGTGAACCGCCCAAGCCAGGCCGCTGCCGAAGAGCAGACGACGCCGGTTCAGCCCCCCAAGCTGGAGGAGAGCTATGCGCAACTCTTGCAAAAACTGCGCGACACGGTTGCCCAGCGCCCCGATGACCTGCAGGGGCATATCCTGCTGGCACAGCACGAGACCAACGCAGGCAACTTCAAGGCTGGATACGAAGCCCAACGTCGGGTGGTAGAATTGTCCGGCCCCGAGGCGTCAGCTGAGGCCTATTCAAACCTGGCAGAAATGATGATTCTTGCAGCAGGCGGATATGTTTCGCCCGAGGCCGAGGAAGCCTTGCGTCAGGCGCTTGAGCGTAGCCCCGACCTTGGCCCTGCCCGATACTACTGGGGACAGATGCTGGCCCAGACAGGACGCCCCGATATTGCTTATCGCGTCTGGTTGGATACCTTGCGATCTGCCCCCGCCGGGGCGCCTTGGGCCGATGCGATCCGGTCGCAAATGGGCGATCTCGCCTTCCGCGCTGGCGTCTTCAATCCACCTCAACTACCTGTCGCTTCACCTGGCCCAACCCAGGAAGACATGGAGGCCGCGTCAGAACTGACAGCCGAAGAACGTCAGGACATGATCAGAGGTATGGTCAATCAGCTGTCCGATCAGCTTGCGACCGAAGGTGGGGCGCCTGAAGAATGGGCGCGTCTGATTGCTGCACTTGGTGTGCTCGGTGATAAAGAACGCGCAATCGGAATTCGGGATGAAGCGCTAAGCGTTTTCGCAGGAAACGACAACGCGCTGCAGATGATAGCTGCCGCTGCACAACAGGCCGGGATTGCCCAATGATTCACGATGCATTCGAAGATTTTGCTGCCGACCTGCAGCCGATGACGGCGCTGATGGGCCTGGATCTCGGTGAAAAGACCATTGGCGTTGCCGTCTCAGACCGTATGCGTGGTGTCGCCAGTCCACTGGAAACAGTTCGGCGTAAGAAATTTACGCTGGATTCTGCCCGCCTTATGGAAATCGTCACTGATCGCGAGATTGGAGGGATCCTGCTTGGCTTGCCCAAAAACATGGATGGAACCGAGGGCCCCCGCTGTCAGTCCACACGTGCTTTTGCGCGAAATCTGTCTCGTCTGACCGAATTGCCCATCGGTTTCTGGGATGAACGGCTCAGCACGGTTGCGGCAGAAAAGGCACTGCTTGAGGCGGATACGACACGAAAACGTCGCGGACAGGTTATCGATCATGTCGCGGCAGGTTATATCCTGCAGGGAGCCTTGGACAGGCTGCGCTTTCTGTAACGGGTCGGAGACCTCTGATGACTAATATGGTTTGGAAAAGGAACGAGGTTGAAAGCCCTTGTGTCCAGATCTGTGTCGTTCATCCGACCGAACGCATCTGCACCGGCTGCTATCGCACCATTGATGAAATCACACGATGGTCGAAAATGGACAGCAACGAACGCGCCGAAATCATGCAGGATCTGCCCGAACGCAAGCCCAGACTGGCAAAACGTCGCGGTGGCCGTGCAGCGCGATTGGAGCGCAGTTAAACCGCCCCCCCGAATTGCACGAAACGTCGGCACCTTAGTTATTCCCTCTCTGGGTTGCCTGCTGCTGGGTTTTCCAACTCGGCTTGGAAGATCTTTGAAATCTCCGAGCGATTGGTCGCTGGCTTCTCAGTGGCCCGCTGCAGTGTTTTTTGCACTCCGAGTGGAACAGGGGTGCTCACGTCTTTGATCAGAAATTTGTACTTCAATCTTTCGAGCAATCGCATCTGGGTGTTCCAATACCTGTGATACCTGTGCCGCTGCGGATCCGATCCGAACTCCGAGGGGGAGAGCTCGAGGACTTCAAGTGAGTGAGTGGAGACCCGCAGCGACGCGGTGCCAATACAAAAAATGGATGCAGGGATTAGGGGGAAATCCGGGTAATCTACATCATTTTTTTACCGAATGATAAAAAACCATTCGAAACTCAACATTTATTCGCAACTACATTGGCACCCGACCGCGTTTACGACGCAACGTCACCGAGCGTTTAATATCTCAAAGGCGTAGTTTCAGCTGTTCGCACGAGGTCTGACACCAAACCGTTTGAGCATACCCATGCCTGCGCAGCACAACAATATGTGGCGGAGGAATCCGATTCCTCCGCCAGCACACCTATCCTGCAGCCAACCAGGATTTGGCATTCTCATATTCATCTGAGGGGAAATACTGTGTCCGCGTGCCCAATACGTGGCTTGCCAAACGCTGCGCCATGTGTTGCCACGCTTTGTCTCCGACAATAGCCGCCCGGTCGAGTAGCCCGATGTGTCCGCGCGCCAACCGGAAGTGCGCCGCCATCGCTGTCAGACCCTGCCAGCCGTCAAACTCACGCAAATCAATCAACAGCCTAAACCCGTCGCGATCGCGCAGTTTGTCATCCAGATCACGTTCGGCCTGCTTGTACTCTTCCGGGTCAAGCTTTCCCATAAGGCTGACCTGAACACAGGGGCCACCCAGATCAATGACATGGATCGCGCCAAGGGATTCACGAATCCAGCGCCGGGCGGTCTCGACTTCGGTCATTTCAAACACATGCACGGGACATGGCAAAATCGGTGCCGCCAGTCGAATACTGGTTTGCACCCACCCCTGATCTGCCACCACCGCGATCCGGTCAAAGCCGCGCCAATGGCTGAGGCCCAGCTTAGTGTCCGACCAGGCGGCACCCAGATCGTATCCCTTGAACTCGGGTGACACGATCGCCAACAGACGAACCGAGTCGTGTTCGGCTAGCGCCGCCTCAATGGCCGGAACCAGTGTGGTGGCATAATCTGCGCTTGTCACTTCCCCCGACAGCTCAACTTCGATCAGCGCGCCATCGGAATTCGTGTGGACCGTAATCATTGAACAAACCCTCCAAATCCTAAGAATGACAGGACGTTACGGGGATTCGATCCATTCCGCCACACCACCAGTGAACTCGGGCCGAAAATAGGCAATCATCCGTCCATCCGGTCCTGCGCTTGCATTTTCTCCCCAAGGTGCGACGCCGTGCAGACAATGGCGGTGCAGCAGATAGGCCTCGCCCGGCTTGGCCGGAAGTTCGATCCTAGGGCAGGTATCAAAAACCTCACGTCGCGCCGACTGATAGATTTCAGTTACGTCTGTGCGCGCCAACAGCGCAGCGGGTACTCCGGCGACTGCACGTTTGAAAGCCGCCCCCATGATCTTATGACTGCCTTCCCACAAAGCCATGGGAGAGGCATCGGCACTGGCCTCACTTAACGGGATGCCTAATATCCAGGCGTGCGGCTCATCCACCTGACGTCGCCTGTTCGGCCCCATGGGTTTTAGCCCATCTACATGGGCTGCATCCCGATTGGCTCGATAGCGCGCAGCAGCTTCACCCTCTCCTCGTCTTGGTCGCGGATAACCCGGATAGATGATCGAGACCTGCCCTTTGTGCAGATCAAGTCGTCCATAATGACTTTCCACAAACTCAATCGCACTCCCGGACAAAGCAGCAGAGCCCGCCACCCTGCCCCTAGCGTCATTATCCAATGCATCGACCCCGATGAACCAGGTACCCTCGCAATCATGCCACTCAGCATGTGCAGGATCAGACACCGATGTTTTTGCCGAAGGCAGAACCTGCTCCACCCATTTTGACAGTACTGGGTCATGGGGGAACTTGATCCAACCCTTTTCGAGAAACTCGTTCACCAGCCCAGCGCCTTTCGCAACATGTTCAAAGCCACCAGCGTCAGGAACACCGCAAAAACCCGCTTGAGCGGTTTGGGATCCATCGCATGTGCCAACTTAACGCCCCACGGGGCGGTTATCATTGTCATCGCTACCACGATGCCAAACGCGATCAGGTTCACGGCTCCGATTGTCAACGGTGGACGATGTTCAGGAGCGATATCAAGAAACAGGAAACCCAGAACCGAAGGGACTGCGATAATCACGCCAAAACCAGCGGCCGTGGCGACCGCGCGGTGGATCGGGGTGTTATACAGACTCATCAGGGGCACACCGAAGCTACCTCCGCCGATCCCCATCAGAACAGAGAGAAAACCAACCGAAGGGGACAGCGCAGCGCGCCGAAGACCTTTGGGCATAGCATCACCCAATCGCCATTCTGAGCGACCAAGCCCCAGATAAGCCCCGATCACCATTCCCAATATGCCAAACAAGGCCTGAAGCATTTCGGTATGCAGCGCTGATGCAACCAGAACCCCAAAAATCGCCCCGATCACAATTCCCGGACCCCAACTGCGCAGTATATCCCAGTCGACCGCACCCTTTTTGTTGTGGCCCATCACCGACCTGACCGACGTCACGATGATTGTCGCCAGCGAAGTCGCCAGACACATCTGCATCAACTGCGGCCCGCCATATCCCAGCGTCTGGAAGGCATAAAAAAAGGCTGGAACCAGAACAATACCACCGCCAACGCCAAGCAATCCGGCCAGAACACCGGCCAAAGCCCCGATTGCAAGCAAAAGGCCCAGCATCTGGGCCAGCAACATCGTCTCGGGCATCATCCCCCCATACCGGCTCAGGGCCGTATCAAACTGCTCTTTGCACCTGTTCCTGCGGCATCACGCGATCAAGCGCCTGCAACAAAACCTCTGGTCCTGCATGATCCCGAACCGCACCCTCAGACAACATTCTGCGCCATGCACGTGCGCCGGGACGGCCCGCAAACAGGCCCAACATATGCCGGGTGATCTGGTGCAACCGTCCACCGTCGGCAAGGTGTTGTTCGATATAGGGCACCATTTTTCCGACAACTTCAATCGGATCAGCAGCCTGCCCGGTCTGGAAAATCAACGGATCAGCCTCAGAAAGGATATCGGTCGGTTGATGATAAGCCGCACGGCCAATCATGACACCGTCGAGTCCCGCTTCCAAATGTTCGCGCGCCTGTTGTAATGAGGTGATGCCTCCATTGATCGAAACATGAAGATCAGGAAACGCAGACTTCATCCGGTGTACCAGACCGTAGTCGAGTGGTGGAATGTCTCGGTTTTCTTTTGGGCTTAGTCCCTGTAGCCAAGCTTTGCGCGCATGAATCGTCACCCTTTGGCACCCAGCCGCCTGAATTCGTTCGAGGAATTCTGGCAAGACCTCTTCCGGCTCCTGCTCATCCACCCCGATCCGGCATTTGACGGTGACTTCGACATCGACTGCTTGGCGCATAGCCTCGACACACTCGGCCACTCGCCCCGGATCTTTCATGAGCACGGCACCAAAAGTCCCGGATTGCACCCGGTCCGAAGGACAACCACAGTTCAGGTTTATCTCATCATACCCCGCATCAGCCCCCATCCTGGCCGCCTGCGCCAGTTCCTGCGGGTCCGAGCCCCCCAGTTGCAGCGCAACCGGATGCTCCTGAGGATGATACTCCAGCAAATGCAGCGCCCCACCCCGGACCAACGCCGGAGCGGTGACCATCTCGGTATAAAGCAACGTTTCCGAACTAAGCAGCCTATGCAGATAGCGACAATGTCTATCCGTCCAGTCCATCATGGGTGCGACGCTCAATCGCGCACTCCGCCAAAGATTTGTTTTTACGTCAGGATTTGTCATCTTCAACTCTGGCGCGCTATCCGCAGGATGGTGTGGTTTTTCACTTTGCTGTCGTCCCGAAGTACTCGTTGCACTGCAGGAAGCAAGTCGCTGATTACCAGCGAAACAACAGTACGATTGTCTGTCTCGCATATATGCCCATCAAAAGGGAAGTGGAACGGGACTGTGCCGTGTGATCAATCAATAACAGCTCTGTTTGGTTTCAGTCGCCTCCAAACCAATTGCGATGGTCCGAAGCCCTTCAAGGTCTGGGATTTGAGCCGACAACTAATCCATGGTCACACTTCTGGATCAGTTGGTGCGGTCGAGAAGCCTCTAGTACAATCGAACTAGCGTCCATTAATCCTTATTTGTAAGGGCACAACGCCCTAGGGCAGCCTTCAGGTTTCCCCAAATGTGTGCTGTTTTAAGGGCTATTGTGTGTTGCGCTACCTGTCAAGCGGCCTTGGCTTTGTCGCCCAGATATTCCATCAGAACAAGATAGGCTACTTTGTTATGTCCGCGCTTGCGCTTTGGCATGTATGGGTCTTGAGCGAGCAATGGGCGGCAGGTGCATCAAGCCAGCTTAAGCCATTGCAATTGATGAAGATCATCCCACTCAGAAAGCGCCGGCCATCGACACGAGGCTTTCCGTGAGACTTCAGAAAGAAAGGCTCAAGTCGCGACATCTGTGCGTCGGTCAACCAGAACAGATCAGACATGTTCACCACCATTCTTGCAGCGGTGAATCATGCCAATGAACGTTTTTCAATGGGTCCTGAGCCTAAGGGGCAAGGCTAACATACACCCCACCTGTACCGAAACCTACGATATCGTCTTTACCGTCACCGTTTACATCGGCCATCATTCGCGGATGCTTGCCGACTTCCCAACCACCAGCGCCGGTTCCGTAGCTTTCTACCCAAAAAACAGGATGGCTGTACGCTGCGTTTCCCAGAACTCTTTGGGAAACATAAACGCCGCCCGTCCCGAAGCCCACGATATCAGCGCTGCCGTCGCCGTTTACGTCGGCCATCATCCGGGGGTGCTTGCCGATTTCCCAACCTCCAGCTTCAATCGCGTAACTCCTAACCCAGTACCTTGGAGGGCTGAACTTCGATCCATCGGAAAGGGATACGTACACGCCGCCGGTACCAAACCCGATGACGTCATCTTTGCCGTCACCGTTCACGTCAGCCATCATCCGAGGGTGCTTGCCGACTTCCCAACCGCCGGCTCCAATCCCATAGCTATTCACCCAGATTTTCGGTGAACTGAACTTAGATCCATCGGAAAGGGATACATAAACACCACCGGTACCAAAACCTACGATATCATCTTTACCGTCGCCGTTTACGTCGGCCATCATCCGGGGGTGTTTGCCGATTTCCCAACCTCCAGCTCCAATCGCGTAACTCCTAACCCAGTACCTTGGAGGGCTGAACTTCGATCCATCGGAAAGGGATACGTACACGCCGCCGGTACCAAACCCGATGACGTCATCTTTGCCGTCACCGTTCACGTCAGCCATCATCCGGGGGTGTTTGCCGACTTCCCAACCGCCGGCTCCAATCCCATAGCTATTCACCCAGATTTTCGGTGAACTGAA
>NZ_WPZQ01000010.1 GCF_013030265.1 Ruegeria arenilitoris
CGTCAGGCCGTCTCTCCGACCCGTCAGCACCGCCTCAGCAGCGCCGGTGAAGGGGGTTCTAAGGATAACCAACAAAAGCCGCAAGTGGAAAATTCAAAGAACTTGAAAAAAACGGCATTTTCAAGAAAGTACGCTATTATTCAATTACTTAACCATTCAACTAACAGCCCAAAACCGCCAAATTGAGATGACAGGCCGCACGAATCCCACAACTGAACGCTATAATCACGGACTCACCAAAAGACTCACCCGCGAGTCAGGTGGAATCGACCTGACGGAATCGCATAAGCAGGTTCGAAATCGGCAGCCGCAATGCCAGCAGCCCCAAAATGACAAGCAGATAGATCAGCGGCTCGATCTGGAATCCCTTGGCCAGCATCACGTAATGCAACCCGCCAAGGATCGCCGCAAGATAGACCAGCCGATGCATCTTGCGCCAAGCTGGCCCCATCTTTCGCACAGACCAATTGTTTGAAGTAATCGCAAGCGGCAGCATGAGCAGGAACGCCGCCATGCCGACAGTGATATAAGGACGCTTAACGATATCCGCCCAAATCTGGCTGGGCACCTGAACATCCAGAACCAACCAGACCAGAAGATGCAGCGCGACATATGAGAATGTCAGAACACCGATCGCACGGCGAAACTTCATCAGGTTCAGGTCGAAATGGCGCCGCAAAGGCGAGATGGCCAGACCGAGGATCAAAAGCTGCAAGGCCAACTCGCCAAACTCGTGTTCCAATGCTTCGATGGGTTCGACCCCGAGACCGCCGGTGAACCCCAGATAGAACAACCAGGGTGCGGGCAGAGCGCCTAACAGATACACGGCCCATACGGGAATGCGGCGCAGCAATTGGTTCACGGTCTGCATCGCTTCAGTAGTTCTCCGCCAGATCCATACCCTCATAGAGGCCAGCGACCTCTTCTTCATATCCGTTGAACATCAGGGTAGGTTCGCGGCGTGCAAAGAGACCGCCGCCAATGCGACGTTCCGATGCCTGCGACCAGCGCGGATGATTCACGTTCGGGTTCACATTACTATAGAACCCATACTCACGCGGGTTGGACATGTTCCAGCTGGTCGGTGGTTGCGTATCCGTAAGAGTAATACGGACAATCGATTTAATCGATTTGAAACCGTATTTCCACGGCACCACCAGGCGCAGTGGTGCACCATTCTGGTTGGGGATTGTCTTACCATAGATGCCGGTGGCCATGATGGTCAGGGGATGCATCGCCTCGTCCAGACGCAGGCCTTCGCGATACGGCCATTCCAGAACAGGGAAACTGACACCCGGCATTTCATCGGGGCGATAGGCGGTTTCGAACGCCACATATTTTGCACCGTCCTGAACGCCCGCCATCGCGAGCAGATCGGACAGTTCAAACCCGTTCCACGGAATCACCATCGACCAGGCCTCGACACAGCGGAACCGATAGATCCTTTCTTCAATAGTCATTTCGGACAGGATGTCTTTGAAGTCATAGTCACCCGGCCGATCCACAAGACCGTCGATCTTGACGCTCCACGGCTCGGTGATCAGAGATCCTGCATATTTGGCAGGGTCATCCTTACCCGTCCCGAACTCATAGTAGTTATTGTATGTGGTGATCTCTTCCCATGTGTTCGGCTCCAGTGCTTCCTGAGCGCTTGATGGTCTGGCAACCGCCGCCAACCCGACACCCGCCAGCCCGGCCACAACTTGCCGCCGGTTCAGAAACGCCGCCCTCGGGGTGACGTCTGCATGTGTCAGTTTATTGGTCCAGCGATGCGCCATTTCAGTCTCCGTACTCTAATCACCTTGGTATCGAGGTAGTCAGCTATTAGCACAGAGCCAAGGCAACATGCGTCACGATTGGGAGAAGTGATTGTAACGAAACCAGAGTGCCGCCACAGATACAAATTCACTGAAGCGGATCGATTTTCATCCAGAGCAGGTCGGCCGAGGGTTGGAAATAACCCCTGAGGCCATCGTGGCCCAAAAAACCTTTCAGCAACAGGAGCGCCGCAGTCAGTATCTGCATAGCGCTGATATTAGAGAGAAAACTGTCGATATTCACTATCGTTCAGAATATTGATTGCCTAGCAGAAACAGAGAACGCGACCATTGCGCCTGACATGGTCGGGACGGTGAATATGACAGCTAAAATGATCCTGTTGCTTTGGCCAAAAAGCGAAATTCAACATGAACAAGCATAGCCCTCAGGATCAGGTGCCAAATCATCTACTGAGGTCGATCTTCGATCTGCCGGATGTTTCAGAACATAAAGACGACGCAATAGCGGCCGCCCAGCTTGATCCTGAATCATTGCGCGATGTCGGTTCGGCCATCCCCCGCGGTGCTGAAAACACTGTGCTGGAATTTCTGGCGACACATCTTGGCCGCCCCTTTGCCGGGGCCGAATTCGGAATAGCGCTTGATCCACGCAACAGTTCGCTGCTGACCTACATCCTGTTCAACTCAACGACATTGCATCACGCACTTCATCACATGCAGCGATTTATGCCTGTCTCACGTCCGCAGGCTCTGATCGACATCCGCGAAACGCAGGATCACGTGGATGTCGTTATTGATGGCATCGGAACGCATTTGATGCTGAACACCCATCTCATCGAGTTTTCATTGGGGACCTTGCTTGGGGCGTTGCGCGTTGCCACCGGGGTCGATCGTCTGGCCACTCAGGTTGGCATATCCGGTGCCCGGCTACACGGCGCAAAGGAACTGGCTGCTGTATATGGGTGTCACGTAAGTCTGGAAGAAGACGCAAACTATCTGCGATTCCCAAAGTCGGTGCTGGCGCTATCCATTCGAGATGCGGATGCACATCTGCTTAGACATCTTACCAGCTACGGAGAGGTGTTGCTCAGCCGGAATCCCCGGGCCGTATCCAGACTGACAGACAAGGTTGGGCGGCATGTGTTGCATGGGATGGCTTCCGGACGGCCATCAATGGCTGAAACCGCCACTGCGCTCGGACTGTCGGAACGCACATTGACACGCCGATTGCTGGAAGAAGGGACAAGTTTCAGGGAGATCGTGTCTGACGCTCAACTTAAGCTTGCACAAGCATTCCTAAGCGATCCCCACCTTTCATTGGCAGAGACCGCGCATCTTTGCGGCTTTTCAGACCAGAGCAGCTTTACACAAGCCTATCGAAGATGGACAGGCCGTACCCCGAAAGCAGACAGAATGTTGCTTATAAAATAACACGAATTTCGCGACTTATTGCCGATGGCGGAGATTCTAAAGGAATTGGCCACATTGGGACATGAATTTTGTGCTTCTCTTGTTACCTACGTCATCTCCACATGTGGATAATGCAATCATAGGTTGAGGTAGAATATCATGTCCAAAGGAACTTTCACCGATTTCCTCTCGGCGCTGCTGGCGTTTGAATCGGGTTGGGACCGCGAGAGGTACGAAACAGGTGTCATTCAGGACTGGCAGCTGAATGCCTGGGCTGGCGGCGAAGTGACAAAGTTCTTCCCCAATTACACCAGTTGGGGCGATTTGAGTGATTCCGAGTGGGAGTCGATGGCCTATCGCTCGCAAAACTCGTTGGGTTTTGTCGGTTTCCAGTTTGGCGAGGCGTTGCTGATCGATCTGGGTTACTATGACGACGACAAGTTTTACGGAAACGGGGAATCAACCAACAAATGGGATGGAACCTGGACCGGAAAAAACGGCGTCACCTCTCTCGAGGACTTTATGACGAAGGAGGCGCAGACCGTCGCCATTCAGGAAGCGTTCGGCTTCAACCTTCAGATCATTGAGGACGGGCTCAAGAACGCCGGCAAAAGCCTGGACGACTTTCTCGGCACAACGGCGACCTACACCAATGGCAATGGTGAAACCGTCACCGTTGAACTCACCCTCACAGGTATCATGGCCGCCGCTCATTTGCGGGGTGCCTACGGGACATTGAATCTGTTGCTTGGCGGTGCCGTATCCACGGACGAATACGGCACTTCGATCCTGCAATACATCGGGCAGTTTGGCGGATTTGAAAGCCCTTCGGTCAGCGACATGATCGCCTTTTTTGAAGATCGCAAAACCGGCGACGAAGGCCTTGGTACACCAGGTGATGATACAAGTGGCGGATCTGGCGGTGGCTCAGGCAATAACCCCGGTGGATCATCGGGCGGCACAGCTGATGTAGACAAGGACAGCGCTGATGTTGTGTTGACCTGGTCCTACGGATCCAACACTGAGATCACGGATTTCGATCCTGCAAATGGCACGATCTTTGTCGACTGGATTTCAGCCAATGATCTTGTCATTACAGAAGTGAATGGCTCGGTCGTGTTTTCAGTGCCATCAAATCAGCAAACTCTGACGCTGGTCGGGGTAACTCTGGACGAGCTTTCTGCGCGCAACTTCACCATACTGGACGGCACTGCAGCGCAGGAGATCCTGAGCCTGATCGGTGACGGTACGACCGCGCCAGACCCTGATCCAGCGCCCGATCCAGATCCGACGCCCGACCCCGATCCGACGCCTGATCCAGATCCAACACCTGATCCAAACCCAGAGCCCACACCAGATCCGGATCCGTCACCCACTGAGACCGGTGACGCATTCAACAACCCCGGTATCACAAAGCAGAATGCCGACGTGGTGGTCACATGGAACTATGGTCAGCAAACGGTCGTGACCGACTTCGATCCGGCGACTGATACCATCTTCATTGACTGGATCGGCGCAGATGCGTTCGAAATCTCGGAAGTGAATGGATCTGTCGTCATCAGAGTGCCATCAAACAACCAGACAATTACCCTGCAGGGCGTGACGCTGGCCGCGCTCGAGGCTTCGAACATTCATGCACTGGACTCCACAACCCGTGACGAGCTCGCAAATCTGATCTCTGGTGATGATGACAACGGTTCTGGTCACGGTGGCGGACATTCCGGTGGCGATGGGGGCGGTGATGGCCACACCCATATGCATGTGACCATCGGCTATGACAGCCCGGCGCGTGTGATCGATGGATTCAACCCCGATATGGGGGATGTCATCGAAATCAATGCCGATGTCGACGCCAGCGATTTCAGGATTTTCGAAGAATCCGGGGACGCACTGGGTCAGACCGTACGGATCAGCATCACTGTGGATGGGGTTACGACGCAAACGGTCCTGACCGGCATCAGCCTTGATGAACTGAAGATCGGGAACTTTTCAATCGACAATCAAGGCGTCCTGAACGAAATCTCCAGCGCGATTGGCCATGTTGCATCGACCCCCTCAATCGGTGGCTACACGCTTACTTATGACACAGACGGCTCAAACCCGGCTGAAGTCACTGGCAGCACCGATGCGGGTGGCCGGGTGTTCAAAGCAGATAGCAATGCCGATGACATCACCGGCTTTGATCCGGCTGCCGATCAGCTAGATTTTGGCGGCACTTCGGTGCATGGCATGATCCTGACAAAGTCTGAGGCAGGCGAGATTGTGATCGACAGCCCGTGGTCGGATGCTGCCCAGATCGTACAGGGTGTGACGTATCAGGATGTAGATATCAGCAGCTTTGGCGTCGTCGGAAACGAACATCTGCGCCAGGATCTTGGTGGCGTCGTTTCATGGGAGAAAGGCGTTGGACCGCGCGAAAGTGATACGGTCTACATCCGCAGTCATGAATACGGCCAGTCCGAGGTCATTGACAACTTTGATCCAACCTCCATGAAGATCAGCTTTCTTTACTTTGGCACACGCGAGCGCCTGAGCGTTGAAGATACCGACGCGGGGTTGGTGATCTCATCCCTGCCAAGTGGTCAGAGCTTTACCTTCACCGGTGTCACCAAAGCAGATCTGATCCCGGGTATGGTCGAATTCCACTTTGATCAGGTCATGGAGGATAATCTTGAGACCCCCTTTGGGTTTGATCAGAATGACGTGACCTTGGTCGATCGTACGGTTCTCTTGACTCCATCTGCCCCAAATGGCGCAACCACGGACGGATCGCAAACCCGCACCGGGGATATGACCGGCAGCATCTACGAAGATGAAGACGCTGTCCCAGACTCGGGTTCCGAGGACAGCTCAGGTGGTGGCTCAACCGGAACACCCGCCGTAGGAAATGTCGTTCTCGGCGCTGGTGCAGATACTGTGGATATCAATTGGAATTGGGGTACTCAGACCAGGATCAAAGGATTCGATCCTGACGAAGATAGCTTTGATTTCAACGCACTGACCGGCGATCAGATCGATATCCACGAGGTAGATGGAAATCTTGAGATCGAGGTGCTGGGCAATGGTGGCAACGTCACCACCTTGGTGGGCATTCAGGCCGAAGACCTGAACCTGTCCAATTTGGATGCTGAGGCAAACAGCCCTCTTCTAGAGGAAGATGGCGCCTTGCTGACCCAGCTAGTCGATCTCGGGTTTGACACTGTCGCCTGAAACGTCAGGCAGGGGCGGTTCGCCGCCCCTGCTCTCTCGATTACCTGGTCTGGAACCCCACGGGTTCAGGCGGCTCAATCAAATAGCTGTCGACACCCTGGCAAAGCCTTTTCAGCTGAGGGGCTTCTGAAACAGCGCAACAATTTGGTATGTTTTCAAAGCATCACGCTGATAGGCCCGCACCAATTCTTCCGGAGGCTCAAAATCTACCTGATCACGCTGTTCGCGGATCAGTTCAAATCCGGCTGCCTTAAAGCGGGTCAGCAAATCGTCAGCAGTGATCCTGTTCAGAGTATCGAACATGGCCAACAGCAACTTCTTGTGCTGATCGCTAAGGTCCGAGTTGTTCACATCATCATGTACATCGCTGGTCTGCGAGATGAGATGTTCCCATCTGTTGTAGCCGATTGCCCAAAGGTGGCTTCCCTCCGGCGCGAAATACAAAGGTGAAATCTGGACAAAGAAATGCCCGCCCGGCTTTAGCCTATTGTAGAGATCCTCAAGTATGGAGGGATAAATCCGGTTGTTTACATGCTCGAAGACAGACCAGCTAAAGATAAGGTCGAATGGGCCATCGTTCGGAGTTTCCCCGGGAGCGATCTCCTGAAAGGTCAGCCTGTCGGGCACTTCCACACCAAAATGCTTCTGCAAGAATGGAGCGCAGGCTTCTGCTTCATTGTTAATGTCGACTCCGTGAACCTCGGCATCGAACAACAACGCGGCTCCGGCGGCAGAGGTACCACTGCCGCACCCGAAATCCAGAATCTTTTTACCGGTAATCCCGCCCGCCTCGGTCATCCATTGATCGATAACCGTTGGAATGAACGAGAACTTCGCACGATCGTCCTCGGACGGAAGCTGTTCTGCAGCCTGTATGATCTGCGTCCTGAGATCCAAGGTTGATTCAACCATGAGAATACCCTTTCTTCGTTCTTATATTTTGATGCAGAGTCTGACCTGATCGTTCACCCGGTTCAGCATCGGCGCGCGAATTGTCGAGAAGTATTCGTCCGTCGCCTTGCGAGAGCCTGACCAGTGGCCATAATCGTCGATGATCAGGACCCCGCCCGGTGCCAGCCGCGGGTAAAGAACATCAAGTTCGAACCGAGTGGATTCGTACCAATCAGTGTCGAGGCGCAGGACCGAGATTTGCTCGGGCAATTGATCCTTCAATGTCTCCATCACATCACCTTTTACAAAACGCGCGTTTTGCGTTGAAAGGCCGGCTGCACCGAAGTTCTGCGAAACCTGGTCGAGCGACGCATAGCACCAGCCTGTTTCGTCGCCGAACGTCTCCATCAATGCCGAAGCGCTGTCACCATTGACATCCACATCTGCTTCGGTCGGAGCAGTCATTCCTTCGTAGGTATCGTAGAGCCAAAGATCGCGCGGTTTGCCAAGTGCCTCGAACGTCAAACCGGCAAGGATCGCACTGCCGCCCATCCATGTGCCGCATTCGACAAAGTCACCGGCAATTCCCGCCGAATGCACATATTTGCACGCATTGTAGAGCGCGAACATCGCGTCCTTACCCGTCATCGAGAAATCACGAGACTTGAGGAACAATTCCATAAACTGTTCGTCTTCATCGATATCCCGGATTGGATAATCTACAAGGTCCGCATCGTGTGTTTCGGAATATACAATCTTTCGAGGTGGAAGTGTCATCGGGGTACCATCACGTTGGGGAGAGGTGTTTAAGGGTTTAATCAGGTATCGTTGTATCCAACAGGAGCTTTGGACAAATTCACTGGCGCATCAGGTCGGTGTTTTTCTCCAACCAACGCTGATAGCCGTCTTTGAATGGATCAGGGTAGTTTGTCCTCAGTTCCTCGCTATCCCTGTACAGCTCCCGTGCCTTTTTGGGAATCTTCGTACCATCCTGGAAAACGCCGTAATACCACCAACCCGCTGGGATCGCAGGATCAGTAAAGCGTATGACCTCACGCTCATACCACGCCCAAAGTTCATAAACTTCAGAATTTCCCTCAGCGTACCTTTCGGTCATTGTGAAGCCAACAGGCCCAAGCTTGGTAAAATGATAGAAGCGCAGTGGCACGCCATTGATCAAAAGACCTCCCTCGGGGGAAACCGACATCGTCCTTTTGCTCAGGTTCCAGCTGGCAACATTGTATCCCGGATCCCGCAGAACCTTCACGTTATCGAAGTAACAGGGAATCAGGTTGCACCACTTCTGATCCACGAACACGCCGATATCCAGCCGGTCATAGCACCATGTATTGAGACGTTCAGTCCACCAATCCGCAAAGGCACGCGCTTCTTCATCATTGCGAACGGCCAGGAACCCAAGGTTATAGGTACCGTAATGCAACGACGTGATCTCGTTATCGCGCACAGCCATTTCTTCGGTGTCTGGTGTGGTTTGATGCGGGGTAAGAACGATCGACCAGTCATCCAGCAAATCGACAACAGGCTGCATTGTTGAGAACACGGCGATATCCGGGTCGAAATAGACGACCTTCTCAACCCCGGGCTGATCCATAATATGCTTGAGTGCTTGCCCTTTAACAGCGGTGCAGGCTTCTACGATGTCGTGGCGAAATAACCAGGGTTCGGTCGTTTCGCCATACAATTCATCAGCCGTTACCAGGCGATCGAAGTCTTCATGCTCGATAGAATACTCGAACCCCTTTGGGGGATGATCCGTCAGAACCGCCCAGATGACCCAATCCGGATGCTGGCGCCGTAGCGAACTGGCAAGAACACGTGCCCGATTAAGATAACTGAATGAAAAGCTTGTAAATGCATGAACTGTCATTTTGTGCTCATAATTTGAAGATGGGGTATCGCCATGTCGCTGTACTCGGATGACAACACCTCCTCGCGGCGGCGTTGGCGGGCCTTTTGAGCCAGCTTTTGGCAGGCATCACTTCTGACCCAGGCCAACAGGTCTTTGCTGCTGTCCAACACAACACCACGGCCAGTCGATTTGACCAGATGGGAAACGTTGCCAGATTGCCCCTGAGTCACAACATAAGCCGAACTTGTCAGAGCCTCGGCCGTCGTCAACGAAAATGTTTCCGGCCACAGCGCAAAGTGAATCACCAAGTCGATACCCGCTGCAGAAAGAGCCCGCGTCATTGCATCCGGGATCTCGTTGGCAGTCGCATCTACCTGGTGTTTAATAACGTCCAGATCTACATCGGACTTGCCAAAATAGTGGAATTCCAACCCTGGATTGCGGGCTTCGGTCTCAACCAATGTTTTGAAATCGTTCCATCCCTTGTGGGCCACCGGCGCACCCAGGAAAGCTATTTTCACTGCGCCCTGCGTCCCATCCCCAACTGTTGGCAAGGGTTGCGGTCGCGGCTCGCTTTTAAGAACAGTATGTGACTGAACAATCAGATCCTGCAATCTATAGCCACATGCCTTGACCCAAATGTCTGCTGCGACCTGCGATGGCGCCAGTGCGGTGACTTCGATACGTTCGAAAAAGTCCCGAAAACGTAGCATGTGGTCGGCACGCCCTTTGCCGTACATGCAAATCGTACATCCCTGCGTGTCGATGTCCGGGGCACTACAGTAGCTGAGGTTGTTTCGCATCAGTGTATAGCTTTGGCAGGCAGCAAAGAAATCATGCAGCCAAAAGTGTGCTTTTCCATCACTACTTGCCTCAACAAGTTGCGCGATCACTTCGGGTGAGTGGCCCTGCAGATGGTGGATGACAGAACTGAATTTCTGACCAGCCGCGACCCGGTCCGAGGTTGCTGCGATCAATTCATCATAACGTGCGACCCCGATACATTCGCCATTCAGGACCAAACGAAAGACCGAAGTCTCTGTTTCAGCATCGGGCAGCAATGCGTTACAGGTCCGGACAGGATGAATGTTCAGATAGTCCAGCCCGGCATCATTGGCGCGGTCCGCTTCAATTTGAATACAGATCTGAGTGCCACCAGTCACTTCGCGGTAATTGTCGTGACCTATGCCAAGAACAACCCGATCGCGACCCTCAGCCAGCTTGCTTGCAATTTTGGGCGCATCAAGCACAGGTTCGATGAGCTCGGGCAAGGGTGCCAGAAGCGGTTCGGAACTGGTCGAAGCAATCGCATTGATGACCTTTGCCCGGTGACCTGCGGACGGGGTCGGGAGCCCGGCGGCAGAAGAAGGGGCGCTGCTCAGTTGCCCTTGCAGCTCCGCCAGCTTTGCCAGCGCGTCCTGCGGCCAAACAGTCGATTTCACCAACTTCCTGGTGCCGCGACGATGCTTGGAACTTGTCCTGAAATACAATGCAAAAGGCAGCTTTCGGACGCGTTTGGCCAAGCGGGTCGTATACTCTCTTTCTTCTTTCCATTGCTCCAAAAATGGTGTCAGTTCCGAAGCTGTGGATTGAATTCTCGCCTGAAGCGCCGCCACTTGGTCAGAAGCTTCTTTCTTGTTGTCCAGATTTTCCTGCTCAAGGTCTCGCAGTTTTTGCTCAAGATCTCGGGTCTTTTGTTCAAACTCCAATTCCTGTCGAGCAGTGTCATATTGCGCCTTGGGAACCTCCAGGATGGCTGCTGCACGCTGGCTCACAAGCGTCGTGCGGCAATACTGCGGTTGCTGCAAAAGCAATAAAGCCAGATCATCCAGTGTTTTGATCTCGGGCAGGAGGTGCTTTTCAACGCGGTCTGAAAACGCCTCAAGCTTGTCTGCCGGCAGGAAAAGCAGGCCGCACTCGGTCCCGCCATAGAAGATATCTTCGCTCGAACCGTTGAAGTTGTCAGATTGAAACGCCGGCGTGTTCAGACCATAGCAAACATACCCTTGCTCGGACATGTACTGGTGTATCTGTGCTCCGCTGGATACGTCCAGCACTTCACAAAACACAACGGGCCGGTCCTTCGACAGTATTCTGGTTGCGCCTTTCAATGCGTCCAGCTCAGCGCCCTCAAGGTCAAGTTTAATAAATGAAACTTTCCCCTGCACCTCATCATCAAGGCGCACCATCGTAAGCGTACCACCTGTTTCGCAGGCTGTTACTCTGGTGCCGCCGGCATTATCCTCAAACGTTTCGACAACCTGCCCCGTGCCCGGTTGAGCACCCAGAGCCGTTGCCCTCACATCAATGTTGCGCACCGGAGAGGCATCTGCATTCAATTGCAAAATCTGACGGTTCTCAGAAAAAGGTTCAAAGCTGATGACTTTGCCGTCTGGACCAACGCTGTGCGAAAATGCGCGCGCATGCGTACCATAACATGCTCCACCATCGACGGCCGTATCTCCGTCACTCATGAAGTCGCAAAGAATATCCAGTTCCGATTGAGCCCATTCACCATACAGGCGCAGCGAGTCTGATATCGTGTCGACCCCGTTCGGAATATAGAATTGGCCGTAGCGCGTTTGGACCGACGAACTCGATTGTTCGGGGACTTCCCGTACGTGTTCCTGCATCGATGTCTCCTTGGCGTCGGCTGAAAAATTGCCCTCCCACTACCGTTTAACGAAACACACTTCAACACAAGTTGGTCTGCTCATTTCAGACTGTAGTTTTCATTGACCAGAATCTACGCGTGCGGATACGCAAAACTGCGCGATCTACCGCTCATTCCTTGTGAAACTGATTAAACTCACGCTGCGTACTTGAGTTGACTGGACGATAGGCTGACAAAACACATCCAAAGCGATGTCGTCTTTGGCTTCGACTTTAGCAGCCTACAAAAAAGAGACACCTCTTTCGATCACCCCTGCCCTTCGACAACAGTCTTCAGATTGGACAAACCACGCTCGTAGTCGGAACCAACCCACTCATCCATCATCATACCCATCCAGCGCATCATCGGGTTCATGCCCAGATCGGATTCGAAGCCCCATGTCACTTTGGTCTGATCGCCCTCAGGCTGCAGGGTAAAGGACGCAGCTGCAGTTCCCATGTCACCAAAATCAAGCGCGGTTTTGACGGTCTGGTTTTCGACGCTTTCAACGATCTCCTGCATTCCACTTCCCACCTGTGGATGTTCCGAACTCCAGGTCAGCGTGTTTCCCACACCTGCGTCCGGTCCGGTGTAGGCCAACTTGGTCTCGGGATCGCGCGACAACCAGGGCGACCATTTTTCGGTCTCCTGCATCGAATTTACATACGGAAATATCTTACTGGCAGGCGCATCAATCGTGATACTTCGGGACACTTCGGCCTTGTCGGGCAGCAGATACGACACGCCGACCAAAATCAGAATAAGAACAAGCAGAGTGACAATAATACGTTTAATGAATCGCATGACGCGCTCCTGATCCAAAAAGCTCTGCGCCGATCATAACAAAAAATGGCGCAAAATCAGAGACCTGATCCGCGCCATTCAAAAACCGTCAGATGCCCGCTTCAGGCCGCCCGTATTGGTTTCAATGTCAGAGTTACGGTTGATAGGGCAACGATGAGTGGTGCAGCACGATACGCAGCACACCATCGGAGTCTTTCTTGTACCCAAAGCTCTTGTCGACCTGAGTCACGTCGCCATTCTTGTCTGTAAGAATGACCTTACCCATCCACATGCCGACATCGCCTTCGACAAAGGAAGCAGAAGTCACGCTTTCCATCTCACGCCAGCCTTTGATTCCGAAACCGCCATCAAGCGGATACTCGTCGTCATGGCCTACAAAATAGGCAAGTGCGCCATGCTTGGTCGGACGAAAAGTCTGGTCACCAGAGGCCAGAGTTGGCTTAAACAGGACCGATCCCAGATTATATCCGTAGGCCGCGTCCAGAACACCTTCTGCAACAGGACGGGCCGCATCGATACCGCCTTCTTCAAAGGCTTTTGAAATGGCGATCAGCCCTTCGCCCCAGGCATTGCGGGCAGCAACCAGTTCATCAGTGGTTATCGGCATGTTCCTATCCCTTCCTGTCCGCCGTCAATCTCATGGTAATTGGCAGCAAGTGTATTTCAAAACAAGGGGTACAGCTTGAAAAGCTGCCCTTGGTTTCAAGCGTGGTAGCGCGCAACCATTTTGCTTCGCATGGTTCAAGCGCGCGCACCTATACCTGCGTTGTCTGGTTCTGTAGCCCGAATTCTCCAAAAATTCGAGATATTATCCAAAGCCAACGCAAGGTTTTGCAAAGATATTTTGTGACAGGTTCATACCACGCCGTGGGGGCGGAAAGATTGGGATGAATGTGGTGGATAAGATTATCACGATTGAACACAAGGAATCCGTACGGCTGGATTCGGATCGTTTGGCTGGGTTGTATCGTCAACTGGGTGATACCAATGCGGTGGACGTATTATGCCGAACCATCGAAGAGCTGGCTGTGCGTCTTTCAAATTGCGAACGCTTCTGGCGTCAAAGGGATTGGGCCGGATTGCGAAAATGCTCAAAATCGCTGGTGGCAATTTCCGAACAGGTCGGAATGACAGCACTCGCCCGGGTGGCCGGGGATGTGGCGCACAATGTGGATGCGGGGGATGCGGTTGCGACAGGTGCAACACTCAACCGCCTGATCCGTGTTGGCGAAGGATCGCTGACCGCTGTTTGGGATCAGCAGGATCTTTCGGTCTGACAGGGGTTGCGGGCGGATAATGGGCAGCTAGTCTGGGCGCAAATCCAAACAGTCGAGACAACCATGACTCTGTCCTTTGCTTCGCCCAACGAACCGGTCCTGCCCCTGCATGTCATCGCAAAAGACGATTTCGAGGACTGGCTGCAGGGTCAGCCTGCCCAGATTCAATCCTGGGTCACCACCAATGAATTTTCCGGTGCTCTGGGTCAGGTTTTGCTAATTCCGGCTGCGGATGGCGCACCAGAGTTTGCATTGGCTGGATATGGGACCAAAGCCAAACGTGTGCGCAAACGGTTTCCTCTGGCAGCGGCGGCAGAGGCTTTGCCAAAGGGAACCTACCGAATTGCATCGGGTGTTCCGGTCGAAGCACTGGCGATGGAGTGTTTTGGCTGGCTGATGACCGGTTATGCGTTTGATCGCTATGCCTCGCAATCTTCTGCAAGCGCGGCGCTGATTGCGCCCAATGAAATTGACGCCGCGCGTATCGAGGCAATGGCCAATGCCGAAGTGCTGACCCGTGATCTGGTCAACACCCCTGCCTCGGATATGGGGCCGGACCAGCTGCAAGCGTCTGCTCAGGCTCTGGCCAAAGAGTTTGGCGCTTCTTGCAAAGTGATTGTTGGAGACGCGTTGCTGGACTGGAACTTTCCGATGATCCACGCAGTGGGCCGCGCGGCAGAACAGGCACCACGCCTGATCGAGATGAACTGGGGATCTTCCGGACCTAAACTGACGCTTGTGGGCAAAGGCGTCTGTTTCGATACAGGTGGGCTGGATCTGAAACCTGCCGCCGCTATGGGCTTGATGAAAAAAGACATGGGCGGGGCCGCGAATGTGCTGGGGCTCGCCCGCATGATCATGGCGCTTAACTTACCGCTGCAACTGAGGGTGCTGATCCCAGCTGTTGAAAACTCGGTCGCAGGAAATGCGTTCCGCCCCGGGGATATCCTGACATCCCGAAGGGGCCTGACAGTTGAGATTAACAACACTGATGCCGAAGGGCGTCTGGTTTTGGCGGATGCTCTGACACTGGCAGATGAAGGAAGCCCGGATCTGGTGATCTCGATGGCGACGCTGACCGGTGCGGCGCGAGTTGCTGTTGGGGCCGACCTTGCACCATTTTACACGGATGATGATGGGGCCGCAGATGCACTGACTCGCGCCTCCCGGCATGTGGCTGACCCGGTATGGCGGATGCCGTTTCACGAACCATACGAGACCTTGATTGAACCCGGTATTGCCGATCTGGACAATGCCCCATCAGGCGGGTTCGCCGGATCGATTACCGCAGCCCTGTTCCTGCGTCGGTTTGCCGGTGACAGCCGGTACATGCATTTCGATATCTACTCGTGGCAGCGCAGCAAGGAACCCGGGCGCAGCAAGGGTGGTTTGGGTCAAGGCCCGCGCGCGCTGCTGACCGCATTGCCCGAGATGCTCGGCCTATGACAATGCAACGCGTGATCAGACCCGTTGTCGATCTTCTCTACGATCCGAATGGTCCAAGGGATCGGCAACTTCTGTATGGCGATACGGTGACGATCACCGAGACATCGGATCGTTGGAGCCGTGTTACCTCTGACAAAGATGATTACTCTGGCTGGATCGCCAGTGAGGTGTTGGGAACGCCGGAACCGGCCACGCATTACGTCAAAGCTCCGGCGACGCATGCCTATCTCAAAGCTGATATGAAAACTCCGGATCGGGCCTCATTGAGTTTCGGCAGCAAGGTACGGGCATTGTCCGAAACAGAACGTTTCGTGGAAACAGATCTTGGCTTCATTCCCAAGGTGCATCTTGCCTCTGACGGATCGCAGATGACCGATCCGGTCGCGGTGGCTGAGCTGTTTCTTGGCACCCCTTATCTTTGGGGTGGGAACAGTCGGTTTGGCGTAGATTGTTCAGGTTTGGTACAGGCTGGTCTGCTGGCCTGCGGCATTGCCTGTCCGGGCGACAGTGGTGATCAGGAACGTGCGCTAGGCGAAGATTTACCCGAAAGCACACCTGCAAAACGCGGAGATTTGTTGTTCTGGAAAGGCCACGTGGCGTGGGTTGCTGGGGAAAACCTGCTGCTTCACGCCAATGCGTATCACATGGCCGTAGCCTTTGAGCCCATGGATAAGGCCATTGCCCGGATCATTTCCCAAGGCGACGGGCCTGTTACTTCCCACAAAAGGCTTTAATCAAGGTCTACGGAACGGATCAGCTTGCGCTCCAGCACGCGCAGAACCGACCGCAAATCATGCCCGCGCTTGAGGATACGTCCATCCATCCCCACGACCGAATACATGCCCTGTTTCAGTCGCAGGCGCGGGTGCTTTTCCACGCGATAGATCGGGTGCTCGGCAGTGCGGCGAAAGATCGAAAAGACTGCCAGATCACGTAGGTTCGAGATACCGTAGTCTCGCCATTCTCCGGCGGCTACCATTCGGCCATATACGGATAGGATTAGGGACATTTCGCGTCTGTCGAACGCGACCGGCATCTGTGCCGGACTTGCAGAAAACCGGCTGGGAGGCTGCATGTTCATACTGTCAGCCTTGCCGGAAACCGCGCTTAAATCAAGCCTGTCACAAATTGGTGTGGCATTTTTGAAGCGCCTGCCCTTGTTACCTGCGTCCAACCTGACGGCAAATCAGGATGACCGGCAACAGACCAACGGCAAGAATAACCAGTGAGGGAACGGCAGCCCCTTCAAGCCTTTCATCCGACGCCAAACGGTAGGCCTGTACGGCCAGTGTATCAAAGTTGAAGGGCCGCATGATCAAGGTCGCGGGCAGTTCCTTCATCACGTCGACAAAGACAATCAGCAGTGCTGTCAGCAATGATGGTGTGAGGATTGGCAGGTGAATCCTTCGCAGCGTTCCCAAGGGTGATTGCCCCAAAGAGCGCGCCGCCGCATCCATGTTTGCATGCACAGTGCTCTGACCACCTTCGTACGCGCTGAGAGCTGCTGCCAGAAACCGCACCATATAGGCAGCCACAAGCAGCCAGATTGAACCAGTGACCAACAAACCGGTCGAGATATCGAACGTGGCCCGCATCCAGGCATCGAGCGCATTGTCGAAGCTCGCGAATGGCACCATTAATCCAACAGCGATCACACCGCCGGGTACAGCGTATCCCAATCGGGCGATGTAAGCCGCTGCGGATGACCCTTTTCCTGGCCTGAGTCGTTGAAAGAAACCAATGCAGATTGCGGCGCATACGGTGACCACTGCAGCCGTGCCCGCAAGGGTGAGTGAGTTTCTGATGAAGCCGAGATAGCGCTTTGACAGCAGATTCTGTTCGGATTCCAAACCCATTTCAATCAGAATAACTACTGGCAACAGAAACCCGAGCAATACCGGCATCACGCATAACACAAACGCGAATACGGCCTTCAATCCCTTCAGGTGCACTGCGGGTTGGGACGCGTGCTGCTTGCCGGTTTGATAGTACTTTGCTTTGCCACGCTGCATTCTCTCGGACACAGCCATGACCAGTGCAAAACCCAAAAGGCAAAGGGCAAGCTGTGCTGCAGCGGCGCGATCCGCCATCGAAAACCAGCTGGTATAGATACCGGTGGCAAAGGTCTGAACGCCGAAATATGACACGGTTCCGAAATCTGCGATGGTCTCCATCACCGCCAACAAAACACCACCTGCAATAGCCGGCCGTGCCATGGGCAGCGAGACGCGGCGGAACGCCTGCCACGGGTTGTTGCCCAGCGCTCGCGCAGCCAAGAATGCTGTCGCGCTTTGCTGCAAAAAAGCGGCACGGGCCAACAGATAGACATAGGGGTAAAGGACGAGGATCAACATAACTGCCGCACCCTCGGTCGAGCGGATTTCAGGGAACCAATAGTCGCGCGGCCCCCAGCCCATAACTTGTCTAAGCGTGGTTTGAACAATGCCCGGATGATCGAGAATGAACGTATAGGCGTAGGCAAGCACGTACGCGGGAAAGGCCAGAGGCAATACCAGTGCAATTTCCAGAAAGCGAACACCGGGAAAACGTGTCATCGTCACCAGCCACGCCGCGCCAACACCGATGGCAAATGTGCCTGCCGCAACCAGCACAACAAGAATTACCGTCGTCAGCGCATAGCGGGGCATAACTGTTGCCAACAAATGCGAGACGGTGTCGGTACCACCCGTCACCGCCGCAAGCACGACGGCAACCATCGGCAACAGGCACGCGGCTGCAACCAGATAGGCAAGCGCGCCCAACAACCGGGTACCCCGAGCGCCGCGATTGCGCGATCCGTTTTCTGAATAATCGATCTGGGCCATGCTTCCGGTTCACTTTGGCGCAAGCGCCTTGCTCAGCCTTATTCGACCAATTTCGTCAGAATTTCCAGCGCCAATACGTCTCAGGAACCATCTTGAGTCCTGAGTTGCCCAGGATTGGCAAAGACGACATTCCAGCGCAAAACTTGATGGGACAGTCGTAAACCGGTGGGCCAGAACGGATCTTCACGGATCATCCGCTCTACTTCATTCGGATTGGCTTCATTGACCAGCCACAATCCTCCGGCACTTTCTCCGGCAGTTTTGAAGAGTGGCCCGGCGCCTGCAATCCGATCCCGGTTGGCCTGCAGGAAATCCAGATGGCTGGCCATGTGTGTCTGACGAAGGCCCGGATCCGCTGAGGGATTATCCTTGAACAGGATGATATGTGTCATGCTCTTTCTCCAGTGTAGACGTACACAGTCTGCACCCGCTGTTCTGCCGGTTGAATGCACATGACTGCCAATCTATCCTGCAAAAATGCAGGATATGAACTGGGATGATCTTCGCTATCTGATCGCACTCTATCGTCAGGGCAGTTTTGCCGCCGCCTCACGCGAACTAGGTCAGGATGAAACCACGATCGCGCGGAGGATTCGCAGGCTGGAAGCATCTCTGTCCACACATCTCTTGCTCCGTGACAATACCGGGCGACAACGCCTGACGGAATTAGGTCAAAAACTGGTAACGCACGCGCTGCGCATGGAAACCGAAACCCGCCAAATGACTGAGATCCTTGGCGCCGATCGCGACATGATTACAGGAACTGTGCGCCTTACAGCAGTGCCCGTTGTCACTGATCGAATACTTACGCAGGCCTTTGTCGGGTTCCAGAACATTCACCCTGCAATCACCATTGAGCTAATCCCCGAGAGCCGAAATCTGAGTCTGACCACTCGTGAGGCGGATCTGGCGCTACGTCTGGGGCCGCCAAAAACCGGAGGATCAGATATCCTGGCGCAACGGATCGGCTGGCTGGAATTCGGATTGTACCAAAGCGCTGCCAAGTCACTCCAAACCGACGCTCAGAGCAGATGGATTATGTATGAGCCGTCTCATGCACATCTCGAGCAAGCGAACTGGATGCTTGGACAGTCCGACCTCAAGTCAGCCTCGGGTCTGAAGGTGGCGGATCTGAATACTGCAATCGAAGCTGTTGCAAATGGGTTGGGTCAAAGCCTGTTACCGATTGCCGCCTGTAAAACCGATGTCCGATTGCGAAGAATCAAGGCAGCGGGCGGTCAGGACTTGCCCAAGCGCCCGGTCTGGTTGCTGTCTCACAAACATCAATCACATTTGCACGCCATCCAAGCGGTGAAACACTGGCTGTCGCAACTTGACTGGGGCGGACTTTCTCCGCCCCCAGACATAGCCAATCATTCGTAGACGCGCTGATCCTCGATCACCAAACCGTCCTTTGGCAGTGTTCCGGGTTCCACGACCTCGATCGCGCCTTTGAGTTTCAGCACTTCGACCACTGATTTGGCGTATACCATATCGTCGCCGCCCGCGCTTTCGATCTGAACGGTCATCGTATCCATTTCGCCCTGACGCGCGGCAATGACGCGAGCCTTGACGATCTCGTCATGCTTGTCGACCAGCGCGGCTACCTGCTCAGGACGAACAAACATACCTTTGATCTTGGTGGTCTGATCGGCGCGCCCCATCCAACCTTTGATCCGAATATTGGTTCGACCGCAGGGTGACACACCCGGCATGATGGCGGACAGATCGCCGGTGGCGAAACGGATCAGCGGATAGTCGGGATTCAGGGAGGTCACCACAACCTCACCCACCTCACCTTCCGCCACCGGCGTCCCGGTGCCCGGAGTGACGATCTCAACGATCACATGTTCGTCGATGATCATCCCCTCCATCGCGGCGCTTTCATAAGCGATGTTGCCCAGATCAGCGGTCGCGTAGCATTGAAGACAGGAGATTCCCCTTTCGGCATAGTCCTGTCGCAGACTGGGGAACAGCGCCCCGCCGCCCACGATTGCCTTTGAAAAGCTGAGCGTTACGCCCATCTCGTCGGCTTTATCCAGAATTACCTTCAGATAATCTGGCGTACCCGCATAAGCGGTGCAGCCAATATCACGGGCAGCCGTGACCTGCAGTTCAGTCTGTCCGGTTCCGGCGGGCAGAACGGCGGCTCCCACCGCTCGCGCGCCGTTTTCAAAGATCATGCCAGCTGGTGTCAGGTGATATCCAAAGCAGTTCTGCACGATATCGCCCGGCCCCACGCCTGCCGCATGAACAAACCGTCCCATCCGCCACCAGTCGTGATCCGTACTGCCTGGCTCATAGATCGGACCCGGGGATTGAAACACATGGTGGAAATGCCGCGCTGGCTTCACGGTAAAGCCACCAAACGGTGGGCGCGTTGCCTGCGCTTTGGTCAGATCGGACTTCCGCAATACAGGCAATTTCGGCAGATCGGCCACCGAGGTGACTGCATCGGTATCCACCCCCGCAAAATGGGTTGCAAAGCCGGGTGCGGATTTCGCCCTTTCGATCTGAATGCGCAATGCCTGTGCCTGATCGGCAGCACGCTGATCTGCGGTTCGGGTTTCGAGTGCGTCGAAATAGGTCATCGCCAGATCCTCCATCCGCTCACAGCCACCTCTTGCGGCGGCGGTATGAACGCACGTCGCGGAAACTCTTACGCCCCTCTTCGGACATTCCCAGGTAGAATTCTTTCACGTCGGGGTTCTCGCGCAGCTCGGCGGCAGGGCCATCCATCACCACCCGGCCGGATTCCAGAATATAGCCGTAATGTGCGAACCTCAGAGCCACATTGGTGTTCTGTTCAGCCAGCAGGAAAGACACGCCTTCCTGTTCGTTCAGATCTTTCACAATGCCAAAGATCTCTTCGACCAACTGTGGCGCCAGACCCATCGAAGGCTCGTCCAGCAGGATCGTTTCGGGGCGCGACATCAATGCGCGACCCATCGCAACCATCTGCTGTTCACCACCCGAGGTGTAACCCGCCTGCGAGCGGCGACGCTCCCTAAGGCGCGGGAAGTAGTTGTAGACCAGCTCAAGATCCTGCTGGATCGCTGCTTTGCCATCCTTGCGGGTATAGGCACCGGTCAGCAGGTTTTCCTCGACCGTCAGGTGTTCGAAGCAATGACGACCCTCCATCACTTGAATGACACCCTTTTCCACCAGATCGGCCGGATCGCTTTCATGCACACTCTGACCGCGATACTTGATGGTGCCTTTGGTGACCTCGCCGCGCTCTGAATGAAGCAGGTTCGAGACCGCCTTGAGCGTAGTTGTCTTGCCAGCACCGTTGCCACCCAATAGCGCCGTGATACCGCCCTTGGGAACTGTCAGGCTGACGCCCTTGAGCACGAGGATGACGTGGTTGTAGATCACCTCGATATTGTTGACCTCAAGCAGGGTTTCCGCCTGCACGTCAGTGGTTTGTGCTGCATCCAGCATCAGCGCATGTCCTCGTGCCTGTCCCGGTATCCGGGCTGGTTAGGGGGGTGGAACGGCGGGCGGGCCGCCGCTCCGAAATATGGTGGTCCCGGATTGGCTCCGGGACGGACCTGTCTTATTCGCAGCGTGGTGATATGTTGTTCTCAGCCGCATACGCGCCCGAGTCTTCATCGATCAGCGTTGCGATCACTTCTGTGTCGGTCGGTTTAAAGTCCTGAACATTGTTCCAGGTCTTCGCCGATGCATCCCACTGCACAACGCCAACCAGGCCCGGGCCACCGTGGTTTTCGCAGGTCACGGTAAACTCGGGACCAAAGCCTGACATGCCCAACGCTTCCATCTTGGCATTGGTCATTTCCAGCGCTTCCATGCCATCACGCATCATCGCCGCATCGATATCGGCAGTGCCATGCATTTCCTGCGCGGTTTTCGCAGCTTCGGCAGCCAGCATCGCAGCATAAAGACCGCGGTTGTACTGAACTGTGCCCAGCTGATCACCCGCACCTGCGGCCTTGCCGGAGTCGACAACATATTTCTTCAGATCGTCATAGACCGGATAGTCGGCGCCCAGACCGGTAAAGGTCAGTGCCTTGTAGCCATTGGCCTTTTCACCAGCAGGTTCCACGTCAAATTCAGCACCGGACCACCAGACGCCAATGAAGTTCTCCATCGGGAATCGGATATTTGCCGCTTCTTGCACGGCGACCTGGTTCATGACGCCCCAGCCCCACATGACAACATAATCCGGCTTTTCACGACGGATCTGCAGCCATTGCGACTTCTGCTCCTGACCCGGGTGGTCAACCGGCAGCAGGGTCAGTTCGTAACCATGCTTTTCCGCCAGCGTTTCCAGCGTACGGATCGGTTCCTTGCCGTAAGCGGAGTTGTGATAGACCAGCGCGATTTTTTTGCCGCTCAGGTCACCATTGTTGACGTCCAGCAGGTGGTTGATCGCACCCGAGGCACCGTTCCAGTAGTTGGCCGGATAGTTGAATACGTTGCTGAACACCTTGCCGTTCGCAGCAGAGGTACGACCGTAACCCATGGTGTGCAGCGGAATTCCGTCTGCGGTCACTTTGGGGATCAGCTGATAGGTAATACCAGTCGAAAGCGGCTGATAAACCAGAGCACCTTCACCCTTGGTGGATTCATAGCACTCCACACCTTTTTCGGTGTTATAGCCGGTCTCACATTCAATCACCTTGGCAGCAACGCCGCCGATGCCGCCATCACGCTCGTTCAGCAGGGTGAAATAGTCAGCGTAGCCATCTGCGAACGGGATGCCACCCGCTGCGTAAGGCCCGGTCCGGTAGCTGAGCGATGGGAACACGAGGTCGGCCATTGCCGGCCCTGCTGCCATCAGGGCGCCCAGCGCCACGGTTGCCAGTTTCTTGTTCATCGGGTGTCTCCTCCCTTGATTGATCCGATGTTGGTTACGGGCTTTGCACCCTTTCTTTAGTTGGGCCCGCCCCGCTTAGTGGGGGAAAGGCCAGAGTCTGAGTTTCTCTTTGGCCACACGCCATAGCTGCGCCAGACCGTGTGGTTCGAGGATCAGGAACATGATGATCAGGGCCCCGACGATTACCAACTGCAGATGTGCGACGATATCTGTGGGCCAGCCCAGCACATCGACTCCCACGACCTTAAGAACCACGGGCAGCAGCACAAGGAAGGCCGCACCGGCAAAGGATCCGAAGATCGAGCCAAGACCGCCGATGATCACCATGAACAGCACCAGGAACGATTTCTGGATACCGAACACTTCGCCAACCTCGACCGCGCCCAGATAGACGGCAAAGAACAAAGCACCCGCGATACCTACAAAGAATGAACTGACGGCAAAGGCCGACAGTTTGGCCCTCAGCGGGTTCACCCCGATAATCTCGGCCGCAATGTCCATGTCGCGGATCGCCATCCAGGTACGCCCGGTGGTGCCACGGGTCATGTTGCGCGCGATGATGGCGCACAGCGTCAGGAAAATCAGGCAGAACAGATACGTCGCCCAGGCCGGAGCGTTCGGACCGGTAATGATGATACCGAACACGTCACGCTCGGGGGCGTTGATCTGGCCCGAGGCCGAGTAGTTGTAGAACCACGGCACGCGGTTGAAGAGCCAAACCAGAAAGAACTGCGCCGCCAGCGTTGCAACCGCCAGATAGAAGCCCTTGATGCGCAACGATGGCAGGCCAAACAGAACGCCGACAATCGCCGTGATGCCGCCCGCAAGCAGCACATGGATAAACATGCTGACATCCGGAAACGCAGTCATCAGCTTGTAGCAGGCATAGGCCCCCACAGCCATGAATCCGCCGGTACCCAGGCTGACCTGACCGCAATAACCAACCAGAATGTTCAGCCCGATTGCAGCGATGGCGTAGATCAGGAAGGGCAGCAGCAGAGCATTAGCCCAATAGTCGTTTATGATGAACGGAATGATCCCGAACGCCACTGCCAGCACAGCATAATAGCGATACCGGTCAAACTTGATCGGGAAAGTCTGGCTGTCGTCCCTGTAAGAGACTTTGAAATCTCCGGCCTCACGATAGAACATGTCTTACTTTCCCCATTCTTCCTGCGCCCGATTGCGGGCTTCGGCGTCCAGTTGGTTGGATCCCTTGGCGTATCCGCTCGCCTCTGAGGCGCGCACCAGTTTCAGATAGGCCAGAACCCCCATGATCAGCCCGGCAAAGGCCAGGATCGCGGCGATCGTCAATTGACTGTCAGTCAGATCATCCGAGGTCAGGGCGATATAGCCAAAGGCCCAGAACCCTGCCCATGCGATCACGTTGATGATGGCGATCAGCTTGGTCACGGCCTACACCCTCTCGATGATCTTCTCGCCGAACAGACCCTGCGGCCGGAACACCAGGAAGATCAGCGCCAGTACATAAGCGAACCAGTTCTCAGTCGCGCCGCCCACCAGCGGGCCGATTGCAAACTCGAACAGTTTCTCGCCCACACCGATGATCAGCCCGCCGACAATGGCTCCGGGGATCGAAGTAAACCCGCCCAGCATCAGCACTGGCAGCGCCTTGAGCGCAATCAGCGACAGTGAGAACTGAACGCCCGACTTGGTGCCCCACATGATGCCTGCGACCAGAGCCACAAAACCGGCGACCGACCAGACCATGATCCAGATGAAGTTCAGCGAAATGCCAACCGACAGCGCCGCTTGGTGGTCATCCGCCACCGCCCGCATCGCCCGGCCCTGCTTGGTGTATTGGCTGAACGCGACCAGTGCGGCCACCAGCAGTGCTGCGATGATCGTCGCGACGATATCCAGATTGTCGATGAAGAAGCCGTAGCCAAAGATGTTGAACGTGGTCTCGTCGATCCACAGATTGATGCCCTGCGGCAGACCCACATCCAGCGTCTTGATCTCGGACCCCCACATCAGGTCGGCGACACCTTCAAGGAAATAGGCCAGACCAATGGTCGCCATGAACAGAATGATGGGCTCTTGTCCGACCAGATGGCGCATCACGAAACGCTGCACTGCCCAGGCCAGCAGCACCATGACCGCCATCGTAAGAATGATCGCCAGCAACGCCGGGACGTTCCAACCAAAATAGTGGACATGAGTGCCAAGGATCGCGTTGATCAGATGCGCAAACGGCACCTGCCCGTTCATGATCCCAACCAGAGTCATGGCGGCGAACAGGGCCATAACCCCTTGGGCATAGTTAAAAATGCCGGACGCCTTGTAGATCAGCACAAAGCCCAGCGCGACCAACGCATAAAGCACCCCGGCCATCAGACCGTTGAGGATGACTTCCATCGCAAATACGAGTTGTTCAGGCATGTCAGCCCCTCCCCAATTCTGTCCGGCCTTTAGTCATGGCTGACCCCCAGATAGGCGTCGATGACCTCCTGATTGCTGCGCACCTCATCCGGGGTGCCGTCGCCGATCTTCTTGCCGTAATCCATCACGACCACCCGGTCGCTCAGGTCCATCACAACGCCCATGTCGTGCTCGATCAGCGCAATCGTGGTTCCAAACTCGTCATTGACGTCGAGGATAAAGCGGCTCATGTCCTCTTTCTCTTCGACGTTCATGCCAGCCATCGGTTCATCCAGCAGCAGCAGCTTGGGTTCCGCCGCCAGCGCGCGTGCCAGTTCGACCCGCTTCTTGAGACCGTAAGGCAGCCGCGAGACCGGCGTTTTTCGGATGTGCTGGATTTCGAGGAAGTCGATGATCTTCTCAACGGCTTCACGGTTCGCAACCTCTTCCGCCTCGGCTTTGCCCTTCCACAAGGCTTGCTGAAAGATGTTGGTCTTCATGAAGTTCAGACGACCGGTCATCACGTTGTCCAGAACACTCATGCCCTCGAACAAAGCAATGTTCTGGAACGTCCGTGCAATGCCCTGCCGGGCCACTTCATAGGGTCGCATCGGCGGGCGCTTTGATCCGTGGAACCAGACCTCGCCCTCCTGCGGGACATAAAACCCCGAGATCACGTTCAGCATTGAGGACTTGCCGGCCCCGTTCGGCCCAATGATGGCGCGGATCTCACCCTCGCGAATATCGAACGAGATATCCTTGATCGCCACCACACCGCCAAAGCGCAGAGTGATGTTTTTCATCTCCATCACCACACCGCCGATCTTGCGGCCGTCTTCGGTGACATATCCTTCGGAGTTATCCAGCATCAGTCACTCCCTGACTTACGCAAAAACGGGACGGTGGGCGGGGCGATGACCGCAGGTCGAGCGGCGCATGACCGGCCCTCATTCTGCGGCCACCTTGTGCTGAACAACCGGCACAACCGGTGCATCTACAATCTCAAGCTTAGCGCTGATTGAGCCCTTGCGCCCATCTTCATAGGTGACTTCGGTTGTTGTCGAGATCGTCTCGGACCCATCGTAAAGCGCGTCGATGATGTCCTGGAACTTCTCCTCGACAAACCGACGACGCACCTTGCGGGTCCGGGTCATCTCACCATCGTCAGCATCCAACTCTTTGTGCAGCACAACGAAGCGGTGGACCTGACAACCCGATAGCATTTCATCTGCGGCAACGGATTTGTTCACCGCTTCAACATGGCTGCGAATCGTCTCTAACACACGGGGATGTCCCGCCAGTTCCTGATAAGACGCATAGGCCACATTGTTACGCTCGGCCCAGTTACCAACCGCGGTCAGGTCGATATTGATGAAGGCCACGCAGCGGTCCTTGCCGTTGCCAAACAGCACGACCTCAAGAATGTCGGGGTAGAACTTCAGCTTATTCTCGACGTATTTCGGCGCGAACATTGAGCCATCGGCCATTTTGCCAACATCTTTGGCGCGGTCGATGATCCGCAAATGGCCCGAGCTTTCCTCGATGAATCCGGCATCGCCAGTCGCCACCCAACCCTCGGCATCTTTGGTCGAGGCCGTTGAATCCGGGTTGTTATAGTACTCGACGAAAACGCCGGGCGAGCGGTAGTGGATCTCGCCACTGTCATCGATTTTCAACTCAACATCTGGTGCGGGAACGCCAACCGTGTCGGCCCGAACCTCGCCATCCGGTTGCACTGTGATGAAAACGGTGGCTTCGGTCTGGCCATAAAGCTGCTTCAGGTTGATGCCCAGTGAGCGGTAGAAATCAAAAATCTCCGGTCCAATCGCCTCTCCCGCGGTATAGCCCACACGGAACCGGCCATAGCCCAGCGTATCCTTTAGCGGCCCATAGACCAGCAGGTTGCCCAGCGCGTATTTCAGCTTGTCGCCAAAGCCCACAGGCTTGCCGTCCAGCAATAGGCCACCAACTTTCTTGGCATGGGCCATGAAGTGGTGGAACATGCGCTGCTTCAGCTTGCCCGCGTCCTCCATCCGGATCATCACGTTGGTCAGCTGGGTCTCGAACACACGCGGCGGAGCGAAGAAATAGGTCGGCCCGATCTCGCGCAGGTCGGTCATCATCGTGTCAGCGCTTTCGGGGCAGTTCACACAGAAGCCGCACCAATAAGCCTGTCCGATGGAGAAGATGAAATCCCCTACCCACGCCATCGGCAGATAAGACAGGATGTCTTCGTTCCGGGTCAGATGATCAAAATCGGCCGAGTTCTTGGCGCTTTCGATCACATTTCGGTTCGACAGAACCACTCCCTTGGGCTTGCCCGTGGTGCCCGAGGTGTAGAGCATCACGCAGGTGTCGTCATAAGTGATCTCAGAGATACGCTTGTCCAGTTCAGCGTCAAACCGGGCATGACCGGCGCTGCCTTCGGCCATGATATCCTCAAGCGCGTTCATCTGGCTGTGGTCGTATTTCCGCATCCCGCGCTTGTCAGTGTAGAGGATGTGTTTGACCTGATGCAGATTTTCCTGAATCTCGATGACCTTGTCGACCTGCTCCTGATCACCGCAGACCACGTATTTCGCACCACAGTGTTCCAGCACATAGGCCATCTCTTCGGCAACCGAGTCCTGATAGAGCGGCACCGGAACCGCGCCTACCATCTGCGCCGCAACCATTGACCAGTAATGCGCGGGGCGGTTGCGCCCGATCACTGCGATATGGTCGCCCTTCTCAACACCGAGTTCCAGATAACCAAGGGCAATCGAACGGATTTCCCTGGCCGCTTCGGCCCAGGTCCAGCATTGCCAGATACCGAATTCCTTTTCCCGATAGGCCGGGGCGTCCCCGAACTGGGTGACATTGCGGTGTAGAAGCGCCGGAAGGGAGGTCATCCCCTCGGCGCCCGACTGCGTCTGAGCCAATCTCTTTTCTCCTCCCCATCCGACCCCTCCTCCGGGCCGGAAACGGCGGACCCGAGGATCAACCCCGGACGCCAATGCCCCGATTAGGGACATGGACACGATCAGCGTCAACTTTTTCCTGATGTTTTCTCAATTCTTACGAATTGTAACAGGGATACAGAGGCCGTCTTATGAATTGTACAAGATGTACAACCCATATGATTAGAGTGCTTGGCCGCCTGATAAAATCGTGAGAACTGATTGCATCCTTGTTCACTGAGAAATGAAGCGAAAAGCCGGGCATCGATACGAAGTGTCGAGAATTGGAGTTTGGGCCTGTTTTGCAAACTCGTTGTCCTGCCGCCCCTCTTGGACAAGAGTTCTCTTTGGAAGGCCGTCAAATAAATGGCGCGAAGCAGTCCAAAAAACGGCCTGTTCAAGCCTCACTAGCAAGAAGCTAATTCAAAAAAATCTTAGAGGGCCACATGTCATCCAAAACAAAGCCTACAATTATTTGGGCGCTTTATGCCGCAAGCCTCGTCGCGCTTTTGACCTCATTCATTGCAGTTAGTTTAGCTTATTCTTGGCGCAAGACTGATCCAGGTTACAAAGTTGTTTACGACCAGCAAATTCGCAGGTTCTGGATCGCTGGCATTGGCTGGGCTTTGGGGCTCCTGGTGTTCGTATTCGCGGCATTTACTGACAGTAGCCCTGCTGGGTCGGGCATACCCCTATTGGGCAACATAGGGTTGCTGATTATTGTTGCAACGCAGCTTTGGTTCGCCTTATCGGCAATGATTTCGATATTCTTAATACCTCAATCATCGAACTCTGGAAAAGCGCCACAAACATTTGCGTGATCAAACACTGAATGAATTTTCCATCCAATTAAGGCGGGCAAACCAATTCAAGGAAACATGCAGAATCGGGTTTGTTGCCCATCGCATGTTGTTACTCAGACAGATTTCCGAAAAGCCCGCCCCAACCCAAGCCTACAACCAATCCCTTAATATCGGGATCAGCGGCACGTCAGCAGCAGGCATAGGATAATTCCGCAACTCATTCGCACGCGCCCATTTGAGTGCCTGCCCTTCCTTGGATTGCGGAATACCCTCCCACTTGCGGCAGGCAAACAGCGGCATCAGCAAGTGAAAATCGTCATAGCTGTGGCTGGCGAAGGTCAGCGGGGCGAGGCATGAGGCCCAGGTATCGATGCCCAGTTCCTCGTGCAATTCGCGGACCAGCGCGGCCTCGGGCGTTTCGCCGGGTTCGATCTTGCCGCCGGGGAACTCCCACAGGCCAGCCATGGATTTACCCTCCGGGCGCTGCGCTAACAGCACCCGGCCTTCGATATCGATCAGGGCGACGGCGGATACCAGGATTGTTTTCATAATCACTTACCAAGACGAATTAGTGTGGGTTCTCAATGCATCTACCAGAGTTTGATTGTGAAAAACTCTTGTCAGAATTCATGGTCAGCATCTGCACTCGGACTGGTTCAGAAGTATTACGCGGTATCATCTGAAGCGTTAGCTTGCTCGGATTGTAGGCTTGTTGCTCCGCTAACCAGACTGCTTCTTTAGAAACCTTAATGACGTCATATTCACGAATACCGCCATCTACCGAGGCCACCATAGTTTCGCTGTCTACAACAATTTCAAAGGAAGATTTATAGTCCCAAGTACATTTCAGGTAGACGTTCTGCGCTTGCGCGGGTGATGCTGCCACGCCGGCCATTAGAGCTAAAAAATAGCGCATTCAAGTTTTCCATTTCTGCCGGAATTGCTCCGATTTCACGACCGGTAATCCGCGTTGATTTCGATGTAGCCGTGGGTCAGGTCACAGGTCCAGACAGTGGATTCTCCGTCCCCCAAACCTAGATCAACGGTGATCATAAGGTTCTGACCCTTCATGTATTCTGCGGCATCTTCCTCACGATAATCAGGGCTGACCCAACCCTTCTCGGCCACCAGAATGTCACCGAACGAAATGCTCAGCAGATCGCGGTCGGCTGCAGCTCCCGATTTACCGATTGCCATGACCACCCGACCCCAGTTCGGGTCTTCACCTGCGATTGCGGTCTTGACCAGTGGAGAGTTTGCGATCGCCAGCCCATGCACTTTTGCATCAGCGCCCGAGACTGCTCCGGTCACCCGGATTTCCACAAACTTTGTTGCGCCTTCACCGTCGCGTACCACCTGCTGGGCCAGATCCAGCATGACACCTTCCAATGCATCGGCGAAATCGGCGTTGTCTGTTGCATCAACACCCGACGCACCGGTCGCACACAGCAACAGGCTGTCCGAGGTCGATGTATCGCTGTCTACAGTGATGCAGTTGAACGTCCGATCCGTTTGGGCGCCCAGCATGGCCTGCAGTGCCGATTGGTCAACTTTGGCATCCGTGAAGATGTAGACCAGCATCGTTGCCATATCCGGCGCGATCATGCCGGAACCCTTGGCAATCCCTGAAATAGAGACTGTTTTGCCGTCTATCTCGACCTGTGCGCTGGCGCCTTTCGGGAAGGTATCCGTTGTCATGATGGCACGAGCAGCGTCTTCGAGCTTGTCATCTTGCAGGGCGCTGTTCAGCACATCCAGCTGTGCCACGATGCGTTCATGCGGCAGCGGCTCGCCGATCACCCCGGTGGATGAGGTGAATACACGATCCACAGCCACGCCGGTAACCGAAGACACGGCCTGCGTCACTTCAGCGACCGAGCTCTGACCGTAATGCCCTGTAAACGCATTGGCGTTGCCCGAATTCACAAGGATCGCCGCTGGCCCCTCGCTGGAGCCGCCGATCTTTTCCTGACAATCCAGCACCGGAGCAGCCCGGGTCGCTGATCGGGTAAACACACCGGCCACCGATGTGCCCGGGTCCATGACCGCCAGCATGACATCCGTGCGGCCCTGATAGCGCACACCTGCCTCGACAGTGGCAAAGCGCGCACCGTTGATGACCGGCAATTCGGGGAAAGCCGCTGGTGCAAGCGGTGAAACCTTGGTGATCGTGGCCACGGGAGTTACTCCTGAATCAGGTCCAGCTGGCGGATGACCTCGGGGCCAGTGCCTTCAAGAGCGGGGCGTTCAATCTGTGCCTGCTGGGTCAATTCATCGATCCGGGCCTGAATTGCATCCTGACGAATGGTTTGGGCAAGCTCTTCGCGAACCACCGCCAGTTCAGGAGCTTCGGACTTTCGCTTGTCATTCAGTTTGACGACATGCCAGCCGAATTGAGTTTGAACGGGGTCGGATACATTGTCTTTCTCCAACGCAACCACTGCCTGTTCGAATTCCGGAACCATCTGTCCCTTACCGAACCAACCCAGCGAACCGCCGTTGGGGCCAGAAGGGCCTGTGGATTTTTCCTTTGCCAGTTCAGCAAAATCGGCACCGTCGTCCAGTTGCGACTTGAGCTCTTTCGCCTCTTCTTCGGTTTCTACAAGAATATGGCTGGCGTTGAACTCATCCTCACCCTCGAAATCAGCGAACTGTGCGTCATAGGCCGCCTGGATCGCCTCATCGGTCACGGTGGCCTCGGTAACCTCGTTGACGGTCTGAACTGCCCGAAGGGAACGTGTTTCGTTTTCCAGCGCCAGTTCGTTCAGGGCCGACAGGCCATCCTGCTGCTGGCCCAGCAACTGCTGTTGCACCAGCTGTTCCAGGATGAACTCGTAGAGCACATCATCTTCCAGTTGCTGATACTGCGGCGGCAGAGCGGCAGCGGTGGCGATGACGTGACCCAGTGTGATTTCATCCCCGTTGACCCGTGCCACGACGGTGTCCACATCAGGCTTGGTTTCGGCGGCAACAGGCAGTGCCATCACAGCAACGAGAGCGAGCGATGGCAAAAAAGTGAGGCCTTTTGGCATTGAATCATCCTATTTTCTTGCCGCGACGGGGCGTGGCGTTGACACTCTGGAACCTGCCGCTTACATCGCCTTGAAGCCTTGGACAGGGCCGCCTTTCACCCCCCGTATCTATGGGTTGCGCGCAAGGTGGGCAAGCCTGTCGCAACCAAGACAAGAACAGATCCGCTGGAGTGAACATGCTGGGACTCGGAACGCTCGCCAAAAAGGTGTTCGGAACACCGAACGACCGCAAGATCAAGGCGACCCGCCCCCTGATCGAAAAGATCAACGCGCTGGAGCCCGAGTTCGAGAAACTGACGGACGAGGGTCTGATCGAAAAGACCGAAGAGCTGCGCAAACGTGCGCTGGACGGCGAGAGCCTGGACGCTCTGCTGCCCGAAGCCTTTGCCAACGTCCGCGAGGGTGCAAAGCGAGCGCTGGGCCTGCGCGCCTTTGATGTGCAGCTGATGGGCGGTACCTTCCTGCATCAGGGCAACATCTCGGAAATGAAAACGGGTGAGGGCAAGACGCTTGTCGCCACCTTCCCCGCCTATCTGAATGCGCTGACGGGCAAGGGTGTGCACGTGGTGACGGTCAATGAATACCTGGCCAAGCGTGACTCGGAATGGATGGGCAAGGTGTTTGCCGCCGTAGGTATGACCACCGGTGTGATCTGGTCGGGCCAGCTTGACGCCGAAAAGAAGGCTGCATACGCGTGTGACGTCACCTATGCGACCAACAACGAGCTGGGTTTTGACTATCTGCGCGATAACATGAAGGCGGATCTGGCCGAGATCTACCAAAAGTACCACAACTTCGCGATCGTGGACGAGGTGGACTCGATCCTGATCGATGAAGCGCGGACACCGCTGATCATCTCGGGCCCGTCGCAGGACCGTTCGGACCTTTACACGGCCATCGACGCCCTGATCCCCTTGCTTCAGGATGATCATTTCACGCTGGACGAAAAATCCCGCAACGTGACCTTCACCGACGAAGGCAACGAATTCCTCGAACAGCAATTGCTGGATGCGGGACTGCTGCCCGAAGGCCATTCGCTGTATGATCCCGAAAGCACAACTGTTGTGCACCACGTCAACCAGGGCCTGCGCGCGCACAAGATGTTCCAGCGCGACAAGGATTACATCGTGCGCGATGGGAACGTCATTCTGATTGACGAATTCACTGGTCGCATGATGCCGGGCCGCCGCCTGTCCGAGGGCTTGCATCAGGCGATCGAGGCCAAGGAAGGCGTGCAGATTCAGCCCGAAAACGTGACACTGGCCAGCGTGACGTTTCAGAACTACTTCCGCCTCTACGATAAACTGGGCGGCATGACAGGCACCGCGCTGACCGAGGCAGAAGAGTTTGCCGAAATCTACGGTCTGGGCGTAGTCGAGGTTCCGACCAACAAACCAATCGCGCGTGAAGACCGAAACGATCAGGTGTATCGTACCGCTGCCGAAAAATACGATGCGATGATCAAGCAAACCAAGAAAGCCTCTGAAAAAGGGCAGCCGGTATTGTTGGGTACCACATCGATCGAAAAGTCCGAGCTACTGAGTCAATTGCTGGTCAAGGAAGGCATCGAGCATAACGTTCTGAACGCCCGCCAGCACGAGCAGGAAGCGCAGATTGTGGCAGATGCCGGTCGACTAGGTGCGGTTACTATCGCGACCAACATGGCCGGTCGCGGAACCGACATTCAGCTGGGCGGCAATGTGGAAATGAAAGTCCTGCAGGCGTTGGCCGAAAATCCGGATGCAGATCCGGCGGAACTGCGCGCCCAGGAAGAAGCCCGCCACGCAGAAGAAAAGCAAAAAGTACTGGAGGCCGGTGGCCTCTACGTCATGGCCTCGGAACGTCACGAAAGCCGCCGGATCGACAACCAGCTGCGTGGCCGCTCGGGCCGTCAGGGCGACCCCGGCCGCACCATCTTTTATCTGAGCCTCGAAGATGACCTGATGCGTATCTTCGGCTCAGAACGTCTGGACAAGGTCCTGACCACCTTGGGCATGAAAGAGGGCGAAGCGATCATTCACCCATGGGTGAACAAGTCGCTTGAGCGCGCTCAGGCCAAGGTCGAAGGTCGAAACTTTGACATGCGTAAGAACGTTCTGAAATTCGACGATGTCATGAACGACCAGCGGAAGGTGATCTTTAACCAGCGCCGCGAGATCATGTCAGCAGACGATCTGTCGGATATCGCATCGGATATGCGCGAACAGGTGATCGACGACCTGATCGATCAATACATGCCGCCAAAGACCTATGCGGATCAGTGGGATACTGACGGTCTGCATGAGGCGATCAAAGACAAGCTGAACATGGATGTCCCGGTTCAGGACTGGGCCGCCGAAGAAGGTGTTGATGACGAAGAAATTCGCGAACGCCTCATCAAGACCACTGACGATATGATGGCGCAAAAAGCCGTCGCTTTCGGCCCGGAAAACATGCGCAACATCGAAAAACAAGTGTTGCTGCAGACCATTGACGGCAAATGGCGCGAGCATCTGCTGACGCTCGAGCATCTGCGCTCGGTTGTTGGATTCCGCGGTTACGCTCAGCGTGATCCACTGAATGAGTACAAGACCGAAAGCTTCCAGCTGTTTGAATCGATGCTGGAGGGCCTACGGGAAACCGTGACCCAGCAACTGGCCCGTGTTCGCCCGCTGTCCGAAGAAGAACAGCGCGAAATGATGGCTCAGATGGCGGCACAGCAGGCGCAGATCAAAGAGGCTACCGATCAGGCCGAAGCCGTGGCCGAGGCCGAAGCCTCGGGTGATCCGCGTCCCGGTTTTGTCGAAGATGACCCTGAAACCTGGGGTAACCCGTCACGCAATGACAAATGTCCCTGCGGTTCGGGTAAGAAGTTCAAACACTGCCACGGCCGTTTGACCTGACGTCACCCAACCTCGGACACAATGACTCCGCGTCGCGGCCACATATTGGCCGCGATTGTTAATGAAATTGCGACTCGCTCCTTCAACTGGGGAGGGTGTCTTGTTTGTCATTAAGAACTACGTGACCACCTGTGGCACAGTGGCCTGTGCTCTTGCGATTGGTTACCTGATGCAGAACGGTCCGAACGCGCAACACAAAGGCGCGACCATTCAGCATGCCTCCGTGACAAACGAAAGTTCTGTAATCCCCGGACTCGAAAGTGTTGTTCTGACCTCTACTTCACCGGCAGACACTGAGAGTTCAGTGACATCCCCGGCAAACCGAACAATTCGCGCCAAGCCTACAGACCCTCAACAGCAGGTAGACTGTAATCTGAGCGCACGCGCAGTCGCCGCACCACAGGCCGCTGCTCGATTGACCTTAAAGGCCCCCTGTAAGCCCAGCCAGAATGTCGAGCTTCACCACAGCGGAATGACGTTCACAGCCAGGACAGATGAGGACGGCCGTATTGACCTGACCATCCCGGTGCTTTCCGAATATGCGATTTTCCTGATTTCCTTCGAAGACAATGCCGGAACAGTCGCCACAACTCACGTCCCGGATTTCGCGGCATACAACCGCGTTGCCCTGCAATGGCGGGGAAACACCGAGCTTCAGCTACATGCGCTGGAGTTTGGTGCAAGCTATGGCGAGGCCGGGCATGTCTGGGCGAACCCGCAAGCTCAGGGTGTGGGCAACGTGGTTCACCTGGGCGTCGCAGGCTCAGCAAGTGCACACAATGTCGAACTGTATACCTTTCCGGCCGGTCAAACGGATCAGAACGGTGAGATCGCACTCACCGTCGAAGCGGAAGTGACAGAGGCAAATTGTGGGCGTGAACTGAGCGTTCAATCGCTGGAAATCCGCGCGGATCGCCGTCTGCGGTCGCGTGACCTGACACTGCCGATGCCGGATTGTTCCGCAGACCAGAATTTTCTGGTGTTGAATAATCTGTTCGAAGACCTGACAATCGCGGCAAAGTAACCGCAGGCAGTTTAACGGTCCCCTATGTATTTTCTTCGCGCGGCAACTACGATGTTGTCGTTTTTTGCAGGTGCTGCAGGTGTCGCGGCGCAGGACATTACCCTGACCTCACACGACGGTAAGGTCGAGGTCACAGGCAATCTGTTAAGCTATGATGGCGAGTTTTATCGCGTTGATACGCAATTTGGCGAGCTGACCGTGGATGGATCCGGGGTCACCTGTGAGGGTCTCGCCTGTCCCAATCTCATCGATTTCGTTGCTGAAGTCAGTTTTTCGGGTTCCTCGGTCATAGCTGACGCTCTGATGCCTGCCTTGATCGAAGGCTTCGCCCGACAAGAAGGTCTGGAGACGAACCGCACGGATTTAGAGGAAGGTCTATTTGTCTACGCACTGCAACAGCCGGGGCGTCAGGCACCGCTGGGTCGCCTGACATTTCACGCTGGAAACACCGCGCGGGGTTTCGCTGACCTGATCGGGGATGAGGCTGACATCGTCATGGCCTTGCGCGAAATCCGCCCTGAGGAAAATGAAGCGGCTCAAGAGGCTGGGATTGGTGATCTGACCCGGCCTCGCCGATCGCGGGTCCTGGCGCTGGATGCCATGGTCCCTGTTGTATCAAGGGAAAATCCGATCCGTCGGATTCTACCAAGCGATCTGGCTCGGGTTTTTGCCGGAGAGGTCACAAACTGGGCAGAGCTGGGCGGGCCGGATGCGCCAATTGCGTTGCATCTGCCGGATGCGGGTGGTGGACTTGCGCAGGCCGCAGAAGATTTGCTGTTAATCTCTGCCGATGCGCCGCCTGAGGTGGTTATCGAACGGCACGCCCGCAGTAGCGATCTGGTGAAAGCCGTAGCAGATGACCCCTTTGCCATTGGTATCGCCAGTCATGCCGGGGTTGGTCCGGCGCAAGCTTTGCCTTTATCTGGCGGCTGCGGATACGCTCTGACGGCAACACGGCAATCGATCAAAACCGAGGATTATCCTCTGACGTCACCGATGTTCATGTATTTGCCGCAACGCCGGCTGCCAAAGATTGTCCGGCAGTTTCTGGCCTACACTCAAAGCGCCGAGGCGCAGATGGTGATCCGGCAAGCCGGGTTTGTTGATCAGTCACCCGAAACGATCCGCATCGGATTGCAAGGGGATCGGTTAGCAAACGCCATCACCGCCGGCGGGGCCGAAGTGGGCATGGAAGAGCTGCAGCGGATGATCGAAACGCTAAGGCCCTTGTCGCGCCTTTCGCTATCATTTCGGTTCGAAACGGGTTCATCCCGACCCGATGCACAATCACGCTCGAACATTCAGCACCTCGCGCAGGCGCTTGAAAGCGGGGCGTTTGATGCGCGCAAGCTGATCTTTGTGGGTTTCAGTGACGGGGACGGTGCGGCCTCGGCCAATGCACGCATCGCGCTTCGCCGCGCGCAGACCGTGCGGAATGCGGTACTGAATGCCGTTGAAACTGCAGTTCCGGAAAGTGTCGAGATCGATGTCGAAGGGTTCGGCGAAGCCATGCCGATGGCCTGCGATGACACGGATTGGGGCCGAAAGGTCAATCGCAGGGTCGAGATCTGGGTCGAGTGACCTCTATAGATAGCCTTGCGACCTGAAACTCAATTCAGTTGATTTTCCGATAATCAGGTGATCATGCAGGGTCAGTCCCAGCGCAGTACAGGCGTCCTGAATACGGTTTGTCATATCGATATCCGATTGTGACGGTGTCGGATCGCCCGAGGGATGATTGTGTACCAGGATCAGGGCAGAGGCATTCAGTTCCAATGCGCGTTTCGCCACCTCTCGCGGATAAACGGGCACATGGTCCACCGTACCCTTGGCCTGTTCTTCATCCTCGATCAGAACGTTCTTGCGATCCAGATAGAACACCCGGAATTGTTCGGTTTCGCGATGCGCCATTGTGGTGTGGCAATAGTCTATAAGCGCATCCCAACCCGAGATCACATGGCGTTGCATCACCCGCGCGCGGGCCATGCGGTGGGCGCAGGCCTCGAGTATCTTCAGGTCGGTGATCACCGTGTCACCCACCCCCTTGATCTGGCGAAGCCGCTCTTCGGGTGCGGTCAGCACGCGGTTGAAATCTCCAAACGCGTCCAGCAACGCCCGGGCCAGCGGCTTCACGTCCTGCCGGGGGATCGAACGAAACAACACAAGTTCCAACAGCTCATAATCCGGCATCGCCGCAGATCCACCCGACATGAAGCGTTCACGCAGGCGTTTACGATGGTCCTTGATATAAGACGGTAATCGACCCGAGGGCAGCGGCGCCACCGGGGCTTCGTCACTTTCAAACAGCATCGGGGCTTCAGCAAAGGCGTCCTGAGTCATGCGCTCAGACTGGCTCAGAATAGGTTTCCGATTGGTTAATGGGCCTCACCTGCCATACGAGCTGTCGCGTGGCGTACAAGTATATGCAGGACAATGGAAAACACACCCAGGGTCAGCATCGCGGCAAACATCAGATCGGTCTTGGCGCGGCCATTGGCCAGCAACATCAGATAACCCAGCCCTTGCGATGATCCTACCCATTCACCAATCACGGCACCGATTGGCGCGTAGACCGCCGCCAGCCGCATACCAGAGGCGAGTGAGGGCAACGCAGCAGGAATCCGAATATGCCACAATACCGAGCGTGAACTGGCCTGCATTGTCCGCGCAAGATCCAGATATCCGGTGGGCGTCCGCATCAATCCGTCAAAGAATGATGAGGTGATCGGAAAATAGATGATCAACACCGCCATCGCGACCTTGGACCAAAGACCATAGCCCAGCCACAGTGTTAGTAGCGGTGCCAACGCAAAGACCGGCAAAGCTTGCGTAAATACCAACATGGGCTGGACCAGAACGCGCGCAGCCCGTGAATTTGCCAGCTGCAACGCAGTGATCACACCCAGAAATGTTCCGCAGGCCAGTCCGATCAGAACCTCGACCGCCGTGATCCAGGTGTGTTCCGCGATTAACCAGCGATTCTGCCACCATGTCTCGACCACAAGCGCGGGGCCGGGCAGAATAAACTTGGGCAAACCCGTCAGGCTGACAATTGCCTGCCACACGCCAAGGGCAAACAAGGTTGCTGCAAGGGCGGAAAGGTATTTCACGCGGCTTCCTCTCTCAACAATCTGAGCAACGAGCCTTGTGTTTCCAGCGTCTCCAGATCGTCGACTTTACGTGGGGCGGGCGCGGGCGGAGGTTGGCAATGGGTCAATCCGTGCTGGGTCATGACCACAATTGTTTGTCCCAACCGTGCCGCCTCGGCCGGATCATGGGTAACCAGCAGAACGGTCCGACCCTGCAAGGCCTCTGCTGCCAGATCCTGCATATCGGCCCGGGTTCGTGCATCGAGGGCGGAAAAAGGTTCATCCAACAGGACAATCGGTCGATCCTCCATCAACGTGCGGGCCAGAGCCACACGCTGACGTTGACCACCCGAAAGTTCGGCAGGTTTCTTGTTCATGTGGTCCGTCAATCGCATGCGCGCGATCAAACGATCCCGTCGATTCCGATCGATTTTCTCGCCCCGCAGCCGTGCACCCAGCGAGACGTTCTGCGCAACGGTCGCCCATGGCAGCAAAAGATCGTTCTGCGCCATGTAGGCGACACGCTCAGCGACTGGTTTCCCGTCACTGGCGGCGATCTGGCCAGAAAAATCAGCGCCAGTGTCCAGCCCCGCGATCAACCGCAGGACTGTGGTTTTTCCAACGCCCGATCCACCCAAAAGGCAGGTCCACTGCCCGGACGCCAGCGACAACGACAATGGCGCGAACAGGCTCGCGCTGCCGATAGACGCCTGGCCCTCGAAGATCAGATCGGGCGCTGGTGTCATGGGGTAAAGCCCATTTGCCAGAAATTGACCTCAAGCTCAGTCGCGGTACGGAACGTCTGGCACAGGCGATCCCAGCGTGGGGATGCCTCAAAATTAGCACCAATGCGCCGTGTTAGAGCCGAATCTAACAGCTCTCCAACCGCATAGCAGGCCTGTTGATACTCATCGCTCGAATAAGCGTCGATCCAGTCGCGATAGGTCTCAGAGGTCGCCTCGACAGCAAGTCGGGTGCCGATTTCACCATATCCCATCACACAAGGTACAAGGGCCGCGAGCAGATCAAGCAGATCACCGCTGTAACCCGCCTCAAGCACATAGCGTGTATAAGCGAGGTTTTCGGCCCGCTCCGGTGTGGCGAACAGCTGATCCTGCGGGATGCCTTCGGCCTCGCAAATGCCGATATGCAGCTTCATCTCTTCGCTGATCAAACCATTTACGGTGCGGGAGGCAGCCAGCATCTCATCATGCGTTTCAGATTTCACCACCGCCAGCGCCCAAGCGCGGGAAAAGTGGATCAGAAACACATAATCCTGTCGCAGATAATGCAGGAACGCCTCACGTGGGAGCGTTCCGTCCTTCATCCCTTCGACAAAGGCGTGGCGGGTGTAGTCCCGCCACGGCCCCTGTGCAGTATCACGCATCAACGTGAAGGCTTTGCCATAATCGCTCATTGTGAAGTCACATCGATAGTGATGTCGCTGACAGGGTTGATGCTGTCGATCATGCCGCTGTCTTTCAGGAAAGCCTCGAACCGGGCATAGCGGCCTGCGTCAAAACCCGCAGGGCGCAGCGCGAAGCGGGACAATGTATCCACCCAGGCGCGGGCATTCAGCTCATCCTGCAACTCAACTGAGGTTGCGGCGAAGATTTCCCAGCTTTCTTCTGGGTTGTTGACGATGAACTGCGTGGCCTTCTCGGTTGCGGCCAGAAAGCGGGCGATTTTGTCGGCGTCCATCGTATCAGGATTGGCGACGTAGATCAGTTCATCATAGGGCGGCACACCTTCTTCTTCGATATAGAAGCAACGGCCGGCGACACCCTCGATATCCATCTGGTTCAGTTCAAAGTTGCGGAATGCCCCGATAACTGCATCGACCTGCCCGGTCATCAGCGACGGAGACAGAGAGAAATTGACGTTGATCATTTCGATGTCATCCAAGGCGACGTCATGCACGCCCAGCATCGCGGACAAAACAGCCTCTTCGACGCCCGCTACTGAAAAACCAACCTTCTTACCCTTGAGATCGGCAAGCGTTTCGATCGGACCGTCTTTGAGCACCAGCAGACAGTTCAGCGGTGTTGCAACCAGCGTACCGACACGCTTAAGCGGCAGGCCTTCGTGAATCTGCAAGTGCAGCTGCGGTTGATAGGATACCGCCAAATCGGCCTGTCCGGCTGCAACCAGACGCGGCGGGGCTGACGGATCTGCAGGCGGTATGACCTCGACCTCAAGCCCCTGATCGGCAAAGTAACCCTTTTCCTGCGCAATGATGATTGGTCCGTGATCCGGGTTCACGAACCAATCCAGCAACAAAGTCATCTTGTCTTCGGCCCAAGCAGGCGCAGCGGCCAACAGGGCAACAGCTGTAATCAGCTTTTTCATGTCTCGCGTTTCCTTCTGTTCACGAGGTTGAGGCCGCAACGAGGACGATCTCGCCCGGCCAATCCGGTTGAATACGTTCAGCAGCGCGCCATGCCCGCAGGCCGGTCGCGCAACACAGAGCCAATCTTTTTTCCTTGTTAGGCTCTGATATGAGATCTTCAGGAGTCGTCCGTTTGGCACTCGGATGAATAAGCTCCGGCGCCTCCGCCGCATCCCTTAGCTCAACAATCACGTCAGCCTCGCTCAGCTGACTGGCGGAAACAAAGCGGAATGCCTGTGCTGGCTCGGGTGCTTGATCAAAGCGAAATCCGGTACTGCGGAACGTACGCGCATCGAACTGCACGAGATGCCCCAAAGAGCTCGGCTCAAGACCAAGGATGACGCCCAGCGCCATCTGCGCCTGAAGCGAACCCAACATGGCAACCACGGGACCCAACACCCCTGCTGTGGCGCAGCTTGCGCCACTATCAGGAGATTCGGGGAAAACCGCGCGCAATGAGGGGGCTCTGCCACAGAACCCACCGACATAACCTGACAGCCCCAGAACAGACGCGCTGATCAGGGGTTTTCTCAGCTCCAGGCAACTGTCTGACAAGGTGTAGCTGGCTGCATAGCTGTCCGCGCAGTCCAATACCAAATCATGTTTGGATACCAAGTTTGCCACGTTTTCGCTTGTTAGAGGCTGATTCAAGTCAGAGATTTCGATTTCTCTGTTTAGTTCCCGGCAACGCTGAGCCGCCGCCTCTGCCTTTGAGCGGCCGCAGTCTTTCTCTGTAAACAAGGTCTGGCGATGGAGGTTCGATTGCTCAACGACATCCCCATCCATCACCGTCAGATGGCCAACCCCAGCCCCGGTTAACAAAGGCAAAACAGGTGCTGCCAAACCACCCGCGCCGATCACAAGAACCCGCGAGTTGGAAAGGCGTTTCTGCCCATCATCTCCAACCTCGGGCAGGATCATTTGTCGGGAATAGCGCGTCATTTGCAGACCTCGATCCATTCACGCACACGCCCTTCGGGATCGTCGTTGAGTGTGATGTCGGTGACAACTGAAACGATATCCGCGCCAGCCTCGAATACGCCGCGCGCGCGTTCAACACTCATACCGCCAATACCGACCAAGGGGATGTCACCTACTCGTGCTTTCCATTCGGTCACCCGCGGCAAGCCCTGTTGATGCCATTTCATCTTTTTCAGGATGGTCGGGTAAACAGGGCCCAGCGCGACATAATCCGGGCCCATTACCAGGACGCGCTCGAGCTCGTCATCATCATGGGTTGAAACACCCAGTTTCAGACCGGCCTTGCGGATCGCCTTGAGATCGGCGTCATCCAAATCTTCCTGACCCAGATGAATCCAGTCGCAGCCCACTTCGATAGCTGCCTGCCAGTAGTCATTCACCACCAGCACAGCACCATGTTCGCGACACAGAGCTTGTGACACTTCGATCTCGTGACGCACAACGTCGTCTGGCTGATCCTTGATCCGCAGCTGTACCAGCTTAACACCCAAAGGCAGCATTCGGCGCAACCAGTCTGAGTGATCAAAGATCGGGTAAAATCGATCAAGGGTCATGACAGGAATGCCTTTCCAATAACGGGAGTAGAGGCCTCGGCCATGTCGCGCGCTTCGATCGGATCGGCCTGATGGGCCAATTGTCCGGCCTGAACCGCCAGTGCCATCGCCTTGGCCATCGCAGCCGGATCACCCGCACGGGCAACGGCTGTGTTCAGAAGAACGGCATCAAAGCCCAGTTCCATTGCGTGGGCCGCATGGCTTGGCAGACCGATGCCTGCATCAACAACCAGTGGCACATCCGGGAATTCAGCACGCATGGCACGCAATGCGTATTCGTTGTTCAGCCCGCGACCTGACCCGATTGGCGCGCCCCAGGGCATCAGGACCTCGCAGCCGGCGGCCAGCAACCGTTCTCCGACGATCAGATCGTCCGTTGTGTACGGGAACACCTGAAACCCATCCTCGGTCAGGATGCGAGCGGCCTCGACCAACTGAAACACATCCGGCTGCAGGCTGTCCGTGTGACCGATCAGTTCCAGCTTGATCCAGGGCGTATCAAACACCTCACGTGCCATATGAGCCGTGGTAACTGCCTCTTTGACCGTGTGGCATCCAGCCGTGTTCGGCAAAACCAGCACGCCAAGCTCACGGATCATGGACCAGAACGTCTGTCCCGCGCCGCCCGCCCCTTCACGGCGGAGCGAAACCGTGGCCACGCCTGCTGCGCTTTGGCGAAAAGCCTGTTCCAGAATGGCAGGGCTGGGATATTGCGCTGTTCCCAGCATCAGGGGGTTTGGCAAATCGGTGCCGTAAAACCGTTTCATGCTCAGCCCCCCTGCATTGGCGCAACAACTTCGATCCGGTCGCCTTCGGCCAGTTTGTGGGCAATGCGCAGACTGGACGGGACGAAATCTTCGTTCACTGCCGTGGCAACGCGACCAGAGAACCCGCATTCCTTCAGCAGTTCAGACAAGGTTTCCGCGCGCACGTCGCGCGATTCACCGTTAAGGACGATCTTCATCAACCATCTCCGAGTGTTTGTTTTCCAACGCCAGATCGGCAACGCCCTGCGCCAATGCAGGCGCCAGCAAATAGCCGTGGCGATAGAGGCCATTGGCATAGATTGTCCGACCCAGCCGCCGGATGCGTGGCAAGTTGTCGGGAAAGGCTGGGCGAAGATCGACACCGATTTCCAAGACCTCAGCTTCTCCGAAGGCCGGATTCAGGGCATAGGCCGCGCTCAGCAGTTCCAGCATCGAACGCGCAGTGATACGGCTGCTGTCCTCAGATTCGATCATCGTCGCGCCCAGCATGTAAATGCCGTCGCCGCGCGGCACGATGTAAAGCGGCATGCGTGGATGTAGCAGACGTACGGGGCGGTTCAGCGCCACATCCGGGCAGCGGATCACCAACATCTCACCCTTCACGCCGCGCAGATCGTGCAAGTACTCACGCGCATGCAGCCCGCGGCAGTCGATTGCATTCTCCATCTTCGCAGGCGCGAGTTTCTGGTGAAACTCCACCCCTTGTTCGCACAGCTGACGATAGAGATCGTTCAGCGCCTGCCGGGGATCGACATGCGCCTCTGCGCTAAAATGCAAACCCTTTCCGAATCCATGTAGATCAGGCTCTAATAAGGAGATTTTTTCCTGTTCAACCTGTTCAAAACCTTCAGTACGGCGTGCGAAACGACGCAGATCCGGCAAATCCCGGGCATTGGCAACAACGAGGGTACCTTGTCTGTGTACCTGCGTTCGGTCCGCCCACCAATCGATGGCCTGTTGACCCAGTCGCAGCACAGGTTCCTCGGCGTTCTCGTATTCGCACCATGGTGCCAGCATGCCACCAGCCCACCAGGAACACCCATGTGGGCCAGGCGGGCCGCCAGGATCAAAGACCTGAACGCGTGCGCCACGGGAAACCAGTTCACTCGCGACCGCCAGACCGGCAACACCGGCACCTATGACAGACCAGACCGTCACGCCGACCAGACCTGATGGAAATGGTGCACCGGACCATGGCCCTGCCCAATGCAAAGGTCATCCGCGCGGGCAATTGCGCCCTGCAGATATCCATGCGCCTGAGCCACTGCTTCTGTCAGGTTCAATCCCTGTGCAAGTCCGGCGGCAATCGAGGATGACAATGTGCACCCGGTGCCGTGGGTGTTTCTTGTGGATTTGCGAGGCGCTTTGAAATCAGCCACTTTACCCGACGCATCAATCAGTAAGTCGTGGCAGATTTCGCCCTCTCCATGACCGCCTTTCATCAGAACGGCACGTGCACCCATCTCACAAAGGCCAAGACCTTGGGCGATCATATCTTCGGGCGTCCTGGCTGCGGTTTGTTCCAGCAGACAGGCAGCTTCGGGCAGGTTGGGCGTTATCACCGTCGCACGGGGCAACAACACGTCACGCAAAGTCTGAACCGCCTCAGCGGCCAACAAGGCATCACCGGATTTAGCGACCATCACCGGGTCAAGCACCACCGGACCTTCGAAACCAGAAATCCCCTGAGCCACTGTCTGGATGATTTCGGGCGTTGCCAACATCCCAATTTTGATCGCACCGACATCGAGATCGCTCAGAACCGCTTCGATCTGCGCGGAGATCACCTCCAATGGAATCCCGTGTACCGCGGTTACCGCCTGAGTGTTTTGCGCCGTCACTGCGGTCAGAACGCTGGCGCCATAGACACCCAGCGCGGACATCGCCTTGAGGTCGGCCTGAATTCCGGCACCACCTCCGCTGTCCGATCCTGCGATTGTCAGGGCAATATGCGCCATGTCGTTGCTCCATATTCAAAGGGCAACGGGCATGGAAAACGTCTGTGCACTAAGACCGTTCCCTACGCCGGTATTGCCCGGATCAGGTTCGATGGGTTAGCGCATTCACGCCTCTCAGCCCCAAGACGGGGCACCCCAACGGTTCGCGCGGACAATCTCAGGGCTTGGACCGGGTTTCAAGGGCCAATCTGAACCGGTTTCAGATCAAACTGGACCTAAGGAACAAAAAAGGCCGGCTCTGACGAACCGGCCTAACATTCTTGATTGCTGGGCTTTTAGCCCTTCATCCCATCCCAAAAGGATTTGACGGATGAGAAAAAGCTCTTTGATTCCGGGTGGTTGTCTTCACCCAGATCTTCGAACTCACGCAGCAGTTCTTTCTGACGGCTGGTCAGGTTCACCGGGGTCTCGACGGCCAGTTCGATGAACATGTCGCCAACTCCGCCACCACGCAGCGCGGGCATACCTTTGCTACGCAGACGCATCTGGCGGCCAGACTGGCTGCCGGCCGGGATCTGCACGCGACCACGACCACCATCGATGGTCGGTACTTCGATCGAACCACCCAGCGCGGCCTTGGCCATGCTTACCGGAACGCGGCAGTAAAGGTTTATGCTGTCACGCTCGAACAGCTGATGCTGCGCGACTTCGACAAATATGTAGAGATCACCCGGAGGGCCACCGCGCATTCCGGCCTCACCCTCGCCAGCAAGGCGAATACGAGTACCGGTTTCAACACCGGCAGGGATATTGACCGAAAGAGCACGCTCTTTTTCGACACGGCCCGCGCCGTTGCAGGATTTACAGGGGTTCTTGATGATCTGACCAAGGCCAGAACAGGTCGGACAGGTTCGTTCGACCGTGAAGAAGCCCTGTTGCGCCCGCACCTTGCCCATACCCGAACAGGTCGGACAGGTTGTTGGCTCAACACCACTTTCCGCACCGGTGCCATCACAGGATGAACAGGCCACGGCAGTGGGTACATTGATAGTTTTCTGCAGGCCGGAATAGGCTTCTTCCAGCGTTACGCGCAGGTTGTAGCGCAGGTCCGATCCACGTGCCGCGCGACGTCCACCGCCGCCACCACGCTGGCCACCCATGAAATCGCCGAACAGATCGTCGAAGACATCCGAAAACGCGCTGGAGAAATCACCAGAGCCAAATCCGCCACCGGGACGACCACCGCCACCCATGCCGTTCTCAAACGCCGCATGACCAAAGCGGTCATAAGCAGCTTTTTTGTCGGCATCACGCAGCACATCATAGGCCTCGTTGGCCTCTTTGAACTGCGCTTCAGCATCCGGATTGTCCTTGTTGCGGTCTGGATGAAGTTCTTTGGCTTTTTTGCGAAAGCCCTTTTTGATTTCATCCGACGAAGCGCTCTTGGACACGCCGAGTACTTCGTAATAGTCGCGTTTTGACATCAGTATTTCCTTATGCCTCAACGTAATCGGGCCGGCCCGGCAACCGGACCGGCCCAAATTGGCCCGGTTACCCGTTAGTTACGCTTGTCGTCGTCCAGATCTTCGAACTCGGCATCGACAATATCGTCATCACCCGGTGCGGCATCCGCGGCGGCAGGCTCATCTTCGCCCTCTTCCGCTTGCGCCTTATAGATGGCTTCACCCAGTTTCATGGCCGCTTCGGTCACGTTCTGGATGCCCGACTTGATCTTGTCCGCATTGTCCGTTTCCAGCTCATCCTTGAGCGCGGCAACGGCCAGCTCGATCGCTTCGACGGTCGACGGGTCGACCTTGTCGCCATGTTCCTCGATCGATTTCTCGGTCGCGTGAACAAGGCTTTCGGCCTGGTTCTTGGCTTCGACCAGCTCTTTGCGGGCCTTGTCTGCCTCGGCGTTTTCCTCGGCGTCCTTGACCATCTTGTCGATATCTTCGTCCGACAGACCGCCCGAGGCCTGGATGGTGATCTTCTGCTCTTTGCCGGTGCCTTTGTCCTTGGCCGAAACCGAGACAATGCCGTTGGCATCGATGTCAAAAGTCACCTCGATCTGAGGCATGCCGCGCGGTGCGGGCGGGATCTCTTCCAGATTGAACTGACCCAGGATCTTGTTGTCCGCGGCCATTTCGCGCTCACCCTGGAAACAGCGGATGGTCACGGCGTTCTGATTGTCCTCAGCGGTCGAGAAGACCTGAGACTTTTTGGTCGGGATCGTGGTGTTGCGGTCGATCAGACGGGTGAACACGCCACCCAGCGTCTCGATGCCCAGCGACAGCGGGGTCACGTCCAGCAGAACCACGTCTTTGACGTCGCCCTGCAGAACACCGGCCTGAATGGCGGCGCCCATGGCAACAACTTCGTCCGGGTTCACACCCTTGTGCGGCTCTTTACCGAAGAACTTGGTGACCTCTTCGATCACTTTCGGCATCCGGGTCATACCACCGACCAGAACAACCTCGTCCACGTCGCCAGCCGACAGGCCTGCGTCTTTCAGAGCAGCCTGGCAAGGCTTCATCGACTTCTTGATCAGGTCGCCAACCAGCGATTCCAGCTTGGCACGGGTCAGTTTCATGACCATGTGCAGCGGCTGACCGTTTGCACCCATCGAGATGAACGGCTGGTTGATTTCGGTTTGCGAGGTCGAGGACAGCTCGATCTTGGCTTTTTCAGCGGCTTCTTTCAGGCGCTGCAGGGCCATCTTGTCTTGCGACAGGTCGACACCGTGTTCTTTTTTGAACTCGTCCGCCAGGTAGTTGACGATGCGCATGTCAAAGTCTTCACCACCCAGGAAGGTGTCACCGTTGGTCGACTTAACCTCGAACAGGCCGTCGTCGATTTCCAGAATAGTCACATCGAAGGTACCACCACCAAGGTCATAAACCGCGATGGTTTGGGTTTCTTCTTTGTCCAGACCATAGGCCAGCGCAGCAGCTGTCGGCTCGTTGATGATCCGCAGCACTTCCAGACCGGCGATTTTACCGGCGTCTTTGGTGGCCTGACGCTGTGCGTCGTTGAAGTATGCCGGAACGGTGATAACCGCCTGCGTGACTTCCTCACCCAGATAGCTCTCGGCAGTTTCCTTCATCTTGCCCAGAGTGAAGGCCGAGATCTGGCTTGGGGAGTATTTTTCACCGCGGGCTTCAACCCACGCGTCGCCATTGCCGCCATCGACGATGGCGTACGGCACCATTTTCTTATCTTTTTCGACTTCTGCATCATCCACACGACGACCGATCAGACGCTTTACGCCAAAGATGGTGTTGTCGGGGTTGGTGACCGCCTGGCGTTTTGCAGGCTGACCGACCAGTCGCTCATCTTCGGTGAAGGCGACGATCGAGGGCGTGGTCCGCGCCCCTTCTGCGTTTTCGATGACCTTCGGCTGCGAGCCGTCCATGATGGCAACGCACGAGTTTGTGGTACCGAGGTCAATGCCGATTACTTTTCCCATATTTTCAATCCCTTTCTCTTCAAGGCGATGTCCCGAGGTCCGGACCCGTTATGGCATCCGGCCCCGATCAGTGCTGCGCGACAGCACTACACCATCGCGCGTCCCGGCGTATATAAGGGCGGGACAAGAGGCCTGCAAGCGTTCTGAAATGCAGGTTTTCGGGATTCTGTAGCCTTTTTTGGCAAGGTTTTGGCAAGGATTGGGGATTCTTGAATGGCACGGCTGCTTTTGCGGGGGTTCGATATCAGAAAAGGCTATCTGGACGGGGCCGCGCAAACGCAGCTGATCGATGTCTTGCGTCCGATTCTGAAATCCGCGCCCCTGTTCCATCCCACCACCCCATCGGGCAAGCAGATGTCCGTACGCATGACCTCGGCCGGGGGTCTGGGCTGGGTGTCAGACAAAGCCGGGTATCGATATCAGGACACCCATCCGAAAGGCGCGGCATGGCCTGCTATTCCGGATGTTATCCTGCAGATGTGGAAAGACCTCTGCAGTCCCGATCGCGATCCCGATTGCTGCCTGATCAACTATTATGGCGAGGGTGCCCGGATGGGCCTTCACCAGGACAGGGACGAAGCGGATTTCTCTTGGCCCGTTCTATCTGTCTCGCTGGGCGATGATGCACTCTTTCGAATTGGAAACACGACCCGGGGCGGCAAGACCGAGTCCATTTGGCTGAACTCGGGTGACGTTGTCATCATGGGAGGTCCGGCGCGTCTCGCATATCACGGGGTCGACCGGATCCGGTTTGGCTCATCCCGGTTGTTGCCCAAAGGTGGCCGCATCAACCTAACCCTGCGCGTTGCAACCTAGCGACGCGCACTCCAGCTCTGCGATACGTGTTTGCGGGTAAAGAACACGCCCAGCAACCCGATCATCATCAACGCGAGCCCGACCCAAAGAGCGTATTCCCAACTTGTGTTTCTTGGAAAATAGTTCCGGAATACGAACCCCCGGCATTGGTCGATTACGTGAAACAATGGGTTCCACGAGAACGCCGCCAGCCAGGCACCCCCGAGCGCGTTCGCCACGACCATCTTTCCGGAAAAGATCATGTTCATCCGGCGATAGACATTGTTGAGTATCTCCGAAGTCTGCGGAATCCATGGTTTCAGTGCCATGAAGATCAGACCAACCGTACACCCAGTGAACCAGGCCAAAACAAGCATCGCGAATGCGCCACCCGGATCCTGAATCTCGATTGGGGAGATCGTCACGCTGTAGAGGAACAGGATCACGATCAACGAAACAATTTGCGTGTAAAACGAACCGAATGCAGCGGCCAGCAACATCACCATGATGTTCATTGGCGAATGCAGCATCATCGGGTTGTTGCCGATACCGACACCAGCGACCGAACTGACGGCCTTGATATGCGTCAGGAATAAAAAGACACCCGACAACAGATACAGGACATATTCACCCCGGATCTTTGCCACCCGCGTCCCGACGAGCGACATGATCAGATAGAACACAACAACGAGCGCCAGAACCTGTATGATGTTCATCACGATGGCGATCACCGCATTGGAGTGCTGTGATCGAACGTTGCGCACAACGGCATGGAATACGAGTTCCGCCGTCGTGAATGCACCGCCCAGCAGCGATTGATTTCGCTTGTAATAGAACACTCGAACGTTCTTTCCTGCTTTATCGCCTGCAATCTGGCATGAAATTCTTGCCGTTCCGTATCCGGCACATCATAAGTCGGTCAGGTTTTCGGATCAACAAACCTCAGGAACGGAGCATTTTTGTGACCTACGACGCCCTCATTCCCGTCATCCGACGTCTGGCCCTGGAAGCAGGCGACAAGATCATGGAGATTTACGAGGCGGATGATTTCGACGTGAAGGTCAAATCAGATGCCAGCCCCGTCACCGAGGCAGACGAAGCCGCAGATGCCCTGATCTCGGCAGGACTGCGGACAGCATTCCCCGATATCCTGTTGGTGACCGAAGAACAGGCCGCCTCGCATTCGGAAAAGGGCGATACGTTCCTGATTGTCGACCCGCTGGATGGTACCAAAGAATTCATCAACCGCCGTGGTGATTTCACGGTGAACATTGCGCTGGTGGAGAATGGTGTCCCGACCCGCGGTGTGGTCTATGCCCCTGCGCGAGGGCGTATGTTCTATACTCAGGCTGATGGGCAATCGGTTGAAGAATCCGGTGCTCTGAACAAAGAGCAGACAGGCGAGTTGACACCAATATCAGTCTCTAAACCGGACAATACGGCGCTTTTGGTCGTCGCCTCAAAATCCCATCGTGATCAGGCAACAGACGATTACATCAACAAATATCAGGTGCAGGACAGCAAAAGCGCGGGTTCGTCGCTGAAGTTCTGCCTGGTCGCCACCGGCGAGGCCGACATCTATCCTCGTGTAGGTCGCACTATGGAATGGGACACGGCCGCCGGGCACGCAGTGCTGGCCGGTGCCGGCGGTGATGTCGTGCGGTTCGACGATCACTCCCCGCTGACATACGGCAAGGACGGCTATGCCAACCCGTTCTTCATCGCCTATGCTCCGGGTGTTGAGCTGAAGGAGGCCTGATGTCCGTTCTGATTGCGATCCCTGCCCGCTACGCCTCGTCGCGCTATCCGGGCAAACCTCTTGTGCCGCTGACTGGTGCGACCGGTAACTCGATGACGCTGATTGAACGGTCATGGCGTGCCGCAAAATCGGTCGCTGGCGTCGACCGCGTTGTGGTGGCCACCGATGACGACCGCATTCGCGAAGTCGCGGAAGGTTTCGGGGCAGAAGTCACCATGACTTCGGAGAACTGCGCCAATGGCACCGAACGCTGCGCCGAGGCGCACTCGGTTCTGGGCAATGGGTATGACATCGTTGTGAATTTGCAGGGGGACGCACCCCTGACGCCGCACTGGTTTGTCGAAGACCTGATCGAAGGATTGCGCGCCGCACCCGGGGCAGGCGTTGCGACCCCTGTGTTGCGCTGCGACGGGGATGCCCTGAACGGTTTGCTGAATGATCGCAAGCATGACCGCGTCGGGGGCACAACCGCCGTTTTCGGCACAGATCACAGTGCACTGTATTTTTCGAAAGAGGTCATCCCTTTCACCTCGGAAACCTATGCCAGTACCGAACCAACCCCGGTGTTTCATCATGTTGGCGTCTATGCCTATCGACCAGACGCTCTGTCGGCCTATCCAGGCTGGCCAACCGGGCCGCTTGAGACATTGGAAGGGCTTGAACAGCTGCGTTTCATGGAAAACGGGCGCAAAGTTCTGTGTGTCGAGGTTGAAGCCAAGGGTCGGCAGTTCTGGGAACTGAACAATCCGCAGGACGTAGCAAAGATCGAAGAGATGATGGCTGCCATGGGGCTGGAATAGCCCCCTTACATGCCTCCGAATAACCAAATCGACATTCTGACCGGATGTTGTGGGACCAAAAATGAACAACATACTCGTAACCGGCGGCGCCGGGTATATCGGATCACATGCCTGCAAGGCTCTGGCGCGCGCGGGCTATGTTCCGATCACCTACGACAATCTCGTTACCGGATGGCAGGATTCGGTGAAATTCGGCCCGTTCGAACACGGAGACCTGTTGGACCGTAAGCGGCTGGATGAGGTCTTTGCCAAATACAAACCGGCTGCCGTCATGCATTTTGCCGCGCTCAGTCAGGTTGGCGAGGCCATGTCAGAACCGGGCAGATACTGGTCAAACAACGTGACCGGATCACTGAACCTGATCGAAGCCGCTGTTGCCGCGAATTGCTTGAATTTCGTCTTCTCCTCGACCTGTGCCACGTATGGAGAGCATGACAATGTGGTTCTGGACGAGGACACGCCACAGCATCCACTGAATGCCTATGGCGCATCAAAACGCGCGATCGAGGATATTCTGCGCGATTTCGAAGCATCACACCGGCTGAATCACGTGATCTTTCGCTATTTCAACGTGGCTGGCGCCGATCCGGACAGCGAAGTTGGAGAATTCCACCGCCCGGAAACTCATCTGGTTCCGCTCATGCTGGATGCGATCGATGGCAAACGTGATGCGCTGACCGTGAATGGCACGGATTACGATACACCGGATGGCACCTGCATTCGTGATTATGTGCATGTCTGCGATCTGGTGGACGCGCATGTTCTGGGTTTGCATTGGCTGGAACAGGATAAGGGCAGTCGAGTATTCAACCTGGGAACCGGTTCAGGGTTTTCGGTACTGGACGTGATCAGCCATTCGAAATCGGTCACCAATCGCACGGTGCCCTATATCACCGGACCACGTCGCGAAGGTGACTGTACCAAGCTGGTTTCGGGCTCTGCCCGCGCTGAAACCGAATTGGGCTGGCAGCCAAAAAGATCAACATTAGAGACAATGATCGCCGACGCCTGGCGCTGGCATCAGACTGGCGACTATCAAAAATGAGCCACGCTGCGGAACAGATGCACGACACAATCGGGTGGCTGCAGATGTATCGGTTGCGTATGAAAAGACGACGGCTTCTATGGCGATCCTTTCGCAGTCGTCACCAGTTGAACAGCCTTTCGGACAGAACCCGATTGATCGCAAAGGGCGACATCCTGTCCTTCACAACCCTGCGCAATGAACTCGAGCGCCTGCCCTGGTTCTTTCGTCACTATCGCAGCCTTGGCGTTGATCACTTTCTGATGGTGGATAATGGCAGCGACGATGGAACGGTCGCGTATTTGCAGGAACAACCGGACGTTTCCCTGTGGCAAACCGATGCCAGCTATCGCGGTTCTCGCTTTGGTCTGGACTGGCTGACTTGGCTGCAAATGCGGTACGGCCACGACCATTGGACCCTGATGGTGGATGCCGACGAGTTACTGATCTACGCCCATCACGACACGAGATCACTGAAGGATCTGACGGCATGGCTTCAAAACCGCGGTCATAGCGCCTTTGGTGCCTTGATGCTGGACATGTATCCCAAGGGTCACCTGGATCAGCACAAATACGATCCGCAGTCCAATCCTCTGGACCTACTGAATTGGTTCGACAGCGGCCCTTATCGCGCACAGCGCCAAAACCCATTGGGAAACCTCTGGGTTCAGGGTGGTGTGCGGGAGAGAGTGTTTTTTGCCGATCATCCTGACCGCTCACCGACACTCAACAAGATCCCGTTGGTTCACTGGTCCAGACGCTATGCGTATGTAAATTCATGCCATTCCGCCCTGCCGCGGTACCTGAATTTTGCCTATGACGGGCCCGGGGGCGACACACCCGCCGGCGTCTTGTTGCATACAAAATTCTTGCCTCAGGTCATCAAAAGCGCGGAAACCGAAAAAGAGAGGCGGCAGCATTTTCATGATCCCGACCTATTCGGGCCATACTATGATGCAATCGTCGCAGCGCCCAACCTGTGGAACGCACACTCTGTACGCTACACCGGATGGGCGCAGCTTGAGGGGCTGGGTTTGATGAATTCAAAAGGCTGGAACTGAATGGGGAACGATCCCGTTGGAAAACCCGTTTCAGGCTAACACCTTTTAAATACATTGCTTCTCAAGGTGCTAAAGTGTCATAAAACAGTAATTGCCCGGTGCGATCTCGGCTCAGGCCAACCCGGGCATGCTCGCGTCATAGAAGGTTAGGCAGTCGCGTGAGCCTTTTGGATTCTTATCGTATGAGATTGCGGCGCAAGCGCCGCCTTTTGCGCTGTGTGCGTAAACGACGCGAGTTGAAACCTTTCAAAGACAACACCGCCAACATCCAAAGCGACAGCGTTCTGTTGATGAGCGTTGTACGCAACGAGAAGATCCGGCTGCCCTACTTTCTGTCCTATTATCGTAAACTGGGCATCGATCACTTTCTCTTTGTCGACAACAACAGCGATGATGGCACTGCTGAGTATCTGAGCGAACAGCCAGATGTCTCGCTCTGGAGCGCCAGAGCCAGCTACAAGCGCGCTTCTTTCGGTCTCGACTGGTCAAACTACCTGCTGCGCAAATACGCGCGTGATCATTGGGTTTTGACGGTCGATCCGGACGAGTTCTTCATTTACCCGTTCTGTGACACGCGCCCGATCCGGGCCCTGACCGACTGGCTGGACAGCACAGGTGTTCGCAGCTTCGGCACGATGCTGATTGACATGTATCCGGAAGGCCCGGTTCAGGAGGCGGTGTATCACGAAGGGAAGGATCCGTTTGAAATCTCTCCCTGGTTCGACTCGGGAAACTACATGATCTCCAAGAATCCGACCTACGGGAATTTGTGGATTCAAGGTGGCCCCCGCAGTCGCGTTTTCTTTCAGGACAATCCGGAAAAGGCGCCTGCACTAAACAAAATCCCGCTGGTAAAGTGGGACAAGCGCTATGTCTATGTCAGCTCGACCCACTCTCTTCTGCCTCGTGGCTTGAACCAAGTTTACGACGAGTGGGGTGGTGAGAAAACCAGTGGCGCGCTGCTGCATGCTAAACTGATTGATATTCTGGGTGAAAAAGCGCGCGAGGAAATGACACGAAACCAGCACTATCGCGCTTCGGGAGAGTATCGTGCCTATCTGGAACAGCTGGAAGATCAGCCAGTCTTTTGGTGCAAATGGTCAGAGAAGTACATCAACTGGCGGCAGCTTGAGATCCTTGGTCTGATGTCAAAGGGGAACTGGGCATGAGCACTCTGGGCATCGTCATGCTGGTTCACACTGCGCTGGATCGGGCGGAACTAGTCGCCCGTCACTGGACCGCTGCGGGCTGCCCGGTGGTCATTCACGTAGACCGTAAAGTACATGAAGAGACCTATACCAATTTCGTCTCATCCTGTTCCGATGATCCGCTGATATTGTTTAGCGAACGGCACGTCTGCGAATGGGGCGGTTGGGGCATCGTTGCGGCCTCGCAATCGGCTGCGACCTCGATACTGGAACGGTTCCCAGATGTGCGCCATGTCTATTTGTCCTCGGGATCCTGCCTGCCATTGAGGCCAGTGCTAGAACTGGTCGACTACCTGTCTGAACGGCCGCGCGAAGACTTTATCGAAAGCGCGACCACTGCTGATGTGAGCTGGACCGTCGGTGGCCTGGATCTTGAGAGGTTTACGCTGCGCTTTCCGTTTTCATGGCGCAAACACCGGAAACTGTTCGATTCTTATGTAAAACTGCAACGTCTTCTGGGTTTTCGACGCAAAATACCCGATGGGCTGGTTCCGCATATGGGCAGCCAATGGTGGTGTCTGACGCGACAAACCCTCACGGCGATTCTGCAGGACCCGAAACGGAAGGTGTATGATCGTTATTTCCGGCGTGTCTGGATACCGGACGAAAGCTATTTTCAGACGCTGGCTCGCCTGTACTCGATCCATATCGAAAGCCGGTCGCTGACCTTGTCCAAATTCGACTATCAGGGCCGTCCGCACATCTTTTACGACGACCATTTGCAGCTGCTGCGCCGATCCGATTGCTTTGTTGCACGTAAAATCTGGCCTCATGCGGATCGGTTGTACCAGACATTTCTGACCGATCAGACAGAGGCAATGAAACTGGCTGAACCAAATCCCGGCAAGATTGACCGGGTTTTTGCCAAAGCGGTCGAGCGTCGAACCCGGGGTCGCGACGGCCTGTATATGCAAAGTCGTTTTCCGCGACACGGTAGTGAAAACGGCCTGACATCGTTTCCCTATTCCGTCTTTCAGGGCTTCTCTGAATTGTTCGAGGATTTCGAATCCTGGCTGGGCAACGCGACGGGAGCGCGCGTCCATGGCCACTTGTTCGGACCTGAAAGAGCTGAATTTGCGGGCGGAGAAACCACGATCAACGGTGCATTGAGCGATGGTGCAAAACTGCGGGATTACAACCCGACCGCTTTTGTCTCCAACCTGATCTGGAACACGCGTGGAGAAAGACAGTGCTTTCAGTTTGGCCCTGCCGACACACAAAAGATCAACTGGTTCCTTGCACGGGACAAGAACGCGCAGATTTCGGTGGTCACTGGCGCTTGGGCCGTACCGCTGTTCCGCTCGAACATGAATTTTGCCGACATCAGGAATGAAGCAGCGCGTTTGCAGCAGATTGAAACCAAGCAGCTTGAGGTGCTGGATTCAGTCTGGACCAAGGCAAAGGTTCGCATCTGGACGATGGCGGAGTTCGTTGAATCTCCGATGGAGCCGCTTCAGACGGTGATTGATGAAATCGGAACCGGTCAACCGGCTCATTTGTCTGAAGCGCCAACCATGGTTGATCTGACCGGCTTCGGAAAATTCCTGCAAAACCTCAAAAATCAGGGTATGCACCCGTATCTGGTAGGTGATTTTCCGGTGGATGATGTTTTTGGTGCTCAGACACGGCAATTCCGCAAACCATATCTGGTTCAATAGTCGGATATGAGCACAAAGTTCGACTATTTCATTGTTCTGGCTGCTATGCGTACCGGCTCGAACCTGCTGGAAGCCAACTTGAATGCGCTAGACGGCGTGGCGTGCCATGGCGAGGCATTCAATCCCCATTTTATCGGACGGTTAAAATCTGATGAGTTGTTTGGGGTTTCGCTGGAGGAACGCGACAAAGACCCTATGCGTCTGCTTGATGCGATCCGGGCTGCACCGGATGCCTTGAATGGTTTTCGCTATTTTCAGGAACACGATCCACGGGTGCTGCAATCGGCACTGGATGATCCGCGATGCGCCAAGATCATTCTGTCGCGTAACCCACTGGACAGCTATGTGTCGCTGAAAATCGCTCGCAAAACCAAGCAATGGCAGCTGACCAACATAAAGGTACGAAAAGACGCTCAGATCGAATTTGATCCGGTGGATTTTGCCAGCTACCTGGATGAGCAGCAGGAATTCAAACAGATGCTGCAGATCCATCTGCAGAAGACCGGCCAGACAGCATTTCATATCAATTATGATGATCTGAACCAGTTGGAGATTCTGAATGGTCTGTCCGCATGGCTGGGAGTTGGATCCCGACTGGACGCACTTGATGACAGGCTTAAGCCTCAGAATCCTGCTCCGGCCCTGTCAAAGGTGACAAATCCGGTTGAGATGGAAAATGCGCTGTCAAAAATCGACAGCTTCAATCTGCATCGAGTTCCAAATTTTGAGCCGCGCCGCGGACCAGCGGTTTCGCGGTACATTGCAGCCCCAAAGACGCCATTGATGTATTTGCCGATCCGCGGCGGACCAGAAGCTGTTGTTGCACAATGGCTGGCTGATTTGGATACCATGGATGCGCGGGACCTGTTGACCGATCGTAATCGCAAGCAGATGCGCCAATGGATGCAAACCAATCCAGGGCATCGCAAGTTCACGGTGCTAAGGCACCCGCTGGCACGCGCGCACTCGGTGTTTTGCAGTCACATCCTCAACAAAGGCCCGGGCGCATATCTCAACATCCGCAACATGCTGCGGAACAAGTACAAGATCCCTTTTCCCGGCCAGATTCGGAAAAACAACTATTCAAAAGAACAGCACTATGAGGCGTTCTCGGCTTTTCTGGTCTTTCTGCGCCATATTCTGGCAGGCCAGACACCCATCCGCGTCGACGGTCTGTGGTGCAGTCAGGCAAGCACGCTTGAGGGGATGTCTGTTTTTGCCATGCCCGACTTCATTCTGCGAGAAGAAGAAATCGAAACCGCACTACCCGAGTTGGCCCGCAAGGTTGGGCACACCAATCCGCCAATACTCGGCACTTCTGAAGCGGACGTTCCGTTCTTGTTGCCTGATATCTATGATGCTGAGCTTGAGGCGCTGGCGACCGAAACCTACCAGCGCGACTACGTGCTCTATGGGTTCAAGGACTGGAAGCCGCTGTGAGCCGGTTCAGGGCCGTAGCGTGATCAGCGTACCTTCGTTGACCATCGCATAGATCTCTTCGATCTCTTCATTCTTGACCGCGATGCAACCAGCTGTCCAATCAGGTGTCTTCCTTGCTCGCTTGAACTCGGAACGAAGATTGGGTTGCCCGTGGATAAAAATATCTCCACCCGGATCAACGCCCGCGGCCTTGGCCTGAGCGATATCTTTCGAGTCAGGATAGGAAATGCCTAGCGACAAATGATACCGGCTGCGTGGGTTTCGGCGGTCGATCAGATACGACCCTTCCGGTGTACGGCCATCCCCACGTTTGAACTTGGTGCCGCTCGGCGCAAACCCAAGATCCACGTCATACTCCTTCAGAACCTGTTCATGGTGCAAAAGATAGAGTTTGCGTGCGCCCTTGTTGACGACCAGCGATGTCACCTCGGGTCCGTTGTAGGAAAGAAATCTGGGGCCTGCTGATGCGCATGCTGAAAGGCTCAGCGTTGCCATTGCCCCCAAACCAAATGCTCGACGATCCATATTTTCACTGCCTGCTGCTTTTTTTGGCTATTATGCCAAAAAAGCTAAAAACTGAAATCACTTTTTGCTGTTTGACTGCGCAATCAGGTGTTTCTCGATGATCTCAAGCCGTTCCAGCACCTCATCGCGATAGGCATCGGTCTTTTCACCATCCTCGGCATGGTGGGCGTCCTGCATCGAATTCACGATAAGACCAACCAAAAGGTTCACCACCGCAAAGGTCGTCACCATGATGAACGGAACAAAGAACATCCATGCATAGGGGTACACTTCCATCACGGGGCGCACGATACCCATCGACCAGCTTTCCAGCGTCATGATCTGGAACAAGGTATAAGCAGACAGACCGAGATCACCGAACCATTCCGGAAAGGACTGTGAGAACAGCTTGGTCGCGATCACCGCGCCGATGTAGAAAAGGATGGCCATCAAAAGGAAAACGCTGGCCATGCCGGGCAGTGCCGAGATGAACCCTTCGACCACGCGACGCAGGCGTGGCGCCACCGAGATCACGCGCAGGACCCGCAAAATCCGCAGTGCACGCAAGACCGACAAGCCGCCAGCGCCCGGCACAAGAGCGATACCGACGATCACAAAATCAAAGACATTCCAGCCATTGCTGAAAAAACGGCGCCCGGTCGAAATCAGCTTCATCGCGATTTCAGCCACAAAGATGGCAAGGCAGACGCTGTCCAGAAACACGATCACTGGGCCAGCCTTGTCCATGAGACTGGGAGAGGTTTCCATACCCAGCAGGACGGCGTTGATCAGGATCACACCGGTGATGAATTGCGAAAATCCAGCGCTTTCGACAAAGCCTTGCAAACGCTGCCTGATCCCCATTTGGGCGCTCTCCTGTTGATTCATGATTTTTTCGACATGTTGAAGTGGCCTACGAGTTCGGTGTGTGACGACCACCGAAATTGGTCAACCACCTGCACCCATTCAAGAGTGTAACCGGCCTGAGCCAGAATTTTTGCGTCACGCGCAAAGCTGATTGGATTGCACGATACATAGGCGATAACTGGGCGTTTGGCCTGCGCCAGCTCTTGCACCTGCGCTTCGGCGCCGGCGCGTGGTGGATCCAGTACAACTGCATCAAAGGATTTCAGTTCATCTGGCATCAGGGGGCGGCGAAACAGATCGCGCGCCTCGGTTGTCACTTTCTTGAGACCTTCTGCCTTGCGCCATGCCTGATCCAGCGCACGGGTCATAGCCGCTTCACCCTCGACCGCATGGACCTCGGATCCTTCGGCCAGGGGAAGCGAGAACGTACCACTACCAGCAAACAGGTCGACAACCTGTTTAGATGATCCGACAATTTCCAGAACAGCCTGTGTTAGAGCCTGTTCCCCATCTTTTGTCGCCTGCAGAAATGCGCCGGGAGGTGGAACAACCTGCGCTTTGCCAAACCGCTGTACTGGCGGTTGGCGCATCGCGATCACCTCATCATCCCAAGTCAGGCGAGCCAGCCCATGCTGTTCCGTCGCTTGCGCCAGCGCCAGTTCCAACGGCCCATCCAGCGGTTTGCCACCTTTGACCGACACATCAAGACCCGCCTCGGACAGGGTCAGGGTCACGGCAAGAACGCCCTTGCGGCTGCCACCCAAGACAGCCAACGCCTCGGCAACGGGGATGGCAGCAATCAGCGCTGGGTCCAGCAGGTGACAGTCGGGGATTTCGGTGATCGTGTCAGACGCACGACCGTGAAAGCCAGCCAGAGTGCCCTTTTTCGTGCGCCTTACAGCAACGGTTGCACGGCGGCGGGATCGTTCAGGTGATGTATGGATCGGACGCATCGGTGCCTCCAACCCTTGTGCTGCGAGCGCGGTCCGCACCACTTCAACTTTCCAGTCGGCAACGAATGTATCTGATGCGTGCTGCAACTGGCACCCGCCACAGGCTTTGTAATGGCGGCAGGGCGCCTTAACCCGGTCGTCTGATGGCGTGTTGACGCGAATATCATTCAGCAGGGTGCCAACAAGCGTGCCACTGACCACCTCGCCCGGAAGGGTTCGAGGGGCGTAAACGGGGCCATCGGCGATACCGTCGCCCTGATGACCAAGGCGGAGAATGGTGTAATCCTGCGTCATGGGGGGCCTGATAGCCGGGCTTACGCTGTAAAAGAACCCCTATTCCGCAGCTTCGGTCTGAATGAAGCCACCGGACTGGCGATGCCAGAACCGCGCATACAGCCCGCCCTGTGCCAGCAGAGTGTCATGTGCACCGTCCTCGACGATGTGGCCTTGATCCAGAACGATGATCCGATCCATTTCGCTGAGCGTCGACAAGCGGTGTGCAATAGCAAGAACCGTTTTGCCTTCCATCACGCGATGCAGGGCGGTCTGGATGGACGCCTCAACTTCTGAATCAAGGGCTGAGGTTGCCTCGTCCAGTACAAGGATCGGCGCGTCCTTAAGGATTGCGCGTGCCAAAGCGATCCTCTGACGCTGTCCACCGCTCAGCTTCACACCTCGCTCACCCAGATGGGCGTCATACCCTGTCCGGCCCTGAGCATCCTGCAGGCCCAGAATAAACTCATGCGCTTCGGCCTTGTGTGCGGCCGCGATCATTTCTTCTTCCGTCGCATCCGGACGTCCATAGAGGATGTTCTCGCGCGCTGAGCGATTGAACATGGCAGTTTCCTGCGTGACCATACCGATATGACGGCGCAGGCTGTCCTGGGTCACCTGTGAGATATCCTGACCATCAATCAATATCGCACCGTTTTCCCTGTCATAGAGCCGCAATAGAAGAGAAACTAGGGTCGACTTACCTGCACCAGAAGCCCCGACGATACCCAGCTTTTCACCCGGCCGTATCGCCAGATCCAGATCTGTGACACCTCCGATATTCCGACCATAGGCAAAGCTGACGTCATCGAACCTGATCCCGCCTTCGGCAACTTTCAGATCAGCAGCGCGCGCCGCATCTTCAACGCGGTTTCGCTTGGCCAGAGTGTTCATGCCGTTTTCGATCTCGCCAACGTTGGCATAAAGGCCCATCAGCGTGAAACTGACCCAACCGGTCATCTGAGCGATGCGAATGGACACAGCACCGGCAGCAACGATGTCGCCGGTCGTCGCACTGCCGCCCTGCCACAGCAGCACCGTGGCACCCAACAACAACACAGGCAGAACCCCGGCAAGCGTCATCAGAATAAAGCGGAAGCTCGCTGAGAGCTTTCCGAAATCCAGCGATCTTTCCCGCAATTCGACCATGGCGTTACGGGCGGCGTGATCCTCGAACTCGGAATGCGCGAACAGTTTGACAGTTTTGATATTGGTTATGGTATCGACCACCTGCCCCGACACCATTGCCCGCGCCCCTGCGCGCGCGGCCGAGCGTTTGCGGATACGCGGCAGATACCAGCGGATCAGCCAAAAATAGATGGCAAGCCAAGCTGCGAACGGGACCATAACAAGCGGATGAATAGACCCTAACAAAAGCAAAGAGCCGACAAGCGACGCCAAGGCAAAGACAATTGCGCTGATGGTTTCCGACACCACCGACGCCATCGCATTCGAGGTCTGCATCTGCTTTTGGGCAATCCGGCCCGCGAAATCGTCATCGAAATAAGTCACCGACTGGCCCAGCGTCCAGCGATTGAGTTTGGCCAGAACCAACGGCGTGATGTTCGGCATCACGATATAGTTGTTCGACAGCGACGAGAGTCCGAACAGGATCGGGCGGATCAGCATGAAAAACGCGATCGCCCCGATGATCATCCAGGCGTTTCGGGCGGACAAAAACTCTTCTGGTCCGCTTGCGGTTGCCACATCGATAACGTGGCCAAGAATCCATGCCGTTCCGGCTTCCATTGCTCCTGCGGTGGCAGAAAAGAACGCGGCGACAAACAACATCGGCCACGCGCCGGACAGGCACCAGCGAATAAACGCCCCCAACGTCTGCGGTGGGGGCGTTTCGGTGTCCGTGAACGGATAAATCAGATCTGCAATTCTCATTCAGCGGCCTCCGGGTTCATGAAGCCGCCAGATTGCCGTGCCCAGAACTGAGCGTAAAGACCACCATGCGACAACAATTCCGCATGGGCGCCTTCTTCGACGATCCGACCACCATCCATCACCAGGATCCGGTCCATCTGCGCAATGGTACTCAGCCGGTGCGCAATCGCGATCACGGTCTTGCCTTGCATCATGCCGTAGAGGGTCTCCTGAATCGATGCTTCGACCTCGGAATCTAGCGCAGATGTCGCCTCGTCCAGCAAAAGGATGGGTGCGTCTTTAAGGATCACCCGCGCAAGCGTCACACGCTGGCGCTGACCACCGCTGAGTTTGACACCCCGCTCCCCCACATGCGCGTCATATCCTGTCCGGCCTTGCGGGTCCTGAAGGTCCAGAATGAACTCATGCGCTTCGGCTTGCTTGGCGGCGGCAATCATCTGCTCTTCGGTCGCATCGGGGCGACCGTACAGGATATTGTCGCGCACCGACCGATGCAGCAACGCACTGTCCTGTTGAACCATCCCGATCCGCTGACGCAGACTGTCCTGGGTGACAGAACTGATGTCCTGGCCATCGATCAGGATTGCGCCGCGTTCGACGTCGTAAAACCGCAAAAGCAGCTTTACCAGAGTCGATTTCCCGGCACCGGAACGCCCGATCAGACCGATCTTTTCACCTGGCTGGATGGTCAGGTTGATATGGTCCAGACCACCCGTTTCACGACCGTAGTGGTGAGACAAATCGCGAATTTCAATCTCGCCCGAACTCAGCTGCAAGGGCCTTGCACCTTTGACATCCAACAGATCAACAGGCTGCGCGATGGTTTCCATTCCCTCGGCGACAACACCCAGTTGGCGGAAAAAGCTGGTCAGCGCCCACATGATCCATCCGGTCATCGCGTTCAGCCGCAACGTCAGGGCAGTTGCAGCTGCAACAACGCCAACCGATGCACTGCCCTGCATCCACAAGGCAATCGCCCAACCGACAACACCGATGATCAACAGGCCGTTCAGCGTCACCAGAACTGCGTCCATAATGGTGAAGATGCGCATCTCGACCTGAAATGTGCGGCGCGTTGCCTCGATAGCCTCGCGCGCATAGTCCAGTTCCTGATCCGCATGGGCAAACATCTTGACCGAATGGATATTGGTATAGCTGTCCACCACACGCCCGGTCACCGTGGAACGCGCATCAGATGCGGCCTGCGAGGCCGGTCCAACCCGCCGCACCGTCCAGCGCACCAGCAGCCCATAGAGCACAAGCCAGATCAACAGCGGCACCAACAACCGAGGATCAGCCGCCATCAACAGAATGGCCGCACCGATCAGATAGGCCAGCGAGAAGGAAATCGCGTCAAAGACCTGAAAGATCACCTCTCCCGCAGCGGGCGGTGTCTGCATGATCCGGTTCGCGATACGTCCGGCAAAGTCATTCTCGAACCAGCCAACCGACTGGCGCAGAACGTGTTTATGCGCACGCCAGCGGATCAGCGTCCCAAAGTTCGGCAAGATCGCGTTGTTCAACAACAACACGTCAATCACGTGCAGCGCGGGCCGCAATAGCAGAACAAAGGCTGCCATCAGCAGCAGTTCTGTGCCGTGCGCCTGCCAGACTTCGGTCGGTGAACCCGACAGCAGGTCGACGACGCGGCCCATATAATAGATCAAGCCGATCTCAACCCCAGCCACGATGATTGACAGAAGTGCTGCCCAGACAAACACGCGCATGAATGGGCGCGAGTAGTCCAGCATGAAGGGCCACAGCCGCGTTGGTGGCGTGTCTACTTCGTCATAAGCGACAAAAGGGTCTACGAGGTTTTCGAAATAGCGAAACATGGAGGATGCTCCGATTGAGCGAGTCAAAATAAGTCATGCGAAAGAAGATGGCGTCAGAACACCACCCCAACGGGTAAAGTGTTCCAGCCTTAGCCGAACCAGATCCCGTAATACATTCGCATTCCTCCATCCATGTGACACGCGCACCCTAGCCACAAATGATCCGCTTTGTCATCCCCTTTTGAGACTTCATTTTATTCCGCCAGCAATTCATCGCGATCCAAAAGGAAACCCGACGCAATCCAGCGCGCCTCAAGTTCGGCCAGTTTTTTGCCCAGCGCCGGACCGCTGTATTTCGGAATGAGATCATTTGCCTTGATCGGAAAGCTGGCCGCAGCCCCTTTTTCAAGGGCAATGGCAAGATCATCGGTCCAGGGTTGTTCCAGAAACGCGCAACGCAGAAGCGTTTCGTGCAGCCCCCCTGTTGAACCATACCGAAAGCCAAGTTCAGCAACACCTGCGGTTCCCATGGCCTCGTCCCGCATACGGGTCAGGCGTTGCAGTTGAGCTTTGCTGAGCCGCAGAGTTCGGGCAACTTCCAGTGGCGCGATTGCAGCCAATCGGCGAATCGGGTCGGGGGGTGCTCCGGCATCCCCTTCAAGTTTCACGAGAATTGGCAGGGCCTTGTCGTCAGCACCGGGCAGAATTCGGGCCAAAACGCCTGCACTTCGCATCGCTGCCACCGAAGGCGCGGGATCGGGTGCACCAAGCAGCTTGAGCATTTCAGCCCCAACCCTTTCGCGTGAGAGTTTCTCGAGACCCTCGAGGTGCGAGGCGATTGCAGACAGTGCCTCGGGGTCAAACCCGGCATCTGCATCGCCGTACCAGGCGTGAAACCGAAAATACCGCAGTGACCGCAGATAATCCTCTTTGATCCGGTCCTCTGCATTCCCGATGAACCTGACGCGGCGCGCCCGTAGATCGGGCAGACCATTTAGCGGATCCAGAATGGTTCCATCCGGTCGCGCATAAAGCGCGTTCATTGTGAAATCGCGCCGGGCGGCATCTTCTTCGACTGCGTCCGCATAGGCAACGACCGCGCGCCGCCCATCGGTTTCGACATCGCGGCGGAAAGTCGTCACTTCGTGCGGGATACCACCGCTAACCACTGTAATTGTGCCGTGATCGATACCAGTCGGGATGGCTTTCAGACCAGCCTTACTGGTCAACTCCAGCACCCGTTCGGGATGCGCGTCCGTGGCTATATCAATGTCGGAAACCGGGGCATTCAAAAGCGCGTTGCGCACACACCCACCCACGAACAGGGCCTGCGCACCGGCGTTGGTCAAAGCCGAGCATACATCCTGTGTCGCTTCAACCCTGATCCAGTCTTCTGTGATCTGCGTCATTCACTCACTCGCGCCGCCAAACCCCGAAGCATCCGTGCCGTTGCGCCCCAAATGTAATAGGGGCCGTAAGGCACAGCGAAATAGTACCGTCTTTGGCCGCGCCAACGACGCGACTCGACGACATAATTCGCCGGGTTCAGAACATGCGCAAGCGGAACTGAAAAGACTTCTTCCACTTCTCCGGGTTCCGGGATTGGATCAAAACCATTCTCTAACACCGCCACGACAGGTGTCACGGTAAAGGACGTTACGGTTTCATGGGTTGGCAAGTGGCCTAGAATTCGCGGCAGATCTGGCGGTAAACCAATCTCTTCCTGCGCTTCACGTAAGGCTGTTGCAGTGACATCTGCATCGCCTTCGTCCTGTTTTCCACCGGGAAAAGCAATCTGGCCCGGGTGATGTTTCAGGGCCGACGAGCGCTTGGTCAGGATCAGGCGCGGTGTTTCACCGGACAACAATACCGGAACCAGAACACCAGCGGGGCGCAGCTTGCGTCCCGCTGGCAAAACGGTTTCAGGATTCAGATCAAAGTCGCTCGACCCGTCACCGGGGCGGCTCAGCGCCGCCGTCAGTTGTGAAATCGGATCAGGCACGATCCGCATCTTCGGCGTCGAAGCCAACTGTGCTTGGATCCAACACGTAATGGGCACCGCAGAACTGACAATCGGCAGTCACGGTTCCTTCGTCAGTGGTCATCTTGGCAATGTCCCGTGCCGAATAGATCGACAGGCTTTGGCGCACGCGATCTTCGGAACAGGTGCAGCCGAATTTGACCATCTGCGCATCATAGACACGCGGCTGTTCCTCGTGAAACAGTCGGATCAACAAGTCAGTTGGTGCAATCGATGGCCCGATCAGCTCGAGGTCATCCACCGTATCGAGCAGGATGTTGACCCGGCCCCAATTTTCACCTTCATCGCCATCAACCAGATCCGAAGCCGAGAGTATCTCGCCACTACCTTCCCCAGATGCCACAAACGGGGACGCCTTGGGCATGTGCTGCAGCATGATGCCCCCGGCGCGCCAATGTTCACCCACGCCAGGCTCGGTCGATTTGCCAAAGCTCAGCGAAAAGCGGGTTGGCAGCTGCTCGGACTGCGCAAAATAGGCCTCGGCACAGGCGCGAAGTGAACCGCCCGCCAGCGGAGTGATCCCTTGATAGGGTTGGGTTCCCTCACCCTGGTCGATCATGATCGCAAAATACCCTTCGCCCACCTGGTCAAAGGGTGCGCCATCGGTCAGGCGATCCCGATCAAAGCTGGCATAGGCACGGATCTGTGCGGGCTCTCCGTCTTTCTGCGGCGCATAGTAGTCGGTCGCAATCATGCGTACCGCGCCCTTGGACTGAACCTGAAGGGACAGCTTCCAGCGCAGCGCAACGGTCTGGCCGATCAATGCGGTCAGCAGGGCCATCTCGGCCACCAGGGCCTCGACCTGTTCCGGATAGTCGTGCTGTTTCAGGATGCCGTCCAGCACCCCGTCTAAACGCGCCACACGGCCACGCATATCCGATACATCAAGTTGAAAGGGCAGGACGGTATCGTCCCACGCGATTTTCGTTCCAAGAGACATGGGGTTTCCTTACACGCCACAGGTTGGCATACCGCCACCATATAGGTCGAACAAACCGGGTTGAAAGGGGCCATACATGATCAGAAGGTTCGGTGAAACCCCGGAACCGGGGCGACGGTACATTCGGAGGCCCGGAGTGTATGCTTTGTTACCGCGAGGCAGCTCATTGCTCGTAACCTGGTATGATGACGGTCTGAACCCGGAACTCCAGCTTCCCGGCGGGGGAATTGACCCGGGTGAATCTCCGATGACGGCCCTTCACCGAGAGGTTTTTGAAGAGACCGGCTGGCTAATAACAGCACCGCGACGTGTGGGTGCATTTCGGCGTTTCACCTATATGCCGGAATACGATCTTTGGGCCGAGAAAGTCTGCTATATATACCGCGCGCGGCCAGTCCGCCCAATGGGACCGCCCACCGAAGAATTCCACGAGGCCGTGTGGATGGAGACGTCAGACGCCACCAGAACGCTGGGCAATGAAGGTGACCGCCACTTTGCCACCCGTCATATGCAGGGGCTTTAGGGCTGATAGTATTCGAAGAAGACGGCTGAAACATCGTCTCCCATACCATCATCAGGCGACATGGCCTGCGTTAATCGCCAGAACATGTCGTCCAGAAAATCCGAGCCGCCGCCATCGGAAAGACAGTCCTGCGCTATGGCCTGAAGACCTTCTTCATCCAGAAGGCTGCCGTCCGCCAACCGACACTCGGTAAATCCATCTGAATGGAGCAACAACTTGTCACCCGGCTTCATGTAAACATCCGTTTGATGAAAAACCGCGTTTTCAATCAGACCGATAGGCAGACCACCTGTGCCCAGAAATTCGGTACTGCCATCCTTGCGCAGCAGCAGTGGATGCGGATGCCCGGCCTGAACCATTTTGAGGTGACCGTTGCGCAAATCGACGATGGCGTAGACCATCGTAAAATACTCTTCGATCCCGGCATCGGCCATCAGGCGCGAGTTCAGTGTCGCGGCAACATTCTCGGGCGGCAACAGCGCATAGAATTTATCAAATCGCTGCTCCATCGCGACATTCTGATCGAAATGCTTGCTGGAAAGATAGCTGCCCAAGCGCGCCGTCATCATGGCCGACGTAATACCGTGACCTGAAACGTCGATGCTGTAAAAACCCAGACGGTTTGGACCGGGCGAGAACATACCGACCAGATCACCACCGATATGGCCACAAGGCTTCAGCAACATACTGACCCGTGAGTTCCCGAAGTCGCGCCGAAGCTCGGGCACCAGAGAATCCTGAATTTTACGCGCCTGCATCAGATCCTTGTCGATGGCATCATGGGCCAACCGCAACTCCTCAAAGGCACTTTCAATCAGCCGGTTCTTGTCTGAGAGTTCGCGCTGCATATCCAAAATGCGGGCGCCTGCGGAAATCCGGGCTCGCAACTCATCCGCCTCTAACGGTTTGATCAGGAAATCATCTGCACCCGCATCAAGGCCCCGTGCGACCTCCTGCTTTTCGCTCTTGGAAGTGAGAAGAATGAAGTATGTGTACTGATCCATTTCCAGCGCACGGAAAGCCCGACAAAATTCAAGCCCACCCATGCCAGGCATCACCCAGTCGCTGAGAACCAGATCTGGTGGATCAACCTTACACAACGCGATCGCATCTTCGCCGTTGTCAGCCTCGACAACCTCAAAACCCCACTTTTTAAGCGAGGCCACAAGAATTCTTCGTTGAAGGCGGCTGTCATCAACAACCAGCACCTTCTGGATTGCACCAAATTTCGGTTTGCCCACAGTGTCTGTCTTACTGGCTGGCGTCACCTTTTACCCCACGCATTCCCTGAAACCGAGATGTGGAGAAGCTAAAATCTGCAGCTTAAAATTGAGTGAAAGCGGGTTGGCTACTTCGCATGAGCGATTTTAATCAGCTGTTTACGCGTTACGCCCTATCAGAGAGGTAAGCAGGTCCAGACGGAGGGCATGATGATACATTGGCCCCGGGTAAATCAGCTGCGCGATGAAGTGGGCGCGGATGAGTTTGATGAGGTTGTCCAGATTTTCATGGACGAGGTGCAGGAAGTGATCTCGAAACTGCGTGAGGACACCTCCAGAACCGAGATTGAGCAGAACCTGCATTTCCTCAAAGGCAGCGCACTGAGCCTGGGTTTCGACAGATTCTCAAAGCTCTGTCAGGACGGGGAAAGAAAAGCTGCGGCCGGGGAAGGTTCTGACGTCAACCTTGCCGAAATCTATTCTGAGTTTGACCGGTCCAGATCCGTGTTCGAGGCAGGTTTGGCAGATAATCTGAAGTGAATCAGATTACGAACTGGGCAAGCGTCTCATCCTCGGTGATATCCGTATAGGTAAATCCGGCCTCATCCAGATGAGCAAACAGGCGCATGAAATTCTCAGGTTTGCGGGTTTCGATTCCGATCAGGACCGAACCAAAATTGCGAGCCGATTTCTTCATGTATTCGAAGCGGGCAATATCATCTTCCGGCCCGAGTATGCCGAGAAACTCCTTCAGCGCGCCTGGACGCTGCGGCAGACGTAAGATGAAGTATTTCTTCACACCGGAATAACGCTGCGCCCGCTCTTTGACCTCGGGCAAACGCTCAAAATCAAAGTTCCCGCCCGAGGTCACACAGATAACCGTTTTGCCGCGAACAAAACTCTGAACGTCACCTATCGCTTCGACAGCCAAAGCGCCTGCTGGTTCTAAAACGATGCCCTCGACATTGAGCATCTCGATCATGGTTGCGCAGATGCGATCCTCGGACATGACCAAAACGTCTGAGAGGTGTCGTGAACGCAAAAGCTCAAACGGCTTCGCTCCAATGCGACCGACGGCAGCGCCGTCTACGAATGTATCTACGTGATCTAAGGCAACGGGATGACCTGCCGCAAGCGCAGCACGCAGACACGCCCCACCTGCAGGTTCGACAAACAGGCAATGCGAGCGATCCCCGAACCATGTCGCAACGCCAGAGGACATACCGCCCCCACCTACCGGCAGGATCACGTGATCCGGGACGGCACCCAACTGCGCTTCGATCTCAACCGCCAGCGAAGCCTGACCTTCAATCACGTCATCATCGTCAAAAGGAGACAGGAAATGCCCGCCCTGTTGCGCACACCAACTTTGCGCGGCCGCCAGCGTGTCATCAAAATAGTCGCCGGTCAGATGAATTTCGATGTTATCCCCGCCGAAAATCCGGGTCTTCTGAATTTTTTGCTGCGGGGTCGTCACCGGCATGAAGATCACGCCCTTCACGCCCAGATGCTTACACATATAGGCCACGCCCTGCGCATGATTGCCTGCGCTGGCACACACAAACAATTCCTGACCCTGCTGCTTACGCATGGCATTAAACGCGCCGCGGATTTTGTAGGACCGAACCGGGCTGAGGTCCTCGCGCTTGAGCCAGATATCAGCTCCGTAGCGATCGGACAGATGAGCATTCCGCTGCAGTGGCGTTGCAGGAAACACAGTGCGCATCGCCTGTTCGGCAGCGCGGGCGCGGGTCATGAAATCGGTCATATCGGTCTCAGTGTCGTATCGCTGCCCAAAGGGCAAGGAATACATATGTGTACGGGTATCAGGCCAGCTCGCGTTTTTCGACGTAAATACCGTACACCGTGGTCAAAACGCTGACATTTACCAGTGAAATGACCAGCCCGATAATCGTTTGGCTTGCTATTCCCACTATAGGCAAGATCTGACTGGCCTGAAAGATCAGAAGACTGAGGACAACCTGAACAAACGCCAGAATCAACACAACAATTGTGATGGTGCCGTTAGAGCCTTCAGTTGCTTTTTTTGCGTCCATAAAACCAAGCGGTTCCCCAATCGCCGCTGCTGGCAAGGCTGCGCCAAGCCTTATGAAAAGCACATAGACAACAAAGAAGGCGGCAAACGGCAAAAGTTGAAGCAGGTAACCCAATGGCGGCACGATGGCGGCCAAAATTGAGCCAACCAAGAGCAACGGCACCAGAATTACCACCGATGCAATCACGCAAACGACAATAAGCTGGACGGTACACCAGATGTAGGCCCCTATCCGATCTAAATTGAACGATGGGATCCAACCTTTGGGATACTCTTCGAGCAGTACGAACCGATGCCAGGCGACGAAAATCCACAAGCTCACTAGGATATTGATCAACGCTGCTAAAACGACGTTCAGCGCGTCTTTCGCAGTCAAGTGCATTGCTGGATCACCCGCATCAATCCCGTTCGCACTCGCCAGGCCCAAGACGAGGGTACTGAATATTGCGGCGGCAACTGATGGTACCAATCCAATCTGCAGAGCTTCCAGTAGATTACTGAACACCATTCGAACTGAATGGATGAAAATCTGCCAACCAAGCATTCTGAACCGCCCTCTCAACCAATCCTTGTTATCTTTGCAATCGTTTCATCCCAATTCCCGTCCTGCGTCAATGCTCGCAACTTGCCCCCGGGTCGAAAACCCGCTAGGGGCCAATCGTTCTACGCATAAAGGGAAGTCAGATGTCCGCGCCCAAGAAAGTTGTTCTGGCCTATTCCGGTGGCCTTGATACCTCGATCATTCTGAAATGGCTGCAGACCGAGTATGGCTGTGAGGTTGTTACCTTCACCGCCGATCTGGGTCAGGGTGAAGAGCTTGAACCGGCACGCCAAAAGGCTGAAATGCTGGGGATCAAGCCCGAAAACATCTATATCGAGGATATCCGCGAAGAGTTCGTCCGCGACTTTGTCTTCCCGATGTTCCGCGCCAACGCGCAGTACGAAGGTCTGTACCTGCTGGGCACCTCAATCGCGCGTCCGCTGATCTCGAAACGTCTGGTTGAGATCGCAAAAGAAACCGGTGCTGACGCCGTTGCGCATGGCGCGACCGGCAAGGGCAACGATCAGGTCCGTTTTGAGCTGGCTGCCTACGCACTGAACCCCGAGATCAAGGTCATCGCCCCGTGGCGCGAGTGGGATCTGACCAGCCGCACCCGTCTGATTGAATGGGCAGAAGCACACCAGATTCCGATCGCCAAAGACAAACGCGGTGAGGCCCCCTTCTCGGTCGATGCCAACCTGCTGCACACCTCGTCCGAGGGCAAGGTTCTGGAAGACCCCGCCGATATGGCGCCCGACTATGTCTACCAGCGCACCGTCCATCCCGAAGACGCGCCGAACGAGCCGGAATTCATCGAGATCGGTTTTGAAAAAGGCGACGCCGTCAGCATCAATGGCGAAGCGATGAGCCCCGCGACCATCCTGACCAAGCTGAACGAGTACGGCGGCAAACACGGCATTGGTCGTCTGGACCTGGTCGAAGGTCGTTTCGTCGGTATGAAATCGCGTGGCATCTATGAAACTCCCGGCGGCACCATCCTGCTGGAAGCGCACCGCGGTATCGAATCCATCACCATGGACCGTGGCGCGATGCACCTGAAAGACCAGCTGATGCCGCAATACGCGGAGCTGATCTATAACGGCTTCTGGTACAGCCCCGAGCGGGAAATGCTGCAAGCCGCCATCGACAAATCTCAGGAACATGTCACGGGCACCGTCCGAGTGAAACTGTACAAAGGCTTGGCCTCAACCGTGGGCCGCTGGTCGGATCACTCGCTGTACTCTGAAGCACATGTGACTTTTGAGGAAGACGCCGGTGCTTATGACCAGACCGATGCGGCTGGTTTCATCCAGCTGAACGCTCTGCGTCTGAAGCTTCTGGCCGCTCGTGACAAGCGTTTGTCCAAGTGACTGAAGACGAAGGCATAAACGAAGAGCTCGAAATGTTCATCGAAGCGCAGGACACGGTTTGGCCGGATGTCCTGCGTGAACTTGAGCAGGGACAGAAAACCAGCCACTGGATGTGGTTCGTTTTTCCGCAACTGGCAGAACTGGGCCAATCTCATATGGCCCAGCTTTATGGGATCGAAGATCTGGATGAGGCAACCGCCTATCTTGGGCACCCGGTCCTGCGTGAGCGCCTGATTCAGGTGTCCCGCCTGATGCTGTCGCACAAGGGCTCGGACCCGGCTGGTATTCTGGGAAAGGTCGATGCCAAGAAGCTACGCTCGTCCATGACCTTGTTTGCGGCTGTACCCGGCGCACCATCCGAGTTTCAGGATGTCCTGACAGCTTTTTATGACGGTCAGATCTGCGAGCCAACCAAACAGGCGTTGATCAACGGCTAGCCTTGGCTGGTTCCAGTAGGGTCATGCTTGCCTGAAGCTGAGACTTCTCTTTACGCAGGGCACAACTGCGAAAGGAATTCATATGCTTCAGGAAATAGCAGACGGTATCCAAAAGGGTCTGGGCGGCAAAACCTTTGACGGATCGCTCAAGTTCGATTGCGGTGAGGATGGTGTCATCGTCCTCGCCGACAACACTGCAACGACACAGGATCGAGATACCGACTGCACCATTCGCATCTCTCGTGACAATCTGGGCAAGTTGCTTACCGGTAAACTGAACCCGATGACGGGTGTGATGATGGGCAAGCTCAAGATTTCAGGCGACATGGGTGTCGCTATGAAACTGGGGCAGTTGCTGGGCTGACCGATAAACTCGTCTCACCAGCACGTGACAAATGATGTCAGTGGATTGCCAACTTCCGGGTCGCACGGCAGCCTGATCTCAAAGGAGATCTGCCATGACCCGGAATTACAGTTTCGACCATTTCAAGTCCGCTCTTCTGTTTGTTCTGATTGCTCTGGTTGCGTTGTTACGCGCGATACCTGCACCTGCGGCGGGCACCGAAACACTGACCGTTGCCGGCGGCTGTTTCTGGTGCGTTGAGTCCGATTTTGAATCGGTACCCGGCGTGATTGGCGCAGTCTCGGGTTATACCGGCGGAAAATCTGCGAACCCGACTTACGATCAGGTTTCCAAAGGCGGTACAGGTCACTACGAGGCCGTACAGATCACCTTCGACCCTGCCCGCGTCTCACGTGAAACACTTTTGAGCATGTTCTTCCGCTCGGTTGATCCGACAGATGCAGGCGGTCAGTTCTGTGACCGTGGCGAAAGCTACCGGACGGCAATTTTCGTCTCTAACGCAGGCGAAAAAGCACAGGCGCAGAAGGCTAAGGCAAATGCCCAGCAGGCATTGGGACAAACAGTCGTGACGCCAATCCTGCAACAATCAACCTTTTATCCTGCGGAAGCCTATCACCAGGATTACTACAAGGGAGACAAGCTGGTCTTCACCCGTTTTGGTCCCAAGCGCCAAAAGAATGCGTACAAAGCCTATCGCAAGGCCTGCGGTCGCGACGCCCGGGTAAAACAGCTTTGGGGCAGTGCAGCACCCTTTGTCGGTTCCTAATCGAAACGAGCCGCCTGAACTTCCTTGAGATCAGGGATCACATCAGCCGTACCGTGTCGCATCACCATTAAAGCCGCGGCACGGTTTGCCTGTGTTATGGCCTGCGCCAGCGGCATGCCTCGGTCCATTCCGGCCAGGACATAGCCGGTAAAGGTGTCACCTGCCCCGGTCGTATCCACGGCCTGAACTTTGTGGGCATCAAACACCTCCGGATCTTTGCCGCGCTGATGATAGCGGGCGCCATTGGAACCTAGTGTCACGACCACATGCTCGACCGGCAAGTCTGCAGCGCTGAGACCGGTGGCTTGCTGTAGCTGTTCCGCTTCAATCTGGTTCAGGATCAGAAAATCCAGATAGGGCAAGACAGCCTGAACCGCATCCGCCTGAAACGGCGCTGCTGCGTAACAGACTGTCAGACCAAGTTCATGCCCCAGTCGGGCAGCCTCGACCTGTGCATTGGTTTCGTTCTGCATGACCAGCAGATCACCTGATTTGGCCAAAGACAGCGCCTGTTCCAGCTGCTGAACCTCAAGCGCGTGGTTGGACCCCGGGTAAAGAACGATCAGGTTCTCACCTTCGGCATCGACCGCGATGATTGCATGCCCGGTTGGTACATCCACTTCGGTGATATGGCGCGTATCCACGCCATACTCGGTCAGACGGTCCTTGGCCCAGCGCCCGTCAGGCCCGACAGCTCCGATATGGCTGACCTGACATCCGGCACGTGCGGCGGCAACGGACATGTTCGCACCCTTGCCGCCCAGAAACCGTTCCAGCCCCTTGGCCGCAAGGGTTTCCCCCGGACCGGGCAGGTGCGGCAGGCCGTAGACCATATCGGCATTGATTGAGCCAAGGTTCCAGATCGTCATCGCTTATCCGATATCGCAAGAGGCCAGGATGGCCATGTTCAGGATGTCGTTTGCAGTCGAAACGGTTGAACAGATCTGGATCGGTTTATCGACACCCGACAGGATCGGACCGATCACGGTCGCGCCACCCATTTCCTGCATCAGTTTGGTCGAGATGCTGGCCGAGTGCCGTGCGGGGACGATCAGAATGTTCGCGGGACCGGTCAGGCGCGAGAACGGGTAAGCCTCTTGCTGATCCATGTTCAGGGCAACGTCGACGGTCATCTCACCTTCGTATTCGAAATCCACGCCGCGCCCGTCCAGAACTTCGGGAGCGACATGCATTTTTTCAGCACGTTCCGAGACCGGGTAGCCAAAGGTCGAAAAGCTGACGAAAGCAACGCGCGGCTCCAGACCCATATGGCGGGCAACGGCTGCTGCGCGCTCGGCGATATTGGCCAGATCATTCTCATCCGGCCATTCGTGAACCAGCGTATCGCCCATCAGGACGATCCGGCCCTTGTGCAGCAATGCGGTGACACCGGCAGCGCCATGGGCCGCATCCGCGTCAAAGACGTGATTGATGCGATCCAACACATGTGCGGATTTCCGGGTTGCGCCCGTAACCAGACCATCGCCATGCCCATGAGCCAGCATCAAAGATGAGAACACGTGCCGGTCACGCGCGGCCAGACGGTGGATATCCTTCCGGTCAAATCCCTTACGCTGCAGACGTTTATAGAGGAATTCCTTATAGGCATCGAGGTGCATGGTGTTGGCGGCGTTCACTACCTCCAGCTCGCGAACAGCATCACCAAGACCTGCGGCTTCAAGCTTGATTTTGACGTCATCGGGACGACCAACAACCAGCGCCTTTCCGAAACCCGAGCGCTGATACATGACCGCTGCGCGCAGAACGCGCGGATCGTCACCCTCGGCAAAGATCATGCGACTTTGTGCTGCGCGGGCACGTGCGTTCAGGCCGCGCAGGATGCTGGCAGTCGGGTCCATGCGGGATTTCAGGCTCAACTCATAGGCATCCATGTCGATGATCGGACGCCGCGCCGCCCCGGTATCCATACCAGCCTTGGCAACAGCGGGTGGGATACGGTGGATCAAGCGCGGGTCAAATGGCGTCGGAATGATGTAATCGCGGCCAAAGGTCAGAGATTTACCATAAGCCATGGCAACTTCATCCGGCACATCTTCGCGCGCCAGACGGGCCAACGCGTGGGCGCAAGCGATCTTCATCTCGTCATTGATGGCACGGGCGTGAATGTCCAGCGCACCACGGAACAGGTATGGGAAACCCAGAACGTTATTCACCTGGTTCGGATAGTCGCTGCGCCCGGTAGCGACGATCGCATCGACCCGCACCTCATGCGCCTCTTCCGGCGTGATCTCGGGATCCGGGTTCGCCATCGCAAAAATCACCGGGTTATCTGCCATTGACGCGACCATATCCTGCGTCACAGCGCCCTTAACCGACACGCCCAGGAAGACGTCCGCGCCCTTCATGGCCTCTTCCAGAGTGCGCAGATCCGTGGTGATGGCATGCGCCGATTTCCACTGGTTCATACCCTCGGTCCGGCCCTGATAGATTACACCCTTGGTGTCACAGACGATGCAGTTCTCATGCCGTGCGCCCATCGACTTAAGCAACTCAATACAGGCGATCCCCGCCGCACCCGCGCCATTCAGGACGATCTTTACGTCTTCGATCTTTTTACCCGAAATATGCAGCGCATTCAGCAAACCCGCCGCGCAAATCACAGCCGTACCATGCTGGTCATCGTGGAAGACAGGGATATCCATCTCTTCCTTCAGGCGCTGTTCAATGATGAAACACTCGGGCGCTTTGATATCTTCAAGGTTAATGCCGCCAAAGGTCGGCCCCATCAGGCGCACGGCACGACAAAACTCATCCGGGTCTTCGGTATCCAGTTCGATATCGATCGAGTTCACATCGGCGAACCGTTTGAACAGGACTGACTTGCCCTCCATCACCGGTTTCGAGCCCAGCGCACCCAGATTGCCAAGACCCAAAACCGCTGTGCCGTTTGAAATCACAGCAACCAGATTGCCCTTGTTGGTATAGTCGTAGGCTGTTTCCGGGGATTCCGCGATGGCTTCACATGGAACAGCCACGCCGGGGCTGTAGGCCAGCGACAGATCACGCTGAGTGGTCATCGGGACGGTGGCTTGAACCTCCCACTTGCCGGGAGTTGGTTCGAGGTGAAAGGCCAGCGCCTCTTCTTTGGTGATCTTCGCTTTGGGCATGAGATAGGTCGTTTCTTTACATCTGTTGGGCTTTCGCCTCATAGCGCAGCAAGAGGCGCGCCTCAACGAGAATACTTTTCACCTTTCGTCGCGGGTGGGGTATTTGTAAGGTCGCGTCCGGAATACGCCAGAAGGGGTCAGCCTTGTCCACAGTCACGCCGATGATGGCGCAATATCTCGAGATCAAAGAGGCCCATGCCGACGCCCTGCTGTTTTACCGCATGGGCGACTTTTACGAGATGTTCTTTGAGGATGCCGTCAACGCAGCCGAAGCGCTGGACATCGCCCTGACCAAGCGCGGCAAGCACAACGGAAGCGACATTCCGATGTGCGGCGTCCCTGTTCACGCAGCTGAGGGCTATTTGCTGACGCTGATCCGCAAAGGGTTCCGAGTCGCCGTCTGCGAACAGATGGAAAGCCCTGCTGAGGCGAAGAAAAGAGGCTCTAAATCGGTGGTTAAGCGCGATGTCGTGCGTCTGGTGACGCCCGGCACACTGACAGAAGACGCGCTGTTGGAAGCCCGCCGCCACAACTTTCTTGCCGCATATGCCCAGGTCCGGGATGAGGCTGCACTGGCCTGGGCCGATATCTCGACCGGGGCGTTTCACGTGATGCCTTTGACGTCCGTGCGTCTTAGCCCCGAGCTGGCACGGCTGGCGCCGTCCGAACTGATCGTCGCCGACGGAGCACCGGAAAAGCTGAATGAGCCTGTTCGCGATCTTGGTATCTCTCTGACGCCCATCGGGCGTGCCAGTTTCGACAGTACTGCGGCGGAAAAGCGCATCTGCGGGTTGTTCCACGTGGGCGCTTTGGATGCCTTCGGCAATTTTGGTCGCGCCGAAATCTCAGCCATGGGCGCGCTGATCGACTATCTGGAGATCACGCAAAAGGGCAAACTGCCGCTGCTGCAGACGCCGCTAAAGGAATCCGAGGACCGCGTGGTTCAGATCGACGCCGCAACTCGGCGCAACCTGGAACTGACCCGTTCCCTGTCCGGAGGTCGCGCTGGCTCGCTGCTGTCCGTGGTGGATCGCACAGTCACTCCGGGTGGCGCGCGCCTGTTGGAGCAACGCCTTTCCAGCCCTTCCCGCAATCTGGACGTCATCCATGGACGGTTGGATGCAGTGAGTTTTGCGGCCGAAGACAGTTTGATTGCATCGGACCTGCGCGAGGCGTTGCGCAAAACTCCCGATCTGGACCGAGCCCTGTCCCGCCTGTCTCTGGATCGCGGCGGCCCCCGTGATCTGGCCGCCATTCGCAACGGCCTGGCACAGGCATCAGCGATTGCCGAGCTTTGCGCGGATCAGGACTTACCAGTCCTTCTGGCAACGGCGTTGCAAAATCTGATTGGTTTCGATGACCTACTGAGCCTGCTCGATGACGCCCTTGTAGCAGAACCCCCGTTGCTGGCCCGCGACGGTGGTTTTATCGCGCCGGGGTACGATGCCGAGCTGGACGAGGCACGCACCCTGCGCGACGAGGGCCGCTCGGTCATCGCCGGGTTTCAGCAGAAATATGCGGAACATACCGGCATCACGTCTCTGAAGATCAAGCACAACAACGTGCTGGGTTACTTCATTGAAACTACAGCCACCCATGCCGAGAAAATGCTGAACCCCCCGTTCAGCGAAACCTACATCCATCGGCAGACCACAGCCAATCAGGTGCGGTTCACCACAGTCGAACTGTCCGAGATCGAAACCCGTATTCTGAACGCCGGAAATCTGGCGCTGGAGATCGAAAAGCGGCTCTATCAAAGGCTTTCTGATGAAATTCTGGGAAAAGCCGCCCGCCTGAACCAAGCCGCCCGAGGGTTGGCTGAGCTGGATCTGACCACCGCTCTGGCCGATCTGGCACGTGGAGAAAACTGGTGCCGCCCACAAGTCGACGCCTCGCGCGCATTCGATGTTCAGGGTGGCAGACATCCGGTTGTCGAACACGCCCTGCACCAGCAAAGCGGTGACGCATTCATCGCGAATGACTGCGATCTCAGCGCCAACGATGGCGCGGCGATCTGGCTGCTGACCGGTCCCAACATGGCCGGTAAATCGACCTTCCTGCGTCAGAATGCGCTGATCGCCCTGCTGGCCCAGATGGGTAGCTACGTCCCGGCGGAGCGCGCGCATATTGGTCTGGTAAGCCAGTTGTTCAGCCGCGTTGGAGCTTCAGACGATCTGGCGCGCGGACGATCGACCTTTATGGTCGAAATGGTAGAGACTGCCGCCATCCTCAATCAGGCAGATGACCGTGCCCTCGTCATTCTGGATGAAATCGGTCGCGGTACCGCCACCTATGATGGCCTGTCAATCGCTTGGGCTACCCTGGAACACCTGCACGCATCCAACAAATGCCGAGCCCTGTTTGCCACGCATTACCACGAGCTGACGGCATTGGCCGGCAAACTCGAGGGTGTTGAAAACGCAACCGTCGCAGTGAAAGAATGGGAAGGTGAGGTCATCTTTCTGCACGAGGTCCACAAAGGCGCGGCAGACAGATCCTATGGTGTACAGGTCGCCCAATTAGCCGGACTGCCGGTATCTGTGGTCGAACGCGCGCGTATCGTGCTGGATCAGCTGGAAAAAACCGAACGCGAAGGCGGTAAACAAAAAGCGCTGATCGACGACCTGCCGTTGTTTTCGGCTGCGCCCCCTCCGCCACCACCTGCGCCCAAGGCATCACCTGTCACCGACATGCTCGATGAAATCCTGCCGGACGAGTTGACTCCACGTGAAGCATTGGACCTGATTTACAAATTGAAAGAGGCGGCCAGAACCTGACCGCCTCAATATTCGTTTGAACTGAAATCGTTCAGCTTGCCGGGGTCGAAGATACCCCGACCTGCGCCGGGCGCAGCAGGCGATCATGCAGCATGAAGCCCTCGGCCGAAACCTGAATAATGTCACCAGCACGGGTACCTGGGACCGGTGCCTCAAACATCGCCTCATGCACATTTGGATCAAACCGGTCACCAACTTCGGGCGTGATCACTTCGATCCCGTGCTTTTGGAATACGTCCTTTAACGCGCGCATGGTCAGCTCGACGCCTTCCAGAAGCGGGCCTGCCACTTCTTTCTGTTCGTCGGTTGCAGCTTCGAGCGCGCGTTTCATGTTGTCGTAAACCGGCAGCATGTCACGGGCCAGTTTCGATCCGCCGTACTGTTCAGCATCCCGACGGGCCTTGTCGCCACGCTTGCGCGCGTTTTCGGCATCCGCCAAGGCGCGCATGAACTTGTCCTTGAAATCGTCCCGCTCAGCACGCAGCGCATCAATTTCCAGCGCCTCTTCGCTGATCTCGGCAAATTCCTCGGCCAGCTCTTCCGCCTCGGCGGTTGCGATATCGTCCAGAAAATCTTCGTTCTTGGGCTCTGCCATCTCTTACCCTCTAGCTCCGGTCGGAAATCAGCTTGCCGACCAGTTGCGCCGTATAATCCACGATCGGCACGATCCGTCCATAATTCAGACGCGTGGGCCCGATGACCCCGACCGCACCGATTATCTTTCGATCAGCGTTCATATATGGAGACACCACCAAAGAGGAACCCGAAAGTGAGAAAAGTTTGTTCTCAGACCCGATAAAAATGCGCACACCCTCGCCTTCCTCGGTCAATTCGAGGAATTCGGCGATGTCCTGCTTGCGCTCGAGGTCATCAAACAGCGTTCGGATTCGGTCCAACTCCTCAGCCTGGCCGGGTTCTCCCAGCAGATTCGCCCGCCCGCGCACGATCAAACGGGCTGAGTCGGTGCCGTCCCCATCCCAGGCGGCCATGCCACTTTCCACCATTTCGCGCGCCAAAACATCGATTTCCTGCCTGCGCGCAGTGATCTGGGATTGCATCTGACGCCGCACTTCACTGAGCGTACGCCCTTCGATCAGCGCGTTCAGGAAGTTCGCCGCCTCGCGCATCGAACTGGGCGTCTGTCCTGGAGGAGGCGTAAACAGGCGGTTTTCAACATGCCCATCGGCAAAGACCAGAACGACCAAAGCGCGGTCATGGGCCAATGAAACGAATTCGATATGCTTGATCTCGGATTCATGCTTGGGCGTCAGAACCAGCGATGCGCCATGTGTCACGTGTGACAAAGCCGAACCGACACGATCCAGCATTCCGCCCACATCGCCTGCATTAGAGCCTAATGTTTCGTCCAGCTTCTGCCGATCATCCGCGCCCAGATCACCCACTTCCAGCAATCCGTCCACGAACATCCGCAGCCCTTGCTGCGTGGGAATCCGCCCCGCACTGACATGAGGGCTGTCAAGCAAGCCGAGAAACTCCAGATCCTGCATCACGTTGCGCACGGTCGCGGCGCTGACCTTCTCCGACAAAGTGCGGGTCAGCGTACGGCTGCCAACCGGTTCTCCGCTATCCAGATAGCTCTCGACGATCAGCCGGAACACCTCGCGTGACCGGTCATTCATCTCGTCCAGAATTTTGCGCGCTTCGCTCATGCGTCTTCCCCTGCTGGACCGGCATTAAATCGCAGGCAAATGAAAGGTCAATCGGGGTTGCATCCTAAGGCACGGGGACGTTATCCCCAACCCAGCAAACAAAGGATTTTCCATGCGACCCTCTGGACGAGATTTAAGCGAAATGCGCCCGGTTTCAATCGAAACAGGGTTCACCAAACATGCCGAAGGTTCCTGCCTGATCAAAATAGGCGACACCCACGTACTGTGCACCGCCACGATCGAGGATCGCGTGCCACCGTTCATCAAGGGATCGGGTTTGGGCTGGGTCACTGCCGAATACGGCATGCTTCCCCGCGCAACCAACACCCGGATGCGGCGCGAGGCAGCCAGTGGCAAGCAAGGTGGTCGCACGGTAGAAATCCAGCGGCTGATCGGCCGTGCCCTGCGCGCCGGTGTGGATCGGGTTGCACTTGGCGAACGTCAGATCACCGTGGACTGTGATGTAATTCAGGCCGATGGCGGCACCCGTTGCGCTTCGATCACCGGCGGTTGGGTTGCGCTGCGTCTGGCCGTGAACAAGCTGATGAAAGCTGGCGACGTGATCTCTGACCCGCTGGTCGATCCGGTTGCAGCGGTGTCCTGCGGTATCTATGCAGGCCAACCGGTGCTGGACTTGGACTACCCAGAAGACAGTGAGGCCGGCGTCGATGGCAATTTCATCATGACCGGTTCGGGCAAACTGATTGAAGTTCAGATGAGCGCCGAAGGTTCTGTCTTCAGCCGCGCACAGATGGATCAGCTGATGGATCTGGCTGAAAAAGGCGTTGCCGAGCTGGCCGCTGCTCAAAAGGCTGCCACCGCATGACCCGCAAGTTCGACGGGGACAGGCTGCTGGTGGCCACGCATAACAAAGGCAAGCTTGAGGAGATGACTCATCTCCTAGAACCTTTTGGTGTGACGGTTGTTGGCGCAGGTGAGATGAACCTGCCGGAACCCGAGGAAACCGAAGATACATTCGTCGGCAATGCCCGGATCAAAGCACATGCCGCTGCCAAGGCCACCGGCCTGCCTGCCCTGTCGGACGATTCCGGGATTACCATCGACGCGCTGGACGGCGCGCCGGGCGTTTATACTGCCGACTGGGCAGAAACCGGCAATGGCCGCGATTTCCTGATGGCGATGACGCGCGCGCATAACGAATTGGAGGCCAAAGACGCCGCACACCCGCGCACTGCTCAATTCCGCAGCACGCTGGTACTGGCCTGGCCCGATGGTCATGATGAAGTGTTCGAAGGCGTCGCGCCAGGCCACCTTGTCTGGCCGATCCGCGGTTCCGAAGGGTTCGGCTATGACCCAATGTTTGTCCCTGATGGATACGATATTACCTTTGCCGAGATGGATCGCTGGGAAAAGAACAAGATCAGCCATCGCGGTCGCGCGGTGGAGATGTTCGTGAAGGGCTGCTTTGGCGGATGATTGGCGCAACGGGGGCTTTGGCCTGTATGTGCATTGGCCTTTTTGCGAGGCCAAGTGCCCCTATTGTGACTTCAATAGCCATGTCTCCAAGAAAATTAATCAAAAACAATGGCTTGATGCATATCTGAGTGAGCTGAAACGCTCAGCATCTGAAACGCCGGACCGGGTCTTGAACACGATCTTCTTTGGCGGTGGCACTCCGTCTTTGATGGAACCTGAAACTGTTGCAGCAGTGATTAATGAAGCGCGGGCCTTGTGGCGCCCTGCCAACGACATGGAAATCACGCTTGAGGCCAATCCCGGATCAGTCGAAGCTGGTCGCTTTGCCGCCTACCGTGATGCCGGGGTGAATCGCATTTCCATGGGTGTTCAGGCTTTGAACGACAAAGACCTGAAACGGCTCGGCCGCATTCACACAGTTGCTGAAGCGCGCGCAGCATTTGATATCGCGCGGAATTGCTTTGATCGCGTCAGCTTTGACATGATCTATGCGCGCCAGCATCAAACCGTAGAGGCGTGGTGCGCAGAATTGAACGAAGCACTATCGATGGCGGTCGACCACCTGTCCCTTTATCAGTTGACGATCGAAGACGGCACCGCGTTCGGTGACCGCTATGCAATCGGAAAACTACGCGGACTGCCCGAGGATGACAGCGCGGCCGACATGTACCTTGCGACTCAGGAAATCTGCGAAAGCCGCGGCATGCCAGCCTACGAAGTCTCGAACCATGCTCGGCCCGGAGCGGAATCTCAGCACAATCTGATCTACTGGCGCTATGGCGATTATGTTGGAATTGGCCCCGGAGCCCATGGCCGCATCACATCACAAGGGCGCAAGCTCGCGACCGAAACGTACCTGGCCCCGAATACATGGATAAGTGCCGTCTCGGCAGGGTCCGGTGAATCCCATAGAGAAGAGCTCAGTCGCTCGGATCAGGCAAATGAATACCTCATGATGGGTTTGAGAATTGCAGAAGGTCTAGATGTTGATCGATTCAAACTACTGTCTGGTACCTCTCTCGATCAGGACAAAGTAGATGATCTCTGCGAGATTGGCATGTTGTACCAGGAGGATAACCGTATAAAGGCGACAAGAGATGGTCGCGCAGTTCTGAATGCCGTTATTCGGGAACTATTAGGGTAAATCATGCAGTTTCTTTGGGCAGGATTGGGATTGCTTTGTGTTGCGCTGGCGGCAATCGGTGTGGTGCTGCCCTTGTTGCCAACGGTTCCCTTTCTCCTTCTGGCAGCTTTCTTTTTTGCGCGCTCGTCGTCCCGCCTGCACAACTGGCTTTTGAGCCACAGAACATTTGGCCCCATGATCATAGATTGGCAGCAATCCGGGGCAATTCGACCAGCCGCAAAAAAAGCGGCCACCATATCGGTCGCCGCTGTCTTTGGGTTGTCCCTGATTTTCTCAGTTCCGTCACATGTTCTGATCATTCAAGCTGTCGTACTGAGCGGCGTGATGATCTTTATCTGGACCCGGCCTAACGGCTGAGTTTCGCGCAAAGATCGTCCAGCTGATCAAGGTTTTCGTAGGTGAGAACCACCTGCCCTGTCTCGGTACCCGCCTTGTGATTAATCGCAACCTTCATGGCCAGGATCGCAGAAAGGTCCTTTTCCAATGCCCGTGTATCCGCATCCTTGCCCGCATTCAGGTTCCGTGACTTTGGCGTAGGACGATCTGCATCACCTTGTTGCTGCTTTTTCACCAAAGCCTCGGTTGCACGCACTGACAAACCGTCACGGACAACAATTTTTGCCAGTTCCGACGGATCTTCTGCCGTAATCAACGCCCGAGCATGACCGGCAGACAGTTTCCCTTCGATTACAAGGGTTTGCACATCAATCGGCAATGATAGCAAACGCAGCAGGTTGGCGATATGGCTTCGGCTTTTTCCCAAGGCCTCGGCCAGCTTTTCCTGCGTATGGCCAAATCGATCCATCAGCTGCTTATAGCCTGCCGCTTCTTCAACAGCGTTGAGATCCGCGCGCTGGATGTTCTCGATAATCGCGACTTCCAGTACTTCGGTATCGTCAAACTCGCGTATAATTACCGGGATATCGTGCAACTGCGCCATCTGCGCAGCGCGCCAGCGACGTTCGCCGGCAACAATCTCGTATTCGCTGTCGTTCACAGCGCGCACGATCAGTGGCTGAATGATCCCCTTTTCCTTAACTGATGCCGCTAGCTCATCCAGTTGTTCAGGGGCAAAAGTGCGACGCGGCTGATTTGGATTGGCGCGAAGCTTTTCGATTGGAACTTTCATGTCCGGGCGGCGCGGTTCAGCAGAAACGCGGCCTTCAACATCCTGTGTGACATCCGCCATCAATGCGGACAGCCCCCGCCCCAAACCTCTGGGTTTTCCTTTCTTGGCGCTCAACTCGCCCTCCTGACAGCCGCTCAGGCGGCCACTTTGTTATTTTTATGCATGATCTCGCGCGCCAGATGCCGGTAAGCCATAGCGCCCAAAGACCCGGAATCGTATTGCAGAACCGGAAGCGCATATGATGGCGCCTCGCTGACCCGCACATTTCTGGGTATTTTGGTTTTAAATACCATCTCACCCAGATTGTCACGTGCGTCCTTTTCAACCTGACGGGACAAGTTGTTGCGGTTGTCATACATGGTCAGCACAACACCTTCGATTCTAAGATCCGGGTTCGCAGTCTGCCGAACCTCACGAATTGTCAGCATCAGTTGTGACAACCCCTCCAGAGCAAAGAACTCACTTTGCAGTGGTACAAGGACGGAATGCGCCGCAACCATTGCGTTTACAGTGAGAAGATTCAGCGAGGGTGGGCAATCGATCAGTACAAAATCGAACGAGAACTCATCAATTGCAGTCTGTCTGAGCGCATCGTGCAAAAGATAGCTGCGCTTTTCATTGGAAATAAGCTCAATATCAGCCGAACTGAGATCGACGGTCGCAGGAACCACATAAAGACCACCGATCTCGGTTTCCTGAACAACCGCTTTCAACGGGGCGTCGTCCAGAATCAGATCATAGGTCGTCCAATCCCGATCTTCGACACCTAAACCTGTCGAGGCATTTCCCTGTGGATCCAGGTCAACCACCAGAACCCTGCACCCTGCCTCGGCCAATCCCGCTGCCAGGTTTATCGCCGTCGTTGTCTTTCCCACCCCACCCTTTTGATTGGCAACCGCGATAATCCGGGGCCCTGAAGGGCGAGACAGATCAACCACGTGAGACTCCTTTGATCTTCAGGATAACGGCCTGGGGTTCAGTTAAACTTGTAATAGGCTCCGCTTCGAAATTCCATTCCTCGCGGGCATCAGACAGCTCTTTTTTCCAGATTGCGCCCTTTGGGAACAAGGCTGTGCCATTTTCACCTAAATGCCTGTCACAAAAGGACATTAACTGGCGTAGATCCGCCAACGCACGTGCAGACAGTATGTCGGCATTCAATGGTTCAACAGCTTCGATTCGTTTGGAGATCACTTTGCAGTTAGCTCCGCATTCACGAGACACAGTTCTCAGAAAAGCGGATTTTCTCTGATCGCTTTCAACAAATGTAAACCGCGTTTCGGGTGAAGTCTCAATTGCCATGATTGCGCAGACCATACCCGGGAAACCCCCACCACTTCCCAGATCAACCCAGCGATCAACTTTATCCGCAAGACGAAAGACCTGAACAGAATCCAGAATATGCCGATCCCAGATGTCTTCCAGGCTTTTGCGCGACACCAAGTTGATCTTTGGGTTCCAACGTGCAACCAGATCGACGTAAATCGACAGGCGGTCTAATGTTTCACGTGAAACATCTAAACGCTCAAGAACCGCATTGTTTTCAGGGATCATGCCTTGAGCGCTTTCTGTTCACGCCGCAATTTAGCAAGGACCAGCGTCAAAGCTGCGGGTGTTACACCTTCAACCCGCCCTGCCTGCGCTATGTTTGCAGGCTTCGCATTCGACAACTTTTGCTTCATCTCCGTGGAAAGACCATCCAGGGCAAAGAAGTCAAAATCGCGTGGAATTACATACGATTCATCCCGCTTCATTGCTTCGACATCGCGCTTCTGCCGTGCAATGTAGTTTGCGTATAAGGCATCCCGCTCTACTTGCCGACGAATTTCATCTTCGGTTTCACCCAATCCCTCAACGAGAGGAAGCAGATCATCGAAGGTGACGTTCGGAAATGCCAAAATCGCCATCCCATCGCGTCGGTTCCCGTCCTGGTTAACCTCAATTCCAGCTGCGCGAATTTCTTTAGGTGTATAGGTTTGATCTGTTAGCTTTCCCTTAGCTTTATCAAGCTTATCCATCTTATTGTTGAATGAGGCCTGCCGTTCACTTCCAATGCAACCAATCTGACTCCCGATTGGCGTCAAACGTTGATCTGCATTGTCAGCGCGTAACGACAATCGAAACTCGGCGCGCGAGGTGAACATACGGTAAGGCTCCGCGACTCCACGGGTGGTCAGATCGTCCACCATCACTCCGATATAGCTATCGGCACGCGTGAAATGGACAGGATCTTTCCCTTGAACCTCCAACGCGGCGTTAAGACCAGCAACAAGCCCTTGGGCTGCTGCTTCCTCATATCCTGTGGTTCCATTGATCTGACCCGCAAGATATAGCCCAGGAATCTCCGGAAGAGACAACGAAGCAGTTAACACACGGGGATCGATGTAGTCATATTCGATGGCATAACCCGGCTGAAGAATCTCGGCCTTCTCCAATCCCTTTATCGATTGGACATATTCCACCTGCACATCCTGGGGGAGCGAAGTTGAGATCCCATTGGGATATATGGTGTGATCATTGAGCCCTTCTGGCTCAAGGAAGATCTGATGTGAATCCTTATCCGCAAATCGAACGATCTTGTCTTCGATCGAAGGACAATATCTCGGCCCCACACCATCGATATGACCACCGTACATCGCCGAGCGCGAGAGGTTCTTTTCGATTATTTCATGTGTCTTGGCGTTCGTATGTGTGATGCCACAAGCAATCTGTGGAGCAACAACGGTTTTGGACAGGAACGAAAACAAGGTAGGTTCTTCGTCACCATCCTGTCTTTCCAAATCTGACCAATCGATTGTCCGACCATCCAGACGTGGAGGTGTACCCGTCTTCAAGCGAGCCATAGGTAGTGAATAAGTATCCAGCCGCTCTGCCAGCTTTACAGATGGTCGATCGCCCATTCTACCACCGGGGCGAGATACATCTCCGATATGAATAACACCGCGCAGAAAGGTACCGGAGGTGAGAATTACTGTTTTCCCCGGGATTTCCGAACCATCCGCAAGCTTCACACCTGAAACACGGTTCCCATTCATCTGGAAATCAACAACTTCGCCGGTAATCACCGAAAGATGTTCTCGATTGCGCGTTTCTCTTTGCATCGCCGCACGATACAAGGCTCGGTCTGCCTGAGCCCGTGGGCCTTGAACAGCAGGGCCCTTTCGACGGTTCAATAGACGAAACTGTATACCCGCCTGATCCGCAACACGCCCCATGACGCCGTCCAGTGCATCAATCTCACGCACCAGATGCCCCTTACCCAATCCGCCAATAGCCGGATTGCAGGACATCACACCGATATCTGTTTCTGACAAGGTTACCAAAGCAGTGACAGCACCCATACGGGCTGAAGCATGCGCGGCCTCAGCACCGGCGTGACCTGCACCAATAACAATGACGTCGAACTGTGAATGTTTCACGTGAAACACTCCTTACTTACCAAGGCAGAAGCTGGAGAATATCTCATCCAGAAGATTCTCGACATCTATTCTGCCAACCAAAGATTCAAGTGCCCGAATGGCTGTGCGCAACTCTTCGGCAGCAATATCATACAGGTCAGGTCCTGATTCCAGAACCGTCATAGCCTGGCTAAGCGCGTCCAGTGCTTTTGTCATTGCAACGCGGTGGCGTTCCCGGGTTGCAATACCAGTGCTTGTGGTTCGGTCAGACAAAACACGCGAAATCTGGGAAATCAGTTGATCAATCCCTTGCCCTGTCTTTCCCGAGATCCCGTTTTCACCAATGCCCCTGAGATCTGATTTAGGTAATACCTGCACATCTCCCGGCTGCATCTCGACCCCAAGCTCGGTTGGATCATCTGTCAGAAACACACGCAGGTCCGCGGTTACAGCGCGTTTCCGGGCCAGCGCTATCCCCAATCCTTCGACATGATCTTCGGTTTCGCGCATTCCGGCAGTATCCAGAAGGGTAACTGGTAGCCCGGCCAAGTCCATTCGCACTTCAATCACATCTCGGGTGGTTCCGGCGTATTCAGACGTAATCGCCGCTTCCCGTCCTGCAAGAGCATTCAGAAGCGTAGACTTCCCAGCGTTCGGCAGCCCAACAATGGCGACTTCGAAGCCCGTACGAATACGCTCCGCAATCTTTACCCCGCGCGCTTCACGCTCCAGATCGCCCATTACCCCTGTAATCAGTTCGCGAACTTCGGGTGATACATCCGTTGGCACTTCTTCATCGGCAAAATCAATCACTGCTTCCAACAGTGAGGCAGCCCGGATCAGATCCCGCCGCCAGCGTTCGGCCAGATCCCCAAGCTCACCTGCCAGAATGGTCTGAGCCTGCTTTCTCTGCGCTTCAGTTTCGGCATCGATCAGATCGGCAAGGCCTTCGACCTGAGCCAGATCCATCTTGCCGTTTTCCAATGCCCGGCGTGTGAATTCACCGGGCTCTGCCATACGCAGGTCTTTCATATCGGACAGGCAGCGCAACACCGCATTGACCGAAGCGGTGCTTCCGTGAATTTGCAGTTCGGTGACATCCTCGCCGGTAAAGCTTGCCGGTGCTGCGAAAGTCAAGACCAGCCCATCGTCCAACCGTGATCCATCACTTGCACGGAGCTCACGCAACCGCATTCCCCTGGGTGGTAAATCTGAACCCGTCAGCGCGCCCGCGGCTGCATGAGCCTGCGGGCCAGAGAGGCGGATGACCGCCACCCCTGCTTTGCCTTGTGCGCTGGCCAAGGCGAATATCGTATCCATTCGAAGGCCTCGCGTCGTTTAAGACCTGTGTCAGGTGTTCATCGAATCGAAGAACTCACCGTTCGTCTTCGTCTGTTTCAGTTTGGACAGCAGGAACTCGATCGCGTCGGTGGTGCCCATCGGGTTGAGGATGCGGCGCAGAACGAAGGTCTTGGCCAGATCACCCTTGTCGACCAGCAGGTCCTCTTTCCGGGTACCGGACTTGAGGATGTCGATCGCCGGGAACACGCGCTTGTCTGCAATCTTGCGATCCAGAACGATTTCCGAGTTACCGGTGCCTTTGAATTCTTCAAAGATCACTTCGTCCATCCGGCTGCCGGTGTCGATCAGCGCGGTGGCGATGATGGTCAGCGAACCACCCTCTTCGATGTTCCGCGCGGCACCAAAGAAACGCTTGGGCCGTTGCAAGGCATTCGCGTCCACACCACCGGTCAGAACTTTACCCGAGGATGGTACCACAGTGTTAAACGCCCTACCAAGTCTTGTGATCGAGTCGAGAAGAATAACAACATCTCGTTTATGTTCGACCAGACGCTTGGCTTTTTCGATCACCATTTCTGACACGGCTACGTGACGAGTCGCCGGTTCGTCGAAGGTCGAGGAGACAACCTCACCCTTCACCGAACGCTGCATGTCGGTCACCTCTTCCGGGCGTTCGTCGATCAGCAGAACGATCAGGTAGCACTCAGGGTGGTTCTGTTCGATCGAGTGCGCGATGTTCTGCAGGATCACCGTTTTACCGGTCCGCGGCGGCGCCACGATCAGCGAACGCTGACCTTTACCGATGGGTGCGACTAGGTCGATCACACGGGCCGATTTATCCTTGATGGTCGGATCTTCGATTTCCATCTTTAGACGCTCGTCGGGATACAAAGGCGTCAGGTTATCGAACAGGATCTTGTGCTTGGCCTTCTCAGGATCTTCAAAGTTGATCTTGGTGACCTTGGTCAGCGCAAAGTAGCGCTCGTTATCATCAGGCGCTTTGATCTCACCTTCCACTGTGTCACCAGTCCGCAGCGAATGCTGGCGGATCATTTCAGGTGAGACGTAGATGTCGTCCGGACCCGGCAGATAATTCGCCTCGGGCGAGCGCAGAAAGCCGAAGCCGTCCTGCAGGACTTCCAGCACACCGTCGCCACCAACGGTCCAGCCCTCATCCGCGCGTTCGCGCAGGATCTGGAACATCATTTCGCCTTTTCGCATGGTCGAGGCGTTTTCGATCTCCAGCTCTTCGGCCATCGCCAGAAGGTCTTTGGGGCTTTTGGCCTTAAGGTCGGCCAGATTCAGGGATTCAGTTGTCATGATGATACGAACCTTGTCCGCATAGGTCGCGGCACAGAGTGGAAATTCAATACGGAAGATACGCCGCCCGGACGGGCGTGTTGATCTCTACATAAGCGTGACAGCAGTCGGAGTCAAACAGGCCCTCAGAACTTCAGAACGACCGCCAGAACGATGATAACCATCAAAACGGTCGGTACCTCGTTCATCATGCGGTACTGGCGCCCAGTGAGCTTATTTCGCCCCTCTAAGAAGTCTTTGCGTCGCGCCATCAGCCAGTGATGGAACCAGGTCATTCCAATCACGGCTGCACCTTTGACCCAGGGCCACGACCAGTCCCATCCGACAATCCCCGGGGTGAAGACCATGATCAAACCGCAGACCCACGCCACGATCATTGCAGGGCGCATGATGACACGAAGCAGCTTATCCTCCATTTCAAAGAAGATTTCCTGCGCTCCGTCGACCGATTGTGCCTTTTCTACGTGATAGACGAACAGTCTGGGTAAATAGAACAAGCCGGCCATCCAAGAGATCACGGCCATGATGTGTAAAGACTTCACCCACGGGTACAGCGTGAAAAGAAGATCAGTCATTCTGGCTCCAGACGTTGCTCGGAACTCTCCCTAATAAAAAAATAAGAAAAGAAAAAGGAAGATGGTTTTGTAGGGTGAGTAAAATCCGTGGATTACTTTTTTACCCATGTGTTTTCCCCAGGTGGATAGAATAGTCTTTCAGAGGGCATGTTTTGTTGATACTGAAAATTACATATTAAAAACAATAAGTTAAGATCATTAAGATATTTAGATTCTGGGGATATCTCTTTGGGTAACTGTGGAAACCTCTCTTATCCAAGTTTACAAAGTTATCCTTGTCCCGATTGGACAGCGTTCGAGCGACTCATGGAAGTTTTGCGCGAAAATCCCGGGGTTGCGTGTCAACAGGAAAACCATACAAACCGTTCGAGAACACTCAACGTTTTTTCCACGGGGTTTTCCACATGTCTGTCCCCTTAGTTCTGGCCTCTGGTTCAGCAATCCGAGCGCAACTGCTGGAAAATGCCGGCGTCCCGTTTTCCGTCCAGGTGGCGCGCGTCGATGAAGAGACTGCCAAGCGCGCCCTATTGGCCGAAGAGGCTTCACCACGGGATATCGCTGATGCGCTGGCCGAACTGAAAGCGCGCAAAGTCAGTGACAAAACACCGGGCGCAATGGTTTTGGGTTGCGATCAGGTATTGGATTTTGATGGTCAGCTGCTTTCCAAACCCAGTTCACCCGAGGATGCATTGGCGCAGCTCAAGGCGATGCGGGGTAAGCGACACATGCTGCTTTCCGCTGCTGTCATATACATGGATGGTGAACCGATCTGGCGCCATGTCGGTCAGGTTCGCTTGCGTATGCGCGCCAGTTCGGATGCCTATCTGAAGTCATATGTCGCGCGAAATTGGGACAGCATTCGCCACGCCGTGGGCGCATACAAGCTTGAGGAAGAAGGTGTGCGTCTGTTTGCTACCATTGACGGCGACTATTTTAACGTTTTGGGTATGCCCTTATTGGAACTGCTCAATTTCCTGGCGTTGCGAGGGGTGATCGAACAATGACAGAGAACCGCATTCCACTGGCCGGGGTTATCGGACATCCCATAGCGCATTCCAGATCACCCAAGTTGCACGGTCACTGGCTCAGAACCTATGGGCTGCCGGGTCACTATATACCGATGGATGTTGCGTCAGCAGATCTTGAAACAGTTCTGCGTACCTTGCCGAAGGCCGGGTTTGTTGGTGCAAACGTTACGGTCCCACACAAAGAAGCTGCCCTGCGACTGGCGGATCATGTTTCTGACCGGGCTTCGGTGATTGGTGCCGCCAACACGCTGGTTTTCCGTGATGATGGATCAATCCATGCAGATAACACCGATGGCTACGGTTTCATGGAAAACCTGCGAAGCGGAGCGCCTGACTGGAATCCAAAGGATGGGCCAGCCGTGGTTCTGGGTGCCGGAGGTGCTGCGCGCGCAGTCCTGTGCGCTTTGGCTGATGCCGGAGTGCCGGAGATTCTGCTGACAAACCGGACGCGCACCCGTGCAGATCATTTGAAAGAGGAATTTGGCCAGCGGATCACCGTGGTAGACTGGGTACAGGCCGGAAATGTGATCGAGAATGCCGAGCTTGTGGTCAATACGACCTCATTGGGAATGCAAGGCCAACCCGGGCTACGGGTGCCCATGGACGGGCTGCAACCGGGAACGGTTGTCACCGATCTGGTCTACGCGCCGCTGAAAACCCGGCTGCTGCAAACAGCGGAAGAGGCTGGGTGCACGACGGTCGATGGGTTGGGCATGTTGCTCTATCAGGCGGTTCCCGGCTTTGAACGCTGGTTCGGAACACGGCCCGAAGTTGATGCGGCAACCCGTGCGGCGGCCTTGGCATGAGTTTTTCTCTTGGCCTGACGGGCTCGATCGGGATGGGCAAAAGCACAACCGCCCGAATGTTTGTGGATGAAGGATGTGCTCTGTGGGATGCAGACGCCGCTGTTCATCGCCTTTATGCAGCAGGTGGTGCGGCCGTTGCCCCAATGTCAATGGCATATCCAGATGCAATCGAAGACGAAGCGGTCAGCCGGAATGCGTTGAAAAAGATCATTTCAAACAATCCTGAGGCACTGAAGGTGATCGAGAGTATTGTTCATCCGTTGGTTGCCACGGATCGCGCAGCGTTTAGGCAATCTACAACGGCTGATATTGTAGTATTCGACATCCCTTTGTTGTTTGAAACAGGCGGTGACGCCACCATGGATGCCGTAGCCTGTGTATCTGTTCCCGCTGACGAACAGAAACGTCGGGTAATGGAACGCGGAACCATGTCTGAGGCTCAGTTCGTACAAATTCGCTCCAAACAGATGCCGAATGACGAAAAATGCGCGCGATCGGATTTCGTGATCGTGACAGATACGCTGGACCACGCCCGTGCACAGGTGCAGGATATAGTCAGGCAGATACGGGCGGGGATGTCAGATGCGTGAGATTGTACTCGATACCGAAACCACGGGATTTGATCCAGAAGGTGGCGACCGGATTGTCGAGATCGGTGCGGTAGAGCTGTGGAACCACGTTGCCACGGGTGAGACTTATCACGTCTATATCAACCCGGAACGCTCAATGCCCGAAGAGGCATTTGGTGTGCATGGGATCGGACCCGACCTGCTGGAAAGCCCCCGCCCTCCAGAAAAGGGTGAGGTCACGCTGAAGGACAAACCGGTCTTTGCAAAGGTTGGTCAGGGATTCCGCGACTTCATCAAAGATTCGAAGCTGGTCATCCACAACGCCTCGTTCGATATGAAGTTCCTGAACGCGGAACTCAAATGGATGGGTCTTCCGCCTATTCCGATGGATCAGGCGCTGGATACACTGGCGATTGCGCGCAAGCGATTTCCGGGCTCGCCTGCGTCACTGGATGCGTTGTGCCGCCGGTTCAACATCGACAACACCAACCGTGTTCTGCACGGGGCCTTGCTCGACTCGGAAATTCTGGCTGAGGTGTATCTGGAGCTTATTGGTGGACGACAGCCGGATTTTGGCCTGTCCACCAGCGCGGCTTCTGCTGCCGGCGGCGACGACGACTGGCGCCCGACACCGCGTCCAACGGCCCTGCCGTCGAAGATCACCGCAGAAGAGCGCGCGGCGCATGATGCTTTTGTCGAGAAATTGGGCGAGAACGCCCTGTGGACCCGCGCCTGAGGTTTTCAGGCGCGGCTCAATTGATCAGGCTTCGGTCTTTTGTGCCTGCTCGGCCTGGCGGCGCATCAGTTCATTGCGGTAGAGACCCACAAAGTCGATGTTGTCCAGGTTCACTGGCGGGTAGCCACCATCGCGCGTTACGTCGCTGACGATCCGGCGCAGGAACGGGAACAGCATCCGCGGGCATTCGATCATCAGGAACGGGTGCATCTGATCTTCTGGCACGCCTTCGATGTGGAACAGACCGCAATAGTCGATTTCGAACACGAACAGGACATCTTCCATGCCCTTGGCTTTGGAGTTCAGGTTCAGTTTGATCGAGACTTCAAATTGGTGATCTGCCGCACGTTTCTTGGCATCCAGGTTCACCTGAACCGAAATTTCAGGCTGAACGTCACCTGAGACACCCTTTTGTGCCATTACGTTTTCAAACGACATGTCGCGGACAAACTGCCCCAGAACACGCATTTGAACCTGAGGGGCGGCTTGGGCCGCGGTGTTTTCTGTGGCGTTTTCTTCGGCCATGGATCTACTCCAAAAATAAAATTCGCCACTGCTTATCAACTTGGGCGTGGCACCTCAATGCTACTGCGGCCCTTCGACCCATTTTGATGGCTTTGCGGGGTCACGCCGGGGCCGAACTTCGGTGAATTCACCATCAATCACGTCATCCTGAGCAAAAGGATTGTTGTCTGTACGGAACTGTGTTCCGGACCCCATCTGAAAAGAGGCCACAGTTACTTTGGACCGCAGATATCTGAACACAGCCAGCCGAACGGCAGGAATTAGCAGTGCAAACCCAATGGCATCCGTGAAAAAGCCCGGTGTCAGCAGCAATGCGCCTGACAAGAGGATCATCGCGCCATAGGCCAGCGGCTCGGTTGGATCATCCAGTTCGGCAAAAGATTTCTGCAACTGACCCAATGCCATGCGACCTTGTGTCCTTACCAAAACGGTCCCCAAAACAGCGGTCAGAACCACGATGGCAAGCGTTGGCCACAATCCGATCAGACCGCCAACCTGAATGAACAGGGCAATCTCGATGATAGGCACCAACAAAAATGCCAAGAACAGATACATTTGCGTTATCCTTTACCATATGTCGGGCTGTGGACTTGCCACCCAGTGTCACCTACATAGTGGCATGAGGCCGTGTACACAAAGTCCCGGCGCTGAAAAGAGAATGAAATGAGCGACAACCCTATGATCCAGTTGCTGGTCTTGGCCGGAATTGCCGTTTTCCTGATCCTGCGCCTGAAAAGCGTATTGGGCACGCGTGAGGGTTTTGAGAAACCACCGCTGCAACAACAGCCCGATGCAAGCAAATCGCGCCCTGATTTCGAAGTGATCGAGGGTGGTCCGGATCATGACATCACTGACCATGTGCCCGAAGACAGCGAACAGGCGCAAACCCTGGCCGCGATGAAGCGGGTTGAACCCGGATTTTCGGTCAATGAGTTTGTTCAGGGCGCGCGCGGTGCCTACGAGATGATCGTGATGGGGTTCGAAAAGGGAAATCTGGATGAAATCCAGCCGTTCCTTTCTGAAGAGGTGTTCGACACCTTCGTTTCGGTTGTTGCCGACCGCGAAGACAAGGGTCTGACTATCGAAGCTGAGTTTATCGGTGTTCGTGAAACGACGCTGACCGATGCTCGCTTTGACAAGGATACCAACGAAGCCGAGATCACCATGTACTTCGTAGGTGAGCTGACCTCGGTCGTACGTGATCGCGGTGGCGATATCATCGAAGGCAACCCCAACACCGTCAAACGCCAAAAGGACAGCTGGACCTTTGCCCGTGTCATGGGCAAGGACGATCCGAACTGGCTGCTTGTTGCCACGGACGCATGATTGCCGCGCTCCGGTCGCTATTTCTGGTGGGCGTCATGACCACCGCAAGCGCTGCCGGAGCCGAGGCAACGCGCGCGATTCTGTCATTTGATGATCTGGATGGCTGGGCTGCGGACGATCATGGCGCAGCCCTTTCAGTTTTTCTGAATACGTGTGGAGATCTGCGGGACCCAGACTGGCAGGCACTGTGTGCGGTAGCCAAGACCTATGAACAGGATGCGGCGCGCGCGTTCTTTGAACTGTTTTTCCGACCTGTACTGGTCGAAGATGGCAAGGACGCGTTGTTCACGGGTTATTTTGAACCCGAGTTGGATGGTTCGCGAACCCGGTCGGATAAATACCGATATCCGATTTACAAGATGCCGCCCGAAGCGCGAGAAGCCGGACAATGGCTCAGCCGTCGTGAGTTGCTGACCACCGATGTGATGAAAAATCGCGGTTTGGAAATCGCCTGGGTCGATGACCCGGTCGAACTGTTCTTTCTGCAGATCCAGGGGTCCGGTCGTGTTCGATTGCCGGATGGATCAGCGCTGCGGGTTGGTTATGGTGGCGCGAATGGCCACCCGTATCGCTCGATCGGTGTTGAACTGGTGCGTCGCGGGGCGCTGGGCGCGCATGAGGTCAGCGCACAGAGGATACGATCCTGGGTACGCAAGAACCCCGAGGCAGGCACCGAACTGCTGTTTCACAATCCGTCTTACGTGTTCTTTCGTGAAGTTTCGCGTGTTGCACCCGAACGCGGCCCTTTGGGGGCCATGAACCGCTCTGTTACAACAATGCGTAGCATTGCAGCTGATCCGGCTTATACCCCGCTGGGCTCGCCTGTATGGGTCGAAAAGGACGGCAAGGATCCGATCAGGCGATTGATGATTGCGCAGGACACGGGCTCTGCCATCAAAGGGGCGCAACGCGCCGATATATTCTTTGGTACAGGCGATGATGCCGGACAGGCAGCGGGCAGACTTAAGGATCCGGGTCGGATGGTTGTGCTGCTGCCAATTCAGCGCGCCTACGCCCTGTTGCCGGATGAGTTCTGATGACACGGCGCAAACTGACGGCAGAAGAAATCGAGCTTTGGCGCAAAGTAGCGAAGCAGGCCGAGAGGCTGCATCCGGAAATTCCGCAATCAGTACACCCGGCCACCCTGCCGAAACCAAAGCCAACAAAAACCCCGAAAGCACGGATTGATGCGTTTGAGTTGGGTCAGAAGGTACCGGCCAAACCATCACGGAACACACTGAAACCTTCGGTTACGGAACAATTGCGAAGTGCGCCGGTCCAGATGGACAACAAGGCTTTCGGACGCATGAAGCGTGGAAAGCTGAAGCCAGAGGGCCGCATTGATCTGCACGGCATGCGCGTTGATACGGCCCATCCGGCTTTGGTTCGCTTTGTTCTGTCGGCACAGGCTTCGGGCAAGCGACTGGTTCTGGTCATCACCGGCAAAGGCAAAGATCGTGATGAACCGGGGCCAATTCCGACACCACGCGGGGTATTGCGCGATCAGGTGCCGCATTGGTTGTCGATACCACCTTTGGCACAAGCCGTAATGCAGGTAACACCCGCCCATATCAGCCATGGCGGTGATGGTGCTTATTACGTGTATCTGCGAAGGGTTCGCTAAAGGCTGCGGGCAGCCCGGCTGATCCCCGTCCATGCCATCAAACAAACCAGAACAAAAAAGACAGCGATCCACAGAAATTGTGTGCTGAGCGGTATGCCCAGATCAATCAGAACTCCGGTCAGGCCCGGGCCAATGGCCGAGCCCAGAACCATCACTGCGGTTGCCATTGCCTTGATGGAACCGATGTGACGGGTGCCATAGAACTCGGCCCAGAACGCGCTGGGCAAAGTGTTGTTCGCACCGACCGTCAGGGCAAGAAAGGACATTCCTATAAGTGCCCCGCTGATCGAGTTGGTCACCCCGATGATGGCAAATCCGACTGCCATAGGTAGTTGGTAGAACGGCATCATCCGCGCCGTTCCCCACTTGTCCAATGCCCAGCCCGAGGTGAACATCGCAAGAAGTGAAACCCCGGTAAAAACCGGGAACAATGCCACCAGTTCAATATGCTGCCAGCCCTTCACCTCAGCCAGATGGACCTGATGAAAGAAAAAGGCAGTTATAAACGCGGATGGTCCCAATATCGCAGGTGTCATCAGCCAGAACAGCGGATGAAACAGGGTTTCCTTGCGGGTCCAGTGATGGCCCTGCATCCCGGTTGAAGAATAGGCATCCGACAGGCTTTGCGGGGTCCTCTCTTGCCGCAACAACCGGATCAGAACCGGAATGCCCAATGCGGTGATCCCGGCTGATACGATCCAAAGCCAGTGCCAGTCTACGAAAGCCATGGCGGCAACGAAGCTCAGCGGCAGCAATGCTTCACCCAGCGCAATACCAATTGTCGCAATCGACAACGCCTTGCCTCGTGTGACCGTAAACCAGCGGGCCATGGCGACCATGGCGATGTGGATGCTCATACCCTGGCCGAACAGGCGTAGCAGAAAGATTACTACGGGCAGCAACATGAGCCACGAATTCAACGCCATCGATATCGCCGCCAGCGCAAGACCAGCCAATACCACCGGGCCAAGAACCCGGACCCGAAAAACATCAGTCAAACCGCCAGCCCAGATCATCACGATGGCGGATACGGTCGTACCCAGAGAATAGAGACCTCCCCAGGCACCATGGCTCAGGCCGAATTCAGTGCGGATTTCCCCGGCAAAAATGGAAATGAAAAAGGTCTGACCGAAGCTGGACAGAAAGGTCAGCAGAACACCGGCACTCAACCAGGTAGCGTTATCGTACAGATACTGGCGCAGTCTGAACTGCGTCACGGAGAGCTGACCTGGGCCTGCCCGGTTTCTGTCAGAACAATTTCGGTCGCACCGTCTGGATTGCGTTGGCTGGGCGGAACCAGAATGTCGATGCCCGGTCGATCTTCGCGGCCGAAGGTATTGTTTACGCGTCTTAGCGAATTGAGGATCGACAAGAGTGCCGGAGAGGTGGCCGCAACGAAATGTGAGGACTCTGCGTCTTTGTTAAACGCGGTTGTATCGATCACGTTGATCGGGAATTCTTCAAGCGTTTTAACCGAGCTTATATTACCCAATCTCTCGCTCTCGTCTGTTCCGCGGAGGCGGCCTGAAATGTTCAGGATCTTGTCCTTCTGTGACACCATAACAAGGAAAGGGTCGGGCGGGTTCTTGATGCGTCTCATCTGCGAACGGAACAGGTCAACATCCAGATCCGGCGAAATCAAGACGACCCCTTCGATGTTTCTGTTGGCCCAGCCCGGTTCTTGCAGTTCAGCTTGTCGCATCATCTCCATTGCCAGAGCGCCGCCCATGGAATGTGCGACCAGAATGACGCGTTTGACGCCCATGGCTTTCAACTCACGGATCGTCTGCTCTAACCCGTCGCGGGCGAACAACATGCTGTCCAGATCATAGGCATACCCATACCCGGTTGCGCGGCTGGGCCAGGAGTAGACCAAGGTGGAGCCCGGAAGGCCAATGTCGTGCGTCAGCTGAGCCGCGCGGAAAATCGTCTCGGTTTGGGTCGAATTATAGCCGTGCACAAATATTGTAACGTCGTCCTCGCCACGTAGATGTTCGCGCAGTCCCTTTGGCCCGCCCAGCTCGGTCACATCTGTCAGAACGAACTCTTTTTTTGGATTTGGGTTTGCGTATGAAAACTTCAGCGTTCCTGGTGTGTGCGTTGGCGGGATCGATACTGTTGTTTCCAGAAACTTCAGCGAATCCCCGCGCCGGAATCCGTAGGTTCCATCTGCTTCACGCGCTCGGGTCGTACTTGCGAATATCTTTTCGGGTGTCCCAATGTTTACTGCCGAAGGCACGATCTCGGTTACCGTTCGGTCGACGCAGGCGCTTAGCGACAGAGATACAATCAGAACTAAAAAATAGCGCAGCACGGGCCAACCCTCAGGATGAATTGCGCCTACGCTATCGCATTCTCGCCCTGCGTCCAGCGGCGCAGGGCGGAATTAACGGCAAGAACCGGCTGGCAGTGTTACAAAACGTAACGGCTCAGGTCGGTTGATTTGGTCAGCTCACCCAGATTGTCGTTCACAAACTGCGCGTCGACTGTGATTTGCGTTCCGGCCTGGTCGGGTGCGGTAAAGGACAGTTCTTCGAATACGCGTTCCATCACTGTGTACAAACGACGCGCCCCTATGTTCTCGACGCTTTGGTTTACGTCTGCCGCGATACGTGCCAGTGCGGCAATGCCATCCTCACTGAAGCTGACGGTCACCTCTTCGGTTCCCATCAGGGCGGTGTATTGCAGGGTCAGGGCGTTGTCGGTCTCGGTCAGAATACGAACGAAATCCTCTTCGGTCAGCGCGCGCAGCTCTACGCGGATCGGCAGACGGCCCTGAAGTTCGGGCAACAGATCCGAAGGCTTGGCGATGTGGAAGGCACCGCTTGCGATGAACAGGATGTGGTCGGTTTTGACCGGACCGTGCTTGGTCGAGACGGTTGTCCCTTCGATCAGAGGCAGCAGGTCGCGCTGAACACCTTCGCGGCTGACATCACCGCCACGTGCATCAGTGCGGGCGCAGACCTTGTCGATTTCGTCCAGGAATACGATGCCGTTCTGTTCAACGGATTCCAGTGCAATACGAGTGACGGTTTCATCGTCCAGAAGCTTGTCGGCTTCTTCACCGATCAAGATGTCATAGCTCTCTGCAACGGTCAGGCGCTTCTTGACGGTGCGACCACCAAAGGCCTTGCCGAAGATATCACCCAGATTCATCATGCCCATTTGGCTGCCGGGCTGGCCGGGAATGTCGAACATCGGCATCGGGTTTGATGTGTCGGACAGTTCCAGCTCGATTACGGTGTCGTCCAGCTCGCCTGCCTTCAGCTTTTTGCGAAACATCTCACGTGTGGATTCACGCGCATCCGTCCCCGCGATGGCTTCGATTACACGATCTTCGGCTGCCTGATACGCCTTGGCTTTGACATCCTCGCGCATGTATTCGCGGGTCTGCAGGATGGCGGCATCTGCCAGATCACGAACGATCTGTTCGACGTCGCGGCCGACATAGCCCACTTCGGTAAACTTCGTCGCCTCGACCTTTATGAATGGCGCCCGCGCCAGTTTTGCCAGACGCCGGCTGATCTCGGTCTTGCCGACACCGGTGGGGCCGATCATCAGGATGTTCTTGGGATAAACCTCGTCCCGAATGTCATCAGGCAATTGCTTGCGCCGCCACCGGTTCCGCAGCGCCACTGCCACCGCACGCTTTGCGTCCTTCTGTCCGATGATAAAGCGGTCCAGTTCCGAGACAATCTCGCGCGGGGTCAGGTCGGTCATGTGTTTTCTATCCGTTTGTTTCGCACGGGAACCTAATCATAAGGCGCGAAAACACAAGCCGATCACAGAAAGATCACAGCAATACACGGTAAGCACACGCAAATTCTAGGTGATGTGAATCGCCAGACAGTGAATACCTGCGCATAGTTTGCGACGACGGGCAAACCCGCCTGCACTTACTAATGGAGACACACATCATGATGACTCGTCGTTCGCTCTTTCTGAACGCGGCTGCCACTGGTGCAGCTCTGACTCTGGCCAACGCCGGTGTTGCAGTTGCTGGCGGTGCCAAGAAAAAGGGCACATTCGAGGGCCGTTCGAAACACGTGACCACGGGTTCGGTCAAAGTAGTCAAGGATGGCGATCGTTACATTGTGGAGCTGGGTGATGACTTTTCTCTGGACAATGGTCCTGACCCGCGCGTGGCCTTCGGTAAGAACGGCACCTATGATCCCAATTCCAAGCTGGGCGCGCTGCTGAACCTTACAGGCAAGCAGCAATATGCCGTCCCGCCCACCATGGATATCTCGGGCTATGACGAGGTCTACATCTGGTGCGAAGTGGCGGGCGTTCCGCTGGGCGTTGCGGCGCTTAAGTAATCATTTACGAAACACCAATTCAGCGGCCGGAGCAAATCGGCCGCTGATCTGCGGTTAGGTGACGCGCTGCCAATCTGCTACAGTGATCCCGGGTATTGGAACCAGGGACATGTTGCATGAGTAAAATTGCCAAGATCACATTGCTGTTCGTTGTATTTGTGGATCTGATTGGGCAAGGGCTGGTCTTTCCCATCATCAACTCTCTGATTATGGAGACGAAATCCGGGTTCCTGCCTGACAACACCCCGGATGGCCGTCGGCATTTCTACTACGGGTTGGTGATCGGATGTTTCTTTCTGTCCTGGTTTCTGGGGGTCGTATATGTATCCAAGGTCTCGGACTCGATCGGGCGTAAGAATGCGTTGTTGGTTTGTCTTGGTGGTGCGCTAGCCGGGTATGCGATTACTATTGCCGCCCTGTATCTAAACAGCTTGCTTTTACTAATTCTGGGACGGTCGATTACCGGCTTTACCGCAGGCAACCAGCCCATCGCGCAGGCGGCGATGATAGACGGCAGCACGGATGCCGCTGATCGCGATCGCAACATGGGGTACATCGTAACCGGTGTCAGCTTTGGCCTTGTAGGGGGGCCTATCATCGGCGCGGTTCTCTCTGATGCGGCACTGCTGGGCAGCGCGGCGACACTAAAGACACCGTTTTATGGTGCCTTTGTTCTGGTGCTGATCGCGATATTCCTTGTGTCAGTCTTCTTTAAGGACACAAGAACCGAGCGCGAGCCTTTTGTTTTCAGGCCTCGTGATATCACCGACAGCCTGATCGCGGTGCGCGGACATCCGATGGTTCTGAAGATCCTGCCGGTCTATTCATTCTTCATGATCGCAAATGTAACGTTTTACGTCTTCGTGGATAACTTCCTGACCAGTGCGTTTGGCTATGGCGTGATCGGTGGCAGTGTCGCGATGGTCGTCATCGGCGTTGCGCTTGCGTTTTCGAGCACCTTCCTTGTGAAACCCGCACAGGAGCGATTCAGTAAACACAGCATCATCCATACTTCTCTGATCGTCATGATCGTCTGTGGCGCTGCTTTTGCCTTCAGTCCGAGCGGTGTTTTCAGCTACGTCCCGGTCTTCTTCTTCTACTTCCTGTTCGGAGTCGCGTACCCGACTATGCTCGGGCTGTTTTCATCCAGCGTCAGCGAAACGGATCAGGGCTGGGTCATGGGTGTCACAACCGCTGTGTTCTGCCTTGCCGGGGGGGTCATGTCGCTGATCGGAGGAGGATTGATGAGCATCGACATCCGTGTGCCGTACTACATCGTTATCATAGCGGCGATGCTGGGCCTCGTTGGCATGCATCGCCGCTGGAAAGGTAAGGAGATCTCAACGCTCCTGGCTTGAACCTCAGGCCGAGATCGTTTCGACTGTCAGCTTACCATTGGTGTAAACGCAAATGTCGGCAGCGATCGCCATGGATTGACGTGCGACGTCCTCGGCCGATTTGTCGCTGTCCATCATCGCGCGGGCTGCGGCCAGTGCAAAGTTACCGCCGGATCCGATGGCTGCAACATTGTGTTCGGGCTCAAGCACATCCCCTGCCCCGGTGATCACAAACAGGTCTTTGCCGTCGGTTACGATCAGCATCGCCTCAAGCTTTTGCAGGTACTTGTCAGTACGCCAGTCCTTTGCCAGCTCGACAGATGCGCGGGCCAGTTGACCGGGTGTTGCCTCAAGCTTGGCTTCCAGCCTTTCCAGCAAGGTAAAGGCATCCGCAGTTGAGCCGGCGAAACCAGCCACGATCTCGAACCCGCCAGGCGACAGGCGACGCACCTTTCGCGCGGTTCCCTTAATCACGGTCTGACCCAGGCTAACCTGCCCGTCACCCGCGATGACGATCTGCCCTTCTTTTTTGACGCCAATGATCGTGGTCCCGTGCCATCCGGGGAAATCGCTGTCTGCCATGAAAGCCTCCGTTATCACCGGCGACATATATGGGCTGGGGACGGGATCGGCGCAACCCGTTCCGAAACTGCCCAAAAGATATGCAAAAAATGCATTCCGGGGTTACCAGACTATCAATTGTGAGTCCGTCCTGCCGGTACTACATGGGGCTCACAACCGACAACGGGTCGGCTGTTTCAGATCAAAGGACTGGGCAAATGGCAACTACCGCAAATATCCACGCGCCGCTCGGAGCAGCTACCATTCTGCATGTAGTGGACGCGTTCATCAATGTCTTCAACAACGTTGTCGCGTGGAACGAATCCCGCAAGACGCGCAATATCCTGAACCACCTGACAGACGCTCAGCTGGAAGATATCGGCCTGACACGCGCCGAAATCGCAAAAATCTGATCCCTCGATAAGGATCAGCAGAGGAAAGAGGAAGAGGCCGTCCGATCCTGGGCGGCTTTTTTCATTTCAGCTCTGTACGTATTGGCCTGTAAGATCGGGAAGAAATGCCTCGATCGCAGCTGTGGCAACGGCGTGACGCGTTCCTGCCTCTGTGTCCTCAACATCCAGACCACCTTTGACGGCGCGAACCTCGGCCCGGCCACGTGGCAGATCGGACGCAACCAGATCACAATCCACATCCTCGGGATGTTGCACACCGATTGTTACGCAAACCCGCATTTCCGAATGATCAATGCCCAGTTTGGAAAACAATGTGATCGAGGAATGGTGCAGCGCGTCCTGCACTGCCCGGCGCGCCGCTTTGGTATAATCCTGACCATAAAGGTCGTTGCCGGTACCCATTTCCAGAATGATACGCCTTTCGGTCATTGGGCCGGCTCCATGTCGAACGATACAACAACTGCTGCGTTTGCGATGACTGTGTTCCCTTCGGTATGAGGCTTGTCGACATCCAGCCCACCCTGCGTGACTTTGATGTTGGGCTTGCCATATGGAAACACGGCCTTCAGCGCTTCGACGTCGACTTTCTCTGGCTGCTGAACGCCAATTTCCGCATCAATGATCATCGCTTCTTTTGGAAAACCAAATAACTCCGCCATGTTGACCGAGTTGTGCCAAAGCGCATCCTTGATTGCTCGTAGTGCAGCTTCGGTATAGTCCTCGCGTCTTAGCGACGTCCCCATACCGAATTCCACCAATACTCTTGTTTTGGCCATGTCGTTCCTTCGTCTCTGTCCGCGCAATATTCGCCCTGGATCAACGCTCAGGCAAAATCCAGTTGGCGGGCTTTGATCGGACCAAAAAAAGGCGCCCGATTGGACGCCCTTAATGATCAGATATCGTTACCGATCAGATCGACTCGTCGATCCAGCTTTGCAGAGCGGCTTTGGGGGCAGCACCTGCGCGGTTTGAAATGACCTGACCGTCTTTGAAGATGAACAGCGCCGGAATACCACGAACGCCCATTGCAGCGGCAGAGTTCGGGTTGCTATCAACGTCGACCTTGGCGATTTTCACCTTGCCGCCATACTCAGCTGCCAGCTCTTCCAGTGCGGGACCGATCTGCTTGCAGGGTCCGCACCATTCGGCCCAGAAATCTACTACTACGGGGACGTCCGAGTTTTTGACTTCGGCGTCAAATGTGTCGTCAGTTACGGCTACGGTCGACATATTCTGTCTCCTGAATGGGATGCGCTTGGGAATCGAAAGTAGGTGTCGTGTTGGGGGAGGTCAAGATATCCGGTAGCGGGCCAGTGCATCTGTCACAAGATCGTGTGGCAGCCACATCAGGCTGGCGGTCCGGGTCCACAGAATGGCCGTTCGGATTTTCCGGTCGGGATAGATCTGCGCCATCGCCTGCGCATATGCACCCATCTGACGCAATAGACCTTCTGGGCAGGATTCCGCACTCGACGGAACGGTCGCATTTGATTTGAAATCAATCACATGAACCTCGGATTCGGTGACGATCAGCCGGTCGATCACCCCATGCATCCGGCGATCACCAAGAGTTGCTGTCACCGGCACTTCAGCAAGCGTGTCAGCGGCAAAGACGGATTGCAGATCGGGTGCGGTCAGAACCCGGGTAGCTTCGGACAAAAGCTCGCTCCTATCCGCCTCATGCATATCGGGCAGAAGCCGTGCGCAAAGCTGGGGCCACGTAGGTTGATCGGTGGCCGGAAGGTGTTCAAGCAGCATGTGCAGCAGCGTTCCACGCAGCTTGGCAGCCTCTTCATCCTGCCCGGTGTCACCTGGCAATGTTTTTGCCCCGCCCAGATCAGATGGGCTGACGGTTTCTGCAGGTGTTTCGGGTTCCTGCGCAGGCTTGGTGAAGTAAACCGGCAATTCCACAACAGGCGACACTTGCTCGGCATGTTCCTCAAGGGGCGGCGCGTCCCAGTTACCATGGGAAAGCCTGCGGATATCGGACCCCGGCAGCTGCGTGGCCCCTGCCCGCTCCATCGCGGCCTCGACCATTTGATACCAACTGGTCCCATCCTTTCCGACATCCCCGGCGGCGGCAACAATCAACCACTTTTCCGCCCGTGTCAGAGCAACATACAGCAAGCGAAGCCGTTCATTTTCTTCTCGGGAGCGGGCCTCTTCGCGTGCGCGGGAAATGAGTGCGGGGGAAACATCCGCAGAGACTTTCCACAAAGGTGTGCCATCGGCGACCATGATCTCGGCATCGCGCGGCGGCTGCCTCTTGCCGGTATCCGGCAAGATTACAATCGGAGCCTCGAGACCCTTTGAACCATGAACTGTCATCACCCGGATCATGTTTCCAACGCCGCTCATCTGACGTTTGATCTCGAGATCGTCGGTCTGCATCCAGACCAGAAAACCAGTCAGGCTGGGAATATCCGTTCGTTCATAAGCCAAAGCCTGCGACAGTAGCGCGTTGATGCCGTCTTCAGCCTCTGCCCCCAATCGGCCCAGCAGTTTGCGACGTCCATCATGGCGGGTCAGTATGCGTTCGATCAGATCATAGGGGCGCAGGAAATCAATCTGTCCCCGCAGATCGTTCAGCACCGCAAGCGTTTCGGGGAATTCTTCGCCGCGGTTGCGTAGAGCCGCCCACAGAAAGGTTTCTTTGCGGCGATGCGCCAGATCGAAAAGCTGCTGCTCGGTCCAGCCGAACAACGGGGATTTGAGAACCGTTGCAAGCGAGAGGCTGTCTTCCGGTGTTGCCAGAAAGTTAAGCAAGGCGGCAAGGTCTTTAACCGCCAACTCTGCCCCGACCTTCAGCCGGTCCGCTCCGGCAATCGGTAGTCCTGCTGCTTTGCAGGCTCGAATGATCTCGGCAAACAGATCTGATCGTCGCTGAACAAGGATCAGGAAATCACCTGGCTGAACCCGGCGGCGAACAAAGGTGCCCGGCTTCTCTCCGTCCTCGGGGATTGTTTCACCGCGCTCGATCATTGATTTGATCGAGCTGGCTACTTGTTCGGCCAGAATGACCGTGTGATGCCTGGCACCGGGTCGGTCGACAGGATCGGTCCAGTCACCCTCTTCTTCTTCGTCGACCTTTTCAACCACGGGCCACAGGTCCACCCGGCCCGGCAAGTCTGCTTTGAAGGCGCGGTGCAACGAGTCCTTGTGAAACCCTGCCTCAGATTGATTTTCGAACAGAATGTCGACCAGACCAAGGATCGCGCTGGAGGAGCGGAATGAATACTCCAACGTGGAATCCCACAGTTTAGAGCCTGATTCTTCCAGTTTCCGACCAAACTCGGCCTGCATCCTGTCAAACGCCTGTGGGTCAGCACCTTGAAAGGAATAGATCGACTGTTTCTTGTCTCCGACCACAAAAATGGTGCGTTCGATGCCGGATCGCGCACCCTCACCGCTGGTGAATTCCTGTGCCAGTTTTTCGACCACATCCCACTGATCGGGGCTGGTATCCTGAGCTTCGTCCACAAGGATATGATCGATGCCGCCATCCAGACGATAGAGCACCCATTCAGCCACTGCCGGATCGTTCAGAACCTGTCGCGCCCGCAAGATCAGATCGTCGAAATCCAACCAACCCCGCAGCTGCTTGCGTCGTTCATACTCCGGCAAGAACGCGGTTGCGAAGCGGTGCAGCACAGCGGTTTTCCGGGCCGCGACAAGCGCGAGGCGATGTTCGCGCGCGGCCTCGACCCGTAGCATCAAGGCCTCTAGCTGTGGCATCCGGTCCGCCAACACGCCTTCGCGCACTGCCTTGGTTGGGAAACTGTTGATTTTGGCCGTGAAGGGTTCTTTGGCGGACTTTCCGGTCAGAAAGACACTCTCAAGTATCGGAAGGTAGCTCAGCCGCGGCTCGTCAAAGCCAGACAGCTTGGCAGCAGCCTTGGCGTTATTGCCGCCGCTTTCGATCAGTGCGGGTAGTATGGAACGGATCAGTTCGACCTCGCCGCCAAGGTAAACCTGCCCCAGTAAGGTCTCTTCGTCGAAACCTTCAGGCAAGCCAAACCGTTGCTGCAGGCCGGACCAGTCCAATGGCTGAGCAAACTGACTACGTCTTTGCGTGATCGCCGCTGTCAGCTTGTCAAAACCGGTATCGGTGACATATCGCGCAATATCTTCGACCAGGCCGGCCTGAGGGCCGTCGGCGAAATCCTCAACGATTTCTTCGCGCAACAGGGATGCAGCGCGATCTTCCATCTCGGCGAATTGAGGGCTGACGCCAGCCTCCAGAGGAAACCGCCGAAGCAGTGATGCGCAGAAAGAGTGAATGGTTTGAATTTTCAGACCGCCCGGGGTCTCGATCGCGCGCGCAAACAAGGTTCGCGCCTGCCCCAATCGTTCGGGCGTGATAACTCCGTGCACGCCTAAGTCGGTCAGCTGTTTCAGAAGGCGTTCATCGCCCAGCATTGCCCATTCGCCAAGGCGCTTGAACAGGCGGTTCTGCATCTCGCTGGCAGCGGCCTTGGTGTAGGTCAGACACAGGATGTGCTGTGGTTGAACCCCATCCAGCAAAAGGCGGGCGACCCGGTCGGTCAAAACGCGCGTTTTGCCCGATCCGGCATTGGCAGCCAACCAGGTCGAGGCATCAGGTCGCGCCGCTTGCACCTGCCGCTCGGTTGCGTCGTTGCGCGGGCTCATTTCACGTCCTCGGGGTGCGTTTCTGCGGTACGATCCCACTCACCAAACCGGGCAAGATGATCATAGTCGCCAATATCAGTATCCTTGTGTAGCATCCGCCGGGATGAGAAACCCTGATCAGGCTCTAAATAAGAGGAAATCAGCACTTTCAACTCTGCAAGAACCTTTTCAGGCGGTTCTTTTGTTAGTGGTGCGCGAACCTCTTTGTAGGTTCCGCCCATGCCGATAAACACCGCCTCAGCGACGGGTAAGGGATCAAACCCTTCAATACCGCCCTGCTCTGCCATGGCGGCTTCGATCAGCAGCTGTTTGTCGAATTTCGCCTGCTGGCTTTCAGTTGGTGGCATGCCGGTCTTATAGTCGACGATCCGCAACGCGCCGCGGCTATTGCGATCGATCCGGTCAGCACGCCCGGCGATGGTGAAATCAAGCGGTGACAAGACCAGCTTCATTGTGGCCTCAAAGGCGACGGGACCACCATCCCCACGACGTCCGATTTCGGCCTGCAGAAAGTCATCGGCAATTCGTTCCAGACGCGCCAGCCACAACTTGCGTGCCGTGGGCCAGGCTACGTGTTCATCCAGCAAAGCCTCAGCGCGTTTCATGAAGTTCTCACGTGACAACAACGCACTATCCAGAACGCTGTCCTGAATGAAATGTTCAAGTATCTCGTGGATCACGATACCACGCAGCAACGCATCGGGGGCCTGAACCAGAGGATCCAGAGGCTTCAGTCGCAGTACATGCTTGGCATAAATCGCGTAAGGATCGCGGATCAGGCGCTTGATCTCGGTCACCGTCAGCCGTTTTGGGCGCGCCGCAACCGGCGGACGGGGTGATGGGCGTTGCGCAGCTACAATCTCGGGCGCATCTTCAAGAGTTTCTGACCAGTCCAGCCATTGCTGGCCTCGCGCTTTCATACCGGCCAAGGCTTCTGGGCCGCCCTGCCCCGATAACCCTTGCAGAAGGTTGGTCATGCGGTTCAGCCAGCGGGATGGAACAGTTTCGGCGTCATCAGAGCGGGTCGCCCGTGTCAGCCAAACTTCGGGCGCACCAACAGCTTGTTGGAAATCATGCGCAGATAGCCCAATGCGCCGTTCCGGCAGCAAAAGACCCGCCTTGTCACGCATTTGCCGGTTAAGCCACGGATCCGGGGATGGCGCTTCGGGCCAGCTGCCTTCGTTCAAACCGCCTAGGATCAGAAGATCGGCTCCCTGAACGCGCGCCTCAAGCGTGCCCCAGATCATGATGCGCGGGTGTGGTGCATCCCGGTCGCGCACTTCTTCACCAGCAAGTAATGCGCCCAAAAGATCGGCAAAATCATGAGCGGTCATCGCGCCGCCATGTTTGGCTTCGTCTTCCAATGAGGTCAGAACTGCCAGCGCCTTCTGCCCTGCATTCTTATCCCATAGCGTGCCGGTTTCACCCGAGCTTCCTGCTGAAATCGCTTCGGCCAGTTTGCGCAGGTGCTTGATCCAGTCCACCAGCGGGCGTTCGCCCGAAATCTGCTGATCACAGAGGTGCGTGGAAACCCAGTTTACCCAGTCCTCAGGGATTTCCTTGCGAATGGCGGCTTTGGCCAGGCTGTCACTGTCAGGGAATGGGGGTCCGTGGCGGCGCAAATCCAGTTCCAGATCGCGCGTGTTTAACAGATGCGCTCCGCGATCCTCACCGTCATGGCACAAGGGGTGCTTAAGCAGTGTAAGCAATGCCTCGCCATCCAGACGGCGCGTAAACAATCCGGCAACATGGCGCAGGAACCGGCCGGGAGGTGACAGTTGCAGTGGCAAACCAGCACTGTCATCCGGCAGGATGTTCCAACGGTCCAGTGCTGCACTGACCTGACGGGTCAGCATTCGGTCAGGCGTGATCAGGGCAGCGGTTTGGCCAGTCTCAGCCGCTTGCCGCAGGCGCAGCGCAATGGCCAAGGCCTCAGCCCGTGGCGACTGGGCTTCGACCAGAGTCAGATCTGCGGTTGCTTTGTCCAGATTGGCCAGCTGGGGACCTTCGGTCATCCAGGCATCGGTTATGGGCGCTGGGCGTAATGCAAGAGATATCAACTGGTTACGAGAAGGTGAGGGGGCTTGTTCATCCGTCCAGTGTTGAATTTGATCCGGTTCTAGATCCAGCTCGCGCACCAGCTTACGGAATCTGTATTGCGGATGATCCTCTGATGTCAGCGCGTCATCCAGCCGACGCCAGACGTGATCCGGCTGGTCAAAATCATACCCAGGCAGAACCAGCGCCCCCTGAGGCAATCGCGCGACGGCCTGCATCAGCATCAAAGTCGTCCCGCGCGAACCGGTCGAGCCTGCCAGAATGACCGGATGCTGAGGCGGCGCTACCTGCCAGCGTGCGATCAGATTCTCCACCACCCGACGTTGTCGCGCGTTTACGTCGAGCGCGTCCTCATCTGAATCGATGAAGTGATCCGCGATGCCGATAAAGGCCTGAGCCCGCGCCCAGTGACCTGACATATCGCTTACATCCAGTTGGCGGATAGCGTCCGGAGACACGCCTTCGCCCTGCATCTCGTCAATCAGGGCGGCCAGACTGTCGGACAGGTCAAACAATGAAGACCGCGCAGCCAGATCAGGCTGTTGTTCAAGAAGTCTGGCAATAAGCTGGGTCAATTCCAACCTTCGGCGCAATGGTGGAATAGCAGGCGGTATTTGTGCCAGATCGACGCTTTCACCCAGATCGGTGACCAGCGAGAGTTTCGGTAACAGACAAGCCGGTTCCTGATCGAACAGATCACGCACCCGTCGTGCCATGCGTCTTGTGTTCACGACCAGCTGCGCGCGCGCCAGTGCTTCCGGAGGAAAATGCGCGGACCGCGATTGCAGACCACGAACCAATGCCTTGGGAAAGTCTGCGCCGGGTGGCACTGCAAAGACACGGGGCAGGGTGCTGGCCTCAAACATCCGCCAGAAGACCTTCGGCCATTGCGATACCTTCGGGTCGGCCCACATCGCACCACCGCCCGGGATACTGAACGGCAAACAATCGCTTTTGGTTGTGCATCTGGTCCCAGAGCAGGTTCAGCGAAAACGCCTTTTGCTGAAACGCGTGCAGCCCGTCGGTTTTCAGGATCTGAGCACCGCCATAGATCAGACCGGGGCCCCGGGTGATCCGGCCATCCTTATCAATCGTGAAATCACCCTGTCCAGAATGCCCAATGGTCTGATTGACGGGGATGCACATGAGCAACGCATCCATCCGATCAGGATCCCAGGTTTCCCGCAGCAGTCTCAGAGGGTTCGGACCGGCCCAGATGGCATCGGTGTTCAGGGTAAAAACAGGTTTGGTGCCCAGTAGCGGAAGCGCGGCGCGCAATCCGCCACCGGTTTCCAGAATATCCGGTTCTTCACGTGACAGAACAACGTCTTTTGGCGCCAGATGTGCCTCAAGTTGATCAGCGCGATAATGGGCGTTTGCGACCACCTTAATCGGGCGCAGTTCGTCCACAAGATCAAGCGCATGGTCGATCAGGGGTTTGCCTGCAACCTCGATCAGGGGCTTCGGCCTGTCGCGGGTCAACGCACCCATGCGAGTGCCAAACCCGGCAGCAAACATCATTATGGATTGGGGGCTTTGGGTCATTGCGGCCTCAGCCTGTCCAGATTTTCCGGTGTGGGTTCTGGTAGTGCGCTACGCACCAGATCTGCGATCGCAATCAGCGCCGGATGTTCAAGATCGCGCATCAGATGTGCCCATACAGCAGGAATCAGGTCGATGTATTGCGGTTTCCCGTAGTCCGTTGCCAGACGCGCAAAGCCACCGAGAATGCGTAGGTTTCGCTGCGCTCCAAGAACACTGTATGCGGTGCGGAAATCGTGCCCATCTACACCGCTTGCGGCGATGTAGCGGTCGATCATGCGCATTTCTATCCCAGCCGGAACAGTGCGGCGCACATCCTGAAGCAAAGACATCAGATCATAGGCCGGATGACACAGCATTGCGCTTTGAAAATCCAGCAGGCCGACGCGCTGGATTCCGTCGCGATTCGGCAACCAGATCAGGTTCTCGGCATGGTAGTCGCGCAGAACAACGACGCGTGTTCCGGAGGTTTCCTGATGCAGGATGTCGGCAAAGCGGTGCTCAAATCGACTGCGCGCGTCACCATCATGTTTTCCAAGGATGCCTTGTGCGTATTTGGTGAAGGCAAGCGATGAATACTCTGTCATCAGGGAAGGGTCATAACTGTCCAAAGACAGTACCGGAGCCTCGTGCAGGTGTACCAGAACATCTGTAGCTGCCTCATACAGCGTACGTTCCAGCTTTGGTTCTGTTTGCAGAACCCGCGCAAACAGATCATCCCCCAAATCTTCGAGCAACAGAAAGCCGTAATGCGCATCTTCTGCGTAGATTTCAGGTGCGTTGAGGCCAATGGAGCGCAGATATTCCGCAACACGCACAAAGGCTTTGACGTCCTCGCCCTTTTCAGGTGGCGCATCCATCAACACAGCGGTGCGGCCGGTCTCAGGGTCGGTCAGCCGCTCGTACCGACGGTTCGACGCATCGCCGGCCAACGGTGCGTGGGTAGAGCCCACCCAAGGCGTTTGCGCGATCAGGGCTTCGGCCAGAACTGCCCGGTTTGTCATCTAAGGCTCTCCAGCTTTGAAACCCATTTCGGGTCAGACCATGTGATTGTCATGGTGCGCAATTCTTCCTCGTCATCATCTGTTTTGAAGCTCAGCATCAGGGCAGAGGCTGGCGTCAGCGATCCCAGTTTGTCAGGCCATTCGATCAGGCAGATCGCGGTGTCGAAGGCTTCGGTCAGGCCAAGCTCTTCAATCTCTTCAACGTCGGAAAGCCGGTAGAGATCGGAATGCCAGACTTCACCTTTATCCGTGTCATAGACCTGTACCAGGGTGAAGGTCGGCGAGGGGACATCTTCGGGTTCCTGCATCACCGACTGGATCAGGCTGCGGGCGAAATGTGTTTTGCCGCTGCCAATTGTGCCGTCCAGCAACAGAATGTCACCGGGCAGCAGCCCGGCACCCAAACGTGTGGCCAGTTCAGCGGTTTCTTCGGGTGAATGAAGATCAATTGAGAGCGGCGAATTCATGGCGCCACAATGGACCCGCGACTTGGCCGCTGCAACCCGGTTCAGGCTGAGATTTGCCGCAATTCGGAAGCCTTGGTCACTTTGGGATCAACGGCAAAGCGCACGATGGTTGCACCGTTTTGCATCGGGCTGATGGTACAGGCAATCATAGTGCCATTGCGCATACGCATATCAGCGGACCATTCAGCCCGATTTTCACGCATTTCGACGAAATCGCGAATTTCGCCAAGGACCGGAGTCGCAGCGCACTGTTCCTGCCACTGTCGGGTGACCTCGAGCACGCTCGCGGGTTCAAAACCCGTCTCATGATCATCGCCCCACATTAGCTGATAGGCGTAGTTGGTGCAGGCGAGCGTTCCGTCATCGGCAAAAACTGCAATGGCGTCTGCCAGCTTGTCCAGAATGGACTGCATCAGGTCCATTTCTGAACGAAACCGGCGTGTCAGGGTTATTTCGGCCGTAATATCCTCAAATAGAAATGCCACGGCACCATCGGGGTGCGGACGTCCACTGACAGAGTAAACAGAACCGGAAGGCAACGACCAGGTTTCCTGATAGTTTCCATCTTCGGCAGCCTCGAGCAGATCGTTCATCTGGCTGCGCCAGCTGCGGTAGTTCTTAGGCTCCGGCATCATATGTTGATCCCGCAGACGGTCAAAAAAGCTCGACAGGCTGGGGCGACAACTCAGGAAATCCGGGGGCAGGGTGGTCAGATCGATCAGTGCCGGATTGAACAGTGCAAGCTGACGATTGCGATCGAAAATCGCCAGACCGATGGATAGTTGCGCAAAGGTCTTGGTCATCGTCTGGACGAATTTACGCTGGGTTGTTTCAGCTTCGACAATCGCATTGATGTCGACTGCATAGCCCAGTTGACCTTCTTCGCGATCCGTTCGCGTCAGATCAAACCAAAGCTTGTTGTTGCTACCCTCAACGTCAATTGCTGCCCGGGTTTTTTTGCCAAGATGAGCTTCATCCTTTTGTGCGGGAAACAGTGGATCTGTCAGGTCCGCGTCCTGACCACGGGCCTTTCGCACCAGAGAAACATAAGCTGCATTGCACCACCTGACCTTGTCAGAGTGATCCAAAAGCCAGACGGGATAGGGCGCTTTGTCCATCGCCAGACGTACAGGGTCATTGGGATCGCGGCGTGCCTGATTGGGGCTACCTGTCAGATCTCGTAACTGGACCCGGATGATGCCATCAATCCACTCACACAGAACTTCTCGTTCGACTGTGCAGTCGATGGCCGCGACAACAAGGTTGCCCTGATCACGAACGACTTCGGGCGTCTCGGGAAAGGCTGGAAAATCGCGCTGCAGCAATCGTCTCAGATCATTCCAGTCGTTAACAGTTTCATACCCCGACAAAGCGATGTCCGAGTGACTGATCAGCCGGTTTCCGTCGAAAAGGAACACCGCATCGTACAGGGATTGTGGAGATGAAAGGCCAAAACTATCCCCGTGCCGTGGTCGGCGCGGCAATAGCCACTGAACCGCAAGGCTGGACGAGACCAGGCTAATCGCAGCCAGAATGATCCAATCCGCCATATATCGTCCCGCCCTGAAAAACTGGACGTGACTATGATTTACAATGGTTAACGGTGTCTTAATTCAGATCTTGATCTGCTGGTTTACACCGGACGGGACCGGGGTATCACCAGTTTGGGCGTCGATCAGGTTTCGCGGCCAGATCACTTTGACGATTGCCCCCCTGCGATCGGGTTGATCCGTCAAGGTTTGATAGGGGTCCGAACCATTTGCGAATTTGAGCTCGGCACCACTCCGTTCCAACAGAGTTTTTGCGATAAACAGCCCCAAACCCATACCCTCGTATTCAGGCCGTGTGCGTTGATCGTTCTCGGCGCGTCGACGTCGCATGAACGGATCACCGATCCGTCCAATCATTTGCGAAGGGTATCCGCGTCCGTCATCCATGATGCTGACGGTGATCCAGCTATCGGTCCATTCCGCATCAACCCAGACATTGGCGCGGGCGAAATCCACGCCGTTCTGGATCAGGTTGCGCAGGCCGTGGATGATCTCGGGTTTGCGCAGGATCGAAGGTTGTTGCACATCGCCACCCTGACCCGGGCCCTCTTCGAAATGCACATGTTTGCCACGATGGATATGTGGCTCGGCGGCTTCGTGGATCACCGCCGATAGCGGAGCCTGACGCAGATGCAGGTCATCTTTACCCGCGCGCCCCATATCCCTCAGGATATCCCTGCAGCGATTGGCCTGTTCCCGAATAAGCGCTGCATCTTCCTTAAGATCGGGGCGGTCATCCAATTCTTCGATCAGTTCGGAACTGGTCAATTTGATCGTCGCAAGGGGCGTCCCCAGCTCATGGGCAGCGGCGGCGACAACGCCACCCAGATCGGTCAGCTTCTGTTCACGTGCCAGTGCCATATGAGTCGCAGCCAATGCCTCGGACATGGACTGAACTTCGGAGCTGACACGATGCGAATAAGCGCCCAGGAACACGATCGCGATGACGATAGCGGCCCAGTTTCCGAACAGAAGGATATCCGGAATATCCAGAACAAGACCCAAATCCGTGTGCAACGGCAGATGAAACTGCGCCAGCAACGTGGTCAGTACAACGGCAACGCCACCAACAATCATGGTAGAGCGCGTGCTCATGACGTTTGCGGAAATTGTGACCGGACCGACAAGAAGCAGGGCAAAGGGGTTGTTCAAACCACCGGTGAGATACAACAGGAATGCCAGTTGCAGCAGGTCGAACAAAACCATCAGAAAGTTCTCGAACTCTGACAGACGTTTGTTCTGTGGAAACAGCAAAATGGCGGTCAGATTCCCCAGAACCGAAACCCCAATGGCCATATAACACAGGCCCAGTTCGAGCTGAACGTGATAGGTCTGCTGGGCGACCGTGATCGCCGTAATCTGACCGATGATCGCCACCCAGCGCAGCAGAATAAGGGTCCGCAGCCTGATCCAGCTGCTTCTCTCCTGTCCGCGCCAAAGGCTGATATTGGAATTCTTCATCGGTCAATTATGTCCTATTGCGTCGGCTGATCATCTTGATAGGTGTCCCGGTCGAAACGATCAACAACACCCTGTGACAGGATTTTAATCATGGTCCGCATATACGCCATACTCGCAACTGTTGTTCTGGCCGTCGGTCTGGGTGCCATGTGGCTGCTCACGCGTGGAGCGGGTTCCGATGACAAGTTCGCGCAGTGCCGGTCAAGCCAGATCGCAGGCGGTACCGCAGCGATTGGCGGACCTTTCGAATTGATCAACGCCAAGGGCGAAACCGTTACGGACAAGGATGTGATCACCGAGCCGACCCTTGTCTACTTTGGCTACACCTTCTGCCCCGATGTCTGCCCGTTTGACATGTCGCGAAACGCGGATGCCATCGATATCCTCGCCGAGCGCGGGCAATCCGTCACACCACTGTTCATCTCGATCGACCCGGAACGCGACACGCCCGAGGTCGTCGGGGATTATGCCTTCAACCTTGGCGGCAAGACCATTGCCCTGACCGGGTCGCCTGAGCAGGTCAAAGCCGCCAGCCGGGCCTACAAGACCTATTATAAGGCGCAGGACAAGAGCGACGAGTATTATCTGGTCGATCACTCGACCTTTACCTATCTGGTCACGCCCGAGGACGGCTTTATCGAGTTCTTCAATCGTGATGATACCGCTGAACAGATGGCGGATAAGGTCGGTTGCTTCCTGGATAAGATGTAACAGAAACAGGTAATTTGACCTTTGTTGCGGCGCTGCTAATACTTCTTAGCAAGCCAACGGCAAGACAGAATGGAAAGACCCACATATGGCAGACACTTCTCAGCTGGAAATCGGCCCCGACAAATCCCTGCTTCTGGTGGACGATGACGAGCCGTTTCTGAGACGTCTGGCAAAGGCCATGGAAAAGCGCGGGTTCGAGATTGAGACCGCCGGTTCTGTCGCTGCAGGCCGCGCAATCGCAACCGCGCGCCCGCCTGCCTATGCGGTGGTTGACCTTCGGCTTGAAGATGGCAACGGACTGGATGTCGTCGAGGTGCTGCGGGAAAAGCGCCCTGACAGTCGTGTGGTGGTTCTGACCGGCTACGGTGCGATTGCCACCGCCGTTGCAGCGGTAAAGATCGGGGCGACCGATTACCTGTCGAAACCCGCCGACGCCACCGACATCACCAACGCGTTGCTGGCCAAGGGTGACGAACTGCCCCCACCGCCGGAAAACCCCATGAGCGCGGACCGCGTGCGCTGGGAACATATCCAGCGGGTTTATGAGCTGTGTGATCGGAATGTCTCCGAGACGGCGCGCCGCCTGAACATGCACCGCCGAACGTTGCAGCGGATTTTGGCGAAGCGCAGTCCGCGTTGATTGTCTCGATTGGAGTATAGTATTTGGAATGAAGCGCTCGTTCACTTTTCTGTTCATTTTCTTGTGCTTAACGACTAATAAAGCTCTAGCAAACTGTGTGGATTTAACGAAAGGTAACTCCTTTTCATTGACTAGGAATATCCCGCTTTTCGAGATCACAAATATCGTTGCCGAGGACGGTACTGTCGTAGAACAGCGCAGGATGCAGCGTGATGGCTCAATTGAAAGAGTGGAGACGACTTATTGGAACGGCGTAATTGCTGTTGATAGGAGATCAAACTCAAGTCGTGTGCAAATCAAAATCAGTGAAGAAGCCAAGCTAGCGGATTTGAATAAGACGCGAAAAACATACAAATTTCCAATCTCGATCTTTGTGAATGGAAGAGAAATTGATCAGGGTTGGTATGTTGTAAAGCCAATGAAGAAAGTCCGAGTTTCCATCGACGGCTGCAAGTATCGTGCAATGGTTGTTCGAACCAGCATTGAACGGAACAGTGGGAATCCGATTAATGAGGAAGCGCTACTTAGCCTTGATGCAGGCATGCTTCTAGGAAATGTGGCGATGACGCCAGACTGGAAACCTCGCAGTTCTGTGCTTTTTGACAAAATCACAGCGAATTAAGTCGTGGTTGGATAGTTGAGAATTAGAGTAGCGACAGCAACAGTTCATGCCGCTCGGTATACGCCTGCCGCACTTCAACCGCTGGCCTCAGCCTGATCTCCAACCCCTCCATCACCGCCTTATCCGGTCTACCAAAGAACTTCGTCGCCTCGGCCTCAGAAAAGCCCGCGATCTGGGTGGCCTCCATCCAGGCGCTGATCTTGTCGGCCTTCTTGATTTGCCGCTTAACGGTTTTAGGCACCGCTGCGGGCAGGCCGAACCGAATATGGATCGCTGCAGCCAGACGATCATCCAGCGCACCGTAATCGGGGCCGACGGCAGATTTGACGGGTGAAATCATGTCTCCGATCACATATTCCGGCGCATCATGTAACAAAGCCGCCAGCCGCCATTTTATCGGTGCTTTGGGGGCTATGCGGCCAAAAAGCTCTTCCACCAGAAGGGAGTGCTCGGCCACGGAATAGGCGAAATCACCCGCAGTTTGCCCGTTCCAACGTGCGACAAACGCCAGACCGTGGGCGATATCTTCTATCTCGATATCCACGGGCGTCGGATCCAGCAGATCCAGCCTGCGGCCCGACAGCATTCTCTGCCATGCTCTGGGTTGTGTTGCCATTATGCCATGCCTTGTGAAGTGGGACACATTGAATTCGGATTTTTGTGCTAAGATGTATCTGTCAGGATCACCGGCTGCCAACGTTTTCTTGAGCATTCGTGCTTTGAAATGGTGTGTAGCGATCCCGACATTAAGGACTGAGGGGGGTGCATACTCCTCCCAGTGTGCCCCTCTCGAAACGAAACGGAACTCGTATCGAAAGGAGCTTGTCATGTTCAAGCGTTTGTTCGCAATATCCCTGACCTTTGGAATGGCTGCCACTGCACCGCCCGCTTTTGCCCAAAGCTGTGCGCAACGTGATGATGTCATTGCCAAATTGCAGAATAGCTACTCTGAAGAATTGACCTTTGGAGGCCTGCAAAAGTCGCGCGGAGCGCAATCGGTCATGGAGGTCTGGTCCTCGAAGGAAACGGGAACCTATACCGTTCTGCTGACCCAAGCCAACGGCATTAGCTGTATTGTTGCCGCCGGCACGGATTTTTTTGAAGCGATACCTAAAGTGAAAATAGACGGCACGCCGAGCTGATTTTGAAGGCGTCAGACCTGTTTCCGCCTATCTCCGTTGCCACTTGCATAAAGTGATGCTAGTGGCACCCCGGATCGAAATTTACCGGAATGGAGCATCTGATGGCCGGGGACTATATCGTTAAGGACATTTCGTTGGCCGGATTCGGCCGCAAAGAACTGGATATTGCCGAAACAGAAATGCCGGGACTGATGTCGCTGCGCGCCGAGTACGGGGAAAGCAAGCCCCTCAAGGGTGCGCGCATTGTCGGCTCGCTGCACATGACTATCCAGACAGCCGTTCTGATCGAAACGCTGGTTGCGCTGGGCGCTGACGTGCGCTGGGCGTCGTGCAACATCTTCTCGACCCAGGATCACGCCGCCGCCGCGATTGCCGAAGCAGGTATCCCCGTCTTCGCCATCAAGGGCCAGACACTGGAAGAGCACTGGGACTACCTAGACAAATCGTTCCTGTTCGACGAAGGCCCGAACATGATCCTGGACGATGGCGGCGACGCCACTCTGTACATCCTGCTGGGCGCACGTGCCGAAGCGGGTGAAGACATCATCCCTGTTCCGGGTTCGGAAGAGGAAGAGGTGATCAAGAAGCAGATCGCCAAGCGTATGGCGGCAAGCCCTGGCTGGTTCACCAAGATGCGTGATCAGATCAAGGGCGTGTCCGAGGAAACCACTACCGGCGTGAACCGTCTGTATCAGCTGGTGAAAGAAGGCCACCTGCCGTTCCCGGCGATCAACGTGAACGACAGCGTCACCAAGTCGAAATTCGACAACAAATACGGCTGTAAGGAATCGCTGGTCGACGGTATCCGCCGCGCCACCGACACCATGCTGGCCGGTAAGGTTGCCGTGGTCTGCGGTTATGGCGACGTGGGCAAAGGCTCGGCTGCTTCGCTGGCAGGCGCAGGCGCCCGTGTGAAAGTGACCGAAGTTGACCCGATCTGCGCCCTGCAGGCTGCGATGGACGGCTTTGAAGTCACTCTGCTGGAAGACGAGGTTGCCACGGCGGATGTGTTCATCACCACCACCGGCAACAAGGACGTGATCCGCATCGAGCATATGCGCGAGATGAAGGATATGGCCATCGTTGGCAACATTGGTCACTTCGACAACGAAATTCAGGTGGCCAGCCTGAAGAACCATAAGTGGACCAACATCAAGGAACAGGTGGACATGATCGAGATGCCCTCGGGCAACCGCATCATCCTGCTGTCCGAAGGCCGTCTGCTGAACCTTGGCAACGCGACCGGTCACCCATCCTTCGTGATGTCGGCCTCGTTCACCAACCAGGTTCTGGCGCAGATCGAACTGTTCACCAAAGGTGACGAGTACAAAAATGACGTCTACATTCTGCCTAAGCACCTGGATGAGAAAGTTGCGCGTCTGCACCTGGATCGCATCGGCGTCAAGCTGACCAAGATGGACAACGAGCAAGCGGCCTATATCGGCGTGAAGCCGGAAGGTCCGTACAAGCCGGAACACTACCGCTACTAAGTGCGAAAGACGCATGAGCAAGCAATCCGGACGCCGCCGATTTCTGTTATCGGCGGCGTCTTTTGCTTTCAGGGTCGCCGTTGTGGTCATCCTGTTCGGAGGCGGCGGCTGGTTGCTGCTGGCGCATCCTGAAACACCCGTACCGTCGCATTGGAACCCGTTGCGTGAATTGAAAGTGACCGCACCAGTCACTCCGATCACCCGGTTTCAGCTTAATCGCGCGCTTGCTGATGAGTCGCAGTGCCGCGCAACGCTGGCAGAGGCCGGTGTTTCCTTTGCAGAGATGAATGATCTGATAGAAAGCGAATATTGCGGCATTCCGGGCCGAGGTTTGCTGTCTAGGCTGACTACATCAGGTGTGAACGCCGTTGAAACGAGTTGCACGACGGCTCTGCGCCTGACGATGTGGGAATATCATGTGGTCCAGCCCGCCGCGCAAGAACATCTGGGAACGCGGGTCAACCAACTGCGGCACGTCGGCAGCTATAACTGCCGCCAGATGCGCACCGCGCAGGGCGAGACCAGCGCCTGGAGCAGCCATGCAAAGGCCGATGCCATAGACATCGTTGGTGTGCGACTTGACGACGGGCGCAGTCTGACATTGCTGTCAGACTGGCAGGCGGCGGGTCCTGAGGGTGCATTTTTGCGCCAGATCTGGCGCGGCGCATGTGACTGGTTTCGGGTGGTTCTGGGCCCGGATTTCAATCACTTGCACGCCGATCACTTTCACCTGCAGGGTCCAGGCTGGGGCTATTGCCGCTAAGTTCGCTTGGCAGGCCGTCAGCGTAGAGACGGAAAGAAATCTCCCCGGCCGTGCGGTGTAAAATCCAGAATGTTCCACAAAGGCCATGCTGCATCCACATGCCGCGGATGCCAGTCGCTGGGCTCAAAGAACAGTTCGGAACTCCAGAAATGGTTGATACCGTTCTGATTGCGCTGAAAGACGTTCAGGATCGGCAGTTGGCTTCCGTCCTCGGCTTCGGCCAGATAGTCGCGCTGATAATCCGTGCCCAGCGCGGAATAAAGCGGCAGATCGTTCCAACCCATAGTCGCCTTCAGCTCAGCCAGCTTCTCACAGGTGTTTTGTGCCACGACAGCAAACGCAATTTTCTGGGAGATATGTGGGACCTGTCCATTCAGCCCGTCCAGAAAGGCTGAACACATCGGGCAGGGTGCCTGCGCGTCGGGTCCATACATAAGTGAGTAGATTGCCAAGGTGTCATGTGATCCGAACAAGGCCGACAAAGGTGTTGGTGCTCCACGATCTGACCGGAAGGCATAATCCTGCGGAACCGCCCCGCCATTGGGTAGCCCGCGTCGCAGGCTGGCTACTTCTTCCACTTTGGCGCGCAGTTCGGCTTCGGCGGATAGCAACCTGTTGCGTGCGGTTCTGTACTCGGGGCTTTCATTGGGCAGCGAAACGGGCATGGTAATCTCCTTGTCCTATAATTTAACATATAAGTTAAATAAAGGGGGAGGCGAAATCAAGCCTGCTGTAGGGTCAGGAACTGCTTAGGGGGAATGCCGCTGATTTTTCCCTTTGTGCAAATTCTTGTGGCCGTTACCGTATTGGCGGTGCTGGAATGGCCATAAATAAACCTGAACCAGGAGACGACTATGGGAAAACGCGACGAACTGATCGCCAAATATGCCGAAGACCTGAAAAACAAGTGCGGTATGGAACCTGATATGGACCTGTTGACCAAGGTCACCATCGGGTGCGGTCCTGCAATCTATGACGCGGATGCCGAAACCGTCGCAGCCAGCCAGGATAGCGAGTTGGAAACGGTCAAGAACAACTTCCTGATCAAAAAACTGGGCCTGTCTGATGGTCCCGAGCTGATGGAAGCGATCAACAAAGCCATGGAAACCTATGGCATGTCCGAGCGGAACAAATACCGCGCTGTCGTCTACTACATGCTGACCAAGCATTTCGGCAAAGAGGCTGTCTACAGCTAACGCTGCCTTTGACTTTTTCTTACGCCCGTTGGGAAACCAGCGGGCGTTTTGCATTTGAGACATAATTTAAGAACTCGGTGTTTGATCCAACTGACGGATACCGGGTAATGTCACCTTACGACCAGGATGGTCAGAACCAGAATATTCCATACGCGTGTGGTGAGTAGGGAGCACGCGGGGTAGGGAGGGTTCTGTATCGTTCAGGCCCTCCCGAAGTTTCAAAAAGCTCATTTGATATCAAGACTGTCGCTCGATAGGCTGGGTTCATCTTCTTCACTGTTCGCGAGGCATTGATGCCATCCATGAACTGCTCTTCCGAAGAAAATCCCGGCGTGCGGATCAAAGAGATCGGCAGTTTTTTTGCGGGTGGCCGCCGGGTGACCCTGACGGACCAGCCGGTACAGCAAGTACAGGTGGCCCGAAATGCCCCTGCTCGAACGGTCGACATGAACGGCGACTACATTACCGGGCAATGTTATGTTCAGTATCTGCGACAGGTTGCACCCGCCTTTGATGCCCCCCTGATGTTCTGGCACGGGGGCGGCATGACAGGCGCAATGTGGGAGACGACGCCCGATGGACGGCCCGGCTGGCATAGCTATTTCCTGAACGCCGGGTTCGATACCTTTATCTGTGATGCTGTCGAACGTGGTCGGGCGAGCTGGTCACCCTATCCCCAGATCTACAAGGAAGGGCCTGTCTTTCGCACTCTGAACGACGTCTGGAACATGTTTCGGTTTGGACCTGCCGATACCTACGCGCCTGAAGTGGCTGAACAGCATCCATTTGACGGGGTCAGGTTTCCGATGAGTGATCTGGATACGTTTGGGGCGCAGTTCGTGCCGCGCTGGGTCACTCATGCGGACATTACGCTCGACGCCTATTATCAGGCCTTGCAGCAGGTTGGTCCGGTTTGGTTGATTGCGCATAGCCAGGGTGGAAATCTCGCGCTCGAGGCAGTCGCGACCCATCCGGAGTTCTTCAGAGGCGTTGTGATTATTGAACCGGCCTCTGTGCCACCCGTAACAGGTCGGGCCGCGCAGGTGCCGCATTTGTTCATCTGGGGTGACAATGTCGAGGAGTTTGCGATCTGGAAGGTCTATCGCAGTGCAACCAATGGGTATGTCGATCAACTGCAAGCCGAGGGGTGTGCGGCTAAAATTCTCGACCTGCCAGCCTCGGGAATTACCGGAAATACCCACGCGATGATGATGGATGACAACTCTGACCAGATTGCATCTATGGTTCTTGAGTGGATGAGCGAAACCGGTCGAATTTTGGGTTCTGACCGATAAGTGTTAACATAATACGGCTTTCAACCATGACGAGGGGCCGTGTTATGTTGAAAAAGCCAACTGTACTGTTTCCTGTTGCCGTCTTCCTGTTCGCCTCCTGCGCCAATCTGGTTTGGGTCGAACCCAAGGTATATGTGCCTGGGTCAACCGAGATTGAGGTGGATGGATTTGGGATCAATGGTCCTGTCGACATCCTGCCGCGCGGAACAACTGCGATAACAATCTCTCACGAAATCACCAATGCGGGCAGCAGCCCCGTGCCTGCGGGCTATCTGATCACGGAAACGGTGGTTCAATGGGTGTTTCAGCGCAATGTCACCAGCGTTGGCTGGCGTCCAGGTGATCCGGCGACACATACGATCATCCAGCTTGCCCAAAGTGGACCGGCCCTGAATCCGGGGGAATCTGCAGTTATTTCTTTCGGGCCATTTCCTGTTGGAAGTTGCGGATTGTTCGGGGAAACGCTGGAATTGGATTCCAGCAACATCGTCGTCGAATCCTCAAACCAGGACAATGTAGACGAGCACCTGTTCTTTATACCCAGCAATCAGATCATCAATATCACGGCCAATACGATCAATGGGACCTTGTTTCACGAGGCAGGCCGCACATTGACGCATCAATTCACGATCAATTCAGGCGGTGCCGGCAATCAATGGCTGTATACAGGTTTTTCTTGGATCGCGACTGAAGGATCCACTGCAGATGCAGTGCCGCCACCAACCGGGCGCGTGCCTCAGGGGCCTGCTCCGCAAACAATCAACATGTTCGTCACACCCAGGGACCACGAACATTCACCGCTTGGGTTTGGTCCATCAGTCAAAGGCAAGGTCACTGCCATCTCCACTGATGGTTGCGTGATTAAGCAAAAGGCGGTTGAGGTGCTTGTCGAGCATGATTGAGGGATGTGATTTTAGTCAGCGCGAGTCTGACCAAGATCACAGATCACCGACCATTCTGCTTCGCTGACGGGCTGCACTGACAGGCGCGAGTTCTTAACCAGAACCATCTCTCCTAAACGTTCGTCCGCCTTGATCTGATCCAGTGTCACAGCAGTGGTGAAAGGCCGAATCGCCTTGATATCAACGCATTCCCAGCGTTCGTCATCAGTTGTGCTGTCGGGATGGGCCTCGGCACAGACCTCGACGATTCCGACGATCGCCTTGTCTTTCTGCGAATGATAAAAGAACCCACGGTCACCAATTTTCATATCCCGCATGAAATTGCGCGCCTGATAGTTGCGCACACCATCCCATTCTTCGCCAACTTCACCTTTGGCAACCTGCTGGTCCCAGCTCCAGGTCGAGGGTTCGGATTTGAATAACCAATACGCCATCAGCCTATAACTCTTTTCCAGGGGATCAGTTCGACGGAAGAGAACAGACCAGCCAACGCATACGGATCATTTGCCGCCCATTCCTGCGCTGTCGCCATATCCTCGACATCGAGAATAATCAGCGAACCGATCATGTTTTCACCATCCAGCAACGGCCCGGCCTGCGAGACGACACCGGTCTCTTCGATATAGGCCAAATGTGCGGCGCGGTTGTCCAGACGGGTCTGCAGGGCACCGTCCTTGTCACGGGCGATCAGGGCGATCAGCATGTTATTCCTCCTTAAGTGGGCGATTGAGCAGTGATTGAATCGCCTCGGTCACACTGTATGTGCCGTGGCTGAGTTCCGCCACCGTTGTGCTGATGGGCATATCCAGCTCTTCCGATCTCGCGATATCTGACATGGCGCGGGCGGTGGCAACGCCTTCGACTGTGGTGCTGGCGTCAAAGTTTTCGTGACGCCCCAGCGAGAGGCCAAAACGATAGTTCCGTGACAGTTCTGACGAGCAGGTCAGGACCAGATCACCAAGGCCTGACAAACCCATCAGAGTGTCGGCACGTGCGCCACGTCTGGCAGCAAAGCGCTGCATTTCGGCAAAACCACGGGTCATCAAAGCTGCACGAGCGCTGTCGCCTAGACCGGCTCCGATACAGGCACCGCAGCCGATGGCCATGACATTCTTAAGCGCGCCACCCAGTTCGGCCCCGATCGTATCGGTCGTTCGATAAAGGCGCAGATTGGCGGTGGTCAGCTCCTCTTGCAGGGTTTGTCCCAGTTCTGCATCGCCACAGGCGAGGGTAAGGGCCGTTGGCAGTCCGCGCGCAATGTCATCGGCAAAGCTGGGCCCGGTGAGCAACGCCGGGCGTGTATCGGGAATCGTCTGTGTGATAACCGAGATTGGTCCCAAGCCCGAAGACAATTCGATACCTTTGCAGCAGGCGACCAGTGTCTTACCGGCCAGAGCATCTGCGTGCTCGGATAATGCCGCACGTAGCTTTTGCATAGGCACCGCCAGCAACAGCGTATCTGCCTCAACTGCTTTTGTGATGTCAGCGGTTACAGAGATTTGAGGTGATAACGCGACACCCGGCAAGCGTCCTGAGTTTTCACGCGTCTCTTGCATGCGCTGTGCGTGATCAGCATCGCGGGCCCAAAGGGTGACCGGCCCTTTGCCTGCCAAGGATATTGCTAATGCGGTACCGAAAGCGCCGGAACCCAGAACCGAAACGCTCATGCCTTTGCGCCTTTCTTGCCGCTGCCAAGCATGGCGGGGCTGGTTTTATCCAATGGCCACCGGGGACGTGCAGTTAGATCCAGACCGTCTGGTGCCCCGGTTCTGAAACGTTCCATACCCGCATAGGCGATCATGGCGGCGTTGTCGGTGCAAAGGTTCAACGGTGGCGCAGTGAACCGAGCGCCCAAATCTGCACAAACAGTCTCTAACGCGGATCGAATAGCTGCATTGGCTGCAACGCCTCCGGCGACTGCTATGACCGGGTCGGATGGGTTTTCTTCAAGGTAGAGGGCAATTGCTCGGCGGGTTTTTTCCGCCAGCGTGTCTACTACGGCCTGCTGAAATCCGGCACACAGATCGGCGCGATCCTGTCGAGTCAGGCCGCCCTTTTCGGCGACAATCTGATCCCGCATTCGCATGAGTGCAGTTTTCAGCCCCGAGAAGGACAGATCGCATCCGGGCCGATCCAGCAAGGGGCGAGGAAAACGGAACCGCTTTGGGTCACCGGATCGCGCTTCGGCCTCGACCGATGGCCCGCCGGGTTGCGGCAATCCCAGAAGGCGCGCAGTTTTATCGAAGGCTTCGCCGGGGGCATCATCAATGGTGCCGCCCAGACGGGTGAATTTCTCTGGGCCATGGGCAATCAGATATTGGCAATGACCACCCGAAACCAGAAGCATGAGGTAGGGAAACGCGATTCCATCAGTCAGGCGCGGTGTCAGTGCATGCCCGGCAAGATGGTTAACCCCGATCAGCGGTAGCCCGGTTGCAGCACTCAATCCCTTAGCGCACATGACCCCAGACATGACCCCGCCGATCAATCCCGGCCCGGCTGTCACGGCGATGGCGTCCAGGTCTTTCAGATCCATATCTGCGGCTTCCAAAGCCTGAACAACACAGACGTCCAGCTTTTCGGCGTGCGCGCGTGCGGCGATTTCAGGTACGACACCGCCGAAGGCGCTGTGCAACTCGGTCTGGCCGTGTACGACCGACGACAGAATTTCGGCCTGCGACCCCTCTGTCTGGCGCACAACTGCGGCGGCTGTGTCATCACAGCTGCTTTCCAATCCAAGGACGGTAAGTGTTTGCACCATGGGCCTGATCCGTTGCATCATGATTGCCAAGCGGGGTATCACCCTGCGCGGATGCAAACAATCCTCAAGGCCGAAGGCGCCGACCGTTGTATTTGTTGATGACCCGCCCTCGCGCCGCCTCAGAGAGGTTCGTTGCGCAGCTGCCGACACGCACAAGATCGCGGGTCACGATCATCCATTCCCCATTATTGGATATTCGCCCTCTGCCGGTTCAGGTGGTGACCACTGGTGTCCGGGGCCTGATTTTTACCTCAGCCAACGCTGTGAATGCAGCAGCTTCCATGGGTGTTGATCAACGTTTGCCAGCCTTTTGCGTAGGTTCAGCGACCACGGGTACAGCCAAAGGGGCTGGCTGGCAGGCCCAGATGGTTGGTGGAACGGCCGAGGAACTTGTCGCCGCCCTATTACAGCTTCGCCCCGAAAGCCCCTTGCTGCATCTGCGGGGCGAGCACAGCCGCGGGAACATAGCTGAACGCCTGACCGAACTGGGTCTGACCACGCTTGAACAGCCGGTTTATCAGCAGCGCCTGCTGCCATTGACGGAAGAAGCAAGCAAGGCAGCCAGCGGTTCCTCACCCATAATCGTGCCGATCTTTTCGCCGCGTACCGCGCGACAATTTGCCGACGTCTGGACCGGATCAGCCCCTTTGTGGATTGCCGCAATTAGCGAAGCGACGGCAGAACCCCTTAAATCCTTGGGCTATGAGCGATTGAGAATTGCAAAAGAGCCGACACCCAAGAAAATGCGGAAAGCCGTTAAAAAGCTTGTGAAACATGCGATGCGGGTTGAGGGTGAGCCGGGCGCAGATTAACTTGGAAACGTCAGTAGTTCAGGTGATTTTGGAATCGATAAGGGGAATACGACGGTGGCTGGTAAGAAGAAATCCGATCAGGAACCGATAGAGGACCCCAAATCGGAAGAGGTGGTAGAGGATACCGCTGCCGAATCTGGCGCAGAAACTCAGGAAGAATCCATTGACCCCACGGCCTCGGAAGAAGAGGTAATTTTCGAAGCCGAAGCCGAAGCCGAAGCCGAAGCCGAAGCCGAAGCCGAAGCCGAAGCCGAAGCCGAAGCCGAAGCCGAAGCCGAAATGGCCGTGGAGCAGACTCGGGAAGAACCGGTTGTTCAGTCGCAAGAAAAGCGCGGCGGATTTGTTCCGGCCCTGATTGGCGGCGCGGTTGCTGCGGCTATCGGGTTTGCAGCGGGGAATGCGGGAATATTCGGGTCGGGCCAATCTGATGCGATCACGGCCCTGGAATCGAAGATCAATGATCAATCCAGCCAGATAGAGGCTCTGACGAAATCTGTGTCCGATACTACAGAGATGGACAAAAAGATCGCCGCGCTGACAGATCAGATTTCGCCAATTACTGCGGAGCTGGATGCTGTAAAATCTGGTTTAGACGGTCTGACGAGCAAAGTTGATCCACTAACAACCCGTCTCAATGATCTGGAAAGCGGTGCGCTGACCCAAAGCGTGTCACCAGAAGCTTCTGCTGCTTTTGAGGCGGAGTTGAAAAAGCTTCAGGACTCTCTCGCTGCACAGCGCGCCGAGGTCGAAAAAATGGTCTCGGATGCGCAGGCGCTGGAGGCTAAAGCGGCAGCAGACGCCAAGGCTGCGACGAACACAGCCACACTGTCTCGCCTGCAGGGACAGCTCGATTCTGGTTTGCGCTATGACGATCTGATTACCGAGTTGCAGGCTGGCGGTGTAACCGTGCCAGACGCTTTATCCGGTCCGGCAGACAAGGGTGTGGCCACGATTGCAGAGCTGAACGCATCATTTGCGCCTGCAGCGCGTGCTGCCCTGGCCGATGCGCGTGATGCAGACAAAAGCACAGGGTTTGTCGCGTTCCTTCAGCGCCAGACAGGCGCACGCTCAGTAACACCGCAGGAAGGTGACGATCCGGACGCAATCCTGTCGCGCGCTCAGGCTGCGTTGGCTGCCGGGGATTTGTCCAAGGCGCTGACCGAACTCAAATCGTTGCCAGAATCTGCGCAATCGGCGATGGCGGATTGGGAACAGGTGGCCCAAACCCGGCTGTCAGCGGTGGATGCCGCAAATGCGCTTGCCTCAAGCGTAAACTCGAACTGAAGGACCTGCCATGCTGTGGTCATTGTTTAAGATCCTTGTTTTTGTTGCGATTATCGGCCTGCTGGCCATGGGCGCAGGTTACCTTATGGAGACAAGCGGTGGTGTTCAGATCACTGTTGCAGGTACGGAATACACGCTTGGCCCCTTGCAGTCGGTCATCGCGCTGGGCGTTCTGGTGTTTGCAGTGTGGCTGTTCTTCAAATTGCTCGGCCTGTTGATCGCGACGCTCAAGTTCCTCAATGGGGATGAGACTGCATTGTCGCGCTATTTCGATCGCAGCCGTGAGCAGCGTGGGTACCAGGCTTTGTCCGATGGTTTGATGGCACTTGCGTCGGGCGAAGGGCGTGTAGCCCTGACCAAGGCGAGCAAGGCTGAGAAGTTGCTCAACAAACCCGAACTGACCAACCTGCTGGTGGCTCAAGCTGCGGAAATGACCGGCGATACCAAGAAAGCGTCAGATACCTACAAGAAGCTGGTCACAAATAACGCTACCCGTTTTGTCGGCGTGCGCGGCATCATGAAGCAAAAACTGGCCGAAGGTGATGATGAAACGGCTCGAAAGCTGGCTGAAAAGGCGCTGGAGCTGAAGCCCCGCCATCAGGAAACGCAGGATGTGCTGCTGAACCTGCAGACCAAAGCTCAGGATTGGGCAGGGGCTCGTTCGACGCTGACCGCCAAGCTGAAATCAGGTCATCTGCCACGGGACGTCTATAAGCGTCGCGATGCGGTGCTGGCCTTGTCCGAAGCCAAGGACATTCTGGACGACACTGCAAGTGTCGAACAGCAGGAATATGCGATCGAAGCAAACCGCCTTTCACCCGATCTGGTACCAGCGGCAGCAATGGCTGCGCGGGCCTATATCGAAAAGGGCAAACCACGGGCCGCGACCAAGATTCTGAAAAAAGCGTGGGAGGTGCAGCCGCATCCCGATCTGGCGCATGTCTTTGCCGAAATAGCGCCGGATGAAACGCCAGAAGAACGGATCAAACGCTTTACGGCGCTCACGCGAGTCCATCCCGAAAACATGGAAACGCGCCTTATTCTGGCCGAGCTGAATATCGTCGCTGAAGACTTCCCCGAGGCGCGCCGTGCGCTGGGCGATGTGGTTGAAAAGCAGGCTGATGCCCGCGCCTATACGCTGATGGCCGCAATCGAGCGTGGTGAAGGCGCCAGCGATGCCGTTGTTCAGGGATGGTTGGCCAAGGCACTGAATGCTCCACGCGGGCCACAGTGGGTGTGCGACAATTGTCATGACATCCAGCCTGAATGGGCGCCGGTTTGCCAGAACTGCCATAGCTTTGACACGCTGAGCTGGCAGACACCTCAAACGCCTGAGATCGCGACGGCGACTGGCGTGCATATGCTGCCGCTGATTGTCGGAGCGCTCGAGGACAAACCCGAGACTGTTGAAGTTGAGGAACTCGAAGAACCGCAGGCTGATGACGTGATCGAAATGGACGCGGAACCGGTTCAGGCCGAGGCAGAGAAACCAGCCTGACAGGGTATCTCGAGTTTGAATGTATCAACCCGGAGCAGGAAGTTTCAGTGTTCCGGGCTGAACATGCGAACAACCGGGCATTGATCTCTCGGTCTCAGGTGAGACCATCGCTTTCCATAAGCGCTTCCAGCCCGACACGATAGTTCGGGTACAGCAGCCTGACCCCGAGTTCGTTTTTGATCTTGTCGTTTCGGACGCGTTTGTTTTCATTATAAAAGCTGCGCGCCATTGGCGTCAGTTCAGCCTCTTCAAAGGGAACCGCAGGTGGCAGTGGCAGGCCTTGCAGTTCGGCTGCATACCCAATCACGTCTTGTGGCGGTACGGGTTCATCATCGCAAACGTTGTAAATCTCACCGGGTTTGGGATGCAGCATGGACGCTTCCAACACCTGGGCGATGTCGTCTACATGAATGCGGGAAAACACCTGACCCTGCTTGATGATCCGGCGCAGCCCACCGCGTTTCAATTTGGAGAACGGACCCCGCCCCGGGCCATAGATTCCGGCAAGTCGAAAGATGTGCAGGGGCAGGCCGGGAATGGCAGCCCATTCTTCCTCGGCTCGTAACCGCCAGCGACCGCGTTCGGCGGTGGGCGCGGGCGGGGTGCATTCATCCACCCAGGCGCCTTCATGATCGCCGTAAATTGCGGTCGTGGATAAGTATCCCACCCAGCTAAACTGATCAGCCCGCGCCGTGATTTCTTCGCGCAATTCGGCAAGCACCGGATCACCTGCTGAGGTCGGAGCGGTTGAAACCAGCAGGTGCGTCACCCCATCCAGCGATGGTCTCTCTCCCGGCCAAACTATTGGATTGGCCCCGGATTCACGAATAGAGCCGGCCTGATCGGCGTTGCGCGTGGTTCCGATGATCTGCCAGCCTTTTGGGGCCAGTCGACGGGACATTACCCGGGCAGAGTACCCATGTCCGAAAGAGAGAAGTGTATTAGTCATACTTCCCTTGATGATAGGGCGCGGTCCGGGATGCAAGGGCTGGATGGACGCACTTGATTCGAATCCCCTGTTGCGCCTTCATTGGGGTATGAGCAACAAGACACCCGACCTGCACGCGGCTTATGCGCTGAAAACATCCGAAGACAGCAAACGTCTCTATGCTGAATGGGCTGGCGACTATGATGAAGGGTTCGCCGCGCTTGAGGATTATCAACTGCATATCCATACCGCGCGGGCATTTGTCAGCGCCGGGGGGCAAGGACCTGTTCTGGACGTTGGTGCCGGCACCGGGCTTTGCGGTGCGGTTCTGGCCGGGCTTGGGGTTGGGCCAATTGATGCCACCGATATCAGTGCCGAGATGCTGGATGAAGCGATGCGCAAGGATATCTATCGTGACGCGATCGAAGCTGATCTAAACCACGGCATCCCGGTGCTACGAGACAGCTATTCGGGCATCGTGTCATCGGGGACTTTCACGCATGGCCATCTTGGTCCCGAAGCGCTGCCCGCCCTGCTTCGCATTGCGCGGCCGGGGGCACAGTTTGCCCTGTCGATCAATGCCCGACACTATGAAGCGCTGGGTTTTGCAGATGCGTTGCAGCAACTGCAAAAAGATCAGATTGAAAACCTGGTGCTGCCCACGGTGCGCATCTACGGGGATCTGGCCGCTGGCCCGAACAAGGACGACCTTGCGCTGATCGCCCTGTTCGAGAAATCCTGATTAACGCCCTTTCCAAACCGGATCGCGCTTTTCTGCAAAGGCGCGGGCGCCTTCCAGACTGTCTTCTGATCCGTAGAGGACGTCGACCGTCTGCAATTGTCGTTTGGTGATCCGGTTCATCGAGTCCTGAAACTTTGAATCTTCTGCGTCGCGCACGATCTCTTTGATTGCGGCATAGACCAGCGGTGGGCCGCTCGCCAACAGGCGCGCCAGTTCCCATGCCCGGTCGAGCAGTTGATCTGCCGGAACGATTTCGTTGACCAGACCCCAGCGATGCGCCTCGTCTGCATCAAACCAGCGCCCGGTCAGCAACAGCTCCATCGCAATGTGATAGGGGATGCGCTTGGGCAGTTTCACGCTGGCTGCGTCAGCCACAGTACCGGAACGTATTTCGGGCAGGGCAAAGCTGGCATGATCTGCGGCAACGATCATATCGGCGCTCAGTGCCAGCTCGAGGCCGCCGCCACAGGCAATCCCATTGACGGCTGCAATCACCGGTTTGTTCATGTCTCGCAGTTCCTGCAGGCCGCCGAAGCCGCCAACACCGTAATCTCCGTCAACTGCATCCCCGTCTGCAGCAGCCTTCAGATCCCAGCCAGGGCAAAAGAACTTCTCTCCGCCACCGGTCAGGATCGCCACCCGCAGATCGGGATCGTCGCGAAAGTCGCGAAAAACATCACCCATGATACGACTGGTCGCCAGATCGATGGCATTTGCCTTTGGCCGGTCCAGAGTCACTTCCAGTATGGCGCCGTCACGGCGGGTTTTGATCGGGTTCATGAGCTTGCCTTTCGGATCAGGGCATCAACCGCTACCGCCCCGTCGGCAGAGCAGATCAACGGATTCACTTCAACTTCGTCGACAGTTGTCGCATTGGCAATGACATAGCTTTGCACAGCCTCGACAGCATCCAACGTTGCAACGATATTGGCGGCGGATTTGCCCCTGTACCCGGCCAATAGCGGTGCACATGCCAATTGGCCCAGCGCAGTCCTGACCGCCTCGCGGGATGCCGGAATCAGCAACGATACGGTATCCCGCAATATCTCGGTCAGGATGCCACCTGCACCCAATGTCAGAACATATCCATGTGCCGGATCGCGTGTTACCCCGACCAGAAGCTCAGCCACGCCACCCGTGGCCATTTCCTCGATCAGAATCTCAGGCGTTCCGATATCCAGAGCTGTAGCATCGATTTCCTCTGCCTCGATACCAAGTCGTACGGCACCGTGCTCGGATTTATGCGCAAGGCCGACGCCCTTAACCGCAAACGGACCATTCAGACCATGCACAGCCTGGCCAGCATCTTGCGGGCAGGCGACAACACGTTTTGGCACCGGCATCCCAAACTCGGCCAAAGCATCCTTTGCTTCGGCCTCGGTCAGGATTTGGTCGGCGTTGGTATCAGAGGGCAGCAGGACTGGATCTGCGACCTCATGAGATCTGGGTGCTGCGGCCTCGGATGCGGCAAGCGCTTCGTGCAATCCCGCGAATGGCACGACACCACCATCACGGAGGCGTCGCGCAACATCTTCGGGCATCAGTTCCGGTAGAGTAGCCGTTACGGCAAAGGGTCGCCCGGTTTCTGCGACGCAGTTGAGCGCTGCCTGCGTTGCACATTCCCAGTCTGTTGCGTCTGTGTGCGGATAGTCGACCACCGCCATGGTCATGGCGATATCCTGCCCGACCAGGCTTTTCCACGCGCGGGTCATCGCGTCCGTGTCGCGCCAGATGTAGGTGTGATAGTCGAGCGGGTTCGCAAGCGCCACCATCGGCCCCAGCGCGTCACGCAGATTAGCACGCTGAGTATCCGTCAGTGCGGGGAATCGCAGATCCCTGTCTTCGGCCATATCAGCGGCAAGACTTGCTTCACCGCCCGAGCAGCTGATCATGCCCAACCCGTTTCCATCAAGCTCACCGGTGATGTGCAGCAGTTTCAGCGTTTCCAGGAAGCTGGGGATGTCATTCAAACGGGCAATCCCCAATCGATCCAGAAAGGCCTGCGCCCCTGCATCACCACCTGCCAAAGACGCGGTGTGGGAAATTGTTGCGGCCTGCGCATGTGAGGACCGCCCCATCTTTAACGCGATGATGCGAACCCCCCGATCGCGCGCTTTGGCTGCCAGTGCCTCCCACTTTCGCAGGTCACCAAAGCCCTCGATATGAACTCCGATTGCGGTGATCCGGTCATCATCCAGCAGGGCTGCGGCGATATCCGCCTGATGGGTCTGCGCCTGATTTCCGCAGGTCAGCATGAACGCCAACGGCAATGCACGACGCTGCATGGTCATGTTGATTGCAATATTCGAGCTTTGGGTAAGGATCGCCACGCCACGCTCAACCGGTCGCATTCCATGCTGGTCCGGCCAGATGGCCACGTTGTCCAGCGCATTGACAAAGCCATAGCAGTTCGGGCCGAGGATTGGCATATCGCCTGCCGCGGCCACCAGTTGTTCTTGCAGATCAGCCCCCTGATCATCTTCGGCCCGGGCCTCGGTAAAGCCCGATGCAAAGCAAACAGCCCCCCCGGCACCCAGTGTCGAGAGGACCTTTACGGTTTCGATCGTCGCGTGCCGATTGATGCCGATGAACGCAACATCCGGTGCCTGAGGCAGATCCTCGATGGATTTGTAGACCGCCTCGCCTGCAACTTGGTCAGCCTTGGGGTGTACGGGCCAGATTTGCCCCGAATATCCAAGTTTTCTAGCCTGACGAATAACCTCGGCGCACCACGCGCCGCCGCCGATAACGGCCAGCGACGCAGGTGTCAGCACACGTTTGAGTGCCTTCATCAGGTGATCCTCATCAGCGTCGCCATTACGCACCCAATGCACGCAGCAGATCGCGGCTGATGATGTGCCGTTGGATTTCGCTGGTGCCGTCCCAAATGCGCTCAACCCGCGCGTCTCGCCAGAACCGCTCAAGTGGGTAGTCATCCATCAGGCCCATACCACCGTGGATCTGAATGGCGGCATCGGTGACGCGCGCCAGCATCTCGGAGGCATAGAGCTTGGCCGAAGCGATTTCGCGGTTAGCGGGCAGGCCTTTGTCCAGCCGATCCGCAGCTGCCAGTGTCAACAGGTCGGCCGCGTCGATCTCGGTTATCATATCCGCGATCTGGAAGGACACGCCCTGAAATTTGCCGATTTTCTGGCCGAATTGCTCGCGTGTAGCAGAGTAATCCAGCGCGTAATCGAAGGCACGACGCGCGCGCCCTACGGACATGGCAGCAACCGTGATGCGGGTTGCATAAAGCCATGTGTTCATCACATCGAAGCCGCCATCGACCTCACCCAGAACCTGGCTGTCCGGCAGACGGCAATCGTCGAAATCCAGCACCATGTTCTTGTAGCCGCGATGGCTGACAGACTTATACCCGTCCCGGATGGTGAAACCCGGAGTTCCCCGATCAACCAGAAACGCCGTGATCCGCTTTTTTGGGCCTTTTGGTGTCTGATCTTCTCCGGTCGCGATGAAGACGATGATGAAATCAGCGTGCTCTGCGCCCGAGATGAAGTGCTTGGTGCCATTAACGACCCAGTCACCTCCGTCCCGGACGGCCGCGCATTTCATACCGCGCACATCCGACCCGGCACCGGGCTCGGTCATCGCCAGCGCATCCATCTTTTCACCACGTACGGCCGGCATGAGGTAACGCTCGACCTGATCACCCTCACACGCCATCAGAATGTTCTGCGGACGACCAAAGAAATGGTTCAGAGCCATGGACCCGCGACCCAACTCGCGTTCAACCAAAGCGAACTCCAGATGGTTCAGCCCGGCACAGCCTACGCTTTCGGGGAAGTTACAAGCATAGAATCCCAACTCGATCGTCTTGCGTTTGATCTCGTCTGCAATTTCCTGAGGCACTTCACCGGTGCGTTCGACCAGTTCCTCATGCGGGTAGATTTCGTTTTCGACAAAGCTGCGAACGGTTGAGACGATCATCTCCTGTTCGTCGGACAATCCATATTGCATCGGGCGTCTCCAAATCCGGTGTTGCGCATATCCTGACGCGGCTTGAAATTTGAAACGTGCGAAAATAGATGTTAATCATGCAAGATTGGACTAAATCACCCTCTGCACCGCAGCAAATCGGAGTCCTCCTGTTCGACGGATTCTCGAACCATTGCCTGGCCAATTCGGTCGAGCCTTTGCGGGCTGCAAACACATTGGCGGGGCGCAAATTGTATGACTGGCAGTTCCTCGCGTTGGATACCGGACCGGTGACCTCGTCATCCGGGCTGCAGGTTGCGCCGCATGGGACCCTGCAGACCGCCAGCGGCGACATGCTGATGGTGATGCCATCCTATGGGTTTCGTGCGCATGGGGGTTGGCGTACCCTCTCGGGCCTGCGATCTGCTGACCAGCGTTTCAGGGTTCTGGCGGGCCTCGATACCGGTAGCTGGCTGCTGGCCCTGGCCGGGTTATTGGATGGGCATCGCGCAACAATCCACTGGGAGGAGCTGACTGGGTTCACCGAGAGGTTCCCCGAGGTCGATGCGCGGCGCGAACGCTATGTCATCGACCGAAACCGCATTACTTGTTCCGGCGCGATGGCGGCCTTTGATCTGGTTCTGCATCTGATTGGGCGGGATCAGGGGCAGGCGCTTGCCCTGGAGGTCTCGCAACTGTTCATGACGCGCGATTCAGCGCGGTCTCATGCCGGAGGCGCAGGCGCGACCAGCGGTTATGTCAACAAGGCACTGGCGCTGATGCAGGAGAATCTTGAGACGCCTTTGCCCGTTTCTGAAGTCGCCCATCGGGTGGGTCGTTCGCAAAAGGCCCTGTCGGTCCGGATGCAAACCGAATTGGGCGCGGGGCCAGCGCAGGTCTATCGCCGATTGCGCCTGAATCTGGCGCGCAAGCTGGTGGCCGAGACCGACTTGAGCATCGGAGAAATTGCCTTGCGCGCCGGGTACGAGGACCCCAGCGCGCTGACCCGCGCCTTCAGGACCGAGTTCGGAGTGACGCCACGCGCCCTTCGCACAACCCGGTCCTGAATGCAGGCATTCAGCCAAACATCCGCTTTTTCCGGGCGCGTGTTTCAGCCGTGGCTTCGGGTGATCCGTCATGGAAAGTACCGAACCACCGATCCCATGGCATCTCCTGATTGCCGTAGTTGCACTCGTAATACCGGTGATGCAGCTGGTGATAGAATGTACCCAGCGCTAACCGCTTTTTGTCCTTGATCAGCAAGTCTTCGTAGCCGGTATGGGTCATCGCTGCACCCGGTCCCTGAAAGACGATGTGGAAGTACAGGTGGATCGGATGGGACGGCACGATCCAGTGAATGCACAGCGATGAGAGATAAAAGAAATGCTCGACCGGGTGCATCGAGAATCCTGACCAAGGGCCGATATTGACGTTTCGGTGATGCAGGCTGTGGACCTTTTTATAGAGGAACGGCTGATGCAGCAGGCGGTGCACCCAGTAGAAATGAAAGGCTGACCACATGGGCAGCAGGATCAGCCAAAGGATGAACCAGACCGGATTTTCAGCAAAGGTGATGGTCGGCGCATATCCGTTGGCCATCAACCACATGGTCACGGCCTGAAACCCGGTCAGCTGCAGAACGCCCGACCCCAGAGACCAGAACATGTTGTCCAGCACCTGATCGCTGAAATCCCAAAGCTTGTTGTTCTTACCCTGTTCGCGGCGTTCGAACTTTAGCTTTTTACCCTGCGATTTACGCATGTAGAAATACCAATGCAGACCGCCAGCGACGAGGAAAATCATCGCGAAATTCACCACCCAGATCTGGAATATCCATCCAAACGCAAAGGTCTTTGCAGTCTCCAGCGAGGGATAGAAAAACGCCCACAGCGCGATTGCTGCCAGCACCATCAAGACGCGTTCGCTCAGCGTTAGCCAGTTTTTGGCAAGCCAATTGCCCAGAAAAGCCGGTTCGGGGGGCCATCGGAAGATCGACGGATTCTCCAGCGGCAGTTCGGGGTGGTAGTTCCACTCACGACTCATGTCTTCCATCTGACGCGTGTCAGTCATGGCAGTGTCTTCCTTCTGCGAAGTGTTGTCTGAATTTTGGGGCGATATACCCGGTCAGGTGTACATCTGTTTCTTGAACGCCCGGGTTCGCACCGTCGCTTCGGCTGAGCCGTCGTGATAGGTGCCAAACCACTTGTCGAATGGGATTTCGGAGGTGCCGTAGTTGCACTCGAAATACCGGTGGTGAAGCTGGTGAAAGAAGTCTCCGGCGCGTGCAGCTTCGGTATCGCCTGCCTTCAGTTTTTCAAAACCGGAATGAGACAGGACCGGGCTAATCTGCTGAAAATAAGCGTGAAACAGCAGGTGCAGCGGGTTGGAAGCCACGATCAGATGTATGAAGTAGGTCGTGAAGTACAGCATGTTTTCGAACCAGTGGTTGGAAATGCCGGACCATGGACCTGTATTGACGTTACGGTGGTGTACGGCGTGGACGTGCTTGTACAGCTTTGGATGATGTTCAAGACGGTGCACCCAATAGAAGTGCAGGCCCGACCACATTGGAATGAAGAACATCCAGATCACAAACCACACCGGAGCCTCGGTCCAGGTGATTACAGGCGCCCAGCCATTGGCCATCGCCCAATAGATCACCCACTGATACACGGTTGCGACAGTCATCGCGCTGCCAAGGGTCCACCAGATGTTGTCCCAGACCTGATTGCGGAAGGTGAAGGTACCGTTTCCACGGATCAGGTCACGTCGGTCAAACTTTTTGTACATGCCCTGCCCCTTGCGCATGTACAGCCACCAATGCAGGCCTCCGGCCACCAATATCTGGGGGACCATGTTCAGCAGCCAGACCCGAAACATCCAGCCGGGGGAAAAACTCTGCATCGTTTCCAGTGGCGGCAGGAAAAAGACATAGGCTGCGATTGCAAGGGCCATGCACAGGGTCAGGGATGTCAGCTGCAGCCACGCGCCGCTGTACCATTGCAGCACCGCGGCAGGGCGCAGCGGCCAGCTGAACACAGGGTTCAAAGCTACCGGACCATCAGGGCGATAGTTCCAGCGGGCGACTTCGGGGTCCTGAGCGGTGTCCGACATGGCGGGTACCCTTCAATACTGAAAAACACCGGATCTGGGGTCAGCTTGCGTAGTCTGACCCTTCGGCATCCAGAACGGCCTTAATCTCACGCAGGTGTGCTTCGGCTTGTCCGGGATAATCATCCAGCTCCTGCGCGGTTTTTTCCGCGATTTCGTCCGACAAAACGCGCATCGGCTGTCCGGTCTGAAGCGCACGGATATAGGTTTCGGCTGCGCGTTCGAAATAGTAGAGCCTGTTAAAGGCATCTCCAACGTCGCTGCCGATGACCAGAACGCCATGGTTGCCCATGATCATGACCTTTTTCTTGGGATCGGACAGCATTGATGCACAACGCTCACCCTCGCTTTCAAAGGCCAGACCACCAAACTCTTCGTCCACGACGTAACGGTTGTAGAACGTGGCGGTGTTCTGATCGATCGGAGGCAGATTGCTGTCGGCCAGCGAGGCCAGAACGGTTGCAAAGATCGAATGCACATGCATGACACAACGCGCATGCGGGCAATGGCGGTGGATTGAGCCGTGCAGTCCCCAGGCCGTGGGATCGGGCGCGCCGGGCTGCTTCATGACATCGGGATCCTTCGCGTCGAGAAACAGCAGATCAGAGGCCCGAATACGCGAAAAGTACATCTGATTGGGGTTCATCAGGAATTGCGTACCATCGTCGTTCACGGCAAGGCTGAAGTGATTTGCAACGCCTTCGTGCATATTCAGCCGCTCAGTCCAGCGGAATGCGGCGGCCATGTCTACACGCTCGGACCAGTGGTCGATATTTGGACGCAGGTTGGTGACGCTCATCTGGCAACTCCTGTGGCAGCGGGCTTGAGTTTCATGCTTTGTAGATCGTGCATCCGGCATCGAAATTTGACCAACGAAAAAAACGCAGCTATTCCATTAGCTAAACTAATGGCAAAGTTATGCGCATGCAGAAACCGCTTCCTCCACTGGGTTGGCTACGTACCTTTGAAGCGGCCGCGCGCCATCTGTCTTTCACGGGTGCGGCCCGTGATCTGAACATGACTCAGAGCGCGGTAAGCCAGCAGATCAAATCGCTTGAGGGATACCTTGGTCAGCCCTTGTTTTTAAGGCGCCCCCGCGCGTTGGAACTGACCGAGGCAGGTATCACTTATCTGCCTGTTGTACGCGACGCTTTCAGAACCCTGGTACGGGGTACACAGGCGGTAACCGGCGCCCGGCAAAATGCGGTTCAGGTGCAAAGTAACATCACCTTTGCCGTCAACTGGCTGGCACCGCGTTTGCCCGGTTTTCGGGCCCAGCACCCAGATGTACATCTCAATATTTTTACCGAGCTTTGGGAGCCGCAGGAGATGGCAGAAGGGGCGGCTGTCGAAATACGCTATTCCCTGCGCCCCTCAGACACCGTGCGTACGGAGTTGTTACGAACGGATCACTATTATCCCGTTTGTGCGCCAGACTACCCCGTCACACTGGAGAATCTGCATCAGCAGCCGTTGTTTGATTGCTCGAATCTGCTGTCGAATTGGGGAAATTGGGCGGAAGAGCAGGGCTTGGACTGGCCGAACCCACAAATCACATATTCCACCACCTATATGGTCAGCCTGTCCGTTGCGATGGTTGGGGGTGGGTTGTGCCTGGCGCATGACACGATCGTTCGTGGTTTGATCAACGAAGGTCGACTGATCGCCCCGTTCGAGCATCGTGCTGTGATGCCCGAGGCCTACTACCTTTTGCTTTCGCCACAGGCCGAAGAGACACCAGGTGCAGTGGCTTTTGCCAACTGGATCCGAAGCGAGATCGAAGCAGATTCTCTGATCTAACCAGTGAGCCCCCCATCGTATATGCCCTTTCGGCATTTCCTCTGGTTGGACGTGACAGCACTGACGCGCTGTGTCAGGTCGGCCTTATTCGGTATCTTTCGGGCGGCTAGGCACCCAAGCATATCCGTTTTCGCAAAGGATATATGCCTCTCGCAGGCCATGCGGTTTGTCTGTGGGGGGCTGTAGTACCGTAGCGCCAGCAAGATCTGCGCGGGTAACGGCATCGTCCGGATCTGTATCGTACAGGCGGATTTCGATACCCGCACCGCGCGGTGGTGTTTCCGGCAGCAAGCTCAGCAACGGATTGGAATGGTAGGTTCCATCAGAATGCAGTTGAAAGACCTGACCGGAATAGGTGACGATCGCAAAATCAGCCGTCACCTGATGACTTTTCATTCCAAAAACAGTCTCTAAAAAGGCGCATTCTGCCTTCACGTCCCTGACCAGCAGGTTTAGTCCGATCCCGTTCAGGCCACGCCCGAAACTGTCCGCATCTATCGTTTCATAGTCCATGTGAGCAGATTGAGCAGCAAGTACATCGCAAAGCAAGCTATTCTGGCACCCGATTTCCCTTGTCATCAATCAGGGTCGTTCCATCCTCTTTAAGCCATGGTGCCTTTGGCCATGTGTCGAGTAGATCAAGAATAGCGCCTGATGGTCTGCATAGCCTGACCCCATTGCGGCATGCCACGATTGGTCGATTGACCAGAACCGGATGTTCCATCATGGCCTCCAGCAATTGATCGTCTGTCACCTCATCATCCAGCAGACCCAGTTCCTCAGCAGGTGACTTAGTGGTTCGAAGCGCCTGACGAGGCGTGAGTCCGGCGGCGGCGAACAACGCCAGGAGTTGTGGCCGGGTCCAGCCGGTTTCCAGGTATTCGATGACCACCGGATCGTATCCGGCGTCACGTATGATCTGCAGTACGTTACGGGACGTGCCACAGGCGAGGTTGTGGTGAATGACGATATCCATATGACCCTCTTATGCTGCCTTTCGTGACGGTTTCATGATACACAAAGAGCAGGGGTTGAACCTTCCCGCGCATTAGGGAAAGTTGGGCCATGGAATACACACCTTTCCCAAGCTGGCCCGATGTCGCCCCTCGTTTGATTGCCGTTGCTGCCGGGCGCGAACCTGCGGACATGGTTATTCGCGATGGTATCTGGGTCAATGTTCACAGCCGTGAGACCTTGCCCGGCCATTCTGTTGCCATTGCCGAAGGGCGCGTGGCCTTTGTCGGGCCTGACGCCTCGCACTGCATTGGTCCTGATACCCAAATCATCGAAGCGCGCGGGCGCTATCTGATTCCGGGTCTGTGTGACGCACACATGCATATCGAATCCGGAATGCTGACGCCCGCTGAATTTGCTCGCGCGGTGATCCCGCATGGGACGACCTCGATGTTCACCGATCCCCATGAGATTGCCAATGTGCTGGGTCTGGATGGCGTACGCATGATGCATGATGAGGCGCTGTTGCAGCCGGTGAATATCTTCACTCAGATGCCGTCTTGTGCGCCTTCGGCACCGGGGCTGGAGACGACAGGCTATGAAATCACGCCTGAAGATGTATCAGAGGCAATGAGCTGGCCAGGAATTATCGGCTTGGGGGAGATGATGAATTTCCCCGGCGTGATAAATGGCGATCCAAAGATGCTGGCCGAGATCGCAGCCACGCAGCGCGCAGGAAAAACGGTAGGCGGACATTACGCTTCCCCTGATTTAGGGTCTGATTTTGCAGCATATGTGGCTGGCGGTCCCGCTGATGATCATGAGGGTACGTGTGAGGCCGATGCCATTGCGCGAGTGCGTCAGGGCATGCGTTCGATGATGCGGCTGGGTTCGGCCTGGTACGACGTGGAAAGCCAGATCACTGCCGTCACGGAAAAAGGTCTGGATCCGCGGAGCTTTATCCTGTGCACGGATGATTGCCACTCGGGCACGTTGGTGAACGAAGGGCATATGAACCGCGTCGTGCGGCATGCCATCGCCTGTGGTTGCGATCCTTTGATTGCGCTGCAGATGGCCACGATCAACACGGCCTCTCATTTCGGGTTGGAGCGTGAAATCGGCTCGATCACACCCGGGCGCAGGGCAGATATCATCATCACGTCTGACCTGACCGATCTGCCGATTGAGACGGTTGTGGCACGAGGCCAGGTTGTCGCTGAAAATGGCGCGATTACAGTCGACTGCCCCCATTACGACTGGCCTGACCGGGCGCGAAACACTGTACATCTGGGACATCAGCTCAGCGCTGTAGACTTTGAGATCGAAGCTCCGGCCGGAGCGAACCGGGTTCAGGCCAACGTAATCGGTGTGGTGGAAAACCAGGCCCCGACCAAAGCGCTGAAAGCCGAACTGCCCATCATCGGTGGGCTGGTAGAAGGTGAAGGTGATGTATGCCAGATTGCGCTGGTTGAACGGCACCGGGGTACCGGGGGTGTAACGAACGCTTTCGTTTCGGGCTTTGGTTACCAGGGCCGCATGGCGATGGCGTCAACCGTAGCCCATGACAGCCACCACATGATTGTCGTGGGTACTGACCGCGAGCAAATGGCGCTGGCCGCAAACCGGCTGGCCGAAGTGGGTGGTGGCATCACCATCTTCCGAGATGGTGAAGAACTGGCATTGGTCGAATTGCCGATTGCCGGTCTGATGTCCGACAATCCGGCGGCCGAGGTTGCCGCAAACGCAGAAAAGATGGTCGAGGCGATGGAGGCCTGCGGCTGTCAGCTTAACAACGCCTATATGCAGCACTCCCTGCTTGCTCTGGTCGTGATCCCGGAACTGAGGATTTCCGACCTGGGCCTGGTGGATGTGCGCACCTTTGAAAAGATAGACCTTCTGGAACCACTTGCATGACAACAATAATAGAACCAAAAGCACCCAAACCAGAACAATTCACCGATGCGTCGGCCGCTGTTGCCCGGCTTGAAGAACTGTACGAGCAGGCAACGACTTTTTTATGCGACAAGTTCTCTGACTCAATGTCGGGTGATACGCCGACCGAGCGATTCAGAGCCTATTACCCGGAAATTCGCATCAGAACCGCGTCCTATGCCCATGTCGACAGCCGCCTGAGCTTTGGTCACGTTTCGGAGCCGGGGACACACGCGACAACGGTGACGCGGCCGGATTTGTTCCGTTCCTATCTGACACAACAGATCGCTTTGCTGATTAAGAACCACAATCAGCCGGTCACAATCGGCCTTTCGGATACACCGATTCCGGTACATTTCGCAGTCGCGAACAATCCGGATCTGGTTGTACCGCATCAGGGTGCAGCGGGGTTCACGTTGCGCGATGTCTTCGACGTTCCGGATCTGACGACCACCAATGATGATATCGTCAACGGCGTCTATGAGCTGGAGAACGATGTCGGCCCTCTGGCGCTGTTTACCGCTCAGCGGATCGACTATTCGCTGGCGCGCCTTGCGCATTATACGGCCACGGATCCAAGCCATTTCCAGAACCATGTGTTGTTCACCAACTACCAGTTCTACGTCTCGGAATTCGAAAACTATGCGCGTGAACAGCTGGCCGATCCGGATAGCGGCTACACCAGCTTTGTGTCCACCGGAAATGTCGAGATCAGCGATCCGAAGACTGCAATTGAACAACCGCTGAAACTGCCGCAGATGCCGACCTATCACTTGAAGCGCGAGGATGGGTCCGGCATCACGCTCGTCAATATTGGTGTTGGTCCGTCAAACGCCAAAACGGCAACGGACCATATTGCGGTTCTGCGTCCGCACGCCTGGCTGATGGTTGGCCACTGCGCTGGGCTGCGAAATACGCAAGCTTTGGGCGATTTCGTACTGGCCCATGCCTATCTGCGCGAAGACAAGGTGTTGGACGATGATCTGCCGGTCTGGGTTCCAATCCCGCCACTGGCCGAAGTGCAGGTTGCACTTGAACAGGCCGTGGCCGAAGTGACCGAGCTTGAAGGATATGAGCTCAAGCGGATCATGCGAACCGGCACTGTGGCTTCGGTCGATAACCGAAACTGGGAGCTTCGGGATCAGTCGGGGCCCGTGCAACGGCTTAGCCAATCGCGCGCAATCGCGTTGGATATGGAAAGCGCCACCATCGCCGCTAATGGGTATCGTTTCAGGGTACCTTACGGCACGTTGCTGTGCGTGTCAGACAAGCCTTTGCATGGTGAACTAAAGCTTCCCGGCATGGCTTCGTCGTTCTATACCACGCAGGTCAGCCGCCATTTGGCGATCGGAATACGGGCCATGGAACACCTCCGCGGGATGCCTCTGGAGCGTTTGCACAGCCGGAAATTGCGTTCTTTCGACGAAACGGCCTTCCTCTGAAGCAAAAAAGCAACGAAATCCCCATATTTTTGGGGGTTTTGGCGCTACTATTCGTTGTGTTCACATACAATATCCCGTTACAGTTACGCGGTGAGGCCCAAGAGATCGGGCACGTTAAGGAGACCAAGAAATGGCAAAGCCTATGACTAAAACTCAGCTGGTTGCTGCTCTCGCTGAGGAAATGGGAACCGACAAGAAATCCGCAAACGCGGCACTTGAGGCTGTAACCGGCCTGATCACCCGCGAAGTTTCCGCCGGTGGTGCAGTGACCCTGCCCGGCGTCGGCAAAATCTACTGCCGTGAGCGCCCCGAGCGTCAGGTCCGCAACCCGGCCACTGGTGAAACCTTCACCAAAGAAGCCGACAAGGTTGTGAAAATGACCATCGCAAAAGCACTGAAGGACAGCGTGAACGGCTAATCCCAGCCTTCACAACTTCAATACAAGGGTCGCGATTTCGCGGCCCTTTTTCTTTGATGGAACTCATTCATTCGAATCCAAGGCGCCGGTGGGCCGCTTAGAGATGGGTATGAACAACCTTAAGCGCGTGGTTCAGCATCGCGCGATTGATCTCTTCGTCTGCCGGGGGCTTCGGATTCTGAGATGGTGAAAGCGAGGCTTTTCGCTCAGCCTCACCAACCGGTAAAACCCGCCCTTCCATAACTGTGCCCCAGACATTGATGTCGCGGATCGATGTCGGGTCTACGCTCAGGGGGTTTTCATCCAGAATAGTCAGGTTGGCCCGTTTGCCCGGTTCGATGCTCCCGATCTCATCACTCATCCTGAGGGCCTGAGCCGCCTCGATCGTAACCCCGCGAAGCCCCATCTCGGCCGGTACTCTCTGATCCGCGCCAGCGGTGCGACCGGAAGAAGTTATCCGATTGACCGCACACCACATCAGAAACAAAGGATCAGCGGGTGCCATTGGCATATCTGAATGCAGTGACCACGGGATACCAGCGAGCGACAAGTCACCCAGGCGAACCATCGAATCCGCGCGTTGCGGACCAAGACCAACTTTCGAGTACTGATCTGCAAGAGCCGTCACATAGTAGGGATTTCCACTGACGATAGCGCCAAGCGCGCGAATCCGCTCGACTTGATCCGGGGCGCTGACCGCAAAATGCACCAGAACGGTGCGGTGATCATATCGCGGGTTGCGGCGCAGATTGGCCTCGAGCGTATCAAGAACCCGATCAAGCCCCGCGTCGCCATTGACGTGAATATGGATTTGATATCCTGCATCCCAGTAAACGCGGAATGCGCGCTCAAACAGATCGCGGTCCATCATCCATTCGCCATCATGACCATCCAGATAAGGATCACGTACCTGCATCAGCAGCGAATAAATTGCGCCATCTGCAAAAAGCTTTGCCTGCTTTGGCGCAAGACTTGTCATGCCACCATACCAAGAGGCCAGCTTTTCGGTTTCAGCAATGACTTGCGCATCATCCGAGTAGGTCGCGACCATCGACTTTGCATCCACGATAAATGACCAGCGAAATGGCATATCCGGGTTCGAGAAAACTTCGTTAACGCCATCCTGTACCGGTTTAGACAGAATCCCGCCCGGCTCATTGCCGAAGGTAATGCCTTTGGCGTGCATATAGTCGCGCGTGATTTCCAGGCCGGAACGCAGGCGTTCGGGGGTTGCGACCATATTCGCGATGTTAGGCAAAACTCCGAACAGGCCCTGTTCCCAAAACCGCGCTTCTTCAAAATTGCTTTGCTCTTTTGCTGACGGGCTGAACGTTTCGAACTTGTCCCGGGTAACACCACCGCGCTCCATTGCCGCCGAGTTCAGTACCATCTCGTGACATGAGCGCGCCCAAACAAGAATTGGACGTGTTTTGCTGATTGTGTCGAGATCGGCACGTGTTAATGGGCCATAGAAGGCGGGGTGATAGCCCCAGCTGAGCAGAGGTTCATCCGGATCTGACTTCTCGGCTTCGGCCTTGGTCAGACGTGCCATGAAATCCTGTTTGTCTTTAACGCGAGGAACAGTTCCGCTCGGCAGGACCCAATCCTCGATTGCCAGGATTTCAGATGACATCGTAAGCGCGGCAAGTACAGGATGGTCATGCTGGGCGATAAAGCCGGGTACGATTACGTGATCGGCAAAAGTCGTATCGATTTCGTAGGGCTGGTCGCCCAAAACACGCTGCACATCTTCCAGCGTTCCGGCCCAGAGGATTCTGTCGCCAACCACTGCAACCGCCTCGGCGGTTGGCCGTGCATCATTGAGCGTGATGATTTCGCGGGCAGTGTAGATCGTCGCCTGAGGTGCCGAGACAATTGATCCACCAATATCCTGCAGTGACCCAGTTTCTGCCAAAGCATGTCTCAATGGTGTCAGTGCTGCAGCAGAAGCTAATCCAGTTCTCACAAATCGCCGGCGACCGATATCTTTCATAATCGAGTTTCCTCAGACAGTTGGGTGACAATGGTATTCGATTTCAAAAGAGTAATTCCCATCACAATATCTGAATTTTGCACGGTGTCTTGCCCAAGGCATAAAAAAACCCCGCAGAACGCGCTGCGGGGTTTGATTTGTCCAAGGCAGAAGTTGCCTGTGGTGTTTTGGTCTCCGGCTTAGTGAACCGTTTCAACCTTGTGGAAATCCAGATCGCGCCCTTCGGGCATGGAGTCGATGCTCAGCACCTCTTTGCGCTTGGCAATCAGGATGTAGACAACGCAGGCCAGATACAGGCCAACCACAACCGCGCCGATCCACTGGATTTGCAGCCACTGGCTCTGGAACAACAGGGTCAGGACAAACAGCAGGACAACGTTTCCTGCGACATATGCCGCCTTGCCGAACCGTTCGACTGTCATGTTCAGGTTGTCGGTGTACAGGCGGATAAGCGAGTCCAGCGAGTTGATCACAAAGGTCACGCCCACGATCACCATCGCGATGTTGGTGATGCCTGCAGTGCTGATGCCGTTCAGGTGATAGTAGTAGAGAACGGTGAACCAGATCGCCAGCGGGATCGATGGGAAGATCAACAACGCGGCCAGCAGTTGCCATGTTTTCAGGCCACCGACAAAACGCGAGGTGAACTGGCCGATCATGATCGACCATGCAAACCACCAGAACAGATAGAAGGCATGATAGTCGGTCAGCGGCAGGACAAACTTATGCAGGTTTGCGAAGTACGCACCGATGTTGCTGCTGGTTTCTGCAAATCCGGTCAGACCCATACCAGCTGCAGCCCACATGCCCAGAATCAGAGCAAGGAACAGGAAGGTAGAGCCCACCGACAGGATGCGCACGTATTTCAGATCTGTCGACGAATAGGCCGCCGCCAGAATGACCACGAACACGATGATGTAGAAAGTGGTGACAACGGATTCACCGTCTCCGACCTCGGGCAGGTAGCCAGGCAGGTAGATCAGGAACAGGCTGGCGGTGAAGGCGCAGGTGCCGATGATCACCACGTTGTTGATCAACTTGACCAGCGGGATCTCAAAGAACTTCACACGTGGTTCGATGACGCAGAAGTAGAACGCGGTCAGGAAGTAGAACGCCCAGATCAAAAAGCCCCAGAAACCGAACTCGATCGCCAAGGGGTTGGCGAAGGCGTAAGCAGGTTCTTCGGCATAGCCGCCAAACTCGGTCAGTGGGAACATGATCAGGCCAACGTCCAAGCCGGATGTGAACAGGATCGCAATGAATGTGAACAGATGGACAGGCGTTACACCAACGCAGCGTAGATTCCACCATTTCACGACGAAGAAAGCGACCAGGCCCAATGCCAACAGGACGCCAAATGACAGGATGTATTCCAGAAGCACCGACAAACCTCCCTTGATGTGTCAGATCGGGCAGCGGATATCTTTAATTGGCCAGTCAATCAATAAAAACATGCGTAATGACTTTCTTGTATGGCGCATGTGTCTTTTTTGACGAAGTGATGACCTCGCGCTTGAAGCTTTTTGGAAAATCAGAAACAGTCCTGCCGATTTGAAAAGGGGATCGTGATGGACCTGCGCGCCATAGCCATGGGGCTGATATTTGCCTTCATCTGGTCATCCGCCTTTACATCGGCACGGATCATAGTTTCCGATGCCTCGCCTCTATTTTCGTTGGCGCTTCGCTTTCTGATTTCCGGTGTGATCGGCGTCACGATTGCCAGGGTGATGGGGCAGAGCTGGAAGCTCACCAGATCTCAGTGGTACGCCACGTTCTTATTCGGAATTTGCCAGAATGCCCTTTATTTGGGTCTGAATTTTTATGCGATGCAAACTGTCGAGGCATCGGTCGCCGCCATTATAGCGTCGACGATGCCGTTGCTGGTCGCATTGGCAGGATGGCTGTTGTTTGGCGAAAAGCTCCGTCCCTTGGGCGTCATCGGCCTGCTCGCCGGCTTTGCCGGTGTCGCCCTGATCATGAGCAGCCGGATCAGCGCTGGCATTGATATGTTCGGTGTCATGCTCTGCGGTTTGGGTGCCTTAGCGCTCACGCTGGCAACGCTGGCGGTTCGGGGTGCCACCTCAGGGGGCAACTTCATGATGGTTGTCGGACTACAGATGCTTGTGGGTTCAGCTATTCTCTTCCTCGCTGCACCGCTGTTTGAGACCATCTATATTCATCTGACCGTGCCCTTTGCACTGGCTTTCACCTATACGACCCTGTTCCCCGGCCTGCTGGCGACATTGATCTGGTTCTTGCTTTTGAACCGCATCGGTGCCACCCGGGCCGCGACATTCCATTTTCTAAATCCTGTGTTTGGCGTCGCCATTGCTGCCATCTTGTTGGGTGAAAGGCTTGGACCACTTGATGTGATCGGTGTGCTTGTGACGACAATTGGTATTCTGGCCGTGCAGTTGTCGCGCCAACCCGAGGTTAAAACCGCCTGATCCAACGCACGAGCGCGCGAGGCATCTGAAATATGGCTTTGATTTCCTCTATGATGTGCCCAAATAGTGCATCACGAAAGACAACACCGGAGGAGCCATGACTCGTTACACCAAAGACCCCGAGGCCATCGCCGCCCTCTCTCCCGAAGAGTTTCACGTGACTCAGCGTAGCGGTACCGAACGGCCGGGTACTGGAAAACACCTGAATAACAAAGAGCCGGGTATCTATGTGGATATCGTTTCGGGTGAGCCGCTGTTTGCCTCGACCCACAAGTACGAATCCGGCTGTGGCTGGCCCAGCTTTACCAAGCCAATCATCCACGAGCATGTCGAAGAGCTCGAAGATCGTACCCTGGGTATGATCCGTACCGAGGTACGCTCGAAACATGGCGACAGCCATCTGGGCCATGTGTTTCCGGACGGTCCGCGCGAACATGGCGGGCTGCGCTATTGCATAAACTCTGCCGCGCTTCGGTTTATCCATCGTGACGATATGGAAACCGAAGGTTACGGCGAATTCCTGATCCATGTGGAGGAAATCCAATGACCGAACAACGCGCTGTTCTTGCCGGGGGCTGTTTCTGGGGCATGCAGGATCTGATCCGCAAGCTGCCCGGCGTTTCCCGCACTCGTGTCGGATACACTGGCGGAGACGTACCAAACGCAACCTATCGCAACCATGGTACCCACGCAGAAGGGATTGAGATCTGGTTTGATCCTACCAGGATCACCTATCGCGAGTTGCTGGAGTTCTTCTTTCAGATTCACGACCCGACCACGGTGAACCGACAGGGCAATGACATCGGGATGAGTTATCGCTCTGCTATCTACTACGTCGATGAGGCGCAGAAACAGGTCGCAGTGGACACAATCGCCGATGTAGATGCCAGTGGAATATGGCCGGGCATGGTCGTGACCGAAGTGGAACCTGTGAGTGATTTCTGGGAAGCCGAGCCCGAGCATCAGGACTATCTGGAGCGTATCCCAAACGGGTATACTTGCCACTTCCCGCGTCAGGACTGGGTGCTGCCAAAGCGCACCGACGCCGCAGAATAACAGACCTGCCTCCTCCGTTCGCGGAGGAGGTTAGCCCACGGCGACCCTTGGTCGGCCACTGGCCTCGACGGTCACAAGCGCCTCGACGAACACATCTCTGCCTTCGACCTGCGCAGTACGAATGTCGCGATCTATGATCACCCGAATATCTTCAGCTCCAGCTTCGCGTACTGATTTTTCGGTTTCATCCCGTAGAACCGATTCCAACAGGCCCAGTGCCGCATCCGGTTCTGAGAAATCCTGTGGCCCATCCTCGAGATGCACGCGAAAGAGCCCTTCGGAAGGTGACGTCACCGTACCGGCACGCCGCAATGTAAGGCGACCAACGACTGCACCAATGGCATTGGCGACGCCAGCATGTTCTGGCAGGACCATCGCGCAATGCAGCCGCTCACCAACCGCCGGATAATAGCTGGGGGCCGAAGCGCCCAGCCCGACTACATCCACATTCAGCGCTGCATCCAGCGCCATCAAACCCCGGTGCCGAGACAATCCCCGCTGCGTCAGAACATGCCGCGCCAAGTCCTGAGCTGGTAGGCCCAATCCATCGGTTTCTTCTGCGAAAGCAGTCTCTAACAAGGTCAAAGCTGTCTGTTCCGTCAGTTGATCAATGATCATCTGGGCAAGCGCCTCGGGGGATTTTGCCAACAGGTCACCAGACCCAACCCGCCTGCGCGCGATCAGCTCCAACGCTTTACAGGCGGCATCGCCGTCCCAGTCTGTTAGCTTGCCAAGTACATGGCTGGCATCTGATGGAGTAATACCGGATACCTGCACAATGCCGCGGTCTACCAGACGGTTCAGCGCACCGTTTTCCATCCGGGTTCGCAGTAGTGAAGACAGGGGCAATACGGTGTCGCCAAGCCGATCCAGCAGAACCTCTTCGCGTTCACCAACACCATCCGCGCGGATACCCGGCACGCGGCGGGCAAAACGTGTATCATGCTCACCGACCGTCGTGGCCCGTAATTGTTCATCCAGAACCGCATGGACGATTTCTGGCGCTTCTGCTGCGATTAGTGAAACCGGCAAGACACGTCTTGGTCCAAGAAACACACCTCCGCCCAAGCCTTCGGTCACGACATGCACCTGACTGTCCCCACCCAGACCATGGGTTCGCATTGCAACGGCCTCGACCATCGTTCGGAACCCACCAACTTGCGCACCGGCTGGATCGATCGCGGGCTTGCCATCGCGGATCAGCGCCACATCCGTCGTCGTGCCGCCAATATCCGAGACCAAAGCGTTTTCGGCCCCGGTCAACCAGCGTGCACCCACGATCGAGGCAGCGGGTCCGCTGAGGATTGTTTCAATTGGCCGTTCGCGGGCCTGTTCTGCGCTCATCAAGGCACCATCACCACGCACGACCATCATCGGGGCGTGGATGTCCAGTTCGCGCAATCGGTCCTGAGCACGTCCGATCAACCGGTCAATCATCCCGATCAAACGGGCGTTCAGCACTGCTGTTACTGCCCGTTTCGGACCATTCAGCTTGGCTGACAACTGATGTGAGCAGGTGACTGGGGCGCCCGTCCTTTCGGTAATGATCTGCGCAGCCTTCAACTCATGTGCCGGGTTACGCGTGGCGAATTGTGCTGCGACCGCAAAGCCCGAAATGCCTTTGTGAGAGTCTAGAAATGCCTCAAGCGCTTGGATGTCCAGCGGCGCAACCTCGCCTCCGGCATGGCTATGGCCGCCCGAAATCACCAGCGCAGGGTCACCCTTCAGGGCATCCTTCAACCCATGCTTTTCCAGATCGCTTTCCCGAAAGCCGATATAGATCAAAGCGACACGGCCACCTTGCCCTTCAACCAGCGCGTTGGTGGCAAGCGTTGTCGACAACGAGGCAAGTGAGATCTGATCCGGAGACACCTGCGCCTCGTCCAGAACGGCCGAGATTGCCTTGCCCACGCCAATCGCCAAATCTGCGCGAGTGGTCAGGGATTTGGCCGAGGCGATGACCTCTTTCTCATCCCGGATCAACACCGCATCAGTATAGGTTCCGCCCGTATCGACACCCAAAGCCAAGGCCATCGGGTCCTCCTTATTGTTCGCTGGTGACGGGTGTAGCGAATTGAAACGACGCGTCCAGCCTGTTTGCGGCACTTATGACAATCGTTTCACCGCCCATCGCGCCGCATCAGCGACGGTGGCATCCGGATCATGAATCAATGCCTGTGCTGCAGACCGCAGCGAAGCGGTGCCAGAGTTTCCGATGGCATAGAGAACATTGCGCACAAAGCGACCCCGACCAATCCGCTTGATCGGTGAGCCAGAGAATTTCTGACGGAAACCCGCATCGTCCAACGCAACAAGCTCGGCCAGCTTTGGTGCCTTGAGGTCCTCGCGCGCCGCATAGCGTATGTCGCTTGCTGCCACAGCAAACTTGTTCCAGGGGCAGGCTGCCAGGCAATCATCGCAGCCGTAGATGCGGTTGCCCAGTTTCTGCCGCAGCTCTTCGTCTACTGGCCCTTTGTGTTCAATCGTCAGGTACGAAATGCAGCGACGTGCATCCAGTTGATAGGGGGCGGGAAACGCATCGGTCGGACAGCTGTCCAGACAGGCCCGGCAGGATCCGCAATGATCCACTTCGGCTGGGTCAGCCGGTAGCTCAATGGTGGTAAAAACAGACCCTATGAAGGACCAATTACCCCAATCCCGACTGACCAGATTGGTGTGTTTGCCTTGCCATCCAAGCCCGGCTGCATGGCCCAGCGCCTTTTCGGGAACCGGCGCTGTATCGACAAATACCTTCACCTCTCCGCCGGCCTCGGCAATCAGCCAGCGTGCAAGGCGTTTCAGCCGTTTCTTGACGAGATCGTGGTAATCCTTGTTCTGCGCGTAAACCGAGATTGCACCCCGGTCCGGGTGGTTCAGAACTTCGGTCGGATCATGATTGGGGGTGTAACTTTCGGCCAGCATGATGACCGAGCGAGCCTCGGGCCACAAAGCGGACGGATCGCCCCGCCAATGGGTGCGTTCTGCCATCCACCCCATCTGACCGTGATATCCGGCTTGCAGAAAGGCATCCAGCCGAGCCGGAACTTCGGGAATGTCCCATGGTCGGCAGATGCGACAGGATACAAACCCTTCGGAAAGAGCTTGCGATATCATCCGCTCTTTGAGTGTTTGAGTCATTGTTATTGAGCCGAGCCGTTCCCTGTGCCTTTGGGGTGCGATGCGTCCCACCCCTTGTTCTGGATATCAGAAATCCAGATCGGCGTAATGGGCTGGTGGCCGGAAACCCGGGACCTGATCCGCGAGGATCGAGCGGAAGGCCGGTCTGGATTTGATTTTTGCATACCAATCCTTGACCACCTGACTGCGGTTCCAGTCCACGTCAGAGATGTAGTCCAAAGCTGACAAATGCGCAGCAGCGGCAAAATCAGCCAATGTCATTTGATCCCCCGCCAGCCAGCGGCGGTGATCCAGCAACCAGGTCATGTAGTCCAGGTGATACTTGATCGCCCGCGCACCTTCTTTGACGTTTTTACTGTCCGGATACCCCTGACCTGTCACCTTCTTGTTCACGCGCTCATAAAGAAGTTTCGAAGTCACTTCGTGATGAAACTTGTCATCGAACCAGCCAACAATTCGCCGGACTTCGTAACGGGCCTCGGGCTTTTTGGGCATCAAAGGCGGTTCAGGGCGGGTTTCTTCGATGTATTCACAGATCGCAGCGCTTTCGGCCAACACCAATCCGTCCAGCCGCAGCACTGGCACCTTGCCCGCTGGATTTCGTCGAAGAAAATCCGGATCCTGCTCCCAATATCGTTCTTCGACCAGTTCGACTTCGATCTTCTTTTCCGCCAGCGACAGGCGGACCTTGCGACAGTAGGGGGACAGGGGAACGTGAAACAAACGCGCCATGGACTTCCAATCGAACCAGTGAATACTTCCAAGCTTTAGCCTTGGCAGGGCAGTGGTTTCAATCCTCGAAACAATCTGCGCGACCATCTGCGCGGATGGTAGCCGCCCCATCAAGGATCGAAGCCGCCCGGCGACGTGTCCGAACCGAAGGGTCTGTAACCGACCTGTTGCGGGGAGAGGGCAGGATTGCCGCCAGTCGGGCAGCCTGTACCGGCGACAGCTTGGCGGCGCTGACACCGTAGTAACGTTGTGCCGCCGCTTCGACCCCAAAGACCCCTTGTCCGGTCTCAGCGACGTTCAGATAAACCTCAAGAATCCTCTGCTTGCTCCAGAAGATCTCGACAACAGGTGTCATCGACGTTTCCAGCGCCTTGCGGACCCAGCTGCGGCCCTGCCAAAGGAAGACGTTCTTGACCACTTGCTGGGTGATGGTTGATGCGCCACGTGATCCGCCATCCTCAAGCGCATCCCGGATCGCTTCGACATCAAATCCCCAATGAAGGCAGAAATTCGCATCTTCTGCAGCCACGGCTGAGCGCGCCATAATGGGCGAAATCTCTTCAATCGGAACCCATTCCCGATCAACACGTCCCAACCGGCGCCATTCAGACCAGATTGTGTGGGTGACAGGTGGGTTCACAACCGAATAGATCAGAACAAGGGCTACAAAGAATGCAGCCAACCCCAATCCACCTCGTATCACCCATCGCCTGATCCGGGCGAAGAGTGAGGGCTGATTTTTGGCTTTGTTTGCCTTGTTTTTCTTACCGCCTGATTTGCGGACTGCTTGCTTTGCCATACCTCGCTATACGCTGCGCAACCGTTATTTGAAACGGTCTATATCGCGATGAGCCGACCATCGCGCGGGCGAACCACTGGGCGCACGGTCTTCTGAGCATGCAGCTCGCGGCTGGTAAGCTCAGGAAACAATGCCAGAATTTCAGCCTGCGTCTCGCGTTCGGATTGCGAGACTGCATGTCCGGGATAGTAGCTTTCGCTTTTTGCACCGTTTGCTGTCACAATTTCATGCTGACCGAACAAAAGGTGGATGTAATCTATTTCTCCACCTTCGACCCGCGTTACGGTTTCGCCGTTAACCAGAGAATGTGCTGCGATCAGAACCTCTGTATGTCCAAACAGATATGGTGCCCGCCAGTCAGCAATCAGCATCCGATGTTGGGGTGACACTAGGGTCTCGCGATCCAACTCCAAAACACCGGCCTCAAATCTGATCGGCGCATTGTCCCCGGTGGCGGCCACCGTGGTACGGCCAACCCAGAGTAAGGGCTGTGGGCCATTGTCCATAGTATTTACCAGATCTCCCGGCTTCAGATATTCAACTGCGCGCAGCCCATCAGGCGTTTCGATCATGGTACCCGGTGTAAAACATGGTGGACCAAGCTGGCCGGGTACATTCAACGGTCCTTGTGTATTTACGAATGTAGTTGAAACAAGCGTCCCTTCCTCAAGGACCTTGCCGTCGGTGGGCGTGAATACCCGCGTCCCGTCAGCCAAGTAGAAGGTGATGCCGGTATATGTCACCGGGCCAGTGCCGGGAACATTTATGACAACTGTATCGCCGGGCCACGAAGAGGTTACATCCTGACCGTTTACCGTGTCGCCGCCAGGAGCCTCAATCTCACCATCGTCGTTCTGATCGACAAGACTGTAGTTCTGAACGGTCAGCAAAGTTCCTGCGGGGGGCGGGTTCGCCGGGTCCATTGCAAAGAATTGATCAAAGTAAGTTGTCGGCATCGAACTGCTCCACTACGCGTACCAAACCAAGCCTCAGTATTGTGTCAATTCCTGAAGAAACTTTGACCAATGCTAGGCGTTTTTTCTGCAAATACGCAATGAATCAGGTGAAATTGTTGCCAAACAGCAAAACCCCGCATGTCGCAAGCGACACGCGGGGCTCTGATTTTCAACTGTTCGTAAACCTATTCTGCCGGAACCGCCGTCGCCTCCAGGCTAAGGGGGTGAGCCAGCTTGTTCAGCATCTCTTTGGGGCAAACCTGCAGGAAGTTGGTCTTTTCAACCTCCCAATGCTGCAGAATATCAATGGCCTTGCGGCTGTTGGTTTCTGCAACATGACGCTCGATCAAAGATTTCAGCTGATCTTCCCAGTGATCAACGGTGACCGGGCAGGTGACCAGTGTCTCCAGGTTCATCAGCAGCTCTGCCTTGCCTTCCGGGTCGTAAAGGTAGGCCATGCCCCCCGTCATACCCGCACCAAAGTTCGCGCCGATATCACCAAGGATCACCGCAACGCCACCAGTCATGTATTCACACCCGTTCGAGCCACAGCCTTCGATCACCACCTTGGCGCCCGAGTTTCTGACGGCGAAACGTTCACCCGCACGGCCAGCGGCGAACAAGTGACCATCGGTGGCACCATACAGCACCGTATTGCCGATGATGGTGTTGTCATCCGCCTTGAGCGGGCTGACCTGCGGCGGTCGCACCACAATGGTGCCACCGGACAGGCCCTTGCCGACATAGTCATTGGCATCGCCCGACACCTCCAGCTTCAGGCCCGGAGCTGCAAAGGCCCCCAGCGACTGACCGGCCGAACCCTGCAGTTTTACGTGCAGATGATCGTCCTGGAAAGTGTTCCGCATACCAAAATTCTGCACGATGTGGCTGGAAACGCGAGTGCCCACGGTGCGATGCGTGTTTTGGATCGCATAGGACAGCTGCATCTTTTCGCCGTCTTTCAGGAACCGTGCCGCGTCGCGAACAATCTCGGCATCCAGAGTATCCGGCACCGCATTCCGATCCTTGTCGCGGTTGTAGACGATGTTATGCGCACCATCGACCGTGATCAGCAGAGGGTTGAGGTCCAGATCGTCCAGATGCGCCGAACCACGACTGACCTGCGCCAGCAGATCCGCCCGACCGATGATCTCGTCCACCGAACGCGCACCGAGGCTGGCCAGAACCTCCCGCACTTCCTGTGCGTAGAAGGTGATCAGGTTTACAACCTTGTCTGCGTTGCCGGTGAATTTGGCACGCAGGGATTCATCCTGCGTACACACGCCGACCGGGCAGGTATTGGACTGGCACTGACGCACCATGATGCAGCCCATGGCGATCAGAGCGGCGGTTCCGATGCCGTATTCCTCGGCCCCCATCATCGCGGCCATGACGATATCACGGCCTGTGCGAAGTCCACCATCGGTCCGCAGCGTGATGCGGTCCCGCAGGTTGTTCATCGCCAGAACCTGATGTGCTTCGGTCAGGCCCATTTCCCACGGCAGACCAGCGTACTTGATACTGGTCGCAGGTGATGCGCCTGTTCCGCCATTGTGGCCCGAGATCAGGATAACGTCCGCCTTGGCTTTGGCGACACCGGCAGCAATCGTGCCAACGCCCGAAGACGCCACCAGTTTCACGGTCACCTTGCAGCGCGGGTTGATCTGCTTGAGGTCGTAGATCAGCTGCGCCAGATCCTCGATCGAGTAGATGTCGTGATGCGGCGGCGGCGAGATCAGCGTCACACCCTTGGTCGAATGACGCAGACGCGCAATCAGGTCGGTGACCTTCATGCCCGGAAGCTGACCACCCTCACCGGGCTTCGCGCCTTGGGCGACCTTGATCTCAAGCTCTTCACACTGGTTCAGATACTCGGCGGTCACACCGAACCGGCCCGAGGCCACCTGTTTGATCTTGGCCGACGGGTTGTCGCCATTGGGCTCCGGTACGAAATGCGCCGGATCTTCGCCACCCTCGCCCGAGTCGGACTTGGCACCGATCCTGTTCATCGCCACGTTCAGCGTTTTGTGCGCCTCAGGCGACAGCGCGCCCAAGCTCATGCCCGGGGTCACGAACCGTTTGCGGATCGAAGTGATCGACTCGACCTCTTCAATCGGCACCGGTTTGCCCAGCGGTTTGAAGTCCATCAGGTCGCGCAGGTGGATCGGCGGGTTCGATTGCATCTTGGCCGAATATTGCTTCCACAGCTCGTATGAGGCGCGGTTACAGGCCATTTGCATCATGTGCATCGAGGTTGCTTCCCACGCATGGGTCTCACCCGATTTACGCGCTTTGTAGAAACCTCCGATGGGCAGAACATCCAGACCGCTGTCCCACGCCTTGGCATGGATTTCTTCGACTTTGGTCTGAATGCCGGTGACACCGATGCCGGAGATACGGCTGGTCATACCCGGGAAGTATTCGGCCACCATCGCGCGGCTGAGACCTACGGCTTCGAAATTCAAACCTCCTCGATAAGATGAGATCACCGAAATACCCATCTTGGCCATGATCTTCAGCAGGCCCTGGTCGATGGCTTCGCGATAGCGCGCAACGTTTTCGGTCAGGGTGCCGTCAAGCAGACCACGATCAATGCGGTCGGCCAACGAATCTTCGGCCAGATAGGCGTTCACAACAGTCGCGCCACAGCCGATCAGAACCGCAAAGTAATGCGGATCGACACATTCAGCCGATCGAACGTTCAGCGAGCAGAAAGTCCGCAGGCCCTGACGGGTCAGGTGCGAGTGCACTGCGCTGGTGGCAAGGATCATCGGCATCGCCACACGACCTTCACCAGAGTTCATGTCGGATAGAACCAGGTGCCCGGCGCCCGAACGAACCGCTTCCTCAGCTTCGGCTCTAACACGGGCCAAAGCAGCGCTCAGCGCACCCTGACCGGGCTCAAAGCTACAATCAATCTCAGCCAGCGGAGCATTGAGGTGCCCAACCAGTTCATCCCATTGCGCGTTGCCGACAAAGGGGCTTTCCAGAACGATGATCTCGGTCTGGCTGCTGTCCTCGTCCAATACGTTCTTCAGGTTCCCGAACCGTGTCTTCAGCGACATGACGCGGTACTCGCGCAAACTGTCGATCGGCGGGTTGGTGACCTGGCTAAAGTTCTGGCGGAAGAAATGACTGAGCGGGCGGTACTGCTTGGACAGAACCGCCGAGGGCGTATCGTCGCCCATGGATGCCAGCGCCTCTTTACCGTCTTCGGCCATGGGCGCCAGAATTTGCTCCAGCTCCTCGACCGAATAACCTGCTGCGATCTGGCGTTTGCGCAGGTCTTCGCCCGAGAACATCGGTTTTTCGGTCACGCCCGCCAGCGCCTCGTCCAGATCATTGATCTTACCGACCCACTCGCCAAACGGCAGTGCGGCAGCCAGCTTGTTCTTGATCTGCGTGTCGCGGAACAGCTTGCCCTTCTTCATGTCGACGGCCAGCATCTGTCCCGGGCCAAGCGCGCCCTTTTCGGTCACGGTTGCCTCGTCAATCGGCACCATGCCGGCCTCGGATCCCGCGATCACAAGACCGTCGCCTGTTACCACATAACGCATCGGGCGCAGACCATTGCGGTCCAGACCGGCACAAACCCAGCGACCGTCAGTCATTGCCAGTGCAGCCGGACCGTCCCACGGTTCCATCACTGAGTTGCAGTAGGAATACATGTCGCGCCACGCTTGCGGCAGTTCCACGGCCTGCTTGGACCAGCTTTCCGGAACCAGCATGGTTTTTGCCATGGGCGCTGAGCGGCCGGCGCGCACAAGAACTTCGAAAACCGAGTCTAATGCGGCAGAATCCGACGATCCACCGGCGATGATAGGTTTGATATCTTCGGCATAGTCGCCAAAGGTCGCCGAGGCCATGCGGATCTCATGGCTTTTCATCCAGTTGACGTTGCCCTTCAGCGTGTTGATCTCGCCGTTATGGGCCAGCATGCGGAAAGGTTGCGCCAGCCACCATTGTGGGAAGGTGTTGGTCGAATAACGCTGGTGATAGATGGCAAACGCGGATTCGAACCGTTCGTCCATCAGATCGGGGTAGAAGACCGCGACCTGTTCGGCCAGCATCATGCCTTTATAGATGATTGATCGGCAGCTGAGCGAGGCCAGGTACAAGCCCGAGATACCCGCAGCCATCGCCGCTTTTTCGATGCGGCGACGGATCACATAAAGCTCACGCTCGAACGTATCCTCATCCACACCTTTCGAGTTCGAGATCAGAATTTGCTCGATCTCTGGTCGGGTGGCGTTGGCCTTTTCGCCCAGACAGGTCACATCAACCGGCACATGGCGCCAGCCATAGATGTAATAGCCCATACGCAGAACTTCGGTTTCCACGATGGTTCGGCAGCTTTCCTGCGCGCCAAAATCAGTGCGGGGCAGGAAAACCTGACCAACAGCAATCAATTCGTCCAGTTTCGGTTCATGGCCGGTACGACGGATCTGATCATAGAAGAAAGGAACCGGAATCTGCACGTGGATGCCAGCGCCATCGCCGGTCTTGCCATCCGCGTCCACCGCGCCACGGTGCCAGATCGCCTTAAGGGCATCGATGCCCGCATCCACGACCTTGCGGCTTTTCTTTCCATCAATGGAAACAACAAGACCGACACCACAGGAAGAATGCTCTTCTTCCTCGGAATAGAGACCATTTTCGGCCATCCATTTGCGCTTGGTTTCTTCGTTTTTGACCCAGTTTTCGTCATATACGCTCATGGTCAGGCTCCTTCCGTGGTCGGCCCGTACAGCGCAAATACTTGCGCTTCGGTCAGCAGTTCATGTTCACCCTGAAAGGCGAACGCATCCGGTTTGCGGTCGATAAAGATCTCGCGCGTCATCTTGAATCCTTCAGCATCGTCAAAAATGCCGATCGGTATCTCGTAATTGCCATTGAGAGGGCCATCAGCAGTCACCCGGTACCAAAGCCCCGTGCCGCATTTGCTGCACCAGGCGCGTTCCGCCCAGCCAGAGCTTTGCAGCGTCGCGATGTTGTCTTCACCCTGCCAGCTCAGGTTTTTTTCGGCGATCGTAACACCCAGAAACGCTGACCCAAGCCACCGTTGGCACATCTTGCAGTGGCAGGTGCCGAATTCCTGAGGCACGTCCTGTGCCGTGAACCGGACCTCACCGCACATGCATTGACCTGCGCGCGCGCTCATGCGTTGCCCTCCGCTTCAGGAGCATAGGCAGCGATCACTTCGGCTTCGGTCATTTGACGGCGTTCACCTTCAAAAGTGTAACCTTCCGGCTTCTTGTCGATGTAAAGCTCCAGCTTGATCTCGCTGTCCGCGGCATTGTCGAACAGCCCGGCAGCCATCTGGGTTTGCCCATGCATTTCACCCGGCAGGGTGATGCGGTACCAGAGCGCAGATCCGCATTCTTCGCAAAATGCACGTTCTGCCCAGTCCGACGAGGTGTATGTCCGAACCGGTCCCAGCGCGGCATAGCCCGGCTCGGCCGGAAAGCTGACGAATGCGCTGCTGCTCCAGCGACGGCACATGTCGCAATGGCATGCACCCAGCGCATCGCGCGCAGGGGTGGCGGTTACAGTAACCGCGCCGCACATACACTGGCCTTGCAATTCGGGCATGACATCCCTCCTGTCGCTGGGCTCATGGCTGTGTCGCCATGCTGGGTTGAAGATTATTCAGCTGCTACGGCAGCCTTGCTGTTGAACCGGTCGATGATTGCATCTGCACAATCGCGCCCGTCACGGATCGCCCACACCACCAGAGAGGCACCGCGTACGATGTCACCGATTGCATAGACGCCGTCCATCTCGGTCTCACCGGTTTGGAATGCGGCTTTGACGGTGCCCCAGCGAGTGACAGGCAGGTCGGGCTGACCGAACAACGCAGGCAGGTCTTCGGGTTCGAAACCCAGTGCCTTGATCACCAGATCGGCCTCTTCGACATAATCCGCTCCTTCGATCACTTCGGGTGCCTGGCGACCCGACGCGTCGGGCTGACCCAGGCGCATCTTCTGCACCATCACACCAGACACTTTGTCATCACCGGTAAAGCCCTTGGGTGCGCTGAGCCACTCAAACACAACGCCTTCTTCCTCGGCATTCTGTGTTTCACGCTGCGAGCCAGGCATGTTGGCCTTGTCACGGCGGTACAGACATTTGACCGAGGTAGCACCCTGACGGATCGAGGTCCGTACACAGTCCATCGCAGTGTCGCCACCACCGATGACAACCACCTTTTTGCCTTCGGCATTCAGGCGGCCATTGTCGAAATCCTCAACCGCGTCACCAAAGCTTTTGCGGTTCGAAGCGGTCAGGAAGTCGATCGCTTTTTCGATTCCGGCCAGACCGCTGCCTGGCATGGTCAGATCGCGGGATTTGTATACGCCGGTTGCGATGATAACCGCGTCGTGCTTGGCGCGGATTTCTTCGAACTTCGCAGCATCCACATCGCAGTTCAACACGAACTCAACTCCGCCGTCAGCGAGCAAATCGTTCCGGCGCTGCACGATGTCTTTCTCAAGCTTGAAACCGGGGATGCCATACATCAGCAGACCGCCCGCGCGGTCATAGCGGTCATAGACCGTTACCTGAATTCCTGCACGGCGCAGCATGTCAGCTGCCGCCAGACCGCCGGGTCCTCCACCAATGATGCCGACGCTTTCAGATCGCTCGCTATTGGGAACTGCGGGTTGAACCCAGCCCTTATCCCACGCGGTATCGGTAATGTACTTTTCGATCGTTCCGATGGTGACCGTGCCATGGCCTGACTGTTCGATCACGCAATTGCCTTCACACAAGCGGTCCTGCGGGCAGATGCGGCCGCAGATTTCGGGGAAGGTATTGGTGGCCTGGCTTGTCTGATAGGCCTCTTCCAAACGCCCGGTTGCTGTCAGATTCAGCCAATCCGGGATGTTGTTGTGCAGCGGGCAGTGCGACTGACAGTATGGCACACCACACTGGCTGCACCGGCTGGCCTGCTCAGCAGCTTTTTCAGCTGCGAACTCTGCATAGATCTCGTCAAAGTCTTCTTTGCGGTCATTGGCGGCACGCTTTTCCGGCATGACGCGGTCGATCTGCACAAATTTCAGCATCGGTTGCTTGGCCACGGGTCAGACTCCATGAATTGGCTTGGTCGGAACTCTTTACGGGATGGTATTTCAGATGAAAAGTCAATTGTGCTGACCTATTTTAGAAAAAAATGAGCTCAAAACCCAAATCCGCGAAATTTATTGCAATTTTTAGTTCCGATCCGGACCTATTTGTTCACTTTCTTTTCCAACACCACAGTAATACCCATTGAACGCAAACAACGCGTGATGGCAGCACGGGCAGGGCAGATGAGTCTTCTTCAGTTGATTCTAGTGGCGGTAATTCAGGGTATCACCGAATTCCTGCCGATATCGTCTTCCGGGCATCTGATCCTGCTGCCCAGTCTGACAGGTATGGATGATCAGGGGTTGGCGATCGATGTGGCCGTGCATGTCGGAACGTTGGGAGCAGTGATCCTGTATTTCTGGGCTGACGTGAAGCAGGCCTTGGCGGGTCTGCCGCGTGCCCTGACCGGGCATATTGATACCCCGCAGTCTCGTCTGGCTTTTGGGTTGATCATTGCCACCATCCCAACCGTCATCGTGGGGGCGATTCTGCATCTGACAGGCCTCAGCAGCGCAATGCGTTCTGTGGCTGTGATCGGTTGGACAATGTTGGGATTTGGTCTGTTGCTGTATTGGATGGATCAAAAAGGTGCTCAAACCAAACATGCCGCCGACTGGGGTGTTCGTGACTCTTTGATCATGGGGTTTTGGCAGGTGCTGGCCCTGATCCCGGGTACATCCCGTTCCGGCATCACGATCACCGGCGCGCGACAGCTGGGGTATTCGAGAGAAGACGGTGCACGGATCGCGATGCTGATGTCGATCCCGACAATCATCGCATCCGGGGTACTGTTGTCGGTGGATGTAATCCAGCAGGCTGATGCTCAGCTTGCCAGAGATGGTGCAATCGCAGCTGTGTTCGCCTTTTTCTCGGCATTGCTGGCGCTTAGCCTGATGATGCGCCTGCTGCGCAGCATCAGCTTTACGCCATACGTGATCTACCGCGTCATTTTGGGTGTAGTGCTGTTGTTCGTCGCCTACAGCTGATCAGTCCGCAGGTTCTTTGCCGAGTTCTGAATGTCATCATACTGACCCGAGGGGCGGAACTTCCACAGGTATTCGGGCAGGATCGATTCCAGGGCCGCGGGTTCAATGCCCAAATCCGCAAAGGTCTTGGCACTATCTGACACAACATTGTCCCGACGCAGGTTTTTCACCTGATCACGGGTCAGGATATGGTTCGGAAACAGCTGGAAGCTTACGAATTTGATGATGTCCAGAACGCCCGCCATGATCCGCGCTGCGAAGAAGGGCATACCGATAATGATCCGGCGTCGATGAATGACCTCAAGCATCTGTTGCATCAAAGCGCGAAAGCTTTTGACCTCGGGGCCGCCAAGCTCGTAAACGCCGGGTTGCGCATGACCCAGAACGCCCTGAACGGCAGCCTGTGCAACATCGTCGACATAAACCGGCTGAAAGCGCGTATCGGCACCAACCAAAGGCAGGAATGGCGACATACGTGTCATCCCGGCGAACCGGTTGAAGAACTGATCTTCGGTACCAAAAATGACCGAGGGGCGCAGAATGACGGCATCCGGCATATGCGCCAGAACGCCCGCTTCGCCATGAGCTTTGGTCCGGGAATACTCGCTGTCTGATTCTGCATCTGCCCCGATGGCAGAGATATGAACCATACGTTTGATTCCCTGCTCGGCTGCAAGGCGCGCGATCCGTTCGGCGCCCTCGGCCTGCACTGCGCTGAATTCATTTTTGCCAAGCTCATTGAGGACACCAACGCAGTTGACCACCGCATCTGCGCCATGCATCGCCATGGCAACCGAAGCATCGTTGCGGATGTTGCATAGGATCGGCTCGACCTGGCCTACGACACCGTAGGTTTTGACAAACATCGCCTCATTGGGACGCCGTACGGCAACCCGAACACGCCAGCCTTCGCTTGCCAGTCGCCGAGTGATGTAGCGACCGACAAAACCCGATCCACCGTAAATCGTAACCATTTTGGTCATGGGCTGGCTCCTGAAACATGGCTGCGAAAATATCTAGCGCTCGAAGGCACCTCAAACAAGGCGCAATAACGCCGCGATGTTATGAAAAACGGGGGCTTAGCAATGCTGTTTCAGGCAGTGTCGAAGACGCTGTAAAAAATCTTTCAAAAAACTATCCGAATCCTGTTGACGCTCCCGGCGACTAGGCTTAAACGCCCCCTCACGACACCTGCCCAGGTGGCGGAATTGGTAGACGCGCTAGCTTCAGGTGCTAGTGTCCGTATGGACGTGGAGGTTCGAGTCCTCTCCTGGGCACCAAATCTTCTGGAAAATCTGGTTGTGAACGCTCGGGCATAAAGCCTGGTGAATCATGCCTGACGCGTGAAGGCGCATTCCAACAAGTCTGAAAGAAGAGGGACCGGGAAACGATCCCTCGTCATCAGGCTCAGTCCAGCGCCATATCTTCCGGCCAGCTAAGCTCAAGATCCAGTTTGATAATCTCGGTCTGGCCGGGTTCCATCCGAGTTTCCCAGGCCAAGATGCCCCGCTCGTCGCCGACGTTTTCCTCATTCGGGTGTGGTTCCGCAGTCCACACGATCTGCAGATCGTCCTGTTCTGAATAAGGCATCCGGTCGATGATCCGTATAGGCCAGGTTTGATCTGTCCGGTTGGCAATGCGAATTTCTGCCGTTTCAACCCGCTGGTTCGAGCGTGAAATTATACCGGCATCACCGCTGCTGCGGTCCAGAACAATGCTGGAAACGGATAGGCCAAAGATAGGCCCAAATCCCATTTCGACTTCTTCACGCGGCCCGATCTTCGTGGAATCGCCGACTGCGACCAGAATGTCATCGACGAACCATTTTGCCAGTTCGGAGGGCAAAAGGTTTTGATTCAGAGGATTTGTAAAGCGGACCGTGCGGAACGCGACGTCGTCTTTCAATGGCACTGCCATTGCAAAGACCTCAGCGGGCTGACTAAATTGATCGATTGAGACTTCGGTATTATCCGATCCGGCAGAGACCGAAATTGGCGTCGGGACCGTATAGGTGACCCCTGTTCCCTCTACTGACGCGGTTTGGAGCGTATAGGCACCCATAGTTTCTTCAACGACAACAGGTGCTTCCACCGCGGGTTCTTCAAGACTGTTGTAGGTGTCGGCTATCTCGCTGATGGTTCTGAGCCTCGGATATAACCGAGATACGGAATTCTGACTTGTCGGTGCAAGGGTCGATACATTCATCGTTATGTCATGCCAGCTTTCACCGGTGTGCTGAGAAACCAGAACGCTGCGGCTGATTTGAACCTGCGGATCGGCTCCGGTTTTCAGGTGAAACTCATAACTGGGCATCCATTCTGCCGCGTATGCATCGAGGTATGAAACTGTCAGATTGCCTGATGTCGCGACTTCAGCGCTCACATCCACAGCGACGAACAGGTGGCCTTCGATATCAGGTATCAACGCATCACGTTTGTCTTTCGCGATTTCGAGTTCTTTGTGAAGCTGATCTAGCTTTGCTTCGATCTTGCGGGCTTCCAGTTCCGAACTGTGGGCAGTTTGTTGAGCTCGCAGGGTTTCATCGCCGATCATGCGGGCAAGATCGCGCAATTCGTCAGGTCCTGAACCTGCCAATCCTTCGTTGTGGCCGAGACTGCCTAAGAAGCCGATTGTCTGCTGCGCAGCCTCGGCAATCAGCCGGGCGGACCGGGCCTCATCTTCAACAGCTGCAATTTGTTCTTCGACAGCTTTTACTTTGTCTTCGGCTTGTCGAAATGCTTCATTTTCATGATCATACCTGGATACGTCGTCGACCCGCCGTATAAGGGACGACTGGCTTAGCCCATCTGCCATTACCTGTAATGTAGTGAACTGCGTACCGGGATCACCTGCGGGTATTCCCGGCAGGATCAGGCGATGATTTCCGGCAGGAACATTGAATGTACCGGACCGGATAATCTCTGCACCTGCGGGATATATCGTTGCTTCGGTTACCTTGGTTTCGATCGTGAAAGTTTCAGCAAAGGCCAAAGCTGGCGCAAAAGCCAGAAAGGAAATCAGAGCTTTCATAATGTCTCGCTTGAATGCGGTTTTGAGATGGCCTGAACGTTGCAGGTCACCGCCGCGATAGCAAGACAGCTCAAAAGCAAAGGGCCGCTTCCTTCGAAACGGCCCTTGTCGATTTCTGTCGCTTGAAAAGCTTAGCCTTTCTTCAGAACCTCACGGCCCAGCAGTTCGGCAATCTGCACAGCGTTCAGAGCAGCACCTTTGCGCAAGTTGTCCGAAACGCACCACAGGTTGATGCCATTCTCAACTGTCGAATCCTGACGGATGCGGCTGATGAAGGTGGCGAAATCGCCTGCGCATTCGATTGGTGAGACGTATCCACCCGGTTCACGCTTGTCGATTACCATGATGCCCGGTGCCTCGCGCAGGATATCGCGGGCCTCGTCTTCGTCGAGGAACTCTTCGAACTCGATGTTCACGGCTTCGGAGTGACCAACGAATACCGGAACGCGAACACAGGTTGCGGTGACCTTGATCGACGGATCGACGATCTTTTTGGTCTCGACAACCATCTTCCACTCTTCCTTGGTTGAACCGTCTTCCATGAAGATGTCGATCTGCGGAATCACGTTGAAAGCGATCTGCTTCTGGAACTTCTTCGGCTCAACTTCGGTCGTCGGGTTGTAGATGGCCTTGGTCTGATCCCAAAGTTCATCCATGCCTTCCTTACCGGCACCCGACACCGATTGATACGTCGAGACAACCACGCGCTTAATGCGTGCACGATCATGCAGCGGTTTCAGCGCGACGACCATCTGCGCGGTCGAGCAGTTGGGGTTGGCGATGATGTTCTTGTTTTTATAGTCGTGAATCGCCTCTGGGTTACATTCCGGCACGATCAGCGGAATGTCCGGGTCATAGCGATAAAGCGACGAGTTATCGATCACCACGCAGCCAGCTGCCGCCGCCTTGGGGGCGTATACCTTGGTTGCATCGGATCCCACGGCAAACAGCGCCATGTCCCAGCCGGTAAAATCGAAAGTATCCAGGTCCTTGGTCGTGTGTGTCGTGTCGCCAAAGCTTACCTCGGTGCCCAGCGAACGACGGCTTGCCAGTGCAGCAAGTTCATCGACGGGGAACTGGCGTTCAGCCAGAATGTTCAGCATTTCGCGGCCCACATTTCCTGTGGCGCCGACGACAACGACGCGATAGCCCATTTTTAGTCTCCTGAATAAAGGACGCGCGTTCATAGCCGCGTTGCAGAAAAGAAAAAAGAGCTTTCGCAGATGAATTGACCGAATGACGTCGAATTGAGGCGGTTCAGTCGTTCAGAAGGCGCTCATACAGTGCCACCAGCGTCTTTGCCTCGCTGTTGATGTCGAAATTCTGTTCGACATGGGCGCGGGCCGCGAGGCCTGACTGAGACAGGGAATCACGGTCTTCCAGCATCTCAGCCGCCGCATCCGCAAGGGCAGGGAAATCATCCGGTGCAACGACGCGGCCAAGTGACGGATCTGTGACGATTTCGGAAAACGCACCCACATCGGTTGCCACAACCGGAACGCCGCAGGCCATCGCCTCAAGCGGGGTGAGGCCGAAGCCTTCCCAGCGTTGCGGTGCAATGAACAGGTCCAGCACCTGGTACCATTCGGCGATCTGGTCGACGGTCACTTCGGGCATGAACAGGATGCGGTCGGACAAGCCAGCGGCGGCGACTTTTGCTTTCAGATCGCTCAGGAAACCGGTGTGATGCTCTGTGGCCCGCCCCATGACGATGCCAGAAACATCATCGAAACGACCACACAGCTCAATCATCGCATCGACAAATGCATCAGTGCCTTTCTGGTGGCGGATACGGCCATAGCAGCCCAGCAACAGACCGTCTGGCAGGCCAAGTTTTTGTCGCAGCGCCGCCTTGTCATCGGGTGGGGTGAAGTCCTGCAGGTTGATGCCATGCATGATCACCTGAGATTCACGTTCCAGATATCCGGCTGTTTTGCGCGACGTCGAAACAACCGCATCCATTTTGCCGATCAGCCACTTGGTATAGCCGGTATGGGCACGTTGGGAGGCGCTCGTGAACAACAGTTTGAGTTTCAGACGAAAGAGACCACGCAGGATCAGGCCCAACAACATCTCTGTATTCCGCCGCGCGTGCCAGACGCGCAATCTGCGGCGTGAGAGAAATGGCAGGCGGCCCAAGGGAATATGCGGAATATCCTCGGGCAATCCGGGACCGGTGGCGGCGATGTCGATCCATTGTACCTGCAACGGGACCAACCGTGCGATGGTCGCCGTAACGCCGGACAGCCTGCGTTTCAGATTTGGGGCAATGACGACAGGGTCTTTCACTTGGATCTCCCGACAGGTCATGTCTCAGTCCATACTGTCCCGGCTGAACAGGTAGATGACGCAACCGATGGCAACAGTGATGGCAAAAAAGCCGAATATCGCTGTGTAGGGTGCCGTTGGTCCCATGTCCACAGTTGCAGCATGGATGCGACCGGTTGCGAACTGCGCCAGTCCAACACCACCGACACCGAATAGATTCAGCAAGGTTACGCCCCGGCCAACCAGATGTGGCGGAATGAATGCGCGCCCATGCGCCATGATGACCGGGAATGCCGCACCCGAGAATCCGATCAACGCCATCAAGAGGACCGAGAGCCAGACGGAATCGCTTATCCACAGACACAACAACAGAAGGAACAGGCTGCTTATCAGGTTGCCACCCAAAATCACCCATTTTCGTGTGCCCAGCAGGCGATCCAGCGGGCCATAGGCGAAGGTGCCTGCGATCATCGCGGCCCCCATGATCAGGGTTGCCTGACCCACCTGCGTGATACTCAGACCAAATATATCCAGCAGATAGGGCCCCGCCCACAGTCCGCGCAACGCTCCGGATGGGGCATAAGCCACCAACATCAGCGGCAGGATTGTCCACAGTGCCGGTTCCTTGAGCAGATCAAGCAGGGAGCCTTTGTGCTCGGTCTCTACGCGTTTGGGATCATTCACAGTGAACCAGATCCCGGCGGCAACACCGGCCGAGATGATTGCCAAGCCCGCCAGCGTCGCGCGCCACCCAACCCATTCGACGGCCAGCGCGGTTGGATAAGAGGCCACGAGGTTCCCAACCGAACCAACACCCAGCATGACAGCTGCAAGGGTCGCAAATTTAGCCGGGGGGAACTCTCGGGCAAAGATGAAATATGAGGCCATCAAAACCGGCGAACACCCGATTCCAATCAACGCCATGGCAAGGGCCACGTGAAGCGGTGTGGTGGCCACCGCGAACAATGCCGCGCCTCCAGCCCCGCCGATCATCAGCAAAATGGCAGCGGTGCGCCGCGGTCCGACCTGATCTAATGCCCAGCCCACGGGGATCTGCATAGCGGCAAAGATCAAGAACCAAAGGCCCGAGGCAAAGGCCAGATCTTCAGGTGTAGCGCCGATATCGCGCCCCAGATCAGCGGTCAGAACCGCAAGAAAAGCGCGAAAAAACTGACTGAGGACATAGGCCAGACACAAGATCACCAAGCCTGCCTGCATGTTCGTTATCCTCGCCTCAAAACCTTGAGCGGATGCTTGGCATGTCTCTGTCCCGTGCACAAGCGCGTGTGCTATGTTGCAGAGGGCGGACAACGTTCACGATTGAGCTATTTTCGCCTGAAAGCAAAGATTTGGGAGGGATGATGACAACCGCTGGCGCTGCGTTTTATGACACCGTCCCGATCTCGCATGAGTTTCTGAATCTGACAGAACCCTCCCGATTCACTCCGGTGCCCGACAACTGGATCGTTGGTGTGGCGGATATTGTGGATTCTACCGGTGAGATTGCGCGAGGGCGCTATAAGACGGTGAACATGGTTGGGGCTGCGGTGATTTCGGCCATGATCAATGCGCTGGGCGGGCAGGTCTTTCCATATGTGTTTGGTGGTGATGGCGCGGCTTTTGCCATATCCGGGGCAGATGCCGATAAAGCCCGTTTAGCTCTTTCTGCCTTGCGCAGTTGGGCCGCATCCGAGTTCTCCATCTCTCTGCGCGCTGCATTGGTACCGGTTTCTGACATTCGCGCCTCAAATCGCGATCTTCGTGTCGCGCGCTATGCCCCGTCAAGCGGAGTGGACTATGCCATGTTCACTGGCGGTGGCCTTGCCTGGGCAGAGGCACAGATGAAGGCCGGAGAGTATCTGGTACAGCCAGCGGACCCCGATGCGCAGCCTGATCTGACGGGGCTTTCGTGTCGTTGGTCTAACAGCCCCGCGCGACATGGTCAGATTGTCTCTCTGGTTATCCAGCCAACAACAAATGCCACCGAACAGGACTTTGCTGATCTGGCCCAATCGGTCCTGTCAGCGTCCGAAGCGTTGGACCGCGCTGGTCATCCGGTTCCGGCAAACGGCCCCCCGATTAACTGGCCACCCCCGGGCCTGACACTGGATGCGCATGTGTCCCGCGAGGGACGGAATTTGACTCTACAAAAGGCCAAATTGCTGATTCAGAATCTGCTGATCTGGCTTTTGTTCAAATCGGGCAAACGGCTGGGAAACTTTGAACCTGAGCACTACAAGCATATGGTCAGCCGCAATGCGGATTACCGTAAGTTTGATGACGGATTGAAAATGACGCTGGATTGCGATCAGACGACCCTGTCCCACATCACACAAACGCTGAACGACGCCCAGTCACGTGGAAAGGTCCGATTTGGATTGCACACTCAGCAAGAGGCGATGATGACCTGTTTTGTCCCCTCGGCTACACGCGACGATCATGTGCATTTCGTAGACGGGGCCTCGGGTGGGTATGCCCGTGCTGCTGCTGCAATGCGGGCATAAGGGTTCATTTCGCCTTCCACTCCTCGGCTAATGCGCGCGCACTTTGGGCCAGCAACATTACGTCGATGCCAACGGCCAGGAATTGCGCGCCCATATCCAGATAGGTTTGCGTGGCCTCTTCCTTGGTGCCCAGAATGCCGGGCGCTTTGCCGGCAGCCCTGATCCGGGCCAAAGCATCAGAGATCACCTCACGCACTTCCGGTGCGGAGCTGTTCCCCTGGTATCCCATATCGGTCGACAAGTCCGCGGGACCTATGAACACACCATCAATCCCGTCGACCTGCAGGATTTCATCCAGCGCAGCCATACCAGCGCGGTTTTCGACCTGAACCAGCAGGCAAATCTCCTGATCCGCAGTTTGGATATAGTCGCTGGCAGTTCCATACATCGTGGCACGTGATGCGGTTGCGCCAACCCCGCGAACGCCTTCGGGCGGATAACGGCAGGCCCGCACCAGTTCCCGTGCCTGCTCGGCACTTTCGACGATAGGCACCAGTACGGTCTGAGCGCCCGCATCCAGAACCATCTTGATCATCCAAGTTTCGCCAACGGGCACCCGGACAACCGGATGCGACGGGCTATTCGACAAAGCCAGTAACTGGTCCCGGATCGAGCGGATGTCATTCGGGGCGTGTTCACCATCGATCACCAGCCAGTCGAAACCGGCCGTTCCCATGATCTCAGCAGTGACAGATTCCGCAAAGCTCATCCAGCAGCCAATCTGCCTTTCGCCGTTGATTAGAGCCTGTTTAAAAGTGTTCTTTGGAGCAGGCATTCAGTCACCTCTCTGGTTCAGGGGGTCAGTTCACGGGCGATTTCAGTGATTACGTCAAACGCCATTTTGACGTCGTCCTCGGTTGTTTCAAATTGACCGGCCTGAAAACGTATAACCAGATCGCCGTCCACGCGCGTCTGTGTCAGATAGATGCGGCCGTCATCATTGATGGCATTCACCAGCCGCAAATTCAGATCGTCGAGGTCAGAAGCTTCGGTCGGAACGTACCGAAATGTCCACAAAGACCACATCGGCGGCGTAACGATTTCAAAGTCAGGCTCAGCCGCCAGACGATCGTGCAGGTCAACCGACCAATTGACGTGATTGCGCAGCCGCTCCCTGAGCCCTTCCAAACCATAGGCGCGGATGACGAACCACAGTTTCAGCGCCCGGAACCTGCGACCCAGTGGGACTGACCATTCCGAATAGTTGATGATGCCGTCCTTACCGTGGGTCTTCAGATATTCAGGGCTGATCGCCAGAGTCTGCACCAGATCGTCAGGGTTTTTGAGGAAATGTGCACAGCAGTCGAACTGAACACCCAGCCACTTGTGCGGGTTGAACACGATACTGTCGGCCTGATCGATCCCGGGCCAGTAGTGCCGATAATCCGGACAGATCATCGCGGACCCGGCCCAGGCGGCATCGACATGGGTGTAGAGCCCGTATTTCTGCGCAATCTCCAGACAGCGATCGACCGGATCTGTCGCACCGGTTCCGGTGCCACCTACACAAAGGATTACGCCTGCGGGTTGTAAACCGGCCTCCAAATCTGCCTGAATCGCAGTTTCCAGAGCCTCTGGATCCATACCCCGCCAGTCGCCTTTGATCGGTATGCGCACCAAATTGTCCTGGCCGATACCGGCAACCCAGATTGCGCGGTCGATCGACGTATGAACCTCGGACGAACAATAAATGCGCAGTGGTTTCTGTCCGAACAGTCCCCGTTGGTTGCCCTGCCAGTTCAAGGCCTTTTCCCGCATCGTCAGAACAGCCGCCAACGTTGCCGAAGAGGCAGAGTCCTGAATCACACCGGCGAATCCTTCTGGCAGGTCCAGTGCCTGACGCAGCCAGTCCATCATTCGGGTTTCCATCTCGGTCGCTGCCGGAGAGGTTTGCCACAGCATGCATTGCGGTGCGATCGCGCTGGCCAAAAACTCTGCCAGAACCGATGGCGCCGAGGCATTCGAGTTGAAATAGGCGAAGAACCTTGGGTGCTGCCAATGTGTAATGCCGGGCATAACGATCTGCTCGAAGTCCTGAAAGATGTCTTCCATCATCTCAGGATCTTCGGGGGGCGAAACGGGTAGGGCGTTCAGAATGTCACCGGGTTCTGTCCGTGCACGTACAGGCTTGTCCCCGACGGTCTGATGATAAGCCTGCGTCCAGTCCGAGACTTTTTTGCCCCAATCTGAAAATTCATCCCAGTTCATCTTAGCCCCCATTTTGTCCGGCAGCTTGCCGAACGCGCGTTGTCATAATCTGTGTGTCAGTGATGGTCATTGGATTACAATGGTCAACGCCATTTGGCAATTAATTAACACGTTAATTTAATTGTTGCAGTAAAGATCACACAAACATTGCGCAAATAAGAGTCTAACAAAGGAATATATCGGAGACTTCAAATCACGTTGAACTTTTGACCTGTTGCGACAACGCAGGAATTCGGCAAAGATTTCACATGACTGATGACATTCCGCTGACATCCCGTTCGCTTCCGATTGCATTGTTAAGGGCACGTGAGAAACTCATGGGACCAATCCGCCAGATTCTGGCGGATGCAGGCGTAACCGAGCAGCAATGGCGCGTGCTACGTGTTCTTGACGAAGAAGGACCTCAGGAACCGACCCGGATTGCCAATCGGGCCTGTTTGCTGCTGCCAAGCCTCACACGTATTTTGCAGAAGCTTGAGGAAAAAGGTCTGATTGCTCGACGCCCCGATCCGCAGGATGGGCGAAGACAGATTGTCGAGATTACGCGGGAGGGGCTGCAGATAATCAAAGACAACCTACCCGCCAGCCTTGAAGCCACCGAGAGCATTCGCTCGCGTTTTGGTGCGGACAAACACGAAAAGCTGTTGGATTTGCTGAACGAATTGCACGAACTGGACGATTGAAGCACGCGCCTGCTGGTGGATACCCATCCAAAAACGGTGACCCCGCCGGAGAAAAAGGGGGGTATCTCCGACGGGGATGGCCAGACCCGGACTGATTTATGTGCCTGGCCTGCGACCGGTTGCGCCATGTGTTATCCGACGATCCGGCCCAAGCTTCGGAGTGTTGGTTGGACTGAAAATACAATCCTGCCTGGCCAAACCGTCCAGGGGGGCGGATTGTCTGGCCGGGATCTCCGAAACGTTAACTGTCAGTTGCCGACTGTCCCAACAGCCTGCAAGAGGTGCCCTCGAGTCACTATGGTGATTTATTGGTTGCCGCACTTTCTGCTCTGGCGAGGCGTGGGTGGTGACTAACGAATGATTACTTTTCACTCTCGTCCGAACAGCATTGATGCTGATCCGGTGCACTGCACTTTCAGGTTGATAACTAGGACGATCACCAAATTTTCCAAGTTGCGATTTCGTGAGGGTGCAGAAATCGTTCTCACAGCCGAAAACTGCAGGAAATTTCGATAATCCGACCATGAAAGGCGCCCTCTCAGGAGATTGGATAAGATTTTCAGCCGTGAGTCGTTCGCCATAAAGGCGGATCAAACACGCACTTGGAATGACTCAGTGAGCAGCCGAGATAATTGAGCAGGTTCGTGCCGAAACAATTTTCAGTTGTTGGCAGAAAACAGCGTGTATGAATGGCAAAAGTAACGGCTTGCTCACAGGGTCTACCCTCTTAAGATGCGCCGGAACGCAATACCTGAGGACTTGTCATGTCGGATAACCTGTTTTCTCTTCCTGAACCTATTGGAATCCCTGTTCAGGGTGAGACGGGAACCTATCCGGTTGGTCGTATATTCTGTGTTGGTCGCAACTATGCGGCGCATGCCGCGGAAATGGGAAATGAAGTCGACCGCGAGGCACCGTTCTACTTTACCAAAACACCCGAAAATGCAGTTTTGACGGGTGCGAGCGTTCCGTATCCGCCAGGAACCGAAAACTATCATCACGAGATGGAACTGGCTCTTGCGATCGGAAAACCTGTATTTCGGGCCACGTCGGCCGAAGCGTGGGATGTGGTTTACGCCTATGGATGCGCATTGGATATGACCCGTCGCGACTTGCAGATACGTGAGCGCAACAAGCAGAGACCATGGGATTTGGGTAAGGATGTCGAGAATGGAGCGGTATTTGCACCACTGACTAAGGCAACGGACTGGGCACCTGATAATCACAAGCGCATTCACCTGAGTGTAAACGGGGAAATCAGACAAAATGCGACGCTGGATGAGCTAATCTGGAAAATCGATGAGATTGTCAGCCACCTGTCGGGGTTCTATCACCTACGCCCCGGAGATTTGATCATGACCGGAACACCTGCCGGCGTTGGTCCGGTTCTCGCCGGGGACAAGATCACAGGCGGTATCGATGGGCTGGCGCCGATTGAGCTGGAGCTGACAGCAGCAGAATAGACACTAAACAAGGGAATTCTTATTGAATTTCAGGGGCGAGGCGACGCCATTTTTGCCATGCGCAAACAGCGTTGCCCGGTTTCATCGGCTGTTGTAAATTGTGCACTATTTCGCACGAACAACCAGATGGCATGACCGACTCTCAAAGAATACCCGAAGGGGATGCATCAACGGAAAAGGCCGCGCTTGACGGCTCATCACAGGATCTGAGCCGCCTTGTCGGTGCCCGTGTACGCAAGGCCCGCCAGATTCGAGGCATCTCAAGGCGAATTCTATCCGAAATGTCAGGTGTTTCGCCCAGATACCTTGCCCAGCTTGAGGCAGGTGAAGGAAATATCTCGATCGGTTTGCTGCAAAGGGTTGCCAATGCGCTGGATCACCGGATTGAGTGGCTGATCAGCGATGACGACCCGTGGGAGTCGGATACGCTGCGTGTAGCAGATATGTTCCGTTCGGCCAGTGATGAGGTCAAGGAATCTGTCCTGCGTATACTTCGCCCTTATCCGGTTACCGGACCGCGCGCTGCGCGTATCTGCATGGTTGGTCTCAGAGGGGCAGGTAAATCCACACTGGGCGCTTTGCTGGGAAAGGAACTTGGGCTGCCCTTTGTGGAATTGACGCGCATGATCGAAGACAAGGCGGGAATGCCTCTGTCTGAAATCATGGCGTTCTATGGTCAGGAAGGCTATCGCCAGCTGGAAGCACAGGCTTTGGATCGTGTGATCGCCAGCCACGACCGGTTGGTTCTGGCTGTTGCAGGTGGCATTGTCGCCGAACCTACGACCTATGACACGCTTCTCAACCGGTTTCACACAGTGTGGCTAAGGGCATCCCCGCAAGAGCATATGGACCGCGTTCGCGCGCAGGGGGACGAACGTCCAATGGCCGGAAATCCGGAGGCGATGGAGCAGCTAAAGTGCATCCTGGCCAGCCGCGAAGCCCTTTATGGGCGTGCCAAGGCTGAACTCGATACCTCGGGGCAAACAGAAGAAACGTCTCTTCAGCAGTTGCGCGAACTGGTCGAAACACAAGGATTCCTGGCAGAAAACTAGACCCTATTTCGGATCTTTCAGCCAATCCCGGGCGAATACGACCCGATCCAGTTCGGTAAATCTGCGAACGCGGTCAAGTTCAGCTTCCAATCTGCGCGTGCGCGCGTCTGACCATTTAACCGATCGCTCGGGCCAGAGCGCTTTGATGCGCAGTTCCCTGCAATCACGATGTGCCTTCATATCGATCCGGCCCACCAACCGGTCGCCTTCCAGCAGTGGAAACACATAGTATCCATAGGTCCGCTTTGGTTCCGGAACAAATACCTCAATCCGATAATGGAATCCGAACAGCCGCTCTGCCCGTTGTCGATCACGCAGCATGGGATCAAACGGGCTCAGCACTCTCATCCGACCCGGTGCGGTTGGCACGGTATCGGCTTGTTCCAATAGACCCGGCCGCGCCAGAACTTTGCGCAGGCGACCATCTGCGCATTCGACGCAGATTTCTTCCAATTCACCCTTTGTTAGAGCCTGACTGCACCAGTCCTTAGCTTCCGCTGCGCTGACCGTGTCCCAGAACGCTGCCAATTCACCCGACGTGGCAAATCCCAGCCGGTCAAGCGCCGCATTACACAACCAATCCACGGTTTCACTGGCGTCGCACGGTGCATTGCCGGGGCACAAATGGGTTTCAATAACGCGTTCGGTCAGATCATAGCGTTTCTGAAAGCCTTCGCGCCCAATCACGGTCAACGCACCGGATCTCCATAGATATTCCAACGCGGTTTTTGAGGGGTGCCAGTCCCACCAACCGCCTGACCCCTTCTTTTCGTCTTTACCAACGTCCGAAGAGCCAACAGGACCATGATCCCGGATATGTTGCAGTACGGTTTCGAATTGTTGCTCGAATCCATCCCTGCGCCAGTTTTTCCAACGAGATTTCAGCAAGTCCGCATCGCGCTGAAAGCGCAAATGCCAGTGCTGATAAAAATCCATCGGAATAACAGCTGCGTCGTGAGTCCAATGTTCGAACAAGGCCTGATCCCGCTCATACAACCGCTTGAGATTGCGTGAACGATAGGTCGGCCTGCGCGAAAACAGGATCATGTCATGCGCGCGGGCAACGGTATTGATGCTGTCCAGTTGAACGAAGCCGAGCCTGCGGATTAGGTCGAGAAGGTCGGCGCCTTTGGCATTACCGGCAGGCGGTTCAGCCAGAGCGTGGCGATCCATGAAGATGGCGCGCGCCGATCTGTTGTCCAGTTGTGGAAGGCTCACAAACTCAGCGCCGTTTCAGCGTATCGCCATAGCTGATCTTGGGGGTCAGCGTGACACGGGTTTCGACCTCTTCTGCGGGATTCTGCAGTTGCTCCGCGATAATCTCGGCCGCCTTACGGCCGATCTCAAGACGGCAGGCATCCATCGTGGCCAGCTTACGCGGCAATCCTTGCAGCAGTTCCACGTTGTTAAAGCCAGCAAGGCCGATTTGACCGGGCACGTCGATGCCCTGATCCAGAAGGTACAACAGCCCGCCCGCACCGATCATGTCGTTGGAGTAATAGAGAAAATCCAGATCGGGAGAGCGATCCAACATCGCTTTGGTCATTTCCCGCCCTTTGGCCAGCGCCGACCCCCCGGAATAAAACTCCCGGTCTTCAATTTCGATGCCTTGTTTGCCCAGCACTTCGGTGAAGCCTTCGAACCGTTTCCGGGCGCGATGGTCCAGCGGCATCTTTGTACCCATGAAACCAATATGCTGATATCCGGCTTTCAGGATCGCCTGCGCCATCTCGCGCCCGGCGCGGCGGTGCGAGATGCCAACCATCGCATCCACAGGCTTACCATCGGTATCCATGATCTCGACCACCGGGATGCCGGCCGAATCCAGCATGGCTCGGGCGGCGTCGGTATGTTCGAGCCCCGCGATGATCACGCCAGACGGACGCCACGAGAGCATCTCGTACAGCACCTTTTCCTCTTTCTCGGGAAGATAGTCTGTGACACCGACCACAGGCTGCAATTCGGTATCTTCAAGCACCTGATTGATGCCGGTCAGCACTTCGGGAAAGACCATGTTCGACAGCGAGGGGATGATCACTGCCACAAGGTTCACGCGGCTCGAGGCCAATGCGCCTGCGATCTTGTTGGGCACATATCCCAGCTCTTTGGCGGCAGCCAGAACGCGGGTGCGGGTGGCGTCAGAGACGTCGCCACGATTGCGCAAAACCCGGCTGACCGTCATTTCGGATACCCCCGACGCTTCCGAGACATCACGAAGGGTTAGCGGGCGTTTTGTTTCTGTGGTCACCGGGGATACCTGCGTCGTTGTTTTGTCCGATGGTAGCGTGAACAGGGCAAACTGTTCAACTGTTGTGCAAAGGCGATGACAAGGTCAAAAAAGCCGGATACAGAAGGCGAAGCGCGGCTCCGTGGCTCAACTGGATAGAGCAGCCCCCTCCTAAGGGGCAGGTTGCAGGTTCGAATCCTGCCGGGGTCGCCATTTTCATGCCCAAGGATTCGCTTGCACTTCGCTACATGAAGCAGCCCGCGTACCATTGGCCCAAAACTGCGATCTGGGAGATACTTGGCCGTTCAAGTGCCCTTAGCGCAAAGTGGCAAGTTGATTATTCCGGCATTGCCCTCGTTTTTTTTGCGGGAAATTGTGACGCGCGGCGAATATATCTGCAGTTTGAATGACACATCTGCACGAATGAGTCCCAATGCCCGAGATCAACACACCTCTGCTAGAGCAGATCCGCGATCGCTTTGCCCAGATTGACCATTGTCCTCAACAGGGACCCCGAATCTTTTTCGAGAACGCCGGCGGTGCGCTGACGCTGAATTCGGTGGTGAAAACATCGCAGGATTATGCGGCCATTCCCGATAATCAGGGTCGCGACAATCCGGGCAGTCACGAGCTGGTGCGCGTGATCAACAAGGCCAAGGAAGACATGGCCGTGTTCATGAATGCGCCTGGCGGGCAGTTCTTTGTGGGTGAAAGCGGCACCGAGTTGCTGTTCCGCCTGATCATGAACGCCTGTCTGGGTACCGGGGCCGGTCAGGTCCTGGGCACCACTCTGGAGCATCCTGCTACCCGCAGCGCCTGCGACCGCTGGGCACGCGTCGCCGGGCAAAGCCATGTTCTGGTCGAGCATGATGACGCCACCGGCACCGTGACTGCCGAAGGCTATGCGGCAAAGGTCACTCCTGACACCAAAGTGGCGACCATCGTTCACACCTCGCCCGTCACCGGCATGGGAGTCGACCTAGAGGCCGTGGCGGCCGCCATCCGGGCGGTTGCGCCCGAATGCTACATAATCGTTGATGGCATCCAGCACGCGGCTCACGGCCGGATCGACCTGACGGCCTATGACGTGGATGGCTATGTGATTTCGCCCTACAAGGTGTTCTCGCGCCATGGCTATGGGGTTGCCTGGATCTCGGATCGGCTGACGGCCCTGCCGCATAACAGCCTGCTTGATGGTCCTGCCGACAATTGGGAGATGGGGACTCGCGACACTGGCTCTTACGCCACCATGTCCGATGTTGTCAGCTATTTTGAGTGGCTGGGCGAGCAGGTCAGCGATGCCACCGACCGGCGGGCCAAGTTCATCGCGGCCGGTGAGGCGATCCACGCACAGGAAAAGGCGCTGACCGATGCGATGATCCACGGCACCGGCAACCTGCCGGGTCTTGCCGAGATGGAGAAGGTGACCATCCTGGGCGGCGTCGACAACCCGGCGCGCGAAGGTCTGGTGTCGCTGCGGGTCGAGGGCGTGCCCTCGGTCGATGTTGTGCGCCTGCTGAACGAGCAAGGCATTCGAACGCATCTGCGCAAGGCGGATCACTACTCTGGCAATATCCTGACACCGCTTGGCATGGACAGCTGCGTGCGCGTGTCGATGTGCCACTACAACAGCGTTGCTGAAGTCGCCCAGTTTCTGGGTGCCATGAAAACGATTGCCGCCTGAGGCATCTGTAGGGAAGGAATCCTCCATGAAAACGCATGCTCAGGCAGTGGTGATCGGCGGTGGTCTGGCCGGTTGTTCGATCCTGTACCATCTCGCCAAGCTCGGCTGGACAGATGTTGTCCTGTTGGAGCGGGACGAACTGACCAGCGGTTCGACCTGGCACGCGGCAGCGAATATTCACGGGCTGCACGACAACAACAACATCACGCGCATCCAGCACTATACGATGAACTTGTATAAGGAGCTGGAGAAAGAAACCGACCAAAGCTGTGGCGTATTCCAGCCCGGTTCGCTGTACCTCGCGCAGACCGAAGAACGTGAGCATCAGCTGCGCCTGCAGGAAGCCAAGGCAAGATTTTACGGTCTGAACTTCTATGAGGTCAGCCGCGAAGAAGCCAAGGAACTGCACCCACTGGCGCAGTTCGACGATATTCGCTGCATCATGTACGAACCCGACGGTGGCAATGTGGATCCATCGGGCGTGCCGCATGCCTATGCCGCAGGTGCGCGTGCGATGGGCGCGACGATCGAGCGGTTTTGCCCTGTGTTAGGCACAGATCAGCAACCTGATGGGTCTTGGATCGTGCGCACCGAAAAGGGTGACATTCACACGCAATGGGTGGTGAATGCCGCCGGTCTTTGGGGGCGTGAAGTGGCGGCGCTGGCGGGACTGACGCTGCCACTGCAGCCGACCGAGCACCAGTATTTCGTGACCGAATCCATTGATGAGGTCGCCAATCTGGGTCGTCGTCTGCCCTCGATTGCCGACCGGGATGGCGAATACTACTTCCGGCAGGAAGGCAACGGTCTGCTGATCGGCGCTTATGAAAAGGACATGAAGTTCTGGGCCGAAGAGGGCACGCCGCTGGACTTTGCCCATGATCTGTTCCCCGACGATCTGGACCGGATCATGGAGAACGTGATCCGCGCCACCGAACGTGTGCCGGTGGCCGCCACCGCCGGGGTCAAGCGGGTGATCAACGGACCGATGATCTGGTCTCCGGACTCCAGCGCCTTGTGGGGGCCGGTGCCCGAGTTGAAGAACTATTTCCTCTGCGGCGGTCTGATCCCCGGCTTCTCGCAATCGGGCGGTCTGGGCCTGCTTGCGGCGCAATGGATGATCGAGGGCGAGCCGCAATACGACATGTTCGCCTGGGATCTGGCCCGGTTTGGCGACTGGGCGGACAAAAAGTTCACCAAAGCGCGGGTCGAGGATCAGTATACCCATCGTTTCGCCATCCATTTCCCGAACGAGGAACGCAGCGCTGGCCGTCCGGCCCGCGTGCGTCCAGCCTATGAAATGCAAAAAGAAATGGGCTGCGTCTTTGGTCTGAACTGCGGCTGGGAACACCCGCTGTGGTTTGCAGATCAGCCGGGCACGGAAGAATCGATCGGCTTTGCCCGTCAGAACTGGTGGGACCCGGTGGGCCGCGAAGTGAAGATGCTGCGCGAAAACGTGGGCGTGATCGATATCTCGAACTTTGCCAACTACGTGATCAAGGGGCCGGGCGCCTATGAGTGGCTGGACCAGCTGGTTGCCAACCGGGTACCGACCGAGGTCGGGCGATCCTGTCTGACACCGCTGATCTCAGTACGCGGCGGCGTGGCTGGTGACTTTACCATCACCAAGGTAGCTGACGATGAATACATGATGGTGGGCTCGGGCATGGCCGAGCGTTATCACCAGCGTTTTTTCAACATGATCGGCCTGCCTGCAGGCACTACGTTCGAGGTCGCAACGAACCGCATCGCCGGTTTCAATATCGCAGGGCCAAAATCACGAGATCTGCTGCAACGGTTGACCAATACAGATTTGTCGAACGAAGCATTCCGCTTTATGCGATCGCAGACCATTGATGTGGCAGGCCTGTCCTGTCTGGCGATCCGGGTCAGCTTTACCGGTGATCTGGGATGGGAATTGCATTGCGCCGAAGAGGATCAGGTTAGGCTCTATTCAGCATTGCTGGAAGCGGCGAAAGAGCTTGGGGGCGGTCCGGTGGGCGGTCGTGCGCTGGGCTCGCTCAGGATCGAAAAGGGCTATGGGTCATGGGGGCGAGAGTATTCGCAAGAGTATTGGCCACAGGAAGTCGGGCTGGCGGGCCTCATCAAGCTGGACAAAGACTTCCTGCACAAAGAGGCTTATCTGTCCGTCAAGGACAATGCCCCGCGTGAGGTTCTCTCGATCTTCGAAGTTGAGGTGACCGAAGACGCTGACGCAACCGGGGGTGAGCCGATCTTTACGCCGGATGGCACTCCGGTAGGCCGCGTAACCTCGGGGGCTTACGGATATTCCGTCGGCAAGTCTCTGGCCATCGGCTATGCAAATCCCACCGTGGCCAAACCGGGCGATACCGTTGAGGTCTTTATCCTAGGCAAGCCGCACAAGGCCACTTTGCTGGCTGAACCGCCATTCGATCCGGCAGGTGCGCGGTTGCGGGGATAACTGAATTCGGCGCAGCGCTCCTTCAGGGCGTTGCGCCACATCTGTCTGGTCAGGTGTTCATCTCGGCGGCGGCCTGCATTAACCAATCCTGAAACAGTCGAACCGGTGGCGCTAGCGGCTTCTCTTTTACCTTGATGAAGTAGGCCCACGGACTTTCCAGATCGAAATCAAAGGGTTCGATCACCAGCCCACGATCAACATAAGAACGCGCAAGCGATCGTGGCAATGCTACGCACCCTAGAGATTTTGCGGCCAGTTCCATGGCAAAGTTTGAGGCGTTTGTACGTGGTCCATCCTCAAGATTGAGGCCGGTCAGGCCGTAGTGGCGAGCAACGTATTCCCAATAGGCCGGTCGGCCCAGAATATGTATCAGCCGGGCCTGCTGCAGCTGCTCCGGCTCAGTCAGCGGTTCCCCTTCAACCAGAAACCCGGGTGCGCAGACGATCGACAGTTTCTCAACCCACAATCGGGTCATGTCCGGTGTCACATCATCGACGTGGTTGATCGTCACCGAAATGTCCGAGACATTGGCTTCGACATCGCTCCAGACTGTACCATGTACCGTCAGATCGATATCCGGATGAACCGCGTTGAACCCCTGAATCACATCCGGCAACCAGTTCTCAGCCAGGCTGAACGGACAGGATACGACCACTTTGCGCGTGTGCGTTCGGAGTATGACAGACTGGGTGGCGACGTTGATTTCCTGCAGGGCATGGCGCACCGACGGCAAATAAGCTTCGCCCACGTCAGTCAACGACAACGAACGTGGATGACGGACGAATAATGGCCGTTGAATGAACTCTTCAAGAGAACGAACGTGATTGCTGACTGCAGATTGAGTGCAGTTCAGCTCATCAGCCGCACTGGTAAAGCTCAGGTGCCGCGCAGCGGCTTCGAATGAGCGCAGGAAGGTAAGGTGGGGCAGATTCATCATGATCAGTGTTTCCCAGAGTGGCCATCGGCTAAAATAAGTGTGGTTCCGGACCGGTATCTTGCCCTGAAGCGACGCGCCTCCGGCCACGTTTGCGACACCTCCAAAGCAGTGGCCACAAAATTTCCAGTACCATTGCCCCAATATTGTTTTCGTGCCGCTCCGACCAAATACCCCTATTTTTCGATCGATATCCAGAGCCCGCCAAAGGTCAAAGCAGGATGCCCGTGACAGATACCTTCGACAAAGTCGCAAATTTCACCCTTGATTCCCGGGCGCAGGATTTTCCGGACAGCACGCTCAAGGCGGCGGCGTTGATGACGCTGGATACGCTGGGCATCGCAATCGGTTCCGGCCCGATGGATGCCGGCAGGATTGCGCGCGAGAGTGCCCTGGCCCTGTACGGCGCAGGTGAGCCGCGCCTGAGCGCGCGGATGATGTTCGACGGCAGACGTGTCAGCGTTGCGGGTGCGGCTTACGCCGCCGCCACGCAAACCGACAATCTGGACGGTCATGACGGGTACAATCCCACCAAGGGGCACATTGGGGTGGCTGTTATTCCTGCACTTGCGGCGCTTGCGGAAACTGTAGATGATTTTTCCGGCCCCGAGGCGCTGGCCGCTGTCACAATTGGCTATGAGGTCGCCGGTCGCGCAGGGATCTCGCTGCACGACACGGTCAGCGATTATCATACATCCGGCGCATGGAACGCACTGGGCGTGGTCTCCGTCGCGGCCCGTCTGCGCGGGCTGAGCGCGGAACAGATGCGACAAGCCATGGGCATCGCCGAATATCACGGCCCCCGTAGCCAGATGATGCGCGAGATTGCCAACCCAACCATGCTACATGACGGCTCGGGCTGGGGCGCGTTGGTTGGCGTGACTTCGACTGTATTGGCCGAGAAAGGTTTTACCGGCGCTCCGGCCATCACGATCGAGGCCGAGGACGTGGCGCAGCACTGGCAGGATCTGGGTCAGTTCTGGCAGATGGAACACCAATATGTGAAACCCTATCCGATCTGTCGCTGGGCCCATGCTGCAATTGACGCTACGCGGGCTTTGATCCGAGAGCACAACCTGACCCATCAGGATATCTCCGCGATTCACGTCAACACATTCCGTGAAAGCGCCTGCCTGTTTCAGGGCATGCCGGATGACACATCCAAGGCGCAATATTCGCTGCCCTTCGCGGTCGCCACAATGGCAGCGCATGGCCGGATCGGTGTCGAACACATTACTGGCGCGGGTCTGTCCGATCCGTTGGTGGCCAGCATCGTCGAACGCGTCACCGTTGCCGAAACTGCCCGTCATTCCGACCGTTTCCCTGAATGTCGCATTGCCGATGTCAGCCTGACACTGGCCGATGGGCGGGTGTTGGACTCGGGCGACGTACATGCACGCGGTGGCCCCGAAGCGCCGATGGATCAGGACGAGGTTGTCGGCAAGTTCATGGAGTTTGCCACACCTTCGCTGGGCGCAGACCGTGCCGGTGCCATTCGCGATGCAACTCTCGAGCTGACAGAAACCGGTTCAAAATTCTCGGATCTTGGCGCGTTGCTCTACGACGCCCCGGACCAGCCATAACGTCAGGATCACGACAATGCCGTTGAGGCTGCTGAAATACGGGCTTTCCGGCTCCTATCCCGTTACGGGCGACATTCCTGCCACCCCGGATCTGAAGCCCAGCTACGATGTTGTGATCGTGGGGGGTGGCGGGCACGGGCTGGCCTGTGCCCACTATCTGTCCAAACACCACGGGATCACCAATGTGGCGGTGCTGGAAAAAGGGTATCTCGCAGGCGGCAATACCGCGCGAAACACGACGACCATCCGGTCTAACTACATCACCAAAGAGGGGATCGCTTTCTACAAGGAAGGCGTGCAGCTTTATGAAGAGATGAGCGAAGAGCTGGACTTCAACGTGATGTTCAGCCAGCGCGGTCAGCTGACCCTTGCGCATTCCGAGGCCACGTTGCGCTCGTTCCATCTGCGAGCCGAGATGGGTAAGCATGCGGGCACCAATATCGAGGTGGTGGATGCACAAACCGTCAGGGAACTCAGCCCGCACTTGAACATGGATGAAGGCGGTCCGCTGGAAATCATGGGCGGGCTGTGGCATGCCGATGGCGGCACCGCGCGCCACGATGCGGTGGCCTGGGGCTATGCCGCGCAGGCCAGCAGGCGCGGTGTGGAAATCCATCAGCGAACCGAGGTCGAGGGCTTTGACGTCGAAGGTGGCAAGATCGCCCGGGTGCGGACCAATCGCGGCACGGTCACAGCCGGGCAGGTGATGATCGCCGTGGGCGGCATGAACTACGACATGGCGATGAAGGCCGGGGTCGAATTGCCGATCCGTTGTTTTCCGCTGCAGGCAATGGTCACCCAACCTCTTAAACCGTGGCTGCATACGCTGGTTAGCTCGGTCAGCCTGCACACCTACCTCGTACAATCCTCGCGTGGTGAGATTGTGATTGGCGGGGGATCGGACCCTTATCAGCTCTATTCCACCCGCTCGACGCTGGACATGAAGGAACATCTGGCCGAGGGCGCGGTGCACCTGTTCCCGTTCCTGCACGGCGTGCGCCTGTTGCGGCAATGGGCTGGAATCACCGATATGACCCCCGACTATTCGCCGATCATGGGGGCCAGCCCGCTGAGTAACCTTTGGCTGGATTGCGGTTGGGGTACGTGGGGCTTCAAGGCCACTCCGGTAGCCGGAAAATACATGGCGCAGACCATCGCCAATCAAAAGGTCGCGCCGATCCTGGAGCCTTTCACGATGGAACGGTTCGCCACGTTCGATCTGCTGAACGAAATGGGCGCCACCGCAGCGAGCCACTGACATGAAGATCCTGACCTGCCCGATGAATGGGCCCCGCAACATCAACGAATTCCAGAGCTTTGGCCCATTAAAGGCGAACCCCGACCCGGATGCGACCAGCGACGCGGACTGGGCCCGCCACCTGTTCCGCGCCGACAATTCGCGCGGAACTATTGTGGAATGGTGGCGGCACGTGCCCTCGAACTATTTCTTTCTGGCCGAACGCAACGCCACCACCAACGAGGTGATCCGCACCTTTGACCCTTCAGAACTGGAACAGATGTGATGAGCCGGCTTCCCGCACCCTGGGGCAACAGGATCAACCGCGACGTTCCGGTCACGTTCAGTTTCGAAGGCAGGACCAATCAGGGGTTTGCAGGCGACGTGATCGCCTCAGCTCTGGCTGCGAAAGGTCAGTGGATGCTGTCGCGGTCGTTCAAGTATCACCGCCCGCGCGGTCTGATGTCGATGGCAGGGGCCGAGGCCGATACGTTGGTGCAGCTGCCTTCGGATCCGAACGTACAGGCTGATCGCCACCCGATCTCGCAGGGATTGCGGGTTAGCGCGCAGAACGTGAACGGCTCGCTGGCGCGAGATCGCGATGCCTACATGGACAAGCTGGGCCGGTTTTTGCCGGTTGGCTTCTATTACCGCTCGTTCATGGGCCCCACCCGCAACAGCTGGCTGAAGATGTGGGAGCCGCTGATCCGCAAGAAGGCCGGGCTGGGGGTCGTGGACCTCAAGGCACCGCACGCAGATTACGAAAAGGCCAACCTGTTCTGCGACCTTCTGGTCGTGGGTGGCGGGCTGGCGGGTCTGACTGCCGCGATTGAGGCCGCCGAGGCTGGGGCTGATGTCATTCTGGCAGACATGGAGCCCGTACTGGGCGGCGCGCTGACTTATGGCCGCGATGGTGTGGACCGGCTGGATGCGCTGTTGAAGCAAGCTGCGGCACTGCCGAACCTGCGGGTGATGACCGAAACCGTGGTCAACGGCTGGTTCGAGGATAACTGGCTGCCGCTGATCCGCGGCAACAAGCTGTACAAGACCCGCGCGCGTGAGGTTCTGCTGGCCACCGGCAGCGTCGAGCAGCCCGCGGTATTTCGCAACAACGACCTACCCGGCATCATGCTGGGCGGTGCCGCGCAACGGTTGATGCGTCACTACGCGGTCAAACCAGGTCATCGCACAGTGGTGATGGCCGCGAATATTGACGGTTATCGCGTGGCGCTGGATCTGCTTGAGGCCGGCGTCGAGCTGGCCGCGCTGGTTGACCCCCGGCCCGGTGGCAGCGGCGGAGCGCTCGCGTCGGAACTGGCGGCCACAGGCACGAAAGTCATTCAGGGGGTTGTGGAAGAGGCCCGCGGCAAGACCCATGTGACAGCTGTAAAGGTCGGAGACGATTGGCTGGACTGCGATCTGGCGGTGATCTCGGTGGGATATGCCCCGATGTGGCAATTGCCCTGCCACGCCGGTGCAAAACTGGGTTACGACGAAGACTCGGCGCGGTTCTCGCTGACCTTGCCGGATGCGGCGCTGGGCATAGCAGGCGGTCTTGCAGGTGTCTTTGCAGCGGATGCCGTCGTGGCGGATGCTCAGCAGGCGGCACAGGTCGCGCTGCAACGGCTGAATCTTTCGACACGAGAGATCACTCCGGTTGCGGATGACGAAGCATCCCTGACCAATTTCGAGCCTGTGATCGCATCACATCCCATGGGCAAGGATTTCGTTGACCGAGACGAGGATATTCAGGTCAAGGATCTGCAAAACGCGGTCAAGGAAGGCTATCGCGAGCTTGAACTGATCAAGCGGTTCACCACCGTGGGTATGGGGCCAAGCCAGGGAAGGCATTCCGCACTAGCCACCGCGCGGGTCGTGGCCAAGGCCACAGATCGCAGCGTGGATCAGATCGGCGTGACCACGGCGCGCCCGCCTTTTGGTCCGGAAACGCTGGGTGTTCTGTCCGGCCATCACCACCCGGCTGAACGGCGCACGGCGCTGCACCGCGAACATATCCGGCTGGGGGCCGATATGCGCCCGGTCGGGGCCTGGCGACGCCCTTATTTCTATGGCCCCAAGGTGGATGCCAAACGTCTGATCGAAGAAGAGGTCCACGCCGTCCGCAACGGGGTTGGCATTCTTGACGTCTCGACCCTTGGCGGGCTCGAGGTGCGCGGGCCGGATGCGGGGGAATTCCTGAACCGTATTTACACGTTGGCTTACAAGAAACAGCCCGTGGGCCGCTGCCGCTATTGCCTGATGACGAACGAGATGGGGACAGTCATCGATGATGGGGTGGCCTATCGTCTGGCCGAGGACCTCTATTACGTCACTGCCACCACCGGGGCCGTGGCGCGGGTCTATGCCGATATGCTATTCTGGAACGCGCAGTGGCGGCTGGATGTTGATGTATTGAACGTGACCTCGGCCTTTTCGGGCTTTAACATCACCGGCCCGAAGGCTCGCGATGTGGTGACAGCATTGGACGGCGACATCGACTTTTCGCGCGAGGGGTTTGCCTATCTCGACGGGCACAGCGGGACCGTGGCCGGCGTGCCGGTGCGCGCCATGCGAATCGGATTTACCGGTGAGCTGAGCTATGAACTGCACTGTCCGTCGACCTATGCCAAGACCCTCTGGGATGCGGTGATCAAGGTCGGCGAGCCGGTGGGTATGCGCCCTTACGGGCTCGAGGCCAGCCGTATTCTCAGGCTGGAGAAAGGTCACATCCTGATCGGTCAGGATACCGACGCGCTGACCTCTCCGGATGAGCTTGGATTTGAATGGGCGATTTCGAAAACCAAACCGTTCTTTGTTGGCAAGCGGTCGATCGAGATGCGCCGGAACAAAGGATTGTCTCGCAAACTGGTCGGGCTGAGTTTTGATGCACCGCAGGGTGATCCCAACGTGCCGGGCGAAAGTTGTCTGGTTCTAAAGGATGATGTTCCGGTGGGTCACATCACTTCGGTTCTGTGGTCACCCACGCTCAGCGCTCATATTGCACTTGCCTATGTGCACGGTGACGACGCCGATGAGGGCTCTGTAGTGACGGTGAAATGCCGCAATGGCGTACGTTTGAACGTACCGGTGCGCGGCCATACCTTCTTTGACGCTGAAAACAAACGGCAGGAGCTTTGATTCATGCGTATCTACCCGCTTGACCCTCAGGGCGCTGCCGAAGGCACACCGCTTGTCACTGGTGACGTTACCTTGCGAGATTTTAGCCATACATCGCGCTTTGGGCTCAAGGGCAGGGGCTCGGTGGCGTTCCTGCAATCGCAGGGGATTTCGGTTCCCGGGGTGAATGAAACGGCAACCGGAGTGCTGCGCCTCGGAAGTGAGGAAGTGGTCGTTTTGGATGGACCAACCGAGCTGCGCGCTAGTTGGGAAGCCGCGCAAGCCCCAAAGGGGTATTATGCATGGCGCGAGGAAACCTGGGCCATGATGCATCTGAGCGGTGAGCGCCTGTTCGATTTGATGGCCAAGATTTGTCCGGTCGACCTGTCTGTATCGGCATTTGCTGTGGGGCGGATTGCGCAGACACGGGTGGGTTATGTCGAGGCGATCACTTGGCGGAACGATCGTGACGGTATTGGCTTTGATCTGCTATTCGACATTGCCGCAACTGCTTTCTTTGCTGACGCTGTGGCAACGGCAAGCGCTGAATTCAATCGAGAGGTAACACCATGACATCCCCTGTCGTGATCCTGCACACCGACAATCCCGACGCATCGCGTGAGGTACTGGCCAAGGGCCATCCTGATCTCGAAATTCACACCTGTAGCACCTATGATGGACTGCCTGATCTGATCGCACAGACAGGGGCCGAGGTGGTATATTCGGTGCGCTTTGCCAGCACACCCGGTTTTCCGCGAGAGGCTTTGACAGAGGCACCAACTGTGAAATGGGTATCGGTTGGCGGGTCCGGGACGGATCACATTATTCCGTGGAACCCCGAGGAGCTGACCGTCACCAACGCCGCCGGGGTCGCGGCCGATATGATGGCACAGTACGCGCTGGGAGCGATGCTGCATTTCTCGCTGGACTTGCCGGGTTTTCGCGCGGCGCAGGCCCGGCGCGAATGGGTTTCAGGCAAGGTTGAACCGATTGACGGCAAGACCGTTTTGATCGTTGGTCTGGGAAAGACCGGAGAGGCGGTTGCTGCCCGCGCCAAAGCAATGGACATGAACACGATTGGCGTCCGGGCGCGCCCCAAAGCCACGCCCAACGTGGATGAGGTACATGGGATCGAGGCGCTGCCGGACCTCTGGTCGCGTGCTGATTTCATTGTTGTCTGTGTGCCCCTTCTGGATTCAACACTCGGCCTTGTGGGCGCGGACGCATTCGACGCCATGAAGAAAACTGCAGTGCTTGTCGATGTGTCGCGCGGTGGCGTGATTGAAGAGGCCCCGTTGATGGCCGCTCTGGCCGAGAACCGGATCAGGGGTGCTGCACTGGACGTGTTCGCGACCGAACCTCTGCCTGCTGAGCATGATATCTGGGGGTTGGACAACGTGATCGTCACGCCCCATTGCAGCTCGGTCTACGACGGTTGGGATTTGAAATCGGTCGAGATGTTTTCCGAAAACCTGAAGCGCTATCGCAATGGCGAGGCGCTGAGCAATATCGTTAATCCAGAACGGGGATACTAGGACAATGGCACGAGAAAAACGCGCAGGTGGTCGTCGCGGAAAATCCGGACGCAGCGCGGCGGGAATCGAGCAGCTACCCTGGACGCAGGTGCGTAACGAATACCCGGCGTACGAGTTGCTGAATCTCGAGCAGATGGACCAGCTGCACGCCACCTCGATGCGAATCCTGTCCGAGGCGGGTATCCGTGTCATGGGTGACAACGTCATGGATATCTTCGAACGCGCCGGGGCGATCGTCGACCGTGACACCAAGACCATCCGCATGGATGAGAGCATTGTATCCGAAGCCCTGAAAACGGTGCCGCAAGAGTTTACTCTGACCTCGCGCAATCGCGCCAAGCAGATCACGCTGGGCGGTAACCATGTGAATTTCGGGCTGGTTGCAGGGCCTCCTAACGTACACGACTGCATAAATGGCCGCCGTCAGGGGAACTACGAAGATTATTGTAACTTCATCCGGCTGGCGCATCATTTCAACGCGATCCATCTGATCGGCAATCAGGTGATGGCGCCGATCGAGATGCCAGCGAACAACCGCCATCTCGACACCTACAACGCCAACCTGACCTATAGCGACCTGAGCTTTCACTGCACCGCGATAGGTCGCGGGCGGGCGATGGACGGTATCAACATGATGGCGATCTCGCGCGGGCAAACACCGGAAGAGATGCGCGGTGATCCGGGTGTGATCACCATCATCTCGGTCAACTCGCCGCGTCTGTTCGACGATGCAATGGGGGACGGTCTGATTGCGATGGCGGAATATGGCCAGCCGGTGACGGTGACGCCGTTCACCCTGATGGGGGCGATGACGCCGGTCACCTTGCCAGCTGCGCTGGCGCAGCAGAATGCAGAGGCGTTGTTTGGTGTTGTTCTGACGCAGCTGGTCAGCCCCGGCGCGCCCGTCATGTATGGCTCATTCACGTCCAATGTGGATATGAAATCCGGCGCCCCGGCCTTTGGTACGCCCGAAAATGCCAAGGCCAACATCGTGGGTGGCCAGTTGGCGCGGCGCTATGGCATTCCGTACCGTACATCGAATGCCAACGCTTCGAACGTGGTGGATTTGCAGGCGGCTTATGAAACGATGATGGCAACCTGGGGCGCGGTTCTGGGTGGGGCAAACATCGTGTATCACGCCGCTGGATGGCTTGAGGGCGGTCTGACGGCCTCGTACGAGAAATTCATCATGGATGTCGAAATCATCCAGAACATGATGGAATTCCTCAGGCCGATGAAGTTCGATACCGATGAACTTGGTTTTGACACGATCAGTTCGGTGCCGACCGGCGGCCACTTTTTTGGCACCGAGCACACGATGGCCCGGTATGAGACCGCGTTTTACAAGCCGATGCTGTCAGATTGGCAGAACTATGAAAACTGGGAGGCTGCGGGGGCAAAAGACGCGCTGCAACGGGCGACAGACACTTGGCAGCAGGCCTTGCGCGAATATCAGGCACCGGAAATGGACCCGGCTGTGCGAGAAGAGCTGGACGCCTATATCGCCAAACGGCGCGAGGAAATCGGCAGCGGCGAACCCTAGGATAGATCGGGGCAGGGAGCGTTCCTTGCCCCGCTGTTTTCAGAGATTGTCGAACAGACGTCCCGGAAGCGTGTCGTGTCGGGGCAAGTTCAGGGCTTTCATCAGACCGAACATCATGGCCTGATTTGATGTGACCACCGGTTTGTCCAACGCAGCCTCGACGCGTTCGATGGCCTCAACCGATCGCATGTCAGTGCAGCTAAGCACGATGGCCTGCGCATCCTGATGATCAGCCTGACACGCCAAGTCGAACACTTCATCCGGAGTAAGTTCCCCTTGTCCGTAATTTCCAAGCTCACGGCCCACATCCGCTCGCTTGACGGTTTCAATTCCGTTGTGGGCCATGAAATCGATGGCCTGTGCATTGATCTCACCCAGATAAGGGGAGGAGAAGCCAACCTTCGTTGCGCCAAGCGCCTTGATACCTGCGATTAGCGCTCCGGCTGCGGTTAGGGACGCAGCACCGGATCCTGCTTTGATCTGTTGTGCCAGATCAGCGTCAAAGGACGGCCCATGAGTCAGTGTTGCAGAGGTACATCCGTACAGCACCACATCAGGACGCACGCCCGAGATCATTCGCAGGTCGTGGCTGATATCGGATGCACCTAACCCGGCCATCTGGTCTGAACCAGGGATTTCATCCACATCATAGCCCCCCATGCGCTGGAAATGGACCGTGGTGTTCGGTGGACGCAGCAGCTCCATGTCCGGTTCCAGATTGGTGTTGGTGAAGGGCACCAGAACACCGATCTTGGCAGCGGTTCGCGTCTCAGTCATGTCAGAACTCCTTTCAGGACCGTCAGGCAGCGGTCCATGACGGATGCTTCGCAGATGGTGGCGCGCAGGCAGTCACTCAGGCCATAGCCACCCATGCCACGCATCAGCAGGTTTTCGGCACGCAGAGCCGCGTCCGCGCGTTGCGCATCCTCGGCCGAGGCAAAGCGCATCAGCACGAAATTTGTGTGGCTTTCGGGAACCGTCAAACCCAAGGCGCGGCAGTCTTCAGTAAACCGGTCGCGAATATGGGCTGTTCGGGCAACCACATCCTGCATATGCGCCTGATCCCGCATGGCGGCTGCGGCGGCTGCCTGCGAAGCGATCGAGATGTTGTTGGGGTTGAGCAATTTGCGTAGCTCATCAGCAACCTCGGGCGGGAAGTAACCCCATCCGGCGCGCGCGCCTGCCAAGCCGTAAGCCTTTGAGAATGTGCGCATGACCACGGTATCTCCCCTGTCTGTCAGGGCAAAGATCTCGGTGGGATCATTGGCTTCATCGGAAAACTCGGCATAGGCCTGATCGACAACCAACAGAACATCTGGTGGTAGCCCCTCCCGAAGACGAATGATCTCGGAGTTCGGAATCAGCGTTCCGGTCGGGTTACCGGGATTACACACAAAAACGATCCGAGTGTTGGGCGTCATCGCAGCAAGGATGTCGTCGACCGAAACGGTCAGGTCGACCTCGCGCGCCTTTACATAATCGGCTTGCACCTGCGCTGCAGCAGAAGAGACAAATGCGTACCCGTAGTCTGTACCCAGAACCCGGTTACCGGGTCCGGCATAAGCTCGGATCAGGCAACCGATCAGTTCCATCGAACCTGCGCCGCATAACACCCGTGCCGGGTCGAGCCCATGCACATCAGCAATTGCGGCGCGCAGTTCGGGCCATTCCGGATCGGGGTAGAGCGGCAGATCGCCCATAGCCGCCTGACCCGCTGCGATGGCAGCAGGGCTTGCGGCAAAGGCGCTTTCATTCTGGGCCAGCGAGACGGTGCTGTCGCCGCCAAGATCGGCCAGCGCATAAGCCGCCATCGCGCCCACATGGGGAACCGGGCGGATCATGACTCGACTCCGTAAGTTTTAGCGCCGTCCTCGCTGATCAATCCGCGCTTCAGATCCAGCGCAAGTGCCTGTGCGTCGCGTTCCGACGGATCGCCGAAACCACCTCCGCCGGGCGTTTCGAAGATCAGGTAATCGCCACCTTCAACCCGCAGTTCGCCTTTGCCCGGAATGTCGCTTTCACCATCGCGGAATCGGATACGGCCCGGCGCACCGGGTTGCCCGCCCATTCGTCCGAGGGCGGGGAATTTCAGGCGTTCAACCGACAGGAACACGATGAAGGGTGCATCATTGGCCGAGGTCATCTCGATCCTCTGGCCCAGCCCACCGCGATACTTGCCCGCACCACCGGAATCAGGCCGCAACTCTCGTTTCCATATGGTGACGGGTGCAACGCTTTCGGTGATCTCTACCTGTGATCCAAACACGCCGGACGGGTAAGCCGTAGCTGACAGACCATCCGCATAGGGCCGCGCGCCGGTTCCTCCGTTGTGGACCGGTTCGACGGCGAATTCCCGACCACCATCACGGGCCACTTCGGGTGCATGCCGCATCGGCAGATCGAACATGCAGGATGCACCCTCTGCCGGAACCTGTTCCGGCAGTGCCTGATGCAGGCAGCCCAGAACCAGATCCGGTGTGACCTGTCCCAGCGTATGCCGCATCGCAACCGGAACCGGGCGCTGGGCATTCAGGATACAGCCCTTCGGTCCGTCCACTGTGAAGGGCTCCAGCGAACCGGCATTGTTGGGAATATCGGGACCCACGATGCAGCGCAGTGCAAACACGGTATAGGCCGTCGCATAGTTGAGCGGCACGTTGATACCCTTGCGCGAACAGCCAGAAGTGCCGGTGAAATCCACATGCATGCCCGATTTGCTGACAGTCAGGGTCGCGTGCAGTTCCAACTCGTTTTCATAGCCATCCATTTTCAGGGCGTTCTTGTAGACCCCTTCCGGCACCTCAGAGATTGCCTCGAGTGTGCCGCGGCGCGAGGTGTCGATAATGTAGCTGCCCAGCCTGTCCAGATCGTCAATTCCGAACTCGTCCATCATGTCGACCAGACGGGTCACGCCTGCTTCGCAACAGGCGATCAGCGCATATATGTCGCCCTCGTTTGCAATGGGCTCGCGGCTGTTGGCGCGGACGATGTCGAGCAGCAGCGCGTTCGGCACGCCTTCTTCGACCAGTTTGCAGGGTGGGATCAGCAGACCTTCATCATAGATGTCGGAACCTTCTGGCCCCATGCCGAGGCCACCCAGATCGACCAGATGCGAGGTGCATGAGGTAAAGCCCACGACCTTGCCGTTCTTGAACGCAGGCATCATCAGCAGAAAATCGTTCAGATGCCCCGAGGCGAGCCAGGGATCATTGGTCATATAGATGTCGCCGGGCTTCATGTTCTGCACAGGGAAACGGTCGCGCAGATGCATCACCGCTTCGGCCATGGTGTTGATATGGCCCGGTGTGCCGGTGACGGCCTGCGCCAACATCCGACCATGAACATCGAAAATCCCGGCAGAGATGTCACCACATTCGCGCACGATGGGGGAAAATGCTGCGCGGATCAGGGTCTGGCCCTGCTCTTCAACCACAGCCAACAGGCGATTCCACATCACCTGCAAGCGGGCAGAGGACAGATCGGCGGTCATCATGCGCCTCCTTTCTGGTCCTGGATCAGGACAAGGTTTCCAATGGCGTCCACATGCGCCGAGAAATCAGCCGAGACCAGTGTTGTGGTTTGCGGTTCGGTGATCAGTGCTGGGCCGTGTATCCGGTCGCCGGGTTTCAGGCTGTCGCGCGGAACAAAGCCTGCCTGCTTTTTCTGCCCGTCAACATCGCAGGTGATGGGGCGCGTCTCGGAAGGCGTGATCGTGGTCAGATCAGGTGTTGTCGGAATATCCGGCACCTTGGCATCCGGCGTGGCAACGCGCACGGCCCAGTTCAGGATCTCGATCTGCATCCCCGGCACCGGGCGCGAAAACTGCTTGCGGTATTCCGTCTCGAACGCCGTTATCAGCGGGCCAATGTCATCCGCGGTCAGGGCGCGGTCGGGCAGGGGAATTTCGATCTCGTGGCCCTGACCGTTGTAACGCATAAAGGCAGTGCGTTGCGTCTCGGTGGGGGCATCGCCCGCACCTTGCGCGACAACACCGCTGGCCTCGGCAATCATGTCAGCGAACAGACTGTTGATCCCGTCAAGGTCCAGCGTTTCCAGCAGCGAGTAGCGCGAGCGCACGATTTCGAAGCTGACCGGTGCGAACAGGAAACCCACCGCCGAGCCGACGCCCGGATTGGGCGGGATCACGATCCGGCTGACCCCGGCCGAACGCGCCACACGACTGGCATGCAGCGGGCCGTTGCCACCAAAGGCGATCATAGTGCGTGGACCGAGGTCTTTGCCCGATTCCACGGCATGCATCCGGCCAGCGCTGGCCATGCTTTCATCGACGATCCGGCTGACCCCATCGGCCGATCCCGTCGCATCAGTGTCCAGACGTGATCCGATCACACGGGTCAGGGCCTCTTTTGAGGCTTCGGGATCGAGCTTGATATACCCTTCGGCAAAAGTGTCCGGCACGATGTAACCCAGCGTGATATCACTGTCGGTCACGGTTGGTTCTATGCCGCCCCGACCAAATGCTACGGGACCGGGTTCCGATCCCGCCGATTTCGGGCCAACGGTTAACCGGCCCAGACGATCGACACCAGCGATCGAACCACCGCCCGCGCCAATCTCGATCATTTCGATCACCGGAATGCGCACGGGCATACCCGATCCCTTGATGAACCGTGCTGCGCGCGCGATTTCGAACTGGCGCGAGGTTTGGGGCCGGGCATTGTCAATCAGACACAGCTTGGCGGTCGTGCCGCCCACATCAAAGGACAGAACATCGCCGATCCCGGCCCGCGCCGCGATTCGCGCGGCAAGGATGGCACCGCCCGCAGGTCCGCTTTCCACCAGTCGGATCGGGAATCGTGCAGCGGTTCGGACCGTGCACATGCCACCCCCTGCGGTCATCATCAGGATCGGGCAGGTCACGCCCGAAGCCTCGAACCGGGTGACGAACCTACTTAGATAGCTTTCCATCAGGGGTTGGATATAGGCGTTTGCAACGGTGGTGCAGAGCCGGTCGAACTCACGTGCTTCGGGGCTGACCTCGGACGAGATCGACACGGTCAGCTCTGGCCGTTTCTCTGCCAACGCGTCGCGCAGCCTGCGCTCATGTTCAGGGTTGGCATACGCGTGCATCAGACAGATGGCGACTGCTTCGGCACCGCTGGCGTCGATATCAGCCAGCAGCGCATCGATCGCGTTGTCCTCAAGCGCAATCAGCACGCTGCCATCTGCAGACATACGCTCGCGTACGGTCAACGCACGTTCACGCGGAACCAGAAGATCAGGTTTTTCTAGCGTGATGTCATATTGTGAATAGCGCCGCTCATAGGCGATTTCCAGAATGTCGCGGAACCCTTCGGTGGTGACCGTTGCGACTACTGCACCGCGCCGTTCGATCAGTGCGTTGGTTGCAAGCGTGGTCCCATGAATGAACCCGGTCACATCGCTCAGCGAATGGCCGGACTGCTCCATGACGCGAATCGCGCCTTCCATGGCACCATCGGCGGGGTTCTGATGGGTGGTGAGGGTCTTGGTCGAGGCGAGAATGGTCTCTTCGCCGGACACAAGAACGGTGTCGGTAAAGGTGCCACCGATATCGATGGCCAAACGCAAAGGCTGAGCGGTTGTCATAGGTATTCCAAATGTCGTCTGAAGTCGTGCAGGCAGAGCGCCCTAAAAGGCGATTACGCTCGTTGCGGCACGAGATTGCAGCCGGTTGCGCGGCGATCCAGACGTTTTGCAATACGATTACGATCCATGGCTCACTACTTCTACAGCTTTTCGGAACACACAAGCGCGTTCGCGACAAAAAGGCCTGCAAGCGACAAGTTTCATCGTACAGGTTCGAAATCTGCAGGTTGCCTATTTATCAGGGGCGTATTCTGCGCAGTTTAACCCACCAGGGCCACGATGATGACCTGATAGCTTTATCTTATCAATTTCATCAATAAACAAAATTTTTTCGCATGGCTTTGTTCTGCTAAACCTTGTTTCAGGCAAGACAGAATAGCCGCCAATACCATGCTGCCGCGTGACATCTTCAAAGTTACGGCACCTGTAACCATTTTGTTCAGGGTAAGCAGGCATTGACGACATTTTCCTGTCATCTTGCTCACCTCAAAATAGACCTGCCTAGCAGACGGGCCTCAGCCAGGATTGGAGAATAAAATGGATGGAAGCGACAACCCGAACATGGGCGGATGCCCGGTAATGCATGGCGCGGGTTCCCGGTCGAACCGGGACTGGTGGCCAAACCAACTAAACCTGTCCATCCTGCATCAGCATGGGCCCGCGTCGAACCCGATGGGCGAAGCGTTTAACTATGCAGAAGAGTTCAAGAAGCTTGATCTTGAGGCCCTCAAGCAGGATCTGTACGCGCTGATGACGGATTCGCAGGACTGGTGGCCTGCAGACTATGGTCACTATGGCGGTCTGTTCATTCGCATGGCCTGGCACAGCGCCGGCACCTATCGTACGGCTGATGGGCGCGGTGGCGGATCTACCGGAACACAGCGTTTTGCTCCGCTCAACAGTTGGCCGGACAATGGCAACCTCGACAAGGCGCGTCGCCTGCTGTGGCCGATCAAGCAGAAATACGGGAACCAGATTTCCTGGGCCGACCTGATGATTCTGGCCGGCAACTGCGCGATCGAATCCATGGGCGGTAAGACATTTGGATTTGCCGGAGGCCGCGAAGACGTCTGGGCACCAGAAGAAGACATCTACTGGGGTGCTGAAACAGACTGGCTGGCACCGACTGATAACCCGCACAGCAGATATTCAGGTGAACGCGATCTGGAAAACCCGTTGGCTGCGGTTCAGATGGGGCTGATCTACGTGAACCCGGAAGGTCCTGATGGCGAACCGAACGTGCTGGCGTCTGGCCGGGACATTCGCGATACCTTTGGCCGGATGGCGATGAATGATGAGGAAACGGTCGCTCTGGTCGCCGGCGGGCATACTTTTGGTAAGGCGCACGGTGCGGGCGACCCTGATCTGGTCGGACCCGAGCCTGAGGCAGCCCCCATCGAAGACATGGGACTGGGCTGGATCAACGAGTTCGGCAGCGGCAAAGGTGACGACACCACCACCAGCGGTATCGAAGGTGCCTGGACCGCCAATCCGACCAAATGGGACAATGGCTATTTCGACCTGCTGTTCGGATATGACTGGAACCTGACCAAAAGCCCGTCGGGCGCGTGGATATGGGAGCCGATCGGCGTTAAGGAAGAAGATATGGCACCGGCGGCACATGATCCGTCGAAGAAGGTCAAAACCATGATGACCACCGCCGACATGGCGATGCGGATGGATCCGATCTACGGCCCGATCTCGAAACGGTTCCACGAGAACCCCGAAGAGCTGGCCGATGCCTTTGCCCGCGCGTGGTTCAAGCTGACACACCGCGACATGGGTCCGCGCTCGCGTTATCTGGGTTCGGAAGTTCCGACTGAAGAGTTGATCTGGCAGGACAACGTTCCGGCTGTTGATCATGACCTGATCGATGAAGCGGATACTGCAGACCTGAAGGCCAAAATCTTGGCGACCGGACTGTCTGTTTCGGAACTGGTTTCCACGGCATGGGCCTCGGCCTCGACATTCCGCGGCTCGGATATGCGTGGCGGCGCCAACGGTGCTCGTGTTCGCCTTGCGCCGCAAAAGGACTGGGATGTTAACGAACCTCTCAAACTGTCCAAGGCGCTCGCTGCGCTTGAGGGTGTACAGAAGGCCTTTAACGATGCGCAATCCGGCAACAAGAAAGTCTCGCTTGCGGATGTGATCGTTCTGGGTGGTGCTGCAGCCATCGAACAAGCGGCCAAAGCTGCCGGGCACGACGTAGAGGTTCCATTTGCCCCTGGGCGTACTGATGCGTCGCAGGACCAGACGGATGTGGACTCTGTCGCCGTGCTGGAGCCGATCGCGGATGGCTTCCGGAACTATCAGCGCAAGGAGTACAGTGTTTCACCGGAAGAGTTGCTGGTCGACAAAGCGCAGTTGCTGACACTGTCCGCGCCTGAGATGACCGTGCTTGTCGGTGGTATGCGCGTATTGGGTGGTAACTTTGGTGACAGCAATCATGGCGTGTTCACGGATCGTGTCGGAGTATTGAGCAACGACTTCTTCCTGAACCTGCTTGATATGGGTACCGAGTGGAAACCGTCTGCCGATGGTAATGGAGTATACGAAGGTCGGGATCGTGCGACCGGTGACGTTAAGTGGACCGGTACGCGTGTTGATCTGGTCTTTGGATCAAACTCGCAGCTACGGGCTCTGGCCGAAGTCTATGGTCAGAACGATGCGGGTGGTAAATTCGTCTGCGACTTTGTCAGCGCCTGGAACAAGGTGATGAACGCTGATCGATTTGACCTGAGCTGATCGGTTAAAAGAAACTGAAGCTTCTTAGCCGCCCCGAAGTGAAACTCGGGGCGGTTTCTGTCTAAGGATTCTGTCTGAAAACCGAGTTCAGGGCCATCTTCCGTATCCGATTCCGATAATAAGCCGAGTATATGGCTTGAAAGCAGTGGTATGAGCCCGGCGCTACAGCCTTAATGAATTGCTAATCATAACTTAATGCATTGTATTTGTTGGGTAATGTCAAAATATGGCAGGAAATGTGAAGTTTTTTCAAAATGGGGGTTGCAGGTCCCGAACCTAATCCGTAAATACCCCTTCACCGGCGCTGCTGAGGCGGTGCTGACGGGTCGGAGAGACGGCCTGACG
>NZ_WPZQ01000011.1 GCF_013030265.1 Ruegeria arenilitoris
TGCTTCGACCATAGATCCGGAAAGCTCTACAATACCTGCGGAGTAGTTTTCGATAACCCACCTGTGACCCCAATATGAAGTTGGGGTCACAGATAAGAAGAAGTGTCGAGCAAAATACGTCCGCGAAGCGATTACTCCACCGAGTTGGCGGCAACAAACCGACAGAGATGTTCAGCAACACGGTCGCCCGCCTCCAACAGGATCGAGTGCTTTAGCTTTGGCAGGATCAACAGTTCCGAGTTCGGCAGCGCTTGATCTATCAGGCGATTCAGGCGCGGATTGCAGCCCCCGTCATATTCACCGGTGAGCACCAGGGACGGGGCCGTGACGCGCTGCAGCCAAGATGCCATTTCTGTGTCCGCATAGATTCGGAATACATTCAGGAAAACATCCGGATCCGTTCTGATCACCTGCTTCAGCCGGTTTTCAACCACTTCCGGATGTGTCGCGATGAATTCATCGGTGAACCAGCGGGCGGTCAGGGTTTCCAAAACCTGCGGGATGCCTTTTTCTTCCATCGCATGCACGACCCCCCAGACCTTCGCGCTGTCTTCCTTGGTGCGAAAAGCGGCAGTAGACAGAAGTCCCAGCGAGTTGACGCGATTCGGGTGCTTCAATGCATAGGCTGGCCCGATCATGCCACCTAGGGAATGACCGGCGAAATGTGCGCATTCAAACCCTGTCTTCTCTCGCACCCGCTCCAGATCGGCGACCAACTCGTCCAGACCAAATGGATCTTCCGGCAGCGGCGAGGTCCCGTGTCCGCGAAGGTCATAGGTCACGACGGTGAAATGGTCGGTTAAAATCGGCAGAGCCTTGGCCCAGGTATTGCGCGCCGCCCCGATTCCGTGAATCAAAAAGAGCGGTGGGCCGTCGCCCTGAACGGAGAATTCGCAGTCGATCACCTCTGCCATCTATCAGCCCTCAATCCGGAAACTTGTCAGAGCAGAGCTGTCCGCCGGAACCCCAATCGCCTTTATCCACATCTGTTATCACCACGTGCACACTTTGCGGCGTCCCTCCTGCTGCGTTGACAAAGGCATCCGTCAGCTCTCGGACAAGTGCCCGCTTCTGCTCTGGGGTGCGTCCTGAAAACATTTCGACACGAATTATTGGCATTGCGGTTCTCCTGTTGGGTCGTTCTGAGGGCGAACAACGTGGTATGCGCCCGCCATGTAGGCCAGGGGTCTCATACCCGCTTCACTCACTGTACTGACGCTGCCCACGACAACCGAATGAGTTCCATGGGTCATTGTCTGTTCAACTGTACAGTTGAAAGATGTGGCTCCGGCAAGGACCGCACCCGAAGGCGCCTCTGACATTTCTATGCCCTGAAACGGGTCCCTTTGGGCGTGATCGAACATCCCGGAAAATTTTTGAGCGAGGTGTGAGGCATCCTCGGGCAAGACATTAACACTGAAAGCACCGTTTGCGGCGACTGTCCGGGCAATCCGACTGTCGCTTCTCAGGCAGACCAGTACCGACGGGGGATCAGCGGAAAGCGAGGTAAATGCACTCACGGTCGCGCCCGCCCGCCCGGCAGACCCATCGGTTGTGACAATGGTGACTGAACTGGCAACCTGACGCATAGCCGAAATAAACATGTCACGGCTTACGGTCATTCCGCCGCCTCGGTGACAGTACGACTGGTGAAATGAGGCATGACCTCTTCGGCGAAACACTGCAGCCCATCCAGCGTCTCTTGAGCGTTGCACCCGAAATTGGGGTTCAGGATTACCCTGTCGATGCCGAGCTCGGAATAAGGACCGAGTTTGTCGATCATTTCCTGCGGCGTGCCGATGAGCAGGCTTTCGGCTAGTTCATCGACAGTTTGCATGCGCGGAAGCTCGCGGATCATTCCCTTATCCACGACACCCGGCCCGGTAAACACGTTGTCGAAACGGCTGTAGTACCTGTTCGCAGCCGCGATCTTGTTTTGTCGGTCAGTTTCGTTTTGGGTTACAAAGCCTACCCGTGAAAGCGACAGGGTCAGATCGCGCCCAGCTTCTCCCATCTCGCCTTTGGCGCGACTGAAGCCATCGACTTGTTCCAACAACAGCTGCTGGTTTCCCGCAAGCGGTGTCGTCTGAATGTGGAAGCCGCGTTTGGTGCAGTGATAAATACCTTCGGGGTTCAGTACCGCCATCATCATTTGCGGCCCACCGGGACGTAGAGGACGTGGCATGATGGTGATCGGGTCGAACTGATAGAAGTCACCATCCCAACTTACTTCTTCTTCGGACAGAAGTGCCTGTAAAACGGCCAACGATTCATTGAACCGGGCTTGGGTTTCCTCCATCGGCACTCCCAGCCGCTCCATCTCGTATTTGAAGGCCCCGCGACCCACACCCAACATCAGACGCCCTTCAGTAAAGATGTCGGCAACAACCAATTCGCCTGCATAGGTGCGCATGTCGTGTAGTGGCAGCACGACGATTGAGGTCATGATCTTGACGCGGCTTGTATGCGCCGCGATTTTGACCGCAAACTGAAGCGGGGCTGGCATCATCAAGCAGTTGATCAGGTGGTGTTCGGTCACCGACACGGCATCAAAACCCAACCGGTCCGCGAGGATCGCCTGATCCAGCATGTCGGCATAGACCCGATCGCCGCCATAGGATTTATCAGGGTAATCTGCAGAAAGTTGGATGCTGAATTCCATGATAAGCCTCCTTTGTCTGTCCACGCTACGGTGCCAGAAAAAGGAAATTCTATAAAACGGAATTATTCTATCAATTACATCGATAAATCTGCATTATCTATTTATGAACATAGCCGCAATTCAGACGTTTCTCAGCGTCGTTCGTACTCGAAATCTAAATCGGGCGGCTGAGGAGCTAAACATCACGCAGTCTGCGGTGACCGCCCGGCTCGACGCATTGGACCAAGCCTTGGGGACCCGATTGCTCATTCGGTCCCGTAAGGGTGCGATGTTGACCAAAGCGGGCTTTGGGTTTCTGGAACAGGCAGAAGTGATTACCCGCACCTGGGAAAATGCGCGCTCGCGTGCCAACCTGCCCCGGGGCGTGATACGTCTTTTCAGTTTCGTTTGTGATCCGGGACTGTGGACTGGCTTAGGTCAAAATTGGATCAGGCGAATTCGGGACGACCATCCAGAAACAGCCATTGAGATCTGGTCCGGGCTGACTGGAAATGCTCAATCCTGGTTGCAGAGCGGGATGAGCGATGCAGCACTGCTGACCGAGCCTCTTGTCGGGACGGATTTTGACAGTCGTGAATTCACCACCGACAGTTTGATCCAGGTCGCCACGAGACAGCGTGAGGCAGTGCGGTGGGATCCTGACTACATTTATGTGGACTACGGCGCCACATTTAGGGCGCAACACGCCGAAGCCTGGCCAACCGACGAAACAGCATCCGTTGCCTTCAGTAGTCCGGATTGGGCGCTTGCGCATCTGCTTTCTGAAGGCGGCTCCGCCTATCTTCCCCGACGCATGGTCACCGATTTAATTGCAGAAGGTGCTTTGTTTAGGGTTGAAAATGCTGTCGTATTCGAACGACGGACATTTCTCTCTTGGCGCAAGGGTCATGAGGATAACTTCCCTTGGCTTGCATCTTCGGGTGCGAATCCGAAAGAATACTAAGCTACAAAGGGACAGTTGTGCCGATCTGAATCTGGTCCCCGTGTGAGCTTAGCGAACACAGTCGCTCATTCGCGAACATGTTGCCACAAGACATCGATATATGCCGTTTTGTTGATTGAATGCCGCTTTCCGCTATCCTGCAGATCAAAGGGAGGCTTCGTCTATGCGAACTGTGTTTCTGGCAGGTACCTTGTCTGTTGTTGCGACGCTATGCGTCGCGCAAACTTACGACGTTGTAATTCTCAATGGTCGTGTGATGGATCCGGAAACCGGATTTGATCAAATCGCTAATGTGGGAATAAGCAATGGTTGGATTACGTCGATTACCGAAGACGCTATTGAAGGCGCTGAGACCATCGATGCGACAGGGCATGTTGTAGCCGCAGGCTTCATCGACCTCGAGCAACACGGCCTGGACCCGTGGGGCATCAAGGTAAATCTTCGTGACGGCGTCACAACCCAAATGGATTTCGAGGTCGGGGCCGCGAACATCGACGAGTGGTATGACGCGCGCGAGGGCGTTACGCAGGCCAATTACGGTACTGTCGTTGGGCAAGAGTTCGCACGGATGCGGGTTCATGACGGTCTTGCACTTGAAGGAGGAGACATCGATTTCCGCAATTTCTTCGCTCTTAGGGCACAATCGGTGGAAGATGGCGTTGAAGGATGGTCTTCGGTTCCAAGCAATCGTGAGCAGATGAACGAAATCACGGCGCAGCTTGATGAAGGCCTGCGTCTTGGCGCGCTCGGCGTTGGATCGACCATTGGGTATGCCCGTGAAGGTATTACCACGTATGAGATGTTCCAAGCGCAACGTGCAGCGGCCCGTTACGGGCGGGTGACCTCTGTACATCACCGGTTTCACCCCAGTGCTTCTACGCCGACTGAGACACAAACGGGGGTTAATGAAATCCTTGTCAACGCGATGGTGCTTGGCGCCCCACTGCACATTCATCACGACAACGATTATGGCTGGTGGGAAAACCAGGAAAAACTACAGATGGCCCGCGACCAAGGTTACAACGTCTGGTCGAGTTACTATCCCTGGACCGCCGGGTCGGGCAACTACGGCGCCTCCATTATCGCCCCGGAAAACTGGGAAGGCTCGATGGGGTACAAATACGAAGAGACAATCTTTGATCCGCAACTCGACCGCTTCGTAACCAAAGACGAGTTCTTGAACTTTGCAGAGAATGAGCCCGGACGAACCGCTATAGTATTTAGTCCGCCAAGAGAGCAGTGGCTCAATGATTGGATAACAATTGCTGGGTACGGCATCTCTGGTGACGGGATGGCCGGGTTGGACATTGAGGGCAATCTGATGAGTTGGGATGCGCCCTATGAAGATTACGCAGGACACCCGAGGTCTGCCGGTAGCCATGCGCTTGTCTTAAGGCTGGCACGTGAAGCAAATGTGCCACTAATGCTTACGCTCACTCAGTTAAGCTACATCCATGCAAAGCGATTGGGTGATACCGGGTTGCGATCAATGCAGGTGCGCGGGCGGATGCAGGAAGGTATGGTCGCCGATATAACGATTTTTGATCCCCAGACAGTGACCGAAAAGGCAAACTATACACTGGGTCAACAAGGCCTTCCGTCGCAAGGTATTCCCTATGTGCTCGTCAATGGAACGATTGTTGTTAAGAACAGCGAAGTTCAACGAGATGTATATGCGGGACAGCAGATCCGGTTTCCAGTCGAGGAAAACGGGCGTTTCGTTCCGGCTGGTCGCGAACAGATCATGGGTATTCTCACGCCCGATACGGGCACAGCGCGCCCAACGCTGCTTGATGACATCACGAATAGTGAAGCCAATGTAGTACCTGTAGCGCCATCGCCAAAACAGTTTGCGTCGGTAGAGCCAACCGACGCTTATGATTGGTTTACACCTCGCAATGGCCTAGATGATGGTGCCCTGTTCTTTTGTGTCGTACACGCTCGATTCGAAGATCGTTCAACAGCAAGACGTGACTATGCGAAGGCTATGATGTCCAAAACGGGCGGAATTGGTCCCAAACAGCCGGGGCAGGGCATCGCAAACTAACTCGCTAAATTGCGCCCTGCCTTAATACAATAAAGCCCGCTTTGAGAAGCGGCCCAATATTATTGTAGCTATCAGACCGCGAGCAAGATTTGGTTTACCGTGAATTCCACCGGCCCAATGATATGTGGAAAAAAACCGCAAGCTGCGAGCAAAAATATTAAAACCAGCGTTGCCGTATCACTATTGATGAACTGCTAATCAGTCTTCTCTGAGGCGCTCAGGTGCCCGCATTCAGCGAGGCGTGGATCTGCAAGGGGCAATCCAGTTGATCTCTTTACAGAGATGAAGGACCGTAAGAGCAATTTCAGAGGAGCCATCAAGCTTACGTTCAATCATCCATTTCAGCCTAGGGAGAGCGAAAATGACCAACGCAACCTACAAGAAGATCGATGTCGTCGGCACGTCAACGGAATCTGTCGATGCCGCTATCAAGTCGGGAATTTCAAAGGCGGCTGAGACAGTAAAAAACCTTGATTGGTTCGAAGTTTCAGAAATTCGCGGTCACATAGAGAATGGTGAGGTTGCTCACTTTCAGGTCGCTATGAAAATCGGGTTCAGGCTCGACTAGGGCAACATGATACCCTCAGCTCAACAGGCGTTACTGAAGAAGAGCGCTGACAGTTCTTTCCAGAGAAGCAGGTCTATTTATCAGCATCGGTAAACCCGAACGCCCTGCGATATTTGGGGATGAAGAGCGCTTTCCCTTTCATCATGCGGGTGATCCAGTCGCCGAAGGTTGCAAAGAGCCAGCTATTTCCGATGACGGGGCCGAGTGGCACCAGAATGGGAGCTCTTTTCCATGGCACGTAAGGCTTCTGCTTTTCGACGGATGCACCATCTATCACTTTCTTAAGCGTCTTGATGAGCCATGGATTTTGTCGGGTCGTCGCGACAATTGTCATTCCGTCGCCAACGTTGGCAATGTCACCGGCTACGAAGACATTCGGGTAGTCCGACGGCCGCAACCACTTGTCGGTCTCAACACGGCCTGCAGTGCCTGAGGTCACACCCGGAAGACTTTGGACCAATGATGTTTGAGGTTTAGAGCCAATCACCGGAAACACAAGATCAGCGGTAATCACACTGCCATCAGCCAGAGTCACAGATCCTTCGTAAGGCCGATCCAAATGACGCAAGTCCTGCACCCTTTGGCCAAGAATGACAGTGACGCCGAGGCGTTCGAGTTTGCGTTTGAGCTGTGTACCAAATCCAGCTGGGTATTTTGGAAACAAGGTGTCATCGGAAGAAATCAAGGTGATGGTCTTTCCCGGCTGCGCCGCCGAGATCTCGCCCGCAAGTTCAGTTCCCACGGCGCCCGCGCCGACGATTGCTACAGAAGTCGCCCGTGCTAACCGTCCACTGACATCCATGCTGGCTTGACGGAAATCAGCGATGCTGTCTCCCGACGGTTTGAATGGGGCAGCATAAGACGATCCAGTTGCGATCACGAAAAAATCCGCCGGGAAAACGGCTCCAGAGTCCAGGCTAACCTGGGTTTGGGAAATTGAAACTGCACGACCCCGCACAACTTTTCCTGACTCCAGTAAGTTGTCGTAGGGGAGGATGATCTTGTCCAATAATGTGGGTTCAACTAGCGCACGGATCGCGGCAGGCGGCTGCACGAAGGCTTCACGTTGCTCAATCAGGGTGACATCCGCATAAGCGTCCAGTTTCTTGGCGACCTCAAACCCGACATAGCCTCCACCCACGATCACGATCTTCTTTTTGGTCATCGGGTTCCCCATTGCGGCACGTTGCATTGATGGTTAGCTAGCTTTGTACGATCGATCCAACAAGTACGGTCATTTGGGATACTGTAATGAAATCGGACGAACTTGAAGAACACTGCCAGATTGAATCACTGATCTCAGCCATTTCAGGACGTTGGAAACTGCTGGTTATCTATTGGTTGGCGCAAGGCAGCTGCCGTTTCAATCAACTCCAACGCAACTTGGGGTCCATTACTCATCGCACATTGACGCGGCAACTCAGCGAGTTGCAGGAGACGGGGTTTGTCTCTCGCAAAGATTTTCGGACCATACCGCCACACGTCGAATACAGCCTCACACCTTTGGGGCAAAGCCTGATCCCACTGTTGTATGAAATGCACGAGTGGGCAGCGCAGAACGCGGATAAACTACCGAAGACAAAGACCCGTCCGGGCTAGCTTGGTCAACCAACTTTGGCTGAACGGATTAGCAAAATGATCGCAGCCTGTTTCTCTTGTGGAGTTAATTGCTTGGACCGTCGCGAACTACTGGCATCCGTGCATGTGAAAATCACGCGCAGCGGGATGAAAGAAGCCGTATTTGCTCTGACTCCTTCAATCAAGGGCCATCACCGGAGGTGGATTGCAGTTCGCACGAGAGCCTGAACAACATGATTGAAGGGTCCGAAGGCCAAGCCGTAAGCACAAATGAACCATAGGCCGGTTCAAAACCGCGCCTAGCGTTCCAGCCGGTCCTTGAAAGTGCACTCGATCGCTATCTGACGTTTGACCAGATTTGGATGAGTTGCTTGCAGCCGCAACTCTCGAGCGATTTGTATCTACAACCTACATAAACGCTTGCCTATTGTCGTTGTTGATCAGAACGACCACCGCAGACCGGCTTTGAAGAACGGTCCCTGGGCTTCGCTTCCAAACTCTTGTTCGGCATTTGCTTCAAACGTCATGTTGCGGGCAAAGTCGTGCTCGTATCCGAGCAGCACGCTGGCTCCGGTGAAATCTGTCGATGCGAACGAAAGATCCTGTGTTGTGGAAAATACTGTAACGCTCGCATCGGTATTGCCCAGATCACGTCGTAGGACACCCGACAGTTGGCCGATCAGGACACCGCCGCTGTTCAGCGCATGTTCGGCTTCGACACCCAAGCGGGCTTCGATGACTTCGGTGGTTGCGGCTCCGACCGTTGCGTTGGCAGATGAACCGGTCTCGGTATAACTGTCATCATCTTGACGGGTATAACGAACACTGCCGAAACCCAGCAATGCAAACGCGTCGCTGACGTCAAAAGATCGCTCAACACCCAGATAGGCCGTTGCGAGAGTGCTGTTGTAGTCGGCGCTTGCGTTGGCGCTGCCGGCAATTTGGCGTGAGCGCTTGGTCGACAACCAGCCATAGCCTAGCCCGGCCTCAATTGTGAAAGATCCAATCTGACGCCCCAAAGACGCGTCCAGATACACGCCATTTGTGTCAAAATCTGTCGTATCGGTATCACCGTTCGAGCGGAGGACACCCAGCCCAAGCGCCAGCGCCAAACCATTATCCAGTTGTCCGGAGTACCCAACACTGCCATTGAAAACTGTGACGTCGGTATCAACTCCGGGCACGTTTTCAAAACGGCGACTCGCAGCATCTACAATCACATAGGGGTGGAAGGGGCCGAAGCTGACACCCGAAACACGGCCGGTTGCCGAATTGCGCGTAACCTGAGCCTGCCCTCCGTAGTTTAGTGTGCTCATGGAGCCATTGACCACTCCGCCGTAGAAGGCCGTCACGTCGGCCGAGTTCAACAGTTCGGCGGAATCAACGCTGGCATAAATTGGTGCCGCGCCACCTTCATCTTGGACAAACCACGCTGACCGGCCATCAGAGGCTGTTGTGGCAAATGTGCCTGAACCCGTTGCAGCGTCCTGGAACTGAAACACCGCGCTGCCACCGATGGCATTCAGATTTACATTATGTTCCTGTACCCGGATCAGCCCCCCGACTTTGTCTTGGGTGACAAGGTTTAGCGTCCCTGCGCCGGTTCCCAGATATATCGCATAGGCGTCCCCTGAGGCCGACGTCGCGGAGATATCGCCAACGGAGGTGATTACACCATCAAAGTTCCCGAAGTGCAGGCCGTAGGCGTTGACTTTGTCACCACCTGCCGCATAGGCCCGAATGACGCCGCTGTTGGAGAAATTGCCCTGCATGTCCTCGATGTAGAATCCAGCGGCGGTGCCGTCGGCATTGTTCGTTGCATTGACCAATCTGGCAGTGGCCGTAACTGTTCCTGTGTTTGCGACGTCGCCTGCCATCGTATCGTATAACAGAACGGCCTGAGCGCGCGCGCGTTCGACCCCCTGGGCAAAAGCTGTGATATTACCCTGATTTTGAACCGTATCACTGGTACTACCGCGCACGTAAATTCCGCGTGCACTGGATTCTTCGGTGGCCGAAAAGCTCTGCGCGGTGATCGTTCCCGAGTTCGTTAGCTTGCCCTCTAGCCCATCGCGAACGAAGACCCCGGCCACATTTGCGCTGTGACCTTCTGCGCGAACTGAAACAGTGCCGCTGTTTGTGACATCACCACTGACCTTGCTTCCTACATAGATCCCATAGGCTTGCGCTTCGGTTTCCTGCGATGTGGCCTGTGCGATGACTGATCCAGAATTCGAGAAGCCGCCATTGAGTTGCTCATCGATGTTGAAGCCATAGGCCTCAGCTTCGTCTTGCGCAGTTGCCGACACAAATACCGAGCCCTCATTGGCGATGCTGCCGTTCAAATGGTCATCGTCGCCCGCGCTACCCACATGCAAACCATAGGCTTTGGCAACACTGTCTGACGATTTGGCCCGGATGGAAATGGCACCTTGATTCCGGAAATCACCTTTCAATCCGTCCTGTGCATACAGTGCTGCAGCCCGCGCTTCCTTCTGTGCTGCAGCCCGAACCGTCATTGATCCGGTGTTGTTCAGGGTGCTGACTGCTTCTTCATGGTCAAAGTAGAGCGCATAGGCGTAGGCATATTCATCATCAGAACTGGCTTGCACCGCGAAAGACCCGGAGTTTTCGATGTTCGCGTCAACCTGATCATTTCTGGTTAGCAGCCCGTAAGCCTCGGCTTGTTTCGTTCCCGCGTCAGCAATCGCCCGGATCGTCCCGGAATTGTTCAACGCGCCGGTCCACTCCCGGTTGATATAGACGCCCGCAACGGTTGCTTCGGTCGCACCAATACCCTGAACCGAAATCGCGCCCGAGTTGACGATGTTACCTTCCAGCCCCGACACCACGGAAATGCCATAGCCAAGTGCGTCATTGGCCGTGCTTTGCGTGACGACCGAGATATTGCCCGAGTTCATGATGTTTGCGCCAACCTCACCGGACAACCTCAGCCCAATCGCCTCGGCTTCATCTTCGGCGATGGCCTGTAGCGCTATTGTACCGCTGTTGCTGACATCCTTGGTGACACCGCCACTGATATAGAGACCATAGGCGTCCAGGTCATCTTCATCGATCCGGCCGACAACTTGAATCGTGCCCGTATTCGAGAAGGCGCCATCCAGCCCTTCATCAATTCGAATACCGTAGACATCTGCGGACGTTCCACTATCGACCTCGCTGCGAATAAGCCCACTGTTCAGAACATCCCCGGTCACGCCATCTTGAGCGTAGAGACCATAGGCATATGCTTGTTTGTTCTCTCCGATCGCCTTGACCGACAGGACACCCGAGTTATTGAAACCACCCTGGATGTGACCCGTGACATCCAGTCCCATCGCCATGACATCTTCGTGAGACGCACCCGTGGCAGTCGCCGTAACGGCTACGCTGCCAGAATTGAAGAACGTACCCGTCAGCTTACCATCGACGCGAAAGCCCGAAGCAGTGGCCGTATCCTCACCGGATGCCGATACAAATACCGAGCCCCCATTGGTAATGTTCCCGGTTACGTCACCATAAGAGATCATGCCGTAAGCAAATGCATCTGACGAAGATGCGACGGCCTCTGCACGGATTGATCCGTTGTTCGTTATGCTACCGGTCAAGCCGCCACCGACGCGTAAACCCGCGACATTCGCGGCATCGGAACCCGCACGTGCGACAGCTCTGATGCTGCCTGAGTTGGCCACGTTGCCGGTCATGCCACTGGTAACGTCCACACCGCTGGCGCGAGCGCTGGATCCACTGGCATCGGCCATGACCGAGATACCGCCCAGATTGTTGAAGTCACCGGTCAGTCCGCCGGCGATGTCGATACCATTGGCCGAAACTTCATCGGACCCTTTAGCATTTACAACAATCGTACCGCTATTTGTGACTGTCCCCGTCAGTCCGCTGCTGACATCAACACCGTCCGCGCGGACTGATGTTGATCCTGATGCGTTGACTACGACCGTGCCAGAATTCGACAGGTTTCCAGTCATACCTCCGGATACATGCAGGGCCTCCGCCTGAACCTGGCTAGAGCCACCTTTCGCAGTAACCACAACGACACCGGTGTTTGAGAAGTTTCCATCAAATCCACTGGTGACGTAGAAAGCGTTGGCATCTGCCTCAGACGAGCTGATGGCCTCGATTGACACAGACCCACTGTTCGCTATGTCACCGGTCAAGCCGCTGCTGACGTAAAGTCCATCCGCATCCGCTTCGCCCGAGTCGCTATCAGCCTTGACGGTAAAGCTTCCCGAGTTGAGGAAATTTCCGCTCAGACCGCTGCTGACGTAAAACGTGCTTGCGTAAACCGACGTACCCCCCGCAGCATTGACCGTGACAGTACTGGCGTTGGTGATGTCGCCTGTCATTCCGCCGCTGACATAGAAAGCATCGGCATCCGTTCTATCGATGCCGCCTTGAGCATCAACTGCTATGGTACCGGAATTCAGGAAACTGCCCGTCAGACCCCCACCGATACGTATGCTGGCGGCGTTTGCTGTGTCGGACCCTGCGTGCGCGATGGCAGTGATACTGCCCGAATTAGAGATATTGCCTGTCATGCCACTTGTGATGTCGATACCACTGGCGCGTCCGCTGGTACCCTCAGCGTCGGCCTCGGCCCTAACTGTTCCGCTATTCAGGATATGACCTGTCAATCCGCCGGCGATGTCGATCCCGTTGACCCGAACTTCGTCGTTGCCATCTGCCTTCACGGCAATCGTGCCGCTATTGTTGATAGTACCGGTCAGGCCACTGCTGACATCGAACCCATCCGCACGCACCGAGGAAGACCCTGAGGCGGAAACGGTGACCGTGCCCGAGTTCAACAGGTTTCCATCCATCCCGCCAGCCACATGCAATCCCGATGCGGATGCACGATCGGTGGCACCGCTTGCTCTGACCGATACCGTGCCAGAATTCGAGTAGCTTCCGGTAAACCCGCTGGAGACATAGAACGCGTCAGCATCAGCCCGCGACGCGCCGGTCGCTTCAATGGTGACGGTGCCATTGTTTGTTATGTCACCGGTCATTCCACTACTGACATAGAATCCGTCAGCATCTGCTTCACTCGCGTCGCTATCGGCTTTGACCATGATGCTACCGGAATTCAGGAAGCTCCCGGTCAGGCCGCTACTGACATAAAAGGCGTCAGCATCGACCGACGAATTGCCCGATGCGTTGACCGTAACGCTGCTGGAATTGGTGATACTCCCGGTCATTCCTCCGCTAACATAAAAGGCATCGGCGTTGGTTTCTTCACTGCTGCCTTGAGCGGAAACCGAAATGTTGCCGGAGTTCAGAAAGTCGCCCGTCATGCCGTCAGCGACCCTGACAGCAACTGCCTCTGCCGTTTCGGCTCCGGTGTTAGTGGCGACAGTAATTGTGTTGAAACTGATAATGCTGCCGTTCAACGCACCATCGATATTGATGCCGGCCACTGAAACCGAAGCACCGCTTGTTGTACTGGCGCTGAGAGTTCCGGTGTTCCTGATGGTTGTGCTGACGTCGTCCCCAAACATCAAAGTCGTAGCCGAGGCATTCGACGATCCTGCCGCAGCGACCGCTGAAACGGCTCCTGCATTCATGACGGATCCTGTAGATTGAATACCACTTTCAAACCTGCCACCAGTGGCGACAGCATTGCCCGCGACCGTGGATGCGCTGGCCGACAATGTTCCTGTGTTTGAGAATGCCCCGCCGAACTCGTCATTGGCTAGGAAGCCATAGGCCGTAACGTTGGCTGCACCTCCGGTTATGGAAGCGCTTATTGCGCCTGTGTTGATGATCTGCCCCGAGGGCCGCAACTGGTTGTTCGCCTGAAGACCTACCGCCAGCGAGCTTGCGGTCGCAGAGATAGAACCGCCGTTAGTGAGGACGCTGGAATAATCCGTGTCCAGTTCGACAGCGCGCGCTGTGGGTGCAGAAACGGTTACCGAAGTTGGTGATGTAATGCTGTTGTCTTCGTCACTCGCAAATACTACCGGCGCTGTTTGCGATGCGGTGATGACTTCTGCTTGGGCCTCGCCTGACGGTAATGTGCCTATCGATGCCGCTGCAAGAAAGACCGAAGGTGCGATACTGGCAATCTTGCCTTTCCATTTGACAACGCGCCCACCCCTAGCCACGTGCGCCTGCACGGACCGCCGCAATCCGGTTGTATTCACTGATGTTCCCCCAAAAAGGTCTTTTTTTATGATTTGTCTATGCTTGGCCTAGAAACAAATATCGGCGTAATTGTGGCAAACTTCGAAGGTGTGCATCATGCTTTTCCGAACAGGTTAGTATTTAGTGGTCGCCACGTATCAATATGATATTAATTGGTAAATTCAGTTAGCAACGTCATTGGTAGGCGAGCACTTTTGAGTGGAGCTTGTACGGTACTCATCACCATGACGCGCCGCTAAGCTCCAGGAAAAACAACTGGACTGATCGCGCCTGCTATGACTCGATTGCTGCAATATAAATACAGTTAAGGTGTGGGGGTGACCCCCCGGAGTATGAGGTCTACGATCACGTTCTTACGCTGCAATTTTGGGGCAGGTTTGAGCACCAAGATATCGAAATTAGGAAATGCGAAACGACTGTCCCCAAATCGGGGAATAGAGGCATGCTCATCCGGGTTTCAACGCCTGAACAGTTTAAATGCAGAGAGCCGGATCGTAAGAACCGGCTCTCTGATCGTTAGTATGGCAACTCTCGGCAGTCGCACAATCTGATGCTCAGTTATTCTTCAAGGCCAGGAGCGTTCGCCCTCGATAACTTGTGCGCTGAGTTCAAGATCGCCAACATTCTCGAAGGTTGGATAGGCTTCCTGCATTGCTGCGACCAAAGCGGCAGAGTTTTCAGCCTCTTCCGACGCTGCTTCAAACGTAGCGACGTATTCTTTGGTGAATTCAACGATGCTTTCATCCTCGGCACTATCGCCGATGACATGCCCGGGAATGATACGCTCGGGGTTGAGCGCGGTGATCTGCTCCAATGTTGCACGCCAGTTGTCGCGGCTTTCGGGTGTTTGGTTGTCTGCAAGCCAAACATGGACGTTTTCATAAAGAACCACACCGCCCAGAACGGTTTTCTCGGTCGGTGCCCAGAGGAAGGTGTGAACGGGGTCATGGCCGTCCAAACCGACAACCTGAATGGTTTCTCCATCCACGGTGAGGCTGTCGCCCTCCAGAACGTCCGGGATGATCAACTCGGTCGGCGCATTTTCCTTCAGGATCGGCCCCCAGAAATCATATTTGAGCTGGATCGTCTTCTCGATCCCTTTCACGGTTTCCGGCGTGGCGACAATTTTGACATCGGGATAGGCTGCGCGGATCGTATCCAGCCCGAAATAGAAATCGGGGTCTTTGTGGCTGATGAAAACGGTCATAAGCGGTTTGCCGGTCGCCTGGATCATGCTGACCAGTTGTTCGGCATCATCCTTTTCAAACTGCGCATCGACCAGCAGCACTTCGCTGGGTCCTTCGACCAGATTTGAAGACACCGGGAACAGGCTGCCTTCGTTGGGAGTGAAGTGGGTGATTTTCAGGTCGGCAGCCATTGCAGCCGTTGAAATCATCATTGCTGCTGTAGCGGTCAGGATTGCTTTCATAGTCATCTCCTTTGTCAGAGGGCAACCGTCAATGGCCGTCGCGGTTGCCTTACGTGTGACAAATAGGGAGTCGACGTCGTCAGCTAAATACGCATTATATGGACTTAGTGTCAGCTAAAAGATGACGTTTAATGGCAAAATCAAACCTGAACCGGCTCGAGTATTTTGTGGCAATAGCTGAGGCCGGGACTATCACGGCGGCGGCAGATCGTATGCGGGTCAGCAAGGCCGTTGTCAGCAAGCAATTGCAACTTCTTGAAGAAGAGCTTGGGGCGACATTGATTGTTCGAAATTCCCGCCATCTGAACCTGACGGAAATCGGTCAGTCTTTTTATGCGGCTGCGCAGGCTTCGGTTGCACAGGCGGAAGAAGCTTACGCGATGGTGAGGCGTGGTAATGCCGAACCTTCCGGAACACTGCGCATCACTGCACCACTTGATCTGGGTGCTGACTATGTTGCTCCAGTCGTTGCGGAGTTTCGTAGAATGCACCCCGCGGTAACCATCGAGTTAACATTGAGTGACGTGCGGATAGATCCGGTCGAAGCACGATTCGACATTGCCTATCGTGTTGGCTGGCTGTCTGATTCTGCGAATATCGCCCGCAAGTTGGGAGAGTTCAGACAGATCGTCGTTGCCTCTGCAGAGGTCATCAATGAGTTGGGCGATCCTGATACACCTAGTGACTTGTCGAATTTTCCGTTTATCGAACATCGGGCACTATCGTCTCCGCTCCGCTGGCGTTTTTCCGGTCAAACTGGCGAAACAATTGATGTTGAAATGAAGCGTGCCCTGTCGGCTGACGTGACGCCGGCAATCAAGGCGATGACACTTGACGGGGCAGGTATCTCAATCCTTCCAGATTTCTACGTTCGCAAAGAGCTTGCGGATAAATCTCTGATCCAGCTACTCCCGGACTGGACGCTCCCGTCCGGAGGAATTTATGCAGTTTATCCGCCGACACAGTATAGATCGAGCGCTACGCAGCGGTTTTCGAAATTGTTCGCCGAGAACATGTGCAAAGAACTGGCATAAGCAGCAATTTGGGAACCAATCACTGACTATTTGAGCTGCGAAAACCTGCATAGATGCCTTCTGCGTTTCTTCACATGGGGCGAACCACGATCGTCACGCTCAATTCGGTGCCGTTGTATCGCAGCATTATAGTTTGCAATCACATCGCCCTTTGGGGCAGCCTGTTGCCTCTACTGTGAGAAGTTCATGGCACTTCAAAAACCGCTGATACGCTCTATGAGCCAGTACATCGACACTGAACCGATGCCGTAGGCGGCAACTACTGTAGCCCCTTGGCTGATTGGAGCCGCAATCAGGCGCCAGGTTGTCACCAAGAGAGCCAAGACGCCGATAAAACAAAGCTGTCCGGCTTCAACGCCCAGGTTAAACGCAAGCAAGGCTGCAGGTATATCATCCGCGGGCAGTCCAATGTCAGCCAAAGCCCCTGCAAAACCCAGACCATGCAAAAGTCCAAACCCGAAACAAACGATCCAGGGTTTTTGTTTTGAAAGTCGGAACCGACCTTCGCTGCTCTTTACAATCTCCATCGCCAGAAAAACGATAGACAGTGCAATAACGGCTTCTACCGGCGGACCGGGAACGTTCAAAATACCAAATGTTGCAAGTGCCAAGGTTATGGAATGCGCAAGTGTGAAAGCCGTTACTGCCCCAACCAGTCTCCATGGATCGCGGACCAGAATGAACAACGCGAAAACAAACAGAAGGTGGTCCCAGCCTTCCAATATGTGTTCAAAACCCAACTGGAAGTAGGCGATGAAAACCGACCATGTTGTCTGTTCAGAAGGTATGTTCTGGACGATAGCATCTGATGTGAAGCGAAGTGTTGCGGGTGAGGATTCTAGGGGGAGTAGCCGTACCAATACATCGTTCTGTTGCGTCTCTAATCCTTCAATCTTGATGGGTTGCCCCGCAATGTCCGCGCGGCATTCGACAACCCAGGAAGAAACCCACGCTCTGCTATCGGAAATCGGATCAGGCCCACGTGCCGGTGTACAACCCTCTGGCAATACGGCATCAATCGCCATCGGCTGACCATTCACATCGGGTTTTCGCCAATGAACGCTCCATGTGTCAGAAGCGATTTGGCGAATTTCCAAGTATCCCGGATCAAGCGCATGCGCATCAGCATCACTTGTGGAGCACGCAAACAGCAGTGCTAGCAATAAGCAGACGATGAGTTTCATTTGAGCAGACCTGAAAGATCAGGCGCCACAATTTCGTAGTTCTCTGCAAGAGCATTAAACTGCGCTAGCGCCAAATCCTCACTCATCGTACGGCGCCAATCTCGCAGCACCGCGCTGTGAATTTCTGATAGGGGAGGTATTTGACTAGGCTCGATTGCCAATACCTGAACCAGATGGACCCCATAACCAGACTGGATCGGTCCCGACCACTGATCTGTTTCAACCTCCTCGAAATCTTTCGAAAATCCAGCGCCAAAGACCGAGTCAATTGCTCGGGTCGGGGTCAAGGGCATTGAGGCAGGTAGCAGTGTGGAGGCACCGACAGCTGTGACATCTTGATCTGTGCGCAGTGCTGTCAACGCCTGTTCAATTTCGGCATCGCTTGGATCTTCACCCAGAAAGACCTGAGTGAAAGCCACCTTGGTGGGCGTAGCGTAGCGTTCTGGGTTATGTTGAAGAAACGCCTCTAGTTCTTCGTCCTCCGGAACAACTGAGGTAGCGATAGCTTCGGTTAGAAAATCCATTTTCTGGCTGAGCCGAGACCTGATCACGGTATCTCCGCGATCCAAGCCAAGCTTTTTCGCTTCCCTGACCAGAATCTCCTCACGAATTGACGCATTCACCAAAGCTTGTAGTTCAGCGCTGTTTGGAGAGCGTTTCCGCATCGCTTCAAACTGGGAAGCTAACAGAGCGACATCGCTTTCGCTGATCGTGATAGTCTCGAGGTCTTCGACTGTCTCGCTATCTGTTGAAACTATGTGGAACCAAAAAAAGATTGCCGCTCCAATCAAGAAGAAATGGAACAGAGGTTCTTTTAGTAATCGCATGAAGGCTCCTGCGTGAAACGCGATCAGGTTTTATGTATCGATGCTGGCATCAGACAAATTGGTTTTGCAAGTTAATGAATGCTCCGGGCGCTTTAGATGTTTGGTTATAGCTCCGAGGTAGGGCTGCTACCTCGGGCTCTCATCTCCTGCACAGAGCGTGTCACTCTGTCGGCGTATACCAAATCGGGGACGAATACGCGCGCTCCTGATGTGTGAGCACCGCATCTTCTGGCAATTCGGTGCCGAACCTCAATTTGTCATACAGCACCCAGCGCGGCGTCGGGATTTCGATGGCACGCACATAATAAAACGCCCGCGCGTTCGGGTCGAAATCAGGATCAGACCAAACGGTTACCAACTCGGCGGTGCCGATTGTGTTGGTCCAGCTGGCGGTTTCCAAATCCACGGTGTTTCCAACCGCTGGGATTTTGCCGTTTTGATCAGCAACACGATTATCCGACCACGCCACGTCGTAGACTTTTTCCTGCAAGGTCCCTTCGGAGTCGAGCCACCCCTTTATCACTTGCACGCGATCCAGATTAGCGCCGATCGGGTCACGAAGCGCCGCGATAAGGAATGCAGGCGCACCATCGCCTTCGCGAGGACGCAGGTCAGAACCCATCGGAACACCTTTGGTGTAGCCAACATCTGCAAGGAAGCGGGTTTCAACGTCAGCGTCATTGAAATCCCATCCGCCAAAGAACCGCAGGCCAATTCGGGGTCCGGTGGTTGCATAGGTCTCTCTGCGTTTGAACGCATCGAAGATAGCGGCACGTGTATTCTCAGTCGCCCAAACGGCGGTGTATCCCGAGGCAACAAGGAGGTCGCCGGGGATTTCGCCAAGATCATTGGCGATGAAGGGATGTTCGATCCGCGAGGCTGAAGGTTCAACGCTGACGGACTTTCCAAAGAAGTTGTCTTCTTCGGCTGTGGCCAGAGAGGTATGGCTGTCCGTAGCGCCACCCATCCCAAACTTATAGGGGTTCACGCCGAACTTTTCTTCCAACATCAAACCGCGCTTCAACGCTTCGCGGGCGTATTCACCAGCCAGCATATCGTCGGTCTTCAATTCTGTGATATCGAGATTGCCTACGTCCCAGTTTTCGTAGTCCGCGAATTCATCGTCAGGGCTCAGGAATGGATGTGCTTCACCATCACCCTTGATCTGCGTGACCTCATAATGCGGCTCCCACTTTGCTCGGGCAGCTACATAGTCCTCGTCGACCTTGCCGCCGTGATAGGTGTCTTCGGTTGGAAACATCCATCCGTTCGACAGGTTGCCGTTATGGGCAAAGGCTACCGCGCGGCCTCCCGTTTTTTCTTCATATTCTTCAAGCCAGGCATACAACGATTTTGGGTCTGTATCGCCATAAGGTGGTTGTGTAACCGGGGGAACCATCTGCAGGGCCCGGATCGGCCCATCGCGGAGCATGACATTGCGATGCAGATTGAAACCCTTGGGAACCGATGTCCATTCGAACCCAATGAACGCGGTAAAGTTTCCAGGATCGTTGTGCTGCTCGGCCGCCAATACAATGCTTTCCCAAGTGAAGGCGAAAGCATCTGCACCGGGGCTGTAAGACTCGAGTAGGATCTCGGGCAGGGTCATTTGCGAGAAATTGGTAATGATATCAAAGGCCGTTTTTCCGGCTTCTTCACCACCCGCTTTGTAACCCTCATACCACTCCAATCCTTTTGGATCAGCAAGAACGCCCGGCTTTCCGGCTTGCAGATCCGGTGCAAACCCCATGAGATCAGTGTGATCTGTGAGAACCATCCAATCCAGTGGCCGGGCCAGCCTCACGGGTTGACCTGTGGAAGAAATAACCTGCTCACCCTTTGCAAAACGCCAGGCGTCGTCTGGCAGTAGTGTGTTCCCAAAGGCGCCGGCGTCCAGTGAAAGCCCCGTGTGAAGGTGCGTGTCTCCCCAAAGTGGGCGTTCAGGGAAGCTCCGGTTCGCATATGGCGAATAAGGTCGATCTGAGAACAAACCTTCAGCAGCCTGTTCGCTTGGGACAGCGTCGGCCAAGATATTCGTCGGCGTCAGTCCAAGTGATATAAAGCACACCAATGTACGAAGCATTATGACCTCCCAAATCAACTTAGCTCGGCGGTGTTGATGAATTACATCGCAACAAAGTGATATTCGTATTTCTCTATATCATAGTGAGTTGCCTAATTGAGAAAAATCTTGGAACTCTGATTTGTCGCAACGACGCAACCAAAAGCTTTGGCCGATGGGTGCTCAGAATGGGTCGAAAACAATATGACCTGCATTCTCATTGATTTGTGGCTTAGCCCAGCTGAGGTGTGCGCTGAGCCTGAAGCGGTTCTACCGCTTGGTGTGCGACCGGGCACTTTGGCGGTCATAGCTCACGTGTTCGTCTAAACTGCGAGGCAAGATCAACTATTCGCACAGCAAAGTATCTATCAACCAGATGGATCATCACTAAAGACATTGGGGCCCAACCTGTAGAAGCGTCGCTGAAACAGGAGTTATCAATATGACCAAGAAGATCACAATCATCGGTGCCACAGGCCATCTGGGGCATCGTGTGACCAAAAAACTCGCCGAGAAAGGCGTTGAAGTGACCGCCCTCGTGCGAGACCCAGAGGCGGCTAAAGCTGCTCTGCCTGCTGGGGTTCGGCTCGTTCAGGGTGATGTGTCAGACCCGGCCAGTCTGCTTTCAGCTTTACGGGGAACCGAGACGCTGTACATCACGCTGAATACCGAGACGTTGGACACCACCGCGCCATTCCACACCGAGCGGGAAGGTGTGATTAACGTCGTCGCGGCGGCAAAAGAGACAGGGGTTCAGCACATCATGCAAATTGCAGGCGTTGACACCGCATACCCCGATTTTTCTACCGAAGGGATAGCTTATGGTACCAATGCGATCCGTCAGGGCGGGATCGATGCCATCAAGGCGTCCGGCATCCCCTATACCTTCTTCTATTGTTCGTTCTTCCTGGATTCGCTGCCAAAGTTCTTGATGGATAACCAGTTTGCCGTCATCGGTAATTACGTTCATCCAATCCGGTTCACCAATTCCAGTGACCTGGCTGAACTCGTTTTGAATGCCATTGGCAATGATGCGGCAAAAAACAAAGAGTTTGCCGTTCAGGGCTGGCAGGCCAAGACCTACACCGAGGGAGCGACCGAATTTTTGAAAACTTATGCACCTGAGGCAGAAGTCACTCAGTTACCAATGGAGACGATCGGCCAGATGGGGCTGCCGGAAGAGCAGGCGGTCTTTATGGAGCATTTGCTCACCTTCGTGCAGCAACTGCGGGAAGAACTGGTCGCCGGCGAAACGTGGGAAGTTCTCGGAAAACCAAAACACACCATTGCATCTTTCGCAAAGGAGCTTCGCGAAGAAGCCTAAGCCATAGTGGAGTTCTGAATAACGGCGTTTTCAGCCAGTAGCTCGCACAGCTTGGCAGTGGCCTGACCCATCGGCTTTTCAAAAGACCAAACCATATCCACCGAACGTTCGGCATAGGGTTTGGTCTCGAATTGCAGCGGCAGGATTTTCAGTGCACCGGTCTGAACAAAGATGTCCACAGCATGCAATGGCAGCGCCGACCACCCCAGATCGGCCCTCACAAGATCGATAGCCTCAGTTGCAGTGCTAACATGCCAGATCGACGGCGAGGCCTTGAGGATAGCACTGTTAGGGTTGTCAGCTTCTTTCAACAAGATCTGGCGATGTAGGCGCAACTCTTCCCACGAGACCGAGGGTGTATGTGAAAGCGGGCTTTCCGGATGGCTGACGCAAACCAGCTTGAGTGAGCCCAAAGAGCGGAAGTCAAGCGATTGAGGGATGCCCTCGGGTTCCAGAATAATGCCTAGATCCACTTCGCCTTGAACAACCAGCCGTTGGATATCTCCAGCGGCGAACGACTGGATCTCAACGTCAACAGATGGAAAGTCAGCGCTGAAGGTTCGGATGATCTCTCCCAGATTGGCCAGTTTGATGTGCGGTGCCATGGCGAGCGTTATGCGGTTTTCCAGGGTCATGGATAGGGCATCGGCAATCGCCAGAAACCGGCTGCGACGCTCCAGTAAAATTTCGGCCTGCGAGATCAACATCTCTCCCGCATCGGTGAGGGTAGGGTATCTTCGGCTGCGATCAAAAAGCTCGACGTTCAGATCGACCTCGAGGTTGGCGACCAAAGTGCTGATCACCGACTGTGCTTTGTTGCACTTTCGCGCTGCCGCAGAAAAAGACCCTTCGCTGTGAGTGGTGACGAATGCCTCCAATTGTTCGAACGATGCGCGCATCAGGAGTTCTCCTCTAACTATCTGTTAGTGGTATGGTATTGTGATTAATGGATTGTAACAACAGATCCATTTGACCAAGAATTCTCCGCTGGCAGCGAATGTTCGGGCTGATGGATCGCATTGAGGTATCTTCTGACATCGCCGAACGGCGGGTTCGGGGTGACGATGTTTTTGGTTGATCAGTGCCTTCGTCCACCCTAGCGTACCACGTATGTCTGAATTTGATTTCCTGGTCGTCTTAGAGCGCCACAGCGCTCACCGCCGAAAGCGTTTCGCAGGATAGCGATTCCTCGTTTGGCTCTCTGCTTAGCGAAACTTTTTTCGGAGATCTCAGATGACTGAATTCAACACTATTCCTGTACTTGATCTTTCACCATTGATCGATGGCGAAGATACATCCGACCTGGCCCTGGAGTTCCTAGATGCATACGGCAAGACCGGGTTCGGCTATGTCATAAATCATGGAGTGGATCCTGCATTGCGCGCCGCCGTGTTCGCGGCCTCAAAAGAGTTTCACGCGTTGCGAGAGACTGAAAAGCAAGCAATTGCGCTGGATGAATGCCATCGCGGGTACATAGCCATAAACACCTCGACGGACGTAAATTCCGATTTGGCCAAAGTGACAAAGCCGAACCAATCTGCTTCGTTCATGATGATGCGCGAGGACCCGGAGAGAGACCCTGATGTCTATCTGTCCGGACCAAACCAGTGGCCAGACCTGGATGGGTTTCGAGAGGCTTGTGAGGCCTATGCTCATGCAATGACCGAATTGGGCAACAAACTGTTGAGGTTGGCACTGGATGCAGTTGGTGCCGAGGATCGTTCAATTCTCGCTGCATTCGAAACGCCGACTATATGGCTGCGCTTGCTTCACTATCCACCGCAGCCTCCGAAAGCGCCGGATGATCTGTTCGGTTCAGCCCCCCATAAGGACTTTGGATTTCTGACATTGCTGGCGCAAGATGATGTTGGTGGCCTTCAAGTTCAGACACCGGCTGGCCATTGGGTGGATGCGCCGCCAATCGAGGGTGCTTTCGTAGTTAATGTCGGCGACATGCTGCATCGCTTGTCCAACGGCAGGTTGTTGTCCACGCCGCATCGGGTGATCAATGCGAGCGGACGAGAGCGCTATTCCGTGCCGTTCTTCTTTGACCCACATGTCTCTGCCGTAATCGCACCCCTCCCGGAAACAGGCATCGCAAGGTTTGAACCTTTGAACTTTGGTGAGTTTCTCAGAAATGAACTCGAAGCCAGCTACGATGCCCATCAAGCAGACCAGTCAGAAACTTAGAGCGTGCTATTGTCCTTGAGAAAAATTTGCTCTCCCGTCATCGATGGAAGTGCGGTGCTATGGTTGAATATACTGCACAATTTGCAGGGGTGCCTGCGGCAACAGATTACTACTTGGAACAGGTCGCCTTTATCGCCGCAGCGTGGCGATGGATTACGTGACTGTTCGAAATTCATCTTTGATAAAAGGAGCAAGGCAATCTTGGGCGAGGCAAACGCGCGTCAAGAGGGGTTGGACTGATCACCCTGCCTTCGGGTTCTTCTGCGAACTGGTTGGCCATATTGTTTGCGAAACGCCCTGCGCAGCCCAGACGCTGAAGAAAAGCCGCAACGCAGGGCGATCTCCTCGACACTCAGTCTGGTATGTGTGCTGAGGTCGCGCGCACGTGCCAGGCGAAGCGCCTGGTAATGACGCCCGGGAGAAACACCAAGCTCCTGCTTGAACAGACGGGCCAGACTGCGTTCTGACATGTTGGCGAAAGCTGCGAGTTCGGCCAGCGAAAGCGGTGTTTCCAAAGTGTCAGCCATACGGGTAATCAGCATACGCAGCTGTTCTGAGCCATGGATGCGAAGCCCGCGTGCCCCGGAACCAGAAAGTTGCGCACTGGCGCTGTCCTGCAGGAACATGGCCGCTGCCTCTTGCGCTGCTACTGCACCGTAACGACTGGTGATGAATTCCAAGATCAGATCCAGCGCTGTAGCGGCGCTGCCGCAAGTCCAGAACCGCCCATCCTGCACGAAACGGTCGGGTTCTACGACGGTGGCCAGAAAGCTCTCGGCAAACTCGTCGTGGAGTTGCCAGTGGATGGTGGCACGGCGCCCGTCCAATAGGCCCAGGGCCGCCATCAGCCAGGAACCCGTGTCCGCCCCGATCACCACTCCCGATCGCAATAAGGGATTCAAATGGCGCGAGAGTGGTTTCTGCACAGCTTCCGCGCGGAACTCGTCACCACCCACGATCAGAGTCAGGTCGGCCGCACTCATGCCCTGAAGCGATCTGTCAGGTGCAACACGGATGCCGCTGGAACTGGTCACTGGTGCGTCACTTGCAGTCAGGATTGTCCACCGGATATCTGCACCACGATTGTCACGAACGACCCGCAGCGGTTCCAGCAGGCACGCCAGAACGATGTTGGAAAAACTTTCCGACAATAGAATCAAAACGGTGAGCTGTGTCACTTTGGCAGAATCCGCACATTTTTCGACAATATTGGTTCGTTCGGCATCGGGACACAATCCTAACGTCAGCTCAATGCCCCAATGCGCGGCGACATGTCAGCAGCCCGACAGGAGACACGTTTTCATGACAACACGGCCCCTTGATTATATTCGCGTGCTTGATTTCGGCCAGTATCTGGCGGGCCCCCTGGTCGGAATGATGCTGGCTGATATGGGGGCTGAGGTGATCCGCATTGATCCGCCCGGAGGCCCAAGGCTAAAGGAACCAACCACCGATATGCTGTCACGTGGCAAGTCCGCGCTGACCTTGGATCTGAAAAACGAAGCGGGCCTTGCCACTGCGCGGGATTTGGCTGCCCGGGCCGATGTGGTGATCGAAAACTTCCGACCCGGGGTGATGGAGCGGTTGGGCCTGGGGCCGAAGGCCTTGCGGGAAATCAATCCGCGCATCGTGTCGCTGTCTTTGCCGGGCTTCGCCTCGACCGATCCGGCGCTGGCCGATCTGCCCGCGTGGGAGGCAGTGATTGCCGCGCGCACCGGGCATTTTACCGACATGGGGTTGAACCGGCGGCTGATGGGGATCAACCCTTCTTTCACTCCACTCACTCTGGCCTCTGCCTATGGCGCAGCATTTGGCGCGATGGCTGTGCAGTTCGCCCTGCTTGCACGGGACCGCAATGGCGGCGAGCATATCGAGGTCCCACTGGCATCTTCCTTGCTTGAAGGGCTCGTCTACAACTGCGAACAGATCGAGGATTACCCCGAACGTTACAAATCCCCACGCGAAGTGGAGCTCGACCGGCGAACGGCCGCGGGCCTGCCCATGAACCTCGGATTTAGCGAACTGGAAGAGTTCCTGGATCCATTCTATCGCACCTATACCTGTGCCGACGGGCGGGGGTTCTATGTGGTGGCAGGAAGCGTGAAGACGCACCCGCGCCGGGTGTTGGAGACCTTGGGGCTGAAAAAGCTCGCCGACGAACTGCCCGATTTCGATGCCTATCTGGATACACGTGATTGGCCCGATGAATGGTCGCTGCGAAACTATCCCGTTGGCGAACGTGACAGAGAGCGGGTGTCGTCGGCAATGAAGGCTGCTTTCCTGACCAAGCCTTCATTTGAATGGGAAGCACTGTTCGGAGCGGCCAAGGCACCGGCCACGGCGCAGCGGTTTTCAAAGGAATGGCTCGCAGACGCCCACGCGCTGGCCTCGGGTCTGGTGCTTGAGGTTGATGACCCGCGCTATGGCAAGATGCGGCAGATGGGAAACGTGGCCTGGCTCGCCGGGGATGCGGGGGCTTTGCAAAAAAGCCCTGGGCCTGAACCGGACAGCGCCCCTCTATCCGACATACTGGCCGAGGTTCCCCGAACAGCCGCAGGTGGCGACGGAGAGGGCGGGTGGCTCGAAGGACTAAAGGTGCTGGACCTGACTAACGTGATTGCCGGCCCGACCATCGGGTCAACTCTTGCCCGGTATGGAGCGCAGGTGACCTCGGTTCAGCCAGTGGATCCTTCGGTTGATCCTTGGAATACGGTGGTCTTTGGCCTGCACGCGCATCGCGGAAAAAAGAGTGTTCTGCTGAACCTGCGCTCGGACGACGGTCAGTTGGCTTTACGGCGACTGATCGAGGCGTCGGATGTGATAACAATGAACGGTACCGACGAACAGCGTGACGCCTTGGGGTTGAGCGAAGCGCAGCTGGCGGCTATCAACCCGCGGCTGATCTTGGTGCAGCTCGACGCCTTTGGGGGCCCGGCGCGCGGGCCTAAATCTGATCATCTGGGATATGACGATCTCGCGCAGGCGGCGACCGGGGTCATGGTGCGCTTTGGCGGTGGTATGCAAACGCCCGAAGAACATGCGCATTTCGGAACCATCGACGTCCTGACTGGATTCTGTGCCTGTGTGGCACTTGGCGCGGCGCTGCTGCGACTCGAGAAAACTGGCAAAGGTGGTATCGCGCGTGCAGCGCTGGCCGGGGCAGGAAATCTGATTCAGGCCCAGTTGATGTATGACTTCGACGGGCGCGCAGCCTTCGACGAGCCTGCGGGGCGCGAGGCTCTGGGTTGGGGGCCGTTTTATCACTGCTACCGCGCGGCGGATGGTTGGATGTTCTTTGCTGCGCCATCCGAAGGGAGGGAGGCGCTGGCGCGCCTGCCGGAATTTGCTGATCTGGTCGCGATGCCCGAAGTAGAAATGGTGGCTGCGATTTCACAACAGTTCGCCACGCGCAACGTAGCCTACTGGTCGCAGGCATTTGCCGGAACTTCTAGCACCGTGATGCCACTGGGTTCGCTGCACGACACACGTGATGCAGTTCTGCAGCCGGAAAGTGATGACCGGATCGATCTGACCCGGGGAACCTTCAGTGTGATCCGGCATGACCAGCACCCTATGGGCCGCTGGTGTGATCTTGTGGCACCCAATGCGGTCCGTCCCGCGCGTGCGGCCATTACCATCCCCGGGCCGATGCCCAAATATGGAGCCGACACTCGCCTGGTTCTGGGCGAAATCGGCTTTTCCCGTAATCAGATCGACGCCATGATCGCCTCCGGTGCGATAGCGGAAAGCTGGTCCGGAAAGTACTTGCCGGAATAGGATGTCGAGATGACCCATTCGGAAACTTCAGGTCCTGCCACGACGCCCCGCACGCGGGCTAAGGCGCGGCACATCCTCGATAACTACTACATCGGCCCGTCGCGTGATGACGCGGTGCTCGAGATTTGGGGATATACTGACCGGATGACCTATGCCCCGGGTGACCGGGTGGCGCTGCGAGTGTCAACAACTGCGGAAACCTGGGATTTGGAAATTGGCCGGGACGGACAACGCTATGAGCCGCTGCTACGCGAGTCGGGGCTTGCGGGAATACACCAAGACACGCCGTCCGACTGTTCGGTAAAGGGGTGTGACTGGGATATCGCCTACGAATTCACCATCCCCGACGACTGGCGCGAGGGTGGTTACCTGATCACGTTCAGCGCCGAGTGTGACGGAGACAGGATCGAGGAACACCACCTGATCCTACTGCGCCGAGCACCCTCAAAGCCACCGACGCCTTACTTACTGGTTTGCGCCACCGGAACCTGGCTGGCCTACAATTGCTGGGGTGGATCAAACCACTACGAAGGGATTACCGGACCCAAAGGCAACGCGTTCTCCCCGATCGTCTCAACCCAACGCCCATGGACGCGGGGGTTCTGCAAGCTGCCGGAGGGTGCCCCTCGCGCAGTGCCAGAGGGTGCCCATGTCCCCGGCGGAATGGTGCGTTACCCCTATATGGAGTGGGCATACGCCTATGGCTATTCCAAGAAATACGCCTCAGCTGGCTGGGCCAGCTATGAACGGCATTTCGCCCGTTGGGCAGAGGCGCAGGGGTTCGAACTGGACTTTGCCACGCAGCACGATCTAGAGGCCGATCCGGAGTTGTTGCGCCGCCATAAATGCGTGATCTTTGTCGGCCATGATGAGTACTGGACCGCCAATATGCGCCATGCGGTGGATCGCTACGTCGATGGTGGAGGGCGGGTTGCTCGATTTGGCGGTAACTTCCTGTGGCAGACGCGGATCGAAGACGAGGGTAGGACCCAAATCTGTTACAAATATACAGCAGACCGCGATCCTCTGGTGGGGACGGATCAGGCGCATCTGGTCACTGCGGCCTGGGAGGTCGCCCCGGTGAATTGGCCGGGCACCAGGACATTCGGTGCAAGCGGACTGAAAGGTGTCTATGCTGGTCTGGGCCGCTGCGTGGGGCAGGGCAGCGGCGGTTACACCGTCTATCGACCGCAGCATTGGGCCTTCCGGAACACAGAGCTAGGGTATGGCGATCAACTGGGCGCAGGATCACGTATCTTTGGCTATGAGGTGGACGGCGTTGATTACCAGATGGAGGACGGTTTGCCCTTTGCTACCGGCAGCGATGGGGCTGATCAGGCGATACAGATACTGGCGCTGGGGCTCGCAACTAACGTGGAGCCATCACATGGGGTGTGGGGCGAGACGGCCTATATCGGTGACGCTGACGCGCAGTTCAAGGCACAGGCTGTGTTTGGTGAGGTTACGCCCGAGACCGTGGATCGCAGCGCTCGCGGCAATGGCGTGATCGTTCATTGGGTACGTGGCAAAGGCGAGGTGTTCAACGCGGCGACCTGTGAATGGGTCATGGGATTGACGCGCCGGGATTGGCAAGTTGAGCAAGTCACCCGTAACGTGTTGGAGAGGTTTGGGTGATCTTGAATATCCCTCGGTAGGTGCCGTCGAAGCGAGGTGTTGAGAGGAAACCGCCTGTGATGACCAGACGTTAGGAAACAGCGATATCGCCAGAAAAGCTCTTGGTATCCCTGGAAGGCCCATTGTGATGGAGAACTGCAAGCTCTGGCGCGAAACTGCGGAGCGGATGAGTCTTCGGCACTTCGTGGTCCGGCAACAATTGGCTTTCGCCCCGAACATCTCGGCCTTACTTATCCCGAAGACGCGGATGTTCCTGCCCGTGTCGAATGAGTTGAAGCACTTGGGGCGGAAACACTGTAATACTCAAGTGCTGCGTTTCAAAGCCAACCCATAACTGTTCGGATCGAAGGGCATCACACTGTTGGTGAGGGCGATCAGATATTCATACACCTCGCTCGATCCTCGATACATATTTCTGCAAGGTGAAAGAGCCCACGCACAACAACCGTCACTTCGTAGCGAACCAGTGATCACCGAACTCAGGCATTTCAATGCAAATCTTAAGCTCGTTCCGGAAACCGGAATATCCGTTTCGGCTGCAAAGATCTAACAAGTCGATTGCCAATTCTCTTGCTTCAGAATGTCGGGATTCCTCCAGCAAAACATGGACCTCTGCCGTCAGCAGCCAGGCTTCAAACGCATCCATTTTCATCAACTGAGCCAGATTAAGACCCTTGTTGAGAACAGTCCGTGCTTCATCGAATTCGTGTTTTAGCGCAAGCAATCGAGCCAAAGGAGCAGCGGAAAAACAGCACAGCACATCGATTCCGGCCGAATCCGACGTTCGAAGCGCTTGTCTGAGAGCGGCTATTCCAGTGTCCAGCTCGCGCTTCATGCAAGACTGTATTCCTCGGGCGACAAGCGCAAAGCTTTGGTCATAGGCTTTCCCGGTTTCCTCGGCGATGCTAAGCGCAGTGCGAATATCCTTTTCACTTTCAGTGAACCGTCCGGCCATACTGTAAGCATTGGCCCGCGTCGCAATGCCCAAAACCGAGATCGAACCCGTGGTACCTATGTCCACAGTACGAAATGTCTCGGCAAAGAGGTTTTCGTGACGGTCTATTGCAGATACCGAGCTGAGATAATCCCCGTGAAACCAAGCGGCCTGGGCCAGAGCAAAGGCGGCCTTGGCTTGCAGCATCGTATCGCCAGACGTTTCGGCGTTTATCAATGCAAACTGCGACACTCTTATAGCATCCCGCACGTCCGAAAGAACCGAAAGCATGATCCCCTGGTCAATCTGCGAGGCGATACGGGACGATGTATCTCCGATCTTTTTGCACAAGTCCTCAGCCTCGCGCGAAATGCTCAGGATACGTTCGAAGTCCCCGCTGGCCACCAAAGATACACGCAAGCCCCTGCGCGCTTGCAGCCCCAGCTTGGCCACCAAAAATGCATCAGCCTCGTGACGGATCTTATCGATGCAGCGTAGAGCGTGTTCAAAGAATGATACGGCTGCCTCAAACGAATAGAGCTTGATCGACAACTCACCACAGTGGTTATAGGCATTTGCGGCGTCCAGCCAGAGTTCACCACCATCCGCATGACGGGCGACCGACTGCATGTGGTCGAGATTGTCGGTATCCCCATCCTTGTTCAAGGTTGAGAAAATGGTCCGGTGGTGTTTGTACCGCCGCAGCCTGGGAACACTGCGATAGCCGACTTTCTGGATCAGTGCGTGGCGGAACCGAATGGTTTGAGCATTTCCGCCCACCGCAAACTCGAGCAGACCCTGTTCAATTAGGCTGTAGACCCGGGCCTGCGCATCTTGGAACTCACTTTGAAGGGTGTTGAACAATACGTCCCGGTTCCATTGCATTCCGCCGACAGCAACGATCTGCAACGCCTTTCGATCTTCAAGATCAAGTGCATCGATACGCGAGGCAATCAAAGGCTGCACTCTTATGGGGATGTCGAACTCATCCACAGTATCGGGAAGCTTGTTGGGATGTTTGTCATCATCCAGGCGGTCGCGGATATTGTACACAAACTCTTCGACAAACAGCGGAGTTCGGTCACTCAATTCCTCGATGTATCCGGCGACAAGCTGATCGACGCCACTGTTATCAAGCAGCAATCTGATCAGGTTTTTGCAAGCCGCAGCTTCCAATGGGGGTACGTGGATGACGTCCAGCAAAGGTTTTGGCCCGGATGAAACGAAATCTGCATTGCGTGACGTTAACAGGATCAGGACGCGCTGTGCCGCAATTTTGTCCAGCAGAGTGTCTACTACGTCCAGCGTACCTTTGTCGGCCCAGTGCAGATCTTCGACAATCAGCACCATTGGCGCCCCGGAACCCAGAGCCAAAACGAGCCGCGCAAGCGCATCGACCAGAAGCTTTCTGCGGTGCAAATGGTCGGCCACACCAATCTCGGATTGGGGCTGAACTCGCGTGAATAACGAAAACAGCTCTTGTCTTGTTGCTTCGCCGAGATCGTGAAGGCTTGCCAACACGTTAGACAGTCTGGCTTCTAGCCCGATTTTGGATGTGGGATCAGAGTATTGAAGATAGGATGTAATTGCGCGCGTAATCGGCAGAAACGCAGCTTCCTGATCCAGTGATGTACAATTGAATTCCAGCGTTTCGTGTTTGCCAAGGAAAGCGCTGTCGGCGAACTCATGCAACAATCGGGACTTTCCAATTCCCGCGGTTCCTATGAGCAAAGCTGCATTGCCCTGACCGGAACGGATCGTGTTCCAGGCGTCGAACATACGTTCCAGTTCTTGTGCTCTGCCGACAAACGGCGACCGGCCCCTTCGGATACGTGAACGCCACCGCGAGACCTGTTTTTTACGCGCCCGTATCTCGTACAATCTAATGGGTTCCGCCAGACTGCCGAGTTCAAGCTCGCCGACAGGTTCGTGTTCGAATACCCCACCCGCGTGTTCGATCACTGCACCGGAAACAGTAACTACGTTGTGACGGGCGCGGCTTTCGATCGTGCTGGCAATGTTCATGACTGGGCCAAGGAATGCTTGCTCTTCACCCAGCGTGTGCTGGAGATGACTCACCAACAGTTCGCCACAGTGCAGCCCAATCCGAATATCTGGCTGCGCGCCGTCCATTTTCGACAGGTTTTGGATGATTTCCAGAGCGCTTGCGATTGCCTTGATCGCATGATCTTCATCTGCATCAGGCGCCCCAAAAACTGCCAGGGCTCCATCACCGGTAAATAGTGTCGTCGCGCCATGACTCTCACAGGTCGACATCATCAGCTCGATTGCTGGTCCAAGGTGGTCAACAGCATCTTCGGGATCGAGAGAGCCGATCATCATCGTAGATTTGACTATGTCAGCGAACATGACAGTGCACATCTTGCGCTCTGTCGGTTCTATCTGAACGTTGCCTGCCATTCTGTCAAAGTCCTGTTAAAATGTACAACTTCGCTACGTAAAAATTCTTGTAGATTATAGCACCTTAAAGATCTGGCCCGCAGGCCTTTCGATAAACCTGACGATTGAAATTAATTGAAACGTCATGGTTAATGGACTAGCCGTATACAAATATTAATAAGAGGGATTGACGTGACAGACAAACATAAACACGGATTAACGCTTGAAGATGTTCAGATGATCATTGGTCGAGGCGTTCTTGATGAATCTTTTCGTAAGGAATTTATTGCTGACCCAGAAGACGTCGTTAAACGTCTGGGCATCTCTGTTGATGAGGACGGTAGCGCGGTTGACCTGCTGAAAGCGATCAGCGCTGTCTTCGATGGTCGCGCCGATGTACAGGCTGCGATGTCCGATATCAGGAAAGCATACGAAGTGTCTTCGGACGGTGTGATCCGGCCTCGCTGCGCCTGACGCGCAATGACAGAAACGGCACTCAGCCCGACACTTGATGCAGACGCAGAACATCATCGTCTGTGTCTGGTGTCGATGCCGTTTTCATCGCTTCAGCATCCTGGTCTGGGGCTGGCGTTGCTTGCACAACTGGCCCGCAGAGCAGGTGCCCGGACAAGCGAGAAGTTCTTTAGCTTTGATTTCGCAGAACTCATTGGGCTGGATCGCTATTCACTTTTATCGGACGGAAGGTTTTATCAGGCGCTTTTGGGCGAATGGGTTTTCAGTGACCTGATCTATCCCCGGAGTGAAGCCGTTGCCTTTGAGTATCTGACGACGGTTCTGGCTGATCACGTGTCAGGCGTGGAATGGCTGACCGTGATGCAAGACGCCATTTCGGCCCGCGAACAGGTCGGTGCCTTTGTGGACAGGTGCGCCGAAGAAATCCTTCAGGACAAACCGACCGTAGTAGGCATCACATCGTCGTTTCAGCAAGTGATGTCTTCATTGGCCATCGCCAAGGCTGTACGTCGGCGATCTGAGGATGTCGTGATCGTGATGGGCGGCGCAAATTGCGAAGGGCCGCTCGGTCAGGCCCTGTTGCAAGCCCACCCTGAACTGGACGCAGTCTGCATTGGTGAGGGAGATGAAGCATTCCCCGATTTTCTCGGTGTATTGCGGTCGCGTGATGATCTGCCAAATGTGCCGGGCATACTGACGCAATCACAAAAGACGAGGCCGCTCAAAGATGCGACGGCCCCTCTGGTCACCGATCTGGATGCGCTGCCTGTCCCGGACTTCACCTCGTTTTTTGATAGGTTTAACAATACGCCCGGTTTGCCGGATCTGTTCAAACCATCGGCGACAATTGAAACCTCTCGTGGATGCTGGTGGGGTGCCAAACACCATTGCACATTCTGTGGCCTCAACGGCCAGTCCATGACCTATCGCAGCAAATCTGCTGATCGGGCTTTTGCAGAGTTCAGTGAGCTGGCCGATTTGTATGGCCCGGACCTTGTTGTGGTCGACAACATTCTGGACCATCGCTATCTCAGGACGCTTATTCCTAAATTGGCGCAGGATGAACGCCCGTTTCTGATGCACTATGAGGTCAAATCCAACCTTTCACCGGCCGTGATTGCCTCTTTGGCAGACGGAGGTGTCAGAAAGGTTCAGCCAGGGATCGAAACGTTTGATACGAAAACCCTGACACATATGCGCAAAGGCGTGTCTGGGATTCAGAACATTCAGACCCTGAAACTTTGTGCAGAAGCCGGTGTGTTTGTCGAATGGTGTTTCCTGTTCGGATTCCCGGGTGAAAATCCCGAAGGTTTTGAACGTATGGCGCACCTGATACCGCACCTGCACCACCTGCAACCTCCGGGCTCGGTCGGCCCCGTCCGGGCTGATCGCTTCAGCCCTTACTACGACTATCCCGAAGCCTACGGCATTCAGGTTCGACCGGCAAAGCCCTATAAATATATCTTTGATGTTCCAAAAGAGGATCTCACTCAGTTTTCCTATCACTTTGACATCATCGATAAATCAGACACCACGGCACAGAACCGCGCAGAACCTACACTCAAGGCGCTGACGGTTTGGCAGAATGATGCTGGCTCTGCTGAGCTGTATCTGGACAAGGATGTTGCGATTGACACACGGTGCCCAGATCAGCGCATTGAGCATCAGCTTTCGCCCGCAGAGTGTGCGGTCCTGGCGCATGCCTCCACTATTGTTGGGGCCACTCAATTGGAGGAGCGTGTAGCGCCTCAATTCGGCCAGATGTCAGTGCGCAAAGCGGTTGAGCGGTTGTGTGAGCTTAACCTGCTGACTGTCGAACAAGACGCCCTACTGTCGCTTGTGCTCAGGACGCCTGGTTTCACGCGGGCTCCCGATTGGAATGTTATTCGGAATAGTCCGCACCTGGCTTTTGCCGTGCAACGACGTGAAGATTTTGTCTGACAGGGGCGTGTCTATTTTGGTTTCTCTAACCGCAGCAGGGGTGAAACGCCAAGTTCGCCACGGCGTGTCTCAGATCATTTTTGGTACGCCTCTATCAAAGGCTTGGTGGATCGGTCGTTCTACAGAACTGTAACCTCGGACTTTCGGGTTTTTGTCGGGATCGCTGGATAAGTTCGTCCCGTATCACGCCGATCCGGACTTTCAGCTAGTTTGCGACATAGCCTGTGAAAGCGCGAACGCTGCCAACGGCCAGACTTCAAACAAATCAATTGGTCCTGAATCTATGCAGTTCACCAAACTATGGTTAGAGTTACCTGTATGAATTAGCCGAGATTTATTATGCAAACCAATTCTATTTCCCGTCGGTTTTTCCTTGGATCTGCGACCGCCTCGCTGGTCGGTATGCCTCTGACGGCGTATGCCCAGACGCCATCGCCGTCTCAAATGGCGGGCGTTGCGGTGCCGCCTGGTCAGATTGCGACCGCAATCGCGGCACTGGATGATATCGTTGCCGAGATCATGGCGCGCAGCGGTATCCCTGGCGTCTCCGTCGCGGTCGTGCACAAGGGTGAAACAGTTTTGACCAACGGTTACGGTCTGCGTCGCGTGGGGTCATCGGATACTATCAACCCGGACACCGTGTTTCAGATCGCTTCCGTATCAAAATCAGTCGGGGCCACAGTGGTTGCGCAGCAAGTGGGGCAAGGAGTTGTTTCCTGGGACAGCCCCATGCATGAACTCTTGCCATGGTTTCGTCTGTCGGACCCGGCGCGAAGTGAGTTGTTGACCATTGGGGACCTGTACAGTCACAGGTCTGGTCTGCCAGATCACGCAGGCGATGATTTGGAAGATCTGGGCTTTGACCGCACAACGATACTGGAGCATCTGCGGTTGCTGCCCCTCGCTCCATTTCGGACATCTTACGCCTATACCAATTTCGGCCTCACCGCCGCCGCTGAAGCAGTAGCGGAAAAAGCGGGGATGGATTGGGCAACGTTGTCTGAGCAGGCGATTTACCAGCCGCTTGGTATGACGCGCACTAGTTCGCGTTTCGCTGACTACATGGCGGTCACTGACCGGGCTGTTCCTCATACGCCCAGCGATGGAGTGTTTCTCCCGCAGTTTCAGCGCATGCCTGACGCGCAGTCGCCAGCAGGTGGTGTCAGTTCCTCTGCCAACGATATGGCCAGATGGATGCAGTTGATTCTGGCAAATGGCCGTTACGGTGACGATCAGATTATTCCGCCCGAGGCCCTGCTTCCTGCGATCAGTCCGCAAACCGTATCATCACCGCCGACATCCCCAGACAGCCGCGCCGGGTTCTATGGGTTTGGCTTCAATGTCAGCACCGAACCTTCCGGGCGGGTAAAACTCAGCCACTCAGGGGCCTTTGTAATGGGCACGGGCACCTGTTTCTCTCTCATTCCCTCTTTAGATCTCGGCATCGTCGTATTGTCGAATGCATCTCCGGTAGGGGCGGTGGAATCCATCGCAGCGGAATTCACCGATCTGGCTCAGTTTGGAAAGCAGACCCGCGATTGGTATGCAGGCTATTCTCAATTGTTCAAACCGTTCTTTGACCCACTCGGCCATACTGTGGGCGCCTTTCCCCCGGTCGACGCGGCCGTTCCTCTGAATTTCGAAACCGCTGTCGGCAAGTACAGCCACCCATATTTTGGGACTGTGGAGATTCAGGCGACGGGAGAGCAATTGGTATTGTTAGTTGGACCGCATTCGCAGGATTACCTGCTGCAACCGTGGGACGGAGCCACCATGGTTTTCGACTTTGTTACGGAAAACGCTCCACCCGGATCGCGCTCAATGCTGACATTTGAAGATCTAGCGAGTGGCAAAGCGGGAAGTATCGTAGTTGAGCTGTTTGGTGAACACGAACCTTCTCGTTTCATCCGTGTCTGACTCTGTTTCCTGATAGCGTTGTTTAATGTCCGTCGTATACCTGCCCATTGACCGGCTTAAAGCAGACCTCTGTTCCGATGTTGCACAGAACCGCCTCTCGTTGGTCAGGCATTAACCCTGACTGGCCACTAGGTGGTATTGGACTTGTAAGATTGGTGGTCGGCTTTGAGTGCCGTTCGAGAACTTCGCAAACACTCGCGAGCGAGGCCGATCTACCCTGATCCAAACGACTGTACATTCTGCCTTTCGGTGTTGACGCTGATCGCCGGAAGCTCGCTTATTATTGATCAAAAGAAAGCAAGTTAGAAAGTTTCTTTGCCCCTCGCTGTAAAGTTTCCAGAAACAGAACTAACCCATCTACGTCATGCCTCTGAGTTGGAGCGTGTACCGACAAAGTAGCAACGAGACGTTTATTGGCGTCAATAATTGGAACTGCAATGGCAGACATCCCAAGCATGAACTCTTCGTTGTCTGTGGAGTAACCGTTTTGGGAGATAAGGGTAATCTCATCTCGCAGCGCTTTGGGCCTCGTCAAGGTATGGTCGGTTTGGGGAAGTAATTTTCGAGCCGACAGGTAGCCATCAAGCGTCTTCTGGCGAAGGGTCGAGAGGTACATCTTTCCGCTTGCCGTGCAATGAAAAGGTACTTGGGTGCCAATTGGCAACTGAATTCGAAGTGGCCACTTTGTTTCGACCCGGTCGAGATAAATCATACCTTCCCGGTCGGGGATGGCGAGGTTGCAGGTTTCTCCTACTTCGTCGGCAATGCCTCGCAAAATCGCAAGCCGCGCAGTGCGCAGGTGTTCTGCCGACATCGTGTTGACCGACAGCTGGCGCAGGCGCGGACCCGGCCCGTAGGATCTGCCATCCAGATCGCGTTGAAGAAACCCTTCAGCTTCAGCGGTTTGAAGCAGCCTGTGAATTGTCGGTTTCGCAAGACCGAGCGTATCAACTAACTCTGCCGGTTTGACGGGAACACCGCGCCTTGCCACTTCTTCCAGGATCAGAAGTAACCGCAAGTTCGTGGGAATTTGGGTTTCACGTTGTGATGCGTCCGTAGATACCATCCCGTTACATTCTAGTTGTTTGGTAGTAGGATCAAGGCCAGATCAGGTACCAAAGAGACTAAAATCCATACCGAAAGCAGCGCTGCGAGATACGGAACTGTGTATCTGAGCAGGCGGAAATACGGCACACCCGTCACGCCAGATGCAACATAGAGATTCAGGCCATATGGTGGGGTGATGAAACCGATCGAGGCGCCAACGAGGAAGATGACCGAGAAGTGAATCGGATCAATCCCGACAGAGGCCGCAATAGGGGCAAGGATTGGTGCAAGGATGATCGTGACAGGTAAGCTCTCCAGCACCATTCCCGAGAAGAATACAATCACCATCGATGTAAACAGAACTGCGTGATAGCCGCCCATTGATGTCACGAAATCGCCAATTGTCTGCTGGGCGCCGAGCAGGGACAGAATTTGCTGCATGACGACAGATATGGCGATCAATGGCGCCAGAATTCCCGTGATTTGTGCAGAGCGGATCACGATCGAGGGGATTTCAGGGATCGTGAAACCTTCGACGACCAGCATTTCCGCATAGGTCTTTTCAGAGGGTGAAATATCGCCGCGCGCACCCATAATGCGATTAATCGGGTAGCTGACCAATCCGGCAATCACGCAAAACCCGACAGTTACACCAGCCGCCTCGGTCGGAGAGAACTTGCCAGTGTAGATCCCCCACAAGACCAGCCCGATCGCAAAGAAACCAAGCCAGGCACCGAAAGCAGTTTTGAGAACCCGGTTCAGCTGCAAAGGGATCAGGTGACCCCAGCCGTTGATCCGGCAGATGATCCAGCATGCAAACTGCATGCCGAACACCATCAGTGCACCGGGAAGGATGCCAGCCACAAACAGCTCGGAGATTGGCAGGTTCATCAGGAAGCCGTAGACGATGAATATGATCGACGGTGGGATAATGATCCCAACGGTGCCACCAGCTGCTGCAGTTGCGGCGCTGAAACGTTCGTCGTATCCGCCTTTGACCATCTCGGGGTGCAACATTGACCCGATTGTCGCGGTAGTCGCAGAGTTCGATCCCGAGATCGCAGCAAACAGCCCGCAGGCCCCCAACGAAGCCATCGCCAACCCGCCGCGTATCCAGCCCAGACAGGCATAGGCAAAATCGCTAAGCCGACGGGCAATGCCAGATTTGTTGATCAGGTCGCCAGTCAGTATGAACAACGGCATAGCCAGCAGGGCAAATCCCTTGTTGAAAACATTGAGCAGCTCGGCGCCCATATTGTCGAGTGTTAGTCCCAAAACGAATGAGCAACCGATCACCCAATAGCCGATAACCAGCAGCACCGGCACGCCCAGCATGAACAGAAACGTGACCCCCAGAGAGATCAGAGTGACCCATGTACCATCTGTCATCAGTCTGCTCCTATAACGGCCTGCTTGATCAGCGGCTCGCCGGTTTTCCAGTTGTTGAGATCATCTGCCAGGTTTTGAAAAACGCGCCCGACCATCAGGAAGAATGAAAGCGGGGCAGCAAGCAGGAACCACCACTGCATGATGTTGTCGGTCCCGAGCACGATCTGAAAATTCGAAGCGGACAGCGCAACAAGCCGCGACGTGGTCACAATGACGATCACCGCAAAAATGAACCACAGGACGGCATCGAGTATCAGGCAGGCCAACTGCCCGCTTCGCGGCATCGCCGTGCGGAATTCGCTGAAACTGAGGTGTGTACGCAGACGAACATTATAGGAGGCACCAAACCAGGCCATCACCATGAACAGAAGTGGAGGAATGGTGGTGGACCAGGGTTCCTGATCATTGAAGACGAACCGGTCGATCACGCCCCAAAAGATGATCAATGCGATGGCGAGGTAGGAATATACCATCACCGAACGCTCAAGATGGCGTTCGATAAAGGGCACCTTGCGATAGATCAGCATCACCAAAAAGCCGCCCAAGGCTGCAACAATCACGCCGACTATCCAAGCGGCATCTGATTCCAAGGCGATTTGGATCTCGAATGAATCGCGAGTGAGCAAGGCGCTGAAAATCGCGCCGATATCTGCCCATAATGACATGAACCCCGTCCTCCCAGTCGGTGTTTGAATGAGCCGGCCCTTTTGAGGCCGGCTCGGTCAGATTAATCAGGCTTGGCCCATCCACCAACGGCGTGGTTCAACATTTTCCGGCAAGGTGTCTGCGGGGATCTCGCGCGCGATGTCGTAGATCTCCTGGTAGGTGTCGATACCACCGGCCCACTTGTTGAGACGTTCGCGCCACTGTGCCCACGGTTCAGGGTTGTAGTTCGGGGCGCACATCTCTTCGGCCAGTTTGATCTGATCATCGGGCAGGAAGGCCGGACGAACGCCGTTTTCCGCGAAGATCGTGTTGGGAAGCTGGGGCTCCGAGAAACCGACCGTGTTCAAAAGCGCAGCTTCGTTCGCGCCTTGGATGAGGGCTTGTGTGAAATACGACGATTCCATCACTGCATCCTGAAGTTCACCTCCAAGGCTATCGAACACTTTTGCAGACATCGATGTATGCTCGGTTCCGCAGAAGAACTTGAGGTTTACTGACTGCGAAACCACAGGCGCCATATTGGCGTAGGCAACAGCCGATGCCCACGTTTCGGCACCATCGATCAGGCCGGTTTTAAGAGCGTCCAGTGTTTCTTCCCACGCAACCGGAACCGGGTTCAGGTTCAGAAGCTGCATGGCGATCCGGCCAAGCTGTGTGCCTGTCACGCGGTTCTTTGTGCCAAATAGCTCTTCCAGTTTGGTAACGGTCGGCTTGTCAGCAAAGGTCGAGCCCATTTGCAGGCCGCGCAGTTCGCAGTGGGTGAACAAGAATTTCAGCCCATGCCGTTTTTCAAGTGGCTCACGCAGGATGCGCTGGCTCGCCGGGCTATAGAAGAAGTGGTACTGAGCTGCACGGCTGGGGAACATATAGGCATAGTCCAGCACGTTCAGATAAGGTGCGCCACCAGCCGAGTTCTGGGTCGAGGCCGCATAGATGTCGACGATTCCCTGCTGTGTCTTCTCCACACAACTCAGCTGTCCACAAATCTGGTTGTCACCGATGAACTCGATGCGAATCTCGCCATCGGTGCGCTCTTCCAGGTCGCGAGCGAACTCGATAGCGCCCGCCCGCTCGATCAACAGGTTGCGGGTGTTGAAGCCGGACGCACCGAATTTCAGTGTGTGCTTTGGTTCTTTCGAGAACCGTTTTTCGTAAGTCGATTCAGCTGCTTGCGCGAGATTGGCCAGACTCATCGCCCCGCCGAATCCACCTGCGGCCAGCAGCGTCGAGCTCATGCCATAGCGTCCAGCCACACGGAAAAAATCCCGCCTTGAAATACCGCTTAGTTTCTTACCGATCTCCATTGCTTACCTCCCTGATCGCAATTAATGAGACTTTTTGTATCAAAAAATGCTAGTATAGTTCCGGCAATTTGCATAGGGTTTTTTTCAGTGACCTTGGGAGGAGACCATCATGGAGGTAGATTATGCAGTTGTCGGAGCCGGTTCTTCGGGCTGTGTCATCGCCAACCGACTGAGTGCCGATTCTCAGACGACGGTCGCCTTGCTTGAGGCAGGAGGGCCGGACACCAATCCGTGGATTCACATTCCCGTCGGCTACTTCAAGACCATGCATAACCCTTCTCTCGACTGGTGTTATCGCACCGAACCGGATCCAGGTCTAAATGGACGATCAATAGACTGGCCGCGTGGTAAGGTGCTGGGGGGGTCATCTTCGCTGAACGGGTTACTTTATGTTCGTGGCCAGAAAGAAGATTACGATCGCTGGCGCCAAATGGGTAACACGGGATGGGGTTGGGATGACGTGTTGCCCCTGTTCAAACGTAGCGAAGATCAGGAGCGCGGGGAGGACGATTTCCATGGAATCGGCGGCCCGCTCTCGGTTTCCAATATGCGGATTCAGCGACCAATCTGTGACGCGTGGGTCACGGCCGCGCAGGCTGCGGGATATCCGTTCAATCCTGACTACAACGGTGAAAGGCAGGAGGGTGTTGGCTACTTTCAGCTAACTACGCGAAACGGTCGCAGGTGCAGTGCCGCCGTTGCTTATTTAAAACCTGTTAGGAACAGGAAAAACCTGAATATCATGACACATGCCTTGGTCAGTCGCATCGTGCTGGACGGCAAAAAGGCCACAGGGCTTGTGTATCGAGACCGCGCAGGGAATGAGAAAACGATAAAAGTCCGTCGTGAAATCATATTGTCCGGCGGGGCTATAAACTCTCCACAGATCCTGATGTTGTCCGGCATCGGAGACCCCGAACACCTGAAGGAAAACGGAATCGAGCCTGTGCACACGCTGCCTGGTGTCGGGAAAGGTTTGCAGGATCATTTGCAAGCGCGTCTGGTGTTCAAGTGTAATGAGCCCACGCTGAATGACGAAGTGCGCAGTCTGTTCAATCAGGCTCGTATTGCTCTGAAATACGCATTGTTCCGGGCAGGTCCGATGACAATGGCGGCCAGCCTTGCAACAGGATTTCTGAAGACCAGACCTGAGGTGGAAACGCCTGACATTCAGTTTCATGTTCAGCCATGGTCTGCAGACAGCCCCGGTGAAGGCGTGCATCCGTTCTCGGCCTTCACGATGTCGGTTTGTCAGCTGCGCCCCCAGAGCAGGGGAGAGTTGCGTCTGAATGGTCCAGACCCTACTCAACACGTGAAGATTATCCCGAACTACCTGTCGACCGAAGTTGACTGTCGCACCATCGTTGATGGAGTGAATATTGCACGCAAGATCGCGCGTCATAATCCGCTTGCTTCAAAAATTTCGGAAGAGTTCCGGCCGACAGCCGAACTATCCACTGACGACTACAGTGGAACCCTGGATTGGGCGAGATCTAATTCTGTTTCGATTTATCATCCCACCGGTACCTGTGCGATGGGGTCGTCCGACAGATCAGTCGTAGATCCCAGCCTGAAGGTGCACGGAATCGAAAACCTGCGGGTCGCCGACTGCTCAATCATGCCGGAAATCGTTAGTGGGAACACTAATGCTCCAGCTATAATGATTGGAGAGAAAGCAAGCGAACTGCTTTCTGACAGGGCTTAGGTGTGCCGTCCTGACATTACCTTGAACTGGTTTGCATTTTCCTGCGTTCAATAAGTGCTAAAAAACTTAGATTTATGGTTGCATGATCAAATCGGATGAACGCATGCCGCTTTCCTAACTTGTTGAACCGCTGGCCGATTAATCAGGCCAGGGGTTTCGAAAATAGCTTTAGCCGCTGGAACCATTTCCGTTTTGTGAGCTTTCGACTGATCTGCGACACCAGCCAACTTTTTATTGATCTGGCCAAGAGTTTCCTGCCTTTGCTCTGCATGGCAGGTGCATAGCTCCAATTGAGGTCGCTGACAGGGTCGTTAGCGCGCTTTCGATGGCCTTGTGCATTCTCGTTTCCCGGATATCTCAACACCGTGTTGAAATTTCGTCTGAAAATGAGGCCTCGAACGGGTGTTCAGAGCGCCCGAGTTTTGTATGAAATAGGAAAGACCAACAAGGGAGAAACAAATGAAAAAGCTGCTATTGGCCGCTGCGGCATCTGCCCTGTGCGCAACAGGCGCACTGGCTGAGGTCAAGGTCGGGATGATCACCACTCTGTCCGGTGGTGGCGCGGGTCTTGGAATTGATGTTCGCGATGGTTTTATGCTGGCAATTGCACAGTCCGGCCGTGACGACATTGAGGTCGTGATCGAAGATGATCAGCGCAAACCGGATATTGCGGTTCAGCTTTCGGATAAAATGATCCAGTCCGAGCGTGTCGATGTGATGACAGGGATCATCTGGTCCAACCTTGCTATGGCGGTTGTCCCAGCGGCGGTGAACCAGAATGTGTTCTACCTGTCGCCCAATGCCGGGCCTTCACCGCTCGCAGGCAAAGGCTGCCACCAGAACTATTTCAACGTTGCGTGGCAGAACGACAATCTGCACGAGGCCGCAGGGGCTTATGCCAATGAAGCGGGCTATGAAAAGACCTTCATCATGGCACCGAACTATCCGGCGGGCACTGACGCTCTGACCGGCTACAAGCGGTACTTCAAGGGTGATCTGGCCGGTGAAGTCTATACCAAGCTTGGTCAGACGGACTATGCCGCCGAAATCGCGCAGATCCGGGCAAGTGACGCGGACAGCGTGTTCTTCTTCCTGCCTGGCGGCATGGGGATTTCCTTCCTCAAGCAATATGCTGACAGCGGTATTGACCTTCCGGTTGTTGGTCCTGCGTTCAGCTTTGACCAGGGCATCCTTCAGGCCGTTGGGGACGCAGCACTTGGCGTCGTGAATACATCGCAGTGGAACAAGGACATCGACAACCCAACCAATGAAGCTTTCGTCGAAAGCTTCCAGGCCGAGTACGGTCGTCTGCCATCGCTTTACGCGAGTCAGGGGTTTGACACTGCAAACCTGTTGCTGTCGGCGCTTGAGAAGGCTGACCCGTCCGATGCAGATGCATTCCGCGAAGCGCTGCGGGCTGCTGACTTTGACAGCACACGCGGGGATTTCGCCTTTGGCCCGAACCATCACCCGGTGCAGACGATCTATGCACGCGAAGTGATCAAGGAAGGCGACGTCTTTACGAACAAGATCATCGGTGCAGCGCTGGAAGGTCATTCTGACGCTTACGCGGCCGACTGCAAAATGTGATCGATCTCTGCCTGCCTTCTGACCGAGGGCAGGCAGATCCCCGGAGTTTCCATGTCTTCGATCCTGATTATCGAGCAGATCCTCAACGGACTGCAATTCGGCGTTATGCTCTTTTTAATGGCTGCCGGCCTGACTCTGATCTTCGGGGTCATGGGTTTGATCAATCTCGCCCACGGCTCGTTATATATGGTCGGGGCGTTCGCTGCGGCGGCTGTTGCCGGCGTGACAGGCTCGTTCTTTCTGGGTTTGATTGCTGCTCTTGCGGCTGCTGCTCTGGCCGGCGCGATCATCGAAATGGTTGTCATCCGACGGCTATATGATGCCGCGCATCTTGATCAGGTTCTGGCTACTTTTGCTCTGATCCTGATTTTTTCAGAGGGTACACGCTGGATTTTCGGATCCTTTCCACTGTTCCTGAATATTCCAGAAGCGCTGTCCGGTCCTGTGAGTTTACCCGGTGGGATCGAATACCCCCTATACCGTTTGACTCTGATCTTGATCGGGATGGCTGTGGCAGGGGGGCTTTGGCTGCTCATCGAACGTACACGGATCGGGATTCAAATTCGTGCCGGTGAAAATGACCGTGAAATGATCGCAGCATTGGGTGTCGACATCTCAAAGCTCTACACGCTTGTTTTCGCGCTTGGGGCCGCTCTGGCTGGTCTGGCCGGAGCCTTGGTGGGCGCAATTCAATCGGTTCAGGTCGGTATGGGTGAGCCAGTGCTTATCCTTGCGTTCGTCGTCATTGTCATCGGCGGTATCGGGTCGATCCGGGGGGCATTCATCGGGGCGCTTCTGGTGGGTCTAACCGATACATTGGGTGGCGTGTTTCTGCCCGAACTGTTCAAACTGTTCATGGATACAGGCGCTGCTCAGAAAAGCGGCTCGGCCATCGCATCCATGGGAATATACATCCTGATGGGACTGGTTCTGATCTGGCGTCCCACCGGCTTGTTCGGAGCACGTGCATGACGCTTGATGAACGCTATATCAACGGTCTCGTGCTGATCGGGTTGCTTGCGTTGCCACTTTGGGCGTTGGCAACGGATGAACCTTTCACGATCACGCTGGTAACCCGTGCAGTCATCCTTGCTTTGGCAGCGGTCGGTCTGAACCTCATTCTGGGTATTGGCGGGATGGTTAGCTTTGGCCACGCTGTTTTCTTCGGCATTGGCGGCTATGCAATGGGGATCCTTGCCTATCACGCACAGACCTATACTGCGCTCGACCTCGGGTTCTTTGAGACTGATGGTACCAACTCAATGCCGGTTATCTGGCTTGTTGCAATGATAATGTCAGCGATCGTGGCGTTCTTCATTGGCCTTTTGTCCCTGCGAACATCCGGTGTCTACTTCATCATGATCACACTCGCCTTTGGCCAGATGTTCTTCTACTTCGCAATCTCGTGGGCCCAGTACGGTGGCGAGGATGGGCTTTCGATTTATGTTCGCAACGGCTTCCCGGGCCTGAACACGCTGGTTCCAATTCAGTTCTTCGGCATATGCTTCGCCTTGCTGTGCATCGTGCTTTTCCTCTTTTCACGACTTCAGTCATCGCCCTTTGGTCTGGCACTGAATGCAGCGCGTCAAACCAATGCGCGGGTCGAGACTGTTGGCCTGAACCCCATGCATCTCAAACTGCTGGCCTTTGTCATCTCAGGTGCCATCACAGGGCTGGCCGGGGCTTTGTTTGCTGATCTGAACCGCTTTGTTTCACCCACAATGTTCAGCTGGCAATTGTCCGGCGAACTGATTGTCTTGATCATTATCGGTGGGGTAGGGCGCCTGATGGGACCAGTGATTGGTGCCTGTGTATTTGTCGCGCTAGAGCATTTTCTAGGTGAACTCACCGAGTTCTGGCATGTTTATCTGGGCATCATTCTGTTGTGCATCGTCCTGTTCGGACGCGGCGGGTTGATTGGTCTTCTGACCGGCAAGGAGGGGGCACATGTCTGAACCGATCCTTGCAACTCATGGACTGAACAAAAGCTTTGGTGCTCTCAAGGCAACCAACGACGTTTCCATTGATCTCATGCCCCGCGAAATTCACGCGATCATCGGGCCCAACGGAGCGGGAAAATCCACACTGATCAAGCAGATCTGCGGTGGGCTAAGGCCGGATTCAGGGCGAGTGGTACTGTGCGGGCAGGACGTGTCCGGCAAAACCACCCAAGCCAGAGCGCGCGCTGGATTGGGGCGAACTTTCCAGATTTCCGACCTGTGCATGGAAGACACAGTTCTGGAAAACGCAGTGCTGGGTGCGATGGGTGCTGAAGGGGTCGCCTGGCGGTTCTGGCGCAGCGCCTTGAAAACCAGTGTACTTCTGGAAAGAGCTGAAGCCGCATTGGACCGCGTCGGTCTAGCGGAAGAACGCAACTCGCGCTGTGCCAACTTAAGCCATGGCCAACGTCGGCAATTGGAGGTGGCTGTTGCGCTGACGCTGTCACCACGGGCTTTTATCATGGATGAACCGATGGCAGGGCTTGGGGCAGAAGGTTCCAAACGGCTGACCGGTTTTCTGGATGGATTGCGCGAAGAAGCGCCAATCCTGCTGGTGGAACATGATATGGACGCTGTCTTTGCTCTGGCGGATCGGATCAGTGTCTTGGTCTATGGCAAAGTCATTGCCACGGGAACCGCAGATGAAATCCGCAGTAGTCAAGAAGTGCGCGAAGCCTATCTGGGGGACGAGATATGAGCTTTCTTACCGTTCAGAACCTTACCGCCACCTACGGTGTCAGCCAGGCATTGTTCGGAGTGGATCTGACAATGGCAGAGGGTGAAGTGACGGCCCTGATGGGGCGAAATGGAATGGGCAAATCGACAACCGTAAAGGCGGTCTGTCAGATGATCAGGTCCGAAGGGACACTTACCCTGGATGGGTTGAACCTACATGACCTTCCCAGCCATAAAGTCGCCCGCAAGGGTGTGGGTCTTGTGCCGGAGGGGCGTCGCTGTTTTGCCGATCTTACCGTGCGGGAAAATCTTGTCGCTGCGGCTCGGCCCGGGGATTGGAACATGGCAAAGGTGACGGAGTTGTTTCCTCGACTTGGTGAGCGGGAAAGTCAACGCGCTGCTTCTTTGTCGGGCGGAGAGCAACAGATGCTCGCTATTGGCCGCGCGCTTATGACCAACCCTCGGCTGCTGATCCTTGATGAGGCAACCGAAGGCCTCGCGCCGATCATTCGGCAAGAGATTTGGGCGGCATTGCGCCGTCTGAAACAGGAAACCAGCGTAGCTATTCTGTTGATCGACAAATCTCTGAAGGAACTGGCAGCCGTATCAGACAAAGCAGTGATACTGGAACGCGGTAAGACGGTTTGGGCAGGTGCTATGGCGGATCTGACGCCTGAAATATCCGAGAGATATGTGGGTGTCTGATGGGGTTTGAACCCCATCAGAAAGCGCTATCCAACCCTTCGATTAAGAGCGGAATTCACCAATCGAGTTGTTACCTCAGCTGGCATTCCAAATTGAAAACCAGTTTACGCAAGCCGCAGAAACGGTAGTCATCTGAACCGATGCCTCATCATTCATGTACTTCGTACAATGTAATGGAGGGCACGAGACCTAGCCTGCTGCTTTATTAAACGCCAGATCCAACCCCTCAGCCACATGATCCACGTCCTCCAAGGACAGACAAAGCGGGGGCACCATACGCAGACAAGACTGAAAGGGTCCCGATTTTGACAGGATGATCCCCTGATCACGGCAGGCCTCAAAAACTTCTGTAGTCGTTTCCTTGTCGGGTTTTTTGTCGCCACGGTCGCTGACCATTTCGATCGCAAGCATCAGACCTTTGCCGCGCACATCTCCAATGGCCTGATGCTTGTCTTTGAGATCGTGCAACCGTTCCAGCAAGGCAGCCCCCACTTTACGGGCGTTATCCTGCAGACCCTCATCTCGCATTACTGATAGCACTGCACGGGCTGCAGCAGCTGAGGTTGGGTTAGCACCATATGTGTGGAACATGAATTTTTCCGCCATAGGGGCGGCAATGTGTTTTTTGGCTACTACGGCACCGATGGGAAAGCCGTTGCCCAGACCTTTTGCCATCACCACAATGTCCGGTACAACGCCATCCGCTTCAAATCCCCAGAAGTTCTCGCCGGTTCGACCAAATCCGGATTGAACTTCATCGGCGATATAAAGTCCTCCTGCTGCGCGCACTCGCTCAGCAGCGCCGGACATATACCCCTTAGGCATTTCGATGATACCACCATAGCCCTGTACGCTTTCAACGAACATCCCGGCAATCTGGCCCGAGGTTGCCGAGGCTATCGTCCGGTCGATTTCATCCAGATAGGGCTGCGTGCCGGGACCGAAGATTCCGCGATACTGGTTGGGTTCCGGGACGAAGGCCACGTTGCCTGGCATTCCCGGATGGCGCCAGCCCGCAATGCCTGTGATGGACTGCGCCGCCGCCGTCGGGCCATGATAGGCGGTTCGCAAAGCCAACAGATCCAGATTGCCTGTGTAAGTGCGCGCCATGGTCATCGCCAGATCAACCGCCTCGGACCCGGAGTTGGTCAGATGCACCACCCACTCATGGCCTTTCGGCATCGTGGCGGCCAGTTCCTCGGCGAGATGCGCGGGAGTAGGATGGTAGAACATCGTGGTGCAATGGGTCAGATCCTGAGCCTGTTCCATTGCGGCGGAAACAACGCGTGGGTGTGAATGACCTACAGAGATGCAGACGTTCATACCAAGTAGGTCGGTGTATTTGCGACCGTCCGTGTCCCACAGATATTGACCTTGGCCCTTGCGAAATACGATGGGTTCACGAAATGGGGTAAACCGGGTCAATGACGCCGCATAGTACTGATCGCGCCGCGCGGCGGTCGCGTCAAAATCCCATTCTGTGTGCAAAGCATGATCGGTCATGAAAGGCCTCCGGTCTTCAGGCGAGTGTTATTCGGGTCAAAAGGTGGTTCAGGCAGGATGGTCGCGGCACAGTGCTGACCAAGGATCGAAACAGTCAGCCCAGTGCGGGCAGATGTGTTCCGCAGATATCCCAGCGCCAACACCTTGCCGGTTCGGTGGCCATAGGCGCCTGATGTGACGATGCCTACAGGGCTGTCATCCTGCCAAATTGTGTGGGCATAGAACGGATCAACATCTTTTGCCTCAATCTCGAGCAGGACCATTTCCCAAGGGTTTTCGCGGGAAAGGCTCTCTCTTAGATCCGGTCGTACAAGAGGCTTAAGTCCGGCTTCCAGAGGGCTGCGTTCAGTCGTGAGATCGCCACCCCAGCCACGATAACCCTTTTCCAACCGCATGGAATTGGCGGCATAAGCGCCATAAAAACCCAGACCGAACGGAAGTGCAGCCTGTTCCATCCAGTTAAACAGCTGTACCGCTTTGTTGGCAGGCACATGTAGTTCCCAGCCAGCTTCGCCGATATACGAAACACGCAGGGCGCGAACCGGGATATCTGCAATCGTGGTCTCGAGAACAGTCAACCAGGGCATATCGATCAGGTCGGGCAATACCTGTACCGCCTTCGGACCCATGACACCGATTACGGCGTAGTCCGCAGTGACATTTGAAACCTGAACTTCAAGATCTTTGGCGCAGGCGCAAATGAGATCGAAGTCGATCTCTTCGGCGGCGGCAGCTGAGGTCATGTAGGCATGTTGAGACCCAAGTCTGCTTACAGTGAATTCTGACAACACCCCACCCGCCGGAGTAAGCGCATGGGTCAGGCCAATACGGCCAGGTTTTGGAGCACGATTGGCTCCGAGTCTTTTCAGAAACTCAACAACATCAGGCCCGGTTACTTCGAACTTTGAAAAGACCGAAAGGTCTGCGATGGCGACATGGTTTGAGGCGGCCTCAACTTCAGCAGCGACAGGATCAAACCAGTTCGAGCGCCTGAAGGTCTCATCTGCTGTAGTGCCGGGGGTATCCGCGAACCAGTTGGGCCGTTCCCACCCATGGGCGGCACCCATTGCCGCGCCACGTTCAATCATCACTTCATGCAAAGGTGACAGCCGCAATCCGCGACCGGCGGGCCGTTCCTCGTTCGGGTAGTGCACGCCAAACTGCAGACCGAAACACTCGATAGCTTTCTCGACGCGGTATTCACGATCAGCCCATGATCCAAAGCGGCGACTGTCCACCGCCAGCGCATCCATCGGCGGGGCGCCATGGGTCATCCAATGGGCGAGGAACCAGCCAGCACCTCCACCCTCCATGACACCCATGGAAGAACCGGTCAGTAACCATGCATTCTGCAATCCATGGGCAGGACCGATCAACGGATTGGCATCGGGTGTGAAGGTAATCGGGCCGTTGATGACGGATTTTACGCCCCCGGTTTCGAGCGCCGGGATACGTTCCATGGCAGCCAGGATAATGTGTTCTACCCGGTCCAGATCGGGCGGCATAAGATCCGCCCCGAATTCCGGCGGCACACCATCAACCGACCATACCTGTGCCTGTTTCTCGTAAGGACCAAGGATCAGGCCATCGCGTTCCTGCCTGACATACCAGCTTTCTTCCGGATCGCGGATGATTGGGAGTTCGGGCAAGCCTGCAGAGATCCGATCACTGACTGCCTGCACCGTATCTGTCACCAGATACTGATGCAGCACCGGAACCGAGGGGATGTTCAGCCCCATCATTTGCCCAATTTCCCAGCCCCAGGTGCCGGCCGCGTTGACGACATGATTGGCGTGAACCGGGCCTTTGGGAGTCTCAACTCTCCAGACCTCCGCTTCGCGACGAATATCTGTCACGGGACAGTTGCGCCAGATCGCAGCGCCACCGCGACGGGCAACCTCGGCCATTGCGTTTGTTGCCAGCGACGGATCGACGTGGCCATCATCGGGTTCGTAGATACCACCCAGCAACCCATCGAGCCTTGCTAGTGGGAACAACTCGGCGATGCGATCAGGGGTCAGTATCTCAAGTGGATATCCAGTGAACTCTGACAGCCCCGCCACGTGGCGAAATTCGTCCATACGGTCAGGATTGCGTGTGATCCGCATCGCGCCAGACCTGTGAAATCCGCAATCCCTGCCTGTCTCTGAAGGCAGGATATCACGATAGAGCCTGACCGAGGTGGCGCGCAGTTCCTGAATCGTCGGGTTATGCGCAAAATGCGTACAAAGCCCTGCGGCATGCCAGGTTGATCCGTGGGTCAGGTCGTTTTTTTCGACCAGCAACACATCCGACCAGCCAGCCTTCACCAGATGATACATCAGCGAGACACCCATCGCCCCGCCGCCGATAATCACTACCTGCGCTTTGGTCATGCGCGCATCCTTTCACCTTTGGGGTCAAACGGAGCCCGGATAAGGGGGATTGCCGGATAGTCGCGGCCAGCAACTCGGACGCTGAAATCGCGCGCACATGTCTCGGCCAGAGATTCACCCGGCGCAGTCTGAACCATTGCAAAGCACAGGTTCAGACCAGTACGGGGTCCGCGCGCAGCCGAGGTTGTCAGCCCGACATGTCGCCCTGCTTCGTACACAGGTTCGTCATGCAGCATCAATGCATCACCCTCGACCTGCATCAGGACCAGGCGCTGACGAAGGCCATCCTCGCGTTGCGCCTGTAGAGCTGATTTGCCAATAGAGTCTTTGCTCCAATCGATCGTGAAACCCAGCCCGGCCTCCAGTGGGGTTACTTCTGGCCCCAACTCGTGGCCCCAATGCCTGAACCCTTTTTCGAGGCGGCAACCGTCAAGCGTAAAATGCCCCAATGGATGGCCTCCAGCCTCTTTGAGAGAATTAAAAAGAGTTGGTGCCTCGGCGTTTGCAACCGTCAACTCCCAACCCAACTCACCCACAAAGCTCACCCGGGTGGCGCGGCATTCGACATCAGCAAGGTAGGCCTTGCGGGAATGGCCGAAAGGCGTTTCCGGCAAACTCCCCAGTCCTTCCAACAAGTCGCGACTGCCCGCCCCCATGACACCGATGGTGCAGAATTGCTCAGTGACATCGGCGATTTGGGTGCCGTTCGGCAGGTTGCGGCGCAAATAGGCAAGGTCGCGAGCCCGGGTTGCTGCACCTGAGGTAAGATGGAAGGCTTCCGCTCCGATCCGAGTGATCGTTACATCCATCTCTATCCCACCGCGCGCATTCAGCAACTGAGTATAGACTGAGCGACCGAACTCTACATCCAGCTGCGCCGTACTCAACCGGCTTAATCCCACGAGCGCTTCAGCACCGGTAATGTCGAGCTTGGTGAACGGACTCAGATCAATCAAAGCTGTTCCTTCAGCCATGACTGCCGCTTCGGCCCGAGCTATGGGCCACCAACCCTGCGCGCCAACCGAATACGGTTGCGGATCGCCGTACCACAAACCACGTTCCCAGCCCGCTGTAGCACCAAACATGGCGCCAGCCTTTGCCCAGTTGTCATGCAGCGCGGTCTTGCGTAGCCCCCGCCCGGCCGTTGGTTGTTTGTAAGGCCAATGCAGCGCGAACAGATCAGAAACAGCCTCTTCCATGCGTGCTTCCATATGGGAAGGGGTTGCCGTTTTGGGGTCAACCCGGGCCACATCCACCTCCCACATGTCCATCGACGGATGTCCATCGATGATCCAGTCCGCCAAAGCACGACCGATGCCAGCAGAGCTCATCACACCGACCGAGTTCATTCCGGCAGCAACATAAAGCCCATCTACGGATGTTTCCCCAACCAGCGGGCGCGTGTCGGCAGTAAAACTCTCGGGGCCGTTCATGAAATGCTGGATGCCGACGCTCTCCAAATCTGGACAAAGCTCCAGCGCGGCTTCGAGGAACGGGGAAAACTGATCCCAGTCATCAGCGAGTTCAAGAAAGGCCCGGTCGCCTTCGGGTCCGTAGGCATCCCAGCACTTTGCATTGGGTTCGAATCCACCGATTACCAGTTTGCCCGCGTCTCCCTTGATGTAGATGCCGCGATCAAGATCCCGGATGACTGGGAACGGGTTGGGTAGATCCGGTATGGGCTCAGTAACCACATACATGTGCTCAACAGCCTGTAGGGGAAGGGCGACGCCTGCGGTTGCGGCGAGTTCACGAGACCACGCACCGGTGGCGAGAACAACATGATCCGTCGCCAGTTGCGATCCGTCGGACAATTCCACACCGCTGATCCTACCTTTTACGACCAGCATTCGCTTGACCTGAACACCTTCGCGTATTTTCAGACCCCGATCCCGGGCCGCGCGGGCATAGGCCATACAGAGATCGACCGGGTTTACGTTCGCATCTTCCGGGACGTATAGCGCCCCGGCGTGATCCTTGAGGTCGAGCATTGGCAATGGAACGTCCGAGGCGTTGACCACACGGGGCCAAAGGCCCTGAGTGATTCCCAGATCTGCAATCCTGTGCAACTCGTCCAGTCGCGCTTCTTCACGGGCCAACCAGTATCCGCCGGTTCGTTTGTAACCTGTAGAAAGGCCTGTCTCTGCCTCCAGTTCGGGAAAGACGTCCAGCGCTGCCATAGCCAGTTTCGTCATATTCGGGGTGGCGCGCAGCGGCCCGACAATCCCAGCCGCATGCCACGATGTGCCTGATGTCAGCTGGTTCCGCTCCAGCAGAGTGACGTCAGACGCGCAACGTTTGGTCAGGTGATAACCAAGGCTCAATCCGATGGCCCCGCCGCCGATGATCAGTATGCGGCTCATGCAATACTCCGTTGACCGCTGCAGCGTCTTGTTCCAGATTTTGCCTTATGAAAATTCACGCTCTCTGGTGTCATCCGCGATCGGTCTCCACGGCCTTCGAACGCATTATGCGTGAACGAGGCGATCTGGCCGTGCTGCATGAGCCATTCATGTACCATCACTATCTGACCACCACGGACAGGTTGTTTCCTGACTTTGCGCCTGAACCGGGGCATCCAACCACTTATGCCGACATTCGTGAGATGATCTGCGAAAAGGCGCAAGCCAGCCCGGTGTTCTTCAAAGATATGGCGTATTATGTCGCTGAAACGTTGCCGAAGGATCGGGACTTTGCCGGACAGATGAGCCACGCATTTCTGCTGCGTGATCCGACCGAAGCGGCGTTGTCCTATGCCCGACGCGATCCGGCGTTCACACGGACCGAACTGGGGCATGAGGCGCAGCATCGCATGTATCACGCGCTGGTATCTTTGGGGCATGATCCGCTGGTCCTGACGGCCGATCAATTGCGAGACGACCCAGAGAAAACCCTGCGCCGCTACTGGGCGCATATCGGATTGGATTTCGCCAGCCACGCTTTTGCCTGGGATGATCGGGTGCCTGCAGGATGGGAGGCCGTCAAAGGCTGGCATCGCGAAGTTTTGCAAAGCGGCGCGATACGAAAACCAACGCAAACGAATGCCGCAGACCAGCTTGCCGCGCTTGGCGAGCCCTACGTTGGAATCTCGGCCCATCATGAGCCGTTTTATGCAGAGATGCGGGAGATCGCAGAAATGCAGGCCCATCAGTAGTAATCCTGATCAGGTTTTTCCGATTTCCGCTGCGCGATATAGTCTTTCAGCGCGGCATCTATATCCGGGTCAAGACCAGGATCTTCGTAATTCTGGAGCTGTTCCTTCCAGATTGCGTTTGCGCGTTTGGCGGCGTCTTTCGATCCGTCAGCTTGCCATTGCTCGAAAGAACTGTCGTCAGGTGTCCAGGGTCGAAACAGGGCAGTCATGAAATTGGCCTGCGTGTGCTCTGATCCAAGAAAGTGCTGCCCCGGTCCCGTGGCTGCGATTGCTTCCATGGCCTGTGCATTTTCGCTCAGGTCAATCCCGTCAAAGAAACGCGCTACCTTACCGCAAAGATCGTGATCGATGATCGTTTTTTCGAAGGACGTGACCAGTCCTCCTTCCAGCCAGCCGGTGGCATGATTGATCAGGTTTGCCCCTGCGAACATCGACATCAACAAACCCCAGGCTGCCTCTTGCTGGCTTTGTGCGTCAGGCACTTTCGATGAACTGAGCGTTCCGACAGTGTGCAATGGCACGCCCAGTCTGCGGGCCAGCTGCCCGGCGGCCAATACCATTAATCCAGCCTCGGGCGTGCCAAATGTGGGCGCACCTGACTTCATCGACATCGTTGATGCGAAGCTACCCATCAGGCAGGGCGCGCCCGGCGCGACAAGCTGAACCAGCGTCATGGCTGCCATGGTTTCAGCAAGTACCTGCGCGAGGGTCCCCGCTACTGTTGTGGGTGACATCGCCCCGGTCAGAACCCATGGCGTGCAAGCGACGGGCTGTCCCGCTCGCGCATAGGTCTTTAACGCTCCGGACATATGGCTATCCATCACCAGCGGAGCGTTTGTATTTGAAACGCAATACAGAACCGGGTTTTCGGCGACAAAATCCGCCCCGAACAAAATGCGCGCCATATCAATCGCATGGCCCGCGCGTTCGGCTCCGATAAATGCTCCCATGAATGCCCGGTCAGAGTATCGGATATGGGCATACAGCATATCCAGGTGTCGTTTGTTGGCCGGCAGGTCGACCGGCTCACAAACAACCCCGCCAGAATGGTGAAGCCAGGGCAGGTTGTGATGGAGTTTCACCAGATTGGTGAAATCCTCGTAGGAGGCGTAGCGCCGCCCCCGATCCAGATCATGGACGAAAGGCGGCCCCCAAGACGGACACAAGACAGTTGCGTCTCCGCCAAGTTGCACATTGTTCGCTGGATTCCGCGCATGCTGAACAAATTCGGACGGAGCAGTGGTTGTGATCTTGTTGCGGCAGAACCCCGGGGCAAAACGCACCCTTGTCCCTGAAACATCGCACCCCGCGTCGGCAAAAATTTTCAGGATCCCTGGATCATCCTGAAACTCCATCCCGGTTTCTGCCAGAATGCGATCGGCATTGGCTTCAATCTGCTCCAATCCCGCTTCGCTCAGAACATTGAACGTCGAGAGTTTTCGCACGACAAACGGAGTACGAGGCTCGGCTGCGGGGGCTCGTTTCGCATCTCGGCGCTTATGTCTTCGTTGACGTTCCATGTGCGCAACGTCGCAGCCGGATTGACAGTTTCCAATCATATTCGCACAGTATTAGGTATTCTTATACTAATGATGATCTCATGCCCGACCGTCGAACTCTATCACCTGGCCTGATCCGCTCTCTCGAGGTCTTTATTGCCGTCGCCGAAACTGGGCAAATGCGTTCTGGCGCACGGTTGTTGGGCCTGTCCCAACCCGCAGCTTCGCAACATATAGCCGCGTTGGAAAAGGCCTTTGCCACCCAGCTGATTGATCGCAGTGTTCGGCCAGCACGATTGACCCACGCCGGAATGCGGCTGCACAATCGAGCCCAGAAAATTTTGCATGCCCTTTCCGATATGGAATCTGAACTACGCCACATTGGGGAAGGCTCTATCAATCTGCTGCGCGTGGGTATTCAAGCTTCGATCGCTACCACCTTGACGCCGTCGCTGGTTACGCTGGCCCAACAGGAGTTTGGGGTCGAGGACATCACCCTTCACGCAGGACAGAGTGGCAATCACGAGCATCTTCTCCGCACAAAACAGGCCGATCTTGCGATAACCTCGAACCCGTTCCTCGATATGGACGGGCTGGAGCGGCATCACATATTGAAAGAAGACTACTTGCTGGTTCTACCCGCTGACTATGACGGCCCTACAAGCAGCCTTGAGGCGATCCAAAGAAAGCTACCTTTGGTTCGGTTTGGAGATACGACAAACGCGGGCCGCCAGATTGCCCAACATCTTCGCAGGCTGCGGTTTGAACCGGATAGAGTGATTCAGGCCGATCGCTCGAGCATGGTGACCTCCTGCGTGGCTGCAGGGCAAGGTTTCAGCCTTTTGACGCCAACCCTGTTGATTGACGGGATGGTCGAGAACATGCAGCTTCGCCTGCTTGAGTTGCCGGTGGTTGGTCTTTCGCGCACGCTGACTGTCGTCGCCCGAAAGGGGGAACTGCAGAACTTACCGAAAGCAATCGCCGCGTTGTCCAAACAAAAGCTGACACATCATATTGCAGAATATGTCGGGAAGATCGGATCCCAGAGTGTAGATCGTTCTTAACTGGTGCATCGGTCTCACCATGGAGTATCGGATATTGATCCAAACTATGCACGCAAAGAAGGGCGAGGCGCATTGTCAGCACCTCGCCCCCTTTGTTGTCTGATGATTTAATACTAGCAGAACTCCAATTGATCCGCTGCGTGTTTCTTCAGGATATCAGGTGGTGCAAAGCGGTCGCCGTATTTAGAGGACAGTTCTTCACACCGGGCCACGAACCGGTCCAGCCCGTAGGTGTTGACGAATTGTATGTATCCCCCGGTATGAACAGGGGCGCCGATGCCCAGGATCGAACCAACATTGCCGTCCGCGACTGAACGCAGCACGCCTTCTTCCAGACAGCGCAGGGTTTCCAGGATAGCCCGGAACATGATGCGGTCCTGAATGTCCTGATCGGGCAGGTCTGACCCCTCTTTGCGCCACGCTGCTAAGCCAGACCAGATTTCCTTGCCAGCCTCAGTATAATCATAGAACCCCTTGCCAGTCGCCCGGCCGGGTCTGTCATGCTCAGCAACCAGTTCACGGACCAATTTGCGGGCCTCAGGCGTCACCTCTTCTGTCGGATCCTGAAGGCCCATCTGTACTTGCGTGTTGTAAATGTCATCTACAAGCTTCAACTGTACCTCATCCAGCAAAGAGAGCATTCCGGTTGGCATACCCGTCAGGCGCGACAGGTTGTCGACGCGCAATGGATCCTGTCCCTCCGCCACCAGTTGTGCGGCCTCAAGCATCTTTGTGCCAATGGTACGCGAGGTGTAGAACCCGGTCTTGTCGCCTACGATAATCGGCGTCTTTTTGATTTGGCGTGCGAAATCAAAGGCCCGCGCCAGGGTTTCGTCCGACGTCATGTCGCCTGCGATGATCTCAAGCAACGGCATCTTATCGACGGGCGAGAAAAAGTGCAGTCCAACGAAGTTTTCCGGCTTACCCGACTCTTCCGCCAAACGCGTGATAGGCAACGTTGAGGTGTTTGATCCCCAGAAACCGCCTTCGGCCAGCAGTTCCTCGTGTTCGGCCAATACTGCATTCTTGATATCGATCTTTTCGAAAACCGCTTCGATGATCAGATCGCATCCTTTGACTTCTTCGGCCTTGTCAGTCGGCGTGATCAGCGCCAGCACCGCATCCCGCTTCTCCGGCGTCATACGTCCTTTATCGACACGCTTGTTTAACAGCATTGCGGTGTAGGCTTTGCCGCGTTCCGCAGCCTCAAGCGTCATATCCTTAAGTACAACAGGAATACCTGCCATCGCCGCCGAATAGGTGATGCCCTGACCCATCATACCAGCACCCAGAATGCCGAGGCGTTCCACTTTTGAGCGTGGGACATCCGGCGGGCGTGATGCTCCGCCATTAACCTTGTTCATGCCAAAGAACAGTGTTTCGATCATGTTCTTGGTCGGAGCCAGCGGTGTTAGCGAAGCAAAGCGGCGGCTTTCGTAGCGCTGAGCTGTATCGAAATCGATACGACCCGCGGCCTCGGTCATGATGTCCAGAATGCGCGTTGGCGCGGGCATCAATCCTTTGGTTTTTTTGAACAACATAGCCGCAGCGCCTGCGATGCGCGGCGCATTCTTGGGTGATGCCGACGGGCCGCCGGGGATTTTGTAGCCTTTTGTGTCCCAGGGCTGTGTCACTGCTGCTTCGTCTCCCTGAACCGACAGGATGTACTCCTTTGCGCGGTCCAGCAGCTGATCCGGGGCAACGACATCATGGATCAGTCCCGCGGCCAACGCCTTTTGTGGATTCACCTGACGACCTTCCAATAGGAAAGGCATCGCGGCTTCAAGGCCCAACAGCCAGGTCAGGCGCACCGTGCCACCACCACCGGGCAGCAGGCCCAGCGTGACCTCAGGCAGACCGATCTTGGTTTTAGGGTTCTCCGCAGCGATGCGATAATTGCAAGCCAGGCAGATTTCATAGCCACCGCCAAGCGCCGCACCATTGATTGCAGCAACAACCGGGACTGGTAATTTCTCCAGCCGGCGCATGACAGCTTTGGTGCCTTCCACGTTCTCAAACAGGGCCTCGACCCCATCCGGAGTTATGGATTTCAGCATGTTTAGATCGCCACCGGCAAAGAAGGTTTCCTTGGCCGACGTCCAGATGACACCCTTTAGATCGTCCTCGGCTTCGATCTTATCCACGGCTTCGCGGAACTGCGGCAGAAAGGCGTCGTTCATCGCATTTACGGGACCGTCCATGTCCATGGTGACAGTCACGATGCCCTTGGCGTCTTTTTCATAAGCAAATGCCATTGCTTTGATCCTTCCTTACACGCGTTCGATCAGGGTCGAGATACCCATGCCACCGCCAATGCACAGCGACAGCATTGCGCGTTTGGCGGCACGCCGCTCCAGCTCATCCAACATGGTTGAGACCAGCATCGCGCCGGTTGCTCCCAGAGGGTGGCCCATGGCGATTGCGCCACCGTTCACATTGGTGATCTCATGATCGATACCCAGATCTTTCATGTAACGCATGGCGACCGAGGCGAAGGCTTCGTTAATTTCCCACAGGTCGATATGGTTTACGTTCAGTCCGGCCTTATCCAGACATTTTTTTGCAGCCGGCCCCGGACCCGCCAGCATGATGACCGGGTCTGTAGACACCATTGTGGCCTGCACGATGCGACCGCGCGGCTCCAACCCCAGATCCTTGCCTGCCTGTTCCGACCCGATCAGAACCGAAGCGGATCCGTCCACGATGCCCGAAGAGTTGCCGGGTGTATGAACGTGATTGATGCGCGCTACTTCGGGGTATTTCGACAGAGCCATGTCGTCATAGCCATAGCTGCCCATGGCCGCGAAGGACGGGTTCAGGGCGCCCAGCTTCTGCATGTCGGTGTCGGGTTTGATGAAATCGTCCCGATCCAAGATGGTCAGGCCACTTTCGTCGCAAACCGGAACCACGGACTTGTCGAACCAACCACTGTCACGTGCGTGGGCAGCGCGGCGCTGGCTTTCTACTGCAAAAGCATCAACGTCCTCTCGGCTGTAGCCGTCGATGGTAGCGATCAGATCGGCACCGATGCCCTGCGGCACGGCACGTTGATCCATGATCATGTCGGGATCCAGATACATCGCACCACCGGATGACCCCATGGGTACGCGGCTCATGGATTCCACGCCACCTGCGACCATCAGGTCCTCTTGCCCGGCGATGATCTTAGCGGCTGCCGTGTTCACTGCCTCAAGCCCGGACCCACAGAAGCGGTCCAACTGTACGCCCGACACAGATTCGTCCCAATGTGCAGCTTGCACTGCGCCTTTGGCGATATCGCTGCCCTGATCGCCCACGGGTGAGACACACCCCAGCACCACATCACCAACGCGACTGGTATCCAGATCGTGACGGCTCTGCAATTCGCGCAACAGACCCGCGGCAAGTTGAACGGGTTTGACCTCATGCAGTGTTCCGCTGGCCTTGCCACGCGAACGCGGCGTGCGGATGGCATCGTAGATATAGGCGGCGTTCGCCATCAGGGACCTCCAAACTCTATTCAGTGCGCAGCGTGACAGCCAGATAGGCAGGCAACAATGATCTGGTGATACAAAAAAATAGACATTATCTTACATGAATGGCGGTTCTCATTCCGGCGGTTTTTGCTGTTAATCTACTTCAGGGTGTGACGCGGCGCGGGGGCGATCCCGCGGCTATTCTAAGACATGCCGGATTAGATAGTGCGGCGCGTCCATTATCTCATCCAAACTTCGTCAAACTGGTCCGCACAGTAACGCTGACACTCGATGATGAACTAGGGGGGTTGCAGGAACGGCCGCAGCGCATTGGAAGCACAGCCATACTCGCAGCTCACGCAAGTCACGCCGAATCCTTGGGTGATGCTTATCGTCGAACAGTCCAATTCATGGACATTATAGACAATTCATTCCGCTACACGTTTCGCGAAGAGGGTGAGAGCGCCATATTCGAGATGGTGCGCATACCCGGGCGAGTGGTGCTCAACGAGCTTGCGGTTGAAATGATCATGGTACTGGTCAATCGAATGCTCAGTTGGCTGGCGGGCAATAAAGGCGCCGTCAACCGGGCCTGGTTCGACTATCCCAGCCCGCCCCATGCGCCGATCTATCGGGCGATGTTCATGCAGGCGCCGGTACGGTTCGAGCAATCCAGCAGCGGTCTGGCAATCCCGCGAAACCTGATGAAATTGCCGCTTGTACGCACGGAAGAACAGGCCATGGCATATGCCCGGCGTACGCCTCTGGACGCTTTTTTACCGGTGGACGGCACCACAGGCCTGGCGCTTGAGGCCGCACTTACCATTGATGCAATTCTGACCCGTGAAGGCAGACTTGCGGATATGGACGAGGTCGGTCGCAACCTGAACATGCCCAGCCACAGGTTGCGTCGGAGTCTTAAGCTTGAAGGCGTGGATTATTCGGACCTGCGTAAGCAGGTCCGGCGCGATCTGGCTGTACGTTTGCTGACAACAACGGATCTGTCCATCGAAGTTATTGCGGCGCGCGCCGGGTTTAGTGAGGCCAGCTCTTTTATTCGTGCCTTCAGGGGATGGACTGGTTTGACACCGCGCGCTTATCGCGTCTCAGACCTTTAAACTTGCTGCTATTGGCCCGCTAGGCCCATCTGTCGCACCGCCAGATCACGCATGATCTCTTCCGAACCGCCGCCTATTGCCATTATTTTGATCTCACGCCAGACACGTTCGACCGGGTTGCCCAGCATGTAGGCCGCACCGCCAAAAACCTGCATCGCCTCAGAGGCGACAAATTCCAGCGACTTTGTCGCCTGTACCTTGGCCTTGGCAAGTTCGGCAACGGGCATCAAGCCTTGCTCAATCGCCCAACAGATGCGCTCGATATATGCCTCGTTCATATCGATCCGGGCAGACATTTCCGCAAATTTGTGGCCGATTACCTGGTGCTCAATCAGCCGTTTTCCAAAGGTCTCGCGTTCGCGCGCCCACGCAAGCGCGCTGTCGTAACACAGTTTCATCATGCCCAGTGAAGCAGATGTCAGCCCCAACCGTTCAAAATTGAAATTGTTCATGATCGCGATAAAGCCTTTATTTTCAGGCCCCAAAAGCGCGTCCGCATCAAGTTCGCAATCGTCGAAATGCAATGTCGCCTGCTGCGAACTATGCCAACCCATTTTACCACCCAGCGGGGTGCGGCTGAAGCCCGGCGCATCGAAAGGAACAAGAAACAAGGAAATCCCGGCCAGTCCCGGACCCCCGGTGCGGGCGCCAATCACAAACCATTCGGCATCCATCCCACCGGTAATGTAGGTTTTTTCGCCGTTCAGGATCCATTTCCCGCCTTTGAGCTCGGCCCGTGTCTTAATGTTGGCCACGTCCGATCCTGCACCGGGCTCTGTTATGCCAAGGGCAGACATCATTCGTCCGCCGATAATCTCCGGCAGGACCGTTTTCTTGAACTCTTCAGATGCGAACTGTGCAATCGGGCTGATTGAGATCGTACGACCACCTACCGCCGCGCCGATACCTGACGCGCCACATCCAAACAGAATTTCGCTGTAGTCATGACGCATGAACGCATTGTCGAAACCCAAGCCGCCATATTCTTCATCGATTCCAAAACCAAAGACGCCAAACTCCGCGATTGCAGCATGCAACTCCCAAGGAACTCCGCGATCCGCTTCCCATTGTTCTATGTGAGGTTTGATTTCTGCATCAACAAAACGCCCGAAATCGCGCCGAAAAGCCTCGCGCTCGGGCGTCATGAAGGGGGATGGCATTGTCATTCTACTTCCTCAATCTTGGCGTTGTTCGGGGAAACAACGCGAAGCTGGCTTTCCATCATTCGCGCAAACCGTCCCATCATCTTCGTCAGATATTCCGGTGATGAAACGAATTTTTCGTGCAACAAAAGACCGCGTAAGAAATTCCGGGAAATGCTCCACAACAATTCGGTGTCGTCTCGGTCACCTGAAACGCTGGCGTACTGGCTGGCGATGAGGTTCAGATTGGATTTGTCCCAGTCCCTCAGGCTCTGTTCGAGCAGCTCGAACAGGTCCGCATCCGTCCGGCATGCAACCAGAATCTCGACGATCGCGCGACCGCCCGAAGAGTTTACGATGTTGCTCCAGGACGACATGATCAGATCATAGACAGGCGGTGGAGTGCTGCCCCGCTTCCAGATCGGGCTCTGTGCATTGTCCAAAAGCCGCATTGCAGTCGCGGCAACAAGTGCTTGCTTGGTCGGGAAGTGATGCGTGATGGCCCCGCGCGAGATATCCGCCTTGGCCTGAACCTTGGCGAAAGTTGTCTCGGCATAGCCAAGTTGATCCAGACAAGCGACCGTAGCGTTGCAGATTCTAGCCTGCATATCCCGAGATCGTTGATCCTGAGCCTTGGGCTTTTTGGATGTTGTTTCCGTCATGTTCCGTGGCGTCGTGTTGGCAGATCACTGTTGACCGATGTAATCGACAAATCATAAAAACAGAACAGTCGGTCTGTAAAGTACGGAGTCATCGACAGGCGGGAGAGACGTTACGTGAAGCATTCTCTGCGGATCGGAGGGGCAAGCGGGTTTTGGGGTGATGCGCCCCACGCCACACGGCAGTTGTTGCGCGATCCGGATCTGGACTTTCTGGTCTATGACTACCTGGCAGAAATCACCATGTCGATCATGGCGCGTGCTCGCCTGAAGGATTCGGAAAAGGGATATGCTGTGGACTTTGTTTCCGAGGTCATGACCCAAAACCTGAGCCGGATCGACGAACTGGGCGTGAAAGTTCTTTCGAACGCGGGTGGCGTCAACCCTATGGCCTGTGCCAACGCCTTGCGCGCTGAAATTGCTGAGCTTGGGCTGAACCTGAAGGTAGCGGTTGTCGAAGGTGATGATTTGCTGCCGCGTGCGGCGGAGTTTGCGGATCGTACCGAGATGTTCTCCGGGACTCCGATGCCCGCAGCCGAAAAGATCGCGTCCATCAACGCCTATATCGGTGCCGGCCCGATAGTGGCCGCGTTGAAAGCTGGGGCGGATATCGTCGTTACAGGGCGATGTGTTGACAGTGCCCTGACGCTGGCGGCCTGTATGCATCACTTTGGGTGGGGGCAGGGTGATCATGATCTGCTGGCAGCAGGATCATTGGCGGGACACCTGCTGGAATGCGGCCCTCAGGCCACAGGTGGAAATTTCACCGATTGGAAACTGGCCGGCGATATCGCGCAGATCGGATATCCGGTTGCCGAGATCAGCGCAGATGGTTCGATGGTCCTGACCAAGCCCGAGGGCACCACCGGATGCGTAACACCGGCATCTGTTTGCGAGCAGATGTTGTATGAGATCGGTGATCCGCGCGGGTATATACTGCCGGATGTGGTTTGCGATTTCTCAGAAGTTAGGATGGAACAGGCGGGGCCTGACCGGGTGGGGGTGACGGGTGCCAGAGGGTGCGCACCAACTGGACAACTCAAAGTGTCGGCAACTTGGGTTGATGGCTATCGTGTTGGGATGACTTTCCTGATCAACGGGCGCGAGGCTCGCCAAAAGGCCGAAGTGTTCGCGCAGGCCGGACTTGATCGTGCCCGGGCCATACTGAATCGCTTGGGCGCCCCTGACTACCGGGAAGTGTCATTCGAAGCATATGGCGGGCGGCCCGGCGACAGTGACTACGAAGAGATTTCATTCAAGGCGGCCGTAAAACACGATGATGCTCGCGCAGCGGGCCTGTTTTTGCGCGAAATGACTGGAGCAGCTCTGGCTGCTCCGCCGGGTCTACACATCTTTACTGGCGGAGGACGCCCCAAACCTTCGCCAGTCGTTGCCTTGTTTTCATTTTTAGTTCCCGCGATCACGCTTTCCTACCGTGTGACCCTGGAAGGGAAAAACATCCCCTATCAACAATCTGAAATCACTCCGAATGAACCAAAACCTATCAAAGGAGAAGTTCCTGAACCCGCAGAAGCGGACGTGATGGATTGGGTGTCTTGTCCGTTGGAGGAGTTGGCCTGGGCGCGTTCGGGGGACAAAGGTGACAAGGCCAATATCGGTGTCATCGCAAGACACGCAGCCTACATGCCTTATATCTGGTCTGCGCTGACAGAGGAAAAAGTGTCAGCCGTTTTCTCTGATTATCTGTCCGGCGAAGCTGAACGATTTTATCTGCCCGGCACACATTCCATGAACATTCTGCTGCACGAAGTTTTGGGTGGAGGCGGCATCGCGTCTCTGCGCAACGATGCACAAGGGAAAAGCTTCGCCCAGCTTCTGCTGGCCACACCGGTCAGAATTCCGGCGCGGCTGATCGCCAATTCCGAGCAAGGAGGTATCTGATGGGCTTTGTAAGCCAGGTCGTCCGCGACTCTGAAACCTATGCAAAGAACCGAGCCGACATGCTGGCTCTGATCGATGAGATGCGCGCGCTTGAGGCGCGGCCCGTGGCCTTGTCCGAGCAACGCCGCGAACGGATGGAAGCCCGTGGTCAGATCACCCCACGCGATCGCCTTGCACATCTGTTGGATCCGGGGATGCCATTTTTGCAGTTGCACGGATTGGCGGGGTATTGCGTCGACAGCAACGATCCAGAGAAATCAGTGCCGGGCGCATCGCTCATTATCGGGATCGGTTTCATTTCCGGTGTCAGATGCATGATCATCGTCGACGACGCCGGAATCAAAGCTGGCGCGATGGTCGAGATGTCAGGCGTGGCATTCCTGAGCGCGCAAGACATGGCGCATAAACAGAACCTGCCATTTGTGCATCTGGTCGAAAGCGCGGGTGCGAACCTGATGGAGTACAAGGTCGAGTTCTGGGCCAACGGCGGAAAACTATTCCGCAATCTGGCCCGTCATTCAGCTGCTGGCCTTCCCAATGTTGCTGTGTTGCACGGACCATCAACCGCGGGCGGGGCTTATATGCCGGGGCTCGCCGATTATGTGGTGGGCGTAAAGCAGAACGGTATGGCGGCTCTGGCTGGTGCGGCGCTGGTTTATGCAGCTACCGGCGAGAAGGCTAATGATCGCGATCTGGGCGGGAGCGAGATGCACGCCACCACCTCAGGGCTTGTAGAGTATCTGGCTGAAGATGACGCGCACGGTGTCGAATTGGCGCGAGACGTGATGGCGCGGCTGGATTGGAACAAGTCTCTGCCTCTGAGGCGCAATAAAACGGTAGAGCCGCCCAAATACGACCCGGACGAGATCGCCGGTGTCGTCCCAACCGATTATCGCATTCCCTATGATGTTCGCGAAGTCGTGGCACGTATCGTGGACGGTTCGGATTTTGAAGACTTTAAACCGGACTACGGTCCGGCAACCGTCTGTTTGCAGGCTGCAATCAACGGTATCCCCGTAGGCATCCTCGGTAACAATGGCCCGCTGGACCCAGCCGGTGCGAACAAGGCCGCGCAGTTCATCCAGCTTTGTGGCCAGGCAAACATTCCGTTGATTTTCCTGAACAATATAACTGGCTTCATGGTTGGCACCCAATACGAGCAGGGTGGTATGATCAAACACGGGGCCAAGATGATCCAGGCCGTGACCTCGGTAGATGTGCCCAAAATCACACTGTACATCGGCGCAAGTTTTGGGGCGGGCAACTATGGGATGTGCGGATACGCTTATGATCCGGATTTCCTGTTCGCATGGCCAAACGCTTCCACCGGAGTGATGGGGGGTGAGCAGGCTGCCGGTACGATGGAGATGGTCGCTCGGGCAGGGTTCAAACGAAAAGGGATCGAGCCTGACGAAAACAAACTGGCGGCGCAGAAGGCAGCAATCACGGCACATTTCACCAAGCAGGAGAACGCGTTTTACACTTCGGGCCGTTGTATCGACCACGGTGTCATCGACCCACGCGATACGCGGCGCGTACTGGGATTCTGTCTTGAAACCTGCCTTGAGGCGCGCGCGCGAAAGGTCAAACCCAGCAGCTACGGTGTTCACAGGTTCTGATCATGCTGCCACAATCTCAACATCTTGAGCTGGAACAGGATGGTAGTTGGCTGACCGTCTGGTTCAACGAGCCTGAACGCCGGAACCCCCTGACAAATGCGCGGGTGGATGCCCTGCTCGACTTGTGCGCGGCGCTGCCAAACGCACCGATACAAGGTGTAACATTTCGCGGGCGCGGAGGAATTTTTTGTGCCGGCGGCGACCTGAAGTCCTTCAAATCCAGCTTTGACGGCCCGGCATCGCAAGATGACATAGTCCGCCTGAGCCTGCGGGCTGCCGATCTGTTCGACGCGGTGGCTGCTCTGCCACAGTTTACTGTCATGGCTGTTGAAGGCGCTGCAATGGCTGGTGGACTCGGACTGACCTGCATCGGGGATATGATTGTCGCAAGCGAAGGCACACGGTTCAGCCTGTCCGAAACACGCATCGGACTGACTCCTGCGCAGATAGCACCATTTGTGGTTACACGGCTGGGCATGCCCGCTGCGCGGCGACTAATGCTGACAGGGGCCACGGTTGATGTGCAAGAGGCTAAACGCCTGGGATTGGTGGATCAGATTGTCGCCCCTGAGGAGATGGACAACGCGATTGAAGAAGTTCAGGCAATGATCCGATCGACAGCGCCGCAAGCCATGGCCACGATAAAACGGCAATTGAACGAGATGCCGTTTCAAACCCGGGAACAGCAGCGGCAGATGGCAGCAAAGAGTTTCGCCGAACGTTTGCTGTCGGACGAGGCAAAAGAGGGCATTTCGGCCTTTTTGAACAAACGCAAACCCAATTGGGCAGGGGGTTGAGCAATGGCATTCGATACACTTCTGATCGCCAATCGCGGGGAAATAGCCGCACGCATCATCCGGACCGCGCGATCGCTCGGTCTTCGGACAGTAGCTGTTTATACGACTGCGGATGCTAAGGCACCGCATGTTGAACTTGCTGATGAGGCGGTCTGGATCGGAGACGGACCCGTTGGCGAAAGTTATTTGAAGGGCGATAAGATCATCGCAGCTGCCGAAAAAACGGCGGCTGGAGCGATCCATCCGGGGTATGGCTTTCTGTCTGAAAACGCAGAGTTTGCCAGATCGGTTGAAGCCGCTGGACTGATCTTTGTCGGTCCCGACCCCGAAGCAATCAGGTTGATGGGCGACAAGGCTGACGCCAAACGGCTAATGCTCTCTGCAAGCGTGCCTTGCGTACCGGGATATGAGGGCGATGATCAGTCCGAAGCCGTTTTGGTCAAAGCCGCGGACAACATTGGATTTCCCATCATGGTAAAGGCAGCAGCTGGTGGCGGCGGGCGCGGGATGCGGCTGGTTCACGACGCTGGTGCTTTGCCCGCAGCAATCGCGTTGGCGCGATCCGAGGCAGAAAATGCGTTTGGTTCTGGTGAACTGATCCTTGAAAAGGCGATTACCGACGCCCGCCACGTTGAAATTCAGGTCTTTGCCGACACACATGGAAATGTGATCCATCTGGGCGAACGGGACTGTTCGGTTCAGCGCCGTCACCAGAAGGTTGTCGAAGAGGCTCCTTGCCCGGGGATGACATCTGAATTGCGGGCAAAGATGGGCGCGGTCGCCATTGAGGCTGCGCGCGCGGTGAACTATCGCGGAGCAGGCACTGTTGAATTCCTGCTGGATGCTTCAGGGGCATTTTATTTTCTCGAAATGAACACCCGCCTACAGGTGGAACATCCGGTGACTGAAATGGTCACCGGTCTTGATCTTGTGGCAATGCAGATCGCGGTCGCTCAGGGCGAAGCTCTTCCGGTTTCGCAAGAGGATGTGACCCTGAATGGCCATGCGATGGAAGTGCGCCTATATGCCGAGGATCCGGTCAACGGCTATCTGCCGGTAACGGGTCCGATTGACATCTGGAAGCCTGCGACCGGACCCGGAGTGCGCGTGGACGCAGGCATTGAAACCGGGCAGGAAGTGTCTCCGTTCTACGACCCGATGCTGGCCAAAATCATCGCGCATGGACCGACCCGCGAAACCGCGCGAGCGCGGCTGATCAGGGCAGTAAAGGAATCCGTGTTACTCGGAACGGTGACGAATTCGGCCTTCCTTGTGGATGTGCTGGGGCAGGGCACTTTCATCAGCGGCGATGCTACAACAACCTTTCTTGATCGCATCTATCCCGAGGGTTTCCCCGCTTATCAGACCAGCGGGCGCGACGCCGCTTTGGCACTTGCCCTGATGCTCGAAGCCGACCAAGCGCGTGCTAAGGATGCGGCTGGTTACGTCTCATGCGATCAGCTCGGCTGGTCCAGCGCCGCCCTTTTGCCGTTCAGCGTAAAACTGGTGTGTGGTGAGGATGAATTTAGCACTCGTGGTTGTGCGCATCCGGAAGGCTGGACTGTTTGGGTTGGAGAAGACAAGTTCGATGTTGCTGTCGTAGACCGCTCGGACTCCAATATCCGAGCGCGCATCAATGACCAGACCGTAGATGTTGTGGCCCATCTGACACGCGACTTGGTCCAGTACGCCATCGGTGCTGAGCGCCTGAAGTTTCGACGTCTGCGCCCCGGTGCTGTTGACGAAGCAACCACAGCCGGGGGCCGCGTAATCGCTCCTATGCCGGGTTTGCTAATCGAATTGAACGCGGAAGCCGGCCAGAACGTGGCCAAGGGCGACCGGCTGGCTGTTCTGGAAGCGATGAAAATGCAGCATCAAATCACGGCGGCCGTAGACGGTGTGATCACCGCGGTCCACGTCGAAACGGGTCAGCAGCTAACCTCGGGCGATGTGATGATCGAGATTGAGGAGACCTAGATGAATTCCGATCTGTGCCGTCGACTTGGGATCGAGTTCCCGCTGTTTGCGTTCAGCCATTGCCGGGATGTTGTGGCGGCAGTATCGCGCTCGGGCGGCATGGGCGTTTTCGGGGCGGTCTTGACGCCACCGGACAAGTTGAGGGCTGAATTGGATTGGATCGACGCACATTGCGGCGGCAAACCTTATGGTGTGGATTTGATCGTTCCGACGTCGATGCAGAAACAGGGCGATCCGGCCCTCAGCGGGCAAGACCTGCTTGCCGCTCTGCCGGAGACACACAAGCAGTTCGCCAATACCCTGCTAAACGATCACGGTGTTGGTCTTGACGGTTTGGACGACGCCCGCCTCGATATGATGCACCTTTCCGACAACATGAACGCCACCGGTGCCGAAGCCATTCTGGACATCGTGTTTTCATATCCGATCAAGCTGATCGCCAATGCACTGGGGACGCCTCCGCCAATCATGATGGAGCGCGCACAGGCTGCTGGTGTACCGGTCGCCGCGCTGGTTGGTTCGAAAAAGCATGCAGAACTGCAGGTGGCTGCAGGTGTTGATATCCTTGTAGCTGCCGGTGGTGAAGCTGGTGGGCATTGCGGGGAAGTGTCGACCATGGTTTTGGTGCCCGAGGTCGTCTCGGTGGCGAACGGCACCCCTGTGCTGGCGGCGGGGGGTATTGTGAATGGCGCGCAGATGGCCGCAGGAATTGCAATGGGCGCTGCGGGCGCCTGGTGCGGCTCGGTCTGGTTGACAACCGCCGAGGGCGAGCCTCCACAGCAGATCAAGGACAAGATGCTGGCAGCGACATCGGCCGACACCGTGCGGAGCCGTTCACGCACCGGCAAGCATTCCCGCCAACTCGAATCCACTTGGACGGATGCGTGGGAGGCTGATGGGCCGGATCCACTTGCGATGCCCTATCAGTCGCTGGTTTCAGAACCGGCTTTGCGCAAGGTCGAGAAACTGGCGCAGTCCGGACATGAGGGGGCGGAGAAGCTCTCAACTTACTGGGTCGGACAGGGGGTCGGTCTGATGAACCAGGTAACCTCGGCTACGGCAGTCGTTCAGGAATTTAAGCAGGATTATCTGGCCGCTATCGACCGTCTGAATTCAACGTTGGAGGGCTAAGCAGTGCAACAGGCAATGGATTTTCTGGAAGAAAGCAACGCTTTGCATGCGGTTTTGGCAGATGTATCAGGCAACCAATGGGAAACTGTAACCCAATTCAAGGGATGGACGCTGAACGATGTTCTCGTGCATCTGCACTATTGGAACCAAATGGCTGACCTGTCCCTTAACGATCCTGACGCCTTTACCGCCCGAATTGGGGCATTGTTCGCCAAGGCCAAGGTTGAAGGCCTGCGCGCGGCAGAGAATGAGGTGATCTCAGAACGCGGGGCAGAATTGCGCGCGGCCTGGCGGTCGCTTTATGCCGACATTGGTGCACGCTGGGTGGATCTCGATCCCAAGCACAGGGTGAAATGGGCGGGTCCGGATATGTCGGTACGTTCCTCAATTACTGCCCGGCAGATGGAGACCTGGGCACACGGTCAGGAAGTGTTCGACATTCTGGGTCTTGTGCGCAGCGAGCATGATCGTATCAGGAACGTCGTTGTGTTGTGTGTGAACACTTTTGGTTGGGCCTATAAGGTCAATGGTCGACCCGTTCCTGATGCGATGCCGCGATTGGAGTTGACCGCACCATCAGGGAAACTTTGGGAGTTTGGTGAGCCGGGTGAAAACAGGATTACAGGCTCTGCCGTCGAGTTTGCCCAGGTCTCGGCTCAGACACGCAACATCGGGGACACTTCCCTGAAAGTGGAAGGTGCAATAGCGACGGAGTGGATGTCGATCGCTCAGTGTTTTGCGGGTGGGGTGGAAAAGCCCCCTGCTGTGGGTACGCGTCACCGATCCTAACGCCAGAAGCGTTGTTGGTTAGCTGGCCGTGATTGTCGGAGTCGCACGGTTTAGTGGGCTCAAGTTGACGATACGTTGTTAACGCGTCAGACACGAAGGCAGGAACAGACAGAGAATACGGACATGCTACAGTTTGATGTGACAAAACTGGCCGCTGGCCTAATCATCGCAGTGTTGGTGGGCTGGCTGTTGGTTCTTGGAAAGAGCATCCTGCTACCGGTGCTTCTGGGCATCATCGGCATCTATGTTCTGGATTCCACCGCTTCGGCGGTTGGTCGCGTTCCTGGGTTGCGTGGCATACCGCGTCGGCTGCGGCGCTTGCTTGCCCTGCTGACGATATTCCTGATCGTTTTCCTGATGGCCATGTTCATTGAGGCAAACGCCCAGGCAGTTGCTGAGAACATGCCGCGCTATCAAAGCAACCTGAACACGTTAGTCGAAACCGTCATGGGTTCTCTGGGTGTCGAGAAACTGCCGGACTGGTCCACGATCGAGAAAACCATTTCGGACAAAATTGATGTCATGGGATTCCTGCAAGGGGCACTGACCACCGTGCAGGGTTTTGGCACAATCCTGTTCATGGCCATCCTCTACATGGTGTTCATCCTGACCGATCTGGATGGTATGCCAGCAAAGGTACAGCAAGCTTTTGGCAACGCGGAAACCGCGGGCCGGTCGCTGAAAATAGTTGGCCAGATCAACCAGAAAATCGGCAGCTATCTGAGCGCTAAAACACTGATCAATGTCATCCTGGCGACGATCTCATTCGTGATCATGCTTCTTTTGGGGATCGAGTTTGCGTTGTTCTGGGCCATCCTGATCGGGCTTTTGAACTATATTCCATACCTCGGATCCATCCTGGGCGTGCTGTTTCCGGTCATGCTGAGCCTGGTGCAGTTCACTGACCTCTGGCATGCCGGGATTGCATTTGTGGCGCTGATGGCGGCACAGCTGTTTGTCGGCAACGTGCTGGAGCCACGGCTGGTTGGCAATTCCGTGAACCTGAGCGGGTTCATGGTTTTGTTCTCGCTGGCAATCTGGACCGCCATGTGGGGACTGGCAGGCACAATCCTGGCCGCACCTCTGACCGCGGTCGTGATGATCATCCTGTCTCAGATCCAGTCAACACGCCCAATCGCGATTCTCATGTCCGAAAACGGAGAAATCGATTGAGAGTGCATGCTTTGAGCCCCCAGTTTCCCTGCATTGTGGTTCACGGTATCACTGGAACGATGCCTGCGAACACCAGTTAGCTCTCGATATGTCGAGCATCCTTTTTCTTAGCAACGTATTGCTTCCAGAGCGCAGGGATGCCGGCGCAGTTGACCCTGTATTATTTGCAGGGCACCGGCTGCGCAGAATTTGCTCTGCTCCAACCCCTGATGGGGGCCTATCCGTCCTTTTTCGGTAGCGCATCATAGGTCGCCTGAAGATAGGCAAACCCGTAACGCTGATCCGGTTCCAGGTGAGTTCCCTCGGCCCACTCATTCCAAGCATTGATGAAAACGATTTTTTCGTCAGTGCTGTATTTGTCCCGTGCCAGAACCTGATTGCACAACTGTGCCGTCCAGCGCTTGTATGCGTCGATGGAAAATCGACCCATGATACGGGGTGCATCCTGATTGCGTGCGGTATTATCCCATGACAGCGTAGAAGATCGGAACAGCTTGTAATCCGGTTCCGGTTTTTGGATTTGGGCTTCCACCACCGCTTCGTAATCCATGATCATACCTGTAAACTCAGGATTGTAGACGCCCATTTCGTCGGTGATATCAGTACGCTGTACCTGTTGAGGCGGAAACTCCATCGCGGCATCAAAGCCCAGTTTTTCGGGGTCGCCGATATCGAAGGTCTGCGCTGCGATAAGATAGAGACCCTGCTCACCCCAACGCCGTGCTTCTTCTCGCCAGGCTTTCGTTGTTTCCCTGATATCGGGAATGATATTGGCGCGATAAACAATAAATACGGGTTTTCCGTCTATCCGAATATAGCGCGGATCTTCCATGTATTTGCGCACATGCCGCAGCAGATTCACAGAGTCCTCGATGGAATGATTCTGCCCGATCAATACGTCATGTTCTCGCCCATCCCAACGACGGGTCCAGTTTTCGTTTGCCCATGTCAAACAAAAGGGCATGTCAACGTCGGGGTTGGCAAGCATCTGCTCCAGCGGATGCTCCAACAGGGTCTTTCCGCCAAACCAATAGAAATAGTATGAAAATCCGCCTATCCCATAGGCTTTGGCCATCTGTGCCTGCTCGACCATGATCTCAGGCAATCGCAGATCATAATACCCCAGGTGAATTGGACAATGCGGCTGGTAATGGCCCGGATAGTTTGGGACCGCCTTTCCGACGTTGGTCCACTCGGTAAAACCTTTACCCCACCATTCATCGTTTTCCTTGAATGGGTGAAATTGGGGCAAGTAATGTGCGATTGCTTTGACGGCCGGCTCAGCCGCTGCAGGTGGGTTGAAGGGTACAAACTCGTCAGACCGACCGATTGTTTCGAAACTTTGCCGCTGTGATTGGCCTTGAGTATTCCAGCCCCGTTTCGGATCACGCTTCTTAGCCGAATTGCGAAATCGCCTTGCCGTTCGTGAGGATAGAGGAGGGCTGCATTTGGAAGCAGCTGAAAGCAGGTAGAATAGCAGGGTATCTTTGATCGACATGCAAATTTCTCATTCTACGGCGTTTGACGCTGACTGCGAGGAAGTGGTCCTTCCGCTGTAAGCATGCCAATCGCTTATAGGAATGCTTCCGTCATGCTCAAATGATGCTATAGAGTTTGCTGCTAAATAATATGGCCCTATTCCGCAATCCCTAATTCCAGTGGCAGTAGCCGCTGCAACGATGCGTCTGGGTCAATCCACCAAGGTACGAATTACCAGTGGAAGACCCCTGGTAACATGGTTCATGTTGGGGCCAATTCAGGGTTCAAGCTTCTGCTTTGACCTCAGGATAGATGTTGTCATCAGGGCTTCAGGCAAGACACCAACCAAGGTTGTGGTGAAACTCCAAAACCGCATTTCTCACACAGCGATCCAGAATGTAGTTTCATCGTTTCGATGGCGGTGCCTTTCGCTTATCGCGCTCGCAATACTTGGTAAGTGCATAACATATATGAATAATATAATTCCAAGACTAACTGGTCAAACATGATATAAATCAAGTCTGAGATCCAAAAAAACAAATAGGCTGCTGAACGCAAGGAAAGTAACTTTGTAAGCTAGGACGCGCGCATCATGACGCCCCAAGCCACTCGACGCAGTTTTTTGCGGGGAAGATTCTCGTCGCCCGCAGAAATCAACCGACCCGCCCTAAGGCCATTTGGGGCGGTCGAGGATTCTCGCTTTTCTGAGATCTGCTCAAACTGTGGTGACTGTGTACGGGCCTGCCCGGAAGGCATCATCTTATCGGCCCCGGACGGATCGCCGGTCGTCGATTTCAACAAAGGCGCCTGCACTTTCTGCAGTGATTGCATTGATGCTTGCCAGACAGGCGCGTTGGAGGAATCTCAACCCTGGCACTGGCGTGCGGATACCACCGACACCTGCCTCGCCAAGAATGGTGTGCAGTGTCGCAGTTGCGAGGACCATTGCGATGAGTCAGCCATCCGGTTCCGATTGATGACGCAGGGCCGAGCCGAGCCACAAATCGATGAAACCTCCTGCACGGGTTGTGGCGGCTGCGTCGCGCCTTGCCCAGTAGGTGCCATCCAAATGGTCCAAATGCTTGAAACAACGGAGGCACAGACATGCTGAACATTTGCGGCTGCCTTGTCCACGCGATGCCCGAAACGACTGACAGCGTGATCAAATCCATAAATGCGGCCGAAGGCTGTGAGGTTCACGCCTGTGAAAACGGGCGCATTGTCGTCACCGTCGAAGACACCGAAACAACGCGGGCATCTGATCAGATTATGGATATGCACCAGATCCCCGGCGTGCTGACTGTCACCCTGACTTACCACCATTTCGAAGAGCTTCCGACCGAGAACGAAGCTCATTCGCAACCCTCTGCCTGAACGGGAGAAAATAGCCATGACTCTGCCAACGTCCCGCCGCTCGTTCCTTAAGGCGACCGCTGCCGCTGCAACGGCTTCGGCCGCCGGTATCACCCTGCCTCAGAGTGCTTCTGCTCAGATCGGGGCTCCAGACATTCGCTGGGACAAAGCAGCCTGTCGCTTCTGCGGCACGGGTTGTTCTGTTCTTGTCGGTGTAAAAGACGGTCGCGTTGTGGCCACCCAGGGCGACCCCGAGGCGCCGGTGAACCGCGGCCTGAACTGCATCAAGGGCTATTTCTTGTCCAAGATCATGTACGGGTCCGACCGTCTGACCACTCCGTTACTGCGCAAGTCAAACGGAGCCTACGACAAGAATGGTGAGTTCGAACCGGTGAGCTGGGACGAAGCCTTCGACGTGATGGCCGAGAAATGGAAGGCCTCCATCAAGGAAAAAGGCCCAACCGCGGTTTCGATGTTTGGTTCAGGGCAATGGACCGTCTGGGAAGGCTACGCAGCCGCAAAATTCATGAAGGCCGGTCTGCGTTCGAACAATATCGACCCGAACGCACGCCATTGCATGGCATCAGCTGTGGCCGGCTTCATGCGCACATTCGGCATCGACGAGCCGATGGGCTGCTATGACGACTTCGAACATGCCGACACGTTCGTGCTGTGGGGTTCGAACATGGCCGAGATGCACCCGATCCTTTGGTCGCGGCTGACTGACACCCGTCTGACCAAACCGGGTGCCGAAGTGCATGTGCTTTCGACTTTCGAACACCGCTCATTCGAGCTGGCCGACAACGGCATGATATTTGTGCCGCAAACCGATCTGGCAATCCTCAACTACATCGCCAACTACATCATTCAGAACGATGCGGTGAACTGGGATTTCGTCAACAAGAACGTCAACTTCACAAAAACGGCCACCGACATCGGCTATGGCCTGCGTCCTGAGCATGAACTGGAACAGGCAGCGGCCAATCCAGCCCACGAGGGCAAGCACGGCAAACTCGAACAGATCGATTTCGAAGCCTACAAGGAATATGTAGCACCCTATACGCTGGAATACGTGTCCGAGCTGTCTGGCGTGCCCGCTGCACAGCTGGAGCGTCTGGCTCAGCAATACGCCGACCCCGACCGCAAGATCATGAGCCTGTGGACCATGGGCTTTAACCAACACACCCGCGGGTCGTGGGTGAACTCGCTTATGTACAATGTGCATCTGTTGATGGGTAAGATCTCCGAGCCAGGCAACTCACCGTTCTCGCTGACTGGTCAGCCATCGGCATGTGGCACTGCGCGCGAAGTGGGCACCTTTGCGCACCGCCTGCCTGCAGACATGGTCGTGGCCAACGAAAAGCATCGCGAGATCGCTGAAGACAAGTGGCTGCTGCCTGCAGGGACTATCCCGCCCAAACCCGGCTACCACGCGGTGGAACAACACCGCAGGTTGAAGGACGGCGATCTGAATTGTCACTGGGTTCAGTGCACCAACAACATGCAGGCCGCTCCTAACATCAATGAAGAAGGATGGCCGGGCTATCGCAACCCGGATAACTTCATCACGGTCTCTGATCCTTATCCCACGGTTACCGCGCTGGCAGCCGACCTGATCCTGCCCACGGCAATGTGGGTTGAAAAAGAAGGTGCCTATGGCAACGCTGAACGCCGCACCCAGTTCTGGCGCCAGCAAGTCGATGCACCGGGTGAGGCTCGCTCGGATGTCTGGCAGGTGATGGAGTTTTCGAAACGCTTCAAGGTCGAGGATGTCTGGCCCGAAGAGCTGATCGCCCAGATGCCCGAGTACCGCGGAAAGACCCTGTACGAAATTCTTTACGAAAACGGCAAGGTCAACAAATACCCGCTGTCGGATACCGCCGAAGGTTTCAACAATCAGGAAGCCAATCATTTCGGGTTTTATGTCCAGAAGGGTCTGTTCGAGGAATACGCCTCGTTTGGACGCGGCAAGGCGCATGATCTGGCTGATTTCGACGTTTACCACCAGGCACGCGGGATGCGCTGGCCCGTGGTTGACGGCAAGGAGACTCTCTACCGCTTCCGCGAAGGGTACGACCCCTATGTAAAAGAAGGTGAAGGGGTAAAATTCTACGGCAAGCCGGACGGCAAAGCGAGCATCATCTTCGCGCCATACGAACCGGCGCCGGAGGTTCCGGATGAAGAATATGATCTGTGGCTGGTTACAGGTCGCGTCCTGGAACACTGGCATTCGGGTTCAATGACCCGTCGTGTCCCGGAACTGCACCGTTCGTTCCCTGCTGCAGTAGTCTTCATGCACCCCGAAGACGCGAAAGAGCGCGGTCTGCGGCGTGGGCAAGAGATCAACGTATCAACGCGACGCGGTGATGTGCTGTCGCGGGTTGAGACCCGCGGGCGTAACAAGATGCCCAAAGGCGTGGTGTTCTTCCCATGGTTCGATGAAGGCCAGCTGACCAACAAGCTGACGTTGGACGCAACTTGCCCGATCTCGAAAGAGACGGACTTCAAGAAATGTGCCTGCAAGGTCGAACGCGCCTGACACAACCATTTAGAATGTAAGCAAGCCAGATGCCCGCTAACGTCACAACATCAAGTCCCGTGAACCGGCGCCGTTTCCTTCAGGATACAGCGCGGGTCACGGCGGGTTGTGCAGTGGCGGGCAGTTTTCTTGCCTACCTGTCGCTTGATGCCCGGGCCCTGCCGGCGCAGGCGATACGGCCACCCGGGGCATTGGATGAAGACAAGTTTCTGGCCGCCTGCATTCGATGTGGTCTGTGTGTCCGCGATTGCCCCTATGACACTTTGAAGCTGGCGGAACTGGGAGTTGATGGACCGGCCACGGGGACGCCGTATTTCACGGCCCGCGATGTGCCTTGTGAAATGTGCGAGGATATTCCCTGCGTCGTCGCTTGTCCGACCGGTGCTCTCGATCCATCACTGACCAATATTGATGACGCCGACATGGGACTGGCCGTTCTGATTGATCAGGAAAGATGCCTGAACGCTTTGGGGCTGCGCTGTGACGTCTGCTATCGGGTCTGCCCGGTTATCGACGAAGCCATTACACTTGAGCGTCGCCATAACGAACGCTCGGGCCATCACGCCATTTTCATGCCGGTGGTCCATTCGGACGCCTGTACAGGCTGTGGAAAATGCGAAAAATCCTGTGTTCTGCCCGGAGAATCCGCAATCAAGGTCCTGCCGCGCCGAATTGCCATGGCCGAGGCAGCTGATCACTACAAACTTGGATGGGAAGACCGCGACCCATTGGTCGACGAGTTGATTGACCTGCCGGACAGACTGCCTGGGCCCGGAACTGACAACCTCGCCGCACCCGGCGGATACATAAACGGGACGGAAGCACTGCCTGATCCCTCAATGGAAGGCGGCTTCACCCCCAGCTTCTCGCTGCCCGATACGGGGAGTGTCGGTCAATGAGTGGCACGGTGCATCTGCCAGTTGGACAGGAGGCCATTGAAGCCAAGGGCTGGATGGGGGCGCACAAGTATCTCATATTGCGCCGCCTTGCCCAACTTACGTTTCTCGGACTCTTCCTGTTAGGCCCCTGGTTCGGCATCTGGTGGGTCAAGGGCAATCTCACCGGTTCTTTAACCTTTGAAACGCTGCCGCTGACTGACCCCTTCGTTCTATTGCAAGGAATGTTTGCTCAGCATTGGCCAGAGATGACTGCCCTCATCGGCGCTCTGATTGTCGGTGGTGTCTACGCAATAATCGGTGGGCGGGTTTATTGCAGCTGGGTGTGCCCGATCAATCCGATTACAGACGGCGCACACTGGGTGCACGACAAATTGGGCATGCAAAAAGGTTGGCAGCCGAAACGAACCACCCGCTACTGGATCTTGGGAACCGTGTTGCTGGTTTCCGCGGCAACCGGAACAATCGCGTGGGAAGTCATCAATCCGATCTCGATGTTGCATCGGGGTCTCATCTTCGGGATTGGTTCCGCCTGGACTTTTGTGCTGGTTGTCTTTGTTTTCGATGTCTTTGTCTCGCGCCGAGGCTGGTGCGGCCATATCTGCCCCGTAGGCGCATTCTACGGTCTTTTAGGCCAGAAGGCGTTGTTACGTGTCAGCGCGGTCAACCGAGCGGCTTGTGACGATTGCATGGATTGCTTTGCGGTCTGCCCCGAGATGCATGTGATCTCACCAGCGTTGCGTGGAAAGACCGCTGATACACCCCTGATCCTGTCACCGGACTGTACCAATTGCGGACGTTGCATCGACGTCTGCGCGGTTGACGTTTTCAAATTCTCTCACCGTTTCGATACGGCCTCAGCGCCAGGACGCGTGGCCCGTTCGAAACCTTTATCGAAATCCGGGGCCAGTCGCGCCGCCTGAGCAAACAACGGAGTTTCTCATGAACAAGAACGCCATATTCAGCGCCCTCGCTGCCGCGGCACTGACTGCCGCTGCGGGTATCGCTCTTGCGCAATCTACCGGTTCGCAGGTGGATTCTCTGCGCGGTGCAGATATCGACGAACCTGTCGCCCTTGACCAGGTTCACCGCAATGTCGAAGGGCGGATGCAGCGTAACTATCGCCAACAGCCGCCGCTGATCCCGCACAAGGTGGAACAATACCAAATTGACCTGCGGACCAACCAGTGCCTGTCCTGTCATGACTGGACCAAAGCAGGTGAGCGAAATGCCCCCACCTTGTCCATGACCCACTATCTGGATCGTGACGGTGTCGAATTGGATCGGGTCGCAGGTACACGGTACTTCTGCAATCAATGCCATGTGCCTCAGGCAGATGCGCCAGCGCTGATTGACAACGTCTTTCAGCCTTCTTCCGGCAACTAACCTAGCGCACGTCTGAAAGGAGCACCGAAATGGCAGACTCTCCTGAAAATCATGGCTGGCTTCGCCGCATCTGGACCTGGTTCTGGACACCCGCAGCCCTGTTCAGCACCGGCTTTCTGCTGATTGCAGGCTTTCTGGGCGGTATCCTGTTCTGGGGTGGATTCCACTGGACACTGGAACTGACCAATACCGAAGAATTCTGTGTGTCGTGCCACACGATGGAAACCAATCTTGGCGAGTACCGCGAAACGATCCACTACAACAACCATTCAGGCGTGCGGGCCATCTGTTCCGATTGCCACGTTCCGAAAGAATGGAACCACAAGATCAAAGCCAAGATTATGGCGGTCAAAGATGTCTACCACGAACTGGCAGGCACGATCAGTACGCCCGAAAAGTACGAGGATCACCGTTTGCAGATGGCAGCCGCTGTTTGGAAGAAGATGAAAGCCTCTGACAGCCGCGAATGCCGGAACTGCCACAACTTCGACTACATGGACTTTACCCTTCAGGAGACACGCGCCGCGTCCGAACATCAGCGTGCAATTGACAACAACATGACCTGCATCGATTGCCACCAGGGTATCGCTCACAGCCTGCCACCCGGTTACCTTGAAGAGTACCAGAATGTGGTCGGATCGCTGAGCTTCGATGACCCGAATGCAATACGTGCTGAAGCCTCGGTAGATGGCACTGCAATTCAGTCTTTCCTCGACAGTCGCTCGGAATAGGAAACAGGTGATAAGATGCTTGAAATACTTGGAACAATCGGCGGCAATATCCTGAGCCTTCCCGGCATCCTCGGGCTGGCACTTGGCATGATGACACGACGCCTGTGGCTGGGCGCGCTGATGGGTGGGCTGGTTGGTGTTGTCGAAACGCTTGTCTTCTCAGGTTGGAGATTCGACCAGATCGAAACGATGGAGCTGGTGATTGCAATTATCGTTGGCGTCATCGCAGGCAGCTTGGGTTGCGCCATTCGTCTCAAGGGTGCTTCTGCCTGATCACCTTGTCGGGCTGGTCTCAGAATTCTCCGCTGTGGGAAAAATTGTTTATACGCCAAACCTTAGGGGCTGGCGTATTCAGTAAACCTGCTGTTTAGTCTGAAGGCAGCGCAGACAAACCGCACTGACCAACACAAATCCCTATGATCAGGCTTTGCCAGTTTCGGGCACAGATCATGAGCCTGAAAAGAAGATGCTGAGACGTCATATGAAGGATGCAGCGCGCCTAGATGGCGACTATGATTATATTATCGTGGGTGCGGGTACAGCCGGATGCGTACTGGCGAACCGGCTCACAGAAGACCCCAAAACCCGTGTCCTGCTGCTGGAGGCGGGAAAGTCCGACAATTATCACTGGGTGCATATCCCGGTCGGCTATCTTTATTGCATCGGAAATCCCCGTACCGACTGGATGATGAAGACCGCGCCCGAGGCCGGCCTGAACGGCCGCTCATTGACTTATCCACGCGGCAAAGTGTTGGGCGGCTGCAGTTCAGTCAATGGCATGATCTATATGCGCGGGCAGGCGGCGGATTATGACCACTGGCGGCAGCTTGGGAACACAGGCTGGGGCTGGGATGATGTGCTGCCTTATTTCCTGAAGTCCGAAGATCACCATGCCGGTGACAGCGAGATGCATCGCAGCGGTGGTGAATGGAAAGTCCAGAAACAAAAACTGAGCTGGGATATCCTGCAGGCAGTGCAGGACGGTGCAAAAGAGTTTGGCATTCTTCCACGTGATGACTTCAATGATGGCAACAACGAAGGTTCGGGATTCTTCGAGGTCAACCAGAACAATGGTGTGCGTTGGAATACTGCTAAGGGCTTTCTGCGACCAGCGATGAAGCGTCCGAACCTGCGCGTCCTGACCGAAGCGATGACCGAGCATCTGATCCTTGACGGTAAAACTGTCCGAGGCGTTCGCTTTCGTCACAGGGGCAAGGTTCTGGACGCGATGACCAATGGTGAAGTGCTTCTGGCAGCCGGGTCAATCAATTCGCCCAAAATACTCGAAATGTCCGGTATCGGGCGAGGCGATCTGTTGACCGATCTGGGCATCCCAGTCCGGCATGAAAGCGCCGGAGTTGGCGAAAACCTTCAGGACCATCTGCAGATACGTACCGTGTTTCGAGTGCAAAATGCCAAGACACTGAACACAATCGCCAATAGCCTGTTGGGAAAGGCTCGGATCGCGCTGCAATACGGGCTGACGCAGTCAGGACCGATGTCCATGGCCCCGAGCCAGTTTGGCATGTTCACCAAATCGGACCCTTCTATGGAAACGCCGGATCTTGAATACCACATTCAGCCATTGTCGACCGACAAGCTGGGTGATCCGCTGCATCCGTTCCCTGCAATCACAGTTTCAGTCTGCAATCTGCGTCCGGACAGTATCGGCAGCAGCCATATCACGACCCAGGATTGTGATATCCAGCCTGATATCCGGCTCAACTACCTCTCAGCCTCGCGGGATCAAGCTATCGCGGTCAAATCGGTCAAGCAGGCACGCAAGATCATGACAGCAAAGGCGCTTGAGCCGTATCAGCCTGAAGAGATCCTGCCCGGTCCCAAGTTTCAAAGCGATGCAGAGCTAGTCGAGGCGGTCGGTGACATCGCCACCACGATTTTTCATCCAGTAGGCACCTGCAAGATGGGAACGGATCCAATGGCCGTCGTTGATCCGCAGTTGCGCGTACACGGCTTGGAAGGGGTTCGTGTGGCAGATGCTTCCGTGATGCCAAAAATAGTCTCAGGCAACACCGCTTCGCCCGTTATTATGATCGCGGAAAAACTGGCCGGGATGATCGGTAAAAAAGCCATACCTTAGTAGGTATTTCTGGATTACGTCTTGATGCGGTGAGCGTGGGTGAACACTTCACAATCAGCTCTCTTCGCATTTGCGACCAGCGTCATCCCCGATTGTTGCGCAAGCTTGACTGCAAACGCCGTCGGAGCCGATACGGCGATTAGCATGGAACATCCAAGAGCAGTGGTCTTCTGGATCAGTTCGACAGACACACGCGAGGTGACAACAACAGCACCCTGTCCTGGATCTGTGTCATTGAGGATCAGCGCACCCAGCAGTTTATCCACGGCGTTGTGCCGACCTATATCTTCGCGAGCCATCACGATGCCTTTCCCCGGAACGAGAAATCCGGCCGCATGGGCTGATTTGGTACGATCATGCAACGCCTGATTATCCCGAAGCTGACCTGTTGCCGATGCAATGTCTGCTGCATCGATCTGCAATCGGATGCCCGAAACAGGTGCAATACTCCGAACAGCCTGTTCCAAACTGTCGATCCCGCACAGCCCACAACCCACCGGCCCCATTGACGCCCTGCGACGTCTTCCCAGTTTTTCGGACGCATCGCCTTTTAGCCAATAGCGAGCTTCTATACCTGCCTCATGGGCAACCTGCTCAAAATCCACAATCTCATCGGGATCAGAGATGAATCCTTCGGTCAGCGCAAATCCATAGGCAAAGTCCTGTATGTCGGAAGGCGACGCCATCATCACTGCTGTCGTCGTGCCGTTGAACACCAGAGCAACCGGTGTCTCCTGTGCCAGTTCACGCGATATCTCAACACCAGTCCCGATACTGGATGAAGACATCCGCACAGAGGCTTCATATTGCATTTTGGGGCTGTCACGGAATGGCACCGTCATCTTCAGTGCACCTTCGCCAGTAGATCATGTCCTTGCGCGGTCAGAGAATAGAACAAGCGCTGTGAACGCTCTTCTCGGTTCTCAAGACTTATCAGCTGGTGCTCTTCAGCAAGCATCACGCACTCACGCAGGACTAGCGCGTGCGCGACGCCAAGTTTGGACGCACAGCTACGGCTGTCGCTGGAAACTCCAAAATGCGCGGCGACCAGAACTCCGGCTCCGATCGGGCTCAGGTGTTCTGGGCTTTTTGCCATAAGATTGGTGACGGTTTTCATCATCACGTCTTCCATCCCTATTTCTCCAGCAGCCGAAAACGGACCATGACGGACTTGGAGGCAGGGGTGAAGCTCTTGTCTCCAAACGCCTGATAGGGAACCAGAACGTTCAATTCCGGATAGTAGCCAGCAACGCAACCCCTTGGGATGTCGTAAGGAACAAGGCGGAAGTTTTCGGCGACACGATCGACTCCGTCATCATGACAACCGATGACATCCACCCGATCACCAGCTTCAGCTCCCAGCAGCGCGACATCCTTAGGATGCATGAACACCACCTGACGCTCACCATAAACGCCCCTGTAACGATCATCCATTCCATAGACAGTCGTGTTGTACTGGTCGTGTGAGCGGAAAGTCTGCAACACGAAAGTCTGATCGTCGCTTTTGGCCCGTTGCCACTCGGTCTGATCCGGCAGATCAGCGTCCGAGAAGTTTGCTCGCCCCGTTGGGGTCTTCCAATCCCGCGCAGCAGCACTGTTGTACAGGTGGAAACCGCGCGGCTTGCGGACGGCCTCGTTGTAGTTACCAAAAGCGGGCAGGACACGCGCGATCAGATCACGGATCTTGTCGTTGTCATCTGCAAGTAAATCCCAATCGACCACATCGCTGCCCACGGTTGCCTTGGCGATACCAGCGACGATCCCGACCTCGGACCTTAGTTCTTTGGATGCAGGCAAGTTAATCCCACCCGAACCATGCACCATCGACATCGAATCTTCGACCGTCACGATCTGGCGCGCACCTTGCGAGTTGCGATCAATCTCAGTCCGTCCAAGGCAGGGAAGGATGTAAGAGGCTTTACCCGGCAACAAATGACCGTGGTTCAGCTTGGTGGCCACATTGACGGTCAGATCCAGATTGCCCAAAGCCTGTGCAATCAGTTGGCTATCAGGCGTGGCGCGGGCAAAGTTGCCGCCCAATCCAATAAACGCCTTGGCCTGACCGTTCAGCATCGCGCCAATGGCATGCAATACGTTGTGACCCGGATCACGCGGCATGGGAACGCCCAATTCCCGCTCCATCGCGTCCAGCAACGAGGCAGGGGCCTTTTCATTGATTCCAACGGTGCGGTCGCCTTGTACATTCGAATGGCCACGTACCGGACACAAACCAGCACCAGGTCGTCCGATATTTCCGCGCAAGAACATAAAGCTGGCAATCTCGCGGATCGTCTGAACCGAATGCTTGTGCTGCGTCACACCCATGGCCCAGGTGGTGATCACCTTATCCGAGGACATGTAAATTTCTGCGGCTTCTTCGATCTGGGAACGGCTCAGACCAGATTGTTCCTCGATGGTTTCCCAAGACGTGCTTTCGACCAGGGCGCGGTAGGCGTCAAATCCGTGGGCATGTTCTGTAATGAAGTCATGATCCAGAACAGACGGTCGACCCTCGGCCAAAGAGGCATCGTCAGCGGCGAAAACAATCTTGGCCATGCCGCGGAAGATTGCCATGTCGCCACCGAGCCGTGGCCGATAGTAATCAGTTGAGGTCGCTTCGGAGCGACCCCGGATCATCTCAAGCTTGTTCTGAGGATCGGCAAATCGGTGCAGGCCTTTCTCCTTGAGGGTGTTGAAGACAACAACACGCGCTCCGCGCAAGGTGGCCTTACGCAGATCAGCGAGCATCCTTGGATGGTTGGTTCCCGGGTTCTGACCCACCACAAAGATAGCGTCTGCCTTTTCAAAGTCCTCCAACAGGACTGTACCTTTACCGATCCCGATTGCCTCGGTCAGCGCGACACCGCTCGCCTCATGACACATGTTCGAGCAATCCGGGAAGTTGTTTGTGCCGTAAAGGCGCACGAACATCTGGTATAGAAAGGCGGCCTCATTGCTTGCACGTCCTGACGTGTAGAATTCAGCACGGTTCGGATCGTCCAATGCGTTCAGCGCTGCACCGATTTCAGCAAACGCGGTTTCCCAGTCTACCTGCTCGTACTTGTCGGTCGCAGGGCTGTAGCGCACTGGATGTGTCAAACGACCCTGATGCTCCAAATCATAGTCGGTCCAGCTACGCAGCTCTGTAACTGTGTGTCTGGCAAAGAATTCGGGCGTGACACGGGCCTTGGTAGCCTCCCAAGCCACTGCTTTGACGCCATTTTCACAGAATTCAAAGGATGACCCATGCTCGGGGTCGCCCCAGGCGCAACCAGGGCAATCAAACCCATCGGGCTGGTTGGCCTTGAGCATTGTTTTGGCACCTGACAATGGCTTCCCACTGCCCATCAGCTGGCGCCCCACGCTTTTCAGGGCCCCCCAACCGCCAGCAGCTTTCGAACTTTTTCCGGTGCAGTCTTTTTTTGCCATTCTCGAACCTGTTTGATCACGCGCGATGACAAGGCATGCATGGTGCAATACCTCTCGCCTTGGCGGAGCCGATACGAAGTTGTTGATTTGTTGCAGCTGCTTGTTTTGACGCTTAGATTCAAGCCCGGCCCAAGTGGCTTTCCATCAGCTAGATGCGACGGAATGGTATACCTGTCAATTGCAAGATCGGGTTTTTGATAAACTATTCATATTAAATTTCTGAAGTTACAATAATCAAATCTGATTATAAAAGTGACTTCTACAGATTGACATGAGGCCATAGGGTTGAAACCGGCAGGTATCCACCACTGTTGACCAATCCAATTCCATTTCGCATTCTTGCGCAAATTTTTTTGGCCCGACACGCGTTTAAGGCGCACCACGAAGGCCGTAATGCTATGAATTTGTAAGGCCGGCAAATGCCAGAAACTTCACGAAAGCACTATGTGCTTGATACGCACCGATTACGCGACCCGGAACAAACCCTCGAAATCGTCAGGCCCTTTCTCAAAGAGATGGGGATCACACGCATCGCAAATCTGACCGGGCTGGACAGGGTTGGATTACCCACTGTGATGGTTGCAAGACCAAACTCGCGCTCGGTTGCGGTGTCGCTCGGCAAGGGTTTGTCTCTGCGCGCGGCTGAAGCTTCGGGCGTCATGGAAGCCATTGAGTCATGGCACGCAGAGCAGGTGGATCTGCCGCAACGCCTTGCCCGATATAACGATATAATTGAAAAAGAACATGTGGTTGATGCCTATGCTCTACCTCGTGTGTCTGGTGGTCGGTTCGATCCTGATCGCAACACGGTCTGGGTTGAGGGCGAGGACCTGAGTGCTTACCGTCCGTGCTGGGTTCCACTTGAAATGGTCGATACGGACTACACTTCGGCCCCGATGGGAGGGCAGGCGGCCTTTCCCAGAACAACCAATGGGCTGGCTTCGGGGAACTGCAAAATCGAGGCGAGCTGCCACGCCATATGCGAACTGATCGAACGTGATGCCACGACCTTATGGAACCATCAACCTGCGACTGAGCGTCTGGATCCCAACAGCGTTGACGACCAACGATGTATTCAGGCGATGGAACAGATCGAGGCTGCGGATCTGGAGTTGGGAGTCTGGGATACAACATCCGACATAGGCATCGCCAGTTTCCGTTGTGTGATATGCGAAGCTGATGGCAAATCGGGACATATCGGCATTGGCGACGGGTGCCACCCTGATCGCGCGATTGCATTGTTGCGTGCACTGACAGAAGCGGCACAAACCCGACTGACCTATATCTCCGGTGCGCGCGATGATCTGGACCCCGAGGAATTTACGGATGCCGCACAGAACGATCGATGCCGCTATGTTCGCGAGCTGATTGATCAGGCCCAACCTGCAAAGTCGTTCCGTGATTGCCCGACCCATGTGACCTCTTCATTCGAAGATGACCTCAACCTGTTGTTAACGCGCCTGTCGGCTGTTGGAATCTCTCAGGTTGTGACAGTGGACCTGTCCCGAACCGAATACGACATCGCGGTTATCCGGGCTGTTGTACCAGGCCTGGAAGCACCGCATGACGAACCTGATTATATACCCGGTCCTCGGGCACAGCGCGTGATGGGGCAGGCAATATGACCGTATTTGTGTTTGCAGGCCCGACCTTAACGGCTGATGCGGTTTCCGAGCTTCTGGACGCAACAGTTTTGCCACCAGTAAGGCAGGGTGACGTGTACCGCGTCGCTCGGGAAAACCCGCGCGCGATCGGGATCATTGATGGCTTCTTTGAAGGGGTACCTTCTGTCTGGCACAAAGAAATCCTCTGGGCGATGGAGCAGGGCATTCCAGTGTTTGGCAGCGCCAGCATGGGGGCCTTGCGTGCTGCGGAACTTGCCGATTTCGGAATGATCGGGGTCGGTCGCATCTATGAAGAGTACTACAACGGCACGCTGACTGATGATGATGAAGTCGCAGTGTTACACGGTCCGGTCGAGCTTGGGTTTATGCCGTTGAGCGAACCGATGGTTTCGATCAGGGCGACAGTGGATCGCGCATGCGACGAAGGCGTGCTACCGCACGAGACCGCGACAGAAGTGCTGCGCGTAGCAAAAGCCCTGAACTATCGCGACCGTATCTGGAAAGATATCGGGCATTCGATGCAAAAATTGCCCGGGATGAACGAGTTTATCGATTGGCTGCCTGTTGGGCGTGTGGATGCCAAAGGCGATGATGCGCGCGCGATGCTGGTTCGGATGTCTCAACATCTGGAGGAAAGCGCTTCTGGCGGTCCATTCGCAGTTCGAACTGAGCGCTCGCTAATGTGGCAGAGCCTGCGCGCGCGTATTGATGCTGAGCCAAGTTCTGATCGCGCAGTCAATGATGCCGTGTTGAACGAAATTCGGCTGCAACCCGATCTCTTCGCAACTTTGCGAGATCGCGCCACCCTCAGCCTTCTGGCTCGAGACGAGGCGAAAAGGCGCGATCAACAACCAGATCGCGATGCACTGGTTAAGCAAATGTCGGCCCATCGGACCAAAGAGGGCTTGTCCCAACACGCAGATCTGATGCGCTGGCTCGAAATGAACGATCTGACCGCAGACGGCTACGAGGGAATGCTGGCCGATGCCTCCCGCATTGACTGGATGATTTCTGAACGCACCGACAAGCTCGGTGCCACGCTGCTGGTAGAACTGCGCCGGTCGGGTGGTTACTCAGACTTGCGAGACCGAGCGATGCGCAAAGCAGAATACGGCTCTCGTGTACCGTCAGGAAGCTCTCACGCAGGGGCCGATCGATTGCGGATGCTGATGTGGTATTTTGAAACACATCTTGACCGAGAGGTCCCTGATGATCTTGAATCATACGCAGCTTCGGTTGGTCTCTCAGGCCGCGAAGCGTTTTATGACTTGATTGAAGCTGAATTTTTGTTTTGCCAAATGGATGTCGACTCGGACCAAAAGAAACCTGCCAAATAGGCGGTAACTGAATGGCACCTGCGCGACGCGGGAAGGGAATTTATGAACTGGCCCGAACAGATGGAGGACGAGGCGCCGGGCACCCGGTTCCTGCTGTATCCGCAATCGCCCTTTCTTGAATCCAATGCTGTGCCGGAATTGGTGGAGATCTCTGCTCCGCCCGGTTCGATTGGTCCCGGCCCGGCGGGCCCACGCATGTACACAGTCGATCCGGTCGGCAAGACGACTCCATACGGTGCGAACGTCCAGGGACCGCATGGCCCGCACATGTACCTGCCTCCTTGGGATGGTTATATACAGCCGCCTCCGTCTCCGGATGAGGACGGTAATTTCATCCATGTCCAACCCGGCGATCCCGGGTTTGAGGCGGCTCACCTTTTCGGCTCAGCACATTTCACGATGGATGTCTGGGAGGGTTATTTCGGGCGACCGATCCCATGGCACTTTGCCCGCGATTTCGATCGTTTGGAGCTGTCACTACTTCCCAGTCTCGACAATGCTCATATCGGGTGGGGCTTCCTGGAAACCGGAGGCACACATGAGCATGGCAATGAATACCGACCCTACAGCCTGAACTTTGATGTTGTCGCGCATGAGATTGGGCATGCGATCATCTATAGCGTCATTGGGATGCCGTCGACCGAAGATGCATCCGGAGAATATTATGGGTTCCATGAATCTGCGGCGGACATGGTTGCCTTGCTGGCGTCCCTGCATTTTGGATCTGTTGTGGACGATCTGCTGAGAAACACCCGTGGAAATCTCTATACGTTCAACCGCTTAAACCGATTTGCGGAACTGTCCGAGAACGCCCAGATTCGGACTGCCGCCAATGACAAGGTCCTGTCCGAATTCGCAGGCGGCTGGTCAAGTGAACACGATCTTTCCGAGCCTTTGACCGGCGCAATGTTTGATATCTTCGTAGACATCTATCATGAGCGCTTGCTGCTGCATGGACTGATCTCAGCCGAGGAAGAGGATCTGTCAGACAAGCTCGAAGATTCCCCAGATTACAACGAGGTGATGCAAAATATCTTTGATGCGCGCTATGAGCAAAATCCTGAAGGGTTTCGCATCGCCTTGTTGGAGGCGCGCGACTATCTTGGCACCTATCTGGCCGACACCTGGGAGAAGCTTGACGCTGATATGCTGAGCTATTTCGGAGTCGAAAAAGCCCTGCTTGCAGTTGATCAGGAAATCACCGGTGGTGCGTTCCGAAATATCATCGAAGGCAACTTCAGAATGCGTGAAATCGGTTTGACAACAGCAGGTCCCCGACTGCCAGAAGCTGATGAAAATAGTCATGCAAACTCTGTACGAACAAAAATACCAAATTGACCCGAACGTAAATTGCTTTGTTTTGCGCGCATTTTGTGGCATTTAATACGCGGGTGAATTCTTATGAAACATTTGGTCCGAATTGATCGGGCCTCAAAGAGGGGGGGGCGCAGTCTCGGACTTCGCCAATCCCGTAATTGGGAGAAAGTGATATGTCTGAGTCGTTGCTCAGTTTTTCAGAAGTGCTTTTGTTTGGCCGCGCTGTAGATGATCTCAAACTCAAGAAAGACACACGGGTCCGTGTTGCCATTATTGACGATGGCGTCACCTCGCTGCCCACCATCACAAGTGGTGTGATTGACGATGTGACCGTTGAGGTTGGTAACAAAGTTCTGGTTCAGATCAATGATGTTGATGTCTCAGGAGTTTACCGGGTTCAGAATTCGGGCGGCTCTCTCGTTCTGGGCAATCGGAGGTTAGAGCCGAAGGGTGACTTTGTATTTGTCAAAAAGGGGTCAAAGCACAAGCGCACGTTCTGGCAACAGACCGATGATGTCACCGCAGCAGCGGAACATCAGAAGTTCGAATTCAAAGGTAAACGCCGTCGCGGCAAAGGTGTGAACAATTTCCTTGGCGATCAGTTCCTTGATGGCGGACAACTGGCCAGAATTTACGGCTTCGCATTCGAGGGCGCCTACTACGAATTGCCTGAGCCCACCATTTTCCTCGTGCATGGTGACGGAGATTTCGTCAACAAAGAGGGATCTGACAACAACGCACCGGGCAATCTGGCATCGCGTGCGCCAAACAACCCCAACCTTACCGGGATTGCCGCTGCCGATTTTCAGTTTGCGGACGACATTCGGGTCTGGAACTACAACAAAGCTGATTTCACCGTTCGTATGGATGTGATGACCGGCCAGTTCGAACAGGTACTGTTGGATGTCTGCTTCGGAGGTGATGGGCCTGGTGTCAGCGGCGCCCGCGTCAGTGGTGCACGTGTTAGCGGTGCACGGGTCAGTGGCGCAAGAGTGAGCGGCGCTCGCGTCAGCGGTGCACGGGTCAGTGGCGCAAGAGCTCGAGGCTCCGAAGATTAACTTGCATATGGCGCTGCGCTTGCCGATGTAGCGCTGTCAAACAGGGGCGGCACATTATCCGCCCCTAAAACGCCTCTCAAACGCTGTTTGCTGGATCACCCCATCAAATCAGGGGACCAAACACCGCGCTCACCATCGAATGCGGTAGCCGATTTGCGTGTTGGTGTGGTTTCGCTACTTCGATCAACAGAAGATCTTTCGGATGCAATAGCGGTGGTGCGACCAGACACCTTGTGGCGCGATACTCCTTAGAAGTACTCCGTTTCAAAGAGGCAGGGCTTACGCGATAAAATCCTGATGCATGATGGTGTCGACCGTGATCCGCTCTAGTTCAGGAACAATTGCCAGAATCTCGCTGCCATTCTCAAGCGTCTCCGCAACTGGTTGAGAGCGCACCAATCCGCCCGCCTCACGAATGATCAGCACACCGGCCAGTGCGTCCCAAGCATTCAGATGAGCCTCGTAATATCCCTCAGCACGTCCTTGAGCGACCCACATCAGACTCACGGCAGCCGAACCATTGCGGCGATACTCCATGTTCGCATCAACCGTGTGCTGCACGATGTCCAAATATTCCTGAAGCGGTTTGCGAGATGAACGACCCAACAACAATACTGCCTGGTCGGGTTGGCTGCAATTCGAAACCTCAATTACAACCCCATTGCAGAAAGCGCCCTGATCTTTGGCAGCCCAGCACAACTCATCTCGGTCAGGCGCATAAATTGCCCCAAGCATAATCTCTTCGTTTTCGCAGTATGCAATCGAGACAGCCCAATCCGGTAAACCTCTCATGTAGTTTGCCGTGCCATCAATCGGATCGACCACCCAGATCGCCTCACTTTGCCCGGATTGGCCTTCTTCTTCGCCCAAGACCGCGTCCGATGGGTAGTATTCCTTGATCAAGGCGCGAATGCGCTGTTCGACTTTGCGATCTGCAATTGTCACGAAATCCTGCAAACCTTTGACGGAAACAAAATCCTGATCTTTGTTTTTGTAGAGCTCGCGAGCCAAAGTGCCAGCTTCAACGGCTAAAAATCTGGCAAAATCCAGTTTGGTTTCAAATCTCTCAGTCATGCCTGTTCATTGTTGTCTGCCGAAAAATCGGTGTCAGTTTTTGATTGTAGTTTTGAATTGGTGCGTCGGGGTTTTCGATGCGATCCAGCATCTGGGTGACGGCGGCAAGCACTTGTTCCTCAGCGTCCTGCCGCATCGTCGATAGCTGATAGGCCCCCCAACTAGCCTGTTCGATGTCGTCGCAGCCAACCACCTGCAGGTCTTCGGGAAACCGGGTGTGCCAGTCCGCGCGAAGCCGGTCCAGAACGCCCAGGGCCAACAGATCAGTCGAGCAGAACACACCATCGATCTGATCCAGCGAAAGACCCAGGTTTCCTGCTACGTCGTATCCTGCTGCATAGCTTTGGCTGGAAGATATGAATTCCGTAACCTCGATGCCTTCGGCATGACACTTCTCAATGAATGCGCGGGCGCGTCCGGTCACTGAATATGACGGTGCCTGAGGGTGAACCACGGCCAAGCGACCCGCACCGGATCGGGTGAGCATCGTGTATGCCAACTCTCCGGCTTGTTGTACGTCGATTTGAACCGTGTCCGCGATGTCTTGGTTCGTGCCACGATTGATCAAGACAAGGGGCATGCGCAGGCGGCGACATTCCTGAATGATCTTTGAAGACGGCGTCGCTGATGTCACCATTACGCCAGCAACATTGTAGTTGAGCAGCACCGACATGAGTTGTTCGACACTTTCATGGGCGTCCACGGTCAGCAAAATCGGGCGATAACCGTGGCTGATGAACTCTTGCGCGGCAATTTTGACCTGCCGAGATCGGAACGGAGTATCCAGAGATGAAGCGACGATGCCAACCAGATTGGACTGTCGCGTTTGCAGACCGCGCGCCAGAAAGTTGACGCGATAACCCAACTCCTCAGCAGCTTTCAGAACCTTTTGGCGGGATTTGTCCGAAATAGCCCCGCCTTCGGTAAACGCCCTTGAGACCATCGAGCGTGAAACGCCCGCCCGGCGGGCAACGTCAAATGAGGTAACAGATTTTCTGGGTTCGTCAGTCACTGATCAACCCCTTTTTGCGACAAATCTCTGCAAAACTAAACGGTTGATCAAGATTGACCAAGTCAGCCTTCGCGTCAGCGATTTTCTCGAGTGTTTCGCTCTCGTCGCCACCGTAAGCGATCATGAAGGGTATCCCGAGCTGGCGCAGCTTAGGAAATTCAGACCAGTCGTCCGATATCGTGTATTCGATCAGTTTTGGAGCCAGACAATTAAGAGCCTCATTCAGGCTGGGAAAATCCTGTCGGCGCATCATCAGGTTCGCTTCGGAGGAAATCGCACGCATGTCGTGCAAGGATTGCGTCACGAAGGACCAGAAAAACACCCGATCCTGCATGTCGTGAGCTGTTACGCGATCCCAGACCAAATTCGCCGGTGCCGATTTCAGCTCGATATAGAGATGGCCGTCATAGGATTTGGCCAACTCCAACACTTCATCAAGCATGGGTATCTTTTCCTCGGCGTAGAACTGCGAAAACCAATCCCCGGCGCTCAGCAATTGTAGCTCTGCCAGGGTCCGGTCGCATACTGGCCCGGTTCCGTTAGTGGTGCGATCCAGAGTGGGGTCGTGCAAAACCACCAGTTGATCATCGGCTGTCACATGGACGTCGATCTCGACATGGCTAAAGCCTGCAGCAAAGCATGCGTGCGCAGCGGCAAGGGTGTTTTCAGGTGCGATTTTGTTGGCGCCTCGGTGACACACAACTTGCAATCCGTCGCGAAACTTAATCGGATTGACCAATTCGGGACGATCCGAACAGATTCCCAATACCGGCTTGTTGCGCAGTTTAGCCATTCGGACCGGATCTTCTTCGTGCCAAAGAACGACCTTCTGTCCGGTATTGCGGCACCGGTCAAAAAAGGCCTCATCCAGCAGATCCTGAGGGCGATCCAGCTTCTCCCAGCATAGATGAAGGATATCTGCCTCGGTTGCGATCTCGAATGGATCGATCCCGATTGGTATCAGGACAGCAACAGGGTAGGGGCAATCTGCAGCGCGCAGAGCTTGCACCGCAGTTGGATCAAAAGCACCAAGAATAGCGCGTTTCATCCCGACGGACTGAAGCAACTCTGATGTTGGTACGGCTGCATCCGGTGCCTTGATGTCCGCATAGATACCACAGCAGCGGTCCCGTGCCAGTTCGATGATCTGAGACAACAGAGGGGCTTCATCCTGACGAACTGCTGCCCGAATTTCTGCATATGTAAGGTGACGAAGGGCGCGCCCGTCTGCCAATGAAAAATCGTGAAAAGCGATGATCTGATTATCTGCTGTCAGGTGCAGATCCACCTCCCACATATCGGCGCCCAGATCGGCGGCCAGTGCAAATGCAGGCAGGGTGTTTTCCTGCGCATAGGCACTGGCCCCGCGATGCGCGATCGACAAGGGACGGGAGGGGGTCAACCAGTCCGACATCAGATGCGCGTTCCTTCGGGTGTAAAGGCCAATGCGTGATCCGAGGCGATACCCCAGTTCACGGTCTCACCCAGTTTCAGACGCGGTCCAGCAGGTTGGATTGACCGCAGAACCGACCCGTTGGGAAGGGTCACGTTATAAAGATCTTCGCGTCCTTGCGTTTCAACGAAACTGATCTTGCCCGTCAGGTCAGATCCGAATTGCGGGCCGAAATATTCAGGCCGGATGCCCAGTTGTACCTGACCATTGACCTTCGGTCTTAGAGTTTCGGCAATAGCAATACCGCTGTCGCCAATGCGGAACTGGCCATCAGCAACAGTAGCGTCCAGGAATGAAATCGGCGGGTTGCCAAGGAAACCGGCCACAAAGGTATCAACCGGATCGTTGTACATCTGGTCCGGTTCGCTCAGCTGTACGATTTTACCATCCTTCATCAGCGCGATGCGATCGCACATTGACATTGCTTCGACCTGATCATGAGTCACGAGGATGGCCGTGATGCCGGTTTCCAGCTGAATGCGACGAATTTCCGAGCGCATCTCAAGCCGTAGCTTAGCGTCGAGATTGGCCAGTGGTTCGTCCAGCAACAGCACATCCGGTTGTCGCACAAGCGCGCGGGCAAGAGCTACGCGCTGCTGCTGACCACCTGACAGCTGCGCCGGGCGACGATCTAGCAGTTCAGGGATATGCACCAGTTCCGCAATCTCAGCCACCTTGCGTGTGATAGTCGCGTTATCCAGCTTCTGCACGCGCAAAGGGAAAGCAATATTTTCGCGAATGCTCATATGCGGGTAAAGCGCATAGTTCTGGAACACCACACCCACGTTGCGCTTTTGCGAGGGCAGGTCCGAGACATTGCGATCCCCGAAGTGCAGCGTACCACCATTCATCCGGTGGATACCGCAGATGGTAAACAGCGTGGTGGACTTGCCGCAGCCAGATGGACCCAGCAGCGCCATCATCTCACCGCTCTCTACCGTAAGGTTCAGCTTATCGATGACGGTAAGGCCGTCGAAGGTTTTGGTGAAGTTTTCGAGCCTAAGTTGCATCAGCCTTTCGAGCCCCCGCCGTAGATATTCATGAGTTTTTTCTGGAATACCAGATAGATGAGGATTACCGGCAGTGCGTAGAACAAGCCCACCGATTTAAAGAGGTTGAAGTCGACCTCCAAACTGTCATCCAGCAGGAAGTACGCCAGATAGGTCGACAGAACCTGCGCGTCGCTGCCCGGAGCAAGGACCAACGGCAGGATGAATTCGCTCCACCCCGACAGGAAGGAGAAGATCAGCAACGCAGACAGGCCCGGCTGCACCTGCGGCAGGACCAACTTGCGCCAGACCATGAAACGGCTCGCGCCGTCCTGTACACCGGCCATCTCGATCTCCCACGGGACGGTGTCGTAGAAGCCTTTCATAACCCAGATGCCAAAGGGCAGTTCCAGCGCAGCCTTGACCATGATGACGCCGATCAGCGTATCGAAAAGGCCAAGGAATTGCAGGATCAGAAAGATCGCGATGATCAGGGTGATCGTCGGGAACGCGTGCAGGATGATGACACCCGCCAGAAAGAACCGCCGCGCCGGGAAGTTAAGGCGCGACAGCGCATAGGCCGAGGTCAGCGAAGTGACACAGACGATGGCCGCTGTAGAACCCGCAAAGATGAAGGTGTTGATCGTTGCGATCCACACTGATCCCCGTCCCGTGGTATCATCCCAAAGGAACCGCCAATGGTGGAAGGTGAATTCCGAAGGTATCAGACTGCCGGGCTCTGCATCGGTGATCGAGTCCACCAATGTAAAGGCGTACATGATCACCAGTGGCAGCGACAGGATCGTCAGCAGCGCAATAACCGGAAGCGAGCGAAAGTTCGATGTCATGACAGGCCCCTATTGCTCGATCCGTGGTTTTGCCACGAGGTCTTTGAAGTTGAAGAACCGCAGGTACAGCGCGCTGGTCACGATGCCGATCACCACCAGCACCAGCGCATAGGCCGCGCCCAGACCGTATTGCAGGTTGCCGCCATAGTTGTTCAGTGCAGTGTGATAGGCGGCCAAAGCCCAAACTTCGGTCGCACCACCCGGTCCGCCATCGGTGGCCAGCAGTATGTACTCAAACGAGGTCAGCAGCGAGAGTGTCTGGTAGGATGACGTGAACAGGATTGGCCAACGTAGCTGTGGCAGGATGATATAGCGGATCTGTTGCCACCGATTGGCCCCATCCACTTCTGATGCATAGAGCATCGATGCAGGGATCGTCCGGATCGCTGATGAGAACAGGATCATCCCCAGAGAGGCGCCTACAAATCCATTGATCAGGATAACCACGATCCAGGCATTTGTCGCTGTATCCAGCATCCAGTTTCGGGGAGCGACGCCGAACCAACTCATGAAGGACGAAATGATTCCAGTGTCCCATGTCAGCCAGTACCACATCAGCACATACAAAACCGGCGGCAGGATACGCGGAAGAAACCAGATGGTGCGAAAGGTGTTGGCGATGCCCGAAGGCAGATAGAAAGTCGAGATCGCCAGAAACAGGCCGAAGCCCACGTTAAATGTCAATGTAAACACAACATAGAACAATGTGTTCATTGCGTAGCGCCAGGAACTGTCCAGCGAGAACAGCAGCTTCATGTTCTCTGTGGTCCAGACCCAGCCAGTATAGGCGACTTTGACCAAGATGTTTTGATCTGCCTCGGGGATGCTGGCTGCAGTCAGGGCTGCGCGAAACTCTTCTTCGGTCTGAAACCGTTCATCCATCACGCTCGAAGTGAAAAGCTCGGCCAGCGCCTTGCGATCTCGGGTTGAACGGATCCGATTTGCACGCAAGTCCTTGAGCGCACGCTCCATATCCCGACGCGATGAAAACTGTGCCCCAGCGTGCAGATCTGCTAGTTCATCTGCGGTTGCCTGATCGCGCGCTTCGGCCAATAGGGCCAGACCGGTTTCGTCGACGACATAACCGGCATTTTCCAGCTTGTCATAGGTTTCCTCCGACACACCGCTGGCTTTCACCTCGCGCAGATCGGATTGAGTCAACAGGTATTCACCGCCTGTAATGCCCGTTGATGTGGACATGTTGGTAAAGGCGAAGAACACCGTCAGGATGACCGGGGCCAGAAAGAACAGCGTTACCACGATCATCGCGGGCGCAAGAAATCCGAACCCAAGCGCATTGAAGCGGGGCATTGCAATCTCCGAGAAAAAGTTGGCCGGGGCAGGCTACCCCGCCCCAGCCAGTGGGAGGAAACTTAGCGGACGATCAGGTTGTCGCCCAATTTCGCGTTCAACTCGGATTCCAACTCGGCAACCGCATCTGCTGGCGTTTTCACACCCGTCCAGGCCGCCTCGAGCCCCTTGAACATGGCTTCTGAAAACGCGCCGTAATCCAGATTGTTCGGCTGTGCGTTGGCGCTGACCAGCAGGCGTTCTGTCGCTTCCGAGGCCCAGCGGTCATTGGCGTAAAGCTCGATGTTCGACTGCTGTTGACCGATGCCCAGATGCGCCGACTTGATCGCGTGCAGCGAGTTCAGGCGTGGTTCCGAAGCGATTTTGACCAGTTGTGCGGCGATGTCCTCGTGATCGTCGTTTTCCTGATCTGTCACCAGATAGACCAGTGGGTGAGTGATGGTGTTGGCGCGACCGTTTTCGTTGCCTGCCGGGATCAGAGAAAACTCGATGGTACCGAAGAAGTCTTCGTTGCCCTCCTTGCCGGTATAGCGGGCGTAGTGCCAGGTACCGCCATGCCACGTCGCGGCTTTTCCATTAGCCACTTCGCTGTACCACTGGCCCCAATCAGTACCCAGGTGGTTTTTACGCGTGATCCCTGCATCAACCGCGTCGGCGAAGAACTGGTAAAATGCTTCCATCGCGGCCTTGTCCAGGACCAGCTTGCCTGTCTCAGGATCCTGCAACTGCCCACCAAAAGACTGGTAGAACTGAGCATAGTCCGGGCCGTTCGATGGCCGAGGATAAAAGCCGTAACCCTCTTCTACAAGGCCAGCATCCACTGCTTTCTTCGCATCTTCCAAGACGTTTTGAAGAGTGTATTCACCCGATGCGATTTTGTCAGGCAGGGCAGCGATGTCTTCGTCGGAGTAACCGATACCGCGCATGGTGTCCTTCCAGAAGAAGAACGGGCGGCTTTCTGCGTCCTGCGGCAGACCCCACTGAATGCCATTATAGGCGGCGATCTCAAGCAAGTTGGGGTAGATGTCGTTCAGTGGCCACGCGTCGAAGTCCAGATAGTCCTCGGCTGGAACGATGTAACCGGCCTGGCTCCAGGGTGCGATATCGAGGTGGCTGGTGACCACAATGTTCGGCGCGGTGCCAGCTTCGGCGGCAAGGGTTACACCCTGCTTGAACTCTTCCCAGCCACCAAAGTCGCGTTTACCTTCGACGGTGATATTCAGCTCGCGACCTTCAATGGCGGCTTCGCGCTCCAGCATATCGGCGGCGATTTCAATGGCATCAATGCGATATGCATCTGCATCGTTCGAGCCCCCGGCCCAGACTGTGATTGTCACGTCTTCGGCCAGAGCGGGTAGGGCGATTGTGCTCAGCAATAATGCTGCTGTAGCGCGTTTAAACTTGAATGTGGTCATGCGGAACCCCTGTTTGGTTAGTGAGCGCAAGTATCGCACACGTGTGCATGAGTTGCCCTATCATTTATTTATGTAGCCAGTGTGACACGAGCCCAGGTTTGTTATCGAGGATAGGGTTCCTCTGTCGAATAGTGATTATTAGGTTGTTTTCAGTCGGAACAAGCTAGCACCGACTCTCTCCTCCAGCGGAGTCGACAATTGAACACGTGTGCAACTTAGTCAACAAATTTATCATATTTTGAATGCAGACCTTCGTGCGCTTGGTTGTTTTGGAGTGCAGAACGGACCAAAAAGCTAAGGCTTTGTCACTTGAAGATATTCAGGTCCGATTAATTCGAGACTCGGGTTTGATCGAGTTTGATACTCAGAACTTGATTGCCCGGTCAGAATGTCCCAGAGCCTAGTTCAGTGACTTCGCTTCAAATCAGTTCTGCACGACAATGCTCGACAAAAGCCGCGTGGGTGCTGCTGCTGGTCGCGCCCGGCACACCCAGAACACCCATGGCAATCGGGGGTACCCCTCCGACGATCGGTACGAATTTCAGTGGCTTACCATCTGGTGCGAGATCGTTCAGAGGAAGGAAATTTGCAATGGAGTATCCGAACCCATTGGCAACCAGACTTCGCATTACGGCCATATCGCGCGTTCGCTCACTGATCACCGGTCGTAGCCCTGCGCGGGTGAAAAACGACAGGAAGTAGTCAGAGCTGATCGGCAAATCGAGCAGGACCATCGGATAGGCTGCAAGATCATGAACGGTCACGCTGTCACAGATGGCAAGCGGGTGCTCCGGCGCCAGTAACGCGAATGGCGGCAACTCCTTTACCAGATGAAACTCAAGATCAGGTGGAAGGTTCAGATCATAGCTGAGGGCCAGATCGACTTCAGCGCGTCGCAGAGCCGCGAATATTTCGTTCTGAGTCAGTTCAACCTGACTCATATGCACATCCGGGTATTGCGCTTCAAAGCTGCGGCGCAGGCCTGACACCACAATCTGGGCAAATGATACAAGGCAACCCAACCGCAAAGGACCCTGAACTGTGTTCGAGACAGTCGCGGCCATCCGCGTCAGTTCCGTCGCCTGATTGAGAATGAGCAGTGCCTGCCCGGTAAGGGTTCTGCCCGCTTCGGTCATTTTCAAACCCTGCGCCCGCTGGCGTACGAATAGCGGGATACCCAACTCGGTTTCCAATTGTGTTATCGCAGATGAGATCGAGGGCGAAGATACGTTAAGCTTTTGACTCGCAGCGGCGATGCTGCCGCACTCACCGGCTGCAACAAAATACTCCAACTGGCGTAGCGTGAATCTGATCGGCATGTACAAGCTTTCAAGTGGCCTGCTCATGGTGGAGCAAGGGCCACCCGACGTCCAGTCACCTTTGCAACCGGTCAATTGTCACCCGGCACCCCATAGGAAGGTGCCTCGCGCGGGTCAAGCGCGCGCTGGACATAGGCATCAATCTGCGGTGCGTAGACACCCCACGCTGTTGCGATGTTTTCGATCGGACAGTCTTCGGTCCAGTCACAACGTAAATCAGCAATGGGCCAGGAAAGACGGTCGACGATCTTGAGACCGGCAGAGTGTACTGGTCCCGCTTCTCCTCCAGCTCTCAGTCCCGCCCGCATTGCGGCAATCAGACGATCACCGATATGGCCGGTAGATTCGACAAATCCGGCCACGATGGCCCCGGGAACTCCTTCGTTGGCCAGCAGATTGCCACCAGAGGCTACATCGCGACCTTCGGCTTGTGTCCAGATGCCCAGACTGTTGGCACCTGAATGGATAGCCGTTCGCCCTTGCGTGTCGATGGCCAATACCTGTCGATAGTCCATGAAATTTCCCTGCCGACCGATCTGGTCAATCGCTTCGGGAGCGGACAGGCCATTTTGCATCAGATCAAGTGTGAGTGGACCCAGCGTCGGGTCCGTCACGTTCTGAGACGCTACTGCCCCGACACCAGCGCGTGCAAAAGAGCAGCGCGCTGCCACAGCCGGAGAGGACGATGATATAGCCAAACCGAACATGCCGGTTTCAACGCAGCGGGCAACAAGGGAAAATGTCATGCGGGGATCACCGCAGTCCCGTCAATTTCGACCAGCCATTCGGGTCTGGCCAACGCCTGAACCACCAGACCGGTCGAGACCGGGTGTACGCCTTTGATGTACTCGCCCATGGTGCGATACACCGCCTCGCGATGGCGAACATCGGTTATGTAAACAACAACTTTGACGAGGTGGCTCATGTCTCCGCCTGCTTCTTCAATAAGCTGGCGAATGTTCTGCATCACCTTGTGAGTTTGCTCAACCGGGTCATGGCTGTCGATGTTTGCTGCGTCGTCCAGATTCTGCGGGCATTGGCCCCGCAACCAGACGATTTTGCCACTGGCCTCGGTCACAACGGCCTGACAGAGGTCATTGTCCAGATTCTGTTCAGGATAAGTATCGGACGTATTGAATTTCCGAATTCGTGTATGGGCCATCAAGTGCCTCCGCTATGCCACGGCCTGAACGCGATCCTGTTTGGCAAGCCAAAGCTGGAAGTCCCGAATAGTGCCTTCGTAGTTGTCTTCCGCCAGAGGCCCGGAACAGGCGTGTTCAGAATTCAGGGCAACTTGCATTCTTTCAAGCTTTTCCCGATCTTCACGATTGACCTCTTCCCATAGCGAAACCCGCTTAGAGATTGTTTCTTCATCCAGATCGTCGCCGTAAACCGACAGGGTCCATTTGACTCGTATCTGTTCAGCGTTCAGCGGAAAAATACTCAGCGATACAAGAAGACTTGCCGCCTGGCTGGCAACTTGCGTTGGGAACACTGAAAACAATGTTGACCGCAAACGCTCATCCTCGGAAAGACCTTCTGCGCCGAAGCCGCGTGAAGGGATGTCTTTGGGGTAATTTGCAGCATATGAGGTAAAGCCGTCACCTCCGTAGAGTTTCCGTGCCAGACCTGTCGGGGTGTAACCATGCAGCGTTTCCGGGTGTACGACCGACAAGTGGTAACCTTCCATGAAATTCTCGACGAGACATTTCCAGTTGGTATTCCATATCTCTTCTCCCACATGGGCAACACGGAACGTCTCGCTTTCGTAAGGGGCGAGCAATCCATCAAGTTCGGGATATTCAAAGGGCTGGGCGTGCGGGTCGAGGCTTACGTAGATAAACCCGTTCCACAAATGCATATTGTGCCGGTGCAGACCACAGTTGGAGGCATCGAAACCTGCATTCTTCATGCGCGCAGCCCGCATCAGAGATCCATCAAGGTCATACGCCCAGGCGTGATAAGAGCAAATGAACCGTTTAGCCGATCCACTGCCCTCGGCCAGTGGCATACCCCGATGCCGGCATACATTTGCCAAAACCGCGATATCTCCGTCTGCTTTGCGCACGACGATCAAGGGCTCGTTCAACAACTGAACGGTAAAGAAATCACCGGGTTCAGGCACCTCGTCCGCACGACCTAGACAATGCCAGCCACGACGCAGGACAGTCGCGGCTTCGTGTTCGAATTGCAATGCAGAGGTGTAAAATGCACCGGGCATCGACATCGGCCGGTCCGCAGGCAGGGCCGCAATCTCTTGCAGCTGTTTCGCAAGCTCGGTGTGCATCTCAGGCCCCCTCCTTTATTCTGGGTTCGAAATTGGAATCCATGCGATTCATCAGGTATTGTGCAAAGTCGAAATTTGGACGTTCCAGATGCGACAGATGTCCGGGCTCGGCCCCATCCGCGCAAAGACCGCGATAGACCTTCTCTGTGCAGCCACGGTCCTCGACGTTGACTTCGTCCAACAGTGTTTTCAGGTCGATCAGGTTCTGCTGGGCCTCCGTATCGTCCGCATAATCATCGGACATGCCCCCGCCGAAACGGATCTGTACCTGTGACGGCCCCTTGGGGTGCAGGCTCAGATACCAGAAATATCCGGGCGTTAGTGTGATCAGTAGGCTCGGATAGATCGCCAATAGAAAGGTTGTTCGGCGCTCATCTCCCTGCAGGCGGTCATTCTTGGGATGCGCCATCGCGATACGCAGCGATTCATCCTTGAGGATCGTGTGATAATTGAAAGCTCTCCGACCCGGTGGGCAAATCATTTCATCCAGCCGTGAAAGCCCACCGATGGTTCCTGCGTGACAAACCGGCAAGTGATAGCTTTCCATGAAGTTTTCTGCGAGCACCTTCCAGTTTGTGTCCCACAGATGCTCTTCAAAGAAGGTCTCAGTATAGTTGGTCATGTCGTATCCGGCGACCAGATCCTCGACTTCTTTCAGTTGCGAAGCCACCGGGGATGCATCGGGGTTAAGGGTTATGAAAACCCAACCCAGCCATTCCTCACACGACACTTCCGGCAGAGCATAATCGCTTTTGCAGAACCCCTTGTTTCCGGCCATTGCTGGCGCACCGCGCAGCGAACCATCCAGATTGTAAGTCCATGCGTGATAGGGACAAACAATCGATTTGGTTTGCCCCCGTCCATGCAGAAGTGTCGACATTCGGTGGCGACAGACATTCGAGAAAGCCCTCAATTCACCATCCCGATCGCGTAGTACGATGATCGGTTGATCAGCCAGTTCGCAGGTTACGTAGTCTCCAACTTCTGACAACGAACTGGCGCGACCGACGCAGAACCAGTCTTTCTTGAAGATGTTTTCAAGTTCGGCCTCCAGAAACTCTTGAGAGTAGTACACGGAAGGCGGCATTGCCCGGGCCTGTTCGAACGGGACGGATACATTGGCCCGCAATGCTTCGACCGGATTCTCGATGGGATGCATAACTGTCATGTTTCGGTGCCTTTCCTGCCGAGTCACTCAGCGGCTGCAGGACAATAGTCCCGGTAATTTTTCTGGATGGCTATCTGATCTGCGACATAAGCTGCGTCGTGCCAAACGCCCCAAATGAAGGTAGACCCGCGCCGCGATTGCCACGGCAGTCCGAGAAAATAGATGCCTGGCTCAGTCGAGACGCCGCGCTGATGCATCGGCGCACCTGTCGGGTCAAACGCATCCACTTTCATCCAGCTGAAATCCTGACGATAGCCCGTAGCCCAGATTATGGTGGTGATACCTTCAGCCCTGAGATCAAGCTCATGGATCGGATTGGTCAGGCATTCCGGGTCGGGCGGCAGGGTCCTTGCCTCGGGTTCCTGAGGCAGATCCAAACCCATACGTTCAGCATAGGCATCCGCCTGATCAAGCATATCGAGATAGTTCGCATCCCCTGCGGCGATGTTTTCCGCCAGATCATTGTCGATGATCAGCTTGCCGTTTTCATATCGATCAGCCCTGCCTAGCAGCGTCATGCCTTCGGCTGCGAGGCGGCGGAAATCTACCGTCTGTCCACCCTGCGCGCCACTGACCGAAATCGTGACATGTTCGGTGCCGGGTTCTTTGGCGGGAATGTCCCACAGGCCCAGTACACCCAGCCACCAGCAATAGTCCCGACCGCGATACGCACGAGGGGGACGATCATGCGGTCCAACACAAAGGAAAGTCTTGCGGCCGGCGCGCTGCAACTCATCTGCAATCTGACCTCCCGACGAACCAGCGCCCACTACAAGCACAGCCCCTTCGGGAAGATCTTGCGGGTTGCGGTACGAGGCCGAATGGATCTGCGTAATGCCCTCACTCTCGGGCACGATATCCGGAAAACCCGGATGCTGAAATGCGCCCGTTGCTGACACTACGGCCTCGGCTTCGATCACGCCGTCCGATGTTTCAACCGTAAATCCCGGCCGGCCAACATTCTTTGTAAGAGAAATCACCTCAACCCCTGTCCGAATGGGGGCCTCGATCATCTCGGCATAAGCGTTCAGATAATCTGCAACCTGTTCTTTGGGCGGAAATGCGTCCGCCCCACAGGTCTGAAACTTCATGTTTGGAAAACGATCGTGCCAAGCCGGGCCGTTTGCCACCAGCGAATCCCAGCGGCGCGATCTCCAGGCTTCGGCCACGCGATGCTTTTCAAGAACGATATGAGAAATCGAGTTGCGGCTCAGATGCTCGCTCATCGCGATTCCAGCCTGCCCTGCGCCTACAACAAGGGTATCAACATATTCCACCATCGCTCGGAGCCTTTCTTGCTAGGTCTCCGGGAACCTGCCATTCCCGGAGAGCGCAAAAAAGAATAGTCTTTCTTCTTTTCAATTAGGTAAGAGCTAAGAAGTAATATAACCGGTAACTATTGGCGATCGACACCAATTAAGGCGTTGAAAAATTGCAGAAACAAAGTGGAATGGTTTCGGCAGATCAGTCAGTTGACCAGCGTCTCACCCAAACGCCTTAGCATACGGCAGCAAAGTTCCATCTGCTCGATCTCCAGATACTCATCAGGCTTATGAGCTTCACGGATCGAACCGGGGCCGCAGACGATCGTATTTGAGCCCAATTGCTGAAACAGCCCTGCCTCGGTTCCGAACGCCACCAGATCGGCACCGTTTGCCCCTGTCAGCTTTGCAACCAGATCGCGGGCCGCGTTGTCATCCATGGGCTCGAGACCAACAACTTCTGCTATGATTTCCAGCTCGATACCTGCCTTTGGATGAACAGACTTCATATCGGGCACCAGTGTACCGTCAACGTAATCCGTCATTTCCCCTTTCACGAAATCTGCATCGCTCGCCTGAACCGGTCGCATTTCCCAGTCGACCTCGGCTTTGCCGACAATAACATTATGCGCTACGCCGCCCGAGATTCTGCCGATATTTATAGTGCTCCATGGCGGGTCAAACTTGCTGGTCTTTGGGGTCCTTGCCTTCAGAGCCTCTCGCAACTCGAGCAATTTCGCCACATAGCGCGCAGCATATTCGGCGGCGTTCACACCTGCATCCGGCGCTGAACCATGCCCCTCCAATCCGGCAAATCGGGCCGTGTACTCATAGCAGCCCTTGTGACCCTCGATGACGCGCATCTCGGTGGGCTCGCCAACAATCGCGATATCCGGAACAATTCCTCGCTGCGCGATATCACGGATCAAATTTTGCGCGCCCAAACAGCCCGTTTCCTCATCATATGTGAAGGCAAAGTGCAGTGGTTGCTTCAAGGCGCTTGCATCAAGCGTCTCGGCAAGCGCCAGACTGGCTGCAATGAACCCCTTCATGTCACAGGTGCCCCGACCAAAAAGCTTTCCATCGCGACAGTTCAATTCAAAGGGATCGGTTGTCCAATCCTGATCCGCAACGGGGACGACATCCGTGTGTCCGGACAACATGACACCGCCTGGCAGGTCCGGCCCTAGTGTCGCAAAAAGATTGGCTTTGGTGTCGCTATGGTCTGCAGTTAAGGAACAACGTGCGCCGAGCGCTTCGAAACGATCCGACAGGTATTTGATCAGATCCAGATTTGAATCTATCGAAACTGTCGGAAATGCGATCAAATCGCCAAGTATATCGATAGACCGGTCCAGCATTATGGTTTCACAAACATCTTGCGGGGCCGATCGCAAAAGCACTCAGCAGGTCCATTTTCGGTAATCAGGATCGACTCGGTGATCTCTAGCCCCCAGTCATCCATCCAGAGGCCGGGCATGAAATGAAAGGTCATGCCGGGTTCGAGAATGGTCTCATCTTCGTCGCGCAGCGAGATTGTGCGCTCCCCCCAATCGGGCGGATAACTCAGTCCAATCGGATATCCGCAACGCGCCCCGCGTTCTATTCCCGCGCGCTCCAGCGGTGCGGCCAGAGCGGCAGCGATGTCCTTTGCTCGATTTCCCGCCCTCGCGGCATCAAGACCGGCTTCCAATCCTTCTACCAGTGCTGCTTCTGCGCGTTTCAGCTGATCGGGGGGACTCCCCAAATACACAGACCGGCAGAACGGGGCGTGATAGCGCCTGTAACATCCTGATAATTCGAAAAAGGTACATTCGCCGGATTTGAATACATCGCCATTCCACGTCAGGTGGGGTGCTGCAGCATCCGTTCCCGACGGTAACAGGGGCACAATTGCTGCGTAGTCCCCCCAATCGTCGCCGACACCCGTGATCGCGTCGTGATAAATTTGAGCAACAAGTTCATTTTTGCGAAGGCCCGGTTCAACACGCTCGAGCACGCCATCAACGATGTGCTCGGAAATACGCGCGGCCTTGCGCATAAAGGCAATCTCTTCCTCCGACTTTACGGCGCGTTGCCAATTCACCAGTGCGGTTGCATCGATCAGTGACGCACCAGGCAATTCAGATAGCAGCGTCTGATGTGCCTTCGCTGAATAATAGTAGTTGTCCAGCTCAACACCAATCCGACCGTGGGCATGCCCATATTCGGTGATCAGTTTCGCAAGATCCTGCATCGGATGGCGTGTTGTCGATTGCACAAAGCTGTCTTCATAACCGTGGATACGGTCATCCGTCATCCAAACGGTACGGCGCGCGCCATTTGCATCCTGACTGCGCCCCCACCAAACCGGAACAGAGTCCAGAAAGATCAGCGCGCCCTGATGAACATAAAACGACCAACCTTCGTAGCCAGTGAGCCATGAAATGTTTGAAGGGTCTTCTATGAAGAGGCAATCCAGACCGGCCTGAGACATTGCGTTCCGGGTTTTGGCAAGGCGGCGATCATATTCCGCTTGGGTAAAGGCCGGGTCAGTATGCGCCATCTGAATCTCCGCTTCGCAACGAACTTTGGTTGACACAACTTCACCAATCGGCTCACGTCAATGGGTCAGGCAGTCGACGGGATGGAGTTCATCAAAATGAGAGGGTTTGAACAGGCCGAGTTCGAGGCCCGGACTAAGCGTGCTCAAAAGGTGATGGAGCAGAAGGGCCTGTCGGCACTATTGCTGACGACCGAGACGGATGTGCGTTACTTTACCGGGTATCTGACGCGGTTCTGGGAAAGCCCGACGCGCCCTTGGTTTCTTGTACTGCCGGCGAGCGGCAAGCCGGTAGCAGTGATCCCCTCAATCGGTGCAGCGCTCATGGGACAGACATGGGTTGATGATATCAGAACATGGAGCGCGCCTGATCTGAAGGATGATGGCGTTTCATTGCTGGTTGAGACACTGATTGAGTTAACACCGGCAGATGGTCAAATCGGGATACCAGACGGCCACGAAACGCACGCGCGGATACCGCTGGCAGATCTCAACCGTGTGCGTGGAAACATTGGTCAGCGGCAAATTGCAGGTGACCATGGCATCCTGCGGCAGCTTCGAATGGTCAAATCCCCCGCTGAAATTGCTAAGATCGAAACCGCCTGTGACATTGCAGGTAGCGCATTTGCACGTGTCCCGGAAATTGCCTCTTCCGGTGTGCCGCTGGATGAGGTGTTTCGCGGGTTTCAGATCCTCTGCCTTGAAGAAGGAGCTGATTGGGTGCCTTATCTGGCAGGCGGAGCAGAGCGTGGCGGGTATTCGGATGTAATCTCGCCTGCACGACCGGTGCCATTGTCCAATGGTGACGTGCTAATGCTGGACACAGGCCTCGTCTGGGATGGGTACTTCAGTGACTTTGATCGCAACTGGTCGATAGGACCTGCCAGCAACGAAGTCCAATCCGCACATGCCCGCCTGATCGAAGCTTCGGACGCTGCATTTGAAATCGCAAGGCCCGGGACCACGGCCGCCGATCTGTTTCACGCCATGAATGATGTGTTGACCCGTGATGCTGAAGGGACGGATGCGGGGCGGCTGGGTCACGGTTTGGGTATGTCGCTGACTGAATGGCCGTCGCTTATCCCATCAGATCACACAGTGCTGGAGCCGGGTATGGTCCTTACGCTAGAACCGGGAATCGCTGTGGGTGACAAAATACTTGTCCACGAAGAGAACATCGTCATCACTGACAATGCACCAAGATATATCAGCCCCCGCATAGGCCCTGAGTTGATCGAACTATGACACATATTCCTTATACTCTGGATACAGACGATCCGAATGCGTCACCTCTGGGCCTGATTGTGCTTCAGACCGATGAAACTCTTGAGCCCGAATTCAGTGCTTATTTCTCGGATCGGAAGTATCCAATCCACGTGACCCGCATTCCAAGTGGTATTGAGGTGACAACGGATAGTCTGGCTGAAATGGAAACTGCGCTGCCGGCTGCTGCCAGTCTTTTGCCGAACGCGCGGCCTTATCGGGTTGTTGGATATGGATGTACCTCGGCCAGTTCGGTCATAGGGTCCGAATGTGTGGCGGAACTGGTTAAGCAAACCTGCAATACTGCTGAGGTTACCAATCCCCTGCGTGCGGCTGCGGCTTGCGCCGCAGATCTTGGGGTTTCAAAGTTTGCGTTGCTCTCGCCCTACATAGAAGAGGTCAACATACCGTTGCGCCGGGCGTTCGCCGAGCGTGGAATGTCGACTGATGTTTTCGGAACCTTTGGCGAGGCCGAAGAGGCAAAAGTGGTACGCATATCCAACCAATCGGTGGTCGACGCCGCCGTAAAATTGGGCTCCGATTCTTCGGTCGAAGCAGTATTTCTAAGCTGTACGAACCTCAGAACCTTGTCGGCCATCCCTGAAATCCAGAAAAGGATCGGAAAGCCGGTTCTTTCAAGTAATCAAAGTCTCGCTTGGCATATGAAGCGTTTGAATGCAGCTTAATGAATTATCAAAACGATATCTCAATTATCAAAAATTGCATTCAAGGTTGCAATGACGCACCTGCTTGGTCTTAACTGAGTCGACAGATCAGTGAAATCCGACGCTGTTGGATAATCATTTGACGAGACAGGGGGTCTTGTGACCGAAACAAGTAACGACGCCGCGTTTGTCGAATTTCAACGCGTTCAAAAGTCTTATGATGGCGAAAATCTCGTCGTTAAAGATTTAAATCTGGCTATGCCCAAGGGTGAGTTTCTGACGATGCTCGGGCCATCAGGGTCCGGGAAAACCACCTGCCTTATGATGCTCGCCGGGTTTGAAACAGCTACCCATGGTGAAATCCTGTTGGATGGGCGACCCATCAACAATATTCCGCCCCACAAGCGCGGCATCGGCATGGTGTTTCAAAACTACGCCCTGTTCCCGCACATGACTGTGGCCGAAAACCTTTCGTTCCCACTGGAAGTCCGCAAGATGGGCAAGTCCGAACGAGAGGAAAAGGTAAAGCGCGCTCTGGATATGGTGCAGATGGGTGCCTTTGGCAGCCGCCGTCCTGCGCAGCTGTCAGGTGGACAGCAACAGCGGATCGCACTGGCGCGTGCTCTCGTTTTCGAACCTGAGCTGGTATTGATGGACGAACCACTGGGCGCACTAGACAAGCAGCTGCGCGAACACATGCAGTTCGAAATCACCCGTCTTGCGCACGAGCTTGGAATCACAACCGTTTACGTCACTCACGACCAGACCGAAGCCCTGACCATGTCGGATCGTGTGGCGGTGTTTGATGACGGCCGCATCCAGCAACTTGCCCCGCCCGATCAGCTCTATGAAGAACCCGAGAACAGCTTTGTTGCGCAGTTCATCGGTGAGAACAACACGCTGGAAGGCGTGGTGAAATCGATCGACGGTGATACCTGCCTTGTTCAACTGGATGATGGCTCGGAAATTGATGCGGTTCCGATCAATGTTCACCAGCCAGGCGAGCGCACCAAAGTGTCGATCCGGCCTGAGCGTGTTGAATTCAACAAAGACCGACTGCACGCCGATGCGCACACGCTCAAGGCGATAGTGAAAGAGTTCATCTATATGGGCGATGTGTTCCGCTTCCGCATGTCGGTCGCTGGAAATGACGAGTTCATCGTCAAGACACGGAATGCCCCGGATGCTGTAAAACTGAAACCCGGCGAAGAGATAGAGATCGGGTGGCTGCCTCAGGATTGTCGTGCGCTGGACGCATAGACCAGCCGGGTCAGGCAGAGGGACAGGCTGACGAAAACCCGTGCGTCAGCCTACAATAATACAAACGGGAATAACTGGGAGATACTTTATGAAACCAACAAAGATCTTGCTTTCTGCAGCCGCAATTGCGACGGCCGCAGGCACCGTTTCCGCAGAAGAGATGACGATCGTCTCGTGGGGCGGCGCCTATTCGAAATCTCAGCTAAAGGCTTACCACGAGCCCTATTCGGAAAAGACCGGCGTCACAATTCTGAACGATGACAGCTCGGCCGAAGCGGTGGCAAAACTGCGCGCGATGAACGAAGCGGGCAACATCACATGGGATGTGGTTGATGTTGTGGCTGCAGATGCGATCCGTCTGTGTGACGAAGGCCTGGCGATGGAAATCGACCCGGACACGCAACTGGCGGCAGCACCTGACGGAACACCTGCATCGGAAGATTTTGGTGACCTGTTGGTCAGCGAGTGCTTTATCCCGCAGATCGTGTATTCGACGACCTTTGGCTATCGTACAGATCTGGTGGGCGACAATCCTCCGACCGACATTTGTGCGGTATTCGATCTCGAAGCGTATCCCGGCAAACGTTCGCTGGAAAAGCGCCCGATCAACAACATGGAATGGGCTCTGCTCTGTGACGGCGTGGCCAAAGAAGACGTTTATGACGTTCTGGCAACTGCCGAAGGTCAGGACCAGGCTCTTGCCAAGCTCGACACCATCAAGGACAGCGTTGTCTGGTGGTCCGCCGGTGCTGACACACCGCAGCTTTTGGCTGATGGCGAAGTCGTCATGGGTTCGACCTATAACGGTCGTCTGTTCAGCGTGATCGAAGAGCAGAAGCAGCCAGTTGCAATGCTTTGGGACGCTCAGGTGTTTGACCTTGATGGCTGGATCATCCCGGCCGGTCTGAGCGATGAGCGCAAGCAGCGCGCGCTGGACTACATCATGTTCGCCACCGACACTCAGCGTCTGGCAGATCAGGCCAAGTACATCTCGTACGGTCCTGCACGTGCATCGTCTGCACCGCTGGTTGGTCAGCACGCCGAACTGGGTATCGACATGGCACCACATATGCCGACCGATCCGGAAAACGCAAAGAACACGTTCCTCTACAACTACGAGTTCTGGGCTGACTATCGTGATGACATCGACGCCAAATTCCAAGCGTGGCTGGCACAATAATCGCTGAATGCGTTGAAAGACCAGTCAGGTGGCGGTGCGCCGCCGCCTGACCCAAGCAGAACCAAGAGGCACGAATGACTGACGCAAGCCAACCCGCCGGACCCATGCTGGCAGCGGACGGAACGCCGCTCAAGCAATCGCTCGCGCGTTCGTTGCGGCGTCAGAAACTCCGGGCGCTTTTACTTGTCGCGCCACTACTCCTGTTCGTACTGTTTTCGTTTCTTGTCCCCATCGCCTCAATGCTGTTCCGCTCGGTCGAGAACAGCATCGTTTCGGATACGATCCCGTTAACGGTCGAGGCACTGAATAATTGGGATGAGACAAGTGGCGAGTTACCGGGCGAAGATGTTTATGATGCGTTCGTCCGTGATATGGTCATTGCGATCGACAACAAACAACACACCCGGTTGGGAACGCGTCTGAACTACGAAGAAACGGGCATGTCTTCGATGTTCCGCAAATCCGGTCGGAAGCTCAAGCGTCTGGATCCCGAAACCGACGGACCGTTCAAAGAACAGCTGATCGAAATTCACGAAGGCTGGGGTGATCCACAGACATGGCGTGTGATCAAGACGCACGCGGTGCCGATTACAAATGGTTACTTCCTGAATGCTGTCGATATGCGACGCACTCCCGAAGGGGCGCAGGCGCAACCGGAAGACAAGCAGATTCTTATCAAGCTTTTTGGTCGTACGCTGTTCATGTCACTGGTGATTACCGGTGCATGTATCCTGTTGGCCTATCCGATCAGCTACCTGCTGGCGACATTGCCAATGCGAGTTTCGAACCTGCTGATGATCCTCGTATTATTGCCATTCTGGACATCCCTTCTGGTGCGAACCTCGGCCTGGAAGGTCATGCTGCAGCAACAAGGTGTGATCAATGACACGCTGGTTTGGCTCGGGCTGGTTGCAGATGATTCACGTCTGATCATCATCAACAACCAGATCGGTACGATTGTTGCGATGACGCATATCCTGCTGCCATTCATGATCCTGCCGATGTATTCGGTGATGCAGACGATCCCGCCATCCTACACCCGTGCCGCCAAGTCGATGGGGGCCACGAACTGGACCACCTTCTGGCGCATCTACTTCCCGCAATCCATTCCGGGTATCGGAGCGGGTTCGATCCTCGTCTTCATTCTGGCGATTGGTTACTACATCACGCCCGAGATTGTCGGCGGAACCAAGGGTGTCTTCATCTCGAACCGGATCGCCTACCACATCTCGTCCTCGCTGAACTGGGGGCTTGCCGCGGCCTTGGGAACAATCCTGCTGGGTGTCGTGCTGCTGCTCTATTGGGTCTACGACAAGATCGTCGGCATTGATAACGTGAAGCTGGGATAAGAATAATGGCCGCACTTACACCGATATCCCGCAAACCTCTGTCAATGGTCCTGCCCAGTGTTGCGCTTGCTGGCGCTTTCGCCGGAATTTTTGTCGGCGCTGGAAATGGCTCGATTCTTCTTGGAATGTTGGGCGGAGCGATCCTGATCGCAGGATTGGCCTGGATCTACATTACGCTGCTAAAAAACGAAAAGCTGGCGCGATGGATTAATATCCTTGGCTTCGGCATCGTTGGCTTTCTGGTTTCCGGTCCGATGGGGGGTGTACTCGGCCTGCTGGGCGGGTGGTTCTTCATCTGGTTCATCTATTGGCTGTACGAAGGCCGGTATCGCCGCAAACTGTTGCCCTACCTGACGCCAAAACAGGTGTTCTACCACTACCTGTTCAGAGTGATCTGTGGTGCGATCTTTGTCTTCCTGATCACACCAATTCTGGTGGTTCTGCCGCTATCCTTTAATGCTCAGGACTTCTTTACGTTCACGCCGGAAATGTTGCGGCTGGACCCTGAAGGGTATTCGCTGAAGCACTACCGCGATTTCTTTACCAACAATGAATGGCAGCGCAGTTTCAAGAACTCGCTGATCATCGCACCGATTGCGACGATCATTTCAGTCTCTCTGGGTACGCTGGCGGCCATCGGCCTCAGCCAGAGCCACGTTCCCGGACGCCGCGCCATTATGGGTATCCTGATTTCGCCCATGATTGTTCCGCTGATCATCTCAGCCACCGGGATGTTCTTTTTCTACAGTGATATCGGCCGCTTCATGGAAGGTACGCTGGGCATGAACAAGAACCTTGTGGGTTACATCAAGGTTATCCTCGCGCATGCGGTTCTGGGTATTCCGTTTGTTATCATCACTGTGACCGCGACCCTGGTGGGTTTCGATCGATCCCTGACTCGCGCCGCTGCCAATATGGGCGCTGGTCCTGTCCGGACGTTCTTTTCAATCCAGATGCCGTTGATCCTGCCCGGCGTGATCTCGGGTGGCCTTTTCGCCTTCATCACTTCGTTCGATGAGGTGGTCGTTGTGCTGTTTGTCGGGTCTGCCAGCCAGAAAACCCTGCCTTGGCAGATGTTCACCGGCCTGCGGGAGCAGATCAGCCCGACCATTCTGGCGGTTGCGACGATCCTCGTGGTGATCTCGATCGCGTTGCTTACCACGGTTGAACTGCTGCGGCGTCGTTCTGAACGTCTTCGCGGGCTTTCTCCGGCTTGACGTAAAAAAGCAGGTCATTTAACGATTCACCCGTTCAACCCCTGCTGCGATGGCGTCGTGGCACTTAAGGGGTTGATCGGCTCTCGGACCCCGAGACCGCCTGTCCTGAACGCCGGGACATGTGGCCGGGCTTTGCACGTCCGGCAAAGATGAGAGACCTGACTATGACCGACCTAACAAATCGCCCAGAGTTCTTTACCTGTCACAATGGTGACAAAGCGCCCCTGCCGTTCAGCAAGGGGGAATATGAACGTCGCTTGGCCAAGCTGCGCTCGATTATGGCAGCCCGCGATGTTTCCGCAGTGCTGCTGACTTCGATGCACAACATCGCTTACTATTCCAGCTTTCTGTACTGTGCCTTCGGTCGTCCCTACGGCTGCGTTGTGACACAGGATAGCTGCACCACCGTGTCCGCCAATATCGACGCGGGACAGCCCTGGCGGCGTTCTGTCGAAGAAAACGTTATCTACACTGACTGGAAACGCGACAATTACTGGCGCGCTGTTGCAAGTCTGATTGGTAACGCGAAACGCGTCGGTATCGAGAGCGACCACATGACCTTGGCCGCGCGCGATACCGCGCTGAACATGCTGGGCGCGCCCGAGCTTGTCGACATTGCACCCGATACCATGGCAGCACGTATGGTGAAGTCCGCAGAAGAGATCGAGTTGATTAAGGGTGGTGCACGGACCGCTGACGTTGGTGGCGCCGCGATTCATGCTGCAATCCGAGAAGGTGCAACCGAGATTGAGATCGCAATGGCAGGCCGCGATGCGATGGAGGCCGAGATTGCCCGCGCTTATCCAGATGCTGAATACCGTGACACCTGGGTTTGGTTCCAGTCAGGTCTCAACACAGACGGCGCCCATAACCCGGTGACAAAACGCGCGCTGCAGAAGGGCGATATTCTTTCGCTGAACACTTTCCCGATGATTTCGGGATACTACACAGCGCTTGAGCGGACCCTGTTTCTGGGTGAACCGGACGCTGAAAGCCTGCGCTTGTGGAAGGCCAACGTCGCAGCTCATGAACTGGGCCTAAGTCTGATCAAACCGGGCGCGACCTGTTCCGGCATCACTGCCGAGATCAACCGCTTTTTTGCGGATGAGGGCCTGCTGCAATACCGTTCCTTCGGCTACGGCCATTCCTTCGGTATTCTCAGCCACTATTACGGGCGCGAGGCAGGGCTGGAACTGCGTGAGGACATCGACACCGTTCTCGAACCGGGCATGGTGGTTTCAATTGAACCCATGTTGTGGATTCCCGAAGGGCAGCCCGGCGCAGGCGGTTATCGTGAACACGATATTCTTGTTGTTGGTGAAGATGGCGCAGAAAACATCACGGGCTTCCCATATGGCCCGGGTCACAACATTATCGGCGCCTGACCGGATGCGTGGGGCCATTTGCTCCACGCTTGCCAAAGGATATCGACATATCAGATCCTAAGCGCTTCAAACGACGTATTCCGGCACTCAGATCAGACTGACTGCCGGAATACTGAAGCATTCAAATGCAGAATGCTCTGGGGAGGGAACTTACTTCCGATTGTGGAAGATGAAGCCGATGAAGTTCAGCAACAGTTGCGCCGCAAGAATCTGGGTGCTTTCGGATGGGTCATAAGCTGGGGCGACCTCTACCAGATCGATGCCAACAACATCGCCACGTTTGCTCAGACCCTGCAGAATCTCCAACACGTCATAGTACTGAAAACCACCATGGCTGGGTGTGCCAGTTCCGGGCGCAATTGATGGGCAGAATGCGTCAATATCGATGGTGACATAATAGCGTACACCTTCGGGAATACGATCCAAAACTCCCTGAGTTCCCAGTTTGCGGACCTGTCGGACCGACAGAATATCCGAGCCGCGGGCGCGGGCATCGTCATAACCCTCTTTCGCGGTCGAAGATACGTTGCGGATACCCAGCTGGGTCATGCCCGATACGTAATCCTTCTCAATCGCACGACGCATTGGGTTGCCGTGGCCGACTGTGACGCCGTGGCGCTCATCGACAAAGTCCAGATGCGCGTCGATCTGAATGACGTGGATCGGACCTTTTTCGGCGCAGTCTTCCGCATAGGCATTAATGCAGGGAATGTTTACCGAGTGATCACCGCCGATCGTGACGGGGATTGCACCCGCATCGAGTATCTTTTTGACGCCGTATTCGATGTTGGCGTGGCTCTCTTCGGTTTTAGTGTGGATGATATCTGCATCCCCCAGATCAACGATGCGAACGTCGTTGCCAAGATAGGTGGCATCGTCCTCGTGATCATATGCACCTGCGTGGCCAAAGCTGAACAGGGTCGATGCCTCACGCACCGATCGCGGCCCGAACCGTGCACCCGAACGGAACTGGCAGCCGAAATCAAATGGCGCACCAAGGATTGCTACATCCGCGTCGATCTCGTCCCAGTTCTCGACGTAAGGTTTCTTGCCAAAGGTCGAGATGCCAACAAAAGGCAGATTTAGACGACCAGCTTCATAACCATGTCCCGACATGAATTCTCCGTTTCTTATTGTTTAGCGATAAGCCAGTTCCGGCAGGAACAGGGCGATTTGAGGGAAGGCTACCAGCAACCCGGTCACAATCAAAAGAATGATCAGGAACGGGGGTACACCGCGTACCACTTCGATAAAGGGCCGGCGGAAGACAGCGATGGCGGTGAACAGGTTGCAGCCGAAGGGTGGTGTTGCCGCGCCGATGGCCACCTGCAATGTGATCAGGACACCGACCAATACCGGGTCCAGCCCGCTAGCTTTGATCATTGGCGCAAAGATCGGCACCAGGATCAGGATCACCACGATCGAGTCCACAAACATGCAGCCAACAAAGAAGGCGACGTTGATCGCAAGCAGCACCATCAGTGGGCTGGCCTGTTCAAGACCCAACGCGGCAATGATGGTTTGCGGCACCTGCGCAAAGCTCAGCGTCCAGCTGAACGCCGCACCGGCCGCGATCAGGATGAAGACTACCGAGGTGATGGCGCCGGTGGACAGCGCGATATCGAACAGATCTCCGATTTTGATCGAGCGGAAGATCACGACCTCAAGCACGACGGCATAGAGAACGCAGATCGCAGCGGCTTCGGTTGGAGAGAAGACACCGCCATAGATGCCGCCAACGATGATGGCCGGGAAGCCCATGGGCCAGAGTGCCTTGCGCAGAGCGGTAAAGCGCTGGCCCCAGCCTTCGCGCGGCAGCACAGGAATATCGTGGCGATAGGCGTAATACATGCAATAGGTCGAGAACAGCACCACAATCAGCAGGCCCGGCAGGATACCCGCAATGAACAGTTGCGAGATCGATGTGCCTGAGACCACGCCATAGATAATCATGCCGATCGAGGGCGGGATCAGGTAGGCGAGATCGGCGGCGTTGACGATCAGGCCAATTGAAAAGCTGTCGCTATAGCCCGATTTCAGCATCCGGGGCCGCATGGCCCCACCGATGGCCACCACTGTCGCCTGTGTCGAGCCACAAACCGCGCCGAACAGTGCGCAAGCTGATGTGACAGAAATAGCGAGCCCGCCCTTGATGTGGCCCATGAAACTCATCACCAGATCGATCAGCCGGTTGGCGGAATGACCCCGCGTGATGATATCGGCAGCGAGAATGAACATTGGCACCGCAATCAGCGCGGCCGGTTTCACACCCCCGATCATCTGCTGGATCAGGATCTGCATGTTCATGTTGGGGAAATAGACAAGGAACCCCAGCACCGCCGCCGAGATCAACGGCATTTTCATCGGAAACCCTGCCAACAGCAGGACGATCATCACGATCAGCATCAACTCGGTCATTTGTCTGCCTCCGTGGAATCTTCGTAGCGCTGAATTGCAGCTGCAGTTTCAGGGTCTTCATAGCTGTCAACTTCGAGGTAAGAGACGTAGACCTCTTCCTCGGCAAAGTTCAGATTGCGGATTGCCGTCAGCAGGTATTGGAAAGACGCGAGGCTCAGGCCGATCACTACCCAGACATATGTCAGATACAGCGGCAGCTGCAGCGCCGGGGTAATTCGCCCGCGTGAGGCGACTTTCTGCACATATTCCAGCGCGTACCAGGCCAGTACGGCCATAACTACGGCGGTGGTCGCGGCGATGATGACCATCAGACCTTTACGCAGTTTGATCGGAAGCGCATCATAGATCGCCGACATGCGGATATGAATGCCCTTGCGGGTGGCGTAGCCCAGCCCCATGAAGGTGACGATTACGATGAGGAATTCATTCAATTCCTCGGAAAAATAGATGGATTGATTGAACACGTACCGGCCAAAGACGTTGGCGATAGTATTCACGGCCATCAGGATGATCCCCCAGCCCAGGATCAAGACTTCGATCCGCCCGATGACGGCGTCGATCTTTCCCAGAAAGCCGAAGGGAGTGGCAGTGCCGCTGTTCATGATATCCTCCCTTTTAAAACCCTCACGCGCCCGGCGCGTGAGGGAGTTTTACGTGAGTGGTGGGGAGATCAGTTGCCCGCAAGCTCAGCTCGCAGAGCGTCCAGCAATTCCTGACCACGCGCGCCGACCGTATCGACATAAGCTGCCGAGGTGCCGGTGCTGCGCTCACGGAAGGCGTCACGCTCTTCTTCAGTCAGGACGACCAGGCCGATATCGGGCTTGGCTTCTTTGATGATGTCCAGACGCTGCTGGTTGAAGTCGGTGACAACGCCATCGATGAACCCGGTCATGTCGGCCATGGTGTCACGTACCAGTTGCTGGCGATCAGGGCTGAGGGTTTCGAACCAGTCCGAGCCGGCAACAACGGTGGTGACCAGCTCTTGCTCACCGGCCCAGATCAGGTGGCTGGTGACTTCGTAGAACTTCATTTCTTCGATGGTCGGGATCGGGTTTACCTGACCGTCGACAGCACCCAGCTGCAGCGCGCCGAACACCTCGCCGAACGGCAGCGGTGTCGGGCTGGCGCCCATGTTCTTGTAGGTCTCCAGAAGGATTGGCGACACCATCACGCGCATTTTGAAGTTGTCAAAATCTTCAGGTGTGCGGATTTCGCGGTTGGTGGTCCAGACCTGCGGGCCTTCGGAATACATGGTCATGACTTCCAGACCACGCTGACGGAAGTCATCGTTCAGCGGACCGTAAATAGTTTCCGAGCTGCTGAGGATGTTCGAAATCGCTGCCGGATCAGACGGCAGCAGGTAGGGCAGCAGGAAGACCTGGCTTTCGGGAACAATGGTGCCAAGGTTGCCGATCGAGACGTTGGTGAACTGGATGATGCCGTCCGCGGCCTGCTCGACCGTTTCGGTTGGCGTGCCCAGGGTACCCATCGGGTAAACCGTTACGGTCACTTCGCCGTTGGTGGCTGCTTCGATACGCGATTTGAACTCTTGCGCATAGGCATCCATGATCGAGCCCGGAATCTCCTCGATGGCGAATTTCCAGTCCTCGGCCATCACGCTGATCGGCGCGATGCTCAGCAGCGCAGCGGCGGCAGTTATCTTGATATTGGAGAAAGAGATTGTCACGCGAATGTCCTCCCATTTCGCTTTCATTGCCAATTCTGGAGAGAACCACACCACGGATTCTTTCATGAAAAAATATTATCTTGTAAATGTTCACATAAAGAAAAACTATGTTATGTGGTTAGGAGGAGCTGACCTTTGAAACTGCTGAGAAATACACTCCTTGAGACATTTGTGGCCGTGGTCGATTGCGGTGGATTTACCGATGCACAGTACGCACTGGGCATTACACAATCCGCCATCAGCATTCGAATCCGCGACCTCGAAGCGGCACTTGGATATCGTGTGTGCGAACGCGGGCGAGGGGGGTTCCGCCTCACGGAGCGGGGTGAGATCGCCTATGGCAAAGCCAGGGACATTCTGCGCAGCGCGCGTGATTTTGATGCCGAACTCCTTGAGCTTCGGGACGCCACAACCGGCGATTTGCGGATCGGGGTCGTGGACGCCGTCAACACCCTTGCCGACCTGAGCCTGGAAAAGGCCCTGAAGCGGTTTCTCGACCGGCCAAACGATGTACGCCTGGAGATTGTTGTTGCTTCACCGACGGAACTCACACAACAGCTGATAACCGGAAAACTGCATGTTGCAATTGCACCGTTTCGCAACCAAGTTGCTGATCTGACATACACCGAATTGTGCCAAGAAGAGCACCGGCTCTATTGCGGTCGCGACCATCCGTTGTTCGATTTGCCCAACGACAAAATCGATATCAACATCATCTCGGGTTATCATATTTGCCAGAGATCCTACAGCCACCTGGTATCGCCCGAGCTTCAATCCACAGACCCAAAGGCTGTCGTGGCGAATATGGAGGCCATGGCGACATTAATTGAGACCGGACACTACCTTGGGCCACTGCCGGTCCACTTCGTAGAAGCCAGAGCACAGAACGGAAAGCTCCGAGAACTTGCGCCGGACAGGTTGCACTGGACCTCCACATTCTACCTCGCAACCCGGCCGACAAACCTTCACAGACGAGCAGTTGAGCTTTTTGTTGAGGATGTGATCTGGGCTTGTGGAGCGGACGCTAAACGATAAAGCGTCAATATCAGGCGTCGGGCTCATTGATTTTCTAAGTCAGTAGATTGCGATTGCTGTAAGAGCGATTTCTGAAAGGAAGGCTTTCGGGCATCGTCTATAGCGGGCTTTCACATGCCCCAAGTTCAGGGGCCCGTCGAACATGATTTCGTCTAACCATCTTCAAACCGAAGGTGCCTTTGTCGTTTGGTCGCGTACCACGGTTATACAAGATCTTATGCAGGCCTCAGGGGTAGTGAACACCGTGAGGCGCGCGGGGGACACGCGCCAACCAGCTCGGGAAGAGAGATCGATATTCCCTTCATGCCATTAGCCTCAACTGATCGATAATGCGCGCGTTCATATGCGACTTGAGATAGCCAACCGGATCGTTCTTCTCGGTATCTGGGATATTGATGACATGATACATCTCGATCTCTAGTTAATTACTGCGCTCTGCGTCACATCCCCGGATATTCGCAGAGCGCGCCTTCCATGAGTGAGGGGACAATCTCAGGAAGTGTGTTGAAGAAGGCGCCCATCAGATCTGGTCTGAGCTGAACGCCTGAAATTGGCGGTGGTTAGTGGCTCAGGCCTTCCAGCCCCATTTGTAGTGATGATGTTCAAAGGCTGGGTGCATTCCGGTTTCAGCCAAGCCTTCGACCATGAAACGATAGAGTGAACGCCAGTACGGCTGAATGGTGACGCCTTCTTCCTGGATCAGTTCTTCCATCTTTTTCGCCACCAAACGGCGCTTGTCTGCATCCGCAATTGTCAACGCTTCAGCCAGCAGGGCGTCAAACTCGGCATTTTCCCAACCAAACTCATTCCATGCCTCGCCTGATTTGTAGGCAAGCGCGTGAATCTGCACACCCAAGGGTCGATGGTTCCAATTGGTTGAACTGAACGGGTACTTGGTCCAGTCGTTCCAGAACGTTGCCCCAGGCAGAACTGTCCGCTTTACCTTGATACCCGCATCCCGCAACTGAGCGGCCGCAGCATCGGTTGTGTTTCTGCGCCAGTCATCATCGATCGAGAACAATTCGTGCTCGTAATCGCCCATTCCGGCCTCATCCATCAGTGCCTTCGCGGCCTTCGGATCATAGGGCATAGGTGGCAACGGGGCGAATTCGGGATGCAATGGGCCTACATGGTGGTTTTCGGCAGTTTCGCCGCGATTCCCGTAACCAAGTTCGAGCAGAACAGCGTTTTTAACCGCCATTTGAATTGCCTTGCGCACCCGCTTGTCAGCATAAGGTTTGCTACCATTTACCTCTGCTTGCTGGTTGGGACGGATGACAATGGTGCTCATGGTCAGCACTTCGGACTTTTCATAGCCGAGGCCATCCAGAACATCGATGAATTCTCCGACGGCCTCGTGAAGCATATCGACTTCGCCGGATTCCAGCGCTGCCAGCCAAGCAGCCGGATCGGTGCCATAGTCGATGTATTCGATCTTTTCCAAAGCTGGTTTGCCGAACACCTCATCGCCCCACCATGGATGCGCATCATTGCGTATCAGTGTGCATTTAACGCCCACCTCAAATTCATCGATCAGATACGGACCGGTGCCAATGGCACCTTTGACGTCGTTTTCATCGAAGGATTCATGCACGATTGCAGCAGGATAGTCAGACATTCCCGCAATCAGAGAAATATCCGAATCCGGTAGTGTGAGCTTTACCGTATGATCGCCTACGACTTTGACCATGTCGGGGCTGGCTTTGTTCAGCGTCGGGTCAACCAGACTTGCAAAGCGACCGGCCATCGAGTTGGTTTCGACACTTCTGTCAGTCCATCCGCGAATATTCCGGGCTACATCCTGAGCCGTAAAATCGTCACCATTGTTCCACTTCACGCCCCTGCGGACATGAAGAGTGTATTCGGTGGCGTCATCATTAACCTCCCAGCCTTCTAGCAGCATGGGCGTCAACGAACCATCAGGGTTGTATTGCACCAGATATTCAAGGGTGCCGCGGGTTTCGTTGCCCATTTCGGACCAGTCATAGGTACGCGGGTCCTTCAAAGCGCGCACGCTCATCTGAACGCGCACAACGCCGCCATCCTTTTTGATGACATCCGCACTTGCCGGTGCCGGCACACCAATCAAACTGTAAGCAGCCGCAGCGCTAACCCCGAGGCCAGTGGCACGAGTCAAGAATTCGCGACGGCTAAGCTTTCCCTGATGATATTCACTGGCGTGCATTTCGATCGCCCAGTGGATGTCAGATTGTTTTTTAGTCTTACTTTCCAATTTTTCCTCCCTTGGTGGGTGTTTCAATGCGAGGATCAACACGGCAAAATAATTCGCCAAAGACGATCTTCGGTGCTGTCAGAACCTTCTCGTACCGGGGCTGACCGCCATCGAGTTGCCCTGCGTGAAATGATGAGAACCACGCAGGGCACGTCTTCCGTGAGTGGTCAGTTCAACCCGGAAGTATGTCGGCCAGAGGATAACCTTGGGCAGGCAGATTGCCGGGCTTGAAGTCTTGGATCACCGTCGAGGTTTCCACCGCCTTAAGCGCCATATTGGCCTTATGAATCTGTCCTGCCTCGATATCGGTCAGTGCCTGTTCCAGATGTGTTGCGGTGGCGCCGACAGGCAACATTACGACTGCGACATCCAATTCGACGCCAGCCTTCGACATGACCTTGATCGCTTCATCGACGCGACCCTCCTGAATCATGACCCCAGCTTGGGTTATGCTAGCGCCATGCTGATCCGTGGGCTCAAACCCATCGGAGAACTTTAACCCGCTGTCGACGGGCAGCGCGTAACCCTTGCTATCACTCAGATGCACCGAGAATTTTGCCGCATGCTCGTCGATAGCGCCTCGTGAGGCGGACACGATCTCTTTGGCCTGATCAAGATTGCCATCGAACAAGGCCAGACGCGCAGCCCGCACACCGTCCAGAATGAGCTTGCCGGTAGCAGGAATGCGGATGTGTTGTGTTTCAACCTCTCCAGCAGTTTCCGTTTCGCTGGTCACATCCGTGTCAGCAAACGCAATCTGCGATAAACTTGTCGTGGCGAGGGCGAGGGCAACAATGGTGGCCACAGATTTCTTATTCGCTTTCATGCTCATCTCCTGATCTTCTGCAACTTGGTCTGCTGCGATTGACCGGAAACTAGATTGTAAACTTCACCTCAGCTTGCGACGAAGTTTAAATTTTTTTGAACTCTCGAAAAATGATCGAAACACACAGGCCCGGTTTGGCATCTGACAGCGTCAGCGTTGCGCCGTGACGGTCGACAACTGCTCGCACCAATGCCAGCCCAAGCCCGCTTCCGGGCGTGGTGCGGGCCGCATCCATCCGGACGAACGGTTGCAGCGCACGGTCCATGTCGTCCTCCGGAATTCCGGGGCCTGTGTCACGAACGACCAGTGTCGCACCTTGTTCAGTGGCGCTGATCTCAACATTAATCTCCGCGCCGCTTCCAGCATGGCTTGATGCGTTCATCACAAGGTTAACCAGAGCCTGCTTTATCATCGGAGCGTCAGCTTTGATCTGAACATCTTGCGATTTTACCACCAGGGTCTGATTGCTTTCTTCAGTCATCGGACGAACGAATTCTGCTACCTCTTCAACCAGGGGCCGAAGTGGGATCAATTGCAATCGCGATTGATCACGGTCAGCTTCGACCCGCGCGATTCGAAGCATGGTGTCGAAAATCGTACCCAGGGCCTCGGCTTCTGCGAGAGCTGCATCGATCTTGGGTACAGGGTCAGTCTGCTGGTCCACCGCATCTGCGATCTCGTGCAACGCAATTTGCAGATGTGAAAGTGGAGTTTTCAGATCATGCGCGATTGCAGAAGCGGTTGATTTCATTCCGGTAACCAAAAGCGTCAATCGATCGAGATTCTGGTTCACTCGCGTTGCAATACGGTCAAACTGATCGTCCCGATTATAAACGGGCAATCTGACATCTAGGTCACCATCCGAAACCCGTGAAAGCGCTGAGTTCATCTCTTGCAATCGGGTCATTGAGAAACGGCTTGCCCAAAGTCCCAAGGCCAGTATTGCGATGGTGTTTATCAGCCCAAACACCACTAACCCCCCCACAAGCCTCATGACAGCAAGTTGAATTGGCTCTCTGCTACGCCCAATAACCAATGTCATGTCATCAAGCTTGTGAATGCTCAAATGGTAATCGCCGACCACGCGACCGTTAGTCAATGTATCCAGATCCTGCCGTGCTACCCCGACAAAATCCGGGGCCAAGGCAAATGGACCTGTTAGGGTCACATTGTTCGCGTCCAGCAAAGACACAACGCGATTGGATGGCTCAGAAAGGCGATCCATCTGATGCAGAGTGTCTACCAGGCCGGATTGCCCCTCGGCCTCATAAATATCACCTAGCAAAAGGCTTTCGCCTTCGCTTTGGGCATTGAGTTCGCTGACCAGCGTATTCTGCACGATCTGCACCAATGCCCATCCGCCAACCGTAAATATTGCCAGAAAGAAAAACAATGCCCTTAGTGTCGCTTTGAACGGTTGGCCGCTGATCAACTCACCGAGGCGCACGGATCGTATATCCCATGTTACGTACCGTGTGTATCAGCGCAGTTTTGAACGGCTTATCCACTTTGTGTCGCAGTTTGCTGATGTGCGTTTCGACAATTGTGGTGCCGGGGTCAAAAGTGAAATCCCACACTTTCTCCAAGATCATTGTGCGACTGACAACTCTGCCCGGATGTTCCATCAGATGCTGTAACAGAGCAAACTCCTTATTCAAAAGCTCAATCACCTGGCCCTGCCTGGTTGCTGTTCGGGTCAAGAGATCCAGACTCAGGTCATGAACCTCTAGAATGGTCTCCTGAGCGGTCTGGCCCGGGCGCCGGGAAAGAGCAGTAATCCGGGCAAGCAACTCTGAAAAGTGAAACGGCTTGACCATATAGTCATCACCGCCAGCCAGCAGCCCTTCGACCCGATCATCCACATCCGAGAGAGCCGTCAGAAAGATGATTGGCAGATCGCTTTTCGATGCGCGTAGTGCCTTTACAACTGACAACCCATCCATGCCAGGCAGCATCCGATCAACAATCGCAATGTCTACGCTATTGTAGAGGCAATAGGTCAGAGCCTCTCGCCCGTCTTCTACCCAGTCGACAACATATCCGTGTTCGGTCAGGCCTTTGCGGATATAGTCAGCCGATTTCACATCGTCTTCTGCCAAAAGAACTTTCATACCCCGTTGATACGTCAAATGCGCCTGCTCGAAAAGCGATCGCATGGTTGGGTTCTGATGAGCTGGTAGCGACAGGACGACCCGTCTTGCCGCGCAACTTTCTTGTACAAAAAACTGGGGCACGATGTAACGGTTGACCCATCCATCCTGAAGCCAGTGCATGTCTGGCAGCGCGATCCATAATGATCGTGATCAGAACCGTGATCATCGTTTGGTGAAACGGAGATCCTGCTCCACGATGTTGTTAAGGTATTTACGCGTCACCATCTCGATTGGTACTGGGCAGCCAAACCCTTAGAGTATTCTGTTGATAGCCTTGATGCATGCAGCATTGGCTCCGCTTTTGTCGATGCCAACTACTCTAAGAGAAGACCTAATTTTCCAGCGCTGACTTTCGTATCGCAGAGTTTCTTTCGATCAACTGTGCCTCTAACTTTTCAGAATCTGGTCTCTCCTGGAAAGAAATCCAGCGGGCCAACGCGATGGCTGTACGTTCGCCCATTCTGGAAACTGGAAGATGAACCGTCGACAACGAGGGTACGGCGACGGCAGAACTGGGCAGATCATCCAGGCCCATCAACGATACGTCTTTCGGAACACTTACTCCCTTGGATTGAAGACCAAACAAAACCCCTAGCGCGACGACGTCCGAAAGACACAAGACAGCGTCAGTCATGACCGCGTTGCTTACGATACGCGCAGCTGCTTCCGCACCGCCGCGAAGGCTGATTTCAGTCTCAACAGTTGCAAGTTCGCCGTTCCAGTTCACAGCGCGCAACCCGGAAAGCCGCGCGAGTGTCCGGTCATTGTTATGAACCGGGCCGTGCACAACAGTGATTTTCTGATGCCCCAGGTCAATGAGGTGCTGCAGTGCCAATTGTGCCGCGGCCTTGTTGTCATACCCGATCGTTGGCAATGGATTGGAGCCGTCATAATAGGATGTGATGATTGTGGGTATCATCGTACGTTCGAGAAGTTCGTGGAACTCATCGGAATGGGTTGCGCCGGTAACGATCAGGCCTTCTGCCCCAATATCGACAAGCCCCTTCGCCTTTTTAGCTTCGACCTGCAAGTCAGACTCAGTAGTGGCCACAATCAACGATAACCCATCTTCGGAAAGCTTTCGCTCCAGAGCGGCCAAGAACCGGGCAAAAATGGCATTGTCCAGTGTTGGAACCAGCGCACCTACAAAACGCGTACGGCCAGAATTAATTGCTCGGGCCGCCGCACTAGGGACGAAGCGAAGTTCAGTGATCGCTTTTTGAACTTTCTCCAGAGTGTCCTTTTTTACCACATCTGGTTCATTCAGTACTCGGGACACCGTCGCGACTGAAACGCCCGCTGCTTTTGCGACATCTCTGAGATTTGCGCGTTTTTTCAGCGCGGGGGCTTTTTGTGTCACCTGTATTTGCGTCCACTATTTTGAGTTTCAATGAAAGTGTTGACATATGTAACTAGTTTCATCAACCTCTGTAACTAGTTTCATAACTGAGAATCCAACAGCGATATGCAAGGTTCTGCTGTCTTACACGAGTTCACGAATTCCGGGTTCGAAAGCCCGGGACGCAGATTCCCTGGGTTTCCGAAGGCTTCCGGGGTTCGAAAATATGTTCTGGCATCGCGGGAAGCGATCCGAGTGGTGTTGGATCCGGGTGATTTGCTATCCTTGGAAGCGGCGTCGCAGACGCAACCTCTGGACATTGTTGCATATCTCAACGGGCAGACGGCGCTTGCTCATCTGGGCTTAGAGGCAAACGGAGCGCTTGATCACTACGAATTCAACAGCGAGCCACTCGAGGGTTGGATCAGTGCGAATGGCGGAAATCCAACGCAAACAATTCCATGCTACAAGGCAGTCGCGTCTGCAGATCCTTTGATCTTGCGTACAGACAATCGCATCACAGTTTGGCTGATCCGACCAACTCCGAACACTGGATTGATCGAAGGGATTGGTTCTGGCTGCGTCGCGGTTTCTCATACGGTTGCAGCTTCAAGTGTGCCTTTATTGCCACCGCTTTTGGGTGATACGCGAGACGAATTCACTGTGCCGCGCGGTACGGGACTCGCATATGAGCTGAAAGCCGGTGAATTTGTTCAAATCATCGACGTCGAGGGGCAGCAGTGCTCTGACTTCATGGCACTTCGTTCCGACGGGTTGGATCGCGGAGACGAATGGATGATCGACTCGACCGCGACCCGGTCGATGGTGCGACGCGCCTATCCTGGCCCCGGTTTGCTTGACAAGTTTTACGACCGTGAGATGCGGCCTCTTCTCAATGTGGTGCAAGACACCTGTGGGCGTCATGATACATTTGGTCTGGCTTGCACCGCACGTGGCTATGAAGAGCGGGGCTTTCCCGGGCATGTGAACTGTTCAGATAATATGTCGAACGCGTTGGCTGCCTATGGTATAGCCCGTCGTTCTGCGTGGCCGGCCGTAAATTTCTTCTGGAGCACGTGGATTGATCCGGCAAGTCATCACATCCTGACCGAAGAATCCCATTCGCGTCCCGGCGACTACGTCGCCATGCGCGCAATGGAGAATCTGGTGTGCGTTTCAACTGCTTGCCCGGACGATATTGACCCGATCAATGGTTGGAACCCGACGGATGTGCATGTCCGTATCTACCGCCCGGAAACACCGATCCGCCGCGCGGTTGCCTATCGTGAAAAGGAAGATGCCCCGATGTCGATCAGTCAGGAGTCCGCGTTTCATGACCGTCTGGCCCCACTGACCCAACAATTTGCACCTGCACGTGATCTATGGGCGCCAGTCAGCTTTCCCGCTTTCGGAACATTGGGCGAGTACTGGGCCTGTCGCGAGGCAGTGACGGTGCAGGACATGAGCGGGTTGCGCAAATTCGATATCGTTGGCCCAGATGCGGAGAAACTGCTCCAACAAGCAACAACCCGAAACGTAGCCAAGCTGCCGATCTGGCGCGGGTCCTACACTTTGATGTGCGACGAAAGCGGGTCGGTCATCGATGACGGCACGCTTTTTCGGCTTGCGCCCGAGATATTCCGCTGGTGCTGCGGCTCTGAAGAAAGTGGCCGCGCACTGCAGTCATTGGCCACGAATCTGGGCCTGCAGGTCCGTGTGCACGCCATGCAGAACGCGATGCCTAACCTCGCGATTCAGGGGCCAAAATCGCGCGACCTATTGCGCAAGATCACCTTTACTCAACCACACGTTCCTTCGTTGGATGACCTGAAGTGGTTCGGGGTCACGATCGCCCGCCTCAACAATCGCGAGGGTGCGCCATTCATGCTCTCGCGCTCCGGATACACTGGGGAGCTGGGCTACGAAATCTTCTGTTCCAAGTCTGACGCGATTGAGATCTGGGACGCTGTCATGGAAGCGGGTCAGGAACTTGGAGTTACACCCATGGGCTCGGCAGCATTGGACATTATCCGGATCGAAGCCGGGTTGGCCGCGGCAAATGCTGAATTTGCACCCGGAGTAGATGCATTCGAAGCCGGGTTGGGCTTCGCCATCGATCTGAACAAAAACAATTTTACGGGCAAAGCCGCGCTTGACAGAAACGCGCGAGAGCCGCGTCGCGCGCTCAAAGGCTTACTGATCGGCTGTGATGATGTACCTGCCCACGGCGCCCCTGTTTTTGTCGGTGAACGGCAGGTAGGCGTCGTCACTTCGGCCACCAGGTCACCGATGCTGGAACACGCCATCGCGATGGCGAGGGTGTCGGTCGAACATTCCGAGAACGGGACACAGCTGGAAATCGGTCAACTTGACGGGCGGATGAAAAGGCTCGGCGCCACTGTCTCGGACATTCCATTCATAGACCCGCAACGAAAGCGGGCGCGCGCCTGAAGGCGCAAGCAACACTACGCAACAGGAGAACAAGATGAAGCACTTTAATACACTGACTGCGTCGCTGGCATTGGCCTTGGGTGCCACCACTGCAATGGCGCAGGAAAAGGTTATGGTTGGTGAACCCAGCTGGCCTGGAGCCAAGATTATGAGCCGTGTGATCGGCCAAGTCATTGAAACCCGTCTTGGCGGTGAGGTCGGCTATGCGCCCGGCGCAAACGCAGTGATCTTTGCTGCGATGGATGGTGGGCGTGGTGACATTGACGTGCACCCCGATGTCTGGTTGCCAAACCAATCTTCGTTCACTGACGAATACGTGGACCAAAAGGGGACAGTTGGCCTGTCCGACGGTAGCTATGAAGGTCGTGCCGGAATTTGTGTTCCGACCTACATGGTCGAGGATCACAACATCAAATCGATCTATGATCTTGCCACACCGATGGCACAGGAGCTTTTTGACTCAGACGGCGATGGCATGGGCGAGGTCTGGGTTGGTGCTTCTGGTTGGGCATCTACCAATACATTTAAAGTACGGGTACGCGATTATGGCATCGAAACTTTCCTGACGCCGACCACCGAGGATGAAACGGTATTCTATTCGCGTTTGAAGGATCAGATCGATCAGAAGAAAGGTGCAGCGTTCTACTGTTATGCACCGCATTACGTGCACGCACTTTATGACGTCACCATTCTGGAAGAGCCCGAACATGATCCGGCCACCTACAAAATGGTACAACCCGATCAGGATGCTGATTGGTACAACCAGTCTCATGTCAGCACCGGCGAGCCGGTAAAGACGGTAACTGTTGCGCATTCCAAGTCTTTGGACCAGCGCAATCCGGCGGCCGCGTCATTCCTGAGCAGCATCAACATGGATGCCGCCCAGCTGAGCGGTCTGACTTATGAAGTCGTGGTCAAAGGGCGCGAGATCGATGAGGTTGTGGCCGAATGGATCGATGCCAATGGCGATACAGTTGATGGCTGGCTGGGCCTGAAAACCAACTGAAGCAACTGTGCCCCCGGCGTTTCTGGTTCGGGGGCGCAATCCACAAGACCAACTATGGTGAGACCAGTATGACAGCGGATATCGCAATCGATGCGCGTGGCGTGTGGAAAGTTTTCGGAGCAAAGGCGCAAGACGCGTTGATGGCCATTCACAATGAGGGGCTGAGCAAGGCGGAGGTACTTGAACGCTTCAACTGCGTTGTAGGTGTTGCCGATGCCAGTTTCGAGATCGAACGCGGTGAGCTGTTTTGCGTTATGGGTCTGTCCGGGTCGGGTAAGTCGACTCTGGTGCGCCACGTCAACCGTCTGCTGGAACCCACGGATGGCCATATCTACCTCGACGGCGATGACGTGATGGGCCTGAAGGACGAAGGCCTTCGTGATTTGCGCAATCGCCGCGTTGCGATGGTGTTCCAGAACTTTGGCCTGATGCCCCACCGTACTGTTCGTGACAACGTAGCTATGCCCCTGGAAATTCGCGGTACCGGCAAGGCGCGTCGCTGGGAAGAGGCGGATCGCGTTCTTGAACTGGTGGAACTGAGCGGCTGGGAAGACAAATACGCGCACGAACTGTCTGGTGGTATGCAGCAGCGGGTTGGTCTTGCCCGCGCTATCGCTGCGGACCCGGAGATTTTGTTGATGGACGAGCCGTTCTCGGCCCTTGACCCGCTGATCCGCAAACAGTTGCAGGATCAGTTCATGGAGCTCAGCAACAAACTCAACAAGACTACGATGTTTATCACGCACGATCTTGATGAAGCCATTCGTATCGGCCATCGAATTGCGATTATGAAAGACGGGCGCATAGTTCAGATTGGCACGCCGGAAGAGATCATTCTGAATCCGGCAGATGACTATGTTGCTGACTTCGTTGCCGGGATTTCAAAACTCAACATGATCTTTGCCCATGCGGTGATGAAGCCGGTTGAAGAATTCGAGGCACATCACGGTGAGGTTCCGACAGACGCCAAAGAGGCACATCCCGACATGGATTTGTCTGATCTCATGAACCTCTGCGTAGATGGTCACGGGGTTGTGGCTGTCACTCAGGACGGCAAGACCGTGGGCGTGATCAACCGGGCGGGTCTGATCCGCGCCATTCAAGACAGTCAGGCATAAGGGAACGGCGATGAAACACGTTGACGTACAACAGGTCCAACCCGAGACCGCTGACCGCCTGAACGGCCTGATAGGTGATTTCGTCGGGCAGGGCGAGGCGTATTATCAGAAAACATTCTCCTACATGATGCAGGCACCGGGTTACCGGTTTACCCTGAACAAGGCAGCTGCGATTCTTGGGCCGATCTGGTTTGGAGCGCGCGGTCTCTGGTCGTGGTTTCTGACTTTTCTGGTTCTTGAAACACTGGCTTACATACAGATAGGGCTGGGTCTTTTTGGTGATCTTGGGCGCGAATTTCGCGAACGGGCCGAGCAGATCGAACAAACCCTTGATCTTCGCCGACAACAGATCGAAGCGGCCGAACAATCGGGGGCCGCCTCGCTCGATTCCCTGAAACGTGCGGCAGAGTCGCTAGAGGGGGCTTTGGCCGGGGCTCAGGACGCTGCTCGAAGTGCCGATTCAACGGGGATCACATATCTGGCAGCAGGCATCGTCCTGTTGCTGGTCGTAAAGTTTATCGCTGCGTCATTGGCCAACTGGACCTTAGAGGGTCAGTTCGCCCGCTGGCGATCAGATTCCAGCGTGGCTCATGGGTGGTCCATGGTACGGATGATTGTTGCATCGGCACTGACCCTGGTCGTTGTCATTCTGTCCGCAATAAAATTTGCGCAACCCGATGCGTTTGCGATCCTCAAGACTTTTCCAACCAACCGTGACTGGCGATTGAATGTCGGGGATGGTGTGCAGGCAGTCTTTGAATGGACCAAAACTGCTGGTCGAGGTTTCTTTGACGGGCTGACATACGGGATGCGCACCCTGTTGGACTGGATCGAGGTGGTTCTGGTCGACACGCCCTGGCCAGTGGTTTCGCTGGTTATCATTATGTTGGCTTACCTTTCCGCGGGTGCGCGTGTTGCGATTTTCACCGGCGCTGCATTGGCCTATCTCGGGTTACTGGATTTCTGGGAAAAGGCGATGACCACTATCGCACTGTTGGGTGCTGCAGCGATGATCTCAATTACGCTGGGCATCCCACTTGGTATCTATTGTGCGCGTCGGCCCAGGGCCTTTGCCATCGTGCGGCCGATACTGGACTTCATGCAATCGATGCCATCCTTTGTTTATCTGATCCCGGTGGTCGCATTCATCGGATCCGGTAAACCCGCAGGTGTGGTCGCGACCATGATTTTTGGCAGTCCACCCGTCATTCGCTTTACCGTCCTTGGTTTGCAGCAGGTTCCCGAAACCGTGCGCGAGGCTGCTTTGGCATTTGGTGCCACCCCGCGCTATCTGCTTTGGCGCGTAGATCTTCCACTTGCGCACAAAACCATCATGGCAGGTGTCAATCAGACCATCCTGATGTCATTGGCCATGGTTGTTGTCGCATCGCTGATCGGGGCAAAGGGACTGGGCGAAGATGTTCTGGAGGCGTTGCAATATGCTGCGGCGGGGCAGGGTATATTGGCAGGCCTAGCCATTTTGTTTTGCGCTCTCATTCTGGATCGTATTGTGGCCGGTAAGAAGTGAGCCCTATTGCGAATTTGATATCAGCTAAATCGTCCTGACTTCAAATCCCGTGGTGCAATGTCTTTTGAGCCGTGTGCACAAAAAGGATTCACTTCGGGCGACTGTCATGGCTCAAGCTGATGGCACTGTTGCCAACTGTCAGGTGATCTTCCACCTTTAGACATTGTGGGCGATGTGGTCAAAGTGGAGGTAAGGCGCTGGTTGCATGCGCACCCTTTCTAGCGGTGAATATGCTCATCTCGCTCGGGGAGAAAATCGACCAATTTTGAACAAGGGCCTGCTGCACACACATCCGGACAGTGAACAAAATGAAGACAGCGGGAAAGCGCTAACGTCTAGCCACTTGTTTGCGGTTCACATTTGGTTTTCCCGTCTAGCCTTCAGGAGCGGGGCCAGCGGTTGCTAAAGTCCAAGTGAAAATACAACTGATACAATCACTGGCGCTTCTCTGATACATTTCGAACCCAGAGTCTTCTCATCCCGCTGAACGCCAACGCGCTACAATCGCCCCGAGGAAGACCGGAATATGTCACACAAGCGACTGCCAAGCCTCGGTGCTGCCATCGCTCCTTTAGTAGGACAATTGTGGGTTGGTGAATTCAGAACCTGTCAGAGACGGATTTTCGAGTCGGTGGCATGACTGCCACCAGTATTGCTCTTTTCGCAGTCGGCATCGGTAGCGTCACTTTCGCATTCTGGGGGCATTATACCCACTCGGGCCAGCAGAGCTTTGAAGGCATGAGCGGAATGATCCCGATCGCCTCAGGGGTATTTGGTGGGCTACTCTTAGTTTCCGCCCTGCTGTTGACCGTATATCAGTTTTTGGTCCCCTCTATGGAACAGGATCTTGCCACGTTGTCGTTTCCAGAAGCTCCGCGGTACTCAGACTATAACCATTGGATTTGGTTATCGGTTACCGTAGCGATACTGGCTCTGTTCGACCTTTTCTGTCGCATGACAGTTGGCGTGTCTGGCATATTGATTGTGTTTTCATGGTTTGAGAGTGGGGCTTCTCGCTGGGGTTTGAGCATACTCTTTCTGGGGGTCCTGACCGTACATACGTTGATGGTGACTGATACGATCGGAACGATCCATACTCGCTATTTTGGCCAACCAGACTCCTCGGTCGTGGTTGGTCATGATCTGCACAACGAGGTGTTTCGTCTTTATCCAACTATAGGGGGAGGTGAGATCGTGACTTCACATGGCGGTACCTACGAAGATAACGACGTATTTGTCGACCGATTTGCCGATCTGCAATGGGAGAAAACTCTGCGGTTTGGTCAGCGTGAGCAGGATGTTTTGGGCTGGCAGTCTTTTACGACCAAGTCGGCGATCAAGGCCGGCGTGCTCCATTTTGCGACATTGGGTTTGCTTGGGTTGTTCTTCGTTGGACTAATCGGTTGGTCCGTTGACTATCAGGGCGAGCTTGAGACCGCTTCGGCCTCGGCTCTTGAGGCCGGATTCAGCTGGTTGTGGCAACATCATCGGGTCGTGTTTCTGGCAGCTGTGTTGGCAGGCGTCGGAACGATGATCGGATTGGTGACCTGGGCTCATGACCCGAAGCTCGTTGAAAGACTTCAGCCGGGTGATGTATTTGCACCGCTGCCAGAGGCGATCCGACCTGGTAAGGTGATCAAAGGCATTGTTGTCGATCATTCGGCGGAACAGGCTCATTTCAATAATCAGTCTGGATCGAGAGTGTCGCATTACAATCTGTTAGTGCGGATTGATGAAGTTTTCGCACATTCAATCTGGCTAAGGATCACTTTGGAGAACATCAAACCGGTCCGGGATTGGGTGAGTGAAGCGGTGTCGCTAAAGGGTGTAGCAGAGACATTCATCGTGCAGGATGATCTGTCCATCATACCGCAGAAACTACATCGTGCGGGGGTTCTATCGCATTCCTACTAGAAGGCGGCGTGCAAGATTACTTCCTTCGGAAAATGCGTGCCATGAGTGAGAGAAACAGCTCAGTGCAGGGTTTACGTCAGATCCCCTCTGCACTGAGTTATTACTTTGGGAAAAACCTACACTTCGACAACACTGGTAACCGTCTCGCGGAAGTAGTCCAGCAGACCATCCGCCTCGTGAGACAAGATATACGTAAGGCTTTTTACTTCCCTTTGTTGGACGCCGTAGAAAAACTGCTGGCGAAAGGAAGTCAGATACCAGCCATCACCTAGCTCTACGCAATTTGTGCCCAATGATTTTGTGCCCTCGGGGAACACCTCTGCGCCCAATCGGCCAACGAGTACCATCAGCTCATCGCGGTTTTTTGCCTGCTGCCAACTGATGTCGGTATCATCGCGAAAGTGATCGATCCGAAAATCAATATCCTGCGCGATCAGTTCAAACATCGTCGGATCACCAGCAACAAATTTGGCGATGACTTGTTCGATAACTGTTTCCTCAACAATCGCAGATTTCGGTTCCATGTTCATAGACTCCTCTTTGTTTAACGAATGGAGTCTGTCATCGCTGCATGGTAAAGGTAATTGCTATATCAATTATGAATGATATAGATATTATCTATGATAGAGCTAAACTCCTTACGCTATTTTGTCAGTGCCTATGAGGTCAGGACTTTTAGCAAAGCGGCACGAGAGAACGGCGTTAGCCAGCCAACAGTCTCGGCTGCGATTCAAAAGCTTGAAGATCGTCTTGGCGCATCTTTGTTTCTACGCTCAAAAACTGGCTTAACACCAACACCGCTAGGGACGCGGCTTTACCATGACGCGCTGAACAGCGTCGCTCATCTCACAACACTCGAGAGCCGAATTCTAAATCAGCCGAAACAGAATGTCCGGATCCATTGCGCACCAGATATGCTGATCAATAGCCTCGCGTCAGGACTCAGCAGTCTTCGCCACGAGTTTTCCGATCTGGCCTTCAGTTTTACAGCCGATGCGAAGGATAGCGACATCGCCTATACTACTGACGTCTGCCTTCCTGCTTCACATAGTTTCATTTTATTGGAGGAAGAGCCTTTTGGCTTGGCGTTCTCAAGTAAGCATCCGCTTGCCACCCTGAGCGAGGTGCGACTGGAGGATGTTTGTAGGCACCCAGTAATTCACAGGCCTTACTGCCCGAACGCTGATCATATGGATATGAATGCACTCAGCGCAGCGCCCGCTGCGCAGACTATGAACGACCCACAGTTGATGGATCTGGTTGCGGCGGATCTTGGCATCGCTTTCACCCCACGCTCACATGCCAGATACCGTGAAGATGTCGTCTGGGTACCACTTGCGGATAGAAACGCAGGAACACGTAAAGCCGGGATTTCCCATCGACGATCGGCGTTGGCCACCAAGCTGGCAAAGAAGCTGGCTGAGGTTATCAAAAGTGGCTGACCTTTTCATATAAAGGCGACCCTCTGGCAAATGATACAATTGATACATCTTGCAATGTTTCTCTGACACAAACCGGCCTTAGCCTGATGGTTTGAGTAAATGGAACCTGTTGACCTGCCCAGGTTCACCTGCAGCGGGAGAGAGCGAGAGAATGAGTGGCCAAAGTCGTACCGGATTTGCATCAGCAGCACTGGTGTTACTGCTTTCCAAATCGGCACTGGGATGTCAGCCCATGCACCAAGTGAATTACAAGACAGATGGAGGCTACTTCGACATTCGACTGAACGGTGTTCTGGTAATGGCAGGAGATAGCTATTCAGGTGTTGTGAAACTCGATCAGGGTTTAATGGATGGTGAGAATACAATTACGGTTACGTATGACGCCAAGGGCGCGCAGGATGTAGCTTATTTCGCAGTGCATGAAGGATGCGAGGGCGAATTTCCGAACGAACAATCTCTGGCTTCGGTGGAAATTCACGGCGATGGAGAGCAAGAATTGGTCTTCGATAGCCAGAGCCCGGTTGAGGCTTTTTTTCCCGGGGCAGTTATAAGCGACGGCAAGGGCCTGCTTGATGCGGTAAAAGAGCTACAGGCCGCAGTTCAAAGGCGAGATGTCGAAACCGTATTTGCTTTCCACGAACCTCTTCTGACCAAAATGGCTGAAAGCGGTGCTCCGATGGAGCGGATCAATGCTCATGTCACCAAGATGCTGACGGAAGGCGAAATTACCCTAATGCAAAACCTGACTTTGACACCGGTCTTGGATGGGTTGGCCTGGGAAGTTTTGGCCCCCTCCAGTCAGCCGCCTGTTGTTGTTCACCTTGAGCAGGATGGTGGGCAGTATGAATGGACCAGCGGAACGCGATGGGTTTTTGTTGATAACGCTTGGTACGTTATCGAACCGTGAAGCTATCTTGTGGGTTCAGGTTATGGCTTGTCGGCTACCGCATCTCCCGACAAACTGATCTGAGCCAGCAAGTGCACCGCCTTGATCCAACCGGTCTTAGAGGACAGCGAAAATGACGACAGCTCAGGATATGGCAACCTGTGTCGAGGGTAGTTCACAAATCGATGTCACCCAGTTCGAAGACCTGCTCAATGCCATGGACGAAGGGGTCGCACTATTTGATATCGATGGCAGTTTTCTTCTGTGTAATGACAAATACATGGAAATGCTGGCGCCATCAGGTCATCCACGACCCGCTGAAGGAACCTCATCTCAACAGGTCGCGCTTGGCTTTTTTGGAACGGGCTATCTTCAGCCGGTAGATGGCATGGATGAGGCGATGCTTTCGCGTTCTGTTGGAGTGCCTACTGATCCGGGGCAGGTATTTGAGTTCAGAAACGCGGACGGGTGCACCATTGCCGCCACTACCAAAATTACCTTAGGCGGCAGGGCACTGGTGCGCTTGCAGTTTCTCGAGGAAGCGAAAACGCCCGATCAATCAGCGCGTGACATGTTGCTAGATGCGTTTCAGGCATTGGATGAAGGTCTCGTTCTTTGCGATGAGAACATGCGTTTCGTCTTTGCCAACACGGCGTGGAAGAACATGATGTATGGTGCGCGGCCGCATCTTACTCCTGAACCCGGCGACGAAGTTGTCGAAAAGGTTATCGAGCTGGTCAAGGACGGCTTCTACGATATCCCTGCGGATCAGAGCCAAGAGGATTACATCAATTGGCTGATGACCGAGATGTCCCAGCACGGGAAACAGGTAGAGATACGCACCGCAGAGGGCAAACACTATGTGGGTGCCTCACATTTGACCGCGTACGGCGGATCCCTGTTGTTTGTACGCGATCTGACTAATCAGCGTAGGGCTGAGGCGACGCGGCTCGAAGCCGTGAACGGCGCTATCGATGCAGTGGACTACCCTCTGGTTTTGTTTGATGCGGATGAGAAGTTCGTGCTGGCCAATAAGGCGTGGTACGCGATGATCGAGCCTACGGGGTTGGATCCGCAGCCTGGTGACCCTGGAAATGAGTTTTTCTGGTCCATTGTCGACTCTGATTATTACCTGCGCCCGGAGGGTATGAGTAAGGAAGACTACTTTGCCGCCGGAATGGCCTTAATCTACAACTACGGACGCGAGTTTCCGCTGCAAACCTCTGATGGCAGGGTTTTTCTAGGAAGCTCGAATGTCACCGCGCTGGGTGGATTTCTGCTGTCCTATCGGGAAATCACCGAACAGATCCGCGCCGAGGCAGAGCTGGAACAACAGCGTGAGGTGGCTCATCAGAACGAAAAGCTCTCGGCCCTTGGGGAACTGCTGGCCGGCGTTGCGCATGAGCTGAACAATCCATTGTCGGTGATTTTCGGATATAGCCAGATGTTGCAGGGCAAGGTGAGCGATCCCGTGCTGTCCGAACGGATTGATCTGATGTGCCAGTCCGCCGAACGCGCGGGAAAGATCGTAAAAACCTTTCTTGCGATGGCACGTCAGCGTCCAACCCGGATAGATATCTGTTCGCTTAACGACGTCGTGGCGACAGCATTGGAGGTGTCGGGCTACTCGCTGAAAACCAACGGCACTGTTGTCGAGACTGATCTAGACGCGACCGCGCCTCCGATTGCGGGTGATTTCGATCAGCTGGCGCAGGTTTTCAGCAATCTCATTGTCAATGCTGGCCACGCTCTTCACGAACAGCGCGAGGAAGGCCGCATTCTTGTGCGGTCGTATCACGATGTCGACGAGAACCGAACCGTGGTCGAAATCCGCGACAACGGTCCGGGTATTCCTGCAGACATTCAGAACCGGGTTTTCGAACCATTCTTTACCACTAAGGAAGTCGGCGAAGGGACCGGCGTTGGGCTTGCCTTTAGCCATAAGATTATCGAAGGCCACGAAGGTGAGTTGTCATTGCGATCTGTTCCGGGTGAAGGCACAAGTTTTTACGTCAAGCTGAATGCGGTCCATGATGACAACACGCGGAACGAGCTGGATCGATTGGCCCCCACGCCGTCGAAGTCGCTGTCCTGTCTGGTGGTTGATGACGAGGCCGGCGTGGCGCAATTGCTTTCGGACATACTCACCGACGAAGGCCATTCGGTCGAAATGACGACCACGCCCCGTAAGGCGCTGCACATGGCCGAGGCCAGGGAATTTGATGTGATCCTGAGCGATTTCAAAATGCCCGATATGGATGGCGAAGCGTTCTATGAAGCCCTGCGCCTGATTTCACCGAATAGCGCCAATCGCGTGGGTTTCATAACCGGTGATGCCCTGAGTGAGAATGTCCGTGAATTCTTTGCACGATCAAAACGCCCCTATATCGAAAAACCAATCATTAAACGCGAGCTTTTGACGTTGATCCGGCTCGTGCTCTACGAACTGGAATAGCCTATGTATCATTCCGTTATCATCTGCGACGACGAAGCACCCTTGCGCAAGATGCTCGCAGATCACCTGAGCGAATGTGGCTATGCCGTGCAAGAGGTTGAAAACGCCGCAGAGCTAATGGCGCTTTTGGCCAAACAAGAACCCGATCTGGTGCTGTTGGATGTGCGTATGCCCGGTAAGGACGGTTTCACGGCCTTGCGGGATATCCGGATGGATTCTCAGGTGCCGGTGATGATGCTGACAGCTGCCGGAGACGTAGTAGACAAGGTTCTGGGTCTGGAGTTCGGGGCCGATGACTATCTTGTCAAACCAGTTGATCTTCGCGAATTGCAAGCGCGGATCAAAGCGGCGATCCGGCGCAGCGCCATCCGGGAAACCGAGCAGGAAAAACATGATCGTCTCAGCGGCACGGTGCCCTTTGGGACCTGCCATCTTGACCTCGATAGCGCCCGCTTATTTGCCGAAGACGGTTCTGAAATTGCGATAACCGCCATGGAGTTTAGTCTGCTGAGGGTTTTTGCCGAAAATCGTGGTCGGATTCTGAACCGTGATCAACTGCTGGCCAAGGCGCATGATCGGGGTTGGGAACCATTCGATCGATCAATTGACCTCAGAATATCGCGCATCCGTCGCAAGGTCGAAAAAAACCCTGAAAAGCCCGAGGTGATCCGTACTGTTCACGGTATCGGCTATGTTTTTGGTTAAATTGCTGCACCGAACACAGACCGATATGGTGCTGGTTTTTCTTACCACGCAACAGTATCCAATCATGAGCAATAGGAGTGCCCTGAAAGTGATCAAGTAAGTCCAATCACGCAGCCAGCCCAAACGGCAATAGTTGGATTAACTTTCTCGGAGCACACAATGCATCCCATTATCTATGACGTCGCCGTCTCACTGGACGGGTTTATATCTGGTCCATCCGGTGACATCTCAATGTTCGCCAATGAAGGACCGGTCGTCGAAGACTACCATGCGCGTATGGCTACATACACGACGGCAATCATGGGCCGATCAACATATCAGTTTGGATACAAATATGGCCTGGAACCGGGTCAAAATCCTTATCCGCACATGGAGACGATCGTGTTTTCTCAGTCCATTGGTGATCTGAAAAACAGCGATGTGAAGATATGCAGGTCGGCAACAACCCATTTAATTAGGGAACTTAAATCGAATGCGAAGGGACCAATCTACCTTTGCGGAGGCGGTTTGTTTGCTGGATGGCTTTTGAAAGAAGGCCTGATCGATAGGGTCGTTCTTAAGCGCGCGCCTTTCGTTTATGGCGACGGTGTATCTCTTTTCGGTGGTAAGGTAAGTCCGCAACCATTCAGAAAGATCGCATCCAAGTCTTACCTGAGCGGGTACGTATTAGAAGAATACGAGACCTAAGTGGTGATAGCGGTCCTGCTGCGGTCTCGACTGGGAATGTCCCGTCGTCAGCAGGATCGCTCGATTTTCGAAATCGCGAAGACGACGACAATCCTGTTTGCCGTGTCGCACCAATCAATGACCAGAAAAACCTCTGCGTTTCTTAGAGTGCCTTCTTCCAAGAATTCAACAAGGTACTGACATAATTGATACATTACCCGAAACAAGCCTGACATGTCAGCATTCTATCGCTCCCTCAAAATTGCAACGGGGAAGTGAGTACGCATGTTTCCAGAGACACATCTGATCAAATTGTTCGGCAGTACATCAATTGCAGCGCTGCTTACGGTTGGGGTGGTTTCGGCGCAGGTGATCGTCGATCCCGGTGACACTCTGATTGTGAATCCAGGGGATGCGATAAACAATCAGGTATTGCTGTTTGATAACTCGACCTTGCATGTTGAAAGCGGTGGGACCGTATCCAACCTTGATAGTACTGTACTGGCAGGCGAAGCGGACGCAGCGCTTGAGGTCATCAACAACGGTAAAATACGTTCGGTCAACTCTACAGCGCTCTGGTTGGCAACAAGTACGCTTCGACTCGAGAACTCTGGTGAAATTGTTGGCAATGTCGACGGGATACACTTCCTTTCACCCAGCTCATCACTGACCTACCTTCATAATGATGCGACCGGTGTCATTAACGGCGTCTCCGGAACCGGGGTTCGGGTCGGAGGTACGAGCCAGACCGTTGTAAACGACGGGTTGATACTAGGCGATGACGTCGGATTCCATGGAACAGGATCGATCGGCACGATCCAAAACACGGGTAAAATCCAAGGCACGGATGTTTTCGGAATATTTGGTGAGGCTGACATTGGTCAGATCCTGAATTCCGGCGAGATACTGGGCACATTTAACGCCATTCGTTCCGTCGGGAATGTGGGCGAGCTCTCTAATCAAGGGGTCATTCGCGGGGGGCAAGGCGCGATCGCAATTGGTGGAGGTTTGGGGGTATTGAGAAATGATGGTTTCATCGAGTCGCTAAATAGTGACGGAGTATCCATCGACGGCCAAGTCGCTCTATTGGACAATACTGGACAGATTATTTCTCATGATGGCAATGGTGTGACAGCCAGTAGCGGGATTTCGACATTTGCAAATTCGGGCACAATAAGCGGCGCGCAAGTAGGTGTTCTTAGCGACGGAACCATGACATCGCTGAACAACAGCGGTGTGATTTACGGGAACGGCAGTGTCGGCCTTGCGCTCAGGGACGTCAAAAATTTCGTCAATACCGGCACTATTTCCAGCGATAACGCTTCGGGCGCGATTTCTGGACAAATCAAAACCTTTTTCAATGCGGGTCGGATTGAAGGTCACGAACTCGGGCTTGGTATCGACGGAGACGTAGGCAGTTTCGAAAACCACGGTACCATTACGGGACGGCTCAACGCAGGCTTTGAAAACACCGGTGTCATATCCTCATTCGTTAATACCGGAACGATTTCAAGCAGAGATGACGTTGGTGTTGTTCTGAATGACGCCACAGCTTTCACCAATAGCGGTTTGATCAAAGGCAACACCGTGGCGTTCGAAATCAATGCGAGCACTGGCACGGATCTCTTTCTGCGCCAAGGGTCCAACATCCAGGGCTTGATCGATATTGTCGGTTCGAGCACTCTGAACACTGATCCCGGAATGAACCTTGATCTGACGTTCAAGAACGATGTGCCTTCTGTTGGAGACACTGCAGGTTCGCCATTTGTTGTTAGTAATGACACGATTGTTGTGATCGACCCTGCCGGGTTCGCCGGATCTGACATCTTTGCCAACGATCTGGTTCGCTCAATTTCTGATGTCGCAGGCAACACTGGGACTCGTATTCCTTTGATCAGGCGCGAAAACGGGACCCAAAAAAATGTCTGGTTTACCGGTTTCGGAGGGCAAAATCAGGTATCAGGGGCCGGTATTCTTCAAGATAGCTATGGTGGCGTGATCGGTGGCGTGGACCTGCCTACAGCCTACGGCTCGCTGGTTGGTTTGTTCGGCGGTGTTGCAACCGGTGACATAACCTCAGACAACTCAGGCAATTCGCTTACCACTAAATCTATTTTCGTCGGTGGTCGGTACCACAGCGACTTTGGATCCAACTACATTCGTGCATCGATTGTCGGGGGGCAGCTAAGTTCTGATGGCAACAGGCAAGTATTTAACAACCTGGCTGCAGGTGGGGTTGAGACCGGCACTTACGATTATGATGGTTACTTCCTGTCGCCTTCTATCGAGTTTGGAGCTCGGCTCGATAATGTGCTGGCGAACAGACCGATTTTGGCCAGCCTGCAGCTCAGCTATCTACATACGTCCGAAGATGGATACACCGAAACTGGGGTTGCCAGCCCAATCACGGTAGATGGCAGTCAGAGTGACTACGTGAATGCCCGGGCTCAGGTCACACTACCGCACGAGTTCTCTCTGGGCGCAGGTCCGGACGCGCTGTTGGAATTAACGGCGGGCATCGACGGGCAGTTCACACTGGGAGACGCGTCGCGAAACGCAAGTGTACTAGGCTCTGAGATTACCTTGAATCCAACCTATGATGACCAGCTCATTCGCGGGTTTATTGGGGGTGGGCTCCGCCAGCAGACACGCGATGGTCGCGGGGTATTCTCAGTGGGTGCGGACGGGTTTTTCGGCGGTAGCGACAACTACGAGATTCGTGGAACACTGTCCTTTCAATACGTCTTCTAGGACGAACCAAATCCTCCACCAATCGATCCATGTTTCAACAAGGAAAAAGTATGCTTACAGGATGTAACTGCTCTGGGTTACTTGGAATTCTGTTTGTACTTGCCACCAGTACCAATTCTGACCGAGTCTGTGTTGGGCAAGTATGAGGTTGTTTCCGAATGCTCGAGGCGTCCAGCAGCAAGGAGTGATCATGTGTGCAAAGGTGGAAGCCCTGCCCAGTACCTCACCTCTGCATTCGCTTCGAGCCCAAAGCGGAGCTTGATAAGTAGCCTGAGTGTCAAGCGTGCAGCAAGTTACGAGCGGTGCAAATCAGATATTGGATGTGGAACAGAATAAAGGCGAATTATTGGACATTGCCGACATTGCACTCACGCAGCACTCTTCGCGGTCTAACCTGAGCAGTTGCAACAGATTCCCTCGGCCCTGCTCATCAAATATTGGTTTGTTCACTTACTCGCCTCTTTGGCAGATAAGATATGCGCTCGCATCAAGTCCGAAGCCCGGTCCAGATCGCCAGCATCGACGGCATCCAGAATGGCAACATGCTCGTGGCAGGCCTGCAGAGTGCGCACCTTGTTCTGGTAGTTTTGATACTCCTTTATCCGACCAGCTGGTTCATCGGAATCCAGCGCGCGTATGAAGAACCTGTTCCGGCAAAAAGAGATTAGGGTGCCGTGCAGGCGGATGTTGGACTCATATACCAATGTCAGGTCGAAATCTGTCATGATCGTGTCGATCAGGTGGGTCTGCTCAAGTCGGAGTTCGGCTATCCTCTCTGAGTCCACGGTGTATCCGGGTTCAAGGAAAACGGCTGGTTCCAGAAGCAGTCGAAACCGGAACATATCCTCCGCTTCTGCCTCGCGCGATTTTGCCAATGGTGTGACCTGCCATCCATAACCTGGATTCTGTCGCACTAAACCTTCGTTGGATAGGCGGAACAGGGCTTCTTGCAATGGAGCGCGCTCGGTCTGAAAGCGCCGCATCAGTTCGGCCTCACTGATCCGATCACACAGGTCGCCTGCGAAATAGGCGTCGATAATTTTGTGATAAAGCTTGTAAGCCTGCTGACCGGTTGTCTGAAAGTCCAGATTGGGCAACTTGTCGGCATCAATGCATAGAAAATACCCCCGGCGAGGCCGATGCTCGGCAACGCCGATTTCACATAAGAAATCCAACGCGGCTCGGACCGGAGTTCGAGACACCGATAGTTCCTTGGCAAATACAGATTCTCTCAGAGGGTCACCAGAATCCAGGCCCCGTTTTTCGGCAGTATCCATAATTTGTGCTGCCAACTCGCGTTGAAGATCCGATACCTTCCGAGCAGGAGGCGAAATATCTGACATGCTAATTTCTTTACGGTTTTCAAAGGTTAATCGCAAGTGTACTTTGTCGTGAAAAATGCAAATCACTGACGAGCGCAGCGTGTAACCACCGGTGGAGAATGCAGATGGAATCGAAGGCACAAGCCGCAAATGCGGCGTTACCGCTTGGGTACTACGATAAGGGGTACACACCGTTTTATGCGCTCCAAAGCGAACCACGGCTCAGCTACTGCCTGTATGTGCCGATGGATTACAAAACAGATGATGACCGGATCTATCCGCTGGTGGTGCTAGTGCACGGTACGGAAAGAGGGGCACATCTGTATCGGGACGGGTTTGCCGAGTTTGCTGAACAGCAAAAAGCGATCGTGCTTGCACCTTTGTTTCCGTGCAATCTGTTGTTTGTTGGCGATCAGGAGAACTACAAACTGTTGCGGGCGCGGGATTTCCGGTTCGATCTTTCCCTGTTGTCGATGGTGGATGAGGTTGCCGCGCGTTACCGCGTTCAATCTGACAAGTTCTTGCTTCATGGCTTTTCCGGAGGCGGACATTTCGCCCATCGGTTTCTCTATGCACACCCCGACCGTCTGAGCGCTGTCTCAATTGGCGCACCCGGGGTGGTGACGCTGTGTAATCAAACCAAGCGGTATCCATTGGGATTGGAAGGAATGGCCGATTATCTGGGTGGTGAGATCAAGCCCGATCTGATCGAGCAAGTGCCGGTTCAATGCGTGGTTGGCTCGAAGGACACCGACACTTGGGAGATCACGGTAGAACCTGATGAGCTGTTCTGGACCCCAGGTATCAACGATACTGGACGTACCCGAATTGACAGGCTTCGCAGTTTGGCTACTTCGCTTGAAACAGCGGGGTGCTCTGTGCAGTTTGATCTCATCTCCGGTGTGTCACATGACGAACGGGGCTTGGTGGCATCCGTACAAGCGTTCCTGAAGGACCACTTGCCCTGAATAGGCCAAGACAAAACTGGCGCCTTGCTTTGCCGCCGCGGCAATCGACTAAGTCATCTGATGTGTTTCAATCAGGCTTCAACCAACACCCTGTCCCCAACTCTGAGGATACGAGCGTCGGTTCGAAAGACCTGCTGCATCATAGCATCCGAAACTATGTCACCGGGAGTGCCGCAGGGGCCCAACCGCCCGTCAGTCAATGTAATCATGGTGTCTGCGTAGGCACATGCATAGTTGATGTCATGCAGTACGATCACCACGGTTCGACCGTGATCACGCGTGAGACCTTGCAGAGTCTGCATCAGAGAACGGCTGGCGGCAATGTCGAGATTGTTTAGCGGCTCGTCCAGCAGCACATATTCGGTGTCCTGGGCGAAAACCATTGCCACAAATGCACGCTGGCGTTGGCCACCAGAAAGACTGTCCAAGGGTCGATCGCGGAAATCTGTCAAATCAAATGTTTCAATTGCCTCATCGACTTTGGCAACGTCCTGCGGTCCTGGGCGCCCACGATGATGCGGGTAGCGTCCAAAGCCAACCAGTTCGGCGACTGTGAGGCGGGGGGTAACCTCGGTCGTTTGGGGCAGGATTGCCAATGTCCGGGCCATGTTCCGTGCAGGCGTGGTCTGCACGTCCAGTCCGTTGACCAAGACTTGCCCACTTTGCAAAGGTTGCAATCGTGCGATCAGACTGAGCAGCGTTGATTTTCCAGCCCCATTTGGACCGACCAGCGCCGTGATCCCGCCGCCGGGGATCTGAACGGAAACGTCTTTCAAAACTGGTTTTCCGTTATGCTGATGAGTGATGTTGGAGGCTGTAATCATCTGCGTAAACTCTTCAGAATAAGGGTCAGGAACACCAGCCCACCGACAAGGTCAATGACCACTGACAAAGGTGTGACAAGGCGAAAAACACGCTCCATCAGCAGTTGCCCTCCGACCAGCGTGATGGCCGAGATCAATGCAGCAACCGGTAAGAGATGGGAATGGTAAGGGCTGGGTAGGACAAACCGCGCCAAGGACACAACCAGCAGGCCCAAAAAGGCCACGGGACCGACCAGAGCAGTGGATACCGAGACCAATACCGCCACCAGCAGCAAAGTCACTAGATATCCGCGATGAGGATTCTCACCCAAACCGATAGAGATGTTACGGCCTAGCATGAGTACATCCAGACGAAATCGCATAGACCAGGCGGAGACTACGGCGAGTGCCGTCAGCGGAGCTGCAATGGCCAGCGTGTCAATCGACAGATCGTTGAACCTCGCGTAGCTGGCCACCTGTATGAATGCAAATTCGTTGGGATCGACTATCCTTTGCAGGAATGAGGTAAGCGACCTGAATAATGTAGCCAGTATCACTCCGGTCAGGATCATGCGGAACAAATCCTGCCTGTTGTCCAGCAGCAGGGATCCAAAAAGCAGTAGAGAAACAACCACCATCATCGAGCCCGTTATCAGAAACGTCTTGATGGGTGCCAGATCAGCCACGACCAACCCGCCTAAAGCGTAAACCGATCCGGTCAGGATCAATACATAAAGTGCATCGAACCCCATGATCGACGGAGTGAGGATCTGGTTCCCCGAGATAGTTTGAAACAAAACGGTGGCGGTGCTGACAGCCACACCAACCACCACCAGCGCCAACAACTTGGTGCCACGAAACGGAAGGATAAAATCCCAACCCGCTTTGGCGTCAACGGTCATGTAAGCTACGCAAATCAAGGCGAAAGCCAGGCTCAGGCCGGCCAACAATTTAGTAGGCACTGCGTGACCTCGAATACAGGATCATCAAGAAAAACACTGCTCCGATCACGCCAAAGACCGAGCCCACTGGGATTTCGAAGGGAAAGCGCAGTATGCGCCCCAATATGTCAGAGATCAGCACCAGCCCGGCTCCGGTCAGCGCTACTAACGGCAGGGTCTGGCGCAGGTTGTCGCCATAGCGCCGCGAGATAATGTTGGGTACGACCAATCCTACAAATGGGATCATGCCCACGGTTACCACGGTCAGCGCCGTTACCAGGGAAATCACCAGCAGCCCTGCCGCCATGATCTGCCAATAGTTCACACCCAACCCGGTCGCCATGGTTTGCCCCATACCGATGATCGCCAATTGATCTGCAATCAGATAGACTAGTCCCCCAGCCAACGCGGCCAGCCACAGCAGTTCGTAGCGGCCTTTCAGAACGCCGGAAAACTCACCCGTGGTCCAAATTGCAATGCTTTGCTGCAAGTCAAACTGATAGGCGAAGAACACGGATACTGCCCCCAGGAGCGCACCATAGATCAGCCCTACCAGCGGCACCAACAAAGGTTGGGTTACTGGCAGACGCCGAACGATGGCCAGAAATCCCAGCGAAGCGGCCAAGGCGGTTGTTGCTGCCAATCCCATGCGCAGGATCAATGGCGCGGTCGGGATCAGAATTGTAGCCAACAGTATCCCCAAAGCTGCCCCTTGTCCGGTGCCCGTCGTCATGGGTTCTACGAACCGATTGCGAACGATGGCCTGCAGAATGATGCCAGCCATGGCAAGAACAGCGCCTGTGATAAGAACGGCCAGGGTGCGGGGTAGGCGGATGACAATCAGAACGCGTAGTGCTTCGGGATCACTAAATGCTTGTTCCCACGACAGCTTGATTACACCAACACCGAGCGAGACTACTGACAGGGCCAGAATTACACCTAGCCCTACCCATATTTCTAATCGCAGTGTGCGCACAGATTAATCAGCCTCAAATGCAGCTGCGATCTGATCCAAAGTCAGCGTCATGGATTGGATGCCGCCTGCCGCAATATAAAGCGGCGTGCTGTCGAGATAGATGACCTTACCAGTCTCCCAGGCTTTGGTTTCCTGCACCAATGGGTTGTCCAGAACGGTCTGCGCGGCGTCACCATCTTGCCCGATGGCAGCCATGCGGTCGATTACAATCAGGACATCGGGATTGGCGTCATGGATAAACTCAAAACTGATCGCTTCACCATGGGTGGAGGATTCGATATTTTCGACAGCCGGCTTCAACCCCACCGTGTCGTATAGCCAGCCAAAGCGTCCTTCAGGGCCATAGGCTGAGATTTTGGGGCCGTTGGTCATTACGACAAGAGCTGATCCTTGACCCGAGGTGGAATTGCGTGTCGCTTCAACTTTAGCTTCGAACGCTTGCGCAAGCGCGGCGGCCTCTGCCTGCTTGTCAAAGATTTCGCCATAAGCTTCCAAACGGTCCAGGCCCTGGCCCACTGTGTCTTCCCAGATCGTCATGTCGATTGTCGGGGCGATCTTGTTCAGCTTGGGCACAGCCTTGTAAGACCGACCGCCGGCTATCACCAGATCAGGAGCAATTGCAGCGATTGCTTCGTAATCTGGCTCGAACAACGTACCGACATGCGCGGCGCTGTTGGTCGCCTCTGCCAAATAGTCCACATAGACTGGGTGTATCGTGGCATCTGGTACGACTCCCAGAGCCAGCAGACTGTCCAGAGCAGCCATGTCAAACACAGCGATTTTGCCAGGTGTGACAGGTACATCCTGATGGCCACGATAGGTTTCGATTGAAACAGTTTGCGCCGAAAGTGGTGATGCCAGCAGACACAACGCAACAGCGAGCTTTTTGTACATAACAGTCCTCATGATCAAGGCTTGGCTGTCACGATGACTGGCTGAGCGGGGGTCCATAGTGTTCTGGCACATGGGACAGTCCAGAACTAGGTCGGTTTTCTGAGTGAGTGATTTTAGCGTGGCAGGATCGGTGTTTCTTCCCTAATTGTATTTTATGTGTTGAAGTACAATTTTGACTGTGCCAAATAACCGCAAATCGGTAGCCATTCAACCACCTAGCCAAACGATAAAAATACAAAAGAACGGGTTAGGACATGAAAGCACACCGATATCTGGCCTATGTTGCCACTGGCTTGCTGCCGCTGGCAGCACATGCAGAAGATGACATATTCTTGGGGACAATTTTGATTTCAGCACCAACTCTGGAAGATCCGGAAGGTGAGGAAATCGATATCACCAGCGACGAACTGGCACTTACCAATCCTTCTGATCTTTCTGAGTTGTTTGTGGCGGAGCCGACTGTACAGGTTGGCAGCTCGATCCCATTGTCTCAGAAACTCTACGTCAACGGAATTGAGGAAAACAATCTGGCAATCTCTATCGACGGAGCGCGCCAGAACAATAAGATCTTCCACCACAACACGACGACTTTGGTCGATCCGGGGTTGCTCAAGGCCGCGCGGATTGATCCCGGTGTAGCCCCTGCGGACGCAGGTCCCGGTGCACTTGCGGGGGCCTTGGCCTACGAGACCAAGGATGTAGCGGACCTGCTGTCCGAAGACGCCAATTTCGGGGGTAGGTACCGGTTCGAGTATCAGTCGAACGGTGACATCGTAGCCAACAGCCTCACGCTCTATGGCCAACAAAGTGGCTTCGAATACTTGGGCTACCTAAAATACGCGACCGGGAACACGCAAAAGGATGGTAGTGGAAACGAAATCATCGGGTCCGCCACAGACTTGTTAAGCGGATTGGTAAAAACCGCATATCAAACTGAGGAAGGCAGCCGGTTCGAGCTGTCGTATGAACGCGTCAGAGATGACGAAGTGCGACCCTATCGGGCTAATATCGGTCAAATCATTGGTGGGCGTCCCGTGCCACTCACACGCCCATATGATCTGAAACGCGAGAACGTGGTTTTCACTTATACCGAAGCCGAACCCAAGGGGTTGTGGGACCCCAAAGTTCTTCTTGCATATAGCAGTTCCGAACTGTTCCTGGACGAATCCGGTCTGCCGACGAACCAGACTGTTTCCGGCAAGACCGACAGTTTCAACGGTGAGATCTCCAACCGCTTCGATTTTGGGTGGACCGAAATCAATGCCGGACTGGATTTCTACAATGATACTGCTGATACGGACTACAAGTCACTGCGGTTCTCAAATCGGGATGAAGCGGCTTCAGAGAAGCTGCGGAACATTGGTGTTTTTGCGCAGGTCCGTATGCGGCCCAATGATCGGACTGACCTTTCCTTCGGTCTGCGTGGCGATTTTCAAGACTTCACCGGAGTTGACGGTTCCAAACAGTCTACCAGCGGAATTTCGGGTAACTTTGCGGCGCAATACAACATCACGGATCAATTCACCGTAAGCGCCGGATATTCGAATGTCTGGGGCGGTATCGAACTGGCTGAGAACTTCATCATGAACCCAGCCTGGAGCTATCCGGCAACAGGGATCGAAGATGTTACCTCCGAAAACGTGTTTGTCGCGGCCAAGTATGATGTTGGAGTCTGGGTGGCTAACGCCAAGTACTTCCATACTAAAATTGACAATGCCCGCGCTGCATCCTATCGCGCCGGGCCAGCGGAGACAGCGGATCTTGAATCTAAGGGATACGAACTGGGCTTTGGATATGCGTGGAATGGTGGCTTCGTAAGAGTGGGCTATGCCAACATTGATACGGACATCAATGGCCGCACCGCGGACTCCTTCACCGGTAACTATCTGACTATGCCGATGGGCGAGTTTGTATCATTGCAAGCAGCGCATCAGTTCAACAACGGGGTTCTAATTGGTGGCGATGCACAAGTGGCGTTTGACTACGATGACACGTACGATTTCGCTACAGGCGGGCGTGGTCCAGAACTGCCAGGTTACACCGTAGTCAACGTATTTGCTCAATACTCTCCGAAAAAGATGCAAAACCTGACCCTTCGGGCCGAGGTTAGCAATCTATTCGATGAGACTTATGCAAACCGCGCGACCTATGGGCAAGAATTCGTGGGTGAAGTGGTTGCTCTGAACGAACCAGGTCGTTCGCTGCGCCTCATGGCAGAGATCGAGTTCTGATACGTAATTGAGAGAAAAGACGGGGTTGGCAATTGAATGTTGTCAGCCCCCATTTTCGTTGCGTTCGGAGCTTTTTACCAGTGCCTACCCGTGTCCGACCTTTAGAGATCGCATCCATGAATCTGATTGAGCTGGTACTGGTGAGTGAAGAGGTACTCGCCGTTGGTTGCAGCGCGGGTGCAATCGAAGAAACAGCCAACGCTGAAATTCTGGCCTATCAACGAAAACTATCTACGTGTTCTCGGCAAGCGGATGTACCTCTATCGGGCTGTCGATAAAGCAGGGAAACACCGTTCCGTTAGGAACTAGATCATGAAATAGCCTGGGTTAAATGAAGGCGATTTACCCTAATTCGCCGGTGCTCAGTTCTTATGTACGGTATGACCCAGGCGTTCGGTTTGTCCACTTTCGGAAGGCCCTATGAAAGTTCGCAGGGGCCGAGAAGCCCGTGTCAAACGCGATTTGATCTATGCTGTCCGTGCTTTGCTGAAGAGAACGGATCGCGATGTCTCGGCGCAGGGCATCTTTGATGTCCTGAAAGGATGTCCCCTCATCTTTCAAGCGTCTGTTCAAAGTCCGAGGCGTCATCTTAAGAGCCCGGGCAGCATCCGGAAGCTGGCAAGTCTGCCATGTCGCTCCATAAAGAAATGCTCGGACTCGAAGACTATTTGTATGGGCGCGTGAACCAGTAAAAATCCAATCCAGCGGCGCGCGTTCAAGAAACGCGGATGCCTCGGCAGGACTGCGGCTTATCAAACGGGTGAACTGGCGTGGGTCAAAGCGAATGCAGGTTTCTGGGGTATCGAACTCGACGGGGCACGGGAAGACAACCGAATAATCGGCTGCAAATTCCGGGCGGGCAAAGGCAAAGCAAACCGTTTGCACCGGTGTTTCAGACCCGCTGAGCCAGGATAGCAGCCCATGCGCCAGCTTCAGGATCAGCATGTGGCCGAAACGCTGCGGCTGAGTTTCGCCTAAGTAAGGTACCAATGCCAACTCCACTTCGTCCGGTTTGTTCCGCAAGTCAAAGTAGAAGTCATCCAGAAGCAAGTTCCAGAACGTCGAGAACCGATAGAGAGCCGAGGTCAGGCTGCTCGCTCCGCGTTGAACCGTCACAAGATGCTGCAATGCGCGTGGCCGGATCGGTCGGCTCCAGAGACCCATCATTTCGTCCCCAGTCTCAGGCGCGGCAAGTTGATACAGCCGGGCTATTTCATTCAGTGTGACACGTTGAGTTGGTGCCATCGGACTGGTTTGAAGGCCCGAGCGTTCAAGCAGCGAATCCATCTCTTCCACAGTGCAACGAGACCCAAGTGCATCTAGCCAATCCTGAATAAATGCCGCTGAAACCGTCGTCAGAGAGATGGGGTCATTGCTGGTCATAAGAATCTCTGTTTGGCGTAATCGGATACTATTTTGTCAAGAAATGAGCTTATCGACAATCCATAGGGCAGATAAATGACGCGAAACCATAATGACCGCCAGGGAGCCTGGAATGTCCTATCAGCCGCCCGTTCAGGATTTGATGTTTTGTGTCGAGCACTTGTCCCACTGGGAGAAGGTGTCGTCGCTGGCCGCATATTCGGACTACGACTTGGAGGATATTGGTGCTGTTCTCGAAGGCTATGCCCGGTTCTGCGGTGAGCAGATCGCGCCTTTGTCCCATATTGGAGACACTTTGGGGGCCCGGTTTGGCAACGGGCGCGTGACTATGCCTGAGGGCGACGCGCAGGCCTATGCACAGTTCGTCGAGATGGGTTGGCAGGCCCTGACCCACCCGGTGGAATACGGTGGCATGGGGTTGCCGCGAACCGTCGGCGCAGCAGCCGTGGAAATGCTGAATGCCGCTGATATGAGCTTTGGCCTCTGCCCACTCCTGACTGATGGGGCCATTGAGGCGCTACTGCTGACGGGTTCGGATGATCAGAAAGCCATGTACCTTGAACCGCTGATTGCTGGACGCTGGTCCGGCACGATGAACCTGACGGAACCACAAGCGGGCAGCGATCTGGGGCGCGTGGCGACCAAAGCGGTGCAACGTGCGGATGGCAGCTATGGCATCTCAGGAACGAAAATTTTCATCACATATGGCGCTCATGATCTGACCGAGAACATCATCCATTTGGTATTGGCCCGTACACCCGACGCACCTGCCGGGCCTAAGGGGCTGAGCCTGTTCATCGTGCCGCAGAAGCTTGTGGAAGCGGACGGGACGGTAGGATCAGAAAATACGGTCAACTGTGTGAGCATCGAACACAAACTTGGTGTTCGCGCCAGCCCGACGGCGGTTCTGGAATACAATGATGCCACGGGGTTCTTGATCGGCGATGAAAATCGCGGGTTGGAATACATGTTCATCATGATGAACGCAGCGCGGTTCTCCGTTGGTGTGCAGGGTATTGCGACTTCTGAGCGGGCCTACCAACGTGCCCTGGCCTATGCACGCGAGCGGGTGCAAAGCCGTCCGGTGAATGGTCAGGCCAAAGATGCAGTCGCCATCATTGAACACCCGGATGTCCGCCGTATGCTCATGCGGATGCGCAGCCTGACGCAAGGCGGTCGGGCCATGGCAGCGGCGACCGCTGGGTTGTTGGACATCGCACATCATCAAGACAATCCGGAGATGGCTGCCCTGGCCGAATTCATGGTTCCGCTGGTCAAAGGTTTCTGCTCGGAACGTGCAGTTGAGGTCGCATCGCTGGGCGTGCAAATCCATGGCGGCATGGGCTTTATCGAGGAAACCGGTGCCGCGCAGCATTACCGCGACGCACGCATTCTGCCGATTTACGAAGGCACCACCGCCATTCAGGCCAACGACCTTCTGGGACGCAAGGTAATGCGCGACGGCGGCGAAACTGCCCGCCGCTTCGCAGCTCGGATAAAGGCAACCGAAGCGGAACTGGCCGACGGTGACGCAACGGCGCAAGCTATCAGCACAAGTCTTGCGCAGGCGCGCGGCGCGTTTGAAACCGCATTGGATTGGTTGTTGGAAAACTGCCGAAAGGACATCGATGCAGCCTTTGCGGGCTCGGTCCCGTTCCTGATGTTGGCGGGTACGCTGGCGGCGGGATGGAAGCTGGCGAAGGGTGCGTTAGCCGCGCAGGATGCGCTGGATGCTGGACAGAAAACGCAATTCATGTCCCAGAAAATTGCCACCGCCCTTTTCTTTGCGCAGCACATTTTGCCTGAATGCATGACCGAACACACTCGCATTCTGTACGGCTCGCGCAGCCTGCTTGATGCGGCTTTTGCCGAATAATTCCTTGAAAGGACCTGACCCATGAATGATGTCGTGAACCCTGACACTTACGAAAACCTCGCGATTTCAGAGCGTGAGAACGGTCTGTACGTCGTAACTTTGAACCGCCCTTCAAAGCGCAATGCGCTGGATGTGGCCACAATCGAGGAACTGATCCGCTTTTTTAGCGGAGCACGTATGGCTGGGGTCAGAGCCGTGGTTCTCGCTGGTGAAGGCGACCATTTCTGCGCGGGTCTTGATCTGGTTGAGCATTGGAAAGCCGACCGTAGCCCGGATGACTTCATGCATGTCTGCCTGCGTTGGCATGAGGCATTCAATAAGATGGAGTATGGCGGTGTGCCGATCATTGCTGCACTCAAAGGTGCCGTTGTCGGCGGAGGACTGGAACTCGCCAGCGCGGCGCATATCCGGGTGATCGATCCGGGAACCTATTTCGCCCTGCCCGAAGGCCAGCGCGGGATTTTCACCGGTGGTGGAGCGACAATCCGTGTTTCAGACATGATCGGCAAGTACCGCATGATCGACATGATCCTGACGGGCCGCGTCTATCAGGGACAAGAGGCCGTTGATCTGGGATTGGCGCAATACATCACCGAAGATGGCGGCAGCATGGCCAAGGCAATGGAGCTGGCAGAACAAATTGCGAAGAACCTGCCACTGACGAACTTTGCCATCTGTTCTGCGATTAGCCACTTGAACAACATGTCCGGCATGGATGCCGCCTATGCAGAGGCTGTGGTGGGTGGAGTGGTCAATACCCAACCTGCGGCCCGTGCGCGCCTGGAAGCTTTTGCAAACAAAACCGCCGCCCGCGTGCGGCCCAACAGCTAACTCAGGCGGAACCGGGATGCGTCAGCAATTCGAAGCTCTTCAAAAGACGCGGGCAAACCATGTGCCCTTGTCACCGATATCTTTCCTGCGCCGCGCCGAAAATCTGCACGGCGCGCGAACGGCGGTGATCTATGGCGACATTCAAAGAACATGGGCCGAAACTGCAACCCGCATTCGCGCTGTGGCCGGTGGGCTGGTCGAACTTGGCGTGCAGAAAGGCGACACGGTTTCAGTGCTGAGCCCGAATGTCCCGGAACTCTTTGAGTTGCACTTTGCCCTACCGTTGACGGGCGGTGTCCTCAACACACTGAACACGCGGCTGGAGCCGGAAACCATCGCCTACATTCTGGATCACGCGGACACGAAGCTGGTGATCGTGGATCAGGAGCTTGTACCGCTTTTGTCGAAAGCCTTTGAACTACTTGGTCGGACCTTGCCAGTGGTCGAAATCGTCGATCCTGCGGTCACCGGTGAGAGCCTTGGTGGGCAAACCTACGAGGCGTTGACTGAAGCCACACCGCTACCAATAGAACTGCCCGATGATGAATGGGATGCCATTGCGTTGAACTACACGTCCGGTACGTCCGGTCGCCCGAAAGGCGTTGTCTATCACCATCGCGGGGCCTATCTGGTGGCGCTCGGCACAGGGACAGCTTGGCAGATGCCGCCTTACCCGGTCTATCTGTCGGTGGTGCCGATGTTCCACTGCAACGGCTGGGGGCACCCGTGGTTGATGGCCATGCTTGGCGCGACTGTCGTGTTTACTCGTGTTCCGGCGGCAGACCGTATTCTGAACGCGATCCGTACCCATGGCGTGACTCATTTCGGTGCGGCGCCCATCGTGTTGCAAATGTTGGCCGAAGCCGCGAGCGACGCGGCCCCATTCGATCCTGCAATCCGCGTTTTGACGGCGGGTGCACCACCGCCGCCTTCGGTACTGGAAAAAACCCGCTCGATGGGGCTCGACGTCATGCAGGTCTACGGCCTGACAGAGACCTACGGCCATATCTCACAGTGTCTTTGGCAGGATGACTGGGACCAACTCAGTCCAGCGGAGCAAGCCGAATTGCAAGCGCAGCAAGGCATCGCCTTTCCGATGGTCGAAGAGGTCACAGTGATCGACCGTAACAGTGACACACCCGTAACACGCGATGGTGTTACACAGGGCGAAATCGCCATTCGGGGCAACACGGTGATGGCGGGGTACTACAAGGACGCCGAGGCCACGTCGAAAGCTTTTGAGGACGGTTGGTTCTGGTCCGGCGACGGCGCTGTCTTACATGAAAACGGCTACATCCAGATACGTGACCGCCTGAAAGACGTTATCATTTCCGGCGGAGAAAACATTTCTTCGGTCGAGGTCGAAGCAGTACTCTACCGCCATGAGGCCGTACAGGCCGCTGCCGTGGTTGCGATGCCACACGATAAATGGGGCGAAGTCCCCTGCGCCTTTGTCGAATTGCGCGAAGGTGCCGAAACAACATCTGACGAGATCATAGCCTTCTGCCGCGAGCATCTGGCCGGGTTCAAGGCCCCCAAAGTCGTCGTCTTCGAAACTCTTCCCAAAACCTCCACCGGTAAGATTCAGAAGTTCCAGCTTCGGGATCGCGCCAAAGCAATGGACCTTTGAAATGCGCCTGCTGTCCCAATCCCGTCGCCTGCGCCAGACACCTTTTTCAGAGGGCGTCGAAGACAAAGGCGTTACCGCCTACACCGTTTACAACCGGATGCTGCTGCCGACGGTTTTCGAAAGCGTCGAGGCCGACTATCGGCATCTCAAATCTCATGTTCAGGTCTGGGATGTATCCTGCGAACGGCAAATCGAACTAAACGGCCCGGATGCTGGTCGCCTTATGCGGCGATTGACACCCCGAAATCTTGAGAACATGCAGGAAGACCAGTGCTACTACGTACCAATTGTTGATGAAAACGGTGGCATGCTGAACGACCCGGTGGCGATCAAACACAGCGAGGATCGCTGGTGGATCTCAATCGCCGACAGCGATCTGTTATTGTGGATTAAGGGTTTGGCCGTTGGTGCGGGCATGGATGTACGCGTGTTTGAGCCTGACGTTTCACCCTTGGCAGTGCAAGGACCAAAATCAGATGACCTGATGGCCCGGGTCTTTGGCGAAGAGGTGCGCGACATCCGCTTTTTCAGGTATAAACGATTAGCGTTTCAGGACACGTCATTTGTGGTGGCGCGGTCTGGCTACTCGAAACAGGGCGGCTATGAGATCTATGTCGAAAATGGTGCCTACGGTATGCCACTGTGGAACGCCCTTTTCGAAGCCGGAGATGATCTGAATGTTCGTCCGGGATGTCCAAATTTGATCGAACGGATCGAAGGCGGATTGTTGAGCTATGGCAACGATATGACCATGGAAAACTCGCCGCTGGAGTGCGGATTGGGCAAATTCTGCAAACCGAACGAGAACAGTGACCACATTGGCAAGCAAGCACTTGCCAGCGAAGTTGAAACTGGCTCGACCCGACAGATCCGCGCGATTTCCATTCCAGGAGATCCCGTGCCCCCAGCTCGCTCGGCTTGGCCTCTGTTCGACGGTCGAAAGCGAGTTGGTCAAGTTACTTCAGCTGCTTGGTCGCCAGACTTCGATACAAACGTCGCAATTGGAATGGTGGATGCCGGTTACTGGGACTCCGGTACGGAGCTTGAAGTACAAACTCCAACGGGTTTCCGACGAGCAGATGTACGAGGTTCGTTCTGGATATAGTCTAGGTTGGTTGCGAGAGAGTGCGGAACCCTAAGCCAAGCGAAAGCTGTGAGCGATACTTAAGCTGCAACACCTGTCGATAGTCAGGGTAGGGGCCTCATCGCTTTCCTCTAGCATTTTTTCCGGAAACACCTCTGAGGGCGTCTTGCATCTCAGGCACTTTCTTTGTGTCGCATTGAGGCGGTCACAGATCATCTTCAATTCAAGATCTGAGACCGTCCGGATGTCACGCTTAGTCAAACCAATCAGATATGCCAGCTGTTGAAAATTGATCCGCTCGAAGCGCGGTAAAGAGCCGACTACATATCCAGAATGGCTTCTAGGTGGCTGGGTCAATCACTTGACCCGACCACCTTTGATTAAAAACCTAGTTCCGTTTCATTGTAATCTTCACGCGCACTAAAGCTGTGACCAAGAACGAAACGCTTATTAGCTCTGATTTGTCTCAAATTGAGCAGTATGCGCTGCTCTTGTATTTCCGATAGGGCGGCCGATTGGCGGTTTGTTGGGGTTATCTTTCCATGCATTGAACTTGAGGGCTCCGGTTATGGCTTTCCCAAACGCATCAATGTACTGACCAGCGGACATGTCTTGAATTTTCTGCTCTGCGTCCTGTGTGATGGCTCCATCAGTGGCACCGACACGCGCGTTCGTCTCAGTTGAGCCGTTTTCAATATCCGTGCTGGCTGACAGGAAATGTGCTTCACCATCAAGGTAGAAATCACTGTCCGCACTCAGTGACCCGCCCGTATCAAGAGGACCTGTGCCCACATTCTGCGATGCGTCTAGCGGGGAGAGGTTTGTGATACGATTGACCATTTTGCCAGTGACAGTCGGAAATTCCTGGGCGTTTCCCATATCTTGCGTCGCTTCCAATGGTGAGAGGTTAGCAATTTTCCGTGTGACGGTTGTCGAAGTATTCGCTGCATCATATGCCATGTCCCGGGGCGTCTCAGATCGGCCAATTTGGGTGCTTTGATTAGCAGTGCCATCCGAGTGTTCACCCGGTCCTGCCATGGCCGATCCTGCCGTCAGTGCAATCACCAGTGCGGGTACGACACTGAGGTTTTTGATTGTGCTGAAGCGTTCCATTTCCATCTCCTTATCTTGTGGTTACAACTCCAACTTAGGAACGAGACAGCTTTGGTTATTGTGAGAAGAGCTCAGTTTTTTGGGGCTTTTCATCAACCAGCCACGCTGTGACTTGGCCGGTGATTTTGTCGTATGTAGTTCTTCGGGGGCATTCGGCTCGTTAATCTGGCGCCGCTCCGCCTCAAATTTCACAAGGTCGATCGGAAAGTCCGCTTTCTGCGCATGGTTGTCGTTAGTTTCACTCAATCCTGCAAATGCGGCGAACTGCAGCTTTGTGGCCGTTTTGGTGGGCCAACCAGCTCTAGAGGCTGCATTTTCCGGTATTGACCGGTATGAAGCGCCGCGCCACATCAATCGTTGCTTGGGGTAAATGGCAGTTTTGAGCCGCAATTGATGGCGATCCTGATGACCCCACGAACAGGAGTTGCTCTGCCTACAAGGCCAGCTATAAGACCCGAGCTGACGTTGGTTTCAAATTAGGATACCGCCAGTCTACTGGAAAGATGGCACGACAGTTTCACAATGAGGCACAGATGGGGTCGTCATTGGAGACAACTGGAAAAAAGGGGCTGGCTGAGGCAATCTGAAGATCCACGCCTAAGCACGAGGTCTTAGAATGCCCCTTTATAATGACATGTTCGAACTGTCGGTCGAGGACATTGATCTTATCGAAACCTCTCTGCGACGCGCAATGGCTTCACTATCTCATGAAACAACCGGTGAGCTTGAGGGTGAAAGATTGGAACGGGAAGAGTCATTACGCCGTATTCAATCGCTCTTAGGCAGGCTTCATGATCAGAAGATTTTCTACCGACCCAAGAGCGGTGTTTACGTGGGAGGATAAATTGCACCCCCCACCGCTGCGCCTGATGTTAGGTTGATGCGGTAAGAAGCCTCCATCACACTAGCGCCTCGGATATCGAGCTGTTGCCAGTTCTTTAGATCAGTGGGCGTTTCAACGCGTGCCGACATTACTGGCAATGCTTGGATCGTCGAAACATGAAAAAAGGGCATAAATTCTAAGGTGTTGCATTCAATGCAGGTGAGTCTCAACAATTCGGGCTCACTATTTACGTTCTCCGACAATGGTTGCCGGATCACCTTAAGGATCAGACTGCGGCTACGACAAAACTGGGTAGGGTTACCAACACATCCAAAGGGAGATTGCGTTGCAAGCCAACAATACTTAGGCATAAAACAAGTACATTTCGGTGATACATAATGTTCGTAAGATATTTGGCTTCGATCTCAGCCCTGATTTGTGTTGTTGGGCTTATTCTTGCGTTGGTTCTGTTCTACGATCCAATTCGCGCGAAATGGATGGGCACTAAAAATTCGAGCACTGCAACTACCGTAAAAACCGTTATCGAGGTCGGACCCCAACCAGTCGCTGGAAAAATTTACCCACACCTGAACGCATATGTACGTTTTCAGACGGGTAACAAAGGAACTCAGGAGTTTTCATACCAGTTACGAATGCTTGAAGATTTCAAATTTGCAACTGAAAACCCTCAGAGTCTCTGGCTCGAAACTATGCGCCCTGACTGGCCCCAGCACCCCGATGTTTCGCCCATCATTGGAAATTCGTGCTTAGAACCGCATCGTGGCGAGGCACTGACGAACGACAAAGACCTCGCGCTTGCTTATTCAAATTATGTGGTCTGCCGTGTTGTCGCCGAGAAACCTGATGGGTTTGATGGCATCTATGACCAAGATGCATCTCCCAAAGCGGTCATTGGGCTGCTCTGGGGCGCACCTAATCATCAACCAGTTTCTTTGTCGCGAGAACGCTGTACTGCCGAAGCACGCATTTGGGCAACCACGATTGCGCATCCCGATGACAAGTTCATTCTATGTGTCATGGTTGTGGATGCCGCAGAAGGTGTCGTTGAAAGCTATGCCTACGAACTGTCATCAGATTATGTTTTTACCTTGCCACAAAATGAGTCCGAGATGACATCGCGGTGGCGGCGCAATCCGACCAAGCAGCGAGCTTCGGCCAACCTGCAAACGTATCTCCAGATTCAGGATTGGATCAAAAACGATAGTGGCCGAGAACAAGCACTGAGAGAATCTGGGCCAGGCATCTTGTCTGCGGCTTCAGAAACACGACCGTCGCGAGATTTCAGCTTTATCGGGGGCGCCATCTCAGATCAGATGATCACGCTGACGATTGAAGTTCGAAGACCGAACGAGTTTCGGACTTGGACAGGCAACATGGCGGCTCGCAAAGCGGCAAGCTGGCTGCGAAAACCATTGTGTAATTCGGAACATGGCGCGGCTCTATTAGCATATCAGCAAAATGTAACGAGCTTCCGCGCGACTTTTGTAAAACCGGACCAGTCCCCGCTAAGAGAAACATGGCTACCGCCAATGCTCTGTATCTGAGGCTCGATGATTGGGGAGTTTTATGTCGACGACAACTTTGTCCGCCCAGCCTCAGTTCGTGCACGACGTAGCGAAATACGGGTGCGTCCTGGGCTGGTCACTCGTATCCAATGCGGCGAGTTGGCGGAACGAGCCTGATATTACCGAATACTGCAGTTCGGTCGAATGGCGGTTTATTCACATGCTTGGAAATTTTTTGGACACACTCGTATTGACGATACTTGGAACGAAGACTAGGTGCGTCGCATACTTGAGGCAGATCGCCTCTCGTTATGGAGATTTTATGAAAGAGTCCCGGGCCTAACGCCCGTTCCTGGCGAAGCGAATGCAGGAACACCAACATTGATAGGCACACTCACGCGCTACGCTGAGTGACCTGTTTCTGTACCTTCATAAAATCGAGACATCCCAATGAACATTTCAAAGCACGAGCAACGTGTTTTGCATGAACTCGCCTTAGGTGGCGAGATTAAATATACGCGCGCCGACAACGGAAAAGTGAAATCCGTTCAGTGTTTTACCCGCGACGGCTTTGTCTTCTCGGCCTGCACAATGGACGTATTCAAACGTCTCAAGGACAAGCGCTTCATCAAATCAAGAAATGGCGGTCCCTACCGGATTACCCATTTGGGCAACCAATCCGTTCGCGCACAAATGAACCAAAGATAGGAATGAAAATGCACCACGCAGAAATTGAAGCCATCGTGGAAGTCCACCGACAGGCGTTTGGCGAGGCTGAAGGAGCAGAAATAGCTCAGCTCGCGAGAGATTTTCTCGACCAATCAAAGACAATCTCGATCAGTGCAGAGCGTGATGGGAAGATCGCGGGCAACGTGTTGTTCACACCGTTTGTTTTCAAAGACCACCCTGACACAAGTTGCTACTTGCTGGCACCTTGCGGGGTCTCGCCGAAGTATCAAGGCCATGGTGTTGGCAAGGAGATCATGGAAGCCAGCATAAATCACCTCAAATCCATAGGAACAGACGCTTTATTCGTGTTGGGAGTGCCGTCATTCTACCCCCGTTTTGGGTTTACCCCGACCGACAAGCAGACGCCGTATCCAGATCTCCTGACAACACCGGAGGCATGGATGACACTGGAGCTAACTGCAGGTTCGGTCGAAAAGCTGAGCGGTAAAACGATAGCGATCACACCGTTCATGCACTCACATTGGTGGGACACGTCGCAGCACGGGTGAAACCATATTTCATCCTCAACTCAAGCAATAACCAGACGTTCAATTTCGCAAGTTGAATGTCTGGTTCATCCGCGCAGCCCACATTTGCTAGCTATCGTGAATTCGCATGTCCAGAACGAGCCCCAGAGCCAACATTGACCGATATTTTGAACCTGGTTCATGGGGCACATCGCAAACAAACACAAAACAGACGTTGGACATATTGAAGAACAAAGGAGAATTCGCAGACAGAGTGGTCATCTGTCATAGCGTCGAGATCTGACGTGCCGGAAGCATGGACACTCCACGTCTCTCGATGTAGCGCCAAACAAACCTTTGCCCGGAACCAAAATGACGGAAACGACATATCCAAGCCCTGTCAAAGCGCACCGCCGTGCCGACATTGTCGTCCATGCGATCGGGTTGGTGGCAATCCTGATGGCAGGCGGGTTACTTATTTATAAGTCCATCCTCGGTCTAGAACCTAAACTGGTTCTTGCGGTCGTGGTTTATGTGCTTTGTGCGCTGTCGTCCAATCTGGCATCCGTCGCCTATCACTTTTCCACATGGCACCACAGGCGCAGACTATTGCGACGCATTGATCACGCCGCGATCTACTCCAGCATTTCGGGTACCTTCACTCCTTTTTTCGTCTTAGCAGACACGACGTGGACGATGGCGCTGCTGTGGATTTGTTGGGGGCTGACAGCCGTGGCCGTCTGGAACAAAATCACAAACGAAACGGTCAAGTCTCGATGGTCTACCGCATCCTACCTTGGACTGGGTGCAATTGGGTTGAGTGCCCTTCCTGACCTCACGAATGTACCTATCACGACGCTGTGGTGCATCCTGGCTGGGTCTGTCGCCTACGTCATTGGAACGGTGTTTTACGCCCAAAAAACTTTGCCTTACCGGTATGCTGTTTGGCACACATGGGTAAACATTGGCGGAGCCCTGATGTTTGCGGGCATATGGATAGCCTTATCCACTCAATGGTAAATTTTGCAGAGGCAGGGAGTAACTGTTTCGCAACCGGTATGCTGGATACTACAGGGGAAAACAGGTCTGCTTAGGACTCATAGGACCTGTTGTGTCTCACAGCAGAGAACAGCTTCATTAAGCCCATAGCCGCCATCGCCATTCCGTCGAGACGCCGCAACACGGCAACCCCTATCGGTGAATTAGATGGCCAGCGATCGTTTCATCGCGATCGCTCGGGCCTGAACCAGACAGTAAAATGACTGCTGAAAACGGTCCTTCTGCTGGCAGTTTGGTAAACTCTCCATCAAAGGTGGCGCTGCCACCCCCGGCAAATTCAACCTGTTCGACTAGGTAGTGCTGCGCTCTTGGGTCTTGAGGACGCGGCATGCGAAGAAAACTGCGCGGCCAGCCTGAAAACCGATGCCAGAAAGGACAATGGCGCGTTTCATCTTTGTGCTGGTTTCTTTCCGTCTTGCCGGTCCTCTGCGCGCCAACCGGGTGAACGAAAAAGGTATCCTACGCCATCGGTCCAACTTTCGGCATGACGCATATCCCGCCAGATGTTTGTGTATTCCTTGAAGTTGATCACAAGAGGATTGTGGGAATTGACTGGTGTTGTGATGCCATAAGCGACAGGTTCGACCTCGGGCTGATAGGTGCCAAACATACGATCCCAAATGATGAGGATGCCGCCGTAGTTCTTGTCGATGTATCTTGCGTTCGATCCATGATGAACACGATGAACCGAAGGTGTATTCAAAACCCCTTCAAGCCACCCCAGCTTGCCGACCTTTTCGGTGTGGATCCAGCTCTGGTAGGCGACAACAACGACCAGGCCAACAACTGTTTCGGCGACGCTGAAGCCGAGCAGGATCATGGGGATGAAGAAAACCCATTCTATGAGTGCATCCATCCATGAGATACGCAGAGCTGTTGAGAAGTTAAACTCGGGTGATGAATGATGAACGCTGTGGTTTGCCCAGAACAAGCGCACTTCATGTTCGCAGCGATGCATCCAGTAGTAAGTAAAATCCGCCACGAGCACCGCGACCGGAATTGTCCACCAGCCCTGGGGTACATGGAACACCGCCAGAGGTGTCGCAATCAGCAAGCCGACAACAAAAACCAGACCATAGGCCGTTCTTTCAAGAAGCGCACTAACGATGGCAATAGACCCGTTTGCCAGAGTTTCACCATAGGATTTACGGCGTCCTCGCGCGACATCCCAAACGGTCTCGGACACGACGGAGAAGAGAAACGCGAGCCCGAGTATCCCAGTGGCCTGGAAAACTGCTTCGTAAACGGCAAATTCTGATTCAAGTTGATCCATAATGTACTCTCAACACTCAGTTGATTTCCAGCCGTAAGGGGCTGCTCAGATTAGTGGCCGTTACTCAAAACTGGTGCTGAGCCGATGAGACCCACCGGGCAACGAGACCGGGCGCGTCATTGGCAAAAGCATCCGCGCCGAACAGGTCGATCGCAATCAATCGTTTTGTCAAAGCCGGACCCGTGGTTACCAGCCGTTCAGTTTCCGTTGGAAGCAGTGAGTGATCCGCTCTGGGCAATACAACAATGCGATCAGCTCCAGGTGTTCGCGTAAGAATGTCGCGATAGACCGAGGCACTTTCCGCGTAGTCCACATTCAGGTCTTTATCCCCGAACAGCGCAAGAACGGGCACATCTACCTTACGCAGATCTGCCCGCACGTCGCTCTGGAAGTTCGTTTTGACGAAGTGCCATCTGTCCTCTGACATAGAATCGCGGCAGCAAGCTGGGGCATCCTTCACGAAACGGCTATAGGTCCGATAATCCGCGTCTTCGTCCATCATCGCCACGATCATATGGTCGAAAACGAGGGCTTTCTGGATTTCCGCATTGGTGGCACCTTCCAGTCGAAGTCTGTTACGGGTCGTGTATTTTGATTGATCAATCCAGTTGATCGCACCGGAAACGGAAACCATAAAAGTGAAACCAGAATGCTGGGCGATAGCTTTCGGCATGACCCAACCCGCCTGACTGAACCCCATGAGCCCGATCCTTTCCGGCTGAACCCGTGCATCACTGCGTAATTTGGCAGCAGCCGTCGCGACCTCATCGGCGCGGTCCTGCATGGACTGATTCAACCAGTTGCCCGTGGAGTCGCCAACACCGGGCTTGTCCCAGGAGTAAACTGCAAAGCCGGCATCGTTGAGGGCTTGGATGAAAGGTTTATAGTAACCGTAGGCGTCCCAGCGGAGGGCTCCGTCGCCATGCACTAATATGACTGCCGGATGGGGCCCGGGTGTCTCAGGCAGAAGGAGCCTTCCGGCAAGCGTATCATCTGAATGCCTGAAATTCAGCCGCTCTGTGCCTGCCGCGTCAGACCACGCACCCTGCAGCAAAAGCAAGCAGCCCAAAAACGCGATAAACACACCACAGGCAACGTGACTCGAAAAAGACATGTCCGGTCTCCTAATTTGGTCTCTCGGTGCGGGTTGCTGCGCTGCCTTCACCGACTTCGCCAATCAAGTTGTCAGCCAAGGAGATGGCCACTGATCATCCAACGGCGGCGGAGAAACGGTCCAGATTTGGTGGAGAGCTGCGCCCTGTCTTCACCAAATCTCCACAATGCGTGGTTAAGGACTACACGCGCGCGGGGTAGGGTGGCGGCAACCAGAAGGGAAATTGACCATGAGCAATGATCTGATCCTCATCGCCGAGGACGAGCGCGAGATTGCAGAGATAATCAAAGCCTATCTGGAGCGCGCCGGATTCCGCACCGTAACTGCGGCAGATGGTGATCTCGCATTGTCTCATTTTCGCCAGCTCAAGCCCGCGCTCGCCCTGCTGGATGTCAAGATGCCGAAAAAGGACGGTATCGAGGTACTGCGCGTGATCCGGCAGAGCTCGGACACGCCGGTTATCATGGTCACCGCAATGGCCGAAGACATTGAGAAGATATCGGCGCTCCGGCTGGGCGCGGATGACTATGTGGTCAAGCCCTTCAATGCTCTGGAGGTGGTGGAGCGGGTCAAGGCCGTGCTGCGCCGTTCGGGCCCGGACGTCTGGCCAGAGGAACGACCGGTGACAGTCGGCGCACTAGTCATTGACAAGAGCGCTTACTCTGTCTTCGCGATTGACGATGACACACGCGCACCTGTCCCGCTCACACAGACGGAATATGCAATCATTGCTCATATGTGTCGCACGCCCCAGCGCGCATTTTCCCGCGCAGAGCTGATCGATGCCTGTGTGCCCGAAGGCGATGTGTTGGAACGCACGATTGACAGCCACATCTCAAATGCGCGCCGCAAACTCGAAGAGGCAGGCGTTTTAGGTTTTCTGGAAACGGTTCGTGGCGTCGGCTACCGGCTGGAACCGTTGACATGAGCAGCCGTCAGTGGAAGCTCCGCACCCGACTGTCGCTCTCGATGATTTTTATCGCTCTGACTGCGCTTGGAGTTTTCATCGTTGGCATGGTCACCTTCTATTTGGCCGCGCAAGATATTTGGCTTACCAGTCTCAGTGTTGCAAACCAGGCCACACTGCAGGCCCTGATCAGGGACGAAACCATCTCGCCTGACGCCCTGACATCTCTCGTTAGTGCGTTTTCGATCTATTGGGGCGAAGGCGGGTATGCGCAGGCGGAGTTTGCCGCTCTGATTGCGCTGGTTACAATTGCTGCGCTTGTGTCTGTCGTGACTGGAATGTTGGTTGCGCGCAGGTTGAGCGCACCAATTGAAAGCGTAACGCGCGCCGCGCATGAAATCGCGCAAGGCAACCTCAGGCTGGATATTCCCGAAATCGAAGGCGGAGCCTCCGAAACGCAGGAGCTGCTGGCCGCTTTTCGAGTTATGACACAAGGCCTGGAAAAGGCCGAGCGTGAAGCCACGGAGTCTTCTGCTGCAATCGCACATGAGTTGCGAACGCCTCTTACCATTTTGCGTGGCCGTCTCCAGGGCCTTGGTGATGGGGCTTTCTCGCTGTCGAAGGAAATGACTGACGGGCTGATCGCGCAGGTAGACTCTCTCTCTCGGATTGTCGACGAACTCGGCCTGCTCTCGCGACTGAGTGCAGGTCGTTTCGTTCCGCAAAGTATTGAGGTGGACCTTGTTGAAGAGGTCGAGCGGGTGATAACAACGATGCGCCCCGATCTGGACCGGCTTGGAATGCGGATGGAGTTTTCGCTGAAACCGGTGGATCTGCTTGCTGATCCAGTCCTTATTCGTCGAGCGCTGGCAGCTCTGATCGAAAATGCGAGCCGATATGCAGCTTGTGGTGAATATCTAAAGATAGGGACGTTTGCTGACGGCCAATTCGCCTATCTCTCGGTCGCTGACTGTGGCCCCGGGATCGCCCCCTCTGATCGCAATAAGGTTTTCGAGCGCTGGTGGCGTGGCGAAGCGTCTCGCAACCGCTCAGAAGGAGGAACAGGGTTAGGATTGTCGGTGGTTCGGGCGATTTCCAGGGCGCATGGAGGTGACACTGAAGCACAGTGAAACGGTGAACGAGGAGCGGTGTTTATATTGAAACTTCCATTGCAGTCTTCAGCGGAAGGCTGTGAGAAGAAGATTGCAAAACCGCATCGCTTTTTTGGGTTTAGATGAAACGATCGATTTGCCAAATCGCATAAGCACACATCTCCACACAACCTCCACCAGGTCTGGGCAACCTCCTAACGCTCCGCCGCTATTTTGCAGGAAACTCGGCGCGTTGGAGGGAATGAGCCATGAAGATCGGCGCAAGATGGTACAGACCAAGGCAGAACAATCCCGTTCGAGACATGGCACTTGTCGCGTCAATTGCCCTTGGTGCCTGCGCCCAAGCGGACCAGGACACGGGAATGGTGTCAAGAAACCCAAGTCCATTAGAAGGTTACTGGGGCTTGGGGGAGACACCTAACACTGTTTTTCTGGAACCCTGCAAAGCCGGGTCAGAAAAACTCTGCGGCAAACTTGTTGTCTTCGAAGGCGATCCAGACGCGCGCGACGTGCTGAACCCAGACCTCCTCAGCTGGGGGCAAAAGATCTGCAACAGCGTTATTGTCTTTGATCTGACCCCCTCAGAGGAAACACAAATTTACACTGGGCGACTGTATGATCCTGACGAGGGAGAAGTACTGAATCTCATCGTTTTGGTGAAATCCGCCGACGTTATCGAAGCGCGAGCCTTTCACGGCGCTAGCGTAGATGAGGCCGTTAATCTGGTCGTATCCGCTGTCACCGGTGAGTTGCCAATCTTTGAAACTATTTCCATTGCCACCCGCGCAAGCATCGGCAAGAAGCATCTGGGAAAAAACTACACCTGGACACGTGTGGAGCCACCCCAACATCAGTGCAGTTGAGCAAAGGAACACGATTCTGAATGCCGCGCCATTCTTCCAGTAAGAAAACACAGCCGTTTATAATACTTACGGCTCACTCATTTGGACGCAATTAGGTATACCCAACACGTCTTCATCGTCCGTCTTGGAGCTGCGTGACAACCATCATGTGCAGATAGCCTGGATTGAGGTACTCCACTTGAAATTGACGCTTGAAAAGGGTCTGTCGGAGCGATCACATACCAAGAACAAAAGCGAATTCAGAGACTTCGCTATGGGATTTGCCAATGCTCTGATGAAATCAATCCGACTAGGCCACGCACCAATAGACCACTTTTCTAGTGTCGCGTTCCCGTCAAAGTGGTTTTGAATACGACGGGCGGTTTGCGGACCTTCTCCGCAACTTCGATATCTCCTGACGTCACACAAGGAAGCTGACGGCCGGGCGTTCATGTTAGCTTGTACTATCGTACCCCGCTGCCAAGTACAGGTTCACTAGGAGAGAGACGGGGATATGTAGCCCGTCATTCCGGCTCTCTGGCAAATTCGGCGAGCAGACGGTTGAATTCTGCGGCCCGCTCGATGTTGACCAAATGGCCAGTCCCGGGAAACCGGTGCCATACCGAGTTGGGCAAAGTGTCTTTTAGAAAGGCATTTGTCTCGCCAACCAGGTAGTAGTCCTCGTCCCCGGTCACCAGAAGCACCGGCTTTTCGAAGGCTTTCAACCGGGCCTCATCCTCAAATAGGGATCGCCGGTTCCAATGCACGGTCGATAGCACATGAACAGCGCCTTCGGCAGATTGGTTGCGCAGGTTCGACGCATAGATGGCCCAATTCTCGGAATCGTTTCTCTGGAAGCTCTGATAGGCAGGATCGTCTTCGAGTACCGAAACTGCGCCATCACCGCCGAGCTCTTCGCGCAGATTAGCTTCATGGCTGACCCATTCCCCCCTGTAGCGGATCCGCTCCTTCTCATCGCGCGGGCCGGAGCTGTTGCCGACAAGGGTAGCGCTGGCGACGCGGTCAGGATGGTTCAACGCGAAGTCGAGGCCGGTGAAGCTGCCCATGGACGTCCCGACGATGTTGGCCTTTTCCAGTCCGAGGTGATCCATCAGGGCCAGCAGGTCGCCTGTGGACTGGGATTGCCCGTATTGGCTGCGTTTCTCCGGAACGGCCGAGGGCAGAAAACCGCGCGCGCTAAAGGTGATGCAGCGGAAGGATCGTCTCAGTTCCTCTACCTGCAGGTGCCAGCTGCGGTAGTCGCCGCCGAATTCGTGGACAAAGACAATGGGGGCGCCGACCCCGGCCTCTTCGTAGTAGATTGAAATGCCGTCAAAGGATTGAAATTCGGGCATGTACTGTGTCCTGAGTTTGCCGTTAGGAATTTTCTTCAGTCAGTGTGTCGATTGCAGCCGCGGCATAGCCCAGTTCTGCCAGAATCTCGCGGGTGTGCTCTCCCAGCTGCGGCGCCGGACTTTCCTGCAAATCCTTTTCTGCAATTGGGTTGCGCGCGAATTGCATGTGGCGCCCATTCGCATTCACAGTGGAAAAGGCAACATATTCCTTGGCAATTGGACTGTCGGCGATAGTCTGGATATTTTCAACCACCGAACAGGGGATCGAGTTGCCAATCAGGACCTTTGTCCAATAGGCCGAAGGATGCTGTTTTAGGTGCGCGCCCAGAACGCCGTCCAAAGCATCGCGGTTGGCAAGCCGCGCTTCGTCGCCCTGAAACCGCTCATCCTCCAACAGTTCAGGATAGCCGATTGCCTCGCAGAAGCGCGGCCAATCCTTTTCGCTGCCCAATCCGATGACGATGTCGCGGTCGGCGGTCGGATAAGGTTCAAACGGTGTCATCGACGGGTGGCGCGAGCCGATTGGCCCCGGGACAATGCCGGCATTAAGATAACGGGCAAAGGCGTTTTCCAGGCACACCCACTGGCAAGCCAGCATGGAGACATCCAAATGGCTGGTTTCCTGCGCCTCCTTGGCATCGCGCTCATAGAGGCGCTGGATAATGCCGATGGTGGTGAACAGCGCGGCGGCGATGTCGCCAACAGAGAAGCCGACACGGGTCGGGTCGCCGTCCAATTCGCCGTTGATACTCATCATGCCGCTCATCGCCTGCACCACGATGTCGTATGCCGGGCGGTGCGATAGGCTGCCGGTCTGACCGAAGCCACTGATCGAGGCGGATATCAGCCGCGGATTGATCCGCTGGAGATCAGCGTCACTGCAGCCCAACCGGTCGCGCACCCCGGGGCGCATGTTCTCGACAAAGACGTCCGAGTTGGCCAGTAGCTTGTGCAGGGCTTCCTTGCCTTCAGCGGTCTTCAGGTCCAGTTTCATCGACCGTTTGTTACGGTTCAGCGAGGCAAAATAAAGGCTGATGCCGTCCTCAAACGGCGGCGTATAGCGGGCCAGGTCACCGTTCGGGTTCTCTACCTTGATCACATCAGCGCCGAGGCTGGCGAGCAGCCAGGTGCAGAACGGGCCGGACAACACCGAGGTCATATCAACAACGCGGATGCCTTTCATGATGCAGCTCCTCGCAGCATGGACTTAAGTGTTTTAAGATTTGCGCCCTCGGCGGCCAGCGCTGTGGCGCAGAGGCTGCGGCACGTGTCTTCCAGAGCCTCACGCGGCGCCAACCGATCCACCAGCCCCCAGGCGGTGGCGTCTTCAGCGCTCACAACGTCACCGCCAAGCAGAATTGCGGCGCTGCGGCCCGGGCCGGTCAGCGCCTGCAATTTGTCAACGTCATATTGACCGGGCAGCACGTTGTTTTTGAGGACGGGGTAGGAAAAATGGGCTTCGTGTACGCAGACGCGAATGTCGCAGCCAAGCGCCAGAGTCAGCCCACCGCCGATGCAGGGCCCGTTGATAGCCGCCACGGTCAGCACCGGCACAGCGCGCAGCGCTGCGGCCATTTCGTCCCAGAGATCGGGGCCGTCCTGTTCGGCGTAAAGCGTGTTCAGATCCGCGCCGGCACAAAACACCCGTTCACCGGCTCCAGTTATGATGATGGCCCGCAGCTCTTCATCACTGGCAGCCCCGCGGAAGATATCCCGCAGCCCGGTCAGCATGTCTGTAGTCAGCGAATTAGCCTTACCTGGCCGATTGATGGTCACCATCAGGCACGCGTCCTCGCGGCGGGTAAGGATCAGGCTGTCTTCGTTCATGAACAGTACTCCGGAACCGTGCGCTCCAGCATCCGGATGAGCGAGGGCCATTGTACCCCGCCGTGGGGTCCGTTTTCCGGCGCGCCCCAATCATGCAGGGCGGCCATGGCGTCTTTGGTGATGGCGGTAGGCTTGTCCGTAGCCCCCAGAATATCCACTTGAATCTTGCAAGCCATCTCAAGGTAGTAATGATAGGTAAAGGCCTCAGCTGCGGTGCGTCCTACCGCTAGCAGCCCGTGATTCTGCAGCAGCATGGCAAAATTGCTACCCAAGTCGCGGGCCAACAGCGCGCCTTCGTCTTCGACCGCAGTGGAGTCTTGGTAGGGGTGACTGGACAAGGTGCCGAGCACAAATCCGGCGTGCTGAGACAGCGGCAGCAGTCCCTGGGGCATCGCCGAGACCGCGACACCTGCGCGGGTGTGGCTGTGGATCACGTAGTTCACATCAGGGCGAGCATTCAGAATGCCGGAATGGATGATATGCCCGGCCAGATTGATGATCCTGCCGCTGCCGGGCTGATCATCCACCGCCTCGCCATCAAACGACATGCGGGTCAGGTTCGAGGCGGTGATCTCATCAAACATCAAGTCATGCGAGTTCAGAAGGTAATGCTCCGGATCCTGCGGCAGGCGCGCTGAGATATGGGTGGAGGTCAGGTCGGTCCAGCCATAGTGATGTGCCAGCCGGTAAAGAGCGGCCAATTCCTGGCGGATTGCAGTGCTCATTCGCTCTCTCCCAAAGCATCCCGGTAGAGGTTGTGAAAATGGCGCAAACCGACCTCGCTCATCGCGCCGCAACCATCGCCGATGACATATGGCCCCGGCTCAAAAGCACGGCTTTGCATACCTTTCTGGATCTTCGAGACAACAACCTCATCTTCGGCTCCGGTGGTTGCCTTGTGCTTGTGCATCAGCGCGATCACGTCCTCGTCCGCAATATCGCCGCTAGAGAACCAGCGGTAGCGATAGACCGTCTTGTTCCAGGCTATGGGCAGAAACTGGCGGATGGTGAAATAGCCGCCCGGATAGCAGCACATCGAGACATTTGGAAAAATCCAATAAGCTCCGTAGTCACCTGCCCGCGGGCTGGCCGTGAGATCGTAGTCGTATTGCTTTTCGTTTCTGGTCTGCGCTTTGCCATCATGCCAAATCGTCTTGCCCTTGGGAATGGTGGTATAACCTTCCATCTCAAGCACGCCATGGGTCAGAGAGGAGGCATGCACCGTTGGGCAATGGTAGCACTCGTTGTAGTTCTCAACCGAAAGCTTCCAGTTGCTGTCATGCGCGATCTCGGTTTCGCAGACGAACTTCAGCTTGGTTGGGTCGGGGTGAAAGCTGAGCATATTCTGGCGATAATCTTCCAACTCTTCCCCCATTGGCGCAGCATCTTCGTCAAGGTTGACAAAGACAAAGCCACAAAACTCCTCGACCCTGATCTTGCGTAGGTTGATCTGGTCACAGCTCAGCCCGTCGCTCTCAACCGATCCCGGCGCGCGGCGCAGCCTGCCGTTAATCTCATAGGTCCAGGCGTGATAGGGGCAGACCAACACCCGCTTGCCTTTGCCGCTGTCTTCGACAATCGGATGCCCGCGGTGGCGGCAGATGTTGTAGTAGGCCTTGATCCCGCCGTCCGGCGCACGGATGACAAAGACATCCTCATCAACGATGGTAAAGGTTTTGAAATCACCCGGTTCCGCGATCTCAGAAACATGGCAGACACATTGCCAGCTGCGGAAAAAGATCCGCTCCTTGTCCCGCTCGAAATATTCCTGCTCGACGTAATACCGCGCCGGCAATGGCGTATCCCGTGACATCTGCCCTCCGCTTCTGGCGGATATATCCCGCCTCCGCCGCGTTGCTTGTTCCCTGTCGAGCCACAGCCTGCCTTGTTGCAGTCGATGTGAATAGATAGAAAGATTTTACACCTAGGGTAATTCAAAGTTGGCCTATCCATGTTGAACCCCTCAGATCAGGCTCCACTCGGAGCGGTACGTGTCTTTGCTGTTGCAGCGCGCTTTGAGAACTTCAAGCGCGCCGCAGCTGAACTGAGAGTGACGCCAACGGCCGTCAGTTCCCAGATCAAATCGCTTGAGGCCTATCTCGGCTGCCAGCTGTTTGATCGCAACGCCCAGTCCGTCACGCTGAACGAGACCGGCCGGCAGTTCGCAGAGGCCTGCGACGCGGTCTTTGCGCGGCTGGACAAGGCCGTGCAAGAGGTGCGCCAATCCGCCAGCCGCACTTCGATCACGGTGGGGGTCGGCGCGTTGATCGGCTCGCAATGGCTGTCCAAACGGTTGTACAGTTTCTGGCAGCGCTTTCCCGAGACCGGGCTGCACCTGCAGTATTCCCCCGGCGGGGTGGAATTTTCGGACGGACAGACGGACATGATGCTCGCCTGGGGCGACGGCCGCTGGCCCGGGTTGATCTCCGAACCATTGCTGCGGTTCAATACCTCGCCGGTAATCAGCCCATCCCTGTTGGCGGGCAAAACGAATCTAACCGATCCGGCTGACTTGCTGACTCGGCCATTACTGCATTGGAAAGATCAGTTCGATTGGCTGGAATGGTTCGCCGCTATGGGGGTCGAAACCAATGGACACTTGCCCGGTGTCGTAATTGACGACTCCAGTGTTCTGTTGCGGGCAGTCCTGTCGGGGCAGGGGGTTTCGCTTGGGTTGCTTCCTCTTGTTCAAAACGAATTGCACTCTGGGCAGTTGATACGGCCATTCAGCGATGAATTTACTCCGTCACGGTCCTACCACCTGGTCTACCCACCCGATGCCATGGATCAACCGCAACTGAAGGCTTTCCGGAATTGGATTATTGATGAAGCCGGTTTGAAACAATCCTAGCCAGCATGATTGGATAGCGCATTTAGCCTGTGAGCCCTTGGCATCAAAAGGCTTGTCCATGCTTGTAACTAGCTCCCGCAGTGAACGACTGGACAGTCCCGGATGCGTGAGTTCGCCTAATCCCGAAACATGCACCAGCAACGAATGTCACCTCTGGCGGACCGCATCGCAATACCCGGTTGCTGTGGCAAGCGACCGCAATGGGCAGACCGTTTCCAACACTGTGATTTCCTGCCGAAGCGAAGAGGGACGGTCAAGAAGCCCTCAGAACACAGAACTTAAGATCCTAAAAAGTCATGAACAGGCACTTGTGTAGCTTAGCTCTGCCACGCGGCTTCCGAAGACAACCTGATGCCGCTCTCTTAGCCGCGTAACATCCTGTTGAACCCAATCTGCCAAAATCCCAGAATACGTTCCTTGTTGAGCACCAAAGATATGCACATCATCGCCCCACATTTGCGCGGCAAATGGCAGACCTGTACTGACTTCAATCGCAATGTAGCCGTGTCGCGAACCACCTTGGCTTGGCCACATGCCACTGGCGAACAAGTACCCATCTTTCAGCTCAAATTCTGTTCCAAGACTGGTCGATGTCCTCAGACAATTTAGTGCTTCCTCCGGCATGATCTGACGGAACCTGTTACGTTCGGCCCCATCTTCCCAAAACTCGCTGGGGCGGTGTCCCAACCACTTTGAAACCTCAATATCTGCGCCGGCTATCCCTGCGTCGCCGTCATCCTCATAGACCGTTCGAATGTTGGTTGTTTCACCATCGAACATTACCTCCTGATGGTCGATTGTGGCTGGAAAGTCGCGTTCTAATCTAAATGAAATTCCTTCTTCGGAGACTCTGAACATGCTTGGGGTGTGCCCATAAGCGCCAAACTCGTCTGAGAAAGTGACGTCGTCTGCTTTGAGTGACAATAAAACGTAGCCGGTACAGCAATGCGCTCCGCCAGACCAATTGCGCACAAGAACAACATCTTTGTCTTCTCCCCATTGAAAAACACGTAAAAACTCGGGTGCTACGCGATTGCTGTGTGTCCAGAGCTTTTTACCGTCCAACAAGGTCGTTGCATGCTCAAGGCAGACATCTCCAGTGCGGTTGCATCCTACTTCAATACCTTCTTCGAGTGTTCCAAAGCGCGTTTGCAGAGGGAGAGGTAGTGCGTCCTGAGCCGCTGCACTGTTCACAACTAAACACAATACAAAAAAACAAATTAGACGCATTGAGTTAGCCTCCTGCCTCAAAGGCAAATCTATTATAACTGCACGGACGCAAATTAGATCCCTTAGATCACCAATACATGAAAAGCTCCCGGCGAGAAGGGAGGACAGAGTTTGCGTTGAATCCAATGGGAGGCGAGTCTTAATAATTTAGCACCATTGTTTTTGCACTCCGACAATGGTTGCCGGAGCACCTTAATGGTGAGGCTGCGGTTACAGCAAAATCAGCAACTTAGAGTTTTGAATTTTTCAGGCGCTTGGCCCTGTTCGTCCTGATAAATACCAACGATCAGGTTGTGTTTGTCCTTGCGAGGATCAGCAGCGAAATAGTCAGCGCCGATCATGATGGGATCGACGGGATAGTGCTCAACCTTTTCAAACATGGCCTATCCCTTTCCCAGCTCGACGGTGACGTAAATCCCGAAGGCCTCAATGACCTACTTGAGCAGCCACGCGTTGCGCTTCGGTTGTGCGACCGTTCACATAGAGCCCTGTCGCGCCCAGTCCAAGAAAAGCGGTCGTATTGAGCACAGTGCGTGCGATGGCCACCGGAACAATGAGGTCTTCAATCGTGATCCCGGCTGCAATGCTGAAGATCAGTTTGCCGGATAGGTCTGTGTTTATTTGCTTGGCAACGGCGGCGATGATCTGCGGCTTGACCCCCAGTACGATGCTTATTTGCCAACCCGTTCCGTTGGTCCGGGTTCGGATCGACAACCGTAGTCCGCAAAGGCACACATCCACTTGCAATCAAGCCCCCGATGATGATCGACGCAGATGAATGCTATCTTGTCCATGGCTCAGAAGTTCGTGATCACGGTTGCGCCGATGGACTGGAACTTGTCCATGTTCATGAGCGCCTCGGGAGCCGCGTCGATGCTAATTTTGTCGCCAACCAGCCGGGCCGGGTCGAGTTTGCCGTTCTCGACCATATCGAGCATCGCACCATAGCGATGCGCCTGCATCCCATGGGAACCGAGCAGTTCGATCTCTTGGCTCACGATCTTAGGCATTGGCACAGCAGGGGCTGCATGATCACCTAGCATAAGGCCGACCTGGATATGCTTGCCACGTGGCCGCAGGCAAAGGATCGAATTGGTCATCGTCGCCGGATGCCCAAGCGCATCCAGCGAAACATGCGCGCCGCCTTGGGTGATTTCTTTGATCGCTTCGATCACGTCGCCCTTGCCATCAATAGCCGCAACCGCACCAAGTTTTTTGGCGAGTGTCAATTTTGCCGGGTCCAGATCAACTCCGATCACATTCGCCCCTGCCGCACTGGCGATCATCACAGCAGACAATCCGACGCCGCCACAGCCATGGACGGCAACCCACTGGCCCGCGCCGACTTTGCCTTGGTCGATCACGGCCCGAAACGATGTGGCGAACCGGCATCCCAAACTTGCTGCGGTGGCGAAATCCATCGCCTCGGGCAATGCGACCACGTTTAGGTCAGCCTGGTGGATCGGCACATATTCCGCAAAGCTGCCCCAATGGGTGAAACCAGGCTGCTCCTGATGCAGGCACACTTGTTGATGACCCGCATGGCATTCGCTACACGACCCGCAACCACAGATGAACGGCACGGTGACCCGGTCGCCCACCTTCCAGTTCTTCACGTCCTTTCCTACTGCCTCGACAACACCCGCGAGCTCGTGGCCGGGGATATGTGGAAGCTCGATATCGCTGTCGTGTCCCATCCAACCGTGCCAGTCGCTGCGACACACACCGGTGGCTTCGACCTTAAGCACAACACCATGCGGTTCCGGTGACGGGTCTGCCACGCTCACGACCTTGGGGGTTTCTTGGAACTTCTCGAACAGGACAGCTTTCATGGTAGGGTCTTTCGGTTGTGTCGATAAACTAAGTGGAAGCTATCAAACACTGACGAAATTGACTTGCTAATCTGCCTCATTTTAAGAGCATCTTGAGCAGAATGCTCTCTCCACTGGAGAAATTAGAGGAAAACCTTCCCTTGCACAGTATCGACACAGTCAACGCACAGATTCTTGAATTACTTCAAAGCGACGGGCGCATGACCAATGCTAAACTGGCCGAGCACCTGAACATGAGTGAAACGCCCTGTTGGCGGCGGCTGAAGAAACTGGAAGAGACGGGTATCATTGAGGGCTATCAGGCCCACCTCAATCGCCGCAAGCTGGGGCTCGGCGTCATGGCCTTTGTTCAACTTAGTTGCTCAGAGCATGATCAGACCGCTACAGACGAATTCCAACGTATTATCGAGATCACGCCCAATATTCTCGCCTGCCATAACACCACGGGCGAGGACGATTTCTTACTTATCGTGGTCGCTCGTGATTTGGACGATTACAGCGCCTTTGTTGACAGCACTTTGCGGCGCCTGCCGGGTGTGACCAGCATTCGCTCAAACCTTTCACTCAAAGAGATGAAGGCATCGAGCAAGCTGCCTGTACGTGTTTCAGAGCAATGATCAACACGTCGCTCAGACAGCAGACATTTGTGCATACTCATTTAAATGCAGCTCCGACCCGCATTCCGGAGTTGCGCTGCAGCTGCAAATCCATTGCGATATGCAAGCTGGAGAAACCGTCAATTAGATTTGAATAATCTCTGGCCGATTCATTAAAAGATTTGATTGTATGTATTTGTTGGTATGGTGGCCTTATGAACTCACTAACCAGAATAACACGAGGGATAGGCGTCGCCCTAAAGGATGGCAGGGTTAAAGGCCTTCTTGCCTTTACGATTGGTATGATCTTTTGGGCCTCGGTTTTTTATCATTATGTTGAAGGGTGGAGTTGGCTCGATTCTATCTATTTTTCCGTTGTGACCATATCGACTGTAGGATTTGGAGACTTTTCTCCTGAAACCGCTGCGGGGAAAATTTTTACTATGATCTATATCATCGTGGGCCTCGGAATCTTCGTAACTGCGGCTACCACTGTGGCAGATACAATATTGTCCCAGAGCGATGATAAGGCGGACGATTGAGTGACTCCCAATCGAACCAAGGTGAATTTCTATACAGGTATTACTCTGAACAAGCAGCCTAAGCCGCAACCCGGTTTCATCGGGGTTTTTAAGATGTTGCAGGAACCTCCATGGAATAAAAATATACATATCACGTTATTTGAGTGTAATATTTAGAAAACTGATAATGGAGGGATGGTATGGAAAAGACCCAGGACGCGAAGATTGTCGATCTCGCGATACGATTGTTGTTTCTTGGACTATTCCTCTACAGCGCCCTGGTCATGGTTGCCCCGCTCGCAAGCGTGGTCATCTGGGCTACGATACTCTGCGTCGCGCTCTATCCGGTTTTCGATTGGCTGCAGTCCAAGTTGGGTGGCAGGAAGAAACTGGCCACGACAATCTTGGTTTTGTTGGGCCTCGTTCTGACCCTGGGTCCGGTCGCAACGGCGGTATCCGGAGCTGCAGAACTTGGATCCGAATTTGCGGAACAAGCTGACAAAGGAGAGCTGAACATACCGCCCGCTCCTGAAGGCTTAAAGGAATTGCCGTTAGTAGGGGACAAAATAGCTGACGTCTGGGGCTTGTTCGAACGAAATCTGGATGGCGCGCTTGCCAAATATGGCGCACAGATTTTGGAGATCACCAAGTCCCTCTTCGGAAAGGTTTTGGGTATAGGAATTGGACTTTTGGGACTGGCTTTGTCCGTGTTGATCATGGGAGCACTGTTCAGCCCCGGGCCAAGTCTTGTGCAAGGCCTCCAGCGCTTTGCCAACCGTGTCTTCGCTCCGCGCGGTGGCGAGTTTGTGACACTGGCCGGGGCGACGATACGCAATGTGACAAAAGGCGTGATCGGCGTGGCTGCCATTCAGGCAGTCGTCGTTTGGTTACTGTTGGTGCTGTTCGGGATTAACTCGGCCGCTACGTTGGCATTTATCTGCCTGATCCTGTCAATTATCCAGATCGGGCCTGGTTTGGTGCTATTGCCGGTAATCATTTACGCTTGGAGCACTATGTCCGGCGGCACAGCGTTGATCTTCACCATACTTGCCGTTCCCGTCACAATAATGGATAGTTTCTTACGGCCTGTGTTCATCTCGAAAGGGCTTGAAACACCTATGCTGGTCATCCTCATTGGTGTTCTTGGCGGCATGATGGCTTACGGTTTGATCGGAATCTTCATGGGGCCGGTTCTGTTCGCCGTCTTTTACGAGCTGTTCAAGGTATGGATCGACGCGCCTGTCGAAACCGAAACCGCCGCTGAAGGAGCGGCGAAATGAGAAAGACGATTTGGACCACTTTGGCCGTCATTCTTGTCTTCCTGATCTGGTACCTTGTCGCTGACCGAAAGACACCGTTTACCGGGAACGCCAGAGTAAAGGCCATAGCGACCCAGATCGTCCCACAGGTCACTGGAACAGTGACAGAGGTTCTTGTCGAAAATGGTCAGGTTGTCTCGGCAGGTGATGTTTTGGTTCGGATCGACTCCAGGCCATACGAAATTCAACGCGACAAGGCGCAAGCTGATCTTGAGGCAGCAACTCAAGAGGTGGGAGCATCCTCGGCTGAGGTGAGTGCTGCACAAGCCAAACTGGCACGCGCCCAAAGTGACCTCGACACCATGCGCATTCAAACTGAGCGAGTATTTGCGCTGGAGAAGAAAGGTTTGATCGCCGTCTCAAAGGCCGATGATGCCCGAGGTCAGCTGGCGGAGTCTGAGGCGAACTATGAAAACGCCAGAGCGGATCTGGAAAAAGCAAAGCAGAGGTTGGGTGACGAAGGGATCGAAAACCCGAAGATCCAGCGCGCACTGGCGGCCTTGGCGGATGCAGAATTAAACATTGAATGGACTGAGCTTCGTGCGCCGGCGACAGGTGTAATATCTAATCTGTTGATTGCCCCCGGAACCTATGCCCGATCCGGTCAGGACCTTTTGACATTCCTTGATGCAACAGACGTTTGGATCGAGGCGTATTTCACCGAAAACAACCTTGGCCGGGCCGCGGTAGGTTCTCCTGTTGATGTCGTATTGGATATGCACCCCGGTCAAATTGTTCCGGGTGTCATTGAGAGCTTCAGCGCGGCGGTATCCCTGAGCGGTGGAGATGAGCCCGGCCAGTTGGCGAGCCCGCCAAGCACCAAAGGCTTCTTGCGCGAACCAGAGCGGTTCCCTGTTCGGATCGTACTGCCGGGATATGAGGCCGGAAGTGCCGAAGACGATCTGCGCTTCCAGCTTAATGGGCAGGCTGATGTGATCATGTATCTGAGCGACAATTCTCTGCTGAACGCGGTCGGTCGGACCTATATCCGTTTGGTTTCAATCCTGTCCTATGCCTACTGAAGACCGAAAATCCGTTGCTCGGCTCGCGCTGGGTGTAACCGGCGTTTTTGCCTTGGGCCTGTTTCTGGGGTGGCCATTGGCGGTGGTCGGGGCAGTTTTCACCGCGCTGTTCCTACAAGCGCCCGCCGCGCTGCCGTTGGCGGCATTTGCGAAGCTGTTCGTTTTCTCAATAGGATTGATGTTCATCTCATTCCTACTATCGTCGGTCTTCGCGCCCTATCCCGTAGTATTCCTTATTCTGGTTGCCATCGGGATCATCCTGTCCTTCATATGGTCAGTTTCAGGTGCCGGTGTTTTGCCCGGTGTCATAGCGCTCATGGGGGCATTGATGATCCCGAACCTAGTTTTGCAATCGCAGGATCTGGCTCTGGTGCTCGTATTTTGGATACCAATGAACCTGCTATTTGCTGGGTTCGTATCGACGCTGATGTTTGTGCTGATACCAGCTGAACCTTTGACAGCCGCTCAGAAGAAAACTGATACGCCACCAGACTTTGACCCACACCGCCGCATTGTCAGAATGTCGCTTGTAACAGTTCCATTTGCCATGGCGTTTTTTGTGTCCGGTGCCTCAGCTTTGTTGGTTCTGTTCTTTGTCGCCCTTCTCAGCCAACAACTGGCAGCCATGCCATCTATGGGCAAAGCCGTCGCCAAAGCGATGCTTACGGCAAACCTGCTTGGGGCGATGATTTCGATCATCTGCTACGAGGTGAACGTGATCGCACCGGTTATCCTGACGCCCATTTTATTGTGCCTGCTCTTCTGTTTTGCACTTGGGGCGCTTGGAAAATCTCAGATCCCGCTCGCCGCCGCGGCTGGCTCGGCGCTAACAACGGTTCTGATCGTTTATGGCGGATCGATTGCACCGTTTTCGGATGAGGCTGACGTCAAAAGCATCACACGCGTTTTGCAAGTCGCTGGCGCCGCCTTCTTCGTGATTGTTGCGTATGTCATAGTGGACGAGTTCTGGCCTGAGAGAAAAAAGCAGGTTTCTTGAGTTGTCTGAAGAAAGATGCCCAGTTGTCCACTACATTGACAAGTAAGCGGCAAGTTTACCCTTCGATATCAGCGTTACGGTCCGCGCTAGTATTGGGTTTGGGCCGACTGCTGGGGCAGGGTATTCTGCTGATCAACTAAGCCCAAATAAGACCCACTGCGCCGGTTTCCAAATTGCGAAGCGGCTCATCGGCTTACTGTTTGACGTAGGCTTAAACCGACGAAACACTCAAAAAAGCACAAAAATCTTAGGGTGTTGAATTCAATGGGAAGCGAGTCCCAATAATTCAGCCCCATTATTTACGTACTCAGACAAATAGAAAGACAGTCCCTCATTTAACGCGCTAAGAACCGCCTGAAAGAGCCCTTAACAGTCTTTCGCCAGCAGCCCGGGCTTCGCGCGTTCAGCAGGTCACGAACCGCCCATTCCCGACATTAAGCGTGTCGTCACAATGCTGCGATGCATCCCATCTAAGCAGCCGTTTAGACTCCAACGCCGCGCTAGAGGTGCTCAACGTCGGTTCGGCGGGACAAAGCCGTCATTGGAAAACAATATATCTTCGAAGGGTAGCCCCGCTGCTACGGCACGTACTTTTCATCCAACCAAATATTCGCAAGAGAGCCCCACGAAATCCAAGAACAAACCCTGTCGGGCGGAAATCCGGGCAGCCATGGTACAACTGCCCGGAATTGAGCCTACTCAGCCGGGGCTGTCAGTTTCTGGCGTAAACCATCGCGGTATAGGGCCTTGGCGAGAGCCACGCACATTAGCCCCATGACCATCGTGAAGGGCAGGGCACCGATGATCATCGCGTTCCGCAAAGCATCCATCGGGTTGTTCTCGCCAGCTGCAAGGATCAGCGCACCAATCACCGCGGTCAGGATCAGACCCCAGATGATCTTGTGCTTGTTACCGATGTTCTGATCGCCACCCGACATGATGGTGTTCATCACCAGAATGCCCGAGTCCGCCGATGTGACCAGGAAGGTCATGATCAGAACAACACACATCACTGTAATACCCGACAGCAAACCACCGGTAACCATCTCTTGCAGCGTGACAAACAGCTTGGCTGTGTTCGACGCGCCGATGATCGCACCTTCGGCTGTGCCGTTCAGCTCAAGATCAATTGCTGTGCCTCCCAGTATGGTCATCCATGCAAAGCAGACCAGCGCTGGTGCAAACACGCAGCCGATGATGAACTCACGGACCGAGCGACCTTTGGAGATACGCGCCAGGAACAAGCCGACGAAGGGCGAGAACGCGATCCACCAGGCCCAATAGAACGTGGTCCAACCAGCCTGCCAGCCGAACTGACGGCCTGGATCGCCTGCGGCGTAGACCGAAGCAAGAACCGATTCCGGCAACGCTGCAGCATCGCCTTCCAGGCCCGACACGAACCCGTCGAACGATCCCCAAGGATTGGTCGCACCGGCATAAAGCGCGTCGGCAAACGGCGCGGCCTCGCTGGGCAGAGCCGCATCAAACGCTGTTGCCGATTGCGGGTTGAAAGCACCAAAGCTGAGCGAGATGAAGTGCAGGATGTAGTCTACAAACGCTGTTGCATAGGTGGTCATCGCAAACAGGAACGACCCAAAGACAACGAAGACCAGAAGCAGGATCAGCGACAGTACCAGATTAAGGTTCGACAGGTACTTAACGCCTCGCCCAACCCCCGAGACCGCCGAAATGATCGACAGACCCATGATCACGATCAGACCTGCCAGCAGGCCAACGGTGCTGGGTGCAGGTGCGTCTCCAGTCATGTCCATCATCCATTCCATGCCCGAGATGGCATAAAGGCCGTCAATGAATTGCGAGACGCCGTAACCGATGGTCACCGACACACCCAAAATGGTCGCAACCACGCCAAGTACATCAACCACATGGCCCAGAAGACCATTCATAAGCTTGCCGAACAATGGTGTCAGCGCGGTACGGATGGTCAGTGGCATGTCACGCGTATAGGCGTAGTATGCCAGCGAAAGGCCGGTCACCACATAGATCGACCAGGCATGAAACCCGTAGTGCAGGAAGGTATAACGATACCCGGACTGCAACGCTTCTTCGGTGTTGCCGGGGACGTCTCCGGCAATAACGACCGGGTTCGATCCCCACAGGCCCAGAGGTTCGGCGGTCGCAAAGACCATCAAACCAACGCCCAGACCGGCACCAAACATCATCGAGAACCATGAAAAGTCGGAGAATTCCGGCTTTTCACCCTCGGGGCCCATAAGCCGTTTACCGGTTTGCGGCAGCGCAGCTACGACAAACAGGAAAAAGGCAAATAGGCCTACGATAATGATGTAGAACGCATTGAAGTCTTCCAATAGGCGCGAGTTCAGACTTCCCAGAACGCCATTTGCGTTTGCTGGCCAGACCAGCGCCCAGATGACCAGCGCAACCATGATCGACTTGCTGAGCAAGGCAATTTCGACGCTGTGACCTTCATAGAAACCGCCCGAAGATCGCTTGATCTCCAGATCGGTAAAAGGATCCTTCATTGACATGTGTTACCTCCCTGTTCGCACGTGTCCAGATGTCCAGAAAAGAATTGGCAGGTGTCCCGGAACTTCACCATTTGGGCCCTAAGTGAGCAGGGCCTCAATTTTCTCCAGCGTTGCCACGTTGACGGCCACACCTTCAGAATTTGCCGCCAAACGCTTTGCCCGGCGACCATCACCGGGCAAATGTGCGCCGTCCTGAAATCGGATCGCTTCGACAAGATCGGCAATTTTGGTCGAAAAAGCGTCATCTGAGGTCGCAGATGCGTCAATCGCGATAAAGAACTGGCCCGTTTTAGGAGGGCCTCCAGCCGTTCCCGAAAAGGGTGAGGCGTGGATTCCAAGCGTGGCACCGGTTAGCGCCGCGGCCAAAATCTCTGTCAGCAAGGCCACGCCGACGCCTTTATAGCCCCCCGAAGGGGCCATCGATCCTCTGAGCCCGACATTTGGGTCGGTGGTGGGGTTGCCATCGGGGTCCAGCGCCCAGCCAACAGGGATCGACTTGCCTTCCCGGGCATGTTTCATGACTTCGCTTTTTGCGATGGTGCTGGCGCTCTGGTCGATCAGAAGTGCAGGTTGCCCATCGGTGCCCGGAGCGGCGATCGAGAACGGGTTGGTCCCAACCACCGGCTTAGAGCCACCCGAAGGTGCTATTGAAGCCGGAGCATTGGTGAATCCCAGACCGACCAACCCGGCCTGCGCCAGCTGGTGAGTGTGATACCCCAAAACGCCGCAATTATAGCTGTTGCGGATCGCCAGCGCGGCAATCCCTTGCGTGCGGGCAGCTGGGATCAGCGCTTTGAACCCGACCTCAATGGCTGCATGTGCAAACCCGGTGGCAGCGTCGACAGTGATAACACCGGGGCGTGGCTTCGCCAGAACCGGCTGGGCCTGCCCATCGACCTTGCCGCATTGAACATGCTCACAGTAGATCGGTATATAAGCCAGGCCATGGCTGGCAACCCCGTCTGCTTCGGTCGCGGCGGTTGCGACCGCCAGAGGCCGCGCGTTTTCCTCGCTTGTGCCCGCAGCGACCAGTGCCTGGAAAGACAGCTCTTCGATTTCAGCAAGTGACAGGGTGCGGGTCTGGATCATGACGGTCTCTTTTCAGTCGTTGTCGGAAAGCCCGGCACCAGCGCCGAGCAAACGGGATTCTTCCGTTGCCGGGGCGTAGGTGCGGTGTGCAAAGCAGTTAAGTGTGTTCCATGCCGCCGGATCGGGCATCGCGCGGGTCTTTAGCGCGCGCGGGTTGGTCAAGGTATCACCCAGCGCAACCTCAATTACGCTTGCGTGGGCGGGACACTCGTTTTCCAGTACCAGTTGCGTCCCGTCAGTCGCAGCGAAGAAATCGCCCGCTATGACGGTAACAATTGCGGATTGGCCACGTGCGGCTTGGGCCGCAAATGGCAGCAAGACAGCAGGCGTGGCCAAGTATCTGATCCGTCGCGGCCCAGATTGCAGGAAATGCGAACAATCCGACAACAACGCCCCGGTCATCAGCGGACACAAGTCCTTACCCCCAGCCCAGTCGGGTTCCATATGTTTAGGGACGTGTTCAACCAAATTACTGGCAAATCCGCACTCCAACACGCGTGCCAATTCGGTTGCCCCGTCAAGACCCTGCGCGCAGAGCCAACGTGTCGCCTTCCCAGCCTCTTCCGCCACACCCCAGTCATAGCCTGCCCCGCGCGCTGCGCGTTTGGCGGTGGCTTCGACTTCGTTGAGGGAAAAGCTCATTGCGCAAGCTCCGGATAGACCCACAGATCAGCATTGTCCGGGCCCAGCTCTTCGGGATATGGCGCGCCTGCATACATACAGATGCGAACCCAGCGGTCTGAGCGCGGATCGAAATGGGTGGCACCGAAAAACGAGAGTTTGGCGCGCAGCATGTCGATGGGCATCACCTCTGCGCCAATCGTATTGTCCCGGATTTCACCATACGGAGCGACGCGGCTCATTTGCGCGCGGCGCACCGTATGGCGATGTTCCGGGTGGCGCAGCAGAAACTCTGCGACCGGGGCTTCGCCCGACCATTTGTCCAGCGCGTCAAACGCACGTGCCGCATCGCGAGCCGGCGCAAGAGGTTGTTCATAGTCCGCGATTGGTTCGTCGAACCGTTCCCCCAGGCGGGGTTCAAGCTTTTCTTCGGAAACATACCAGGCGCGCGCGCAATGTTCGGCCGCGTTCCAATCCTGGTCCAGCGCCCAGCCAAAGCTCGTGCGGATCAGCTCGCGCACCTGGTTGACCGGCATTGCACCGTCTATTGCAAAGGCCGCGCTGTTGCCATCCGCCATGCAACCGCTCAACCCGTCCACCAATTCGCCATATGGTTCAAGGATCAGAGAAGCCAGCAACTCTTGCCCTTCTTCGCTAAGGGCGGTCTGAGACCATTGGATCAGGTGTTCCCAGGGCTGGATTCTTGTCAGATCGGTCTGATCGAGATGCGCAGCTATCGCGTCCAGATCGGCATTCAGGGCGACTAGTTTTTTGGTCTGGATCGGGTGCTCAGACAGCCACCATGAGATCGACAATTTGCTGCGCTCGAATACCTCGCGGAACATGGTCACTTCGGCGTCGGTTGCCGACTCAACTGACCGAACGCGCGCGATGGCCTCTTCGCGTGCCATGATCCAATTGTTGAACAGGATCGGGTGATTGACGATGAAGGGCGCCATGCCCAGACCGGTCGAGTTGCCGATCCCCAGCCAGCGGGCGATATTCGGGTCAAGCTGCGCGGTCTGTGCACCGCCCTTTGCCTTTGCCATGTGCTGCACCAGATCACGCACGAATATCCGGGTCAGATAGACCGACAGCATCTCGGCCTGAAACGGGCCGCTGACCTCGGGGCGATCGGCGATTTTTTCCCGGTCCGCCGCGCCGAACTTGCCCGATCCGTAAACCGCCGTGGTGCGCATCAGATACCCAACCTTGTAGATCTGCGCGAGATCCGGCTGCTGACCCGCAGCCAGCCGGTCGACCACATGGGCCCACAACCGAACCGAGCGATTGGCACGCGACAGCGACAACTCGCTTTCGCTGACCCGGCCGGCCTCTTGCAGCGGTACATTCCGGGACAGACGTTGAATATCGTCCTTGGTGGGAACACCGTCGAACAAGGCGAAGGTGGCATCCCAGGCCTCGGCTATCACGCGATCCGAACGTTGCTCGGGCGGCAGGTCATGGGCGAAGGCGACCAGTGAATAGGTGCGATCGGGTCCTTGCGCGGAATACACCGCATGGCCCACACCGTTAGCGTCAATATCAAAAACGGGCCGGGAAAAGACCCATTTCTCAGCCGCCATGCGGCGGGTGAGCTGGCGCATGAAGCTGAGCCGACATTGATGCAACGACCCAAGACGCGAAAGGCGCATCACCCGGGCAGGCTCACGACGTTCAACATTTTGGGGCGTGGTGGTCATGACTGCTGCGATCCAAAGTTTTCGGCGAAGAAACGATACCAGTTGCCACCCATGATGCCCGCCACTTCTTCGGCGTTCATGCCAACGGCGTGAAGCCCGTCTTTGATGTTGCCAAAGTCGCGATTGTCGCGGAACCAGTGCGGCATCGGAGGGAAGCCAGGCGCCGAGGCCGAGCCTTCGCCATAGTCAATCTCTTTCGTCCAGCGCCCAACCCGCATCCATTCGACCACGCTGTCGGATTGATCCTGACACAGGTCCGTACCAATCCCCAGGTGCTCTACCCCATATTTGTCGGCCGTACGGGCGATCATTTCGCAGAAGCTTTCCAGCGTGCAGTCAGATTTGCCCTTCAGGTGATGCGGATAGACCGAAAAGCCGAACATCCCGCCGTTTTGTGTCACCGCGCGGATCACATCCTCGCGCTTATTGCGCAGCGCGGGAGACCATTCGTGCGGGTTGGCGTGCGTGATGGCGATAGGACGTTCGGAAATATCAGCCGCCTCGATGGTCGAGCGGTCTGCCGAATGGCTCATGTCGACCACAAGTCCGACGCGGTTCATTTCCTTGATGACCTGCTTGCCCATGCGGGTGATGCCGGTGTCTTCGGCCTCGTAACAGCCGGTCGCCAGTAGGGACTGGTTGTTGTACGTCAGCTGCATGAACCGCGCACCCAGATCGTGCAGGATTTCGACCAGACCGATATCGTCTTCAATCGGAGACGGGTTCTGGAACCCGAAGAATACAGCCGTCCGGCCCGTTTCCTTTGCTAAATCAATATCGCTGGCCCAGCGGCCTTTCATGATCAGGTCCGGATATTGCTCGAACCAGCGATTCCATTTCTCAAAGTTCAGAACGGTTTCGCGGAAATTTTCATGATAGGCGATGGTGACGTGGATCGCGTCCACGCCGCCTTCGCGTAGTTGGCGGAAGATCTTTTCCGACCAGTTGGCATATTGCAGGCCATCGATCAGCATCAGACAGGGCCTGCACTGATATAGGCGGTTTTGACCGTGGTGTAGAATTCGGCAGCAGCCTTGCCCTGCTCGCGCGGGCCATAGGAACTGTCACCGCGGCCACCGAAGGGCACGTGATAGTCGGTGCCTGCAGTCGGCAAGTTCACGGTGACAACACCTGTGCGCGCATTGCGGCGGAAATGGGTGGCGCGGGCCAGCGATTTGGTCACAATGCCCGAGGTCAGACCAAAGTTGGTGTCATTGACCACGCTCAGCGCCTCGTCATAGCTGCCGACCTTGATGACGCTGGTCAGGGGCGCAAACATTTCCTCGCGGTTGATGCGCATGTCGTTGGTAGTGTTCAGGAACACGCCGGGAGACATGTAGAACCCGTCATGTGGCATCTCAAGCCGCTGACCGCCACAGGCTAGTTCCGCACCCTCAGATTTGCCCAGATCGACATAGGCGAGGTTTTCATGCAGTTGCTGTTGGCTCACGACAGGCCCCATTTGGGTGCCCTGTTCTAGTGCGTGACCAACCTTCATCCCCAGTGCGCCCGCGACCAGCTTTTCGACAAAGGCATCATGGATACCCTCATGCACCACCAGCCGAGAGGAGGCTGTGCATTTCTGGCCTGTACCACCAAAGGCTCCACCCAATGCCAGTGTCACCGCCAAATCCAGATCGGCGTCATCCATGACAGCCAGAGCATTCTTGGAACCCATCTCCATTTGCACCTTGGTCAGGTTCTGGATGGCAGCGGCGGCAATACCCTTGCCCACCGGTACGGAGCCAGTGAAAGAAATCGCGTTGACCTTGGGGCTTTCGACCAGTCGTTGCCCGATTGAACGTCCCGAGCCCATCACAAGGCTGAACAGGCCCTTCGGAATATCCTGACGTTCGATGATTTCGGTCAGCGCCACAGCCGAGGCAGGCGTAATGTTCGCAGGCTTCCACACAACCGAGTTGCCATAACACAACGCTGGCGCAATCTTCCACGAGGCGGTCGCAGTAGGGAAGTTCCATGGGCTGATGATCGCGACAACGCCAACCGCCTCACGCCGCACGTCGATCTCGATGTCGGGGCGCACGGAGTCAGCGTTCTCACCGATTTGGCGCAAGCATTCAGCGGCATAGTAGGTAAAAAACTGACCGGCGCGGAAAACCTCGCCCTTGCCTTCTGCCAGAGGTTTGCCCTCTTCACGACTGAGCAATGTACCCAGTTCCTCAGCGCGCGCCATCAACTCATTGCCGATGTTCATGAGCACGGCTTGCTTACGCTCCAGCCCATAGGATGCCCATTCGGCCTGTGCGATGCGGGCCTGATCCAGCGTTGCGTCCAGCTGATCGGCACTGGCCTGGGCAAACATGCCCACCAGATCGCTCAAATCCGACGGGTTGCGGTTTTCAATCTCGCTTTCGCCAGCCAGCCACTCGCCAGCAATCAAGTTCAATTTGGTCACTTTGGATCCCACCAACAGAAATTCGGGTTGCAGAAGGATGGATTCCCTTGATTGCATCAGTCAAATTCAAATAAATTGACCAAACTTCAGAGGAATTGAAGTATGGCTATCAAGATCGAAATGCTGCGCTGCTTCTGCACCGTCGCGCAAACCGGAAACATTGCCGAAGCAGCAGAACGGCTTGGCCGCACACAATCCGCTATTTCAATGTCATTGAAGCAGTTGGAACAGCACATCGGAAAGCCGCTGTTCGAAGGCGAACGCAAGAACCGGCTAACGGTATTGGGCGAGGAAGTGTTTAAACTGGCATTGAAACAGGTCCGCCAGTTCGAACACACTATAAACAGCATCGGAGAAGCCGCAAATTCCGAGCAAGGTCTGGTTCGAATTGTATCGGTCCCGTCGGTCGGGGCGCTGATCTTTCCGGCCGTTCTTGACATCTTGGCAGCCCGGTTTCCCAAACTGAAAGTCGAGATACGCGATACCGACACGCAGCGCGTTCTGGATGCGCTTGCAGAAGGAGAGGCTGATATCGGGATCGCGTCCGGTCACCACCCGATCAACGGCGTTGAAGCGATCCCTCTGTTTGAGGATCGCTTCGGACTAGTGTGTGCGGCGGATCACCCTCTGATCACGCAAACGGCCCCTCCGACAATCGAGGATGTGGTTGCCGCTCCGTTCGTGCGGAACGCTCTGAGCGATAATATCCAAACCCAGGCCTTCGTGAGCGCAATGGAGGGCGCGGCGATAACCCTCCACAACACACACTCGTTGATTGCTTTTGTCAAAACCGGAAAATGGGTCACGATACTGCCCCAAACCGTTTCACGGTTTATGCCGGAAACCATAGCGTTTCGGTCCGTTTCCGACCTGCCGGATAAAAGGCAGGTCTATCTTTATGTCCACAACAGAACCCGATTTCGGGAACAAACCGATGCGTGCAAGTCGTTCATTTTGGAATGTATTAATGATTGGCGAACCGAGTAGCTATTGTCTTTTCGGGTTCTGTTGCAATCTACAAAGTCTGACTGTTTGAAATGAAGCACTCGTGTTAACGGCATCGTAGATGGCGGAGGAATTGTTTGCTTGGGGTCGGCATCACACAGTAACTCGGGCCTGAGGTGAGGCTTATGCTCTCGCCTAAGACGCAGATTCCCAAGGGTGTATTGGGTATCACACCAAACACGATCATCACTCAGCCGATGGTACGTAAAGCGATCTCTGGCTGAGGTGTCAGTTCCCCTGCGAATCCCATACACCATTAATTAAGTCTACCTGGTAGCAGACATTAATCCCGTTTGCAGAGAATGTAAGCGAAGAGCCTAGATTCACATATGCTGCAAGTGCAAACCGGTTGATTAAAACAAGCCCTTCTGACAATAAGCGATAATGGATCTAATGCCGATTTCCCTCCAGTGGCCCTGCCACTCAGCTCTTCTCAGGGGCTCCCATCGTTGATCGCGTGGCGATCTAGCGAACACCCCTGTTTTTTGAACTGCTCATGGAGATGGACAATGACCATTCCAACTTACCTGCAACACCTCGTTTTTGAGGTATCAGATTTCGGCACACCAGAATTTTGTGACCAGATAATTGGTCGAGCCAACGAAATTGGCTTTAGTTCGGCAACAATCACAACCGAACGTGGTACAAGCGTCGCACAGGAAATTCGTAACAATGATCGAGTGATCTTCGATGATCCGGAGCTAGCGAACGCACTATGGAGAAAAGCGGATCCTCTGTTTTCAAACTCATTCAAAGGACATCGCGCTGTCGGCCTAAATGAAAGATTTCGCGTGTATCGCTATGGCGCCGATCAGTTCTTCGATTGGCATCAGGACGGCGAGTTTCAGGCGTCAACTGGTCACCGCAGTATGTTTACGATGATGATGTACCTCAATGAAGGCTGCGAAGGTGGCGGCACATCCTTTGCCGATGTGTTCTCACCGCATGTTTTCAATGATTTCACGATTGCGCCAAAGACGGGAAAGGCACTTTTCTTTAACCACCCGCTGTCTCACCGAGGTGACCCAGTTACAAGCGGAGAGAAGTTTGTCTTACGAACTGACGTGATGTTTGAGAAGGCAGCCTAAGTCCGCTTTGCCCACAAAGCTGCTGTCTTCAAGGCCTGATGCTGCAAAGCACGCCAAGAATCTCTCCCTAAAAGCAGGTTGTACAGTCGGCAGGATTGGTCAACCCGAGCGTCGATCCTTTTCAACCTAGCTTAGAGTTTGCGACAGTTTCGGCTCAGGGCCGATATTGGGCGTAACACGATGGACGATCCCACGACCTTGTTATAACAAACTGTTCGAACGACCAAGACGAGCTTTTTAGGAAGAGGCCTGCAGCGGTGCAACTTTTTAGTGACTATCGGCCAGACTCTCACCCCAAAAGCAGACGTTGCGATATCGACTTGTTGCGCTTTGTTGCGGTAACTGCGGTGGTTCTATTTCACTTTGAGGCACCTGGATTTTCCGGCGGATTTCTCGGTGTGGACATGTTTTTTGTCATCTCCGGGTATCTGATCACCTCTCATATCCGAAGTGAAATTCGAAACGAGCGTTTTAAGTTATCGTCATTTTTCCTAAAGAGGATCAGACGACTATATCCCGCACTTTTGTTTACACTTTTCGCTACAGCGGTCGTTGTTCTTTTCGTATTCCCACCGAATCTGATTTCGGATTTCGCGTTATCTTTGATTTTTTCCTCCGTCTATCTTTCCAACATACACTTTTGGTCGGGCGCTGATTATTTTGACTTTGAGAGCATCTACAAGCCTTTGCTGCACACATGGTCCCTGTCGGTCGAAGAGCAGTTTTATTTAATTTGGCCGTTGTTTCTCATGCTCATTTCACTCAGGCTACATGCCAGAGCGATAGTTCTCGTGGGCCTGCTCTCCTTGGGGCTTGGGCTGGTTCCCGCATTTTCCTCTTCAACCACATTCTTTCAGTTCCCGTTCAGGATCTACGAGTTCTCGATAGGCGCATTGCTAACCAGCGCAGCGCTTAGCTCCAGACTTGTACATTACAGAGCATTCGTGCTTCCCGTTTCATTTCTGCTTGTGGGAGTGTCACTTTTTTTCAGTTCGGAACTCGATCCAAACCCGAGTTGGGGCACTTTGGCAGTATGCCTGGGCACGGCTGGGATTATCAGCGCATCTCATCCATTGCTGCAAAAGGATACAATCATAACAGCTCCCATGCTGAGAATAGGCCTGATTTCCTATTCAATCTATCTTGCGCACTGGCCCCTGGTGGTTGTTTACAAGACTTACTTCCCCGGAGACATTTCAGCGATTGGCATTCTGGCGCTCATTCTCGCAACAGTGATCATCGCCGAATTCATGTATCGTTGTATAGAGCAGCCCGCATCGCGTATTTCGTTGGAAACCGGATCAAAAGCTCTGGTCGGGATGGTCGCTGGTCTATTCATTTTCGGTCTAGCCTTCCAATTCACGCATCAGCGCATCTACTCGACCATCCATCACAATAGAGGTTTGGTCGCTGAAATATTGGATAAGATCCCCGCGCGCCGAGACGTCGTGCAAATTGCCGAAAGTGAGATATCGCAGATCAGCTGGCCAGACTACAATGGTGAGAAAAAGAATATCCTGATTCTCGGAGACTCTCACGCTTATGACGTGTTTGCAGCGTTGAGGTATTCGCTATCCCCGAAGAAATACAATCTTACATTGCTTTCCGGAAACAGCGCCTGCGATCCACTTTCGAGCGGAAGTATCAATATTTCGCTTGATGCGCTGTATGAAAATCATACGAACCCGGAGGCTACTGCCCAAAAGTGCTTGGACTTTCATCAGAGTTTCCTGGACCACGTAACTGCTCAGAAACCGGACTTTATTGTTTTCTCAGAGGCTTGGAGAAAGGTGTCATTGGAGTTTCTCCAAGCGACTATCGAGGAGCTGCAGAGCGTTACAAATGCTGAAATTGTTGTTCTGGGCAGGGTGCCGCAGTGGGTCGGAACGCCCGAGACTGTTTTCCGGGATTTTAGTAGCGTCGAGCAGTTGAATGACAGCGCTTGGTCCCTGCGACACCCCTACTTCGATGGCATTGACGAAAGGCTTCAAGAAATCGCGCAAGAGACAGGAGTCACGTTTGTATTGAAACGTGAAGTTGTCTGTCCGAATTTCAAATGCGCAGTGATCGTCGGCAATGATCTGTTGTATTCAGATTCTCAACATTTTTCGCCAGCCGGAATGAAATATTACGGAGAGCGTTTGAGAGATCATCCTTCCATGCGATCGATAATTGAACCTTAGATCATGTTTACAATTGACGCAGCCAGAGGCGGATTGGTGTGATGTCGATGAAGCCTAGGTAGTCGGATGTCTGGCCTGGTGTGATTTCCGTCCTCATGGGCAGGCCGTGTGCATTGACGAAGAGATGGATTTTGATCGTGAAGCCACCTCATCAGCGGCCGCGTTGCCCGTTCTACGACAGTTGTGGTGAGAAAATGTATGCCACAGCTTGAGAACCAGATTTTTCGTTGACACTCAGAGAATGGTGGGAATTCAGATTACCGATGCCGGGCCAAGGGTAGTATAGAAAATGGCCTCCGAAACGTCGGAGGCCATTCATATAAACCAAATCGACCTTTATTCGGCAGGCATAGTTGTTGCCTCGGGCGAGATAGTTGTTGCG
>NZ_WPZQ01000012.1:2500-175934 GCF_013030265.1 Ruegeria arenilitoris
GGATGGAAGGCGGGAAAGTATGCTTTTGGTTCAGAATAAAGGTTCGGGGTTGTTCCAGCTTCCCTGTGATCGCGAGAGGCTTCGGTCTTTCTTTTTCTGGATCAAATCAAGCGCGAGAAGGGCGTTTGGTGAATGCCTTGGCAGCAAGAGGCGATGAAAGACGTGATACTCTGCGATAAGCCATGGGGAGCTGAGAATAAGCTTTGATCCATGGATCTCTGAATGGGGCAACCCACCTGAAAGCTTCATATTGTTATCCTTGATAATCAATATGTTGCTTAAACAGGTACTTAAGACCTGAATACATAGGGTTTTAAGAGCAAACCCGGGGAACTGAAACATCTAAGTACCCGGAGGAAAGGAAATCAATTGATACTCCCCTAGTAGCGGCGAGCGAACGGGGACCAGCCGAGCCGGATAAGTGACTAGAACACGTTGGGAAGCGTGGCCATAGCGGGTGACAGCCCCGTATAGGAAGCTTTGACGGACGTATTAAGTAGGGCGGAACACGTGAAATTCTGTCTGAAGATCGGAGGACCACCTTCGAAGGCTAAGTACTCCTTGCTGACCGATAGCGAACCAGTACCGTGAGGGAAAGGTGAAAAGCACCCCGACGAGGGGAGTGAAACAGTACCTGAAACCGAACGCCTACAATCAGTCGGAGGCTCCTTGCGAGCTGACGGCGTACCTTTTGTATAATGGGTCATCGACTTGGTCTCACGAGCAAGCTTAAGCCGTTAGGTGTAGGCGTAGCGAAAGCGAGTCTTAATAGGGCGCATGAGTTCGTGGGATCAGACCCGAAACCGAGTGATCTAGGCATGGCCAGGTTGAAGGTAAGGTAACACTTACTGGAGGACCGAACCCACATCTGTTGAAAAAGATCGGGATGAGCTGTGCCTAGGGGTGAAAGGCCAATCAAACTCGGAGATAGCTGGTTCTCTGCGAAATCTATTTAGGTAGAGCGTCATCCGAATACCCCGGGGGGTAGAGCACTGGATGGGTAATGGGGCCCCACAGGCTTACTGATCCTAACCAAACTCCGAATACCCGGGAGTACTAGATGGCAGACACACTGCGGATGCTAACGTCCGTAGTGGAGAGGGAAACAACCCTGACCTACGACTAAGGCCCCCAATTCATGGCTAAGTGGGAAAGCAGGTGGGACGACCAAAACAACCAGGAGGTTGGCTTAGAAGCAGCCATCCTTTAAAGATAGCGTAACAGCTCACTGGTCTAAATAAGTTGTCCTGCGGCGAAGATGTAACGGGGCTCAAGCCATGAGCCGAAGTCTAGGGATGCGTAAGCATCGGTAGCAGAGCGTAGTGTGACATAGTCTCATTCCTCCTTCATGCCTTCGGGCAGATTGGAGGAGAGAGGCTTTCGATGAAGCCGGGGCGTGAGCCATCCGGTGGAGAGATCACTAGTGAGAATGATGACATGAGTAGCGACAAAGAGTGTGAGAGACACTCTCGCCGAAAGTCCAAGGGTTCCTGCTTAAAGCTAATCTGAGCAGGGTAAGCCGGCCCCTAAGCCGAGGCCGAAAGGCGTAGGCGATGGGAACTAGGTTAATATTCCTAGGCCAGGAGGATGTGACGGATCACAGGTGTAGTTCAATCTTATCGGATTGATTGGGCTGCTGAGTGGTTCCTGGAAATAGCCCTCCATCAGACCGTACCCTAAACCGACACAGGTGGACTGGTAGAGCATACCAAGGCGCTTGAGAGAACGATGTTGAAGGAACTCGGCAAAATACCTCCGTAAGTTCGCGAGAAGGAGGCCCGGTTCCTAGGCAACTAGGGGCTGGGGGCACAAACCAGGGGGTGGCGACTGTTTATTAAAAACACAGGGCTCTGCGAAGTCGCAAGACGACGTATAGGGTCTGACGCCTGCCCGGTGCCTGAAGGTTAAAAGGAGAGGTGAGAGCCTTGAATTGAAGCCCAGGTAAACGGCGGCCGTAACTATAACGGTCCTAAGGTAGCGAAATTCCTTGTCGGGTAAGTTCCGACCTGCACGAATGGCGTAACGACTTCCCCGCTGTCTCCAACATCGACTCAGCGAAATTGAATTGCCTGTCAAGATGCAGGCTTCCCGCGGTTAGACGGAAAGACCCCGTGCACCTTTACTACAGCTTCGCACTGGCATCAGGATTGTGATGTGCAGGATAGGTGGTAGGCTTTGAAGCAGGAACGCAAGTACCTGTGGAGCCTCCCTTGAGATACCACCCTTCGCACTCTTGATGTCTAACCGCGGTCCGTTATCCGGATCCGGGACCCTGCGTGGCGGGTAGTTTGACTGGGGCGGTCGCCTCCTAAAGCGTAACGGAGGCGCGCGAAGGTTGGCTCAGAGCGGTCGGAAATCGCTCGTTGAGTGCAATGGCAGAAGCCAGCCTGACTGCGAGACTGACAAGTCGAGCAGAGTCGAAAGACGGCCATAGTGATCCGGTGGTCCCGAGTGGAAGGGCCATCGCTCAACGGATAAAAGGTACGCCGGGGATAACAGGCTGATACTGCCCAAGAGTCCATATCGACGGCAGTGTTTGGCACCTCGATGTCGGCTCATCTCATCCTGGGGCTGGAGCAGGTCCCAAGGGTACGGCTGTTCGCCGTTTAAAGAGGTACGTGAGCTGGGTTTAGAACGTCGTGAGACAGTTCGGTCCCTATCTGCCGTGGGTGTAGGAGACTTGAGAGGAGTTGCCCCTAGTACGAGAGGACCGGGGTGAACGATCCACTGGTGGACCAGTTGTCGTGCCAACGGCAGTGCTGGGTAGCTATGATCGGACAGGATAACCGCTGAAGGCATCTAAGCGGGAAGCCCCCCTCAAAACAAGGTCTCCCTGAGGGCCGTGGAAGACCACCACGTCAATAGGCCGGAGATGTAAGCGCAGTAATGCGTTCAGTTGACCGGTACTAATCGCCCGATAGGCTTGATTTGATCCAGTAATGGAAAGACAAATCAAAAGCATACACTGACCTTGAGTTGGACAACGTTGATTGATGTGAAACCCCGTAAGGGGTGACATAACAACCGAGTGGCAACGCGCATTTGCACGCAAATACACTGCCTGCCACTCGTCGCGCTTTGCACAGCAAAGCTGCGACGGGGATTTTCCTCGGTTTGGTGGTCATAGCGCAAGTGAAACACCCGGTCCCATACCGAACCCGGAAGTTAAGCACTGCCGCGCCAATGGTACTTGGGCTTAAGCCCCGGGAGAGTAGGTCACCGCCAAACCTAGAAAAATCCCCAATCTCTCTAACACGATGAAAAGAACACTACCCGGTCTCAAGTAGCCGAATAGGCGGTAGACCAACGCTAAGTGTCGCGGGATGGAGCAGCCCGGTAGCTCGTCAGGCTCATAACCTGAAGGTCGCAGGTTCAAATCCTGCTCCCGCAACCAGCCTCAGAAAATCTCAGTACAGCCCGTTCAGACTACAATTGATCCCCCGGATCAATTGCTCGACGTCTTCACATCGTCAGGCTCATAACCTGAAGCGCACAGGTTCAAATCATACTCCCGCGTCAAAATCTACAAAAAGATCATAGAACGCTCGCAGTTTGACGTGTCAGAAACAAGCGGATCTAAGGTCGACGGTGAAAACTAAATACCGAACAACAAGATGAAACGAGGCTTATGGCCATCTACCAAATGCGATGGGGCATTTGTCTGAACTTCCCGGTAGAAACGGTATTATTTACCCGGCCTAGACGCGCCTGTATCGGCCCGCGGTGACCGAATGCGCAGCACTGGTTTATTGGGTGACACGTTTGTACGGCTTTCCCGCCACACAACAAATACACCCGAGGCAATGATGATACTCGCCCCGACGGCAACCCAGGCGTCTGGCCGTTCACCAAAGAAGACCGCTCCAAAGATCGTTGCCCAGATTATCTGAGTGTACTGGCTTGGCGCTACGGCACCGGCAGGGGCGGCCCGATACGCCAGAATGATCAGGTGTTGCGCGATCACAGAGAAAACTCCGACCAACGCCATCATGCCCAGATGTGTCAGAGAGGGAGGTTGATAAACGGCAGGTTGGGCCAGGCTCATGAGGATGATGGCCAGAAGCAAAGGATACAGGATCAGAACGGCTGAGCGCTCTTCGTTTCCGATCTTTCTTACCAGAACCGATGCAAAAGCGCTGCAGAACGCGGCTGTCAGTGCTGCGACATGCCCCAGAGTGATTTCAGTAGCCCCCGGGCGAAGGACAATTAAAACACCGATCAATCCGACGCCTACCGCAGCCCAGCGCTGCGCACGGACAACTTCCCCGAGGATCGGAATGGACAATACCGTCACGATGAGTGGGAACGAAAACAAGAGTGAATAGACCTCGGCCAGAGGCAGGACTGAGAACGAATAGAATGCGCAGGACATAGAGGCGACCATTAAGGCCGACCTCAGAAGGACCAGCCAGGGGTGACGCGGCCTGAAGTTATCACTTGTTCGGTCTGCAAGTATGGTCACGGCCATTGGAACAAATGAAAACAGTGTTGCGAAGAAAATGATCTGCAACACCGAATACGTTGCGCCCAGATACTTGATCAGAGCATCATGTGTGGCGAAAACCGCAAATCCCAGAAAGGCATAACCAAGGCCCTGAAGGGTGGCATTTGGACTGTTCATCTGATCGGCCTCGGGCAATCTGTTTGGCGGCGGGCTAGGTGGCAGACACGACGGGAACCAATGTCGCCATATGCTGCTTAAACCCTATCAACAGAGTCTGACAGCCCAAACTTTATCGCTAACATGCGCAATCTATGTTAACTTAGCCCCGTTCAGCGCAGAATTGGAGGAGCTCCGGCAGGTTGCCGTGCGGCAGCGACACCGGCCTTCATGCCGACACCAATGCGGCGGGCAAGAGCGACCCACGGAATCGCGGTTTCAGGTGGCAGCGTTTGTGTGGCCACAGTTTCAAACAGATCAAGCCAGCGTTCAAAGAGTTCAGGAGAGACGTCGGAACGTTCGATATGAACGCGCTGGGGGTTTCCGTCGTAACAACGTTCGAACAGGATCGCATTGCGCCAAAACGCGGCGATCTTTTCTTCGTGTTCTGGCCAGTTCCGGACATGATTGCCAAAAACGGGTCCAAGTGAATCGTCTTGCCGGACACGTGCATAAAACGCCTCTACCTGAGACGCGATTTGCTCGGGCGTCGCTGGAAAGCGGGGAGGTCTGACAGGATTAGTCATTTTCGAGGTTTGCCCTGAGATGTGGCTATAACGCCTCGATAGCTATTCCGCGCACGATCTCACAGAGGCAGCATTGTCGCGGGTCTTCCCTCTATGCGCAGGAAACGGGTCGCTTGGAACCCGCTTCACATGCACCTTCGCAAAAAAACGAAGGAGATCTGTGATGTACAAGATAACTGCCCTGTCAACCGATGATGTCCGCGCCTATCAGACAGGTGCACCCGACGCGTATGGAACTGCCCCAGAGCGGGCGATATCGAATGGAAATGGCAACCCTTGCCGCCATTGCCTCCAGCATATTCCTGAGGGTGAAGAGATGTTGATTCTGGCACATCGGCCTTTTTCAGAGACACATCCTTATGCGGAAACCGGTCCGATCTTTCTTTGCGCCAAACCATGTCAGCGGCATTCAGAAAGCGAAGGCATGCCTGAAGTGCTGACCTCCTCCCCCGACTATCTGATCAAGGGGTACGGGCATGATGACCGGATCGTCTATGGGACCGGGGTCATTGCACCGACGAACCAGCTGGGATCAGCTATCTCCGAGATATTCACCCGTTCGGATGTGGCCTACATCCATGTGCGTTCGGCGCGGAACAATTGTTATCAGGCGCGGATCGACCGGGCGTGACGATTACAGTTTGACGCGATGCATTCCCCGGCGTGGCTTCGATTGATCGTCGGCCGGGGGATCATCCGTTCGGTTGGATGTGAGTGCGAGAAACACATCCTCGAGATCAGCTTCTTCGGTTCTCACGTCCCGAATGCGGATGTCAGCCTGCCGTACGGACTCCAACACTTGCTCGGCGCTTGTCGCGTTACTTTGGTAATGCAACGCAAGACTGCCATCTTCGCGCAGAGTGGCCTTTACGCCTTCAGAATCTGGGAGTTCAGCAATTGGGGCGTCGGGTACGATCACGATAGTCCGGCGGTCCATCTGTCCCAGCAGATTTGCGGTACTGTCCTGCGCGACTTTTTCACCGTGATTGATAATGGCGATCTCGTCACACATTTCCTGTGCTTCTTCCAGGTAGTGAGTGGTGAGAATGATCGTCATGCCTTGTTCGTTCAGCTTACGCACATTGGTCCAAAGCATTTGACGCAGCTCGATATCCACACCAGCAGTTGGTTCATCCAGAACCAGCACTTTGGGGTGATGAACCAGTGCCTTTGCCAGCAGCAACCGCCGACGCATCCCACCCGAAAGGGTTCGGGCATAGGCCTCGGCCTTGTCGCTCAATCCCACCAGCTCGAGGATCTCGTCGCTGCGCCGCTCAGACTTGGGCACCCCGTACAGACCGGCCTGAACTTCCAGTGCTCCACGTGGCGTAAAGAACGGATCTAGATTCAGTTCCTGTGGCATCACACCAATGGCAGCCCGTGACTGGCGGGGGTTCTGATCCTGATCAAGACCCCAGATCGAGACTTGACCCGACGTCTTGACAACCAGCCCGGCTAAGATGTTGATGAGTGTGGATTTCCCGGCGCCGTTTGGTCCCAGCAAACCAAAGACAGAGCCTCGGGGAACGGTCAGGTCGATGCCTTTGAGGGCGTGTTTTTCCGGCTGGCCTTTGCCGCCGCGATAGGTTTTGCGCAACCCTTTGATACTGATCGCCGCGTCGGTCATCTGTGGCCCTTGCCCCCGGTTTGCTCATCGCTCATAAACGCACCTAATGCATGCCCGCGAGGCCGACAACCAGTGAAGGATCGCCAGCGATGACTATCGAAGCGCCGGAAACCAAGATCGTCGACAAAAGCCGGATCGCCTGTGACGGTGGTGAAGGGGCTTTGGGCCATCCGCGTGTCTGGTTGCAAATTCCCGAAGACACAGGCTGGGTCGAATGCCCTTATTGCGACTGCAAATATGTGCTGAAGGGCAGGGAACAGGCTTGATTGCTTGTCAGACCCCAGGTTTGGCAAAACTCTGACACAGCGCGCTTGTATCTATATCGCCATATTTGTTGACTAGAAACTGATCGACATTGGTGCCGGACCAAACGTGAAATGACTCACCATTGCTAAGCATGCCCAGACCGCTGGCGGTGCCGGTTTCCGGATGCTGGTAGGTGAAAAAGGCGCGCCCGGTCAGCCCATTGTCGCATTCAAGCGTGGCTTCTCCAAAACCGAAACTTCCGTTTGCCGTCCACTCGCCATGGCACCCGAAATCAGCACTGGTGTGCCCGGCGTGGGTGCCGCTTCCCCAGCCAATGGCGCGACCTGTGAAGTAGATGCCGCTATCCCCCAGACATGCCAGAATCGGCGCGCAGTTGGAGGTGCTGTTAACTGTACCAACGCAGTCGGAAGGCAGTTTCGGGCCTGCCAATACCGATGTGGCCATGAGAGTGATTGCGGTTGCGGGCGCGATGGCCGATAAAACGTGCAGACTGTACATGACCACGATCTTATGAGGCGCACCAGCATGAGCAAGAGCGAATTCGGAAAAGGCTGTCACCTGCATTTGATCGATGGATCGGCCTTTATCTTTCGGGCTTATCACGCTCTGCCACCGCTGACGCGGAAGTCGGACGGGCTGCCGATCGGTGCTGTTTCGGGCTTCTGCAATATGCTGCAGAAATATGTCGAAGGGAACGCCGGCCCGGATGCACCGACCCATGTAGCGGTGATCTTTGACAAGGGTTCGCATACTTTCCGCAACGACCTTTACGACCTCTACAAAGCCAATCGCGAGGCGATGCCCGAGGATCTGCGCCCGCAGATGCCGCTGACCCGTGAGGCGACCAAAGCGTTCAATATCGCCTGCAAAGAACTGGAGGGATATGAGGCGGACGACATCATCGCGACCCTCGCCGTTCAGGCGCGTGAGGCGGGTGGGCGTGTCACCATCGTCAGTTCGGACAAGGACCTGATGCAACTCGTCGGTGATGGGGTCGAGATGCTGGACGCGATGAAGAACAAGCGCATCGACCGGGATGGGGTGTTCGAGAAGTTTGGTGTCGGGCCGGAACGGGTTGTGGACGTTCAGGCGCTGGCCGGGGACAGCGTGGATAACGTGCCCGGTGCGCCGGGGATCGGGGTCAAGACCGCGGCCTTGTTGATCAACGAATATGGTGATCTGGAAACGCTGTTGGACCGGGCGGAAGAGATCAAACAACCCAAGCGTCGCCAAACCCTGATCGACAAGCGCGATCAGATCGAGCTTTCAAAAAAGCTCGTGCAGTTGGACGAGAACACGCCGCTGGATTTCACGCTGGATGATCTTGAGGTGAAAGACCCCGAGCCGGATACGCTGCTGGGTTTTCTGGCGGAAATGGAGTTCCGCACGCTGACCAAGCGCATCGCCGACAAGCTGGGGGCCGAGGCGCCGGTGATTGCTGATGCACCTGCGCCTGTCGCCGAAGTGGTCGAGGCCGAAGCCATCCCCTTCGACGCATCCAAATATGAATGCGTGCGGGATGCGGCTGCGCTGGAGAAGTGGATTGATCAGGCCTACGAGCGGGGCTGGGTGGCGGTTGATACAGAAACCACGGGCCTGAACGAAATGATCGCCGATCTGGTGGGCATTTCGCTGTCCGTTGAGCCGGGTGAAGCCTGCTATATCCCTCTGACCCATCGCGACGGCGCAAGTGACGATCTGTTCGGATCGGATGCAATGGCCGAAGGGCAGATGCCGTTGGATAAGGCTCTAACGCTGCTGAAACCGATGTTCGAGGATCCGTCGATCCTGAAGATCGGGCAGAACATGAAGTATGACGCCAAGATTTTTAAGCGTTATGGGGTATCCGTCGCGCCGATCGACGACACGATGCTGATGTCTTACGCGATGCACGGTGGTGAGCATGGCCACGGTATGGACACGCTGTCCGAGCGGTATCTGAGCCATACGCCGATCCCGATCAAACCGCTGCTGGGAACAGGCAAATCCGCGATCACCTTTGACAAGGTGCCGATTGACGAGGCGACTGCCTATGCGGCTGAAGATGCCGATATCACCCTGCGTTTGTGGAAACTGTTCAAGCCGCAATTGCACCAGGTTCAGGTGACAACGGTTTACGAGACGCTCGAACGCCCACTGGTGCCAGTTCTGGCCCAGATGGAAATGTATGGCATCAAGGTCGACCGCGATGTCCTGAGCCGTATGTCGAATGCCTTTGCGCAGAAAATGGCTGGATTAGAGGCTGAAATCCACGAATTGGCAGGTGAGAACTTCAACGTTGGCTCGCCCGCGCAGCTGGGTGAGATCCTGTTCGACAAGATGGGGCTGGAAGGCGGCAAGAAGGGCAAGACCGGGAAGTATTCAACAGGCGCGGACGTTCTCGAGGATCTGGCGACCGAACATGAATTGCCGCGTCGGGTGCTGGATTGGCGTCAGCTATCCAAGCTGAAATCGACCTACACGGACGCGCTGCAGACCCATATCAACCCGGATACGGGGCGGGTGCATACGTCTTATTCGATTACCGGGGCCAACACGGGGCGTCTGGCCTCGACCGACCCCAACCTGCAGAACATTCCTGTGCGGACTGAGGAGGGGCGGCGCATTCGTGAGGCGTTTATTGCCGAGCAGGGGAATGTGCTGGTCAGCCTCGACTATAGCCAGATCGAACTTCGTATTCTGGCCCATATTGCGGATATTCCGGCCTTGAAACAGGCGTTTGCCGATGGGTTGGACATTCATGCGATGACGGCGTCCGAGATGTTCGATGTGCCGCTGGATGAGATGACGCCGGATATTCGCCGTCAGGCCAAAGCGATCAACTTTGGTGTGATTTACGGCATTTCAGGCTTTGGATTGGCGCGCAATCTGCGGATCCCGCGAGCCGAGGCGCAGGGCTTTATCGACCGCTATTTTGAGCGTTTCCCGGGTATTCGGAAATACATGGATGACACCGTCGCCTTTGCCAAGGAACACGGCTATGTGCAGACGCTGTTCGGACGGAAAATCCATACGCCTGAGATCAACGCCAAGGGGCCACATGCTGGGTTCTCGCGCCGGGCGGCGATCAACGCGCCGATACAGGGCACGGCGGCGGATGTGATCCGGCGCGCGATGGTGCGGATGCCGGATGCCATCAACGGGTTGCCTGCAAAGATGCTGTTACAGGTACATGACGAACTGTTGTTCGAAGTTGCCGAGGATTCAGTGGATCAGGTGATCGATGTTGCCCGCGATGTGATGGAAGGTGCCTCTGACCCGGCAGTGAAGCTGGATGTGAAGTTAAGCGTGGATGCCGGACAAGGCGCAAACTGGGCCGAGGCGCACTGATACCTCGGCTGCGCCGCTCATCAAGCCCGATGGGCCCTCTTAGCGTCGGGTCAGGCCTCAGGCCTGACCATGCGCCCGACCAGCCGTTTTACGGCAGGGCCAAGCAACAGGATGACTGTGAACGCAATGGGCCAGCAAAATGCCCATGATGCCATCCAATCGCCGAGTGTTGAGGGGCCGAAACCGATCGCTTTCAGCGTTGCAATGCCGGTGACGATACAGGACATCAGGCCGGACATGATCAATCCAAATACGGCGTGGGCAAATCGGGCGGGTATCATTTGATTGGTCCTTGGTCAGACGACGCCCTATTTGCAGTGATCAGATGGCGGAAATCCAGTGCGTCTGTGCACATTACCCGCGCAACCAGTGCAGAGTGTCTTCGGTTCGTTTGGCCGAAGGAATGTATTCTGCACTGACCCATCCCTCGTAGCCGCTCTGGTCCATTGCATCAAACAGCGCCGGGAATCCCGGGCTGTCCAGCATCGGTTCCGATCGGTTCGGGGCTGCGCCGATCTGTGCGTGAACGATGCGATGTTGAAACCGCTCCCAGATCGACAAAGCGTTGCCGTGGATCATATGCGCGTGAAAACTGTCGTATTGCAGGCCAATATTGGGACGATTGACCTGATCCAATACCTGTTCTGCCAGGTCGTAGTCGCACAGAAAGTAGTCCGGCTGCGAAATGCGATTAAGAGGCTCGATGGTGAATTGCTGATGCGGTGCGAAATCTGCGGCCCATTGGAGGTTTTTTACAAAGCAATCAAATGCCTCAGAACCCTTGGCGTATCCTGACATCACGTGGATCAGTCCCGGGTGTAGCACATCGGCGTAGCGCAGAACGCGGCGTATGTCGGATTGAAACCGGGCCTCTCCGCCGGGGACGGCCGCATATCCGGGTTCGCCTCCGGTGTAGTTCGGCGGTGGTGAATTGATCAGCACCAACTCCAATCCATTCGCCAGGAGAGCGCGTCGCGTTTCCTTGGCTGCCAGATCGTACGGGAACAGGATCTCAACAGCCTTGAACCCGGCACTTGCGGCGGCCTGAAACCGGTCAAGGTAAGGAAGCTCTTTGAAGAGCAACGAGATATTGGCAGCGAATTTGGGCATGTATCGTCTCGGGTATCGATTGGCGGACCTTAGCGGTCAGGTGTTTTTCGGGAAAGAGCCTGAAAACGACAGAGTGTCGAAAATTAGCCAGATCACCGATTTCAAATCAGGGACATTCGGGCCATCGCGGCGAATCATTTTATCGGCGCCGTGTCAGTGGAAGGTCTGGATAAATGGCTATGAGCCCGGAACCCGTTCGCGGGAACACCCTGATTGCGTCTGGCGATCGGCGTACAGCGCTGTCGGGCAATTCATTGGCTGTTGGGTCAATGCTGACCTGGGCTGCCGGTTTTCCCGCGGCCGAGATTTTGTTGCAAACCTGGCCGCCCATTGTTTTGATTGTCGCCCGCCTGGCGCTGGCCGTGGCGGTCATGGTACCGATCTGGCTGCTGGTTGACGGGCCATCCCGCGTCCGGCGTGCCCGTTGGGCGCGTGCAATGTGGGTTGGTGGCTTGGGTTTCGGCCTGGCCATGTTTCTTTTGCTTCTTGCTCAGAAGCTGACAGATCCGGTTACGGTGGCGATCATCGCCTCTTCCGCGCCTTTGATTGCGACCTTGCTGGAAATACGCACCGGAGCGCGTCGCCTGAGGTGGAATTTTGCCTTTGGTTTGGTGGCTTCGATCATTGGTGGATTGATAGCAACCAGCGCTGCAGTTCCCGAACAACTGGGGCTGGGTGCTGCCTGCGCGATCCTGTCGACTGTTCTGTTTTGCTGGGGCGGCATGGCAACCGCGCGAGACTTTCCCGAGTTGAGTCAGGTCGGGCGCAGTTCGATCACCCTTGTTGGAGGGCTTCTGGTGACCTCTGTTCTACTGATCGGGGCAGGACAGATGGGTACCGAGATCGTGCCGTCTGCCCCGTTTGATATGCAACAAGCAGGCATGCTGGCGATCTATGCGCTTGTCGCCCTTGGTCTCAGCCAGGTTCTGTTTGTCTCGTCAATCAGCAAGCTTGGCGTGGCGCTGAGTTCCTTCCACATCAACATCGCCCCATTTTATGTGATGGTGATTCTGGTGATGCTGGGTGAAGAATGGAACTGGACACGCGCGCTGGGGGCAGGAATTGTTGCGCTGGCCGTGGTGCTGGCTCAGGATCGGAAGGCCACGCAAACGGCCTAAACGGAATCTAGCTCGGCCGATGGGATTAGCGGGAAGAACTGTCCCCCGGACCAGACGCCGAACCAATCATCGTGATGCGCCCCGATGTCCACAAGCCGATAAAAGCTCTTGCGATCAATCCGCGCCTCAAGGTTTGAACGAACCAATATGTATGGAGAAGGCTCATCTGTTTCCGGATCGATGACGATGCGAATAGGATGCTCTGCACCAGCAATGGCGGTGTCGCCAACATGGGTCGTAAAATTTAGGTTCTGCGCTTCACCGGCGCCGGAACGGTCAAAGTCCACTGCGACGAAAGGAGCATCCTCGACGGTGATTCCCACCTTCTCGACAGGGGTAACCAGATAGTATTTGCCGTCTTCTTTCTTAAGAATTGAAGAAAATAGCTTTACCAACTCGAACCGATTGATCGGTGACCCCATGTAAGTCCAGGTACCATCTTTTTTGATCTGCATGTCGAGATCGCCGCAAAACGGAGGATTCCACAGGTGAACAGGGGGTAAACCCTTGGTTTTGGCCGCATTGACTGAGGCTGCCAGACCATCAGGTGAAGGGGTCACAGGTTTTTGTCCGCTCATTGCTTTTGCCATTTCCTCTCAGCGCGATACACTTCAATCATATTAGTCCACGGAAGGGAAAGTCATGACCGAACCTGCCGACCTCGTAGTCGAGATCGAAGCGCTGGAAAACAAGCTACAAGAGGCAAAGTCCTCGATTACCCGACGCTTCATCGGGCAGGAGAGGGTTGTTGACCTGACCCTGACCTCTCTTTTGTGTGGAGGTCACGCTTTGTTGATCGGTCTGCCGGGTCTTGGCAAGACGCGACTGGTCGAGACCCTGTCGACCGTGATGGGCCTGCACGGAAATCGCATCCAGTTTACGCCCGATTTGATGCCTGCAGACATCCTTGGGTCCGAAGTTCTGGATACCGCCGAGGATGGCAGCCGCCATTTTCGTTTCATTCCGGGACCGATTTTCTGTGAATTGCTGATGGCGGATGAAATCAACCGTGCCAGCCCGCGGACCCAGTCGGCCCTGCTACAGGCGATGCAGGAACGCACGGTGACCGTGGCTGGTGAAGACCGCTCATTGGGTGTGCCTTTCCATGTGCTGGCGACGCAGAACCCGATTGAGCAGGAGGGTACCTATCCACTGCCCGAGGCGCAGCTGGACCGGTTCCTTGTTCAGATCGACGTCGAATATCCGGATCGTCAGACCGAAAGGGACATTCTGTTGGCCACGACGGGGGTCGAGGAAGATGAGGCGAGCCAGATTTTCACCAAAGAGGAACTGCTGGCCGCTCAGGTCCTGTTGCGGCGAATGCCCGTTGGGGAATCCGTGGTCGAGCTGATCCTTGATCTGGTTCGGGCTTTCCGGCCCGAAGAGCCGGGTGTTTCCGAACGTGTTGCCGAAACCGTCGCCTGGGGCCCCGGCCCGCGTGCGGCACAAGCGCTGATGATGACGGTACGGGCACGTGCAATGCTGCAGGGGCGTCTGGCTCCGAATACCGAGGATGTCCTGGACATGGCGCGCCCCGTGCTCAGTCACCGGATGGCGCTGAACTTCGCCGCGCGTGCGCGTGGCGACAGCCTTGCTGACTTGATCGAAACCACCGCAGCCGGTCTGGTCCGGACTGAGGCTGCGGCGTGAATGCCGCGCTGACCCTTCGCGAAAGATCTGAGGCCGAGGCGTCCCGGCTGCCGCCGCTTTTGGCGCGGGCCGAACATCTGGCCGGTACCGTTCTGCTGGGCGATCATGGTCGGCGGCGCGCTGGTTTGGGCGATGATTTCTGGCAATACCGCCCCGCACAGATCGGGGATAGCCGCCGAATGATCGACCACCGTCGATCGGCCCGGGGGGATCAGCAGTTCGTCCGCGAACGTGAGTGGCAGATCGCCCAGTCGATTATGCTGTGGGTCGATCAGGGCGCGTCCATGCGTTTCACCTCGGATAAAAGCCTGCCGACCAAGGCAGATCGTGCGCGGCTGTTGGGCTTGGCGACGGCGATCCTGTTGGTGCGCGGTGGAGAGCGGGTTGGCCTGACCGGAACCACCCTTCCCCCCAGGCGCGGCAATGCGCAGATCATACGGTTGGCGCAGGCCTGGTCGCAGGATGCCGAAAGCGACTATTCCCCGCCGGAACACCGCGCGATGATCCCGCATGCGCGGGCGGTATTCATCTCGGATTTTCTGGGTCCGCTTGATGAAGTTGAGCTTGCACTGACCAAATCTGCCGATCGTGGCGTACGTGGAGCCCTGCTTCAGGTTCTTGATCCGGGAGAGGAAACCTTCCCCTACCGTGGGCGCACGATTTTTGAAAGCGTTGGGGGTTCCGTCAGACACGAAACCTTGAAGGCAGGTGACTTGCGTGAACGTTATCTCGACCGTCTGGCCGAGCGAAAGGACGCGTTGACCAAACTGTGCCGGGCTACAGGCTGGCAATTGGGTCAGCATCATACCGGAGATAGTGCGCAAGCGGCTCTGTTATGGCTCTACCGGGCCCTGGACGGGGGTGCGCGATGACGGTTCTTGCAGGGATCGGCTTTACGGCGCCGTGGATTTTGCTAGGTCTTCTGACCCTGCCAATCCTGTGGCTCATCCTGCGTGCAGTCCCGCCTGCACCAATCCGTCGGCTGTTCCCGGCGGTTACGCTTCTGCTGGGTCTGAAAGACGACGAAAGCGTTTCCGACCGAACCCCGTGGTGGCTGTTACTACTGCGCATGCTGGCCGCTGCAGCAATCATCATCGGCTTGGCGGGGCCTGTCCTGAACCCATCGCGAGATGAAACCGGATCTGGGCCCTTACTACTGGTGTTGGATGCCAGCTGGGCCGGGGCGACACGCTGGTCTGCAACACTCGATCAGATCGACGCACAACTGACTGAAGCTGGTCGCGCAGGCCGGCCCGTATCGATCCTGAGCCTGACCGAACCCGAGCCACCCGTATTTCAGGCTGCCGAGTCCTGGCGCGGACGTTTGCCGGGGCTGATTCCGATGCCGTGGCAACCCACGGAAGGGCAACTTGGCCAAGCCATTGAAATGCTTGATCAGGTCGAAGGTGGATTTGACACACATTGGTTCAGTGATCGACTGTCTTACTCGGCACATGATCAGGTTCTGGCAGCTCTGCAATCGCGAGGAGACGTCACGGTGTATCAGTCCCAGTTTCCGGTTATGGCTGTTTTACCTGCAACCTATCAGGACGGTGTGATCCAGCTGACTGTGCAGCGGTCAGAGCCTGGTCCGGCAAGCAATGTCACTGTATTGGCCCAGGGGCGCGACCCTGCAGGTGCCATGCGTGTTCTTCAATCAACCGAAATTGAGTTTGAAAGCGGCGCAACGCTGGCTCAGGTCGATCTGGCCCTTCCATCGGAGCTGCGCGCTCGGATTACCCGGTTTGAGATTCAGGGACAGAGATCTGCAGGAACCGTCACACTGACGGATGACAGCCTGCGTCGGCGAGAGGTAGCCCTGATTGCAGGGTCTTTGAACCGCGAAGGGCTCGAGCTGTTGTCTCCGCTGCATTATCTGACACAGGTCCTGATCCCGACTGCTGATTTTGTCGAGGGCGGGCTGTTGGAGGTTTTACCTGCCAATCCTGACGTGATTGTGCTGGCGGATGTGGCCAAACTGTCCGACGCCGAAAAGAGCGGATTGGTTGAATGGGTTGAGCAGGGCGGATTGCTTCTGCGTTTCGCCGGGCCGCGTATGGCCGCAAGCGATCTGGGCCGAGACGAAGAGGATACGCTGTTGCCGGTGCGCCTGCGCAGCGGTGGCCGATCGGTCGGTGGCGCGATGAGTTGGGGAGAAGCCAAGGGACTGGCTCCCTTTACCGAAGGCTCTCCGTTCTACGGTTTGCAGATTCCGGAAGATGTGTCTGTCACGACGCAGGTTATGGCGCAACCAGACCCTAATCTGGCGGATCGCGTCATCGCTTCGCTGTCTGACGGAACGCCATTGGTGACACGCAAAGCGTTGGGATTGGGTCAGGTAGTCCTGTTCCACGTCACAGCAGACGCCGAATGGTCAAGCTTGCCTCTGTCGGGATTGTTTGTCGAAATGCTCGACCGTCTTGCCGTCGCCTCAGCCGCCAAATCGCGGCAGGAGACGCAGCTGCAGGGCACGACATGGGAGCCAATCCAAATTCTTGATGGGTTCGGCAGCCTGTCAGATGCAGGCAACCTTAGTGGCATCGACGGTGTTGAACTGGTGTCCGGAAAAATTGGGCCTGATCTGCGCCCGGGGTTGTATGAAAGCGGTAAACAGAAGCTCGCACTGAATGTTCTGTCCGAAGAGGATGTTCTGGAACCGATTGTCTGGCCCTCAGATGTCCCGATCAAAGGACAGGAAATCAGTACCGAAACCCCGGTCGGAGGCATCTTACTGAGCCTCGCATTGCTATTGCTGACAGTAGACGTGATTGCCTCGCTTGCTCTGTCGGGCCGTTTGGGATTGGCACGCGCCGCCGCTGTTGCGCTGGGCGCACTTTTCCTCGTGCCCGAAGCATATGCGCAAACAGCTCAGGAGAACGCGTTCGCAGTTGAGTCCACACAGGAATTGGTGCTGGCGCATGTTCTGACCGGAAACACGCAAGTGGATGATGTTGCACAAGCGGGAATGCGCGGGCTTGCGCAGACTTTGTACTACCGCACATCTGTCGAGCCTGCCCAACCAATCGGTGTGGATCTTGAGCGGGATGAGCTTGCCTTCTTTCCGCTACTCTACTGGCCGATCACGCCTGACCAGCCGCAACCTTCGGCCGAGGCTTATGCCAAGCTCAACAATTACCTGCGGTCGGGTGGGATGATCCTGTTTGATACGCGTGATGCTGATATTGCCGGATTTGGTGCCTCAAGTCCGAACGGTCGTAAGCTGCAACAGCTGGCTGCGCCCTTGAATATCCCAGCATTAGAGCCTGTTCCGCGTGACCACGTGCTGACCCGTGCGTTCTACCTGTTGCAGGACTTTCCGGGGCGTTATTCCGGCACCGAGGTCTGGGTCGAGGCGGCTCCTCTGGACGCTGAGCAGATCGAGGGGATGCCTTTCCGCAATCTCAACGACAATGTCACTCCGGTCGTTATTGGCGGCAACGACTGGGCCAGCGCATGGGCTGTGGATCGTAATGGCCAGTCCTTGTTGCCGGTGGGTCGCGGGTATGCGGGTGAAAGACAGCGAGAACTTGCAAATCGCTTTGGGGTCAATCTGGTGATGCATGTGCTGACCGGGAACTACAAATCCGATCAGGTGCACGTGCCCGCCCTTCTGGACAGGTTGGGACAATGACCGGAACAGTTATATTCGACCCGTTGATCCCCTGGCCGGTTCTGGCCATCGTCGCTGCGATTGCTGTCTCCGGCGTCATTCTAGCCCTATGGCGTGGTCTGTCGGGTTGGGCATTGCGCGGGCTGGCGGCTCTGGTCGTGATCGCGGCGCTATCCGGGCCGGTCTATCAGATCGAAGACCGCGCACCGCTGACCGATATCGTTCTGATGATCGAGGATGAAAGCGCCAGCCAAACCCTCTCGGATCGGGCAGACCAGACTGCACAAGCTGCCGACGAACTGGCCGCCGAGATCGAATCTCGCGATAACACGGAGTTGCGCCGCATCCGCGTGGGCGACAGCGATGGGGATGAAGGAACGCAGGTGATGGCCGCGCTGAACGAAGCGCTGGCCGAAGAACCACGTGCTCGTGTGGCAGGGGTTCTGGTGGTTTCGGATGGTATCGTGCATGACGCTGATCAGGCCCCTGATCTGCCCGCACCGATGCACCTTTTGCAAACTGGTCGTGATACGGATTGGGACCGCCGCCTGATCGTGCGCAATGCGCCTGCCTTCGCGATTATCGGCGAACCTGTCACCCTGACCCTTCGGGTTGAAGACAGCGGTGCATCACCCGCTGGTGCGACGACCGCCCCCCTTGAGATCTCGGTGGATGGTGGCGCGCCCGAGCAATTCAATATTCCCATCGGTGTCGACGTTGAATTGCCGATCACACTGCCCCACGGAGGGCGCAATGTCATTCAGTTCACGGTTCCCGAGGCAGAAGGTGAGCTGACCGAGCGCAACAACACCGCCCTGATTCAAATGAATGGCGTACGTGATCGGTTGCGCGTTCTTTTGGTTTCGGGTGAGCCGCATCCGGGTGGCCGCACATGGCGTAACCTGCTGAAATCGGACAGCTCGGTCGACCTTGTACATTTCACCATTCTGCGGCCACCGGAAAAGCAGGATGGTGTGCCGGTTGATGAGCTTTCGCTGATCGCCTTCCCAACGCGTGAGCTGTTTCTTGAAAAGATCAACGATTTCGACCTGATCATTTTCGATCGCTACAAGCGGCGTGGCATCCTGCCGGCAATCTATCTGGATAATGTCACCAATTATATCAACGAAGGTGGTGCGGTTCTGATCGCCGCCGGGCCGGATTTCGCAACCGCCGACAGTATCTTCCGATCTCCTCTGGCGCCTATCCTGCCCGCCCAGCCCACGGCGCGGGTGATTGAAGAGCGTTATGTCCCGATGGTGACCGAACTGGGGGAACGTCATCCCGTCACCTCTAACCTCGGCAACCCTGACGAATGGGGGGCATGGTTGCGGCAGATCGATGTGAAACATCGTTCGGGCGAGTTGCTGATGACCGGGCTGGATGATCGCCCATTGCTGGTGCTTGATCGTGTGGGCGAGGGGCGTGTGGCCATGCTTGCATCGGATCATGCCTGGCTCTGGAGCCGGGGTTTCGAAGGTGGCGGGCCGCAGCTGGAATTGCTTCGCAGGCTGGCTCATTGGATGATGAAGGAGCCCGAGCTTGAAGAAGAGGCGCTGTGGGCTGAGGCAAATGGCCAATCCATGCGCATCATCCGCCAGACGCTGAATGATGAGGTCGGTCCGGTTACCGTGACCCGGCCAAATGGCGATACGCTTGAGATCACGCTTGAAGAGATATCCCCGGGACGGTTTGAGGCGCAGTACTTTGGCCCCGAAATCGGCCTCTACCGCCTGCAGGAAGGGGAACATTCCGCGGTTATCGGTCTCGGCCCCGCAGCTCCGAAAGAGTTCGAGCGTACAATCGCGACAGGAGAGATTTTGGAGCCTGCTTTGGAACAAATGCGAGGTGGCGTTATCCGTCTTGAGGAAGGATTACCCTCGATCCGCAATGTACGCACTGGGCGTCCTGCTGCAGGTCGGGGCTGGATTGGTCTGACTCCACGCAATGCATATGAAACCCGTGATGTGACGCAGGCCGGGCTACTGCCACCATGGCTGGTTCTGCTGCTGGCTGGTGGTTTCCTTCTGGCCGGCTGGCTGCGCGAGGGTCGCCGATAAGCTATTCGAATTTCACGCTTACTTTGGGATTGCCGGGCAGACCGTCATAGGTCACCGATGCGCCGCCATTGCCTTTGGCCGGCGGAAACAATGGCCCGAATGATCCGACCGAAATCAGGTCACCAGGTTTGAACTCGATACCTTTTGACATCAGCCAAAGGGCGGCGTTCGCCGGATGGCCCATGACCGCTGCGCCCGGAGCCTGCGCCAGAACTTCACCATCTGCCGCACTGAGTGTCACAGTCATGTTCTGAAGTGCCTGTGTCATCGCCGCCGGATCAGAAACCGGAATATCAGACCCTAATATGCCCAATTTTGGCGCAACGCCGATCGCTGTCAGCGTGACTGGCGTGATCGGTTCACCCTCGGCCAACGTCAGATCGGGCAATTCGATGAAGGGGCGGACTGAACTAATATGGGCCATAACCCCTTGGGGTGTGTCTGCTTCATTGATGGCTGCATCACCAACGACGAGGATCAGGTCGGCTTCGAATACGGGTCGCGCGCCCCATTGGATTGGGACGGTCGCACCGTCCTCCAACATCATGTCACGGAACAGAACGCCCTGTACCGGCTCTGACGCCCCGAACCGTTCTTGCGCAGGTTTGCTCGTCAGCCCGGCCTTGTACCCGACGACCGGGCCAAGATGCGGCTCCATCGCGGTGACCAGTTTGGCCTGAGTACAAAGCGCGTCGTCGATGGTTCCACCGGGAACAAGCGCCGAAGTTGCAGTGTTGGAGAGATAGTCCTGCACAAAGCCTGCGATCTCGGCATCTGATGCACAATCTGCTGAGGCCTGCGATGCCAGAACTGTAGCGAGTAACAATGATGAACAGCGCATTTTAGGCACCCTTTCACTCAATTTGAATCGAAACCCGGTCGGACTGTCCCTTCGCATCAACAACAACCAGCGAAGCGAAACCGCGCCCGGGGTTGGGGATCTCAAACTCTCGCTGGCGTTGTCCCGTCAGGATCGGCATCCCGTCGGCAAGGACTGAAAATGGACGCGAGCCACCGCGCAGTTTGATGGTAAGCGTGTCACTATGTGTCTCTAATACTGCACCATCAGGGGGAAACAACACCTGTGGTGCGGTTGCATTATCAGCGAAAGCAGCCGAGCGCGGCCGGAATCTCTGCAGCGGAGCGGGCAATTCAGCGGCGCCCACAATCAAGGTCGAAGGGGGTGGGGGCGCGAGCGGCTCAAAATCCGGTTTAAGGCGTCCAAAAGCCTCGAACAACAATGGCGCGGCCAGTTCACCACCAAAGGCTCCGGGCACCGGCGTGCCATCCGCCCGTCCCAGCCAGACACCGATGACATGCTGCCCGTCATACCCAATGGCCCAGGCATCCCGATGTCCGTAAGAGGTGCCGGTTTTGTAAGCCAGCACGCCGGGAGGAGCCCCGGGAGGCGGGTTGAGCCCCGACAGGATGTTCCCGATCTGCCAGGCGGCTGGTTCTGTCAGAATACGCTGGGTCTGTGATTGCTCGCTCAATTCCAGATGATGCAGAACGGGGCCTTCCCCTCCTGCCGCCATTGCTGTGTAGAGTTGAACGAGGTCTTGCAGGCTGAGACCAACGCCGCCCAGAGAAATGGCAAGGCCCGGTGTCCCGCCGGGCAGTTTTGGCGCGGTTTTGGCTTTCCGCAGAGCATCCATGACGCGGGCGGGACCCAACTCGTGTGTCAGGCGAATTACGGGGATATTCAGAGATAGCTGCAGCGCCTCGCGTATACGTATCTCACCCCGGAACACACCGTCAAAATTGCGCGGGGCGTAGCGCCCGAACATGACCGGGCTGTCGCTGATCAGGGTCTCGGGATGCGCAAGCCCCTGATCGAAGGCAAGGCCGTATACCAGAGGTTTCAAGGTTGATCCCGGCGAACGCAGCGCTTGGGTCATGTCGACAAATCCCTGACGGGCATCCGCATACCCTGCCGATCCGACCGAGGCGAGGATTTTACCGCTGTGAAGGTCCGCCACAATCAGCGCCCCTGAAACACGTGGCCCCGCACCTGCTGCCGTTCGTGCAACAAGCGGTTCCAACTGAGCTTGCAGCGCTGCATCCAGCGTCAGGTCATGGGTCATCACCTCGGGGTTTTGCCGACGAACTCGATCTGTAAGGTGAGCTGCCAGTTGTGGAAACGGACGCATTCTCTGGGGAACTGGCTCGGATGACGCCGCCTGCGCCTCAGATCGGTTCAGAACACCTTGTCTTTCCATGCGATGCAGAACCCGGTCACGCGATGCTCGGGCGGTTTCGGGTTTCCGATCTGGTCGGCGTGCCTCGGGTGATTGTGGCAGCGCCACCAGCAACGCAGCCTGTGCAGGTGTGAGGCGGACAGGATCTTTGCCGAACCAGGCGCGCGATCCCGCGCGAATCCCTTCGAGGTTGCCACCATAGGGGGCGTGGGTCAGATAGAGGGTCAGAATCTGCTCTTTGTTGAGACGCTGTTCCAACGCCAATGCGACTCTAATCTGGCGGATTTTGCCACGCCAGCGTCCGGTTGTGCCATCCTCGAGCAATCGTGCAACCTGCATGGTCAACGTTGATCCGCCCGAAACAGTACGACCGTTCAACAGCGCTTGCCCGGTCGCACGCAGCATGGCCAAAAGATCGACGCCTGAATGGATCCAGAACCTTTTGTCCTCGTACCGAACCAGCATATCGACAAAATCGCGATCCACTGATCCGGGGTGCAGGCGCCAGATGCCGTCCTCGACCGGAAAGGCCCGAAGCAGGTTGCCATTCCGGTCGCGCATCTCAACCGAGCTTTCTGCGAGGATCGGCGGCAATATGGTCGCGTTCACCCAGTCATTCAGCCGATCCCGGGTAAAAGCGGTCAAATAAAGCAACCCCGCGAGACACAGCAGTAATCTGGTTGCCTTAGGCATCGACCCATCCTTCCCAGAGTTCGGGATAGTGGGTTACGAAGCCGGACGAATGAACCTGCAGATCAGCTTCAAAATTCGTTGAAGAATACCGGACCAGTTCTTGCGAGAGGCAACTGTAAATCTGGTCTAGCTGCGCGATCGACGCGAGATCAGGTTTCAGCCAGGCTGCCTTAACGGGTGCGCTCGCGGTATTCCTCAGACCCAGTCGGCGCAATGGCAAGAGGTTTGTGGCTGGCGTGAAACTCAGGTCAAGATCAATGCAGTCGGCGGTGTTTTCCTGCAGTTTATCATTCAGAAACCAGCCCTCGGCAGTTCGATGAAGACGCAAGGCGATATCGCGGCCACCAAACTCACCCCCAACATCCGCAGACAGGCTATGCCAGTCAGGATCGCAGCGCACATCATAGGTCAGGCAATGATCGATGCTGCCATCGTGCCAGATTGCCTGACCGACCAGAATCCAGCCACTGTCCAGCTGAGACAGGGTGCAGCGGTCCGTGCCCTGCTGATCCAGCCGCCGCCAATGGGCTGTGGCGATGGCTGCGCGGCCTGTCATTTCACTGCGACCCGGCCTGTATCCGTCCGGGCACGGTTCTGGGGCCGATACATATCCTCAACCGATGCAGCGGGATGATGGAACTCACCCGGGGTGACCGCTCGCGCAACATAGGCCAATGTCACGGGTTGGCGGCCAAAGGCGTCAACAGCGGCAAGGAACCTGTCTGAACGGAACTCGGTATGCGTCGCCTCGGATAGGTTCAGCCAGTCCAGTGAACGCACATCGCCCGAGCGCAACAGGTTGGGGTTGTCGATCTCAATGCCTGCGGCCAGTGGATCATCAATCATCAGCCGTGCACCGCCATTTTCAAACGGTGTGACAGTCAGGACAGTGACAAACCGATCGCCGACAACAAACTCATCTGCATTCAGCGGCTCGCCTTCCATCGAGTAATATTGACGGTCGATGGCATAGCCCGTCCCGCCAGCTTCGGGCGCGATTTCGGGGATACCTGATACCGTCAGCGTGATGTCGGTTGTTTCACCATCTGCTGCGGTGATGTTCAGAACATCATCCGAACCGGTTTCAAGAACCTGAACGAACGGCCCATCAACGGTTGAACCGTTGACCCGCAGCCCGGATTGCTCGGGGGTTGAGATCAGTGCATGCGCGGCAAGCAGGGACCAAGCCGCCTCTTGCGTCGAACGGTAAGTCCGCCCGGCGCTGACCCGCTGGATCAGGGTATCCCGGTCGATGACCTCACTGCCGGCATCAACCGCGAGTGTCAGCAGACCCGCCGCATCCCGCAGGTTTGTGCCGTAGTCAGCCCGCCAAGTATATTGGTCTTGTATCGGGCGCTGGGCCAGCATCTGTGCGGCCCGGCTGAACATCGCATCAGCCCGGGTCTGATCCCCGTACGAGGCCAGTGCCGATCCAAGCTGTGCAGCGGCCAGTGGGGTATCAAATGCGTCGCCCTTGACGTCCGCGTAATAGCGCAGATCGCCCATCGAGGCCGCACCTTCCCGCGCCAATACCATCAGCGCATAGGCGATATCCTGACCGCCTTCATCGAAATCAGGGGCATAGTTGATGCGATTGCGTAGGTTATCCATTGCCTGTGCAAAGGCCCGGTCCGGAACCTCATGACCCTGCGCACGCGCGCGCGACAGGAAGTCGGTGACATAGGCATCCAGCCAAAAATCACCGCTTTCAGCCCGCCACAATCCGAACGCACCGTTCGAGGCCTGACGCGTCAGGACGCTGCGGATCGAGTCGTTGATGCGTTTGTCGACCTGAGGCCCATTACCCAGCCCTGAGGCCTGTGCGACAGAAGACAGATACAGCAGCGGCAGCGCCTTACTGGTGATCTGTTCGGTGCAGCCATAGGGATATCGGTTTAACTGATCCAGCAGGCCCGGAGTGTCGAATTTGGCCAGAGGACCGGCGGATAATATGGCCCCGGCCGTACCTGGTCGAAACCCTTCGAACACATCTTGCGAGAACAGGAAGCTTTCCCCGGATCCAAGCGAAAACCGCCGTGTCAGAGCCACAACTGGATCATTCGCGCGAACAGGCATCCGCAAGGTCTGCGACAAATCCCGACCATCCGGAGTGGTGATCGAAACGCTGATTTCAGGATCGCCAACCACGTTCGCGCGGATCGGCACCTCAAAAACGGCTTTGCCGCCGGCATCCAGTGTGAAGGTGCCGGGTGCAGTTCCAAGCTCAAGTCCGTTTGAAGCTGCCAGACCCAGCGCCATTTCACCGGCCGGACCATCCGCATGTATGATTTCCAGCAGCATCCGGCTTTGGTCGCCGGGGGCAAGGAAACGCGGCAGGCTTGCAGTGACAACGACCGGGTCGCGAACAATCATCTCGGCCTCAGCCTGCCCCACCGCAGATTTGGACCAGGCAACCGCCATCAGCCGCACGGTACCATTGAAGGCTGGTAGCGGGATATCGATCAAGGCTTCACCGTTTTCGTTCACCTGAACCGGTCCGCTGAAAACTGCCATCAGATCCTGCGTCGGAGGAGGTGATTGGCGCCGCATCCCGGCATCATTGTCACCACCCGATCGAATGGTTCCCATTGCGCCGTTCATGCCATCAATCAGGCGGCCGTATACGTCACGCAGTTCGACACCCAACCGGCGTTGTCCGAAATAGTATCCCTGCGGGTTAGGGCTCTTGAAACCGGTGAGGTTCAGGATGCCGACATCTACCGCTGCGACTGTCAGCCAGACAGGATCACCTTTGGTGTAGTTTTCGACTTTGACGTGGGCTTCTTGCGTGTGTCGGGGCGCGCTGACCTCGGGCACGTCGATACTGACATTCAGCTTGCGAACTCCCGGATCGATGGTGGCATGTGCCACGCCCATGGAGCGGGCTGGATTTTGCCCGGCGGTGACATCCATGGGGCGGATGACTGTCGCCGTGACGTAGGCACCAGTGCCCCAATCTTCGGTGATCTCCAGTGGGATTACGCTTTCACCCTCTGGGACGTCTATCATCTGGCGGTGAATCAGCCGGTTCGATAGAACCTCGATCTGTGCGATGCCTGCCATGCGCGGTACGATCCGCAATTGTGCCATTTCCCTCGGGCGATAGCTGTCGCGATCCAGCGACATTTCCAGCCTGTCTGGTGAGGTCGAAGCATCTGCGGCCTGGTACCAGCCCGCATAAAAATCGACAGCCGATTCTACATAAGTGCCATCCACGCGCTGTACGACCAATTCATATCGACCCCAGTCGACCGGCTGGTTCAGCGTCAATGGCTCAGACGTGAAATCAACCTCACCCGTCGCCACGCGGGTACGTCGGGTGGTTGGTTCCCAATTCCAGTTTCCATAGAGCTGATACCATTGATAGCGTGTTTCGACCCGGTTCAGTGTCCAGCGCAGGCGCATTGGATTGGGTGAAAGATCAGGGGACAACCCGACGATCTGGAAGGATGCCTCTGTGCCCTCAGTGATCACGTCATCAAACATGGGTTTGATGCCAATTACCGATTGGGGCGGCAGGACGGGTGCAGTGAGGCGACGTTCGACCGGGCGGCCTGATCCATCCGCCAATCGGGCAATAACCGTTGCCTCGATTGGTTTTCCTTCAGTCTCTAAATTGGGGATTTCAATCGGAATCGTGGCGAGGCCTGCAGCATCAGTACGCGCATCTCCGAAGTAACTGCTTTTGGTTGAAATCTCGGCATCATAGCGACCAAAACGGTATCCATCATAGCCGGGAACGGTTTCAGCAGGGCGCGCAATCACCTGTCCGTCGATGGTCAGGTCGGAACCCGGGGCGCCAAACAGATAATGGGCATCAATCTTCAGCGGCGGCGTGTCGCCCGGACGTAGGGGTGCATTTGGCAGGGTAAGTTCAAAGTCGATGCGTTCAGGCAGAAAATCTTCGACCAGAACGGTTTCACGCGCTAGCGCCTCACCCTTTGGGTCCGACTTAATCTCGATCCGCCATGCACCGCGCGGCACATCCGCTGCGACGGGCAGCGCAAAGACATGCCCCCCAGCCACGCCGCCATCCGAAATGACGCGTCGATATTCAACCCCGTCAGGTCGATGCAGGATCGCGGTCAGCGGCAGACCTTCAATCGCCTGTGCCGTACCATCGCGCGACAGGGCTGTGACATGGATTGTCTCGCCCGCGCGATAAGCGCCGCGATCGGTGGTCAGGAAAACATCCACCGGACCGGCGGGCGCACGGCCCTCGACGCCACGATCCGATAAATCAAAGGCGGGATCGGTCAGTGACAAGAAGCTGAAATCTGCATCACCATCCGTTGCCATGACCAACGCAGGCGCGCTCGCCCCGGTTCCCCGGGTCAGACCGGGATCAAAACGCGCATACCCTTGGGCATCCGTTTGGGCGGTTGCGATCACTGCGTTGGCGTTGGACACAAGCGATACATCGATACCCTCACGTGGCTCTGCATTATGAAGCCCGCGAACGGCGACATGCAGACCATCGGTGCCAAGCGCTGTGCTGATTCCCAGATCGGACAGAACAAACCACTGGGTCGCCCCCGGATCATCATAAGGATCCGCCCCGGGAACCCGAGCAGTCAAAGCATATATGCCTGCCGGCTGCTCTGCGATTGCCTCGGCCATAGGCAGGCGGGCGGTCATGTCCTGGTTCAGCTCTGAAGCGACCTGCGCAGTACCAGTCCAGATCTCTTCGGCGATTTCGTCCGAGAACTCCTCTTCTTCCCATTGGCTAAGCGGACGGCCAAAGAAATCCTGTTGCACGGAACGCAGCAGATTGCGGTCGCTGACCCGGCGCAATGTCAGGTCCAATGTTGTGGTATTCACTGTCTCGATCGGCAAAGCGGCGTCTGCGGATTTTGGCAGCAGATAGCTGCGACCCGGAAACCGGACCGACGGCGCACGATCGCGTACATAATGCGTCAGCTCCACATCGCGGTTCAGGGTTTCGCCGGATGCAGAAGGCAGACCTTGTCGGAGGGTCATGCGGTAGCGCTTGCCGTGTTCAACGCCGTCAACACAGAGCTGAGACCCATCGGCTTGTACCACCAACCCGTCATCATTGCGTTGTACGAAGGGGTCGTAGTCAACGCCCGCTTTGATCAGTTTTTCTGAAAACTCGACACAGATGCGAGGTGCAGCAGCGTTGCTTTCGACACTGCTGTCGACAACGCGGAATCCGTATTTCCCGATCGCATCGGTCAGCGCCGCCAGCACATCCTCGCGCGACTGGACTTGTTCAGCCAGTCTCAGGGCGGGGATCATATCCCGACCGCGTTCGCTTTCTTCAAGCGCATTTGCCATCACCATAAGCGCGGCGATCTGTGTTCCGGGGTTTTCGGCACGCAGGTACCCGTTGATCGACGCATTCAGCGCACGCTTCCTCATTTCTCGCTTTTCATTCCAGCCAGACGGTGAAATGGCCAATAGCAATCGGGCGTATTCGACCCAGAGATCGGGCGCATCGCTAAGCGACACTGCAATACCGGTCCATTGCATTGCCTGCGTTGCATTGCTGGCATTTCTTGCAGCCCCCAGTACGGCATTCAGATCTTGTCCACCTGCGGTGTGAAGAAAACCCAGATCCCGGGATTGTTGGCGAGCGCTTTCAAGATCGGATGGGCGCAGAAACCCAAGGGCTTCGGCGCGCGTTCTCGCTAGTGTTAGGGTCTGTTCTGGCGTCGAGATCTTTTGGGCGGACAACGCGCCTTCGTAAGGTTCCTGACGGTTTACGCCGCTCTTGGGGAAACAGGCATCTGAACGGGTATTGTAGGTAAATGCAGTACAGTTTGCGTTAGCCGAACAGGCCTGAATGCACGATTTCAAATCGGTATCGAACAGCGCATCCAGATCCGAGCCATAAAAGTCCGCATCCCGTGTGGTGATATAGCGAAATTCAGGCACCGAAGACTGGGCCTGAACCAGAGCGGTTTGCAGAAAAATTGAAAGAAAATAAACAATTGAAGTCAAAACAAAGCGGCGCATCACGACCTCCTATTTGGCAAGATCGTCGCATGAGCGCCCTTTCCATTGCAACGGCTTAAACACTTTTTCACGCTCTGCCGGAATGCTGTCTTCAGACTGACCCGGGATAAGACAGATGAGTCTTGCAGACAAACTTGCAAAAGAACGGCGCGCCAGATTGGCGGCAGAGCGATTGCTTGACCTCAAGCAGGCAGAATTGTCTGCAGCAAATCGCAAACTGGGCCGTCACGCCATGGCACTGACACGGCAAATAGGCGAAACGCAGGCCGAAGTGGCAACCGTTAGGGATGAAAACGAAAAGGTCAAATCCGACCTGACAGTTGCAAACGCCAAGATCGAAGTCGCCGAGCGCCGATTGTGGCATTCGATTCAGACCATACAGGACGGGTTTGCCTTTTTTGACGGCGATAGTCGGTTGATTAGCGCCAACACCGCGTATCTGAGCGTGTTCGAGGGGCTGGAAGAGGTCGCGCCTGGTATCTCCTATACTCGAATGCTTGAGCTTATGACGCGTGAGGGCATTGTTGATATCGGCTCGGAACCAGTTGAGGAATGGCAGGCCAGAATGCTGGCGCGCTGGGCGCGGACAAACCCGCCACCCATCGTTATTCAACTGTGGAACGGTCAATACATCAAGTTGATCGATCAGCGCGGGCAGGGCGGCGATGTAGTGAGTCTTGCCCTGAACATCACATCTTCGGTCCGGCATGAGGCCGAGTTGAACGCCGCGCGCGAACGGGCTGAGGCAGCCAACCGGGCAAAGTCAGCTTTTCTGGCCAACATGAGCCACGAAATCCGGACACCGATGAACGGGATCGTCGGGATGACAGAGTTGCTGACCGAAACACCTCTGGGTGAGGAGCAGCGCCTCTATGTCAACACGATCCGGAACTCGGGTGAGGCATTGCTGGTCATTATCAATGATGTTCTTGATTACTCCAAGATCGAAGCGGACAAGCTGACCCTGCATCCCGAACAGTTTGATCTGGAGCGTTGTATTCTTGAAGTGGCGATGCTGCTTCAGCCCAGCGTTCGGGACAAAGGGCTGACGCTGCTGGTCGATTACGATCTGTTTCTGCCCACTTTGTTTGTCGGCGATCCAGGCAGGGTTCGACAGATACTGACCAATCTGGTGGGCAATGCGGTCAAGTTCACCTCGCACGGGCATGTCCTGATCCGCGTGACCGGTGTTCCCAACGTTGAGGCGCAGACCTGCGACATTCACATCGCGATCGAAGATACCGGGATCGGCATTGAGGCTGAAAAGATCAGCCACATTTTTGGCGAGTTCAATCAGGTAGAAAATGAAAAGAACCGCGAATTCGAAGGCACCGGACTTGGTTTGGCCATCACCAAACGCCTGATCACGATGATGGGCGGAACGGTCTGGGTCGAAAGTGATTTGGGTGAGGGATCATGTTTTGGTTTCCGGGTAACCTTGCCCACAGCCGAGGGGCCACAACCCGTACCGCCCGATCTGGCGGATCGTTTGAAACATGTCCTGGTGGTCGAAGATCTTGCCGCCAATCGGGCCATCCTCAGCAAGCAGCTGCGCAGGCTGGGATCCAGGGTGACGGTTTGTGAAACCGGGGCTGAGGCGCTTTCGTGTGTGGATGACACAGTCGACCTGCTTTTGTGCGACCATGATCTGCCTGATATGGATGGGCTGGAGCTTGCTGCAACCTTAAGCGATCGGGGCTGGGTCGACCTTCCTATTGTTGTGATGTCAGCCAATCCGGGCATGATACACGCCGATCCTGCGCATCGCCTGATTGAAGGTGTGTTGCAAAAGCCCATTCCCCGGGCCGAGCTTTACACGCGCCTGATGGCTCTTGGGACATCGACATTTGAACCGACTGAACTCAGCATTCTAGAAACAGAGGTGACTTTGTCACCGCGCAGTTCAGAAGGGCAGAGAATGATGCGTGTGCTCGCGGCTGAGGACAACCGTACCAATCAGTTGATCCTCAAAAAGATGACCAAGGATCTGAACATCAACCTGCAATTCGTATCGAACGGGCTGGAAGCCGTTGATGCTTTCGGCGATTTTGACCCTGATCTGATTTTCATGGACATCTCGATGCCTGGAATGGATGGCAAGCAAGCGACGGGAGAAATTCGCCGGAGAGAGATCGGGACGGAGCGGCATGTGCCCATCGTTGCGCTAACGGCTCATGCGATGGCCGGCGATGATCAGGGCATTCTTGCTGCAGGTCTTGATCACTACCTTACCAAACCGCTGCATAAGAAGCTGATCTGTGACATGATCTCCAGCCATTGCCCGGCAGACGCCAGGCCCGTCCTTGTCGATCCTGTGGGGGATGAATAGGTTCACTGAATGAGTGATGACCGAAGTTTCCGCCCCCGTGCATTAGGTGAGATTGCAATACGTTGCGCCGACATGGGCGCGATGGTGAAATTCTACGAGCATGTGATCGGACTCGAGCGTCTGAGCGGAGATCACAACAGCGCCATCACCTTCTTTCGAATTGCCGAAGGGTTCGGTGGGCATACGCAAGTTCTGGCCCTCTTTCATCATACTGCAGCACCGCGACCGGGGCTGCATCCGACCGGGGCGGATCGGCCGGTGACCGGAGGTGCATCTGCTCTGCATCACATCGCATTGTCGCTGCCGTTTCATGAGCAGGATGCGGTGATGCGCTGGTATGACGAAATCGAGCAGCCTTATCGCGTAGAGGAATTCGGCTGGATCGGTTGGCGGGGAATATTTACCGAAGATCCCGAAGGCAACACAGTCGAACTGGTTGCCTATGACCCGTCGATGCTGGATCAGGCCTGATAAGGGCGCACAAAGACCGGTTTGTCTTCTTCTGACAACTCGGGACGATATTCATAGCCTCCGGAATCGAAATCCAACAAGCCTTTAGTATCGGTCAAGCGGTGCTGAATGATATAGCGCGCCATCGCTCCGCGTGCTTTCTTGGCAAAGAAACTGACGATCTTGGGGGTGCCGCCTTTGTCTTCCATGAATACAGGTGTGATGACCCTCAATTTCAACGCTTTAGGGTCTACTGCACCGAAGTATTCCTGGCTGGCGCAGTTCACCAATACATCTGATCCGATCTGATCACCCTGAGTATTCAGCGCTTTGCTTAGCTGATCGCGCCAGTACTCATACAGGTTCTTACCGCGCCGGGTTTTCAGCTTGCTACCCATTTCCAGCCGATACGCCTGAATCGCGTCCAGCGGGCGCAGCACACCATAAAGCCCGGACAGAATGCGCAGATGATCTTGGGCCCACGCCGTTTCATCGGCATCCAGCGAAGCAGCCTCCAAACCCTGATAGGTGTCACCGGCAAACGCCAGTGCAGCGGGTCTTGTGATACTCGCGTCGGGGGTATCCGAAAACGCGCGATACCGGTCGCGATTTAGGCGGGCCAGATCGTCGCTCAGATCCATCAGCTTTTTCAGGTCACCGAGGGTCAGGTTGCGAGCTGTTTTTGAAAGGCGAATGGCATCATCCTGAAAGGCGGGTTGCGTCGCCTCTACATCACGTTCAGCCCAGTCCAGCCGCTTGGCCGGGGAAATCACTACCAGCATATCCGCCCTCGTTCTCGCCTGTTCGGAGTGTATCTAGCTTGCCATCTGCAGCACGTCCAGAAACGCTGCGCCAAAACGTTCTGCGCGACGTTCGCCCAACAGCTGTTCCAAAGCGCGGGCGTCGCCGCTGCGCATTTGCGCAACCTTAGCCAACTGCGAAGCGGAACAGGTTAATGGCTTGTCGATCCCGTCCGGACCTCGTGACAACTGCGACTGCACTTCAAGCAACCGATCATAGATCTCGCCCTGATCGCGTCCAGCCAGCTTGCGCCGCGCTGGATGAACGGCCTTGATCGCTCCTGCGACCACCTCTAGGAACGTATCTCCGTAGCGCTCCAGCTTTTTTGCTCCAACACCACCAATCCGGGCCATGTCGTCCAGCGTCGCGGGGCGTTTCTCAGCCATCTCAATCAGTGTGCGGTCGGGAAATATGACATAGGCCGGGACCCGTGCGGATTCCGCCAGTGCGCGCCGTTTGGCCTTGAGCGCGGAAAGCAGCGGTGCGTCTTCTTCGGAAACCATCATCTTGACGGCAGGGCGGCGTCCGGCTTTGCGGAGCGTGTCCTTGCGCAGGTTGATCTGTGCCTCGCCTTTCAGGATCGGTTTGGCCGCTTCGGTCATGCGCAGCGCGCCGTGACGTTCCGGATCAGGACGCACCAGATCGTGTCCCATCATCTGTCGGAAAATAGCCTGCCATTGCGGGCGCGACCATTCCTTGCCGATCCCATAGGTCGAAAGCTCATCATGGCGCCGCGCGCGGATCTTGTCGGTTTCATTGGCCAGCAGGATGTCGATCAAATGGCCCGAGCCAAACCATTCCTCGGTTCGCAAAATTGCGGACAAAGCCATACGAACCGGGGTGGTGCCGTCAAACACCTCGGGCGGGCTGTCGCACAGATCGCATTTACCGCAGGGCGCAGCCTGTTCGCCAAAATATCCCAAAAGTGTTCGGCGGCGGCATTCCAGCGCTTCGGCCAATCCCAGCAGGGCGTTCAGCCGCGCATGATCTGCCATACGTCGTTCCGGCGGGGCCAACCCCTCGTCGATCTGCGAGCGTCGCAGGCGGATATCGTCGGGTCCGAACAGGGTCAGGGTTTCGGCAGGTCCGCCATCACGTCCGGCACGCCCAATTTCTTGATAATATGCCTCGATGGATTTGGGCAGGTCGGCATGGGCGACCCAGCGGATATCGGGCTTGTCGATACCCATGCCGAAGGCCACCGTGGCGACCACGATCAGGCCGTCTTCGCGGGCAAAGCGGGTTTCGACGATGCGGCGATCTTCGGCCTCCATGCCGCCGTGATAATAGCAGGCCGAGTGTCCTTCGGCACGCAGGGCCTGCGCCAGAACTTCGGTTTTGTTGCGGGTCCCGCAATAGACAATGCCGGACTGGGTTTTGCGGGCCTCGGCGAAATCGAGGATCTGTTTGCGGGGGCCATCTTTGGCGGCAAACGCCAGGTGGATGTTAGGGCGATCGAACCCACGCAGAAATTTGTTGGGCGCGGCACCGTCGAAGAGCTTTTCGACGATCTCGTCCTGTGTTTCGGCATCCGCTGTTGCTGTGAAAGCCGCCAAGGGCACATTTAATGCGCGGCGCAGCTCTCCGATCCGCAGGTAATCGGGGCGAAAGTCATGGCCCCACTGGCTGACGCAATGCGCCTCGTCCACTGCGATGAGGTTCACGTTGATCCGGCGGAGCATGCCCAGAGCCGACCCGGCCGCGAGGCGTTCCGGCGCCATGTAAAGCAGTTTCAGTCGCCCGGCCTCCAACGCGTCCCATACGGCATCGGTTTCTTCCGGCGTGTTGCCCGAGGTCAGCGCTCCGGCCTCGACCCCGGCCTCTTGTAGCCCGCGCACCTGATCGCGCATCAGGGCGATCAGCGGTGAGATCACCACCGTCACACCATCCCGCATCAGGGCAGGCAGTTGATAACACAGGGATTTGCCGCCACCCGTGGGCATGATCGCCAGCACATTTTCGCCTGCGGTCACGGCATCGACGATCTCTTCCTGCCCGGGGCGGAAGTCGTCGAATCCAAAGACATCTCGCAGCATAGGTGCGGCGTCGAACATGTGCGGGGTGGCCCTGTCTTAAGGTTTATCTGCTCTTAAGACAGGACAATCACATACTAAGATTCGGTGAACAAGAGGTCAGTAGAAATAGACCGCATTGTTTATGAGAATGATCCGTAGCGCGTAGACACCGATCAACACCACCAACGGTGTCAGATCCAACCCACCCATATTGGGAAGAATTCGGCGGATTGGCCCGTAAACGGGTTCCAGAATACGGTTCAGGCCGTACCAGATCTGCGCTACCAGCTGTTGGTGCAGGTTGAGCACCTGAAAGTTGATCAGCCAGCTCATGATCACATGGGCAAGAATGATGAACCAGGCAATGTTCAGGATCAGCAACAGGATTTGGATCAGCGACAGCATGGGAACTCCGTTTTCACATCTGATGAGAGGTAAGCGTACCCGCGACAAAGAGCAAGGCTGTCCCAACAGAACGCTTGCGAAATGATCCAAAGGCCCGTCTTATAAGAACAAAGACGTTGTGGGGCAGTGATGGCAGAAATATCCAAGCGCAAGCGCATTTGGGGCTGGTGGTTTTTCGACTGGGCCAGTCAGCCATACCACACGCTGTTGGTGACTTTCGTATTCGGTCCTTATTTCGCCGGGGTGGCAGCAGAGTACTATCTGACAGCTGGTCTGGACGGTGATGCCGCTGATGCACGGGCGCAGACGGTTTGGGCCAATTGCATGACCATTATCGGTCTGATCATCGCTTTCGGCGCCCCGTTGATGGGGGCCATGGCCGATGTATCGGGGCGGCGTATTCCTTGGATATTCGCTTTTTCGGTCATGTATGCAGTGGGGTCGGCGGCGCTGTGGTACACAATGCCCGACGGCTCGAACATGTGGCTGATGCTTTCCGCATTCGGGGTGGGCTTTATTGGCGCGGAATATGCACTGATCTTCATCAACTCTCAGCTGCCCGATCTGGGGGATGACAACGAAGTGGGTGAGATTTCGGGATCGGGCTTTGCCTTCGGCTATTTCGGCGGCCTGATCTCACTGGCGATCATGCTGGCGCTTTTTGTCGAACAGGCCAATGGCAAGACATTGATCGGAATAGACCCGGTGTTTGGTCTCGACGCTTCTACGCAGCAGGGCACGCGTTTTGTAGGGCCCTTCACTGCTGGCTGGTTCATCCTGTTCATGGTGCCTTACTTCCTTTGGGTCCGGGATGATGCGCCAAAAGACCAAAGAGGCAGCGTGGGTGAGGCGCTAAGCATTTTGGCCAAATCCATCTCGAACCTGCGGCACCGGGTCAGTCTGGCCAGCTACCTGGGTTCATCCATGTTTTATCGGGATGCGCTGAACGGGCTTTATACCTTTGGCGGCGTCTATGCCCGGTTGGTACTGGAGTGGGACCTGATTAAGATCGGGGTCTTTGGTATCGTCAGCGTTCTGGCGGCCGCTGCCTTTTCATGGGTCGGGGGGAAACTGGACAAGAAATACGGCCCTAAACCAGTGATTTTGGTGGCCATCTGGGTTCTGATCTTTGTTTGCACAACCATCGTCTCGATGGACCGGACCCAGATTTTCGGGATCGCTTTGCCCGAGGGATCCGGCCTGCCCGACATGGTTTTCTTTGGCTGCGGCGTTCTGATCGGCGGGATGGGCGGCATTCTGCAATCTGCCAGCCGTTCAATGATGGTGCGTCATACCGACCCCAAGGCCCCGGTCGAGAGCTTTGGGCTCTATGGTCTTTCGGGCCGTGCTACTGCCTTTGCCGCGCCGATGTTGATCGGGATTGCAACAACCGTGACCGGTAGCGCAAGACTGGGGGTGTCACCTATCGTTCTGTTGTTTATTCTGGGGCTATTCCTGATGCGCTGGGTAAGACCGGAAGGGGATCAGAGCAGATGATTTTACTACGATTTTTGGCAATACTGGCAACAATCGCTTTGGCAGGCACCGCAGGGGCGCAGCCCCTCGCTAAGCAACTGTTCGGGGCACAAAAGCAAAGTTCACAGCAGAAACCGGCTGCCTTCGGCAGTTATTCGCGCGGATGTGCTGCCGGGTCGGTGCAACTGGCCGAGACCGGACCGACATGGCAGGCCATGCGTCTGTCGCGCAATCGCAATTGGGGGCACCCCGATGCGATCGACTATGTGCAGGACCTCAGCAAGTTCGCAGCCAAACAACCGGGCTGGAACGGTCTCTACATCGGAGATATCAGCCAGCCGCGTGGCGGGCCGATGACCTCCGGACACCGCAGCCATCAGCTGGGGTTGGACATCGATATATGGATGCTTCCGGGGGACAACATGCGTCTCAGCCGCAAGGCACGCGAAAACATCTCATCGATCTCGTTGCGCCGCGCCAACGGGGCCTATGTGAACGGCAACTGGACCAAACAGCACCACGCTGTGCTGCGTGAGGCTGCCAAGGACAAGCGCGTAGCGCGCATCTTTGTCTTTCCGGGGGCCAAGGTGCAGATGTGTAACGATGAAAAGGGCAACCGGGCATATCTGCGCAAGATACGCCCCTGGTGGGGACATCATTATCATTTCCATGTTCGTTTGAAGTGTCCCCGAGGGTCCAAGGGCTGTGTCAATCAGGACGCGCCACCCAAAGGAGATGGTTGTGCCGAGGCGCAGCAATGGGTGCGTAACATCCTGAACCCACCGCCACCGGACCCCAACGCTCCGGCACCTAAGAAACGACGCGAATACGTTCTGGCCGATTTGCCGCAGCAATGTACATCGGTTCTGCAATCCAACTGATTGCAGCGCTGCTGCTGGCAGGTTCGGTTTGGGCGGTTGAAGTTAAAACAGCCACCCCGCTCGACAGCTATGCCTGGCGTCACAATGCCGATTGGTTTGGCGGTTTCTCCGCCATCCATATCTCGGACGATGGACGCCACATGATCGCACTCAGCGACCGGGCAACCCTTGTGACTGCACAGATTGAGCGTGATGGGGACAAGATCGCCGGGATCGAGATATTGGGCCATTGGCCTGTGCTATCGAGCAAGGGCCGTATCATGTTGGGCTGGGCCGGGGACTCCGAAGGGATTGCGATCGCTCCGGACGGGTCGTTTTACATTTCATTCGAAGGCGTCCACCGGGTTGCACATTATGCAGCGCCCGGTGCCCGGGCACGCGTTCTGCCGCGACCCAAGGCCTTTGAAACTCTCGATCGCAACGGGTCTTTCGAGGGGCTGGCGATTGATGACCGGGGCCGCCTTTACACCCTGACCGAAAAGAGCAGGACGGCGCAGGGAGATATTCCTGTTTACCGCTGGAACGGGCAGGCCTGGTCAACACCATTTGTCCTGCCTCAGCGGGGTGGGTTCCTGCCCGTTGCCGCAGATTTCGGTCCCGATGGGCGGTTCTACGTGTTGGAGCGTTCGGTCTCTCTGACCGGCTTTCGTTCGCGCCTGCGCCGCTGGCAAGTCGAGGATGATATGCCCAAATCCGAAGAGATTCTGATCGAGACCGGCACCGGGACGCATGACAATCTTGAGGGATTGTCGATTTGGCGCGACCCTCAGGGGCGGTTGCGTGCCACGATGATTTCGGACGACAACTTTCTGGTTTTGCAGCGCACGGAGCTGGTTGAGTATCTGCTGCCGGACTGACTTGCCAAACACAATCCCAGAGTCTAAAAGCGCGGCTTGCCTTGGGATGAACCCTTGGCCAAGTCGCCGCTACCTTGTCAAAACGGGCATCTGAAAATGCAACGCGCTTATATACCCGGCATTATTGCCATGGCCACCATTGTTGTGGCCTCGAACATTCTGGTTCAGTTTCTGCTGCTCGATGGTCTGTTGACCTGGGGCGCATTTACGTATCCGCTGGCCTTTCTGGTCAATGACATCATGAACCGCGTCTACGGCGTTGGCCCGGCCCGCAAGGTCGTGTTTGCCGGCTTTCTGACCGGTGTCGTCTGCTCGCTGATCGGTACACAGATCATGCTTCAGGGCGACGGCTTTACCTATGCTGCCGTACCATTGCGGGTCGCCGTTGCATCGGGAACAGCTTTCCTGATCGCTCAGTTGGCGGACATCACCGTATTCAATTCACTGCGTGGCGGGCGTTGGTGGCGTGCACCGCTGGCATCGACGCTGGTTGGATCGGCGCTGGATACCACGCTGTTCTTTACCATCGCCTTCTCGGCTTCGGTCACAGTATTTGGTGCTGATGCGGATGCTGCGATCAGCTGGGCGTGGGAACCTGTTCCGTTCATGCTGTCCGGCCCGATGGCGCCGCTTTGGGTGACACTGGCCTTTGCAGACTGGCTGGTGAAACTGTCGCTGGCTCTGATCGCGCTGATCCCGTTCAAGGTGATCGTTGCGCGGCTGACTGCGCAGGCTGCGTAAAAAAGTGCTTTGAGAATGGCGCATCTTGTGTCAGGCTCAAAGTTAACCGCAACAGATAGAAAAGGAGGTGATCCAGTGTCGAGAAAGAGATTGGAGAGAGGTGTCGGAACAACCGGGGGGAAAGTCTGCTGAGGCAGCCCTTGGCGGAGCGCTCGCTCCGGCTGGTCGATTGATCTAACCGACCCCACCTCCTATGCTTTCGAAGGGCCGTTCCATTGGGGCGGCCCTTTTCGTTCCCGAAACCGGATCTTAATATTGCGCCATGTTACGCGTTTCAGACGATATCATCCTGCAGGGCTGGGAAATGACCGAGAGCTTTGTACGCTCATCGGGCCCCGGCGGGCAGAACGTGAACAAGGTCTCGACCGCTGTTGAATTGCGGTTCGAGGCCGCGCGCTCACCCTCTCTGCCGGATCCGGTCAAATCGCGGCTCAAGCGGTTGGCCGGTCGGCGCTGGACCAAAGAGGGGGCGATTATCATCCAGTGTGAGGAAACCCGATCGCAAGCACGCAATCGTGAGATCGCCCGGACACGTCTGGCAGAGCTGATCGCCCGTGCTCTGGTCAAGCCCAAGCGGCGGATTGCCACCAAACCCACCTATGGATCGGTCAAACGCCGGTTGGCAGCCAAAAAGGCACGATCGGATGTGAAGGCGATGCGTGGTAAAGTCTCTGAAGATTGATCTGGTATCTTTTTGAGGCATTGCTAGTCTGACCCACAACAGGGATCAGAGGGCAAGATCATGAGGTTAGAGGGAAAAACCGCAATCGTGACCGGTGGCGCCTCCGGTTTTGGTGCCGGGATTGTCGAGAAATTCCTGGTCGAGGGCGCCTGTGTTATGATCGCGGATATCAATGGTGAGGCGGCTGCTGAACTGGCACATCGGCTCGGGCCTCAGGCTGTTTCGCAGCAGGTCGATGTTGCTGATGGCGCGTCAGTACAGGACATGGCGGAAGCTGCACTTGCAGGGTTCGGGCATCTCGACATTCTGGTGAACAATGCCGGCGTCACACATCTGCCAACCCCGCTGGAAGATGTCAGCGAAGAGGATTTCGACCGCGTTTACAACGTGAACATGAAATCGGTGTACCTGACCGCGCGCGCCCTGATGCCACATATGAAGTCACGAGGGGTTGGCGCGGTTCTGAACGTTGCTTCAACCGCTGGATTGTCGCCGCGCCCAAATCTCAATTGGTACAATGCCTCCAAAGGCTGGATGATCACCGCCACCAAGACCATGGCTGTGGAACTTGCGCCCGCTGGCGTGCGCGTGAATGCAATCTGTCCGGTGGCGGGTGAGACTCCCCTGCTGAAATCATTCATGGGGCAAGACACGCCCGAAATTCGTGCCAAATTTCTGTCGACGATTCCATTGGGTCGATTCTCGACGCCAGAGGATATGGCCAACGCCGCTTGTTTCCTGTGTTCGGACGAGGCCAGCATGATTACCGGAGCCGCGCTGGAAGTGGATGGCGGGCGGTGCATCTGACCTCAAACTGTTTAGTGGAGTTAGCACGATGACCCCCGGACCCAGAAACCTGATTACTGATGTGCCTGGCTTGTTGGTCGGCAACGCCCAGGATGCGGTCCTGAAATCCGGGACAACTGTTCTGACCGCGGAAAAGCCATTTGCTGCGTCGGTCCATGTGATGGGTGGGGCACCGGGAACGCGGGAAACCGATCTTCTGGCGCCGGACAAAACTGTGTCTCGCGTGGATGCGATTGCCTTGTCCGGTGGGTCAGCCTTTGGCCTCGACGCCTGTTCAGGTGTCTCGGATGCATTGCGGCGCCGAAAGCGTGGATTTCCTGTCGGCAACGCAATCGTACCAATTGTTCCCGGCGCGATTTTGTTCGATCTGCTCAACGGTGGTGACAAGAATTGGGGTGACAACCCCTACCGTGCGCTCGGCCAGGCAGCATTTGAATGCGCTGCACAGGATTTCGCCCTTGGGACCGTCGGAGCGGGAACCGGAGCATTGGCCGCCATGCACAAGGGCGGGCTTGGTTCAGCCTCGATGCGAATGGATAACGGCATCACGGTGGGTGCGCTGGTTGCGGCCAATCCGCTGGGCAGTGTTGCCACACCCGGGGATCGCCATTTCTGGGCTGCACCATTCGAGATCGCTGACGAGTTCGGCGGGCTTGGCCCGGATCCGTCATCGGGGCTGGGGCGTCACCCGTTCAGCCGCAAGACCGAAGCAATGCGCCCCGCCGCGCCAGACCAAGCCAATACAACAATTGCAATCGTGGCAACCGATGCTGCTCTCACCAAACCGCAGTGCCATCGCCTGTCGGTAGCAGCGCATGACGGGATCGCGCGGGCTATTGTCCCGGCACATACTCCGGGTGATGGGGATCTCGTGTTCGGGGTCAGCACGGGAGCGCGCACTTTGGAAACCGATGCAGAACTTGGCCTTTTGGGTCATATCGCATCGCTGTGTCTGGCCCGGGCCATTGCACGGGCAATCTATCTTGCGACGCCCGCAGAAGGGGACCTGCTGCCCTGTTGGTCGGAATTGCACGACATCGATTGACGTTGGCGTATATGCCGCAGCGACACTCTGCCATCGCGCGGCAATCTGCGCGTTGACTCTCCCCCGTGCCAGCGCTCCATTCAGGTCAGCCAATACGTATCGGAGCAAAGCTATGAATCGCATCCTCGCAACAGCACTTGTGGGCCTTTTGGCCGTACCCGCCTATGCCGAAGGCGATGCAGAGGCTGGCAAGAAAACCTTCAACAAATGCAAATCCTGCCACATGATCGCTGATCCTGACGGTGAGGTGATCGTCAAGGGCGGTAAAACCGGGCCGAACCTGTATGGTATCGCAGGACGCACTGCGGGTACCGTCGAGGGCTTCAAATACGGCGACAGCATCGTGGAAGCCGGGGAAAACGGACTGGTCTGGGATGAGGCAAACTTTGTCGAATATGCGCAGGATCCCAAAGCGTTCCTGAAAGACTACCTGGGCGAAACCTCTGCCAAGTCCAAGATGACCTTCAAGCTGAAGAAGGGTGCAGAGGACGTATACGCCTATATCGTCAGCGTTTCGGGCGAATAACGCCTGGTCCTAAATCGTTTCCAAAGTTCTGAGAGGCCGCAGCACCTGCGGCCTTTCGTGCGCTTGATCATAAGCAGGATCAGCGCCACCTTGGAGATACGCGGATTGTGGTGCTACCCACGCCCGTACTTTGCAATGAAACGCCAAGCCGACCTGGCCACAGCCACACCCGCCATTGCCGCCCAAAAGCGGTCAGGCAGCAGGAGACGTTAAAATGGGAATCATGATCCCGGCCTGGGTTGAGGGCGAACTGACGCCCGTGGACAAGCTGGAGGCGCATGAAAAGGGCCTCAAGCACAAGGCTGTGTCGGTGTTTGTCGTCAGAGGAACCGAGATTCTGATGCAACGCCGGGCGCTGGGCAAGTATCACACGCCCGGCTTGTGGGCGAATACCTGTTGCACCCATCCCGACTGGGATGAAAGCGCATCCATCTGCGCGGTACGTCGCCTGCGTGAAGAACTGGGTATCGCGGGGCTCTATCCCGAATATCGTCACAGGCTGGAATATCATGCAGATGTTGGAAATGGCATGGTCGAGAACGAAGTTGTCGACGTGTTCCTTGCCCATTCGCGAGGTCCGCTGAAAATCGAGCCTAATCCAGACGAAGTCATGGATATTAGGTGGGTCGACTACCATGATCTTCTGGCCGAAGTGCAGCGCCACCCCGAGCGTTTCACGCCATGGCTCAAAATCTATCTGCACAATCACGCGGATACGATTTTTGGTCCTGATCTGATCATGTCAGCGCATTCCTGACGGTCAAAGTTAAACCCTGCCTTGCAAGGGACGCCCAAGCCGCCTAAATCAACGCGTCATGGCCAAGCAAAAGACAGACCCGAATTACAAGGTAATTGCCGAAAACCGGCGAGCGCGCTTCGATTACGCAATCGAAGACGATCTTGAGTGCGGCATTGTGCTGGAGGGATCCGAGGTCAAATCCCTGCGTGCGGGTGGTTCGAACATTGCTGACAGCTATGCATCGGTCGATGACGGAGAGCTGTGGCTGGTCAACAGCTATATCGCGCCCTACGAACAGGCGAAGGTTTTCAAGCACGAAGAGCGTCGTCGTCGCAAACTGCTGGTTTCCCGTAAGCAGATGTCTGATCTTTGGAACGCGACACAGCGCAAAGGTATGACGCTGGTGCCGCTGGTTCTGTATTTCAACCACAAAGGCCGGGCCAAGATTAAGATCGGGATCGCCAAGGGTAAGAAAACCCACGACAAACGCGAAACTCAGGCCAAACGTGACTGGTCACGCCAGAAACAGCGGCTGATGAAGGATCACAGCTGATCCTTCATCTTAAGTTCTAGAATGCCATTGCTGCCGAAACTGCGCGTTTCCAGCGGTCATATGCAGCATCGCGATCTTCGGCGGACAGTTCCGGTTCGAATTTCCGATCCAGCGCCCAGGTTTGTGCAAACCCTTCCTGATCCGGATAGACTCCGGCCCGCATTCCCGCCAGCCATGCTGCGCCCAATGCTGTGGTTTCCTGCATAACCGGGCGATCTACGGGCGCCCCAAGGAAATCCGACAGACCCTGCATGGCCCAGTCAGATGCGCTTGCGCCCCCATCAACCCGTAACGTGACATCGGTATCTGCGCCCCAGTCGCCCTGCATCGCGTGCCACAGGTCGCGGGTCTGGAACGCGATGCTTTCCAGCGTGGCGCGGGCCAATTCGGCGCGGCCTGAGTTTCGTGTCAGGCCAAATATAGCGCCCCGGCAATCCGGTTGCCAATAAGGGGCGCCAAGTCCGGTAAAGGCTGGAACCAGCACCACATGCTGGTTCGGATCAGCCTGCGCGGCCAATTCGCCGCTTTGCGGTGCTGTCTCGATGATCTGCAGCGCATCGCGCAACCACTGGACGGCAGCACCCGCGATAAAGATCGATCCTTCCAGCGCATAGGTGCGCTGACCATCCAGTTGATAGGCAATGGTGGTGAGCAGACGGTTCTTTGACTCCACCGGCTCGGTCCCGGTGTTCAACAGTGCAAAACAGCCGGTGCCATAGGTGGATTTCATCATTCCAGGCTGGAAACATGCTTGGCCAATGGTGGCAGCTTGCTGATCTCCTGCAACGCCCAATATCGGCACTTCCCCTCCGAACAGGGTCGTGGTTCCGAAATCCGCAGCGCAATCCTTTACCTCTGGCAGCATCGCCATCGGAACGTCCAGCAGATCACAGATTTCTTCGCTCCAGACCCCTTTGTGGATATCAAACAATAGGGTACGTGCAGCGTTTGTTGCATCGGTCGCATGAACACGGCCTTCGGTCAGGCGCCAGATCAGGAAACTGTCGATCGTACCAAACAGCAATTCTCCGGCCGTGGCGCGATCTCGCGCACCCGGGACTGTGTCCAGCAGCCATTTAACCTTGGTCCCCGAGAAATACGGGTCCAGCAGAAGCCCTGTCTGTGCGGTCACATCATCTTCGCAACCCGCCTGACGAAAACGCTCGCAGATCTCGGCGGTTCGCCGGTCCTGCCAGACAATGGCGTTATGAATAGGTTCTCCGGTTGTCCGGTCCCAGACCACTGTGGTTTCCCGCTGGTTCGTGATCCCGATCCCGGCAATCTGCTGGGCGGTGACACCTGCGTCGGCCATAACTTCGCGGCAAACGGTCAGAACGCTGTCCCAAATCTCTTCCGCATCATGTTCAACCCAGCCTTCCTGCGGGAAATGCTGAGTGAACTCACGCTGTGATGTCCCGACACGCTGCATCTGCGCGTCAAACAGAATCGCGCGCGAGGACGTCGTGCCCTGATCAATCGCCAGAATATAGGTCATGCCTGCTCTCCCCCGTTTGGTTTTGCGGGACTTTAGCGCAAACAGTTGCGGTCGTGCCAGAGCGGAAATCAGCTGTTGGGAACAGCGATATTGTCGATCAGACGCACACCGTCTGCCCATGCGGTGACAAAGAGACGGGCAGGGCGGTTGGCATGGGGCAAGGCCTCCAAGGTCTCGGCGCAGCGCAGATCGATATACTCGACCTCGGTGAACCCGGCATCCAGTAACGCGGCCTCAGCTTCTTTGGCCAGTTCGGCAAAAGGCTCGCCCCGGGGCAGCCGTTCTGCAAGCTCACGCATGATGGTGTTCTTTCGGGCCGCAATCGTCAGACCCTCGGGCGACAAACGCAGATTGCGGGAGGACATCGCCAGACCCGAAGGCTCGCGCACAGTCGGGCAGCCAATCACGTCGATGGGAATGTCCAGATCCCGGGCCATGCGCCGTACGATCATCAGCTGCTGATAGTCTTTTTCCCCGAAATAGGCTCGATCAGCCTGCGTTTGCAGGAACAGCTTGGCCACGACTGTGGCGACCCCGTCGAAATGCCCGGGACGGAAGGTACCCTCCATCACATCCGTCAGACCTGCTACCGAAACGGTGGTGGCGAAACCCGCGGGATAGATCTCTTCAGGTTCCGGTGCGTAGATCGCATCAACGCCATAGGGGGCCAGCTTCTCTGCATCTTCGTTTTCGGTACGCGGATACTTGGCCAGGTCTTCGGGGTTGTTGAACTGCTTGGGGTTTACAAAGATCGTGACGATCACCCGGTCACAGTCTGCCTTGGCAGCTTCGACCAGCGACAGGTGACCCTGATGCAGCGCCCCCATCGTGGGAACAACACCAATGGTCTCACCGTCGCGTTTCCAGGCATTGGTCTGAGTGCGCAGTTCTGCCAGTCGGCGCAGGATCGGCGCGGTCATGCTTTGGATCCTTTGGCCGGAGCCTGATCCGCAAAGACATGTTCATCAGCCGGGAATACGCGAGCGCGTACATCGGCTGCATATTCCGCGATTGCCGCCTCGGCCTGTGGGCCAAGATCAACATAGCGTTTGACGAATTTCGGTTTGAACGCAGTGAAAAAGCCCAGCATGTCGTCAACGACCAGAATCTGTCCGTCACACCCCGCGGATGCACCAATGCCGATGGTTGGGATCGCAATCTCGGCGGTGATACGGTCGGCCAACCCCTGCGGAACTTTCTCTAACACGACAGAAAATGCGCCTGCTTCGGCCACCGCGCGGGCGTCTGCCAGGACGGCTTTGGCCTGCTCATCCCTGCCCTGCACTTTGTAGCCGCCCAGCGTATTAATCGATTGTGGCGTCAGACCGATATGCGCCATCACCGGGATACCGCGTTTGACCAAAAAGCGAATGGTCTCGGCCATTTCAATCCCACCTTCCAGCTTGACCGCGCCTGCACCGGTTTCCGACATCAGCCGGGCTGCATTGCGGAAGGCCTGTGCCGGGTCGTGTTCGTAGCTGGCAAAGGGCATGTCGATGACCATCATCGCCTTTTCCAGACCGCGCGCGACGGCCTGGCCATGCATGATCATCATCTCCATGGTCACGCCAAGGGTCGAGGTCAGACCGTGCAGCACCATACCGACACTGTCGCCGACCAGAACAAAGTCACAATGGTCGTCCATCAGCCGCGCCATAGGCGTGGTATAGGCGGTCAGGCTGACCAATGGTTCGCTGCCTTTGCGGGCGCGAATATCCTCGGCGTTCGGGGCTTTCTTGCGGGCGGTGGCGCTCATGCTCGCTCCTGCGGTGTTCATGTTGCAGCGCGGCATAGCAGATCGTGCAGGGGCAGAGAAACCCCGGTTGCGCGAACATTTCCTTGAATGACCCAAGGTTTAAAGGGACATTGTTTCCAGTAAGGCCCTTTTGATGCGTGGGCTGAACAAAATTTATGGGGAGAGATTTTTATGACTCAGCAGATGTTACGATCACTTGCATCGGCCTTGGCCGTTGGGGCCAGCCTGATTGCAACCCAGGGCTTGGCGAAATCGGATATCACCATCGCGATGCAGCTGGAGCCACCACACCTGGATCCGACAAGCGCCGCAGCACAAGCCATCGATTCGGTTGTCTATACCAATATCTTTGAGGGCCTGACCCGTTTCAAAGGCGACGGTTCAGTCGTTCCCGGACTTGCCGAAAGCTGGGAGATTTCTGATGACGGCAAGGAATATACGTTCAGGCTGCATGACGGAGTCACTTTCCATGACGGGTCTGTCATGGATGCCGAGGATGTCAAATTCAGCCTCGACCGGGCTTTGGGCGAAGACAGCGCCAATGCACAGAAAGCCCTGTTTGCTGGAATTGAAAGTGTCGAAATCGTTGACCCGCTGACAGTGAAAGTCACGTTGTCCGAGCCGAACGGCAATTTCCTGTTCAATATGGCCTGGGGTGATGCAGTTATCGTTTCGCCCGACAGCATTGACGACATCAAGACCAATCCGGTTGGAACTGGCGCTTTCACATTCGGCGAATGGGTGCAGGGGGATAGCATCACGCTGAACCGAAATCCGGACTATTGGGGCGATCAGCCGGCACTGGAAAGCGCGACATTCAAGTTCATCTCGGACCCGACCGCTGCCTTTGCCGCAATGATGGCCGAGGATATCGATGCGTTCGACAATTTCCCGGCACCTGAAAACCTTCCGCAGTTCGAGGCCGACCCCCGGTTTCAGGTTTTGGTCGGATCGACCGAGGGTGAGACGATCCTGTCCACCAACAACAAGCAACCTCCCTTTGATGATATCCGGGTGCGTGAGGCGGTTGCCCATGCCATTGACCGGCAGGCCATCATCGATGGCGCAATGTTCGGATATGGCACGCCCATCGGCACACATTTCGCGCCGCACAATCCGGCCTATGTCGATTTGACGGGAAACTCGGCTTACGATCCTGAAAAGGCCAAGACATTGCTGGCCGAGGCAGGTTTTGCCGATGGATTTGAAACCACGCTGCATCTACCACCGCCATCATATGCGCGGCGCGGGGGCGAAATCGTTGCGGCCCAGCTGGCCGATGTCGGTATCAACGCCGAGATCATCAATGTTGAATGGGCGCAATGGTTGGAAAGTGTGTTCAAGGGCAAGGATTTTGGCCTGACCATCGTCAGCCACACTGAACCGATGGATATCGGCATCTACGCGCGGCCTGACTATTACTTCCAGTATGACAGCCTGGATTTCCAGGCCGTGATGGACACACTAAACTCGACAACGGACCCCGAAGAGCGAGCGAAACTGCTTGGTGAGGCGCAGCGCCTGATCGCTGAGGATTATGTCAACGGGTACCTGTTCCAGCTGGCCAAGCTGGGTGTGGCAAAAGCCGGTGTGCAGGGTTTGTGGAAAAATGCCCCCACAGCAGCGATTGATCTTACCGAAATCAGCTGGTCAGAGTAACAGACGATACCGGGGTCACTATGTGATCCCGGTCTTTAATTTATCCGGCGCCGTCTATCAGCCAGTTGCTGTGAACCCAGCCCTTCTGGCGCGGCTGGCCATAATACACCCCTACCCATTTCCCAGTCCGGGCGCAGGTGCGGACCTGATTGCCGTTGTGCAGCTCATCAATCTTGCGAAAATCTGATCCCGGTCCGGTACGCACCGCCAGAAAGCCGTCACCGTTGGGGTCGAGGCCAGATACAATGCTGCCTGCGCAGCCAGCGGCTTGCCCGTCCTCGACTATGGAAAAATCTACATCCAGTTGCTGCGCTATCACAGGACCTGCCAATAGGCACAAAATACCGACCAATGTAGGTGTCTTCATCGTAAATTCCTTTCCGAGATAATATTTAGAGTCTAATTCAGGGATTTTGCCCGAACAAGGATCGTGCGACCAAAGTTCGATCCCTCAATGTGGCGCTGGACCAGCAGGAAATCCCGGCCTAACGTGACGCTGATGCTTCGCTATGCGCTTAAACGTTTGATTTCCCTCATCGTCAGCCTTGCTGTCGCCTCAGTGGTTATCTTCGCCGTGATCGAGGTGGCACCGGGCGATCCGGCATCCTTCATGCTTGGCGTAAATGCTCAGCCCGAGACATTGGCGGCCCTCAGATCAGAACTGGGACTGGATGTCTCCCAGACCCAGAGATACTTCAACTGGGTCGGGGGAATGCTGTCCGGGGATTTCGGGACGTCATATACCTATCGCACGCCCGTCTCTCAGATGATTGCAGATCGTATGTGGGTGTCGCTGCCTTTGGCACTGTATGCGCTGACCTTGTCCACGCTGATCGCCTTTCCGGCCGGTATCTATGCCGCAGCGCGACGGGGCAGGCCCGGTGACCTGACGGTGATGGGGGCCACACAGCTAGGGATCGCGGTTCCGAATTTCTGGTTTGCCATGATGCTGGTTCTGATCTTTGCCATCAACCTGCGCTGGTTCAATGCCGGTGGCTTTGTCGGTTGGGACAAAGGGATATGGGCAGGCCTTCATTCGCTGACATTGCCCGCTATTGCGCTTGCCCTGCCGCAGGCGGCCATTTTGGCGCGGGTGATGCGTTCAGCCTTGCTGGACATTCTGGGCGAGGATTTCATGCGTACAGCCAGGGCCAAGGGTCTGTCACGTCGGCAGGCATTGTGGCGGCATGGGGTTCGCAACGCGCTGATCCCGGTTCTGACCATCATCGGGCTGCAGTTTTCCTTTCTGTTGGCGGGATCAATCATCATCGAGCAGGTGTTCTATCTGCCCGGTTTGGGGCGATTGGTGTTCCAGGCAATCTCGGCCCGCGACCTGATCGTGGTTGAATCCGTAGTCATGTTGCTGGTTTTTGCCGTCATCATGGTGAATTTTCTGGTCGATTTGGCCTATGCGGCTGTTGATCCCCGGCTGAGGAACAGAACATGAGCCGCAACCTGATCCTCGGCGCGGCTCTATCGTCGCTGGTCCTGCTTGCAGCGCTGATCTCGTTTATCTGGACGCCCTATGACTATGCGGCGATGAATATCCCGGACAAGCTGCAGCCACCCAGCGCTCAGCACTGGTTCGGTACGGACCATTTCGGGCGCGATATGTTCTCGATGATCATGGTGGGCGCGCGGACTTCGATTGCTGTCGCTCTGGTGGCTGTAGGTATTGGCATGGCGTTGGGTGTGCCGCTGGGGTTAACCGCCGCAGCGCGCAAAGGCTCGTGGCTGGATGAGTTGATCATGCGCGGCAATGATCTGGTCTTTGCCTTCCCATCGCTGGTTATCGCCATCCTGATCACGGCCGTATTCGGTGCTGGTGCGATCAACGCGATCATCGCCATCGGTATTTTCAACATACCTGTTTTTGCGCGGATCACGCGCGGAGCGGCCCTGTCCCTGTGGGAGCGTGAATTTATCCTTGCCGCCCGCGTCGCTGGTAAGGGTGCGACTCGTATATCTGCCGAACATATCCTGCCCAACGTGGCCAATCTGCTGATCGTTCAAGGGACCATTCAATTCTCGCTGGGAATTCTGGCCGAGGCGGGCCTTTCTTATGTTGGTTTGGGTGCGCAACCTCCGACGCCCAGCTGGGGTCGAATGCTGGCAGATGCGCAGACAATGGTCAGTTTTGCCCCGCATTTGGCTCTGATTCCGGGTGGGGCGATCATTGTGACCGTGCTGGGGTTGAACCTGTTGGGTGACGGTTTGCGCGACTTTCTGGATCCCCGCATCAGGGTGGCGCGCGCATGAGCTTGTTGCAGATCGAAAACCTGTCTCTATCGATTCACGAGGCTGAAATCCTAAATCAGGTTAGCCTGTCGATTGCCCCGGGTGAGATCGTGGCAGTGACGGGGGAAAGCGGATCGGGCAAATCCATGACCGCATTGGCCGTCATGCAGTTGCTGCCAGACGGAGCGGTGGGCAAAGGTTCCATTAAGCTCAATGGGCAGGAACTGCTGGACCGCCCCGAGGCTGAGATGTGTGCCCTGCGTGGGGCTTCCATCGGGATGGTGTTTCAGGAACCGATGACCGCACTCAACCCGGTCAAGACAATCGGAGATCAGGTGATGGAAACCATCCTGATCCATCAGGCAATGCCTGCTTACAAAGCCCGAGAGCGCGCGCAGGAAGTTCTGATCCGCGTGGGGCTGCCGCCTGACAAGTTTCCAATGTCCCGTTACCCGCACGAGTTATCAGGGGGACAACGCCAGCGGGTCGTAATTGCGATGGCTATTGCTTTGCGGCCAAAACTACTGATTGCGGATGAACCGACCACAGCGCTGGATGTGACGACGCAGGCCCAAATTCTGGATCTTCTGAAAGGGCTGGTCACGGAATACGGTATGGGTCTGTTGATGATTACCCATGATCTGGCTGTCGTCTCGGACATGGCTGATCAGATCGTGGTAATGCGCCATGGCGAAGTTGTTGAAAGTGGTGCAACCGATCATTTGCTGCGCAACATGCAGCATCCGTACACCCGCATGCTGTTCGAGGCATCGGAGCATCAGGTTAACCTGCCTGAGTCTTATGAAACCAAACCCCTGCTTCAGGTGACTGGCGTTGTGCGCGACTACCGTCTGCCTCGAAAACAGTTGTTCCAGACCCCCGGTACGCACCGTGCTGTTGATCAGGTGAGTTTCGTGTTGAACCGAGGTGAGCGTCTGGGGCTTGTAGGAGAGTCTGGTTGCGGAAAATCGACCCTAACACGGGCTATTTTAGGGCTTGAAGAGATTCAGAGCGGACAAATCCTGTTGGATGACCAACCGGTATTCTCTGGCCACAAACCCAATCTCGCGGTCCGCCGAAAAATGCAGGTGGTGTTTCAGGATCCATTCGGCAGCTTCAATCCCCGGCATCGCGTTTCACGCCTGATAACCGAACCGTTTTATCTGCTGGATGATCCACCACACGGCTCGGATCGGCTGGATCGTATCGCCGAAATGCTCGGCGCTGTTGGCCTCAGCGCGGATGACGCGAACAAGTACATTCACGAATTTTCTGGTGGCCAGCGTCAGCGCATCGCAATTGCGCGCGCGCTGATCACCCGCCCTGAACTGATCCTGTTTGATGAAGCGGTCTCGGCGCTCGATGTGTCTGTCCGGGCGCAGATCCTGGATCTGCTGGCTGAGCTTTGCGAGGCCTATAACCTGACCTATCTCTTCATCAGCCATGATCTGAGTGTAGTCCGGACAATTACGGACCGTGTGATGGTGATGCAGGCGGGGAAGATTGTTGAACAGGGTGAAACCGAACAGGTTTTTACGGATCCGCAGCATTCCTACACTCGGAAGCTAATCGCGGCAGCGCCCAGATTGCCGGAAATAGGTCGAGGCGCAGCATGAAAACACCTTTATTAGAGCCTATTGGAGAATGAATTGATGAACAGCCCGCTTTGGTTCGACCCGAGTCTTTGCCTGATTGGCGGAAATTGGAAACCTGCAACATCTGGTAAGACTCTCCCACTGATCAACCCGTCTGATGGATCGGAACTCTGCCAGATTGCGCGTGGTGGCGAACAGGATATCGATGCGGTGGTCAAAGCGGCGCGTGTTGCATCAGATGGCGAATGGGGGCGAATGACGGCGCTGGAACGCGGACGTATTCTGACACGCCTCGGACAGCTGGTATTGGAACGTGTTGACGAGCTCGCCGTGCTTGAGGCGATGGATGTCGGCAAACCTTTGACACAGGCGCGGGCTGATGCTGTGGCTTTGGCGCGGTACTGTGAGTTCTACGGTGGTGCGGCGGACAAGGTGATGGGCGATACCATTCCATATCTGGACGGCTACACGGTCTATACCCTGCGCGAACCACATGGGGTCACGGGCCATATCGTGCCTTGGAACTATCCGATGCAGATCATTGGCCGATCTGTAGGTGCCGCGCTGGCCATGGGCAACGCCTGCGTATTGAAACCTGCGGAAGAAGCCTGCCTGACCGCTCTGGCCTTTGCCCATTTGGCGATCGACGCCGGATTGCCGAAAGGCGCACTGAATGTAGTACCGGGGTTAGGTGTCGAGGCCGGCGCCGCGCTGTCTTCTCATCCGGATGTCGATCATATCTCGTTCACCGGTTCGGTTGCGACCGGTGCGCTTGTTCAGCAGGCGGCGGGGCGCAATGTGGTTCCGGTTACGCTCGAGCTTGGCGGAAAATCACCGCAGTTGGTCTTTGATGACGCCGATCTGGATGCGGCACTGCCGTTTCTGGTGAATGCGGGCATCCAGAACGCAGGTCAGACCTGCTCTGCATCTTCGCGTATCCTTGTGCAGCGCGGGGTCTATGATGAAGTCAGGTCGAGGATGGCCCAGGCTTACGCAGAACTGACCGTGGGGCCGGCCAGGGATGATCTGCGCCTCGGCCCGCTGATATCAGAGCGCCAGAAACAGATTGTGACTGGCTTTCTTGATAAAGGATCTGACCTGAGTATCGCCGCCCAGGGAGAAGTGGTGGCAACTGCCCCGGATACAGGTGCCTATGTGCGACCTACACTGTTTGCGGATGTGCCAGCCGATCACACGCTTGCCCGGGATGAAATTTTCGGCCCGGTGCAGGTTCTGATCCCATTCGATACCGAAGAACAGGCTCTAAATATAGCAAATAGTACTGATTATGGCCTTGTCGCAAGCATCTGGACCAGAGATGGCGCAAGGCAGATGCGGCTGGCAAAGCAGCTTAGGTCGGGACAGGTTTTCATAAACAACTACGGAGCTGGTGGAGGCGTGGAGCTGCCGTTCGGCGGTGTTGGAAAATCCGGCCACGGTCGCGAAAAGGGTTTCGAGGCGCTCTATGGTTTCTCGCAACTGAAAACGGTCGCAGCCTATCATGGCTAAACTGGGCGTGTTTTTGATGTTGCTGACCGTCGCAATGTTGGCGGCTGGATTGTTTGGCGCCCTGCACAATCAGGTTAGTTACACCGTTGGCCCGGACTATTTCCACCAATTTAAATTCCGGCAATTTGCGATTCCGTCCGAGGTCCCGCCCCGGATTGGGGCGGCCATCGTGGGGTGGCGCGCGAGCTGGTGGATGGGGTTGATCGTTGGACTACCGCCCTTCCTCCTTGGGTTGCTGCTATTGTCACCGGCTGGAAAGCTCTGGTCTGCAGGGCTGCGGGCGATTTTTGTAGTATTCCTGATCACGGCGCTCGCCTCGGGGATCGGATTTGCCTTTGGCCTGATAGCTGTGGATCAGGAAGTTGCTGCTCAAATCGCCCTGCCTGAGACGATCCGGAACCCAGTCGGCTTTTTGCGCGCCGGGGCCATGCATGACGCCAGCTATATCGGTGGGTTTGTCGGTGTATTTGCCGCGATCTGGGTGATCTTTCGGGCCAGCAGGCCCTAGACGATCACCTCGATCGCTTGCTGAGCACCGACGCCAAAAACCCGCTTATAGCGTTCGATCTGTTCTGAAGGACCCATCGCCTTTTCAGGGTTGTCCGACAGTTTGACTGTCGGTCGACCATTGGCTGACACTGCCTTGCAAACCAGGGAGAACGGCGCCAAAGCGTCATCAGGTACAAGGCCGCGGAAATCGTTGGTCAGCAGCGTGCCCCAACCAAAGGAAACCTTGGTGCGGTGCGCAAACTGGCTGTGAAGCTCACGAATCTTGTCCACGTCCAGTCCGTCCGAGAATATGACCCGCTTTTCTAATGGATCTTCGCCACGGGATTTCCACCACGCGATGGCGGTCTCGGCCCCGGTCGCCGGATCACCGCTGTCGATACGGATACCGGTCCAGCCCGCCAACCAGTCCGGCGCGCGATCCAGAAAGCCCTGAGTCCCATAAGTATCAGGAAGGATAATCCGCAGGTTGCCTTCATGTTCTTCATGCCAGTCGCTCAGAACATCATAAGGGGCTTGCGCCAGCGCGGCATCGTCCTCGGCCAGAGCGGAATACACCATTGGCAGCTCATGGGCATTGGTCCCGATGGCCTCGACCTCGCGTCGCATGGCGATCAGGCAGTTCGAGGTTCCGGTGAAGGCGCCACCCAGCCCTTCGATCATCGCCTGCACACACCAGTCCTGCCACAGGAAGGAATGCCGCCGCCTTGTGCCGAAATCTGCGATCCCCAAGCCCTTAATCGTGCGCAGTTGATCGATCTTTTCCCAAACGCGGGTCATTGCCCTTGCATAGAGCACCTGCAATTCAAACCGGCGCATATCATTCAACACAGCGCGGGAGCGCAGTTCCATCAGCACGGCAAGCGCCGGGATTTCCCACAGCATGACCTCGTGCCATTTACCCTCAAAGGTAAGCTCGTACTGATCCCCTCTGCGTTCAAGATGATACGGCGGCAGGCGCAGATTTTCGAACCACTCCATGAAATCCGAGCGGAACATCTGGCGTTTGCCATAGAACGTATTCCCGCGTAGCCAGGTGCTTTCACCGCGGCTGAGGCTGAGTGAACGGATGTGATCCAGCTGTTCGCGTAGTTCCCCTTCATCGATCAATCGCGCCAAAGGAACATGATTCGACCGGTTGATCAGCGAAAATGCAACATCCGTTTGGGGCTTATTTCGAAACACTGACTGGCACATCAGCAGTTTGTAGAAATCTGTGTCGATCAAAGACCGGACAATGGGGTCAATCTTCCATTTATGATTGTAGACCCGCGTTGCGATGTCGACCATGTGGAACTCCTGCGATTTCCGTTGTTAGATCAATCGATGCGGTGAATGGCAAGAGTCGCTAAAATGGTGACAATGCCTAGGTCAGGTCACATTGCGGGCATATTGTGAGTTCGTTTCACCATTTAGTGAGTGTGGGGGATGGATCGAAAAGGTTGAATTTGGTGGATGGGTCTCGAGTACGACTTTGACATTGTTACGATTGCACCAGATGAACTGGAGTCTGAAACGGTGAATTCCGAGCAACCGGAAGGCGCCCGAGTACGTGCGCTGTTTCGGGATGTGAAAACAGCGGATGCGCTGCGCGGTGCTTCGCCGAAGATCAGAAAGATGTTCGAGGATGCAGGATTTGGACTGGAAACCCGAAACTGCGGCGTGCCGATGGGATACTACTCACCTCAGCATGCGGCGGATCGGGACCGTATCCTTCGTAACCTGTTTGCAAACATCAAGAGCCAGGGCTTGAAGGGCGAATATAGCGGCGAGTTTGATTTCAGTGATTTCCTGCGCCACATCCGTACTGCACAACCCGAAATCGGGATCGTGCGCAAAGAGCCCCTCCAGCAGAGCAAACCACAACCCGCGGTGCCGGTAAAACCAGATCGGCGTACTGTTCCCGGTCGTATTGGGTTTGCCCTTGGGCTGGCGGTTATCCTGTTTGTATTGCTTAAGTATCTGGCTGCCGCAGGCGCTGCACCCTGACGATCAGGCCATGGTTACACCCGCATCGCGCATAGCCTGAATGGCTGCATCCAATGATCCGTCCAGATCGATGGCACGGCAAGCGTCTTGCCGGACAGTGACATCAAATCCCAGCTTTGCCGCATCTACCGCCGAAAAATGCACGCAGAAATCCGTGGCGAGGCCGACCATTGTCAGCTTTTCGATCCCCCGCGCCTCAAGATAACCTTTCAAACCGGTAGGTGTTTTCTGGTCGTTCTCGAAAAAAGCGGAGTAGCTGTCGATGCTACTGCGAAAGCCTTTGCGCAGAATCAAATCGGCATCTGTGCGAAGATCGGCATGAAACGCTGCGCCTTGGGTGCCTTTAACGCAGTGGTCCGGCCAAAGAACCTGTGGGCCGTAAGGCATCTGGGTCATGTCGAAGGGATTTTTGCCCGGGTGCGAGCTTGCGAATGAAGAATGGCCCGCCGGATGCCAATCTTGTGTCAGGATCACCGCATCAAACTCATCCATCAGGGAATTGATCGGTGCCACGATCTCATCCCCTCCGGACACGGCAAGCGCGCCACCGGGACAGAAATCATTCTGGACGTCAATTACGATCAGGGCATGAGTCATCTGGGTCTCCTCTGGTTGCCCTATCGGTAGGGGGCGGAACCGAAGGCGTCAATGCGATCCCTTGCGTCCTTTGGGTAAGGGGATTAGATCGCGCACATGTACACAATCGCTGCCTTATATCATTTCACGCGCTTTCCTGACCCCGACGCGCTGCGCCCCGCTCTGCAAGAGCTGTGCCGCGCACAATCCGTCAAAGGGACCCTTCTTTTGGCGAAAGAGGGGATCAACGGAACGATTGCAGGCCCCCGTGCAGGGATTGACGCCGTTCTGACTCATATCCGTAGCCTGCCGGGATGCGCTGATCTTGAGTGGAAAGAGGCAACATCGGATCACCCGCCCTTTGGCAAGATGAAAGTGCGTCTGAAGAAAGAGATCGTGACGATGGGGCAGCCGGATGTGGATCCGCGCGCCAGCGTCGGCCATTACGTCGAGCCCGAGGACTGGAACGATCTGATCCGTTCGGACGACGTGGTTGTGATCGATACGCGCAATGATTACGAGGTTGCGATCGGTACGTTTGAGGGTGCAATAGACCCTGAAACAGCCAGTTTCCGTGATTTTCCGGCCTGGTGGGAAGAAAACAAGGATCGCTTTCATAACAAGCGGGTGGCCATGTTCTGTACCGGTGGCATCCGGTGCGAGAAATCCACCAATTACCTGCTGGGGCAGGGGGTCGAGGATGTCTATCATCTCAAAGGTGGAATTCTGCGTTATCTCGAAGAAATGCCTGAAGAAGACAGTACATGGCAGGGCGACTGCTTTGTGTTCGATAATCGTGTCTCTGTCGGGCACGGTTTGGTCGAAGGGCCACACAAACTGTGCCATGGTTGCCGCCGTCCTATCCTGCCCGAAGATGTGAAGCGTCCGGAATACGAACATGGCGTGTCCTGCCATCGGTGCATTAACGAAACGTCCGAGCAGGACAAGGTGCGGTTCCGTGAACGGCAGAAACAGATCGTTCTGGCGCGCAGCCGTGGTCAGGAACATCTGGGCAGTCATTAATCAATGGTCTTAAAGGGTTGCGGTCTTAGCACAGCCATAGAATGATGTTCCGCGGTACGCGTCGTTAGGGAAAGATCATGCCGCAGGATCCATCGACACTACAGGATTGGAAGCCCACGATAATCGCGGCTTCCGTGCTGGTTCTGGTCAGCTTTGTCGCCTGGTATGCTCTGTCTCACCTGAATGAGACCACGGCTGGTGATACTGTTGGGGGCATAGCCACGCTTGGCCTCATTGTCTGGCTCATTTCTCAGGCCTGGTATCATATCAGCCTTGTCAGATCGCCCAAGCGGCAGCTGATGCTGATGGGAATCTCATTCATCCAGGTCGTGCCGTTCCTGTTTGCCGCTGTTTACGGCTCGTTCGGCTACGATGATGTGTGTGTGACCGGAGCCAATGGTCCGGCAGATGTTCTCTATTTCTCGTATGTCACATTCACCACGGTGGGCTTTGGCGATCTGCGACCTGTCGGAATGTGCCGGGCACTGGCCGTGGCCGAGGCAATAACCGGCTACATATTGTTGGGATTGTTTGTTGCCGCCGCAGTGGGTCTGTATGGCCGATCTCACGGCCATCACAGGCACTAATTCTGAGAAATTAGCTCAAGAAACCTATTTGTTGCGGTCAATCCACTGCGACATGAGTTGCTTGTCGCGAAAACACTCCGACGGAATCGGCCGACGCTTCGAGCGCGAGATGCGTTCAGCAAACGCAACTTGTTTGCCGGTTGGATAGCTCGCAAACGGCGAAGGGTCATGAGGCTTGTTCGCCGAAATCCAATCCGACATTGATCTGCGGTCACGCTGCGCTTCAACCGGTATCTCCAAAGCCGTCTGTTCTGCGATGGCGCGGGCATAGCGCATCTGGCGGTCGGTGACCGGAAGAAGATGGTAGTCGTTCGTAGGCCCGTTCGGGGCCAATTTGCGTGTTGCTTGGGTCATCGGTTTATCCTCTGACTATGTAGAACATAAATGGAACATTAACTATTCATTTCAAGAGGGGGGCCTGTTTTACAGGCAAGTTCTCGCCGGTTGCAGTGTTTTATTGACTGACCAATCAATAACCATTACCTGCGAATTGAACTGTTACTGTCGCCCCAATGGATCGGGCGCGTTTGCAAAGAAAAGGACCCGGCATGAAGTTTCAGCCCAAGGCCAGCCATTTCATCAACGGCGAATACGTTGAGGACACCAGCGGCGCACCCATCGATGTAATCTATCCCGCTACGGGCGAGGTGATTGCGAGGCTGCACTCGGCGACCCCCACAATCGTGGATCAGGCTCTAAACAGTGCAAAAGCAGCACAGGCTGAATGGGCCGCGATGTCCGGAACCGAGCGCGGCCGTGTCCTGCGTCGGGCAGCCGATATCATGCGTGAACGCAACCGCGAGCTTTCCATTATCGAAACCCATGATACCGGCAAACCCCTACAAGAGACGCTGGTGGCGGATGCTACCTCCGGTGCGGATGCGTTGGAGTATTTTGGCGGAATGGCCGCTTCGTTAACCGGTGAGCACATCCCGTTGGGTGGCGGAGATTTTGTCTACACGATCCGTGAAGCGCTGGGCGTCTGCGTCGGGATCGGCGCGTGGAACTATCCGACCCAGATCGCCTGCTGGAAAGGTGCCCCGGCCCTGGCTTGTGGGAACACAATGGTGTTCAAGCCGTCTGAGACTACGCCATTGTCTGCATTGCAGGTTGCCGAGATCCTGATCGAAGCTGGCGCTCCCAAAGGTGTCTATAACGTCATTCAGGGTTACGGCGATGTCGGTGCTTCGCTGGTGACCGATGCGCGCGTTGCGAAGGTCTCGCTAACTGGATCTGTCCCGACTGGCCGCAAGGTCTATGCAGCCGCAGCAGACGGCATGAAGCACGTCACCATGGAACTGGGCGGCAAATCCCCGATGATCGTGTTCGATGATGCTGACATCGAAAACGCTGTTTCGGGCGCGATCCTGGGCAATTTCTATTCGTCGGGTCAGGTTTGCTCAAACGGCACGCGCGTGTTTGTTCAGAAAGGGATCAAAGAAGCCTTCCTGAAGCGCCTGTCAGAGCGTCTGGCGACGGCGAAAATCGGTGATCCGTTGGATGAGGAGGTTAATTTCGGTCCGATGGTCAGCGAAAATCAGATGAACATCGCTTTGGGCTATGTAGAAAAAGGCAAGTCAGAGGGCGCGCGCCTTGTCTATGGTGGCGAACGCATCGAAGGCGACGGTTTTTATATACAACCAACTGTGTTTGCAGACGTGACCGACGATATGACCATCGCCCGCGAAGAGATCTTCGGGCCTGTGATGTCAGTGCTGGATTTCGAAACCGAAGAAGAGGTTCTGGCCAGAGCCAATGACACCGAGTTTGGATTGGCGGCTGGTGTGTTTACCAATGATGTGACGCGTGCGCACCGCATCGTGGCCGGTTTCGAGGCGGGAACCTGCTACATCAACACCTACAACCTTGCCCCGGTCGAAGCGCCCTTTGGTGGGTCGAAAATGTCGGGTGTGGGTCGTGAAAACTCGAAACTGGCGATCAACCATTTCAGCGAAATGAAAACTGTCTACGTTTCGATGAACGACGTAGAAGCGCCTTACTGATTGAGATGAGGACTGGCCGGAAAGACACCTGTTCCGGCCAGTTGCGCCCCTTTTACATTACTTATTGGCTGCGATCGTGAGTAACTCTTCAATCCGCTCACGGGTCAATTCACTGTCTGACAGAAGTGTTTTCGCATCAGAGAGTGGAGTGTCCGGTGAACGCGAAACCGGTTGGCCCAGGGCCTGATCCAGTTCACTCAACGTTCCAAACTTGCTCGAAGAGGTGCCGTTGATATCTTCTGTCTGTCCTGCGAGCCAGAACAGACGGTCCGCTTCATCATTCTCACCAGTCGCACGAAGCAGCGAAGCTGCAGTAGATAGGTCTGCCGTGTCTGCTAGGGCCCGGGCGCGCAGGAGCTGCGCCTCATCAGAGTCATCCTCAGTAATCTCCAGTAATGCCCGATGCGGTTGCCCCTGCAACAATGCGGCGCGGGCGCGAAGTCTGGCTCTGTCTTTCCGTTTGATCCGATCCTGTGGCCGGTTCGCAAGCGCATAGGCCTGAGAGGCAAAACCAAGCTCTGCAAGACGCTCTGACAGCGCTATTGCTGTTTCGGTTTCCAACGTGTCACCCGATACCGGACGAAGGTTCAGGGCGTAGCGCAAGAATGTCACGTCATCCGCGCGTTCGGACAACAAATGCATCACGCGGTTTGAAGCCCCAGCCCAATCTTGGTCTTCCGAATGTGCCCGGATCAGTTCCATGGCGGGGCCAAACTCCTGATTCAAACCAAGAGCGACTGCATGACTTTGCGCCATAACAGAGCCTATTTCTGATCGTCTGAGCTGGATGGCAAATCCAGCCACCAGTTCAAGTTCTTCAGAGGTTATGGCGCCACGATCCGACCAGCGCTTTTCCACCAAACGCGCCAAAGCCAAGGGGGTTTCCAAATCCGACTCTGAGGCCTGAATGACTTCGGACAGCAATGCCTCGCTTTCAGCTTTGTCACCGGCAGCTTCTGCAACATCTGCTTTAGCCAACGTAACCTTTGGCTGCGAGTCCGCATCGATACGATCGACTGAACGTAAGACACGGCGGGCTGCTTCCAATTCCCCGGCGTTGACCAGAATCTCGGAAAGTTCGGGCCCCAACGAACGCCTCAGATGATCCGGCAGCCTCGCAAAAGATTGTTCGATCGAAGAAAGCTGCGCATCGGGATGCAAATCCCCCTCGGTTAACAGCGCCCACAAAGCAGCGTCACCCTCGCATCTCTGGAGGCTTTGAAACGGGTTCGGCTCTGACTGGGGCCGACCGTCTAGCAAATTGGAAATCGCAATAATCCACGCGCTGTTTGAAGGGGCGTTCGCAAGTAGTTCGAGCGTTTGAACCGCTTCAGCCCCATAGCCATGATAGGCATAAAGCTGGGCCAGCTTCTCAACCCGTTCTACATCGATGCGATCAAACTCCAGAAACAAACCGGTCCGCAGCTCTGCAACCTGTTCCGGAAACGGGCGTCCATCAGACCACGAAGCAAACCCCAGATCTTTATCAGAGATACAGGTGGGCTGCGTTTCAATCTGAGGCAAAGACAGCCCTTCGAGCCCGCGAAGCTCATCCAGAACAGATGAGACCATTACGTTCGCTGGCAAGTCTTCCAGAATATTGCCTGGCGCGACCTTTTCTGTTGATCTTGGACCAATATCGGAAAGCTGCAGATCGACGATCTCACGATCAGCTCCCTGTAGCATTCGCGACATCAGTTGATCCTCTAACGCTCGGCCATTCAATTGCAGCGATGGCACGGGGTCAGGTGTTTCTTCGATCTCTGATTCATCGTCTAACTGCAGATCAGGCAGCAAAACCATCGGAGGGAGGTCTTGGGTCACGGACAGCGAGGGCTCACCGGGCGCGATATCAACGACGATCATGTTATCCCTGAACAAAAAGGCCGATGCGGCGCAGGCACACCCAAACTCCATTTCAAGAGCTGTACCCGGTTTCTCTTGTGACAGCGATTTCAGGCGGTTTTCGGACAGCCGTGAAAACACCGAGTTGGTGTTGTATGTGACGCCATCAAGCTCAACATCTATCCGGGCACCATCTTTTTCGTGAGTCAGCGTCCAGTCTGTCTTGGGCGGTATCTGAAGGACCAGCCTTGTAAAGCCGTCATGCTCACCCGAGCGCACTCGGACTTCCTGTGCATTTGCACATGTTGCGGAAAAGACCAGGATAAACGAGAGGACGCATTTCCTGATCATGCTGCCGCCTGTTTCAGTTCTTTCAGCGCATCTTCAAGCTCAGTAAAACCGGGTCGGTTATGCGTCGGAGTATTCTGGCGTCCAACTTCGATACACATCGCGGTGTTGTGGTTGTGCAGGTTGGCTACCAGAACCTCTTTGATCAGTTGGTAGAAGTGGTTGTCCTCTTCAACGACGGCCTTCACCTTTCCCGCGAACGGCCCCACCAGCCCGTAGGCCAGGAATACACCCAAAAATGTGCCGACAAGAGCACCACCGATCAGCTTGCCCAGAACTTCCGGAGGCTGGTCGATTGATCCCATCGTCTTGATCACGCCAAGAACCGCAGCAACGATACCCAACGCAGGCAGGCCGTCTGCCACGGTCTGCAGCGCATGGCTGGAGTGCATCGCGTGATGGAAGTTTGCTTCCATCCGCTTCTCCAAAACCTCCTCAACCTGATGCGGATCATCATAATTCATCGAGGCTGAGCGCATCGTGTCGCAGATCAAGTCAACAGCTTCGCGATCGGCCTGAATTTTTGGGTAGGTGGAAAACAGCGAAGAGCTCTCGGGATCTTCGATATGTTGCTCTAACTCGACGGGATTTGCCCGTGCGATGCGGATCAGTGAAAACAATAGGCACAACAGATCTCGATAGTCTTCGGGTTTCCATTTCGGCCCCTTGAACACTTTTCCGATGTCCTTGGCGGTATGTTTGACCCCGCCAAAATCATTACTGATCATGAATGCGCCGACTGCGGCGCCTCCAATCATCATCATTTCAAAGGGAAGCGACTTCATGATGATGGCCATCTTGCCGCCAGCAGCCAGATATCCGCCGAATACCATCACGAAAATGACGACAATACCTACGATCCCAAGCATATACGATCTCCAACGGCGCGAACTGAGGGTTTGAAAGACACAGGTGTCACTCCTGTGGAGCCAGCGCGTTGCGCCCGGCCATTACAACACTGATGGTATAGGCGGCTTCGGGGTTTAGACCGGCCATGACACCAGCGGCTGTATCGGGCGGCATACGAGACAGGAAACCGGCTGCAAAAATTGGATCCATAGTCTCAAACAACGCCGCGGCGTCTTTCGGCTTCATGTTCTGATAGACATCAGTAAGTCGGGTCAGATCTGCCTCGGCGGCGTTATCGGCGACTGCAACAGTTGCGCGAAGCGCATCTTCTGCCTCGCGTAGTGTGATCAACCGGCTCGCAATGGCCAGATCAGCTATTTCCAAAGCCTTCTCACGATCCTGCACGATCCTTTCACGCCTCTCGATTGCCTCTTCACGCCGCCGTAATTCGGTCAGCACGACTTGTAGTTCCTGTTTTTCAAACCCCGATTGTTGGGATTGAGGTTGCGATGTCGATCCTGTCTGATCGCCACGCGCCAGAGCGGGTCCGGCCTCCAGGCTCAACCGAATAACGGCGGAGCCGATCATCAGGGCCGATATCAATGTCAGAACGCCGCTGCGCTGGCGGCCTGATTTGCCCTTTCTGTTCAGCCTCATCTGCTGGCCTCGTCCAGCTGCGGTGCGTGGCGAAAGAACATCAGCCCTTCGGGAGGTTTTGTGGCCTCTTTGGCAGGGGGCTCAAGCTCCTGATTTTCTCTGAAATCTTCAATGTTAGTCTCTGTTTCAGCAGATTCTTCTTCCGATTCTTCTCCCGGTTCAGCCTCAGCCGGGGGCGTATTTTCATCTATGGAGTCTTCAGGAATCACATCGTGCATCGATGCCATCATCAGTTCCAGGCGCTGGGCAACGGATTCCGCCCTCTGCGTCAGATCCTGCAGTGTTAGACCGGACTGGTCCGATGCGTGTCGGGCCGATTCGAGCGAATTTTTCAGCTCCTCAGCCTGCGCTGACAGAACCGATACAGCTCCGCCCACGCCCTTTTCCAGATCAGTAAATCGTTTCAGGCGCCGGGCCAGAACAAAGCAGTACAGACCCGCCCCAAGCGCGCCTGCGACCAGCAGAATATCCGCGATAAGTTCCAACTTCGTCTCCTAGTTCAGTACGAATTCCATAACCAAAACATCGCGCACGCGACCTTCGCCGGTGACGATGGCGATGCGCCGCAGCAGATGTCCGCGGATGCGGATCAGGGCCAGCGAATCCTCAAGATCCGAGATCTCGAGCGCGCGAAGATACCCGTTCAACACATCCATGATTCGGGGCTGCATCTTTTCCACGTCGGCGATGTACTTGGCATTCACCTCTAGCTGAGCGTGGAATTTCAGATGACGGGAATCACCGGCATTTACCGAGACAATCACCGGTGGAAGATCGACGAAACCGACAGCAGGTAAGGCCTTTGCAGGCGTGCCATCGGCATTCTCATTGGCCGCCTGAACATCTGCTTTCCCGCCAATTGGCAATACACCCGACGTGGTCAGGAAGTATCCGCCCGCAGCCCCGGCCAAGGCCAGGACAACGCCTGCGATAAGCCCTTTTTTCCCTGATTTTTCGGAGGCTTCCGCCTCATCCATAGCTGCGTCAGTCATGACGTCCTCATCGATCTGTTCGGCAACTGTCATAACCCCGCAGGGACTAACCGATTGTTAAGGGCAATCGTCCAAACAGAGGCAGAGCCGCACAGAATGTCGGCGAGTCGGAGGTGAGCGTGCAGCAGATCGGAACTGTCTGGGCAAGTTTGGACAGGCGCAAACAAATTATCGTCGCTGGCGCCGTAGCGCTGGTGTTTCTTGGAATCCTCGGCATGTCCCGTCTGGTGACCGCGCCGTCGATGACACTGCTATACGCCGGGCTCGAAAGTGGCGCAGCCGGCGATATCGTACGTGCGCTTGATCAGCGCGGGGTTACTTACGAAATCAGAGGCGGCTCAATCTATGTGCCCGGTGCGCAGCGTGACGAATTGCGTATGACGCTGGCGAGCGAGGGCCTGCCCGCCAACGGAAATCGAGGCTACGAACTGCTCGATTCCCTCAGCGGATTTGGCACCACGTCGCAGATGTTCGACGCTGCATACTGGCGCGCAAAGGAAGGCGAGCTGGCGCGCACTATCGTGGGCAGTTCCTATGTCAGCCAGGCGCGCGTTCACATTGCGAACGGATCAGCCAATCCGTTTCAGCGCAGCGTGTCGCCAACAGCATCGGTCTATTTGGTGCCTTCAGGTGGCCAGATCACGGGCGATCAGGCCAAGGCAATCCGGTTTCTGGTTTCTTCGGCAGTTAGCGGTTTGGCCCCGGAAAACGTCTCGGTGATCGATTCGAATGGCACAGTGATCGGACCTCAGGAGACCGCAGTCGCCGCCGATACTGCCGATGACAAGGCGCGCCAGCTGCGAGAAAGGGTGATGCGCCTGGTCGAAGCGCGTGTTGGCGCCGGGAATGCGGTTGTCGAAGTCAGTGTAGATACTGTGACCGAAACCGAATCCATTCGCGAACGACGCATTGATCCAAAAGGTCGAGTAGCGATCAGTACAGATGTTGAGGAAAGGTCGGACAGTGCTCACAACCAATCCTCTGATGTCACCGTTGCGTCGAATTTGCCGGATGGCGATGGATCCGGAGGGGATGAATCGAATTCGAACGCCACCCAAACGCGCGAACGGGTGAATTATGAAATCTCCGAAACCGAGCTCGAAGTGCATCGTGCCCCGGGTGCGATCAAGCGCTTGACCGTTGCGGTATTGGTCAATGGGGAACGAACCATTGATGCCGCAGGTGTCGAGACATTCGTTCCGATGCCGCAGGTCGAACTGGATGCCTTGGGTGAGCTCGTCGCCTCTGCCGTTGGTTTCGATGCCGAAAGGGGTGATGTGATTACGCTCAAATCCCTCGACCTTCCGGCGGTTGAACCACAGGGCACATTGGCGTCATCTTCACTTTTGAGCCGAGTTCACCTCGACGTCATGTCCTTGATTCAAATGACAGTTCTGGCGCTGGTCACGTTGGTTCTGGCACTGTTTGTGATCCGTCCGATACTATCCAAGCAAGCTGTCGTACCTGCATTGCTACCTGCTGGCGGCGCACCCGATGGAGAGGCCGCGCCCTATCTGACGGGTGAGATTGCAGCAGATGAATCATCGGAATTCGCTCCGTTGCCGGGTCAGGCGCAAGCAGAGGCAGGCGTACCCGCACTGCCGTCAGCCAAAGGCGAGGATGCCGTGGATCGCCTGCGTGCGATGATCGGTGACAAGCAGGAAGAAACGGTTGAGATCCTGCGCAGCTGGCTCGAGGAAAGCGAGGAGAAGGTGTGATGTCCATCGCTCATCTCCTTGAAGATTTCACGGCCCAGTCCGACGGTGCCGCAGTTCATCTGCTGGATGAAGATGCGCTGGAAGAACAGCGTCTGGCCGCTTTTGAAAACGGCTACGGTGCCGGATGGGAAGACGCGATAAAGGCGCAGGAACAGCAGAGCGGGCGCCTCACGGATGAGCTGGCAAGATCACTCGAGGATGTGTCCTTTACCTATCACGAGGCAATGACACGAATGACTCTGTCTCTGGAGCCGATGTTTCAGAGTCTAATAGGTGTCATTTTGCCTGAAGTGGTCGATCGAAGCTTTGCAACACAGATCGTCGAGCAGTTATGCCAAATGGCACAGGATCAGATTGGCCAACCCATGCAGCTTGTGGTGCCTGAAGGTTCATCAGAAGCGGTGCAGAACCTAGTGCCCGACGCGCTTTCACCATCCCCACAGGTCATCGAAGACCCTGCGCTTCAGCCGGGGCAGGCGCGGCTGCAGGTTGGTACGGCGCGGCGCGCGGTTGATCACAGCGCGTTGCTGTCCACCATCGCGCGGGCATTCGACGCATATCTCCATGAAGCAAAAGAGGCTTTGTCAAATGAGTGATCCCCAGACCCCGAAACCCGAAAAGAACCCGTTCGAGGCTGTGCCGATCGAGGTCACCGTGTCAGTTGGGCGCGCCCGTCCTCTGATCCGCGATCTGCTGAACATGGGTGAGAATGCCGTGCTCACGCTGGACAAACGCATAGAAGATCCGGTGGATCTATATGTTGGCGATCAACTGGTCGCGCGCGGATTGTTGGAGGAGCTTGAGGGAGACCAGTCAGGCCGGCTCGCCGTACGCTTAACTGAGATATCTGACCTGCAGAACGGTATTGGATGATGCGCCAATTGTTCTGGCTGGGTCTCGCAGGCCTTCTGTTGATGCCTTCATTTGCAACGGCGCAAGAACTGTCCCTGTCATTGGGTGATGGCGGCTCGATCTCGGCTAGAACAATACAGCTGATCCTGCTGATCACGATCCTCAGCCTGGCGCCGGGTCTGGCAATCATGATCACCTGTTTTCCTTTTCTTATCACGGTTCTCGCCATTCTGAGACAGGGTATTGGCCTGCAGCAATCACCACCGAACATGCTGATTGTCAGCCTCGCTTTGTTCCTGACCTATTTCATAATGGAGCCGGTCTTTACCGAAGCTTGGGACACGGGCATTCGTCCAATGGTAGAAGAAACGCTTGATGTAGAGCCTGCTTTGGAACGGGCATTGGTTCCGTTTCGTGAATTCATGGCCGCCCGATTGGATGCCGATACGTTTTATTCGATGGCAGCGCTGCGCCCGGGTGGTGAGGCGATGCAGCTGTCACCCGAAGCGCCAATCTCGGTGCTGATGCCATCCTTCATGCTGTCCGAGATTGCGCGTGCCTTTCAAATAGGTTTCCTGATTTTTCTGCCGTTTCTGATCATCGATCTCGTGGTTGCTGCCGTGCTCATGTCGATGGGCATGATGATGGTGCCGCCTGCAACGGTGTCTCTTCCGTTCAAACTGGCGTTCTTTGTCATAGCTGACGGTTGGGCCCTGATCGCCGGAGCGCTGGTGCGCAGCTACGTGCCATAGTGCTGAGGTGACAATCTATTGGCGCGTAATTCGAAGCCGCGCCCGCAGACCCTGATCACCGGCCTCAAAGCTGAGCGTCCCGCCGTGTTGTTCGGCTACGGTGGCGGCAATCGTCAGGCCCAGTCCAAACCCATCCGAAGAGCCTGTGTTAGAGCCGCGTTGGAACGGCGCCATCAGGGCCTCGACATCCTCGACAGACAGATCGGTTCCCTTGTCTTCGACGACGATTGTCGCTGTCTGCGCATCGGTTTCCAATGCAACTTCGGCATGGCGGCCATATTTCAACGCATTGTCGATAAGGTTGCTGAGTGCGCGTTTGAGGGAGATCGGCCGGCCCATGATCAGAATGCGCCTGGTTTCAGGCAGCGATCCCTGCCCGCGCCGGGATGCAAAGACTGATTGGGCGCCTTCTACCACTACAGGAGCAACTTGTTTCAGCGAAACCGGAAGGTCCATATCCTGATAGTCGGCGACCAGAGATTCGACTAAAGCAGTCAATGAAATCTGGCGTGGGTCTTCGATGCTGAGTTCGGACCGGGTATAGGTCAGGACGCTTTCGATCATGCCGGTCATCTGATCCACATCGGCCTCAAGCTTTTCGCGCAACTCATCATCCGGGATCAACGCCGCGCGCAGACGTACCCGGGTGGCGGGTGTGCCGAGATCGTGGCTGACACCCGACAGGACAATCGCACGTTTCTCAAGCTGGGCACGTTCATCGTCCAGATGGTCATTCACGGCGGAAACGATTTCGCGCAACTCCTCGGGGCCGTCCGCGTCATAGCTGTCCGGCCCACCCCTGCGTCTGCGATCCCGCAGTGCCTGAGCGAACCGGGCAAAGGTGTCGGTCACGTTGCCCACTGACGTCAGGATGACGGCAAGCGCGATTACAGCAATCAATATGGCGGGCAGGCGCAGATCGGTTGGTGCCGCCTCGCATCCCCAGACAGCAGTTCCATCGACACTTTGCCAGTCACCCCGACCGAATCTGGCGATCAGGATCGGCTCACTGCAATAGGTCGCCAGCAACCGGGTCAGGTTTCCCATCTTTTGCGGCCCGGTCTGATCGCTGCCCGAAACAATATCAGAAACCGGATAGACCAGCCGGTCGGACATCACCGCCAGCGTCAGTTCGCGCCCGCTGAGCGGTGAAGAACTGTCGGTCAATATCGACAGGTTGGTTACGAAACGGCGGCCCGAAAAGCCCGGAATTTGTTCAAATTTGCCTTCTTCGGCCAAGATCGCCGCGTCCGGTGACAATGGCGTAATCGAAACATCCTGCGGCGAAGCCATGCCGGTTCGCAATTCTTCGTACACGGCAAAGCCGGCCACAAAGGACTGTGTCAGATACCGATCCCAGGACTGCGCCGAGGTAAACCAAAGCCCTCCGGACAAAAGGCCCGCAGCAAATGCGGCCAGTGTCCAGATCCAGCCAAGGCGGCGCAGTGGCAGGGTCATGCATCTTCTTCCACGGTCACCTCGGCGGAAAAGATGTAACCCACACCGCGTTCGGTGCGCAGCATTCTGGGTTCTTTGGGGTTGGTTTCAATCTTGGATCGCAGACGACCCACCAGCATATCGATCGCGCGACCCTGAGCCTCGGGCTTGTCATCGCTACCGGTGACGTCGAGTGCTGCCGCGATTTCATCACGCTTCAGAGGGATATGCGGATTTGCCAGCAGCACCTTGAGCAGTGCGGTCTCACGCTGGGACAGGGATACGAGATAGCCATCAGGTGAATGTACCTCATCCCGCTTGCCGTCGAAAACCCAGCCGTCAAAGCGGAATGTTTTGGTGCGCCGACGATAGGCCAGCGATGGTGTCCGTCTTGCGCGCTGCATCACCGCCCGGACCCGTGCCAGCAAAAGCTGGGGGTTGAAGGGTTTGGCTATATAGTCATCGGCGCCCACTTCGTAGCCTGCCATACGCTGATGATCTGCAGACAGCGCTGACACGAAGATAATCGGCACATCTTGTTCGTTGCGCAGGCGGGCGCAGATCTCTACCCCGTTTTCGTCACCCAGCATGACGTCCAGCAGGATCAGATCGATCCGGCCCGCGCGCAAATGGGTCAGCACATCTTTTTCAGTCGCGGCGGGCAGCGCGATGAAACCGTTTTTTTGAAAGAACTGGGTCATCATCGACCGCATGTCCGGGTCGTCATCCACCACCAATAGACGCGGAATGGTCACCTTATCCTCCCCGGTTCCCCCTCAACCGTTGCCGTCAATTGTAACGAACGGCAACAGATTCAAGGCCAACGTAACACGCTGTAACAAAAGGGGTGAATATTTCCACCTTCTTTGGGTCTTGCCCCAGAATACGCGTTGCCAGACCGTATCCGACAACCCGTAATATCGCGCATCGCTGCCGGATCGGCGGCACTGAAGTTTCTGGGAGGATACCAAATGAAACGTTTTGCACTGTCTGCAGTTTCGACTCTGGCCGTGGTGGCAGGCACCTCGGTTATTGCCGAGCCGCAGGCCGAAGTTCTGCACTGGTGGACATCAGGTGGCGAGGCCAAGTCGGTCGCCGTTCTGCAGGAAGAGTTTGCCTCGAATGGCGGAACCTGGACCGATATGCCCGTTGCGGGTGGTGGTGGTGACGCGGCAATGACCGCGCTGCGTGCCCGCGTTCTGGCCGGCAACGCACCAACCGCCGTTCAGTTGAAAGGTCCTGCCATTCAGGAATGGTACGAAGAAGGCGTTCTGGCTGACATCTCGAACGTGGCTGAGGCTGAAGGTTGGGCGGACGTACTGCCTGCATCGATTGCCGGTCACATGATGTGCGAAGGCACATGGTGCGCCGCACCTGTAAACGTCCACCGCATCGACTGGATCTGGGCAAACGCCGACGTGCTGGCTGCAAACGGTATCGAAATGCCCACCACATGGGAAGAATTCAACGCCGCAGCTGAGAAGCTGCAGGCTGCCGGTGTGATCCCGCTGGCCCATGGTGGACAGGCATGGCAGGACGCGACCGTGTTCGAAGCCGTTGCGCTGGGTCTTGGCGGACCTGAATTCTATCAGAAGGCTTTTGTCGATCTGGACCCAGAGGCGCTGACCTCGGACACGATGGTTCAGGTTTTTGACCAGATGCGCACCCTGCGTGGTTACGTGGACGAGAACTTCTCAGGCCGTGACTGGAACCTAGCCACTGCCATGGTGATGAATGGCGAAGCAGCCTTCCAGATCATGGGTGACTGGGCCAAGGGTGAATTCCTTGCGGCTGGCAAAAAGCCCGGCGAAGACTTCCTGTGCGCCTCGACCCCCGGCGACGGCTACCTGTACAACGTCGACAGCTTTGCCATGTTTGACGTGGAAGGTGACGACAAGCGCGCCGGTCAGGAACTGCTGGCCAAGCTGATCGTTGCGCCAAACTTTCAGGAAGTGTTCAACCTGAACAAAGGCTCGATCCCGGCCAGGACCGACGTTGCACTGGATGCGTTCGACATCTGCGCGCAAATCTCGGCCGAAGACATGGGCTCGACCTCGGCAGGCGGTTCGCTGCTGCCGTCCTACGCGCATGGTATGGCACTGCGCGGTGCGCAGGCTGGTGCGATCACCGACGTTGTGACCGCGCATTTCAACTCGGATATGTCCTCGGCTGACGCGGTTCAGCAATTGGCGGACGCAGTGGCAAACAGCTACTGATCCAATACGCTCTGCCCCCTATACTGAGGGGCAGAGCATCTTTCCCCGGAGGAAAAAATGTCCGAATGGCTGGAAAACCACCTGCCCAAGGTGGTGCTGGCACCGTCGTTCATCGCCGTATTGATCTTTGTCTACGGATTTATCGGATGGACCGCGTGGGTGTCGCTGACCCGATCGAAACTACTGCCGAAATACGAGATCAAGGGATTCATCCAGTATGAACGCCTGTTCGACTCGCCCCGTTGGGATACGGCGATCAACAACCTGTATATCTTTGGTGCGTTGTTCATCGTAATCGCGATGGTGCTGGGCCTGTTGCTGGCCATCCTGCTGGATCAGAAGATCCGCGTCGAAGGGGCCATTCGCACGATCTATCTGTACCCTATGGCGCTGTCGATGATCGTAACCGGCACTGCATGGAAATGGATTCTCAACCCGGGTCTGGGGATCGAGGCGATGGTGCAGGGCTGGGGATTTCCGAATTTCGAGTTCGATTGGCTGGTGAACCCGGACTACGCCATCTACACCATTGTTCTGGCTGCGATCTGGCAAAGTTCGGGATTTGTCATGGCGCTGTTCCTTGCCGGGCTGCGCTCGGTTGATGGTGAAATCATCAAGGCCGCGCAGGTCGATGGTATCCCAACATGGCGCATCTACACAGCGATCATCATCCCCTCAATGGCCCCCATTTTCCTGTCTGCTTTCATCGTGCTGGCGCACCTTGCAATCAAAAGCTTTGACCTTGTCATCGCGTTGACCGGCGGCGGCCCGGGCTATGCCACAGACATGCCTGCAACCTACATGTACGCCATGGCCTTTTCGCGCGGCGATATCGGTCAGGCAGCTTCGTCCGCGATGATCATGATGCTGGTCGTCTTTGCCATCGTGGTTCCATATCTCTACTCAGAACTGAGGGCGAAAAATGACTGATCTGTCGATGCCCCAAACCCGCACCCAAAGCGCCATGGGCAAGATCGCCCTGCGCTGGCTGCTCTATGTCCTTCTGGGCCTCTTTGCGCTCTATTACCTCATGCCGCTTTTTGTGATGTTGACCACTTCACTGAAAAGCCTTGAGGAGATCCGGACCGGAAGCCTGATGTCGCTGCCCCGCGAGGTCAGCCTGGACGCTTGGAAAACCGCGTGGTCCGGGGCCTGTACCGGAATCCAGTGCGAAGGTCTGCGGCCCTATTTCTGGAACTCGGTCCTGATCGCGGTGCCTGCGGTGGCGATCTCGACCCTGCTGGGTGCGCTGAACGGCTATGTCGTGGCGCAGTGGCGGTTCAAAGGGGCGAACATCATCTTCTCGCTGATGCTGTTCGGCTGCTTCATCCCGTTTCAGGTTGTACTGCTGCCGATGGCGCGTCTGCTGGGGATCATGGGGATTGCCGGGACCATTCCGGGCCTGATCTTCGTCCACGTGATCTATGGTCTTGGTTTCACCACGCTGTTCTTCCGCAACTACTACGTCACCATTCCGGCCGAGTTGACCAAGGCGGCCCGCGTTGATGGGGCCGGGTTCCTGCGGATTTTCTGGTCGATCTTCCTGCCGCTGTCGCTGCCCATCATCGTGGTGACCGTCATTTGGCAGTTCACACAGATCTGGAACGACTTCCTGTTCGGCGTGTCGTTCAGCCAGGCGGGCACCCAGCCCGTGACCGTTGCGCTCAACAACATCGTAAACTCCACCACCGGCGTCAAAGAATACAACGTCGACATGGCCGCCGCGATCATCGCGGGGCTGCCGACGCTGCTCGTCTATGTCGTTGCCGGTAAGTATTTCATCCGCGGTCTGACCGCTGGTTCCGTGAAGGGATAACCCATGGCTCCCATCCTCGATATCAACAATCTCTACAAGAATTACGGCGCGACCGAGATTCTGAAAGACATCAACATCTCGATCGAACCGGGCGATTTCCTGGTGCTGGTCGGCCCCTCGGGTTGCGGTAAATCCACCCTGCTGAACTGCATCGCCGGGCTTGAGCCGATCACCGGTGGGACACTGGCCATTGGCGGCAAGGACATGACCCATGTCAGCCCCAAGGACCGCGACATCGCCATGGTGTTCCAGTCATACGCTTTGTACCCGACGATGTCGGTCGCCAAGAATATCACCTTTGGCATGAAGGTGCGCGGCGTGGATGCGGCAACGCAGGAGGCCAAGCTCAAAGAGGTCTCATCCCTGCTGCAGATCGAGCAGTTGCTGAACCGGCGCCCAAGCCAGTTATCCGGTGGACAGCGGCAGCGTGTGGCGATGGGCCGAGCGCTGGTGCGCGATCCCAAGCTGTTCCTGTTTGATGAACCGCTATCAAACCTCGACGCCAAACTGCGGGTCGAGATGCGGACCGAAATCAAGAAGCTGCACCAAACACTGGATGCTTCCATCGTCTACGTGACCCACGACCAGATCGAGGCGATGACGCTGGCCACTAAGATCGTGGTGCTAAAAGGCGGCATCGTGCAGCAGATCGGCAGCCCGGCCGAGATCTATAACAACCCGGCCAACCTGTTCGTAGCGGATTTCATGGGCTCACCTGCGATGAACCTGATTCCGGCCAGAACCGAGCGGAATGGGACCGGTACGCATATCTCGATCGCCCGCGATTCCGGATCACCAATCACTCTGACGGATTCGCGCGATCTGAATCTGCCTCAGGATGTCATTCTGGGCCTGCGCCCCGAAGACATCGCCGAGGCAGGCTTCCGGGCAGGTGCAGGGGTGCAAGAGGCAGAGTGCCTTGTTGATATGGTCGAACCGGCCGGGGCGGACACTTACGTGGTCTCTGAACTTGGCGGAAAACAGGTCACCGCACGACTGCACGCCGAGACCAGTGCACAGGCAGGTGAGATGCTGAACCTCGCCTTTGACATGAGCAAGGTTTCGTACTTTGCCAAGGAAACTGGTGAGCGGTTGAATTGACCCAGTTATGATACTTCGGTTGGCCGCGAAGACTTGCGGCCTTTCGAAATACCTTCAAAATTGCCTTGATCGATAGGCGTTTCTAAAACCAGCCGTCTGCACCAAAATTGCGTATGAGCTGATCATAAACTACGCGATGGCGCATCTAGCTTTCCCGGACACTTCAATTCCGTGTTTGGAAACGCGCATGTCAAAGTACATCTCTGTACCCCAGTTCCTGCTCTGCCTTGTTATTGCCTGCTGCGCATTCCCGCTGATTTACGTGGTACTGGCGACAAAAGGGAACACTTGGGTCTACCCCTCACTTGTGGTTGGCCAGCGCTCGACACTCATCTTGTTTTGTGCGGTTCTTCTGCTTGTCTATGTGGATAGGTCAAAGCGTTTGTTTTTAGGCGTTTTTATCGCAACCTTGATCTTGGTATTCGGTTCGTTACTTAGTGGACTCGAATGCGCCTTTGGCGGGCTGTCAGGAGGATACAACAGGTTCACCAATTGTGGTCTTGATTTCGTGATCTACGCAGGTCTCGTCGCACTTGGATTTGCTATCATATCCAGTAGGCGATCGGCGGTATATTTGGTGTGTTTATTGGTCCTGAGCTTCCCTATAGGCGTCGCATTTGCTCATTTCGTTTTGACGGCGGAGTTAAAACGCACTCTTACCGGGATGGATTTGCAGGCTGAGTGCGTTGTTCGCCAACCGATCAGGTTTTATTTCGCGTCGGAATTGAGCGGCTCGCGTCGAATTCAGCAGATAGAAGATCTGGATCTGACCTGGATTATTGGCGAGCAATCGCCCCGAATCTACAAATTCTTGGAAGGTGACGCTTACATTTGGAAATACGACCAAAAGTCCTTTGAAAGGATGAGGGCCAGCTCACATCTCGTCGCAGTTTGCGAAGGTAGCTAGCTTGAAGGGCGGATTTCAAGAGGCTGGGCTAAGAAAGCCGTTTGCGGGCTTTCCTAGCATATAGTGTTTCGAACGAGTACTGCGATTGTACAAGCCGCGCTTGCAGTTATCAGCTGAGCCTGTTCTGTTTCATGTCTTTGATCAAACGGTTCAGGTCGCCGCCGCGCGCATCCAGCATGGCGCCAACCTCGGTCCGCTCGGTCAGCAGCATATTCACGCCTTCGATGAACATGTTGAAGAATTTGTCACGCCCCGATTTGTCCGAGACAAGGAAGGTCACCTCAAACGGGGACGAGCCCTGAAGCTTGACCGAGGTGCGCACCTCGTAGCCCGCCTTGATCTTGCGTGCATTTCGGACAGTGACCTGACCGCCGATGAACTCGCGGAACCGGCGGCCATATTTGTTCGCGATATAACCCTGAAACGCATTGGTGAACTGCTTCAGCTGCGACGGGCTGGCCGAACGGGCATCAGCCCCCAGCACATAGCGGGCCATGATCGGCACATCGGCGTATTGCACGAAGATTTTTTCGAAATCTCGGATCATCGCCTTCTCGGATTTGCCCGAGGCAATTACCCGATTGATGTCATCAACGACGCTGACGACAAGCGCCTTGGCCTCAGCTTCGGTCTGAGCAAAAGCGGGCAGGGGAAGGGCTGTAAGCGCCAGACCGGCAAGGCCAGTGGCGACAAAACCACGACGGTTCAAATGGTTACTCGGCATAGGGGTCCTCGTAGGGGTCTAGGTAGGGGTCCCTGACAGGGTCGGTCCCGGTTTCGGCATAGGGGTCATCATACAGACCCAGATAGGCGTCCTCATCATCCCTTGCCAGTTCAAAGCGACGGTTTTGCAGGTAGATGGTCCTTGCCTGAGCATAGCTGTCCGCGCTTTCATACAGGATCGAGTCCACCGTATCCGAGAATCGACCACGATCCCCCATCCGGCGGACAACTTCGGCGTAAACACCCAGGTTGTCGGCTGGCCGTGTCGGGGTGAAGTTGATCGGATTCGAAAACAGGTTGACCACAACTCCAACGGCATCACGGGTAGTTGAGGGGCCATAAAACGGCAGTTCAACATAAGCACCTTCGCCAAAACCCCAGACATGCAGGGTTTCGCCGAAATCCGTATCCACGGGCGGCAGGTTCAGCTCGCTGGCTGGATCGGACAGGCCAATGCCACCGACAGTCATGTTGATGACGAACCGCAACAGCGCATTACCCATTTGCTTGGGATTGCCCTGCAGCAGGTAATCCACAGCCTGACCGGGCAGCGAGATGTTTTCGGCGAAATGATTGAAGCTTGTCACCATCGGGTCGGGGACGATCTTCACATAGCCTTTTGAGGCAGGGCGGAACAGGAACCGGTCGACACCCAGATTGAATTTATGAATTCCGCGATTGGCATTTTCGTAAGGGTCAAACACTTCGCCGCGGGCTGCCTGATCCGCAGGTTGCGATGCACAGGCGCTCAGCACCGTCATAACGGACAGAATGATAAGGTGCTTCAAACGGAGTCTGCTCGACACGATATTTGTACTCCAAGGTGCCAGAGGTGAATGATCTGGCTTTCAATCAATACTGTTGCGGTCGGACTTCAAGGGTTCAAGTGGCTGTCACATAGAAGTTTCAAACTCTAATTGAAACAACTAGCGTTTAACCCGCATGCCCGACCGAGGTAAAGTGACACAGGATCAACACTCCGGAATAAGAGAAGTTACGCCCAGATCTTGTACATTTGTAAAATTGCCGTTTCCGGCTTTCCCAAGTCGGGCTTCCCGGTTAGCGTCCGCGCGAGTCGATTTTAAGGTGAGGACCATCAAATGAGCATCGCAGCAAAACTGGAAAGCCTCGGCGTCAGCCTGCCGGACGCACCTGCGCCAGCAGCGAACTATGTGCCTTTTGTTCGTGTGGGCAATATCGTCTACGTATCTGGCCAGATTTCCAAGGCAGACGATCTGATCACCGGAAAACTGGGTGATGACATGGATGTCGACGCGGGCGCAGCGGCGGCGAAAGTCTGCGCGATCAACCTGCTTGCTCAGGTTAAAGCCGCTTGCGGTGGTGACATCGAAAAGCTGGTGCGCGTGATCAAGCTGACCGGATTCGTGAACTCGACCGCTGACTTCACGGCGCAGCCGCAGGTGATCAACGGTGCCTCCGATTTCCTCGTCGAGGCGCTGGGCGATGCAGGCCGCCATTCACGCTCTGCCGTCAGCGCAGCGTCTCTGCCTCTGGGTGTTGCGGTTGAGATCGAAGGTATCTTCGAAGTCCAATGACGCCGAGCCTGCCAAAAGAATTCATGCAACGCCCGATCGCGCATCGGGCGTTGCATGACAAAGCGGACAAACGCCCGGAAAACAGTCTCGCAGCCGTACAAGCGGCGATGGATGCCGGGTATGGGGTCGAGATTGATCTGCAGCTCACCTCTGATGGCCGAGCGATGGTGTTCCACGACTACGATATGACCCGTTTGACCGGACAATCAGGACCGATCCGGCAGATCTCGTCGGATGAGGCCGCGGCTGTGACGCTGCTGCATTCCGATGATGAAAGCATTCCGTCGTTGCAGGACGTGCTGGAACTGATTGATGGCAAAGTGCCCTTGTTGATCGAATTCAAGGATCAAGACGGGGCGATGGGCAAAGGCATCGGGCCGTTGGAACAGGACGCGATCCGTGCGCTTGAAGGCTATGATGGCCCATTGGCGTTGATGTCATTCAATCCCAACAGCGTAGCTGAATTGGCGCGTTTGGCACCGCATGTACCCCGGGGTATCGTCACCAGTTCCTATGACCCGAAGGAGTGGTTGCTGCCTGCGGACATCTGCGACCAATTGCGGGATATTCCAGATTTCGACCGTGTTGGCGCAAGCTTCATCAGCCATGAAGTGCATGATCTGGACCGGCCCCGCGTTGCCGAACTAAAGGCGCAAGGTGTGCCCATCCTGTGCTGGACCGTCCGCTCGGTAGAACAAGAGGCTGAAGCGCGCAAGGTTGCCGACAATGTGACCTTCGAAGGCTATTTGGCCGCGTATTCGGGTTGAACCTGTCCTTCGCTGTCACAGATAATGTTGAAGCGCGGAGGGTACATGGATCAGGCACAAATTGAAGTTCAGGTTCTCGGATCGCTCTCGCAGATTTCTGCTGCGGACTGGGATAGTTGTGCCTGCCCGGAAACAGCTGATGGTGGTCGCCCGCTTGACCCGTTCACCACGCATCGATTCCTGCTGGCGCTTGAGGAAAGCGGATCGGTTGGTCGGGGAACAGGGTGGCAGCCGCAATATCTGACCGCGTATCTGGACGGTCTGCTGATAGCTGCGGCACCGCTCTATGCCAAGTCACACAGTCAGGGTGAATACATCTTTGACCACAGCTGGGCGCATGCTTATGAGAGCGCTGGCGGGCGCTATTATCCCAAATTGCAGATTGCTGTTCCGTTTACACCAGCCACGGGCAGACGTTTTCTGGTTCGCCCCGGATATGAGGCGATCGGCATGTCCGCTCTGGTTCAGGGCGCCGTACAGCTAGCCGCTGACAACCGCGTATCTTCGCTGCACGCCACATTTTGTACCGAGGCCGAGGCCCTCGCGGGGGCAGAAATGGGGCTGCTGACTCGCAGTTCACAGCAGTTTCACTGGCTCAACGACACCTATTCGGATTTCGATGGCTTTCTGGCCGCGTTGTCTTCGCGCAAGCGTAAGAATATTCGCAAAGAACGTGCACAGGCGTGTGATTTTGGTGGGGAAATCCGCACCCTGACCGGGTCTGATATTCAACCCGAACATTGGGATACCTTCTGGCAGTTCTATCAGGATACCGGCGCGCGCAAATGGGGGTCACCTTATCTTACGCGTCAGTTCTTTGATATTGCGCATGAAACCATGGCTGATGACATGGCATTGGTGCTTGCGGAGCGCGACGGCTATGCGGTGGCTGGTGCGCTGAACTTCATCGGGCGCGAAACGCTCTATGGCCGCTATTGGGGCTGCACCGAACACCATCCCTGTCTGCATTTCGAATTGTGCTACTATAGGGCGATCGACTTTGCCATTGCCCATGGCCTGGCCCGGGTCGAGGCCGGTGCGCAGGGCGAGCACAAGCTTGCGCGTGGATATCTTCCTGTGCGTACGCATAGCCTGCATTGGATCGGTGATCCGGGTTTTGCCGACGCGGTGTCGAAATATCTTGATGCCGAGGGCCGTGCAGTGGGAGAAGAGATCGAGATTCTGACGGATTATGGCCCGTTCAGAAAGTCGAACCCGGAGGAACAGCAATGACGGAACTTTTGTCGACCGAGACCCGCGGCCCGCTGCTGGATCCGCTATTCAAAAACGGCTGGACCATGGTTGAAGACCGGGACGCCATCACCAAGACCTTCATTTTCGAAGATTTCGTCCATGCCTTCGGCTGGATGACACAGGTGGCGATTTTCGCGGAAAAGTGGAACCACCACCCCGAATGGTCGAATGTCTATCGTACGGTCGAAGTTGTGTTGTCGACACATGACGTGGGTGGCCTGTCCTCGCTGGATGCCAAGCTGGCGCGCAAGATGGACAGTCTCTGTTAACGATTACCCGATCCCACACCACCTGCCAGAGAGGCGGCGACACCCATCTGCTCGAATTCAGCAGGTGTGACGGTTCCGCTGCTGACATCAATATTGCCCGGGATCCTTGTCGTCCGATTCCCAACTGATCGAACACTGCGTGCGGCCGGATTGATATCCAGGCACCGGGTGTTGTAGCAGGTCAAACCGCTGGTATTGATCTGAATACGCGCCTGACCGTCTGCCCCGGTTACGACGGGCGCTTGCGGAACATCACATGCGGCAAGCAGGCTCAGAACGCCCAGATAAACCCATTTGTTCATTGCACGCTCCTGTTTTGCGATGCTCTGCCCGGTACATTCCGGGGCAGAGCGTTAATCTAATCCGCTGATGTTCAGTCCAGCAGGCCGTTTCCGTCCTGATCGGCATTGATGAAGTCTTCGTTCATCTGCGTATCGTACTCGGCTCGGGATATAGCGTTATCCTCGTCCCGGTCGACCTTTTGAAATTGCTTGATGTCAAGAAACGGCTTGGCTTCGTCCAGCCCCAGCGTGCCGTTCTTGTCTTCATCCATTTCCTGAAAGGCATAATCGGAAAAGGCGTTGAACTCGTCCTTTGACAGAAAGCCGTCATTGTTCGAGTCGATCGCGTTCAATTCCTTTTCATTCAATTCAGCGACGCTTTCGGCTGAAGCTGCACTGGCCATCATCACAGCCGCAATTACGAAAATTCCACGTTTCATTCCGGCTCTCCTCAGCATGAGTATCTCTGACCTTCGAACCCACCTGCAGCGGCACCTGCCGCGGTCAGAATGGTTTTGCCCGAACCGCCCCCAAATTGGTTGCCGATCACGCCGCCGATCAATGCGCCACCCAGCGTACCGCCGAGGCAGGCAATCTCGTGCTGTCGTGCAGCCTGCTGTTGCGGGGTTGGGGCCGGGCCACAAGCGGCCAATGCACCGGCAGTGCCCAAGGCAAGAGTGATTAATTTAAGTTTCATCAATGAACTCCCCAGTTGTATGCTCAAGTATTTGCACATCGGGGCGTTGCAGGCCAAGTTAAATACGATTGGTTGGCCCCGGGGCTGCCGGGGCCAATGAAATCAGATTGCTTCCAGCAATCCTTCCCCCGCCGAGATTTCGCAGGCACCGGGATTTTCCTCAAGGTTCAGCGCGACAACTTTGCCGTCATCAACCAGCATCGCATACCGTTTGGATCGTGCTATCAGCCCGGCTGGCGGCGCATCGAAATCCATGCCGATGGCCTTGGTGAATTCAGATGCTGCGTCGGCAAGCATGGTCAGGCCCGCGTCGGTTGCACCGGTTGCCTCGCCCCAGGCTTTCATGACAAACGGGTCATTGACCGAGACGCAGATGATCTCGTCCACACCCTTGGCGTCGAACTGATCTTTGGTGCGCATGAAGCTAGGCACATGCGCGGAATGACAGGTTGGCGTAAACGCGCCCGGAACGGCAAAGATCACCACCTTGCGCCCATTGAGCTTGCTGGAGATACGTACCTCCTCAGGCCCTTCGGCACCTATCTGTGTCAATGTCGCATCTGGCAAAGTATCACCGGCTGAAATCATCTTATTACTCCTGTCGATTGGATTTGCAGAGTCAGTCCTAAGCGCAATATAGGGGTGCAGGTGGATGAAACCACGGGAATTCGACAGGGCGGGAGAAACATGAGCCATATTGTCGTAATTGGTGCCGGACAAGCGGGTTCTTCGCTTGTTGCCAGGCTTCGCAAGGACGGGTTTGAAGGGGACATCACTTTGATCGGTGCCGAGCCGCATCTGCCCTATCAGCGACCGCCTTTGTCCAAAGCTTACCTTTTGGGAGAAATGGAGCTTGAGCGACTGTTTCTGCGGCCCGAAAGTTTTTATTCCGAAAACAACATCACGCTGCGTCTAGGTCAGCGGGTGACAGGTATCGATCCTCAGGCCAAAACAGTGACCCTGGGTGACGAAGTCATCTCGTATGACGAGCTTGCATTGACCACAGGTTCTGATCCGCGTCGTCTTCCTGCAGCGATTGGTGGCGATCTCGAAGGTGTTCATGTCGTGCGTGATCTCGCACATGTTGACGATATGGGGCCATGGGTGACCGAAGGTTCCAAGGCACTGATCGTGGGCGGCGGTTACATCGGGCTCGAGGCTGCTGCAGTTTGCGCCAAACGCGGCGTCAAGGTCACATTGGTTGAGATGGCAGACCGTATCCTGCAGCGTGTAGCGGCCCCTGAAACCAGCGACTATTTCCGGGCACTGCATAACGAATACGGCGCCGATATCCGAGAAGGTGTCGGGCTGGACCGTCTGGTGGGTGAGAACAGCAAGGTTACCGGGGCAATTCTGACCGACGGGGCCGAGCTGGACGTTGATTTCGTCATCGTGGGTGTGGGCATTGCCCCGTCGACCGAATTGGCTGAGATGGCAGGGCTTGAGCTGGACAACGGCATCAAGACGGATGCCCATGGCCGCACCTCTGACCCATCGATCTGGGCGGCGGGCGATTGCGCGTCGTTCCTGCATCAGGGCGAGCGTATCCGGCTCGAAAGTGTGCCGAACGCAATCGACCAGTCCGAGATCGTGGCGCAGAACATGTTGGGCGCTGCCAAGGATTATGTCGCGACGCCATGGTTCTGGTCGGATCAGTATGATGTCAAACTGCAGATTGCAGGCCTCAATACCGGTTATGACCGCGTTGTGACCCGTCAAGGCGAAGGTCAGACGGTCTCCTTCTGGTACTATAAGGGTGATCAGTTGATTGCGGTCGATGCAATGAACGACCCGCGCGCCTACATGATCGGAAAGCGTCTGATCGACTCGGGTAAGACCGCTGATCCGGCTGTTGTTGCCGACCCGAGCGCGGATCTGAAGCCGCTTCTCAAGGCGTGAGGATCATCGCCGGAGATTTCCGGGGCCGTGCTTTGGCCTCGGTCGGCAAAGGGGATGCGGGCGCACATCTGCGCCCGACCACCGACCGGGTTCGCGAGAGTCTGTTCAATGTCCTGAGCCATCAGATCGACTTTGGCGATCTGCGTGTACTCGACCTGTTTGCCGGAACCGGCGCACTGGGGCTTGAGGCACTGTCACGTGGTGCGGCGCATGTCACATTTGTCGATGATGGTCGCGTGGCGCAGGGACTTATCCGCAAGAACATCGAACTGACCCGAAGTGCGGACAGTACAGATCTAGTCCGCCGTGACGCAACGCGTCTGGGGCAAAACCCAAACGCGGCTTATGACCTGATCTTTCTGGATCCGCCCTATGGCAAGTCGCTTGGGCAAAAGGCGATAGCAGCGGCAATCGCCGGTGGCTGGTTGGCCGAAGGCGCCCTTCTGGTGTGGGAGGAAAATGCTCCGATGGCGGCTCCGGACGGGTTTGAACTGCAGGACGCGCGAAAATACGGCGATACCCATATCTCTTTGATGTGGCGCAGTGTTTCAGGCTGAAACAGGCGAGGCAGGTTAATGCCGAATGCCGATTTGCATGTGTTCCACGTCCCGGCTACGCCGAGTTTGTAAACGGCGGAGGTTCACATGCACGATCTGGTCATCTTTGATTGCGATGGCGTTCTGGTAGACAGCGAAGTTGTCTCGAACCAGGTTCTGGTCAGCAATCTGGCCCGGTATGGTCTGAACCTGACGCTACAGGAATGCATGTCTTTGTTTGTCGGAGGCACCATGGTTGGGGTCCGGGACAAGGCACGGGATTTGGGCGCTGCATTGCCCGATAACTGGATCGACGAAGTTTATGCTGAAACCTATGATCGGTTGCGATTGGGCGTGCCGCTGGTCGCCGGGGTGTCCCAGCTTCTGGACCGCCTTGATCAGCAGGATATTCCTTATTGTGTCGCTTCGAACGGCAGTCCGGACAAAATGCAGATCACTCTGGGGCAGAACGGTTTATGGGACCGGTTCAAGGGCGTGATGTATTCCGCGCATGTATTAGGAACTGGCAAACCTGATCCAGCGATGTTTCTGAAGGCCGCCGAACGCTTTGGATCAGCCCGCCCGGTTGTCATCGAAGACAGCGAGAATGGTGTCACCGCAGCTATCCGGGCCCAGATGCGATGCCTCGGATTTGCCGCCCATGATGATGGTGCGCGCCTCGCGGTCCTGGGTGCTGAAGTTTTTAGTGATATGGCTGAGGTGCCAGAGCTTTTGGGAATATGACCGGGACATGTTACTATCTGTCTCATGGATCGTGCCATAGCCCCATCATACTGGGCTTTCGCTCAGGATACGGACACAGCCACCGGCCCACCGCCAAAACCCATGCGCGCGCCGGTGTTCATCCACGATGCGGTGACACCATGGGGGGCTGAGACGATGTTGCTGAAGCTCTGGCGCGAGCAGTCTGCCGATCAGGAAGAATAGGTCGGATGGAACTTGCCGCCGGGTGAGAGCGTAAAGATCTCAACCCCATCTGCCGTCACACCTACCGAGTGCTCGAACTGGGCCGACAGCGATTTGTCGCGGGTCACGGCGGTCCAGTCATCGGCCAGAGTTTTGGTTTCCGGGCGGCCCAGGTTCACCATCGGTTCGATGGTGAAGAACATGCCTTCTTCCAGAACCGCACCTGTGCCGGGGCGGCCATAATGCAGCACATTCGGCGGTGCGTGGAACACGCGACCCAGACCGTGACCGCAGAAATCGCGGACAACACTCATCCGGTGTGCTTCGACATAAGCCTGAATGGCGTGGCCGATATCACCGAACGTGTTGCCCGGCTTGACCGTTTCGATGCCTTTGAACAGTGCATCGTGAGTCACCTGAATCAAGCGTTCGGCTTTGCGCGGCAGTTTGCCGGCAACATACATGCGCGAGGTATCGCCGAACCAGCCATCAACGATGACGGTGACGTCGATGTTCAGAATATCGCCATCCTTCAGCCGCTTGTCGCCGGGAATGCCGTGGCAGACTACGTGATTCACACTGATGCAGCTGGCGTGCTGATAACCCTTGTAGCCAATGGTCGCCGAGGTCGCGCCTGCGTCCTCAACCATTTGTGTGATGAGCCCGTCAATCGCGCCCGTGGTTTGGCCGGGAAAGACATGGTCGGCAATATCGTCGAGTATCCGCGCGGCCAAGGCCCCTGCCGCGTGCATGCCGGCAAAGTCACCCTGTTCGTAGATGCGGATGCCGTCCTTGGTCAGGCGGCCACGATGTTCTTTCATCGACGCTAAGCTCCAAATGTTGCGCGCAGCACTTCTTTTACGCTGCTTGTGCAGAAAGTACCAGAGGGTGTGCGAGTTCTTGAGATCGAACAAATGGCGTCGAAACACAATTGTTCAAGTGAATTTCCAAGAGGTGGTCGGAGACGTTGGCGGCAGCTGCCGAACTACTGGTCAGGAATCGCTTTCACCTTCTGCACGGCTCTCATAGATGATCACTCCCTTGCCGGGCGCATAGTTAGAAGGGGCTTTGGGCAGGTTTTCAACGATTGGGGTCAGATCAAATGCTGAAAAAAATGCCTCAAGCTCTTCGTTTGATGCGTCAGATACAACCGTGATCTCCACCTGACCATCCATGTAAATTGACAGGAGTTGGTAGTCGGTCGGCGTATAGTCTCGTGTCACCATACTGTATGAGAATTGCGGATGCTTACGGACGAGGACGCCGTCGATTTCAGCAAAGGGCTTAGTCGTCTTTCTCAGACGAAACTTTTCGCCATCTCTGGCGGCATGCAGCCCCTCTCGGTAGATCTTGATACCAAGTGCAATGGTCTTGTCGCCTTGGCGATAGACACGGACGGCACCCGACTTGGCCTGTTTGGTGACCCGGTTCAGATCTGACCATAGATCGTGTTCGCTCGTTGTGCCAATTCTACCGTTTGTCTTCGGCTGGCCCAGCATTGGTTCGAGTGCTTCGATACTGAATCCAGTCATTGTCCAACCTGGTTGAGTTGCCGGAAAAACTTCGGACGGATCAAAGGGCAGAGACAGGAATATACCATCTCGTATATTGACGATGAGATGCGAGAGGGACCCAAGGCCTCCGCACCGGCGTCTGCACCCATCCTCGCGACTTTTCTCATATTCGGCTGCGCCCTCATCCAACTGAGCGTTCAGGGCATCGCGGGCTGCCGTACGGCGATCATCCGTCATGTATGTGTCGAACGCCATCAATGCGGCACCAATCATCAATATGGCCCCAAGCGTGAAGACAACCCCAGCCAGTATTCTCATTTCTCTGCCTCACCCATTGGTAAAACTCACATGCGCAGCCGCGGTATAATTTTGTCAGGGAAATTGAGGCGATTTCATGATCTTTCGCACCGATTGGGCGATAAAAATCAATTGGGTGTAGGGGAAGTTAAGTCGAAAATTTCTGCTGGCTAACCCAAACCCCTTCCGGTGATATCCGTGTCCCATAGATCAATCGCTCCACGCCTTTTGCCTGCGCTTCTTCAAATGCAGCCGCATAGGCCGGGTCGATATCCGCTGCCAAAGCAAACCGGTCACAATCTGTGCGCTGCACCAGATACAACATGATCGCGCGATGTCCCTGAGCCACCATCGTGGCCAGTTCTCCCAGATGCTTGGTGCCGCGCGCGGTGACGCTGTCGGGAAACTCTGCCAGACCGGGTTCGCGCGACAGAGTCACGCTTTTGACCTCGACATAGGCGTCGGGCAGCCCCGGTTGGGTCAGAAGAAAGTCGATGCGGCTGTTTTCCCCGTATTTCACCTCGGGTCGGACAGTTTCATAGGAGGCAAAATCGGGGATCTGTTGGTCTTCCAACGCCTTACGTAGAGCCTTGTTTGGCACCGAAGTGTCGACACCTGTGAGGTGCCCGTTTTCGTGATCAACCAGCCGCCAGCCGTATTTCAGCTTTTTTTTCGGATCGTCATTGGGCTCCAGCCAGATTTTCTCACCTGGTTCGGCCAACCCCATCATTGAACCGGGATTGGCACAATGCGCGGTAATCTCGCGCCCGTCCTCCAACCGGCAATCGGCCAGAAAGCGTTTGTAGCGGCGGATAAGGCGGGCGGGGACAAGCGGCGTGGCAAATTTCATGCCTACCGCCTTACCCCGCACCTGCCTGCAAGGGAAGTGTCAGACCAGACCGGCCATGACACCCCCGTCAACATCCCAGACCGCGCCGGTAACCCACGAAGCGTCCTCGGACAGCAGATGCGTAATCGTGCTGGCCACATCTTCGGGCCGGCCCACACGGCCGATCGGATGGAACGCATCAAACCCGCCGGTCAGTGTTTCCTCGATCTTTTCCGGTTCAATGAAGGCCCCATAAATCGGGGTGACAACAACTGCGGGCGATACAGCGTTCACCCGAATACCATGCGGTGCGAGCTCCAACGCCAGATGCTGAGTCAGTGAATGAAGCCCGGCCTTGGCCATTGAATAAGCCGATGACGGGGTCGCACGAACGGCCTGTTTTGCCCACATAGAGCCTATGTTGACGATGCTGCCACCACCATTGGCTTTCATGTTCTCGGCGACTGCCTGCGTGATGAAAAACGTGGCGCGATTGAGGTCCATATAGCTTTCGTAGTCTTCGGAGGTGTGCTCCAGAAATGGTTTGGGTGAGAATGTTCCTGCAGCATTGATCAGACCCTGAATATGACGATTGTTCTCCTTGATGTTTTCAATCAAGCCATCAACTTGCCCCGCGTCGCGCAAGTCTACCTGATGGATATCTGCCAAAGCACCCAGCCCGGTCCTGGCGGCATTCAGTTTGTCAGCTGAAGAGCCGACAAGCGTTACATGCCCCCCCTTGGCCACGATTTGTTGCGCTGCTGCCAGACCCATTCCACTGGATCCGCCGATGATGAGTGTTGTTGTGTCAGTCATGATCTGATTCCCTATCTACTGATAGGTAGATATATTGAAGTAGCAATTTCAAAATCAACCCCCTATCTAACGATAGGTAAAATTTCTGGGTGGACGACTGATGAAAAAACCTGACAAAGCACTGTCCGACACGGCGATCCAAATTCTGGATGTGGCCGAGCGTATGGCGCGGCAAGGCGGCTACAATGCGTTCAGCTTCCGGGATATCGCACGTGAGATCGGCATCAAATCCGCCAGCATTCACTACCATTTCCCAACCAAAGAGGACTTGGGAGAGGCGCTGGTCGAGCGATACACCAACCGCTTTCTGGACGCATTGGGTGCAGCTGACGATGCAGAACCAATTGAAATGCTTTCGCGCTATGTGTCGATCTACCGGGCAGCGTTGATTGAGCAGCAGTTGATGTGCCTCTGCGGCATGTTTGGCGCGGAAATAGCCAAATTGCCCGCGCCGGTTTCAGAGCGAACCCGAGCCTTCTTCGAACGCAACCTTGAATGGCTTGATACCGTTTTCAAAGCCGCCGGTGTGCAAGACCCACGCAAAAGATCCGGCGAAGTTATTGCTAGGCTGGAAGGTGCGATGATCCTTGCTCGCGCAATGAACGACATGGATCTGTTCCAGCGTGTTACGGGGGACTTACCGGCAGAATCCCTGCGCTCGTGACAAACAAGTCTTGCGGGGCGGGTCAGGACGGATATTTTGCAAACACCTCCCGCAGCAAGAAAGGACAGGCCATGCCAAACCCAACCGCAGCGATGCTGGTGATCGGGGATGAAATCCTGTCCGGTCGCACCAAGGATACCAACACGAACTTTCTGGCACAGGAACTGACCAAGCATGGCATCGATCTGAAAGAGGTGCGCGTCGTCAGTGATGATGCGGATGCAATCGAAAACGCGGTCAGGGCATTATCCGACAGTTTCGAACACGTCTTTACCAGCGGTGGTATCGGCCCCACGCATGACGACATCACCGCGGACTGTATCGCTCGCGCGTTTGGTGCACACATTGATGTGCGGGATGATGCCCGAGCCTTGCTCGAGGCACACTACGAGAAATCCGGGCTTGAGCTGAACACGGCCAGGCTGCGCATGGCGCGCATTCCGGATGGCGCGGCTTTGATCGAAAATCCGGTTTCAACCGCACCGGGTTTTACTATCGGGAATGTGCATGTGATGGCCGGGGTGCCTTCGGTGTTTCAGGCTATGGTGGCAAGCGTTTTACCCACACTGACCGGGGGTGAGCCGCTGCTGTCGCAGACTTTGCGTGTAAACCGGGGTGAAGGTGACATCGCTGCAACCCTGTCTGTGTTGGCCGAGGATTTCAGTGATTTGGCAATCGGCAGTTACGGGTTTCAGGTCAACGGCGTGTTCGGTGCGAATGTGGTTGTGCGCGGCACCGATGGCGGACGTATCGATGCGGCAATTACCCGGCTGGCCAGGGAGCTGGAGCTTTGAGCGTCAACTGGGCTGACGTGGTCGACGGCACCTGGCCTGCAGCGCGGTATGAGAAGCAAGGTCCATTCCAACTGCGTGAAGGGCAGGGCGGTGGCTCGCGCGTGTCTGCTGCGAGCAGGATTGGGGATGTGACCGACGCTGATCTGGACAATGCCGAACAGGCGATGCTGGCGATGGGACAGAAACGCATTTTCTGCCTGCGACCAGGGGATGAGGTGCTGGACACCCAACTGGCTGCCCGCGGTTATGAGGTTCTTGATCCGGTCAACATCTATGACTGCCCGGTTGCGCAGCTGACGGATGTTCCAATTCCTCGTGTCACGGTTTTCACCATCTGGGAGCCATTGGCCATCATGCGCGAAATCTGGGCGCAGAGCGGCATCGGGCCGGAACGTCTGGCAGTCATGGATCGGGCCAACGGCCCGAAGACTGGCCTGCTGATGCGTCAAAAGGATCAGCCCGGCGGTGTGGGTTTTGTCGCGATCCATGATGGAATTGCCATGGTGCATGCGCTTGAGATTCTGCCAAGTCACCGTCGTCAGGGTCTGGGACAGTGGGCCATGCGTGCCGCGGCCTTTTGGGCGCTGGACAACGGCGCCCATACCCTTAGCGTGATCTGCACGAAAGCGAATGAAGGGGCGAATGGCCTCTACCATTCTCTCGGGATGCAGATCGTGGGAGAGTATCATTACCGCCAGCTTGTCTGAGGGGAGAAAGACAATCGTGACTGATCAGAAGATGCCCACTGCGCTGGATTTGCCGATGGTGGATCCACTGCCGCCCGAGACGCAGAAATACTTTGATATCTGCGTTGAAAAGCTGGGCATGGTGCCGAATGTTCTCAAGGCGAATGCGTTTGATATCAACAAGCTGAACGCGTTCACCGCCATGTATAATGACCTCATGCTGGCAGACAGTGGGCTGTCCAAGCTCGAGCGTGAGATGATTGCCGTTGTCGTCTCATCGATCAACAAGTGCTTTTATTGTCTCGTCGCGCACGGGGCCGCGGTGCGACAATTGTCGGGTAATCCTCGGTTGGGTGAAATGCTGGTGATGAACTATCGCGTGGCTCCGCTGGATAGTCGTCAGCGCGCAATGCTGGATTTCGCGGCCAAGATGACTACGGCCAGTGCCGAAATCGAAGAGCAGGACCGCCAGCATCTGCGGGATGTGGGCTTCTCAGATCGTGATATCTGGGACATCGCCAACGTTACTGGCTTCTTCAACATGTCCAACCGCGTGGCCAGTGCCACTGCGATGGTCCCGAACGACGAATACCACGCGCAGTTCAGATGAACCGATTTCTCGCCCTCTGTCTTTGTTTGCTGGCCGCACCGGTAGCGGCTCAGAACCTGACCTTTCCGTCCAGTGCGCGGCAGGTCAGTGAGCGTATCAGCGCTCTGGACAGTTATGAATTGCCGATCGGGGCCTTTGCGGATGGCAAAGTGCCCTCTCGCAATGTCGAAGGGCGGGTGGAACGGTATACTTGGCGTTTGCAGGCAGGCTCCAGCACGACGTTGCAGATATTGGCCCCGCTACGCGAACAGATCGTGGCGCAGGGCTATGACATTCTGTTCGAATGTGAGGCCCGCAACTGCGGAGGTTTTGACTTTCGGTTCAACACCGAGGTCGTGCCAACGCCGGATATGTATGTGGCGATCAATGATTACCGGTTCCTTTCAGCCTCGCGCGGCGGGGATGTTCTGAGCTTGCTGATCAGTCGCAATCCACCTGATGGTTACGTACAGCTGATCCGTGTCACACCGGTCGGGGCAACCACGCCTCCACCACTGGTGATCGAGGAAACGGTGCAGGGATCAGGTGGCCTGCTGACCGAGTTGCAGCAGGATGGCCACGTTATTCTGGACGATCTGCATTTCCAGACCGGTGAAGTTGCGCTGGGCGCCGGACCCTTCGCGTCTTTGTCTTTGCTGGCCGGTTATTTGCAGGACAACCCGGACACCCGGCTCGCGCTGGTCGGGCACACTGATGACACTGGTAACCTTCAGGCCAATACTGCCGTCAGCACCAAGCGCGCGCAGGCGGTGCGACAGCGTTTGATTGATGCTCATGGCGTAGCGGCAGACCGGATCGAGGCGCAGGGTGTCGGCTATCTGGCCCCAATCACTTCGAACGCGACAGCGGAAGGGCGCGATCTGAACCGGCGGGTTGAGGCGGTGCTGCTGGTCAACTGAACGATCAGGCTTAGTTGATTTGATAATTCCCAAACAGTCTCTAACCTAAGGCAAAAGGAGCTGTCATGTCAGATCATGAACTACTTCCAAAAGCGCTGATTGTCGGCGCAGGGGCGGGGCTTTCAGCATCATTTGCGCGTGCTTTGGCAAAGGCTGGTTATGGTCTGCATCTGACTGCCCGCAACATCGACGATCTTGAGCCTTTAGCGGCAGAAACAGGTGCAGAGCTCCACCAGCTTGACGGAACCGATACTGACGGGATGGCATCTCTGGTTGCAGACTTGCCGGGCGAACTGCGCGTTGCCTGCTATAACCCTTCGGCCCGTCAGCGTGGTCCGATCACTGAACTTGATCCTGAAACAGTTCGCAAAGCTGTCGAAGTGACGGCTTATGGGGCGTTTCTGCTGGGGCAGGCTGCGGCGCGTCGAATGCTTGAGCAGGATCTACGGGACAATCGGCGCGGGACAATCCTGTTCACCGGTGCCTCGGCCGGGGTAAAAGGGTTTCCCCTGTCTGCACCCTTTGCGATGGGCAAGTTTGCACAACGCGGGCTGGCGCAATCCATGGCGCGCGAGCTTCATCCCAAAGGCATACATGTCGCTTGGGTCAACATTGACGGGGCCATACGGAACCCGGCACGTGCAGGATACAGTGACAGTGCCGACAATCCCGACAGCTTTCTGAACCCGGATGCAATCGCGCAGGAATATATGCACCTGATCCAGCAGGATCGCTCGGCCTGGAGCAATGAACTGACGCTTCGGCCTTGGGTTGAAACATTCTAAGCCGCTGCTGGTTACACCGGACTACACAAAAAAAAACCCGCGCAAAGTTCGCGCGGGCTGTGCAAGTTCACCGGGAGAAATTACCAGTCCATCGGACCCTTTTCGGCAAAGGATTCGACAAGAAAATCTATGAAGGCCCGCACTTTAGGCTGGGTAAAACGGCCGGGCGGGTACACTGCGTAAACGCCCTGAACCTCATCCGGCAGGGATGGCATTGCATCCACCACCTGTCCTGTTTTCAAAGCCTCCGCATAGAGGTAGCTGGGCAGATAGGCGATCCCCAGACCTGAAATCGCTGCATTCAGCAGCGACTGGCCGTCATTGACGCTCAGCCAGCCAGCTGTACGAACCTGCCTCTTTTCGCCCGAAGGCGCAGTCAGCTTCCAGACATTGCCGGAAGACTGGCTGGAGTAATGCAGCAGCTTGTGCTCGTTCAGATCGTCAATCTTCTGCGGCCGCCCGAACTTTTCGATATAGCTGGGGGCAGCTACCATGCGTTTGACAGTTTCCGTGAGTTTACGCGCACGCAGAGTGCTGTCTTCCAGTTCACCGATGCGCACCGCAACATCGAATCCTTCGGAAATCAGCTCAACATAGCGGTTGTTCAGCACCATGTTCACCGTGATGTCGGGGTAGGCAGACAGGAACCCGGACAATACAGGTGACAGGTGATTAACGCCGAAATCGGTTGCAACGCTTATGCGCAGCAGGCCCGAAGGCGCTGACTGCATCGAGGTTACCAGCGCATCCGCCTCGCCTGCATCATTCAATACGCGGCGCGCGCGGTCATAATAGGCCAGTCCGATCTCGGTCGGAGATACACGGCGTGTGGTCCGGTTCAGCAGGCGAGCGCCGAGTCGTGCTTCAAGGCTCGACACGTGCTTTGACACTGCCGATTTGGATATGCCCATCTTTTTGGCCGCATCGGTGAAGCCACCCTGGTCCACCACATTGGCAAAGGCCTCCATTTCGGTCAGTCGATCCATTCTCGTTCCCCAGGTCTTTGTTCGTTGAGGTACCTTCGCGTCAAATCTGGGCAAGATCGCGGCAGACATGGGATAATATCAGGGATTTGAATCGGATCGTTTGCACTTCGGAAACGCGGAAACAGTGGTTTCCAGTATCGCTCCAGACCCTTATTGGGCGGGTTTTCTGGAAATTTCTTAAATCATGCTATCCTGAGAATGGCATTTTTGTGACGAGGGAGGAGATCATGAAAGCCATTATTGCAGCCACTTTATTCACCCTTTCAGCGTCCATCGCATGGGCCGGAGGGGAAACACCGTCGAACCCGGATGCGAAAGTCTATTTTGTAAATCTCGCGGATGGCGACACAGTTCAGTCGCCTGTGACCGTTGTTTTTGGCCTGAGTGGTATGGGTGTCGCCCCATCAGGTGTTGAAAAGGAAAACACAGGTCATCACCATCTGCTGATTGACCGTCCGCCGATTGGTGAAGGCGAAGATGGTGCGGATGAACTGGCCTACGGCCTGCCCGCTGACGACAACCATCTGCATTTTGGTGGTGGCCAGACCGAGGTGACTCTGGATCTGGCGCCGGGCCCCCACACCCTTCAACTGGTGCTGGGTGATGCCGGGCATGTGCCGCATGCGACCCCGATTGTGTCCGAAGTCATAACGATCACTGTCGAGTAATGCTCAGGTCCCGAACTGCTCTGAGAACTTAGCGGACCCGCTGCGTGAAAACTGAATGATACGGCTGCCCGGTTTCCGGGACAGCCACCCCAACTCTTCCATTCGGGACAACATCGCGCGCCCCAACTTGCCAGCCAAATGGGTTTCGCGTTCGCTCCAATCCAGACAAGGACGGCAGAGCGGTGCGCGACTTTTGTTCAGACCATCCAGATCGATTCCGAAATCTGTACAGAAACGCGCGCCGGTTTCGGTCAGCGACACCAGATCATCCGAAACATCAAGGAAACCCCGCGCCCGCATTGAGGTGAACAACTGAACCCCCCTGCTGCCCGCGAGATGGTTGTAGCAAACCCGCGCCTCACGCATTTCCAGATCATTGGGTCCGGTACGTGTCCGCAAATGACCGTGACCGGCTGCCAGACCCATCAGGTTTTCCAGCGTATGCGCCACATCGTCGCCAGACAGGCCATAATACTTGTGCCGGCCCTGTCCTTTAACTCGCAGCAACCCGCCATCCAGAAGCTTTTTCAGGTGTGAGCTGGCGGTTTGCGGGCTGATTCCGGCCTCTCGCGCCAGTTCCCCGGCTGTCAGAGCCTTTCCCGACATGAGTACGGTCAGCATGTTTGCGCGCGCGGGGTCTCCGATCAACGCAGCGATCTGGGCGATATCCGGTCCGTCTTTCATAGTTCGACCATAGTCGAAACATATGCGTCAGTCGAGCGTGTAATCTGAGCTGGTAAATTAAGGAGCCTTTTATGCTGACCTGTATCATCCGCTATCAGATCGATCCGACCAAAAAACAACAGTTCAATACCTATGCTCAAAACTGGGGGCAGGCGATACCGCGCTGTGGGGCGGATCTGATTGGCTATTTCGCCCCGCACGAGGGGTCATCGACCCTGGCCTATGGTATCTATAATGTCGAAAGCCTCGCCGAATACGAAGCCTATCGCACGCGACTGGCTGCGGATCCCCTGGGGCAGGAGAACTATGCCTTTGCCCAGAAAGAACGGTTCATTCTGCGCGAAGACCGTACATGGCTCAAGCTCGCCTCGACCCCGCACGGAGGACAATCATGATTGCTGTCATTTTTGAAGTGGAGCCTGCCGAGGGTGAAACGCAGACCTATCTCGACATTGCAGCCGATCTTCGTCCCCTGCTGGATAATATCGATGGGTTCATTTCTGTTGAGCGGTTTGAAAGTCTTGTAACACCCGGCAGATATCTGTCGCTTTCCTTCTGGCGCGATGAGGATGCGGTTGCCGAGTGGCGCCGCATGAACGAGCACCGCACAGCACAATCGCGAGGGAAATCGGGTCTGTTCAAGGGATATCGACTGCGTGTAGCAGCGGTCATGCGCGACTATGGGTTGACCGATCGTGAACAGGCGCCGACCTCAGGCCGCATCGGGTAGCAGGAAAACACCGCGGGCAAGATCCGAGTTCAGCCTGTCATTTCCGTACCACTTGCCAAGGACATTCTTCGACATCAGATCAGGGTTTTCACTGACAAACTCATTGAAATTCTGATGGGAATTGCCAGCCATACGCTCGGCAATCAGGCTCATGAACGCATAGGTGATTGTCAGGTTGAACTTACCGGGCGCACCGGCGTTTGTGGCCAGTGTGCGAATGCCCTTGGCATAGATCGCAGCCGCATCGATGAAGTCATATTTCCTCAACAGGTCAAAGGCCACCTGTACATGCTCGGCATGAGCGAAAGTCGTATTGTCGATGGCATGCGCTTCGAACGCGCGGGTAATCTCAGATATCTGAACTGCTTCGGTCATTCCCCGATCTCCTTGAATTTGTGGCTGTGCTCGGCGGTCCAGTCCAACTCGTAAACCTCTTTTAACTGGCTGATCTTTTTGAGCGTCTCAGGCGAGAATGGCGGTTTGTTTTCAAAACTATGCAAGGCGATGCCCTCAATCAGGTCGCCAACGGACATGTCCAGCGATTCTGCCAGCCCCTTCAGGACTTTCAGCAATCGCTTTTCGATTCGAATTCCGGTCTGGGTACGTTCAATTCTCTCACTCATGAGTTACCAATGTACCAAGGTAACAAAAGAGTCAATGCGTAAACAGAAAAAGGCCGCCTCTGCAGAAGCGGCCTTTTAGTGTCTAAACAACGTGATTCAGCGGATGCGCGTTGCCACGGCTCTGAAAATCAGAGCGCTGCCGCCAGTCGCGTACCCTGATTAATCGCTCGTTTGGCATCCAGTTCAGCCGCCACATCCGCGCCGCCGATCACATGAGGTGTGATCCCGCGTTCGATCAGATCATCCGCCAAACTACGGTCTGAGACCTGACCGGCGCACAACACAATGGTATCTGCCGCGATTACGGTCGGGTCCGACCGCTCCTCGCCAAAGCTGACATGCAGGCCTTCGTCATCGATGCGTTCGTAATTCACCCCGCCGACAAAATTAACGTTCTTCATCTTCAACGTCGCCCGGTGAATCCATCCGGTTGTTTTACCCAGCCCCTTGCCATGGGCCTGTTTCTTGCGCTGCAATAGCGTGATCTCACGTGCGGGCGCTTCGGGTTGCGGGCCTTCGGGTGCTAAACCGGACCGATGTTCGGCGGGGTCGGTCACGCCCCATTCCTTCATCCACAGCGGCAGATCTGTAGTTGGGCTGTGGCCGTCCTCAAGCAGGAACTCCGAGACATCAAAACCGATGCCACCGGCCCCGATCACCGCGACGGACTCTCCGACCGGAGCCTTGCCGCGCAGGACGTCGATGTAACTCAGGACATTGTCACGATCCTGACCGGGAATCTGCGGGTCGCGCGGGGTGACGCCAGTGGCAATGATCACTTCGTCAAATCCACTCAGATCGTTTGCGCCAACTTCGCGACCCAATTCAACCGTGACGCCCAGATCAGCAATCATTGTCCGATACCAGTCGACCAGCCCCCAGAATTCCTCTTTGCCGGGAACCTGCTTGGCCATGTTCAGTTGTCCGCCGATCTCGTCGGCCCGGTCAAACAGGGTGACGTCATGGCCGCGCTGGGCGGCGGTCATCGCTGTGGACAAACCCGCCGGTCCTGCGCCTACGATGGCGACCTTTTTCGTAGCATCGGTTTTGCCGATCACCAGCTCTGTTTCATGGCACGCACGCGGGTTCACCAGACATGATGTCAGTTTGCCGCCGAATGTGTGATCCAGACAGGCCTGATTGCAGGCGATGCAGGGGGCTATCTTTGCCCCATTTCCAGCAATCGCCTTGTTGACGAAATCCGCATCCGCCAGCATCGGACGAGCCAGTGAGACCATGTCGGCGCAACCAGTCGACAGCACCTCTTCGGCCACTTCCGGCGTGTTGATTCGGTTCGAGGTGATAATCGGGATCGATACCTTGCCCATCAGCTTTTTGGTCACCCAGGCAAATGCCGCCCGGGGTACAGAGGTTGCAATCGTCGGAATGCGCGCCTCGTGCCAGCCGATACCGGTGTTGATGATGGTGGCTCCGGACTTCTCGATCTCTTGCGCTAATTGGACGACCTCATCATGGGTCGAGCCATTGGGCACCAGATCGATCATCGACAGACGGTAGATGATGATGAAATCCGTTCCCACCGCTTCGCGTGTGCGGCGCACTACTTCGATGGGCAGGCGCATACGATTCTCATAAGACCCACCCCAGCGGTCTTCGCGCTTGTTGGTATGGGTCACAAGGAACTGGTTGAGGAAATACCCTTCTGACCCCATGATCTCGACCCCGTCATATCCGGCTTTCTGAGCAAGCACGGCGGCGTTGACGATGTCGCTGATCTGCTTCTCGATCCCGTCTTCGTCCAGTTCGTTCGGCGGGAAAGGTGAGATCGGGGATTTCACCGGGCTCGGCGCTACACATTTCGGCCCATAGGAATAACGTCCGGCATGCAGGATTTGCATGGCGATCTTGCCACCCGCCTCGTGTACGCGGTCCGTCACGATGGAATGATTGGCGACGTCTTTGTCGGTCGTCATCATCGCAGCACCGGGCAGTACCGAACCTTCCAGATTGGGACCGATTCCACCGGTCACCATCAGCGCTACACCGCCACGCGCCCGGTCGGCATAAAACTCGGCAACACGGTTCCAGTCACCAGTCTCTTCCAGCCCGGTATGCATCGAACCCATCAGGACGCGGTTCTTCAACGTGGTAAAGCCCAGATCCAGCGGGGCCAGCATGTTTGGGTACGCAGTCATCGCAACTCTCCCTGCCTGCAGTGCACAACTAAATTGACGTGCACGTAACCTTTGTCACGCGAAACCTAACGTCACCCCCTTTGCTGCCGTCGCGACGCTTGTTAGAGGTGGGCAGACCAAACCCATGAGGCCGCGCATGACCCCTGAAGACATTGCCAAACTGCCCTATCGCCCCTGCGTTGGCCTGATGCTGATGAATGCCGACGGCAAGATTTTCGTGGGTCAGCGCAATGACCGCCACAAGGACGCCTGGCAAATGCCCCAGGGCGGCGTAGACAAGGGCGAAAACCCCCGCGATGCAGCCCTGCGCGAACTATGGGAAGAAACCGGTGTGACGGCTGATCTGGTTGAGATCATCGCCGAGACCGACGGTTGGCTGCCCTATGACCTGCCCCACGACATCGTGCCGAAGATTTGGAAAGGCCGCTACCGCGGGCAAGAGCAGAAATGGTTCCTGATGCGGTTCACCGGTCGTGACGACCAGATCAATATCCAGACGGAACATCCCGAATTCACGCACTGGAAATGGCAAGAGCCCAATCGTCTGATTGAGGAAATCGTTCCCTTTAAACGCGTAGTGTATGAGCAGGTGGTTGCTGCCTTTGCGGACAATCTGACCTAGGCCTGCCGTGAGAACCCCTGTGGTTTGAATCGCACATTAGTATTCTGTCCCGCTTCATCCAGATCATACAATTCTGGTTTGGATTGCAGATATCGCCGCCATGTTTTTTCCTGGCTTTCACTGATCTTAACGCCGTGTTGCCGATGCATCTTTGCCCCGAGTATCATCAGCCGCATTCCTGCCCCGTTCTTGCTGTTGGCAGCTATGATGGTCCGGATCTGTTGATCCATTTCAGAGACGGGCTTTTCGACCGCGCCGGTTTTGGAACTACCTGACAAAGCCTCGAGTTCACAGAACTTCGAGCACGCTTTGCGAACCACTTCCGGGGTCTTTGCCTCACCTGCGCCAATTGTGGTTACGCCATGCTCGCGCAACCGGCGGTGAAGGTGCACAAAATCTCCGTCAGAACTGGCGATTACAATGGTCGCAATGTCACGTTGTAAAGCAAACTCAATACCGTCAATGGCCAACAGCAGGTCTGTGGCGTTCTTTCCTGTTCCGCTGTGGATGAGGTGATACGCAGTGGCATCATGCCAGGCTGAATGACTCTGAGCGTTCAAATAAACCCGTGAGATATCGATCTGGCCAAATCTCCGGGCAATCTTGTGAATGTTTTCCGCATGGACGGGACTAAGATTATCGCCGTCTACCAAAACAGCTACTCGAAGTGTCATAAAAAAAACCGATCTCAAATTAGTCAGCAAAGACTTAAAGTGAGACTGAGGCAAATTTTGGACGTCTGGAGCTGACTTTTCTGCGTGGTGCGATTTCAACTGCTCAGTCGAGGAAATCGTTCCCTTCAAACGCGCAGTGTATGAGCAGGTGGTTGCTGCTTTCGACGCTCACCTGTCATAATCCGGGCTGAACCAGCCGTAGGGACGTGACATGCGTATTGATGATATCTGGCCCAAGTACCGCGCCCGCCTGAAGGCGTTTCTTCATTCGCGGGTCTCAAACCCTGCGGATGTGGATGACTTGTTGCAGGATATCTCGATCAAGGTGTTCACCGGTCTGCCCGGTCTGCAGGATCCGGCCAGGCTGCAGCCTTGGTTGTTTCAGACCGCCGACCGAACCATCATTGATTTCTACCGTAAATCCGGCCGGTCCGCCGCGCATCCAGATGATCTTTGGTATCACCGGGACGATCCGGAAACGCGTCAGGATCTCGAGGGCTGTGTCGAACCCTTCATTCTCGGCCTGCCTGAAGAAACTGCAGAGATGCTGATGGCCATTGATATACAGGGTATGTCGCAGCGAGATTATGCTGAGCAACACGGTCTGTCCTACTCGACCCTGAAATCACGCGTTCAAAAGGGGCGGGCGGAATTGCGCAAGGCATTTGAGGCATGCTGCAATATTTCGATGGACGTGCGGGGAAACATCTCGGACGTTCAGGAAAAACCGGCCAGCTGCAAAAATTGTTGATCTGAACGTCGTCTTTTGGGCGCGGGCTTCGTCTGACAGATGAAACCACCAAAAGGAAAGACAAATGATCCGTATCATTAGTTTCAAAATCTGCCCCTTCGTTCAGCGTGTGACCGCCATGCTCGAAGCCAAACAGGTACCCTATCAGATCGACTATATCAGCCTCAGCGACAAGCCGGATTGGTTTCTTGAGCTGTCCCCGACAGGGCAGGTTCCGGTTCTGGTCACCGAGGGTGGCGTGTCTCTGTTCGAATCCGATGCGATTGTCGAATATATCGATGAAATCACCGCCCCTCTGCAGGCAGATCTGACGCCCGAGCAGCGTGCGCTCAACCGGGCATGGAGCTATCAAGCCAGCAAACACTATCTCGTACAATGCAGCACCATGCAAAGCGCGGACAAAGCTATCTTTGATGAGCGTATGGAAAAGCTGAGCAAGTCCTTCGAGAAGGCCGAAAGCCAGCTTGGTGAAGGCCCCTATTTCTCGGGGGCGACGCTTGGCAATGTGGATATGGCCTGGTTGCCACTGCTGCATCGTGCAGCGATTGTGTCAGACCACAGTGGCCATGACATGCTTGCCGCCTATCCAAAGGTGAAGGCATGGCAGCAGTCATTGCTGGACACAGGTCTTCCGCAGAAATCGGTCTCTGAGGATTTTCTCGGCCGGTTTACTGACTTCTATCTGGCGGAACGCACATGGTTGGGTCGTGGTGCAAACATCGATGAAGCACCGACCGCCCCGGCTGCCAAAGTGTCAGGCGGTTGCTGCGGCTGATGTGATCACCGCCCAGCACGTTGCCGTGAGGGGGCGTGGTCCGCCATAAACTGCAGCTTTAGCTTGGCGCGTATGAAAGATATCGCGCCAGGCCATTCCAATGTCGTTCCCGCAGGGCGAGTGTTTCGCGGCTCCGACCGTCGTGCGACTTTGCGGGAAGGTTTGCAAGGATGTGGCGAATACGGACATTCTCAAACCGCGGGCCGCTTTTATCCGATCGCCTGTGTTGCGCTTGAGGTGACCCAGCGATGCAATCTTGATTGTACGCTCTGCTACCTCTCGGATCGGGCGGAGATGACCTATGATCCGCCTTTGTCGGTTCTCTTTGCGCGGCTGGCCACGATCCACAGCCATTATGGCCCGGGTGTTTCGGTGCAACTCACCGGAGGTGACCCAACCCTGCGCAAAGTCGAGGATCTTGAGGCGCTTTGCCGTGAAATTCGCCGCCTTGGAATGCGGTCGTGTTTGATGACCAACGGTATCCGCGCGAGTCGCGCGTTCTTGTCCCGACTGGCAGCGGCAGGTTTGGACGATGTGGCGTTTCACGTGGACATGACCCAAGAGCGCAAAGGTTTTGACAGCGAGATTGAGCTGAACACCGTACGTCGCAACTACATAGTCGCAGCGCACGGGCTTGGTCTGCGCATTTTGTTCAACACAACTGTGTTTGATGGCAATCTGTCCGATCTCCCCGCATTGGCGCGGTTCATGCGGGACCAGCCCGAGATCGCATTTGTCTCCTTCCAGATGCAGGCCGACACCGGCAGGGGTGTTCTGCGTGAGCGACCGGATTCAATCACACAGAGCAGTGTCATGCGGGCGGTGGAGCAGGGGTATGGCACCCCACTGCATTTCGATGCGGCGGCGGTCGGGCATTCCGGATGTAATCGATACGCTTCTGTCCTGACCGCCGGTGGGCGGGCGATTTCCGTCCTGTCGCATCAGCGTCTGGTGCAACAGGTAATCGCCGCATTGGAGCAGATGGACAGATCGGCGGATGCATATCTCGACACGCGCGACAGCGTTCGGCGGTTGGTTCTTCGGAGGCCGGGCCTTGCCTTGCGGGCCGCTGCGCATCTTGCGGGCTGTGTCCTTCGATTGGGGATGGGTCTGTTGCGTGGTCGGGTCAGGCGACAGGCGGTATTCATCCATAACTTCATGGCTGCCGACGCGCTGGAGGAAGATCGCTGTGCGTCCTGTGTGTTCATGGTCGCCACGGGCAACGGCCCGTTGTCCATGTGTGTTCACAACGCCCAGCGTGACCTGCATCTGGCCATGCCTGACAAAGTTGACGGTCCAATGGGGACCTATTGGTGGAACTCTGCCATGCGAGATCTGTCCCGCCACCCTGAGTTGCCCGGTCTGGATAGTCCTGAACAGGCCCCGATCAAGAAGCTCAAAGGTCAGCTGCGTGCGCGGCGTCAGAACCGGAAGGGAAAATCATGAAAGCTCTTTGGCTCATCCTGCTTCTGCCTCTTCTGGCGGCTTGCGCCAGTGTCGAACGTCTGGCGCTGCCCAGTGCTGTGCCGTTTGCCGACACCAATCTGACCCGCGCGGCGCAACCGCCCGGTGATCGTGTCGATCATCGCGATTGGAGCAGCTTTCTCGCGCGCTACGTCGCTACCGACACACAAGGGGTAAACAGGGTCGCCTATGCGCAGGTCACTCAGGCTGATCAAACTCGATTGGACCAGTACCTGAGTGATCTTCAATCGGTTGATCCTGCCCGTCTGACACGTGATCAGCAACTGGCCTATTGGATCAATCTTTATAACGCACTGACCGTGGACCTGATCCTTGAAAACTATCCCGTCGCTTCGATCCGCGACATTACAGATGGTGCGTTTTCCTTTGGCCCGTGGGATCGGCCTTTGGCGCAGGTCGCGGGTCAGGTCCTGACGCTGAACGATATCGAACACCGCATCATACGACCTACATTCAACGAACCACGAATTCATTACGCGTTGAACTGCGCTGCGGTGGGGTGTCCGAACCTGATGGATCGGGCGTGGCAGGCTGAGACGCTCGAACGTGATTTCTCGGTCGCCGAAAATGCCTACGTTAACGACCCGCGCGGCGTCAGGTTTGACACCCGCGGGCGGCTGATCCTGTCAAAGATCTACATCTGGTTCCGAGAGGATTTCGGGCCAGACGACCGGGCCGTGCTTGCTTATCTTGCGACTGCGGCGGATCCGGCTCTCAGCGCCCGTCTGTCTCAAACCTCCCGCATCAGCGGATATGAGTATGACTGGGCGCTGAATGATGCCGCCGCTGGATCCTGAAAGACCGCTTACAGCAGCCCTTCTTCGCGCAGCAGCTCCAGCATGTTTGCTTCGGGCCGTGGGCCAATGTGGCTGATCACTTCACGGGCACAGGCATTGCCGATACGGGCGCAGGTTTCATAGTCGCGGCCTGTGGCCATTCCGAACAGGAAGCCGGCAGCGAACTGATCGCCTGCGCCGGTTGCATCCACCGGTACAACCTTTTCCACTGCCACGTCGATGCGCTTGCCTTCGTTCAGAACGGTCACCCCGTCACCGGAACGGGTGCAAACAACCAGCGGGCAGATCTCACCGGTTTTGGCCAGTGCGTCCTCCAGATCATCGGTTTCGAACAGCGATTTGATTTCCGCTTCGTTACCGATGACGAAATCCAGCTCGTTCTCAATCAGCAGCAGGAAATCGACCCGGTGGCGTTCGACGCAGAACGGATCGGAAATCGCGATGCCCGCCTTGCCGCCGCCCTTGTGGCAATTGCGCGCTGCCTCAAGAAACGCGGCTTTGCCCTTTTCCTTGTCGAACAGGTAGCCTTCCAGGAACATGATCTGGCTGTTGCCTGCCACATCCCCGGACACGTCCTCGGATGACAGTTCCGAAGAAATCCCCAGATAGGTGTTCATCGACCGCTCACCATCGGGCGAGACAAAGATCATCGAACGCGAGGTTGGCAGCTCGCCGCCCGGCACCGGTGGGTTCACAAAATCAACACCGTCTTCATTCATCGCATCCGCATAGAACCGACCCAGCGCATCGTCATGCACGCGGCCGATAAAGGCTGCATCCAGTCCCAGCGCACCGGCACCCGCAATCGTGTTGGCAACCGAGCCGCCGGGCGTCTGCACCCGTGATTCCATCGAGGCATACAACACTTCGCCGCGTTCCTGCTCGATCAGCTGCATGATGCCTTTTTCAATGCCCATCAGCTCCAGGAAACTGTCGTCGGCTTGGGAAATCACGTCCACAACGGCATTCCCGATGCCCGTCAGCTGGTAAGTTTTCATAGGTTTTTATCCTCAAATTCGCAAAGATCGCGGATGATACAGGTGGGGCACATCGGTTTGCGTGCCTTGCAGTGATAGCGGCCATGCAGGATCAGCCAGTGATGCGCATGCAGCTGAAAATCGGTTGGTATGTTGTCCTCGATAGCGCGTTCAACAACGTCGACGTTTTTACCGGGACAGATACCGGTGCGGTTACCGACCCGAAAGATATGCGTGTCTACTGCCTGCGCCGGATAATGCCACCACATATTCAGAACCACGTTGGCGGTTTTTCGCCCGACGCCGGGCAAAGATTGCAGGGCGGCACGAGAATTAGGGACTTCACCGCCGTAGTCTTCGACCAGAATGCGGCTCAGCTTGATGACATTTTTGGCTTTCTGACGGAACAGGCCGATGGTCTTGATATGTTCGATCAGACCCTCTTCGCCCAGATCCAGCATCTTCTGCGGCGTGTCAGCGATTTTGAACAGTTCGCGTGTCGCCTTGTTGACACCCGCATCGGTCGCTTGCGCTGACAGCGCCACTGCCACGACCAGGGTGTAGACGTTCACATGATCAAGCTCGCCCTTGGGTTCCGGGTCGGCCTGTTGAAAGCGTGTAAAGATCTCGCGGATCGTGTGGTAGTCGAGTTGTTTAGCCATCCAGCACGGTATGCCCTGCCGGATCGCTGCTCGCAATTGAAAAGGCCGGGAATTGGCAACACGAATGGCTGAGTGTTGGGTGGCTGCTATAGGAGTATCACGCCGATAGCCCGCGGAGTTCCGCCCCCTTTACCTCCAGTTTCTCTTTAACCTTCGCCCAATGTGCTGGATTGGCTGCCAGAACAGCTGTCGGATCGATGTGTACCCGATAGCCCCGGTTCAGCGCCCCCTGCGCTGTCTTGTTGACGCAATGGCATCCATCAAGTCCGGTCAGGATCAGGGTTCCGATCTGGTTGTCTTCCAAAAACTGCTCAAACGCGGTCGAGGAAAAGGCATCGCCTACGGTTTTTACAAACTCCGTATCCGCATTCAGTCCGAGGCGCGGATCGGTCTCGATCCCGGCCGACCCTTCATTGCCACGCCCCTGATTGAACCAGCCGTTCAGCAGGTTCGCCAGCTTGCCCTTGAAAACGTGCCGAATGGCGATCACGGGCATCCTGTCCTCGCGGGCCTGCTTGACGGAGTCTCTTATGTTCGAAATTGCTGCATCCAACTCAGCGGCATCCCATCCGGGTGCCGAGGTGAAGTCAGTCTGCATGTCGATCACCACCAGCGCTGTTTTCGGGCGCACGGCCAAATCAATTGCCGGTCCTGTTGTGGGTGTACCGATCCTGCGAATTTCAATGAGAATATAGAGAACCGCGATCACAATTCCGGCGACGATGATCCAAAGAACCGACATCTCATACCTCCTCAGCCAGATCGGCAAAAAACCGTGTGAGCGCCAGTTGTACCTTATGGTAAGTCGCAAGCTCTTCGGGAGAGAAGTCTTTGGAAAAACTGGCCAGTTTTGACATCTCATCTGCTCGGATCGCGGTGATGATGTCTTGGCCTGTGGGTGTCAGCCGATAGCAGTAAGAACGCGCGCGCTTGGGGTTGGCGCGACTGTCGATCAGACCGGCCTTCATCACTTCCTGCAGGATGCGCGCGACGTATTGCCGTTTCAGCTGCAACTCGGTGCATAACTGCGGGGCTGTCGCTCCGGGGAAAAGGGATAGCCCCTCAAGGATGGCACGTTGTCCTACAGTTACGCCTTCACGATTGCTGCCGCGTTCAACCGCGGCGGTGATGTTGCGCAGCAGGGGCCGCGTGGCCTGAACTGCCTGATAGAGCTGATCCAATGAATGTCCCATGCCCTTAATCTAGATAGGCGCAAAGCGATTCGTCAACTCAGTTGACAAATATATGCGCAGGTTCCGGGTCGCGGCATTGGTCAGGGCGAGGTAATGTTTATGTAAGCGAAGAGGTGCAACATGAACGTACAGAACCCAGAAACCGGCTATCACTACAACGTCATGCGGCGCGCGATCGAGTTGATCGATCAGGGCGGTGAAACGCTCAGCCTTGATGAACTTGCACGTCAGATGGATATGAGCCCTGCGCATTTTCAGCGGCTGTTCTCACGCTGGACCGGAGTTTCGCCAAAGCGATATCAGCAATACCTGACCCTTGGGCATGCCAAGGCGCTGTTGCGGGAACGGTTCACGACTTTGGAAACCGCCCACAATGTGGGGCTGTCCGGCAGTGGACGCCTGCACGATCTGTTTCTCAAATGGGAAGCGATGAGCCCCGGCGAATATGCCCGCAAGGGCGAAGGCCTGACCATCTATTGGGGTTGGTTCGAAAGCCCGTTCGGCCCTGCATTGGTCATGGGCACCGACAAGGGTATCTGCGGCATGGCTTTTGGTGCGGAAACTGGCGAGGAAGAAGCGATGGAAGACATGCTCTCTCGCTGGCCCAAGGCCAGATTTGTCGAAGACCCGATGCTTCTGCGACCATGGGTGCTTAGTGCATTCGGGGCAGAAAGTGAAAGGTTAGAGCCTACACCGCTCTTTCTGATCGGCTCACCGCTGCAGATCAAAGTGTGGGAGGCGTTGATGCAAATACCATCGGGCCAGGTCACGACATATTCCGAGATCGCCCAGCGAGTGGGATCGCCACAAGCCGTTCGCGCGGTGGGCACGGCGGTCGGGCGCAATCCGGTCAGCTGGCTGATCCCCTGCCATCGCGCCTTGCGCAAATCCGGTGGCTTGGGTGGTTATCACTGGGGGCTGCCCGTCAAGCGTGCGATGCTGGCCTATGAGGCAGCGCAGGCCGACGCATAGGCGTCGGCTGAAAAAAGCCGCCCCCAAGCCTGACCCTTGTGGTAGACGATAGGGGATGACGCAAGAAATTAGGCTGATGTCTCAGAAGTTTGCCGCCTGGTCCATTCCGGTGTCCCTTGCCGTGTTGCTGCTGAAGCTGTTGGCCTGGTGGCTGACTGGCTCGGTCGCGCTGCTTTCGGATGCGCTCGAGTCCATTGTGAATGTTGCGGCCGCACTTCTGGCCTATTTTGCGGTGCAGATTTCGGGCCGACCACCGGACAAGAAACACCCTTTTGGGCATAAGAAGGCCGAGTATCTCTCGGCCGTTGCTGAAGGGACGTTGATCGTTCTGGCGGCGTTGTTGATCATTCGCGAGGCTGTCTCGGCGCTGCCATCTCCGCATTTGGATCATGCTCCGATGATCGGAATAGCTGTCAACGCCGTCGCGACCTGCATCAACGGCGCTTGGGCTGTCATTCTGCTGCGCGTTGGAAGACGCGAGAAATCGCCCGCGCTGGAGGCCAGCTCAAAGCACATTTTCACCGATGTCATGACCTCTGTCGGGGTTGTTGTGGGTCTTCTATTTGCGCTGGCTACGGGCTGGCTGATCCTTGATCCGATTATCGCCATTCTGGTCGCTCTGAACATCCTTTGGGAGGGCTGGAAAGTCATTCGTTCCTCTGTTGACGGGCTCATGGATGCCTCATTGTCTGAACAGGATCTGCAAACCGTTCGCGCAGCGATCGATGCCAATCTCGGACCCGCGCTGGAGTATCACGATCTGAGGGGTCGCAGGTCAGCAAGCGTCATTTTCGTCGAGTTCCACCTTGTCGTAGCCGGCGATATGTCAGTGGCTGCTGCTCATGACATCTGCGACGATATCGAAGAGGCGCTGCTGAAAAAATACCCGGGGTCGGTATTTGTAATCCATCTCGAGCCGGATTCTGAGCTGAAGGCAGCGGTGGCCAATTGACAGTTCGTGTGACCGATGTCAGGAATTGCGCAGGTTCGGGAACCCTGCCGTTCGCGGTCGTTGGCCATGGTGAAACCCGATTGAACTAACATCTGATGCCCCATTTCTGGCGCGCGGATGGCAATGCGAACACCGTCCAGACTTCGCGCCCGTTAAAGGAAACGAGGCAAAGAATGGCAAATACGAAAAACATCGCTTCGATTGAAGAATTGAAGACGCAGGCGAGGCGGCTGCGTGAACGACTGCGCGGCGCTGGTGTTAAGCTGTCCCACAGCGAGGCGCTGGAAACAGTTGCGCATCAGCATGGTGTAAAGGACTGGAATACGCTGCATGCAATGGCGGGCAACCGGATGCGGCTTCGGGTCGGCGACCGGGTCGAGGGCCGCTATCTCGGACAGTCTTTTTCAGCAGAAATCCGGGGTTTAACCATGATGGGCGACGGCTCTCATCGACGCATAACCCTGCATTTTGATACGCCGGTAGACGTGGTTCAATTCGACAGTTTCTCGGCGTTTCGTCAGCGTGTTACGGGCGAAATTGGCTGGGACGGCCGATCCACCCGGCATACATCGAACGGAGAGCCACAGCTGATCGTGCGACCTGCCTGACAGAAAAAAGCGAGGCACGAAACCGTGCCTCGCCTTAGATCATCAGCAAGCGGAATGCTTACTCTGCAGCCCAGCCGCCAACCGCTTTGACCTCAAGAAAGTCTTCCAGACCCCAAAGGCCGCCTTCGCGCCCGTTGCCTGACTGTTTCATACCGCCAAAGGGTGAGCCAGCCGCGCGGGACTGGCCATTCATCTCGACCATGCCCGAGCGCAGATGCCGTGCCATCCGATTGGCGCGTGCGCCATCCTGTGTCTGGACATAGTTGGTCAGGCCGTAAGGGGTGTCATTGGCAATCTCGATGGCTTCCTCTTCGGTGTCGAAGGGGATCATGGTCAGAACCGGGCCAAATATCTCTTCGCGCGCGATGGTCATCTGATTGTTCGCATCGGCAAAGACGGTCGGACGTACATAATAGCCCTTGTTGAGACCTTCGGGGCGTCCGGTGCCACCTGCAACCAGACGCGCACCTTCATCGATGCCCTTTTGGATCAGGTCCTGAATCTTGCCCCACTGCACCTCGTTCACGACGGGACCGATATGGCGACCTTCGTCCTGAGCGGGGCCAACAGCAACTTTGTTTGCAACCTCTGCCGCAGTCTCAACAGCCTGATCGTAGATCGGGCGCTGCACCAGCATACGGCTGGGTGCGTTACAGCTCTGGCCGGTGTTGTTCATCATGTGCAGAACACCCCGCTTGACCGCCTTTTCATCGGCATCGGCAAAGACGACATTCGCACCTTTGCCACCCAATTCCAGATGCACCTTCTTCAGCGTATCGGCTGCATTCTTGGAAATCGCGGTTCCGGCGCGGGTCGAACCGGTGAAGCTGACCATATCCACATCGGGGTGCCCCGAAAGCTGCGAACCAACGCCGGCACCGTCCCCGTTCACCAGATTGAAGACACCGGCGGGGAAGCCTGCCTCATCCATCATCTCGGCAAAGATCATCGCGTTCAGCGGGCTCTGCTCGGATGGTTTCAGCACCATCGTGCAGCCTGCGATGGCTGCTGCACCGACCTTGAGCGTGACCTGATTCATCGGCCAGTTCCATGGCGTGATCAGCGCGGCAACACCTACGGCTTCATAAATGATGCGGTCGTTGGGGGCATGATCCCCCAGCGGGCGATCGAACTGAAACGCCTTGGCTGCTCGGATGAAGTTTTTCAGATGCCAGGTCCCGGCACCAACCTGCTGTGTACGCGACATGTTGATCGGCGCGCCCATTTCCAGCGACATGGCCTGCGCTAGATCTTCGGCGCGGGTCTGGTAGATTTCGATCAGCTTTTCCACCAGCGCGATACGCTCTTCCACTGGCGTTTCCATCCAGCCGGGCAGCGCTGCCTTGGCGGCGGCGACCGCAGCATTCGTATCAGCTTCGGCCCCCAGAGAAATCACGGCACAGGGCTCTTCGGTCGACGGGTTGATTACCTGGAAATCATTTGCCGCCGAGGGGGCGACCCATTTGCCGTTGATATAGAAATCGCGTTTTTCGATCATGGCTCATCCTCCGGAGCAGAAATCAATCGACCGATCGGTCGGTTTTCTAGGGCACTCTGTCACCCGACCCGATGCGGGGCAAGTGGGAAATCATAATTTGATCAAATTATGTATCTGCCAAATCTTCTGACAGAGCAACATGAATGGTTTAACCTCTGCGCAAAGTGATTAGGTTGGCATCAACCGACTCGGAGTTTTTCACAGGAAAGGAGATTCCTAATGGGTTTGCGCATCAACGATACCGTCCCGAATTTCACCGCTGAAACGGATCAGGGCACCGTTCAGTTTCACGACTGGATTGGCGACAGTTGGGCCATCCTGTTCTCGCACCCCAAGGACTTCACCCCTGTCTGCACCACCGAGTTTTCGGCCGTTGCACAGTTGAACGACGAATGGGCGGCGCGGAACACCAAGGTCATTGGTGTGTCGGTCGATGGTGTCGAGGACCACAAGAAGTGGAAAAAGGACATCGAGGAATACGGCAAGGCCAACCCCGGTTTCCCGATTATCGCTGATGATGGTCTGGCCGTGTCGAAAGCCTTCGACATGCTGCCGGCCGAAGCCTATCTGCCCGATGGCCGTACGCCTGCCGACAGCGCCACTGTGCGCTCGGTCTTTATCATTGGCCCGGACAAGCAACTGAAACTGTCGATGACCTATCCAATGACTGTTGGTCGGAACTTTGCCGAAATCCTGCGCGCGCTGGATGGTCTGCAGATGAGCGCCAAAGGTGTCGCGACGCCGGCAAACTGGGTTCCGGGTGAGGATGTAATCATCCCGCCGACCGTCTCGAACGAAGACGCCAAAGAGAAATTTGGCGAGTTTGAGACAATCTTCCCCTACCTGCGCAAGACCAAAGCGCCTGAGTAAGGGTTAAACCCTTCTGAAATTCCGCGTGCCCTGATCCTTCAGATACAGGGCACGCGGGTAGAGGAAACGGAACCGAGACGTTTCCCCTGTGCTGCGTTCAGAAGCTGTAGCGCAGACCGAAGTTCACGCTGAACGTATCCAGATCATCCTCAACCGTGCCGGTCGACGCTCCGTTTGGTGCCAGCCGTTGCGAGGACACATCGAAGGCACGGGAATAGCGGGCATCGACGGTAAACGCGGTTGAGCTGTTGATTTCATAGGCCACACCCGCAATCAGCTGTGCCGCAAAATTGGTGTCGCTGTCATCCAGTGCTACGCCGGGTCCATAGACAAAGTTCAGATCAGAATAGGTGGCGCCCAGACCAAACCCGGCAAATGGAGTGACCTTGCCGCTCTGTTTGAAGTCAAACAGCACGTTGGCAAACAACGAGGTCTGGCTGACATCGCCCGACACGTTGCCTTCGGGCGCCGGGCCGTTGCCCGAGAAATTCACACCATCCACATCATTGTCTCGATAGGACAGTTCCAGCTCGATCCGTGTGCCGACATTGTCGTTCGACCATTGTGGTATTTCCTTACCTATGGCCAGGCCAAGCCCGTATCCACCATCAAAATCCGTATCGACCGACTGAGTCGCAGCGCCGATTGTGCCCGAGAAGTCGCTGTCCTGCAGTTGGCTGTATCCAATAAAGCCCTGAATATAGGCGCCGTCCGACAGGCTTTGGGCGGCCAATGCCGATGCGCTCAGCGTCAGGGCGGCCGATGTCAGGAGAAGACGAGTAACCATAACTGTGTCCTTTGTTCCGAATGGTGCATGGCGCACATGTGGGAGAGAGGGCAGCAAAAGGAAGGCTCCGGGCCTTCACGCCGGGTCACTCTTAGTTGGCGCTGCGTGAGCGAATAAATTCTGCTCGTGAATTGTCCTTTGCTTTGCCGCCAACCGGCAGTCATTCGCCACCTGCAGTGCGGCATGGTGGTTGATGCCAATTTAGGGATTGCTCTGAAATTCCAAACGGGGGTAGGTCAGGTTGAGGGCAGGGGTCTCAGCAAGGCCGATGTAAGAGCTTAAAGTGCAACTGGAACCGGGCAAAGATATCAGGAATTGGACGAGACGGGTCTTCGTTTCGGTTATGGCCCTGTCACTGCTCGTCTGGTCGCTGGCCCCGTCGTTTTCGCACCCAACAGATTTTCTGCTGACCGAAGCCCGTGCTGAGGCTATTCACGACGATCACGGGCATTCACATGGCGACAGCGTCGATCGTTACTGGTCGTTGCACGGTCACAGTCATGATGTGGCCGATCACGACCACAGCTCGGCCATTCTGATCCGCAATGGTTCGGCCCTGCCGGTTACGGAGTACCGGCTGGCCGGGGTTCTGGACCCGTTCGTCGACCCACCCAATCCGGTTTATCGGCTCGAACGACCTCCGCGCGTCTGATCTGTCCCGCCCTATGGCGGGCTCAAAGATCATTCCTACAAAAAAGCGGAGATATTCTCATGCACGCAGTCCAAAGGGGCTGGGGCGGGTTGGCGATGCGCCAATCCCTGCTTCTGGCAACCCTTATCCTTGCGGCGCTCGGGTTCAGTGCAACCTATGCCGCCGCGCATAATGTAACCGCCGGTGATGCCGGCTATATCCAGCAGATCTGGGGCGTCAAACTGATCCCCTTTGCCTATCTTGGCGCCAAGCACATGGTGACGGGATATGACCATATCCTGTTCCTGTTCGGAGTCGTGTTTTTCCTGTACAGGGCCAAACACGTCGCCACCTATGTCAGCATATTTGCCCTTGGGCATTCCACGACCATGCTGGCAGGGGTTTACTTCGGTTGGAACGTCAACGCCTATATCGTTGACGCGATCATCGGCCTGTCCGTCGTCTACAAGGCGTTGGACAATCTGGGCGCTTATCAGCGCTGGTTCGGGTTTCAGCCAAATACCAAGCTGGCGACGCTGATCTTTGGGTTTTTCCACGGCCTCGGTCTGGCGACCAAAATCCTTGATTATGACATTCCGCAGGACGGGCTGCTGCCCAACCTTCTGGCCTTCAATGTCGGGGTCGAGATTGGCCAGATGCTGGCCCTGGCGATGATCCTGATCGTCATGGGTTTTTGGCGAAAGTCCCCGTTCTTCTGGAAACACGCCTACACGGTCAACGTGATGATGATGTCAGCCGGCTTTGTCCTGATTGGCTATCAGCTCACCGGCCTTTTCACCACAACCTGAATTCGCGGAGAAACACATGTACAACTCTGAAAAACCTTCCCCTGAGGAGCTGCCAAGCTCGCAGCAACTCATTCGGTCCACCATTATCGCCGCGATTGCGGCCGTGGCCATTCTGATCACCATCGTTTTGCCAGCAGAGTACGGTATTGATCCCACGCGGATTGGCCGGGTTCTAGGGCTGACCGAAATGGGTGAGATCAAGACCGAACTGGCGGATGAGGCCGCCCGGGATGCACAGGCGGCAAGTGACGAGCAATCGAATCTGCTGCTGGATATCATGGGGGCCTTTGTTGGGGCCGCCTATGCACAAGAAAGCACTGAGCCCTGGTCAGACGAATTTTCATTCACCCTGACACCGGGCGAAGGGATCGAGTGGAAGTTGGTCATGGAAGAAGGTGCCGTCGCAGAATATGAGTGGGTCGCCGAAGGTGGGCGCATCAACTTTGATCTGCATGGCGACAATTCGGATCAGTCGATCAGCTATGAAAAGGGCAGGGGCAAGACCGACGACCGCGGCGATCTGGTTGCAGCCTTTGATGGCAATCACGGCTGGTTTTGGCGCAACCGGGACAAGCAGGACATCACGGTGACCGTGAAACTGCGCGGTGCCTACAGCGATCTGAAACGCACTTACTGATCAGGATGCCCCGGCTCAATCGCGAGTCGGGGCAACCACGGGCTTTGGCTCGATACCTCTCAAGTGAAATCATCGCATGTCGACGGGCCAGACGCTGCCCGGTTCAGCATCATGGCTGACTAGCCGTGCAAATTGTCTTTCAAGTAACGCAGACCGGTGTCGATGATCACGGTCACCACGGTTTTACCCGGTCCAAGTTCCCGGGCTTTTTGTAGGGCTGCCCAAATGTTCGCACCGGACGTAACCCCGCCAAGCAGACCCTCGCTATGGGCCAGCGTTCGGGCGCCCCAATAAGCGTCTTCATCCTTCACCGGGATAACCGAGTCGATAAGGTCCCGGCGTAGTATCGCAGGCACAAAGGAAAGCCCGATCCCTTCAAGCTTGTGCGTACCGCCCGTATCCCCGCCCGAGATGTTGCGGACATGGTAGGGTTCGATCGCAACGATTTCGGTCCCCGGATTGTGGGCTTTCAGAACCTCGGCATTGCCAGAGATACAGCCACCCCCTCCGGCAGCCATGACAAAGGCATCGATTGGGCGGCTGGCCTGTGTCAGAATCTCCTGCGCCATGCCGTGGTAACCCAGCTTATTGTCCATGTTGTTGACCTGATCCGGCCAGAATGTACCGGGTTCGCCGGTCAGTTCCTTGGCCCGTGCGATCATCCGGTTGATCACATCGGCAGTCAGCACACCGCCTTCTGCATGAACAATCTCGACTCCGGCGCCAAAGGCCCGCATCGTCTGTAGCTTTTCTTCGGAAAACCCGTTCGAGGATACAAAATGCGCCTCATAACCGCGCGTTGCGCAAACCATTGCAAGCGAACTTCCGGTGCTACCGCCCGTATATTCGACGACGCGCCCTCCGGGTTTCAGTTCACCGCGCCGTTCTGCGCCTTCGATCATCGACAAGGCCATACGGTCTTTCATGCTGCCCGTCGGGTTTGCCCCCTCCCACTTAACATAGATGTCGGCGTGATCCGGTCCGGTCAGACGGGTCAGCTTGATGAGAGGTGTGTTTCCGATGGCGAGCATGATCAGGTCTTTCGAAGGTGAGAGTAGTAACTTCCATAAATTAAGTTACTATTTACATCAAGCTTCCATTTTTTAAGTTACTAGAGTAAACCGATGTGTGCATTGCCTGACCAGAGGATGACATGACTCAAGCCGATCATGAATTTCGCTCCCGCTGCTCCATTGCGCGCAGTCTTGAAATCCTGGGAGATAAATGGACCCTTCTGGTGGTGCGCGATCTGATGTGGCACGGAAAACATACGTTTCAGGAACTCCAAAACAGCGAAGAACATTTGCCGCCGAACTTGTTGTCCCAACGTTTGAAACGACTGATGGAATGGGGATTGGTCGAGCGCGAGGCCTATCAGGACCGGCCTGTTCGCTATCGATATCAACTCACACCCCGGGGACGAGAGTTGGAGCCTGCCTTGTTGCAGATCATGCGCTGGGGTCATGCGCATTTGGGTGGCGGACTTTATGATCCAGACAAAGGTGCCACAGTGGCAAATGCTTCCTACTAAGGTCGCTTTGTACGGCTATGAAAGCCTGACAGCCTCTGGCGCGGTGCAATCAGCTGACAGCCCCACTGGAACCGACAGCTCGGATTGCAGCGCGCGTACCTCATAGGGTTTCAGGACCGGCAGCACAGTCGGACCGTAACTCTTTGCATTCAACGTCAATTCGGGGAAAAGCTCGAAAAGCTCGCGCCTGGTTGCAGGTGAAACCGCACTCATCGTGGTGTCACCGGGATAGAATGACTCAGACCAGACGCCTTCAACTTTGACCAGCTCGTGACTGTCGAACAGCAGATGGATGTATATGACATCCTGATCGGGTGGCATCTGCGTGATATCCCGGCCATCGACCATGCCCTTTGCAGGGGCCAGCATCATGCTGTCGGCATAGTACAACTCCATCGACGCGGATGTGACCGCGATCCGATGTTGAGGCGAGACAAGCAAGTCGCGCTGGGGGCAGCCTTTGGAAAAACTGTTTGCCCGAATGCGAATGGGGCAAAGATGAGAGTCGATCTTCAACTCATGTGCTGACAAGCGGCGTTTGCCGACCCAGCGCAGGGGTTTGCAACTGCCATCAGCGGTTACCACGTGGTCACCGGGTTTCAGTGTTTCTATCCGGCGCAGACCTGTCGGGGTTAGGATTCTTGAGCCAGCAGTGAAACATACGAAGGTGGGTATGGTGTCGTATTCGGTTGGCGGCGCAGTAACGATCGAGTTGTTGGTATTCGCAATCGTGTCCCCAACCGACACTTCGCCAGAAGTGACGACGACATATTGGGGATTTGAGAACTGAAGCAGCGTAAAGGTGACCGGATTCCCGCCGACGTTGCCGCTGTAAGTCTCAAACACCTGAAAGTTCGTAGAGTTGCCGATGAACCCGGGTACACCGCTGACATCAAGCTGCGGATTTCCATCCGCATCCGGGTCTTCGAGGCTGTCATCAGTATCGATGATTTCGACCTGATAAGCGTTCAGCACTACGACATTGGTGTTACTCAGAGGATCGCTGTTGATCTCGTAAATTGTGATAAATTCCATGGCTGAAAGTCATCCAATCACAACAAGAGGTTAAATCTATAATGAAATGATACACTTTTTGCGTGTGTCTTCATAGGGACTTTCACCGCTTGTTGAGTGCAGCGTGATCTGCAGACGTGCAGTACAGCTAAGTCGCGAAAGGTCGTGCTGGCACAAAAAAGGCCCCGGTGTATCCACCGGGGCCTTCATCAGTCAAAAGGTGGGCAGATTATTCTGCGCCTTCCTCTTTCTTTTCTTTCTTCTCGGGAACGATCTCTTCGCCGGTTTCCTGATCGACAACTTTCATCGACAGGCGCACCTTGCCGCGGTCGTCAAAGCCCAGCAGCTTGACCTTTACTTCCTGACCTTCCTTCAGAACATCCGACGGGTGGTTCAGGCGGCGGTTTTCGATCTGGGACACGTGTACCAGACCATCGCGCTTGCCAAAGAAGTTCACGAAGGCACCGAAGTCGACGATCTTGACCACTTTGCCGGTGTAGACCTGACCTTCTTCTGGCTCGGCCACGATCGAATAGATCATGTCATAGGCCTTCTTGATCGATTCACCGTCGGGCGAGGCGATCTTGATGACGCCGTCGTCGTTGATGTCGACCTTGGCACCCGAGGTTTCCACGATCTCGCGGATGACCTTACCGCCCGAGCCGATCACTTCACGGATCTTGTCGGTCGGGATGTTCATGGTCTCGATGCGCGGGGCGTGGACCGAGAATTCGTTGGTCTCGGACAGGGCTTTGCCCATCTCGCCCAGAATGTGCATCCGGCCTTCTTTGGCCTGTGCCAGAGCGGTTTCCATGATCTGCGGCGTGATGCCTGCGACCTTGATGTCCATCTGCAGCGAGGTGATGCCGTTCTCGGTACCTGCCACTTTGAAGTCCATGTCACCCAAGTGGTCTTCGTCACCCAGGATGTCGGTCAGAACAGCGTAATCACCGTCATCTTCAAGGATCAGACCCATGGCAACACCGGCAACCGGAGCTTTCAGCGGAACACCCGCATCCATCATCGACAGCGAACCGCCGCAGACAGAAGCCATCGAGGACGAGCCGTTGGATTCAGTGATCTCCGACACCACACGGATGGTATAGGGGAAGTCGGTCGGTGCGGGCAGAACAGCCTGCAGCGCGCGCCATGCCAGCTTGCCGTGACCGATTTCGCGGCGACCGGGCGAACCAACGCGGCCAACTTCACCAACCGAATACGGAGGGAAGTTGTAGTGTAGCAGGAAGTTCGATTTGAAGTTGCCGTGCAGTGCGTCGATGAACTGTTCGTCGTCACCGGTGCCCAGCGTGGTCACTGCCAGCGCCTGTGTTTCACCACGGGTGAACAGGGCAGAACCGTGCGTACGCGGCAGCAGTGAGGTTTCAGCATCGATGGCACGGACATCGGTGGTCGAGCGACCGTCGATGCGCTTGCCGCCTTTGACAACGTCGCCGCGCAGGATGCCTGCTTCCAGCTTTTTCATCGCCGAACCCAGGTTGCCGTCTTCCAGCTGTTCCTCGGTCAGCGCTTCCTTGATCGCTTCCCGGGCAGCGGCAACAGCGGCGGTGCGCTCTTGCTTGTCGGTGATCGCGAAGGCGGCGCGCATCTGCTCTTCACCGGCGGCTGCAACGGCAGCGTACAGTTCCGAATAATCGGGCGCTTCGAATTCAAACGGCTCTTTGGCGGTTTCTTCGGCCAGATCGATGATCAGGTCCAGAACCGGCTGGATCTGCTCATGCGCGAAGTTCACGGCGCCCAGCATTTCAGCCTCGGACAGCTCGTAAGCTTCGGATTCAACCATCATCACGGCGTTCTTGGTGCCAGCAACAACCAGGTCCAGACGCTGTTCCGGGTTCAGGCGCAGGTCCTGCATGTCGTCCACGGTCGGGTTCAGGACATATTCGCCATCCACGAAACCAACGCGGGCACCTGCGATCGGACCACGGAACGGTGCGCCCGAGATGGTCAGGGCAGCCGAAGCGGCGATCATCGCAACGATGTCAGGGTCGTTGACCAGATCGTGGCTCAGCACGGTGCACATCACCAGAACTTCGTTTTTGAAGCCGTCAACGAACAGCGGGCGGATCGGACGGTCGATCAGACGCGCGGTCAGCGTCTCTTTCTCGGTCGGGCGCGCCTCGCGCTTGAAGAAGCCACCCGGAACCTTACCGGCGGCATAGTATTTCTCTTGATAATGCACGGTCAGCGGGAAAAAATCCTGACCGGGCTTTTGTTGCTTGGCAAAGGTTACGTTCGCCATGACGCTGGTTTCGCCCAGCGTGGCAATCACGGTGCCGTCGGCCTGGCGCGCAACTTTGCCAGTTTCCAGTGTGAGCGTCTCTTCGCCCCACTGCATCGATTTCTTAGTTACATCAAACATATGCGTATCCTAGATGGGAGCACTCCCGGCCCTCCGGGTCTCCCGTTTGCATGGCGGCCCCATTGCCGCCGACCCCAATTTATCTTCCATTCGAGTGCCGGGGTCAGGGCACAACGTCTCAGATACCGCGCGCATACATGAGAATGGGCCGAATTAAAAGAGGTCTCACTTTCGTGGGCGATCATCAGCCTCGACAGATCGAAAATCAGCCGAACACCTGCCCAAACTCAAAACGACCGCTCGCGAGATTTGCGCAGCGCGCGAATGTCAGTCTCAGTTTCAGGGTCTGTGGGTTGCACTGGTTTCCTCTGGGCCTCGGGGCTTCCGTCAAACTTCAACAGGGCCAGAGCCGATGCCGACCAGATCCACGAATTCAGCCACAAAAGCCCGGCTAAGGCGGCTATGCCTTGGAGTATGATATCCAGGTCAAAATCCGGCAAAGCCTGCCCCGTAACGATGGAAATTATGGATACGACGAGTGGTAGAACCGCGAACAGAAGCGTTAACAGTTCAAAATAAAACTGCAGGAAGAAAGACACGAAAAAGATGCAGAACAGCGGCAGAAAGCTGCGTCCGAGGCCATAAAAGAAACCATTGCTTGGCGTTCTGTGGCCCGCTTCTCTGGCAGCATTTGCCAGCGGCACCGCCATGATGGCGTAAGTAACCGTCAGAACCACGACGACGACGGCTATCTTGATGCTCACCGCGATCAAGGCAAAGGCAACTTGGGTGGATTGCGGTGTGTTCTTGAACGCATCCAACGAAATGGGTACGCCGACCTGCCACATGGCGACCAGAACAGCGATGGCGTTAGCAAGCAAGACCAAACCGCCCACCACGACAAAAAAGAAGACCCCGTACATAAACGAGTTCAGTGCCAGAATCTTGAAGTCAGTCTGGCGTAAATCACCCTTTACTGCCAACGCCACGCGAATGCCGAACAGGCTGATGAACATGGCTGTGACTGGTCCGCTGACGTAGCTTGCGAAGCCGAGTGTAACGATACCCAGTACAGCCCAAACCACAAACGAAGCGGCGCTGATCAGGATCACGGGAACAACCATTCGCGCAAAAACGCCAAATGACAGAAGTAACGAACTGAATATAAGGGTCATTGGTAGGCGCCTTTGAAAGAAGGGTGGTACGCACGCCAGACGGCAATCCGGTCCGGCCGACGGTTTTATAAGTTTTGAGCAATAGCCTGAATGATCGAATTCTTGTTTTGCGGGAATCTACCTAAAGGAGATTTGTTTGCAAGATCAACCAAACCCGAAGTTGGTGAAGCGCTACCCTTCTCAACAGTAAAATTAACATATGGAATTTTGAAAATATGATCTACCATCCGATCAGGGATCGGAGGGAGTGAGATGAAAGCACGTGCAATCGGACTTGCGTTTGGCCTTTTGGCATCCGCCGCTGCGGCACAGGATGCGCCTGAACAAACGCTGTTCACCAATGTCCATGTTTTTGACGGTTTAAATGAACAACGGATTGAGAATGCAAGCGTTCTGGTCGAAGGCAACCTGATCAAGACCGTTTCGACAGATGCGATCGATGCGCCGGATGCCACGGTGATTGATGGTGGTGGGCGCACCCTGTCACCGGGTTTTATCGAAACACACGCTCATCTGATGCTGATGGGGCCAAGCATTCCCGCGATGGAGGCAAATGCCACTTGGGAAGACTTTGGCATCCACGGTACCCGCATGGCCGAGATGTATCTGATGCAGGGTTTCACGACCGTGCGGGATGCCGGTGGTGCAAACGGCGGATTGCGACGGGCAATTGATGCAGGCCAGATTCTCGGCCCACGCTATTATCCCTCTGGCGCATTTCTGGGCACGCGTGGTGGTCACGCAGATTTCGCCAGCTTCACCTCGCCACCCGGTGCCTCGACCAATTTCGGACGCCTGAACATGGCGCAGGAGGTGGACAGCGTTGCGGATGTTCAGAAGTTTGGTCGAAACAATTTCCGCATGGGTGCAACCCAATTAAAATACATGCAGTCAGGTGGTGTGGTTTCGGCCTTTGATCCGTGGCAACTGCTGGCCGGTTCCCCCGAGGAAATCGAGGCCGCCGTGCAGGTTGCGAATGAGTATGGCAGCTACGTGATGGCCCATTCCTATCGGAAAGAAGCGATCATGAATGCCCTGAATGCGGGCGTCAAAAGTATCGAACACGGGTTCTCTTTCGACTGTGAAATCGCGGCACTGATGAATGAGAAAGGGGCTTATATCACAACTAATCTGACGGCCTTTGATCCCGGTCTTCTGGAAATCCCCGCAGTAGCAAGCGTTCCTTCGAGCCTTGCCAAGGCCAAGTCCGCGTCCGAAACCTTTGCCGGGTATATCGACAACATGCGCGAATGCCCCGTCAAACGCGGTTTCCAGACGGATTGCGTCGGCTCGGTCGAGGCGTGCAATATTCAGATTGCCTATGAAAAGAAGCTCAACAATGATTTCTTCGGGCCTCTCACTTCGATGGTCACTTTGACCTCAACAGGGGGTGAAATCGTTGCACTGTCCGGTGACTTCATGAACCCTTATCCCGCAGGCAAGCTCGGCGTGATCGAAGAGGGGGCTTATGCGGATATCCTGCTGATTGACGGCAACCCGCTCGAGGATTTCTCGGTCGTGGGAACAGGCGATCAGTGGTTTGGTGCCGATCCAAGACCCGAAAGCCCGGAAACGATCCGACTGATCATGAAGGATGGCGTGATCTACAAGAACACGCTGCAATGATCTAAGGTGGAACTGCCGCAATACGCGATGCGACGGAGAACGCAGATGAAAACCCTGTTTCGGCTGATCACGATGGCTGCGCTGCTTTTGGCGGGGCAGGCCTCTTTTGCCGCGCCAGGTGTCGCGCTGGACTGGTCCGATCTGCCCGACCCGTCTGTGCAGGTCTTTGAGGATCCGTATCGCGACCTCAGTCCGGAACAGTTTGATGATCTGCTGTTTGTCGTCCGGCTGCGGGGCAGGTTGGCTCAGGATATCGGCAGCGCGGAAGAGCGGCAGAAGTGGCAGGAGTTGCTGACTGAGACCGAAGAGGCGCTGGCGGCGGATGATATCGATGTCGACTGGCTGTTGGACCAGCGGCAGGAGGTGACCGAGCGCCGCAAGAAAGCCGGAACCGCAGGTAACCCGGAATTTGATGGTCAGACCATTACGCTTGCGGGATTTGCCATTCCCGCCCCGCCTGATCCGGATGGTCAACCGGTCGCCTATCTGGTGCCCGAACGTGGCATGTGCAGCCATATGCCACCCCCACCACCCAACCAGATGATCCGGGTGCGTCTGAACGGTGACTGGGCGCCCGCATACTTTCACGAACCCGTGCGTCTTACTGGGCTGCTTACCATCGATCCCACGGATCTGAAAATGGTCGTCGTTGACGGGCTGATGCCGATGCGCGCGACATTTCAACTGAATGCAGACAGCGTCGAGACACTTGAAACCCGTGGTGATCAGCTCGAGTGGACACAAAGCGTCGCCGACCGCCTTCGCGCTGCGGGCAATCGTAAAACCGGCGGCCCTAAGGTTTCTGAATGATCCGGTCTCTGGCCCTTGCACTGCTGTCGTTGTTGTTTCTCGACAAAGCGGTTGCGCAAGGTTTATCCGGCCCATCCTCGGTCGAAGCCGAACTTGAACCCGGCGATGGGCTTACCGATCCGCAATACCGTTCCGATTTTCCGCGTAATATCGCCCCCGGCTGGTTCGCTTGGAAAGATCGGCTGGCTGAAAGTGGGTTCCGTTTCAACATCGACTATCTGGCGCTGGGCCAGGCTACAAATGCAGATATTGGCACTGGTGAGGCTGCCAGCGGTATCGCCCGGCTCTACGGCAGTTGGCAGGCCACCGAGAGGGGTTCTTTGACCTTCAAGATCGAGAACCGACACAGCTATACCGAGGTCGCACCGCAATTTCTGGGTCTGAACGGTGGCGCACAATCGATCACCGGAACGGCTTTTAATGACAACGGGTTGCTGCTGACCAACCTGTTCTGGACCCAGCGGGCTGCAGACGGATCCTGGACGTTGCAGTTTGGTCAGATCGACGTGACAGACTTTGTCGATGTTTACGGTCTGGTCAGTCCCTATAGCGGGTTTCAGAACCTCGCATTCAACACCAACCCAACTATCAACGCTCCGAATCCGGGGCTGGGGATTGCGGGGGGTCTCAAGCTCAGCAGTAATTTCTACGCTGTGGCCAGCGTCGCGGATGCCAATGCAGATCCTTCGGACCCGAATTTCGATGTCTTCAGCGACGGAAACCTCTTCAAGTCACTCGAAATCGGATACACCTCGGGATTTGATCGCATCTATTTCGACAACGTGCACCTGACGCTCTGGCATGCAGATGCTGCCGATGATGGCAGTCGTCCCGAAGACTATGGTGGTGCATTTTCTGCCGCGTGGTTCGTGGACAACAAATGGATGCCCTTCATTCGTGCAGGCGCAGCCAAGGGAACGGCTGCTCTGTATCAGCGCTCGGTTTCGGCCGGTTTGGGATATTACGGGCGCAATACCGATCTTGCCGGGCTGGGCCTGAACTGGGCAGAGGCACGCGGGGTCGATGGGGATCAGTTTACGCTCGAGGCGTTTTACCGGTTCTCGATTTCGCCCGGCTTGCAGATCACGCCGTCGGTACAACTCATCTCAAACCCGCTGCTCAACCCCGATCAGGACAGTATCGCCCTGTTCGGATTGCGGACCCGGATCGTGTTCTGAGCCTGCCTCTCACATCGCCAGCTTGCGTAATTGCTGCCACAACAAATCTACGGCCGGCTGATCCAGATCGGTTTTTCGGGCAGCGCAAATATTCCATGTAATCTGCGGCTCGGTTTCGATCAGTTTTACCGAACCGGAAGAGGCCAGTTCGCTGAACGTCTCAGGCATTCCACCAACCACGAAAGCACTGTCATCCAGCAGCGAGGCCAGAAAGGCATAGTCGTCACTTTCGATCTGGGGCAGAGTTCTGACCTTTTGTGCCGCCTCTTCGTTCCCACCCAGTGCCTTGGTCAGTGCCGCGCGCCAATGTTTGTGCAAATGTGGTGAGGCAAAGGGATACTCAAACACGTCACGCAATTTGCAAACGGGGGCGTCGTGCAGCGGATGACTGACATGCGCAGCAAATACCACGGCGCGTTTTTCGAACATCATCAACTCGATGTTTTCGGTTTCCGGCGTATGGGTCAGATCGCCCACATAGATATCGATTTCGCGGTTCTCCAGCATCTCGATCGGCGCTTGCCGGGCACTGACCGACACACTGACCCGTAATCCCGGAGAGACCTGCAGCGCTGCTTGCATCGCAGGTTTGATCAGGGTCCGGGGTGTCAGCGGCCCGCACCCTATCCGCACGGCTTGTCCCGCATCTGATCGAATATTCGCAATCTGCAGCTCGCAGGTCTGAAGTTCCGACTGCAGTTTTCGGGCAATGGGCAGAAATTCCTGCCCCTTGCGTGTCAGACCACTGTTGCCACGCTTTCGGTGAAACAGGGGAAACCCCACTTGGTCTTCCGCCATTGCGACATAGCGTGACAAAGACGCGTTCGACACGCCCATGCGTTTGGCAGCGTCCTGAAAGTTACCGGTATCGGCAAGATTCAAGAAGGCGGACAGGGATTTCTCATTCAGCATCGCGGTCTCGAAAATTTCAGATTTCGCGTATTACGTTTCAGAATTTGCAAAAATGTAAACCCGCATTGCGAGATGAACGAGCCTGCCGCTAGGAAATATCTAATCTGGCCGTTTGGTCATTTTTCATCGTTCTCAGGAGTTTAACCCGGTGCTTCAGATCAAATCGATAGCGTATACCGCTGCTGCCGCATTCTGTGCGCTCGCGTCGGCAGCCGTTGCAGAAACCGAAAAACCAAACATTCTCGTCATCATGGCCGATGATGTCGGCTGGGCCAGTCTTAGCAGTTATCATCAGGGCATCAAAAGCATCCAGACCCCCAATCTTGATCAGCTTGCGGCTCAGGGTGCGCGTCTGACAGATTACTATGCGCAACCCAGTTGTACGGCGGGCCGGTCAGCCTTCATCACCGGCCAATATCCGGTACGGACCGGCATGCACACCGTTGGTCTGCCGGGTGATCCGGTGGGTCTGAGCGACGAGGATCCGACACTGGCCAATATTCTGAAATCTTTGGGTTATACGACCGGACAATTTGGCAAGAACCATCTGGGCGACCTCAACAAGTTCCTGCCAACGGTCAAAGGCTTCGATGAATACTGGGGCTGGCTCTATCACCTCAATGCAATGGAATACACGTCAGACCCGGATTGGCCCAAGGACCCGGAATTTGAACAGCAATTCGGTCCGCGCAACATCATTCATTCTTTTGCGACAGACACCGTGGACGAAACCGTCGATCCCCGTTGGGGCGTGGTTGGCAAACAGCGCATCGTTGACGATGGTCCCGCCCCACCGGAGCGCCAGAAAACGCTGGATGACGAGGTCACGGCCCATACCATCGACTTCATCAACCGTGCCGTCGACAGCGAAACACCGTTTTTTGTCTGGATGGCCCCGGCGCGCGCGCATGTCTGGACCCATCTCAGCCCCGAATACGAGGCGATGCTGGGCGATGGTCGCGGCCTGCAGGACGTCGTGATGAAAGAGTTGGACGACAATGTTGGCAAGGTCACCGCTCATCTCGAAGAACTGGGGATCGCAGACAACACCATCGTCATTTTCACTTCGGATAATGGTCCCGAAACGATGACATGGCCCGATGGCGGTACCACGCCGTTCCACGGCGAAAAGGGCACGACGTGGGAAGGCGGATTTCGCGTGCCGGCCATCATTCGCTGGCCCGGCAAGATTGCGGAAGGCCAGGTTTTGAACGGTATCTTCGACGGCATGGACTGGATGCCCACACTGGTCGCCGCAGCCGGTGGCCCGCAGGATTTGCCTGCTGATCTGCTGGACGGGTTCGAAGGCTACAAGGTTCATCTGGATGGCTACAATCAGCTTTCCTATCTGACCGGAGACACGCCAAGCAACCGCAAGGAAATTGTCTATTACGAAGGCACGGATCTGCAGGCAGTGCGCTACAACGACTGGAAGGCACATTTCACCATTCAGGAAAAAGGCTGGGCCGGCCCCAAAGAAGAACTGAATGCGCCGCTTCTGTTCAACCTGCGCCGCGACCCCTACGAAAAGGCAGCCGAGGAATCCGGCATGTACACGCGCTGGATGGGCAACAAGATGTGGGCATTTGGCCCCGCAGCCCGTCTGGTTCAGGCGCATCTGGGCACATTTGCCGAGTTCCCACCGCGTGGCGCGACTGTTGGTAACGAAACGCATGTTCAGGAACAGGTCAACAGCGAAGGCGGGATGTCTCAGTAACGGTTGACGTCGAACCTAAGAAGTAGAAAGCGCCTGTCGAAAGATGGGCGTTTTTGCCTTACTTATTCTGTAAAATGAATGCATTTGGTGAAATTATGCTGTCAGTGTAAGCTGTTACCACAAAGCCCGCGGTCGATATGACGGTAACGCGCCAAGGGGGTAACACACTCATAACCGTCCGCTGACCGAATACCTTGGCGTTTGCACTTGGCGAACAGAAGGGCAAACGAATGGCGGAATCAAAGAAAATGCTGGATCCGGACCCACGGATCTATGACTTCGAAACGGAATATGAGCTGGGGCAGGATAACGTCCGGCCTTTTGGCTTGGACATTCACAATCCGGTTTTCCTGATCTCGAGTATCGTGATCTTTGCATTTGTGCTTATCGCGCTTGCAAATCAGGAAGCAGCGGCCACATTCTTTGGATGGCTAAGGCCTTGGCTAACCAGTACTTTCGACTGGTTTCTGGTGCTCTCGGTGAATGCAATCACCCTGTTTTGCCTGGTCCTGATCGTGCTGCCGGTCGGCAGCGTCCGGATCGGCGGCAAAGACGCTACACCGGACTATTCCTATCCCGGATGGATCGCGATGATGTTCGCAGCCGGTATCGGTATCGGTCTGCTGTTTTTCGGCGTGATGGAGCCTGTCTATTACAACTTTGCCGAAGATGGCGGTGCGCGGCCTCTGGGTCTGGATATAGCGGTGCCCGGCAATGAATATGTGGGTGTTGTCGGTACCATCCACCACTGGGGTCTTGAGGCATGGGCGGTCTATGCCGCAGTCGGTCTGAGCCTTGCGATATTCGCCTACAACCTTGATCTTCCCCTGACATTGCGCTCGGCTTTCTATCCAATCCTCGGCGAGCGGGTCTGGGGCTGGTGGGGCCATATCATCGACACGCTGGCCGTATTTGCCACGCTGTTTGGTCTGACAACCTCACTGGGGCTGGGTGCTCAGCAAGTTGCGGCAGGGCTTTATGAGGTGTTTGGTATCGAACCCAGCCCGACGGTTGTTGTTCTGCTGATCATCGGCATCACCATGATTGCCTTGGGATCGGTACTGATGGGGATGGATGCAGGCGTCAAGCGACTGAGCGAGATCAACATGATCATGGCGGTGGGGCTGTTTATCTTCGTCATTGCAGTGACAGGAATTGGAACAGCAGTGAGTCGCTATTTCAGCGTAATGGCTGATTATGTGCGCCACCTGCCAGCTCTGTCCAACCCGTTCGGTCGTGAAGACACCAGTTTCTTCCACGGCTGGACGACGTTCTACTGGGCATGGTGGATTGCATGGTCGCCCTTTGTGGGCATGTTTATTGCGCGTATCTCGCGCGGTCGTACGGTGCGCGAGTTCATCATCTGTGCGCTGCTGGCACCAACCGCTGTCTGCGCCCTGTGGATGTCGACATTCGGTGGCGCGGCGATCGACATGTTGAACGCTGGCGGTGCCGAAGGCGTCCGCGCAACGGTCATCGATAGCTATGCTCCCGAAGGTGCTTTGTTCGGTTTCCTGAAAGAGCTGCCGCTCTATGGCATCGTCGCCCCAATCGCGCTGATCCTGATCGTGGTGTTCTTTGTGACGTCGTCAGACTCGGGCTCGCTGGTCATCGATACAATCACAGCAGGTGGCAAGATGGACGCCCCGGTCGTGCAACGCGTGTTCTGGTGCACCCTCGAAGGTCTGGTGGCCATCGCCTTGCTGCTGGGCGGCGGGCTTAGCGCGCTACAGGGTGCTGCGGTCTCGACCGGAATTCCGTTCACGCTGGTCGTTCTGATCATGTGCTACTGCCTGTGGCTGGCGCTGCGGTCGGAGCGATCGAAGATGTAACTTAGCGGCAGAGAAATGCGAAACACCCGCCTTCGGGCGGGTGTTTCTATGCTTATGAGTTTTCTGGCCTTTGATTGTTTGAATCTGCAGACAAGCAGCAGACCACCACCCGAAACCTTGGTTACACAATGAATATCGTGCGGTTTTGAGCTTCTCCCGCAACACTAGGCCCCTGCTTTTCACGTTCTGTAAGAGCAGAGCCTAAGTAGATATTGAAACAGGAAAAAACTCGGTTTACGCAAAATGAAATTGATCTGTACGAACCAGTTGGTTCTGTTCGCAGCGGTCGCAAGTATATTAGTGATTGGATGGATAAATGGTCGCAATAAACTTCGTTACACTGCTGCAAAATGGCTCGCAAACTGTTGTTGACGCGGATGGTGACACGGTTGTTGTCACCGCAACTTTCACAAGCGATTTTTTCGTCAACGGGTCCGGTGCCGTTCAATCCGACAATGCTGTAGATACGAGTGCAGACTCATTTACCCTATCGTTTTCAAAGCCTGTCGAGGACTTCACATTTACGGTCGGTGACGTCAATTCCAATGGATTTGCGGGCGGGTTCAATGACCGCATTGTGGTTGAATCCACGCTTAATGGGACACCAGTCGTCACCAACCTGAACTTCGGGACCAGCGGCACCACGGCAGAATATGAAGCGCCCTTTAACACCAATGTCACCGAAACCGTTACGGTGACAGGGCCCTTCAACCAAATCACACTGACGAATTTCGACCCGGACCGGCAACACGGCTGGCTGTTCCTGACAACCGGTGATATCGGCGATGTCGTCTGTTTCGTCAGTGGCACGCAGATTGAAACGGAAACCGGGTTGAAAGCGGTAGAAGATCTTGCGTCGGGAGATCTGATTTTGACCCGCGATAACGGCTACCAGCCGCTCCGATGGATCGGGAAGAAAAAGGTATCGGCCGCACGTCTCGGCGAAAATGAGAAACTGCGCCCCGTCCGGATCAAGGCCGGGGCACTGGCATCTGGGTTGCCGCATCGTGATCTGGTTGTTTCCCGTCAGCACAGGATGCTCGCCGTTTCCGATGTGGCCAAACGCATGTTCGGAAGTTCGGAGGTTCTGGTTCCCGCTCACAAACTGACCGCGCTACCTGATATCGAGATTGAAACCGCGGAAGAGCCAGTTACCTATTACCATCTTTTGTTTGATGATCATGAGATCATCTATGCCGAAGGGACACCAACCGAAAGCTTGCATACGGGTCCGGAAGCCCTCAAGACGCTTTCATCGGACGCGATAGAAGAAGTTCTGATGCTGTTCCCGGAATTGGCCGAGCGTGGCAATTCACAAGATCTGGCGCGCTATACCCCGCCTGGGCGTCGCCAGAAGAACTTCATTGCTCGACTCGGAAAGAACAATCGACCGTTTGTCGCGCAGAATTGAAACACCCAGACAGGCCGATACGCTCTTCTCTAGAGTCGGAAGTACGATCTGGAGAGCTTTGCCGGATATTTGCCACCTGCGAAGTTGCGCTGCTGTTTGTATGAACGGCAATACAAAGCCTGTACTCAAAATAGGTGAACGCTGTCAGAAGCCGTCGACAACCCGGATCGATCGCGAGATACGGTTGTTAGTGAACTGCAAATAAATACGCCCACCAAAATGGCGGGCGTACAAAGACGTACTAATTGTACAAACTGGGTTTCAAACCCGGTACAAATCACACAAGGGCGATTAGCGGCGGATGCCCAGTTTTTTGATCAGGTCCTGGTAACGCGCTTCTTCTTTGCCCTTCAGGTAGTCCAGCAGCTTACGACGCTGGGCAACCATCTTCAGCAGACCACGACGACCGTGGTTGTCTTTTTTGTGGGTCTTGAAGTGCTCGGTCAGGGTGGTGATGCGCGAGGTTAGGATTGCAACCTGTACTTCAGGCGAACCGGTGTCGCCGTCTTTGGTTGCGAATTCTTTCATGACGCGTGCTTTTTCAGCGGCAGTGATCGACATCGGGGTCTCCTTTAAAGGTTAGAGTTGATGGCGCAGGCCGGGATGTCGTCCAGCACAGGCCCATGGAGAAAACCGCACCGATTCCGATGCGGATGCGCGCGTATAAGCGTATTTCGGGTAAATGGCAAAGGGATTCTGTGTCCCTGACCCTACACGCTAAATCGCGCAAGTTCTGCCTGAGTGATGAGTTGGATGTCGTCGAGCGTCATGCCCTCGGCCCCGAAAAGATGCGCCACTTCATGACCATTGACCGTCACACGGGTGAGGGTTTCGTTCTCGTCGTCCCGTTGGATGCTGATTTCCGGGTCGGCCTCTTCCTCCCAAGTGATCAGCAGTTTGTCTTCACCCGGCTGGAAACCCATGACGGTGACCTCTTCGTCGTCGGTGTCGGTATCCAGAATAATGTCGTCAGCGCCCGCACCGCCCGTGGCTACATCTCCGCCACTAGCAATTATAGTGTCATCGCCGGAACCCCCATTCAGGAAATCTCTCGTCTCGGTTCCGTCGCCGTCGTCACCCGACAACGTGTCATTGCCATCACCGCCGAACAGTGAGTCCGCGCCCTCACCACCTGCCAGAATGTCGTTACCTGCGCCCCCTTGCAGGGCATCGTCATCACCGCCTCCTAGCAAGGTATCGTTGCCCTGTCCGCCAAACAGCTCGTCTTCGCCGTCATCACCGTTCAATTTGTCGTCGCCAGAATGGCCGAACAGTTGATCATCCCCGGTTTCGCCCGCCAGCAGGTCGTCACCTGCCTCTCCGTGCAACAAGTCATTGCCGGTGCCACCGGTCAGTGTGTCCTCTCCATCTCCGCCATGCAGGATGTCATCCCCAGCGGCGCCATCGATGATATCGTCACCGCCATATCCATTGATTTGATCGTTCCCGTCCTGTCCTGTCAGATTGTCTGCTGCATCCTGCCCGACCATGACGAGATTTCCGTCACATTCCGAGATCACCTGCCCGGTGTCATCGGCTGTAGGTTCATCGACATTCTCGTCAATCTCGAGAAACTGACCGTTTGAAAAACCATCCTCCGGCGCATCGTCGTCTACGTCGTCAGAATCGCTTTCATCGGTGATGAAGACGTCGCTGAGTGCGTAGGCCGCGCCACCAACAGCGGCCAGACCAAGAAACCCGATAAGAAACATGAAACCCCTCCGAAAGCACAGTGCTTCTTGGGTAAAATGTCCCATGTGTTCAGTGAGTTGGTCAAAGCCAACTTGACTCTGTGGTTAACCCTTTGTCACCCGTCCCAGCGTTCAGGTTGCTGAGTGTAAGCGATATAGAGGGGGTGCTTGGGGTGGCCATCCTTGGTCAGTCCAAGGTGATAGAGCGGGTGCCCCGTTTTTCGCAACAGATGCTCTACGGCAGGACCGCGATCCAGATGCGCACCGTGGGTGCCCCATGCTGCGATGACCTGATCAGCCCATTCGACACCGTCCAGAATGGCTGCATCATTCTCCGGTCCAACCGGATCATCGGCGGCACGCATCTTGCGGGGGTCGGTGTCGCGCCATGCAAAGATGTTGGTTACCTGAAACGCACCAAATCCCAGCGCACGCGCGCGGCGTTCGCAGCGTTCGACCGTGGGGTCGTTCTGCACCTCGGTCGCGGTGGAGGGGTTCAGCATGACGAATAACGCCTTGCGCCCGGCCGGGTCCCAGATGCGGGTCAGGCTATAGCGATAGTTCTCGCAATCGGAATAAATGGCGGTCGAGGGCGCGTCGCCCTTGGTATGCGTTCGGGTGATCATGCCCTTCGCCTAACACGCCGTTTAATCGACGAACACCCGGTTGGGATGCAATTCGCCGGATTTGTAGATCCCTACAGCAACGGCCTTGCCGTCCAGCGAAGCCCAGGCCTCGTCGCCGTATTCCACGTCCGAAGCCAGTACCATACCGGGATTGCCATTACGCAGACGGGTGGCACCTTCGGGTGTGCATTTCAGTTCCGGCAAATCTGCAAGCCCGGTTTCCAGCGGGTGCAGATATTCGTCCAGAGCAGTGGTCTTGGCCATCTCGTCGATCTGTTCGATGCTCAACCCGTTTTCGACTTCGAACGGGCCGGACCAGATACGGCGCAGTTCCTTGACATGGCCGTGGCACCCCAGCGCCGCGCCCAGATCGCGGGCGATAGATCGCACATAACCGCCTTTACCGCAGGTCATTTCCAGCATCACGTGATCTTCGTCGGGGCGGTCAACGAGGATCAGCTCTTCAACCCACAAGGGCCGGGCGGATAGCTCAATATCCTCGCCATCGCGGGCCAGCTTATAGGCGCGCTGCCCATCGATCTTCACGGCCGAGAACTTGGGCGGGACCTGCATGATGTCGCCCAGAAACGGGGTGAGCGCCTGTTTGATATCGTCGTCCGATGGGCGCGCATTGCTTTCCGCAATCACTTCACCTTCGGCGTCGTCGGTGTTGGTTGCCTGACCCAGACGCACGGTGAAGGTATAGGCTTTCAGGGCGTCAGTGATGTACGGAACGGTCTTGGTCGCCTCACCCAAAGCCACGGCCAAAACACCGGTCGCCTCGGGGTCCAGCGTGCCTGCATGGCCTGCTTTCTTGGCGTCCATAGCCCAACGCACCTTGTTGACCACAGCGGTCGAGGTCATGCCCGCGGGCTTGTCCACTACCAGCCAGCCTGAAATGTCACGACCCTTGCGTTTGCGTCCCATCTTGCACCTTGCTCTTTGCTGAGGCGCGCGAGTTAGCGGATCACCTTCGCCCTGTCAATTTCAGGGTGCGTCTTCAACCACGCCCACGATTGGTCCCAGCGAAAACCCGACATCTGATCGATTGCTCGCACGGTCATACATGCGAGAGATATTGCCATCAAAGAACAGCGCATTCGGAGTGTTGAGCACGTCGCGGAAAAGGCTGCCGAACTCGTGGAATGTGACGTAGTCCTCTGAGATCGCGAACACGGCGCGGGTGCCGTCGTTGCTGGTGCCTACCCCGTTGCGGACATAGCGCGATGTCGAATCGGGCAGAAAGCGCGGATGCAGTTCACCATCAATGACCAGCATCGGGCCAGATTGGGTGGCAAAGCGGCATTCGGGCGTCTGGTCGACAAAATCCAGCGTTTCGAAGACGTCAGCGCGACCTTCCCGGATGCAGAACACCCCGTTCGGCAACAGGCCGAAATTGCCGGGGCCAGGATTCGGGATCACTCGCATGACCTCCTGACCATTCTCAACGTAGTGGCCCACAGGCGAGCGGTCGTCGTGGTACATTCCCGCGTTCATCGCAAACGCCAGACGTTTATTTCCAGGTTCAAGCGCCTCGTTTACCGAAGAGAAATGTCCTAGCAGGTCACCGTTTTCGTCGTTGAGAAACAGCTGCAGGTCTTCGTTGGCGGCATCCACCTCGCAGACAGTGTACCGCTTGTCCTCATGGGTCAGCTTTTCACAGGTGACCGCAGAAGCTTGCGCAGCCCAGAAGACCGCGCCCAAGATGACAAATGCTCGGATCACTCGTCCAGATCGCGGCGCACCGCGTCCTGATTGAACATGCGGCGTGTGTCGTCCAGGCGGTCAAACGTGTCATCCAGACGGAATCGCAGATCGGGTGAAAACTTCAGACCGACCTTCTTACCAACCATGCGTCGCAACTCGCTCTTGTTTCGGGCCAGCAGTTCGATCACGTCCTCCTGCCCTTTGCCGCCCAGCGGCAGCACATAGGCGGTGGCGATTTTCAGATCGGGCGAGGTGCGCACCTCACCCACGGTGATCGACATACGGTTCAGGTCGGGGTCGTGGACATCTCCGCGCGCCAGAACCTCGGACAGGGTGCGGCGGATCAGTTCGCCGACGCGCAGCTGTCGTTGGGACGGGCCGGGGCCATCGTGGAATTTGTTCTTTGCCATATCCCCGATCTAAGCCCAAAGCAGGGCTTTGCCAAGCGGCCCCGAACGGGGTAGGAGGCTTTGAGCCGACTTAAACATGAAGGACCAGCGCAATGACCCATATTCCGGGGATCGTCATTACAGGGGCTTCGGGCCGCATGGGCCAGATGCTGATCAAGACCGTCACGGACAGCGATCAGGCACGTCTGGTGGGCGTCGTCGAGCGCAAGGGCCACGACTGGGTCGGGCAGGATGTCGGCGAAGCGGTGGGCGGTCAGGCGCTGGGCGTGAAAGTCACCGATGATCCGCTTGAGGCGTTTTCGCAGGCGCAAGCCGTTATCGATTTTACCGCGCCAGAAGCGACGTTGGAATTTGCCGCTCTGGCTGCGCAGGCGCGTTGTGTTCATGTGATCGGCACCACCGGCATGACTGACGAACAGATCGCCGCGCTGGAACCGGCTTCGCGACACGCTGTCATCGTGCGGGCAGGCAACATGAGCCTCGGCGTGAACCTGCTGGTGCAACTGACCAAAAAGGTTGCCGCTGCGCTGGATGAGGATTTCGACATCGAGGTCGTCGAAGGCCATCACCACCACAAGGTCGATGCTCCGTCGGGCACCGCATTGATGCTGGGTGAGGCCGCTGCCGAAGGACGCGGCGTGAAGCTGGAAGATGTGTCTGACCGGGGCCGCGACGGCATCACGGGTGCGCGCCAACGTGGCAATATCGGTTTCCATGCTATTCGTGGCGGCGACATTGTGGGTGAACACGACGTCCTGTTCGCTGCCCCCGGAGAACGTATTGTGTTGCGCCACCTGGCCACAGATCGCGCCATCTTTGCCCGCGGCGCGCTGAAGGCAGCGCTGTGGGGACAGGGTAAAGCGCCCGGTCAGTATGACATGGTGGATGTGCTGGGGCTGTAGTCTGTAGTCCCTGCTACCGGAACGCGGCCAGGCCAGGCGGCTCTGCGCCGTTTTCTCCCGCCGTCGAAAAGAGCAGCCCTAACCGCTGGTCCCAAGTCGGAAACTTGCCGGTCACCGCAAAGGTCAGGCGCTCGGCCCCGATTGAGATGCCAAGAGGCGCGGCGGTGCCGTCGATTACGATCTCACCGATCTCGGTCCAATTGGCCGTTGGGGGATAGGCGGAAGGGGCCGGTTCTTCCGTATCGCCGACGCGGTAATAGACGCCCATCGTTACGATGTAGTCGTCGCCAAACGGATCAGGAAAGAAATAGCCCGAGGCGTCGCGGGCGGCCAAAGCCTCGGCCTCATCCCGCAACAGGACCTTTTCTGCAAAAGGCAGGCCCATCTCGTCCAGCACCGGACGCATATTGTCGGCTTGCGGAACGCTGACAAAGGCGATGCGGGATGGATCGAGGGCAAAGCTTTCGGTCAAAAGCCGTATCATCAGGCGGGTTGTGGTTTGACCATTGGCGGCACCCTCCGGATGGCAGCCAACTTCATGAAACAGTGGTAAAACATCTGCTCGGGATTTTTCACCGACATCTCCCACTCGGGCCAGCGGCTGGATCACGAAGGCATTGGCGGGGAGCGCGTCTTGATCGAAATCGTGTCGCAGGCCTCCGTTATAGTCGTCGGTACCGGTCGCAATCGGAAGCGGCGTGGCTTCTTGTAGCCCAAGTTCGGAAAATGCGGATTTCAGACGGTCCAACGTTTTTCTGAACTCCAGTTCAAACGCCTCATGTTGATCTGTTGCTGCGATTGCAATCCGGGGCAGCATTGCCCCAACCGTGGCAGCGGTTCCAAGTTGCACAACTTTGCGCCTGTTCAAGCCCATAAGATGCCTCCCTGACATGACGTTCGCGAACGATATGCCGAGAATAACACAGAAGAACCGGTCAGGGGTTAAGGGATTCTTAAGTCCGCGCGGCCAGCCCAGCGAGCAGGTAGTCAGTTGCCGTTTCAGCGTAGATTGCCAGTTCCTCTTCAGTCGGGATGCCGCGCCCCAGCATTGCGGCTTCTTGATGAGCAAACAACATGGCCGTCCACAGGCGCATCGGGATTTCCGGTTGGTCTACACCAAGCCGGTTATTGAAGAATTCGTGCAGGCGTTCCTTGGTGTCGCTCGGTCCCATCGCAAAGAATGAACGTACGATTTCTGGTGCTTTTGGTGCCTCGGCGATCAGCAGGCGGATTGTATCCAGATGCTCTTGTCTCAGGTGCGATCGCATGAAACCGGTGGCGAATCCGATAAGGGCTTCACGCGTGTCTGGCACCTCCAGACTCTCCAGAAAATCCGCCTTGGGTCCTGGGCCCATGTGCCTGAGCGTTGCTTCAAACAGCTCCAGCTTTGATGGAAAGTACCGATAGACCGTCTGTTTCGTGACCTGCGCCCGAGCTGCGATCGTGTCCATGCTGGCCAGAACGTAACCTTCTGTCAGAAAGACAGATTTCGAGGCATTCAGGATTGCTTGGCGGGTCTTTTCTTTGCGTGTTTCCTGCTTGCTCATGCTTGCACCCTAAAATCATACTACTTGGTATGATAATCTTGAAATCTACGCAAGTGAGTAATAATCATACCGATCAGTATGATTCTATTTGGTGGCTGACATGAAACCTTCCTCTGCCCTCGCTCTGCGATCCCAAAACCCACGCATGGCCGGCATTGCGATTGCCCTTCTTGGCGCTTTGCTGATGAGCTTTGATCCCATTTTTATCCGCCTCTCGGGTGTCGGTGGATTTGACACCGCCTTTCTGTTTGGATTGTTCACGGCGATCTCGATGGCGGCGTTCATTCAATTGCGGGATGAGCGTGGATTGATCGAAGTCCTTAAGGCCGGCGGCTGGCCAATCTTGCTGTCGGGCCTGTTGATGCTGGGCAGCGCCTCGGCCCTTGTTTTGAGCATCAAGAACACATCGGTCGCCAATACCTTTGTGATCCTCAGCACCTCGCCCGCGCTGGCTGCTCTGTTCAGCTGGTTCTTCCTGAAAGAAATCACAAAACGGTCTACCTGGATTTCGATCGTGTTCGTTATGCTGGGGATCGCAATTGTGGTGTCGGGGTCTTTTGGCTCGGGGAACCTCAAGGGCGACTTGCTCGCGTTCTTTGCGGTGATCTGCCTGTCGCTGAACCAAACTCTGTTGCGCAAATATCAGGACGTCAGCCGCATGGCGAGCGTCGGGCTGGGCGGGTTGTTCCTTGCACTTGCGATGGCGACAGTGGCGGAACCTTCGGGGTACAGCCTCAGCACATGGCTCATCATGGGGGTCATGGGACTGTTCACCGCGCCGTTTGGCCGTGTGATGTCAGCGGTTGCGACACGTTATATCACCGCGCCGGAAGTCGGCATGATCCTGATGACCGAAGTGGTCTTTGCGCCGTTATTTGCCTTCGGGTTCTTTGGAGAAATTCCGCCTGTCGCAAGCTTTATCGGGGGTGCAATCATTCTTGTGACTGTGCTGATCTATGCCGGGTTGTCCGCTAAGCAGGAATAATAATCGGTCAGTGGATATCCGATCGTTTGCAGGGCCGGTTCCAAGTGGAGTCGGCCCTGCCAAGACTTTGTGTTGTCAAAGATCCCGAACCTTGTCCGCGCGCAGCGGACAGGCGAGGTAAACTCCGAATTCCTTGCCGATATCGGCGCTGACTCGGGCATGGACCCTGCCTTGGCGATCAAGGAAACGTTGATTGTCCTCGACGGGGAAAATCCCCTCATGCCAGATGCCGGGATGGATATAGAGACCGCGTGAGCCATCACACCAGAACGCCACAACCTTGTCCGGGGTCAGGTTGTCGCCGGGCAGTGCAGCGGGCACGATGAACGGTTTGTTGTCCAGCGGCCAAAACATTTGTCCACCGTCGGGGTGGTAGTTCATATGCCACAGCAGCACCTGATCGCGCGGTGCAGATTGCCTTTCTGTCTGTGCCTTTTGCGGATCGGCGGACCAGCCCAGCACATAGTGGCCTTTGACTGCTTCATTCTCTCCATAAAGCACGTCACCATGCCAGTCGCATTTGAACGTACCCTCGACCCAGCCCGCCTCGTCGCCGGTGCCTTCGTCAATCGGCCGCCAGCCCTGTTGGGGCCAACGGACGATTTCGATTTCAAAGCTGTCAGGATCATCGACCAGGCAGCCATAGCCTTTGACGGATTCGTCGGTGGCTCGGATCAGTGGAACTTCGTGCCAAGGCAGGGAGGGTTTCGAGCTGGCCTCGAATATATACTCAGGCGCGCTCATGCCGACCCCAGATGCTTGTCCACCATACGCTGTACCATTGGTGCGAAATGGGCGAAGTCCGGGGTTTCCATGTCCGCGCGTTTGCCTGCCTCGTCCAGATAGCGGACCTGAATGATCTCTTTCAGGTTCGGGTTGCTTTCGAACTCAGCGACTTCTTCGGCGTTCATCGGGCCGCCTTGCAGTTCCAGTGTATGGACTGAAGCGGTGGACAGGCGGTTGAAGTATTCGGGCTTGGTGGCGCAGAGATAGCGTTTGGCTGCCACGTGATATCGGCAGCAGTCGGTGATGACCGACGGGAAGAACTGCTCCAGCACTTCCGCGCCCGCGTCTTCATGATGACGATCTTCGGTGTCATCCGGGTGATACGTCCCAAACTCGGATGTGAAATGACCGATGTCATGCAGCAGGGCACCAACAATGATCTCTTCGGACTGACCGTTCTGCTCGGCAATGGTGGCGCCTTGCAGCATGTGCTCGGCCATGGTGACGGGTTCCCCCAGGTATTCTTCACCGCCACGGCGGTCGAAGATATCTCCGATGAAGGCAACTATATTGTCTCGGTTCAGGGTCGAGAAATCGGGTTTCATTCCGCCGCCTCCGGCTGGGCCATTTCCATCGCGGCCAATGTGGATAGCAACCCGTCTTTGTCGGCATAGCAACCCTGCAACCAGCGTGAACCTGCGCCGGAATAGCCTAGGCGCGCATGCAGAACGCGGGTGTTGTCGACGATGAAGCTTTCGCCCGGTTCCAGCTTGAACGACACGCCCATGGCCGGATCATCGATGATCTCGCCAAGCTGGCGGTAGGCGGCATAATACGCCTCCATCTGGTCAAAGGGCACATCGACGAAGGGTGCGGAAGAGCGGTTGTTGAAACGGATGCCAATCAGCTCACCATCCGGCGACAGTTCGATCATCGGGCGGCGCGAGCGCAGGCATACGCCATCCGAGCCTTTGTATTCGAAACGTGCGGGATAACCTGCCAGAAGGGCAAAACCCTCTGGGTTCTGATCACGTAGCTTTTCAGCGGCTCGGAAGCCATCCACTACGATCGAGTCACCACCTTCGGCACTGTTTTCCAGGCAATAGAGGATTTGCAGCGTTGGCACCGGATCGCGATAGGGATTGTCAGTATGCGCCTGCAGGCCAAGGCCGGTATAGGCGAGGTTGGTGGGGTTAACTTCGGTCCGAACCTCAAAGTAGGGGCCGTAATTTGTCTGGCGGACATAACCGAACAGATCAGCCACCTTCAGCAAAGACTCCGGCTCGGTTGGGCCATTGGTAAGCTTGGCAAAGCCAAACTCTGCGACAGCAGCCAGCCAATCGCGTTTGGCGGCTGGATTTTCATGAACCTGTGTCCAGTCACCGCTTGGGGCATCGATGCCGCGCTCCCATGAAGTGATACCGGGTGCAAGCCTGCCGGCCTGCTGGGTGTGATCGCGATCATAGACGTGACCCGCCAGCCAATCGGCCGGGAAGGTGACGGTTTTGTCTTCGGGTGCGAAGGTAATCTGCAGATCGCCATTCACGACCTCAGCAGCGCTGACCGAGATATCTGCAGGAATGTCGCCGATGGTGATCAGGCGTTGTCCGTTCCCCGTTGCGCGGGTTTCGGGGTCCAGCGCGTTATCGCGCAACCAGATTGCATGGAAACGAGCCTTCGTGCCGTCGCTGAAGTCTACGGTGACGACCGACGAGTCAAGGGTGGCGAGGCGCAGCATGGGGATTCTCCTGTTCAGCGCGAGCTTTGATTGAGGAGATACGCTGGTTGTGGCATTACGACAATTAATCCTTCTTTCTGCTGAGGCTTGGAAAATCTAATGGCTAAGAAAAAGGTCGGACTGCCCCCGCTGGATTGGTTGCGCGTATTTGAAGCCGCTGGAAGGCTGGGGGGCTTTTCCGCGGCCGCGCGCGAGTTTGGTCTGACACAGGCGGCGGTCAGTCAGCGAATTGGAAACCTCGAGGTCTGGCTGGGCCGGTCGCTGTTTGTCCGCGAGGCGCGTGGTGTGTCGCTGACGGTCGAGGGCGAAAGCTATCTGCCGCTGGTTCAGGACAGTCTGCAGGCGCTGGAGCGAAATACCGAGGATCTGTTCGGAAAGTCGCCACGTGAGTTGCGAGTGGCGGGTTTGTCTTCGCATATCCACGCGCTTGTTCTTCCGTACCTTGCGGCGTTTCACGCGGAAAGGCCAAAGGTGCAGGTGACAACGGATTCGGTCGCCCGCCGGACGTCATTGGATGAGGAACGCACATGGTTGCAGCTACGGTATGGTCGCGGGGCGTGGCCGGGCCGGGATTCGGCCCTGATCGCGCCTGAGGTTCTGGTGCCGATGGCTGCCCCCGGTATCGAATGGGGGACGCCCGTGATTGACCTGCGTGGTGAGCGGCCAGGCTGGCGCGAGTGGGCGCGTCAGGCGGGCGAAGGCGAACCACCTTTCACCAAATTCAGTTTTGACTCGATGGAGCACGCGATCACTGCGGCGCGGCAAGGGCTGGGTATTGTTCTGGGGTCTATCCCGCTGGCTGCAGGTGATTTGCAGGCGGGCAGATTACGCAGGCTGGATCTACCGGAGCTGAAAACGAAGGACGGATATTGGCTGACCTGGCCCGAGGAACGCGCGCAGTCAAAGAGACAACACGCCCTTTTAACGGATTTTTTAAAGGCCCTGCGAGAGGTTGCCTGACAGGTCAGAAATCGATCGCGATTCCCTTTTTTTCCCAATCGCCAAAGCGTGCTGGATCCGGGCCATCGCGACCGCCGAGTTCTTTGGGTAACGCCTTTGCATCCGCTTCGGCCTTGCGACGACGTTCTTCCGCTTCGGCAAGTGCGCGCTGTGCGGCAAGTGGCAGGTCTTTGCGGTCGTCACTCATGACTTCGGGTTCCTTTCCGTGCACAGCCTTGATATACGCCCCCGTCCGCCAAACGCAATGCGGGCACAAGTCACAAAGGCGGTTTCATGTCCAATAACGCAACAGCAGCACGGCGCAGCACAGTATATCTGCTGGATCAGATTCTGAGCGAGGGGCGACTGTTGTCCGAATGTCTTGCTGCGGGTGCGCTGGATCGACTGACACCCGAGGATCGTGCCCGGGCACAACGCCTGACCTTGGAAACCCTGCGCGGTCTGGAACGTGCGGACCGGCTGCTTGAAAGCCACCTGAAGCGTACCCCGGCATTGACTGTTCATAACGCGCTGCGCCTTGGCACTGTTGAGCTATGCCATGGTGAGGCTGCGCATGGCGTAGTGAATTCGATGGTCGAGATCGTTGGAAGGTCGCGCAAACACGGTCGGCTTAAAGGGCTGGTGAATGCCGTGCTGCGCAAAGTGGCTGACGAAGGCCCGGACGCCTGGCCCAAAATGCGTGTTCCCCGCTTGCCGGAATGGTTGCGAGAGCCTTTGATCGCCGCATGGGGTCAGGATGCCATCAAAGGGATGGAACAGGCGCATTTCACAGGCGCACCATTGGATGTCACTCTGAAGCCGGGCGCCAAGGCGCCGGGAGGAGACGCCCTACCAACAGGTTCGGTCCGGTTGCAGGACGCAGGCCAGGTTTCTGCCTTGCCCGGATACAAAGCTGGCGATTGGTGGGTGCAGGATGCAGCGGCCGCCTTGCCGGTTCGCATTCTTGGGCCACAACAAGGCGAGCAGATTTTGGATCTATGCGCAGCGCCGGGTGGCAAGACGCTGCAATTGGCCGCTGCAGGTGCCGATGTAACAGCACTGGATGTTTCCGAGGCCCGAATCGCCCGGGTGCAGGAAAACCTCAAGCGTACCGGCTTGAAGGCGAATGTAGTCACTGGCGATGCGCTGGAGCATCAGGGGCAATACGACGCCATCCTTCTGGATGCGCCTTGTTCTGCCACGGGCACAATTCGCAGGCACCCGGATCTACCTTTTGCCAAGGACGGGTCCGAGTTTGGTGGATTGATCGAGTTGCAGGCCCGGATGCTCGCCCACGCATGGTCCCTGTTAAAACCCGGCGGGAGGCTGGTTTATTGCACCTGCTCACTGCTGCCGGATGAAGGCGAAGTGCAGATCGAAGAGGCGCTGGAGATGTATCCGGACATGCGGATAAACCGTGAAGCTCTGGATGTTCCGGGTGTCGAAAGTGACTGGATCACCGACGAAGGAGGCCTGCGTCTGCGGCCGGACTATTGGCCAGAACGCGGTGGAATGGATGGGTTCTATGTCGCCTGTCTCAACAAATCGGTCTGAGCAGGCCGCTTTTCGGTGACTTGACCTTCGTCGCTCGCTATCGTTGGTTCAAGCGCCAGCAGAGCGTTAGGGGCAGAGTAACGAGCGTCATGTCGAATACGGACACCATGGCCAGCCGGTGGATACGGTTTCAGAACCGTCTTTATGCGCGGCTTAGTCAGCGCCGAAAGGCGGTGACGGGGTTCGTTGGACAACCCGAACCGCGCACAATTGGTTCCTATGCCCGAGGACGGCAGCTGGTTGCAGGAAACTTGCTGTTTGCGGGGTATCTGGTCGAGGCTCAGGATACCGATCTTTGGGATGTCATAGCCCCAAACGCCCCTTTTGATGATGAACGGCACGGTTTTGCCTGGTTGGATGATCTGGCCGCTGTTGGAGACATGCGTGCGAGGGAAAAGGCGCAGCGCTGGGTTTGGGGCTGGATTGAGACGCATGGGCGAGGGCAGGGCCCTGGCTGGGCGCCCGATCTGACAGGCCGGCGGTTGATCCGCTGGATCAATCACGCCCTTTTCCTATTGCGCGGGGCGAATGATACGCAAAGCAAGCTGTTCTTTCGTTCACTTGCGCAACAGACCTGGTTTTTATCCAAACGCTGGAATGCGGCGACACCGGGGCTGCCCCGGTTTGAAGCCTTGACCGGGCTGGTACAGGCGGGACTTGCGCTCGAAGGGCTCGAGGCGATGTCAGATCCGGCCTTGCGCGCACTGGCCCGGGAATGTGACCGGCAGGTGGATGAACAAGGGGGGATACCGACGCGGAACCCCGAGGAGTTGCTTGAAGTATTCACCTTGCTGGCCTGGACCTCTGCGGCTTTGCACGAGGTGGGTCGGGGAACGCCCGCAGCCCAGACCCGAGCGATCAAACGGATCGCCCCAACTTTGCGCAGCCTGCGTCATGCGGATGGCGCACTGGCTCGGTTTCATGGCGGCGGCCGAGGTGTCGAGGGACGGTTAGATCAGGCATTGGCGCAAAGTGGCGTGAAACCGCAACTGTCGACAGGGCTGTCGATGGGGTATGCCCGATTATCCGCCGCGCGCACAACGGTGATTGTCGATGCCAGCATACCGCCGAAAGGGGCAGCCTCGTACAATGCGCATGCTTCGACTTTGGCTTTCGAACTGACGTCGGGACGCCGCCCGCTGATCGTGAATTGCGGATCAGGCGAGAGTTTCGGGCTGGACTGGCGTCGTGCTGGTCGGGCCACGCCCTCGCATTCGACACTATGTCTTGATGGCTATTCGAGCGCTCGTTTGACCGAGCCGCTCAAAGGTTCGGCGCATGAGGCGCTTGTGGATGCGCCGCAAGATATACCCCATGAGTTTGAGGAAGCCTTTGAGGGCACCCGCTTTATGGTGGGGCATGATGGATATACCAAGGTCTTTGGCCTGACTCATGCCCGCACATTCGAGTTGCGTTTTGATGGGCGCGAACTGGCGGGCGAGGACATTTTGCTGACCGCCACTGACAAGGCGAAGCGGCAATTTGACCGGGCAATGGACAGCTCGGGCCTGAAAGGCATCGCCTTTGACATCCGCTTTCACCTGCATCCGGACGTGGATGCGGCCATCGATCTGGGTGGTGCGGCCGTGTCGATGGCGCTCAAAAGCGGTGAGATATGGGTTTTCCGCCATGATGGTGTGGGAAAATTGTCCGTTGAACCAAGTGTTTATCTTGAAAAAGGCAGATTAAAGCCCCGCGCGACAAAACAGATCGTTCTATCCGGGCGCGCAATGGAGTATGCGACCCGCATCCGGTGGACGCTGAGCAAGGCTCAGGATACAGCCTATGCCGTACGCGATCTGCACCGGGACGAGCCCGAGTTTGACTGACGCCAAAAGGACCTTTGGACCCATGACCGATCTTCACCCCGTGCGCCGCGCGTTGCTTTCCGTTTCCGACAAGACCGGGCTGATCGAGCTGGGAAAGGCGCTGGCCGAGCGCGGGGTCGAGCTGCTGTCGACCGGCGGCACCGCCAAGGCGCTGCGTGATGCGGGGCTTGAGGTGAAGGATGTCAGTGAGATTACTGGCTTCCCCGAGATGATGGACGGCCGTGTGAAAACCCTGCACCCGATGGTGCATGGCGGTCTGCTGGCACTACGCGACAACGACACCCATGTCGCTGCGATGAATGAACATGGCATCGGCGCAATCGACCTGCTGGTCGTGAATCTCTATCCGTTCGAGGCGACCGTGGCCAAAGGCGCGGGCTACGACGAATGCATCGAGAACATCGATATCGGCGGACCCGCAATGATCCGTGCGGCCTCGAAGAACCATGCCTTTGTGAACGTGGTTGTGGATGTCGAAGATTACTCTTCGCTTCTGGATCAGTTGGAAGAGAATTACGGCAAAACCTCTTATGGTTTCCGCCAGTGGCTGGCGCAAAAGGCGTACGCCCGAACCGCAGCGTACGACACTGCAGTTTCGAATTGGATGGCCGACGCACTGCAGCTTGAGGCTCCAAAGCGACGCTCTTTTGCTGGTGAGCTGAAACAGACCCTGCGCTATGGTGAGAACAGTCATCAACAAGCGGCTTTCTACACTGATGGAACCAACCGTCCGGGTGTGGCGACCGCCATTCAGCACCAGGGCAAGGAGCTGAGCTATAACAACATCAACGACACAGACGCAGCGTTTGAACTGGTGGCCGAGTTCGATCCTGCAAAAGGTGCGGCCTGTGCCATCATCAAGCATGCCAACCCTTGCGGCGTTGCCACAGGCGCGACCTTGCTGGAAGCGTATAAGTCAGCCTTCGACTGCGACCGGACTTCGGCCTTTGGTGGGATCGTGGCACTGAACCAACCGCTTGACGCCGAAACTGCACAGGAAATCACCGGGATTTTCACCGAAGTCGTGATCGCTCCGGGTGCATCGGATGAAGCAAAGGCGATCTTCGCGGCCAAGAAGAACCTGCGCCTGCTGACCACTGAAGCTCTGCCGGACGTGACCGCAGGCGGTAAGACCGTTCGTCAGGTAGCGGGTGGTCTGCTTGTGCAGGACAAGGATAATGGTTTTGTCGGCATGGACGATCTGAAGGTCGTCACTAAGAAGGCACCGACCGAAGAGCAGATGCGCGACCTGCTGTTTGCCTGGAAAGTGGCGAAACACGTTAAATCCAACGCAATCGTTTACGTGAAGGATGGTGCGACCGTTGGCGTCGGCGCGGGTCAGATGAGCCGCTTGGACTCTGCCATGATTGCCGCCAAGAAGGCCGAACGCATGGCCGACGCGCTCGGCTTGCCGCAACCGCTCACCATCGGCTCGGCCGTTGCGTCTGATGCCTTCTTCCCCTTCCCTGACGGGCTGATGGAAGCCGCCGAGGCTGGTGCGACCTGTGTTATCCAGCCGGGTGGGTCGATGCGTGATGACGAGGTGATCGCGGCCGCGGATGAGGCCGGATTGGCCATGGTCTTCACCGGCATGCGGCACTTCCGTCACTGATGCGGTATCGGTTTCTGTTCTGGGCCGGGTTGGCCGCGTTTCTGATCGACCAGATCAGCAAGTATCTGGTCGTTCACGTGATGCGCGTTGCTGAACAACCCGGTGGTATCGACGTTCTGCCACCGCTGGTCGTTTTCAAATACGGAGAGAATCGCGGTATCAATTTCGGCTTATTCCAGGGCAATAGCGAAGCCGCGCGTTGGGTATTGATCGGTATCTCGATAGCCATCAGCCTGGCAGTATTGATCTGGCTCCGCCGTGTAGCGGCGTCCAAGTTTATGCTGATCTGTGGCGGATTGTTGATCGGTGGCGCATTGGGCAACGTGGTGGACCGCCTGTTATATGGATATGTTCTGGATTTCCTGAACATGTCCTGCTGCGGGATCAACAACCCGTTTGTGTTCAATCTGGCGGATGTCTTCATATTTGCAGGCGCTCTCGGTCTGGTGTTATTTGACAGCAAAAAGGCCTCGTGACGCGCCCGATGATATGCGATAAAAGCGCCTGAAACAGGCTGGAGACGATAATGCGGATGCCGCGTGCCCTATTTGCTCTGACACTCGCTGCTTTGGTTGCGGGATGTTCTGATATCGGCTTGCGCAATCTGGAACCGCCTGGCGCGGGACCGGATGAATTCTCGGTTCTGCCAGTCAAACCGCTGACAGAGCCCAAAGATTATCAGTTTTTGCCGGCTCCGACGCCAGGCGGCGCTAACCTGACGGATCCTAATCCGAAAGCAGACGCTGTGGTGGCCCTGGGTGGAAACGCTGCAGCTCTGAATCCAAACACCTCTGTCCCATCCTCGGATGCGGCGCTGGTTACAGCATCCAGCAGATATGGCGTTCCGGCAAATACCCGTCAGACCGTCAATCAGGAAGATGCTGATTTCCGCGACCGTCAGAGCCGTTGGACACGCCTGCGTTTGTTCAAGATCGACCGTTACGCAGAAGTCTACAAACGTGACGCGATCGACCCCTATCAACAGACCGAAGCGTTCCGTCGCCGCGGGTATGAAACACCGTCCTCCCCGCCGGATGAATAATATTTAACTTTCCGTCATCTCTCTTGAACCCGGCGGGCGCCACCGTAGTTTGAACACTGTAACGAAACGGAGGATGCCCTATGGTTCGGGCTCTGGCCTTGTCGGCCGCCTTATTTTCTGCGACCCCGCTTTTGGCTGAAGACGGGCACGAAGCAGTCACTACATTTACTTTGGATAACGGCATGGATATTGTCGTGGTCGAAGACCATCGCGCACCGGTTGTCCAGCACATGGTCTGGTATCGCGCCGGATCAGCCGATGAACCTGTTGGATCGTCAGGTGTCGCCCATTTTCTGGAACATTTGCTGTTCAAGGGCACTGATACCATGGCGCCAGGTGAACTATCGGCAACTGTTGCTGCGAACGGAGGCAATGATAACGCCTTCACCTCGTATGACTACACCGCCTATTTCCAGAGGGTCGCCGCAGACCGCCTCGAGCTGATGATGCGGATGGAAGCGGACCGGATGCGCAACATCCGTCTGACTGAAAATGATATCGCCACAGAGCGTGATGTGATTCTCGAAGAACGCAATCAGCGCACTGAAAACAATCCGCGATCCTTGTTCGGGGAACAAATGAGCGCGGCCCAGTACCTCAATCACCGTTACGGTGTGCCGATCATTGGCTGGAGGCACGAGATGGAAACGCTGGACATGGAAGACGCGCTGTCCTTCTACCAGACCCATTATGCCCCCAATAACGCCATTCTGGTCGTTACCGGTGATGTGGAGCCGGATGAAGTCAAAGCGCTGGCTGAAGAGTATTATGGTGTGATCCCCGCCAACCCGGACCTGCCAGAACGTGTGCGTTCGCAAGAGCCGCCGCAAACGGCAGAACGTCGCCTGACCTTTAAAGATCCGCGTGTCGCACAGCCATATGTTCAGCGCAGTTATCTGGCCCCGGAACGGGACGCCGGTGCACAGGAGAAAGCCGCCGCCCTCTATCTGCTGGCGGAACTGCTGGGTGGCAGCACGACCTCATACCTGAATGAGAAGCTGCAGTTCGAACAGCAGAAGGTCGTCTATACCGGAGCGTTCTACCGGGGTGTGTCCCTAGATGACACCACCTTTGACCTGATCGTTGTTCCGGCCGAAGGCGTATCTCTGCAGGAAGCTGAGGATGCAATGGATCAGGCAGTCGCGGATTTCATCGCCGAAGGCGTGAATCAGGAAGATCTGGACCGGATCAAGATGCAGTTGCGTGCGGCCCAGACCTATGCGCGCGACAATGTGGATGGGATCGGAAACCGTTATGGGCGGGCTCTGACCAGTGGCCTGACAGTCGAGGATGTGCAGGCCTGGCCTGATATCCTTCAGGCTGTGACGGCGGATGAGATCATCGCCGCCGCGCGTGAGGTGATACAACCCGAAACGTCGGTGACCGGATGGCTGATGCGCGACGATGAGGTGACGCAATGAAACGGATTTTTGCGACGCTGATTGCGTTTGTCATCGCACTGCCTGCTTGGGCCGAGATCGAGATTGAAGAGGTCACCTCTCCAAGCGGCATCAAGGCCTGGCTGGTCGAAGACCACTCGATCCCCTTTACCGCGCTGGAGTTGCGTTTTCGCGGAGGCACCTCACTGGATGATCCTGACAAACGCGGAGCAGTCTACCTTATGAGCGGCCTGATCGAGGAAGGTGCGGGTGATATGGATGCCCGCACCTATGCCCGTGAACTGGAAGAACTGGCCGCCTCGTTCAGGTATAATGCTACTGATGATACAGTTTCGATTTCCGCTCAGTTCCTGACAGAAAACAGGGATGAGGTTATCGATCTTTTGCGTACCACAATTCACGAACCCCGGTTCGATCAGGATGCGGTAGATCGAGTACGCGCTCAGGTACTGTCTGGTCTGAAATCTGACCAGACCGACCCGAATGATATTGCAGGCCGAAATTTTGCCGAAATGGCATTTGGTGATCACCCATACGGGTCAGAAGGCAAGGGTACAATCGAAAGCGTGTCGGCTTTGACCCGCGATGACGTGATCGCGGCCTATGACGGCGTGTTTGCCAAAGATCGCCTTTATGTTGGTGCGGTCGGGGATATCACTGCAGAAGAACTGGGTGTTCTGCTGGATGAACTGCTTGCAGAGCTGCCGGAAACCGGCAAGCCGATACCTGATCGGGCCGATGTGACGATCTCTGGTGGCGTTAATGTTGTGGAGTTTGACACGCCTCAATCCGTTGCATTGTTTGGGCAGAAAGGCATCGATCGTGACGATCCGGATTTCTTCGCTGCATACATCCTGAACCACATTCTCGGCGGTGGTGGTTTTGAAAGCCGTCTGATGCACGAAGTCCGGGAAAAGCGTGGCCTGACCTATGGTGTGGGAACTTACCTTGTGCCCAAGGATCTCGCTTCGGTTTATCTGGGGTCGGTTTCGTCAGCCAACGACCGTATCGCCCAAGCGGTTGAAGTGATCCGCGATGAATGGACCCGCGCCGCGACCGAAGGCGTGACCCAGAAAGAGCTGGACGATGCCAAGACCTACCTGACCGGTGCCTATCCGTTGCGATTTGATGGAAACGGGCAGATTGCGGGAATTATGGTCGGGATGCAGATGGAAGACCTGCCCATCGACTACATCGCCACCCGTAATGACAAGGTGAACGCGATAACGCTGGAAGAGGTCAACCGGGTCGCTGCAGAATTGCTCGACCCGGAGGGGCTGCACTTTACCGTGGTCGGCAAACCTGTGGGTCTGGACACCACGAACTAAGAAATTGGGGCTGAGCGCTGCTCAGCCCTTTTTCATGCTGCGCAGCATTTGCCCCATCATCTGGCCGAACTTGCCCGACCCGCGCTGATAAAGCGCGCCATCAACGGCCAGAACAGTGCCGCTGATGTAACTGGCCAGATCGGAGCTGAGAAACAGGCAGGCGTTCGCCACGTCCTGCGGCTGACCCCAGCGGCCTAACGGAACATCCTTGCGCAAGGCTTCTCCGGCATCCGGAGTTGGCGCCAGACGTTTGGCGCCCTCAGTGCCCTCGATAAAGCCCGGCACCACGGAGTTCACTCGGATACCCTCGACGCCCCATTCCATCGACAATGTGCGGGTGATCTGATCGACGCCTGCCTTGGCGGCGCAGACATGAGCCTGACCTTCGTAAGGCAGATAGGACTGTGGGGCCGAGATGTTGATGATGCTGGCGCCGGGGCGCTTCAGATAGGGATACGCCCCCTTCATCACGTGGATGGTGCCCATCAGGTCGATATCGATCACGGTCTTGAACGCATTGACCGACATTTCCGCCGCCAATGCCGGGAAATTGCCTGCCGCGCCAGACACCAGAACGTCGAAGTCACCGAATGCGTCGTGGAATTGCTTAAGGCCCTCGGCTACCGCCTCAGGGTCACGCACGTCAAACGCCGCACCGATTGCATCCTGTGCGCCCGCAGCTTTCAGTGCGGCAACGGTGTCATCGACCTTTTCCTGTGAACGGCTGGCGACGGCCAGTTTGGCACCCGAGGCCGCAAAGGCCTCGGCGATGCCGCGATTGATACCGCTAGTTCCGCCAATGACAATGACGGTCTTACCTGAAAAATCCATGTAGGCCTCCCTTGGAGGGGAGCCCTACTCGCCGTAGGGCACCCAGATGTTCTTGATCTCGGTCGAAGCCTGAAGGAACCGGCGGGAATGGTCCATGCCCCAATCGAATGCCGTCGCGTTATTCACCCAGGTCCGTTTCAGGTTCCCGGCCGAGACGACCTCGATCTCTTTTGACAGGTCGGTGGACGAGAAGGACCAGACCGCATCGACGTTCAGGTGCGAGGCCAGCGGTTTCGCCAATTCCGCATGGCTGCCGGTCAGGATGTTGACCACGCCAGCAGGCACGTCCGAGGTTTCAAGGATCTGGTAGAAGTCGGTCGCCGCCAGCGGATAGGGTTCGCTTGCGGTCAGCACCACCCGGTTGCCCATCGCAATCGCAGGCGCCATGGCCGAGACCAGACCCAGCAAAGGCGCCTCATCCGCACATAGCGCGCCGATCACGCCGACCGACTCTTTCATGGCGATCGCCACGCCGCGGATCGGAACACCATGTACCTGACCGTCATACTTGTCGGCCCATGCGGCGGCTGTGAACAGACGCTGTATCGAAGCCTCAACCTCCTTCGCGCCGTCCTTTTTGCCGGTCATCGCGTCGATGCGAGCGGCAAACTCGTCGGCGCGGGCCGAGAGGTTTTCGCCGATGTAATACAGGATTTGCGCCCTCAGGTGGCCGGTGGTATTGGACCATCCTTTGGCCCCCGCCGCAGCCTCAACCGCGTTGCGGACGTCCTTGCGATTGGCGAGGCCCACGTGGCCCAATAGCCCGGACTTGCCCCAAACGGGTTTCGAATAGCCGCTATCGGGCCGTGCCTGCTTGCCGCCGACAAACATCTTGGCGGTGCGGTCGATGAGATCGACTGGTGCACCTTCGCCCATGATGGCTTCGACCTTCGCCAGCGGCTTGGCCTTGCCCTTGGGCTTGGTATAGGCCGCAAGACCTTCCCAACCGCCTTCACGGCCAAAGCCGCTTTCGCGCACTCCGCCGAAACCAGCGGCGGCGTCGAACAGGTTGGTGGCATTCACCCAGACCACGCCAGCGACCAGCTTGGGGGCAATATCCAGCGCGAGGTTCACGTTTTCGGTCCACACCGTCGCGGCCAGCCCGTAACGGGTGTTGTTGGCCAGTTCGACCGCCTCTTCCGGTGTGCGGAAGGTAGAGGAAACGAGCACCGGGCCAAAGATCTCTTCCTGCATCAGCGGATCGGATGTCTCGAGGCCCGAGATCAGCGTCGGTGGGTAATAACAGCCGTTCGCAGGCAGATCGCAAGCCGCCTGATGAACATGCCCAACCGTGTTGCTTTCGACCATGCTCTTGATGGTCTGCAGTTGCACGGGGTCCACAACCGCACCGACGTCGATGCACTTGTCCAACGGATCGCCGATGCGCAGCTTGTCCATACGGGCACACAGCTTGTCATGGAAGCGGTCCGCGATGCCCTCTTGCACCAAGAGGCGCGAGCCCGCACAGCAGACCTGGCCCTGATTGAACCAGATCGCGTCGACCAAGCCTTCGATGGCTGAATCAATATCCGCGTCGTCAAAGACGATGTAGGCGGACTTGCCGCCCAACTCCAATGTCAGTTCCTTGCCGGAACCCGCGGTTGCTTCACGGATGCGGCGGCCCACAACGGTCGAGCCGGTAAAGGCGATCTTATCCACGTCCGAGTTCACGATCATCTCGCCCACTGCGCCGTCACCAGTGACGATGTTGACAACGCCTTTGGGCAGCCCGGCCTGTGTGCAAATGTCAGCAAACAGAAGTGCGGTCAGCGAAGTGTATTCGGCTGGTTTCAGAACCACGGTGTTGCCCATCGCAAGAGCCGGGGCAATTTTCCACGCCAGCATCAGCAACGGGAAGTTCCACGGGATGATCTGCCCGCAGACACCCAACGCCTCAGCATCGGGCAGTTCGCTGTCCATCAACTGCGCCATGCCCGCGTGATAGTAAAAATGCCGCTGCGCCAGCGGGATGTCGATATCACGTGACTCCCGGATCGGTTTGCCGTTGTCGAGGCTTTCCAGCACGGCAAACAGACGCGAGTGCTTCTGCAATAGGCGCGCGATGGCATAGAGGTACCGCGCACGACCTGCGCCGCCCAACTTCTCCCACTTCGGCTGCGCCTTGCGCGCGGCAGCGACTGCGGCGTCCACGTCGGCTTGTTTGGCTTGCGTTAGCTTAGCCAGAACCTCGCCGTTAGCCGGGTTACGGCTTTCGAACCCTTTGCCAGGTTTAGTGAAGGCACCGTCGATATAGTGACCGAACTTGTCGCCCTGATCGACCAACCAAGCAAGCGCTTCCGCGGCGCTTTCGGGGGCAGGGCCATAGTCCATGGTTTCAAAAATCTCTTTGACTGTCATTTTAGTTTTCCCCGCAGTTGAGGGTGAGGAATCGAACTGTGGCTTGATCTTGGGGAATGCGTACAACTTTAAGTGGTTTGGATTTCACGTTTTCTGTGGAGTTTGTACGATTCAAGTAAGCGAAGTAGACTTCGCCGTGTCCCGCAAAGATTTGACCAAGTGGCGTTTCATCGACCATTGGAGCTTTGAACTCGATGTGTCCGTCGGTCCAAGTGAGTTGTTGATCGGTTATGTCGATACTCACGGTGTTGCCGTTGCTTTTGCCATCAACGATCCACGGACTGCATTCCACTGCCTCAGAATAGACAGGGCCAAATTGCAATAGAAGCAACGAAGTGGTTGTGGCTAGTTTGAACATTGAAACTATTCAGCCCATGGAGTGACGGTAGCCAGCCGAGTAGGACCCGGTGACATAGTGTTCCAACTGCCGTTCGATATCGCCCAGCAACGACGACGCGCCAAAGCGGAACAGGTCCGGTTCCAACCAGCGATCGCCCAGTTCGTCCTTGATCAGCGACAGGTAGACAAGCGCATCTTTGGCCTTCGAGATACCGCCTGCGGGCTTGTAACCGACCCGATAGCCAGTGCGGTCATAGTAGTCGCGGATCGCGCGGATCATCACCAGCGATACGGGCAGGGTGGCGTTGACGCTTTCCTTACCGGTCGAAGTCTTGATGAAATCAGCGCCCGCCATCATGCAAACCAGTGAAGCACGCGCGACATTACGCAGGCTGCCCAGTTCTCCGGTGGCGAGGATGGCTTTGACATGGGCATCGCCGCAGGCGACGCGGAAGGCCTTCATTTCTTCATACAAAGCCTGCCAGTCGCCTGACAGGACGTGACGGCGCGATATGACGATGTCGATCTCTTCGGCCCCGGCCTTAACGCTTTCTTCGATCTCTGCCACGCGCAGGTGGAACGGAGACAGGCCTGCCGGAAAGCCCGTCGACACGGCCGCAACCGGAATGCCGGTGCCGTGCAAGGCGCCCACGGCGGTTTCGATCATGTCGTGATAGACGCAAACGGCCCCTGTGGTGATCGGCGGCATGTCCAGCGCCTGCAGAACCGAAAGCGCCACGGGTTGCCGGGCTTTGGCGCAAAGGCGGCGAACGCGGCCAACCGTGTCGTCACCTGACAGTGTGGTCAGGTCGATCATCGTGATCGCCTTCAGCAGCCACGCGGCCTGATACTCTTTCTTCACCGACCGACGGCCGGGCAAGGTCGCGGCGCGCCGTTCTATGGCCGAGGTATTGACCTGCACTGCGCGTACCCAGTCCAGATCGAGGTCCATGCCGGGGTTTCTGGGCTCGGTCACTTGCGGCAGATGCGCGGTGCGCACGGGGCTTTCTGAGCTCTGCGTTTCCATCTTCACATCCTTTGGGAGGTTTGCGCCAAAATCGCACGGGACGCGGCCAAATGGAAGATGTGTAACATTCTTCAGGTCACATTTTTTGACCATTTGGACAAATATAATAGGTTTTCTTGCGAATAATTCTCAATAGCGTTGACTTAGTTGCGAATGGTTCGCATATTCATTCTCAAGTGGATACCAAAATGGGGTCGGAAATGATTCGTCGCAGTTTTCTTGCAGTAATCGCGTTTGCCGCGGCTATGCCTTTGGCGGCGTGGGCTGAAGCACCTCTGAAGGTAGTTGCCACAACGGGTATGATCGCTGATGCCGCGCGTCAGGTGGGTGGTGATCAAGTTGAGGTCAAAGGCCTGATGGGGCCAGGTGTCGATCCGCACGCCTATCGTCAGACCCGCAGCGATATCGTGGCGATGACCCGCGCCGATCTGGTGCTGTGGCATGGTCTATATCTGGAAGCGCAGATGGAAGAGTTCTTTCATGATCTTGATCGCAAACGGAACGTGGTCGCCGTGGCAGACGGTGTCGATAAATCCAAGTTGCGTGCGCATGACGATTACGCAGACAAATACGATCCGCACCTGTGGATGAGCCCGGTTTTGTGGAAAGATGTGGTGGTTCAGGTACAGGAAGCACTAACCGAAGCCCGCCCCGAAGCAGCCGAAACCTTTGCCGCCAATACCGAGGCATTTCTCGCAGAAATCGATCAATTGGATGCCTACGGAAAACAAGTTCTGGCTGCGGTGCCGGAAAACAGCCGTGTACTGGTCACCGCGCACGATGCGTTTGGATATTTTGGCGAGGAATACGGTTATGAGGTTCTGGGTATTCAGGGTATTTCAACCCAGTCCGAGGCTGGCCTGAACCGGATCGGCGAGTTGGTCGATACGCTGGTGGACCAGCAACTGACAGCTGTGTTTGTCGAAAGCTCTGTCTCTGACCGCTCAATGCGCGCCCTGATCGAAGGGGCTGCGTCCAAAGGTCATGAGGTCGGCGTCGGTGGAGAGCTGTATTCAGATGCCATGGGCGAGCCGGGATCATACGAAGGCACTTACGTAGGCATGCTGGATCACAACATTACCGTGATTGCAGGTGCGCTGGGCGCAGATGTGCCAGAGCGCGGCATGAACGGCAAATTGTCGGCGGGGTTCTGAGACCATGTTGGAGCTTGCGGCTGATCAGGGTGTGTCGGTGGAAGAGCGGAGCGTGGAAAGCAGCCCGCTCGCCATTCGCGGCCTGACCGTTTCATATGGGCAAAAACCGGCGGTGTTCTCGGTTGATATGACTGTAGAGCCCGGTGCGATGACCGCAATCATCGGCCCGAATGGGGCGGGTAAGTCAACCATGCTCAAGGCAGCATTGGGAGTAGTCGCGCCGTTGTCCGGACAGGTGACAGTCTACGGAAAGCCGTTGAATGATCAGCGCGCCCGTATTGCCTATGTTCCACAACGCGCCAGTGTCGACTGGGATTTCCCAACCCGTGTTATTGACGTGGTGTTGATGGGATTGTCGCGAGAGTTGGGCTTGTTGGGCCGTATCCGCGCGCGCCACATGTCGCGGGCAATGGATTGCCTGAACCGGGTCGGAATGCGCGATTTTGCTGATCGTCAGATCGGCCAACTCTCAGGTGGTCAGCAGCAGCGTGTCTTTCTGGCGCGTGCATTGGCACAGGATGCGGACCTGTACCTGCTGGATGAACCGTTTGCCGGTGTTGATGCGGCAACCGAAAAAGCCATTATTGCTGTTCTGAAGTCGCTTAAAGAGGCGGGTAAAACCGTGGTCGTCGTACATCACGACCTGGCAACCGTTACCGACTATTTTGACCATGTATTCCTGATCAATACCCGTAAGGTAGCCGAAGGTCCGGTGGCCGAGGCCTTTACTGCCGAGACCCTGCAAGCTGCCTATGGTGGTCGTCTGGCTACGGCGCAGATCGATCAGATTTCACGCGCATTGGGGTAAATCATGCTTTGGGATGCTCTGACGCTGCAGCTTGGCTATAACGCCACGCTGGTGGCGGTTGGTGCCACGTTGCTTGGTATTTCTGCTGGCGTGACGGGTACATTTCTTTTCCTGCGCAAGCGGGCTCTGGTCAGCGATGCCATCAGCCACGCGACGTTGCCGGGTGTGTGTATCGCCTTCATGATCCTGGTCGCACTGGGGGGTGACGGGCGCAATCTGCTCGGGTTGCTGGCTGGCTCTGCAATCTCGGCCTGGATTGGTCTGGTTGCGATGAACTGGCTCACCCGCCATACGCGTTTGGCAGAAGATGCCGCGATAGGCGCGATCCTGTCGGTGTTCTTTGGTTTAGGTATCGTGCTTCTGACAGTGATCCAGACAATGGGCGTGGGCCGTCAGGCCGGCCTAGAAGGTTTCCTGTTGGGATCGACTGCGGGCATGCTTTGGGCTGATGCACTGATCATCGCATTTGGTGGCGCAGCTACGCTGGTTTTGGTGATGATCATCCGACGCCCCATGATGATGGTGGCCTTTGATCCAGAATATGCTGCCGCTCGCGGTTTGCCCGTGCATCGCATCGACCTTGCCATGATGGGGCTGGTCATGGCTGTGACGGTGGTTGGCCTGAAGATTGTAGGTCTGATCCTGATCGTGGCGCTTTTGATCATTCCACCCGTGACGGCACGCTTCTGGACCCAGCGCGCGGATCGCGTTGTGCTGCTTTCTGGTCTGGCTGGCGGCCTTGCTGGATATATTGGGGCGGCGTTGTCGGCTTCGGCACCGAATTTGCCGACCGGCCCGATCATCGTTCTGGTCAGTTTTGCCTTCTTTGCCCTGTCGCTGTTCTTTGCCCCCGTTCGTGGCGTATTGGCTGCGGTTCTGCGCCATTTGCGGTTTCAACGCCGGGTTCATATCCGGCAAGGGTTGTTGGCACTCGCACAAGGCCAGAAGATCTATGAGCCTTTGACCCTGCGCCTTTTGCGGCGTGAGGGGATGGTTCGCGCCGATGGTGTTGCGACCGATACCGGAAAAGCGCGCGCGGCCAAAGCGCTGCGCGACGAAAAACGCTGGGAGATCGTGCGCGCTGATCAGGCCCATGAAGCCACCGCTGCGCTCTATGACGGTCTACGCGATATCGAGACTGTTCTGACCCAAGACCAGATCACGGAAATCGACCGCCGCATTGGTGGCCCGCAGGAGGTTCGGCCATGAGCGGAGAAGAATTTGTCCCGCTGTCTCTCACGCCGATGCTGATCGGGACATTTGCGGCAATTGCCTGCGCTTTGCCCGGCAACTTTCTGGTGCTGCGCAAGCAGGCGCTGATCGGGGATGCGATCAGTCATGTGGTGCTACCTGGTATTGTCGTTGCGTTCCTGCTGACCGGCGCAATTTCAACCTGGCCCATGATGCTGGGCGCTGCAGGGGCCGCTGTGGTTGCCGTCGTTCTGATCGAAGCCATTCGAAGGCTGGGTCAGATCGAACCGGGGGCGGCGATGGGTGTTGTATTCACCACAATGTTTGCGGCAGGGGTCCTGCTGCTGGAGCAAACCGATACCTCGACCGTCCATCTGGACGTGGAACATGCGTTATACGGTAACCTCGAAAGCCTGATCTGGCTGGATGCAACGGGCTGGCCCTCTTTATGGGACCTAGAGGCGCTGGCGGGCCTTCCGCCAGAACTGCCCCGAATTGCGTTGACGCTTGCAGGGGTAATCCTATTCACTTGGCTGTTCTGGCGACCACTCAAGATATCAACCTTTGACGAGGGCTTTGCCCGCACCATCGGGATCCGGACGGGAGCGTTGGGCATGGCTTTGGTTATCGTCGCGGCCATTGCTGCAGTTGCCGCCTTTGATGCTGTGGGCTCGATCATCGTGATCGCCATGTTCATTTGTCCGCCTGCGGCTGCGCGCATGATGACCAACAGGCTTGAGGCGCAGATTGCGTGGAGCGTTGTGTTTGCCATTGTCTCGGCCGTGTCGGGTTATGTACTGGCGGGCTATGGACCCTTGTGGCTGGGCGGGGCCGATGCAGTGAGCGCTGCGGGAATGATCGCTACGATGTCCGGGCTTATTCTGGCAACAGCGGCGGTATTTGGTCCGTGTCGAACCCGCGCTGGCGCCCCATCCGGGGCTTGACGTGGCGCTTTCTTGCCACCCCGTCTCTGCGGAGATAGGCCGATAATTGCCAAGTTTGAACTGCGGTGAAAGCTTAACGAGATTTGTCGATCTGCTCGTGTTATAACTAGTTCAATTGTTAATGAACGACCACCACTCACTTCGGATCGTTCGGATGATTGCGGAACTGTGAGCCTACGATTTGTTAGCCTGCCGCAATCATCCGGACGCCCCCCTCCCGCTAAAATACAATCCTCAAACCGGTGGCAGAATCGCGTCGGGTCGTGCTAGGTCTAGCGGTATGGTGCAGGCGAACCCCAATATCAGCGAAAATCGACCGGTAATCCGGCAACTCGACGATGCGGCAATCAACCGTATCGCTGCCGGTGAAGTCGTGGAGCGCCCGGCATCCGCCGTCAAGGAACTGGTGGAAAATGCCATAGATGCCGGCGCGACCAGAATCGCCATCGATATCGCCGATGGCGGCAAAACCCTGATCCGCGTAACCGATGATGGATGTGGGATCTCAGCAGCAGATTTGCCGCTGGCCTTGTCGCGTCATGCAACCTCCAAGATCGATGGCTCGGACCTTCTGAACATTCACACTTTCGGATTTCGTGGTGAGGCCTTGCCATCGCTGGGTGCCGTCGGTCGACTAACGATCACAAGTCGCGCTGCTGGGGGCGAAGCCGCCTCAATCCGCGTGGCAGGTGGCAAGATGGAAGCGGTGAAACCAGCCGCCCTTCGCAGCGGAACGGTGGTTGAGCTGCGCGATCTGTTCTTTGCCACACCCGCCCGTTTGAAATTCATGCGTACGGATCGGGCCGAAGCGCAGGCGATTTCGGATACAGTCAAGCGTCTGGCCATGGCGGAACCCTCTGTCACCTTTACCCTGCGCGATGTCTCGGGCGGAGGAGAAGGGCGCGTCGTCTTTCGGGCCGATCGCGAGAATGGAGACCTGTTTGATGCGCTGCACGCCCGGCTAGCCCGTGTGCTGGGCCGCGAATTCGCCGAGAATGCCTTGCAGATCGACGCCACGCGCGAGGGCATTCGCCTCTATGGCTATGCTGCATTGCCAACCTATTCGCGTGGCGCGGCAGTGGCACAGTACCTGTTTGTGAACGGGCGGCCTGTCCGGGACAAAATGCTGACCGGAGCTTTGCGCGCGGCCTATTTCGATTTCCTCAGCCGGGACCGCCATCCGGCTGCCGCCTTGTTCATCGATTGTGATCCGACTCTGGTAGATGTGAATGTCCATCCTGCCAAATCCGAGGTCAGATTTCGCGATCCCGGGCTTGCGCGTGGATTGATCGTTTCAGCCCTGCGGCACGCATTGGCGGATGCGGGCCACCGCGCGTCTTCGACCGTCGCCAATGCAACGCTCGGGGCGATGCGGCCCGAACCAGCCTCCCCCGGTCCGGCGCGGGTGTATCAGATGGATCGCCCTTCGCCCGCAGCTCGACAGGTCGCGTTTCAGGCGCAGTCTCCGGGATTTGCCGAATTGTCGAATGACTACAGCGGCAGAGTGATCGAACCGGTTCCTGCCCCCGACCCGATCGCTGAGGTGCACGAACCTACGGCCAGCGATCTGCCGCTTGGTGCAGCACGTGGGCAGGTTCATGAAAACTATATCATTGCCCAGACCGCAGACGGCATGGTGATCGTTGATCAGCACGCAGCCCATGAACGGCTGGTCTATGAAAAGCTCAAAACTCAGATGGCTGAGAATGGAGTCGCAGCGCAGGCGTTGCTGATCCCAGAAATTGTCGAGCTGTCCGAAGGCGATTGCGCGCGGCTGATGGCAGTCACGGCTGACCTGACCCGCCTAGGATTGACCATCGAACCATTTGGAGGCGGCGCGGTGGCAGTGCGCGAAACTCCTGCCATCCTGGGCGAAGTTGATGCGCGCGCAATGGTTCTGGATATCCTCGATGAACTTGCCGATCAGGGTGAAAGCCAGACGGTGCAGGCCCGGATCGAGGCGATCCTCAGCCGGGTGGCTTGCCATGGCTCGGTACGTTCGGGTCGCCGGATGCGAGCCGAAGAAATGAACGCCCTGTTGCGCGAAATGGAGGCAACGCCCCATTCCGGTCAATGCAACCACGGACGACCTACATATGTGGAATTGAAACTGAGCGATATCGAACGGCTGTTCGGGCGTAGTTGATCCAATTTCCTTACCCGGGTATGAAGGGTAAAACAAAACAAGAACAAATGAGCTGACATGATCGAGATTGCAGGCAACCAGTATAGTTTGAATGACCCGGTGGTCATGGCGGTTCTGATCGGGGCCGGTGCGCTGCTGCTGATTCTGATGTTGTTGTTTCTATCCCTGCGCGCGGCCAACAGGTCTGCGCGAATGGCCGAGCCTCTGGCACGGCAGATGGCACATCTGGGACAGCACGTTCAGCAATTGGGTCAGGGACAAGATCAGTTGCGCGGTGGGTTGCAGCAGGTTTCAGATACACAAGCCAATGCACATGTGCAGGTGATCCAGACCGTCGAGTCGCGGCTGTCCTCGGTGCAGCAGCAGATGAATGATCGTTTGGCAGACAACGCGATGAAATCGGCGCGCGCGCTGGCCGAGATGCAGGAACGGATGAAGGAATCCCTGCATGGATCCTCGAAGCAGACCGCTACTTCTTTGACGCAGTTGCAGGAGCGACTGGCCGCCATCGACAAAGCGCAGGACAACATCACCAAGCTGTCAGGCGACGTGTTGTCCCTGCAGGATATCCTGTCCAACAAACAGACCCGTGGTGCGTTTGGCGAAATCCAGCTGAACGACATCGTGTCCAAGGCTTTGCCGACAGACAGTTTCTCGCTTCAGGCGACACTGTCAAATGGCCGTCGCGCCGACTGTCTGATCCATCTTCCAAACCCGCCCGGGCCTATCGTGATCGACAGTAAGTTCCCGCTTGAGGCGTATGAAGCACTGATCGGGTCCACAAATGACATGGAGCTGAAAGCAGCGGTTCAGATGTTTCGCAGCACCGTTCGCAAGCACATCACCGATATCTCGGAGAAATATATCCTTGATGGGGAAACAGCCGATGGTGCGTTGATGTTTTTGCCATCCGAGGCGGTCTATGCCGAGCTGCATGCCAAGTTTCCGGAACTGGTTCAGGAGAGCTTTGCCAAACGCGTCTGGATCGTTTCACCCACCACTTGCATGGCAACCCTGAATACGATGCGCGCGATCCTCAAGGATGCAAGAATGCGGGAGCAGGCGGGTGCAATCCGCAAGGAGTTGGGGATGTTGCACAAGGATGTTGACCGTCTCGGTGATCGTGTCAGCAATCTTGATCGGCACTTTGGACAGGCGGCCAAGGATATTTCAGAGATCAAGATCAGCGCGGAAAAAGCTGGCCGCCGCGCTCAGCGTCTGGACAATTTCGATTTCGAAGAGCTTGCCCCGGATGAACACCCGAACGTGGTTCCGCTGGGTAAAACCGAGGGCTGATTTCGAACTAAATGCCCGGATTAGACCTTTAGTGCAGCGGTCGCCGCATTGGTGACATTTGCCATGGCTGCCAGATAAGGCGCAGGTCCATGGCTGATCCGCGCGACGCCGAGATCAGCAAGAGTGGCGTGATCCGGAGCCTGCCCGATCTGCATGATATTGACCGGCAATGGGGCTTCTGCACAGAAATTGCCGATCAGTTCGGGTGTGATCAGTCCGGGGACGAATATCCCGTTTGCTCCTGCATCCGCATAGGACTGGGCGCGGGTCTGTGCCTCCTTCATTAGATCAGCATGCTCTTCGGGTTTGCTGCCCTGGAAGAAAACATCGGTTCGGGCATTGATGAATAGTGGGATGCCCTTAGCGTCGGCCACACGACGCAAGGTTGCAATGCGATCGGCCTGATCTGATGCAGAGCGCAATCCGACTTCACCAATCAAACGGTCCTCGAAATTGACCCCAATCGCGCCCGCGGAAATGACCTGTTCAATATTGTTAGCCAGCGTGTCGAGGTCCTCTGCAAAACCAGCCTCAAAGTCAAAGCTGACGGGCAGATCTACCGAACCAACCATGCGTTCGAGGATTTGCGTGGCAAAAGAAAGCGGCATGTCCTGGCCATCCTTGTAACCCTGTGCCGCTGCCAGTGACCAACTGCCCGTTGCAATAGCCAAAGCGCCGGCTTTGCTGATGGCTTGCGCACTGCCTGCATCCCAAGCGTTGTAAAGGATCAGCGGTTTTCCAGGCTGATGCAGCGCTGCGAAATTGCGCGCCTTGTCGGATTGAGTCATGCAGGATGCCTTTCTTTCGGGGCGTAGTGCCGTTCCAGTTCGATGAGTTTTTGTTTGCGCCAAAGGCCGCCGCCATACCCGGTCAGCGTACCGTCAGCCCCCAGAACACGGTGACAGGGGATAATGATCGCAATCTGATTTGCCCCGTTTGCGCGCGCGACAGCCCGAACCGCATCAGGTCGTCCAAGGCGGCGCGCGATATCCGAATAAGACTGCGTGGTCCCAGCAGGCAGTGTTTGCAGAATGCGCCATACCGCTTTGGTGAATTCAGTGCCGTGCAGTGCAAGTGGTAGATCGAACTGGGCTGAGCGGCCCTGAAAAAACGCCTCTAGCTGCGCTTCGGCCTGGTCGGTTGGTGCGAAACGGCCAAAACCCAGTGACCCTTTGCAGGCCTCGTGGATCCGTTTCAGCTCGGAAGGCAGCGCTTTGCGATCGGCAAATTCAAGCAGGTGAAGGTGACCCGGATCGCTGATCGCAATCATCGCACCCAAAGGCGTGTCGAACCAATCAGCCCGCAGCATCGCATTGGCTTTGAAAGCACCGGGCGGCAAACCCAGCAGCTTTGCGAAAGCCACGCGAAAGGCTGCCGGAGAGTCAAATCCCGCCTCAAGCTGCGCATCGATGACTTTTCCACCCTGTGCCAGAGTGGTCAAACCTGCCTGCAACCGAGCTTGTCGTGCCATGTCCAGGAAGGTGGTGCCGAAATGGCGTTTAAAGGCACGGCGGATGGTAGAAGGGTCATGACCCATTGCAACGATGTCAGCTTCGCGCCAGCGACGGGTAGGATCGGACTCGAGTTTCGCCAGAAGCGATGAAATGGCCGGGTCAGACTGAGCGGCAGGTGCCATCGGGCAGCAGCGTTTGCAGGCTCTAAACCCCGCATTCAGGCAGTCTGCGATGTTCGCAAAGAACTGGCAGTTCTCACGTTTCGGTTTGCGGGCCGGACAGGTCAGTCGGCAAAACACACCGGTCGAGGTAACGCCCACGTAAGCGCGCCCATCCCACGAGGGATCGCGCGTCATCAGGGCAGAGTAAAGCGTATCGTCATCGGGCAGATCAAATCTCATGCCCGGAGGTTACCCGAATCCGACGCCATTGCGACGCCGGTTTTCGGGCGTTTATTCAAATTTCCGAGAAACTCAGATCCGAAGGAATGGCTGGAACAAACGCGGCATGAGTTTGGTGAACTTCAACGGCGCGTCAGTCACTGCCAGACAGATGCAGTCTTCTGAGATATCAGCGACGGGCATATGCTCCAGATCCTGATCCGCAATCTCGACATCACCTCGTGCGAAATGATCAACCTCATCCGAGAACGCGCCCTGCAGAACCATGGTCATCTCGATCCCGCGATGACTGTGATCCGGTACGGCTGCGCCCGCAGGTATGAACAGCAACCGGGCAGTTGCCTCATTGGTCGTTGGCAGGATCGCTTGTTTGACGCCCATACCAACCGGTCGCCACCGAATGTCGTTCACATCTCCGCCGACATAGTCCTGCAATGGAGCGGGCAGCACTGCACATTTCTTATGCGCAGGTTTGGGTGTTGGAGCACCTTGCGAGATCAAAGCCATCGTTGCCGCAAGCGCGTCCGATCCCATCTGCGCCGTCTGGGCCTGATCTTCCAGAACCTGTCCACCCACGGCCTCAAAGCTTTCAGCCCGTGCGCGGCAGTGGTCGCAGAGCGACAGATGCGTGGCAACCATCAGGTCAAACGCCTCGGGCAGATTGCCGGCAGCGTAGGCCATCAACAGGTCATCTGTGAGGTGATGTTTTATACTCTTGCTCATCGTCGTCATCTCAGTTCATCGCGTGGCGCAAGCGATCCAGCGCCAGCCTAATTCGTGATTTGATCGTTCCCAGCGGTAGCCCCGTCTGAGAGGCAATTTCCCGGTGACTCAGGTCTCCGAAATATGCCTTTTCGATCAGTTCTCTTTGCGCTTCGGGCAAAGCCAGAATGGCCGTTCGAAGCTGTGCAGTTTCCTGCTGCAATGCGATTACGTCATCCTGTTCCGGTTCCGCTTCCGGACCCCAGTCCAGTTCTTCCGGTTCCGGGCGTCTTTGTTTTCGGATCACGTCTATTCGTTTGTTCCGCGCAATCGTGAACACCCAGGTGGCGACCGTTGCACGGCTTGGGTCGAATAAGTGCGCCTTGTGCCACAGTGTGGCCATGACCTCTTGCGCACATTCCTCAGCCGTTGTCGCGTCAGATCCGGACCGGATCAGAAACGCCTTGACGCGTGGGGCGAAGTGCTGAAACAGCTCGGCAAAGGCCGCCTGATCCTGAGCGTCCCTTATGCGTTTGATGTGGTTCACCCACTCGGCTCTGGTGTCGCAACTCTTTTTTGTTCCGTTCACCGGTTTACCCTTGATGCGTTTATTTGTGCGCCAAGGTTGCGGAGGCACTGAATCCGCCGCAGGTTCATCCATGGTCGCGATGTCAATCTCGGTAAACATAACCGCATTACGGGGCCTTGCCCAAGCCGGATCACTTTGAATGCGAATTTTAATCCGGATTGCGATATTCTTCGTAGTGCACCGTAAGGTGTTGCGGAGAAAAGAATGCCATTTGAACAGTTTGAAAGCACACATGCAGAGGGTGCCGTCATCGGCAACCCCAAACGCTTTCATGACTATGGTTCGCGACTGGACCGCGTCCAGCATATCGCGGCGCATACCTACCATGGACGCAAAGGCAATATCGAAAACGCATTTCGCTATTCCATCGACTACATCCTGCTGGATCCGGAGGATCGACCTGCAACCCCGTCTCTGTTTTCACTGGATCGCGCAAACATCATGGGATGGCGGACCCGGGATCACGGAGGCGATCCAAAGCATGGGCGCGCTGCAAAATGGTTGCGTGAGTGTTTTGATGAACTCGCATTTCCCCAACCTGACCGTATCGAGTTGCTGACGCAGCCCCGTGTATTTGGATACGTTTTCAATCCGGTCAGTTTCTGGTTCTGCTTTGACAGTGATGATCAGCTTTACGCAGTGCTTGCTGAGGTCACCAACACCTACGGAACGCGACATAGCTATCTTTGCTGTAATCCCGACATGTCGCCCATTTTGCCAACAGACCGCATCATCGCCGATAAACTGATGCATGTATCCCCGTTTCAGAAGATCGAGGGCACATATACGTTCCGCTTTGACTATCGCTCCGACCGCATCGGTGTGTGGATCGACTACGGTCGTGCGCGGGGGGGGCTGATCGCAACCCTGACAGGATCGAGGTCCGAACTTTCAAACCGCACAATTCTCTGGTCGCTTATACGTCGTCCTTTTGGAGCCAGGCGCGCATTTGCTTTGATCTTGTGGCAGGGCCTGCGGCTTTGGATGAAAAAGGCGAAGTTTCGGCCTTTCAGGAAGGCCCCGGTTCCCAAACAGCCTGTTTCACGATCCCATCGTTAAGATGTATGCGATGCCCCGATTTGTTTGAGTGAGATCAAAGACGCGCATCTGCTTAGCTGTTTGTGATAAACTGAAATCGCGGACAGAGGAGTTTGAACGCATGTTGGAAATCTCGGCAAGAAAAGTTGCCCAGGTCGCCATGATGGGGCGCGAATTAAATCGGGCCGAAGGTGAACTTCGAGCCTTTGTCGACCGGATGAGCGAAGACGAACAGGCCGAACTGGTGGCGATCATGTGGATCGGCCGCGAGAGCTTTTTCGCCGAAGATTTGGCCGAGGCCATAGCAACGGCTAAATCCGAGGCTTCGACCCCTTGCGCCGATTACCTGATCGGAACACCGCACCTGTCGGATCATCTCGAAAACGGACTGGATGCGCTGGGCATTTCAGCCGAGGACGTCGAAAACGATCTGATGTAGCCAACCATCACGGTTTTGTTGCGAAGTTCCATAAAACGGACCTAAGCGCTTCTCGGATTCAAATTTGTCGCCGTAAACGCTTTGTCGCGCTATCCTTACGCTGATGCAAAGCGGTTTGAAGGCCATTTTTGTTGTAGCCATGTTGTTGGCGCGAATTCTGGATCCGCGCCCCGCTGATGCCTGTGTCGTTTGTATCTCGTTGCCTGAAGCATCGCTTGGGGATCGTCTGCTTTCAGCAGATGTAATTGTTCTGGCGCGCCCGTCGCCTGACAACGCATTCAGATACATACTTGCCGAGGTTCTCAAAGGGACGAAAGAGCAGGTAGAGAACTTGCCCGAGATCCCGTTTCTGGTCGATTCAACAACGCGAAAGATGTTTCTGTCAGATCCAGATCGGACAGTCTTGTTTGTCTACGGTGCTGAAAGTCAGGATCAGGCCGGGCGTAAACTGTCCAAAGGCTGGAGAAAGCTGTTCCTGATGTCGGCGGAACGGTCACAGTTCGTTGAAATCCTGCAAAGTCACGGTGTTCACTGGAAACCAGGCATAGGTGGAACGTCCGAACGTATACAATTCTTCGCCAACTATCTGTCCAGTGAAGATCGAGTTTTGCGGGATACTGCACTGGTAGAGGTCTACCGCGCTCCGTATGCGTTGGTCCGGCAGACGAATGTTTCAGCGCTCACAGATCAACTGTTCGATGATATCGGCAGCATTCAGAGGCTGAACTATGCTCCGGCCTCCATACGGCTTTTGGGTTTGCAGACCGACCCGGATGCGATTGAGGTCGTCCGGTCCCGCTATCTGGCAAGATTGAAGACAGCAGGGCCGAACCTGCATGAGTGGGCATTGGCCGGTATCGAGGTGGATGGCACTTTCGCAATTACCGCCATTGATGGGTGGGTGACGCAGGCTGATTGGCCAAGTGAAGACAAGCTGATCCTGATCCGAGCACTATCGGACGCCGGGTCAGCGATCCCTGAGTTTCGTCCGCAAATTGCTGAAGTCTATGAACGTGTACTAGGGGCCGATGTATCATTGGCTGGGCAGATCGCCTTTGCAATGCGCGACTGGAATGATGACAGGCTTGATCCGTTGTTTCGGGAATTGCTCGCGCGTGAAGAGACGGAACCTGCAACAAGATTTGTCCTTCAACTGGTGCTTGAGCCCGAGGACTAGGTATCGGTTTCAACTGTGACAGGCTTTTCGCATTATCTCCTGACGCAGCTGCGTATTCTAAACATAGATTAATGAAACGGCCCGATTTCGTTAAGCAAGCGTTCCTTTATCTGATCTTACAACCGCAACGAAGATCAGATCAGGAGGAGCACGAAAATGGAAAACGTTCAGTCAATCAAGGCGCAAAAAGGTTTGTTTGGTGGCCTGTTTGCCAATTATGCCGAGGCCAGAGTCGAGAACTTTCGTCGTCGGATCTACACAAAAACAGTTCGCGAGCTGGAGCAGCTTAGTGATCAGCGCCTGCAGGATATCGGTATTCCACGCAGCGAAATTCACCGGCGTGCATATCAGAGCGTTTATCACCATGAGCCCATTCGGCAGAATGTACACTGACCGCTTCTGATTGGTTCATTGAACGCCAATCAACGGGTTATGAGGAGGTACGGGAATTGGACACATATCCGATGCTTGAAACGGTCCCATCCGCCAGCGCTTTGGCGTTGTTTGACCGGGCCATGAGAATACGCGCAATCCGGAAAGATATTGTTGGTGCAGCTCAGGAGCTTGGCCGCTTGTCCGACAGCGAGCTTTCTGATCTTGGGATCAACCGCAGCGATATCGATGAAACGATCGAAAGATACATTTGAATACTGATGTCATTTGATCAGCGATCCGCGCCAGACGTAAAAGCAAAGGGCCATTCCGTATGTTCAGGAATGGCCCTTGCTTTTTTGGGTATCAGACGCGGCAAATAAGAAATCCGACAGCGTATTCCGCTCGTCCGAGTTTCGTCATTAGGTGTGATCGACGATCTGAAGGTGTTGCGCCAGCTTGTCGATCTCTGCCATCCAGCCCTGCACCAGTTTCGGATCGCTGGGGGCGGCGTGTACGCCGGCCGGGATCTCTCGGTTCAGTACGGCCTCAACCGCAAGTGAAACCGGAATTGAAACCAACCGCGCCATGGCGGTTCCGCGCTCGTCACCCCATGCATCCATCACATAGGTTTTGTTCCAGACTTCGCGGCCTTCGTTCTCTGCCTTAAGCCCAACGCAAAGGACAACCCGGTCCGGTTCGCCTTCGTCATAGGCATTCTCATCCCAGAACTGATCCGACATTTCCTTCAGTCGGGCATCACCTTCCGGGCCAGACAAGGTTTCGATTTCGCTGAATACGTCGGACCATGCATCGGACCACCCGTTCAACCGCAATGTACCGCGGACGAATTCTTTGACCGGCCAATGCTCTTCGAAATGGTACTGCTGCATGAAAGGCAGTGAATCCCGGTTCGGATAAACTTCAAAGCTTTCCGGGGACGGTAGCGGGGCGATGTAGGTGCTGATCGCATCCCAAGGGCGCGCCACGTCAAGCGGGGCGTAATTCCGGATCGATCTGGACGGAGACCGCAAAGCCTTGAGTACGCCGAGTGGTGACCAGCTGAACTTGTAGCGGAACGGATTGGGGTTCTTGGGGATGCCGCCACAGTAAGAGATAAAGCTCAGATGGTTTTCCGGATCAAACGCATCCGAGGCGCGGTAGTCATCAACCAGTGCGTGGGCCATCAGGTGGTCGATGCCCGGGTCCAGCCCAACCTCGTTCACCAATGCCACACCGGCCTCAAGTGCCTTGTCATCCAACGCACGCATCTCGGGCGCGATGTAGGAGGATGAAACGAAATTCGCACCTTTCGAGATGGCAAGTTCAGCCAGAGGTACATGCCAGTCTCCGGGCAGCATCGAGACGATCACGTCGCCAGGTTTCAGAACCTTAGCAATCGCATCAATGTCGAAGACATGGATGTCATCCGTCAGATCACCGATTTCAGCCTTTGCCTTTTCGATAGTCCGGTTCCATACGGTAACCTTGTGATCCGCCTCGATCAGGCGGCGAAGGCCGGGGATGGCCGACAGGCCGGTGCCACACCAATGAATCGTCATCGCTCAGATCCCTTCGATATGAGTGTTGTAGGTAGCCGCTGCCCGGCCCCAGACGCCGTTTTCCAGAGCAGTCAGGGTCAGGAGCGAAGGTAGTAATTGCGCTGCGTAATCTTCGGAGCTTTCGACTGGCAGCATCGACGGTAGGTTGTCGATGGCCGTCACATCCAGAATAGGATCAGTGGCGACACGCAGGGCAGGATGGTCCCAGGTGGTGGCCCGGTCATAGACAGGTACCGGGTTATAGTCGCTGTCCGGATCGCAGGCGACATCGCCTATGGCAGTCAGATTGCGCTGCGCAGTAAGTGCTTCGCGCGGGACAAAGACCGGTGTGCCGGGACGTGCAAAGATGCAGTTCAGGTACAGATCATGTTCAAGGATCTCGGGAAAAGGCCCGCCGCTTGCGGTTTCTGCCATGTCCCATTTCGTGACACTGACGCCCATAGCCTCGCATAAATCTGCAGCACCGGTGCCAACACGTCCCAGCGCACCGATTACAATGGCGCGCGGGCGCGCTTGCCCGGTTGCGTCCAATTCGGCCAACAGTTCGGCGTTCAGGACATCCTTGCCGGGGTAGACGCCGACGGGCGGACATTCTTCACCCCGTTGCTGAGCGGCCCAGGTCTTGAGTGTGACTGCCGCGCCTGCATATCCGGCCCAGTATCCAAAGGCGGCGACGCGTCGGCCATTCTCTTCCACAAGGTATTCCAGATCATAAAGTGTACCGCCGCCAGCCTTAAACCGCTCCAGTAGCGCACGACCGGAATGCTGGCCCTTGTAGGCATGACCAAACATGATGTGGCGGTGGGGCAGGGGTGTGCCATCCTCGGGCAGTTCCTTGAGGCCGAAGATGATCGCATCGGCCGGGGCCTCAGGCCACGAGTTTTCAGCCGCGATCTCACACCCGGCATCCTTGTAGCCATCGATCGGGATTGCCCGGACGTGGCTTTCCTCGACCGTGACACGAATACCCGAGGCGATCAGTGCCTTCGCGCCTTCGGGCGTCAGGCCCACCCGTTCTTCGTTCGGGCGTTGTTCTGCCCGGACCCAGAGATGTGTCATGTATATTCCTTTTGTCAGAGCATTCCGGCGGCGTGAACCGCCTGAACCGAGACGCGTGCCTCCATCGCCTCACGGAAGGCGAGAATTTTCGGAAAGGTCGGGACATCGACACCGTCGCCTTCCAGCCAGCTGCAGACCACATACAGGTATGCGTCGGCCAGCGAGAACGCCTCGCCCAGCACAAACGGCCCGCGCAGTCCGTTCGAGCAGATGTAGTCACAGGACGCTGTCATGGTCTGTGCTACCTTGTCCTTCATGTCTTTCCAGCTGGATTTCTTGTCGGCCCAGCGATGTCCGCGCATCTTATGTGCATGGTTCACATGCATGGTCGATGCAAGGTAGTACATCACTTCCCGCATCCGCGCTGCCATCACCGGATCGACGGGAACCAGTCCCGCCTGAGGTGCCTTTGCGGCTACATACTCCAGTAGAGCGCCCGTTTCCGTTAGAATACCGCCATCGACAACGAGGGCAGGAACCCGTCCTTTGGGGTTGATCTGCTTATAGGCCGGTTGCGTTTGCTCACCGCTTGCGAAATCCAGACGGATTGCTTCGTATTCCAGACCGGCTTCTTCCAGCGCGATGGCCACGGCGACCGAAATGGTTCTGGGAGCGTAGTAGAGCTGCATGAGGGAACTCCGTTGTTTGTGCCGGTCAAAGGTGGGTCTGGGCAAAGTGCCGTTCGGGCGATTCCAGATGTGGGACGGCATTGAACAGGACCGGGCTTAGCTGAGCGCCGATCGGGTAAAGACGGTGCATTGATGTGTTCATGATCGCAAGGGCCACTCGGGCCATCGACTGGATATCCAGACCCATGGCCTGTCGAACCACCATCGAGATCAGGCCGCCCGAAGTTACCACAATTGCCGGACCACCTTCGGTTCCGATGTCTTTCAGGGCATCAGATACGCGTGTTTCGAACTCGTCGAATGTTTCCGGTGCATTCCTGATGTCGCCATTGGCCCAAGCGTCAAAGGTTCGGGGCAGATGCTGCACGAACCCTTCGCGATCTGTTGGAATGGCTACTCCGTGCTGCTCTTCGAACAGTTTCGCAATATTAAAATACTCGATCTCGTTCAGCCGTGCATCCCGGATCGGTTCGGGCAAGCCCATGCTGGCAGCGGTTTCAGCGTGACGTTTCAGGGTGCCGCAATAGACTCGGGGATGGTGGGCGTGAGTGTCCCGCAAATGCGCCCCAAGCCAGCGCGCCTGCTGGTGACCCAGATCGCTCAGCTTGTCATAATTTTCCTCGTCCCGGGCTGTGGTGTTGGCCTGTCCGTGACGAACCAGTGTGATATGTGACATGACGGTCCCTCTTGCAGGCAAGTCTTAGGGCAGGTTCCGTGCCGGGACCAGAGGGGTTTGATCGGCAACGGGCAAAAATCGTCGCATATCGATACATCACAGCTTGCCGGGCCAGATGCCGGGTCTATGGTTGGGCCGTTCGGAAAATTGGGGAACGTCATGACGGTAAATGAAAACCGGTTTCTGGCTGATCTGCACAAGCTGCGTGAATTCGGGGCGTCGGGTATCGGCAAGGGTGTGGTAAGACCTGCTTATTCCGATGCTGATATTGCGGCGCGACGCTGGCTGGCCGGACGGATGGAGGAAGCCGGACTGCACCCTCATTTTGATCCGGTGGGCAATTTGTTTGGTCTGGCACCGGGTACCTCTCTGCTGATGGGATCTCATTCCGACAGCCAGCCCGAAGGAGGGTGGCTGGATGGCGCGCTGGGCGTCATCGCGGCTTTGGAAATCGCGCGTTCCAGTGACAGACCAATCTCCGTCGTCAGCTTTCAGGATGAAGAGGGCCGGTTTGGTGTAACCACAGGTTCGGCTGTCTGGTCGGGTACTCTCGACCTTGCAAAGGCGGATACACTGACCGACCACTCAGGTACGAGTTTTGCGGCGGCCCGATCATCCATGTCAGATATGGCACATGGTTTTGTCGATCCCTCCCGGTTCTCAGGCTTTATCGAGATGCACATCGAACAAGGGCCAACGCTGGATGCTGAAGGTGACCTGATCGGTGTGGTGACCGATATCGTTGGTATTCGTGACATGGTGATCAGCTTTGAGGGGCAGCAAAACCATGCCGGCACCACTCCGATGCATCTGCGCCGCGATGCGTTTCAGGCACTTTCGCTATTCAACGCCGAGATAAATGAGCGGTTTCAGAATGTGGTTACGCCCCAAACCGTTTGGACGATTGGCCATGTGGATGTTCACCCAAATGCCTCTTCCATTGTTCCCGGGCGTGTCCGGTTTTCCATGCAGTGGCGTGATGGTGACCCAGACCGGCTGCGGCGTATGGAAGAGATTATCCAGGGCGCCGCGCAGGAAGTGGCTGACCGTGTTGGAATGGATCTCAGTTTCGGTCCGATGCTGGGTCTTGAGCCGGTCGCGATGGATCAGCGTCTGCGCCTTGCGCTGGAAGCCGGGGCAGAGCAGATCGCACCCAATCAGTGGCGCCGGATGCCTTCTGGCGCGCTGCACGATGCAACCAATGTGTCCCGCCTGATGCCGGTCGCTATGCTGTTTGTGCCTTCAATCAATGGGATCAGTCACGATTTTGCCGAGGACACATCCGAAAGTGATCTGGTTGCCGGACTAAAAGTGCTGGGGCAGGCTGTCGAACAGTTGTGAGATTGAATGCGGCCCTCGCGTGGCCTTGATGATCTCACAAGACCCCGCCGGTTCTATTGAAATGCGTGCCTGAGTTTCTTCCTGTTATTCTAAGACGGGCTGAGATGTTGTGAAACGGAGAAAAGTTTCCTATAGGAGACATAAGGGCGGCATGCTGCTGTATACCATCCTTGCATCACCCCGATCTGGGCGTCCACGAACCACAGCGACCTGATTTTGAAACCAGCGCAATGTTGTCGATCTTTTTCATACCCGCCCCGCTGCGCCACCAGTGTCATGGTTTATGGATCGACACGTCTCCTGAGTTGACCAAACAATCATTGCAATGTGCGCCATGTTCTCCAACGATGCCAGATACCTGCCGGATTCAACTAAATGAGAGGTTTATGAGATGCCTGGTTTGAACCGCACGCCGTTGTATGACTT
>NZ_WPZQ01000013.1 GCF_013030265.1 Ruegeria arenilitoris
TCTTTGCGCTCACACCATCGCCGTTGCAAGCACTGTGGAAGGAATAAAGAATGCAAATGCCATCACAAATACGACCAAGTCTCATATATTAGTTGCGACACCAAGGCGCTTGGACGAAGTTCAGCCCAGAATTGATTTTAATACCTCAAATACAGGCTTAGGGTTCAGGACTATTGGTATCAAAGTGTTTAGTCTTGTCAGGCGTTCTGTGTGCTTTAGCCGTAACCGTGAAGGCGCAGTACCTACTTGAGGATGGCTCCGAAGTTTCCGATCTCGAGATGTTTCAGGAGTGCGATGTTTGTCCTGAAATGATTGTTCTCCCGCTGGGTGAGTTCACCATGGGAGGTCCGCCGGGTGAGTCGCGGGAGAATGTGCATTGGGGGGAAGGCGAGATTCGCTACGTCACTCCCGAAGATCCATATATTGCATATCATGAGGGTCCCTTACATCGGGTAGAGATCAATATCCCGGTAGCTATGGGGAAGAATGAAGTCACCTACGATCAGTGGATGGCTTGCGTTCAAGATGGTGGATGTGGTGGTTACATCCCCCAAGATTATGTACTTCAAGAAAATGCACCGCGAGCAATAATCAGGGGCAAACACCCTGTTATAACCGTTTCGTACGAGGATGCACTGACCTACACCGAATGGCTGAACAAAAAGGTTGGAGCAGATGTATATCGCTTACCAACCGAGGCAGAATGGGAATATGCGGCACGGTCTGGGACCCAAACACCCTTTGCGCAAGGTGAGGAAGTCACGACGGACCAGGTGAATTTTCTGGGCAGTGCGACAGAGATCATGCTGAACGAAAAACGCCCGGACCTCATATCACGAGGCAAGCCAGTGCCCGTAGACGAAATGGATGCAGCAAATGGGTGGGGTTTGAGACACATGTCGGGGAATGTTGTCGAACAGACAATGTCATGTTGGACCGAGCGGCATGAAGGTTGGCGAACGTCCAGTGAGCATCTTAAACACGCGCTCAACCCATTTTGTGAACGGCGTGTGGCGAAGGGCGGCGCGTATCCAGCAGGTATGGACTATTCGAGATTGGGCGCCCGAGCGGGCCCTGATCCAAGTAGCAGGTCGTCTGTAGCTGGTTTTCGAGTTTTGAGAGAACTGTCATCTGAGGAATAAAAGGAATAATCGACGCCTTATCATAGCTACCCAATACCTAGTTACTTGTAGTGCCCTTATCGTAAATTCATGACGATCAGAACCAGCCAGAAAATGGTAGGTGAGTAGCCGAAGCCGTCACTCAGGTCTGTGTATATTCTGCATGCTCCTGAGAAGGACTGCTATTGCAGCGTAACGATTCTTGAGATTAAAGCTGAAAAATTGTGTTGGAGTTCCAATAGTATACGATATTTATCAGAGTTTCCTACCGGCCTTATGCTGAAACGGCTCCCAACGTTCGTTGGAAGCCGCGCATCTTTAGGAGAGAGGCTGTTTATACGACTAAGCGTGCCCACCACCGATCAGGCCGATACCCGAGGTCAGACCGAACCAGGCTTTAACCCGAAGACCGACCGCCTTGATGATGCCCATTGCCTGGATCCCGTGAGCGACAATTGTTCCTTCCATGTCACCTTCGAAATTGGTGGTGTAGGATTGGACGATGCAACCACTACCTGGCACCAAAAGATCGCGATGCTCTGGGTGTACAAGGTCAAGATGTACAACGATCTGTCCCCGCTTTGCCTTTTCACTGGGTTCGATCAGGCGACCGCTGGGCGCAAGCTGACCGGAGGAAATCGAGTCTTGAATGCGTACAATCCTGGCCGGAAGAACGGTGTTGCGCATTGAGATGTTGAAATTGCTTTCACACGCCACTTCTGCCGCCATTCCTTCGTACAATTCCGTACGCGAAACCTGCGAGAAGCCAGCAACGATACGTCCCCGCTCGGCATCTTTCCGGTCGGGTACGATCAGCATAGCAGGGCTCATTGCGGCTTGTGCTGCGCGCGATCCGACATTCAGGGTGACTTGTTCAACTACACCATCGACCGAGCTGAGCGTCAGAGTTTTTGACAGCTCCACTTGAGCCTGCTTCAACGACGCGCGCGCCGATGCAAGTTGAGCAGGAAGAACAGCAGTCGCCTGGACTTGCGCTACGCCAAGTTGCGTTTCGGCAGCCTCAACCTCTGCTTCCCGAGTGCTCAAGGTTGCCTGCGCGCGCTCCAGCTGACTCACCTGAAATGCTGCAGAGCCCTTTGCTTGAAGCGACTTGTGATCCATAAGCACCAGCTCGGCCTGCTCTCTGGCAGTAGTTGCGGCATCCAGCACGGCTTGGGCAGTCTGGACTTGCAACTCAGCTGCGAGTTTTGCGCTTTCGATCTCCTCAACTTTGCGTGTCGCAAAATCTACAGCGGCCTGTTCAGACGCGTTCTCGACGGCAAACAGCGGATCGCCGGGTGCGACGTGATCACCGCCCTTTACATAGATATCTGTGACCGTTCCGCCATTTTCGGCGACGACCGGAACGGTTCTGAAGGGCACAAGGCCGGTGTAGGATTTGGGGTAATAGTAGAACACGGCAAAGAACACGATCAGGGCCAGGACGAACCACATGAAGAGCGCCCGGTGAACATTGTAGAGGGTGACCGGCAGCCCACGCCATTTCAGGTAGATCACGCGCAGGACAAACGGAAAAGATGTGACGAGCAGCTCAATCATTTTACCAATTCCTCTTTCGAAGGACGCCACCACAACATGAAGTCGCGGGCGATCGCGGTCAGGATCAACGCGCCTGGTAACAGAATGCTGAAGTGGCTGAGTGCGGGCATCAATTCGTACGCCAAGGCTATGGTAAGCATCACCGGAACAGTTGTGCGCAGCGGAGTGCCGATTGATTTGCGCTCGGTGTAGCGCTCAAAGCGCGCATAAAGGTGTACGACCAGTAGGATCGCCAGGAAGAGAACGATCAGGCCGACCCAGGCATAGGTGTCGGTTTGATTGGGTGAGACCCACCATCTGGGGTCGCCGCCAGCGGCGAGGGCAGGAGTTGAGATGACGCCGATTATGGGCGCCATCAGGAACGCGGGTGGTTTCATGATTCAGGTCCTTTTGTTCGCAGTCGGGCTGCGGAAGTTGATTTTGGATTTAGGAAACGTCAGTTCCCGGTAGGTTGTTGTGATGGTTCTGAAGGCTGTTCCGCTGGAGCGTAGGGGGGATCCCAGCGACGCCCGTTCGGTGTTTTCTCGCCAAGCGTCGAAGCCCGCAGGCCTTGACCTTTGCCGCCGGACCATTCCTGTCTGGCGCAGTCGTGGATTGTTTTGAAAACGCGGTAGTACCTTGCGAAGTAGATCATTGCCTTGTCCTTTCTGATGACCCGGACCTAACCGTCGTCGCGCCTCCGATCCTTAGGGTTCTGGACATTTGTTGTTGTCTTCTGGACAATTGCAGTGACTGCAAGGGGTTGCGTGCCAGTCAGGGGAGGATGCAAAAGTGCCACGCATCAGCGCTTACAGATTGCAAAGTGTTGGGCTGCGCTATGCGCAAGAACCCGGCGCACGCATTCCGTTTACAGAAATTCTGGAAATGGCAGGTGCACCTTCAGATGTCGTCGACGGCCCGGATGCCACTGTCGAACTGCTGCATGAAGCGGGCACCGTTGAAACTGTGTGCCGTGTTCTCGAAGACAAAACCTTTGCTGCGCGGGTAGGGCTTTCTGCGCAAGGCCCGGGAACGCTTTTGGCGTACATTGTACGGGCAGCTGAAACGGTCGAAGATGCGCTGGCATTGACACAGCGCTTTTATGCTATGCAAGACCCCGACCTGCGTCTGGACGTCGTAGGAGCGCCCGATGAGCCCAAGATTACGCTGGAAAGCAATGTGATCCCGGCACATCAATATCCTCGCCATCGCGAGATGCTGATATTTGGTCTTTATAAGCGCGTTCAACAGATCACCTCGGGCGGGCTTGCTCCGATCTCAATCGAGTTGGAAACGGACGACAGCGAGCATTGCAAAAAGCTCTCTGAATTGGCGGGATGCGAAGTCGTAGGGTTCAAAGCCGGATACGCGTTGGGCTTACCCACAAATGGCATGAGCTTTCGGATCCCGACCGCAGACCCAACTTTGCTGGGGCACTTGCGTCGGCATGGCGAAGAGCAACTGAAGGCGCAGCCAGATGCGGTCCGAAGCCTGTCCGACCGAATTGTGGATATGCTTGGAGAGCGTCTTCCCGGACCGATACCTAACGGCGACGATATAGCCGCAGAGCTGGGCCTGACGCGACGCACCATGACCCGGCACCTGTCGGCGGAAGGAACTAGCTATAAAGCACTCTTGGAAGGTGTGCTGTGCGACCTGTCCAAACGGATGCTTCGTAGTGGTGAGGGTGTGGCTCGTGTTGCCTTCATGCTTGGATTTGCGGATCAGGCCGCCTTTTCGGTGGCGTTCAAGCGGTGGACAGGTGAAACGCCTGCCAGGTTCCGTAGAACTGGCCGCTAGGCTTGAACCCTGCAGCGCGCGGGGTCGGAAGATGTCCAAGATCCACAAAACCTTGTCCCGTCTCCAAAAGAAAGCCGGCCATCGGGTCACCTAGTTCAATGGCACACAGCAGCCGAGGTGGTTGCTGACCCAGAACAAGGATGAACCCTATGAAGACCTCGAAGAAATTCTTTATCGCCCCGATCTCAGGCGCGCTTCTGATCACCATGGCGGCCACAGCTCACGCTGATTACGTCACCGATAAAGCCATCAAAGGCGCAGTTGTCGGCGCAACGGTCGCCGGTATTGCTGGCGAAAGCATCGTGGGCGGCGCTGCCGCTGGCGCCGCAGTCGGTGCCGTGGGCGGTGCGATCCAGAAGGACAATTTCGAAGACGCGCAGGACGAAGCACAAGAACGTCGCGACGATTTCAAAGAAGACCACAAGCACTGGAATGAAGACTGAGCTGTGCCTAGGGCACTACAGAAAAAGGAGGAAACACAGCCGAACACACTTAGATGGTCAGTATGAGGTCCGCGCTGTTAGCATCCAGATGCAGCCTGACTGACCACCCAACACAGAACTCGCACAGTTTCTGATAGGTTGCCACCCAGGTCCGATGGGACCGGGTGGCAATTTTGTTTTGGGCAAAGAACACCAAGAGTATCCAAAAGTCGCTGTCTAAATTTCCGGCACTCTATCCCCGATGGCGAGATTGGTGTTATGCACCTTGCTTGCCGCATGTGAGCTGAGTCTGTTTGGACGTAACAGCCACTCATCAATCCACGAGATTTCAGACTTGCGGGACAACTGGCGAATGTCTAAACACTGCTGCTGTTATTGCCTCAATAGCTCAGCTGGTAGAGCAGGTCCTTCGTAAGGACAAGGTCGGGGGTTCGAGTCCCTCTTGAGGCACCATATTTGACGGACAAGCAGCCAGTATCGCTGGTCTGGTCTACTGCAATCCCGTTTTACGCCCGCTTTTCGCCAATGGATGCAACGCCAAGAGTCGATAGCACTTTGGCCTCGATCTGTTCAGCGTTCATGCCTGCAACAGCGTACATATCTGCCGGGCTGGATTGGTCGATGAAGATATCCGGCAATACCATTGAGCGGTATTTCAGACCGTGATCAAAGACGCCCTCTTCCGCTAACAGCTGTGCGACATGACTGCCAAAGCCTCCCACGGCACCTTCTTCAATGGTGATCAGGGCTTCGTGGTTCTCGGCTAGTTCAAGGATCAAATCGCGATCCAAAGGTTTGGCGAACCGGGCATCCGCGATTGTTGGCGTGATGCCCTTGGCCGATAGCATTTCAGCTGCTGACTGGACCTCAGCCAGACGCGTGCCGAAGGACAGCAGGGCAACGCGAGAACCGGATTGAATCAACCGACCCTTGCCGATTTCAAGAACCTCACCTCGTTCAGGCAGATCCACTCCAACACCCTCACCACGCGGATAACGGAACGCGATGGGGCCATCGTTATGTGCGGCCGCCGTGGCCACCATATGCATCAGCTCGGCTTCATCTGCTGCGGCCATGACAACCATGCCCGGCAAATTCGCAAGGTACGCGATGTCAAACGATCCGGCGTGGGTAGCACCGTCGGCACCGACCAGACCGGCACGATCGATAGCAAATCGAACGGGCAGGCGCTGAATGGCCACGTCATGCACGACCTGGTCGTACCCGCGCTGCAGGAAAGTGGAATACATCGCGCAGAAAGGCTTCATTCCTCCGGCAGCCAATGCAGCTGAGAAGGTGACCCCATGCTGTTCGGCGATTGCCACATCAAAGCAACGTGACGGGTAGCGTTCCGCAAACAGGTTCAGCCCGGTGCCATCCGGCATGGCGGCGGTGACAGCTACGATTTTGTCGTCGCGTGCGGCTTCTTCAACCAGCGTTTTTCCAAAAACCGACGTGTAAGAGGGCGCATTCGAAGGGGTCTTTTTCTGCTTGCCGGTAACAACATCGAATTTTGCTGTTGCATGGCCTTTATCGCGTGCCTGCTCTGCCGGAGCGTAGCCTTTGCCCTTTTTCGTCAGCACATGGATCAAGATTGGACCGGTTGCCCGTGCTTTGACCGTACGCAGGACGGGCAGAAGCTGATCCAGATCGTGCCCGTCGATCGGACCGAGGTATGAGAAGCCCAGTTCTTCAAACAGGGTTCCGCCGACTGCCATACCCTTCAACATTTCCTTGGCGCGTTTTGCACCCTCGCGGAATGGTTCAGGCAACAAGGACACGGCACCTTTGGCCGCAGCCTTCAGGTCGTGGAACGGCTCTTCGGCATAGATGCGGGACAGATAGTTCGACAGTGCCCCAACCGGTGGAGCGATGCTCATCTCATTGTCGTTCAGAATGACGAACAGGCGCTTCTTCAAATGGCCGGCATTGTTCATGGCCTCAAATGCCATGCCCGCAGACAGCGATCCGTCGCCAATCACCGCAATTGCATCACCCAGCCCTTCGGGAGTGACACCACCAAGATCCCGCGCGACGGCAAATCCAAGCGCTGCGCTGATCGAAGTAGAACTATGCGCCGCGCCAAACGGGTCATAGGGGCTTTCGCTGCGTTTGGTGAAACCGCTTAACCCGTCCTTTTGGCGCAGCGTTCGAATCCGGTCGCGCCGTTCGGTCAGAATTTTATGCGGGTAGCACTGGTGGCCTACGTCCCAGATGATCTTGTCCCGGGGTGTGTCAAAAACAGCGTGCAGCGCAGTTGTTAGCTCCACAACACCCAGACCTGCGCCCAGATGTCCACCTGTAACAGATACGGCAGAAATCGTCTCGGCCCGCAATTCGCTGGCCAGTTGGTGCAGCTGCGCATCCGAGAACTGCTTGAGATCCGCCGGGCGGTTCACAAGGTCCAGCAGGGGCGTATTCGGGCGGTCAGACATTTGGCGCGTTCCTGGCTTAGCTGTCCCGGGCAATAACGAAGCGTGCGGCTTCCTTCAAGGTTTCGGCTTTGGGTCCGTAACCATCCAATGCCGCGCAGGCCTGATCAATCAGATCGGTTGCACGGGTCTTGGCTGCCTCCAGTCCCAACAGCGAAACAAAGGTTGCCTTGCCTGCATCGGCATCCTTTTGCAGACGTTTTCCGGCTTTCTTGGCATCGCCCTCTACATCAAGGATGTCATCGGCGATCTGAAAGGCAAGCCCCAATGCTTGGGCATATCGGCGCAATGGCGCAGGATCGGCCTGTGCCATCCGGGCCCCGGCGCAGGCGGACCACTCGATCAGGGCCCCGGTCTTTCCTGACTGCAGTTGCGTGATTTCCTCCAGCGTCAGAGGATCAGGGGCTGTTTCAGCGGCAATGTCCAGCGCTTGCCCCAGCACCATACCTTGTGCCCCGCTCGCCTTGGCCAGTGTCAGAGCCAATTCGGCGCGCACGTCAGCGCTTCCTATTTCCGCCCGGGTACAGAGTTCAAATGCAAGGGTCTGCAGCGCATCGCCGGCAAGAACGGCAATGCCATCGTTCCATTTCACGTGAACCGTCGGACGTCCGCGCCGCAAGTCATCGTCGTCCATGCACGGCAAGTCGTCATGTACCAGAGAATACGCGTGTAGCGCCTCAATACCCGTCGCAGGCCAGATCGCGTGTGATTCATCAATCCCATGCAGACGGGCGCTTTCCAGAACCAGAAAACCGCGCAGACGTTTTCCGCCCTGCGTGGCATAGGCCATCGCGCGGGTTACATCGAGATCGTCCAGTGCGCCAAGAACCAGATCGAACTGCGTCTGAATGCTGTCTGCATCCTGCGCAAGAATTTCACGAAACATTCAGAGCCCTTCGACAGGTGTCGTCCCGGTCGGCTGACCATTGGCGTCCAGCGTGATGGCAGCCACCTTTTCTTCGGCCCGCTTCAGCTCGTCCTCGCAGCGCTTTTTCAGCGCGGCGCCACGTTCATAAAGCGCGATGGACTGATCCAAAGCCACATCACCACGCTCCAGCTGGCCAACAACGGCTTCAAGCTCTTTCATCGCCTGTTCGAACGTCATTTGATCTACGGGAGTATCTGTCATGGGGCTGCCTTCATCAGTTCCTGCACATGGGCGCGTGTCGCCTCGGCCAGTGCGTTCAGATCATAACCACCTTCAAGAGTCGAGACGATACGACCATCGCAGAATTCTTTGGCGATCTTGCATAACTCGGCCGTGACCCACGCGAAATCACCGGTTGACCAATTCAGATTGGCCAGCGGATCGTCCTGATGAGCATCGAAACCCGCTGAAATGATGACCAGTTCAGGTTTGAAGTCGCGCAAACGCGGGAATGCCTGCGTCTCGTAGGCTGCGCGCATCTCGGCCCCACCAGATCCGGGTGCAAGTGGAATGTTCAATACGGTGTCATAGGCACCTGTCTCGTCGGGCCGCCCCGATCCAGGCCAAAGTGGCATCTGTTGGCTGGTGATCACCAGTGCGCGTGGTTCATCCCACAAAAGATCCTGTGTCCCATTACCGTGGTGTACATCGAAATCGACCACAGCCACGCGTTTTAGTCCGTGATGATCCAGTGCGTGCTTTGCAGCCAGTGCGGCATTCCCGAACAGGCAGAACCCCATGGCGGTTTCGCGTTCTGCGTGATGTCCGGGTGGGCGGATGGCGCAGAATGCGTTTGGGGCTTCACCTCCCAGAACCAGATCGACCGCCCGAACAACCGCCCCGGCCGCGCGATAGGCGGCATCGACTGACCCTGGCGACATGAACGTGTCTCCGTCGATCTGCTTAAATCCTTCGTTGGGCCGGTTGCTGCGGATATCCCGAATGTGGCTTTCCGGGTGAATGCGCAACAGATCATCATCTGCCGCGAGCGGCGCAGTAACCCGTTGCAGATCCAGCGGCTCGAGCGCATGAAGGATGTGTTTCAGCCGCTCCACGCGTTCGGGATGTCCCTGCGGCGTGACGTGGCCGAGGCAATCAGCATGAGTGATCAGGGCGGTTTTCATACTGTTTTCCTGTTTTCTTGTTATGGCCGAGGCTGCGAATTAATCGGGCGCCAGCATGTAGCCAGCACCGCGCACGGTCTGCAGATAACGCGGCTGTTTTGGATCCTGCTCGATCTTGCGGCGCAGGCGTGTGATCTGAACGTCCACGGCGCGTTCCTGGGCCTGGCCTTTGTCGCGGCCCAGATCCTCAACCAGTTTGGCACGGCTGATCGGCTCGCCGGGCTGGCCGGAAAAGATCTTCATCAACTGGCTTTCAGTGGCGGTCAGACGCACCGGATCCTCACCCTGCCACATCTCACCACGTTCGATGTCATAGCGGATCGGTCCTAGATGCAGAATTTTCGACACTGCATCCTGAGCGGGCGTTTCCGGCATCCGGCGCAGGATCGCATTTATGCGCAGCAACAGTTCCTTGGGTTCGAACGGCTTAGCCAAATAGTCATCCGCGCCAGCCTCAAGACCTGCAATTCGATGTTCGGTTTCACCGCGCGCGGTCAGCAACAGGATCGGTGTTGTATGTGTTTCCCGCAGGGCACGGGTTAAACTGACCCCATCCTCGCCGGGCATCATCACATCCAGAACGATCAGGTCGAAATCCAAACCGGACAGAACCCGGCGCGCATGGGCGGCATCGCGGGCTGCGGTGACAAGAAAGCCATTACGCATCAAAAACTTCTTGAGCAGATCGCGAATACGCTCGTCATCGTCGACGATCAGCAGATGGGCGTCCATATCGCTCATGAGGTTGTATCCCGCAGTTTCGTATATGCACGACGCATATCAGCATCCATCATCGCTTCAAGCACTTTGCGAAATCCTGCCACGGCCTCGGGGCCTGCATCCTTGTAGGCGGCGCGCATCCGGGCGCGCTGTGCATCCGATAGCTTGGATTCCAATGCCTTGCCTTTCTCCGTCAGAAACAAATGGCGTTCCCGCTTGTCTACGGTCCCGACGCGACTTTCGACCAGACCATCGTCAATCAGGGTTCTCAGTACCCTATTTAGCGATTGTTTCGTCACGCCAAGGATAGCTAACAGGTTGTTTACCGTTGTTCCGGGGGCGCGGTTGATAAAATGGATGGCCCGGTGATGGGCGCGCCCATAGGCCATCTGGGTCAAAATACGATCCGGATCCGCGGTAAACCCTCGATAAGCAAAGAACATCGCCTCGATTCCCTGCCGCAACTGCTCATCGGTCAGAAACAACAGGCTTTCTCCGCCAAAGACAGGCGCGGGGCGGATTTCGGACATATCATGCCTCATTCGTTACTCAGGCTGACTTTATGTCAGCGTTATTGACATTCCAAGTGCGTACAGGTATCGAATCGCAGTTTTTGCGCAACATTATGTCCGCTTCGGTCTTAAATGGCGCAACAATCGAAAATTCAGCCCGGTTCAGGAGGTTTCGCATGGCGGGGTATGACGATCGTGATGGTGTCATCTGGTTGGATGGCGAACTGGTGCCCTGGCGCGAGGCCAATGTGCATATTCTGTCCCACGCGATGCACTATGCCTCTTCGGTTTTTGAAGGTGAGCGGGCCTATAACGGCAAGATATTCAAAAGCCGGGAACATTCCGAGCGCCTGATTGCCTCGGCCGAGGCATTGGATATGCCGATGCCCTATTCGGTTGATGAAATCGAAGCGGCAAAGGAAGAGGCGCTGAAGGCAAGCGGCCTGCAGGATGCCTATGTACGGGCTCTGGTCTGGCGTGGTTCTGGCGAAGACATGGGCGTTGCATCGGCCAAGAACCCTGTGCGCATGGCCATCGCTGTCTGGCCATGGGGTGCGTATTACGGTGATGCCAAGATGCAGGGTGCCAAGCTGGACATCGCAGAATGGAAACGCCCCAGCCCGGAAACCATCCCGGTTCACGCCAAGGCGGCGGGGCTTTACATGATCTGCACCATTTCAAAGCACAAGGCCGAGGCCAAAGGTTGCTCGGATGCGCTCTTCATGGACTATCGCGGCTATGTGGCAGAGGCGACAGGCGCAAATGTCTTCTTCGTCAAGGATGGTGAGGTTCACACGCCGCTGGCGGACTGCTTCCTGAACGGGATTACCCGGCAGACGGTCATCCAGATGCTGAAAGACAAAGGCATCACCGTACATGAGCGTCACATCATGCCCGAAGAGATGTCTGATTTCGAACAGTGCTGGCTGACCGGAACTGCGGCCGAAGTCACTCCTGTCGGTCAAATCGGCGACTACACGTTTGAGGTAGGCGATCTGACGCGTGAGATTGCGGAAGACTACGAGAAGCTGGTTCGCTCCTGATCTCACGATAAGGATCCTTGAAACCCTCGCTTATGCGGGGGTTTTTTGTTGCGGTGCGTGCGGAATTCCATGCCAATCGTTCAGACAGGTGGACGAACGCTCTAATTGAGATAGGTTCGGGCCATGTTGGATTTGCTCAGCGATATTCTCACCCGTTTGTCTTTGCGGGGAACATTCTACTTTCGCACGTCTTTCACTCCGCCTTTCGGGATTCAGGTGCCGAGCTTTGAAAACGTGGCACGATTCCATTTTGTTCAGCGGGGTGAGCTGAAGGTCTACGTTTCTTCCACAGGCGAATCCATTCGTCTGCGCCAGGGTGATCTGATCCTGATCCCTCATGGTGCGGCGCACGCACTGCTGTGCAACGAGGTCAAGCCGATGGACGCGCTGCCGTTGGAACAGGTTCTGGAGGCTTCGGGTTACAAGGGCGACGGTGTTCTTGTGTATGGTGGCGCGGATGAGGACAGGGATACGCAGCTGATCTGCGGGCATTTCTCATTCACCGGACCCGCCGGTCGCCGTGGAACCGGCCATATGCTGATAGACCGGTTGCCGCCATATATTCTGATCGAAAACTATGGTGAGGACGCGGGTGCTTGGGTCGAGGCTACTTTGCGCATGATCGGTTCCGAAGTGGCCGGAGCGCGGATCGGGGGCGATCTGATCGCGCTGAAATTGTCAGAGGTTCTGTTCGCACAGGCCATCCGCGCATATCTGGAGCGTCAAAGCACAAGTGATGCAGCTTTGGCAGGTTTCGCCGATCAACGCATTTCCCGCGCTTTGACAGCTTTTCACCAATCCCCCGCTCAGGAGTGGAGCGTCGCCACTTTGGCCAAAGAGGCAGGCATGTCACGCACCGCTTTTGCGCAACTGTTTGCGGAAAAGATGCACACGACGCCAATGCAGTACCTGACGGATTGGCGCATGCAGATTGCCTGTCATGGATTGACAGAAAGCCGCTGGAACGTAGCGGATGCTGCGGCCGAGGTCGGATATGCCTCAGAGGCCGCGTTCTCACGGGTGTTCAAAAAGCAGGTTGGCCTGTCCCCGGCAGCTTACAGGGCGATGCACTGATAATCCTATACTTCTGAACGATCGGCAATGTTTCTGAGACGATCTGGGCTGCACCGTCCGACCCGCGCTTCCTATTCTTTGGTCATATCTCATCAAGGAAAGGAAATTCAGATGTCTCTTCGTTTCGTAACCCGTTCGGTCCACGCATATCTGGACTATCCGGTGGCCATTGCGTTGATGGTCCTGCCTTTTGTCCTGGGACTGGGGCAGTCGAACCCAATGGCGTTTTGGTTGTCTGTAGTTACCGGTGCCGCGGCTTTTGTTCTGACCGTTTTGACCGATCATCATCTGGGGATCTGGCGGGTTCTGCCTTACAAATTCCATCTCGCGGTCGATCTGATTGTGGGTATCACCTTTTTGTTTGCGCCCAGCCTGTTTGGCTTCTCGGGACTGGATGCGATCTACTACTGGCTGAACGGCGCTGCCGTCGTTGCTGTGATCTCACTCAGCGCTCCCGAACAGGGCGTAACCGCCTGACAGAGCATGAGCCTGTGTCACCACATCTGAGCGCTACGCTCGCAAATCTGAGCCGCCGGTATTAAATACCGGCGGCTCAGACCGTGGAAATGGTGATCACCTCTGTTTGAATTTTCGAAACAGCGAGAAAGAGCGGGCAGGTGTTGAGCCAAAAATTTTCGATTCAGGGCTTGATAAATCTGACTAAATTAATCAGATATAGCGCAACGCCAGATACGAGATGATCAAGCCTTAAGTTTCGAGGCGGTTTGCGCGCTTAGCGAATTCCATTGTGAGGGCGCGCCACCGTCTCGGAAACGAACCAAGGGGTGGCAATATGCGCGATCCGATCGACAAGTTGGTTTCATTGCAGGGCTCATCCGCGATTGGCGGATGTTCACTGGACGACGATATTGCCGCCTATCTGGATCAAAAGTGTTGTGAAAATCCTGAAGGTTGCTGTGATCCGTATCCCGAAGATCGCGAAGAACCACGCCAATCCGTTCGCAGGCTGTACGAAAACAGCGATCCCCGCCCGAAAACATAAGCTCGAACGGGGCTTAGAATATCAAAAGTCCACGCCGCGCTGAGCTTTGATGCCAGCCTGAAACGGGTGCTTCTCTTCGGTCATTTCGGTCACCAGATCCGCATATTCCCGCAGTTCCTGGGGTGCATCACGGCCTGTAAGGAAAACGCTGGTTTTGTCTGACCGGGCTTTGAGACCTTCGATAACGGTCTCGACCGAAAGATACTCATAGCGTAACGCAATGTTGATTTCGTCCAGCACGACCAGATCATAGTCTCCACTTGCCATCAGCGCACATGCTTTGTCGAAGGCAGCGGTTGCTGCGGCTATGTCGCGTTCGCGGTCTTGGGTATCCCAGGTAAAGCCCTCACCCATCGTGTGCCAGGTCACCAGATCCCGCTCTTCAAAGAAACGGCGTTCACCGGTTTTCCACTTGCCTTTGATGAATTGCACCACGGCAACCTTTTGGCCCCACCCCAGCGCGCGGATTACGACGCCAAAAGCGGCAGAGGATTTGCCTTTGCCCTTGCCGGTATTGATCAGAACCAGACCGCGCCCGGGGTCGACCGCCTCGGACACTTTCTTGCGGTGCTTGGCCTGCACCTCCTGCATCTTTTCTTTGTGATCCTGTGCGTCGCTCATGGAGATACCTCGTCAATTGTCGGGCCCAAACTAGGGGAAGTTGTGAAAAGGTAAAGTCACGCTTTCGGGTCTGTCACCGATCGGGCTTTGCCACGCTCCAACCCAAGCTGATGTTCGCGCCAGATCACCACCACATTGCCAGCAATGACGAGCGCTGCACCGATCAGGATGGCAAGTGTCGGCAGTTCGTCAAACCAGAGATATCCGATGATTATGGCAAACAGCATGCTGGTATAGTCATATGGCGCCAGCATCGAGGCCTGCCCGAACCTGTAAGACGAGGTGACAAGTATCTGGGCAACGCCACCTGTCAGACCCATCGCAATCAGGATAGCGGCCTGTTCCCATGTGGGCATGGTCCAGCCCCAGAAAACGGTCAGCCCGGACAACAGCGTCGCCGTCATCGAGAAATAGAATACGATCGCCGCAGGATGATCGACCTGAACCAGCTGCCGAATGTGAATCTGAACAAAGGCACGAGCGATGGTTGCACCAAGAACGCACAGAGCCCCGATGGTGGCCGCCACTTCCAGTTCGCTACTGCCGAGGCGAGGCCAGATCATGATCAGGACACCCAGCAGCCCGATGGCGACCGCGCCGATACGTATCATTCGGATGCGCTCACCCAGCATGACTGCGGCAAGAATCAGAGTGAAGATCGGAGTGGCGTAGCCAATTGCCGTGACTTCGGGCAGCGGCAGCAGGCTAAGCCCCGTAAAGGTCAGGCCCATCGCCATCGTGCCCAGCACTCCGCGCCAGAAGTGGCCCATTGGTTTCTTCACGACAAAACCCTGCGCCAATTCTCCGCGTGATATCAGCCAGATAATGATGACCGGGATGGCAAAAAGTGAGCGAAAGAACACCAGTTCTCCTGGCGGAAAGTCTTCTGACAGAGCTTTGACCAGTGCCGACATAGCCGTGAACAAGAACAGGGCGCTGAGCTTCAGCGTCACGGCAAGAACAGGTCGATGCGATGTTAAGGATTTTGCCATCGGCGCGACCCTGCGCCTTTGTTTGGCAAAGATCAATGTCTGCTGGTCGGGATTATCGATTCACCCAGCTTCGTGGCAGCCTGCTGCCAATCTCATCCGCGAAGTCTTCGAGAAACCGGATCATGCGCGCGGTTCTGGTACGTGCAATTTCTCTGCCGGCTTCCGTCAGCATATCGTCCGGCAAATTCAGGAGTTTGACCTTCCAGTGATCAATCGAGAATTGCAGATCGTTCAGGGGTCGCTGTTCTGCGAAAGGATCAGAAGGATCGTAAAGCGGGCGGTCCAACGCACCAGCAACTAAAAAAGTACGGGCTATACCGATGGCACCCAGAGCATCCAGACGGTCAGCGTCGCGCAGAATGCATGCTTCGTCCGTTTCTGGAGGGACCCCTGCAGAGTAGCTGTGGGCAACAATTGCATGTTGAGTGTTTTGAATTTCGCTCTCGCCAAAGCCCAGGTTCTCAAGAATAGACTCTGATTCCTCGGCGGATCGCCGTGAGGCCAGATGGCGGTTCGGATCGTCTTTTGCTAGATTGACCAGATCGTGAAGGTAACTCGCAGCAAGTAGCACGCGCATATCGTTCTGGTCATTCGCAATGGCCTGCACATTTACCCAGACCCGGTCCAGATGAGCCAGATCATGGGCCGGATCTGTTGCCATGCGGGCCCGTACGATGTCGCGCAGGCTGTCGCGAAGTTCAGCCAATCCGGCCACGATTCTCGCCGATTTGGCCGCGATGCAGCAGCAGATGGTCGAGGATCACGCAGGCCATCATTGCCTCACCCACAGGCACGGCGCGAATACCAACGCAGGGGTCGTGTCGGCCCTTGGTGATAATTTCGGTCTCTTCACCGGATTTGGTGATGGTTTTACGAGTCGTCAGGATCGACGAAGTCGGCTTAACTGCGAACCGTACGACGAGGTCCTGACCAGTCGAGATCCCGCCGAGAATACCGCCCGAGTGATTCGAGCTGTATTGGGGGCCATTCTGCCCCATGAAGATCTCATCCGCGTTAGCCTCACCCGTCAGTTCGGCGGCGGCCATACCTTCGCCGATCTCAACGCCTTTCACCGCGTTGATCGACATCATCGCAGCGGCCAGATCAGTGTCTAACTTGGCATAAACCGGCGCGCCGATCCCGGCAGGAACGCCGCGTGCCACAACCTCAACAATCGCCCCAACCGAATTACCGGATTTGCGCAGGCCGTCCAGGTAAGCAGCCCAGTCCTCAGCCGCTTGAGCATCGGGGGTCCAGAATGGGTTCTGTTCGATCTGGGACCAGTCGAAATTGTCCCGGTCGATCTTATGCGGCCCAATCTGAGTCATATAGCCGGTGATCTGCACGTTCGGAGCGATCTGTTTGATCGCCTCGCGCGCCAGACCGCCTGCCGCAACGCGAGATGCGGTTTCACGCGCCGAACTGCGCCCGCCGCCGCGATAGTCGCGGATGCCGTACTTTTGCCAGTAGGTGATGTCGGCGTGACCCGGACGGAACTTGTCCATAATGTCGCCGTAGTCTTTCGAGCGCTGATCGGTGTTTTCGATCATCAGCTGCACAGGCGTACCCGTGGTCTGGCCTTCGAACACGCCGGACAGGATTTTCACTTGATCAGGTTCACGCCGCTGGGTCGTGAACTTGTTCTGACCTGGTTTGCGCTTGTCCAGCCAATGCTGAATCATGCCCTCATCGATCGCAACGCCCGGAGGGCAGCCATCGACGGTCGCGCCCAACGCGGGTCCGTGACTTTCACCCCAGGTGGTGACACGGAAGAGGTGGCCATAACTGTTCATCGACATGGGGCATGCTCCTTTGAGCGTCGTGATTAGCGGGCAAGGCCCTTGGCCTCAAGCGGATTTGCGGTTGGGGCGTGTTTGCCCCAACCCAATGAGCTTACGCAGCAGTGGCCAGTTTTGTGCGCGTCGCGTTGATTTTCAGCGCAGCTTGTGCGGCTTCGCGGCCTTTTTCGACAAAATGCGCGCGGTAGATGGCGTTGTGGTGATCGGTCTCCTGATACTGATGCGGCGTCAGGGAAACGGACAAGACCGGTACGCCTGAATCCATACCAGCACGCATCAACCCATCGACAACGGCCTGAGCCACGAAATCGTGCCGGTAAATACCGCCATCCACGACAAACGCCGCGCAGGCGACCGCGGCATAGCGGCCGGTCTGGGCCAGATCGCGGGCCAGCAGCGGCATCTCAAACGCGCCGGGGACGTCGAACACGTCAACCTGATCGGCGGGGATGAGTTCCAGAAACCCTTCTAGGGCCTGATCAACAATATCGGAATGCCAGTTGGCTTTTACAAAAGCATAGCGGGTGTGTGTCATCATGATCTCCTTTCGCAACAGACACGTCACCCAAGGCGATCACGGGCAGGCACGCGGCAAGGCCGACGTGCTGCACGTTCTCTTTCATCCGGACTGTAACCGTCGGCTCTGGCTTCTCACCAGATCTGCTGACACCCCGTTAACCGGGGCCGCTCGCGGGCTTACGGGTCGCAGCCCGCATACCGCCGGTGGGGAATTTCGCCCCGCCCTGAGAACATCGCAGAGCTTGCCAAGGACTGCCCGGTTCTGCAAGTGCTGTTGGCAGGAGGACAGGTATGCACCCCAACCCAGCCTTTCGCGCCGAAGATCGCGCGCGCCATGTGGCCTTCGCCCGGGATCGCGCGTTTGGTATTCTTGCCCTGTCGACGCAGGATGCGCCGTTGCTAAGTCATGTCCCATTCGTTCTGGATGAAGATGGACAAGTGGCAGAGCTTCATCTTGTGCGTTCAAATCCCATTGTCCGGTTATTGAAGCAGCCTCAGGCTGTGCGGATCGCAGTTTCCGGGCCAGATGGCTACATTTCTCCGGATTGGTATGCAGTCGAAGATCAGGTGCCGACCTGGAATTATGTCGCGGTGCATTTGACCGGCCAACTTAAGCTGATGCCGCAGGACACATTGCCTGATCTTCTGGACCGCCAATCAGAATTTTATGAAACACGCCTGTTGCCAAAACCGCCTTGGGTCTCAGGTAAAATGTCCAAGGGCGCATTGGTGCGAATGATGCGGATGATCGTGCCGTGCCGCATGCAGGTCGAAGATGTTCAGGGCACTTGGAAACTGAACCAAAACAAGACAGAAGATGCTCGATTGGGCGCTGCTGATCAGGTTGAGGCTGCGGGCTTTGGTGTTGAAACCGGACGGCTGGCCGCGTTGATGCGGACGACGTGACCAGCGCCGGGAAACGGGAACTTTTTACTGATCGCTGAAGGTAGCAAGATAGGCCGCGACATCGTCGGCCCCTTTCTTCAGCTTAACGCTCATGTTGGGGCGGGCTGATTCGTCATCCAGATACTCCTGAATGAAAACGATTGGGTTTTCGGAGTAAGCCGCGATGTTTTCTTCGGTCCAGACCAGACCTTCATCACCCGCACGGATCATATCATCGGTGAACATACCGATGGGCAAACGCTCGCTACCATAGCGATAATCGTTTTCGGATCCGGCAACGCGCCCGACCACCCCATAGAGATTCGGTCCGGTGATGCCACCTTTAACCAGAACTTCGCCATCCTTGATGATCGCATGGCAGGATGAGCACCTATTGTAGAGTTTTTCACCTTTTTCCGGATCACCGGCAGCCGAGGCCTGAGTTGAAATCGCAATCGTTAACAACACCGTGGTCACAGTGACCTTTGACATGAGTTATCTCCTGTAAGGAGTTCGCGCGATTTGGCCTTTCGGACATTCTCGTTTGGGGTGCAATAGAAATCTGCCTCTCGGGGCGGATCTGGAAATATCTATTTTAAATTAATAATTTAAACTAAATACAATACCGCTATGGTTGCGCAATTCCGTTTCTTATTACTATCCAATCCAGCCGTTCGAAACGGCGTCTGAATGTTGGTCGGACCTTCAGCCGCTGCTCGCAGAGCAAACGGATTTCGCCGAATCAGCAAGTTTGTTGCCGAGTGCTCTAAGTGATGAAACAGATTTAATCCGCTTCATATCTTGAAATAATTGGCCTTCGTTGTGACATGAAAGCCCGGATGCGGCGTAATGCGCGCCTATGACCGCTGGACGAACCGATTTCTCCCCGATAGATACCCCGTTTAAGACACCGCATTCGTGCGGTGCGCGAGCTATATGCCCGTACGCGGGCGCCAGATAATCGGAGAAAACCTCGTGTCCCACGCAGAAGACCACGAAGGCACCCGCAGAGACTTCCTCTACTACGTCGCTGGCGGCGCAGGTGTCGTAGCAACGGGGGCTGTTGTTTGGCCCCTGGTCAACCAGATGAATCCTTCGGCAGATGTACAGGCTCTGTCCTCGATCCGCGTTGACGTAAGCGGGGTCGAGCCTGGAACGCAGCTGACCGTGAAATGGCTGGGTAAACCGGTCTTTATCCGTCACCGCACAGGTGCCGAGATCACCGAAGCCCAGGAACAGGATGCAGAAGGCGTTGACGCGCTGCCTGATCCGCTGGCCCGTAACTTCAACCTGAACCCTGATGCTCCTGCGACGGACGCCAACCGCGTGATGCCGTCGCCCGAAGGCGAAGCGCCGGGTGCATGGATTGTTCAGATGGGCGTTTGTACGCACCTCGGCTGTGTGCCGCTGGGCGACGCTGGCGACTTTGGTGGCTGGTTCTGCCCCTGCCACGGGTCGCACTATGACCTTGCCGGTCGTATCCGTAAGGGCCCCGCGCCCGAGAACCTTCCTGTCCCGCCCGCAGAATGGGTGGACAACAGCACAATCAAACTCGGCTAAGGGAGACCCAGAATGTCAGGAATTCCCCACGACCACTATGAGCCAAAGACCAAAGGCGAGAAGTGGCTGAACAGCCGTCTGCCGATCGTCGGCCTGCTTTATGACACCCTCATGATCCCAACCCCCAAGAACCTGAACTGGTGGTGGATCTGGGGCATCGTTCTGGCATTCTGCCTGGCGTTGCAAATCGTTACCGGCATTGTTCTGGTGATGCACTACACCCCGCATGTCGATCTGGCCTTCGCCAGCGTCGAGCACATCATGCGTAACGTGAATGGCGGCTACATGATCCGCTATCTGCACATGAACGGCGCGTCGCTGTTCTTTGTTGCGGTCTACATTCACATGTTCCGCGGCCTGTTCTACGGCTCGTACAAAGCCCCGCGCGAGATCACGTGGATCATCGGTATGCTCATCTACCTGATGATGATGGGTACTGCGTTCATGGGCTACGTTCTGCCTTGGGGTCAGATGTCCTTCTGGGGTGCAACCGTGATCACCGGCCTGTTTGGCGCGATCCCGTTTGTTGGCGACGCAATCCAGACCTGGCTGCTGGGCGGACCCGCAGTGGACAACGCTACGCTGAACCGCTTCTTCTCGCTGCACTACCTGCTGCCGTTCATCATTGCGGCGCTGGTTATCGTGCACATCTGGGCCTTCCACACCACCGGTAACAACAACCCCACAGGTGTTGAAGTGCGTCGCGGCTCAAAGGCCGAGGCCGAGAAAGACACCCTGCCGTTCTGGCCCTACTTCGTGATCAAGGATCTGTTCGCACTGGCCGTCATTCTGGTCGTGTTCTGGGCCATTGTTGGCTACATGCCGAACTACTTGGGTCACCCGGACAACTACATCGAAGCCAACCCGTTGGTCACACCTGCACATATCGTCCCTGAATGGTACTTCCTGCCGTTCTACGCGATCCTGCGGGCCTTCACCGGTGAGGTATGGGTCGTTCAGTTCGCCAGCTTCATCACCGGCGGCATCATCGACGCCAAGTTCTTTGGTGTGATCGCGATGTTCGGTGCGATCCTGGCCATGGCTCTGGCGCCCTGGCTGGACACTTCGACCGTGCGTTCGGGCAAGTATCGTCCGATGTTCAAATGGTGGTTCTACCTGCTGATCGTCGACTTCTTTGCCCTGATGTGGCTGGGTGCGATGCCCGCGGAAGAGCCTTATGCAACCTGGTCGTTGATCGCGTCCGCCTACTGGTTCGCCTATTTCTTCGTGATCCTGCCGATCCTGGGTGTGATCGAGAAACCTCTGGCGCAGCCTGAGACTATCGAAGAAGACTTCAACGCGCATTATGGCAAGGCTAACGCCGATGCCACGCCGGCCGAGTAAGAAGAGGGACCGGAAACATGTTCAAGAAACTTGCAATCGGTGCCGCGTTTGCTCTGGCCCTTGCGCCCGCCTCGACCTTTGCGGCAGGTGGCGGTGAGCAGCACATCGAGGACTTTGACTTTTCATTCGAAGGTCCGTTCGGCACCTATGATGAACATCAGCTTCAGCGCGGCCTTCAGGTTTACACCGAAGTCTGCGCGGCCTGCCACGGCCTGAGATACGTACCTCTTCGTACCCTTGAGGATCTGGGGTACACCGAAGAGCAGGTCATCACTTATTCGGCTGACAACTTTGAAGTGTTCGATCCCGAGCTGGACGATTTTCGTCCGGCCATCCCGACCGACCACTTCCCGGCCAACGACGCCGTTGGCGCACCTGACCTGAGCCTGATGGCCAAGGCCCGCGCTGGCTTCCATGGCCCGAAAGGCACTGGCATCAACCAGTTGATCAAAGGCATGGGTGGCGCGGAATACATCGCCTCTCTGCTGGATGGCTATACCGGTAAGGAAAAGGAAGAAGCGGGTACGATCCTGTACGAAAACACCGCATTCCCCGGTGGCTGGATCTCTATGGCCCCACCGCTGGCTGAAGATCAGGTCGAGTTTGCCGATGGTCACCCGGCCAGTGTTGAAGCGATGTCCGAAGATGTTTCTGCGTTCCTGATGTGGGCGGCTGAGCCCAAGATGATGGACCGCAAGAATGCAGGCTTTGTTGGTGTAATCTTCCTGACGATTATGTCGGTATTGCTTTATCTTGTGAACAAGCGCCTTTGGGCACCTCACAAAGGCAAGATCCGTAAGGACTAAGGTCTTAAGTGATCGCAATTTCAAAACCCCCGCACCAGATGGTTGCGGGGGTTTTCTTTGGTGATACCTAAATTCGTAGGATGGTTTTCCGGATGGCGAATGCGAAAGGGACCACCGCCTGATCCATCAAGCGTTCAGAGGCCGATCCTGCTGATGCTGCTGCGTAGCTATGCCCGCAATTGCGAAGCAGATTTGCCGGTAATCACACCGCTCACAATCGTACCTTCGATTTGCGCTTGGTCGAACGTCACTTCGGTAAACTGTTCTGTGCGGCCCATATGCGCGTTTTCCATGAGGATCTGATGGGTCTTGCCAATCTGAGCCTCAAGATGGCGGGCAACCTGCTGCTCGCCAGCCTGACGAAGTCTGGCCGCGCGTTCCCTGATCGTGTTTCCGTTCACTTGTTGCGGAATGCGTGCGGCGGGTGTGCCTTCGCGTTTGGAATACGGGAAGACATGCAACCAGGTCAGATCGCACTCTGTCACCAGCTTTAGCGAGTTTTCGAAATGGGCATCCGTCTCGGTCGGGAAACCGGCGATGATGTCTGCGCCAAAGGTCATTTCAGGGCGCAACCTGCGCGCCTCTTCCGTAAAGCGGATTGCATCATCACGCAGGTGACGGCGCTTCATCCGTTTCAGGATCAGGTCATCGCCATGCTGCAGGGACAGATGCAGATGCGGCATCAGGCGCGGCTCGGTCGCGATGGCCTGCATCAGGTTCTCATCAACCTCAATCGAATCAATCGAGCTGATCCGCAGGCGTGGGAGGTCAGGCACCAGCTTCAGGATGCGCATGACCAGATCGCCCAGCTTGGGCTGCGCGGGCAGATCTGCCCCCCATGAGGTCAGGTCGACGCCGGTCAGAACAACCTCGTTATAACCTTTGTCCACCAGCCGCTTGATCTGATCCACCACAACGCCCGCTGGGACGCTGCGTGAGTTGCCGCGGCCATAGGGAATGATGCAGAAGGTACAGCGATGGTCACAGCCATTCTGGACCTGTACATAAGCGCGGGATCGGGTCCCAAAACCGTCAATCAGATGGCCAGCTGTTTCAGTCACCGACATGATGTCATCGACCTGCACCGCTTCGGTCTCACCTATGAAATCAGCGGCCATACCTTTCCAAGTGTCGGGCTGCATTTTCTCGGTGTTGCCGATGACCGCATCGACCTCATCCATCTGTACAAATGTCTCAGGCTCGGTCTGCGCAGCGCAGCCCGTTACGATCAGGCGCGCATCTGGGTTTTCACGCCGCAGCTTGCGAATCTCCTGCCGGGCTTTGCGCACGGCTTCGGCGGTCACGGCACAGGTGTTTATGATCACCGCATCCTGCAACCCGGCTTGCTGCGACAGCTCTTTCATCGCCTCGGTTTCATAGGCGTTGAGCCGACAGCCCAGTGTTGTGAATTTTGGTGCGCTCATCCCAGCGACTCCAGAAACTCTGGCGTCAAAGTGCCAGAGAAGACATGGCGAGTGGGTCCGGTCATCCAGACGCCGTCGTCGCGCCAGTCAATCCAGATGGTGCCACCGTCCAGTTCTATTTGCACTTTACGCCCTGTCAGGCCACGCCGAGTCGCCGCAACCGCAGTCGCGCAGGAAGAAGAGCCTGAGGCGAGCGTGATTCCGACACCCCGTTCCCAGACGCGCATCCGGATATGGTCGGTCCCGATGATCTGGGCGACCTGTACATTGGTGCGTTCGGGATAAAGTGGGTGGTACTCATATCGCGCGCCAAATTCCTCAAGCGGTATTGCCTCGGCATTCTCAACGAAAAACGTGCAATGCGGATTGCCCATACCGGTCGCGGTCGGTGCGCCTTCGATCGGCAGTTCCAATGTATCCATCTCCTCGGACAACGGAATTTCCTGCCAGTTCAGCTGAGGCTGCCCCATGTTAACGGATGTCAGACCGTTTCCGGCATCGCGGGCGAAGAGTGTCCCGCGTTCAGTCGTCAGCGAAAGTTCGGATTTCCCGGTTTCCTCCATCAGAAACCGTGCAATACAGCGGGTGGCGTTCCCGCAGGCCGCCGATGTAGAGCCGTCCGCATTATAGAACACCAGGTGCGCGTCCGATTCGCCGTTTTCGATGACGGCTAGCTGATCGAAACCAACACCAATCTGTCGATGTCCGATTCCTTTGGCCAGAGCCGGAGTAATGGCTGCAGAATGAGCGCGCGCATCGACAATGACAAAGTCATTGCCCAGCCCGTGCATCTTCATAAAGGGCAAACCGGTATCGTGTAAGTGTTGCATGGCGGGCATATAGCGATGGTCACAAAATGAATCCACCCTGTCACGCAGATTCCTGAAAAAAGGGGTTGACCCCCCTGCGCCACCTGCCTAATTAGGCCGCCTATCGGGACGCCGGAAACAAGTTAAACACCGGCGAAACGAGGCGCAAAATAAGGGCTTGAACCTGATCGGTAAAATGCCTTAGAGAGCGCCACGGATCGACAAGATCCAACAAAAGAGTGGGCCGTTAGCTCAGTTGGTAGAGCAACTGACTTTTAATCAGTGGGTCGCAGGTTCGAATCCTGCACGGCTCACCACTTTTTAAATAAAAACAAGTATTTGCGTAGACGCCAGTAGTGGCGTTGAAGTTCGGTCGCTCCGTGCCCACCTAGCGCCCGCAAATTCAACATCCTAATTTATAGCATCTCGGTGAGGCAGGTTTCGTACTTATTAGTTCGCCTATCAACCATGCGCTGCAAACTTTGTGGCGACTATTCAAAGCAGACGGGTCGCCATGCCGCCATCCACGGCTAGTGGTGAACCGGTCACAAATTTTGACCTGTCTGACAACAAGAACAACGCAGCTTGCGCAATCTCCTCTGGCTCTGCCATGCGTTTCACAGGGTGCAGACCAGCAATAAAGTCATGTGTGGCGGGGTCATCTCCGGCCATGTCGGTTTTTGTACCACCCGGCAAAATAGTGTTTACACGAACACCGTTCGCTGCGTGATCAGATGCCAAAGATTGTGTGAGCCCGATCAACCCGGCCTTGGATGCGGCATAGGCCCCCATGCCAGGCATTCCCCCGTTGCTGAAGCCAACAAAAGTTCCGGTGAATACGATGGACCCACCGCCGCGCTGCTCAATCGCCGGCAGCTGTGCTTTTGCTGCAAAAAAAGCGCTGGTCAGGTTTGTCGCAAGAACTGATTGCCAGTTGTCTGATGCCATCTCCGGAACCGGCCCCATCTCACCCATCAAGCCCGCGTTGTTAAATGCGCCATCAAGGCCGCCAAATTGACGTTCGGCAAGATCGACAAGCTCTTTGGAGTAGGCTTCGTCAGTCACGTCACCCGCTAGACAAATGGCAGGCCCATTGCTCTGTGCGATCTGCTCTGCAATTGTGTTCAAGCGGAGTTCACGGCGCGCACCCAACACGACATTTGCTCCCTCTGAGGCAAACAAAAGTGCGGCGGCAGCACCTATTCCACTGCTCGCCCCCGTTACGATGATGGTTTTGTCTCTCAGTTCCATGGCTATGCCTTTCCGTAGTTGCATGCCAATCAACTAGGGAATGTCGTGAGCAACGTGCGACCCGTATCTTGCGGGTCTTGAGAAACTTGAAGTGGATGCGCAAGAAACGGGTCGGTTCACAACTTACGGCTGTAAGCGGGCATTTGTGTCCATTGTAGCATCGGTTCATTTGTACTCAGGGCTAGCTTGCACAAGCATGATGAGCTGAGATCGAGGCAACGAGGGCGGCACTGCAGGCAAGGTCGGCGAGTGCGCGAGAGACCGCAGTCGAGTAAAAATCGACCAAAAACCGTTTAGGTTGTTGAGTCAGAGATATCACTCTGATAGTTGGAGGCAATGGAAACCCTGATTTAGGAGAGAATAGATATGCTGAATCGTCAGACCTCAATGCTTTGCGCGCCAGGCGCAGTAGCCCGTTAAAGCGGTCTGACAGGTTTCCAATCTGAAGGCCGCCCCGTGAGCGGCCTTTTTTATGTTTTCCTCACGTGGCGGCTTTCCATCAATTTATGGAGAGTACAATGCCAAGTTTATCACTTTACATCCCCCTCAGCCGGTCGCGCAGTCTCTTACTGCAGCTAGTGGCCGTTTTCGCCCGGCGGCCCAGCGGAGATCAGTCCGTTCTGCTCAGGAGAGCCGATCTGCCGGAATATCTGAGGAAAGACGTGGGCCTCCCGCCCGAGGTTGAACACCCACCTCCTTCGCACCATCGGTTCCCGTTTTGAGCAGGCGATCCAGCAAGGGCAGATCTATGCCCTTGCTTTCCTAATCGCACATTGTTCGGCGTACAGGACAATGCTGGCTTACGACTTATGGCGAGATAGTTGTCTTGACCATTACTGCTGTCTCTTCATCCCCAAAGAACTTACGGCCTTGCTCAATGTAGCCTAGTGACGAGTAGAATTTTAGCGCGATGAGGAAGACGAAACTGTGAGTTCTCGCAAACCTCGTTCGAAAGCAACCTTTTCAAGCTTTCCCACCAAGTTACTTCCAATCCTTTTGCGGCGCAGGTCAGATGCGACAAATACAGTTTTTGATTTAGAGCCTTGCGGAGAGTCTGTGCTAATGACCTCTTCATCAGACAAAACGAAGATGATCAGCCTGTTTTTGAAGGATCCAGGATCATGAGACGTCGAGAAGTTGCGGACATAGCGCCAATTCGCTGCGTTTGCTCGGATGTCGGCAATTTGGCCATGCTTGGGTTGGAACTGCATCTTCAGCGAGGCCTCCGAATTTTACCTGTCATTCGTAAACCATCACGAATGTTCAGTCCCATCATCGTGAGGTTGGCCGCCCCGGCGATCAGTTCAATCACCTGAACTGCATAAAATGTGCTGTCGAATTCGCCAGCGGAAGCTTTGCCAGCCAGAAACCAAGCCGCTGGTATAAGGATCAGCAAACCATTCAGCGCAATGATCGGCATACGGGTCTTCTTTGCCCTCGTCAGTGCATCTTTGCGTTTCCGGCCCATTGCCATGCCCGATCCGCCAGCAATGGCCATTGCCGGAATGAGAATGAACATGCCCTTCAGGATCAACGCTTTGACAGCTGCGACTGTTTCATGGCTCGCAAAGAGTTCGCTGGTGACCGTTGATGTCCAGAAGAGGAGGATTATCACAAAGCCGATGCCGCCCGCTATGGCGTGAATCTTTGTTTTCATTGCGGTTCCCTCAAATTGGCTTTTTCAAAGGGTTTCGTCATGCCGTGCAGCAATTTGGCACCGCAACCTTCTCGAACAGGTGGGGTGCTGTCACAGCGCTTGAGGGATAGTGGCTGAGCTGCTGCTGAAACTCGGGGTTTGAAAACGCCGCGCGGAAGTCCGCAACGGAATCCCAGACCGCGTAGTTCAGGTACATGCTGCCATCACCAATGGCTTTATGCAGTTGCGTGCTGATGTAACCCGGTTGCTTTTTCATCCATTGGGCATCGCTCTTCCAGGCTTCAACCAAGGCGTCTTGGTCAACGGGATCGACTGTGAAGAGGTTGACGAGAACGACGGGTCCAGCGTCGATGCTCAATTGTTGTTCAATGGGAAACTCAGGGTCGAGGGGTTTGAAACTCACCATTCGGTACTCCTTGAAAGTCATTTCAATTTGGTGCCATGTTGTCATATTTAGGAAGTATCAAGCAAAATGACAATATGTTGTCAAATAAAACGAGGAATCGACATGTCGGATGAACGAAGGACCGAAGAAGGAGAAGCCGTGACGGCGCTGATACTGGATGTGTTTCGGTTGAACGGTCGATTGCAGCTTGCCGGTGACCGCCTCGTATCAGAACTCGGTCTGACAAGTGCCCGGTGGCAGATCCTTGGCGCCATTGCCTATGCTGAACAGCCGGAATCCGTCGCCTGGCATGCACGGACGATGGGTGTTCACCGGCAAGGCGTTCAACGGATCGTCAACGAGTTGAATAAAGAGGGAGTCGTCGAGTTTCAGCCAAACCCACACCACAAGCGCGCGCATCTTGTTGTTTTGACCCAAAGGGGAAGGAAGCTGTACGAAGCCGCGATTGCGAGGCAAATCCCTTGGGTGAATGAACTCTCGGAAGGCTTGTCGCCAGATGATATTGCGACAGCGCAAAACATTGTAGGCCGTCTCAAGACGCGTCTCGAAGAAGCCTCATCGCAACAAGACCAGAGCCAGAACCAAAGCTGACGCTCGTACAGGGTTCAGCATCGGACTTTCTGGGCTCCCTGCCACCGTTCTCTGCGGTCAGTTTGCATTGGCTGTAAGAGCTCAGAGTTGCCGGTGCTTCCACTTCCATCTTTCGTTCCTTCTGCAGCTTGTGAGGGTAACCTCAGCACGCGAAACGTCGACAGCTTTGGCAGCGCCCAATATCTGGCCAACATACCGCTCCCAACACGTGGTTCTATTTCTTCTCGAAAAACAAAATCACCTCACCAAGACGAATACCGAAGCGTGAGACGTAGGCGCGGTTGAGTAGTCTGTCGTCTTCCAATAGCCACATCCAATCGTCAAAATTCACGCGCATCGTGCCATCTTTGACAGGCAAATCTATCTTGTAATTCCAGTTAAAGGTATCACCCCGTTCGACCCCGCTGGCTGTTCCCAGAACACCCGGCGCGGTCCCGGTCCACGTGTCCTCGCCAGTTTTTGTCAGTGTCCAGACCCGCTGCTCGGTTGCGTCGTCATCATAGATGAAATCCTCTACCAGAGTCAGCGTCTTACCATCCCAGGTACCGTCGATATCGACCGTGAACCGGCGCGGGACGTTGCCCAGAACGTCCTGGAACTGGCCATAGGCCACAGTTTTACCTTCAAAGAATTCCTCAAGGTTAAGTTGTCGGTCCGATAGAAATGTCTTTGGAACGCGTGGTTTGGCTGAACAGGCGGCGAGTATTGCCAACCCTGCAAGGGCGACGATTGCTACAAGGGTGCGGCGGGCGATCATTGCAACGGCCTCAGTTCAGAGTCTGTATCATGACCATTAGCGCCATGCAGATGGGCCGATTTTATCTCGGGCGACGGGCGCATCGTGGCAACCAACTCGGCCACCTTGATGCCGAATTTTCGCATCTCAGAGCGATTCATGATCGCGCCGTTCTCGGTCAGGTACATCCAGTCGGTCACATCCAACGTATGCCCACCGGCGTCCTTGGGCAGGATGATCCGATATGTCAACTTGACGGTTGCGCCGGAAATCACACCCTTGCCCTCGCCCACGATGTCATCGGCCGTTGCGGTGAATGTGTTGCCGGTGCCCAGCGTCAGGTACCATTTTCGGGTCATCTGTTTACCGTTGGAATAGGTGAAATACTCGGACAATGTCCCGGTATTGCCTTCCCATTCGCCCACCATACGCGCGACGAAGCTGTTCGACATCTTACCATTGGGACCATAGATCAAACCCTCTGACAGGATTTCTCCGTTTAGATGCTTTTTAAGTGAAAACTGGGGGCCTGTGTTTTCGTAGTCGGCAGGTGCCTGAGCGCGAAAACTGAGAAATCTGCCCTTTGCCACGATCAGGGCGAGGGTGGCAAACAGGATGACTGCGATGAGTTTCATTTGGCTGATACCTCTGACGGCAGCGTCAAAACCATCCCGAACGCGCCGAGTTTGAGAATGCAGGGAAGGACAGCATAGGCAAAGTTGAGCGTTTCCAATGCCTGAGCCGAGTTAGGTTGCCCCGGGAAAAAACCGCTGCGTTCAAGCAGTGGCAGTGTGAAAAAGGCGGCCAATGCGAGGCCTAGTTTGCCTGCGAATGACCAGATGCCGAATGCGGCTGATGCGTTTAGTCCCGCGCGGGTCAGTACGACCGAGAACATGGCGGGCAAAACGACCATATCGGCCCCAAGTGCCGCACCGGATGCGATGCAGATGACGGCGAAACCGGACAGGTTGCCCGCCGACAGAGTCGCCGCGCCAATGAACCCGGCGATCGACAGCGGCATTGCAATAATCAGTGTCTGTTTCGGGCCAATCCGGTTGCTTAGGCGAGCCCAAAGAGGAACACTTGCTCCTGCGCTCAGAAAGAAAAGGATCAGCAAAGGGCCAGCCTTGCCCGGCAGTTGCAGCCGATCTTCTACAAAAAACAGAAACAAGGTTGAGGTGATCGCAACCGGTAGGCTGTTGACCAGCGCAAGGGCAAGGAGCCTGAGCCCGCCAGATTTGCCAAGGCCCGCGAAAGACAGCCCCTCTCCGGTGATCGGTGGACGCTGCCAGATTGGAAAAGTCAGTACGATAGTGATGACTGACAGCACGCCCAAGAACAGACCAAACGCAGGGTAACCCTGTGCACTGGCGCCCAAAGTCACGAACAGGGCAGGTGCGCTGGCTGCAAGAATAACTCCGGTCAACTGACCACCTTCGCGGTAGGCGGCGAGTGTCATCAGCTCTTTGGGATCCGGGCGTTTCGCCAGAGTGGCGCTGCGTCCATAAAGCAGGATGGTGCCAAGGCTGTAGGCCGAAAAGAGTAGAACGAGAATGGCAATCAGCGTGCCGAGAGCGGCGCCGTCAGAGAGCATGAACAACAGTGGAAAACCGACGGCTAACCCGATCGCGGCAGCTGCAGCAAACAGAATTTGTGCATCCGGCCATCGGTCAATTGCCCAGCCGATCAAAGGATCCTGTACCAGATCAACCAGCCGGATAATCAAAAGGACTGTTCCGATAACACCCAGGCCGATACCCAAGTTTACCGCTGCAAATCGTGGCAGGTGGATGTAAAGCGGGATGCCTGCAGCAGCGAGCATCAGAGCATACAAGCTGACCCTGGGATACAGCATCACTGCCCCTTGAGCTGGCTTGTAAACGATGCAGATCGGGTGTTTGAGCCCAGAAAGATCGACATAAATCCGCGTTTGGCACCCGAATAGGACAATGTGCAGGTCTTGCGCCCATTCCGCCAGAACCCAATGGCATTGGGCCCTTGCGAGATCGCCAGATAGGTATCGCCTTTACTGACCGCTTGAAAACACTGCTCCAACTGAGCGCGCGTGGGCGCGTTGTTACCCTGGCGCGCAATCTCTTCCAGTGTGGAATTAACCAGTGCTTTCTGGGTCAGGTTTTTCCGGTAGGTCAATTCCAGCCCGAAGTCTTCATTCCAACTGAAGGGCGCACCGCCAGTTGTGTATAGTTTTGCATCATACAGGGGCAGCCCGAGAAATCGGAACGTGCCGCTACCAAGCAGCTGCGCATTGTTCAGTTCCTTTGATACGACCGAAGCTGCCAGACCCGACGGGACCAGTAGCGCAATCACCAGAAGCGCTGCGCGAATGCTATCAAAGATCAGCCGCAACGGGTATGGCCGGGTCTCTTTCAAGAATGCCATTTTCAGCTCCGATGGTCTGCGGGATACCTTCGATGCGCTCAACAACATGCATGGCGCTGGCGATCCCGTCTTCGTGAAAACCGTGCCGGTTATACGCCCCGGCAAACCAGGTCCTGTTTTGTCCCTGCATTTCGCGGATATTGCCTTGTGCCCTCAGGGCAGCTTTGTCGAATACAGGGTGGGCGAATTCGACCTCGTCATAAATCTTGTCTTCATGGATTTCTGACGAAGCGTTCAGGGTCACAAACAGCGGATCGCTGTCGGGGATGTTTTGAAGGCGGTTCATCCAATAGGTGACACCCACATTTCCTGCCTGCGAGCGATAGGTCCAACTGGACCAGCAAGCACGTCGGCGCGGCATCTGGCTTGGATCGCAGTGCAGAACTGCCTTGTTGGGTTGATAGCGAATGGCACCTAGCGCGTCTGTTTCATCCCGGGTCGCGTTGTCTCCAAGTATGGCCAGCGACTGATCTGAATGTGTAGCCAGGATGATCTCATCAAACAAATCTGCCTGCCCATGGCTGTGCACACTCACACCCAGGGAATCCCTTTGGATGCCCTCAACCGGGGTGGCCACGCGGATATCGCAGCCACGGGCGCGCAAGGCGGTTTCAATTCGGCGAACATATTCGACACTGCCGCCTTTGACAGTCCACCATTGGTGCTGTTTGGCACGGCCACTGGCGAGCAATGCGTGATTGCGGAAAAACTGAACCAATGAGCGTGCGGGGAAGCGGTCAACGAATTCGACCGGTGTAGACCAGATCGCGCCGCACATTGGCATCAGGTAGTTGTGTCGGAACCAGTGGCCCAACCGCAGTTGATCAACAAGCTCACCGATTGTGGTGTCATCATCCTGCGCGGCAGCCGGGGCCTCTTTGCTAAAACGCAGGATGTCGGCGATCATTTTATAGTAGGCGGGCCGGGCAAGATTACGTTTTTGGGCCGTCAGGGTACGGAGATTGTTCAGCCCGTACTCGATACGACCGTTATCGATCGTGGCACCAAAGCTCATTTCGCTTTTGGTGACCGGGACATTCAGTTCTTCGAACAGACGGGTCAGATAAGGGTAGGTCGCGTAGTTGAACACGATGAATCCGGTATCGACGGGCTGATCTCCGTTTCGTCCGGCAAGCACGGTGCGGGCGTGACCGCCCAGTCGGGGCTCAGCTTCGTACAGTGTTACATCATGAGATTTGGATAGATAATAGGCTGCGGATAGACCTGAAATGCCTGCACCAACAATCGCGATCTTTTTGCGTACGCCCCGAGTTTCGTCGAACATGTCATCCTCTTTGTGTGACATTTTACAAGGGGATACGCTGGGTGATCGTTTGCGGATCATTCATGCTAGAAAAATATTTTTGACGCGCTAAATCATGTCGCTTGGCTATGAGCGGCCGATTTGGTGTGATCCGACGGTATCGCGGGTTCGTATTCTCTCTAAAATGACCAGAATGGCGCCCTTTTCCCTCTAAAGCCACGCGTTTTCGTGCGAATAGAAAGACCCGATCATGAGTAAGTTCGAAGGTAAAACCTATTGGATCATCGGCGCGAGCGAAGGATTGGGTCTTGCTCTGGCCAAGGCGCTGAGCCGTCAGGGTGCACGCCTGATACTGTCGGCGCGCAACGCCGATCGTCTGTCCGAGATTTGCGATACGCTGCCCGACGCGCGTGCCGTGCCAGTTGATGTAACCGACCTGAATGCAGTTCGGGATGCGGTTTCTGAGGCCGGGGATATCGATGGTCTGGTCTATAACGCCGGAGCTTATGAGCCTATGAAGACGGCGGACTGGGATACCGAAGCCGCGCTGGCAATGAGCGACGTCAACTTCACCGGGGCACTCAGGGTGTTGGGCGAGACCGTGCCCGGTTTTGTCCGCGCTACACGCGGAGATATTACGCTGATCGGATCGCTTGCGGGATATCACGGGTTACCGGCCGCGATTGGATATGGTTCCAGCAAGGCTGCGCTGATCTCTCTGGCAGAAACGATGCGGCACGATCTGGCAGGCACCGGCGTTACGGTTCGGATCGTCAATCCCGGCTTTATCAAGACGCGGCTGACCGAAAAGAACAACTTTAAGATGCCGATGCTGATGACGCCCGAAGACGCGGCGGATCGGGTTCTGCGCGCCATGTCCCGGCGTCGTTTTCGTACCGATTTCCCTGCTCCGTTTTCCTGGGCCATCAGGTTTTTGGACTATGTGCCGGACTTTCTGGTTTACCGTGGAAAATAGACCAGTGTTGCGGGTGAAAGTCGGGAAACTCAGCCAAATCTACCCACAGGTCAGCCGCTGAATTACCCCTGCGCCGTTGACATAAACGTTCAGCCGATCAATGCGATAATCCTGCGTTGCGATGTCATCAGGCCCCAATACACGTGATCTTTCAGGCAAACTGGCCTGAATCGTTGATACCGGCTGGCCCACAGAATCGGCAAAGGGCTCACCCTTACAGAACGCCAGATCAACGGCTGCAGCCTCGGATGTAGAAGCGCTTTCCTCAGTCACAGTTGTTTCCGCACAGGCGGCCAGAACGAACAGGATCGGGATAAAACGGTGCATTGGCGCTCCTTTTTCTGGCAATGTCGTTTCTGTAATATCAATTATTTAGCTAACCTGTCACGAAAGCGCAGTTGAAAACACCCTGTATTTGACGCAGGGTCGGGTCAAATTTGACAGGGAGAATAGCAACATGCGTACCCGTGCAGCGGTTGCCCTTCAGGCGGGCAAACCTTTGGAAGTGATGGACGTGAACCTTGAAGGGCCCAAAGCGGGCGAGGTTCTGGTCGAGATCAAGGCCACCGGCATCTGCCACACTGATGAATTTACCCTGTCGGGTGCTGATCCCGAAGGCCTGTTCCCTGCCATTCTGGGCCACGAAGGTGCTGGCGTTGTGGTTGAAGTCGGCCCGGGTGTCACCAGCCTGAAGCCAGGCGATCACGTGATCCCGCTTTACACCCCGGAATGTCGCGAATGTGAGTACTGTCTGCACCCCAAAACCAACCTGTGTCAGGCAATCCGTTCGACTCAGGGCCAGGGTCTGATGCCCGATGGCACATCGCGCTTCTCGACGTTGGATGGTGACCCGATCCTGCACTACATGGGCTGCTCTACCTTCTCGAACCACACAGTTCTGCCCGAGATTGCGCTGGCCAAAGTGCGTGAAGACGCGCCTTTCGACAAGATCTGCTACATCGGTTGCGGTGTGACCACCGGTATTGGCGCGGTGATCAACACCGCCAAGGTGGAAATCGGCAGCCGTGCTATCGTCTTCGGTCTGGGCGGTATCGGTTTGAACGTGATTCAGGGCCTGCGTCTGGCCGGGGCCGATCAAATCGTCGGCGTTGACCTGAACCCGTCGAAAGTTGAGATGGCGACCAAGTTCGGCATGACCGATTTCGTGAACCCGAACGAAGTCGAAGGCGATCTGGTACCCTATCTGGTTGATCTGACCAAAGGCGGCGGCGACTATACCTTTGATGCCACCGGCAATGTCGGCGTGATGCGCGCGGCACTGGAATCGGCGCATAAGGGCTGGGGTGAATCGATTATCATCGGCGTCGCGCCCGCAGGTGCCGAGATTTCGACCCGTCCGTTCCAGCTGGTCACCGGTCGTTCGTGGCGCGGCACCGCCTTTGGTGGCGCGCGTGGCCGGACCGATGTGCCGAAGATCGTTGACTGGTATATGGAAGGTAAGATCGAGATCGATCCGATGATCACCCACACCATGGGTCTGGATGACATCAACAAAGGGTTTGATCTGATGCACAAAGGCGAGAGCATCCGGTCGGTGGTTGTTTACTAAGGCAACAACAACCTAACTGATTCAAAGTTTTGACGGCGTGCTCAAAAGGCGCGCCGTTTTTCTTTGTGTGCACAAGGTCAGGCTATTCCTTGCTGGTTTAGTCAAACATTTCGGCGACTTACTGGCGCCGACAAAACGCATAAATGATCGTCATAATGACGAAATTATCCGCTATTTCGTCAACACGCATGCTGTGTGCCGGACAACCTCCGCTCCATAATTCTTATTAATCAATGAATGGAGGAGGCAAATCTTGGGCTGGAATGTTTGCATTGTCGGGGCAGGGAAGATCGGTCAGATGATCGCAACCTTGCTGAAAGGCTCACCACATTATTCAGTGACGGTTGCGGATCACGATCTGAACGCACTCTCGGCATTGAACAAGCTTGGTATTGCCACAAGGCAAATAGATGCGGGTGATGAACAGGCACTGGCCAAAGGTCTTGAGGAGTTTGATGCGGTTATCTCTGCAGCGCCTTTCTTTCTGACACCCGTGATTGCCAAGGCTGCCAAGGCAGCAGGCGCACATTACTTTGATCTGACCGAAGATGTTGCGGCAACCAATGCAGTGCGTGAACTGGCAAAGGCCAGCGAAACCGCATTCATGCCGCAATGCGGTCTGGCCCCGGGATTTGTAGGTATCGCCGGTTCCGCACTTGCATCAGAGTTTGATGAAATCGACAGTCTTCATATGCGGGTCGGTGCGTTGCCGCTCTATCCGACCAATGCGTTGAAGTACAATCTGACATGGTCAACTGACGGCCTGATCAATGAATACTGCAATCCCTGCGATGCCATCGTGAACGGTAAGTTGGTCAAGACCGCACCCCTTGAGGACTATGAAATCCTTGGTCATGACGGCGTCGAGTATGAGTGCTTCAACACGTCCGGAGGCCTTGGTACCCTGCCTGAGACACTGGAAGGCAAGGCGCGAGCGGTGTCCTATCGTTCCATCCGCTACCCGGGTCATCGCGATATCCTCAAGCTTTTGCTGTCAGACCTTGGTCTGGAGCGTCGCCGGGATTTGCTGAAGGAAATATTTGAGGCGGCTCTGCCACGCACTGATCAGGATGTGGTTCTTGTCTATTGCACGGCAAAGGGCATGATCGATGGTCAGTTGCGGGAGAAATCCCTTATCAACAAGTCCTTTGCGCGTGTCATCGATGGACAAGTTTGGAGCGCAATTCAGATCACCACGGCTGCAGGTGTGCTTGGCGTCGTCGATCTGATGCGAACCGGGGCGCTGCCTTCCAAAGGCTTCATCCGACAAGAGCAAGTAAATCTGCAGGATTTCCTGAACACCGAATTCGGCCGGCTGTATCGCGCTGGCGACGTAACCGAACAACACAAGGCGGCTTGAGACATGAAAGACGTTGTCATGACAGCAGAAACCACACTCGCAAATCTGGATCTGACCGCAGCAGACCTGACCGGGGGCACGCTAACAGTAACATCCCCGATTGACGGCAGAGTTTTGGCTGAGGTTCATGAAACATCGGCCTCTGAAATGAACGCGATCTTTGCCCGAGCAAAAACAGCGTTCCGGGAATGGCGTGTTGTGCCAGCCCCGCGACGGGGCGAGTTAATCCGCCTGCTGGGCGAAGAACTGCGTGCAGCCAAGGATGATCTGGGGGCATTGGTCAGCTGGGAGGCGGGCAAGATCACTTCTGAAGGTCTGGGTGAAGTGCAGGAGATGATCGACATCTGCGACTTTGCCGTTGGACTGTCGCGCCAGCTCTATGGTCTGACCATCGCATCCGAACGCCCCGGGCATCGGATGATGGAAACCTGGCATCCGGCCGGTCCTGTTGGCGTGATCTCAGCCTTCAATTTCCCGGTCGCAGTATGGTCATGGAACGCAGCGCTCGCCTTGGTTTGCGGCGATCCGGTAATCTGGAAGCCATCCGAAAAGACCCCACTTACCGCGATGGCCTGTCAGAAAATCTTTGAACGCGCACTGGCCCGGTTTGGTGATTCACCTGAAGGCCTGTTGCAAACACTGATCGGTGGTGCCGATCTTGGGGAGGCTTTGGTGGCCAGTGAAGACGTGCCAGTCATCTCAGCCACGGGTTCAACCCGCATGGGTCGGGCGGTAGCTCCGATCGTGGCGCAGCGTTTTGGAAAGTGCATTCTGGAGCTTGGCGGCAACAACGCCATGATCGTTGGCCCATCTGCCGATCTGGAAATGGCAGTTCGTGCAATCGTGTTCTCTGCGGTTGGTACCGCCGGACAGCGGTGCACCACGCTCCGTCGTTTGATCGTGCACAACTCGATCAAGGATGAACTGGTTGCGCGGTTGAAGAAAGCCTATGCCGGGCTGCCTATCGGTGATCCGCTGACGGATGGCACACTGGTTGGTCCTCTGGTGGACGAGGCATCCGGCAAGGCGATGACCGCAGCGCTGGAGTCTGCAAAATCCGAGGGCGGAACGGTCTTTGGTGGCAATCGCGTAACCGAAGGCGTGCCCGCAGGTGTCTACATGGAACCGGCCATTGTTGAGATGCCCGGTCAGACAGCGACGGTTAAGACCGAGACCTTTGCGCCGATCCTCTATGTCATGGGTTATGAGAATTTTGAGGATGCGCTGGAGATCCAGAACGATGTTCCTCAGGGTCTATCGTCGTGCGTATTCACGCTGAACATGCGTGAGGCCGAGCAATTCCTGACGGCAGCTGGTTCGGACTGTGGCATCGCAAACGTCAATATCGGTCCATCAGGAGCCGAAATTGGCGGTGCGTTCGGCGGTGAAAAGGAAACCGGCGGCGGTCGTGAAAGCGGCTCGGATGCGTGGAAGGCCTATATGCGCCGTCAAACCAACACGGTGAACTATTCTGCCGAATTGCCGCTGGCCCAGGGCGTCAAGTTTGACATCTGAACAATTATCCGGCGGCGCTTATCTGCGCCGCCGGGTTTTATGGGAATTCAATCCACAAACAGGTAATCAAGCCGCATAACGGCCTGAGCTTTTTCTTCCGATACATCCAGAAATTCAGCGATTGTGGCTTCGTTCTCAGTACGATCCGCTGTTTCCCGAATGCGCAGGTACTGTTCGGTACCGGCATTACGGATTTGTTCGGATTCGTAGGCCATATCGTTGCGTATAGTCGGCAATAGCCGCTCGACCGTTTCGGCTGGTGTGCTCTCTCCGGCCAGTCCGACACGGCGCGCATGTCCAACCAGATACTCGTCAGAATATTCGCACTCGATCTCCAGCACGTGGGTTTTGGACTGGTCCGCGCAGAAATCCTGAACGATGTCTGCGTTCGAGGGATCAACACACACCACCAATTGGTCTGTCTCAAAGTGATCGAACAGCATCTGAATTACAGCGCGCCTGTGCCGTGATCGCTTGAGCAACGTGGTTTCGATACCCCCCAGATCGGGCAGCGGTGTATCCTGCTCATTGAACAGATACTCGACACATGGAATATCCGTCTCGGATGCAATCTGATCAACCAGACGCTTGGCCACGTGCCATTTCTTGCAGACAATCAGAAACAGTTCACGCTCGGCCCCCAATGTGTTCCCGGTTTCCCAGAACCGTTGCCCAAACCTTCGGCCAACACGCCCACGTCCGGCAAGAAAGCTGTAAAGGTTACGCCCTTCGTCCGAGATCTGAAAATCGACCCCTTCACTTGAGTACAGCTGGCCCAGCTTTTCTTTCAGATCATGAGCCTCGGGGCTGATCTTGCGCGCGAACAGGTAATCCTGTCCCAGCAGCAGATCGTAGTGATCGTTGTAGAACGTCACGGGCATTCCGTAGTCCGAGAACATCAGGAATGTCAGTGTGCGATTGTCGATCTCATGCTTTGGGATCAAGTGGCGGACAAGGGTTTGAAAAAAGGTCTCATCCGGTATCCAGGTGGTCGAGAAGAACTTGATGACATCACGGCGTTGACGCAGGAAATCAAGGATCATTTCAACGGTGCGCCTGCGCAGACACCACCATTGGCTGCCGATCATGACTTGAATGTCATGCGGAATATCCCGCGTCAGGCCAAAGCGTTTTTGCAATTCGAACGAGGCATAGAACCGCCCGCTTTGCGTGCGTTCATTGAAGTAGTGTCTGTAGATCAGCCGGTCTTCTTTCATACCGGTTTTGATCCAGTCGCTTTCGAAGAAATCGTGACTTTCGATGAAATCCCTGTCGTTTTGATCAAGAAAACGGTGGGCATACTCGGCTGTCTTGATCGCCATGCAGTCGCCTGACAGCATGTAGAAATGCGTCGCGCGAGGGAAAGCATCGACCGCGGCCTGCAAAGCATACAAGGTCGCCTGGACCAGTGACCATTCCCCCCAACCGCATTTGATGCGCCGGGTCGCGAAGGTCACGTTTGGATTGTCCTTCAGGGCGGTGCGGATGCGGTCGTAATCAGCATCACGGGAGCGCGCATCGAAGTGGATGGCCATGCAATCGCCAGCTGCGGTCAGCTGCTCGGCCTGCGAGATGATCGCATCAGGGTCTTTATGACACAGCAAAATGTAGGCAATCTTTGCCATAAGTCGAACGTAATTCCTGTTTCTGCCCGTTTCCAACCGTGATACTGAGGATGAGCGATTGAATAAACAGAATAATTTTGCTTGTTTAGGGCCAAACGCTGACGCGTCAACTTGAGACCCGGACAGCTCAGGAGGCATTGCAGATGGGTTTTCCCGGTACATGGATGACCGAGAGTGAGAGCATGGTCTACCGTGTTGTGCCTAAATGCGCCTGCTCAACCATCGGCCAGATCATGTATTACTCTGATCATGGTCAGTTTTTTGACGGTGATATCCACGACGCCAAGGACGGGATGCACAAATGGGCGTTCGACTCCAGTCAGGATTCGATTTCCAGCAACGTGCGATCCCATACCTCATATGCCTTCACCTGCGTACGCAATCCCTATACCCGTATTCTGAGTTCGTTTTTTGACAAGATTTGCGGCATTCAGCGTAACGGTAAGCGGTATCGCGGGAATCTGGTTCCAACGCTGATCTACAACTATGGGATCGAAGTCGGCGGGGACGACGGTAAAGGTAAATTCGATCAGATCGCCAGCTTTCGCCGTTTTTTGCTGTTTGCGCGTGATACCATCCGCTGGCGTCGTCCGATGGACCCGGACATTCACTGGTCAGCCATGTCCGGGCACGTATCGACCTTCATCGTGAATGGCGGGCGATATGACCGAATTTTCTGGACCGAGAAATTCAACGATGGGATGCAGGACGTGCTAAGCCATGTCGAGACGCCCAACGCCGTGACCTTGTCGGAAATTCCGCGCTTTAACGAATCCGAAGGTCACGGGCCAAAACGTGCACACCCGGTCGAAGACTATTTTGACGACCTGTCGATGCACCTGGTGTACGAAATCTACAAAAATGATTTCGAGCTGTTCAAATACGATTTCGAAAACCCTGCCAACAAGATGCCGATTGGCGAGATTGATCTGGATGAGGTTCACGCCAAACTTGGCGACTGAGTTAACGGAGCAGGTGATCTTTCAGGCCTGTGGGGTAAAGTTCCGGACCGCCGATATCCAAGGTATCCAGACTGAACCAGCCTGCCGTCCAGCTCTGACCATCGTCTTCCGAGAATGAAATCGAGGTATCGGGCAAATTCAAAAGTTCCGGGCACTGGATCTCGGCCACAAAGATAATCTCATGCCCCTGATGACCTTCGTGCTGGTAGAGATTCTCGATCACCAGCGGTTGTCCACTGATTTCAATTGCCACATCAAGCTCTTCTCTGAACTCACGTTTCAGCGCGTCGTGCCAAGTTTCACCGAATTCGACCGATCCACCTAAAGGACGCACGCCCTTGATACGGCCGGTGTCATCCGGAACTTCGGCAGCGAGGAGTTTACCATCCCGCCAATGCAAGCCTATGGCTTTGACGCGGATACCATTATGCGGGCGCCAGAATGTCATGGTTTTCACCGAGCTTTCTATGGATATCATTGAATGCAAAAGAGAAAGGCCTCGCTATTCTTGTTAGCGAGGCCTTTCAAGCTATTGTAGTTTTGGTGGTTTGGAAACCGCTTCGTTACACTTGACGCACAGCACCTTTTGCAGCGCTTGTTGTCAGCTTGGCGTATGCTTTGAGCGCGGTGGACACTTTGCGCTTGCGTGGTTCAGTGGGCACCCAGCCCTTTTCATCCTGCTCTTCGCGTCGCGCGGCCAGTTCTTCGTCTGACACGGCCAGATGGATTGTGCGGTTTGGGATGTCGATCTCGATCTTGTCGCCGTTCTTGACCAGTCCGATCTCACCACCTTCTGCCGCTTCGGGCGAAACGTGACCAATCGAAAGGCCCGATGTACCGCCTGAGAAGCGACCGTCTGTCAGCAGCGCACAGGCTTTGCCCAGACCTTTGGATTTCAGGTAGGACGTCGGATATAGCATTTCCTGCATACCCGGTCCGCCACGCGGGCCTTCATAGCGGATCACCACCACGTCTCCTTCTTTGACCTTGCCCGTCAGGATGTCGTTAACCGCCTGATCCTGACTTTCGCAGACATAGGCCGAGCCGGTGAACTGCAGGATATTTGCATCCACACCCGCAGTTTTCACAATGCAGCCGTCGCGCGCGATGTTGCCGAACAGAACCGCCAGACCGCCGTCTTGGCTGAACGCGTGCTCCTTGGACCGGATCACGCCGCCTTCACGGTCGGTGTCCAGTTCTTTGTACCGGTTCGACTGGCTGAAGGCCTGTGTCGTGCGCACGCCACCCGGCGCGGCCTTGAACAAGTCCTGCGCCGCCGGGTTGTTGGCAATCTTGATGTCCCAATTGGCAATTGCCTCACCCATCGTGGCCGAATGCACGGTGCTGCAATGTTCATGCAGCAGTCCGGCCCGGCTAAGCTCGCCGAGGATCGAGAAGATACCACCGGCGCGGTGCACGTCCTCCATGTGAACGTTCTCGGTATTGGGTGCGACCTTACACAGGCATGGCACCTTGCGGCTGAGGCGATCCATGTCGGACATGGTGAAGTGCACCTCACCCTCATGCGCGATGGCCAGCAGGTGCAGAACCGTATTGGTCGATCCGCCCATGGCGATATCAAGGCTCATTGCGTTTTCAAACGCGTCGAACGTGGCGATTTCGCGGGGAAGGAAGCCTTTTTCATCCAGATCGTAGTGCCGTTTGGTGATTTCGACGATCCGGCGCCCGGCTTCAAGGAACAGGTTCTTGCGGTCAGCATGCGTGGCCAGGGTCGAGCCGTTGCCCGGCAACGCCAGACCCAGAGCTTCGGCCAGACAATTCATCGAGTTGGCGGTGAACATGCCCGAGCACGAACCACAGGTCGGGCAGGCGTTTTCTTCGATGTGCTGGACCTGCTCATCGGTGTAGTTTTCGTTGGCCGCCGCAACCATCGCATCTACGAGGTCGATTTTTTTGACGTCCAGATCGGCGATGTCGATCTTGCCGGCTTCCATCGGGCCGCCTGAAACGAAGATCGCCGGGATGTTCAGGCGCATGGCGGCCATCAGCATGCCGGGGGTGATCTTGTCGCAGTTCGAGATGCACACCATCGCATCGGCGCAGTGTGCGTTGACCATGTATTCAACCGAATCCGCGATGACCTCTCGCGAAGGCAGCGAATACAGCATCCCGTCATGGCCCATGGCGATACCGTCATCCACCGCGATGGTGTTGAACTCTTTCGCAACACCGCCTGCGGCCTCAACTTCGCGCGCGACCATCTGGCCCAGATCCTTCAGGTGCACGTGGCCGGGCACAAACTGGGTGAACGAGTTGACGATGGCGATGATCGGTTTGCCGAAATCGTCATCTTGCATACCGGTGGCGCGCCACAGGCCGCGGGCACCGGCCATATTGCGGCCATGGGTTGAGGTTCTGGATCGGTACATTGGCATGATGCTGTTTCCCTTTTGCCCCGGTTGCGATATTCGGGATGCGTACGTTATAGCGCACGTACCACATGTGCGCTATAACGCACAAGAGGATTCGAGAGACGACAAGATGGCACCGGATGAAATTACGCTGAAACTACGGGATGTGCGGGCGGCCTCGGGGCTGAGCCTGTCCAAGGTCGCTGACATGACCGGGGTCAGCAAGGCCATGTTGGGCCAGATCGAACGCGGCGAATCGAGCCCGACGATTGCGACACTTTGGAAGATCGCAAAAGGGTTCCAGATGCCGCTGAGCGCCCTGATCGGGCCTGCTGCGATGCGCGATCCGGCTGATGCCGATGTTTTCCGCACGGTGACCTTCCCGGGCAGTATCGAAGTCAAGATCGTCTTTCCCTATGATCCCGCGCTCGGAGCCGAAACCTTTCATGTCGAGCTTTCCCCAAACCAGAGCCATGAATCGGCTGCCCATGCGACGGGGGTAACCGAAGAAGTGTTTGTTCTGAACGGAACGCTGGACGTTCTGCGCGACGGTGATTGGGTTCCGCTACAGGCTGGGCAGGGATTGCGGTTTGCCGCTGATTTGCCACACGGCTACCGGGCCGGGGCCACCGGTGCAGCCTTTCTGAACATGCACCATTATGGGCAACCAGCTACAGCAGCGCCGGTCGCCTGATCCCATAAAACACCAATTCCATCCGGAGGCAGGCGATGGCCGCTTTTCTTGACAGTCTGACTTTGGCCGACGCTGTCGGCTCATTTGGCGCCATGGTCGTTGTGGCCGCTTACTTTGCGACACAGATGCGGATGATGAATTCCGATGATCTGGCCTTTCCGATCCTCAATCTAGCCGGGTCCGTTCTGATCGTTTACTCGCTGTTGCAGAACTTCAATCTGGCTTCGATGCTTATCGAATGCTTTTGGATCGTGATCAGCATCATCGGGATAGTTCAGTTCATCAGATTGCGCCGCGCCAATTGAATGCGACATGATCTGGATTGGTAGCGCCATCCAGTCTTGAACCCGCACCAACGCGCGTATAGGGACAACTCAAGCTCGCTTAGGGGAGGCTTTGATGCTGGACGATCCGAAAACCCTCGTTTCTACCGAATGGCTTGCCGCTCATCTCAAGGACCCGGATCTGCGGATTCTGGACGGGTCTTGGTATTTGCCGCAGCAGGGGCGAGACGCAAAGGCCGAGTATGAGGCCGGTCACATCCCCGGTGCACGGTTTTTCGATATCGATGACATTTCCGATCACCGCTCGGACCTGCCGCACATGGCGCCTCCGGTCGAGAAATTCATGTCGCGCCTGCGGGCCATGGGTGTGGGCGACGGACATCAGGTGGTGGTCTATGACGGCGCCGGGCTGATGTCTGCTGCACGGGTCTGGTGGCTGTTTCGCCTCATGGGGCAAGAGAACATTGCAGTATTGGACGGGGGCATGCCCAAGTGGCAGGCCGAAGGTCGTGAGATCGAGGATTTGCCTCCGGTAATCCGGGATCGCCACATGACCGTTCGGGTTCAAAACCATCTGGTACGTGATGTGACTCAGGTATCGGCTGCAGCCAAGCTGGCAGATCATGAAATCATCGACGCGCGTTCTGCCGACCGCTTTGCCGGAACCGGGGTTGAGCCGCGCGAAGGTCTGCGTTCGGGTCACATCCCGGGATCGCGCAATGTACCCTTTGGCAATTTGCTGAACAAGAACGGTACGATGAAATCGCCCGAGGATTGCCGTGCAGTGTTCGAAGCCGCGGGCGTAGACCTGACCAAACCGGCTATCACGTCCTGCGGATCAGGCGTGACTGCTGCCATCCTCAGCCTTGCGCTTGAGCGCATCGGCAAAAAAGACCATTCGCTTTATGACGGCTCCTGGGCCGAATGGGGTGCCTTCCCGACCCTGCCCGTCGCAACCGGAGAGAACTGATGTTCGAATTTCTCAAGCCGCAGCCAGCTGACAAGATTCTGGCGCTGATGCAAATGTATCGCGAGGATCCGCGCGACCAGAAGATCGACCTGGGTGTCGGTGTTTACAAGAACGCCGATGGCCTGACACCGATCAAACGTGCGGTGAAGGCAGCCGAGAAGCGCATTTGGGAAGAACAGGAAACAAAGGCCTATACCGGGCTTGCAGGCGATCCGGCTTTTGCCGACGTGATGATTGGCCTGATTTTGGGTACTTCCGTTGCACGCGGCAATATCGCTGCTGTGGCAACACCGGGTGGGACAGGCGCATGCCGTCAGGCATTTGAACTGATCCGTATGGCCAATCCTTCGGCACGTGTTTTCGTTTCGAACCCAACATGGCCAAACCACCTGTCGATCCTGAACTATCTGGGCATCGAAACAGTGCAGTATCGCTATTTTGATGGCGAAACTCGCGGTGTTGATTTCGATGGCATGATCGAAGACCTCAAAACCGCCAATGCAGGTGACGTGGTCCTGCTGCATGGATGCTGCCACAACCCGACAGGTGCAAACCTGAACATGGTGCAATGGCAGGAAGTGGTGAACCTGATCAACGAGCGCGGCCTCGTTGCAATGATCGACATTGCCTATCAAGGCTTTGGTGATGGTCTGACTGAAGACGCTCAAGCCACGCGACTGGTGGCCTCGTCGGTCAAGGAATGCCTGATCGCCGCCTCATGCTCTAAAAACTTTGGTGTCTATCGTGAACGGACCGGTCTGCTGATGGCTGTCAGTGCGGATGCAGGACAAACAGCTCTGAATCAGGGAGCGCTGGCTTTCCTGAACCGGCAGAACTATTCGTTCCCACCGGATCACGGCGCGCGTGTTGTCACCACGATCCTGATGGACGAGGCACTGCGCGAAGATTGGGCGACCGAGCTGGAAGAGGTGCGCTTGTCAATGCTGGGTCTGCGCCAGCAACTGGCCGATGAGCTGCAGCGGCTGAGCGGCTCGGACCGTTTCGGATTTCTTGCACAGCATCGCGGCATGTTCTCGCGTCTTGGTGCGTCGCCTGAACTGGTCGAGAAGCTGCGCGTTGAGCACGGTATTTACATGGTCGGTGACAGCCGCATGAACATTGCCGGGCTGAACGCGACGACGGTCCCTATTCTGGCTCAGGCGATTGTTGATGTTGGAGCATAACAACTCCGTCACGGTGGAACAAAAGCGCACATAAAGGCAGACGGTCCTGTCCGGAAGCCGTTGTCACAAACTCCGGATAGGATCTCTGTCTTGCAGTCGCTCCGTTCTATATGTCTGGTCGCCTCAATACTTGCCGTTGCGGCCTGTGAAGCTTCATATCCAAGGGATGAGATTGCTCCGCCTGCTGACCGGTACGAGCAATTCTATCCCGCCGGCGCAGATCAGGACGTCCGAGAATACGAAGATGAATTCTCGCAATCCAACCCGGCCCGCATCGCCAGCTATCGCGCTGCTCTGACACAGGTTCCCCGAACCCGCGGCGTGAACATTCTTGCCCTATCTGGTGGGGGGCAGCACGGGGCGTATGGGGCCGGTGTGCTGAACGGTTGGACCGCTTCGGGAAACAGACCAAAATTTGATATTGTCACGGGAATTTCTACGGGTGCTTTGATTGCACCATTTGCCTTTCTCGGACCTGAGTACGACGATCGGATCGAACGGTTCTATACGCAATCCACGACGCGGGATGTTGTGCGCCTTGACCTTGGTGGTGCCTTGTTCGGCAAGGGGTTCCTTGCGAAAACGACCCCTCTGCGGGCGGCAATCGAGCGTGAGCTTTCAGATGACGTGATCAACAAGATTGCGCAGGAACATGACAAAGGTCGCCGTCTTTTTGTCGGAACGACAAACATCGACGCCGAACGTCCGGTAACCTGGGACATCGGCGCTATCGCGATGATCGGTACCGAAAAATCGCGCCAGCTAATTCGTCAGGTCGTGCTGGCTTCTGCCTCTATCCCTGTTGTGTTCGAGCCCGTTTCCATCTCGGTCACCGATGGTGACATCTTGCGCGAAGAACTGCATGTCGATGGCGGGCTCACGCGCGAGGTGTTTGCCTATCCACATGGGATAGAAATGCGTAAACTGCTCAAGCGTTCTGGACTGAGCGGGCGTCAGAATCGCATTTGGGTAATTCACAACAAAAAGCTTGAGGCGCACTACGCGCCGCAGGCCGAAAACGCCACTGCCGTTGCTCAGCGCGCGTTCGAATTGCTGATCAGGGCGCAGAGCATTGGAGATATCGAGCGGATCGTTGAACAGGGCGCGAGGGACGGTTTGGTGACAAACCTGACGTGGATACCGGTCGAGTTTGATGTTCAGCCCGAAGAAGCCTTCGATAAGGACTATATGACGAAACTGTTTGCTCTGGGCCGGTTCGCCGGGCAGCAAAAAGACGCCTGGCTGTATGACGTGAGTTCGCTTTACTGAAAACGCCGGACCATCAGGCCCGGCGTATTCATTTGCTCAAATTGAGATGGTTTTAGCTTCTCGAGAACTCAGGGTACGCCTCCATACCCAACTCGCCCATATCCAGACCATTAATCTCTTCTTCCTCGCCAACCCGCAGGCCAACGGTTGCCTTGAGGATCGAGAACAGGATGAAGCTGACCACGAAGACGAAGACACCGATGGCAGCGAAGCCGATGATCTGAGTCACAAAGGATGCATCTCCATTGGTCCACGCCACGATGAAAGTGCCCCAGAAGCCCGCAATCAGGTGAACGGGGATTGCGCCAACGACGTCGTCGATCTTCATGCGATCCAGCATTGGAACGGTCAGGACAACGATCACGCCACCGACGGCACCGATGATCAGCGCCTGGAACAGCGACGGAGCCAGAGGTTCGGCGGTGATCGAGACCAGACCGGCCAGTGCGCCGTTCAGAACCATGGTGAGGTCGACCTTGCCATACATCAGCTGTGTCAGGATCAGCGCTGCAACGGCACCCGCTGCAGCGGCCATGTTGGTATTGGCAAAGATGCGGCTGATGTCGGCCATGTCACCAATGGTGCCCATCGCAAGCTGCGAGCCGCCGTTAAAGCCGAACCAGCCCAGCCACAGGATAAATGTACCCAGGGTTGCCAGCGCGAGGTTCGAGCCGGGGATCGGAACCACTTTGCCATCCTTGTTGTACTTGCCGATACGAGGGCCCAGCACAATGGCACCTGCCAGCGCTGCGAAGCCACCTGCGGCATGCACCAGGGTTGAGCCTGCGAAATCGCTAAAGCCCATCTCGGACAGCCAGCCACCGCCCCACTGCCAGGACGCTTCGATCGGGTAGATGATGCCCGTCAGGACGATCACGAAGATGAAGAAGGGCCACAGTTTGATCCGCTCGGCCACGGTGCCCGAAACGATCGATGCGGTGGTGGCGCAGAACATCAGCTGAAAGAAGAAATCCGAGCCTACCGAAGCGTAGGACAGATCGGTCTCGACACCATCAAGGCCAACAGGTTCCAGAGATGTTGGTGAAAACGCGCCAAGAACGCCTGTGATGGTCCAGCCATCGCCCGGATACATCAGGTTGAAGCCAACCAGCCAGTACATGATAGCGGCAAACGAAAACAGACCCATGTTCTTGATCAGCTGCATGGCCACGTTCTTGGAGCGTACCAGACCGGCTTCAAGCATGGCGAAGCCTGCGGCCATCCAGAACACCAGGAAGCCGCCGACCAAAAACAGCAGCGAGGTCAGGATGTATTGCGTATGCTGCGCGGTCTCGCCAGCGGCGGCCTCTTGCGCAAGGCCCATCTGCGGCAACGCGACGATCGCGGCGGCAGGGATGAGAGATTTCATCAGGTTCATGTGACTTCCTCGAATGATTTGAGTGGCGGCGCTTACAGCGCCTCTTCGTTCGTTTCCCCGGTCCGCACGCGCAGGGCCTGCTCGACATCAAGGACGAAAATCTTGCCGTCACCGATCTTGCCGGTTTTGGCGGTTTTGGTGATGGTCTCGACGATCTGGTCGGCCATGGTGGCGGGCACCACGATCTCGAGCTTGATCTTAGGTACGAAATTCACGGCGTATTCAGCCCCGCGATAGATTTCCGTGTGTCCCGATTGCGAGCCAAAGCCCTTGATCTCGGTCACCATCATGCCGCGCACCCCTGCATCGGTCAGTGCCTCGCGCACCTCCTCCAGCTTGAACGGCTTGATTGTCGCAATGATCAGTTTCACGTCTTTCCCCTCTGCTTTCCGGGCAGGCCGGTTTGTTTGCACCTGCAGAAAAAGAGCGCGACCTGACGTCGTAAGGAACGGACTCAGTCGTTCGACGCCGGGTAAAACAGCGTGAAGTTGCACAATTTTTGCACAAAACGTGTGATATGTTCAAAAATTAGGCGCATGTGAGAGGGGAAATACCGGAAAATCACACCTCTACATGCCCGCGCAGCCACGGTATGGTGGCGCAAAAGCATAATCGGGCAGAGTTGAGCATGACTGAGTCCAAGCGCCGCAAAGCGACACTGGTCGCGGATAAAAGATACCCGTCGAAAGGGCGCAAGCCCACGGCGACCAAACGTGCTGCAAAACCGGCGGGCAAGAAAGCGACTGCGCGCAAAACGACAACGCTCAAGACCGCACGCAAGAAAACCAGTAAGGGCTCTGGTGGGAATGGCGGAGGGATCTTCCGCCGTCTGTTCCGCTGGATCTGGCGACTGATCTGGGGCCTGACCTGGCGTGTCGGGGCGATTGCGGCACTGCTCATCGCACTCGCAGTGGGGATCGTTTACTCATCTCTGCCGGATGTGGATGCCTTGTTGGATGGACGTGCGCGCGGATCGGTTACGTTGCTGGATCGCGATGGCAAGGTCTTTGCATGGCGCGGGGACCAGTTCGGCGGTGTAATTACTGCGGATACGGTTTCGCCCCACTTAAAGAACGCGGTGATCGCGACCGAGGATAAGCGCTTCTATCGGCATTTTGGCGTCAGTCCGCGCGGCGTAGCCAGCGCCGTTCGCATCAACCTGAGCGAAGGGCGTGGACCGCTGTCAGGGCATGGCGGCTCGACCATCACGCAACAGACCGCCAAGTTGCTGTGCCTAGGTGTGCCATATGAGCCGGATCAATGGGAATCCGAGGCAGCCTATGAGGCAGACTGCCGTCAGGGATCGCTGTGGCGTAAAGCCAAAGAAGCCATCTATGCGATGGCGATGGAGGTCAAATACTCCAAGGATGAGGTTCTGACTGTTTATCTGAACCGCGCATTCCTTGGTGCGGGCGCCCGTGGCTTCGAAGCTGCAAGCCAGCGTTACTTTGGTAAATCGGCGGCCGAGGTTAATCCGTCTGAGGCTGCGATGCTGGCAGGTCTTCTTGTTGCGCCGACGCGCTACGCCCCAACCAATAACCTGCAGCGGTCGCAGGATCGCGCACGCCTTGTGATTGGGCTGATGGAGGATCAGGGATATCTGACCGCCTCTCAGGCCAGCACAGCGCGCAGTAACCCGGCGCAGTTGTCAGAGGCTGCAGCTGCAAGGGCTGGCGGCTACTTTGCCGACTGGGTCATGGCCAGCGGGCCCGAGTTCTTTACCCGCAATACAACCGAAGATGTGGTGATCCGGACCACTCTGGACCAGCGCCTGCAGAAATCTGCTGAAGAGGCCCTGCAGTTCATATTTCAGGAGAAGGTACGCGAAGGGTCCAAGGCGCAGGCTGCAATTGTTGTAATGTCGGCCGACGGTGCCGTGCGCGCCATGGTTGGCGGTCGAAAGACCCGCGTCTCAGGCGCATTCAACCGGGCCACGCAGGCTTTGCGCCAGACCGGATCTTCCTTCAAACCATTTGTCTACGCGACAGCACTGGAACTGGGGTATTCGCCATTGGATACTGTGGTGGATGAGCCCACTTGCTGGAACATTCCCGGATCGGGTCAGTGGTGCCCAAAAAACTACACCAACAAATATTATGGGCGTGTGACGCTGGCCGATGCGTTGAAGAACTCATTGAATATTCCAGCGGTGAAGGTGGCCGATATCTCGGGTCTGGACAATGTCCGGACTGTCGCCAGTCAGTTCGGAATTGCCAGCGATCTGGCCGAGGGGCCGGCGTTGGCGCTGGGCGCGTCAGAAAGCACTCTGATCGAGATGACGGGGGCGTATGCCGGTATCCTGAATGGTGGCTCATCGGTGGAACCCTACGGCCTGACCGAGCTGAAATTGCTGGGAGATGAGACACCGGTCATGGTGACCACGACCGGGATCGGAGAGCGTGTGATCCGGGATGATGCCGCCAAACAACTGACATGGATGATGGAGCGCGTCGTGTCCCAAGGCACCGGGCAACGGGCGAAGCTGCCTGGATGGCAAGTGGCAGGTAAAACCGGGACAACACAGGCTGCACGGGACGCCTGGTTTATCGGCTTTACGGCGGATTACGTGGCCGGTGTCTGGATGGGTTATGACGATAACACACCCTTGTCGGGCGTGACTGGTGGCGGATTACCAGCTGAAATCTGGAGAGAGACTATGCTGCGCGTGACCGAAGGGATGACCCCGACACCACTGCCCATGCTGGCTCCAGAGCCGCCGGTTCAGGTGGCACAACCAACACAGCAACGGCGCCGACAGGGTGGCGGCGGGTTTGCCAAGGCAGTCGATAATCTGTTGAAGGATATTTTCGGCAAGAACTGATGTTCAGGCCTGAAAGGCAGGCAGCGCGTGTCGCGCTGCCTGATTATTGTGTCAGAGACTTTCGTTCAGCGCAGCAACAATGGCGTCGCCCATCTCTGTGGTTGAAACGGGCTCGACACCCTCATCCGCCAGCAGGTCACCGGTGCGAACGCCATCGGCCAGAACTTTCTCGACAGCGGCTTCGAGGCGATCTGCTTCTTCACCCTGATCAAAGCTGTAGCGCAGCGCCATCGCAAAGCTGAGGATACAGGCGATTGGGTTCGCCTTGCCTTGACCAGCAATGTCCGGAGCGGAACCGTGTACGGGCTCATACAGCGCCTTTGGCCGACCATTGGCCATCGGTGCGCCCAGCGAGGCGGATGGCAGCATGCCCAGCGATCCGGTCAGCATCGCGGCGCAGTCAGACAGGATGTCACCGAACAAGTTGTCGGTCAGGATCACGTCGAACTGCTTGGGTGCGCGAACCAGCTGCATCGCGCCGTTGTCGGCATACATGTGAGACAGCTCGACCTCAGGATAATCAGCCGCGACACGATTCACGACTTCGCGCCACAGGATACCTGATTCCATCACATTGGCTTTTTCCATCGAGCAGAGCTTTTTGCCCCGGCGCATGGCCAGTTCGAAAGCCGAACGTGCTGCGCGCTCGATCTCGGATTCGGTGTAACGCTGGGTATTGATGCCCACTCGCTCGTTGCCTTCTTCGAAGATGCCACGCGGCTCGCCGAAATAGACACCCGAAGTCAGTTCGCGCACGATCATGATGTCCAGACCGGCCACCACATCCTTTTTCAGCGACGAGAAATCGGCCAGCGCGTCAAAGCACTGGGCCGGACGCAGGTTCGAATACAGGTCCATTTCCTTGCGCAGGCGCAGCAATCCGCGCTCGGGCTTGAGGCTGAAGTCCAGATCGTCATACTTCGGTCCACCTACGGCACCCAGCAGAACAGCATCTGCTTCTTGCGCCTTGGCCATGGTCTCGTCTGATAGTGGCTTGCCATGGGCATCATAGGCTGCACCGCCTACGAGGTCCTCGCTCACGTCAAATTGAAGTCCGCGATTGGCGCCGAACCAATCGATGATTTTGCGCACTTCGGCCATAACTTCCGGGCCAATTCCGTCTCCGGGCAGGATGAGGAGCGAGGGGTTGGACATGAAGGGTCTCCTTGCGTTTTACAGCAAAGGCCCTAGCGTCTGCGCCGCATCGGGTCAATGAGACGATCCGGCCAAAACACGAGGAAAACACATGTTGATACCGGGAAATCCCGTTCCTGAACTGAAAATCGAAACCGTGGCACATGGCAGCTTTGATCTGGATGCGGACAAAGGTGAAAACGGGACGCTGGTGATTCAGTATCGCGGCCTGCATTGCCCGATCTGTATCCGCCAGATGGGCGAGGTCGAAGCAGCGTTGGATGACTTCGCGGATCTGGGCATCGAAGTGATCGTGCTGAGCACCGACACTGCCGAGCGCGCGGCTGAAACGGTCGAGAAGGCGGGCACTTCGCGTTTGCGTGTCGGGCACAGCCTGCCATTGGCGGCGGCGCGAGATGACTGGGGCCTGTACATGTCCAAGGGTCGTGAGGGTACGGCTGAGGCGCCATTCTTTGCGGAGCCGGGGCATTTCTATATCGCACCGGACCGGTCGCTTTATTTTGCTTGGCAGCAATCGACCCCGTTTGGCCGCCCATCCATCGCCGACATCAAGGGTGGAATTAAATACGCGCTGGACAACAAGTATCCCCCGCGTGGCACGTACACAGGCGCGCTCTGAATACGTTCAGAGGCCGGCCTTCAACCCTTCGGCCAGTAGATCCCAGACCCTGCGTATGCGTGGGGTCTGTCGCATCGCCTGAGGCGCAGCAAGCCAAACGGGTAGAATAGGGATATCGACATCCAGTTGCAGGATTTCTACGTCCGGATCAGCCTGGGCGACCTTTACCTGACTGAAGCCAATACCGCAGCCTGCCCTGACCAATTCCCAATATGCGCTTTGCAGATCGCATCGCGTGGCAAAGCTGTCCTTTCCAACAGGCCATCCCTTTTCGCGCATCTTTGAAATGATCTCTTCGTTGGCGTCGAACCCGACAAGATCATGGTCGAATAGTTCCTGAGGTGTCGTCGGGCGCCCGGCGCGGTCCAAATAGGATGTAGCGGCGCAAAAACACAAAGGAACATCCCCGAGATAGCGAGAGATGATATCCATCTGTTCCGGACGATACATACGCACGGCGATGTCCGCTTCGCGATAAAGCAGGTTCTCTGTCACATCTGTCGCGACAAGTTCTAACTGTATCGCGGGTTCCTGTTTCCGAATCTCGGCCAGAATCGGGGGAAGCAAATGATGCGAGGCGAAAACCGAAGCCGTGATCCTGACAGACCCTTCGAGTTGTTGGGATTGCCCAGCGGCGGTGAGGCTGAAAGCGCTCATTGCTTCGTGCATTTGCTGCGCCATTGGCAATAGCTGCGTACCCACCTGGCTGAGTTTCAGGCCCCGGGCATGGCGGTCAAAGAGAGAAACACCCAACTCGCTTTCAAGGATTTGAATCTGGCGACCCAGTGTGGGCTGGCTGCGCCCAAGCTCTCGAGCAGCGGCTGACAGCGATCCGGAATCTGCAACCGCAAGAAAACTTTGGATCAATGACCAGTCTGAGAGAGTAAGTGTTCTGTCCATACACAGATGAATACATGATCTGCGAATTTCGACAATTCCCCAAACCTGATGAATGCCTAAGTTCGGGGCAAAAGGAGGGCGTCATGACTCGATCAGTTCTTATTCTGGGGGCCTCTGGTCGGTTTGGCCGGAATACCGAAGACGCATTTCGCAGCGCCGGCTGGGACGTACGCCGATTTGATCGCAAGACCGACAATCTGATGACGTCCGCGCAGGGTGTGGATGTGATCGTGAATGGCTGGAACCCGCTTTACCCCGATTGGGCCAAAATGGTGCCGGACCTGCACCGGCGGGTGATCGAGGCTGCCTCAGCCAGTGGCTCTACAGTGATCGTTCCGGGGAATGTGTATGTCTTCGGGGCTGAGACGCCCGGACCATGGTCGGCATCTACACCCCATATGGCCACAAACCCTCTTGGTCGGATCAGGATCGATATGGAGGAAGCCTACCGCGCCTCGTCGGTTCGCACCATTATTCTGAGGGCCGGAGACTTCATCGACACCACAGCATCGGGAAACTGGTTCGATCAGGTCACGATCAAGCAGCTTGCACGTGGCCGGTTTGTGTATCCCGGTAACCCCGAAATCCCTCATGCCTGGGCCTACCTGCCTGATCTTGCACGTGCGGCTGTTGTGCTGGCTGAGATGAGGGCGGAACTGCCACGGTTCAGTGACGTTCCATTTGCGGGTTACACACTGACAGGGAACGACTTGATGCGTGGGCTTTCACGGGCAACCGGTAATGAGCTGACATTGAAGCGCATGCAATGGTGGCCGCTTCGGCTTGCCCGCCCATTCTGGCGACTAGCTCCGCATCTGCTTGAGATGCGCTATCTTTGGGATGTTCCGAATCGACTGGACGGGAGTTTTTTCGACGAGCTGGTTGGCGATTTTCAATCAACGGATCTGGAGGTCGCTTTGTCGACCTCAATCCCCCCAATGCTGCAACCAGCAGATGGTTTGTCACCGGACAGGCCCCTGAAAGCCGGGGTGGTGACGCAGGCGCACTAGTTTTGTCGGATTGATAGGTCGACCCAGATCAGGCGATGTCTGCTTGCGGTGGCGGCAGCCTCGACCTGTTTCCCTGTCTCATCAGTCCAGTAGATCCCCGAACGCTCCACCTGCCAATCGGCTGAAGGCAGTACATAGTCAACGCGCATTTCGCCCACGCCTTTCCAGGCCACCGTTGTCGCGGATCCGGTTGAATCTCGGGGTTCTGGATCCTGCAGTTGTGGATCGGCCAAGAGATTCCGGATTGCGCCTTTGTGACCATCACCTTGGTTGGGGTCGAGATTCGCATCCCCGGCGATCACAAACCGGCCGGTTGGGGCCGTACCAATATCGCCATCAAGCAAAAGCGACCAAAACCGGATCTCATCCCGGTTGCGCAAGCCGTTTCTATCCTCAGGTCCGTCAAAGACCGGTGGGCTGGCGTGAAAGGTCATCAAGTCAAACCTGCCCCCGGGCGCATCAATTGGTATTACCCAATGCGCTGTTGATGAGAGCCGTTGGATTGATTGCGCCTGTTCAGATGGAAACGGCAAATCGTCTGAGACCGGCAGTCGGGCGCCAGGCACATCCCTCCAAAGGGTCGTTGAATAATCAGCGATATCGTCTGTCAGGATTGGGAAGCGCGAGAGTACAGCCAAACCGCCTTGGCCGGTAAACCGTCCCCAACCCTGCGCGTCACCTGGACCCTCGGATTTGCTATCACCATCCAGATCAACGCCTGTGACTGATCCCGAATTTGGCTGCGCTGAAAAGCTGTAGGCATAATCCAGTCCCGCAGCTTTGAGTTTTGCAGTTAGTGCTGCGAGGGCGAGATTGTTGTAGTCCCAGTCCATACCCTGCAACGCGACTACATCCGGCTGCATTGCTGCAAGGACACCGATAACAGCTATGACCTGCGGATCATCACGTTCAATATCGCGCAGTAGTACACCAGGCCCATTGCGGCTGAGTTCAGTGTTAAAGCTTGCTACGCGCAGGGGGTCCGCCTGTGCCGCCAGGGGCAGCAGCAACAGGATCAGGTACCGGATCATGCAGTCTGAGTTGTCTCGGCAGTAGAATAGGCGCGGCGTTTTTCGACGATCAAACCCGCAATACGGAGCGTTGCCATTCCGCGCATGATCATGCTGGCGGGCAGAAAGGCCCAGGCGCTTAATGTCCAGATCAGTGTTTGTGGATTACTGAGCGACAGGGGGTCTACATAGTCGGTTGTAATCTTGATCAGCGCCGGAATCAGGAAAGGCAGCAGAACGCCAAGCGAAATGTTCAGTTTTCCATCCCTGCGCAGACGCGTGACAACGTCTCCACCTTTGGTTGGGTCGAAAAGCGGCAGATTGGTCCAGACATTGAACGCGCCATTTCCAACCGGCCATCCGCGCATTTTTACCGCGTATGCAAAGCTGGCGATCGTCACCAAAGCAGCCACATAAGCGACGCTGGCAGAAATCCGGACCAATTCAATCAACGGCTGACTTGCACCTGCGGGCAACATCAATACCACCAATCGAACGGGTGAATACGGAAAGTCGACCACGGCAGCGACGGCCAGGCCAACGGAATAAATCGAACTGGTCAATTCTGTCGGAGCGTAGGCGTTTTTACAGATCAGTGTCAGGAACGACACCATCGACATCAGTCCGACAAAACGCAGGCGATTCACCGGGGGCGCATCACGGAATTCAATAAAGCTGGGGAAGGCCGAATTGTATTCAGCAAAAGTCAGGATAAACGCGAGGATGGCGAGAAAGACAACAATCTCGGTCCCATTCGACGTCGATGTCGGGAGATACAACGCAGGGGTGAGCACAAGAAGTGCCACCAATAATCCGCGTATCGCCGCCCCCGTGGTGCGTGCAATCACTATCCGAACCCTTTCAAACTGGACTAGTCGATTCTTCGCCGACTTCGTTCCAACTTGTGCCCATCATTTCGACGGTTGCCAATTTAGCGCCAACACTGGCGGTTATCCGCTCAAACCTCAAGCCAAGCGGCAGGAAACACCTGATTTCGGGCAAAATGATGGCAAAACTGGTGCGGCTTTGCATCATTGATGACGCATAGATGACGTGTATTCAGAATGCACCGCTACATGTTGTGGTTGCTTAGATTTTACACCCAAGAATAAGAAAAGGGCCGCCTAAGCGACCCTCTTAAGTTGTATATGCCAAGAATCAAACCCAGGGGCGGGCCTGACTTGCATGATCTTCAAACTTGTCGATGTGGTGATCTTTTTCCATCGTCAGGCCGATATCATCCAGACCATTCAGCAGGCAATGTTTGCGATGGGGATCAATTTCAAACTCGATTACCACGCCGTCTGATGTAGTGATCTGCTGATCTTCCAGATGCACGGTCATGCGGGCGTTCTCGCCCTTGTGGGCGTCTTCCATCAGGATCACATGATGCTCTTCTTCGACCACGATGGGTAGGATGCCGTTCTTGAAGCAGTTGTTGAAGAAGATGTCAGCAAAGCTGGTCGAGATTACGACCTTGATGCCGAAATCCTTGATTGCCCAAGGGGCGTGTTCCCGTGACGAACCACACCCAAAATTGTCGCCGGCCACCAGAATCTCGGTATTGCGATAAGCGGGTTTGTTCAGAACAAACTCCTCATTTTCGCCGCCATGATCGTGATAGCGCATCTCGTCAAACAGCACGACACCAAGGCCGGACCGTTTGATCGTTTTCAGGTGTACTTTCGGAATGATCATATCTGTGTCGATATTGATCAGCGGCATTGGGGCGGCCACCCCGTGGACTTTGTCAAACTTTTCCATGTCTACACTCCTGCGGGAGAGGGCCGCGCCCATGCCCCGCGTTTAAGCTTCTTTCGCTTCTGTCGTTTCGTTAGGTGCGTTTTTGACGAAGAACGCCATGAAGACCAAACCGAACCCGTTGAACAGCATCTCGATGCCCAGCAAAATACCAAGAAGCTGGAACAGTACCGCAGGTTCTTCTGCGGCATAACTCCAGATGATACCTGCGAGGATGATCGACAAGATGCCCGAGATCAGTGTGGGCCAGAAAAAAGACGTTCCGCGCATCTGAAATGAGAGGAAGATCCGGGCAATACCGCCTGCCATGAACAGGATCAGAACCACCGTCGCCAGCGTCAGCGTGCCTTCCAACGGGTTATCGAGGAACGACCACCCGAGAAACAGCATTACGGCACCCATGATGAAGGACAGGATCTTATTTCCCGTACCTTCAACGGTGAAGCCGCCAACAACCTGCAGCACGCCTGATATCAGCAGCAGCACGCCGGTCACCACTGTTACTGCAATGGATGCAACAACAGGTGCGCCCAGCACAAAGATGCCAAACGCTATGGATAGTAGCCCCAGCAGGAGCCATTTGACCCAATCACTCATTTCAGTCTCTCCCTCAAATATCTAGATATGAGGGTAGCTTACGTTAGATTTGATGTTTCTGCCAACCATCCTTAACTCTCTCTTGTATCGTCTCGTGCCATCACGAGGGCTGCAATATCGATCGGAGTGACTTAGCACATCTTCACCTGAGCCAATTGCGCACTCGGGTCACAAATCCCGGAGGGTTCGGGTCGGGTTTTTGCACGACAAAAACATCCCGAAACTCCCCCAGTACGCCGATGCTGGCGTCGTTCAACCTGACCTGACGCACTGATGCACCCGGCGCCCAGTTCAGGATCAGGCTGGACAGGTCGTTGCCAAAGTGGAACGTCACCGCGGCGCCTTCATTGTCGATCGGATTGCCGTGGTACTCTGGCTCGAACAGATGCTCCACACCATCTTCCCTGATCCAGGCGCGCCTCTCTGTCGTGGCTTTGGTTTCATAAACCGGGGTGGTGAAAATGATGAACCCTCCTGGCTTCAGCGTTCGCATCATTTCGGTAAAACATGCACCGGGATCATTCACATGCTCCAAAACGTCCAAATGGCAGTGAATGTCGATCGAGTTGTCCTCAAACGTCAGTTGCTCAAGATTTTCCGACTGGTACGGACCATTCTTCTGACCGCGCGGCACATCCGAATAATAGTGCGAGCCGATATAGCCGGGGGCTTCTTTCATCATCCGAACTGAAATGCCTCGTTCGGCAGGTGAGCATTCATGGATCACCATGGAACGCCAGTCCGGAATGAAGTGGTGAAGGCACCAGGCCAGCGCACGTTCTCTCGGCAAGGATCCGCAATTCGAGCACAGAAGAAAATCGCGCAGCCAATCGTGTTCTGAGCGAAATTTTGACGGTTGCTCGCAGATCGGGCACGTCCCTGCAAACACGTGCGTCATATCAGAGTCCGTACGTCTGTCAGCCGTCCTGTGATTGCCGCAGCGGCAGCCATTGCGGGGCTCAGCAGATGGGTGCGTCCGCCCCGGCCCTGACGGCCTTCGAAGTTGCGGTTCGAGGTCGCGGCACAGCGCTCGCCCGGTTGCAACTGATCGGGGTTCATCGCCAGACACATCGAGCATCCCGCCAGACGCCATTCGAATCCGGCCTCTTTGAAGATTTCGGCAAGGCCTTCTTCTTCGGCCTGAGCGCGAACAAGACCCGAGCCCGGCACGACCATAGCGCGCAGACCGTCCTTGATCTTTTTGCCCTTAAGGATTTCAGCCGCGGCGCGCAGGTCTTCGATACGACCGTTGGTGCACGAGCCGATGAAGACGGTGTCGATTTCCACATCGCTCAGCTTCTGACCGGCTTCCAGACCCATGTATTCGATCGAACGGCGGGCCGCGTCGACCTTGCCGCCTTCGAAATCATCTGGATGAGGCACGGTTGCGGTGATCGGCAGTACGTCCTCGGGGCTGGTACCCCAGGTCACGACCGGCGCAATGTCTTCGCCGCGCAGGGTGATGACCTTGTCGAAATGCGCGTCTTCGTCGGTATAAAGCGTTTTCCACCAATCCATCGCCGCTTCCCACTGGGCACCTTTCGGTGCATGGGGACGGCCTTTGACATATTCAAAGGTGGTCTCGTCAGGGGCGATAAGGCCCGCGCGTGCGCCGCCTTCGATCGCCATGTTGCAGACGGTCATGCGGCCTTCCATCGACAGATCGCGGATCGCTTCGCCGCAATATTCGATGACGTAGCCGGTGCCGCCAGCAGTACCGGTCTCGCCGATAACGGCCAGAGTGATGTCCTTGGCGGTCACGCCCGGCTGCAGTTTGCCGGTGATTTCCACCTTCATGTTTTTGGACTTCTTCTGGATCAGAGTCTGCGTGGCCAGAACGTGTTCAACCTCGGACGTACCGATACCATGGGCCAGCGCACCAAACGCGCCGTGGGTGGCGGTGTGGCTGTCGCCGCACACAACGGTCATGCCGGGCAGGGTCCAGCCTTGCTCGGGGCCGACGATGTGGACGATGCCCTGACGCACATCATGCACAGGGTAGTAGTGAATGCCAAAATCCTTGGCGTTCTTGTCCAGCGCTTCGACCTGAATGCGCGATTCCGGGTTTTCGATCCCGTTCACCCGGTCAGGTGTGGTGGGCACGTTGTGATCTGGGACGGCGATGGTCTTTTCCGGTGCGCGTACCTTGCGGCCTGCCATGCGCAGGCCTTCGAACGCCTGCGGGCTGGTGACTTCGTGTACCAGGTGGCGGTCGATATAAAGCAGGCAGGTGCCATCATCGGCTTCGTGCGCGACATGGGCATCCCAGATCTTGTCATAGAGCGTTTTGGGGGACATAGGTCCTCTCCCGTATGTAATGAGAAATAGCTGGCGAGGTGGCTCAGGCCGCCGATAGGCGGGCCAGGACCGTGCGGGCAGCCCCAAAGAACCGTTCACGCAACCGCGCGCGGTCTTCCAGATTCTGGAGTTGGGCCACATTGAGTCTCATGCGCCTCAGATATATCGCAGCTTCGCGTCAATCAAGGATCAATCCCGCATACGTGTAGACCGGTAGCTTGGGCTTGCATCAGGGCGCATCGGTCTCCAAGCTAACCAGCAGGAGATGCGCATGAACCAGGATCTGTTGCCGGAATCGCTGTCTGATCTTTATGAAAACATGGCTTTGGCCTTTTCCTCGCAGTTTGAGAACCTGATTGAACTGGTCGTGACACCGGGGTGGCGACAGTACCAGTTGATCATCATCCTGTTCCTATGGGCGCTGGCCTTTGTCCTGCGACTGCTGACGCAAAAGCGCTGGGAGGCGTGGGCGCGCGCACGCACGGGCTGGCCGAAATGGCGGTTGCGGACACTGGTCCAACTGATGCGTCGCCTGACACTTGTCTATTTCGTGATCCTGTCCTGGGGGCTGTATCTGGTGATGCAGCAAGTCACCTGGCCGTCACGCAGCTATCTGATCGGCGTGTTCGCGACCTTGGCGGTGGCCTGGCTTGTCATTGCAATGGTGGCCCGGCTGGTGCGCAACCGAACACTCAGACGGATATTCAAGTGGTCGATGTGGATCTATGCAACGCTGGTTGCGTTGAATCTGACGGACGATGTGGCCGACTTTTTGGATGGAGTGGCGATTTCGGTTGGCGACCTGCACATTTCAGCGCTCGGCATCATCAAGGCAGTACTGCTGATCGGAATACTGCTGACGCTTGCCCGGCTGGGCACGCGCGCTGCAGAACGTGGATTGAAGGGCAATGACGACATCACCCCATCCATGCAGGTTTTGCTGGCCAAGGGCATTCAGGTGCTTCTGTATGGCGCGGTTTTTCTGGCGGCGATCCGCACCCTTGGGTTTGACCTGACCGGTATTGCGTTGTTGTCCGGCGCGATCGGTGTGGGCATCGGTTTTGGCTTGCAAAAAGTGGTGTCGAACCTGATTTCCGGGATCATCATCCTGATGGACCGGTCGATCAAACCGGGCGACGTGATCTCGCTGGGCGACACGTTTGGCTGGATAAATGCGCTGGGCGCGCGTTATGTCTCAGTGGTGACGCGGGACGGGCGGGAGTATCTGATCCCGAACGAGGATCTGATTACAAATCAGGTTGTGAACTGGTCGCATTCGGACCGTTTTGTGCGGCTCGATCTGGATTTCGGGACCAGCTATGACGACGATCCGCATCAGGTGCGTGCTACTGCGATCCGGTCGGTAAAAGCCGTCACGCGCGTGCTGAGCGGTGGAACGCATGAGCCGGTCTGCCACATCACTGGATTTGGCGACAGCAGCGTGGACTATGTTTTGCGGTTCTGGATCAGCGATCCAACCAAAGGGCTGACCAATATCCGCGGCAATGTCTATCTCGCCCTCTGGGACGCTTTCAAAGAAGAAGGTATCTCTATCCCCTTCCCGCAGCGAGAGGTTCGGCTGTTGTCGGACGACGCAGTCGCGCAACAGATCGCCAAAGAGTGACTGCGCGTGCGGACCCAGAAGCGTCCGTTCATTGAAATGTTGCATTCCCCTTGTTACCTTATTAGTACCCCGGCGCCGGGGTTTCATGGCGCGCAGCAAAGGAGGACTATGTCCTGTCTCTACATACACAGGCGGGTTTGCCCGCCGAAGATGGGGCCGGTGTAATGGCCCACTCTCAGTCAATCAGCGACAAGCTGCTTGAACGCATCCTTTCCTCACTTTCCGATGACAAGGCCGAAGACGTCGTGCAGATCAACCTGCAAGGTAAGTCTTCTGTTGCGGATCACATGGTGATTGCCTCGGGTCGGTCGACCCGTCAGGTCTCGGCCATGGCGGAAAAGCTGACGGATCGCATCAAGCAGGAATTCGGTTTCACCTCGAAGGTCGAAGGCAAGGATGCCGGCGACTGGGTGTTGATCGATACGGGCGACGTGATCGTCCATATCTTCCGCCCCGAAGTGCGTGAATTCTACCAGCTGGAAAAGATGTGGCTGCCTCAGGGCGGCAGCGCCTCGGCGAACTGAGGCGTCATCCCGGCCTGAATTAACAGGCCGGCGGCGAGAGAAATATGCGTATCAGCATTTGTGCGGTCGGGCGATTGCGTGCCGGACCGGAGAAGACCCTGCTTGATGATTATCTGACCCGATTTGACCGGACCGGCCGTGCGCTGGGCCTTGGTCCTGCGCGGGTGATCGAGGTTGAAGACAAGAAAAATGCAGGTATGGGTGCCGAGGCCGCGTTGCTGCGCAAGGCGCTGCCCAAGGGTGCAGTGATTTGTACGTTGGATGAACGGGGGCGGGTGATGTCCTCGCCGGATTTTGCCAAGAAACTGGGTGGCTGGCGTGATGCCGGGCGTCAGGATTTGGCGCTGATCATCGGTGGCGCGGACGGAATAGACCCTAGTCTACGGGCCGAGGCTGATTTTTCCATCTCATTTGGGTCCATGGTCTGGCCCCACATGTTGGTCCGTGTGATGCTGGCCGAGCAACTTTACCGGGCCGCAACCATCCTTTCCGGCGGTCCCTACCACCGGGTCTGACATGCCGCAGCTTTTGATTGTTTATCACTCACGTACGGGCGGCAGTCGGCAAATGGCCGAAGCAGCGGCCAAAGCTGCGCAAGAAGAAGCGGATACTGTTCTAAAGCCTGCGGATCAGGCCGGACCAGAAGATTTGCTGTTGGCGGATGGGTACATCTTTTGTGCACCCGAAAATCTTGCTGCCATTTCCGGTTTGATGAAGGAATTCTTTGACCGCAGCTACTATCCAGTGTTGGGCAAGATCGAAGGCAAACCCTACGCGCAAATGGTCTGCGCAGGTTCTGACGGCGAGAATGCGGCCAGTCAGATTGCGCGGATTGCGACAGGCTGGCGGTTGAAAGAAGTACAGCCACCGCTGATCATTTGCACACATGCGCAAACGCCCGAGGCGATTCTGGCGGAAAAGAAAATCCGGGACGACGAGCTTGAGAAATGCGCAGAGATCGGAGCAGCCTTGGCCGCTGGTCTCAGTCTGGGCGTGTTTTGAAGATCAGTTCAGCTGCACCAGCGTTGTTTCGGTATCCCATCCGTCGACACTGCAACGAGCCTGAATCTGTACCTGAGTTATGCCGTCCGGAATGGTGACCCCACCCAACGAACGTGTAAAGGGCTGCTCATTCTCATGCGGATGATGCAGGACACGCATGCCCAGTTCGTTCCCATCCATGTCCAGAACCCGCCAGCCGTCGGCATAGTGATCCCAGCCCGTATCGGGATGGCGGATCGTGACATCGAAACGCCAGGTGTCTCCACTACGGCTGGCTGAGACGTTTTCGATCACGGAAGGATCGGCAAAGGCGGGAGTCGCAAGCAAGGCGCTGAGAATCAGATATCGCATAGTCTGCAACCTACGGATTCAGGTGCGAAATGGCGATCACGTGTCTGTGTTCGGAGGCATGCTCATCAGAATACCGCGGGAATGAGAGGCAAATTCGCGCCGATAAAGCACACCAAGTGTGATGAGTGTCGTGAGTATCAAAGCCAGGGGCCCCAAAATCCAAGCGATGGCGGCAAGGGCAAAATAAGTGACGCGCAGGGCGCGGTTAAAGCTGCGGGCAGCTGTCACACAGATTTCGGCTGCCTGTGCTGCACGGGGATAGGCCTGCGGATCTTCGGGATCATTTGGAACAGCAGCCATAATTACTGCGCAATAGCCGAACAGCCGGTGCGCCCATACGTATTTGAGAAATGCGTTGGACAGAAACAGCACCACAATCAGGATCTTTATTTCCCAGACCATTGCCGGGGCACTGCCAATTGCAAGATCTTGTGCAACCCCGGCGAGGCGCTCGGTATTGCCCAGCAGGGCGAGGCCACCACCAATCGCAATCATAGTGGTTGAAGCAAAGAACGTGCTACCCTGACGCATTGCCGCAACAACCTGGGCATCAAACATCCGCGGTTGCCGGGTGACCATCTCTTGCATCCAGCCCCTGCGGAAGTCGTCCATCATCATGGAAACCGAGGGTTTTTGCGCGGACGGGTTCTCGATACGCCAGCCAATTCCCTGCCATGCCAGCAAAAGCAGCAGGATGGCCAGATAATCGAGTGGTGAAAACAACAGGGCGCGGTCGATCCAGGTCATGAGCGCGACAGTACGTCCTGATGTGAGAACTTGCCAGATGAAGAAATTGGTAATATTATTTTACCAAATGGAGGATCAGCCATGGAAATGCCGCAGCCAAATCCTGACGTGATCTCGCGTAAAAGCGGGGTGATCGCGCGTCTGCAACAGGTTTTACCAGTTGGTGCGGTGATCCATGACGAGGCCGAGACGCGGGCTTATGAATGTGATGCGCTGACAGCTTACAAATGCGCGCCAATGATCGCGGTTTTGCCTTCGACCACGCAGGAAGTCTCGGATGTGCTGCGCATTTGCCACGAAGAGGGGGTGCCAGTCGTACCGCGAGGTGCGGGTACTTCTTTGGCCGGCGGTGCTTTGCCAACGGCAGATTGCGTGATTTTGGGCGTCGCTCGCATGAATGACGTGCTGGAAGTGGACTATGACAATCGCTTCATCCGGGTTCAAACAGGGCGCACCAACCTCAGCGTGACCGGGGCGGTCGAAGAAGAAGATTTCTTTTATGCGCCTGATCCGTCATCGCAGCTTGCCTGCGCGATTGCGGGGAACATCGCCATGAACTCAGGTGGAGCGCATTGCCTGAAGTATGGTGTGACGACCAACAACCTGATGGGTGTCACCATGGTCATGATGGATGGCAGTGTAGTCGAAATCGGCGGCGCACATCTGGAAGCGGGTGGGTTGGATCTGCTGGGGGTGATTTGCGGGTCTGAAGGACAGTTGGGCGTGGTTACCGAAGCAACGCTGCGCATTCTGCGTAAACCCGAAGGGGCCAGACCTGTCCTGATGGGTTTCGATGACAATGAGGTGGCAGGGCAATGTGTCTCCGACATCATCAAATCGGGTATCCTGCCTGTGGCAATCGAGTTTATGGACCGTTTGTGTATCCAGTCCTGCGAGAATTTTGCGCATGCCGGCTATCCGGATTGCGAGGCATTGCTGATTGTAGAGGTCGAAGGGTCAGAGGCTGAGATTGACAGCCAGCTGGCAAAAATCGTCGAGATCGCTAGGCGGCACAATCCTGTCGAGCTGCGGGAAAGCCAATCGGCCGAGGAAAGTGCACGCATCTGGTTAGGCCGGAAGTCCGCCTTTGGCGCGATGGGGCAGATCAATGATTACATGTGCCTCGACGGCACGATCCCGGTGTCCTCGTTGCCAGCAGTCCTGCGCCGTATCGGTGAGTTGAGCAAAGAGTATGGCCTTGCAGTGGGTAACGTGTTCCACGCAGGTGACGGCAATATGCATCCACTGATCCTGTTTGATGCCAACAAGCCTGGCGATCTGGAAAAATGCGAAGCCTTTGGCGCCGAAATCCTCAAGCTTTGCGTTGATGAGGGCGGATGCCTCACGGGTGAGCATGGCGTCGGCATCGAAAAGCGGGATCTGATGTCCCACCAGTACACTCAGCAGGACCTTGAGGCTCAAATGGCAGTCAAGGACGTGTTTGATCCGAAGTGGTTGTTGAACCCGGCCAAGGTGTTTCCGCTGGATGCATCTGAGACGCGCCGCGTTACGCGGATCGCTGCGGAATAGTCTCTCCCTCTCCCAGAGCGTTTTGGAAAAGATGAACAGATATGAGACCTGATACTGAGGCCGAATTGGCCGAGCTGGTGGCCGGGCAGAACGAACCGGTGCGGATTGTCGGGGGTGGAACGCGTGGTATTGGCGGTCCCGAAACAGCAATCAACACCACAGGCCTGAGCGGCATCACTCTCTACGAACCCGGCGCGCTAACGCTTGTTGCAAAGGCAGGCACTCCGGTGGTCGAGATTGAAGGCGCGCTTGCGGCTGAAGGTCAGCAGCTAGCCTTTGAACCGATGGATCATCGCGGGCTGCTGGGTGTAACAGGTGAGCCGACTATTGGTGGTGTCGTTGCAGCGAATATCTCTGGCCCACGCAGGATACAGGCCGGGGCCTGCCGGGACTTCCTGCTGGGCGTTCGGTATGTCGACGGAACGGGACAGGTGATCAAGAATGGTGGCCGGGTGATGAAAAACGTCACCGGCTATGATCTGGTCAAGCTCATGGCGGGGTCTTGGGGTACGCTAGGTGTATTGTCCGAAGTTTCACTGAAGGTTTTGCCGAAACCTGAGGCGATGGCGACTATTGCGATCCGGGTCACCGATGCCATGACCGCTGTGCGCGCTTTATCAACCGCCCTGAAATCCCCGTACGAAGTGAACGGCGCAGTCTATGATCCGAAAGCCGGGTTCGCCTACTTGCGGGCCGAGGGATTCTCGGACTCGGTCGCCTATAGGGTCGGGCAATTGCAGGCGGAGCTATCCGATGTTGGTGAAGTGGCACCAGTTGATGCGTCCGATGATCTCTGGCGTGCATTTCGGAATGTTGAGTCTTTTCAGGGTGCTGATGGAGACGTCTGGCGAATTTCAGTCAAGCCCGGTGACGCCCCTGAAATTGCTGCCCGGATTGAGGCTGAGAAAACACTGTTTGATTGGGGTGGCGGGCTGATTTGGGTTCTGGTGCCGAAAGGCACTGATCTGCGTAGCCGACTGGGGGCGTTCGACGGGCATGCAACGATTGTACGGGCCGATGATGAAACCATTGAAAGGCTTGGGCGCTTTCAACCAGAGACTGCCGGAGTTGCGGCTTTGTCAAAAGGATTGCGGCAACGCTTTGATCCGCGTGGTCTCTTTAATCCGGGGCTGATGGGATAGGGCAATGCAGACGACCTTTACCAAAGAGCAATTGCAAGATCCCGCCATCCAGCGGTCCAACGAGATATTGCGCAGTTGTGTGCATTGTGGGTTTTGCACAGCCACCTGTCCCACCTATCAGGTGCTGGGAGATGAATTAGACAGCCCACGTGGCCGCATCTATCTGATCAAGGATATGCTGGAAAACGAGCGTGTGCCGGATGAAAAGACAGTCAAGCATATCGATCGTTGCCTGTCTTGCCTGTCTTGTATGACGACATGCCCATCCGGCGTGCACTATATGCACCTGGTCGATCACGCGCGCGAGTACATTGAGGCGAACTATAAACGCCCGTTTACGGATCGCGTACTGCGTTGGGTTCTGGCGCAGATCCTACCTTATCCGATGCGGTTTCGATGGGCGCTGATCGGAGCCAAACTGGGGCGCCCCTTCCGGTTTCTGATGCCGGATGCGCGCTTGCGGGCAATGCTGGATATGGCGCCAAAGACCATCCCTCCGGTAAGTCGAAACGACGATCCGCAGAGTTTTGCAGCTGATGGACAGCGCATCAAACGCGTTGCTCTGATGACCGGATGTGCACAAAAGGCGCTAAACACTGACATCAATGATTCAACGATCCGATTGCTGACCCGACTGGGGTGCGAAGTAGTGGTCGCCGAAGGAGCCGGGTGTTGTGGGGCGCTGACACACCACATGGGTAAAACCGACGACAGTCATGCGGCAGCCGCGGCCAATATCAAGGCCTGGGCGCGGGAAATGGATAGTTCCGGATTGGATGCGATTGTTATTAATACCTCGGGCTGCGGAACCACGGTCAAGGATTACGGCCACATGTTCCGGAACGATCCCCTCGCCAATGACGCCGCACGGGTTTCCGCTATTGCGATGGATGTCAGCGAGTTGTTGATGCAGCTGGAAATGCCACAAAGTAGCGACAAGAACATGACCGTCGCATATCACGCGGCCTGTTCGCTGCAACATGGTCAAAAGATCAAATCCCACCCCAAAGATCTCCTGAAACGTGCGGGTTTCAAGGTAGTAGAGCCTGCGGATAGCCATCTCTGCTGTGGCAGTGCAGGCACCTACAATCTGATGCAGCCAGAGATTTCATCGAAGCTCAAACAGCGAAAGGTAAAGACGCTGGTGGCCAAAAGTCCGGATGTCATAGCGGCAGGCAACATCGGGTGCATGATGCAGATCGGCTCGGGCACCGATGTGCCGATCCTGCACACTGTTGAATTGCTGGACTGGGCATCCGGCGGGCCCATGCCAAGTGCCTTACGGCAAGGAAATGACAGCGCATCAGAGGTGCCAATCCTGCGCTGACATAGCTGATGCAGTCGCGCATCAGTTGTTTGCCAAAACAGCCCATGTTTCCTTCGCCCTATTTTCGCCCAACGCAGCGCATATGAAAAATGGCTTGCAATGATCGGCCGGAGAACCGCGTGCGTAACTGGATCAGGGCCTTTGCGTTGAGTATGCTGCCCATGGCGGCGATGGCGCAGGATACGGGGCTGAAAAGCCTTGAAACCACCGATTCCGGGCGGGCGTGGATGGCTGTCGGACGGCTTGAGATCGATGGAGTCGGATTTTGTACCGGAGCATTGATTTCGCCAACGCTGGTTCTGACTGCAGCACATTGTTTGTTCGACAAATCTACCCGCCAACGGATCGATCCGGAACAGATCGAATTTCGGGCAGGTTGGCGCTTCGGTCGTGCCTCGGCTTACAGGGCCGCGCGTCAGGCCGTTATTCACCCGGAGTATCACTACGATCAGGAAACCTCGACCATGCGCGTTCGCAACGACATTGCATTGATCGAGCTCTGGCAACCGATCCGCAATACGACGGTTATTCCGTTTGAAACGGGGGACTGGCCCCGTCGGGGTGAAGAGGTTGGCGTCGTCTCTTATGCTGAAGACCGGGCCGAAGCGCCGTCTCTGCAAGAGGTATGTTCGGTTGTGACACGGCAGGCGGGTGTTCTGGTGATGTCCTGCAACGTGAACTTTGGCTCCTCCGGCGCTCCGGTTTTTTCGCTGTCTGGTGAGCGTCCGCGCATAGTGTCAGTCGTTGCAGCGATGGCGCGGATGGAAGGGCAGCGCGTGTCCCTTGGTACCGCACTGGAGGATTCGCTGCAGTTACTCAAGTCAGAATTGTCCGCAGGACGAGGTTTTGGAGCGTCTTCAAGCTCAGGCGAGCCACGCAAGAATATAGGGGCGAGATTTATCAAACCATGATCCGTTTTGTTTTTAGCTTTTTTCTTTGTATTTCATTGCTGGCCACTGCGTCCCTAGCCCAAACCGGTAACAAACGCAGGCTGACCGACCGGGATGATCTGTATGGCTGGGAAGCGATTGGCCGCCTTGATATCGGCAAGCAATCCTTTTGTACTGGCACATTGATTGCACAGGATCTGGTGCTGACCGCCGCGCATTGCGCGTTGGATAAGAAAACCGGTAAGCCCTATGTCCCCGGTGAGGTGACTTTCCGGGCCGGTCTCAGTGACGGAGAGGCGCTGGCAGAGCGCAAGGTCGTGCAAATAGCAGCTCATCCGGATTATGCAGCTAACGCGCCGCTGTCGCCCGAGAGTATTCGGGCAGATGTGGCGTTGATGCGGTTGGAACAACCGATTCCATATTCAATCGCCGACCCGTTTGCGTTGCACAATGGCCGGGTTGCCGGAAACGAAATCAGCATTGCCTCATATGGGCGTGGACGGTCCGAGGCGATCACCCGCCAACGGTCCTGTCGAATTCTGGAAAGGCGACAGGGACTGATCACTTTCGATTGCGACATCACCTTTGGATCCTCGGGGTCGGCTATTCTGGCCAAGAGCGGACCTCGCTGGCAGATTCTGTCGGTTGTTTCGGCGGTCTATTCGGATGGGCGTCGCAAGGTTGGTTTTGGTATGGAGTTGGCCGACATCGTTTCCGGCCTCAAGGCGGATATGCGTCGTGATGCGCCAAAACCCAAAGCCTCGATCCGCCGGCTGCAGGTGGGATCGGGCAAGTCCAGTTCCGGGGCAAAATTCATCAGTTCCGGCGGGTCTTGAACTCAATCAGATTGCTACCCATGTGAATTGTACCGGATCGCCACAAACGGGGTCCGGTATTCATCACCGCCCGTCCGAATGGAGGGCAAGACATCGTTAATCGCTCAAGAATGAGGATACGAAACATGCGTAGTTTTGATTTTGCACCGCTGCACCGCGCCACTATCGGTTTTGACCAGATCGCCGACATGATGGACCGTGTTCTGACCAATGACGTGGCTCAGCCCAGCTATCCCCCGTATAACATCGAAAAAACCGATGCTGACACCTACCGTATCTCGGTGGCAGTCGCCGGTTTTTCGGAATCCGATCTGTCGGTCGAAGTGAAGGAAAACTCCCTCGTCGTTTCAGGTAAGAAAGCCGCCGAAGACAAAGAGCGCAGCTATCTGCACCGTGGCATCGCCACCCGCGCGTTCGAGCGTCGTTTCGCACTGGCCGATCATGTGCGCGTCACCGGCGCCAGCCATGAGAATGGCATGCTGCACATCGATCTGAAGCGTGAAGTGCCCGAAGCACTAAAGCCGCGCCGGATCGAGATTTCTTCGGAAAAGGCGATTGAAAAGGACGTCGTCGACGCCAAAGCCGTCAACTAATTCGGCAAACGCAGAAGCTGCGGTAATCGCTTCCTCCCAAGGTTACCGCAACGCCCCGTGCTCCTCCAGGCGCGGGGCGAAATTCGTTTCGGCTGCTAGCGGTTGGCCGCGATGGACAATCCATCCGTCACAGCAGTGAACACTTCAGAAAATGTATGCTGTGCCTCGGGAAAAACGGCCTTGAGCGTTCCTGCGACAGTCGACATCAGGCTGGATCCGCCGACATAGACGATACGATCGACCTGTGCAGCGTTCACGCCAGCAAGCCGCAGGGTTTCTGAAACACCTTCGGTCAGCTTCTTTGAATGTGTTTCGAGTATTTGGTCCAGTGCTTCAGGTGCTACGGGTACGGTCAGATTTCGCTCAACCTGGTCCAGTTCAATCAACGGGCTGGAGTCGTGGTTGTTGGCCGCGATCTTTCCGTGTTCGACAGCAAAGGCAAGCTCGTGACCCAATTCGTCCCTGAGGACGGTGGACAGGCGCGCCAGCTTCCCGGGTTCTTCGGCCAGCCGAGCCATCTCATCCGCCATGCGCTGGTTCTGCGGCGTGTAGAGAAATGGAATCTTCTCCCAGGTGGCAAGATCACCAAAAATCGCGGCAGGGGCAGGTGTTGTACCCGGGCCGATCACCTTGCGCAGAAGCGTTCCTTTGCCCAGTAGGGGCATGACCAGATCAACGCTGATTGACCGGTCGAAATCCGTGCCACCGATGCGAACACCGTGATTGGCAAGAATTTCAATGCCCTCGGGGCGCGAGCGAAACAGGGAGAAGTCGGATGTACCACCTCCGATATCTGCGATTAGTCCGATCTGGTCCGGGTGATCTAATGCGCCGCTGGAAATGGCTGCAGCAACGGGTTCGGGCATGAAGTCGATATGCTTGAATCCTGCCGCAAGATAACACGCCCGCAAATCTGCTTCGGCCTGATCTTCGCGGGGATCGCCGGTGCCATGAAAAACAACCGGGCGTCCCGATAGCACGGCGTCGATTGGGCGGCCGGCCTGGGTTTCAGCGCGGGTTTTGATCTGCTTCAGAAAGCGCGAAATGATATCGACGAATGTCACCCGCTCATTCAGTATCTGGCGCTTTTCATGCATCAGACTGGTGCCCAAAACGCGTTTGAGCGCACGCATGAAACGTCCTTCGGCCCCGTCAAGCAGTGCCGCGTTTGCTGGCTCTCCAATCAGCGTTTTCCGGGTTTCAAAATCAAAGAAGAACGTCGTCGGCAGAGTGAATTGCCCGGCTTCCATTTCAACAAGTTGCGGTTTTCCATCGACCAGATAACCCGCTGCCGAGTTGGAGGTTCCAAAATCAATGCCCAATACGGGGTCATGATGTGCCATGCCCGAATCCTCCCGATGAATTTTGCGAAAGGCGCCTGTTTATGGGCATGTAAAAAAGGCGTCAAGCGGGAACACTCGACGCCCTTCAGATGTGTTGTGGATCAGTTTCCGGCGGTCACAGACCCGATGGACCAGAACATCGTCTCGCCCGACGCGTCATCGACGCCGTCATTATCGGTCATAACGAATGCCTCGCCCGAAGGCAGGATCGCCAGGCCTTCGATCTTGTCCAGAACGTAGCCGCCGGTCGAGGTCAGGTCGGGCAGCAGGTCGCGGACCTCTTCCTTGGTGACCACTGGCAACTCACTACCCAGCGGGGCTGGGGTCATTTCAGACAGAGGGATGCGGTAGATCTTTTTGGTCACGGCGCGGTGGTCGTGCTGATTGTCGCGCTCGATGACATAGACATGGTCACCGAAGGCCACGATTTCCGACAGGCCGACCCAGCCTTTTTCGGGATCTGCCTTGGGGTAGTGCACAGCACCCCATTCCTTGGTGCCCAAATTGTACGCGACCAGTTTCACGTGGTTTTCCGGGTCGTCCTTCCATTCGCGTTGAACGGCCATCCACAGGGTGTCGCCGACCTTGGTGATGCCCTCGAAACCGAAACGCTTCTCGACCGCCATCAGTTCCGGCGGCAGGCCGATTTCACCCTTGCGATCCTTGATCTTGCCTTCGGCTGAGACGTGGTAGATCGCGTGCGGGATAACACGGCCGGTCCGGCCTTCGGAGGCAACGTAGAAGCCACCCTTGCCGTCCAGTGTGATGCCTTCCAGATCCAGCTTCTGCGCCGGGTTTCCATCCTGACGGTGAATGCGGATCACGTCCACGATGCGGGCCGGTTGCTGGCTGGGGTCGATCTTGAAGATCGACGGCTGGAAGCCATAAAAGCTGTCGTTGACCGCATAGATCATGCCGTCCTCATCAGCGACCAGACCTGACAGAGCACCCCAACCGATCAGCTCATCCGCGCCTTCTGAGGTCAGATGCGGATAGCTGGCGGCGGCGTCCTGATACTCAAAAATCGAGACATGCGCACGCGGGCCGCCATCTTCGATCAGGTCCTTTTCGTTTGCCGAGACCAGCAGATTGCGCTCGGGGATGGCAACATAACCTTCCGGCCCAACGCCTGAAGGCAGCAGCTGTTTCAGAACCGGGTTGGCAGGATCGGTGGCGTCATACACACCCACGACCGAAGCGCGTTCGGCGCCCACAAAGATCATCGGCGTACCCCCAAAGGTGGCAGCGGTCACGCTTTCAGGCTCTACGCCCTTAGCGTCCGAGCGTTTGTCGGGGTAGTGGCCGATCTGGATTATTGCTTTCTCGAAATCGGTGCCGTTTTCGTAAACAACGGTGCCGTCCTTGTGGAAGATCGTCCAGCCGCGCGAGCCGCCTTTGTAGTCGCCTTCGTTGGCGGTGGCGAAGTGGTTGTCGTCGATCCATTTCACCGCATCCGGCTCACGCAGGCGGCCCTTTTGGCTTTCGGTGAAGATCAGCGCGCCGCGTTCATCTGTGGCGTCGATACCTTCCAGATCCACGCTACCCGCCGAGAAATGGCTGACCACGTTGCCGTCCTTGTCGACCACCGCGATGTGGTTGTTTTCCTGCAGAGTGACGACGGTTTCGCCCAGAGCGTTGATGTCCACGAATTCCGGTTCTGGGTCAGTAGGTGCAACTTCGGCCAGACCGGTCAGCGACGCCATTGTCATGCCCGCGCAATCCAGCGCGCCATCTTTCAGCGGCACCAGCGCCAACGATCCGGCAGGCATTTGCGGGATAACACCGTCGTTCAGGTCTTCGTCTCGCTCGTTCTCGATTGCCGCGGCAATAAAGCTGCCATCCGGGGCGATGGCGACGCTATCGGGCTGACCGCCCAGATCACAAGCTCCGGTTTCGGCCTTGCCTGCGATATCGACCGAGATCAATTTGCCCGACGGGGCGGTGTAACTTTCCGAAGTGTTCACGCCCACAAAAGCCGTCGCACCAACAATCCCGACCGATGTTGGTTCGCCGCCCACATCCATCGCGCCCAGAGGCGACGGGTTTGCGGGGTCGGAGATGTCGACCATGCCGATCACACCCAGCGGGCTGTCGGTGTAGACCAGCGTCATGCCGTCCGCCGTCGCTGCGATGATCTCGGGCGAGGTCTCACGTTCGGTATCAGCTCCCTCGGCCATGTTCTTGACAACGGGGAAAGACGCAATTCGGTTGAAATTCATTTCTGCCGCAGCCTGACCGGCGGTCAGGGCAAGGGCAGATGTCAGGCAGACAAAGCGCAATGACATCGGTTGGTATCCTCTCTCACTTGGATGAGAGGGGGATGAACGCGGGTCATTTCAGGGATGTGACGGTTTGTCTGCAGTTTTGTGACAAACCGAATGGCCCCGGCACGTTTGCGCCAGGGCCTTGTTGGATCAGACCGACAGGCAGACGTATTTCATCTCAAGATAGTCTTCCATGCCGTGATGGCTGCCTTCGCGACCCAGGCCGGACTGTTTGACGCCGCCAAACGGGCCAAGCTCGGTTGAGATGATGCCTGTGTTCACGCCTACGATGCCGTACTCCAGCGCCTCGGCTACTTTGTAGACCCGGCTGAGGTCCTTGGCGTAGAAATATGAAGCCAGACCAAAAATGGTGTCATTGGCCATGGCGATCACGTCGTCTTCGTCCTCAAACTTGAACAGCGGTGCCAGCGGGCCAAAGGTCTCGTCCTGCGCAACCATCATGTCCTGCGTTACACCGGTCACGATGGTGGGCTGGAAGAAAGTACCACCCAGATCATGTGGCAGACCGCCGGTCAGAACTGCGCCGCCCTTGTCGGTCACGTCCTTGATGTGTTCCTCGACCTTAGCAACTGCTTCTTCGTTGATCAGCGGGCCGGTGGTTGTGCCCTCGGCCAAACCGTCGCCGATTTTCAACGCTTCAACAGCGGCTTTCAGCTTGGCTGCGAATTCATCGTAAACGCCCGCCTGTACATAGATCCGGTTGGCGCAGACGCAGGTCTGGCCGTTATTGCGGAACTTGCACAGCATCGCGCCTTCGACGGCTGCATCCAGATCGGCATCGTCGAACACGATGAACGGCGCGTTGCCGCCCAGCTCCATCGAGCATTTCATGACCTGATCGGCGGCCTGTTTCAGCAGGATGCGGCCCACTTCGGTCGAGCCGGTAAAGGTCAGTTTACGCACGCCGGGGTTTTCGCAGAATTCCTTGCCGATCTCGCTGGCGCTGGAGGATGGCAGAACGTTGAACACGCCGGCTGGGATGCCGGCCTGTTCCGCAAGAACACCCATAACGAGCGCCGACAGCGGGGTCTCTTTGGCCGGACGGGCGACAAATGCACACCCGGCAGCCAGTGCCGGAGCCGCCTTGCGGGTTATCATCGCGTTGGGGAAGTTCCAGGGCGTGATCGAAGCCGCAACGCCGATTGGCTGTTTCAGCACCATGATCCGTTTGTCGCGCTGATGGCCGGGGATTGTCTCACCGTAGACGCGCTTTGCCTCTTCGCCGAAGAATTCGATGAAGGACGCGCCATAGCCGATCTCACCAACGGCTTCGGCCATCGGCTTGCCCTGCTCGGCGGTCAGGATTTTCCCCAGATCTTCGGCGTTCTCCATCATCAGGTCGTACCAGCGGCGCAGGATCACGGCGCGTTCCTTGCCGGTCAGCTTGGCCCATTCTTTTTGCGCCGCTTCGGCCTGTGCGATTGCGCCGGCAACCTGCGCGCGGCTCAAGTCTGCGACTTCGGCCACGACATCCCCGCGTGCCGGGTTGGTTACGGCAAAAGTGCCGTTATCGCCATCCACCCACTGACCGCCAATATAGGCCTTGGTCACCAGCAGATCGGGGTTTTTTAGGATCGATTTCAGATCGGTTGTCGCGTCCAGCATGGGTCAGCCTCCGGCAGTATGGAATTGTTAGCACTCAAACAGATGCCCTTTGGATTGTCTATGGCCACCCGTGCGGTCAGATCAATCCAGTTTTCGTATGGTAAACGTGACGATGTTTTGCCTACCGCGCGCATTCACGCGATCTGAGGCCAAAGTGTCAACCCGCCTATCTTTTTTCTCCGGAGTTTGCCAAAGTCCTGTTCGTATTTGATGCCCAAGGGGATGTAAATCCACGTAACATTCCCTATCTTATTGGGTACATAAATAAAAAAAGGGATAGGACAGATGTCGAACCAACAGTTTGACGCGTTGATTCAGGAAACGCAGCAAAAAGTGCGCGAAAGCCAGTCGCAGATCGAGGGGCTGACATCCCGGATTGAGGCCGCGCGCTCCAAGATCGGCACCGCCGAGGCCGATATCGACATCGAAAACGCTACGCTGGAAGACATGCATGCCCATACTGATGTGATGAATGCCAATATCGCCGAACTGATCATGGGTTTGGACGACGTCACCAGCGCCTTTTCCAAGGATTTTGACGAGATGCGTTCGAAATCGGGTTGGGAGACGTTTGTCGGCATTTTCTCGAAAGGCAAATCCGAGTCGATGCGGCAGGAACGTATGCGCACGGCCAATATCGACGACAAGCTTCAGGACCTGATCGCCAAATCCGATGTGATCGTGAAGCTGCTCGAAGGACAGTTGGCGGTTCTGGAGGAGCAACGCGTGAAGGTTGAGGAAAACCTGACCGTCACGCTGGACGACCGTGAGGCGACCGTGGCCGAACTTGAGGCTCTGCGGGCCGAGATTCAGGGTATGGATCCGACGATCATCACTTTGGAGAACAAGATCAGCGTGGAACAGGACGCCGCCGCACGCACCCAGCTGGAAACCGAACTTGCCGAGCTGAACAAGCAATACAACGCCAAGGTTCAGGAAGAGCAGGTCAAGCTGGCCAAGTCGCAGACGCTGGAGCGATACATCGAAAAGGGCAAGACCTGGGTCGATTCACTGCAAAATCAGGCGGCGACGCAGATGGTTCTGATCAATAAGCTGCAGACAGACACGCAACAGCGCGTCGTGCTGTATGACGCCCTGACCAAATCGCTGAAAACCGCGCAGCAGCAGGACGTGGCCCACCGCATCAACGAGATCGGCGTGCAGACTGACCAAGAGGCGCAGACGGCAATGGCCGCCATCGGCACCGCGACCAACCAGAAGATGGCCGACATGCTCGAGGCGCATGAGGACCACATGGTCTTTGCCCGCGACGTGCTGGAGAAAAAGGCCAAGGCGGATGAACGCTTTGCCCGCCGGTTCGCTTCGATTGTCGAGAAGCATGATAAGAACCTGTATGGTGGGTAGAAGAGTATCGCTTGTCTTTGGGTTTGTAGGCCTTGTTTTCATTGCCCTGATCGCAGCTTGCACTTCGGACTTGTTCAATTGCCAAAGCGAAACCTGTGAACCCGCCACCAGATCACTTTGCCAGGGAACTTATCGTGCAATCGGAAAAGCTATTGGGGGCATTCTGAAAGGACTATGACTGACCCAACTCAAGACCATGTTGGCCTGACCGACACCTTTGCCTCGCGCCGCTATTTCCGTAAATTCGAGTTGATCTCGGTCCACCTCCTGCGCGTGGCCGCAACGATGGAGGCCGAGGGAGCGATCAGCAAGCAAGAGGTGCGGATCGTGTCGCGCTACCTCTCGGGGCTGCTCTACACCTTCCGCGCGCTCAGCATGAAGTACCTGCTGGTCGGGCGCGATACGGGGCGGTTCTTTGGCAGCCTTGCGATGGACAAGCGCGACAGCGGATTTCCGGTGGCGGCTGAGTTGCTGACCATGGCCAATGACGCACAGCAGGCGCAAGTGCATCTGGCGAACATGCCCTCGGAAGACGACCTGAAAACCGACATGGTGCGCACCATCATTAGCGACCGGGAAATCCCCACCAAGCTGCAATTTGCGCTGTCTCAGCGGCTCTATTACGAGGAATTGCTAAAGGGTGAGTTGTTTTGGGCCCGCAACGATCCTGAATGCCATTGGATCGGCAATGAGGGAGACCGGCGCAAGTTTCTGATCCACTGGGCGGTCTATGACAGCCAGATCAACCTGCCGGTCATTTACCTGATGCAGCTTGAGGACAGCGGTAAAACCGCTCTGCCCAAGGACCAACGTCGCTGGCCCGAGGTGCAGGCGCATCTGATGGCGCAGTCGCTGGGCGGGTTGAAACTGGTGACCATCGCCAAAGGCTTCGATCAGGATTTTGACGACCTGCACCCCAAGCACCTGCGCCGCATCCATGTGGGTCCGATGTATTCCTCGGCCTACACTGAGCAATCCGGCCCCCTGCGGCAGGTGTTGGAAGACGCGCAAGCGCCCGAGGGGCAGGACTGGGCGCTGGCCTGGACCACCGAAGAGCTGGAAAGCGAAGAGGTGATCGAAGAGCGCGCCGGGTGGTTCTCGACCGTTGAGCGCGAGGTGTTTGCGTTGGACCCGTTCGGCGGGCAGGGGGCCGAAACCGGCGCCACCCGTACCCAGCGGTCGATCATCCTGCCCCAGCGCCCGTTTCAGGTGCTGGCCGAACGCAACCCGCCGGGTTTTGCCGACGTACGCAAGTTCGTCGTCAGCAAGACCGGACAGGTGTTGAGATATTGAAGACAGCAAAGGCGATTTTGAAATGAGTTTGACGTCAGATCAGATGGAATTGCGCGAAGACGACATTCGCAAGCATTATCCCGCAGCGACCGCCTTGCTGAATGGGTTCGAACACGCACCGCGGATTGCCAAGGCGGTTGAGGTCGCCGTTGAACGTTCTCCGGGTGTGTCGACCGGGCGACGGTTTCGATCCACCACGCCGGGGTTGGTGACACGCCGTACCGCGCGGGCGGATGGGGTGCATCTGGTTGAGAGGATCGAGGCCTCGGACGATGGCGATGCGCTGGTCTCGCCGCCGCAGGCCACGACGCAGCAGGCTATTCGGCGGGCTATAGCCATTGCTCTGGCCGTAGCCGAGGCATATGCGGAGCAAACCCCACTGGCCGATCTGAAACGTGCGAATCTTGCAGGTGATCTACCTGCTGCGCGCAAGACCGAGTTCTCGGAATTGCTAACGGCTGAGGCTCTGATCACCTCTCACACGTTCGGCAACGCACTGGCCTATCTGATGTCTTCGCATCTTGGTGAGACGACCGCCGATATCGGTGAGATCGAAGAAGTTCTGACCGACAATGGCCAACTCGCCCTGCATGGCGCGCTATGGGAGCTGGACCAAACGCTGGCCAAACACGCGCCCGACGATGCGCATCTCATTGCGGCCACCAGCGCCTATGCTGAACAGCTGATGGAAAAGGCGGCCCTGCGCGCGCAGTCTGCTGGCCACCTGGGCCCGTTCCAGAACGCCGCCTGGCATATCGAGGCCGACGACCTGACGATCCGAGGTTTTGAGCCGGCCTCAAAGGCCAAATCCACCACGCTAACCATGACATTCAAGAAACCGAACGAGGTGGTGGGCAACCATATCGCCAAGTATCAGGCGATGAAGCTAGCCAAGATGGTGATGGCCTATGACTTCGACCGCCGCCTGAACCCGTTCGCGGAACTCGGCGGGTTCATCTTCACCTTCATGGGCGACGGCAAACCGGGTACCGGCAAAACCACCCTGATCCAGATGATGGCCGGGCTGATCAACGACTACTGCCAGAATGCGGGCTATCCGTTTCGCTATCAGAACCTGAGCACCGACAATATCGACAGCTATCAGGGCAAGTCCGGCCAGAACGCCAAGGCCTTCATCAACACGATTATCGACCCCTCGGTCATCGGCTTCGGCACTATCGATGACATCGACCAGCTGGCAGGCAAGCGCGGCGACCGACAATCGTCAGCCGGGCAACTGGAAATCACCGCCGTGCTGATGGAGAGCTTTGCGGGTGCCAACACCGTCGTGCGCGGCAACTGCACCTTTGGCATGTTCTCGAACTACCCCGAGAACGTGGACGACGCCCTGCGTCAGCGCGCAGGTGCGCGGTTCCTGGTGGACGGGCCGCAAACGCGCGAGGACTACATCGACATCCTGCACCTGCTGATGGGCCGTAACCACGACATCCCGCTGGGAGAACACGAAGCCTATGCTGCGCAGGAAATCAAAAAGGCCGTCGCCGCCAGTTTCGAAAGCCACGCCCGCCCGCATGAGGACGCTCTGCTGCAGGTCTATGACCGAGTGTCCGGCGAGATCGGCCAGATGGACACCATCGCCAAGCTGGGCACCTACCTCAAGGCGATCCAGCAGGCTGATGAGCGTTTCACCGGCCGCGCGATCAAGAACATCACCGACGCGGTCAAGGTTCGCGCGATGGATTTCGAACTGCCCGACGAATGGATGGAGAACCCCGACCTGTTCCTGTTCCGCGACTACGACACCAAGAAGGCGATGATCGAGGACCTGCGCCAGCCGATCACGGTCGAGATGGTGATCCAAGAGATCAACCGCTACGCCGACAGCGAGTTCCGCTATGCCGACAAGAGCGACGAGGTCGCCATCGAAAACGCCGTCCGCGAGATGGGCCGGATGGAAGAGGCCAAGCGGCGGTATTTGGAGGGGAAGGGGTAAATGGACGCTGTAGAGCGACCCAACTTCTGGCGTTTTGGCAATCCCATCATGTGGGCCTGCATTACTACGATGGGTTTCGTTGCATTGATCGTTTGGTTTGGGTTGGCTCCGACTTGCAATGGCGACCTGTTTCCGAAAGGCGATTGCCCTCCGAAATGGCGACACCTCTACGCTGCCCCACCAAATGAGGTGGGAGATACGCTTGCAGGTTTAGCGGGAGTACTTGCGTTCATTTGGTTGATTGCGACTGTATTGCTGCAATCCGTTGAGCTTGGCGAGCAAAGGCGCGTACTCGCGTTGCAAAAAGAAGAAATGGAGGAGCAGCGAAAAGCTACCCAAGATATGGCTGCGGCGATGGGTGTGCAGTCGCAGATTTTTGAAGACGAAAAGCTTTATAGAAATGAAGCTCGAAGTCATCAGCTTTTGTTAGCTAAAGTCGACGCGCTGCGTAGGATTTCACGTAGCATAGTAGATTGGAACAGTCTCGAAATTGAGTTTAGCGAAGATAATGACATCTATGATCTATGCAGAGAGTTAGATAGTGCGAAAGAACTGGCCGACGTATCTGAAGGTCTGCTCAATTTTTTCTCATTTCTGCCCGACAGGATTTCACTACTTTCAATCGATGATTGGATGGAAACAAAAACATATTTTTACGAGCAAGCTGAAAGCGTAACAAAAGTTGCTTCAGAAATTCTTTTGTTAGATCAAAGTCTCTCATTGGCAGATCGTCAGCTTGTCACAAATATGAACTTAGGGACTCTAATAAAATGCACTCAAAATGTGACACTCAAATATAGCCGTTTCAAGGAAGAACACGTGAGGCCAAAACTATGATCCGCCTCATCGAAAAAGGCCTGATGTTTGGCAACCTCGTCCACATCTCCAGCCCGGCTCTGGTCGAGCGTTATAACCGCGCGTTGCAACATCTGGCGGGCAAGACCACGGCGCTGACGGATTTTCATGTCGATATCTCGGGCTATTCGCCAGAGGTGGGGATTGAGTTGGAGGATGAGCTCTACCTCAACCCCAACGGGATCAACCGGCAGTTTATCCTGCTGACGACCGAGCAGAAACGCGCGCCTTTGCTGAACGTCAAATTCTCGACCTCGCGCGATATCCTGCGCGAATTCATTGAGATGAACGAGGCGCAGCTGTTTGCCCTGACCGCCACCGATGCGGTGGCCGGAGAGCTGGTGAACTCGGTTTTCAAACTCACTACGCCGCGCGACCTGCTGAACCTGCGCAAGATTGAGATCGAGGCTGACACTGCAGGCGGCACCCTGCGCAAGGCCGAGCAACTCGCGGGCATGGTCGAACGGTTCAAGACAAAAGAGGACGCCTGGTTCGACGATGTGCTGATCGCGAAAATGATCGAGACAGCCAAGGAAACCGGTGACGTCACACGAAACCCTGTTCGCCTGCGTCACACCGCATTCGAGCAGCGCAACTTTTGGACGGCGCATTTCGGTGGCTTGTACCTGTTCCCGGATCTGGATCACCCGGCGGCGATTTGCATGGGCGAAAAGCCCGATGATATGCCGATCAAATATGTATTTGACCCGTCGCAGCGAAACCAGATAGCCAAATTCCTCAATTACAACGATCTTGTCGAACCCATCGTCAAGGCGCGCGGCGTGGATGCCGCCGCGATCCTGCAACAGAAGATGGATTTCCTGACGATCGATGCTGCAGCAAACGCGGACGTGGATCTGACCGGACTTGACCGCAGTGATATGCGACGGTTAGCCCGCAATCACGCGGATCGCCTGCCAGAAGCCTATCACGGATTGGCGCAAATGTTGCGCTGGGCAACGGATGGTGGGCCATGGCCGCGCATTACATCCGATCACCCGGCCTATTTTTATACCTTGCGCGCCGCCAATACCCCACACCGCGATCTGGTAAACATGCTGCTGGCCGAGTTGGCCCCGTTGGACCCCCGCCAGTTGTTCATCTGCCACAAGCCCTTGTTCTACAGTACTTACGCCACGTGGCCCGAAACCAAAAAAGCCTTTGTTGCTGACTTCCTTGCGCGCGAGTATCAGGTGGACAAAACTGGTGCACGCGCTGCGCTGTTCGGGCATGAGCCGGATATGAGTGGGGAGGACTACATCGCAGAGGATATAATTGCGCGGGTAGGGCCCTGGGGTGCTGTTGGGAGGAACTGAATGATCGTTGCAATCCGTTTCCTGATCCCACTGTTGATCATTCTGACCGTGATTTACTTTGGGCTTTCGATCTACTCCCGTCTAGTGCGACGTCGCAAGTTGATCGCGCATTGGGAAAGGAAGGGAATGACCGGTGACCGGGATGCATTTGTCGCACGCGGGCTGAAGAAATATGACAACTCCTTTCGCCGGAAACTCTTGCTGGGCGTTTACGTCGTCCCGCTTGGGGCAATCGCCCTGCTTATCTACATAACCAATTTCAAATGAGGACCGGATAGATGGTCTATGTCAAATGGGCGTTCATCATAGTTTTCTGGGGTTTGATCGCCTCGGTGCTGGAATATACCTTGCCGCAACAGGATGTGGTGCGGATCGTCAAAACCGAAGTGCGGCGGGTTGATTTCGGCGAGAACTCGATTTTCTGGGCGCAACAGGACACCGGTCAGGAGACTGCGCAGTCGATAAACCGCGATGTGCGTTTCGTCGAAACCTTCCGTCCCAACGGAAAGCCGCGCGTTTATCGGAATGAGGATACTGGTTGGGGCTGGCCGCCCTATTTCAAGCTCGACAGTTCGAACCTGCAGGCCGAATTGACCAATCTTGTGTCGACCGCGGATAACCCGCAATGGGTGGTGTTGCGCCATTATGGCTGGCGCAATCAGCTGATGTCGATTTTCCCCAATGTGGTATCGGTGCGCCCGGTAGACAGTCCGGACGTTCGGCTAATCCCATGGTTCAACATCATTTTCCTGACTGTATTCTTTGCCATCGTCTGGGCACTTTGGGTGCGCTGGCGCCGTTTCCGGCAGCGCCGCATTGACCCGATGTTGGAAAGCGTCGAGGACGGTTTTTATGCTGCGGGCGATGCCATCGAAGAAAAGCGGGGCAGATTCCGCCGTTGGCTGGATAGTTGGAAGTCGAAATAAACCGGCTAAACAGATCATTCCGAGTGATGTCAGTGGGGCGCTGCGACCCGGAGTTTCACCGAGTTCATCTAACGATGAACTCGGCATGAAGAGCTCCTGCGGCCTTGATCGTTTTGAGTATGTCGATCATGTCCCGAGGTGAAACGCCCAGAGCGTTCAGGCCCGCGACAACTTCTGACAGGGTCGTCGCCTCCGGAATTTCCGCAAGGCCAGTCCCTTCATCTTCTTCTATGTCGGCGAATGTTCTGGGGACCACGACGGTTTCGCCTCTGGCAAAGGGATTAGGCTGGACTGCGATTGGCGCTTCTTCGACTCTCAGGGTCAGGTTGCCCTGAGAGACAGCAACGCGCGAAATACGGACTTCCTGCCCCATAACAATGGTGCCGGATCTCTGATCGACCACAACCCGAGCTTTGGATTCAGGCTGGACGAGGATATTCTCGATGCGCCCGATAGCATGCGCTGTCGATAGGGCCTGGGTGGCGGCGATGTTCAACTCAACTGTGCCGGAATCCCGCATGATGGCCACCGCGCGATTGAACTCGGTATTGATTGCGGTCTCGATGCGCCCGGCCGTTGTGAAATCAGGCTCCCGAAGGGCCAGCCGCAACTGGGTCAGTGCGGACAATTCAAAGTCGATTTCCCGTTCAACCCGTGCACCAGAAGGAATGACCCCGGATGTCGGGACACCGCGCACAACTGTGGCTGCTTCACCCTCGGCCACAGCTCCGCCTGCCAGAACTGTACCCTGGGCCACCGCATAAATTTGCCCGTCCGCCGCGTTGAGTGGGGTCATGATGAGCGTGCCACCGAGCAAACTTTTGGAGTCTCCGATCGCTGAAACCGTCACATCAATCTGGCCGCCGACCCGCGAAAAAGGCGGCAGGCTGGCTGTCACCAAAACGGCGGCGACATTTTTGGGGCGAAAATCCTCACCGTTCACATTGACGCCCAAACGCTCAAGAATGTTGGACATGATCTCTTCGGTAAATGGCGAATTGCGCAAGCCATCACCGGTTCCGTTCAGCCCGACGACAAGGCCGTAACCCACCAGATCGTTGCCGCGAACACCATCGAACTCCACAAGATCCTTGAGCCGGATCGCGCCAGCGCTGGCGATGCCCGGGATCATAACCAGAAGAAAAACAAGGATTCTCATCTCAGGAAGTTCACCAGTGACAGGTTCGCATTGCGAACAGTTACGGAATACAGGCTCTCCAGTTGGAACTGCACGGTTTTCAGTTTGGATGCAGTTTCGTAGGGGTCCGCCGCGATCAAAGCGTTTCGCGCGTATTCCATGCTGGTTTTTGCGGCTGAATTGCGTGTTGCAGCCTGTTCTATTCGCGCCTCGGATGCTCCGACTTGCGCACGTAGCTTGATGGTCTCATCTTTGGTGTTGGCCAGCTCGACGCCCAGTTCCTTAAATAGCACCGTCCTTTGATCAGGCGTCAGGCCAAGGGCGCTGTCCGTTGCCAATGCGGCAACCGCGACATCACGCAGCGCAGATCGAAGCGCAGGGTCATTTGCGGTTATTGGGACCGAGATATTTTCATTCTCGGCAATTTCCATTGGCGCGAGTGTTTTGTCCGATCCCTGATAGATCACGGCCTCGAACCCGGTTGGATCATTGAACCAATCTCTGGCTGCGTTACGGATATCTGTTGGGGTGGTCAGACCGGTCAATTCGGCCTTCAATGCCGTCAGCAAAGTTTCAGCGGATGCCAGAGGTGAAACATCGGTCGCCGTTCCCGAATACAGGCTACGCCCGCCCGCCCGCGTGTTCAGAGCGGAAATCATCGTGTCCAGCTCATTGCGTGCTTGAACAGAAGCCTGATCATGTGTGACGGCCTGATTTGCGGTTCCAAAGGAAAGCAGTGACGAGGATAAATTGCTGATCGAACTGTTGAAGGTTTCGAGACTCAACTGCATCGCATCCGTAAACAAACGCGCCTCGCTCGTGACAACTGAATAGGCGTTTAGCTGCGACAGCTTGTGATCCAGATCCAGCAGGTGAGAATAATCTCCGTCGAGCCGACCAGAGACATCCTGCACCTTGCCGGTGGACATCTCATACGACAGCGTTTCAATCTGTGATTTGATTTCGGTGCTCCGCGTCCGCAGGGTCAGACCGCGTGCGAGGTCACCAATAGAAGTCAGGGTCATGATCAAAGCCTCAGCAAAGTGTCCATCAGTTCGTCAACAACCGAAATAATCCGGGCATTTGCGGCATAGACTTTTTCGATCTGCATCATCCGCTGCAGTTCCGCATCGCTGTCCACGCCCTGCTCGGCAACGAGCTTCTCCATCTCTAGCTGTGCACTGGCGGCAAATACCTTTCGCTCATCTGCGGTATGCGCATTTGCCCCTGCTTTCGACAGCAGTGCCTCGGTGATTTCTGCCGCGCGCATGTCACCGGTCCCGAAAACTGATCCTGAGACCGGGCGAGCATTGGTGAGAGCCGCGCGAAAGGCTTTGATTTGGGCTGCGTCACCCGGTTCTCCAGGTGCTGCTGCACCCAATCCAGTGCGAAGTTTCCAGCTATCGCCGCCCGCATCCGGATCCACAACAGCGTTCAAACCGATACGAGAGGCCAGGCCGGCTGGAGCGGTTGGATCGAACCGGTTGCCTTCATCCGTGAAAATACCGGGATCTGTTGCGGTGGCCGTCGGATCCAGGCCCGCGGTTTCATACCGCTCGATAAGGTCACGCGCGACGATGTCGAGGTTTGTCTGAGCTTCAACAGCAAGCTCATCCCGGATATCAAACTGAGCCATCAAGGCGCCACCACGTATCTGGGCAGAACCCCCACTGGTTCTGACAGGTTGCCCATTGGCCTCAAGGCCGGACAACAGACCGTTCCCGATGGTCATGTGGGGTTTTGTTTCACCGGTGGTCGAAAAGGAAAACTCTACCGCCTGCCCTTCGAGCAGGATCAACCCGCCATCGGCATAAAGTGAGACGCGATCGTTTTCTCGTTCAACAACGTTGACCGGTACAAGATCGTTGACCTGACTGATGAGTTCCTGCCTCTGATCCAGCAGGGCACCTATGTCACCTCCTGAATTGCGTATCGATGGGATACGTGCATTCAGCGCCTCGATGTCTTCTAAGGTGGTGTTCAGTGTTTGAACCTGTTTGCCGATCGTTCTGTCTGCATCTGACCGCATCTGCCGCAACCCTTCGGAGGCAGAATTCAGTTTGTCAGCCAGATCTCGAGCACTGCGCGCTGCCTGATCAAGCCGCTCAACCGAATCCGGAAGACTGGCGGCTGTGGTCAGGCTGCTTTCGAATTTGGCAAGGCGGGAGGCGAGAGATGCGGCATCATCAGCGGTTCCAACGAGTTTATCAAAGCGATTGTGAAAATCCGAGGTCGCAGAATTGGCAGCCAGTTCTGCATCAGCGGTTCGGAGATTGGCCATCAAAACCGGATTCTGATGTCGGGTCACGCCAACGACCCTTACCCCATTTCCGGAAATCGGGCTGGTTGCCAGTTCCAGCGATCTGCGGGCGTATCCCGGTGTCAGTGCATTGGCGATGTTTCCGGAAACGACTGCCGCGCCCCGGCTGGCCGCAGTCAGACCACCTAACGCGTTGTTCAGGGCCGTTGACATGCTCATGGAACAATTCCTTTCGGTTGATCGCTAAGCTGATCAGCGTTTGATGTTGGTGGTTTCCTGCAGCATTTCATCGACGGTCTGTATGACTTTGGCGCTTGAGGAATAGGCGCGCTGTGTCTGGATCATCGATGTCAGCTCAGTTGCTACGTCGGTCGTCGATTCCTCGCGTGCAAATGAAACAAGGTCTCCGGTCGGGCCTTTGCCAGCGTCCCACAGGAAGAATTTGCCGCTGTCACGAGATGGGGAATACGTCTGACTGTCCAGAGCGTTCAGGCCGTTGGGATTGGGCACGTCCGCAAGCGGGATCTGGAACATACGCCGGCTTTCGCCTGTGTCATAAAGCGCATAAACATAGCCGCTTTCGTCGACCTTCACGCTTGTCATCGTTCCCACGGCAGAACCGTCACGGGTGATGGATACTGGGGCAAAAGTGTCCGACAGTTGGGTGATGCCGTTGGAATCACCGATCTGACCAATATTGATCTCCATCGGCCCGCCATCCACATTCACGACGAGACTGCCGGTGGCAGGATCATATGCACCACCGGACACCGTGGTAACGCTTGCCAGGGTTCCCCCTGCCGTTCGGCTGTCGGTGAAGGTCAGCGTGTATTCTCCGATGATCGTTCCGCCCGATGCCGAGTCGCGCAGGATCATCGTCCATTCGTTGCTTGACCCGGTCGCAGGGACTGTTGGGCTCAGTTCAATGTTTACACTTTCCGACTTACCAAGATTGTCAAAATACTCGACTGACAAAGGTTGGTTGTCACCTGGTGCACCCGCATCAGTTGCTGTTGCGGGCAGGTTGAAGCGCAGATCCATCTTGGTCGTCGGAGAGCCTGAGAGTTTGTTGCGGCTGAACTGAACGGGCTCCAACGCGGCCGGAGTGTCACGCGGGACACTTGGGAACGATCCGTCTGGGGCCGCAGGCCAGCCAAGCAGCACCAGCCCGGATTCAGTCACCAGATACCCTTCGGAATTGGCGCGGAACGAGCCTGTGGTCGTCAGCAACATCTCCTTGGAACTTGAACCGATCTGAGAGCTGGACATAACCGGGAGCATCCCGCGCCCGCGTACGGCCAGATCCGTTGAATTGTTGGTGGTAATCAGCGAGCCACGTTGATCTATCAGACGTTGGCTGGTGGCCCGAACTCCCCCGGCCGAATAGGCGCCGCCCTGACCGGAGTTGACCATCGAGTGGAAATCCGTCTCGACCCGCTTGTAGCCAAATGTCGATGAGTTGGCGATGTTGTCGGAAATGGTGGCCAACCTGTTGGCGTTGGCTTTCAGAGCCGCCACACCAGCATTCAGCGAAGAGGAAATTGTCATCGGCACGCCCTTCTGTTGCGTCAATCGTCGCAGCAACAGGTAACGTGCCAGCCCTTAACACCGCGCTAACATGTAAAATGCGTCCTATCCTGATCGACTAAATGTTCCTCAGGAAGATGATTTCGATCCTGTTGTTTCGGGTTGCCATGGGATTCTCAGCCACGAGTTCTCGATCCGCATGGCCCGTGACGCGGTTTAATCGTTCTGTATCAACGCCTTTGTCCTGCAACAGCTGACGCACGACCTGTGCCCGTGATGTGGACAGATCCCATACCGGATTACGCGCCAAAACGATCGGGGATGAACGAACATGCCCATCCACGGCGACCGCGTTGGTCACAAGATCCGAGGACCGGGCAACCAATAGAGCCAGCGCTCGCATCATGTCGGTAGGATCATCCGTTCCCGATTCGAACAGCGGTTGATCGTCGGTATCGAATAACTCCACGACCAGCCCTTCATCAGTGACACGCGTAACTATGTGTTTGAGTACCTTATCTGACACCAAGCTTTCGCCTGTACGACCCAGCAATTGCGCCTCGAGCGAAGAAAAATCTTCGAATGCGCCTTTGCCGCCCCCTTTGGCATCAACGCCAGTAGACCCGCGTGCCTGTTTGGCCTCGGTCGGATTGCGATTGCTCGCGCCCGAGCCATCCATGACCATAGTTTTCTCAGAGAACATGTTGTTGCCGCCAAAGGCCCCGTCACCTCCACCCGAAACCGGATTGACCGGGATCGTCGGCGAGAAATAGTCCGCCAGCCCCTTGCGTTGTTTTTCAGTCGTTGCATTCAGCAGCCACATCAACATGAAGAACGCCATCATGGCCGTGACAAAGTCGGCATATGCGACTTTCCACGCGCCACCATGGTGGCCATCGCCACCGGACACACGTTTCTTCTTGATGATGATTGGCGCCGCATTGGATTGCGCACCCATCTCCACCACCTTTTTATCACCCGCTTCCGGGGTAGCAGCGCAGGTCTTAAGGTGGACTTAACACTTAAAACTGTCTGGATTTGAGCCGACCCCTATCTGGGGAGTCCTGCTGTGGCGCGCCGCAGGATCAGAGCCAGCCGATTAAAGCTGTTATCGATACCATCCGGATCGGTCTTTGCGAAAAAACTGTCCAGTTCTTCATGAACCCGAACAGCCTGGTCCAACAGCGGGTCGGCGCCTTCGGCATAAAGACCTGCCTTGATCATAACCTCGGACTGTTCGTAGCTGCCGACAAGCTTCCGCGTTTCCGAGATGAGTTGGTTCTCCTCATCAGTCGCTGCTCTTGGCAGACTGCGCGAGACTGACCGACTGAGATCGATTGCGGGGAATCGGCCACGCTCCGCAATTTCGCGGCTGAGGACGACATGCCCATCCAGCACGCCGCGCAAAATATCCGCAACTGGTTCATCCATGTCCGACCCGGCGACCAGAACACTGAAGACAGCTGTGATATCACCCTGGTCCGACGTTCCGGGTCCGGCGCGCTCACACAGGTTGGCGATCAGAGGGGTTACGGATGGAGGGTATCCGCGCAGAGAAGGGGATTCGCCCATTGCGACCGCGATTTCACGGTGGGCTTCAGCGAATCGGGTAACCGAGTCTGCCAGGAACAGGACATTCAGCCCCTGATCGCGAAGAAACTCCGCTACAGACATCGCCGACCAGGCACAACGCCTGCGCGCCAAGGCCGACTGATCGGATGTGGCCGCGACGACAACTGACCGCTTCATCGCATCAGGCCCCAGAGCAGAACCTACAAATTCGTTGATTTCGCGCCCGCGCTCGCCCACCAGCGCGATAACCACTGCATCTGCTTGCATCGAGCGGGCCAGCGTTGCCAGTAACGAAGATTTTCCAACACCCGATCCCGCAAACAATCCGACTCGCTGACCCTGAACAATTGGAAGAACCGTGTTGAGTATCGCCAGACCGGTTGCCATCCGTTCACCAAGCGGTTTACGTGCGACGGCAGGTGGTGGTGATTGCATGATGTCGCGACTGTGCACCCCAGCCAGCAGCGGTTTTCCGTCCAGTGGTTTACCAAACGGGTCGATCACCCGGCCCAGCCAGTGCAGTCCCGGGGCAAAGGCAGGTGATTGCTCCAGACATACCCGATCTCCGAGGCTGACCCCATCGGGTGCGGCGCCCGGCAGCATATGAATATGGTCGGAATCGACGTGGAGAACTTCGCCAGAAAGATCTGGCCCCTCACGCCGCTGCAATGTCAGGCGATCTCCTGTCCGGGCCTGCTTGTTCAGGCCAGCGACCTCGATCACTCCGTTCGCCACGCCTGAAACGAGCCCGACATGCCGGACAGCTGTCATTCTGTCGAGCTCATGTTTCAGAAGTATCGGGTCGAGATCGGTCATCGTGGATTCTCCAACGTTTGTTGAAAACGGTTTCTAAAGGAATCGGAGTTAAGCCTTGGTTGAAATCGATCGAGGGAGAAGCCCCGATGTTCTATGACCTGAACGTCTTTAAGACAGCGTACGCTATGGCAACCCATGCAGGGCAACGGCAGGCTGTCATCTCACGCAACATGGCCAATGCGGACACGCCGGGCTACCAGCCACGCGATATCGAGGCCTTTCAGACAGCTTTTGAAAACTCCGTTCGCGAAAGCGCAATGGCCGCAACCCGGCCCAGCCATCTGCACGGTGGTGGCCTGGTCGGACAAACATGGGCCGAACACACGGCGAAGGCATCGTCTGATCCCAACGGCAACGGCGTTTCGTTGGAGGCAGAGATGCTGAAGGCGGTCGAGGTCAAACGGCAACATGATCGCGCCCTGGCCATATACCGTTCATCCATCGGCGTTCTGCGCACCAGTCTTGGCCGGGCCTGAGGGGTAGATCATGAGTGATTTTTCGCATTCCCTCAGTGCTTCGGCCAGTGCCTTGCGTGCACAAGCTGCAAGGTTGCGGCACGTGTCCGAAAACATCTCTAACGCCGATACGCCCGGATACCGCCGCAAGACGGTCCCCTTCGAAGCGATTGATCAGGATGGCAAGCAGTTGGTGCAGGCTGGGCGCGTCAAACTCGATCGCCGGGACCTGAGCCGCATCTATGACCCCAGCCATCCGATGGCAGATGATACCGGCCATTATCGTGGCTCGAATGTCGATCTGATGATCGAGATCGCGGACGCACGCGAGGCGCAGCGCAGCTACGAAGCCAATCTCAAGATGTTCGACCAGACCCGTCAGATGTCGGCGAGTCTGATGGATCTGTTACGTAAATAAAGGAAAGCCAGAATGGATATCCGATCACTGAATGCCGCGCAAAGTTATGCATTTGCGCGCCCTGCTACACAGGCCGACCCCGATCACGGCGGCATCGCGCAGGGACTGCGATCCACGTTTCAGGATTTTGCAGCAACATTGCAGCACAGCGAACAAGTCGCACAGTCTTCGATGGTGGGTCAGGCAGATCCGCATGCGCTGGTGCAGGCATTGGCGCAGACGGAACTGGCAGTCGAAACAGCCGTCATCGTCCGCAACAAAGTGGTCGAGGCCTATCAGGAAATCCTGAGGATGCCGGTCTGATCAATGCTGAGCGAGGGTCTGTTTTATGACATCGTGCGCCAGGCACTGTGGGTTGCGGTTATAACGTCTGTCCCGATCCTGGCGGTCGCACTGGTCTCGGGTTTGGTTGTGGGTTTGTTTCAGGCTCTGACTTCAGTTCAGGAAATGACACTGACCTTCGTGCCAAAGCTGATCGCCATCGTGATCGTGTTCTGGATTTCGATGGGCTTCATGACCCAGACCCTCGTCACTTTCTTCACATCGACAATCATCCCACTCATCGCAGGAGGGCGCTGATGGACACCGCCTATGTCACCTTGTCCCGACAATCGGGTCTCATGAATGAAATGCGGCTGGTGGCGAACAACATCGCCAACGCAAATACGACCGGTTACCGGCAGCAGGGGCTGGTCTTCTCGGAATTCATCCGGGACATGCCCGATAACCCCTCACTGTCCATGAGCCGAGCAGAGGCGCGCAATACTTCGTTTCAGCAGGGCGTTTTGACCGAGACCGGCGGACAATTCGATTTCGCGATCGAAGGAGATGGTTTCTTCATGATCGAAACGCCCTCTGGGAACCGCCTGTCGCGGGCCGGCAGCTTTTCCCAGAACGCCGAAGGCGATCTGGTGACAATGGACGGTCACCGTGTGCTGGACAGCAATGGAGCCCCGGTTTTCATTCCACCTGATGCGGCATCAATCGATGTCGGCAGCGATGGAACGTTGAGTGTGGACGGCCAGTTGTTGGGCCAGATCGGTGTGTACCAGGTGGCTGATCTCAACGAACTGGTGCGCGAAGGCAGCACCCAGTTTCGGCCTCAGGGTGATGTGGAGCCTGTCGAGCAGCCGGTCGTTCTTCACCGGTTCCTCGAAGGATCGAATGTCAACGCCATCAAGCAAGTGACCCGCCTCGTCGAAATACAGCGCGCCTACGAGCTGGGGCAGAGCTTTCTGAAATCCGAAGACGACCGGGTTCGGGGAGCATTCAAGGCCCTGATGCGCTGATCAGAAAACACAGGAGTACACCATATGCGTGCCTTGAAAATTGCCGCGACCGGCATGACCGCACAGCAGATGCGGGTTGAAACCATCTCGAACAACCTCGCGAATATGAGTACCACGGGTTACAACGCCCGGCGCGCTGAATTTGCAGATCTGCATTACCAGCAGATGTCCCGAGCCGGAACTGTCAACGCCAACGACGGGACGGTTTTGCCGACGGGCATTCAATTGGGGCTTGGCGTCCGGCCTGCTGCAGTAACGGTACAGCTGGCTCAGGGTGCGCTGACTGCGACCGGGAGCGATCTGGACATAGCGATCGAAGGCCGTGGATATCTGGAGGTCAGTATGCCCAATGGGCAGCCCGGCTATACCCGCGATGGCAGTCTGAAGCGATCAGCTGAGGGGTTGATCGTGACGTCAGATGGATATGCTGTTGCACCGGAAATCACGATTCCGGATGACGCCCGATCCATCTCGATCAATGCCTCGGGTGAGGTCTACGCATATTTCGCCGACGCCGCTGAAGGACAGCTGTTGGGCGAGCTGACACTGGCCAGTTTCTCGAACGCCAAGGGTCTGGAGGCGGTCGGCAGCAATCTGTTCAAAGAGACCGAGGCATCCGGTGCGCCGGTGGTCGGTACTCCGGGTGAGGACGGGCTGGGTACGTTGCGTCAGGGTTACCTGGAGGGCAGTTCCGTTGATGCCGTGCGCGAATTGACAGAGCTGATCGAAGCGCAGCGAGGTTACGAAATGAACTCAAAGATCATTTCAGCCGTCGATCAGATGATGGGTGCCACAACGCAGTTAAGATGATGCAAATTCTGTTCCTGATAGCTCTGCTTCTTGTACCGATGATGGTTCACGCTGACATAGTCGTCTCGGTCCGTACCATTCGCGCCAAGGAAGTGATTTTGGCGTCTGATCTGGAAATCAAATCAATAGCTGTAGAGGGGGCGGTGGCGGATCCGGGCATCTTGGTAGGGAAGGAGGCCCGGGTTGCTTTGTATCCCGGTCGGCCCATTCGGGCAGCGGATGTCGGTCCGCCGGCAATCGTAGATCGCAACGATCTGGTCACTCTGGTTTTTGGCCGGGCTACGCTATCGATTACGGCCGAAGGCCGCGCCCTTGGTCGAGGTGCAGTGGGCGAGCGCATCCGGGTCATGAATCTTTCATCCCGAACCACAATCACAGGTCGCATTCGGCCTGACGGGCAAATTGAGGTTAACTGAAAATGAGATTTACCAAACTTACGATATGCGCCGTGCTTGCTGTCTCTGCTTGTGGTCGCCTGGATCACCTTGGCAAACCCCCCAGCCTGACGCCGAACACGGATTCACCCGAACATGTTGCAATGCTCTGGCCCGGGCTGCCATTGCACACGCAACCTCAGCGTACAGTCGACCGATCATCGCTATGGAGTGGGGGTCAACACTCGCTCCTTGGTGATCAGAGGGCAATCAAAAAAGGGGATATCATGACGGTCGTGATCGAGTTGGACGAAAAGGCTGAGATCACGAATGATACAAACCGGTCTCGTACCGGGTCAGAAAGCCTCGCTGTGCCTGAGCTGTTTGGGTTGCCGCAACGTGCGGCTGATCAGCTACCAAACGGGGCATCACTGGACGAGGCAGTTTCGATCGATTCTGCTTCGGTCAGCAAGGGCAAGGGATCAGTCAAACGCAAAGAAAAGCTGACGCTCAGAGTGGCAGCCACGGTGATCGATGTACTGCCCAATGGGGTCCTGTCGATCGCCGGATCGCAGGAGTTGCGAGTGAATTTCGAGCTTAGGGAGTTGTTGGTCTCGGGTTACGTCCGGCCCGAGGACATCTCGCGTCAAAATGAAATCACCTATGACAAGATCGCGTCTGCCCGGGTGTCCTATGGCGGTCGTGGACAGATCACAGATGTCCAGCAACCGCGATATGGGCAGCAGATACTTGATACAGTGTTGCCGTTCTGAGGTGCCGATGTGATCAAGAAACTAGTTCCCGTAGCTTTCCTTCTGGTTGGTTTGGCCGTTGGTGTTGGGGTCGGAGTGTTTTTAACGCCTGCCCAGAAAGCCGATGCTGAAAAAGGGTCACAAGATTCAGAGTACAAAGAGGCCAAGGGCGAAGATAAGTCCAACGCCAAAAAGCTAGATTCCGACCCCAAAAAATCGATGGAAAAGTCAAAGACTGAGGATTTTGAGTATCTGAAGCTTACCAAGCAGTTTGTTGTCCCGGTGGTGAACAGCGAAGAGATATCGGCTCTTGTGACAATGTCGGTCAGCCTGGAAACTCGTCCGGGTATTTCCGAAGCGTTTTATGCCGTGGAACCAAAATTGCGGGACAGCTTTCTTCAGGTGCTGTTTGATCATGCAAATACAGGCGGGTTTGACGGCAATTTTACCCATTCGGACAATCTGTCTGTTCTGAGAAAATCCCTGCTGGAAGTCGCGCAAAAGGATCTGGGCGATGACGTGTCACGTGTTCTGATCATGAGTGTTAGTCGGCAGGACACATGAAACTTTAGTCGGCGGATTATCATAATGCGCCGACTGGAGATTTCAGAAGTACAGTTGCTCCAATAGAGCCCTCTGTTGCAGGCTCTGGTGTTTCTTTCGAAGCCGCTGGGAAAGGCTGGCAACCGCCTGCTTCTTACCAAACGCCAGTTTCAGCGCATCCATTGCTGTAATTTTTTGGGAACGGTTTCGGGCCAATTCCATATTGAGCTGCCGCCGTGTGGCGGACTCCCAACTGCCCCAAAGAACATCTGTTCCTGTGACTCGGTAACCATCAGTGTCAGAGCAGCCTGCGCGCACCTCTGCTACCTGAGCGTCTAGATTCGAGAGCTGTTTCTGTATGTGGGCTTCGGCTTCCAAAAGCGGCCGAAGCTTCTGGTATTCTCTCTGAAAAGCAGCGTCTGTCACGGCTGCAAGATTTGTGATGTTCACCTTCGTCATCTGATTTGACCTTTGGCACGTTTACGCATCGCTTCGGCAAACCGAATGGCGGCAGCGACCGGGCGATAGTGCTCCTCCGCGATCTCTTGCCCGATCTCGACGGTCGCGTGTATCGCCCGCGCGGTAGGGGGATCGGAATGGATCGGAACACCCGCTTCTCCGGCCACAGCACGTATCGATGCCGCGACTTCGTCAACGCCCTTGGCGACACAAACAGGCGCAGACCCAGTTGCTCGTGACCATTTCAGCGCAACCGCGTAGTGAGTTGGATTGACGATAATCACATCGGCCTTTGGCACATCGGCCATCATCTGGTTCGTCGCGATGTCCTGGGCTCGTTGGCGTCGTTGTTGCTTCATATGCGGATCACCTTCGGCATCCTTGGATTCATCCTGAAGCTCTTTTCGGGACATACGGTTCTTCCGCATGTGTTCCGAGTATTGCCAGAGATAATCTACCACACCGATAATCAGAGCGACTGCAATCACAATGAATAAGAACCGGAACAGCAGGTTCATCATCAGCAGGATCGAGGATTTTGCCGGGGCGGCAGAGGCAGACAATATGTCCGTAAGGTTGGATCGAAGAAAAAGCGTCAGGCAGGTGCCGTAGATGAGCAATTTGACGAAACTCTTGGCGAATTCGAAAAGACCGCCGCGTCCAAATTTGTTTTTGGCATTCGAGGTGATTGATATGCGGGACAGACGTGGTTTGAGTTTGCTCGGCGCGAAGATCAGGGCGCGCTGTGCGATCAGGCTTAGTAAAACTGCGGAGGCCGGTAGGGCGAACAACACCGAAACCGGAAGCAGAGCTGCCGACAACAATCCGCCGACGGGCCCTGCTGCGGGACCAGTCGTGATGAGCGATGATATTTGATGTGATTGGTCAATTAAGACCACAAACACCGCGCCCAATTCCTGGGCTGCATATGATCCGGCGGTTAGCAGGGCAATCAGCAATCCAGCATAGCTGGCAACAACAGACAGGTCATTGGATTTGGCAACCTCACCCTTTTCGCGGGCTTTCTGCAGCTTTTGCGGGGTGGGTTCAAATGACTTGTCGCTCTCGTCGTCTGCACCGCTCATGGAACACCTATTGGGTTGCCAAAAAAGTCGAACAAGGCATCGGACCAGACTGAAAGGATCAGCGGTGTTCCGGCAAACAGCAAAAACAGTCCTGCGAACGTAATTGCTGGAGCACCGACAAAGGCGACCATGAGTTGTGGCATGGCCCGGTTAATCACGCCGAGCGCAAGATTGTAGATCAGCGAAGCAATCACAAATGGTGTTGCCAGAGCAAAGGCCAGTCCGAAGCTGCGCGAAACTTGCATCACTCCCCAACCAGACAGATCGGGTGCAGGTAGCACTGTGCCCATCGGAAACAGCGTATAGCTATGGATCAGGAACTGGGCTGCGCGAATGTGTATGCCCAGCAAAGCTGCCAGCGCCAGTCCCGCGATCGTCAACAGATATCCCATGGCTGGTACGGGTTCGACTGCCGCCCCACCAAGGATCTGGGACAGAGATGTTGCCTGTGCTGCAATGGAGCCGGCGGTTTGCAGGGCCAGAACGAACAGCCGCAAACCCATGCCCAATGCCAGACCGGTCAATATCTCGCTTCCGATCAAAGTGATCATGGACCAAAATGCGGGCGTGATCTCTGGGGTCTGCAGAGCAGGCGCAACGATAATGGTAAAAGCAGCAGCGATGCCGAGTTTGACGCGCACAGGGATGCTTCGTTCGCCAAATGTTGGGAGGAGCGAAACCAGAGCTGAGACGCGCAGAAAAACAGCAAACATCTGCCATAAACCTTCGCCCAAATGCGCAAGCAACTCAGGTGGTATGGCGATCATGCAGGAACGGTTCCAACCAGGGCGGGTCGCGCTTCGAGTCCGATCTCTTCAAATGAGAGAACCGGGTTTGAAACACCCCGTGCGTGCATGATTGTGCGCAGTAACCTGCGGCGTCGGGTCGATGTCACCAGCGCAGGAAACAGCCCGTTGTCAGCCGAATGAGCGACGCTGCTGACAACGCCATCTGCGAGTTTGTTAAACAGGTTCGGCGGCAGGGCTACGTCCAGCCCGGCATTTGGCGCATCGATCTGATAACTGGCAAATGTATCCTCCCATTCCGGGGCCAGCTGGATCAGGGGGATCGATCCATCTTCGCGCTTCATGTCAGACACCAGTTGAAAGCCCAGCCGTTGCCTTACCAATTCACAGATTGCTTCGGGCTGCGTTGCTGTCAGACGGGCTTCGGCTATGCTTTCCAGAATCAGCGCCATGTTTCGTATGGACACCCTCTCCTCAAGCAGCAGTCGCAGAACCGCGTGCAGGGTATCGATTGGAACCTTGTCCGGGATAAGTTCATCCAGAAGTTTGCGATTGGCCTCGGCGCGGATCGGGTCACTGAGACGTGTCATTTCCGACAAAAGCTTGCGCAGTGATTTCAGGGTTAGCAGACGCGGGAAATTCTGTTTGATGATCTCAAGCAGGTGGGTGGCCAATATCTCGGGCGGGGTGACAATGGTTGCACCGCTCATTGCTGCCGCCTCTTGGTCTTTGGGCAGAATCCAGCGGGCGGGGGCGCCGTAGACCGGTTCAGTTACATCATTTCCTTCCGGCAACAGATCCAGATCATCCTGAACCAGCGCCAACACAAGATCAGGATTCAGAACTCCTCGTGCCTGTTCAACTCCCTGCACCCGGACCACATAAGTGCCCATTGGCAGATCCGCGCGATCCGTCAGGCGTATCTCGGGCAGGATCAGGCCAAAGCTCGAGGCAACATAGGTGCGCATGTTGGCGATACGTGCGTCCAGACCGGTGCCGGGATTCAGAACCATGCTGACCAGATCCGGTGCGAATTCCAGATGCACATCATCCAGATCCAGAATGTCACCTATCGCCTGAGAGACCGGCGCGTCCGCTTCCGACGAGGGGGTCTCGGCCACAGCCTGAGCGGTTCTCTGTTTCTGATAGACGTTATAGGCAGCGTATCCCAATACGCTTGCGCCAAGGATGAATGGCAGAAACGGCAAACCGGGTACCAGCGCAAACAGCACCATCAGGACCGCGACAGTCCCTAGCGCAGCGGGATGTTTGCCCAGTTGCGAAAAGATGGCATTGTCTGTTGCCCCCTGGGTGCCACCCCGCGCCAGCAGCAATGCGGATGCGATTGATATAATCACCGCCGGAATTTGAGAAACCAGACCGTCACCCACGGTTAGAATAGCGTAGGTTTCAAAGGCTGAAGTGACCGGCATTCCGTGCACGATCACGCCCATCACCAGCCCCATCACCAGATTGAGCAGCGTGATCAACAGTCCCGCGATTGCATCACCTTTGACAAATTTCGATGCGCCATCCAATGAACCGAAGAACGTGGTTTCCTGCTGCTCGCGTTCCCGACGTTCCTTGGCCTGTTGATGGTCAATGGCCCCCGCAGACATATCGCTGTCGATGGCCAGCTGTTTGCCGGGCATACCATCCAGCGCAAAACGGGCACCAACCTCGGCCATACGGGCCGCGCCCTTGGTTATGACCATGAAATTCACGATCAGCAGCACGCCGAATACAACCAGCCCCAGAAAGATGCTGCCGCTCATGACAAACTGAGCAAAACCTTCGATGACGTCGCCAGCAGCATTTGGTCCGGTATGCCCCTGACCGATGATCAGTTTGGTAGAAGAAACATTCAACGACAGACGCAGCATCAGAGACGCCAACAGGATCGTCGGAAAGGAGGAAAAATCCAGTGGCCGTTCAATGAACAAGGTCAGCGTAAAGATCAGGATCGCCAGCGCGAATGAGGCCGCAAGGCCAACGTCCAGAACCCAGGCGGGCATCGGCAGAATCATCATGACGATGATCGTCATCAATGCCAGTGCCAATAAAACAGTGGGCGAGAACAGGGAACGGGCGTCGATGCGAGGCACGTAAAGCTCCTAGTTGAAAGCGATAAAGGCGGAGGCCGATCCGGCGGTCGGAACCAAAGACCCAAGCGGGCGCTGCTGTGATTGAGGCTGCGCTGGGTGAAGAGGGATCAGGGGTGCAGCAGCAGCCGTGAACGGATCGCGACTGCTGCCCCTAACGTGCGTTGGCAACGTGCCATCCAATTGCGCCAGAATAGTCTGAAAACGGGCCGAATATGCATCGGCAAGTTCTGGTGTTCGGGAGTGATAGGCTCCTGCAGCGGCCGGCCAAGATCCAAGCTCGATATAAAGCTGCTTGAGGAACCGCGCCGCATAAGTTGCATTCTTATCCGGATCGAACATCGCATCAATCGAACGGAATGCTTTGCCATGCCAGCGGTAGTTGATCTGGAAGCAACCAACATCGAAACTGCGCGCACCGGATTTGAAGACTTCAAAGAGATAGGACTTGGCTTCGATCTCGGTGTTGAACCAGAAGCCCCTGCCGTTCAGATTGACTGTCCATGGCCAGGGTTGCAGATGATCATCCCGCATACGCCCGGTTTCGACCCGGGTGATCGCCTGCAGGATTTCGAGTGGTACACCTTCTGAGCGTGCAGCGCGCTGGGCGGCCTGATCACAGATCCCGCCAGTTCGGGCATCTGGCATGGCAAAGGCCACATGTGCCACCAACGCTTGCGAGAAAATCAGGAGAAGTGGGAATTTGATATCTGGCATTCTGCCGGTCCGGGATTCTGATCGATCCCGGACAAACTAGCCAGCTATCGGTTTACAGACGGTTATCGCGTCTCAGCTTCGATCGATGCGACGACCGAATACGACGCTGGTATTCGTGCGCAGGACGCCTGGGATTTTGGCTAGGTCGTCAACCAGAATGTCCAGATCTTCGATCCGAGGCGCCTCTGCCGACAGCAGCAGGTCAAACTCGCCATTGATCGAGAGGCACAGCTTGACCTCCGGGTAGGCCTCAAGCCGTTTGATGATGCGAGTGGTTTCTTTCTGCTGGACTTCCAGCAAAACGATGACCTGAACCTTTGGTGTATCCTCGGCCTGACGCAGCTTTACTGAATAGCCCGCGATCACGCCGCGCTCTTCCATACGGCTGATGCGCTCATGAACGGTTGTTCGGGCAACCCCAAGCGTCGCGGCGATGCGGGTGGTCGAGTCGCGCGCGTTATGTTGCAGGGCGGCAATGATGCGACGGTCTAGCTGATCCATGAAAGCTCCGAGTCGGGCAGGGCGTAACCCGGTTTATGGCAGTTTGGCGCCTATGCTCAAGATTTGCGCGGATAGCTGGGGTGCAGATCATCGATAATAATAGGGTGTTCGTGGGTGGCTGAACCGGCCACATGTGGGTGATCCTTTGGAAGATCGGGGTGGTCATGCTGGACCGGACCATGATCAGTGCGCGGCCACGCGATCAGCGCGCCAAGAACCCCAAAGACTGCGGCGGTCGCCATCCAGGCCAAAGCAACAGTTGCACCATAACTGGTCATGAGCCACCCGGCCAGCGGATAGAGCACCAGCCAGCAGGCGTGAGACAGGGTGAACTGCGCGGCAAACACCGCCGGACGATCTTCTGCATGGGCCGAGCGGGTGAGCAAACGCCCGGATGGTGTCAGGGTTGTAGAGTATCCGAAGCCCACAAAGGCCCAGATCAACGTTAGCAGCATCAAAGAAACAGGAATTGCAGCCGCAAGCAGGGCCGCAATTGCCATAGCCGCAGTTCCCAGAGCTGCACCGGTCAGCATAACTTTGCGATCTTCTATTTTTTGCAGCAGTGGAGGCAGTGCAAAGGCCGCCAACATGGAACCTCCACCAAATCCGGCAAGTGCGACGGCGACGGCGCTTTCGGAGAGGCCCAGATCAGTGCGCACGATCACGACCGTGTTGACGATGACCATCGAACTCAGCGCTGCAGCACTCCAACTGAGGGCCAGCAAACCGCGCAGCCGAGGCGTTTTCAGATAAATGCGAATGCCGCGCGTCGTGCGGTCGTATATCCCGCGACGCTCTTTTGGTTTTGGCGAGGGGAATGTGACCGATACAACAAGCAGCGCCGAGGCGACAAAACCAATGCTGGTGCCCCAGAACAGGCTGTCAAAGCTGACCAGCAAGAGCAGCACCGCGGCCAGCATTGGGCTGAGCAGGCTTTCCATATCAACGGCCAGGCGGGACAGGGACAGCGCTTTGGTATAATCCTGCTCATCCGGCAGAACATCGGGGATCGTCGCCTGAAACGCAGGGGTAAATCCTGCAGAAGCGGATTGCAGTACAAAAATCAGAACATAGACCTGCCAGACCTCCGTGACGAACGGCAGGCAGACAGCAACCGCGGCACGCACAAGATCCAGCGCGACCAACACCTTACGTCGATCCAGTTGTTCTGCGAAAGCCGCCGCTAAAGGGGCGATTGTGACATAGGCCACCATTTTGATGGTCAAAGCTGTCCCCAGAACCATACCCGCAGCATATCCGGCCAGATCATAAGCCAGCAGGCCCAGCGCAATCGTGGCCAGTCCGGTTCCTGTCAGGGCGACAATCTGTGCCGCGAACAGATGACGATAGGTGCGATTTCTGAGAATGCTCAGCATTGGTTACAGGTACTTTGTGATGGTTTTGAAGTCGTCGATGCCGGAGCGGTCACTGTTGGTCTCGGGCGAGAGGCAGTGATCGATATGATCATGGATCAGAACACGCTTGGCATTGGTTATGGCTTTTTCGACCGCAAACAGCTGTTGCGCAATGTCGGCACAGGGCGCGTGATCTTCGAGCATCGCAATAACCTTGGCCAAATGCCCATGTGCACGTTTCAGACGCGCCGTGATCTGTGGATGAGATTCGTGTGTGTGGTTCGTCATGGGTTATCCTTATCCCCCCCATAGGGATATTGTCAATTCAGGCACGCTCAGTCGGCGGGCTTGTACTGAGAGCGTTGAGTTTATGGGCCAAACCTCCTATCTCGGGGTCGATACCGCACAAAGGAATTTTTCGTGGCCAACCACCTGTACAAGAATGACCTGCCGGATGGGCTGGATCTGGGTCCCGTCGTAGCCATCGATTGTGAAACCATGGGGCTGAACCCGCATCGGGATCGCCTGTGTGTGATCCAGATGTCGGGCGGTGATGGCAACAGCCACATCGTGCAGATCGAAAAGGGGCAAGCTGCAGCACCAAACCTGTGTGCCATGCTTGAAAATTCCAACGTGTTGAAATTGTTTCATTTCGGCCGTTTCGACATCGCCGCAATGTATCATGCGTTCGGCGCGTTGGCGGCCCCGGTTTATTGCACCAAGATCGCAAGCCGGCTTGTACGCACCTATACCGACCGTCACGGTTTGAAGAACCTGTGTCAGGAATTGCTGGGTATCGACATCTCGAAACAACAGCAGATGAGCGACTGGGGAGCTGAAACTCTGACAGATGCCCAGCTGGAATATGCCGCATCCGACGTTCTTTATTTGCACCGCCTGCGGGACGAGCTGAACAAACGTCTGGATCGTGAAGATCGGGCTGAGATGGCCCAAGCCTGTTTTGATTTTCTGCCGATGCGTGCGAAACTTGATCTCGCTGGCTGGCCCGAAACGGATATTTTTGCGCACTCATGACCGACAACGAGTCTTTTCTGAAAACCGCAAAGCAAGTCGTCACTGACGAGGCCCGCGCGCTTGATGCTCTTGCGGGCAGCCTCGATCAGGATTTTGCCGAAGCGGTGCAGATGATCCTGCAGGCTACGGGCCGCATCATCGTCAGCGGTATCGGCAAGTCTGGCCACATTGGTCACAAGATTGCTGCAACGCTGGCCAGCACCGGCACGCCTGCCTATTTCGTGCATCCGGCCGAGGCCAGCCATGGCGATTTGGGCATGTTGTCCAAGGGCGATGTTGTCCTCGCGATTTCGAATTCGGGAGAAGCGCCTGAACTGGCAAATCTGCTGGCCTTTACACGGCGTTTCGGAATTCCGTTGATCGGATTGTCCAGCAAGCCCGAAAGCACATTGATGAAACAGGCGGATGTGCATCTGCTGATCCCATCGATGGGCGAGGCCTGTGGGTTTGGCATGGTGCCATCCATATCGACAACACTGACGCTGGCTATGGGAGACGCCTTGGCCATCGCGTTGATGAAGTATCGTGACTTCAAGCCCGAGAATTTCCGGGATTTTCATCCGGGCGGCAAACTGGGCGCACAGCTCAGCAAGGTACGTGATTTGATGCACACCGATATTCCGGTCGTTCCGTCTGGCACGCCAATGAGCGAAGCCCTGCTGGTCATGAGCCAGAAGGGGTTTGGTGTTGTTGGTGTGACCGGCGAGAATGACCGCCTGTTGGGCATCGTCACTGACGGGGACCTTCGCCGCCATATGCAGGGGCTTCTGGATTTGACTGTCGATGAGGTCATGACAACTGATCCCCGCACAATCGGTCCCGACGAGCTGGCCGAAGGTGCGGTGGCATTGATGACCATGCAAAAACCGAAAATCACATGTCTGTTTGTTGTTGATCTCGCGTCCGGTGGTCGGGCCGAGGGCATCCTGCACATCCACGACTGTCTGCGGGTCGGTTTGGGCTGACGGGAGGCTGAGGTGGACCGTTATTCACGTATGGTGCAACTCCTCAAGGTTTTGCTGCCTCTGGCTGCAATCCTGTTGCTGTCCACTGTTTTTCTGCTGTCCAGAAGTATTGAGACTAATGTCTCTGTGCCCTTCACACAGCAGGATATTGACGCGCGCCTCGCGGACCAGCTGGTGACACGCCCCCACTATCGGGGAACAACCCGTAAGGGCGAGGACATTCAGGTCGAGGCTATTCAGGCAACACAGGGCACCAACGGTGATGTTCCGACAGCCACTGAGTTCACCGGCCGCTTTGGGTTATTGAATGGTGGAGTGATCACTCTGGATTCCAATACCGGCTCGATCCGTCCGGACAAGGGGACCGCCACTTTTGTTGGGGATGTGGTCATCACCACAACCGACGGCATCCGGGTGACGACTGATTTGCTGAACACATCGCTTGATGAAATTCGCGGCGACACACCGGGTCAGGTCGATGGAACCGGTCCAATCGGCAATTTTACGGCAGGCCGCATGACCTTCGGGACAGAAAAAAAAGACGGTCCGGTCCATATTCTTTTTACAGATGGCGTTAAGTTGGTATATGAGCCGGAAAAAGCAGAAAGATAACCTGTGTTTGATTTACGTGTAGTCCCAGTTTGCATTGCCCTGGCCTTTGGCGCGGTATCAGCGACCGCCCAGGAAACGCAGGTTGCGTTCGGTTCGGCCAAGGCCGACCCTACACTGCCGGTCGAAGTCACCTCTGAGACGCTCAACGTAAACCAGGAAGACGGTTCAGCCGAATTCATCGGCGACGTCATCGTTATTCAGGGTGAAATGCGCCTGACGGCAGAGCGGGTGCTGGTGATCTACAACGAAGGCCGATCTGCGATCGAACGCATGGAGGCCACCGAAAATGTGGTTCTGGTCAGCCCACCAGATGCTGCTGAAGGTGACTGGGCCGAATACACCATCGATTCAGGTGTGATTGTGATGAAAGGCAACGTGTTGCTGACGCAAGGGCCGAGCGTAATCAGTGGCGATCAGATGGTTGCGAATCTGACGTCGGGAACCGCAACCATGTCTGGTCGCGTGAAGACAATTCTTCAACCGGGTGGGAATTGATGAACCAGCCGAAATTGTCTGTCGCCGAAGGATCGTCCGGTCTGCGCATTGAAAAGCTGCGCAAGTCCTATCGCAAAAAGACGGTAATCCGCGACGTGACCATGACTTTGGATCGGTCCGAAGTCGTCGCGCTACTTGGGCCGAATGGCTCCGGCAAGACAACGACCTTTTATTCCGTAGCCGGCCTGGTCTTTCCCGAAGCTGGCACCGTCACGATCGACGGACAGAATGTGACTACTCTGCCGATGTACCGCCGCGCCCGTATGGGAATCGGATATTTGCCGCAAGAAATGTCGATCTTTCGCGGCATGAGCGTCGAAGACAACATTGCAGCGGTTCTTGATATCACGGTCAATCATGCGCATCGGCGCAAAGAGCGCCTAGAAGAACTGCTTTCGGACTTTTCAATCGAACATCTGCGTCGTGCTCCGGCGCTGGCTTTGTCTGGTGGTGAACGCCGTCGCGTTGAAATTGCACGCTGTCTTGCTGCAGATCCTAAATATCTGCTTTTGGATGAACCTTTTGCCGGTGTTGATCCCATCAGTGTCGGCGACATCCGGCATCTGGTGGCTGATCTAAAAAAGCGCGGAATTGGTGTTCTGATTACGGATCATAACGTGCGGGAAACGCTGGAAATTGTGGATCGCGCCTACATTCTGCATGACGGTCAGGTTCTCATGTCCGGCACACCGGATGAGGTGGTCGAAAACGAGAATGTGCGCCGAGTTTATCTTGGTGAAAACTTCAGAATCTCATAGGCTTGCGCGGAATTGCGCCGGTTGCATGGCGGAAATCGCGTATATACACACCTGTTTTGATTGACTCTTCCCTCGCCTCTTGGCTCAATTGGTGCATGGCATTTTTTCGGTTCCAGTCTGGATCTCGATGTCCCTTCTTCGAAGGGCAGGTCCGGAGACTACCACAAAAAATGTCGCTACCCCCCACCCGATAAAAACAAGTTCGTCACGTAACGTGACGTCAGAATGGGTGTGAATTGTGAAGGAGATCACATGCGTTACCAAATCAGCGGAAAACAGATCGACATCGGCGCGGCCCTGCAGACCCACGTGCAGACCGAGCTGGGCGAGGTCGTAGGCAAGTATGCCCAGCGGCCAACGGACGCCAACGTCGTCTTTTCCCGTTCAGCGCATGAATATGTATGCGAAACCACAGTGCATCTTTCCACTGGCCTGACGGCTCAGGCCAAGGCTCACGCAACCGAAATCTACGCAGCTTTCGAAGGGTGCTGCGACAAGATGGAAACACAGCTACGGCGCTACAAACGTCGGCTGAAGGACCATCATAAGGATCGTTCTGAGCCTGTTGAACTCTTCGGGGCCTCGTCATATATCCTCGCCTCTGACGAATCAGAGACGGCCGACGAACCCGAATCCCTGCAGCCAATGATCGTGGCTGAGATGGAAACGAAGATTCCATCGCTGAGTGTGGGTGAGGCTGTCATGCAAATGGAACTTGCAGGTGCACCCGTACTTGTGTTCCGGAACGAGAATAAGGACGGATTGAATGTCGTGTACCGTCGGGAAGACGGAAACATCGGCTGGATCGATCCTTAAGAGGCAAGGATAGCGGCGAACCCCCGCATATCAGCGGGGGCGTCGCCATGGAGCGTTATCATGGAGCTTTCGAGCATTCTGAAGCCCGAGGCAGTGCGTGTTCTGTCGGCCGCTTCCAGCAAGAAGCGGTTGTTTCAGGAAATCGGCGATGTCGCAGCAGGCACGCTTGGGCTTGAGGCACAGGAAGTTGTGGACAATCTGCTTGAGCGCGAAAGCCTCGGCCCGACTGGTGTTGGGCATGGGGTTGCGCTGCCGCACGCCCGTTTGCCGGGTTTGGAGTCTGTTGCCGGTGTCTTTGTGATGCTGGAAAAGCCAATCGATTTCGGCTCGGTCGATCGCCAGCCTGTTGATCTGGCATTTTCCCTGTTTGCGCCCGAGGATGCGGGTGTGGACCATCTGAAGGCGCTTGCATTGGTATCACGCACACTCAGAGATACTGCAGTTTGTGCAAAACTCAGGGCCAATCCCGATCCGGTGAAGCTCTACGCGATTCTGACGGCCGCGCAGTCCATGCAAGCCGCTTAATCACTGCCAAATATAAAAAAAGACCCCCTGTTTTATGGGGGTCTTTTTTTGTTTTAGGATATGAATTCAGATCAGCCGCCGCTTCCCATTTCCAGCGTCCACCAGATTTTTCCGCCGCTTTCCTGATGCCAGGCAAAACCCATCTGCGTGGCCTTCGGGTCCATGATGACTGCACGCGGCCCGGGCTCCTGCATCCAGGCGGCCAGCGTTTCGGTTTCTGTCTCATAAGTCTCCGAAATCGCTTCACCCAGGAAGGTGCCATAATATCCGGCGCGGGCGGCGCGATCGATCGGGGATGAACCATCCGATCCAAAGTGCCAAGGCCGGTTTTGTCGTGACATATCTTTGGCATGGGTTGCTGCGGCGGCGTTCAGTTGTGAATTCAGCTGTACGGACTGCAGACCGGAGGCCTGACGTAGCGCGTTGACCGAATCGAGCATGCGGAACTGGATTTTGTCCGGGTTGCCGCGAATCTTGTAGACGGTGGGCAGAGGACGACCATCTGCCCCCAATGCGGTGGTTCCGGTGTCCGTACATGCCGCCAGCGCGACAAAGCAAATAAACAGTAAAGAAACGATACGCGTCATGATGGGCCTGATAATTGTTTCGACAAGGGGAATAGCCTGCCTTAACGTTCGGAGCAAACGCGCAGTGCCTGAATCGTGCGTGATTCTGCCGGTTTGATTTGCGACTGAAGCATTCTGGCAATAAAATACATCAGATTTTATAACAAAGGACCGCTTGCCATGGTCAAAAAGAATATTCGTTCGACAACCCGCCGTGGTTTTCTCGCTGGCGCGTCTGCCGCCCTGGCGACGCCTGCCGTAGCCCAATATATTCCCGGAGATCCTCTGCGACCCGCGCCGGAAGCAGAGCCAGCGGTTCGCCGTAATGTATCGGGGTTCAGGGCGCTGGATTGGCAGCCTTACTTCTCGAACACCAACAATGGTGCAATTCTGGTCGATACCGTGTCGCGGGCTCTGCACTATTGGTCAGCAGACCAATCGACCTATAAACTTTACCCTTCATCGGTGCCTTTGACCGAGGAACTGACCCGCAGAGGGCGTACCAGCGTCATCCGCAAGGTCGAAGGTCCAAGCTGGTCACCAACGCCTTCGATGAAGAAGAGAAATCCGGAATGGCCCGACTATATTCCTCCGGGACCGGATAACCCCTTGGGAACACACGCTTTGTACTTGAGTTGGAAGTACTACCGCATCCATGGAACGCATGACACCCGCAAAATCGGGCGTCGGTCTTCCAATGGCTGCATAGGGTTGTTCAATGAAGACATCGCTGAGCTGTTTTCAATGGCGAAGGTCGGCACGCAAGTGTTGCTAATTTGACGACATTTTCGCGCACGAACCCGCTTGTGGCTCAAGTTGCAATTGCATTCCAACCGCATAGCTGATTAGAAAAAACCACGAGGTAAGTCTTGGGTGTGCGGTTCCGATTGTTGGAATCGCGCAAATTCTGGAGGTTAATATGAAGAAACTCGTTCTCGCCGCTGCACTGACCGCTGCTGCTTCGACCGCATCTGCTGGCAACCTGGAAGAGCCGGTTGTTGAGGCACCTGTTGTTGTTGAAGAAACTCAGGGCACATCGCAGGGCATCCTGCTGCCGCTGATCCTGCTGGTCGTAGTTGCCGCAGCTGTTGCAGCAAGCTAATTTGACGAGAGTCATCAAGAGAAAAGGCGGTGGAGTTTCCACCGCCTTTTCTTATTTCTGACATCTGGTTTGTTCAGTCCAGCCAGCCGCGCAGGTTATCTTCGACCACTTTGCCCAGTGCCGATATGTGGGCATCCTGATCGTTCAGGCACGGAATATAGGTGAATATCTCGCCTCCGGCCTCTTCAAAGCTCTCGCGAATCTCTTCGTTGATCTCTTCCAGCGTTTCGATGCAGTCGGCGGAAAAAGCAGGCGCAATCACCGCGATGTTCTTTTTCCCTTGCTTCGCAAGTTCAGCCACATGATCCACCGTGTAGGGTTTGAGCCATTCTTCCGGTCCGAATCGTGACTGGAACGTCGATACCAGCTGATCATCTGACCAACCCAGCCGTTCCTTCAGCAATCTGGAGGTTTTGACGCATTGGCAATGATACGGATCACCCTGTTGCAGGTATCGCTCGGGCATTCCGTGGTATGAGCACACCAGAATATCGGGCCTGGTTTCCATCCCGGCATAGGCTGTTTCGACGGATTGCGCCAAAGCATCGATATAAGCCGGTTCATCGAAATAAGCCGGAACCGTCCGGCTGGCAGGCTGCCAGGCCTCTTTCATCAAGGCGCGAAAGAACTCGTCATTTGCCGTTGCCGTCGTAGCCCCAGCGTACTGGGGGTACAGTGGGAAGAACAGAATGCGATCGCATCCTTCGGCAACCATTTGCCGAACCTTTGATTTGGTCGAAGGATTGCCGTAACGCATGCAGAAATCCACCAGCACCCGGTCCCCATACCGCTCCTGCATCGCTGATTTCAGCTTGGCGGTCTGATCTTTGGTGATGGTCATAAGTGGGCTTTCGCCCTTGTCGTGATTCCAGATCGATTTGTAGGCTTCGCCTGAACTGAATGGCCGCTTGGTCAGGATTATACCCTGCAGGATCGGCTGCCATTTCCAGGCCGGGTAGTCGATGACCCTCCTGTCGGAAAGGAACTCATTCAGGTATCGGCGCATGGGCCAATAGCTGTAGTCGTCGGGCGTTCCCAGATTTGCCAACAGGACACCAACGCGGCCCATCTTGATTTTGGGATGATCGGCTTTGGCGTGCACGGGGCGGGTGGCATCAAGCATAAGAAGCTTCCTGAAAATTAGGTTCGCACCTGAGATAAATGGAATTGGCCGATCGTCAATCGGGCAGTTTGCCCTCATCGGTTCCCAGAGCTTCAGCCAACCGCATCTGAGCCGACCCGGGACGCAAGGGTTTGGGCTGGCTTTCATCGGGTGACCAACCTGTCAGGCAGATCAGTTCGAATGTCGCGGATAGCCGACCATCAGGTGCCGGGAAGTGTGAGCAGTATATTTCTTGGGCTTTGCTGAAAACCGCCCGATGCGTCGGATGCTTGAGGCGCCCAGTCAGAGCGTTGTTTTCACCCATCGCCCGCAGGTCGCGCATCAGGTGCCAGATATCACGATATTGCGCAGTCAGTGGGAGTTTGTCTGCTACTGGCAGCGCGAAACCGGCGCGCTGCAGCAGACCTCCCAGATCGCGCAGTTCTGCCATGGGCGCGACACGAGGGCTGAGGCCACTTGTTACTTCGACTTCGGCTTGCCCGAGCGAAGCACGCAGCTCATGCAGGGTTTCACCGCCCAGACAGATCACAAGCATCAACCCATCAGGTTTTAGGGCCCTGTTACATTGGATCAACTGGCCCACCGGATCGTTCGCCCAATGCAAGGCCATGGCATGGATCACAAGATCATGAGACCCCGGTTGCAGGTCGAGCACTTCGTCATCTCGGATGATCCGGGCATCTGGAATGATGTCACTCCAGATATCAGCAAACGGGCTCACAATCGCTGGTGCTGTAAAGGTTTTGTTAACCAAGGAAAGACGATCCTTGATCTCGTCAATGGCCGCTTCGTGAAGGAACAGCGCATCCTTGCGGACACGGGCGCGGTGCATAGCAAGGCTCTTGCGGTCAAACAGAGAGGGTGCATTGGGCGCAGGCAATTTCATAGGCCGCAAGTATCGCATCTGGCAGCGGATTCAAACCGCTGTCGAGCTGATCTATCCTCCCCGATGCATGGGATGCGGGGAATTGACGGAGTCCGATTTCGGACTCTGCGGCTCTTGTTGGCGTGATACGCCTTTTATCGGTGGAGTGGTTTGTGAAAGCTGCGGAACCCCGTTGCCCGGGGATACGGACGATCATCGGATTGAATGCGATGATTGTATGGATGTGCCTCGGCCCTGGCGTGATGGGCGGGCGGCCCTGCTGTATGAGGGAAAGGCACGGTCCTTGGTCTTGGCATTGAAGCACGGGGATCGGTCGGAGTTGGCTCGACCCGCTGCGCGTTGGATGGCGCATGCTGGGCGCGAAATTATCGCGCCAAATATGCTCATTGCACCTGTACCGCTCCATTGGTCACGGTTGATTAAACGTCGCTACAACCAGTCAGCTCTGCTGGCGCAGAACCTCGGACGCGAAACCGGTCTGCCTGTGTGTCCCGATCTGCTGGTTCGTAAACTGCGTACCCCAGTGCTGGATGGCAGGACCGCAGCAGAGCGGGCTGAGGTGCTGATGAATGCAATATCCGTACATCCGAAACGTGGTCACCATCTGGCAGGGCGGGATGTAGTGTTGGTGGATGACGTCATGACGTCGGGCGCGACATTGTCGGCCTGCGCGCGCGCCTGCCTTGCATCAGGCGCAAATCATATTTTCGTGTTGGTACTGGCACGCGTTGCCAAGGATGCCTAATTCGCTCAGGATTGCGCGAAACCCAAGGGAACGGAATATGAAACCGGTAGAAATCTATACCTCGCCTTTGTGCGGATACTGTCATGCGGCCAAGCGTCTGTTGAAACAGAAGGGTGTCGAGTTCAAAGAGATCGACGTGCTTTTGCATCCCAAACGCAAACCCGAAATGATCAAGCGTGCCGGTGGAAAGCGCACTGTTCCCCAGATTTTCGTGGGTGAGACACATGTAGGTGGCTGTGATGATCTGTATGATCTGGATCGTCAGGGCAGGCTGGACGGTCTTCTGGCGGCCTGATGAAAACAGCACTGCTGCAGATCACCTCGTCGGACGACCCGGCCGAAAACCTCGAAATCGTGCGCGCGATGATGGCCGATGCTGCCGCTCAGGGCGCTCGGTTCATCCTGACGCCCGAGGTTACCAATTGCGTCTCGACCAGCACGACGCGGCAGCGTGAGGTTCTGCAACACGAAGAAGACGACATCTCTCTGGCTGGCCTGCGTGAGCAGGCCGCCGCGCTGGGCGTCTGGCTGTTGATCGGCTCTTTGGGGATCAAAACTCATGATGCCGACGGCAGATTCGCCAACCGATCGTTTATGATCAACCGGCAGGGTGAGATCGTGGCGCGGTATGACAAGATTCATATGTTTGATGTGCAGGTCACCGAATCTGAGACATTCCGCGAATCAGCGAACTATCGGCCCGGAACCAGGGCTGTTGTGCCTGATACGGACTTCGGCAAGGTCGGAATGACAATCTGCTACGATCTGCGCTTTCCGCATCTTCATTCGGCGCTGGCACGGGCTGGTGCGCGCATTTTGACGGTTCCGGCGGCGTTTTCTCCGGTCACGGGTGCTGCGCATTGGGAATCACTACTGCGTGCCCGGGCCATAGAAAACGGGTGTTGGGTGATTGCGCCTGCGCAAACCGGCGAGCATCCCAAGACGCGCGGAAAGACGCGTTATACCTATGGTCACAGCATGGTTGTTGCCCCTTGGGGAGAGGTGCTGATCGACGCAGGGACCGAGACCGGCATTCACTTTTTCGATTTGGATGATAGTTCTGTGACAGAGGCGCGCCGACGCGTACCCTCTCTGACACATGTCCGTCCCTTTGACGGGCCCTGATCCAGAACCGGACCATGACTGACGAAACCAATGCCCTTGCGGTCGCGCTGTTCAGCGAGATCCTGACCGCAGATCAATTATTGCGGAATCGGCTGAGCCGAGTACTGCCCAAGGGCATGGAAATTTCGCATTTCTCGGTGCTCAATCATCTGGTTTTTGTTGGTGGTGAACGGAGCCCGGCGCAACTGGCAAACACGTTCCACGTGACACGGGGTGCCATGACCAACACTTTGGCCAAACTGGAATGGGCTGGTTACGTCCATATTCGCCCTGACTGGGACGACGCCCGCCGCAAGATGGTCGCCATCAGCCCCGCCGGCCGTCGCGCGCGTGATCAGGCGATTTCCTCGATTGCCCCCCTGATCAACCGCGTGGTCGGAGAACTGGGGCTGGAGCGCGTCCGCAGCACCCTGCCGGTGTTGCGGGATTTGCGGTTGCAGTTGGAGGGGGAGTAGGGGCTAGCATACTGTTGCGACAATGTGGCGATACACTGTTGTTCGCCTATGAAGCACAACTAGCTATACCGATCTTGACCCAGAGGGTTGCTGCGCACCCTGCATTCTTAAGTTGTGGACCCGATCCCTTTTTCGCAGGTATGACCTTTCTTAGCGCCGGTTCTCCTATCATTTTTTTCCCAGAATTATTGAATCTAGCAACCGTCTCAAGTCATCACTCTGAACAACTGGAACGTCCGCTAAGAGAATTCCAGCTGAAGCCGCTGCTGCGAAAAGAAGACAGTATTCTATGTCATCGATATCCTTAGGCCCACCGCTATGAACAAGCCACACAAAATAGTCACCTTTTTCATTTTCGTTAGTTGAGAATACCCTTCCTACACTGCATCGATTTTTCCGAAGCACTTTTTGAGCAAACCAGTCTGTTATTTCTTCTGACAACTCCAAGTCTTCTGGACTCACAAACTGACCTTCTGAGACAATCTCGGGATCGATAAAGGTGAATAGGTTATTTGCCCTCTTCAAAGAACCTGATTGTGAATTCGAAGCCAAGTAACGGCCTACAATTTCCTGAGCTAACTCGTAGATTTTCGGGTCGCTAATATAGCCATATAGCGGAACTCCTTCATGCTCATACACCACCACGCCCGCATTCTCTTGTGCTGTGGCTAGCGGGCTATTGAATAAGGTAGCAGCGGAAATTGCCGCACCACAAAATACCGCGCGCCACTGCGCGTAACTTAAAGATCGAATCAAAAATCTACCTCACCCCGGCTTCACACTCGCAGTCACATAATTAACACTCAAATCCCGATCCGAGATCGACCAACTCCACAAGATCGGGTTGAACACGAACCCCTTGCGGTCCACCGGCTCCAGCCCGGCTTGACGCAGCAGGTCGAACAGCTCATCCGGCGTGATGAACTTGTTCCATTCATGTGTGCCGCGCGGCAGCCAGCGCATCACGACCTCGGCCCCGAAAATTGCCATCGCATATGATTTCGGGTTGCGGTTGATGGTGGAACAGATCTCAAGCCCGCCGGGTTTCAGCAATTGCCGCGTGGCGGTCAGGTAGGACAGCGGATCGGCCACGTGCTCGACCACTTCCATGTTCAGAACCACGTCGAATTGTTCGCCAGCGGCGGCCATGTCCTCAGCAGTGGTGTGGCGATAATCGATCTGCAGCCCCGATTGTTCGGCGTGGATACGAGCAACCGGCAGATTCCCTTCGGCGGCGTCCGCGCCGACAACCTCCGCTCCAAGGCGTGCCATGGGTTCGCTCAGCAGCCCGCCGCCGCAACCAATGTCCAGCAGGCGAAGACCCTGAAACGGCTTTGCGTCTTTCAAATCGCGGTCAAATTCGGCTGCTATCTGCTGTGTGATATAATCAAGACGGCACGGGTTGAGCATGTGCAGCGGTTTGAATTTACCATGCGGATCCCACCATTCCGCAGCCATCGCCTCAAATTTTGCGATCTCGGATGGGTCCACAGTGTTCGGATGCGCTTGCATTCCTGTCTCCGTATGCTCTTTTACGCTTAAGGACTATATAGGGCCATAATGGACAAGTACCCGGACCAAAAGCGCGCAGTTCAATATCTCTATCCGCCGACCGATCCTTTTGATCAGCGTGTGGTGGATATGGGTGATGGACACCGCATCTATGTGGAACAATGCGGAAATCCTGATGGGATACCCGTCGTGGTGTTGCATGGGGGGCCCGGTGGCGGCTGCAGCCCTGCGATGCGGCGGTACTTTGATCCCAAGGCGTATCGGGTGATTCTGTTTGATCAGCGCGGGTGTGGACGGTCACGGCCGACGGCGTCGGTTGAAAACAACACGACCTGGCATCTGATCGCTGATATCGAGCGTTTGCGCAAAATCTTCGAAATCGATGAATGGATCGTCTTTGGGGGCAGCTGGGGCGCGACATTGGCGCTGATTTATGCTCAGACCCATCCGGATCGGGTCAGCCGGCTGGTTCTGCGTGGCGTATTCCTGATGACGCAGGCCGAACTGGACTGGTTCTACGGCGGCGGTGCCGGGAAATTCTGGCCCGAGCAATGGGCAAAATTCACCTCTCTTCTGCCAGCGAACGAGTTGTCCGACACAATTGGCGCGTATCACAAACGGTTGTTTTCGGGAGATCGCGCGACCGAGATCCTTTATGCCCGCGCCTGGTCGCATTGGGAAAACGCGCTAGCCTCAATCCATACGAATGGCTCGGTTGGCGAAAGCCCCGGCGAATATGCGCGCACATTTGCGCGGCTGGAGAATCACTATTTCATCAATGGTGGTTTCCTGGAGTTTGATGGGCAAATTCTGGATCAAATGGATCGTATCGCGCATATACCCGGACATATCGTGCAGGGTCGCTACGATATGATCTGCCCGCCTCAGGCCGCGTGGGAGCTTGCCGAGCGTTGGCCAAACGCGGATCTGAAGATGGTGCGTCAGGCCGGTCACGCGTTGTCCGAGCCCGGAATCAGTGCCGAACTGGTTCGCATCATGGATCGTGTGGCGGAGGGTTTGGTATGACGCGCATTGACCGTCGTGCTCTGTTCGCATCCGGTGCCGCTGCAGCGCTGCTGGCGGCTACTGGGGCATCACTTGCTGACACCCCCAAATCCGGTGGCGTTCTTCGGCTGGCGGTGCCGCGTGATGACAGCCTCGAACAGGTTGCGCGCGGCGCGGTCTTCGACAATCTGACGGAAATCGCCCCGGACGGAACCCTGCGCGGAGAATTGGCAACAGGATGGCAGACAGATGCGGATGCGCGTGTCTGGACCTTTGATTTGCGCGAAGATGCGCGTTTTCATGATGGCGATGCGCTGAGGGTCGAGGATGTGCTTGCCGTTTTGGCGCAGGTTGGGCAGGTCGAAGTGCTGGACCCCAATCGCTTACGCCTTGAGCTGACTGAGGCCAATCCTGGATTGCCCTTCCTGCTTGCGGACAGTCGTTTCGTTATCACTCGGGGTGGGCAGGATGTGACGCCACTCAAATCTGCGAATGGAACGGGATGTTATCGGGTTGAGCGTGCGGAAGATGGTCGGCACTTTCTGGGGCGCCGCGTAGCCGGTCACTATAAGGATGGTCAGGCTGGCTGGCTGGACGCAGTTGAGATTGTCGTAATTCCGGATGCCACCGTTCGGGCCGAAGCCCTGCGGGACGGGTTCGTGGATGTTGCGGCAATGCCGGATGCTGATGGGATTCGCTCGGTACGCGGGTTGCGGTTCCATCCGACCGAGGTGGAAATGGCGCTTGCCGTTTCATCAAATGTGGGGCTGCCGCGCCAGATCGGGCGGCAGGGTCCGTTGGATGACGGGCGGGTCGCTGAACGCTGGTGGATGATCTGAGTTCGGCGGAATTCTGACCCTGTTTTGTCTGGCCGGCGACGTGGGGGTTGCAGATTCGGATTCTCCTGCGTATATGCATTTGCAACAGCGGCGTGTCGGACTTCTGGTCCGGGGCTCCACCGGAAAAGATCGACGGGCCGCGCGCCCGTTTTTTTGTGCCCGTATGACAGGGTAGAGAACCAGATGACAAACGACCTGATAGCCAAAGCAGCCATCGACCGGCGACTGGCCGAGATCATCACCCCTGTGATCGAGGATCTGGGGTATGAGCTGGTCCGCATTCGCCTGATGAGCGGCAAACAGACCACGCTGCAGATCATGGCTGACAAGCCCGATGGTGGCATCGAAGTGGATGACTGCGCCGAAATCTCGAACGCGGTCAGTGCCACGCTGGACGTCGAGGACCCGATTCTTGACGCCTATACGCTTGAGGTATCGAGCCCCGGTATCGATCGCCCCCTGACTCGCCTCAAGGATTTCGAGACCTTCGAGGGATATGAGGCCAAGATTGAAACCGCAGAACTGATCGACGGCCGCCGCCGCTTCAAAGGCGAATTGGCCGGCATCGAAGGGGACGAGGTTCTGATCAACATCCCCGAGGGGGACGAGACAATTACCATCGGTCTGCAATTCGACTGGCTGAGCGACGCCAAGCTGGTTCTGACCGACGACCTGATCAAGGAAATGCTGCGCCAGCGCAAAGATGCAGGTGCTCTGAACGAAAACGCCTTCGACGAGATTGAGACCGAAGGGTCCGAAGAGGAGACGAACTGATGGCAATTACCTCAGCCAACCAGCTGGAGCTTTTGCAAACCGCCGAGGCCGTGGCCCGCGAAAAGATGATCGACCCCGGTCTGGTTGTCGAAGCGATGGAGGAATCGCTCGCCCGTGCCGCCAAGAGCCGTTACGGCGCCGAGATGGACATTCGCGTGTCGATCGACCGCAAGACCGGCAAGGCGACCTTCACTCGCGTCCGTACCGTGGTAGAGGATGACGAGCTGGAAAACTACCAGGCTGAGATGACCGTCGAGCAGGCGCGCCAGTACATGGAAGCGCCCGAAGTCGGCGATGTGTTCGTTGAAGAAGTTCCGCCGGTTGAAATGGGCCGTATCGCGGCACAGTCGGCTAAGCAGGTTATCCTGCAGAAGGTTCGTGAAGCTGAGCGTGATCGTCAGTACGAAGAATTCAAGGATCGCGCAGGCACCATCATCAACGGTGCCGTCAAACGCGAAGAATTTGGTAATGTCATCATTGATCTCGGTGGTGCCGAGGCTGTTCTGCGTCGCAACGACAAGATCGGCCGCGAAAGCTATCGCCCGAATGATCGCGTGCGTGCGTATATCAAGGAGGTACGTCGCGAGGTTCGCGGCCACCAGATCTTCCTGTCGCGCACCGCACCGGAATTCATGGCCGAACTGTTCAAGATGGAAGTGCCGGAAATCTATGACGGCATCATCGAAGTTAAGGCCGTGGCCCGTGACCCTGGTTCGCGTGCCAAGATCGCTGTGATCTCGTATGACGGCTCTATCGATCCTGTAGGTGCCTGCGTTGGTATGCGCGGTAGCCGTGTTCAGGCCGTTGTAAACGAGCTGCAGGGTGAAAAGATCGACATCATCCCGTGGAACGAAGATCAGCCGACCTTCCTTGTGAACGCGCTGCAGCCCGCCGAGGTCTCCAAGGTGGTTCTGGATGAAGAAGCAGGTAAGATCGAAGTTGTGGTTCCCGAGGAACAGCTGTCGCTTGCCATCGGTCGCCGCGGTCAGAACGTGCGTCTGGCCAGCCAACTGACTGGTCTGGACATCGACATCATGACCGAAGCCGAAGAATCGGCACGTCGTCAGAAAGAATTCGAAGCCCGTACCAAGCTGTTCATGGACAGCCTGGATCTGGACGAGTTCTTCGCGCAACTGCTGGTTTCCGAAGGGTTCACCAACCTCGAAGAGGTGGCTTATGTCGAGATAGACGAACTGCTGGTCATTGACGGTGTGGACGAAGGCACCGCGCAGGAACTGCAAACACGAGCGCGCGAATTCCTTGAAGCACAGGCAAAGGCCGCTCTGGATGCGGCCCGTGCCCTGGGTGCCGAGGACAGCCTTATTGAATTCGAAGGCCTGACACCCCAGATGGTTGAGGCTCTGGCCAAGGACGACGTCAAAACTCTGGAAGATTTTGCAACCTGCGCAGACTGGGAGCTGGCCGGTGGCTGGACCACAGTCGATGGGGAGCGCACCAAGGACGATGGCGTTCTGGAGCCTTTCGGTGTGTCGCTGGAAGAGGCGCAGGATCTGGTTATGACCGCGCGTATCATGTTGGGCTGGGTTGATCCGGCTGAACTGGAACAGGCCGAAGAAGAAGTCGACGGCGAGACAACTGAAGAGGAGGCCGAGGCCTGATCGCAGGCTTCGGGTGGCGCAAATGGGTCGCGGTGGCGTCCATAAAGATCGGTCCGAAGGACCTGAGCGGAAATGCATCGCCACGGGCGAGATTCAGCCTAAATATGGGTTGATACGCTTTGTGACGGGGCCCGATGGTCAGGTCTTTCCGGATGTTGCAGCTAAACTGCCGGGGCGTGGTGTCTACGTATCGGCGGATCGCGCCGCTCTGGATCAGGCTGTGGGCAAAAAGCTGTTTGCCCGCGGGTTCAAGGCGCAGGTGACCGTGCCTAAAGACCTGACGGACGAGGTCGAAAGGCAGGTCTCGCGTCGTGTAATCGAACTGCTGAGCCTGGCACGCAAGTCGGGCGACGCGGTTGCTGGTTACGAAAAGGTCAAGACATGGCTGGACCGGGAAGAGGCACAAGTGCTGATTCAGGCCGTCGATGGATCGGGGCGCGGCAAGTCGAAACTGAGCACGCCGCACTTCGGTAAATACATCGGATGGCTGACCGCAGACGAATTAGGACAGGCATTTGGGCGCCAAACCGTGATTCATGCGGCGCTGGCCTCTGGCGGACTCGCCAAACGTGTTGTAGAGGAAGCGCAGCGCCTGCGTGGCTTGCGCGAAACGGATGACGGCGGCAGGGGCCGCGCGGAAGGGTAAGAAGCTTTATGAGCGATAATGACGGCAAAAAGACATTGGGTCTTCGTGGCGGGGCACGCCCCGGAAATGTGAAACAGAGTTTCAGCCACGGACGCACCAAGAATGTCGTGGTGGAAACCAAACGCAAGCGCGTGGTGGTCCCCAAGCCGGGTGCGACCAAACCGGGCGGTGGTGCTGCGCCATCGGGTGATCCTTCGCGTCGTCCTGCAGGTATCTCCGACGCCGAAATGGCGCGCCGGATGAAGGCATTGCAGGCCGCCAAGGCTCGTGAAGCCGAAGAGGCCGCAGCCCGTGAGGCAGCCGAAAAGGCGCGCGAAGAAGAGCGCGCCCGCCGTCGTGCCGAGCAAGAGGCCAAGGAACGTGAGCAGCGAGAAGCTGAAGAACGTGCCCGCGCCAAGGCCGAAGAGGAAGAGCGCAAGCGCAAAGAGGCAGAAGAAGCTGCCAAACGTGCTGCCGCAGCGCCTGCACCGGAAGAGCCCAAAGCGGCGCGCAGCCCGGCAAGTAAACCAGCGCCAGCAGCCGCACCGCGCAAGCAGGAGCGCGAACGCGAACAGCGTGGTCGTGGCAAAGGGCGTGACGACAATCGCCGTTCGGGCAAGCTGACTCTGGGTCAGGCCACCGGTGGCGAAGGCAACCGCCAGCGTTCGATGGCCGCGATGAAGCGTAAGCAAGAGCGCGCGCGTCAAAAAGCCATGGGCGGTACGGTCGAGCGGGAAAAGGTGATCCGCGACGTTCAGCTGCCCGAGGCGATCATGGTGTCCGAGCTGGCAAACCGTATGGCCGAGCGTGTGGCCGACGTGGTCAAATCGCTGATGCAGATGGGTATGATGGTTACGCAAAACCAGACCATCGACGCCGACACTGCCGAGCTGATCATCGAAGAATTTGGCCACAAGGTGACCCGTGTCTCTGATTCGGACGTGGAAGATGTCATCAAAGAGGTAGAAGACGACGAAGGCGATCTTCAGCCGCGTCCGCCGGTCATCACCATCATGGGTCACGTTGACCACGGTAAAACCTCGCTGCTGGACGCGATCCGTGATGCACGGGTTGTTGCGGGCGAGGCTGGTGGCATCACCCAGCATATCGGTGCCTATCAGGTGAAAACCGATGGTGGTACAACGCTGACCTTCCTGGATACGCCGGGCCACGCGGCCTTTACTTCGATGCGCTCACGCGGTGCTCAGGTAACGGATATCGTCGTTCTGGTGGTTGCAGCCGACGATGCGGTGATGCCGCAGACCATTGAGGCGATCAATCACGCCAAAGCGGCCGGAGTGCCGATGATCGTGGCGATCAACAAGGTGGACAAACCGGACGCCAACCCGGACAAAGTGCGCACCGATCTGCTGCAGCACGAAGTGATTGTCGAGAAAATGTCGGGTGAGGTTCAGGACGTCGAAGTGTCCGCCATCACCGGTCAGGGTCTGGACGAACTGCTCGAAGCCATCGCGCTGCAAGCCGAGATTCTGGAGCTGAAAGCCAACCCGGATCGCGCCGCCCAAGGTGCCGTGATCGAGGCGCAGCTGGATGTAGGTCGCGGCCCTGTGGCCACCGTTCTGGTTCAGAATGGCACGCTGCGTCAGGGCGATATCTTCGTTGTGGGTGAGCAGTACGGTAAGGTTCGTGCGCTGATCAACGACAAGGGTGACCGCGTTAAAGAAGCTGGCCCGTCGGTTCCGGTTGAGGTTCTGGGTCTGAACGGTACGCCCGAAGCGGGCGACGTTCTGAACGTGACCGAGACCGAAGCGCAGGCTCGTGAAATCGCTGCCTATCGTGAGCAAGCCGCCAAGGACAAACGCGCTGCCGCTGGTGCTGCGACAACCCTTGAGCAGCTGATGCAGAAGGCCAAGGAAGACGAAAACGTCACCGAGCTGCCAATTCTGATGAAAGCGGACGTGCAAGGTTCTGCCGAAGCCATCGTTCAGGCGATGGAGAAGATCGGCAACGAAGAAGTCCGCGTACGCGTTCTGCACTCGGGTGTCGGCGCGATCACTGAAACGGATGTCGGTCTGGCCGAAGCCTCGGGCGCACCGATCTTTGGCTTCAACGTTCGTGCCAACGCATCGGCGCGGAACACAGCGAACCAGAAGGGTGTCGAGATCCGCTATTACTCGGTGATCTATGACCTTGTGGATGACGTGAAAGCCGCCGCATCTGGCCTGCTGAGCGCCGAGATCCGCGAGAAGTTCATCGGGTACGCCGAGATCCGCGAAGTCTTCAAGGTCACCGGCGTTGGCAAGGTTGCCGGCTGTCTGGTCACCGAAGGCGTTGCCCGCCGCTCCGCAGGTGTTCGCCTGCTGCGCGACAACGTGGTGATCCACGAGGGTACGCTGAAGACGCTCAAGCGCTTCAAGGACGAAGTGGCCGAAGTTCAGTCGGGTCAGGAATGCGGTATGGCGTTCGAAAACTACGACGATATCCGTGCGGGCGACGTGATCGAAATCTTCGAGCGCGAAGAGGTTACTCGTACGCTGGACTGATTCCGGTAAAATCTAAGTATTTGAAAACAGCGGTCCAATCGGGCCGCTGTTTTTTGTTCAAGTCTTCAAGGCTCAATCGGTATGGGCCGTCAAAAACGTTCCAGGATGCAGGATGATATCGAAATGATGCATCCCCATTTGCAGATCAAAGCTGACCGAGTGACCGGCCCGACGCAGCAGTTCGGCATAATCCCGACTTTGGCGGATGAATTCAGGCGTGTCCCTCTCGGCAACGGTCACTCGATAGCGTGGCCCCGGCGTTGGCAGATGCAGATTGGGTGAGAGGTCGTGAACCTCCACCGGGCTCAGCTGCAGAGGGTCGTTCACGGGTGTCAGAGAGATCGGTTCAAGATCGAACACTCCGCTGATCAGGATCACATCGCGGACGCGTAACCCTGATCGGGCCAGAACATCAGAAGAACTGGCCATCACCATTGATGCCAGATGCCCCCCGGCGCTGTGTCCGGACAAGGTGATCCTTGACGGATCAAAACCCAGTTCCTTTGCCCGACCAGCTAGCCATAGCAAAGCCTGGCGGCATTCATCGATCATCTGTCCCAGACGTGCCTTTGGAGCAATCGTATAGTTCAACGTGGCAAAGGCGTGTCCACTTTCAATCAGGGCAGGGGCCATCATCGCCGATTCGCGCTGACTGAGCGCCTGCCAATACCCGCCGTGAATGAATACGTGCAGGGGTGCCCCGGGCTTTTGCGAGGGGAAGAAGTCCAGAACGTGTTCCGGACTGTCGCCATATCTGAGGTTTTCCTGAACTGTCAGATCGTCCCGTGCCTGCGCACTCAGCGCTTTGTAGCTGGCAAGATACGGTGTGATGTCACCGCTAACCATCGAGCTGGGAGAATACTCCTGATTGAGTTCGGTTTGACTAAATCCGCGATACAACATCAGCTTTGCTCGCTATACATCAGTTCTGTCCGCATGTCGTAGAGATCGTGAAAGAACCGCAACTCCAAGGCTTTGCGCAAGAACGCAACACCGCTGGACCCCCCTGTGCCGGGTTGCATGCCGATCACACGCTCTACCGCGGTGGCATGATCAAAGCGCCAGCGCTGGAACAGCGACTCGACGTCCATCAGCTTTTCGGCCAGCGCATAAAGGTCCCAATACTTGTCCGTATTCCGGAACACCTCGACCCAGATTTTAACAATACGCGGGTCACCTGAATAGGGTTGCGCGTAATCACGTTCGATCAAATCCTGTGGCACATCGAAACCCTGCCGGGCCAGCATATGCAAGACCTCATCATAGAGTGAAGGTTTGGTCAGCGCAGCGTTCAGCATTTCCATGACCTCAGTGTCATGTTCATGCACTTTCAGCGTAGATGGATCCTTATTGCCCAGAATGAACTCGATCTGACGGTAGCCATAGCTTTGAAACCCGGATGAGCTGCCCAGGGCCTGCCGGAACGTCATGTAGTCGGCTGGCGTCATGGTCAGCAGAGTTTCCCAAGCTGTAATCAACTGCCGCTGAATGGCTTTGATCCGGTCCAGATTCTTCATAGCCGGCCCAAATTCGTCCTGCTGCAGGAAACGGCGCACCTCGACCAACTGGTGGTGCATCAGTTTCAGCCACAGCTCGCTGACCTGATGGATGATGATGAACAACATCTCATCCGGCTGCGCTGGTTCCTGAAAGGTCTTCTGCAGATTCAGCAGGGTCTTGAGTTGCAGGAAATCGCCATAGCTTTTGCGATGAGTGTCCGCAAAATTGGTGACCAGAGAGTCTTCGATCCCCCGTTCCAACAGGCGGTCGTCTTTGTTTTTTTCACCCATATTGCCCCTCCCTTCGGTGATTTTTGCACCTGTTTAGGGGCTAGTTTTGCAACTTTCCAGTGTGTTAGTCCCAGTCCAGAACCACCTTGCCGGATTGGCCTGATTTCATGGCAGCAAAACCCTTGGCGAAATCATCGACAGGAAACTCGTGGGTAATGACACGGCTGACATCCAGGCCATTCTGCAGCATCGCAATCATCTTATACCAGGTTTCAAACATTTCACGGCCATAAACGCCTTTGATGGTGATTGCCTTAAAGACGATGCGACTCCAATCAACCGGCGATTTGCCAGGCGGAATGCCCAAAAGCGCAATTTTTCCACCCATCACCAGGGCCTCGACCATCTGATCAAGCGCGGCCTGAGAGCCTGACATTTCCAGACCGACATCAAACCCTTCTTTCATCTCAAGCTCGTCAATGACGTCCTGCAGATCTTCTTTGCTGACATCGACCGCGCGCAGTGTTGGCACGACATGCTCGGCCAGTTTCAAACGATCCGGGTTGATATCGGTGATCACTACATGCCGTGCCCCGGCATGGCGGGCAACGGCCGCCGCCATGATGCCGATCGGCCCTGCGCCAGTGATCAGCACATCTTCCCCCAGCAGATCAAAACTCAGCGCCGTGTGCACTGCATTTCCCAATGGGTCGAGAATGGCGCCGATTTCATCAGGGATATCATCGGGCAAAGGTACGACATTGAACGCGGGCAGCTTCAGGTACTCAGCAAACGCGCCCTGTTCGTTCACACCTATCCCGCGCGTGCCGGGGTCGAGGTGGAACTTGCCCGCCCGGCTCTGACGGCTGTCGGTACCAATCAGGTGCCCTTCGCCCGAGCAGCGCTGACCAATTTCAAGCCCGGTCACATTGCGCCCGATCTCGACGATTTCGCCTGCGAACTCATGACCGGTGATCAGCGGTACCGGTACAGTGTGCGAGGCCCAGTCATCCCAGTTCCAGATGTGGATATCGGTCCCGCAAATCCCTGTTTTCCTGATGCGGATCAGCACCTCCTCCGGGCCGATCTCAGGGACCGGAGCCTGCACCTTCCACAGTCCTTCTTCCGGTTTGGATTTTTCCAATGCTTTCATCGTGTTTGCACGCATCAGATCACTCCCATAAGTCCGTTGAAAGATATTTCAGGCCGCTGTCGCACATGACAATCGCAACGCAGCCACCACGTTCGGGGCCTCGCAGTAATTGGATTGCAGCTGCGAGATTTGCCCCGGCGGAATACCCGGCAAATATCCCTTCGTGGCTTGCCAGCAGTCTGGCATTCTCGCGGGCTTCTTCACCCGTCACGGAAAGGTAGCCTGCAATGGGTGCATCTCGCATATGAACAAGATCATTCATCGCATAACCACCACCCTGGATCGGATGATCTGGAGTGGATACCGCTTCCCCTGCCAGCGCACGTGCGCCTTGAGGCTCAACCGCGTAGCACCGGACACCAAGTGGTGACAGAAATCTTGCAGCACCCGCCAAAGTGCCACCTGATCCGGCAAAATCGCAGAACGCTGTAATTTCGCCACCTGACTGATCCCAGATTTCAGGCCCGGTTCCGGTTTCGTGGGCAGCAGGATTACCCGCATGCCCAAACTGGTCTGCCCGGAATGCATCACGTTCAATGGTGATGCGCGTCGCTTCCTGATCGACCAACGCCAGATCCGCGCCTGAGACTTCACCAGGTTTGCTGCCTGACGCTTGTGGAACAATGACGACTTCGGCCCCTAGTGCGCGCATCATGCGGGCGCGTTCGACCGAGTTTCCTGCGCTCATGACTGCGACGAACGGATGCCCGAGAATTCCGCAAACAATCGCGAGGCCAGTGCCCATATTGCCCGAGGTCAGCTCAACAACGGTTTGCTCGGGCAGGAGTGAACCATCAGCCCGGGCGATTTCGATGATAGATCGCGCAGCCCGGTCTTTCTTGGAAAAACCTGGCATCAGATAATCCAGCTTGGCCAGAATGCGTCCCTCAAGCCCAAGCGAGCGTGTCACTCGCGAAAGCTCCACCAGCGGTGTGTTTCCGATAACGTCTATGACCGATGGCAGGATCAAGAGATAATCCCCAACTCTTTGCCGACTTTACCAAAGGCTGTAAGTGCCCGGTCCAGTTCATCCTTTGTCAGAGCCGCATTCATCTGCGTCCTGATACGGGCCTGCCCGCGCGGCACGACGGGGAAGAAAAAGCCCGAAACATAGACACCCTCATCGAACAGTCGCGACGCCATTTCTTGTGCCAAAGTGGCCTCACCCAGCATGACTGGAATGATTGGATGTTCTCCGGGCAGCAGATCAAACCCCAGTTTCTCCAGACCTGCACGCCAGTATTTCGCATTTCCGAACAGCTGAGCGCGCAGCATCTCACCCTCTTCGACCAGACGGATCGCCTCAAGTCCGGCGGCGACGATGGACGGCGGCAGCGAGTTTGAGAACAGATAGGGCCGCGCCCGCTGCCGTAGCAGATCAATCACTGGCTGCGGCCCGGCGATGTAACCGCCGATTGCCCCCCCAAGTGCCTTGCCCAGAGTTCCCGTCAGAATGTCAACGTCGACGTCGAAATGATCCGGCGTCCCGGCGCCGTTCGGCCCCATAAAGCCAGTAGCGTGGCAATCATCGACCATGACGATAGCGTCGTATTTGTCTGCCAGCTCCCGGATTTTCGGCAGGTTGGCCAGATAGCCGTCCATCGAAAATACGCCGTCGGTGGCGATCATGATGTGCCGTGCACTATCCTCGCGGGCCTGTTTCAGCCAGGCTTCGAGGTCGTTCATGTCGTTGTTCAGATAGCGATAGCGTTTGGCTTTACAAAGACGCACGCCGTCAATGATCGAGGCGTGGTTCAGACTGTCCGAGATGATAGCGTCTTCGGGCCCCAGCAGGGGCTCGAACAACCCGCCATTGGCGTCGAAACATGCAGCGAAAAGGATCGAATCGTCCTTGTTCAGGAACTTTGCCAGTTTCTGCTCAAGCTCACGGTGTATGTCCTGCGTGCCGCAGATGAACCGGACCGAGGCCATGCCGAACCCCTTGGGCTCCATCGCGCCCTTGGCAGCGTCGATCAGCGCGGGGTGATCGGCCAGACCCAGATAATTGTTGGCGCACAGGTTGATCACCTGTTTGTCGCCCACCGTAATCTCACCGCCCTGAGGCGAGGTGATCATTCGCTCGCGTTTGTACAGACCTTCGGATTCGATCTGCGCGAGGGTGTCCGTGATATGGGACAGGAATGCATCTGCCATGGCGATCTCCTTGTTCTGAGTCGCGTATCTAACATAACGGATGCATTTCCCAAATAGGGGAATGGCAAAATTGCGGAAAAATTTCCGTGAAGGCGGATATTCGCCGGTGTCAGGCGTTCTTTACGATCAGGAAAACCCGAGCGGGGCCATCAAGAGATGAAATCGAATGCAGTACATCAGCCGCGTAACGCGCAGTGTCACCCTGCCTCAGATCCATAGTGGCTGTTCCGGAGGTGACCCGGACGGACCCTTCCAGCACGGTCAGTTGTTCCTGTGCGCCCCGAGTGTGGGGCTGGCTGTTCAATGCACCATCCTGATCAAAGGAGATATCATAGACTTCATGCCCGCCGGCTTCTTCGGGTGGCGACAGGATGCGGATACGGCAGGCCTGCCCCATATTGTCGATGCTGGGAACTTCGGAGTTTCTTAGAACTTCGATCTGATCCGTACCGTCGGCCTCTTCCAGCAATCCGGCAAAATCCACCTGCAGTGCACGAGTGAGGTTCCATAGCGTCGAAATTGTCGGGCTGCTTTCACCTCGTTCGATCTGGCTGACCATGGATCGGGATACGCCGCTGAGATTGGCTACAGCTTCCAGTGACAATCCTTTTGCCCGACGTGCCTCTTTCAGGCGGGCGGGCAGACGTGTCAGGATATCGTTTGAGTCTTCCGTCATGACGGAATTTCATGCGCGCTTGACGATCCGTTGTCAATTCCGACAGTGACGGAACGTCCTGTGGGACAGCTCAATGCTGCAGATGCATACTGCGCCCAAATCCAAGAGGAGAGAGACATGACCGACATTGTGATACTGGACGGAGCCCGCACGGCTATCGGCACATTCGGCGGGGCGCTTGCCTCGACTGCGCCCATCGATCTGGCAACGGTTGTCACCGAAGCGGCGATGGAACGTTCGGGCGTCGAAGGTGGTCAGATCGGTCATGTGGTGTTTGGCAATGTGATCAGTACCGAACCACGCGACATGTATCTTTCGCGTGTCGCTGCGATGCAGGCGGGCATTCCGAATGAAACACCGGCAATGAACGTAAACCGTCTATGCGGGTCCGGTGCGCAGGCTGTTGTATCTGCGGTCCAGTCCCTGATGCTGGGGGATGCAGAGTTCGCGGTCGCAGGCGGGGCCGAAAGCATGTCGCGCAGTCCGTATATCGTGCCGCAGGCCCGCTGGGGTGCAAAAATGGGCGATGTAACCTCGATGGACATGATGCTGGGTGCGCTGAACTGCCCGTTTGGAACCGGGCACATGGGGGTGACAGCTGAAAACGTTGCCGACGAACATCAGATCACGCGTGAACAGATGGATGAGTTTGCTCTGTCCAGTCAGACCCGCGCTGCCTCGGCCATTGATGCGGGATACTTCGACGACCAGATCACTCCGGTCCAGGTGAAGGTCAAGCGTGACATGGTGGATTTCAAGGTTGACGAACATCCCAAAGCCACAACCGCCGAGGCGCTCGCCGGATTGCGGCCAGTGTTCAAAAAAGATGGCCGTGTTACTGCAGGCAACGCATCGGGCATCAATGATGGTGCGGCAGCGATGGTTCTGGCCACGGCAGATGCTGCCGACAAAGCAGGCCTTAAGCCAAAGGCCCGCATTCTGGGATATGGACATGCAGGTGTTCGTCCCGAGGTTATGGGGATCGGGCCTGTACCGGCAGTGCAGAACCTGATGGCAAAGACCGGCCTGTCGGTTGAAGATTTCGATGTGATCGAAAGCAACGAAGCGTTTGCGTCTCAGGCACTCGCCGTCAATCAGGAACTGGGGCTGGACGCCGCCAAGGTGAATCCGAATGGTGGAGCGATCGCTCTGGGTCATCCGGTTGGGGCAACCGGTGCGATCATCACCCTGAAGACGCTGTATGAACTGGAGCGTACCGGGGGATCGAAAGGTCTGATCACCATGTGCATTGGCGGTGGTCAGGGGATCGCAATCGCAATCGAGCGTCTCTGATACGAAACGGGGGCAGATTGCCCCCAAAACCATCTTGAAAACTCTGGGCTCTTTGGGTGTGTTTAGCCCAGAGAGCTCATCAGCATTACGGCTGCCGCACCTGCAATGGCACCAATGGCCGCCGGCAGGAGCATAGGCAAAACACCTGAGCTCTTTGGCTCATCTTTGTGAGTCTGCGCAATCAAAGCGTTTTCGACCAGATCAGGCAGGCGCGGTCCAAAACGTGCGAGAACCAGTGCGGTCTTGCCAAAATCGCGCAGAGCCGCACGCGGACCGATCGACTTTTTGATGTAGTCTTCGACAACGGGGCGCGCGACTTCCCAGATATTGATGTGCGGATCCAGTGAACGTGCGACGCCTTCAACCACTACCATCGTGCGCTGCAAAAGGATCAGTTCAGTCCGTGTTTCCATGCCGAAACGTTCGGTGACTTCGAATAGATAGTTGAGTAGCCGACCCATCGAGATATGGGTGGCGTCCATGCCAAAGATGGGCTCACCCACCGCGCGCAGTGCGCGGGCGAACTCGTCTACATCCTGATTGGCAGGGACATATCCGGCTTCGAAATGAACCTCGGCCACGCGTTTGTAATCGCGGCGGATGAAGCCGAACAGTATCTCGGCATAGACCCGGCGCGTATATTCATCGATATGGCCCATGATGCCAAAATCATAGGCAATGATGTCACCATTGGCGGCAACCTTCAGGTTGCCCTGATGCATGTCGGCATGAAAATATCCATCCCGCAACGCGTGCATCAGGAACAGGCGCAGGACGCGTTCCGCCAGCGAATGGCGATCATGATTGGCGGCATCCAGCGCGTCATTGTCGCCCAGCGGAATACCGTCTGCCCAGCTAAGTGTCATGACGCGGCGCGCGGACAATGACCACACAACCGGTGGCAACCAGAAGCCTTCATCATCTTTGGTGTTGGCTTGGTATTCCGATGCTGCAGCGCTTTCGAGCCTCAGGTCCAGCTCTCCACGGACCACACCATCAAAATGTTCGATGACATCCATCGGACGCAGGCGTCGCGCACCCGGGGCAAACAGCTGCACGATGCGAGCTGCGAAATAGAAGGCGTCCACGTCCTTGCGGAAGGCGCGTTCGATCCCTGGGCGCAGAACTTTGACAGCGACCTCTTCGCCAGTGCTGGCCCGTTTGGCCTTGTGAACCTGAGCGATCGAAGCCGCCGCAATGGGCTCGCTGAATTCGTTGAATAACTCGTCGACTGGTTGGCCCAGTTCTTTCTCCACTTCGGCCATCGCCTCGGCGCGAGAGAAGGGGGGCAGTTTATCCTGCAGAACGCGTAGCTGCTCGGCCAGTTCATCACCGACCACGTCCGGGCGGGTCGACAGCACCTGACCAAATTTGATGTATGCCGGACCCAGCGCTGTCAGCGCACGTGTGGCGGGCGGCATGTCCGGATCGCCCTTGTAGCCCAACCACTGGAACGGTTTGCCCAGCGTGTGCGCCACGATGCGCAAAGCACGTGGTGCTTCGAAGGCGTCCAGCACCACGTTCATGGCACCGGTCCGCTCCAAAGTGGCGCCTGTCCGGATCAGGCGGATAATGTTATGAGGTCCGCGCATGTATCAGATCTTCCAGCCGGAATGCAGCGCGGCGATGCCCATGCTGAGATTGCGATACTTGGCATTCTCAAATCCTGCTGTTCGAACCATGCTCAGGAATGTCTCCTGATCGGGGAACTTGCGGATCGATTCCACGAGATACTGATAGCTGTCGTAGTCATTGGCGATCAGTTTTCCCATCCGGGGGATGACGTTGAAACTGTAGAGGTCATAGAGCTTTTGCAGCCCGTCATTCAGCAACTGGCTGAACTCCAACACCATCAGCCGTCCACCGGGTTTGAGGACACGAAACGCCTCGTTTAGCGCCTCTTGCGGGCGGGTCACGTTTCGGATGCCGAATGAGATAGTGTAAACGTCGAAAGTGTTGTCGTCGAAAGGCAGGGCCATGGCATCGCCGACCACCCAACTCAGACTGTCCGACATCTGGTCAGCCTCGGCGCGCTGGCGGCCTTCGACCAACATCGGCTCCGTCAGGTCCAGCACTGTCGCTTGGCCGTGACCTGCACGTTTCAGGAACCTGAATGAGATATCGCCTGTCCCACCGGCCACATCCAGAAGATGCTGACCGGGCCGGGGGGCAAGCCAGTCCATCATCGCGTCTTTCCAAACCCGGTGAATGCCCATCGACATGACATCGTTCATCACGTCGTATTTCGAGGCAACCGAGTTGAAAACGCCCTGCACGCGGCCGGCCTTGTCGGCTTCGGGGACGGTTTCAAACCCGAAATGGGTGGTCTTGTCGTTGGTGTCGGACATGAATGGACGCCTCTGCCTGTGTTGCTCATCCTTATAGGCCTCAGCGCGGGGAAGACAATCGCGCGAAATGGTAGCAGGGGGGACGATCGGACAGGCGCGCCACAGATTTTCCTTAGTCGCTGCATAAGACGACAGGCAGGTATTTTGAACAAACGGAGTTTTCCCCGTTGGCAAACGTTCTGGCAGTCTTGTTGTCCATTCTTCTGGTGCTGATATTTTTGGGATGGCGGATCAGAGCGGTGTTTCGCACGATCCGGCGCGTGCATCGTGCCGAAGGGGTGGGTGACAAACTGGATGCCGTCGCCAGACATTTCCCCAATGACCCTGTGGACGAGGCAATCTCCCGCGCGGGCAGCGAACGACCTGCTCAGCAATCGCTGACGCGGCTGACCTTTCGAACGACACCGGGTTTGCTGGTCCTGATCGCGATTGCGTTTTTCAATGTGCTCAACATCAGTTTTTTCCAACCCGAGCTGATGCCCGATGACAAGGTTTTCCCGGGTTTGGAGGCAGAAACAATACTGTGGATCAAGCTGTCGCTGGTCGGGTTGGTCATCTACACCCTAGTCTTTCATCTGGTGAATACGGTGACGATTGATGGGACCGAATTGGTCACAACGGGTTGGCTGTTTCAACGGCGCTACTTTGATTTGACCAAGCTGACCAAAATCAGCCTCAGGCATCACGGGACCTATGTGTTGCGTTTTTCTGATGGGAAGACGGCACGGATTCTGAAATATGTAACCGGACATGATGAAATGGTGCAGGCGCTGGAAAATGCTCTTGCGGCAAATCAGGAGAGCGCATGCCGGAACTTCCCGAAGTCGAAACGGTCCGCCGCGGGCTAAGCCCCGCGATGGAAGGCGTTGTCATTGAACGCGCCGACGTGAACCGTCCGGACCTGCGTTGGCCGTTCCCTGATCAGATGGCAGAGCGGCTGTCCGGTCAACGGGTGGATCGTTTGCGTCGACGGTCGAAGTATATTCTGGCCGATTTAGACAGCGGTGAAACCTTGCTGATTCATTTGGGCATGTCAGGGCGGATGACGGTATCCGGCGATCCGCTGGGCCAGTTTGTTCACAATCACCCTACACCGGAAAAGCATGACCACGTCGTGTTTCACATGGCCAATGGTGCACGGATCACCTTCAACGATCCCCGCCGGTTTGGGGCGATGGATTTGCTGCCGACAGATACTGCCCACGAACACAAGCTGTTGTCTGTTCTGGGGCCTGAACCTCTTGGGAATGATTTTCACGAACAGCATTTGATCGATGCGTTTCGAGGGAAGAATACTCCGGTTAAGTCGGCGCTGCTGGATCAGAGAATCGTTGCAGGATTGGGTAATATCTATGTGTGCGAAGCGCTTTATCGCGGCGGAGTGTCGCCACGTCGCAAAGCAGGGCAGATTTCCGAGCAACGTGTAGCGGCATTGGTTCCGATCATCCGCCAGGTTCTGGAAGAGGCGATCAGGGCGGGGGGATCATCCTTGCGGGATTTCCGTCAAGCCGATGGAGAACTTGGATATTTTCAGCACAGTTTTGATGTGTATGGCCGTGAAGATGAGCCGTGCAGAACAGAAGGTTGTGACGCGAAAGTAAAGAGAATCACTCAGTCCGGTCGCTCATCATTCTATTGTGCGCAATGCCAAAGATAGCTTGATCCAAGTTTTTCGCGTGATAAGGAATCGTATCTGAACGGAACAACCGAAAGCTTAGACCTCATGGCTTTTGAGACGATCATCGTCGAAATTGAAGACCACGTCGCCCTAATCAAGCTCAACAGACCGGATGCGCTGAATGCTCTGAACACTCAGCTTTTGAGTGAGCTCTGCGATGCGCTGGAAGATGCAGACCAGAATGACAAGGTGCGTTGCATCGTCATCACCGGTTCTGACAAGGCCTTTGCCGCTGGCGCGGACATCAAGGAAATGTCCGAGAAGAGCTATGTTGAAGTTTACACTGAAAACTTGTTTGCCGATGTAAATGATCGGATTGCCGCGATCCGCAAACCGATCATCGCAGCTGTTGCCGGCTATGCGTTGGGCGGTGGCTGTGAGGTCGCGATGATGTGTGACTTCATCATTGCCGCGGACACTGCCAAGTTTGGCCAGCCCGAGATCAACCTTGGTGTTATTGCCGGAATGGGTGGCAGCCAGCGCCTGACTCGCTTTGTTGGTAAATCCAAGTCGATGGACATGAACCTGACAGGCCGTTTCATGGACGCGGAAGAGGCCGAGCGTTCGGGTCTTGTCAGTCGGGTTGTCCCATCCAAGAAGCTGATCGAAGAGGCTGTGGGTGCAGCACAGAAGATCGCTGAGAAATCTCTGCTCAGCGCAATGGCGGCCAAAGAAGCTGTGAATCGCAGCTATGAATTGCCGCTGAGCGAGGGCATGTTGTTCGAACGCCGGGTCTTCCACTCGATGTTCGCGACCGAAGACCAGAAGGAAGGCATGGCAGCGTTTCTCGAAAAACGGGCCGCGCAGTTTCGGGACAAGTAAACGCCGAAATAGCTTATCGGATGAGGCGGGCCTTGCCCGCCTTTTTCATACCGGCCATGCACCGTTGAAGATTCGGCTTGGCAAAGGCAGCAAACTTGGATATGCAGCGCCGCTATACATGCGCGTGCGGCCCGCTTGGCCAGAATCACACTCGTGATCCCTGATCCGGTACGGAAATGTCCGTGGCGCGCAACCCTGAGACAATCGAACCGAACAAAGGTCAGAGATACACATGGCAAATTCGCCCCAGGCTAAGAAGCGCGCTCGTCAGAACGACAAGCGCTTCGCAATCAACAAAGCACGTCGTTCGCGCATCCGTACCTTCCTGCGTAAGGTAGAAGAAGCAATCGCATCCGGTGACAAGGAAGCAGCAACCGCAGCTCTGCGTGTCGCTCAGCCTGAACTGATGCGCGGCGTCACAAAAGGTGTTTTCCACAAGAACACAGCGGCACGTAAAATGTCGCGCCTGTCGGCTCGCGTGAAGGCGCTGGGTTGACCTTACGTCAACTATTGTTGACTTAGATCGTTCAAAGGGGCGTCGCGGATTGCGGCGCCTTTTTCATTGTTGCCTGAATGCCGCGTCTTCACAAATCTGAGAGATTCTTTCGGCCAAAGACCCGAGTCAATATCAGAGTTTCGTTGCCGCGACCCGCTGCCTCTTGTTACCACTGATTCAGCGATTCACTCGCTTGGGGGGACAGGCTGTCATTGCGATCATACTGACGGGCATCAGGACGATCCATTGACGAATGTCGGCAACCGGCTCGAACTGGTTTGACGATCTGCTACGGATCTCGGGATTACCGACGATCTTAGCCCTGTCTAAAAATTGAAAGGTAACGCGCAACCCTGTTTCTGGGGACGTGCCTGCTGTGGGACGTGGCCAAACTGCTGTTGTGCGGGCGAAGAAGAAATTATCCGCCGAATCCCTTGGTTCGGCGCAAGGATACCTTTGTGCGAGTGAACGCCAGAAGCCGGGAGACCGGACACATTAATAAGGCCGACAGGCCAATAAAGAATGGGATGCGTGAGGCGCTTAATGACACAAGAGAAATGGGGACAACTGCGTAGCAAGTTGCTGAAGGCCATCGGCCGGAACAATTTCACCACCTGGATCGAACCTCTGGAATTCCAGGAGTTGCAGGATGGTGTGGCTGTATTTTCGGTGCCGACCAACTTTATGGGCAACTATGTCAGTCAGAATTTTGCGGACCTCATTCTGTATGAGCTGAACACCTCGGGTGAATCGGTTCAGCGCCTTGCCTTTCGTGTAGCGGCCAATTCACCTGCGCGCCCCGTTGCTGCGCCAGTGGCAGAGCCAGCCCTCGCAGCGGTCTCCGAAACCGTCGCGCCGGTGCAACCCGAAGCATCTTATCCGTCAGATACTGCGAGTGATGCGCTGGAATCCCTGCAGGCCGCGCCACTTGACGCCCGTTTTACATTTGAGAGCTTTGTGGTCGGCAAACCCAATGAACTGGCCCATGCCGCTGCGCGCCGCGTCTCCGAGGGTGGTCCCGTCACATTCAATCCGCTGGTCCTGTATGGTGGTGTCGGTCTGGGTAAAACCCACCTGATGCATGCCATCGCGTGGGAGCTGAAAACCAAACGCCCCGAACTCAACGTACTGTACCTTTCGGCAGAACAGTTCATGTATCGCTTTGTGCAGGCCCTGCGCGAGCGTCGGATGATGGATTTCAAACATCTGTTTCGCTCGGTCGACGTGCTGATGGTTGATGACGTGCAATTTATCGCAGGCAAAGATTCGACTCAGGAAGAGTTCTTCCACACGTTTAACGCGCTGGTGGATCAGAACAAACAGATCATCATCTCTGCCGACCGCGCCCCGGGTGAAATCAAGGATCTTGAGGATCGTGTAAAGTCACGCCTGCAATGTGGTCTGGTTGTTGATCTGCACCCAACCGATTACGAACTGCGTCTGGGCATCCTGCAGAACAAAGTACAGCAATACAGCAGCACCTATCCGGATCTGACCATCGCCGATGGTGTGCTCGAGTTTCTCGCGCATCGCATTTCAACCAACGTTCGTGTTTTGGAAGGCGCGTTGACCCGTCTGTTTGCATTCGCTTCGCTGGTGGGTCGCGAAATCGACATGGAACTGACGCAGGACTGCCTGGCCGATGTGCTGCGCGCATCCGAGCGCAAGATCACGGTCGAAGAGATTCAGCGCAAAGTTTCAGACTATTACAACATCCGCCTGTCCGACATCATCGGCCCCAAGCGCCTGCGGTCCTATGCCCGCCCGCGTCAGGTGGCGATGTATCTGTGCAAGCAATTAACCAGCCGCTCGCTACCGGAGATTGGTCGCCGCTTTGGTGGCCGTGACCACACCACCGTCATGCACGGCGTGAAGCGCATCGAAGAGCTGAAGCTGACCGACGGTCAGATCGCCGAAGATGTCGAGATGCTACGCCGGTCACTAGAAGCCTGAGATCGTCTGGTAATTCGGAATACAACGCCTCGGACAAGCGGGTTCGGGGCGTTTTCTTGTGCGGTATTGTCCACGGTCGCCGAGGAACTGTGCCAAATGCAACACGCGCCTCTTGACCGTTTGGTCATTCCGACCCAGAAATCCATAAAAAATCCTTGTGCCTCAGGGCTGAACCGCTAACTTGCCAGTCCCGCCCATAACGGCACTCAAGTCAGAGGAATTGAGGGTATGAAGATCAGCATCGAACGCGGCACCCTTCTCAAGGCCGTCTCGCAGGCCCAATCCGTTGTGGAACGCCGAAACACAATTCCGATCCTGGCGAATGTGTTGATCGAAGCCGAAGGTGATCAGGCTTTGTTCCGTGCCACCGATCTGGATATCGAGGTGGTCGACAAGGCGCCGGCGCAGGTCGAAAAGGCGGGCGCTACAACCGTCGCAGCGACGACCCTGCATGAGATCGTGCGGAAACTGCCCGACGGCGCATTGGTGACATTGACTGCTGATAGTGCAGCAGGCCGTCTGACCGTTGAAGCGGGGCGTTCGAACTTCTCGCTGGCAACGCTGCCAAAAGAAGATTTCCCGGTCATGGCGTCCTCGGAGTACCAGTCGAACTTTACCGCTTCGGCTGCCTTGCTGCGCCGGTTGTTCGACAAATCGAAATTTGCCATCTCAACCGAAGAGACGCGCTACTATCTGAACGGTGTCTATATGCATGTCGCTGATGGCTCCGAAGGTGGTAAAGTTCTGCGTTGTGTGGCAACCGATGGGCACCGACTGGCCCGTATCGACGCAGACCTGCCTGACGGGGCTGCTGACATGCCAGGCGTAATCGTGCCGCGCAAAACCGTAGGTGAATTGCGCAAGCTGCTGGATGATGATGAGATGGATATCGCCGTCTCGGTCAGCGAAACCAAAGTACGGTTCGCGACACCCGACATCACGCTGACCTCAAAGGTGATCGACGGAACCTTCCCCGACTACACACGCGTTATCCCTCAGGGTAATACGCGCAAGCTTGAGGTGGACGCTGCCGAATTCGCGCAAGCCGTGGATCGGGTCGCAACGGTTTCGTCAGAGCGTTCGCGCGCTGTAAAGTTGCAGCTGGACGGTGATAAGCTGGTCTTGTCCGTCAACGCACCCGATAGCGGTGCGGCTGAGGAAGAGCTGGCCGTAGCCTACGGGGATGAGCGCCTCGAGATCGGCTTTAACGCCAAGTATCTGCTCGAGATCGCATCTCAGGTCGACCGCGAGAACGCGGTATTCATGTTCAACTCGGCAGGTGATCCGACCCTGATGCGTGAAGGCAATGACCAGAGCGCAGTGTATGTTGTCATGCCGATGCGCGTCTGATCGCGTTGCTTCTGACAGACGTGAACTAACAGAAGGGAGGGGTCATGGCTTTGGCCCTGACCGAGCTTACGGTCTCGCATTTTCGGTCGCACAAGCTGGCGCGATTGTCGCTGGATGGGCGGCCGGTGGCCATTCATGGGCCAAACGGGGCGGGTAAGACCAACATCCTTGAAGCGGTGTCCTTGTTTTCGCCCGGTCGCGGTATGCGACGGGCGAGTGCGGCCGAGATGACAAGACGACCCGAGGCTTTGGGCTGGAAGCTGTCGGGGCTATTGCAGGCGCAGGCGCAGCAATTTGAGATCGAAACCTGGTCCGAAGGCGGTGCCGCGCGCCAGGTTCGCATTGATGACAAGGCGTCCAGTCAGATCGAACTGGGTAAACTGGCACGAGTCGTCTGGCTGGTTCCTTCTATGGACAGGTTGTGGATCGAAGGCGCAGAAGGACGGCGCCGATTTTTGGATCGGATCGCGTTGAGCTTCGATCCGGCACATGCCGAGGCTTCGCTGACCTATGAAAAATCCATGCGGGAGCGCAATCGTCTGCTGAAAGAGCAGGTGCGCGATGCCCACTGGTATGCAGCGTTGGAAGGTCAGATGGCCGAGACGGGGCACCGGATACACACTGCGCGCCTATCAGCGCTGGATCATCTGCGAAGCGCACAGGATCAGGCTGAAACAGCCTTTCCATCTGCTGATCTGGAACTGGTTCAAACCGAAGGTACGATGCCGGAAACAGCTGACGATCTGCGGGATGCACTGAATGAAAGCCGCTTTCGCGATCTGGCTACGGGCAGGACTTTGGTGGGTCCGCATCGGTCGGATTTGTACGGTGTGTTTGCGGCCAAGGGTGTTCCGGCAAAGGATTGTTCGACTGGTGAGCAGAAGGCGCTGCTGGTTTCGCTGATCCTCTCCAACGCGCGGGCGCTGGCCGGGATGGTGGGTGCTCCGCCTATTGTGTTGCTGGATGAGGTGGCCGCGCATCTGGACGCGGATCGCCGTGCGGCGCTGTATGACGAGATTTGTGCTTTGGGTGCTCAGGCCTGGATGACGGGCACCGGGCCTGAACTGTTTGCGGAACTGGGCGACCGAGCCCAGACGCTGATCGTTTCCGAAGGCGACGACGGCTCGGTCGTAAGCTCTTAGGCGGGTTCGCTGACCTTACGCTCCCACAGGAAACCGCGCATAACTTCGTCGACTGGCGTTTTCGCCATGTGGTTGACGTAGTTCGACATGGTTTTCTGCGCGAGGCCTAGAACCACATCCAGAACCGCACGGTGCGAATAACCTGCGTCGAAGAACGCCTGCAGCTGCTCTTCGGTCGGGTTGCCGCGAGATTCCATGACTTGCAGCGTAAATGTGCGCAGCGCTTCCAGCTTTGCGTTGGGCAGCGGGGTTTCATTGCGCAGTGCTTCGGTTATGTCGTCCGAAACCTTCATCATCTTGGCGATACCGGTGTGAGCAGGGACGCAGTAGTGGCACTCGTTTTCCACGTTGATGGTCTGCCAGACGACGGTTTTCTCATCATTGTCAAAATCGGTCTGCATGAACAGGCCGTGCAGCACCTGATAGCCTTCCAGGTGCTGGGGGCTTTCCGCCATCACCTTATGCAGGCCAGGCAGGCGGCCAAATGCGGCCTGCGATTTTTCCAGCAGTGGTTTGGATCCCTCAGGGGCGGATTCGAGATCGTGGGACGGGAAGTTGGCCATTTGAAAACTCCTTTTCTGGCGCATTGAGGCAGAAATAGTCTTTCTTGAGTGATCGCTCAAGTATATATTTGAGCAACCGTTCAAGAATTGGTGAAGACAATGCCACGCAAACCCGAATATGACCGTGATGCTCTGATCGCCCAGGCTAGGGATATTTTCTGGCGTCAGGGTTGGGCGGGGACTTCACTGAAGGACCTGGAGCGTGAGCTGAAACTGAAACCCGGAAGTTTTTATGCGGCATTTGGATCCAAGGATGCGCTGTATGGCTTGGCTTTGGAACGCTACGCGCAGGAAGGGATTGCGAGGCTAAAGGCTCTTGCTGATAAATTAGGCCCGCTTGAGGCTTTGAGGGTGCAGCCACGGCTGGTTATCGAGGCCAGCGATGCCCCCGCAAAAGCTTGCATGCTGGCCAAAACATACGCGGAACTGCAGGCCAAAGATCATGCACTCGCCGAAGCAGCTGGCATTCATATGGCAGAGATGAAGGCGTGTTTTGCAGATCTGTTTCGGCGCGCTCAGGAAGCAGGGGATATCGCTTCGGATCATGATCCGAACCGGCTTGCAACGCGCTATCAATCTGATCTTCTGGGTCTTCGGTTGTCTGCTGAGCGAAAGGATGTAAACGCGCAGGAAATTGCTGCGGACATAGCGGCTGATATCGATCAATTGTGAGGTTTCGGCGCACAACTGCCGTATCGAACGTAATCAACCTCTGCTGACACAAAATATTGGGGGAGCGCGTGACATTCCCCCCCAGAAAACGTATAAGTTACCAAAATAATATAGGTACTAACGGCATGTCCGAAGACGCACAGGCACCACAAGAATATGGCGCGGATTCCATCAAGGTTCTCAAGGGCTTGGAGGCCGTTCGCAAGCGCCCCGGTATGTATATCGGCGACACCGACGATGGCTCGGGTCTGCACCACATGGTGTACGAGGTTGTCGACAACGGAATTGACGAGGCGTTGGCTGGTCATGCCGACCATGTAACGGTAAAGATTCATGCCGATTCCAGTGTCTCGGTCAGCGACAACGGGCGCGGGATTCCGGTCGATATTCACCCGGAAGAGGGCGTCTCGGCTGCCGAGGTTATCATGACCCAGCTGCACGCTGGCGGTAAGTTCGACAGCAACTCGTACAAAGTGTCTGGTGGTCTGCACGGCGTGGGCGTTTCGGTGGTGAATGCCCTGTCGAACTGGCTGGAGTTGCGTGTCTGGCGCAACGGAAAGGAACACGTTGCAAGGTTTGAAGGTGGCGAGACCACCGAGCATCTGAAAGTTGTCGCTGAATGCGGTGACCGGACGGGAACTGAGGTGCGTTTCCTTGCCTCGACGGATACGTTTTCGAACCTGGAGTACTCGTTCGAGACACTGGAAAAGCGCCTTCGCGAGCTTGCCTTCCTGAACTCGGGCGTACGGATCATACTGATCGACGAGCGCCCGGCTGAACGGCTTGAGACGGAACTGTTCTACGAAGGCGGTGTGAAAGAGTTCGTAAAGTATCTCGACCGTTCCAAGACGGCCGCGATGCCCGAACCGATTTACATCAAAGGCGAACGCGACGACATCGGCGTTGAAATCGCGATGTGGTGGAATGACAGCTATCACGAGACTGTTTTGCCATTCACCAACAACATCCCGCAGCGCGATGGCGGGACGCACGTGGCGGGTTTCCGGGGCGCGCTGACCCGGACGATCAACAACTATGCCCAATCCAGCGGGATTGCGAAAAAGGAAAAGGTCAGCTTTACCGGCGATGATGCACGTGAAGGTCTGACCTGCGTGTTGTCGGTCAAAGTGCCCGACCCGAAGTTTTCGTCCCAGACCAAGGACAAGCTGGTCAGCTCCGAGGTGCGCCCTGCAGTCGAAGGACTGATGAACGAAAAACTGGCCGAATGGTTCGAAGAGAACCCGAACGAGGCCAAGACTATTGTTGGCAAAATCATTGAGGCCGCTTTGGCCCGCGAAGCCGCGCGTAAAGCCCGTGAACTGACCCGCCGCAAAACGGCGATGGATGTGAATTATCTTGCTGGCAAGCTGAAGGATTGTTCCGAGAAGGATCCGTCCAAGACCGAGGTTTTCCTTGTCGAGGGTGACTCGGCTGGAGGTTCTGCTCAGACGGGCCGTGATCGCCTGACTCAGGCCGTTCTGCCTCTGCGCGGTAAAATCCTGAATGTCGAGCGCGCCCGGTTTGACCGGATGCTGTCGTCTCAGGAAATCGGCAATCTTGTTATGGCGTTGGGCACCGGTATTGGCCGCGATGAGTTCAACATCGAAAAGCTGCGCTACCACAAGATCGTCATCATGACCGATGCCGACGTGGATGGTGCGCACATCCGGACGCTGTTGTTGACCTTCTTTTACCGGCAAATGCCGGAGCTGATCGAGGGCGGGTACCTCTATATCGCGCAGCCGCCGCTCTACAAAGTTTCGCGCGGTAAATCAGAGGTTTACCTGAAGGATCAGGCGGCGCTGGACGACTACCTGATCAACCAGGGCGTCGAAGGGGCGGTGCTGAAACTGGGTTCGGGCGAAGAGATCGTCGGTCAGGATTTGACCCGTGTTGTGGACGAAGCGCGCCAATTGAAGCGCGTTCTGGATGCCTTCCCGACGCATTATCCGCGGCATATTCTGGAACAGGCCGCTGTCGCCGGAGCTTTCGTGCCCGGCGCGGTCGATGCCGACCTGCAAGGTGTGGCCGACAAAGTTGCCGCGCGTCTCGACCTGATCGCACTGGAATACGAGCGCGGTTGGCAAGGTCGGATCACTCAGGACCACGGCATCCGTCTGGCACGTATCCTGCGTGGCGTCGAAGAAGTTCGCACCTTGGACGGACCCATGCTGCGTTCGGGCGAGGCACGCAAAACCGGCAGCTTCACCCAGAGCTTGCAAGAGATCTACAACACTCCGGCCACTCTGATCCGGCGCGACCGGTCTCAGGTCATTCATGGGCCGCTGGACCTGTTGCGCGCCATTCTGGAAGAGGGCGAAAAAGGCCTGTCGCTGCAACGCTATAAAGGTCTGGGTGAGATGAACCCCGATCAGCTTTGGGAGACCACACTGGACCCGGATGCGCGGACGCTTCTGCAGGTACGAGTGGACGATATGGTCGAGGCTGATGACCTGTTCACCAAGCTGATGGGTGATGTGGTCGAACCACGCCGTGAGTTTATTCAGAAAAATGCGCTGAGCGTCGAAAATCTGGATTTCTGACAAAATGCAGGTGTGCGGATAACACTTCGCACACCCCATATTTTAGCGTGGTACGCGCATAGTTTTGCGTTGCACGACTGTCTGCCGCACCGATAAGTTCAATCAGTTTTTGGCGTAGTCGTTGCGGTTATAGACCTTTGCGGCGCTCAACCCGCATAGGGCCTCCCTAAGGAGCCTTGGATTCCATGCGGCCTTTTCGCTTGGAATCTCGCGAAGGTCTGCGATGCGCAGAAAACAGGCTTTGCAAACGTTGGAGGACCTTCCTTTGCCGCCGCGTTAGTCCAGCCTCAAACGGTAATTTCTGCAAGCAGTGAGAAACAAGGGAACCAACCGGTGTCTTGAGGTACGGCTAAGGGCGTCTCGGGTATTTCTATCGACCTAGAAAATCCCTGTCGTTAGTTGGAATTCGGACTGATTAATCCAAAATCCTCGATTGGTCACTTGAAATTCTGGACCGACCATTCCACATCCAAGGCATGAGCGAAGGTACTCTTATAATTGGCGGCAACAAGTCGCCCGCAGGTCCCGGGCGGCCTCGTAGCTTTGACGAAGCCGAGGCTTTGGAAAAAGCCTTGTGCGTTTTTTGGCACAAGGGCTACGAGACAGCCTCTGTGGACGATCTGACCGAGGCCATGGGTTTGAGCCGGTCCAGCTTCTATGGAACGTTCGGTAACAAACAGGCTTTGTTTCACAAAGCCCTAAGCCACTATTCCAGGCGTGGTTTGAAGACTTTGCGTGATGTCGCGAATGCGGGCGGGGATGACCCCGTTGGTGCGATAATGGAAGCTTTGGCGAACCCGCAAGGCGGTCGTGACGGCTGCATGCTGATCAACTGCCTTACGGAGCTCGCTCCTCATGATGAGGAAGTGGCGGCTCTCGGGCGGCATCATTTGGAGAGCATTGACGAGATTATTGCGAGAGCGCTTAAACCTTCGGATCCGGGACAGGCACTCGTCAAGGCGCGCGCCTTTGCCTCCCTTGCAATCGGCACACTGGCCTTGCGGAAGGCGGGTGTGCCCGCCGATCAGATATCTCAAACTCTGAAACAAGCCCGGTCGGTGATTACACCTTAAGTCTCCCTAACCATAAGAGCGTGAAACGTAACAAAAATCCCAACAATAACCGCGACTTTAATTTTGGACCAGATAGTCCAAAAACATATGAACGAAGTAAACCAAAGAAGGAAGTAGCAATGGCTGATGAAAAACTGTTCTCCGGTATCAAGGCTGGTGCAATCGAGCTGAAAAATCGCGTTGTTATGGCGCCATTGACCCGCAACCGGGCAAGAGCCGAGGATGATAGCGTCCATGAATTGCAGGCCAAATACTATGCGCAGCGCGCGGGTGCTGGACTGATCATTACGGAAGCTTCGCAAATCTCGCCCCAAGGCAAAGGCTATGCCTGGACGCCCGGCATCTATTCCGATGCGCAGATCGATGGCTGGAAAAAAGTGACTGAGGCTGTCCATGCCGAGGGTGGGAAGATTGTGATCCAACTTTGGCATGTGGGCCGGATTTCTCATTTTAGCTTGCAACAGGATGGCGGCGCCCCTGTCGCACCATCCGCAATTGGCGCTAAAGCCATGACTTTTGATGGCGAGCAGTTTGTCGAAACATCGGAACCTCGGGCTCTGAGTATCGAAGAAATTGCAAGCGTTGTCGCCGACTACCGCCAGGCCGCGGAAAACGCCAAGAAGGCTGGATTTGATGGTGTCGAAGTCCATGCAGCCAACGGATATCTTATTGATCAGTTTCTGCGGGACGAGTCCAACAAGCGTGAAGACGAATACGGCGGTCCTGTCGAGAACAGAGCACGGTTCCTGAAAGAGGTCATGGACGCAGTTGTCGATGTGTGGGGTGCCGACCGTGTTGGTGTCCGCCTCAGCCCCTTCTCGGACGCCAACAACATTTCTGACAGCGATCCACAGGCGACGTTCTCGCATGCGATCAAGTTGTTGAATAGCTTTGGGTTGGCCTATCTCCATCTCGTAGAAGGACAAACCGGCGGCCCGCGCGATATTCCTGAAGGTGGTGACCTAAAGGCGCTATATGAATTGTTTGACGGCGCGAAAATGGGCAACAACGCTTATGATCGCGAAATGGCGATTGAATCGGTTGATACCGGCGCCGTCGATCTGGTGGCCTTTGGCAGACCGTTCATTTCCAACCCGGATCTTGTCAGTCGGCTGGAGAAAGACGCCCCTCTGAATGAGCTGGATGCAACTACCCTCTACGGCGGTAATGAAAAGGGATACACGGACTACCCGACACTGGGACAGGAAGCTGTTGCCGCAGAGTGATGCATCACTCTTAACTCCTTGGTGACAGGCAATAAAAAATAGAGTGAGCGCGCCGGTTTGGACGCGCTCATTTTGCAGGTACGGCAATATCTATTCTGGAAGCGGGATCTATCACAACTCTGCGAATGGACTGCTTCCCTCCGATTGCGGTGATTAAGAGAGGCTTTTGAGTTTATCATCAGCGTCTCTTTTGAGTCGGCGAAATCCAGGTTTCAGCAGATACCACCTCCGAGAAAACGAGCTGCGTTAGACGGCTTGATGGATTTTGGCCTTATCTGCGGCGCAGAGTTGGTCCTTCGTATTTGCTGCTGGTTGGGTAACGTTAGGTTGGGAGTACGATATGGAATTACCAACACTGACGTACGAAATGATAGCCGTACTGAGTCTATTGTCTTTTACCGTCTTACTTTTTGTTACCGAGATTATTCGGATTGATGTCGCCGCAATTCTTGTAATGGTGCTGCTTGGTGCACTGAGCTATCTCCCGGGGCTAAGTAATCTTGCAGATGTATCCAAGCTCTTTGAAGGTTTTTCCTCGAACGCTGTGATGTCCATCATCGCAGTTATGGTAATCGGGGCTGGGCTTGATAAGACGGGGCTTATGTCAAAGGTTGCGGCCCTGATCCTCAAGAATGGTGGCACGACAGAGGCTCGGATAATCCCGATTATTTCAACTACGGTTGGTGTTATCAGCTCGTTCATGCAGAACGTCGGAGCTGCTGCGCTTTTTCTGCCTGTTGTGAGCCGCATCTCAGCGCGTACGGAAATCCCGATGAGTAGGTTGCTGATGCCCATGGGGTTTTGCGCGATACTGGGTGGTACCATCACATTAGTGGGGTCGTCGCCCCTCATCCTGTTGAATGACCTGATTGTTTCGGCAAATTCATCCCTACCGGCCAACCAACAAATGGAGACATTTGGGTTGTTTTCAGTCACGCCTATCGGTGTGATGCTGGTGCTGACAGGGGTGCTTTATTTTGTGCTCTTTGGTCGTTGGGTTCTCCCTGCGCAGCGGGAGCGTGGCGAGGACGCAAGCTCAGCCCGATCCATGCAGACCTATGTCGAAAACACCTATGGGCTTAGGGCCGATATGTTCGAGATACGTGTTCCAGAGGGCTCGATCTTGATTGGACAAACGCTCGCAGATGTCATGGTCGCCCACAACTTATACATTCTTGGCACATCCTATCGCGGACACAAGGTCATCGCACCGATGGCTGATACCAAGATCGAAGCGCCAGCGCGGCTTGCAGTGCTTGGCCTGCGCCGTGTTGTTGAGCATCAGTTTGCTGAACCTTACGGTTTAGAGATCCTGCCCCAACTAGATGTCTTTGCAGATGATTTCGCCGCGACCCAATCGGGGGTGGCCGAGGTTGTTATTCCGCCCGGCTCTTCAGTGATCGGCCAGACTCCGATTGATTTGCGCCTCCGTCAGACACATGGTTTGTCTCTGTTGGCCATTCAGCGCGGCGAAGAAACGCTGAGCCATGTAGAAACCGAAGATCATTCAGCCACGCATATCGGGCAAGTCCCTTTGCAGGCCGGTGATACGTGTGTGGTGCACGTGCAGTGGGACCGTCTGACACGACTGAAGTCAGACAGGGATTTTGTCGTCGTAACTTCGGACTTTCCCCAGGAGGAGTTGCGGCCGCACAAGGTCGGATGGGCGCTCGCCTTCTTCCTAATAGCGCTGATCTTAATTCTGTTTTCTGATCTGCGCTTGTCGTTGTGCCTGTTAATTGGCGCTGTTGGCATGGTTTTGAGCCGGGTGTTGTCGATTGATGAGGCCTACGAGTCGATAAGTTGGAGCACAGTTTTTCTACTCGCTTCACTGATCCCGTTGGGTCAGGCAGTTCAAAACACCGGCACTGCGGATTGGATTGCAGCACATGTGTTGGCTCTACTGAAGGGTTGGCCGATATGGTCGTTGCAAGCAGGAATAGCCGTTTTGGCTACGGTATTCACGTTGGTCATGTCCAACGTAGGTGCAACTGTTCTGCTGGTGCCGTTAGCCGTTTCTATTGCGGTATCTTCGGGTGGAAACCCGGCTGTATTTGCTCTTACCGTGGCAATTTCGACGTCTAACTCATTTTTGATCCCAACCCACCAGGTGAACGCGTTGATCATGGGGCCAGCAGGTTATCGGGTGGTCGATTTTGTTCGCTCAGGCGGAATCATGACGCTACTTTTCTTAGTTGTCTCAATGACCGGGCTTGCGCTTTTCTTCTAAGCCGCTTCTCGGCGAGCCGTACAAATGTACTCCGCTTCAGCTCAGAAGAACTCATAAGGTGAGGTTCTTGTGACCAAACTTTAGTGTCTTCCCCTGCTGCCTCAACTCACACCAAATTTGCGATGCAAATGCTCTGCCAACGCCGTTATGCGGCGTGGTTGGGCTCGGCTAGGCGGAAACATCATTTGTAAAGGTTTCGGCGGTGGCAGGAAGTCGCGCAAAACAGAAACAAGTCTGCCAGACCGAACATCGTCGCCGACATCCAGCTCCGACTTTAATACGACCCCATGGCCTGCAATCGCCCAATCGCGGATGAGTGAACCATCATTGACTATTCGATTTCCCTTTACCGACACGCGCTGGGCATTTGGTCCTGATCCAAACTCCCAAACGTTGTCGATCATGTCGCCAAACCTCATGACCATGCAATTGTGGTTTAGTAGATCTTCTGGTTTTTCAGGCGTTCCGAATGAAGCTAGGTAATCTGGGGACGCACATACGAACCGTTGGTAGCTTCCTAGATTTCGCAATCTGAGCGAGCTGTCTGTTATGTTGCCAAAGCGAACGGCGAGGTCAAAACCCTGGCCTACAAGGTCGACATAGCCGTCTGAGAGGGACAGTTCGATTGAGACGGCGGGGTTCTCTTCGGTGAATTCGGCAATAACTTCGGAGACAAAGCTCCGTCCCAAATCGATAGGCGCGCTTATGCGAATTGGACCAGATAGAGTTTCGGCACCATGCCGAACAAGTGTATCCAGGTCCGCAACCTCACTGAGTACACTTTTTGCACCGTCGGCTAGCAACCGGCCTTCTTCAGTCAGGCTGATGGAACGGGTGGTTCGGTTAAATAAAACCACTCCGTAGTGTGCTTCTAGGGCCGCGAGGCGCTCGGATACTGTCGTGCTCGACATACCTGTCTCCCGCGCCGCGGCCACGAGACTGCCTTTCTCGGCTATAGTCAGGAACAAGCGAAGATTGTCTAAAAGCATTAAACGGAATTTCCGGATTATATGTTCGATTTTGTCCTGTTTATCCCGAAAGGACTGCGGCGTAAATCTGGCACATCTCTCAAGAACACAAGGGACCTATTCCAATGGCCAAGCTGACAATCGTCGCCAACATCAAAGCCAACCCCGACAAGATTGACCTCGTAAAGGCCGAGCTCATCAAGCTCATCGACATAACTCGAGCCGAAGAGGGTTGCATCAACTATGACCTGCACCAGGACAACGACAACCCGGCTCATTTCGTGTTCTACGAAAATTGGGAAAGCCGAGAGCTTTGGCAAACCCACATGGGTGCTCAGCACCTTGCGGCTTACCTGGAAGCAACAGAGGGCGCCGTTGCAGAATTCACGCTAAATGAGATGACAGTCATCGGTTGATAAAGAACCGGACAAAGGAGCACGTTATGAAAGCCGTAGGATACCGTGAGACAGGGTCGATTGATCGCGTGGACGCCTTGATCGACTTCGAGGCCGACAAACCGACGCCAAAGGGGCATGACTTGTTGGTCAAGGTGCACGCCGTGTCAGTAAATCCAGTCGATACGAAAATTCGTCAAAAACGTGCTCCTGCAGGTCCAGCACCTGATATTCTGGGGTGGGACGCAGTAGGGATCGTCGAAGCCGTTGGCGAAGCGGTTGAGACTTTCAGTCCGGGAGATACAGTTTGGTACGCCGGGGCAATAAACCGGCCGGGAACCAATGCCGAGTTTCATCTGGTAGATGAACGTATTGTCGGAGCCGCGCCAAAATCCATACCAGCGACAGCGGCTGCGGCGATGCCGCTTACGACGTTAACTGCTTATGAGATGCTGTTCGACCGCTTGCGAGTCCAGGATGCCGTTCCCGGCGGAACCAGTACATTGCTGATTATAGGCGGCGCAGGCGGTGTCGGGTCAATTACCATTCAATTGGCCCGAGCTCTCACTGACTTGACGGTGATTGCCACCGCTTCTCGACCCGAGACACAAGACTGGGTTCGAGAGTTGGGCGCGCACCATGTCATCAACCATGCCGAACCTCTGGGACCGCAACTCGAGGCTCTCGGTATGGAAAGCGTGGATTTCATCTATTCAACGAACCATTCCCAGCTTTATGCGTCTCAAGCTGGGGAGGTGATTACACCCCAAGGTCGCTTTGGGTTGATCGATGATCCTGAGACATTCGACATCGCGCCGTTCAAACCCAAATCGATCTCATTGCATTGGGAGTTCATGTACACCCGGTCGCTTTTTGGGACTGGAGATATGAACCGTCAAAGCGAAATCCTGAATCAGGTCGCCGGATTGATAGACGATGGAAAGATCAGATCCACGGCAACGGATACACTTGGTCGGATCAATGCCAGCAACTTAATGAAAGCGCATGCTGTCCTTGAAAGCGGCAAGGCCAAAGGAAAGCTGGTGCTTGAGGGATTCTAGATGAGAATTGAACGGCTGGATCACGTGAACATAGTAACGACCAGGTTGCCTGAAATGATCGCCTGGTATGCAGAGGTTCTGGGTTTAAAGCCCGGGGCCCGCCCTGATTTCCCGTTTCCCGGCGCTTGGTTGTATACAGGTGACCACGCCGTGGTCCACCTTGTGGGTAATGAAGGAACGCCCAATGTCGGCTCCGAAGTGCAGCTCAAGCTCGAGCATTTTGCGCTCTCAGCCACGGGGTTGAGTGCATTCGAAGAAAAACTGATCTCGAGTCAGATCCAGTATCGCAAAACGGAAGTCCCGGGGGCTCGAATGGTCCAAGTCCATGTGGCTGATCCTGATGGAAATCACATTCATATTGACTTCGAGGAAGGCGAGTGAGTGACCAAACCTCGAAATAGTTGGAACACAAAATCAAGCTCGCAACTTCTTGCCAATCAGTGATCGAGATCCTTGCCGGCTTGCCTCCAAGTACTTCACGGGCCAACAGTTTTAGTAAACGTCGATCTGGAGATCAGCATGCCGGACCTCGGAACAAACAAGAAAAACGTCATCGCTTTCTACGAAATGATGTTCAATGATTGTCGACCTGCCGAGGCCATAGCGACCTTTGTTGGTGAAACCTATACGCAGCACAACCCACATGTTGGCGACGGCAAGCAAGCTTTTGTCGAGTATTTCGAACGCATGGCTGCTGAATACCCGGGAAAGCGTGTGGACATAAAACGTGCCTTTGCTGAAGACGACCACGTTATTCTGCATTGCCACCAAATCTGGCCCGATGGTCTCGAGTACGCAGGGATCGATATTTTTCGCTTGGATGCTGACGGTAAGGTTGTCGAACACTGGGATGTTCTTCAGGAAATTCCAGCAAGCAGCGAGAATGACAATGGCATGTTTTGACTTAATCAATCTGAATGCGGTGCATGGAACTGCGAAAGTACCTGTCGGCTGAACCACGATAGTCAAAAGTCATAAGTCTGATCCAAGAAATCCGCCGAAGCGTATTTACCACGAACCCTTTATCAAGGAGATAAATATGCCCCCGACCAGCATTTTTGCGGCGACCCTTGGATTATTCGTGGCTACTTCGCTTCAAGCCGGAGTACAAATTCGCTTCATAGAAGGCGCACCCAAGGACCGTTTTGTTCTGACAAATGTCGGAACGTGCCAAGTTGAAGCCTCGACCGTCAAAATTGACTTGTCGCAATCTGCCGGACGTTTGATTTTTGACGTTACCGAAAATGGTGCTGGTGTAGAGGTCTTCCAGCCTCTCGAATTCGTTGAGGGTGCAGATGCACTGCGTCAATTTCCTTTGGTTGTGGACGGGCAAAATACAATTGAACTTGAGATCGCCTCCCTTGCAGCCGGGGACAAACTCGCCTTTACCATCGATGTAGATGACACCATCGGGCAACGCGAAATCACCGTAACAGGGTCGGAGATCGAAGGCGCCACGGTGTCTTATTCCGATGCGGATGAGACCAGTACTGCGACTTTCTCTACCGAAGCGCTTGTCAACGTCACGACGAACGACTGCTGAAGGCTGCCCAGCAATGTCGAATTGGTCGATCCGCATAGCATTTCTTGCGCTCATGTTGGGAGGTGGCATCCTGATCGGGACACTGACTGCACCCGGCGATTGGTATGCGCAGCTTTCTAAACCGGCTTTCAACCCACCAAATTGGATTTTTGGCCCGGTTTGGACTGCCCTCTATGTGTTGATCGCTACGGCGGGGTGGCGCCAGTTCGAAGCAGACCGAAGCTCCACCACCATGAAGTTGTGGTGGGCGCAGATGGGTCTGAACTTCTTGTGGTCCCCAACCTTTTTCGTACTGCAAATGCCGTGGTTGGCCCTTTTGGTCATTGTCGCGTTGCTGGCTGTCATCGTCGTGTTCATCTCTGAAGTCAGGCACACTGATCGGTTCTCTGCACTGGCCTTCCTGCCGTATTTAGCATGGGTCGCATTTGCCACGGCGCTTAACCTTTCCATTGCGATATTGAACTGAGGAAGAACAATATGCGTGGCAACTTCGTTGGGCTTCTTTCAGGTCTATTTATCATCGGATCTTCAATGGCGCAGGCTGATGGAAATCTTACTGAGGACTTCTCCGAGTCTCCGGAGACGCGTTGGGACTACGTTGCCGACACTGTCATGGGAGGGGTCTCTTCAGGGCAGGTGCAGTTTAGTTCGGAAGGTGATGTTTCATTCGCGCGGTTGACCGGAACCGTCAGTACAGAAAACAACGGCGGCTTTATTCAGTTCCGACGCAAGTTGTCGGACAGACCAGATGCGGGTGTATCGGGCGTCAGGCTATTAGTACGGGGTAACGGCGAGCAATACTTCGTCCACCTCAGGACACGTGGCACGGTGCTTCCGTGGCAATACTATCAGGCCGGGTTTGCAACTTCTGAAGAATGGACCGAAGTCATTTTGCCTCTGTCAGACTTTAAGGCTTCAGGTGCCATGTTACGCGCTATTCCCGTCGCTGACGAAATCACCTCAGTTGGAGTTGTAGCCTACGGGCGCGATCACGAGGTCCTTGTAGATGTCAGCGGGATTGGTTTCTATTGAAGTTCGCTCAAGCGAGGGGCTGCAATCTTCTGTTGAACCAATCAGATCAGGCGGCTCAATAAATACAAGCGACTATGCAATTCCAAAAATCTTTGCTCATCGTTTCCAAGCGACTAACTTGGGTCCATGGAACAAGTCGCTCGACTAACCGAATGGATGATCACAGAAGGTCGGCGCTCCGGCGATCCCGTAAAGGTGGTGTCACAGTTTTGTTCCTCCTTGACCGAAGCCGGAGTTCCGCTGTGGCGAGCAAACATTGGCCAGCGCTTTGCCAACCCATTGCTTATTGCTTGGGGGGTTGTTTGGACGCCTGAAGGCACCGACAGCTACGATGTCACCCATGAGACGATGTTGACAGATGGTTATGTTGGGAGCTCATTTGAGTATATTCTTGCGAACAGAAAGCCACTTCACAAAAGTCTCCGACAACTGGACTTAGAAACAGAGCATTCATCCTATCTGGAATTTGCAGAGCAGGGCGGCACCGACTACTATGCTACTTTGCTATATTACGGTGATGGATCGTTGCATGGTTGCACCTTTGTTACGCAGTCGCCGGACGGATTTTCGCAGGATCATCTAAGACTGATTGAAGCGGCATTACCGGCCCTTTCTTCCGCTCTTGAGCCCGTTACGATGCGCAAATCGTCTAAAGGTTTACTTCGAACTTATTTAGGAGATGGACCTTCCGAAGCCGTCTGGAGCGGCAATATAAAGCGCGGGGAGCGAACAACTCTGGATGCCGTGGTGATGTTCTCTGATCTGCGAGGCTTTACGGCACTTTCCGAGACCTCTCCGGAAGAAGAAATCTTTGACACGCTTACTGACTATTTTGATCTGGTGGTCAAAGCCGTAGAAGACAACGGTGGAGACGTCCTCAAGTTCATGGGCGACGGCATCCTATCAATCTTTACTATTGAAACTCAAAATGACCACGCCGACCGATGCCGCATGGCAGCGCTCGCAGCTCAGAGCATATTGAGTGGTTTGACTTCTCTCAATTCACGACGAGAAGGTATTCAAAAACCGCCATTGGACATTGGTGTTGGAATCAACGTGGGGCAGGTCAGTTATGGTAATATCGGCAGCCCCGGCAGGCTTGATTTTACAGTTCTGGGCGGCGCGGTTAACGTCGCAAGCCGAATTGAAGGCTTAACAAAAACAATCGGTCGGAGAGTTTTGGCGACGTCAGCTGTTGCAAGTGCTGCACCGAACATGTTCGTCAGCTGTGGAGATCACGAAATACGTGGCCTTGCCCAGCCCATAGAGCTGTTCTTTCTCTCTGAGCGCACGCAATAACAAGGTGTGTGCCTCTGGTGGTTGTGACATTTGCCTACACGTCCACATTGCCAAAGGGATCACTGCTGCTTCCCCGGGCGGAGACTTCATGATGTTCTGAGAATTTTACTGCTTGCTTGAGCTGACGCAGGTTGCGCCTAGTCCCGCTCACGGTCCAATGTTTCGCGAATGAGCGTGAGATTAGGCAAAGAATTTTGAAACGGTTCAGGCCCGAGTTCGAACAAAACCGGACCAAGAGCTTCCGACATCCGCTCCATAGAAGCTTTCAAAAACTCTGCGCCTTCCGGTGTGGACCGAGCAATTTTTGAACGCCTATCATTGGGGTTGGCTTCAAGGGTAATCAGGGCATGATTTTCAAGGCTCGAGAGCATATGCGTCATCGATGTCTTGGGCACTTGAAAAGCGTTCGATAGCTGTAGTGGAGTTTCTCCCTCGGGACGCCGGACCAGGTGGCCTAAAATTCCAAATTGAGTCGCTGTCATTCGACCAGGCAAGAACGCTTCAAGCTTGGTCGAGATCAGCTGATTAATGATCCCGACCTCGGTGAAGAACCGGTAGACTTCGTTGGTCTCATCCTCAGGCTTCATTCAGAATTCGTGTCTCCAGCGGCCAGCGGGGTGTGGCAATTGGCTCGGGTCCATACCCCAAACGCAGCAACATTTGCACCGTGTGGCCCGGTGACGCAAGAAGCTCATGCGCCAGAGCGTATTCATTGGCCATCTCAGGATACTCCTGAAGGGCCTGACTGACCGGATGAACGCCCAGGCCCATTTCGGTTGTCTTCAAGTACAAACGCATCAATTGACGCCCGGCATTGAGTTGATCGCTTCGCGTATTTGTGGCTGTCGTGAGGACTGCGTATTGCGGTGTCGCGTCTAGCATGGCGAAGTAGCCTCGCATGTGTGACTGAGTGCCTGGGTGGTCAACGTTCATCAGGGTCTCATTGTCCAATACGCCGGTAAGTCGCAGTGTTTCCAGCATGGGATCGCGCAATTCAATCCCGTCCGGGTTGGCATTGATTTCTGCTTTCCCGATCCGCATCAGGTCGACGGACTCTTTCAGGGTCTGCGGTGTTCGCATTTCGATTTCAAAGGCGCGTTTCGTGAGGTCTCGAACACGGGCCACTAGATCCTCATCGGAAATCAGAGTGGCATAGTTTCCAAGGACTGATATTTCCGCCTCGGACAGCCGCTGCTCAGTGTACGGTTCTTTGTTTGAATGTCGGTTTAGGATTTGATCTGATAGTGGATCGGATACCCCGCCCGGCACAAACACTGCTTCTGCGACGGGTCCGTCATCCCCATCAGGCAGTAATTTGACCTTGGCATCAAATCCTTGTGCATCTGCTGCCAAGACCATCGTCTCAACAAAGGCGCCGAGGCCAATATAAAGCTGGCGGTGGTAAGGATCGGTTTCCGGAAGCTCGCGATCAGGATCACGGTGGATACGCACCTTGTCTTGTCCAACCAACTCGACCAGCCAAGGTTGCAAGTTGTGCGGATTGGGGGCGAGAATTGCATAGGATAAAGCGGCTTTGCGCGGGTCGTCATACGGTTTTGGCGTCCACGGAGCCAGCGCGTCATGCGGTGTGCGTGTAGCGAGGAACCCAACCGCACCCGTTGCCGCCAAAATCGTGCCCCCGCCTAGAACTTTTAGAAAACGTCTTCTGTTTGGCATTTTGATTCTCCAATAGTACGATATCGAACTAAATAATACGAAATCGTACTACCTCAACCTCAATCGATGCGGTGATTGGATGAATGACTTGAAAAAAAATAAATCAGAACAGCCGGACGCAACCGTAGACTGCTGTGGGAGACAAGTGTTCGGAGCGCCTTTAATGCCGAATATAGGCAGTTATTTTAGTCGATTAACGACCGGACACGAGAAGATCAGAGGCTGGTGAGCCGATGCTTTTCGAGTATCCCGCAAAGCATAGCCTTTGCTTGCAGCCTGTGTTCTCGATGTCGTTCACGGGCAGCATCTGGACGACCTTCACTAATCGCTTGGAAAACAACCCTGTGATCTTCATTGGATTTGACGGGCAGGGGCCTGATGAACAACGTCGTTGCGCGCGCGCGACGCACCTGGTCGCTCATCATGGCGACAATCGCTTCGACCCGTTTGTTGCCGCCCAACCGAACGAGCTCCTGATGAAACAACTCGTCGGCTTCGGCCCAGGCTTCTAGGTCTTCGGTTTCGATGGCTTGGTCCATCTTTGCAATCGATCCGGCAAGTACCGCCAGTTCATCTTCTGAATAACCCGCTTCGGCAGCGCGCTGTGCTGCGAGGCTCTCGAGTTCCGTCAATATGTCGTAAATTTCACGCATATCGTCTGATGAAACAGGCAGAATCCGAACGCCCTTACGGGGCCGCATTTCCAGCAACCCCTTACTTTCCAACATCAGCGCAGCTTCCCGTATCGGGGTGCGAGACATGCCCAGAGTTTCGGCGAGCTCTGACTCCAGATGGTCAGTCCCGGCTGCAAGTTCGCCGGACAGGATCATCTGTCGCAAATCCCTAACAGCGCGTTGCGTATTGGAAAGAGTTTTTGCTTCCTGATCCTTCACGGCGTCTCCAGGTTGATCTTTCGTCCCTCCGCAGCCGAGAGATAGATGTTCTCTTCGATGCGGATCACGTCCAAATAGTCGCGAGCCGTGTTTTCCAACGGCGTGCCTCTTAGAAGGCCTGAAACGACGTGACTTTGCAAGGCGTGGACGCAGTCGCCTCCAAACCCATCGTGATCGCTTGGAGGTAGAATCTGCTGTCGCTCCTGTTTTCCAAAACCGCGGAGGTCAACTGAACCGTCGCCGTTAAGAACCAGTGATCCTTCCGTTCCTTCGATGAGAGCTTCGCCCATGGTCTGACGCGGGTTTTTGGCGCTGTGGTCAAGGCATCTGTTGCCATCGAACAGAGCTTTCAAACCGTTGGGGTGGTCAAACAGGATGTAACCTGCGTCCTCGCCCGCGATAACGGGGTTAACTTGGCGCAAATCTGCATAAACGGCTCTGGGCGTATCGAATAGAAACCGGAACGTGTCTACCCAGTGAACCGCTGTTTCATGAACCAGGAAACGCGGCATTTCCTGAAAGTACGGCTGTCGGTCAAGGTAGGCGCGCGGTCCCTGTCCGTCGCCAGGCCGAAGCCGAAAAGTCGCTTGTAGAGGTGTTCCAATTCGACCCTCGGTCATCGCTACCTTGATCGCACGATACCAGGGCTGGAAGCGAAAATTCTCATGCACGACAATAGTTGCACCTACCGCTTCAGCCTCTGAAACGATCTTCTCCGCTTCATTCAGAGACATGCAGAAAGGTTTTTGGCAGATCAGCCATTTTATGCCCGAATGCAGCGCAGTTCGAATAGCGTCGGCTTGCGCCACAGGTGGAAGGATGATGTCCACGAGATCTGGTTTTTCCGCCCCCAGCATTTTTGACAGATCATCGTAAGCGGCCAGTCCTGTTTCTTTCGCCTTGCTGATATCACGGTTGCAGGATGCAACCGGAACCGCTCCGGGCATTCGGGACCAGCTTTCGTAGTGGAACTTGCTGAAATACCCCGCACCCACACACGCGACTCTGATAGCGTCTTGAGTATTCATACCCGCAATGCTTCCAATACCGATGAGGCCGCGTCCCGCGTTCCGGCGGTGCCACCCAAGTCTCGTGTCAGGTTTTGACCGTTCTCAGTCGCCTTTTCCACGGCTTCGCGTAATCGTGCGCCATCGCTGGACAGTTCCGGGTGATCATGAGTCAAGCCCAGCCATTCAAGCATCATTGCCGCGGACAGGATCATCGCAAAGGGATTGGCAATGCCTTGTCCAGCAATGTCCGGAGCGGAGCCGTGGCAGGGTTGGAAAACAGCATGGTCTAACCCAATATCAGCTGAAGGAGCCAGTCCAAGGCCACCCATGAGACCGGCACCAAGGTCGGAGAGGATGTCTCCGAACATGTTCTCAGTCACCAATACATCGAATTCCCAAGGCTTTTGGACCATCCAGAGGGCGGTCGCATCGACATAGGCATGATCAGCCTGCAAATCCGGATGGTTGGCGGCTTCGGCGTCAAAAATTGATCTGAAGAACGCAAAGGCGCGGAACACATTGGCTTTGTCGACACATGTAACTCGACCCCGACCGCGCCCGGTTCTTTTGCGGTTCTGGGCGAGTTCAAACGCGAAACGGAACAGTTTTTCGGACACCTCACGAGTGATCAGCAAAGTTTCACGTGCTTCGTGTTCAGTAACTTCGCCAGCGCCTTGGGTGAAGAACAGTCCTTCTGTGCTTTCGCGTATCAAGACAAAGTCGATCTCTTTTCCGGGAGGCAGCGCCAATGGGGTCATTTGTCTACTGCTTACCTTTACTGGCCGCACCCCAGCGAAAAGCCCCAGCTGCTTTCGCAGATCGATCTGCGGTGAAATCTCGGTTCCGTCAGGGTAGCGAACATCCGGCAAACCCATTGCAGATAGCAGAATCGCGTCGGCGTTGCGTGCAGTTTCGAGTGACCCAGCCGGAAACGAATCTCCAGTTTTGACGTAGTGGCCTGCGCCCGCCGGAGCGTCTGTAAACACCAGTTCGTAGGAAGGACTGCCGCGCGAGAGCTGACGCAGGATTTCAAGCGTAGGGGCCATAATTTCAGGGCCGATTCCGTCCCCGTGGAACACTGCCACATCATAACTTTTCTTCATTTTAGCCCGCTTCCTTCCCGTTTCGCATTCATAGCGCGATAGCAGCTTTCACCACAGTCCGTTGACAATGCATTCTTTAATGTATACGCAAATAAATGCAATAATAAACGCAAAGTTGTTTGGGAGGACTTGGAAATGAAACTGAAGCTAGGGCGGTTGGCGGCCGCGGTTGCTATGGCGACGGGGATTGCTGGGGCTGCTTCTGCGCAGGATTATCCCTATCGTGATATAACCACAGCTGTGGTCTGGGGGGCCGGTGGTGGCACGGACACGATCAACCGAATGATCATGGCCGAGATGGAAAAACACCTTCCGGTTTCGATCAATGTGATCAATCAAACAGGTGGGGTCGCAGGCTCCAACGGCATGGTCTACGTCATGAACCAACCAGACGATGGCTACACATTGGTTGGTCTGTCTGAATCGAACGTCACCGCTGCTGTGCAGGGTGGTTGGGATAAGAAATTTGACTTTTGGTATCCGTTTATTGTTGGCGGATCACCCGATTTGATCTCGGTTCCAGCGGACAGCCCTTACAACACTCTGGAAGAACTGGTCGACGCTGCAAAAGCTGCTCCTGGCACTATTCCAGCGGCTGCTTCCGGTGCAGGTTCGATCCACCATTTGAATCTTCTGGCCATCGAAAAAGGGTCAGGGACTGAGTTCAAGTTTGTTCCATACAAAGGCTCAGCGCCAGGGCAGGAAGCAGCGATAGCGGGCGAAGTTGCGTTGGTTGTGACCTCACTGGCTGAACAAGCTCCGCTGATCGAAGGCGGTCAGTTGAAACCGCTCGCGATGCTGACGCCCGAAGATGCGCAGATTGCAGGGGCAACAGTGCCTTCTGCCTTTCGCATTTATGACGGTCTAGATCAGTATTTACCGCTCAAACAGGCCATCGGGTTTGCAGTTCACAGTTCAGCCGGGGACGACGTAAAGGCCGCACTTGGTGATGCTTTCGAGCAAGCGATTGCCTCCGACACCGTCGCTGAATGGGCCGTGGCAAACAATTACGATGTCGGTGGTCAACACGGCGAAGAAGCTCAGGAGCTGTTTGCGAACCTTGAGGCGACATTTGCCTACACCTTGCAAGATCTGGGCGCAGCGACCGTCGATCCGGCGTCGCTGGGCATCGAGAAGCCATAATCCGATCACTTTTGAAAGGGCGCGCCTGATCGCGCCCTTTCCGACAAGAGGCAGGCAATGGACAAACCTGACGATACACTGATCATGCGGGCGCGCGATTTCTGGGCATCGATTGGTCTGATAGCAATTTCCACCTTTTTCCTTTGGAAGACGTTGGACATCCCTCTTTGGGGTGAAAACCGCGCAGGTGTAAGTGGATCGGATTGGTACAACTCGGCTGCAATTGTACCGCTGTTCATCTTCGGGGGATTGCTTGGCTTGTCCTTCGTTTTGCTGGCTATTTCAATCCGCTCAGGTGGAGCCCAAAACGCGCTCAGTGCTTTGGGCATCGGGTGGGATAAGTCGGAAGCCTATCGAGTTTCAACAATAGGCCTGATCCTTCTTGCATATGTCGTTGGGTTGGTTCCAAGAGTGGACTTCATTCTGTGTTCTGGCTTGCTGATTACAGCTTTGACTTACGGCTACTACGGCGGTCACGCGCGGCGTGCTTTGGTGGCTTGTATCGCAATTGTCGTCGCCGGCTTGTTTGCGTTCGCCGTGTTTCCTGCTCAGGCGGATTGGAATGCACACGGTGATGATTGGTTCACACTGGCCTTGTGGATGGCGTTAACACTAGTGGTGTTGACCAAAGCGGCTTCCGAACGCGTTTTGCGGTTCGTTCCATTGGTGGCAATACTTGCCCCGCTCATCCTCGTTTGTGCGATGGCCTTTGTTTTCCGGCAGAACGTGCCCGCGCGCGGCGGGCTGATCTTCAAGCAAATCGAATACCACTACTACGTGACGCTTCGTCCGTTATGGAAAGACTGACCGGATGGACTTTATCCTTTCGCAACTGGCTGGATTCGGGACCGCCTTCGTGGGCCTGGCAGTGGACCCTCTGACCTATCTGTATTTGATCGCATCCGTGTTCCTGGGCATCATGTTCGGCGCATTGCCCGGTCTGACCGCAACGCTGGCAGTGACGATCCTGACGGGATTTTTCGGCAACAAGATCCCATTGGACTATTCGCTTATCGCTTTGCTTGGGGCCTATGTCGGCGCGATTTACGGCGGCTCTTACCCTTCTATTCTGCTGAACATTCCGGGCACGGCAGCCAGCGCGGCAACGGCCATGGATGGCTACCCTCTGGCCAAAGCGGGTCGAGGTGGCGAAGCACTAGGGCTGACCACGACGGCCAGTTTCATTGGCACAGTAATCGGGACCATCACGCTTTTGATTTTTGTCTGGGCGCTGCTTTTGGTTTCAAAGAACATCGCAAGCCCGGAGAAAGCATTGCTGGCCCTGTTCGGTATTCTGCTTTCTGGCACTTTGATGAGCGAAGACCTGGTGATTAAGGGATGGATCGCCGGTCTGATCGGGCTTGCGATGTCCATGGTGGGACTCGACCCTCTGTTGTCTGAGCCGCGCTATACCTTCGGTTGGTCTTACCTGATGAGCGGATTTCAGGTTGTGCCGGTTTTGATGGGGGCCTTTGCGATCCCCCAAATCATTGATGGTTTGAGGCACGTTGAGGCCGGGAAAGTTCTGGCCCTGAAAGGTCGTATCCTTCCGAACCTACGCTCCATCCGACGCTATCTGCCCACCATTGGCCGGTCAGGAGTGATTGGAACTGGGGTAGGAGCACTTCCCGGCGTCGGCGAAGATGTTGCCGGTTGGGTCAGTTACGGTGTCGGTAAGACTGTATCTGCCGAGGGCGATAAGTTTGGAAAAGGGTCATTGGAAGGTCTGCTGTGCTCTGAAACAGCAAACAACGCCTGCATTGGGGGCGCGCTAATCCCGCTTTTGGTTTTGGGTATTCCCGGTTCACCACCCGCCGCGGCTTTGATGGGGGCCTTCAAGATCAACAACGTGATCCCAGGTCCGACGATAGACCCCGAGATTATTCTGCGTGTGGTTGCAATCTTGGTGCTGGCCTCCCTGACAATGTTCTTGATGGGGCTTTTCACCGCTCGGGTCTTTATCAAAATACTCGCCATCCCGCAGACCATCTTCTTGCCCGTTGTTATGGTTCTGACAACAATTGGGTCTTTCAGCGTTGGTGGTGGCATCAATGATCTCTACCTGATGCTCGGTGTCGGTGCGGTTGCCTACTTCATGAACCTCATGAAGTACCCAATCGCGCCGTTGGTGATCGGGGTTATTCTGGGCAGCCTGTTTGACGAAACCTTCCGCCGGTCGCTGTTCTTGGCGGATGGGGATCTTGCGGTATTCTTTTCACGACCTGGTGCCGCCATTCTGCTGGTGCTCAACATTGGTCTGATCCTAAGCCAACTGCCCGTCGCAAAGCGCGCTTTCTCACGTCTGAAAGGACTTTCCGTCTGATGTTTGTGGTTACTGTCACTTTCACTCTCAAGCCCGGTACGCGGGACACCTTTTTGCCGCTGATGGTCGAAAACGCTTCTACCTCTTTGCGTAAAGAACCCGGATGCCAGCAGTTTGACGTTTGTCTCGGCGACGAACCCGAGACAGTTTTTCTCTATGAGGTTTATGATGACAGCGCGGCGTTCTCCGCCCACCTAGAAAGCGCGCATTTCCAGTCCTTCGATACGGCTGTGGCTGATATGATCGCCACCAAGGTAGTTCAACAGTACTCCGAGGTCATCCGATGAACGATTGGGAAATCCATGCCGTGAAATACGCGGATCGAAATGCCCGGACGCGAGCTGACAGTTTCATCATCGATGATAATCACGACGCACCTCATGCGATGGACTACTTCATCTGGGTATTGAAGCGCGGTAACGAAGTCATTCTGGTCGATACCGGCTACGATTCCGATGAGGCAGTCGCCCGTGGTCGTCCCATTGCGATGGACCCCCGCGAGGCTTTGCGGCCCTTGGGCATTTTGCCGGAAGCGGTGACTGAGGTCATCGTGACCCATCTTCATTATGACCACGCCGGGGGGCTGCATATGTTCCCTAACGCGAAGTTGCACATCCAATCAGCGGAGATGGCCTTCGCCACAGGTCCCTGCATGTGCCATGACCACTTGCGTGCGCCTTTCACGGCGGGCCATGTTTGCGAGGTCGTAAAGCGTCTCTATTCAGGGAAAGTCGTATTCTACGATGGAGAGGCCGAGATTGCAGATGGGGTGACCGTGCACTGTATCGGCGGGCATTCGCGTGGGTTACAATGTGTTCGCGTAAGAACGGGAGCCGGGTGGATGGTGCTCGCCTCTGACGCCTCGCATTACTATGAGAATTTTATGGCGCGTAAAGCTTTTCCCATTGTCGTCGACCTGCAAGACATGATGGATGGTTTCGAGACACTCGAGAGGTTGGCTTCGCATCCTCGACTTATCGTACCCGGCCATGATCCACTTGTGCGTGAGATTTTTCCCGTCGGAGCGGCACCGCATATCCATAGGCTGGATCCCGGGCCAACCAGGGACATCAAACTATGAAGATCGGGGTCATAGCGGACGACTTTACCGGTGCGAGCGATATCGCGAACACCTTGGCCAAGGGTGTTGAGCCGGAAGGTGGATTAAGAACTGCGCAGTTTCCGGGTATTCCGAATACCCCAGCCGACGAGGAGATCGAAGCAGGCGTCGTCTCGCTCAAGAGCCGCACTGCACCTGTCGAGGAAGCTGTTGCAGATAGTCTGAGTGCCTTGCGGTGGCTCGCGGACCAAGGATGCCAGCAGTTCATCTTCAAATATTGCTCGACCTTTGATTCCACTATGGAGGGAAATATCGGCCCCGTTGCGGAAGCGCTGGCCAACGAACTGGGCGCGCAAAGGGTGGTTTTCTGCCCGGCTTTTCCGACAACGGGGCGCACCGTCTATCACGGTCATCTATTTGTGCTCGGTAAGCTGTTGCACGAGTCTGGAATGGAAAATCACCCTCTTACTCCGATGACGGATGCCAACATCAGGCGATGGTTGCAGTATCAGACCCAAGAAGCGGTAGGGCAGGTGTCAATTGACGCCATAAAGCAAGGATCAGAGGCGATTGCAGTTGCTTTGCAGAACGCCGACGAACGATTTGTGATTGGCGATGCGATTTCGGATGAAGATTTGCTGGCCTGGGGCGAGGCTCTGAAGGATGCCCAGCTCATTTCCGGGGGATCCGGGATAGCATTGGGCCTACCAAGAAACTTCTTGAGAGAGGCTTCATCAAAAAGTACTGGCAGTTTGTTCACCGGTGTCGCAGGGCCTGCCGTGATCCTTGCTGGGTCGTGTTCCGGTGCGACCCGTGGGCAGATTGAAGTTCATGCGAAATCCCATCCAACCTTCGCCATTGATGTTCCGGGCGTGATGTCCGGGGATGTGACCGCGCAAACGCTTCTGGATTTTTTTGAAGCGCATCTGGGTCAGGCGCCGCTCGCGTATTCATCGGGAAGCCCCGAGGATGTGCGCGCGATCCAAAATCAATTTGGTCAGGAAGCAGTTGCGGACAAGCTGGACAGACTCTTTGCAGATACCGCGCGAAAGCTTGCCGAAGCGGGGTACAAGCGCCTTGTGGTGGCAGGAGGAGAGACGTCGGGAGCTGTTGCCAAAGCCGTCTCTGAGGCACTGGGGTCACCGGCCATGTCAATTGGGCCAGAGGTCGACCCGGGCGTGCCAGTCCTGAGCGTTGGGAAATCTGAACCCATTGCGCTGGCTTTGAAGTCTGGAAACTTTGGCGCTCCAGATTTCTTCTCGAAAGCGTTGAGAATGATGGAGGCAGGCAAATGAGTTCTGAAGAACAGGCACTGCGACGGCAGATCTCCGAGCTGTGCGCCTCGCTGTTTGCGCGTGGCTTTTCCGTTGGCACTGCGGGCAATGTCTCTGCGCGTTTACATGACGGGATTCTCATGACGCCAACGAATTCGACCTTGGGCGATATCGATCCTGAGTGCATCGCCAAGATTGATTTGGATGGCAACCACGTCTCCGGGGACAAGCCGACCAAGGAAGTCTTTCTGCATCAAGCCTTCTATGAGACAAGACCAGAGGCTGGCGCCGTGGTGCACCTGCATTCGACCTGGGCCACTGCTCTGTCTTGTCTGGAAGACACCAATCCCAATGATTGCATTCCACCGCTGACACCATACGTTGTGATGCGTGTCGGTACGGTCAAACTGGTTCCATACGTAAAGCCCGGCGATCCGAAGTCCGGTGATTTGGTCCGCGATCTGGGCGGCAGGTATAGCGCGGTTCTGTTGGCCAATCACGGCCCCGTCGTTTCGGGTAAGGACCTCTTCTCAGCTGTCTGTGCCGCAGAAGAGTTGGAAGAAACGGCCAAGCTGTTAGTGGCTTTGCGCGGCCTGCCAACCCGCCTACTGGATGCTAAGAAAGTTGCAGAACTCAAAGAGACTTTCGGAAGGATGTAAATGGACACTGATAGGGGGAGTGTGCAAACTTTTGGGCAAATCGTGCAAAATTATGCGCAAATACCACGCAAAGCTAAGGGCAAGTGCGCCTCAATTTAATGAATGAAATCAATAGTATGAACGCAGGGTTATGAGCGCGCCTACACTAACCGGATCTGCAAGAACTCACGATCTAAGTTCTGCGCCCCCGTCTCTGACGGGGGCGATTTACGTTTAGCTTGCTCTTAAGTCCGCTTACTCACTCAGGAGCAGTCGCGGATGACAAAGTGTTTGGTTGTTTCTTCCACCACTTCCCAAAATCCACGAAACCCGTTTGGGATCATAAAGCTGTCGCCGGTGCGAAAGTCCTGCCGCGTTCCGTCTTCATGGATCAGTGCGCAATGGCCTTTGACGATATAGCAGTATTCATCCTTATCGGCGAATGCATGCCATTTGCCTGGCGTTGACGTCCATGTCCCTGCAGATAGCGCGCCATCCGGGCTCGTGAAGTGCATTCCGATCTTGTGGTAGGGATCGCCGTCGACGACGCGGTCCGGCAGATCAGCCAGACGACGCTCGCTGCGGTTTGAAGGTTCGTCGAACAGATTGATGACATGTGCTGTCATAGTGATGTCTCCAGATATGTTTGGAATACTATTTCGATAGTTATCATCGGCATCCTGCCCCAACTCACATATGCACTACATAGACGCCTATGAGGACGAATAGTGCGATAAAGATGGTTTCGGCCACAATCAGTGCAATCGCTTGTCCACCCACGTCCAGGATGCGTTTCAGCGACGTTTTCATGCCAACCGCAGCGATCGAAACAAGCAGCGCCCAGCGGCTCAGGCTGGCCATAGCGTCGGCGATTGCAGCTGGAATGAATCCGAGCGAGTTCAGTGTTGCAAAGATCAAGAAGCCTACAACAAACATCGGCAGAAGTGGCGGGCGCTTTCCGCTTTCATCGGCAAAATCAGCGTGGCGGCGAACCAAGGCCGAAATCACCAGAACAACAGGGGCAAGCATGGCGACACGGATCAGTTTCACAAGTGTCGCGACCTCACCGGCTTCATCCGATACAGAGAAACCTGCTCCGACAACCTGCGCAACGTCATGGATCGTGCCACCGAGGAAAACACCGGACACCTCTGCATCGAAATCAAAAGCTTCAGTCAGGATCGGGTAGGCGATCATGGCGATCGTCGAAAGGACCGTCACCGACAACACGGTAAAGATCAGGTTTCGTTCGGAATGTTCATTCTTGGGCAGGATGGCCGAAATCGCCATCGCTGCAGAGGCACCACAGATCGCCACGGATCCACCGGTCAAAACACCAAATCGCCACCCACGGCCCAGCAGACGCGCACCCAGCAGTCCAAACAAGATGGTCAGGAACACGCCTGCGACCACGACTGCAATCAGCTGAGGCCCCAGATTCATCATGAGCTCTAACGAGATACGCGCGCCCAACAGTGCCACACCAAATCGCAGAACAGTCCGCGCGGTGAAATCTATGCCTGCCTTGCAATTTCCGGCATCGTCTTCGGCCAGAAAATGAAACGCGATACCTAGCAACAAGGCCATCAACATCGCTGGTGCGCCGTAATGTTCCGACAGAAATTGCGCAGCGACCGCAACAACAACGGACACAAGAAACCCGTTTCCGTTCCTGCGAACAAAATTAACCGCCCCCTGAAGGGGCGACTGAGATGCACTCTTCGCCTGCATCGGTTTTCCTTACCTGAAATCACGCCTTTATGGCGGAGTAGATCGAAATTCTCCGGGCCAGCCAAGGCCCGGAGGTAGTAGTTTCAGGCCGCTTTCGCTTACGCCTCTTGCGGTGTCATGTCGTTTGCGTCGATGCCAGCGACTGCTACGGGT
>NZ_WPZQ01000014.1 GCF_013030265.1 Ruegeria arenilitoris
ACCCGTAGCAGTCGCTGGCATCGACGCAAACGACATGACACCGCAAGAGGCGTAACTGGGTGAAACCTCTACGCACAATACTCGGAGCTGCAACCAGCTCCGACAAGATCATCGCCCTCGCTGAGGGCGATGATCCAAGAGTCGTCGAAGGCGCCCTGAAGGCCCGCTCTGAAGGGGTCGCCCGAATTATCCTTATTGGTGAGCAGGCCAAGGTCAAAGCTGAACTGGCAAAGCAAGGCGGTTCGGATGTTGATGGGATCGAAATTCACGACCCCAACAGCTCTTCTCTGACCGAGTCCTTCGCCGCGGAACTGCATGAACTGCGCAAGCATAAGGGCATGACGCCCGAGCAGGCCCGAGAGCAGATCACGAAACGCCTGAACTATGCCGCGATGCTGGTTCACAAGGGGCTGGCCGATGGAACTGTCGGCGGCGCGGTAGAAACAACATCGGACACCGTCCGTGCAGCCTTGCAAATCATTGGCAAAGCACCTGATGCCGCCATGGTTTCGAGCTTCTTCCTGATGCTTTATTGCCGCGATCATCATTCCGTAAGGGGCGCTCATATCTTTGCGGATTGCGGTCTGGTTGTTGATCCGAACGAAGAAGAGCTGGCGGCAATCGCCCGTGCCTCGGCAGCATCCTACCACGCATTGACGAATGAAACGCCACGCGTGGCGATGCTGTCATTCTCGACCACAGGCAGTGCCAAACATCCAAAAGTGTCAAAGGTCGTCGAGGCAACACAGATTGCCAAGGCTGCGGACCCGGATCTGCTGATCGATGGTGAACTGCAGTTTGACGCAGCCTTTGTTCCGGAAGTAGCGGCCAAGAAAGCGGCAGCTTCTCCGTTGCAGGGCCAAGCAAATGTCTTTGTTTTTCCAAATCTCGACGCTGGCAACCTTGGCTACAAGATTGCGCAACGTATCGGCGGCGCCGAGGCGATCGGACCAGTCCTGCAAGGATTAGCGAAACCTGCAAATGACCTCTCGCGCGGTTGCTCGGCCGAAGATGTCCTGCACATGGTGGCGGTGACCGCAGTCCAGGCGCAAACCTCCCAAACCCGAAAGGATGTTTCCTAAACTCGGGCGAAGCAAAATAATGTTCCGATTTTTCCACCGGGTATGGAAAGATCGGTTCAATAGCCACAGGGACCCAAATGAACCAGCCAATCATCGACACATCGCCAAAGGTTTCAGACGAAATCCGGCGAACCACTTGCTACATGTGTGCCTGCCGCTGCGGCATCAATGTGCACATGAAAGACGGCAAGGTTGCCTATATCGAAGGCAACCGCGATCACCCTGTAAACAAGGGTGTGTTATGTGCCAAAGGCTCGGCTGGCATCATGCAGGTCAACGCCCCATCGCGGCTACGCGCACCGCTAAAGCGGGTGGGGCCGCGCGGTTCCGGCGAATTCGAAGAGATCAGCTGGGATGAGGCGCTTGAAATCGCGGTTGGTTGGCTAAAGCCAATCCGCGAGGACAATCCCGAAAAGCTTGCGTTTTTTACTGGCCGCGACCAGAGCCAAAGCTTCACCAGTTTCTGGGCGCAGAACTTCGGCACCTGTAACTATGCAGCCCATGGCGGGTTCTGTTCCGTGAACATGGCCGCTGGTGGTATCTACACGATGGGCGGCGCGTTCTGGGAATTCGGTCAACCCGACTGGGATCACACCAAGCTATTCATGTTGTTTGGAGTAGCCGAGGACCACGACTCGAACCCAATCAAGATGGGCATCGGCAAGATCAAGGCGCGCGGCGCGCGTGTGATCGGTGTCAACCCGATCCGGTCTGGCTATAACGCTGTTGCCGACGACTGGGTCGGGATCACTCCCGGCACCGATGGCCTTTTCATCTTGTCGATGATCCATGTGCTGATGAAAGCGGGTAAGATCGATCTCGACTACCTCAGCCGTTACACCAATGCTCCGGTTCTGATCGACGCGGCCGAAGGCCCGACCAAAGGTCTGTTCCTGCGCGATGCGGATGGCAAACCGCTGGTCGTCGACCGCAACACAGGCGAGTTGACCGCCTTCGACAAGCCCGGCGTCCGCCCGGACCTGTCGGCCACCTATGAAAAGGATGGCGTCACCCACCGTCCGGTCTTCCACCTGATGGCCGAGCGCTATCTCAGCGACGAATACGCCCCCGAAAAGGTGGCCGAACAGTGCGGCATTCCCGCCACCCGCATCCGCGCAATCGCCGGCGAACTGGCCCGCGTCGCCTTTGACGAGGCGTTTGAACTGGATCACGAATGGACCGATTTCCGTGGTGAGAAACACACCAAGATGATCGGCCGCCCCGTCGCCATGCACTCGATGCGCGGCGTATCGGCCCATGCCAACGGTTTTCAGACCTGCCGCGCGCTGCATGTTCTGCAGATCATCCTCGGCACTGTCGAGGTTCCCGGCGGCTTCCGCTTCAAACCGCCCTACCCCAAGCCGGTCGAGGCACACCCGACACCGCACTGCAAGGTGACGCCAAACTCGCCGCTGGATGGCCCGCATCTGGGCTTTGTTCAGGGCCCCGAGCACCTGGCGCTGAAAGAAGATGGCAGCCCCGCGCGGATCGACAAGGCATTCACCTGGGAAAACCCGATGTCCAGCCACGGGCTGATGCATATGGTGATCTCGAACGCGCATGCGGGCGACCCCTACAAGATCGACACGCTGTTCATGTACATGGCCAATATGTCCTGGAACTCGACCATGAACACCAAAGGTGTCATGGAGATGCTGACGGACAAGGATGAGAACGGCGATTATGTAATCCCGCACATCATCTATTCCGACGCCTACTCCTCGGAAATGGTGGCTTATGCTGACCTGATCCTGCCGGACACCACTTATCTGGAGCGCCACGACTGTATCTCGCTGCTTGACCGCCCGATCTGTGAGGCCGAGGCAGCAGCAGACGCCATCCGCTGGCCCGTGATAGAACCCGACCGAGACGTGCGCGGCTTCCAATCGGTGCTCATCGATCTGGCCAACCGGTTGGAATTGCCAGGCTTTACCAAAGAGGATGGCAGCGCCAAATGGGTCGATTATGCGGACTATATCGTCAATCACGAACGTAAGCCCGGCATCGGTCCCCTCGCCGGCTTCCGTGGTGAAAATGGCGACAAGGAAGGTCGTGGCGAGGTCAATCCAGACCAGCTGAACCGTTACATTGAGAACGGTGGCTTTTACGTGGCGCATATTCCCGAAGGTGCGGATTACTACAAACCGTGGAACACGGCCTATCAGGACTGGGCCGTTGGCATGGGTATCTATGACAGCCCGCAGCCTTACCTGTTCCAGCTGTATTCCGAACCGATGCGCAAATTCCAATTGGCCGCCGAAGGCCATGGTGAGCGTCAACCGCCGGACCATCTGCGCGCGCGGATCAAGGAAACGCTGGACCCGATGCCGATCTGGTATGAAACCGACCAGCACGGCAACGAAGGCTTCACCGTCAACGCCCTGACCCAGCGCCCTATGGCCATGTACCACAGCTGGGGTACCCAAAACGCGTGGCTGCGTCAGCTGCACGGACGCAACCCTCTCTATGTTCCGACAAAACTGATGCGCGAGCATGGGCTGCAGGATGGCGACTGGGCAAAAGTGACGTCTCCGCATGGTGAGATCACGGTTCCGGTCATGGAAATGGCGGCACTGAACGAAAACACCGTCTGGACCTGGAACGCCATCGGCAAGCGCAAAGGCGCGTGGGCGCTGCAAGAGGACGCACCCGAGGCGACCAAGGGCTTCCTGCTGAACCACCTGATCCACGAGCTTCTGCCGCCTAAGGGTGACGGTTTGCGATGGGCTAACTCTGACCCGATCACCGGTCAGGCTGCGTGGTTCGACCTCAAAGTGAAAATCGAAAAAGCTGCGCCACCTTCGGATGCAGAAAGCCAACCCGAGTTCGATCCAATTAAATCGCCGGTTGGCACCGGCCCCAAAGACTTGGCGTGGAAGGTAGGCAAATGACCCAACTCCCCCAATCCACTGAACGCAAGATGGGTCTGGTCATCGATCTAGACACCTGCGTCGGCTGCCACGCCTGCGTGATTTCGTGCAAAGGCTGGAACACCGAAAATTACGGCGCACCCCTGTCAGATCAGGACGCTTATGGCGCCAACCCATCAGGGACCTTCCTGAACCGAGTGCATTCCTACGAAGTGCAGCCCGAGCAGGGTCATGCCCAGCTCATCCACTTTCCCAAATCCTGCCTGCATTGCGAAGACGCGCCCTGTGTCACCGTTTGTCCCACAGGGGCCAGCTACAAGCGGGTCGAGGACGGTATCGTGCTGGTGAACGAAAGCGATTGCATCGGCTGCGGCCTGTGCGCGTGGTCCTGCCCTTACGGTGCACGTGAACTGGATCAGGCCGAAGGCGTGATGAAAAAGTGCACCCTCTGCGTTGACCGGATCTATAACGAAAACCTGCCCGAAGTAGATCGTGTCCCGTCATGCGTTCGCACCTGCCCCGCCGGAGCGCGACATTTTGGCGATCTTGGTGACCCGGACAGCGATGTCAGCAAACTGGTCGCAGACCGTGGAGGCATGGATCTTATGCCCGAAATGGGCACCAAGCCGGTCAACAAATACCTGCCGCCGCGCCCCAAGGATCAGGTCGAAGAACAAATCGACATCCTGGCACCGCTGCTGGCCCCGGTCGCTGAGGAGTCCAAAGGGTTCCTGGGCTGGCTGGACAAAGCGCTCGACAAAATTCCCGGAGGAGCGAACTGATGCATCCCGCACCTTCAGTCATCATCTTCACGACCTTTTCGGGTCTGGGCTTTGGGCTCTTGTTTTTCCTGGGCCTCGGCCAACCGCCGGTCACTGGCTTTGTCGCCTTCGTATTCTACGCCATCGCCTATGCGCTGGCGGTGGGCGGTCTTCTGGCGTCGACATTTCATCTGGGCCATCCGGAACGCGCATGGAAAGCCTTCAGCCAATGGAAATCCAGCTGGCTCAGCCGCGAGGGCGTCTGCGCAGTTGCCGCGCTTATCATTATGGGTCTCTATGCGCTTGGAGCAGTGTTCCTGCAAAGCCACTGGACATTGCTGGGCTGGGTCGGTGCGATACTCAGCCTTGCTACCGTCTTCACCACCTCAATGATCTACACTCAGCTCAAGACCATCCCACGCTGGAACATGAATCTTACACCAGCCATGTTTCTGTCCTTTAGCCTGGCGGGCGGTGCGCTGTTATCAGGGGCTGAAACACTTGCCCCCTGGCTGCTTGCAATAGCGGGCGCAATTCAGCTGGCATACTGGGCCAAGGGTGATCAAGCCTTGGCAAGCTCCGGCACCAATCTGGGCACAGCAACTGGTCTTGGGGATCGTGGCACCGTTCGGGCGTTCGAACCACCGCATACCGGAACCAACTATCTGCTGCGTGAATTCGTCCATGTCGTGGGCCGCAAACACGCTCAGAAGCTGCGTGTGATTTCATTCGTTCTTGCGTTTGTCCTGCCCTTACTGCTGATCCTGACACCGGTCGCGGGGGTCGCGATCAAGCATGTTTTTGCGCTGCTTGCCGTACTGTCACATCTGACCGGGGTTGTGGTCTCGCGCTGGCTGTTCTTTGCTCAAGCCGAACATGTGGTCGGGTTGTACTACGGTAAACGATAATCTGATTAAGAGCCTCGGTAACGAGGCTCTTTTTTTACCAACCATGTCACAAACCCGGTGGCCCGCCCGTCCTGTTTTTGTTCAAATCAAAACAGGAGAATTCGATGTCCCCCCGGATCAATCATTTTGCCGTCGCACCTGAACTGCTGCAACCAATGCTCGACATGGAGGAGCGCCTGCGTGCCTCAGGGTTGGAGCATAGTCTGAATGAACTCGTCAAACTCAGGGTTTCACAGATCAATGGCTGCGCCTATTGCATTCACATGCACACGCACGACGCCCGAACCAATGGTGAGAGCGAAGATCGCCTGCACCTTCTGAACGCCTGGCATGAGTCTTCGCTTTATTCAGAACGTGAACGCGCCGCTCTTGCATGGGCCGAAGCCCTGACCCGCGTTGAAACCAATCGGGCTCCGGACGATGTGTATGAGACGATGGCGAAGTATTTTTCGGAACACGAGCAGGTCGCACTGACTTTGGTGGTCACCACCATCAATGCATGGAATCGTCTGGCGATCGGATTTGCAGTTCCTCACCCCGACACCACTAAGGCCACAGCAGCGTGACACAGACGGGTCCACAGCCTAAAGAACAGGCTTTTGTCGATATGCAACCGCGACTTTTCGCGGTTGCATATCGCATGCTCGGATCAGTCAGCGACGCTGAGGACATCGTACAGGACGCCTATCTGCGCTGGCAGCGGGTCGAGTTCGATCAGGTACGAGATAAAACGGGTTACTTGATCCGGATCGTAACGCGCCTTTGTCTCGACCAGCTGCGCGCAGCACGAACAGTACGTGAGACCTATCCCGGTGAGTGGTTGCCGGAACCTCTGATCACTGACGATTCGACAGAGCGGCTGGATCGCGATGTTTCGGTCGCGCTCTTGATGGCATTGGAACGTTTGTCACCGCTCGAACGCGCGGCCTTCCTTCTTCATGACGTTTTCGAGCACTCTTATGAAGAGCTTTCAGAAACGCTCAAACGCAGTCAGAGCAGTTGTCGTCAACTCGTCAGCCGTGCGCGCAAACATGTCGAACAGGTCAAGCCACGGGTTCGGGTTGAACGTGAGCATGGTGAGGAACTGGCCAAAGCGTTTTTCAGCGCTGCAAAAAGTGGAGATACAAAGCACCTGACTGCTCTTCTGGCGCGCGATGTTCAATTGCACTCGGACGGTGGTGGAAAGATCATCGCAACTCTGAACCCGATCTATGGACGAGACAAAGTCACTCGTTTCTTTTCCGGGCTGGCACGAAAGCCGTCAGCACCACGTTCATTCCGATGGGCATTTTGTTGGTTGAATGGTTTGCCCGCAATCATCAACCGCGAGCCCGGAGGCTCATTGCAGGCAACATCACTGAAGATCGAGGATGGGCAGATTGCGGAGATCTACATGGTCCGCAATCCGGACAAAACTCAGCATCTGGAAGATCTGCTGGATAAACAGGGCCTGCTTTAGCCAGCAGACCCTGACAGCTGAATCTACACCAGTCCGGCGTGCGCCATGGCCTTGTCGATGGCCGATTTTGTGCTGTCCTCAAGTGTGGTCAGCGGCGAACGAACCTCTTCACTGCAACGGTCCAGCTTGCTGAGGGCGTATTTGGCACCCACGAGACCGGGTTCGATAAAGATAGCCTCATGCAGAGGCATCAGACGATCCTGATACTCCAGCGCTTTCGCATAGTCGCCATTCAGCGTTGCCTGCTGGAATTCAGCGCAAAGCTTGGGCGCAACATTGGCAGTGACCGAGATACAACCCACACCCCCATGCGCATTGAAGCCCAGCGCCGTCGCGTCTTCGCCAGACAGCTGGCAGAAATCCGTGCCACAGCTGGCACGTTGCTGGCTGACACGCGCCAGATCACCGGTGGCATCCTTGACGCCGACAATGCGCGGCAGCTGAGCCAGCTCACCCATCGTGGCAGGTGTCATGTCGATGACAGAACGACCCGGGATATTGTAGATGATGATCGGAATATCCGCGCAGTCGTGCAGTGCACGGAAATGCGTGATCAGTCCCTTCTGGGTCGGCTTGTTATAGTAGGGGGTCACAACCAGAGCCGCCGCCGCACCAACCTTTTGAGCGAATCGCACAAAGCGGATTGCTTCGACGGTATTGTTGGATCCAGCACCTGCAATGACTGGCACGCGCCCTGCCGCCGCTTTCACAACCTCTTCGACCACGACCTCGTGTTCTTCGTGGCTCAGTGTGGGGCTTTCACCGGTTGTCCCAACAGGCACAAGTCCGGTCGAACCTTCCTGAATCTGCCATTCCACCAATTGTTTGAGCGTATCCAGGTCCAACTCGCCGTTGCGGAACGGGGTGACGAGAGCTGGCATCGAGCCTTTGAACATGGAGCGCTCCTTAGCGTGCAGTTTGCAGATTTTGCGTCCCGGTCCGTCACGATTTTGAGTTTGTGAGTTGATCCCGGTGGCGCAAGGTTTATCCTGCATGGCTGTATCCTTGGTTGGTTGGGAAATGCAAGGGATGACACGCATTCTGTCACTTATGATCGCCGTGATTCTGGCTTCGGTGTTGCAGGTTCAGGCTGCCCGCGCCGATGCGGCTGCGGATTTACGCGCCGCGCTGTATCAAATGCGGAAAGGCGATTGGAACGAAGCACTGCGGGTGGCTGGTGCGCGTGGCTCCGTCTCGCGCGACATCATTGTCTGGCATTGGCTGCGCGAGGGTTTTGGCAGTTCGGGCGACGTGCTTGTGTTTCTTGACCGCCGTCCTGACTGGCCCGGTCTGGCGTGGCTCCGCCGCAAGAGCGAACCCTCCTTCACCGGTGCTGACCCGGATCGGGTCTTAAAGTTCTATTCGGACACTCCCCCGCAATCTGCCGAGGGCGCCCTGAACTATGCCGTGGCCTTGATGGCCAAGGGGCGTCAGGGTGATGCTGAGGCAGATATCGTGGCTGCGTGGCGCACGATGCCCATGGGGTCGGGACTGCAGGGTGACTATCTGGAAAACTTCGGCAAGTTGCTGAAACCACATCACGAGGCGCGCTTGGATCGTCTATTATGGGATGGTCATCTGGTCAGCGCCAAACGGATGCTGCCGCTTGTAAGTTCCGATCAACGCAAACTGGCCGAAGCGCGCATTGCGCTGCAGGAACGTGCGCCAGGTGTAGACAGCAAGATTTCGGCTATACCAAAATCGCTCACATCATCGCCGGGCTTGGCATTCGACCGTTTCGTTTGGCGGGATCGGAAAGAACTGGATGACAGCGCAATCGATCTGATGCTGGAACGCTCGACCAGCCCAAAGTCGTTGGGCGAACCGGATAAGTGGGCCGAAGGGCGACGCCGGCTGGCCCGGCTGGAAATGCGCAACGGGGACGCAAACCGCGCTTATGCCATCGCTGCAAACCATCACATGACGCCTGAAATGGGCTATGGTTATGCCGATCTGGAGTGGCTGGCGGGATTCCTTGCTCTCCGCAAGTTGGATGATCCGGCGACAGCTGTGCGGCATTTCCAGAATTTCTCGGACGCTGTCGCATCACCGATCTCCAAAGGCCGTGGCGGGTATTGGCTGGGTCGCGCCTATGCCGCGCAAGGTGACGCCGAGAAAGCCTATGAGGCCTATGCGGTCGGAGCTGACTATCAGACCTCATTCTATGGTCTGCTTGCAGCCGAGCAGATCGGTCGCCCATTCGACAGCGAATTGGCGAACCCGCGCCGCGCGCCTCATTGGAAACAAGCGGAGTTCACGAAATCCAGCGTGTTGGAAGCCGGGTTGCTACTGCATGCGGCCGGGGAGCCAAACCTGTCCGAACGCTTTCTGACACATCTGGTCGAAGAACTTGATCAGGTTCAGGCCAATCAGCTTGGGGATCTCGCGCTTGAGCTGAAAGAGCCCCACCTCGCCGTAATGATCGCCAAACGCGCCGCTAAAACCGGTGTTGTCCTGCCTGCAGCCTATTACCCGGTGCATCCGGTGGCTGATATGGGCCTGCCGATGGCCAAAGAGATGACGCTGGCCATTGCCCGTCGCGAAAGCGAATTCGATCCGGTAGTCATCAGCGGGGCCGGCGCCCGTGGACTGATGCAGGTCATGCCAGCCACTGCGAAACTGGTCGCAAAGGATCTGGGTATCCTCAGCGGCCATCAGACCGGTCGACTGACCACTGACTGGCAGTACAACGCCAAACTGGGGGCAAACTATCTGGCTGGGTTGGCCGAGGATTTCAACGGCAACATCGTCATGATGGCTGCAGGTTATAATGCAGGACCAAGGCGACCCATCTCATGGATGGAGCGCTATGGCGATCCCCGCGCCGGAGAGATTGACGTGGTGGATTGGATCGAAACGATCCCCTTCAACGAGACCCGGAACTACGTGATGCGGGTCGCCGAAAGCCTACCAGTTTATCGGGCACGACTGGGTCAACCTGCCTTGCCCGTTCCGTTTACAGAAGAACTGAACGGCTCAACCTTGTCGTCTTTCGCGCCATAGGGTGAACAACCCGGCTGCGACCACCAATGCAGCGCCAATTACGACTGCAGGTCGCAGCGTTTCGCCAAAGATCGAGATGCCCAGAATGGCGCTCCAAACCAGATGGAAATAAGCAAAGGGCTGAACTGCGCTGGCCTCGGCCATCTCATAGCATTTGATCAGCAACCAGTGACCCAACACACCACTGACGCAAAGCAACGCCATCCACAGCCAGTCCGGGCGGGCCATCGGTTCCCAGAACCACATGCCCACCGCAGTCATCGCGACCGCACCGACAATACCTGTCCAGAAAAAGCTGGTGGCTGAGCTGTCACGCCGGGCGACATATCGGGTCAGTAGTCCATAAATTGCAAACATCAGGGCCGAAATCAGCGGTATGATTGCCCAGGGGTTGAACACCCCAACACCCGGTTCGAGGATGATAAGCACACCGATGCATCCTACCCCGATAGCCGCCCACCGGCGCCAACCAACCTTTTCGCCCAGCACCGGTCCGCTAAGCGCCGCAACCAACAGTGGGTAGCAAATGAAAACGGCCATACTGTCGATCAGACCAAGGACAGTGAAACCATAAACAGCAACACAGATTTCACCCGCCAGCAACACACCACGCAGAATCTGCAGACCTGGTTGGCTTGTCTGTGTGGCGGCCTTCAGACCACCCGGCGCACGCGCTGCAAGCGCTATAACAAAGGCGGCAAAGAACCAGTACCGGATCATCACGACCATATAAGTATTGTAGGTGCCTGCCAGATGACGTGAAACGCCGTCCTGTAGTGCGAAGACGATGGTTGCCGCGATCATCAGAGCGATACCTGCGCGGCTGTTGTTCTGCTGTGTCATGCTTTGACTGCCTGCGTCATGTGCCGCTTGCGGCCATATCCGGAACATCGCGTAACGGCAAAGCCAGCCTCTTCAAGTCCCCTGCGGACAAAGCCAGCAGCGGTATAGGTCGCAGCCGTTCCACCCGTCGCTGTGTGATCCGCAACCTGCTGCATCAGATCTGCTTCCCACAATTCGGGATTCTTCGCGGGAGAAAATCCATCAAGAAACCAGGCATTTGCACTGCCCGTCCAGCAGGACAAAGTCTGGCGTGCATCGCCTTCGATGACCTCCAGATGCAGCGTATCCAGATCGCATGTTTTACCATTCCAGGCTGCCAGGAATCTCTCGCTCCAAGGCGACAACTCGGGAAAAGCTTGCAGCGCGCGATCCATGTCTTCTAACGCCATTGGGAAAGCTTCAAAGCTGGTGAAAGACAAAGGAGTGGTTTGCCCCGATCTCTCCCACTCGGACCAGACCGTAAGCATATTGAGGCCAGTGCCAAATCCCAGCTCGGCAATCCGGAATCCGGGTACAAAACGCGCTGGCAAATCATTCCCCGCCAGAAAGACATGGCGTGTTTCCTCCAGCCCGTTCTGAAGCGAGTAATAGGGGTCGTCGAAACGGTCCGAGACGGGAATCTGGTCCTCCGTCCAAGTCAATTTGGCGCGCTGGTTTGCCATCGGGTATTCCTGTAGCTAAGCGACGCGACACTGAAGAAGGAAAAAGGGATTGGCAATGGTCGATGTGACGGTTCGCGGTGCAGGAATTTTCGGCCTGTCCATCGCCTGGACCTGCGCCCGTCGCGGCGCAAGGGTACAGATTGTTGACCCCTTCGGCCCCGGCGCGGGATCAAGCGGGGGGTTGGTCGGTGCATTGGCCCCACATGTTCCTGAAAACTGGAATGCCAAAAAGGCGTTTCAGTTTGAAAGCCTGATCATGGCCGAACCATTCTGGAAGCAGGTCGAAGCGACCGGAGGTGTGTCGCCCGGCTACGCTCGTCTGGGCCGCATTCAACCGATCCCGGATCAGCGCAGTCTGGAACTTGCACAACAACGTCATGTCACGGCGCAAGAGCTTTGGCACGGTAAAGCGGAATGGCGTGTGGTCGAAGCGGCTGCGGAAGGTGCATGGTGCCCTCCAACCCCGACCGGTTACGTCATTCACGACACTCTGACAGCACGCATGCATCCGCGCCGCGCATGTGCCGCTCTGGTCGCCGCTCTCGCGGTGATGGGAGTTGAAGTTGTGACAGAAGCGCAGGACAAGGGGCGCATCATTCACGCGACCGGAGTCGCCGGGCTGCAGGAGCTTAGCGAAGCCCTTGGTAAAACCGTTGGGAACGGGGTCAAAGGACAGGCGGCTTTGCTGCGGTTTGATGCGGGCGAGGTACCTCAGCTATTCGCGGATGCGATCCATATCGTCCCCCACGCCGATGGAACTCTGGCAATCGGCTCCACATCGGAACGCGATTATAATGACCCCACTGGTACGGACGATGCATTGGATGACGTGATCGAGCGAGCGATGCGCGCAGTCCCGGTGTTGCACGGCGCCGAAGTTATAGAACGCTGGGCTGGTGTCAGACCGCGCAGCAAGAGCCGGGCACCAATGCTGGGTCAGCACCCCCTTTATTCGGGGCAATTCATTGCAAATGGTGGTTTCAAGATCGGGTTTGGCATGGCCCCGAAAGTCGCAGAGGTGATGGCAGATCTGATTCTGGAGGACCGCGATACGATCCCCGAGGATTTCAGACCTGACGCCTCACTCTGATCGCGGTACTGCCACCGCTTGCATGCACTGACGACCATCCGGGCCGCGTACCCAAAGGTCTTGCCCATTGCGACAGAACAGAGCGGTTTCAAAATGCATAAGCGGTGACGACGCTCTGAATGAAAACTCGGCCAAGGGTCCCATAACTTCGGTCGCAAGCAGCATCAGATGTTGGGCCAATAGCGGACCGTGAACCACCAGCCCGGCATACCCTTCGACATCGCGGGCATAGTCCAGATCATAGTGGATACGGTGACCGTTGAACGTCAGTGCCGAATAGCGAAACAACAATGTGGAATCGAAGCTGATATCGCGGCTATCCGTTTCATCGGCCCGGGCCGTGGGCGGGGTCGGCTTTGTTGCGTCAGGGACAGGATCTTCACGATAGACGAGGTCCTGCAACTCGGTCAGACGCAAAGTACCCTCCTGCCAGATTTCATGCCTGAGCGTGACAAAACCCAGCGGGCCGGTTCTTCCGGTTTTAGAGCTTGCGCTCTCCAGCTCCGACCGTCGCTCTGCCTCGACCCCCGCCTTCAGGGGGGATTGGAACTGCAATCGCCCGCCGGCCCACATGCGGCGTGGCAATCCCATGTCCGGGATCAATCCGGCCCCACCAACCTTCGGGTGCCCATCCCTTCCCAATCCGGAAGGCGGTTGAGGGGACCAGAAGTAGAGCTGGTGGAAAAACGGCGGAAGCGGCGACCCGTGTGCGATCGAAGCCGCCTGCCCCAGCGCCACCTGAAAAGCGGCAGCCCGGGCAGGATCCATTACATCGCTTTGCGTTTCGGTCGGTGTTTTGTTCGTCATACCGGCAGCTTAGGCCCCGTCAGATGGCGGAACAAGCGGCAAGGTATGGTCAGAATCCCACTTCGGCACGAAGCTTTTTCATCAGGGAGTGAAGCGATTTCTCATATCGCTCATTTGTCAGCTTGCCCTGTTCATCAAACTCATTCGAACTGTCGGCAATATGAATCTCAGGACCCTGCAGAATTCGGGGTTGGAACGGAACCATATAGGCACGCAGGATCATCTGGGCACGTTCACCACCTGCCCGACCTGCGGCAGCGGACATGACGGCAACGGGCTTGTCCGCCCACGGCCGCCCATCCGTCCGGCTCACCCAGTCCAGCGCGTTCTTCAACACACCAGAAGGGCCTTTGTTATATTCCGGGGTTGAGATGACCACAGCGTGGGCCTGCGCAATCTGATCAGCCAGCACCTGAACCTTTTTCGGGATCCCCTCGCCATCTTCCAGATCACCATCATACAAAGGCAAGTCCAGATCAGCCTCGATGTAGGTTCCGGGCTCAAACAGCCGTGCTGCTTCGCGCACAAGTTTGCGGTTGGTTGCGCTTTGGCGCAGCGAGCCGGACAGGGCCAGAAGGATTGGTTCAGACATTATGGGGAACTCCGTCAGTCAAATTTCCGGTAGTTTAGCCAAGTCATTACCGCACTGCAGCCCAATTGACGCGCAGTCACTGTGCAAAAAAGGGGCCTGGCAGGCCCCCTTTGATCATAGCGACTGCGTAGGGATTACGTGTTGCCGCTGGGCACAACTACGATTTCAACCCGACGGTTCTGAGCTTTGCCTTCTGCCGTCAGGTTCGAAGCGATCGGGTTATTCTCACCTTGCCCGACTGTCGTGATGCGGCTGTAGCTGACACCATTTGCCTGAAGAATGTCCGCCACCGCATTTGCGCGCCGTTCTGACAAACGCAGGTTATAGGCGGCTTCACCATCGCTGTCCGTGTGGCCGATAATCTGGACGTTAGAGTTGGGGTAGTTGACCAGATTCTGACCGACCCGGACCAGGTCCGACCGCAGCGCCGGACGCACGGTTGAACTGTCCGTATCAAATGTAATGTCGTTTGGCACTGTCACGATCAACCGGTCGCCCGCATTTACGATTGTGATGCCATCATTGGCCAATTGCTGGCGCAATTCAGCCGCCTGCCGGTCCAGTTGATTGCCGATCAGGCCACCACCGGCCGCCCCTACCGCAGCGCCTGCCAAAGCACCCAATCCAGGGTTTGAATCATTTGCAATGGCGCCGACGCCAGCACCGATCAGGCCGCCCAGCAGAGCACCCTGTTTTGCGTTCTGGTTCGGATCGTTCTGCACAGTCAGGGTACCCGGGTCAGTACATGCGCCCAGAACAAGGGCCGAACACAGTCCTGCCGACAGAACAAACTTGGAAATCGTCATGGAATCACCTTCTGCTCCACTACCCGTTAGCCGGGTTTGCCTCTTTGGCGCAGTATAGCATGGCAGTCATAAGCGGGCTCAAGCAACAATGCAGTGAGATCGGCAAATACCTGCCGTCTACTCTGCGGCAGCATAGGTCTCCCATTGGTTTTGCTCCTGCCAGATGGCACGCAGATGCTGCCCCTGTCCGCAAAAGTGATCGTCGATCAGGTCGCAGGACCAGATCCGGTCAGTGCGAAAATGGCGAAATCCGTTCCTCATCTCGCACCAAGCAGCCAGCATGGTGCATTCGATATGGTAGATCAGCGCGACAGGTCGCACGATCCTCTCTGTGCGCTCATCCTTGGCATTTACATAGGTGATGCGAATCTTCTGCTCGGCCCGGATGGCTTCGCGATAGTTTACTACGGGCACGCATCCCTTTTCCGGATCATCAAGCGGCGCCCCCCAAGGCGCAACCTGTAGCCAGTCGGCCGGATCACGCAGCGCTTCGATCTTGCGACACACGCGGTCTGCTGCCTGCTGTAGGGTACTGTCACCCGTTCGGGCCAGCATCGACAATCCCACCCACAGCGCCTCGACCTCTTCCGCGTCGAAATTCAGTGGCGGCAGATCATAGCCTCGCCGCATCAGATATCCCACACCAGCTTCGCCTTCTATCGGCGTACGCTGGGATTGCAGCGCAGCAATATCGCGATAGACCGTGCGCACCGACACTTCGAGCTTGTCCGCCAAGGCCTCAGCCGTCACCGGCGCATCAGCTGCGCGCAGAATCTGAATGATCTCGAACAAACGGGTCGAACGGCGCATGTCTCACTCCTAGCGGTCTGCTGACACTTTAGCACACCCCCCTGACAAGGTGGTGTCAGGAGTGATGGGCGAAGCTTGGTCAAACACAAGAAAGGAGATTGGATATGCCAAGCCGGGACAATCACGTCATGATGACCTTGCAACTGGGCCGCTGGGCGCAGGATCATACACTGCGCGCCTATGAGATTGAGCGCGAGATTATGGCTGATCGGCAGCCACGGTTCGCTAGCCCCAAAAAACGCACCAAACGATTCTCGCTGGGAAATCTGAAAATGTTGTGGAGCAGCACAGCCTAGCGATGCTCAGAAATCTGCTGCTGCCCTGAACTTCATCGACATGCCATCTTCGGGATGCTTCAATCGCAGTTCTTCGGAATGCAGCATTAGCCGTTCGAAATCCCGAGCCGGGCCATCAGAATAGAATGGGTCCCCCAGTATCGGATGCCCTAGCGCCTGCATATGAACGCGCAACTGATGTGATCGGCCGGTTTTGGGAAACAGGCGAATGCGCGTGGTATCGCCCTCATGCTTTACCACGCGCCAGTCGGTCACCGCGGGCTTTCCGGTTTCGTGACACACCATCTGCAAAGGACGATTTGGCCAGTCGACAATCAGCGGCAAATCAACCGTCCCTGTCTTGGGCTCGACACTGCCCCAGACCCGCGCGACATAGGTCTTGCGGGTCTGACGTTTTTCAAACTGTAGGCTCAGATGGCGTTGCGCATGGGGTGATTGCGCAAAAACCATTACACCAGATGTATCCCGATCCAAACGATGCACCAGCAACGCCTGCGGAAACGCAGCCTGAACGCGGGTTAGCAGGCAATCGGCCAGATGCTCTCCCCGCCCCGGCACAGACAACAGGCCAGAGGGTTTGTTCACCACGATCAACTGCGCATCTTCATGCAGCACGTCCAACGGGGTTGTCGGGGGATTATAGGTCTCGCTCATGCGCGCCTGCCTAGCGCAGCGCGCAACCTCTCGCAACGTCGTCCTTGCCCAGATCCCTGGCTTAGGCGAATCTGACCTCAACGGAGAGGAGAATTCATGCACCCGACTATTGAGCGAATGCAGGAGGTTGTCGCCAAAGGAGACGAAAACCTGATCCACGAGCTGCTGGCCGAAGATGTACGTTTTATGCCGCCAACCTACTATAAAACATGGACCGGTCGTGCGCCGGTGGCAGCTGTGCTCGGCCATGTGGGAAAGGTGTTCTCGGACTTTCGCTATCGCCGGATCATGGGGCAGGGCAACGATTGGGCGCTGGAGTTTCAGTGCAAGGTCGGAGAGCTGGATGCCATTGGCGTCGATCTGATCACACTCAACGAGGATGGACTGATCCAGGAGTTCGAGGTGGTAATGCGCCCCTACAAAACCATCGGCGCGTTGCGGGATGCTATGAATGCCCGGGTTATGACCGATGCCCGTTTCCTTGAATATCGCGAAGCTTTGTCCTGACAATGCCCGGCCCTATCGCCGCTGATCAGATCCTACGTGTTCCCTTGTTGCCGCTGTTGGCAGCGCAGGGCCTGTCCGTTCGGCGCAATGCGCAATTGCTCCCGGAACCAACAGGCCCACGCGAAGGGCGCGAAGGGCGAGGGCCACGGCTGCGATTGCTGATCGCCGGGGACAGCTCTGCCGCAGGTGTCGGTGCCGGAACCCAAAAGCAGGCTTTGTCCGGACAACTGGTGCGGCAACTGGGCAAACACTACACCGTCGAGTGGCGGCTGGAGGCTACCACCGGCCATACCACCCGTGACACCATTGAACGGTTGCAAAACATCGAAGGTCGTTACGATGTCGCTGTAACCGCGTTGGGTGTGAATGATGTCACCCGCGCGGTTACCAAAGCGCAGTTCGTGCACAGGCAAACCCGGTTGCTGAAGCTGCTGACGGAAACCCTGGGAATCCGTCGCATAGTGCTTACCGGCGTTCCTCAGATGCACCGGTTTCCAGCCTTGCCGCAACCATTGGCCTGGGTACTAGGTAGACAGGCAGGTCGGCTTGACCACGGGTTGCAGCAGGTTGCGGCGTCTTTTACGCAAGCCCGTCACCTTTCGCTGGATTTACCCGATGACCCGGCACTGGCCGCACCGGATGGATATCATCCAAGCCCCAAGGCTTATGCGATCTGGGCAGAGGAAGTGGCGCAGATCATCCGTGATCAAGGCTGAGCCCGCATCTGCCGCACCATCGGAATAGAATAGATTACCAGTGCTGCCCAAATCATAGGAAACGCAATCATGCGGCCCCGGTCAATGTGTTCTCCGAACAGTGTGATCGCGGTGATGAAGATCATGGTTGGTGCAATGTATTGCAGGATGCCCATTGTCGACAGGCGCACCAGCTTGGCCCCATTCGCATAGATCAACAACGGGACTGCAGTCACCACGCCCGCACCGGCCAGCAAAAGTGTATCAGTTGTTGCGGCGCCGAAATGCCCGGTGCCTTGTGCACCCAACCACGTGACATAGGCGAGCGCCGGGATCAGCAGGATCAGCACTTCGAGCAGAAAACCCTGATTGGGACCGATCGGAAGCGACCTCTTGAAGAAAGCGTAGAAACCCCAACTGACCATAAGACCCAATGCGGCCCAGGGGAGTTTTCCTGCCTCAAGCACCAGAACAAGGACACCCAGCGCAGCCAGTGCCACAGCTGCCAATTGCGTTCGGTTCAGCGGCTCACGCAGAAGGATCGCGCCCAGTGCGATGCTGAACAGAGGGTTGATGTAGTAGCCCAGCGCCGCATCCAACGCATTGCCGCTGGCGATTGCCCAAACATAAATCGCCCAGTTGACCGAGATCAGGGCTGCAGTCAGACAGGCCATTCCAAGCATTTTTGGATTGCGCAAAGCCGCCTTCAGATCGCGGGTACGTCCCAGCGCAATCAGCAATAGCCCTGCAATGGGGATCGACCAGATGATCCGGTGCGCCACGACCTCGACCGGAGAGATGTGCGCCATCGCCTTCATGTAGAGCGGAAGGAACCCCCAAAGAAGGTAGGCCGTAATGGCCAGCGCCAAACCCTTAGGGGTGTCGACATTCTCTGGTTTCACAGGTTCAGTCATGGTTTGTCTCCGCATGATACCGTTTGTCTTTACGGCACGTCGAGCGGGTAAGGGAACTGCGAAAACTGTGAGGTAGGGTATCAAGAAAATTGATAAGTTGCAGTCACTGGCAGTCTGCGAACCACAAACGAAAAACGGGGCGCATGAAGCGCCCCGCTCAACTACTCACCGTGAGGGATCAGACCTTCACGCGTTCGGATTTTGGATCGTACATCGGCTTTAGCGAAGCCTCGGCCTTCACTTTCACACCGCAAACGTCGATCTCATATGTCGACGCCAGCACGTCGGCCGCTTTTTCGCCTTCGCAAGGCACATAACCCAGACCGATGGCGCCACCCAGCGTATGACCATAATTGCCCGAGCTGAGATAGCCGACGTATTCACCGTCACGGATGATCGGCTCGTTGTGGAACAGCAGCGGTTCGGCTTCGGTCAGCTTGAACTGGACCAGACGGTTTTTCGGGCCGCTTTCCTTGCGCGCGATCACTGCCTCTCGGCCGATGAAGTCGCTGCCTTTGTCCACCTTGACCGCAAAACCCAGCCCCGCATCAACAACGTGATCTTCGCAGGTGATGTCGTGGCCAAAGTGGCGGAAGCCCTTTTCGATCCGAGCGCTGTCCATCATGTGCATGCCGCACAGTTTCAGGCCCACGTCCTGCCCCGCTTCGTGCAGGGTTTCAAACACGTGACCAGCCATGTCGGAGGAGACATAGATTTCCCAACCAAGCTCACCAACGTAGGTAACACGGTGTGCGCGTGCCAGGCCCATGCCGATCTCGATTTCCTGTGCAGTGCCAAAGGGATTGGTCGCGTTGGTAAAATCGTTCGGCGAAACCTTCTCGAGCAGAGTGCGTGCGTTGGGGCCCATCACCGCCAGAACACCTTCACCCGCTGTCACATCTGTGATGACCACGTTGAAGTTGCCCGCGTGACGCTGCATCCAGGTCTGATCCGCCAGACGAGTCGCTGCTGGGGTAACCACCAGATACGACGTTTCAGTCAGACGCGTTACAGTAACGTCAGCTTCGATCCCACCGGTCCGGTTGAGGAACTGGGTGTAAACGATCTTGCCGTTCGGCACCGAGTAATCGCCGCCGCCTACGTAGTTCATGAATGCTTCGGCATCCGGGCCTTCGACCCGGATCTTACCGAACGAAGACATGTCGTACATGCCAACGTTTTCGCGCACGGCTTTGTGTTCAGCGGCCGAGTTCTCGAACCAGTTCTGACGCTTCCAGCTGTACTGGTACTCCCGCTCCTGCCCTTCATTCGCAAACCAGTTGGCACGTTCCCAACCTGCAAGCTCACCAAATACGGCACCCTGTTCTTTCAGGTGATGATGGAAAGGAGTACGGCGCACACCACGTGCCGTGGCCTTTTGACGATAGGGATAGTGATCGGCATAAAGCAGGCCCAGCGTTTCTTTCGAACGCTCAAACAGGTATTGTTTGTTGCCCTGGAACGGTTGCATCCGGCTAATGTCTACATCGCCCAGATCAAAAGGTTTCTCTCCGGTATCCATCCACTCAGCCAGTGCCATACCCGCACCACCAGCAGATTGAATCCCGATCGAGTTGAAGCCTGCCGCGATCCAGACATTATCCATCTCAGGTGCCAGACCCAAGTGATACGCATCATCCGGCGTGAAGGATTCAGGACCGTTGAAGAAGGTATGAATGCCCGCTTCGGCCAGCATCGGCATCCGGTTACAGGCCGCTTCGAGGATCGGTTCAAAGTGATCGAAGTCTTCGGGCAACTGGTCGAACTCGAACGTATCCGGGATACCGTCCATGGCCCAAGGCTTGGCGTTGGGCTCAAATGCGCCCAGCAGAATTTTCCCGGCGTCTTCCTTGTAATAGGCGCATTCGTCTGGAACCCGCAGAACCGGCAGTTGGGACAGTCCATCGATGTTTTCGGTCACGATGTAGAAATGCTCGCAGGCGTGTAGCGGTACGTTAACACCAGCCATGCGACCAACTTCATGCCCCCACATGCCGGCACAGTTCACAACCATATCGCATTCGATGTGACCCGAGGCGCTGCCGTCATCGGCAACCCAGTCGACGCCGGTTACATTGCGCCCGTCTTTGACGATATCGGTGACCTTCACGCGTTCCTTCACGATACCGCCACGCTGACGCGCACCTTTGGCCAGAGCCAGCGCAATATTGGCCGGGTCGCCCTGACCGTCGAGCGGCAGATGAACAGCGCCCTTGACCCCTTCGAGGTTCAGATGGGGATACAATTCCTGCACACGCTCGTTGGAAATCTCTTCAACTTCGACACCAAAGGCGCGAGCCATAGCTGCCTGACGGTAAATCTCTTCCTTGCGCTCTTCGGTCAGTGCCACAGTGATTGAGCCGTTGCGCTTGAAGCCGGTTGCGACGCCGGTCTCTTCTTCAAGCGAGCCGTAGAGCTCCTGGCTATACTTTGCCAGCTTGGTCATGTTCGCTGTTGCCCGCAACTGGGCGATCAGACCCGCTGCGTGCCAGGTCGTACCGGACGTCAGCTGCTTGCGTTCCAACAGGACGACATCAGTCCAGCCCTTTTTCGTCAGGTGATAGGCAACAGAACATCCGATCACACCGCCGCCAACAATGACCACACGGGCTTTGGTAGGAAGATCAACCATGGTGAAGACTCCGAATTTTAGCTGAATTCTGACTGACACGAATTGCCGACAGAAAACCCATCAAAAACGTCAGAGCATCCGTAATAATCACCGATGTGAGGCTTGCCGCTTTTCTCGCCGTAGAACAAATGGCGTAATGCCAAAGTAACTCTTGTAGACAGAAGAGAATCCGTTGGGAAAGCCGCAGGCGAGTCCGATCTCGCGAACACTCATGGTCGTGTTCAGAAGCAGATTGTTGGCCTTGGCCAGACGCATTTCACGATAGAACCCGTTGGGAGTTGTCCCGAAAAACGATTTGAACTTTCGCTCAAGTGACCTGTTTGAAAGATGCAGTTCCTCAACGATCCGGTTGATCGGCAAAGGCTCTTCAATGTTTGCCTGCATAAGCTTGATACACTGATCCAGCTTGGCGTCTCCGGTTGCGGTGTTTTTGGCACCCGAAAATGGCTGCATTGACGAAAAGTCGCGAATATTCTCATGCAACATAATGTCGGCAACCGTCATCTTGGCCGGTCCGGAAATGTGACGCCCGATCACGGCCAAAGCAATATCCGTCGTGGCCTCCATCCCTGCACAGGTGACGACCCCACCCTGTTCGGTTGCGATTGACAGCTTGGCTTCAAACTGAGCTCCGCGTTCCCGCAGGAATGATGCGTTTTCCCAATGGGTTGCCAGATCAGCTGTCCCTTGCTCTTTGATGTAGCGACTGGCCGCCTCGGCCAGCAGAAACACCTGCGCGCCGCGATAGGTATAATCCGATACAATTCGCCCAAGCGACAGATCCGGCTGATCCGGATCAGAATTGCCAATCACGAACAGATAATCCGCTTCCGGCTGTGCAGATACGCCTTTGGTCGAAATCATTGCAGCACTGCTGCTTTCAATCGGCCCGCCCCTGATCGAACGATAGGTATAAGTAAAAGGTGGATGTGGGCAAACGCGGTTAGCAAGACGTATGACCTCGACCAAAGAGGCCAATTCCAGCAGCACATATCCAGGCGCCACCAGAATATCGAAGTGTTTCTGCTTCGTCTTGTTTGGCGATTCATCCGGCCTTTTATTGGCAGCCATCATCCTCTCCTCAAACGATTCGATGCCCGGCATTGCGCAGGTTTTGGGCTAGTGTTTCGATGTGGTCTGGGCCAACTTCGCAGCATCCACCCACAATCGTTGCGCCTTGGGCAATCCACGTCATCGCGTGTTCTGCATAGGCTTCCGGTCCGAGATCTTTGCGTTGCTCAAGCGCATCGACAGTTGGCGCGTCTTTCAGAAACCCCTCGGAGATACGCGTGAACCCATTTGCGTAGGCACCAAACGGGCGACCCGCTTCCGATACTATATCCAGCGCAGCCGGAATCGCCTCGGGTCGGGAGCAGTTGATCAGAACGGCCTCGACATCAAAACGCTCAATCACCGGAATGATATCAGCTAGTGCCTCACCTGAACGCAGGTGGGTGCCGTCTTCATCCATAACGGTCAACGCCAGCCAGACAGGCTTGCCACAGCCCTGAGTTCCTCGCAGCGCACCTTCCGCCTCTTGCAGTGACGACACGGTTTCGATGAGAAACAGATCGACACGATCCGCCATCTTACGAACGATTTCCGAGTACCTTTCCGCGGCTTCGTCCGGATCCGGTTTCAGATCCGGGCGATATGAGGCAAGCAACGGACCGAGTGATCCGGCGATGCGGCCTTCAGCCCCCTCACGCGCCTTTTCGGCTTGCGAAACTGCCGTGTCGATCAGAGAATCCATCTGATCTTCCATTCCAACGCGTACGAGGCGGGACCGATGCACTGCATAGGTGTTGGTCGTGGCTATGGTCGCACCCCGCCGGAAGTATTCAGCATGAACATCACCGACCAAATCGGGGTAATCAATCATGACACGCGTCGACCAAAGCGGTGTCGCTCTGTCACCGCTGCGCTTTACCAGCTCCTGACCGATCGAACCGTCGAGCAGAGTTATGTCAGCCATGGATCAGCCTCCTTAAGGGATCAGGACAAGTTTTCCCGCAAGCGCCTTGGATTGGAAATCCTCCTGCGCTTTCGCAATTTCGTTCAACGGGTAGGTTTTTGAGATCAGGGGTTTGATCTGGCCTTCGTTCATCATTGCGACAAGGCGACCGAAGACCTCATAGGCCTGATGGGTGCATCCGTGGATGGTAATGTCACGCAGGTAGATTTCGCGCAGGTCCGCCTCGACAATCGGACCGGCAATTGCGCCGGACACGGCATAGTGCCCGCCGGGCTTCACCGCGCGTATGAGACCGGGCCAAGCAGGTCCACCAACGACATCAATTACTACGTCGAACATATCTTTGGGAAGGTTGGCATCGCGGGCAAATGTGTCCGTTGCACCCTGCCCTATGACAAAATCGGCCTTGGCTGAGCTGGTCACCCCCCAGACAGCGGCACCGCGTAACGCCGCCAACTGCACAGCCGCCAATCCCACACCGCCGGATGCGCCGGTAACCAGAACTTTGTGTCCTGCAGTTACGCCTGCGCGCGTCAGCAGGTTTTCAGCTGTCCCAAAAGCACACGGGATTGCAGCAATCTCGACGTCAGTCAGCGGGGATGCAGAAACATCATAGAGATCGTCCGCTTCGACCAGACAATATTGGGCAAATGCACCGTCGATCTCAGAACCCAACGCTATGAACCCCTGCGGATTTCCGGGGCGCGGGCGCGGCAAATTGATAGGACAGGTAACGCGCTGGCCAGGATCAAAGGAAACACTCGATCCGACCGCCGCGACAATCCCGCACAGATCACCACCCTGAATGCGTGGAAAAGCGAGGGCACCGCCCCAACCGCCTGCCTCGACATCCTGTTCAACAGCATCCGTCGCAGCTGTCACATCAGACGAGTACCATCCGATCCGGGTATTGATATCCGTGTTGTTGACCCCTGCTGCAGCAACTTTGACCAGAACCTGACCGGGTCCGGGCGTTGGAACAGGGATATCGTCCCTCCATTCCAGCACCTCCGGCCCGCCGTGACGGGTCAGGTAAACTCCGGACATTGTCTTTGGTGTTGCCATGACGTCCCTTTCAGACAGTGTCGTCGGGATGCGCGGGAACCGGTCCCATGGGGATGATGTCATAGCGACTGTTGAGTTCGGCCATCTTGGCCTCGTCTGCAAAATCAGCCTCAGTCATTGTTGCAAGTTCAGCCAGAAACCCGTCGAAACCCGAAGGCTGAAAGATCATCAGCATCCGGGCCGGAGCGTTATTGGCGACGCGACAGGCATGCGGTACGCCGGGCGGAACATGCATTGTCGTCCCTTGCTTGCAGCAATGCCAATCCCCATCGACATAGAAATCGACCTCGCCCTCAAGAAAATAAAAGGTTTCGGCATGCGTATCATGCCGATGCAAACCCAGCGCAAAGCTGGATTTGAGATTGTCCTCCATGAGCGTATAGGCGCCACCGGTGTCCTGACCGGACACTTTGACAAAGGTATGATCGTTTTCCCAGTCATAGTTGGGACCCTCACCGGGTCCCAGTTTGGCGTACCTTGTGCCCATGGAGGCCTCCTTATCGCGATCAGGCGCGGAGCCGCTCGTTTTCAGCATCCCAGAGCGGCTGATCTTCCTGTACCACAGCGCGGCACTTTTCGCCGTAGATTTCGACCTCAAGCTCGGTACCCGGCACCGCCAGATCAGGGCGAACCATACCCAACGCGACTGACGCATTGATGCGATAGCCCCATGCGCCAGAGGTGGTTTCGCCAACAATCTGACCATCATGCCAGATGCAGGACATGTACGGCGCGTCGCAATCCTTGGCGTCAACCAGTAAGGTGACGAACTGCTTTTTCGCGCCCTGCTGTTTTTCATTCAGGATTGCAGCCTTGCCTGGGAAGTCCTGCGGTTTATCGAGTTTGACAAACCGACCCAGACCACCTTCGAGCAGCGAGAAGTCAGTCGACAGATCGCCTTTCCACGCACGGTATCCCTTTTCGATGCGCAGGCTGTTCAGCGCATACATTCCAAAGGGCTTGGCGCCTGCATCGATGATTGCCCCATAGATCGCGGGCATATGCTCGTTCAGGGCGTGCACTTCCCAGCCCAACTCTCCGGCGAAGGAAACGCGGATCAGATAGGCAGGCTGGCCAGCAACAGTTGCCGATTGGTGGGTCAGCCATCCGGTCGACAGATCCGCATCGGTCAGACCCGACAGGATCTCACGCGAATTCGGACCGGTCACGATAAGCGTGTCACGGGTTGTGGTCACATCATCGACTGTAACGCCGGCATGCATAGCATTGATCAGGATGTCACGATCATGCCACTGAGCAGTCGCAGCCGTGATCATCATGAACTCGTCGTCACCCAGACGGATACAGGACATCTCGGTCAGAATGCGGCCACGGTCGTCAGAGACATAGATCAGATTCATCCGGCCTACTTTCGGCAACCCACCGGTTGCGAGACCGCGCAATGCCTCAGCGGCACCCTCTCCTTTGACCATGAAGCGCGAGAAGCCTGGCAAATCCAACACGCCACAATGATCCCGCACGGCCTCGCATTCTTCTTTGATCCGTTGCTCCCAAGGGCCGGAACGACCCCATGTGTGAGTGCTTTCCTCGCTTACATCATCACCGGGTTGCGCGAACCAGTTGGCACGCTCCCAGCCGTTGTAAGCACCCATGACACCACCCAGTTCCTTAACCTTGGCATGCACCGGCGACAGTTTCTTGTCGCGCGCCGCAGGCCATTCGTGATGGGGGAAGTGCATGGCGTATTCGTTGCCGTAGACTTCCAGCCCTTTCTGGTTGCAGTAGTCCTGATCGGTGTAGTCGGTGTAGCGGCGCGGATCGACGGCCCACATGTCCCACTCGGTGAAGCCATCGACAATCCACTCGGCCAACACTTTGCCGGCACCACCACCTTGCGCGATACCGAAGGTGAATGTGTGTGCCTCAAATGCGTTCTGAACACCCGGCATCGGACCAATCAGCGGCAGACCGTCCGGGGCGTATGGGATCGGTCCGTTGATCACACGACCAACGCCCGATGTCGCCATCAGCGGCACGCGCTCCATCGCGTCGGTGACGATATCCTCGATGCGGTCCAGATCATCGTTCCACAGCTGGAAGCTGAAGTCTTCGGGCATCGGATCATCCTCGGTCATCCAATGGCCCTTGCAGTTGGGCTCGTAAGGACCAAGGTTGAAGCCGTTCTTTTCTTGCCGCAGATAGTAAGAGATATCCACGTCACGCAGCAGCGGCAGTTTCTTACCACCGTTTTCCTTCGACCAGGCTTCGATTTCAGGCACTTCGTCCGTCAACAAATACTGGTGGCTCATGACCATCGCAGGAACGGTTCGCCCGCCGAACGGCTTGAACCATTCACCTACACGTTGCGCATAGTATCCGGCCGCGTTCACGACATAGTCACAGTCGATATCACCCTTTTCGGTGTGCACGGTCCATGTGCCATCTTCCTTCTGCGTCACACCCGTCGCAGGGGTGAACCGCAAAATCTTCTGACCCATGTCGCGGGCGCCTTTTGCCAACGCCTGCGTCAGCTGCGCCGGGTCGATGTCACCATCGCTTGGGTCAAACAGCACGCCCTCAAGGTCGTGGGTTTCAAGGAAAGGGTATTGTTCCTTAGCCTGTTCCGGCGTCCACATCTCCATCTCGATGCCCTGATAGCGGCCCATGGCGCATGCGCGCTCGAACTCCTGCATCCGCTCTTTGCTGTGCGCCAGACGGATCGAGCCGGACTGATGATAGTTCATCGGATAATCGACTTCTTCCCCCAGGCGCGCATACAGCTCGGTTGAGTAGCGCTGCATGTTCATGATCGCCCAAGAGGTCGAGAAGGTAGGCACGTTACCAGCCGCGTGCCAGGTCGAGCCAGCAGTCAGCTCGTTCTTTTCCAGCAAAACGCAGTCAGTCCAGCCCTTTTTGGCCAGATGGTAGAGCGAGGAGGCCCCCACCACACCGCCACCGATGATGACCACGCGGGCTTTCGTCGGAAAATCACTCATGTCTTTCAGTTCCTGTTATTGCGCCTCTTGAGGCAGGTCGTCCGTGATGTCGTAGTAGTCGCCCTTGTCAGCCACAAAGATGTGGCGGGCGAGTTTCAGTCCGGTAGGTGCATCCAGCACCCCCATGGAAATCGAAATCGTGTCTTCGTCATTGTGCTGCCAGAACAGGAATGAACCGCAATTCCGGCAGAATCCGCGCCGGGCAATATCCGAGGCGCGGAACCAGCTAAGCGTATCGCTGGCCGTAAAGCTCAGATTGTCCTGATGGGTCCAGGTCGAAGCCCAGACATGGCCCGATTGCCTGCGACACTGGCCGCAATGGCAAACTGATGGTGGCGACAGCTCTCCTTCAATCGTGAAAGCCACCGAACCGCACAGACAAGAACCAGTATGCATTACCTTATCCTCTTGCTGCGGGCGTGGTGCTGGTTCCCAGCAACACACCGTATATGATGAAACACGTCGCCATGACCCGGCGCACCCAGATGTTGAACACCGCGCCCAGCGCTGCTTTGCCCATCAGGGCACCCAGTAGTGTGAAGCCTGTGTAGCTGAGCGTTGTGATGACCAAAGCGGTCGGCATGATGACCGTCATTTGCTGCCAGATCGGCACATCGGGCTGCACGAACTGCGAAAACGCAGCAAGGTAACCGGCAACACTTTTTGGGTTGATTGTGGCAACGGCCAGCGCATGCAGATAGACGTGGCGCGCAGGGCGTTCCGTTGCAGGAGCCGGTTTAGTCGCGTTCATCCAACCGCGAACACCTAGCCAGATCAGAAAGCCGGCACCGATCAGCTTGGCAATAAAGAACCCTGTTGGAGAGGCCGCGATCAATGCGGTTATGCCCAACGCCGACAGGATCAGAAATGCACTGGCCTGTGTCAGGATCGCCAGCACGCCCAGCATCGCCTTGGGGAACGGCAGGCTCATCCCGTTTGAGATGCAGTTGACTGCATTCGGGCCCGGGGTGGTCACGAATACCACCCAGAAAACCGCAAATATGGTCCACGCCTCAAAGCTCATCAGTACACCGGTGGAGCGATGACCCAGACTGCAACAGCAGGCTCGTCATAGGGGTTGGACCATTGGTAGGGCTCGTGCTTGATCCGGAAACTGTCGCCGGGACCAACGGTGTATTCGCGATCTCCGATTTTCAGATCAAGCTGGCCGGAAACCAAATAGCCGACTTCCTGCGTGGGGCGGTTCGCCGGGGTTTGCATATGGGAATGCGGCTGAAAGGTGGAATGCACCATCTCGAAATCGTCGGTCAGATCAGGTGAAAGCAGCTCTTCGATCAGCCCTTCTTCGCCCGAACCCATGGGACGGCGTGATCCCGCGCGAACAATATGACCCTGTTCGTCAGCAGGTGCAGCCGAATGTGCGAACAACATCGACATCGGAACACCCAGACATTGAGCAATCTGCCGCAGATCAGAGATGGAGGGCTCTGACATGTCGCGTTCAACCTGACTGAACCAACCAACTGATCGATCAAGCTTGGCAGCTATCTCGGCAAGTGTCAGTCCGCGCGCCTTTCTCAAGGCACGGATATCGGCACCAAGTGTCGCGCTATGAGGGGCTTGGTCGTTCAAGAACCGCTCCGAATCTCGTGAAATTTTCTCCTCGTTTTTCACGATGCCTCGAATCGGTGAAAAAACCAAGCGTTTTTTCATTTGCTGCGATCATAGGCATTGGCTATGCCCGGCGCATGTGGATCGCGATCATGTATCTTTGGGCCATCAACGGGCTGACACTATTGGCATTTGGCTGGGACAAGCTGCGTGCTCGTCGCAAGAAGCGACGGATACCGGAACGCAGGCTGTTGTGGCTGGCCGCTCTAGGCGGAAGCCCCGGCGCTCTGGTCGGGCGCTGGATTTTTCAGCACAAGACCCGCAAGCGCAGCTTTTCTGTCTGGTTATTCGCGATCACGGCTATTCAGTTGGCGACTTACTATCTGATAGCGTCAGGCGCTTTATCGTTACAATCGTGATCAACGGCGAGCAGCCATGCCTTACAAGGCACGCTGCAAATCATCCGCTGTAAGTACTGGCTGAATTTCAATTGATGCGTTGAGCGCTGCAAACAGCGGTTCGTTGAGCTTAGGCATCCGGGCCTGATCTGTTTCTTCAAAGATGATGATACCCATGCGCTTACCATCTTCGAGCGCGAAGTAAGACGCCTCGGCCTTGACCTCTTCGATCAGCCCGGCAATCGCCTTACCCAATGTACCGTCGCGCTCGGCCTCGTTTCCTTTTTCAACCGGAATTGTGAATTTCATCATCAAACGCATTGTGTTCTCCAATACTTGAAACTGCAGCGCTTGTATCAGAAACCGCTCAATCGCTCACGCGGTATCCACGCGCAGCGTTTTCTCAGGCCTTTGAATTATCGCCTAAGACTAGGCAAATACAGTCGACAAAATCGCACCAATCGCGTCTGCGTCAGCTTGGGTAAAGGCATCAGGCAGATCACTGTCGATATCAAAGACCGCTATGATTTCACCCGCGGCATTCCGAACCGGCAGCACCAGTTCTGAACGTGTCGATGACGCGCAGGCAATGTGCCCCGGGAATGCATCCACATCCGGCACCAGCTGCGTTTCACCTGTTCGAGCAGCCGCACCGCAAACACCGCGCTCGAATGGAATGACAAGACAGCCGTGCCCGCCCTGATAAGGTCCTATCTTCAATAGACCCGGCTCAGTCACGCGGTAGAAACCTGTCCAGTCAAACCGATCATCCGAATGGTGCACTTCGCAGGTAACGGTCGCCATGAGTGCGACCTCATCGGTTTCACCTTCAGTCAGTGCAGCGATTGTCTTTGCAAGCGTGTCGTAATCGGCAGTCATGGCAATGCTCTTGATAGGTTTGGGAAAGGACTTCCCTTTCCCAAACCCGGTTTCATTCGATCCGGAAGTATTTGGAAATGGCCGAGGCGTCAAACACGTTCGATCGCGATGGCCGTACCTTCACCACCCCCGATGCAAATGGCAGCCACACCTCGCTTGAGCCCACGTTTCTCAAGCGCGTTCAGCAATGTCACCATGATGCGTGCGCCGGAGGCACCGATTGGATGGCCCAGCGCACACGCACCACCGTTTACGTTTACTTTGTCGCGCGGAAGACCCATTTCATGCATGAACGCCATCGGAACAACGGCGAAGGCTTCGTTGACTTCCCAAAGATCAACCTCATCAGCACTCCAACCGATCCGATCAAGAAGTTTCCGGGCTGCAGGAACGGGGGCCGTTGTGAAAAGACCCGGTGCTTGCGCATGGCTGGCGTGTCCGACAATCCTTGCACGCACCGTCAATCCCTTTGCCTCGGCCGCGTCTGCGGAAGCCAAAACCAGTGCGGCTGCACCATCTGAGATTGACGAGGAATTGGCAGCCGTCACGGTGCCATCCTTACGGAAGGCTGGCTTCAGCGTCGGAATTTTCTCAGGGCGGGCAGATTTGGGCTGTTCATCTGCATCGTGAGAAGTTTCACCTTTACGAGTTTTGACGAGAACCGAGGCAATTTCACCATCGAAAGCTCCACTCTCCTGCGCAGCCAGTGCATTCGACAACGACCGAAGCGCATACTCATCCTGCGCCTCGCGTGTGAATTGATAGGCCTCAGCGCAGTCTTCCGCGAACGTCCCCATCAAACGGCCTTTGTCATAGGCATCTTCCAGACCATCCAAAAACATATGGTCTACGACCTGGCCATGGCCGATCCGGGCACCGCCGCGCATTTTGGGCAGAAGATACGGGGCGTTGGTCATGCTCTCCATTCCGCCAGCAACCATCGTATCCGCATGACCTAGCGAAATCTGGTCAAAGGCCATCATTGCCGCCTTCATGCCCGATCCGCACATCTTGTTCAGCGTGGTGGCCGGCACCTCTTCGCCAAGTCCCGCTGCGAACCCGGCCTGCCGAGCCGGAGCCTGCCCCTGTCCGGCCGGAAGAACGCAGCCCATCAGCACTTCGTCCACTGTCGAAGTACCCGCACCTTCAAGAGCTGCGCGGATAGCAGCCCCACCCAGATCAGCAGCGGCAACCCCATCAAACATACCCTGGAACCCACCCATCGGCGTCCGGACGGCACCGGCGATCACGACCTCTTTCATCTCAACTCCTCCTCTTTTGATGAGTTGAATACCGAATGGTAAGAAATGCCGTCTAGCGTATTTCTACGAGGTTTTTTCAGTTTTGGAGAGTGGCGCCAATGGCTCTGACCAGCAGCACGACCGGCACGACGCAGGTTATTACAGTTCGCGCAGATCGGATTGACGCCGCCATGGCCATCCAATTCAAAGAGGACATGCGATGCCAGACCGAAGGCGGCCCCACACGTGTCATACTGGACCTGAGCTCTGTCGAATTCATCGATTCCAGCGGTCTGGGAGCGATAGTTGCCTCAATGAAGCAACTCGGCAGCGGGCGCACTCTGGATCTGGCCGGACTTCATCCGGTTGTTGAAAAGGTATTTCGATTGACGCGCATGGACACCGTTTTCAGATTGTACCCAACCATGGACAGCGCCCTTTCGACGGCGGTGGAACAATAGTCGGCGGGAGTTGACGGGTGTGAACCGCAAGTGTGACAAGAAATGCCTTGAGCTGAGCTTTCCGGCAGTCGAAGCGGAGGCAAGCAAGGGGATTGCGACGCTTAGCGCGCGATTGACCCAAAACGGTTTGCCTGAACACAAAACCGATGACGTCAAGATTGCCCTTGCAGAGGCCATCAATAACGTTGTCGAGCATGCCTATTCGGGAATAGCCTCGGCAAATGTGCAGGTGAATTGCCGCCTTTGCAAAGAACGCTTGGAAATCGTGATCTCGGATAGCGGTGCTCCGTTGCCCGGCCTGCGCATTCCTGACGGCAAACCCGCACAGTTGGGATCTAGTATTCAGAACCTGCCAGAAGGCGGATTTGGCTGGTTCCTGATCCACCAGCTTACAAGCGAAATTCGCTACGAACGGTATGACGGGAACAACCATTTATGCTTGCGATTTGACTTATAAGAACGGCATTGAATGGCCACAATAACGCCGTTTTCGCACCATTGTCGCGCCGCAAACAAATGTGAAAAACAGAATGTAGCTCAGATAGCTTCCCTCGGCGCCTTGTGTCACAGCCCCCACCCAGTGAACGGCGCCGAGGAACTTCTCCTTGAAATGACTGGACAAACTTCAAGCGCGTTCTAGTGTCGGCGTGTTCAAAGGGAGAGCGGTATCATGCGTGATTTGCACATGCCGGGCCGATCCGAGGTCCTGGCGACTGAGGGGATGTGTGCAACATCTCATCCACTGGCGGCTAAGGTAGCACTGGATATTCTGGACCAGGGTGGCAATGCGATGGATGCCGCAATTGCAGGCGCGGTGTTGCTGGGTATTTGCGAACCTCAGATGACCGGCCTCGGCGGTGATTGCTTTGTGCTCTATAACCGCCCCGGTGAAAATAACATTCGCGCTTTGAACGGATCGGGCCGGGCCGCGTCCGCCGCGACAGCGCAATCGCTGCGTGCTCAAGGTCTGCCTGCTGTGCCGCTGAACAGCCCTGATGCAGTCACCATACCCGGCGCAGTGGATGCAATTTGTCATTTGTCGGAAACAGAGGGACGTCTGGGTCTCGATACCATTCTACAACCAGCTATTCAGTACGCTGAGATTGGCGTGCCCGTCGCCCCGCGCGTGGCGTTTGACTGGGCAACCGGCGTCTCAACCTTGCAAGGTGCGGCGCGAGACCACTATCTGATCAACGGCAAGGCGCCCAAAATCGGGCAAGTTTTCCGCTCACCCGGGCAGGCAGAAGTCTTACGGCGAATTGCCATAGAAGGTCGGGATGCATTTTATTCTGGGGAAGTTGCTGATGACATGATCGCCACCCTGACAGCCAAAGGTGGCGTACACACGGCCAAGGATTTCGCAGATACAAAATGCAGTGAAACCCAACCGGTCAGTGGCGAGTATGGCGGCACAGAACTCGTCGAGCACCCACCAAACGGTCAAGGCGCAACTGCAATCCTTCTACTGAATATCCTGAAGCATTTCGATTTGGCCGGGATGGATCCATGGGGCGCAGAGCGCGTTCATATCGAGGCCGAAGCAACCAAGCTCGCCTATGATGCAAGGGACCGATTCATCGCGGATCCGAACTACACCACCCGAATGGAGCATTTTCTGGCACCAGAAACCGCAGCAGAACTGGCTGCATTGATCAATCCACAAAAGGCGATGGCAGCCGCAGCGCCATTGACCGAGGCGGTTCACAAAGACACGGTTTACATCACGGTCGTGGACCGGGACCGTATGGCCGTATCACTCATCTATTCCATCTTTCACAGCTTCGGGTCGGGGATTGCTTCTGACAAGTTCGGGATTTTGCTGCAAAATCGGGGGGCCGGTTTCACACTCGAGGCAGGGCACCCTAACGAGCTTGGTGGCGGTAAACGTCCAATGCACACCATCATCCCCGGCATGTTGCGCCAGAACGGCAAGGTTACGATGCCATTTGGTGTAATGGGCGGCGCGTATCAGCCAACTGGCCATGCGCGCTTCTTGTCAAACCTCACCGATTTTGGCCTTGAACTGCAACAAGCAGTGGATGCGCCGCGCGCATTTGTCGAAGATGGCGCTTTGAAACTGGAACGTGGCTATTCAGATCAAGTTTTGAGACAATTATCCGACTTTGGCCACAATGTTGAGATCAGGGAAACGCCATTGGGCGGAGCTCAGGCCATACGAATCCGTGAAGACGGAGTTCTGGAAGGTGCAAGTGACCCACGAAAAGATGGTTGCGCACTAGGCTATTGATGAAAACCCAAAGGCGTCAATCTCAACCGGTCAAATCAGTTCAACTGGAAGTGCAGCGGGTACGACCCGTCTTCGAATGGTCCAAACATATCCGGGATATCCGGATGGTCCACCGGTTCACCAGATTGGTCCTCAACCAGATTTTGTTCAGAAACATAAGCCACATAGAAGGATTGATCGTTCTCAGCCAACAGGTGGTAGAACGGTTGATCCTTGATCGGACGGCTGTCTTCCGGGATCGCCTGATACCATTCTTCGGTATTTGCAAATTCCGGATCCACGTCAAAAATCACCCCTCGGAAGGGATGTTTTTTGTGTCGAACCACCTGACCCAGGCGGTACTTGGCATGTGTCTTCAGCATTGTTTCAGCCCCCAAACACGTTACTACATCTTTCCGGGCCGGATTGCCAATCATTGATCTGAAATTCAGGGAAACAGTCTGTGAACCTCATACTGACAGTGTTCGAAATCGTGGCCCCAGTATTCCTGTTGTCAGGGATTGGATTCACGTGGGTTAAGCTGGGATTCGAGTATCGGCTTCAGTTCGTTACACGTTTTGCGATGACATTGGCGGTGCCCAGCCTGATCTTCGTCGCCCTGATGCAGACCGAAATCCCGGGTGGGGACCTATCCCGGTTCACGCTCGCTACCATCGCAGCCAATCTTATTCTGGCTGTCGTTTTCCGGGTGCTGGTTCGCGTGCTGAAGCTCGAGCAACGCACATATCTTTCTCCGCTTATATTTGGGAATACCGGCAATCTGGGCCTACCATTGTGCATCTTTGCATTTGGTCAGGCCGGACTTGGGTACGCAGTGATTTTTCTGGCCGTTACGGCTTTGTTTTCCTTCACTTACGGCATCTACCTGGTCGCGGGGAAAGGTGCATTTGGCAAAGTTGTACGTGAACCCATGGTGTGGGCAACATTGCTGGGTGCCCTGTTTCTGTGGCGCGGATGGGAAACACCCTTATTCCTGACAAATACGCTGGATTTGCTGGGGCAGATGGCGGTTCCGATGATGCTGATTACTGTTGGGGTTGCGATCGCACGCCTGACAACCCACAGCCTGAGCCAAGCAGTCTGGTTATCGATGCTTAAGCTGGCAGTGTGCTTTGCCTTGGGGTGGGGAATCGCCGTTGCCTTTGAGCTCGAAGCGATCGCGTTTGGTGTACTTGTCGTACAGATGTGTACGCCGGTTGCGGTGACCTCATATCTGTTGGCTGAGCGGTTCAATGCCAACTCGGACGCGGTTGCCGGAATGGTTATGGTCTCGACGCTGCTTTCAGTGGCCGCATTACCTGTCGTTCTGGCTATGGTTTTGTAACGATTGTGATTTCCTAAGCGGTCAATTTGCGCTAGAATGCCGAAAAAAGGCACGAGGCACATGAGCAGAATTCTTTTCGTACTCTTCGGGGTGCTTCTTTTGGCATCCTGCGGGGGCGGGTCTCAACGACCCCCCAGCAATCTGAATGACGCCTGCAGCATTGCGCGCGAGCGTCCGGATTTCATCAAGGCCTTCAAAAGCACCGAACGCAAATGGGGTGTTCCCGTGCATGTTCAGATGGCCACGATCTATCAGGAAAGCCGTTATCGGCATGATGCACGCACCCCACATAAATACGTACTGGGCGTAATCCCCATGGGACGTCAAAGCAGCGCCTATGGGTTCAGTCAGGCACTGGATGGAACATGGGATGAGTATCAGCGCGAAACCGGGAAACGCCGCGCGAAGCGGGATCGGATTCGTGACGCATCTGACTTTGTCGGCTGGTACATGAACAAAAGCTATGAGCGGAACGGTATCCACCCCAGTGATACGCGCAATCAGTATCTGGCCTATCACGAAGGGCACACTGGCTTCTCGCGCGGTACCTACAACAACAAGTCGTGGCTGCTGCGGGTAGCCAGCGATGTTGACGCCCGCGCGCAGCTTTATCAGGCCCAGTTGGCCAGCTGCAGATACTAATTAGAACCCTTGCGGGTCAGCGATCAGCTGACCCGCTTCTTTTTCTGTTAGAAAACAGGCTCTGATCCACAGACCCTGTTTCGTTCAACGGGCCTAGCAATACGGTAGTCTGACTGCCTGCATTGTCATGAATAACCCATTTGCGCAGTTCGATTGGCTCACCAGTGAACATCAGTTCAATGCGACCCGATTCCGGGTTTTTGGGATCCTGTGCTGTCACAACGGTCGCTGTGCCATCAAAATCATGCCCCACGACCATATTGGCCTGATTCAGGTTCACGTTCCGGGCCAAAACCAACGATAGCGGTGTACGCTTTAGCGGATACTGCTCGGGTGGCTGATTGGACTTAGGATCAAAAATCATCACCGTACCAGCGCGCGCAAGTACCACAGCACTGTTGGGCGGATCGTATTCGAACCGCATCTTTCCCGGTCTTTGCAACCACAGCTTACCTGTGCTGAGCGATCCGTCGTCGTTCACTTGCGTGAACGTCGTCTGAACCGTCTTCATATTGTTCAGGTAGTTGGAAATCTGAGAGAGAGGCAGCTTATCAGCAGCCCAGGCCGCCGGGGCAACCAGTGTAAATGCAAGGGCAAAGGCAATCTGTTTCATAAATTACCAGATAAGCGCTTTGCCCTTGTTATTAAATATCCTACTGCTCAGGAACGAGGATTTCGCGCTTACCGACGTGATTTGCCGCCGAAACAACGCCTTCGTCCTCCATTTGCTCAACAAGTCGCGCAGCTTTGTTGTAGCCAATGGCGAGTTTCCGCTGAATGTACGAGGTCGAGCATTTGCGATCCTTGATCACAATCGCCACCGCTTGATCATACAGTGCATCCTCACCGTTGGTATTGCCACCTGTGTTGAGCCCCAGAACCGCATCGATGTTATCGGCCTTGTCCTCGGCAGGACCATCAACAACACCACCAATATAATCAGGCGGACCAAACTGCTTGAGGTGGTTCACAACCTCTTCGACTTCTTCATCCGAAACAAACGGGCCATGGCAGCGCGTGATCTTAGCACCGCCGGCCATATAGAGCATATCACCCTGCCCCAGCAGTTGTTCGGCACCCATTTCACCCAGGATGGTACGGCTGTCGACCTTTGAGGTCACCTGGAATGATATCCGGGTGGGGAAGTTCGCTTTGATCGTACCGGTGATCACATCCACCGATGGGCGCTGCGTGGCCATGATCAGGTGAATGCCTGAGGCGCGCGCCATCTGTGCCAGACGCTGGATACAGGCTTCGATTTCTTTACCTGCAACCATCATCAGGTCCGCCATCTCGTCGACGATGACCACGATATAGGGCATGGCCTTGGGCTCGAACTCTTCGGTCTCGAACATCGGTTCGCCGGTTTCATCGTCGAAGCCGGTCTGAACTGTGCGGCTGAACATCTCACCCTTGGCCAGCGCATCCTTCACACGGCCATTGTAGCCCGCGATGTTACGCACACCCATCTTGGACATCTTGCGATAGCGGTCTTCCATCTCGCCCACGACCCATTTCAAGGCAACAACCGCCTTTTTGGGGTCGGTAACGACCGGCGACAGCAGATGCGGTATGCCGTCATAGACCGAAAGTTCCAACATTTTGGGGTCGATCATGATCAGGCGGCATTCATCCGGCGACAGCTTGTACAGCAGTGACAGGATCATGGTGTTGATCGCAACCGACTTACCCGAACCCGTCGTACCCGCAATCAGCAGGTGAGGCATCTTGGCGAGATTGGCCACGACCGAGTCACCACCGATGTCCTTGCCCAGCGCAAGCGGCAATGCCTGATTGCCATCGCCAAAGTCACGGCTTGCAAGAATCTCGCGCAGAACAACCATTTCGCGGTTTTCGTTCGGAAGTTCGATACCGATGACCGAGCGGCCCGGCACCGTTGAAACACGTGCCGAAAGGGCTGACATCGAGCGGGCAATATCGTCCGCCAAACCGATCACACGGCTGGCTTTCAAGCCCGGCGCAGGTTCCAGCTCGTACATGGTGACAACAGGACCAGGCCGGACGCTGACGATCTCGCCCTTTACGCCGTAATCATCCAGAACATTTTCCAGCATCCGAGCGTTTTCTTCCAACGCTTCATCACTCAGATGGTGGCGTTGAATGCCGGTCGGATTGGTCAACAAGCCCAGTGGTGGCAATTCGAAATCCGAATGGCGCTCTTCAAAGGACAAGGTAGGCTGCGCCTCGGCCTGCGCACGGCGGGATGGCAGAACATTCCGGCGAACCGGTTGAGCCACAACCGGCTTGCGTGGCTCGGCAACGGGAATTTTCATAGCTGGTGCCGCGGGGGCTACAGGCTCAACTGCTTCCTCGAACACTGCCTCGTCGTCGTAGCCCGGATCCGAAAGATCATCCTGAACATAACCAGCTTCAGACGCGTAGTCCGGTTCGGGCGCGTATTCGTTGATCTGAGGCTGTTCCCACTGTGGTGCTTCCATCGCCGTCATCGGTGGCTCTGGCGGCAATCCATCAGATGTCAGCGGCGGCTCGGCAGGCAATTCGCCCGATTGCATCGAATTCAGGATCAACGGGTCCGGCCCTCTGCCCCGGCCTTTGGTCAGCGGCAGATTGGGATCGGGTTCAGGGGTCAGCTCTCCTGTTGCAACTTTGCGGTTGCGCACGGCTGCCGAGATTTTTGAGCGAATACGGTCCTCGCCCGGCATTTCATCATAGCCCTGGACAGGTTCGGGATCGATCAGTTCAGGCTCGGGCATAGGTTCGGGGCGACGGATCAGAGCAGGCATCCGCGCCAACAGCCCCGTTTTGACCGCTGGTTCGGGTTGCTCAATCTCCGGTTCCTCAAAAATGGGGTCGGCATAGGCCAGCTCATCATCAAACGTGGCCAGTGCGGGTTCAGCACGCGCTGCCTTGCGTTCTTCCCATTGCGCCCGACGTTCACGGGCCGCCTGCGCAGTCGCGGTGGCGCCACGGCCCAGAAGCTTCATCATCATGTCATAGGACATCACGAGACCCAGCAGGAAGGCGCGGAATCCGCGCTGAACATCAACCTTGCTAAAGCCGAGTACGAATACGCCAAGCGCCAACATGCCTACAGCCATGGCCAGAGACATCAGCTTGACCAGAAAATGTGAGGAGATTGGCAAAAGCGTCAGCAAAGCACCCATCACGGTGTCGCCGAATAGACCGCCAAGACCATAGCTGTGTGTTGCACGCCATTCCGCACCCGGCACCAGCGTCGCAGCATATACTGATACAACCGCAATCCAGATTGGTGCAAAAATCAAACGGGCGACAGCGCGCTCTTCGCTGAAATGGCCCGTGAAACGGACACCCCAACCGATAAGCACCAGCGCAACACCCAGACTGCCCCAGCCCACGATCATGAACAAAGGCGCAGCAATCGATGCCCCAATCCGCCCCATCCAGTTCTGTACCGGTGCATCTGTTGACACCATCCAGTTCGGATCATCGGGCGTGTAGGACCAGATCATCGCCGCAGATGCCAAACCCAACAGGATCAGGGCAATTCCGATCAGTTCCTTACTGCGCCGCTCGAGTGCGGCCTGAGTCGTGCTGTCCAACAATGGGTCGCGATTGCGCGCGTTCAAAGATGCCATTTTGCCCTCGTACCTCACGAATAGATGCAGTCGCGGAGTGTAATCAGCCCGCGCTGCAACTCTGTTTTTGGGGCCACCATTGCGACCCTGATAAATTCTTCGCCCGGGTTCTGCCCCGGATCACCTTGTGAAAGATATGCGCCTGGAAGAACCCGAACGCCGGTCTCCTGCCACAGTTTCAATGCGGTTGCTTCGCCGCTCTCGACCGGCAGCCACAGGAAAAAGCCAGCTTCGGGGGGCATGTAGCCTTGTACCCCTGCAAACACCTCGTCTGCGATGGCGTATTTCTCCTGATAGAGCGCGCGATTTTCCTGAACATGAACCTCATCTGCCCAGACCTTGGCCGCTGCAGCTTGCAGAGGCGCTGGCAGAGGTGCACCGGAATAGGCGCGCAACTGTTTCACCCGTTTGATGGTTTCCGGACCACCAGCAATAAGGCCCGAGCGCAGACCAGCCAGATTCGACCGTTTCGAAAGCGAGTTGAACAATGTGATCCGCTCAGGATCCGCGCCAAGCTCGTGCGCGACTGTCAACACACCGGTAGGAGCTTCTTCCCGATAAATCTCCGAATAGCACTCATCGGCGAAAATGCGGAAATCATACTTCTCGGCAAGCTGGATCAGCTCGGCCCAATACTCGCGTGACGCAACCGCGCCCTGCGGATTGGCCGGCGAGCAGATATAGGCAATAGCGGTGCGGTTCAGCACATCCTCGGGCAATCCAGCGTAATCCGGCAGATGCCCCGTAGCAGCGGTGGCAGGCACAAAGAAAGGCTCGGCGCCAACCGAAATCGAAGCCACCATGTAGACCTGATAGAAAGGGTTCGGGCAAAGAATGATCGGCCTTTGACCATTTTTCTGCTCGGGGCACAGTGCCATTGCAGCGTTATAAAGGCCCTCACGCGTGCCATTCAGCGCCATGACGTTGGCGTCGGCATCTAAAGAAACGCCATACCTACGCCCGATCCAATCGGTGATGGCTGCCCGCAGCTCTGGCGATCCTTCATTTGGCGGATAGCCCCGAAAATCTGCGGCATTTTCCATGATGATGTCGGTAACCCAACCGGGAAAATCGTGTTTGGGCTCACCAATCGTCATATGCACGACTTCACCGCCCGGCTGATGGTGATCCAACAGGGCGCGCAGACGCGGGAATGCATAAGCCGGTAGGTTCGAAAACCGCTCGGGGAAATTCATAACTACTGCCTCAATACCGGGATCATTTTCGCCCCGTTTTTTTGGCAGATTACAGGGCACGCCCTGCTTCGTCCAGACAAAGAGGTGCCGAATCAGGGGATTGTGGCATTCAGGCCAACGCAGTTTCGGCCGCTGATCCCAGGCGCAGCAAGACTTCTTCAGACCCCGGATAACCCAGCATCATCAACCCGCACCCCGGGGTTCCGGTAGGCAAAGTCAACGCCGCCAGACCCATCAGATTCCCGATACGCGTGTTGCGCAGGGCCAGAAGATTCTCGGTCACGTAATACTCATGATCGCTCATCAACCGATCCAGGTTTGGTGGCAGTATTGGCGCAGTCGGCGCAAGAACCGCATCGAATCCGGAAGTCGCCTCATCCCACGCAGCCCGACAGGCCTTCAGCCTGGACCACGCCGCAACATAGTCCGGACCGGAATATTCTTTCCCCATGCGGAACCGCTCCAGTATCTCCGGGTACATCGCATCTGGATTGGCCTCGATCACATCACGCCACAGCCCATAGGCTTCGGTCGTGTACAAAACACCTGACAAGGCCATCGCTTCGTTCAATTCAGGCACTTCGAGCGGGACGATTTCGGCTCCTGCATCCCGCAAACACTGCAGGGCGTACTCATAGGCCTCGCGCGGGGAGTCGCGCAGATCGTCTTTGGCTACGTTCTGCAAATCCGCAAAACGGCGGCCCTTCAATGTTGAGCCGCGCAAATCGGCCACTGGTTTGCCTTCCAGAAGCGCCAGCATATGCGCTGCATCCTCGACCGAGCGCGCCAGCGGCCCCACGGTATCGAACCTCAGGCAAAGCGGCACTGTACCCTCAAGGCTGACACGTCCGGCGGTTGTTTTCAGACCCACCAGGTTGTTCCATGCAGATGGGATTCGGACCGACCCACCTGTGTCCGAACCAATCCCACACGCCGCCAAACCCCACGCAACCGATGCTGCCGCACCTGAAGATGACCCGCCCGGCACCGCATCTTCATCATTCACACAAGGCGGTGTGTCGGTGATCGGGTTCAGGCCCAAACCGGAAAAGGCGAGCTCGCTCATATGGGTTTTGCCAAGGCAGACCGTCCCCATTGCCGTGACATTGCGCACAACAACGGCGTCATGATCAGGTACCCGCCCCTTCAGAAGAGCCGAACCTGCCTCTGTCCCAATACCAGCGGTGTCGAAGAGGTCCTTCCAACTGATCGGAACCCCGTCCAGCAGGGAACGGCGAAGCCCTAATCCTGCCCGCTCCTGCGCGGCTTTCGCCTCTGCAAGGGCACGATCGTGGGTTACGCGGGCATAAATTCGATCCCGATGCGGGTGCGCGTCAATCGCCGCAAGATAGGTCTCGGTCAGCTCAACCGGATCGATCTGCCCCATGCCAATGCCCCGGCCCAGATCACACGCTGTCATGGTCAGCCAATCCTGCATCACACCCCTCCCGAATTCTGTGCTTTCGGGGACGGTAGCGACAGGACCGCACATGGACAATCCCGAAAGGGCGCGCATATTGCACATCATGACAAAGGCTTCGGATATCCTGATCGTTGGCGGCGGCCTGAACGGCCCTGCCTTGGCACTGGCACTTGCGCAGACCGGGCATTCAGTGACCGTGATTGATGCTCTGGCCCAGAAGGTGCGAAAGAACGCTGCCTTTGACGGGCGGGCCTATGCGCTTGCACTCGCATCAAAGCGATTGCTGGACGCCATCGGAGTTTGGGAGCGCGTCGCAGACCACGCCCAGCCGATGTTGGAAATTAAGGTGACCGACGGCCATGCCGGTGCTGGTCCTGCGCCCTTCTTCATGCATTTCGACCATGCCGAAATAGAAGAAGGCCCCATGGGTTACATGGTAGAAGATCGCCATCTGCGCCGCGCCTTTCTGGATGCAATGGCCGAAAACGAACGAATTACGGAAATCAGTGGCAAAACCGTTGTGTCTCAGGACGCGGATGTGTCCGAGGCAACGGTTACGCTGAATGACGGGACAACCCTCACGGGCGAACTGCTTGTCGGATGTGACGGGCGTCGCAGTGGCACAGCGCAGCGAGCAGGCATCAAGCGAACCGGTTGGGATTATGGCCAAACCGCGCTCGTATGCGCCATCGAACACGACCTGCCGCACCACGGCGTTGCACATCAGTTCTTCATGCCGCCGGGACCGCTGGCGATCCTGCCTTTGACTGGAAATCGCAGCTCAATTGTCTGGAGCGAGCGTACAGAGACAGCTCACCAGATCAACGCCATGTCCGAGTCAGACTATCTTCAGGTTCTGAGGCCCCGTTTCGGGGACTTTCTGGGCGAAATCCGACTGCAAGGCGATCGCTTCACTTATCCGCTGAACCTTACGATCGCAAATTCATTCATCTCGGATCGTCTCGCTCTGGTTGGGGATGCAGCCCACGGCATGCACCCGATTGCCGGTCAGGGGTTGAACGCGGGCCTGCGCGATGTTGGCGCTCTGGCCGAGGTCCTCACACTGGCCGGTCGCCGCGGTGAAGACATCGGTTCGACACTGGTTCTGGAACGGTATCAGGAGTGGCGCCGTTTCGACACCGCAGCGCTTGCAATGGCGACGGACGTGTTCAACAAGCTGTTTTCGAACGACAACCCTATCCTGCGGATGGGGCGTGATATTGGCATGGGGATTGTCGGCTCATTGCCAGGCCTGCGCCGGGGCTTTGTACGAGAAGCAGCCGGGCTGACGGGTGATCTGCCCAAACTGCTGCAGGGTCGCGCGATCTAGTCGAGTTCGCGCGCCTCATCCACCAGCATGACCGGAATGCCATTGCGGATCGGAAACGCAAGACCAGCAGCCTTGGAAACAAGTTCCTGCCGGTCAGCATCATAGTGCAGTGTCGTATGGGTCTGCGGACAGATCAGTGCCTCAAGCATGTGCCGGTCAAAGGCAAATTCAGAATCGGTCATTGCAGTGTTTCCTCATTTGATCCGCCTCGCAGCGAAAATTCGATCAGTGTCACAAGTGTCTCACGCCGGGTACGCAGGCAAGGTGCCTCAAGCAGGGCCTGCTTATCCTCGGGGTCGAAATCCAATAGCATCGAAAGCGAATTGACCAATAATTCGTCGTCAGCATCTTTCAACGTGTCCCAATCGGTCGACAATTGGCGCGAAGAAAAGAAGCGCTCCAAAAGCTCAAGGAAACGCGCACGGTTAAAGCTGTCATCCAATTCAGCCTTACCCAGATCGCGATCAAAGCCATCCCATGAGACCTGACAGCGGCGATATGGGGTAAAACTGTCCAGTTCGGACTTGATCCGAAACCGAGAAATCCCGGTCAGCGTGATCAGATATCGGCCGTCTTCGGTTTCGGAAAATTGCGTCACACGGCCAGCACAGCCGATCTGATGCAGCTTGTTCTCATTGCTAAGGCAAGGGTTCGGCTGAACCATACCGATCAGCCGTTCCTGCGTTTTCAACGCATCGTCCAGCATCTGCAGATAGCGCGGCTCGAAGATGTGCAACGGCAAGCGTGAACGGGGCAGCAACAGCGCCCCGGGCAATGGAAAAACGGATACCATATCCGGCAGGTCGGCGGGATGCATCATGTACCCGAGTGTAGTCCTGAACGGGAATTAGGCAAATATCATCGAGCTGAGCTTGCGTCGCCCATTCAGAACAATAGGGTCATTGGGCTTGAGCGCATCGAAAACGGTGAACAACTGCGTCTTGGCCGCGCCGTCGTTCCATTCGCGGTCCCGGCGGAACAGCTCGAGCAATTGTGCCACTGCTTGTTCGACATCACCATTGGCGTGCAATGCCTGTGCCAGATCGAAACGGGCCTGATGATTGTCGGGCTCAGCCTCGACCGCTGCAGTCAATTCAGCCACCGGGCCCGCATCAGCGGCTTGCTTGGCCAGTTCCAGCTGGGCATGTGCCGCCTCAAGCTCCGTTGAACCTGAAATCTCAGCCGGTGCGCCGCTCAGGATGGCTTCGGCCTGCTCCAGATCACCAAGGGCGATATGGGCACGCACCAGCCCGCCATAAGCGCCCGCATGGTTTGAATCTTCGCCCAGAATTGCAGCAAAGGTCTGCGCCGCATCGACCGCTGCGCCGTCGTTCAGCATGTCTTCGGCAGCCTGCACTGCATCTTCCAACTGACCACCGGGGCTTTCGCCACCGGCAGCTTCGATCACGCGATCAACAAATGCCTTGATCTCGGATCCGGGCACTGCCCCCTGAAAACCATCAACCGGCTGACCTTTGAAAAATGCATAAACGGTCGGGATGGACTGAATACGCATCTGCGAGGCGATCATCTGCGCCTCGTCGACGTTGATCTTGACCATCTTCACCGCGCCCTTGGCGGCGGTTACGGCCTCTTCCAACAATGGACCCAGCGTTTTGCAAGGGCCACACCAGGGCGCCCAGAAATCGACGATCACCGGGATTTCCTGCGAGGCTTCGACCACGTCGGCCATAAAGGTCGCCTCTGACCCGTCCTTGATCAGATCGGTGGCTTCGGGGCTGGCTGCGCCGTTCAGAAGGTCCATAGCATTCACTCTCCGGTTCGTCCTTGCGCCCTATATGCAACCACGTCGCGCGGAAACCAAGGGCCGAGTTGGCGAATTACGTTTTTGATCAGACGTCGAAAGTTGCAAAGACGGGTGCATGATCACTGGGTTTTTCCCAGCCACGCGCGTCACGTAAGACACGACTTGAATGGCCCGCGTTCGAAATGTCGGGCGTTGCCCATACATGGTCCAGGCGCCGTCCTTTGTCCGCAGCATCCCAGTCACGCGCGCGATACGACCACCAGCTATAAAGCTGTCCTTCGGGGATATCCTGACGCGTAATGTCGACCCAGCCACCTGCATCCTGCGTTTCGGCCAGCGTTTCGACCTCGATTGGTGTATGCGAGACCACTTTCAACAACTGCTTGTGAGACCAGACGTCATCTTCACGCGGAGCAATATTCAGATCGCCGACAAGGATGGATTTCTCGGGCTTTTCAGCATGGAACCAATCGCGCATATCCGTGAGGTAGTCGAGTTTTTGGCCGAACTTCTCATTCTTTTCGCGATCCGGAATGTCACCGCCTGCCGGAACGTAGAAATTGTGGATCGTCACACCGTTTTCCAAACGACCCGCGATATGGCGTGCGTGGCCCAGACCGGCAAAATCCTTGTCACCCACTTCCTCGATCGGCAAACGCGACAGGATGGCGACACCGTTATACCCCTTTTGCCCGCGCGCAATCATGTGAGTGTAACCCAGTTCGGCGAACCCCTCGGTCGGGATCTTTTCGACCGGAGATTTGCACTCCTGCAGACACAGCACATCCGGAGCTTCTTCCTGCAACAGTTTCAGCACGATAGGCTCGCGCAGACGCACGGAGTTGATGTTCCAGGTGGCAAGGGTAAAGGGCATCGGCGGTTTCCTTTGTCGCGTTTGGCGAGAGGTTAGCGTGGTGTGAGATGGGGTGCCATGAGAAAAGGAAGCTAAGCGGACAAAGCGAACGACTTAATGAAGCACTTATTGATGACCTATGCATTCAATACCGGTGCGCTAGTGATACTTGGGACACCACACAACGAACGGAGTTTCGACAATGAGCATTGATGAACGTGAGAGAGATGCCAGAGAGAAGATCAAGGCGCTCTATGGGACTCCAGAGGGTGAATTCGGCCCGACGCTGTTTGTTTCCCATCACAAAGAAGAACTGGAAACTGACTATTGGACAGATACTTACAGCACTGATGCACCAACTGCAGAGCAAATTCTTGATTCATTAGTTTTGGTGGACACTTGGAGTTCAGAGGACGACGATAACGTAGATACCTATGATTTCAGTCTACCGAACGAGGCTACGAATTATCTGTTATCCGCGCGTTTCGAAGATGGCGAAGTCGTAGAAGTTTCGATGGAGAGCTGACGCAATCGATAGCGGCACCTTAGTCTGCTAAGGGCTCTATGCCGACCTTTGCTCCCAATTAAATCACAAAAAAAAGCCGGGCCAAAGGCCCGGCAGTCCAACAGGGAGGTACATGTCATTACCCGGACATGTGCGGGATGGAAGTAACCTTAGTATGGGTCAGATAGTATCACTTTGATCCAACTCAATCCACATCCAGTTAAGAAACCAGCCTATAGCCACCAGATTCTGTGACCAAAAGGCGTGCATTCGACGGATCAGGCTCAATCTTCTGACGAAGCCGGTAGATGTGAGTTTCAAGCGTGTGAGTTGTCACACCGGCGTTATAGCCCCAGACCTCGTGCAGCAGCACGTCACGTGCGACAACGCCATCTGTCGAGCGATACAAGAACTTGAGGATATTGGTTTCTTTCTCAGTCAGGCGAATCTTGCGATCGTCTTCGGTGATCAGCATTTTCATCGCGGGTTTGAACGTATACGGCCCCAATACGAACACTGCATCCTCAGACTGTTCATGCTGGCGCAGCTGCGCACGAATACGGGCCAGCAGCACCGGGAACTTAAATGGCTTCGAGACATAGTCGTTGGCACCGGCATCCAGACCCAAAATCGTATCTGCATCGCTGTCGTGACCAGTCAGCATCAGAATTGGGCTTTTCACGCCCTGTTTGCGCATCAGGCGGCACAGTTCACGCCCATCGGTGTCCGGCAGGCCCACATCCAGAATCACCAGGTCGTAAATCGCCTCGCGGGCGCGCTCCATGGCGGATTGACCGTCATGAGCTTCGAACACATCGAAATCCTCGGTCATCACAAGTTGCTCGCTGAGCGCCTCGCGTAGGTCTTCATCATCATCCACCAGCAGGATTTTCTTGAGCTGAGCCATGTTCGGGTCCTCCTAAGCCTGTTGCATCACTTGCGCGTGGAATATGCAATCAACAAGATTTACTGCAATCGTCTCACGGCCTCGTGTCCGACGCGGCGGAAATGTTTCACATTTGCTGCAGAAAGGGCTAGGAGAATGCCTGATCGCTATAGGGTATCATAGATGAGTCTCATCCCTGACATTACCGAACTGCTCGCGCGCGCACGTGCGGATCTGCGAATGGGCGTGCCTGTGGTCCTGACCGATGACAGCGGTTTCAGCGTGCTTGCACTGGCTTCCGAGACCCTGAGTGCTCAGCGCCTTGCCGATTTGAGAGGATTGGGGGGTGAGCCTGTTGTCGCAATCACCGGACGTCGGGCGGAAACACTCAAGGCGCGGGCCTATGATGGTGATCTGGCACGTGTGATCATTCCGTCAGATGTGGACATCGCCTGGGTTCAGGCCGTCGCCGACCCATCCGACGATCTCAATGCCCCGATGAAAGGTCCACTGATGACAGAGCGGCAGGGCAACGCCAACCTGCATCGCATAGCCATTGCGCTGACGAAATCCGCGCGCCTGCTGCCTGCTGCCGTGGTAGTCCCTGTCGAAGATGGTCGGGCATTCGCTGCAACAAACGGGCTGACCTGCATCGATCATACATCTGCCGCGCCACACCTTGCAGATCGCAGTGCGCTACATGAGGTTGTAGCAGCGCGTTTGCCTATGGAAGTTTCCGAGGCTGGCCGATTGCATGTATTCCGGCCCGAAGATGGGGGTGAGGAGCATTATGCTGTGGAAATCGGGCGACCTGATCGTGGAAAACCCGTCTTAGCGCGCCTGCATTCAGCCTGTTTCACAGGCGATCTCATGGGCAGCCTGAAATGTGACTGCGGGCCGCAACTGCGCGGTGCGTTGGCGCAGATGGGCGCCGAAGGCTCAGGTGTATTGCTGTATCTGAATCAGGAAGGCCGAGGTATTGGCCTGGCCAACAAAATGCGGGCCTATTTCCTTCAGGATCAGGGGTTCGACACCGTCGAAGCCAACCACCGGCTGGGCTTCGAAGATGATGAACGCGATTTCCGATTGGGATCGGATATTCTGAAATCACTCGGGTTCAATTCGGTACGGCTGTTAACCAACAACCCTGCCAAAATCTCCATGATGGAACGCACAGGGATTGCAGTCACTGAACGTGTGCCACTCAAAGTCGGTGAAACAGCCCACAACCGGGGATATCTGGCTACAAAGGCGGCGAAATCGGGTCATCTGCTTTGACACCCGACGATCTGGTTCTGACCCCAAAGGGGGTGCGGTTTTCAGGAAGACTCTTTCCCTGCTCAATCGGCAAGGGTGGACTGAGCGACCAAAAGCGCGAGGGTGATGGTGCGACCCCGATCGGCGTTCATAGAATCGCTGGTATGCTCTATCGACCTGACCGGATCACGCCCCCTGCCCCGTGGGCACGCCCCATAGGGCCACATGACCTCTGGTCGGATGATGTTTCAGACAACAACTATAATCATCTCGTCACAGCCCCATATTCGTTCAGTCACGAACGTCTAAGACGATCCGATCCTTTGTATGATCTTGTGCTGATCACGGATTGGAACTGGCCCAATGCAGTTCCCGGAAAAGGATCTGCGATTTTCATCCACCAATGGAGGCGGCCAGGCTATTCGACAGAAGGCTGCGTGGCATTTCGACGTGACCACCTGCGCTGGATCGCGGAACGGATATCACCCGGTACCCGCCTGATTATTCCGCCGACTTAATCCGCTCACCAAAGATGGCAGATCCCACGCGCACATGTGTAGCACCCAGCGCGATCGCAGATTCGAAGTCTCCACTCATCCCCATCGACAACCCTTCAAGCCCGTTTCGCTGAGCGATTTTGGCGAGCAATGCGAAATGCAAAGAAGGCTCTTCCTCTACAGGGGGGATGCACATCAATCCGCGCACAGGCAGATCAAGTTCTCGGCAATCGGCAATGAATGCGTCAGCATCAGCAGGCAGAACACCCGCCTTTTGCTCCTCTTCACCTGTGTTGACCTGAATGAACAGGTCCGGACAGGAACCCATTTCCTGCGCGAGCCGGGCGAGAGTCTTTGCCAGTTTCGGTCGGTCCAGCGAATGGATCGCGTTACACAGCTCCATCGCCTGCCGGGCTTTGTTCGTCTGCAATGGGCCGATCAGATGTAAATCTATGTCCGAATAGCGCTCTTTGAATTCCGGCCACTTCCCTGCTGCCTCCTGAACACGGTTTTCGCCAAAGCAACGATGCCCCTGATCAAGGACGGCCTCGACGCGCTCATTCGGTTGCACCTTAGAGACAGCTATCAGCTTCACCGATCCCGCCGGGCGACCAGCTGCGGTTTCAGCTTTGGCGATACGGGCGGTGATTTCTTGCAGCGGCATTGCGCGGTCCTCAATTTTGTTTTGCGCAGAGAAACACCAAGTCAGCGCAAAAGAAAAGGGCAGGTCCTAAGACCTGCCCTCAAACCTTGCGGTTCAGATCAACTTAGAAGTTGAACTGTGCACCGAAGTCAGCTTGGGTCACGCTTGTGCCCTGACCGCGCTTCGAGCGACCAACACCACCGCGCAGGGTTACACCGCCGCCCAGATCGTAGATGGCGCCGATGCCGTACTGCTGGTTATCGTCGTCAGCAGAACCGTCACCGTAGACGAACTGCAGAGTGGTTGCGGAACCAACAGTGTAGGCACCCGAAACACCGTATGCAGTACCGTTGCGAGCAGCGTTGACCACGTCATCGTCCGCTACAAACAGGCTACCAGTGAAGTTGCCGAATTCTGCACCCAGAGTGAATACAGTCAGCGACTCTTTTGTGCTGGAGCTGTTCACGCTTGCTTTGGTCTGACCGTAGGCCAGAGCAGCTGTGATGTTGTTGAACGCATAGGTTGCGCTGATGTCCCAGCGGTCGCCGTCCTGCGGAACACCGTTAACTGCGAAAGTCGCTTGGTCGTACGATGCGCCGAACGAGAAGTCGCCAACTGCATACTGGAAGAATACAGCGTTCGAGCCCGAACCGGTCGACGAGTAAGCCAGGAAGTTGTAGTCAACGCCCGAGTACTGACCTGCGAACAGTTCCAGACCGATTTCAGTACCGTAGTAGTTTGCCAGGTTGTCAAACGAACCCGCTACGTTACCCGCGTCAACACGCAGACCGCCGTAGATGACCGAGAAACGTGCGCCGTTCAGGCCAGCCGAGTTGGCTTCACCGGTGTTGGCGTTTTCGTCAGCCTGCAGACGAACACGAGCCGAGAACTCAACGCCACCGTCGGTTTCTGCGGTGCCGTCGATGTTCAGACGGAAGCGCGAGACCAGGATGGTGTTGTCGGTTGCAACAGTCGCCGTGCCAACGGTCGGCGGAGTTGTGGTGGTGTCGATGTTCGGTACAGTACCGGTACGGTCTTCTTTGTACGCGATACCAAAACGGCCGTAGCCGCTGAACTTAACTTCCGCTGCTGCAACGCTTGCGGTCGCGATCAGCGCGGTCGTTGCGAAGAGAACTTTTTTCATCTTGTTTCCCTCGGTTTCAATAATTTCTACTCGACATATGCCTGCTGCACATGTCTCAGCACGGACATCGTTTCGCTCTTTTCGCCCCCAAAGCGCAAGCTTGCTATAAATGCACCGACGTCATTGAGCCCTGATTGGTGCAAGGATGCCACAGTGCATTTGTGCGAAAAGCTGCGCCGACCCCCCGACGGCACATGAACGTGCCCGCAGTGCCCCTAATTAATAAGTGCCAAGTTGGGGGTTGTTGCAGGAGTTTTCCTTCTCTAGGAGTATCTCTCAGCAATAAACAACAAGTGAAACAGGACCTGCCGACGATGCGCCTGCTGACGATTCCGGGTTTGATCATACTGACTGCCACCGTTTCGGCCTGCGGTCGTAATAATGACGGGCCTCCGGCTTACAACCCGAAGACACTTGGGGGTGGAAATGCAGCCGAGGCGGAACTTGATGATCCGAATCGCTCCACAATCTGGGATTTGTTTGGCCCAAATAACGCCGAACAGACCACACAGGTGAATCGGTACTTGTGGGCGGCATCGCTTGATGTGCTGAATTTCCTGCCCGTTCAGGAGGTTGATCCGTTTACCGGTGTCATCGTCACTGGATACGGCACTCCTCCGGGTGGAGGCCGATCCTATCGCGCGACTGTGCATATCAGCGATCCGGCCCTTGCTGCACGCTCTTTGTCGGTCGCGCTGCAGACCAGCGGAGGTGCTCCGGTAAGCGCCGCAACAACGCGGGCGGTCGAAGACGCCATCCTGTCGCGGGCGCGCCAGCTACGTATTGCGGACAACAAGCTCTAGTAACCCGCATCAAATCGCAATATTACCACGCCGGGTTCATGCCCGGCGTTTTCATTACGAAGGACCGTACGATGTCTCGCTACTCGGCCAACGAAATCGAAGCAAAATGGCAGGAAGCCTGGGACAAGGCTGGAATCTTCACCGCCAACCACAAGGCGGACAAGCCGAAGTATTACGTGCTTGAGATGTTTCCCTACCCGTCGGGCCGAATCCATATGGGGCACGTACGCAACTATACGATGGGCGATGTGATCGCGCGTCACAAGCTGGCAACCGGACACAACGTGCTGCACCCGATGGGCTGGGATGCGTTCGGGATGCCCGCAGAAAATGCCGCTATGGCCATTGGCGGCCACCCCAAAGACTGGACCTATAGCAATATTGCCGACATGCGCGGGCAGATGAAACCGCTGGGCCTGTCGATTGACTGGTCCCGCGAATTTGCCACCTGTGACCCGGAATATTACGGCCAGCAGCAGGCATTGTTCCTTGATATGCTCGATGCTGGCTTGGTTTACCGCAAGAACGCCGTGGTGAACTGGGATCCGGTCGATATGACTGTTCTGGCCAATGAACAGGTGGAAAACGGCCGCGGGTGGCGCTCGGGTGCGCTGGTGGAACGGCGCGAGCTGACCCAGTGGTTCTTCAAGATTTCCGATTATTCCGAAGAATTACTCGACGCGCTGGACACTCTGGATAACTGGCCCGCTAAGGTACGCCTGATGCAGGAAAACTGGATCGGCAAGTCGCGCGGCCTGCAGTTTGGCTTTGAACGCACCGATGGCGGAGAGCCGATCACCGTATATACGACTCGCCCCGATACGCTGCTGGGCGCGTCTTTCGTTGGCATCTCACCAGACCACCCGATTGCCAAGCAGCTTGAGGCCGAAAACCCCGAAGTCGCTGAATTTGTTGCCGAATGCCGCAAGGGTGGCACCACGGAGGAGGCGATCGAGACCGCTGAGAAACTGGGCTATGATACCGGTATCCGCGTAAAACACCCGCTGGACCCAAATTGGGAACTGCCGGTCTGGATCGCGAACTTCATCCTGATGGACTACGGCACCGGCGCGATCTTTGCTTGCCCTGCACATGACCAGCGTGACCTCGATTTCTGCCGCAAATATGGCCTGCCGGTCGTCGATACATTCTTTGCACTTAATGACGACACGCCGGTCGACCGGATCGCCTTTGTACCTCCTAAAACTGAAAAAGTCCGCTGGGTGAATCACTTTGCTGGCTTGACCGAGGCGACCGGTGAAGAGGCAATCAACGCCACAGTCGATTTCGCAGAAAAGGCCGGTTGGGGCGAAGGTGTCACCAAATACCGTCTGCGCGACTGGGGCTTGTCACGCCAGCGCTATTGGGGCTGCCCGATTCCCGTTGTTCACTGTGAAAAATGCGGCACCGTGCCCGAAAAGAAAGAGAATCTGCCGATCGAGCTGCCATATGACGATGGCAACGGTAAGCCGATAGACTTCTCGATCCCTGGCAACCCTCTGGACCGCCACCCCAACTGGCGTGATACCCCGTGTCCGTCCTGCGGAGCCCCGGCCAAGCGCGAAACCGACACGATGGACACCTTCGTCGATTCGTCGTGGTATTTCGCCCGTTTCACTGCCCCGCGTGCTGAAACGCCAACCGATCTGACTGAGGCCGAGTACTGGATGAATGTGGACCAGTATATCGGCGGGATCGAGCATGCGATTCTGCACCTGCTCTATTCGCGTTTCTTTGCCCGGGCGATGAACATCACCGGACACCTGCCGAAGAAGGCCATTGAGCCGTTCAATGCCCTGTTCACGCAAGGCATGGTGACACATGAGATTTATCAGACCCGTGATGCCAACGGTCGTCCGGTCTATCACCTGCCCGAGGACGTGACCGACGGCAAATTGGCTGACGGCACCGAGGTCGAGATCATCCCCTCTGCCAAAATGTCGAAGTCCAAGAAAAACGTGGTCGACCCCGTCAGCATTATCTCGGCCTTCGGTGCGGATACCGCACGATGGTTCGTTCTGTCCGATTCGCCACCAGAGCGTGACGTGGAGTGGACCGCTGCGGGTGCGGAAGCAGCCTTTAAACACCTGAACCGGGTGTGGAATCTCTGCGACAAGATCGGCGCCATGGACCCTGATGCGAAAGGCGAAGGGGATGAGGCACTGCTGCGCGAGATGCACAAGACCATCCACGATGTGACGCTGGGTGTGGAAAGCTTTGGCTTTAACGCAGCTATCGCGAAACTCTATGCATTCACCAATACGCTTGCGAAATCCAAAGCAGGTGCAGCCGCTCAAAAGCAGGCGATCAAGACACTGGCGCAGCTGATGTCGCCAATGACCCCGCATCTGGCCGAGGATATCTGGGCACATCAGGGCGGCGAAGGTCTGGTAGCCGTCGCTCCTTGGCCGGTCGCTGACGAGGCTATGCTGGTTGATGACACCGTCACCCTGCCGATCCAGATCAACGGCAAGCGCCGCGCAGAAATCAGCGTGGCCAAGGATCTGGCCAAGGATGAGGTTGAAAAAATCGCGCTCAGCACCGAAGCTGTGCAAAAGGCGCTGGATGGTAATGCGCCTAAGAAAGTGATTGTTGTACCGGGCCGGATCGTCAATGTCGTCGTTTGATCGCAGAACCTTGTTGCTGATGCCGTTGGCAATTGCCGCGTGCGGTTTTCAGCCCGTGTATGCCCCAGGTGGGGCGGGATCGAACCTTTACGGAAAGGTCGCCGTTTCTGCCCCCAATACGGTCGACAGCTACTTGCTGGTCCAGAATCTCGAGCAACGGCTCGGGCGTAGTGCGACATCGGGCAGTGATTACAATTTGGATGTGCAGGTTTCGGCCGTTGTCCGGGGGGCCGCCATCACCCCAACCAACGAAACCACGCGCTACACGATCGATGGTCGGGCGGATTACTCGCTGAAATCCGCAGAAACCGGTCAGATCGTTGCCTCGGGCACGGTGACCGATTTCGTCGCCTACTCTGCGGCAGGCTCAACCGTGTCCACGCTCGCAGATGAACGCGATGCAAAAGATCGGTTGATGACGATCCTTGCGGATCAGATTGTCACGCAGCTTTACGCCAACCCCGGTCTGGCCACATGAAGTTAAGCCCGCGTGAGGCAGAAGGCTATTTCGCTAAGCCCGACGCGGACAAGGTTGGATTGTTGATCTACGGGTCGGATGCCATGCGCGTCGCACTCAAGCGTCAACAAGTCTTGGCATCTCTGCTCGGCCCGAATGCCGAAGAAGAGATGCGCCTGACACGAATGCCCGGTGCAGATTTGCGCGGTGATCCGGCACTTTTGTTGGATGCAGTCAAAGCAGTTGGCTTTTTCCCTGGTCCCCGGGCCGTTTTCGTTGAAGACACAACAGATGCTGCCGCACCGGCGATCATCTCGGCGCTTGAAGACTGGGCACCCGGTGACGCCCAGATCATCATCACGGCCGGGCAGCTCAAACCAAGTTCCAAAATCCGCAAGGCGTTTGAGGCGAATCCTGCAGCCTATGCGGTTGGTATCTATGACGATCCGCCATCGCGGGCCGAGGTTGAGCGGGTACTCAACCAAGCCGGATTGCAGAACATCCCACGTGATTCCATGTCTGCTCTCAGCGAGTTGGCGACAGGGTTAAGTCCGGGAGACTTCACCCAAACCGTTGAAAAACTGTCGCTTTACAAGCGTGGTGACGAATCGGAATTGACGGTTGAAGATATCGAGGCTTGCGCACCCCGCTCGACCGAGGCGGCTTTGGACGATGTACTCAACGTGGTAGCCGAAGGTCGCGCCGGAGAGATCGGGCCGCTGATCCGACGCCTACAGGCGCAGGGGACCAATGGTGTAACCCTGTGCATCGGCGCAACCCGGCATTTTCGCACACTGTATGCCTGTGCCTCTGATCCGGGTGGGGCCGCACAAGGCATCGGCAAACTGCGCCCGCCCGTTTATGGCAAACGGCGTGACCGCATTCTGCGGCAGGCGCAAGGTTGGGGTGCACCCAAGCTACAAACCGCACTTACGGTTCTGACCGATACGGACCTGTCTCTGCGGTCAGCCGGACAAACTGCGCCCGCTATGGCGCTGGTCGAACGCGCGATGATCCGGATCGCCATGCTGGCCCGTTCACGCTGAGGTGACCTCCCGTTTGACTTGACGCCCGCCAATTGAACTTCAGATTGGACACAGTCATGTCAGCCGGGAGATTCTCATGTACAAAGTCTATGGTCGCATCCAAAGCCGCGCATCGCGGGTAATCTGGTTGCTGGAGGAGCTGGGACAGGACTACGAGTTCATCAATGTCGGACCGCATGATCCTCAGGTGCTGGCTTTGAACCCGTCGGGTAAAATTCCGGTTCTTGTGGACGGGAACACTGTAATTTCGGACAGCTCGGCGATCATGACCTATCTGGCCGACAAGCATGGCGCATTTACCTTCCCGGCCGGCACCGAAGAGCGCGCTGCGCAGGATTCTCTGTTTCACGCGCTTCTGGATGAATTTGACGCAGTTCTGTGGGTCGCTGCGCGCCACGGGTTCGCTTTGCCCGAAGAAAAACGTGTGCCGCAGATCTCGGATTCAGCGAAATGGGAATTCGACCGAAACTTTCAGCGTATGGGTGATCGGTTCAAAGGTCCCTTCCTGCAAGGTGACACCATGACCATTGCCGACATCCTGTGCATCCATTGCATGAGTTGGGCAAAGTCCGCCGGTTTCCCGCTGAATTCGGACGTGTTGAAAGCCTACGGCAAAGAGGTACGCAATCGCCCTGCCTATCTCAAGTTGGGAGAGCTGGCTCAAGCCGCCTAAGCGTTAACGGTCTGCTGCAACCATTCCGCAGCAGACCTGCCAGCCCACCGACCAGTCGCGAGACACGCGGTCAACAGATACCCCCCGGTCGGGGCCTCCCAATCCAGCATCTCACCGGCACAGAACACGCCCGGCAAGTCGCGTAGCATTAACCCGTCATCCATGGCTGATTGTTTTATGCCACCAGCTGTTGAGATAGCCTCGTCCAAGGGCCGCAATCCCGCATGGCGGATTGGAAGCTTTTTCAGCATCCTGACCGGGTCTTCCTGCATTTGAGGATCGCCTTTTGACATCTCATGAAAAAGGGCAATCTTTTGCGGCGAAAGGCGCAATCCATTCTTAAGCCATTGGGAAAGAGTAGTTTTTGATTTTTTCCTGGCAAATCTGGCCTTCAATTCGTCCCGAGTTAAATCGGGCAACAGATCAACACAAAGCGGCACCCCGTCCCGCAATGCAGGGGTCAGAGGGTAGAGGCCACCACCTTCCAATCCGTTTGCTGATATCGTCGCCTCACCCCGGCTTTCCAATTCTCCGGCGGTCCAGCGCACCGCCTTGAGAGCGGCACCAAAATGGGGCTGCATATATGCGCTCCATTCTACTGAGAGTGCCGAGTTAGCGGGCGCAAACGGAGCGATCGGAACACCTTTATCAGCCAAAACCGGCGCCCAAGCACCATCCGAGCCCAGACGAGACCAACTGGCACCGCCCAGCGCCAGAATCGTCGCATCTGCCTGTACTTGATTGCGGTTGTCAGGGGTCTCAAACACCAGCGAAGGACCCTCCCAGCCAGTCCAACGCCATCGGGTTCTGATCTGAACACCTTTTTCCCCCAGACGCGCCAACCAGGCCCGAAGCAGAGGTGACGCCTTCATGACCTTCGGAAATACTCGTCCTGTAGAACCGGTAAACAACTCTTGCCCCAAATCCTGGGCCCAGCCTTGAACGGATTGTGCGTCGAACTCGGCAATGATCGGGTCCAGCCAGTTCTGCGCCTGATCGTAAGACTGGATCAATTGCTCGAACGGCTCATCCTTGGTCAGGTTCAGACCGGACTTCCCGGCCATCAGAAACTTGCGCGCGACCGAGGGTTTGGCTTCGGCTACGAGAACCGAATGACCAGCATCAGCAAGCTGCTCAGCGGCCATCAGCCCGGCTGGACCTGCCCCGATCACCACGGTCTGCGCCATCATCACCCTCTTGCGTTGCTCTGTTTTCAGCGCGAATTTGCTGTCATCATGACGAACAGCGATCCGATCTGCCCACTTTGCGACCGCCCCATTCCGGATGGGACCGGCAGCCTGCATCATCTGATCCCAAAACTCAAAGGGGGCAAGGGTGGACCAACTGTTTTGCTACATCAGATTTGTCATAAAGAGGTTCACGCCACTCTGACTGAGGCCGAGCTTGCGCGCAGTTTCAATACTGTCGATGCCCTGCGCACCCACCCTCGCCTTGAGAAATTTCTCAATTGGGTTCGCAAACGTCCGCCCGGATTTCGTTCCAAAGTTCCGGGCAAGCGACGCGGGCGATGATCAGCCGGGCAAGACCGGATCGCCTTGCACATCCTGCATCGGCTGGGTGAGGCCCTGAACCTCAATCCCCCGATATTCTGGCACAGAGGCAAACCGAGCCTCAGGAAGGTGTTGGAGTTCAAGCGTTGTATAGGGACGCTTCCAAAGCCACTCTCGGTTTTCAACGGCCCAGAGATCCGGGTTTGGCGGCCTCTCATCGGTGAAAGCATAAAAATGCAGATCGAAACCGTAGGGGGCAACTTCCTGTATCGAAAGCAATTGCATTCCCTGTTTGCGCCAGAATGTATCTTCAGAGGCTATATCCCCTGTCCGCAGCGTGATCTGACCAATGCAGGCTTCCGAAAACGGTAAAGCCGGATCGCCTACATTCTCAGGGCGATTGCCTTCGAAATCATGCTGCAGCAATTCGATGACAAAGCCTTCGGGATCGCTCAGATGGCACATATAGCCGATATCCAGAAACTGGTTCGGCTCACTTACGGGCACACCCATCCGGCGTAGATGCGAGGCTGCTAAATCCACGTTCGGAAGCGTGATGCCAATCTTCCAATACCGATGCCCCCTGTCGTGGCTGTACCCGTTGCCTCCGGGCATCAACAAAAGATCTGCATCCTGCCCGGGGTAACCAACGCGAAGGTTTGGCCCCTCGTGTGATACCGACATCCCCAGAACATCCCGATAGAAGTCGGCCAATCGACCCGGGTCGGCAACACGCAGGCGTAATGCGGAAAGCCTCATCCACATAGCTCCGCAATGCCTGCCGCAATCCTGGGCTCAGCGGCAACGCTGTCAGCAACGAGGTCACGTGCGGTTTGCATCAGCAGGTCGGGTTCAACGATGCGATCCACCAGTCCGAAGGCATAAGCCTCGTCTGCTGAAATTTTCTGCCCTGCCATCAGGATCATTTTGGTTCTCGATGGGCCGATCAATGCAGCCATCCGTTTAGGATCAGAGGGTTGCGGCAGGAAACCCAGTTTCATCACAGGATAGAAAAACCTAGCAGAAGGGACGGCAATACGAATATCGCAGGCCAGTGCCATCCCATTCGCACCGCCAGCCAATGTACCATTCAGAGCGGCAACAGTCAGGCACGGCAGAGCTGCAATAGCACCCGACAAACGCTCCCACACATCCGAGGTTGCAAGCCCGGCACGTGCCTCATCAAGATCTGCACCGGCGCTGAACACTTTGCCAGCACCGGTCAGAATCAAGGCCTTGGCGTCGGTCGCCGACTCGGCGATTTCGGCCAGTTCCGTCAGCATGGCCTCGGTCAGGGCGTTCGCCTTGTCGGGGTTATTGATAGTGACCGTCCACAGATCACCGTCCTGAGCGAGTTCGATCACGACAGTCCGATCCTTTTGCGAATGTCTTCCACTCTCAGCGAGATTTCCGCACCAAGAAACTCATCGGCATCTTCAGAACACATCCACAGCAGCGCGCGGGCAGGCCAATCCGCCGGGATGTGATCATCCCAGTCCAACTGGCTGACGGGGTTGATGCCGCTAGCCTTGATCACACGCTGCATTTCTGTGGCAACCGTTCCGGGCGACAGCCCCATTGCACGGATCCCGTGATGCGCTTCTTCCAGATGCAAACACTCGGTCAGCATCTTTGCACCGGCCTTCGAGGCACAATAGTGGCTCCATGCCTCTACCGGGTTTGATGCCGCACCCGAAGATACTGTCAACACAGTACCTCCGCCTGCCGCTCTCATGATGGGTAAAGCAGCACGCATTCCGTAGAAGACACCCTTGAGGTTGATATCAATCGCCTGGCTCCATGCATCTGTATCAGCGTTGGATAAATGGAATATCGGCTCGATGACCCCTGCATTGCCGATCAGGATGTCCAGACCACCGAACCGGTCAACACAATCAGCAACCGCCTGCTCGACCTGTGCAAAGTTGCTGACGTCGCAGGCCAGCGCGATTGCATTGTCACCCAGCGCGGCCGCGAGCGCCTCGATCTGGTCGCGGCTGCGAGCCACCAAAGCGACATTGGCACCGGCTGCGGCAAAAACGCGCCCCGCCTCTGCGCCAATACCCCTGCTCGCGCCGGTAATGAGTACTGTTTTGCCCTGCAACTGCATCGTCTGCTCCCCATGCTTTGAGATTGAGTAACGTCGTACCGTGCAAAGGGGGAATTGGTCCACCCCTTGCCCCCTTGACGACCGACGCCTCAGGCACGACGATGCGCCCAAAATTGATGAAGAAGGGTTCCCTTATGTCTGTTTTCCTTCGCCGCAGCTGCGGCGCGGCCTTGGCTTATGCCGTTATTACCCAAGGCGCATTTGCTGAAGTTACTGCAAAAGATGTCTGGTCGGACTGGCAGTCCTACATGAGCAGCATGGGTTACACCGTGAGCGGAGATGAGAGTGTCTCGGGCGATGTAACCACCATTTCCAATCTCACCATGACCATGGATATCCCGGAAAATGACGGGAAATTCGACATGGTCGTGCCTGAAATGAAGCTGACTGAAAACGGCGACGGCACTGTGAGCATCAACTTCCCCGATAGCTTCCCCATGACCATCTCCGGAGATGCTGAAGGTGAGGCGTTCTCGGTTGATGTTCTGTATACCCATAGTCAGCTTGAGATGCTTGTCTCGGGCTCGCCCGAAGATATGACATATGACTATTCGGCCGACAGCCTTGGAATCTCGCTGGACAAGATCGAGGTTGATGGGGAAGCCATGCCTGACGACGCGCTTGTCGTGAAAGTCTCGATGAATGACTTTGCCGGCAAATCGCGGATGCTGATCGGTGAAAACCGCGATGTTGATCAGAGCTTTACCGCAGCGGACCTGACTTATGATCTGATGTTCGATGAACCGGACTCAGATGAAAAGGCCCGGATCAACGGCAAGCTGGAGAAACTAGCTTTTGAGGGTGAAAACATCATCCCCGCTGGTTTCAACTTTGCAGACATCCAGAGCGCTTACGAAGCAGGCTTCTCGTTCTCGGGCGTCTTTGACTATGCTGCCGGGATGACAAACATCGCCGGGACCAGCGAAGGCGAAGACTTCTCAATGGCCAGCAGCTCGGAAGGGGGTCGCTTTGCGGCCAGCATCGACGCCGAGCGCCTTGCTTATGACGTTGAGCAGAACAGTTCGAAACTGGAAGTAACAACCGCTGAACTGCCTTTCCCGATCGAAATCGCTATGGCGAAAGCAGGCTTCAAGTTCGAATTCCCTATTAAAGCTTCGGAAGAGATTCAGCCTTTCGGCTTTGCCATGAACCTGACCGATTTCACCATGTCAGATGTACTGTGGAGCATGTTCGATCCTGCAGGCGAATTGCCGCGTGATCCGGCGACAATCTCGCTCGACACATCCGGCACGGCTAAGGTCATGGTGAACATTTTGGATCCTGAAGTCGCAGAATCGCTCGAATCTTCGGATGAGATGCCAGGTGAACTGCACTCGCTGAAGGTTAACGAGCTGCTGGTTTCGCTGGTTGGCGCAAAACTGACGGGCGATGGTGATTTCACCTTCGACAATTCCAACACCGAGAGCATTGACGATCTTCCGGTTCCGGCTGGCGTTGCAAATCTGCAATTGGTTGGTGCAAACGCTCTGATCGACAAACTGATCGGCATGGGTCTGATGTCTGACAACGACGCGATGGGCGCGCGTATGATGATGGGAATGATGGCCGTACCGGGCGAAGAACCCGATACGCTGAACTCGACCATCGAATTCACAGAAGACGGTCAGATTCTGGCTAACGGTCAGCGCATCAAGTAAGCGCCTCAGATTAGAAAAGACCGCACTGCGGTCTTTTCTTCCCTCGGGAACTCAGGGTTACAGTGATCGCTCCAATTTCGCTAAGAATTGACGGCAACCGAACCCTATGAATACCTTCATTATCTCAGGTATATCGCTCGTTTCGCTGGGTTTTGATGCACCCAACCAGGTGTCTGGTCTTGCGGGACGCGCCGTCCAAGGCTAGGTCCAATGAAGTCAGACGGAGGCCTCATGACCAGAACGCCCGAAGAAATAAGCCACCAGTTGCTGGATGCCGCGCGCAAAGCGGGCGCTGAATCTGCGGACGCCATCGTAATCGACGGCTCGTCGGTTTCGGTCGAGGTCAGATCAGGCGTGCTGGAACACGCGGAACGGGCTGAAAGCACAGATCTGGGGCTGCGGGTCTTCCTTGGCAAACGTCAGGCGATCGTGTCCAGTTCGGACAGCCGTACGGAAACATTGGCCGCGATGGCCGAGCGCGCAGTTGCCATGGCGCGCGAAGCACCCGAAGATCCGTTTACAGGGCTCGCAGATGCTGATCAGCTGTCCAAAGGCTGGGACATGGATGTGCTGGAATTGTTCGATCCCACGCCGGAACCCTCTGCTGATGAGCTTATGAACGACGCCATCAGTGCCGAAGCTGCGGCTTTGGCCGTTCAAGGCGTTTCGCAGGTATCGGACGCGGCAGCGGCCTATGGAACTCATGTTGTGCATCTGGCTGCAACCAACGGGTTTTCAGGCGGTTACGCACGCACCAGCCGCTCGACTTCCTGTGTCGCCATCTCGGGCGAAGGCACCGGGATGGAGCGTGATTATGATGGCGACAGCCGAAGCTTTCAGGCTGATCTGCGTGATCCGGAAGAAATCGGGCGTACCGCGGGCGAACGCGCAGTCCAACTTGTCGGCGCCCAAAAGCCTGCAACCGGCAGCTTTCCGGTTTTGTTCGACGAACGCATCTCATCTTCTTTGATTGGCCACCTTTTGGCGGCCAGCAACGGTGCCGCAATCGCGCGCGGTGCATCGTGGTTAAAGGAATGTTTGGGTGAGCAGGTTTTACCTGCGCATCTGTCACTGATCGAAGACCCGCATCGCCCTCGCATTGCGGGTTCCAGACCCTTTGACGCCGAGGGATTGTCCACTCAACGCCGCGCCATCGTTGAGAATGGTGTTCTGACCGGATGGACCCTTGACCTATCCAGTGCACGTAAGCTGGACATGAAATCCACAGGCAACGCCGCACGTGGCGTGTCGGGGCCGCCTTCACCCAGCAACTGGAACCTCAGCCTAACGCCGGGCGACAAGAGCCGCGCCGACCTGTTGCGGGATATGGGAACGGGACTTTTGGTAACCTCGATGATCGGTTCAACGATCAACCCCAATACGGGCGACTATTCCCGCGGTGCATCGGGTTTTTGGGTGGAAAACGGCGAGATCACGCACCCCGTTAACGAATGTACCATCGCGGGCAATCTGCGGGACATGCTGATGCGGATCATCCCAGCCAACGATGCGCGCCCATACCTTTCGCGCGTCGTACCATCGTTGCTGATCGAAGGAATGACACTTGCCGGCAACTGACCTGTCCCTGCTGATAGACGCCGCACTTGAGGCCGGAAAAATCGCCACCCGTTACTCGGGCAGCGAGGCGCAGCGCTGGGACAAGCCGGATGGAGCGGGCCCGGTGACCGAAGCGGACCTCGCAGTCAATGCGATGCTGGAGCAGCGCCTGCCATCAGCCAGGCCCGGATATGGGTGGCTGAGCGAAGAAACCGAAGACAACGCTGACCGTCTCTCACGCGATCGAGTCTTTATCATCGATCCGATCGACGGCACCCGCAGCTTTGCCGAAGGGTCCCGCACGTGGGCACATTCTCTGGCCGTTGCTGAAAATGGCGTGGTCACGGCCGCAGTGATTTATCTGCCTCTGCGTGATCTGCTGTTCGCCGCCGCCCACGATCAGGGGGCAACTCTGAACGGTGAACCGGTTCGGGTTTCGCAGACGAATGACGTCCAGAAAGCCGATATTCTGGCCGCAAAACCAAATCTCGATACCCGCCACTGGCGGTCCGGGCAGGTGCCGGAGTTCAAACGCTCCTACCGACCCTCTCTCGCTTATCGTATGGCGTTGGTTGCGCAAGGCCGGTTCGATGCGATGCTAACCCTGCGCCCCAGCTGGGAGTGGGATATCGCCGCAGGCGATCTGATCCTGCGTGAGGCAGGTGGAGTATGCTCGGACCGTATGTGCAGCCCCCTGCGCTTCAACAACCCACACCCACGACTGAACGGTGTCGTCGGCGCAGGTTCAGATTTGCACCCACTCCTATGTGCACAACTCGATCCTGCGGGTACCGGCATTGACGCATGAGTAAACCACGTTCTCTCAGCCTTGCGGCCTATCGCGTTCTGTCATGGGGTGTCCCAAGCAGCAATGGACGGCAACCCGAGCCTCGTCCCGATGGAGAGCTATTGTGGATTCATATAGGCTCTCACGACCGGCTACGGGCAGTAGAGGACTTTTGTCAGCGTTTGCTTCCGGTTCGTCCCGGTTTGTCTTTGCTGCTGACCACACCGCATGATGCAGATCTCAGGGATTGGGGGGATCACAGCGGTATTCTGGTTAATCTGCCTGCAGAGCAAACAGGTGCCGCGCGCGGTTTCCTCGACCACTGGCGGCCTGACATGGGGGTCTGGATTGGTGGTGGCCTGATGCCCAATCTGATCACCCGCGCCGAAGAACGCGGCATCCCGATGATCCTGCTGGAGGCAGAAGTAGACGTCAAAGTCGGCCGAGGTGGCAAATGGCTGCCCGACATCACACGCTATACTTTCGACTGTTTTCGAAAGATTCTCGCCACTTCCGAGGCTACAGCACGACAGGTTCGAAAACTTGGCATCCCTTCGTCGAAGGTCTCAGTGGCGCCACCCCTACACATCAGTCCCGCACCGCGACCCTGGCCCGAGGATGAATTGATCGAAACAAACCATGCGCTTGCCGGCAGACCGGTTTGGCTGGCCGCTTGGGTGCAGGACAAAGAATTCATTTCTGTGCTCAGCGCGCACCGGCAAGCCTTGCGAATGTTGCCACGTCTTGCACTTGTGCTTCATGTCGCCGACATGTCCGAAGCCGAACCCCTTCATCGTCGTTTGGAAGCAATGGACCTCAGATGCGCAAACTGGGACGATGGGGATATGATCGAAGATACCACACAGGTGATTTTGACATCGGACCCTGAAGATCTGGGTCTGTGGCACCGGGTTTCAGCCGTAACATTCATGGGCAGCTCATTGGAGAGAGGTGCAGGGGGCCGCGATCCTCTGGTCGCAACCGCACTTGGATCAGCGGTGGTTCATGGTCCTTACGTGAACAAGTTCCAAAGCCTCTATGATCAACTAAGACAGGCGAATGCTGCACGCGCTGTCAGGTCTGCCACAGAACTCGGCGATGCGGTTGTTGAATTGCTGGCTCCGGATCGTGCGGCCGACATGGCACTTGCCGGATGGCAAATGGTGACCGAGGGTGCCCCTCAGGCGGATCTGCTTATCGATATGGTACAGGAGACGCTGGATCAGCGGAGAGCGGAAAATGCGGGCGCCTGAATTCTGGAATACCTCGCCGGACCAGTTGGATTTACGCGCCCGGCTGTTGGCGCCGCTTGGGAGAATCTACGCAAATGCCACAGCTCGCCGGGTGGCCTCGGATAGCGGAATCAACCCCGGTATTCCGGTAGTCTGTATTGGCAATCTGAACGCAGGCGGAACCGGAAAAACACCAACGGTCATCTGGGTGGTCGAAAAACTGCGCGATGCCTGGCACACGCCACATGTCGTTACCCGCGGGCACGGCGGTTCCCTCGAGGGTCCTGTCCGCGTTGACCCAGGCAAACACACTGCCGCACAGGTTGGCGACGAACCACTCTTGCTGGCAGCTTTTGCCGAAGTGTGGGTTTCCAAGGATCGCGCAGCCGGAGCCCAGGCCGCCGCCGATGGCGGAGCGACAGTTATCGTGCTGGACGATGGGTTTCAGAACCCATCTGTTGCCAAAGATTTCTCAATCATTGTGGTCGATGCCTCTCGTGGATTCGGCAATGGGTTATGTTTACCGGCAGGGCCATTGAGGGAACCGGTCAAAGTCGGGTTGCGACGCGCAGATTTGGTTTTGTCTCTGGGTGACAATGCAGCTCAGGAACAGTTTGTTGATCGTTGGGGTGATGTGATCACGATCCCGCACGCCGCCGGTGAAGTCAGCCCGCTTCAGACCGGAATGGATTGGAGCGACACGCCGGTTCTGGCATTTGCCGGGATCGGCCATCCCGAAAAGTTCTTTGCAACCCTTCGCCAACAAGGCGCAAGGCTCTTGCGTGCCGAGGCTCTGGACGACCATCAAACCCTGACCCCTGCCTTGATGACCCGACTGGAAAACGAGGCAAAAGCCTTGGGCGCTCAGATGGTAACCACGGAAAAAGATGCTGTCCGCCTGCCACCTTCCTTTCGAAGCAAGGTGATTACGCTGCCGGTACGTCTTCAGATCACCGAGACCGAAATGGTCAAGGACATGTTATTGCAAACAGCGCCTTCGCCATGATCAATCGTCTTCGCCCAGTTTAGGGGCCGGTCGGGTCAGGGCCAGTTCCGCTTCTGAGAAGACAAAGGGTGACCGCACACCGGGCACACCATCCAGATCGATCTTCATCCCGCGTGCGACAACCTGCGGGTCCGCCATCACTTCGTCCAGCGTGTTGATTGGACCAGCTGGAATTCCGTGGGCTTCGCAAGCAGCCAGCAGGTCAGCCTTGTCTCGCATAACAGTTGCACCGTTGAGACGAGCGATCATGACCCGCCGATTGGCGAGACGATCCTTGTTGCGCAAAAACTCGGGCGCCTCGGCCATATCGTCCAGCCCCAGCACGCGGCACAGGCGCTGATACTGGCGATCATTTCCGGTGGCGATGATGATGTGACCATCGGCACAGTCAAATACCTGATAAGGTGCCAGATTTACGTGGGCATTACCCATTCGCTGCGGCACATCACCGGTTGTCAGATAGTTCAGAGCCTGATTTGCGGTGACAGCGACCGCCACATCCAGCAGCGCCATATCCACGTGCTGACCACGTCCGGTCTTTTGCCGTTGATGGAGTGCGGCCAAAACGCCCGTTACTGAATATATACCTGTAAACACATCAGTGATCGCGACACCCGCCTTTTGCGGCTGTCCGTCAGGCTCACCCGTCACGGACATAAGCCCAGACATGCCCTGAATGATAAAGTCATATCCGGCACGGTGGGCATAAGGCCCGGTCTGACCAAAGCCGGTGATGGAGCAATAAATCAGACGCGGGTTCAGTTCTTTGAGACTGTCATAGTCCAGGCCGTATTTTTTTAGGCCGCCGACTTTGAAATTCTCGATCAGGATGTCGGCATCCGCGACCAGCGCCAGAACCTTTTCCCGACCTTCCTCGGTCGTAAAATCCGCGGTGACAGATGCCTTTCCGCGATTGGCCGAATGGTAATACGAGGCTGAAACATCATCACCTCGGGTTACAAAAGGAGGCCCCCAGGCGCGGGTATCGTCACCTGCCGGGGATTCCACCTTGATGACCTCGGCCCCAAGATCAGCAAAAGTCTGGCCAGCCCAGGGGCCAGCCAGAATTCGCGCCAGTTCTACGACCTTAAGACCGGCCAGCGGTGCAGTCATCAGCTGCCCAGTTCTTCTTCGATCAGCTTCTTGAAATCGTCGTAGGACTGGTTCTCGACTTTCTTGCCGTTCACGATGAAGGAAGGCGTGGCATTAATCCCGTCACGTTCTGCGTTTTCCTGGTACCAAGCCACCAACGTTTGCGCACGGGTACCATCCTGCAAACAAGCCTCAAGCTGGTCATTGTCGATGCCAGCCCGACGACCGATCTTACGCAGTTCGTCAACGATTTCAGCAGGCCCACCAGCGCGGGTCCATTCCGACTGACCTTCATAGATCAGATCAGTAATACCAAAGAACTTCTCGGGTCCTGCACACCGCGCGACCATCGACGCCCACAGGCCGTAACGGTCAAAATAGACTTCGCGGTATGTGAATTTGACCTTACCGGTATCAATGAAGTCTTTCTTGAGTTGCTTGTAAGCCCCGGCGTGGAAGTTCGCACAATGCGGGCAGGTATAGGATGCATACTCGATGATCTCGACAGGCGCGTCTTCGGCACCCTGAACCATTTCGACGATGGTTGACGTGTCCAGATCAGCATCCTGCGCCTGGGCAGCGCCAACCAGCAGGTTCGAAGGTGCGGTGTTGGACGACTGCGTCAGCCAGTAGCCGCCTGCGGCCACGGCGACGGCCGCACAGATTACGGTTGCAATACGGCTCATTCTCAGCCCTTTCTCAGCGTTTCTGCTTGGATAAAACGTTGCGGCCCAGTCGTTCAAGGGCCGCGCGCAAATCACCATCGTGAATATCGCGTGACACTTTGTCAGCCTCGGCGGCAATTTCTGGTGCAATTGTGGGTTTTGCCTGTTTCGGCTTGTGATCGAAACTGGCCTGCCCCTCGGCAAATCCTGTCGGAGCGGTCTGCGTAATTCTGACACGGCTGATAGCGTTATAGCCATAAACCGCATTCACCTTGTCGCGCAGCTGTTCCTTTTGCATTTCCAGCATCGGAGCCTGCGGACCGGTGGTTAGCACGGTCAGCGTCGCGCCAAACCCGCCTTTGCCATATCCCACATTCACGGGTCGCGCGATCGAGGCGGTATCCTGTCCGACAATTTCGGCCCAATGAGTCAGCAATCTTGATACGGCAAAGCCCCGGCTTTCACCGGCACGCCGTATCTTGTCGTTCAGCAAAGTCGCGGTACGTTTGAAACCGCGGGTCGAGGAACGTCTGCGCTGCATCTGGTTTCCAACTCCTGCGCCGCTATTGTAATGGGCATGCAGCCGGGCGCCAGCGAAACCCGACAGGGAGTTAGATAAAACTTGCGTGACACCAATGAACTTGATGTGAGCTCTGCCCTGTTGGAGTGGTATGACCGCCATGCCCGCGAAATGCCATGGCGAATTGGTCCAGCAGATCGGGCGATGGGTGTCCTGCCCGATCCTTATCGGGTGTGGCTATCCGAAGTCATGCTGCAGCAAACAACAGTAGCTGCTGTGCGGGACTATTTCATTCGATTCACAACCCGTTGGCCGACTGTCGAATCTCTGGCAGCCGCCCCGGATGAACAGGTGATGGGCGAGTGGGCCGGGCTGGGCTACTACGCCCGCGCCCGAAACCTGTTGAAGTGTGCGCGTGTCGTCGCCAAGGAATACGACGGGAAGTTCCCAAATACCTATGACGCGTTGCTAAAACTGCCCGGCATCGGCCCTTATACCGCTGCTGCAATCTCTGCCATTGCCTTTGACCAACCTGAAACAGTTCTGGATGGGAATGTTGAACGCGTGATGGCGCGTCTCTACGACATCCACGACCCGTTGCCCGGATCAAAGCCATTGCTAAAGGAAAAAGCTGCAGCTTTGACGCCCGAAATTCGGCCCGGTGATTACGCGCAGGCGGTTATGGATCTGGGTGCCACGATCTGCACGCCAAAGTCCGCTACTTGCGGCATTTGCCCGGTGCGAGACCCATGTCAGGCACGGCTTGCAGGGACATACTCAGAGTTGCCCCGCAAATCTCCAAAGAAACCCAAACCCACCCGATTGGGGCATGTCTATGTCGCCTGCCGGTACGATGGCGCCATGTTGATGGAGCGGCGTCCCGACAAAGGTCTTTTGGGAGGTATGCTTGGCTGGCCCGGGTCCGAATGGTCGGAAAACCCTCACGAAACCCCTCCCTATCCGGCAGATTGGAAAGAATTACCCGGCGAAGTACGTCACACATTCACCCATTTCCACCTGATACTTCGCATCTGGTCTGCCGATCTGCCTGCAAATGTGGCCCCTGACACATTGGTCATTCTCGACAAGCACGAATTCCGACCCAGCGATCTGCCTACTGTAATGAGAAAGGCCTACGATCTCTGGCGCGGCCAATAGACCGCTGTGCAAATGTAAAGACGCCGACTAATCTGCACGTGGAATTCGGAGCACCAAACATGATCGCATCTGACACCATGTCTCGTTGGCAATCTGCATTGCCCTTCTGGATTTCATATCTTCTGATTCCACTCCTCTGGTTCTCAGCTTTGGTCGGAGGATGGTGGATACTGCTGGTTCCGTTGTCGACTTGGTGGGCGTTTGCAGTTCTGGATCGGCTGACAGGCCTCAACCTTGAGAATGCGGATCCTGATACTTCGGAAGACCAGTTAAGCTGGTACATCCTGCTGACCAAGTATTGGGCGCCGGTGCAATTCGTCACGCTTTATGGGCTGATCTGGTACACGACGCACACCGACCATCTTTCGACAATCGAGAAGATTGGCCTGTTTTTCGGAATGGGCGTAATTTCAGGAACGATCGGGATCAACTACAGCCATGAGCTGATGCATCAGAAGGGTAAGCTTGAGCGCTGGCTCGGGGATATTTTGCTTGCGATGGTTCTGTATTCTCATTTCCGGTCAGAGCATCTGCTGGTCCACCATCGATATGTCGGTACGCCGCGTGATCCCGTAACGGCACGCTACAATGAAGGCTTCCACCGTTTCTATCCGCGTGTGCTGCGGCAGAGCCTTGTTTCGGCCTTCAATGCTGAGCGCAATAAACTAGCGCGCAAGGATTTGCCCTGGTCCGATTCCACAAACCCGTTTTGGCGGTACTGGGCGCTGCAGGGTGTGATGCTGTTGCTGGCTGTTTTGATCGGCGGCTGGGCTGGACTGGCCTTGTTTCTGGTACAGGCGGGAACTGCCATCTGGCAACTGGAGCTGGTCAATTATGTTGAACACTACGGCCTGACCCGCAAATATCTGGGTGAGGGGAAATATGAACACGTCCGCCCGCGCCATTCATGGAATGCGTCGCAAAAAGCGTCGAACTGGCTGCTCATCAATCTGCAGCGTCACTCTGATCATCACTTCAAACCAAGTCGCCGCTTCCCGCTGTTGCAGCATCATGCCGAAGAGGCCGCCCCACAACTGCCTTACGGGTATCCTGTTATGACCGTGGCAGCGATGATCCCCCCGCTCTGGCGGCGGGTCATGAACCCACGCGTTCGCGCCTGGAGACGTCAGTACTATCCCGAAGTGACCAACTGGAACCCTTACAACAAAGCCCAGAATCCGATGCCGCGCACGTAACCCGTACGTCTCAACCGCATCAATACTCCGGCATCAACCGACAGGCTTGTCTGAAATTATATCATCCAGACATTCATGTTGTTTTCGACGCCCCGAACAGATTTATTATCGTGTCGAGAAAACCCCGCCATCAACTCCGACCCTGTTGGGCTTTCTCGGGCGACCTGTGTGCTTAAGTCGTCGCTCATCACCACGCGCGCGCCGAATTCACGGGTCATCGCCTCCAGCTTCGCCGCCACGTTCACCGCATTCCCGATCACGGCAAACTCCAGCCGATTGGCGCCAATGTCACCCAGAACGACCGAGCCATAGTGCAGCCCGATCCCCACGTGGATTTCCGGCTCGCCCGCACGGCGACGTTCAAGGTTCCAGTGATCAATCACCTCTACCATCGAGCGGGCACAGGCCAGCGCATTGCTGGCATCCAGGGGCGTCGGTACCGGCGTACCGAAAGTGGCCATCAATCCATCACCGAGATATTTGTCGAGCGTCCCGTGATGGCGGAACACCTCGGTCTCCATCCGCGCATGAAAGCCGCGCAAGACTTCGATCACATCATACGGATCACGACCTGAGGCGAATTTCGTGAAACCCACAATATCGATGAACAGAACTGCTACATTCTCTTTGCGCACCTGCTTAAGCGGCTCGTCATTCTGGCTGAGTTCATCGACCACGTTGGGCGAGAAGTAGCGCGACAGGTTTGCTCTCTCGCGTTCAAGTCCGGCATTGGTCATCAGCAATCGGTTCAACCGCCGCATCGATACCCCAAGTGTCACGGCAACCATCAGAAAGACAATCACCTGCTGAATGCGCTGGGGTGCCATAAAGCTGTTGGGATCCAGCATCTCTGCCACATCCGGAAACCCAGCCAGGGCTTCGTTGACGCGTTCCGTGATGCCGGGAATTGGCGTGGCCACCCACCACGCGATGATCCAGCCAGCAGTCCACATCATTGCGGTCCAGGATCCGATCGCGATGACCGTACGCCAGGAATAAGCCAACGTTCCCGCCGCCAGAATGATGAAAAAGTACTGGAAATTGTCGAACCTGTACTGCATCGCCAGCGGTCGCACATCATCGCTGAACGGGTTGGGAATGATCATCCCCAGTGTCATGATCAGCAGATCCACGAATATCAGCAGCAATTCCGTTCGCGACTGCCCCACTCGACCAGCCCTGCGGATCAGCCAGCCGTTTGCGCATATGAGCAACAGAATGAAATGATACCAAAGAACATCCCAATACGGGTTAAGATAAATCAGCAAAATGCCAGTCAAACCCATCGCGATCCAGCGTGCCCGAACAGCAAGTTCCAGCCCTTCTCGCTTGTGCCGCTCCAACGCGGCTTCGGTGTATTTGTTGTCCAGATCGAAGTTGTCCGGCTGCGTGACAAAGAAACGTTCGAAACGGGATTGGTTTGCGGTGGTATCGGACATACCCAATGCTCCCTCGTTGTACTGCCGGATATGGGGATCGGTGCCCCATCCAAACACCCCATAGATGAAAACAAAAGACCCCGCCGGATACGGCGGGGCAAGGCTTAGTGCCTTGTGTCAGGCCACAGGCACCGGCGGTATGGGTGAAATCAGTTGTGCAGTTCGGCCCGGATCTGCTGACGCAGCACGTCAATCGGAACCGTTTTGCCGTCACGTTTAAAGCACCAGTAGGTCCATCCGTTGCAGGACGGCGCGTTTTCCAGATGCGCGCCAACCTGATGGATCGAGCCTTTGACATTGTCGCCGACCAGCGTGCCGTCCGCACGCACCTTGGCCTTGTGGCGCTGGTTCATGGAATAAAGCTCTTCACCGGGGCGCAGCATGCCGCGTTCGACCAACTGGCCAAAAGGTACGCGCGGTTCGGCTCGTTTGCTGGCGCTGACTTCCAGCGCTTCGCGGTCGAACTTGCGAACCTTCGAGATACGCTTTTCGGCGACCTTGCGATAGCTTTCCTCGCGTTCGATCCCGATGAACTCGCGTCCCAACATCTTGGCAACAGCACCGGTCGTGCCCGTGCCAAAGAACGGGTCAAGGATCACATCGCCCGGATTGGTCGAGCCAATCAAAACACGGTGCAACAGCGATTCCGGCTTTTGCGTCGGATGTGCCTTGTCACCGTTTTCGTCTTTGAGGCGTTCGTGGCCAGTGCAGATCGGCAGTACCCAGTCGCTGCGCATCTGCACGCCTTCGTTCAGCGCTTTCAGCGCTTCGTAGTTGAACGTGTACTTGGCACCTTCACGCTTGGACGCCCAGATCATCGTCTCATGTGCGTTGGTAAAGCGCTTGCCACGGAAGTTCGGCATCGGGTTGGACTTGCGCCACACCACGTCGTTCAGAATCCAGTACCCGGCATCCTGCAAGGCCGAGCCAACGCGGAAAATGTTGTGGTAAGACCCAATCACCCAAATTGCGCCGTTCGGCTTAAGCAGACGATGCGCGGCCTTCAGCCATTCGCGGGTGAACTGGTCATAGACACCAAAGCTCGAGAACTGATCCCAGTGATCATCGACCGCGTCGACCTGTGAATTATCGGGACGGTGCAATTGACCTTTAAGCTGCAGGTTATAGGGCGGATCCGCGAAAATCAGGTCAACAGATTCCGCGGGCAGACTGTTCATCACTTCGATGCAGTCCCCGGATAGAATCGTGTTTAAAGGGAGCGCGGTTGCGCCCTTTGTCTTGGTCGTTGTCATATCTCTGCCTCAAGTTCCACGGCGCTTTTGCGCTCATTTGGTTGAGACAAGGATGAGTCAAAGTCGATTCGCCGTCAATTTCTTTTTTGAATCAGCAGCTTACGATTTACTCTTGATACAAGATATTGTGTACCGGTTTGAACGAACGTCTATGATGTGGGGTCACGCCGAGATTTTGCAGTGCTTCTCTGTGTTGTTTTGACGGATAGCCTGCGTTCTTCTCCCATCCATAGCCGGGATGCTGTTGCGCCAAATCCACCATCAGTTGATCGCGCCAGTTTTTAGCTATTATCGAAGCCGCCGCAATCGACACCGAATGCGCATCGCCTTTGACAACCGCCTGGGCCGGAATCGCCAGACCTCTCGGGATCATGTTTCCATCGATCAGCAAATAGTCCGGCGGCGGGTTCAGGGCAGCAACTGCGCGTTCCATCGCCAGATGCGAGGCACGCAAGATGTTGTGTTCGTCAATCTCGGCAACCGAGGCTTCGGCAATGGCAAACTCGGCCCGGTCACGCACAGCCGCATCCATTGCAACACGCCGCTTGGCCGTCAGCTTCTTTGAATCATTCAGCCCCTCGGGAATATCCTTGGGGTTCAGAATAACCGCCGCTGCAACCACCGGCCCGGCCAGAGGCCCGCGGCCAACCTCATCCACGCCGGCAATTCGAAGGTACCCCTGCGCCACTGCCGCCTGTTCAATTGAATAATCCGGTTTTGTCATACCCATCCAGAACCGCGTTTCGCGCCCCGTCGCAAGACAAAAAGAGAGGGCGGCCTGCAACACCCTCTCCTGCGCGGTGCTTCTTTGGCACCGCTCCTGCTCGAAAGTAATTACTTGTAAACGACGCGGTACCCTTGCTGGCGCAGGCATGCGGGTTCATATGCCCGCTTCACCTTTTTGCCATTCCAGAAACCGACCTTGCACTCTTGCGGCAGGCTATTGGCATGTTTGTAGTGTTTCTTGAGGCATTTCGGGGCCAAAAGCGGCTGATTGTTTGAATAGGCGTCATAGGTGCGCAGGCATTGTTGCGGCAGGTCGTACCGCGCAACGTGTTGTGGCAAAGGGCGCACCGGGTAGCTGGGCTGAGCCACGTAGGGCTGTGGCGTATATGTCTGATGGCGCGTCGTCCGTTGCTTGCGCTTTTCCTGATTATAGTAGTGGACCCCTGCCCCGATGATCGCAATCGCGGCCAGACCGCCCAGAATATCATGAGCGTCAGCAGCCCGGGCCTTTGAAGCCGAAACACCAGTGATTGTGACAGCTGTTGCAACGATCAGAGCAATGAATTTCTTGTGCATGATGCGCGTCCTTTCGGATTATGGGGCGAACCGGAGATTGGCCGCGAATTCGATGCGTCAAATCTGGTCCTGCCCCCATCAGACAAGCAATAACGACGGCTTGTTATCGAATATCAGTGCCGCGAAACCCTTTGAGTTATTGAATATCACGCAAACACATGCGCAGGATGCGGCCTATGAAACAGATCGTCTCTTCTCTGACTATCGCGACCCTGATATCGCTTGGAGCCACCGTTGCGGCGGCGGAATGTTATGCCGATTACAAGGCCAAGCAGGATAACCCTCTGCGCCTGCACTACGGCGTCATGCAGGTTTCGGCCTGTGACAAAGGCCAAGCCCAGCGGGAGGTCGCCCAACGACTGAAAGCTTCGGGTTGGACCTTGCTGAATGTTCTGACCGTATTCGGATCGGAAGGATTGGATCAGAGGAAGGCCAATGCCGGAAAATTCTATCTCCGTTTCTGAGGCCCGGCGTTCAGGGGTAAGGCTTGTCGGCGCGGGTATTGCGGCGATTGTTTTGATTCTGGTCACAGCCGCCGTGTTTCTGTTCTGGACCTTGCCGGATGCGAATGCATTCAACGCCCGGGTTGAGAGACTGTTCATAGAAAGCGATCTGACGTCGCAGGCTGAAATCCGTTTGCTGGAAATACTGGCGCAATCCGGCACTGCCTTTGCCGATACGTTGTCCAGCTATCGCATGGTGATTTTTGTTCTGCTGGTCTTCGCCACAGCAATGCTGATCAGTGCATTGGTGTTTCTTGTCATGCTTGTAATGCTGAACCGGCGCATGGCTCAGATCGAACGGACAGGGATTCAGGTGACCTCTCTGCTGATCAGCCGCGAAGAAAACACTGTTTATCTGAACAACATGGATTTCAAGCTGACACCGGCCGCGATGGAGACCCTGTCTGTACTGGCGGAATCCCGACTGGATGATGAAGTTCTATCCGGTGCTCAGATCGAGGCGATGATTTCCGGCAGGGATGCAGCCGATTGTGATGAAGCCGCCGGCGCCACAAGGATCAAGAGACTGCGTGACGCGTTGGGCAATCAAATGGTCAGCGAGTTGCTGGTCAAGAACATCGCCAAACGCGGATACATGTTGTCTATCGAAAAGGATGTCATCCAGATGGTGTGATGCTGACCAATCGGTTGGCGGCCATTATCGGTCTCATTTGGTAAATTCTGCGTCGACCCTCTTGGAAATATCAACCTCAGGGCCCATCCTATAGAGGCCCGGGCACAGGAGGTTACTGATGAACGTCCACGCCACCCCAAAGATCAAAGGCTATGGGATATCCGTTGAACGGTTGAATGGTCGGATCGCCATTTATCGTGATGATACCCTGCTGGCTGAAAGCCACGATGCCAAAGTCATGTATGAAACCCGTCTGCCGCCCGCGATCTACGTCCCGCGCAAAGACGTTTGCGTCGATCTGAGCGACGAAACAGAGTTGCAGACCTTCTGCCCCTTCAAAGGAACTGCCAGCTACCATGATATCCTGTTGCCGGGTGAACAGCTTGCAAACTCGGTTTGGGCATATGAAGACGCTTTGCCCGAAAGCAAGGCTATTCAAGGTCATATCGGCTTTATGCCCGCAGCATATACAAACGTAGATCTCGGCGAAAACCAGTTGCGAGAACCCGATGATGGGAATATCAGTGGCCCGCTTATAGATTGGTTAATGCGGGGCGCTTCGGTCGTTGATACTCCGGAAGCCTTCACCAAAGCGCTCGCCGAAAAGATGCTGGATCATGGGATCGCGATTCAGCGACTCAGCATTCTGGCATGGTCCCTACATCCCCTGATCGCGGGTAAACACTACATCTGGGAAAAGGGTGAAGACGAGATTTCTACCTTCGCGCCCACGTACGAGATTTATGACCACCCCGCTTTCACCAACAGTCCCCTGCGTCATGTGTCAAACGGGCTTGGCGGGGTACGGCAGCGCCTTAACAGCGACAACCCGCATAACAGCTTTCCGATCATGGAAGATTTACGTGCCAAAGGTGCCACGGACTATGTGGCGATGCCTCTGCCCTTTTCCGATGGCCGCACGAACGTGCTGACACTTACCTGCGATCACCCCGATGGGTTCACAACCGAAAACCTGGGTCTTGTCTTTGAGTGTTCGTCCGTTATCGCGCGATACTATGAAGTATTCATGCAACGCGAAAATGCACAGGCGTTGCTTGAAACCTATGTTGGCAAGCGAACCGGCGCACGTGTGCTGGGGGGTGATATTCGCCGCGGCGACGGTGACGACATAGACGCGGCAATTATGTTCTGTGACCTGCGCAACTCAACCAGTCTTGAAGAGCAATTGGGACGCAGCGCTTATATCACACTGCTCAATGAGTTTTTCGAGACAGTCTCGGGCATAATTCACGAAAATGGTGGCGAAGTTCTGAAATTCATTGGCGACGCTGTCCTGGCTGTCTTCCCTGCCGGCGACGATGCCGCAACGGCCAGAACAAACGCCCAGCGCACCGCAATCGAGATTGTCGAACGATTGGCGGAACTTCGAACCTCGGATAATGATCATCACTGCGATTGTTCTATCGGGGTTGCTTTCGGGCGCGTCACATATGGGAATGTCGGTTCGCGCGAGCGACTGGACTTCACCGTGATCGGACAGGCCGCAAATATTGCTGCTCGGTTGGGGGAATTCGGCAAATCGGTCAATCACAGAATCGTCGTGTCTGAAGATATCGAGCCCGCTTGCAAACATGCGGTTCCACTTGGTGATGTCAAACTTCACAACGTTTCCCGACCCGTCACATCTTATGCCCTTCGCACGTCAGCTGACGCGGTTTTAGATGCATGAATTTATCCACGCTGTTCACCTTCACAGGTCTGCTAAATCCAACCCAATTTCACGCACCCAACAAAATCAGCGCTGTTTGACCCGGTGAAATCGTATTCTGGAGTTGTGCAATCTGACTGCGGGCAAGAAAGGTGTCTGTCAGTTTTCGGACTGCATCCGGATCAGAGAATTGTGATAATTCAGCCGATCCTGTCAGATCGGAAAGTTTGTCCCTAAACACGCCAAGTTGTTTGTCGATATCCATTTGAGAGAACGCAGCTGGCAGACCCAGAGCGGTCTCCATCATTTTGCGCAACGGCGGCAGACCCATCAAATCGTACCACTTTCTGGTCTCACTGCCGCTTTGTGATGCCAGATCTGACAACTTATGCTGAGCATAAAGCGCCATCCGCATCGTCTCATCAGTTTCACCGACCGAAATCTCAAACTGTGATATCAGATTGTTTTGGGCGACCACTTCCATGTTTGTGATCAGACCAGTCTTGCGAACGTCCCCGGGGCCCAACCCAAAGGCATCAGCAAATTCGCGGTACCGCTTGTCAGATAGCCTGTTCGCCAAAGCATCATCGGACCGCGTTCCATCCGACAGAATCTTTTGGACAAAGTAACGATTGTTGATATCGCCTTCCAAACCAAACGCACCCAATGCCACCTGCAACAATCTCCGATCCGAGACGAGGTCCTCAGCCGACTTCACATTGCTGATGTTCTCAAGGAAGTACTTGGTCTCCCTGTCGTTAGCCGGCGAAGCGGAGAAAGTTTGCAGTTGAGTATCATAAGTTCGCTGCATAAATCGCCAGCCTGCCACTCCCCCCGCAGGTACCACCGGTTGAAAAGTCATTGGTGGTACGCCATCAGTCGCTCTTCACGTGGCAGTAACGAGCGGAGTGATTTCAGGCATTTGTAGTATTGTTCTGCGACCAGCGCCTCGGTCGCTTCGCCCAACACGCGACGACTGTCGGCATCCGTGAATACCTGGCTCAATTCCTCGACCCGCCGCAGCAATTGCTGGCGTGCATCGCCAGCCGCCATATCTCCGGAGAGAACCAGTTGTGCTGCATAGCAAACCCGACGCACCGGCGTGTTCACCTCGTCCGGATGAATGGCATCGCGCAGTCGTAAAACGTTTGCCTGCGGCGTCATTATTGAAAAGCGACTGCGGCGGTCACCGTTTTCTATTACCACGCCGTTGATCAACACCCTCTCTTTGGGTGCAAGTTTCAGAACCAGCCCGCTCATCCGGTGGCCCTCATCTGACGCAGCCCGCGCAACACGGCCATGTTGATTTCCAGTAACGGTTCAACTGCTGCCTTGTTTCCCAAAACCTGACTGCTGTGTTGTTCGGTGAACTCCGCAAGATAGAAAATCCGTGCCCTCAGATCATGAGGCAACGCATTGTCATCATCCGAAACTCCCGTTGCCAGCAGAGTCCATAGACGCCGGTTTTCGTGCAGTGCCTGCACGAATGCACCGAAATCTGTGGCCTTGCGTGCTGCTGCCGCCTTTAGGCGATGGGTGATTTTGGAAATCGCCTCATATTCCGTATCGCGAGGTGTTCGTGTTGGAGCGGCCGTTTGCGCGTAAGCGCGTTGTGCAAGCGTTTGCGGGGTCACTGTAGATCCTTCCAATTGGCGTTCGTTGGGCTAATCAGGAATGGGGCGCAGACTTGCGCCCCATTCTGTGTTCAGGATTAGCGGAACAGTGACAGGATCGATTGCGGCGCCTGATTAGCAATCGAAAGCGACTGCGTTGCCAATTGCTGCTGAACCTGCAGCGCTTGCAAACGTGCCGACGTCTCTTCCATATCTGCATCGACCAATGCGCCGATCCCGGATTTGAAGGAGTCAGACAGGTTCGAGATGAACTCTTTCTGAGTTTCAATCCGCCCCTGTGCCGAACCAAATGCTGCCGAAGCGTCAATCGAAGTATCGATCAAAGTCTCGACAGTGGCTAAAGCAGCTGTCGCTCCAGCGCCGGTCGACACATCAATACCCGCCATCGCACCAAGGCCACCGGATCCAGCATTCACAAATTGGGCTGAGAACGAGATGTCCGCACCGGTGTTGTTTGCGATCGCCAACGTGCCTGCCGTGCCGGAGTCATATTCGACGGTCAGCCCGGTGATGCCCATCTCTTCGATCTTGGCCTTTAGCCCGACCGCCACGATATCACCGGTTGTCGTGGCGGCAGCATCCGCCGCAGTAACCGTATATGAGACAACGCGGTCATCGATAGCCACAACCACTTTGTCACCAGCTGCAAAGGCGCCGCTGGATTCGTCAGTTACCAGGGCGGTTGCCGAGGTCGCGGTGTTTGCGATCGTTGCACCAACCCGATCATTACCAGTGGAGGACCCTGTCGACCCGTCAAATACCTGCTTGGTGACATAACCACCGGTGGACAGGTTCTGGCCAGCAACGTTGATGGACGATGCGGTCACGTTGCCGGTGTTATCACGGTCCAGAGAAGCCAGGATTGAGGCGGAACCAGCGGAACCATCTACCAGATTCAAACCGTTGAATTGTGCCGCGCCAACAACCGAAGCGATCTGATCCTTCAGTGCTGTAACGTCCGCGTTGATCTTGTCACGGTCAACGTTGTCCTCCTGCGCCGCCACGATCTTGCTTTTCATCTGGGTCAGCAGATCAGTCACGGTCTCAGAAGCGTTTCGCGCAACTGCCACAGTCGATTCACCTAATGCCAGACTGTCTTTGATGGCATTGAAACCTTTTACGTCGGATTCCATCACCTTCGAGATCGCCCAAACAGCCGAATTGTCCTTGGCTGTCGCAACATCTTTACCCGTCGAGATCGCGTTCTGAGTTGTCGCCAGGTTCTTGTTGACCGACTTGAGCGTCTGCAGCGCGACCATTGCGCCATTGTTTGTCAGAATGCTGGACATGTTCTTTCATCCTTTTTCTTTCGGGCATTCGTCGCCCATTTGCGCCTGCGGAAACCCGCAGGCATTTTGTCGTTCTGACCTGTGCGATGTACCATCCGGTGTTCGCGCCACCTGCTGTTTCAGGTGCGAGACCACTTTTGAGCGCGATCCACTAACGGAGTGCTAAGACCGGCTGCCCGTAAATTTTGCATTTGATTCAAACCACCGTTCATGCTCGTTTTTCCAGCTTGGCATGGCTGCGCACGGCATAACCGCTGCGCTGCCCGGATGAGTCATATGTGCTGAATTCCTGACGCACCCGGCGCAGCTCTGCCATACGGGTGGCTACCGCGCGAAGTCCATCCGCTGCGCTATTCAACAAGGTCTGATTCCGCTCGATCTTTTTTTGGACCCGAATCAAATCAGCACTGTCGAACACCTGCACGTCATTGAGTGCTCCGATCAGCTTTTCCTTCTCGGGAAACATATGATCCAGTCTATCCAACTCTCCGTCGACGAGAGCTGCTCGCTCAAGATCCAAAACTTCTTCAAGAGCTTTGATCAGGTCCGATTCAGGGTTTCTTTGCATCCGCTTTCTCCATCATGGCGTTGAACAGGATTTCAGAAAGACCAACCCCACCCGATCGCGCCAATTGCTGCGCCTGGTGCTGTACAAGAAACGAGGTGAACTGATCCTCACCCGCTCCTCCTCCAAAGAGCTGGCGTGATTTTCCCATCCCTGCAGACTTGAGCATCTCTGCCAGAAAGGTCGCTTCCAACTCCGTCGCTGCGGACTTTAACCTTTCCGTAACCGGTCGGACTGGCTCTGAGGATGGGGTGTGCACGATTTCCATCATTATCTCCGAAATTTGCTTCGAACTTTCACGATCAAAGAGGAAAGCGGTTAAAATAAACGTAACCTCCTGCGGGCAAGTTTCCGGACAAACAAACGGAGCCGGAGCAAAATGCCCAACCCTCTGACATTAATGACCGCATCGGCACAGCCGAATGCCAATCCCGATAAAAGTCAGCCGGAGCAACGTGAAACCAATGGCAGGTTGGTATTTCAGGACATCGTTGACGAGAACGCAATTCAAGACGATGTCGATGATGACGCCGCTGTCTTCTCTGAACGGGAAACCGATAGCGATATAGTCGGTGATGAAATTCGTACAGACGCCGACCTTGAGCCCGAACTTGTGGTCCACACTATAACTAGCCCTTCTACCAAAGCGGAGTTGGCAACAGAGCTGCCCGACAAGGACAAAGCATCTCAGCCCGGCTTGCATGAGATTGAGATGCAGCAGTCTCGAAACCCAATTCCAGCCGAGAACATGCTGTCGATCCAGAAGTCAGCTAAACCCATCGATCCGGCCACAATCCAGACAAATCCTGAGTTAGCGGCCTCTTCTGTTTCATTCGAATGGCACAGCAAAGCCAGTCAGCCAAATCTGTTCACTTCGGATCAAACACGTCTCATCGCAGAACAGGCCGTTATCACACGAGCAGTCAGCGCGATCGACTCCAGCTCATCAATCAATGAGAACAAGATGGATCTAGTGCCGGAACACTGGAGCAAACACGCATCTTTGAGTGATACCCCACAGCGGGCTCAAATTCACAATTCAACTCCGCAGATGCTATCAACGCCTGCGCATATGCAATTGCTGGCGAAAACCAATGACTACCGAACTGACGAGCCCTTTGTGCTACAAGAGGTGGGAGAAATTCCGTCCTCAATGGAAGCAGTTCAAACTCAGAATCCAAAAGACACCGGAGCGATCGCGAATTCAGCACCGCCTACAGCGCGTGCCGAGATCGCGCGCGCCATCGCGGGGCAAATGGCAACGATGGTAACGGCACGACCGGGAGCGGGTAGTATTGAAATCGCCCTAAGCCCCGAGGAACTGGGCCGTGTCTCTATTGTTCTGAACGGTCGTGAAGATGGGATGCAACTGGTGATCGCCGCAGAACGGCCCGAAACACTGGATCTGATGCGCAGGCATATTTCGCTGTTATCAGCTGAATTCCAAAAACTGGGATACGCTAACTTGTCATTCGATCTGGATACGCCCTCGGATGCGCATCATGACAGTCAGGTAGATAATTCTGAAGCAACACCAAATGTGGCTGAGCCTGATAGTGAATTTCAACACGCGGCTACCGTTCAAAAAACGATCCCTGATCGGGGTCTGGACATGAGGCTTTAAACAATGATCTCGGCAACCAATTCAGCGGCTCAGCCTGCTTCGCAGCAACAAACCACACAGCAATCGAAAAGCTCGGGCCTGACCTCAGATTTTGAGACCTTTCTGCTGATGCTGACAACGCAGGCCCGAAATCAAGACCCGCTCAAGCCTCTTGATTCTTCGGAATACGCCTCGCAGCTGGCGCAGTTTTCGATGGTTGAACAACAGGTTCAGACCAATGAAATGCTCGCCACTCTTACTCAGGCTATGGGGAGCGTAAAGTTGGAAGAGTTGTCCAACTGGGTCGGCATGGATGTTCGCGCAGCTTCGGCCTTTCAATTCGACAACACCCCTGTCGAGATCTTTGCAAATCCCGAGGACACTGCTGATAAGGCCGTTCTTGTTATCAAGGATGCCGAAGGCACAGTCATTGACCGCATCACCGTATCGGCAACTGAAAAAGAGTTTACCTGGGCGGGCATGGATGAATCGGGAAATCCGCTGCCGTCTGGCAACTACTCGGCCTCTCTCGAAAGCTACAAAGACGGAAAGCTGCAGTCTGACAAACCTGCGTCGGTTTACAGCCGCGTGGTAGAAGCCCAGGTAAGTGAAGGCACCATCATACTAAAACTAGAAGGCGGCACCGTGATTTCCGCAAGAGATGTGACCGCAGTTAGGGCAGGCGCTTGATCTGACAGGTGGGACAGGTCAAGTCTTGGCGAATTGCGATTCGCCTCAAGCCACTGGTAAAAAGCCCTGCCTGATCTTTCCTCACCTCCAACTGGTCTTATCGCGCAACTCTTTGACGAGGGTTTTGTCAGTGCCAACGCCAGTTTTGAAACGCTGTATGGAGGGCGCACCAATCGGGTATGGAAGGTTGTGGGTGGCGACGGTGACAAGGTTCTGAAGCTCTACAACTCTGAGCTACGAAACCCTCTTTTCCGGAACGATGCAGAGCTTGAGGCCCAATGTCTACACGCCCTTGATTCAACCGGTTTCGTGCCCCGCTTGCGGGCCGCCGGGGTCTTCGGACCGGATCGCTGGGTGTTTTATGATCATGCCCCCGGAACGCCATGGAACAGGCAAGCTGAAAACGTTGGGAAACTGCTCAAAAACCTGCATTCCCTTCGGGTAGATATAGATGCGCCTCAAGGGTGCAATGGTAGTGAGGACCTTGCTGATCATGGCGAGCGTATTCTGGCAGGTTGTCAGTCCAAGCGCGTTGCGCAGTTACGGCAATTGCGCCCGCGAAAACACGTAATACCTCTGACGCAAAGACAGCTGATCCACGGGGATCCGGTGGCAGGGAACATCCTTGTCTCGCCGACCGGACTCACTCTGATTGACTGGCAATGCCCAGCTTTGGGTGATCCTTGCGAAGATCTGGCAATGTTTCTCTCACCGGCTATGCAGCAGCTGTACCGAGGTCAGCCACTGTCCGCGTCGGAAACTGCAGAATTTTTATCTGGCTATGACCAGTCAGATGTTACTGCCCGATATGAGGCCCTGCGCCCCTGGTACGCATGGCGTATGGCTGCGTACTGCCTCTGGCGCGCGGAGACAGGTGCTGTGGACTATAACGCAGGGTATGAACTGGAAATCGCAGCCCTTCTATAGGCACCAGACATTCAGAAATCAGCCAATCCCATGAGTGCATAGGCCGGGGGCATCAATGCCCGGCGCCACGTTCCCAAAGGAAATCGGCCCGGTGGTTGTGATATAGGGGAAGGCAACTCAATACTGTGACCCAACGCTAAGCGGGCCAGCGCCTTGCCACAATAGGTTCCCATCGCGACCCCATTTCCATGATATGCAAAGCCTGCGAACATTCCGGATTGTCCGGGCACCGGTCCGACATAGGGGGTTAAGCCGCGTGTCAGGCACACCATTCCTGACCACATATGTGTAGCTTCAACCTCTGCCCAGGCTGGAAACATTGTTCTGAAATCCTTGAGGGCTTTCTTGCGAATTCCAGCCTCTGCGCCGGGTGAAGACAACAACCCACCGCGCATTCCGAACAGGAAACGACGATCCGGCATCAAACGAAAATAATGGAGCAGGTTACGTGTGTCATATGACATCTGATCCGACGTCCAGCCCTGTGCCTGAAGTTCTGCATCTGTTAGCGGACGCGTAACCATCGCCGTCGATTGCGTAGGCATGTAACGTCCAGCCATCCAACGCGGCAGATCTTCGCTGGAATATCCGTTGGTGCAGATCAGGACGGTACTGGCTTTGATGCGGCCACTCCTGGTCCGTAGTTCAAATCCTGACGCCGCCCGATTAATCTCGGTCACTGCGCTTTGCTGAAACAGTTGTGCGCCCTGCAACTGCGCTGCGGCAGAAATTCCAAACAGGTATTTTCGCGGGTTAAGACCAAACCCTATCGGGGTGGTGTAGCCGCCAAAGAAATTCCCCCCAAACCCCAGTTCCGGAAGATCTGCAGCTTCATGCAGCACACCGGTTTCATCGGCATTCCGACGCAGCTTCTCCATGGCCCGTGGTGTATGCGCCAACTGCGTCTCACCATTGGAGTGGATATCGGCGTCAACCTGATGTGTCGCCAATAGTTTCGCAACCAGCGATACGGCGTCTGTTTCGGCCTGCTCATAAGCCTCGGTTTCACCCGAACCATATCGCCTGACCATTTTGGCGTGATCGAGTTTCGATCCGCCGAGGCAGCAAAACCCCCCGTTTCGCCCGGATGCGCCCCATCCCGGCGTTTCAGCCTCAAGCACCGCAACCGAAGCGCCCGCCTCGGCAAGGTGCAACGCAGCAGAAATACCCGTAAACCCGCCACCAACAATTGCCACGTCGACACTAAGATCGCCGTCCTGAATCGGCCAATCCGGGCTGTCGATGGTTTCATCCCACCAGCAATTCGTGCGCGGACCGGGTCCGTAGGTGTAGTCTGGAAAAATCCGCCTCATTCTGCGCGCGCTGCTGCCATTTCATCCTGCCTTTGACGCATCATCGCGCGCTTGGTCACCAGCGACGCAGTAATGACGCCCACTGTGACGACAGCGATCATGATGGTGGACAAGGCATTGATTTCCGGGCTAACCCCCAAACGCACCGCCGAGAAAATCTTGATCGGAAGTGTCGTGGCCGAAGGCCCGGAGGTGAAGGATGCAATCACCAGATCATCCAATGACAGGGTAAAGGCAAGCAACCAGCCCGAGATTACTGCAGGGGCAATGATGGGCAGCGTCACAAGACGGAAAGCCTGAGCCGGAGAACAACCCAGATCGAGTGCGGCCTCTTCCAGCGATTGATCGAAAGTCACCAGACGTGAAGACACAACCACGGAAACGAAACACATCGAGAAGGTCGTATGCGCCAGAACAATTGTCAGGATACCCCGATCCAGCCCGATACCGATGAAGAGCAGCAACAACGACAAGCCTGTGATCACTTCGGGCATCACCAACGGTGCGTAGATCATTCCCGAAAACAGGGTTCTGCCAAAGAAACGACCACCACGTACCAGAACGTAGGCAGCTGCAGTCCCTAAAATAGTGGCGAGAGTTGAGGAGAAAACAGCGACACGCAAAGTAACCCATGCCGCATCAAGAAAGGCCTCATTTTGGGCAAGTTCGCCATACCATTTCGTTGAAAACCCGGCCCAGACCGTCACCAGCTTGCTTTCATTGAAGCTGAAGACGATCAGGATAACCATCGGAATATAGAGGAAGGCAAACCCCAGCGTCAGGGATACTGCGTTGAACCAGCTCAGCCTGTTCATTGCTCGGCCTCCGTCTGTTTCTGCTGATTCCGTTGGAACAGCACGATCGGAATGATCAGGATGAGCAACAGGACCACTGCCACTGCGCTGGCCACTGGCCAGTCACGGTTCGAGAAGAATTCCTCCCACAGAACTTTGCCGATCATCAGAGTACCCGATCCGCCCAACAAGGACGGGATCACGAACTCACCAATCACCGGAATCATGACGAGGAAACACCCAGCGATGATACCGGGGCGCGACAGCGGGATGGTCACCAGCCAAAAGGCTTGCAGGCGCGAGCATCCCAGATCCTCGGCCGCTTCGATCAGTGATCCATCCATACGCTCCAGTGCAGAATAGATGGGCAGGATCATGAAGGGCAGATAGGTGTAAACGATACCGATATAGACCGCAGTATTGGTGTTCAGGATCGTCAGAGGAGTCGAGATGATGCCTGTCCACAAGAGCAGTTGGTTCAGATACCCTTCGTTGCTGAGGATACCCATCCACGCATAGACGCGGATCAGGAACGAGGTCCAGAAGGGCAGGATCACCAGCATCATCAAAGTCGGACGCCATTCTTCGGGTGCCCGGGCCATTCCATAGGCAATGGGATAGCCGACAATCAGGGTCAAAATGGTCGAAATCAGAGCGATTTTGACACTGGAAAGATAAGCCTTCCAATAGAGATCATCTTCGGTCAGCCAGACGTAGTTTTCGAAATCAAGCTGGCTGAAGAAGTCTTTCAAACCGGCCCAGCCCTCGGACAAATCCAAGGTTGGGGTGTAGGGCGGAATCGCCAGTGCTGTATCCGACAGCGAAATCTTCATGACGATGAAGAATGGCACCAGAAACAGCGCCAACAGCCATAGATATGGAACGGCAATCAGAAAGGCGCGGCGCATCAGCTGGCCAACAGAACCGCAGCCGTGGCCGTGAACGACAGCCAGACCGGGTCTTCCCAGGTAAAGGACCGGCGCGAGATACGACGGGTATTTGCCGTTTGCGCCTTGATGATCGTGCCGTTCGGCAACTCAACGTGATAGGTCGATAGATTACCGAGATAGGCAATGTCGTGCACCTTGCCCTGAATCGCGTTGATTGCATCCGCAGGCCGTTCTGCGGAAATAGCCACCTTCTCTGGCCGGATCGCCAGATGACAGTTTTGCCCGTTCGAAAACCCGGAAGAAGATGTCGCGGTCAGAGGTGCCTGACCTTCTGCCCAGTCGATCTGATAGGTTTCATCCCCGTTCGCGGATGCGCGCCCTTCGATGATATTCACGTCGCCGATGAAGTCCGCGACATAAACCGAATTTGGGTTTTCATAGATCCGATCAGGCGTTGCCACCTGCTTGAGCTGTCCCTGATCCATGACCGCGACGCGGCTGGCAACGGTCATCGCCTCTTCCTGATCATGCGTCACGATCACGAAGGTGGTTCCGGTTTTCTCCTGAATATCCATAAGTTCGAACTGCGTATCCTGGCGCAGCTTTTTGTCCAGGGCGCCCAGCGGCTCATCCAGCAGCAACAGTTTCGGGGCCTTTGCCAATGACCGGGCCAGTGCCACACGTTGTCTTTGGCCACCTGAAATCTGATGTGGTTTGCGGCGCGCAAACTGTTCCAGTCGGGTTAGGCGCAACATCTCTTCTACCCGGTCTTCAAGATCCCGTTTTGGCATATTGTCGCGACGCAGCCCAAAGGCGATGTTTTCCCAGACACTCAGGTGCGGAAACAGGGCGTATGACTGGAACATCATGTTCACCGCCCGCTTGTTCGGCGGGATCGGATCAATGTCCTGGCCGCTTAGCAGAATGTGGCCTTCAGTCGGGGTTTCAAACCCGGCCAGCATTCGCATCATCGTGGTTTTGCCACAGCCCGATGGTCCGAGCAGAGCAAAAAATTCACGTTCGAAAATATCCAGCGACAGGTTGTCGATAGCAGTGAATGAACCAAAGCGCTTGGTAACATTCTGAAACTGGATCAAGGGTTTCGCCTGTGGGTCATCCCACGGCGCGAAGACGTCAGAGTTCAAAGCGGCCCCCGTATGTCGGTCTGGACAAATGATGTGCAAGGCGGGTCTGCCGCCTTGCACTGAGCAATCGGATCAGGTGCCCGATTTGATTTTGGTCCAAAGGCGGGTCACGACCCGCTGGGTCTTGGCCGGATAAGGAGTGGTGATATAGAGGTTCTGCATCGTGGCTTCATCCGGATAAATCGCCGGATCGCCGATCACGTCTTCTTCCAGAAACTCTTGTGAGGCTTTGTTGCCGTTGGCGTAGTACACATAGTTCGAAGCAGCTGCCATATTGTTGGCGTCCAGAATGAAATTCAGGAACTTGTGTGCGCCTTCAGGATTCGGTGCATCAATCGGAATTGCCATCTGGTCGAACCACATCAACGACCCTTCGGCAAAGGGGTAATATTCGATGTTCACACCGTTGTCGGCCTCGGCTGCGCGATCACGGGCCTGAAGGATGTCACCCGACCAACCCACCGCCACACAGATATCACCGTTGGCCAGAGCATTGATGTACTCCGAGCTGTGGAACTTCTGTACATACGGACGAACTGCGGTCAGAATTTCCTCGGTCTTTGCGATAACATCCTTGTCGTGACTGTCCGGATCTTCACCAATGTACTGCAGCGCCATCGGGATGATTTCTGTTGGGGCATCAAGAAAATGCACACCGCATTCGGCCAGCTTTTCCATATTCTCCGGCTTCAGGACCAGATCCATGCTGTTCAGCGCCACGTCCTCGCCCAGCGCTTCTTTGACCTTGTCAACATTTACGCCGATCCCTGTGGTTCCCCACATATAGTTGATCGAGTAGGCATTATTTGGATCATAGCCAGCGGTGCGTTCCTGAATGACATCCCAAAGGTTGCCCGAGTTCGCTAGTTTTGACGTGTCGAGTTCCTGAAACGCCCCAGCCTGGATCTGGCGCTGCAGGAAAGTTCCCGAAGGAACAACAACGTCGTAACCCGACCCACCGGCCAACATCTTGGTTTCCAGAACCTCGTTGCTGTCGAACACATCATAGATCAGCGTCAGACCGGTTTCTTCTTCGAACTTACTTAGCAGTTCTTCGTCGATGTAGTCTGACCAGTTATAGACGCGTACCTCTTCGGCGAATGCAGCCGAAGTCCCCAACGCGACGATCGCTGTCATTGTCAGCGTTTTGATTTTCATTTTCTTCTCCCTGCGTGTGTGAGGGTATTTTCCCTTTTTTTTGGATTTGATCAAGTTTTGCGTTTTCACTCGATACAGCGTATGGTTTCACGAGGCTAAGGAACATGACAAGAGAAGGTTCCTCAAAACGGTATGAACCACTTGGATTTGATCAAAAATAAGGCATCCTCGGAGCAGATGGACAACCCAAAGCAACCGGCACATGAGCAAGTTTATCGCACACTGAAATCACAGATCATGTTTGGCGATTTGATACCCGGACAGCCGGTCACGATACAGGGTCTGACTGATTCTCTGGGCGTCGGCATGACCCCGGTTCGTGAAGCGATCCGCCGCCTGATCTCGGATGGAGCATTGATCTTTCAAGGCAATCGGCGCGTGAGTGTACCACTGCTGAATGACGACGATATCGAGCAGATGATTTTTGCGCGAAAGTCAATAGAATCAGACCTTTCGAGAAGAGCGGCAAAGAATATGACCGCTGCCGACATAGACCAGCTCGAAAGGATCGATCAGCGTTTGGACCGCACCATCGCGGACGGGGATGTTGGTGGGTACCTTCGATTGAACCATGCTTTTCACGAAACACTCTATGCCCACGCTGACGCCCCGATTCTCAAGGATCTGGCAGAACGTTTATGGCTTCGGTTCGGTCCTTCACTGCGCGTTGTATGTGGACGATTCGGGACCCAAAGCCTGCCTGATCGCCACAAGGACATCATCGTGGCATTGCGCGATGGCGATGCCGAGAAAGCGGCAATCGCTACCGCACAAGACATCGAGCAGGGAATGGAACTTATGGCCGGTGCCCTCACGAACGCCTAGTTTTGTCTCGATTCGATTGACAGTACAAAATTTGATCATATTGTGATCCGCAACCGCTGTTGCAGGAGATTCTCCGATGTCTACCATCACAAACCACATGCCAACTGCTGAGTTGCAGGCCCTGGATGCAGCACATCACATGCATCCTTTTTCGGCCAATGGATCACTGGGTGAAGAAGGCGCACGCGTCATCACCCGAGCCAATGGCGTTTACCTGACGGACAGTGAAGGCGAGGAAATTCTGGACGCCATGGCGGGTCTGTGGTGCGTCAATATTGGTTATGGCCGCGATGAGCTGGCCGAAGTTGCAGCCCGTCAGATGCGCGAACTGCCTTATTACAACACGTTCTTCAAAACGACCCACGTTCCCGCCATCGCTCTGGCCGCGAAAATCGCGGAACTGGCGCCGGGTGATCTGAACCACGTATTTTTTGCCGCAGGCGGATCAGAGGCGAACGACACCAACATTCGTCTGGTTCGCACCTACTGGGCGGAAAAAGGCCAGCCGGACAAGAACATCATCATCAGCCGCAAAAACGCCTATCACGGTTCTTCGGTAGGCTCGGCATCGCTGGGTGGTATGGCTGGCATGCATGCTCAAGGCGGTATTCCGATCCCTAATATTCACCACATCAATCAGCCTAACTGGTGGGCGGAAGGTGGTGATACGTCGCCAGAGGAGTTTGGCCTTGCCCGCGCACGAGAGTTGGAGGAGGCGATACTCGAGCTGGGCGAAGACCGCGTTGCGGCCTTTATCGCCGAGCCAGTACAGGGTGCGGGCGGTGTGATCGTTGCCCCCGATACCTATTGGCCGGAAATCCAGCGCATCTGCGACAAGTACGATATCTTGCTGATCGCGGATGAGGTGATCTGTGGCTTTGGTCGTACGGGCAACTGGTTCGGGTCCGAAACCGTTGGAATCAAACCGCATATCATGACCATCGCCAAAGGCCTCAGCTCTGGCTACGCCCCCATTGGTGGGTCAATCGTCTGCGATGAGGTTGCAGAAGTTATCGGCGGTACCGAATTCAACCACGGCTACACCTACTCGGGCCACCCGGTCGCAGCGGCGGTCGCGTTGGAAAACCTGCGCATTCTTGAAGAAGAGAAGATTGTTGAGCATGTGCGTGATGTCGCGGCCCCTTACCTGAAAGAAAAATGGGAAGCACTGGTCGACCATCCGTTGGTCGGCGAAGCCAAGATCGTTGGCATGATGGCATCGGTTGCATTGACACCCGATAAAGCAAGCCGTGCCAAATTCGCGTCTGAACCCGGAACGATTGGGTACATCTGCCGTGACCGCTGCTTTGCCAACAATCTTATCATGCGTCACGTGGGCGACCGCATGATCATCTCGCCCCCGTTGATCCTGACACCGGCGGAAATCGATGAGATGTTCGTGCGGATTCACAAATCGCTGGATGAGGCGCACGCTGAAATCATCGAAAGAGGTTTGATGAAGTCGGCTTCGTAAGAAAGCGGTTGTAAGCACGAAACAACAAAGGGGTGGCCAATTCAGGCCCACCCCTTTTTTTGTACTAAGTTTTGTGAGGCAGCACGACAGACGGCTTTGTCACCCTTAAAGCCTGCCTTATCCGTCACGCCCGGGTTCGTCTGGATTACTGGAGAACAGAGCGATCTTGTTGCCTTGAGGATCGCGAAGATAGCCAACATAAAAATTGGGCCCATACGAGTCACGAAAGCCCGGCTGCCCCTCGTCAGAACCACCTGCAGCAAGCGCTGCAGCGTGAAGATCGCGAACCTGCTTTTGACCACTGGCCTGAAACGCAACCATGTTGCCGTTCCCAGCTAAGGCCGGACCGCCATCATAGGGTGATTTCACGTAGAAATCCGGAGAAACGGGAGCCTGGCCCGGCTCTACCGGCAATACGTAACTCAGGTCTCCGTGATACTCTTCCAGCTCGTAGCCAAGAGCTGGCAGGAACGCAGAATAGAAACGTTCCGCAAGCGTCATGTCGTCAACACCAACGGTGACGTAAGCAATCATTCTGCGTGTTCCTTTCGGCAAGTTTGCATAGTGCAAAGCAATAGCAATGCAACAGCAGCCAAGGCTATCCCAGGTGCGAACCTTTTATCGCAACCCTTCCAAAAGATTCAGCGTCGGATACCCGTCCGGTACAAACCCTCGTGCCAATTGATATGCCCGCACCGCTTCGATCGTATTCGGCCCGGTACGTCCATCAATCCCTTGTGTGTCAAACCCGGCCTGCGTCAGACGTTGCTGCAACTCTTTGCGTTCGGTGAAGCTCAGCACTCTGTCGCTACGCGGCCAACCCGCCTGAAATGAGGGTTTTCCAGTCAACCTGTCGGACAAATGACCGATACCGATCACATAAGCATCCGCGCCGTTGTAACGCTCGATCACCTTGAAATTGTCGAAAATCATCAGCGCCACACCTTTCCCACCTGCAGGTAACAGGATCGCGGCCTTACCATGATCGGGGACTGCTCTGCCGTCTATGGACCGAACTCCACGCGCGCGCCATTCTGATGGCATCAGGGTGTGATCCCGCCGGGCCGTTGCATAATCGAATTCCTCCGGCAGGCGGATTTCAACTCCCCAAGGCTGACCCTTGGTCCAGCCGTGACGCGCCAGATAGGCTGCTGCTGATGCCAACGCATCTGTTGGATCATCGGACCAGATATCGCGTCGTCCATCCCCATCGAAATCCACCGCATGTTCCAGATACGAGGTTGGCATGAATTGGGTATGACCCATCGCGCCAGCCCAACTGCCGATCATGTTGCCGGTACTGACATCGCCTGCCTGTATGATTTGCAACGCTGCCACCAGCTGCGTTTCAAAGAACTGGGCACGACGTGCATCAAACGCCAAAGTCGCAAGTGAACGGATGGTCTGATTGCCACCTCGATATGTCCCGAAAGAGGTTTCCAACCCCCAGATCGCCGTAACGACCTCTTTCTCTACCCCGTATTCGGTTTCGATCCGTTCCAGCGTCTGCCGGTTCCGCTCCAGCGCCGCGCGACCATTGGAAATCCGCGTATCGGACACTGCTGAATCGAGATATTCCCAGATCGGTTTCGAGAACTCAGCCTGATTGCGGTCTCTCTTTATGATGTCTTTATCATAACTTATTCCCGTCAACGCCCGATCCAGCGTTGTGTGAGACAAACCCTGTTCTGCCGCGCGTTCCCGAAACGCGCCGAGCCAGGCCTGAAATCTGGCATTTCCACCTGCTGACACGCGATGAACCTCAGCCGAAGGTCTTGGCATCGGACGAACCGATACGGTTACGTCTGCCGATGCCAGTTGGATGTTGTCCAACATTGGCCTGACCTGCGGCCGAAGTGAATTGTTTGTTGTGTCCGCCTGCACGATGGATGCCCACAATGCGGCGGTCATGACGCCACCTACGCATATACGCATTCCGATTTTTCCTGATTACTGCTCAACCTCAGGATAGCGCAAAAACGAAAATTCACAAAGCACTCAGGTTTGCGAGTCACGTTGTTTTGCTGTGTGTTCAGCCCGAATGCGGGCCAGCGCCTCACGCAGCAATGGCACGCGATGGGGCCTAAAGCTTTCATCGGTCACGGACATTTCCTGCATCCTGTCCAATCGAAACACGCGGAAATCCTGCCTTAAATGGCACCAGCTGAGCAGCACGCTGGACCGGTCCATGTAAACGATGCTCAGCGGTTTGACCTTTCGACGTGTGTTGTCACCCTTTGCATCTGTGTAGGCAAATTCGATCGAACGCTCATCCCAGGCAGCCTGCCGCAACTCGGCCACTTCGATCGTTGGCACAGCAGGCCGGTCAAAGCGGGTTGCAGCCAGGACCGCGTGGCTCAGGCGATGCGACTGACGCTGCGGTAACCGCCCCTGCAGCTTTCGCAGAGCTTCAGCGGCGGCCTCGGATAGCGCGGGATCGCCAATGACCTGCACCTCCCGCAACCCCAGAACAAGTGCCTCCAACTCATCGTCGGTAAACCCCAGCGGCGGCAGCGTAGCATCTTCGATCAGAGTGAACCCGAAACCCGCTTCTCCATCGATGACTGCCCCCAGCCCACGCAGGGCGTCGATATCGCGATGCACAGTGCGCGCCGAAACGCCCAGATCCTGCGCCAACTGGACCGAGGTCTTTGGCGACGGACCAGAACGCAAGGCTTGCATCAGTTGAAACAGACGGGCGGTACGAGACATGACAAACCTTAGCTTAAACCTAATGACACTTTCTGTCATCAGAGACGGGTATCCATCAGGCATCCCCACCATGGAGCCGATGATGCTGACCCTTCTGACCTACCCCTCTGCCTTTGGCCTGTTCAGTGCCAGTCCGTTCTGCGTGAAAACCGCCTATATGCTGCAGCAATCCGGTCATCGATGGCAAAGGTCCGACATGCTTGACCCGCGCAAGATGCCCCACAGCAAACTGCCCGTGCTACGCACGCCCGAGCGGCTTGTCCCCGACAGTGATCTGATCCGGGACTGGCTAGAAGCGCAGGGTGCAAATTTTGATACCGGCCTCAGCGACATTCAAAGGGCGCAATCACGTACCCTGATCAGAATGGCTGAAGAGCATCTGTATTTTCAGATCGTGCAGGATCGCTGGGCCAATGACGAGGTCTGGCCCATTCTGCAAAAGACGTTCTTTATCGAAATACCCGCGTTGATCCGAAAGCCTGTTTCAAACTCAATCCGAAAATCGGTTCTAAAAGGCCTTGTTGCACAAGGTGTTGCCCGTTTCTCGCCAGCCGAACGTCTGGACCGGGTCGAACGGGATCTCGAAGCGATCTCTGCCTATCTCTGGCAATCGCCATTTCTACTGGGGGATCGCCCAACCTCGGCGGATATGAGCGTCGGGCCTATGCTGGCCGCGATGCGCGCAACACCTGTAGATACACCGCTGACCCGACGCATCAAAGAGGATAGTCTGATCAACAGCTATGTAGACAGAATGGAAAAAGCGATCCCACTGGCATGAGACCTTTTGAAGACCCCGCCATTTCTGCAGCTTTCGATGCCCTGCCTCAGGACACCCGTACCGGTGTCCTGAAGCTGCGAGAGCTGATCTTTGAAACGGCGCAGGAATTGCCCAAAGCACTACCGTTGCAAGAGGCGCTGCGCTGGGGTCAGCCAGCCTATCTGGCGCCCAAAGGGTCTACGATCCGTCTGGGCGGTCACAAATCAGCGCGGTTCGCACTCTTTGTCCATTGCCAAAGCAGGTTGATGGGCGAATTCACATCGGCCTTTCCAGGCGAAGACCGGATCGACGGGAACCGGGCGATCCTGTTCGACAGCCCGGATCAGATAGACGAAACCCGCCATGGATGGCTGATCGCCCGGGCGTTGACCTATCACCTCTGACGGCGTTTGCGCTCGACCTTGCGTTTGATCTTGTCTTTCTTCCGCTTGGTACTGACGGCCTTGCGTCTTGTCGGCCGCCCTTTCGATCCGCGCCCGCGCGGTAGGGCCTGATCGTCAATCGACAGCAATTCCAGCTCAAGCCCGCCAGTAACCGGCGTTGCCTCAGTCAGGCGCACTGTCACGCGTTGGCCAATTGCGATAATCAACCCCGTGTCGGACCCCATCAGCGTTCCCGCCTCACGGTCGAAATGAAAGAATTCGCGTCCAAGGGAACGGACGGGCACCAGACCGTCCGCGCCGGTTTCGTCCATCTTCACAAAAGCCCCGAACCGGGCGATCCCGCTGATACGCCCGGAGAATTCGTTTCCGACACGTTCGCTAAGATAGGCCGCCAGATACCGATCCGTGGTATCCCGCTCGGCCATCATCGAGCGGCGCTCGGTGTCCGAGATATGGGTGGCCGTTTCCTCCAGCCTGTCGATCTCTTCCTCGGTCAGACCGTCTTTGCCCCAGCCATGCGCGGTGATCAGTGCACGGTGCACGATCAGGTCTGCATATCGGCGGATGGGTGAGGTGAAATGCGCATAATTCCGCAGTGCCAGGCCAAAATGACCAAAGTTCTCCGGGTTATAGTAGGCCTGCGCCATGGACCTGAGCGTGCTGAGATTGATCAGCTCAGCATCCTCGGTTCCTGCTGCCGCGTTCAGCAGGGCATTCAGATGGCGGGTTTGCAGCACCTGACCTTTGGCAAGGTTCAAACCGGCGGCTTGGGCAGTCTCCCTCAGGCTCTCCAGCTTTTCGGGCGCAGGTTCTTCGTGCACCCGGAACAGCAATGGCCGGCGTTTGGCGATCAGGGTCTCGGCAGCGGCAACATTGGCGAGGATCATGAACTCCTCGATCAGACGGTGCGCGTCGAGACGATCGCGAAACGCAACACTTTCGACCTCCCCAGCGTCGCTGAGTACAATTTTACGCTCAGGCAGGTCCAGATCCAGTGGCTGGCGCTCGGCCCGCGCCTTTTTCAGCGCTTCGTAGGCGGCGTAAAGCGGTTTCAGAACGGGTTCCAGCAATGGCCCCGTCCGATCATTCGGATTGCCGTCAATGGCCTCTTGCACTTCTGCGTAGTGCAAAGATGCAGCGGATCGCATCAACCCCCTGACGAACCGATGACCGATCTTGTTACCCTCTGCATCGATTTGCATCCGTACGGCGATACAAGCGCGCGGGACACCTTCGTGCAACGAACACAGATCACCCGACAGCCGATCCGGCAGCATCGGCACCACGCGGTCAGGAAAATAGCTGGAGTTGCCACGCTTGCGCGCCTCGCGATCCAATGCGGTGCCGGGTTGAACGTAAGCGGCGACATCAGCGATGGCGACCCAGATTACATGCCCGCCGGGGTTCTTTGGATCATCATCAGCATGGGCATAACAGGCATCGTCATGATCCCGCGCATCTGATGGATCAATGGTCAGCAAGGGCATCTCGCGCAAATCCTCCCGCCCTTTCAGACCGGCAGGTTTGGCCTTGTCAGCCTCGTCGATCACCTTGTCCGGGAAATCATCCGGAATGCCGTGTTGGTGAATCGCGATCAACGAAACGGCCTTCGGAGCTGAAGGATCCCCCAGCCGTTCCACGATGCGCGCGCGGGGCAAACCCATGCGGTTCTTTGGACCGGCCTGCTCGGCCTCGACCAGTTCACCATCTTTGGCTCCGTGAACCGCTCCGTCGTGAACCAGCCAGTCGGTCTGACCATTCTTGTCGATGGGCACGATCCGCCCGCCTTCGGCGCCCTTGCGAAAAATACCCACAATGCGGCGCGGGTTCGAGCCAATGCGCCGGATCAAGCGGGCTTCGTAATTGTGGTCTTCCTCATGCACCACTGTCAGGCGAGCCAGAATGCGGTCGCCCTCGCCCAACGCCGGATCACTGGCGCGCGCAACGATCAAAACGATGGGCTCCACCCCTTCGCCGTGCCATTCCAGCGGGCGCGCAAACAGATCGCCATCCGAATTGGGCGCCTTGACCTGCAGCACGCTGACCGGCGGCAAGCGGTCAGGGTCGCGATAGCTGCGCTTGCGTTTCTCCAGATGCCCCTCGGCCTCAAGCTCTTTCAATATGCGCTTTAGATCGATCCGGTCCGCGCCCTTGATGCCAAAGGCCTTGGCGATATCGCGTTTCGAAGTAAGGGTGGGGTTCGCCGAGATCCAGTCAAGGACCTCCTGCTTGGTTGGAATACGTGTCATGTTTCCGCCCTAGCACGGGGATGAGACTGCGTCATGACCAAAAAACGGCGCTTTGGGTCAGGTACGCAAATCAGCGACAGTATCCACGTCGCGCAACTGGTCCAGCATCGCGACCCGAAGATCCGGTACCGAGGCAAGCGTGTCGGCCAAAGCGTGTTCCGTCGACCAGCGCACATCACGAAACAGACCTTCTGGCAACGCACCGTATCGCTGCGCACCGACCAGCCAATAACCGCCATCGGGTGCTGGTCCAAACACCATCTGAGCCTTCCCCAACTCATCAAAGGCGCGTGCAATATGTCGACGCGTGATGCCGGGAATGTCAGCACCGATCAGGCAAACCGGTCCTTTCGGCACTGCCCGCAACATCCGCCCCATCCGATGCCCCAGATCACCCCGCCCCTGTGCAGCACGGGTGAGATCGGCAGGCCAGACCCGGCTGTTCAGCCCCTCGCGATCGGGGGATACAGCCAACACAATCTGCCAGCGAGGATCTCGCAGGCGCCGGATCAATGAACGTGTCTGATGCCGGAACCACCAGGCCGCGCCAACCATGCCAATATCGCGCCCAAGACGCGTCTTGACCCGCCCCGGCCGGGGTTCTTTGACCATGATGACCAAGGAACGCTGCATGGATCAGGAAAAATAGTCGGTCAGTATTCGCGAATAGATCGCCTTGAGCTGGTCAATTTGCGCAACTTCAACACACTCATCAACCTGATGCATGGTGCGACCTACCAGACCAAACTCCACCACCGGGCAATGGTTCTTGACGAAACGAGCGTCCGAGGTTCCCCCTGTGGTCGACAGCTCTGGCTGAATACCAGTTTCGGCTTTGACTGCGTTCGCCACCAGATCCGAAAGCGGCCCCGGAGGTGTCAGAAAACTCTCACCTGAGATTTTGATTTTTATCTCGATCGCCACATCAAAAGCCTTGGCAACGGCATCGGCTTCGGTCTGCAGCCATTCGCTGAGGCTGGCACCAGAATGAAGATCATTGAACCGGATGTTCACCGCTCCTGTACACTGCGCCGGGATGACATTTGTCGCTGAATTACCCGTATCAATGTTCACAACCGCAAGCGTCGAGGCATCAAAATGATCACTGCCTTGATCCAGCTCGTGACTGGCCAATCGGTCCATCAGGCGCGCCATGGCCGGCAGCGGGTTCTTTGCGCGATGCGGATAGGCCGAATGCCCTTGCACACCCGTCACGGTAAACCACGCCGTCATCGAACCACGCCGCCCGATCTTGATCATCTCACCCATCTGGTTGGGGCAAGTTGGCTCTCCGACCAAACAAACCGACATACGTTCGTCAGCCTGGTCCATATAGTCCAGCAACGCGGTCGTCCCATCCACCGCATCCCCTTCTTCATCACCTGTGATCGCCAGAATGATCGCCCCGTCCGGAGGCGTTTCACGCACAAAATCAATCGCAGCGGCGGCAAATGCTGCAACACCCGACTTCATGTCGGTCGTGCCACGCCCATACATCACTCCATTATGAACCTCGGCGCCAAAAGGCGGCTTCGTCCACGCGGCTTCATCCCCCACTGGAACAACGTCGGTGTGGCCATTAAAACCGAAACTGCGAGCATGCCCTTTTTTGCCCCAGCGCGCGTACAGATTACTGACATCGCCACGGTCTGCCCGAGCGCATTCGAACCCGGCGTCCGACAGGACACGCTCCAAAAGAACAAGTGCACCACCTTCCTCGGGTGTGACCGATGGGCAACGGATCAGATCCGCTGTCAACTGAACTGGATCGGTCATAGAATACCTCTCAATCTCATTTGCGCCGGGGTTCGCGCACAGATTCAACGAATTGGAAGGATTGCCAACCCCAACCGCTCAAATTCTTCGTGTGATCTTTGCCATGCCCTGAAACAACACCGCAAGAAATCGTCAGCCTTTACCCTGCGACTGTCTTGCCGCGCCTTCCTCATTTGCGTTAGAGGGCCGCGAAACAGGTAAATTGACAATGATGCGCGTAGTTTTCGCCCTGCTCTGCCTGACTTTCGCAGTACTTGCACAGCAAAGCCAGGCCCAGACCCTTACGGTCACGACTGTGACCCGTCCCCCGTTCTCGTATGTCGAGGACGAGGCGCAAACCGGATTCTCGATGGATTTGCTTGAGGCACTGTCTGAGTCGCTGGGCTGGGATTACACCATCAATCGCGTAGACGCCTTCGCCGATATGCTGGACGCCGTGCAGAACGGGACAGCAGATCTTGCCATCGCGAATATCTCGATTACCGCCTCTCGCGAGGCTCGCATGGATTTCAGCCAGCCCATATTCGAGGCCGGGCTGCAGATCATGGTCCCCTCAGATGCGGCGCGCAGGCCATCGTTGCTGCAGGCGCTATTGTCCGCCGAATTGTTCATCGCGATCGGGCTGGCTTTTGCCATCCTCCTTGGCGGTGGCATGTTGATGTGGAGCTTTGAGCGGCGCGCGCAACCCTATTTTGACCGCAAGCTGAACGAAGCGTGGTTCCCGTCGTTTTGGTGGGCGCTCAATCTGGTCGTGAATGGCGGATTTGAAGAACGCATGCCCCGTACACCGTTTGGACGGTTTTTGGGTGTTGTCCTTGTTGTGTCTTCGCTTTTCATTGTGTCGGTATTCACCGCCCGTATCACATCGGTCATGACCGTCGAGGCGATTGCCGGCAACGTGAATTCGGTCAACGACCTGTACGGCAAACAGGTGGGCACAATATCCGGTTCGACTGCCGCCAGCTTCCTTGAAAGGCGCGAGGTTCAATACAGCGGTTATGCCGGACTGGAACAAATGCTGACGGCATTCAGGAATGAAGAGCTCGACGCCGTTGTGTTCGACGCACCTATCCTGTCCTACTTTGCCTCACACGAGGGGCGCAAAATTGCGACCATGACTGGTGGTGTATTCCTGCGTGAGAATTACGGGATCGCCTTCCCAACCGGGTCCCCACTGGTCGAAGATGTCAATCAGGCGCTGCTGTTCCTGCGAGAAGACGGCACCTATGACGAAATCTACCGCAAGTGGTTTGGAGTGCGAAACTAAGCTGTTTCCTGATCCCCGAAAAACGGTGTCATTTGCGCTACGATAACCGCGTTTTCATCAAGTGCGCGCTGCATCAGGGCCCGTTCATCAGGTTCGATGTCATGTCCCTGTGCCTCGCGTTCGGCCAAAGTGCCATACCCGGTCACATCAAGCGGCGCAGTGTCGGCTTGCTTTAGGATGGCAACGGTCTCACGCACGGCTTCTGCCTCGTCCACGCCGCTGGCGTAGCACATAAGCGCCGCCCCGGTTGCGCCTTCGGGCAGGCCGTCGCCGTCTTTGCGACCAATCTGAACCAAAAGGGTATAGACTTGCTGACGTGAGGGTTTCTTTTGCTTTTCCATAGACGCGGCCTTAGCGACATGCCCGAATGTGGTCAAGTTCAACCAAGTCAACCTTGGTAATGACTGATTGGAACCGACAGGAGCGCACGCAGCAATCGTATCCGGTGTTGAATGTGGAATTCTTGGCTGTGCGAGACGTTGCTTCCGTTCGTCAAGGACGAGGGAAAACAATTGAAACCGCAGACTTAGGCACATCTTCGATCACTACGCGCGCCCCGTGCACCTGTGCAATCCGCGCCACCAGGGACAAACCCAATCCAGAACCCTGAATGTTCTGTTTTCCTACGCCCCGATAAAATGGTTCCAAGACCTGCTGCTGTTCATTCGGGGAGATGCCTGGACCTTGGTCAGAAACTTTGAGCTGCACCCCATTTTCGTTGGTATGGACGGATACTTCTATCGGCGGAGCACCGTACTTTTGTGCATTCTCCAGCAGGTTTCGAATCAAATGGCACAGCATCCTGCGGTCTCCTGACACTTCTACGTGGTTTCCAGTAACTGTACCTCCCTCCACGCGACTGACCTCTTCGGAGACAAGCGTCAGTAGATCCAGAGGCTCAAAACAGATCTCCGCTGCCCCCGCGTCAAATCGGGCCATGGCTATCAGGTCGTCGATCAAGGCATTCAACTCGCCAATGTCCTGCCGAAGGCCAGCGCGCCTTTCTGGCGTTTCTTTTGTGTCTAACAGTTCAAGCCCCATCCGAATACGCGCAAGCGGCGTGCGCAACTCGTGAGAGGCGTTGGCAAGCAGCATGCGCTGGCGGTTCAGCAGATCTTCGATGGTCTCCGTCGAGGCGTTAAAACTGGCCGCCAGTTTGGCGATTTCGTCATCTCCCTCCACCGTGACGCGCCTGGACAGATCACCGGTACCGATCGCTTCGACCTCATTCTGAAGGCGTTCCAGCCGGCGAGTAATGCGCCGAACCAGCGGATACATAAGCGAAAATACAAGCAAGACCAGAAGTCCAAAAACCAAAGTGACCGCCAAGCTGTCACCGGCAAATCCAAGAAGGCTAAGATCCGCAATGACAATACGCCCGTCCGCCAGGCGGCTGATCCAATGGGTGCCGTCGATCAACTCCTCCCATTGACCTTCCGTGACTGGTTGTAGCGAAAGCGGAACGGGTGGCCCGCTGGAGCCAATCAAACGGCTATCTGGTCCGTAGACTGTCAGGTTAACGGAAAGACCTTCGGCAATTCGCTGGATCGCTGCCTGCTGCGTAGCGTCTGGCACCCCAGCCGCGGGCAACAGCAGCACGGATACATCAGAAGTCAGCTTGTCCAGCGCCACGTTGAAACGCGCGTCGAACACACGACTCCAAAAAACTGACACCATCACAGCAAAAAGGACCAGCCCGGTGATCATCACCAGCGCCACCTGTATGAAAAGACGGCTTTTCATTTCAATCCTGAGACTTCGCAAACAGATAACCTGCCCCGCGAATGGTAATCAGCCTTTTGGGGTGCTTGGGATCATCCTCTATGGCCGCGCGGATGCGTGAGACATGCACATCGATGGATCGATCGAAGGCATCAAGATCCGTGCCCTGCAAATAATTCATGAGGTGATCCCGGCTCAGGACGCGTCCAGCGCGGGTCGCAAGCGCCGACAGCAACTGGAACTGATAGCTGGTCAGATCACATCGCTGCCCGTCGATCCGCGCCTCCATGGCATCGAGATCGATGCCCAGCCGCCCGAATGTCATAACCTGTGTCGGTTGATTGCGAGACCCACGACGGATGATCGATTTTAGCCGGGCGAGCAACTCGCGTGGTTCAAACGGTTTTGCCAGATAGTCATCGGCACCCAATTCAAGACCCAGGATGCGATCCATCGGATCACCACGCGCTGTCAGCATGATGACCGGCAAGGCTGCCGATGCGGGAATGTTTCGGAACACCTCCAATCCATCTATATCCGGTAAGCTGAGGTCAAGGATCAGCGCATCGAACTGACCATCGCGAAGAGCTTCAAGCCCTTCGACCCCGTTTCCGATCACGGACACAGAGTAGCCGAATCCCTGCAAGTACTCGCCGACCATTTCGGCAAGCCGGGCGTCATCATCGATCAGCAGAATGCGTTCTGCCATCGTAGCGGGCTCCTTTCCTCTTTGTTTTGGCGCGAACTGGCACATCTGAAAAGGCTGCTGCTGTCGACCTTTACATAACTTTACGTTGCAGAAAGGCGGCAGAAAAACAGCAAGGCCATATGACGGTCGATGTAAATCGGAGAACCGAAATGGCCCAGCGAGCCAAACTGAAAACCTCTGCGCGGATATCACGCTCGAACGCGCAAATGACCTGCACACTGAATGACGCGCAGGTCTTCAAAACTCTTGAAACGTTGCATGGAAACGCCCGAAGTGACTGGTTGCCCATGCTGAAATATGCCCCGCAGGCGATCTGGGGCCTGCTGCGCGGCCAAAGCATGATGAAGGCGCTCACGCCCGAAATGCTGAAAGATGCCTACATCCCCGTGTCGCCCGAGCAGGGTCGCTATCTCTACAGTATGGCGGTGTCCACGAACGCTCGGCGCATCGTCGAATTTGGCAGCTCGTTCGGGATTGGCACGATCTATCTGGCTGCGGCCGCCAAGGATACCGGCGGCCATGTCATCACGACAGAGATTGAGCCCAACAAATGCGCAGCCACGCAGGAAAATCTCGATCGGGCAGGCCTTGGCAAGTATGCCACGATGCGCAAAGGCGATGCGTTGGAAACGTTGCAAGACGTCGATCCTGACGTGGATCTGGTATTCCTCGACGGCTGGAAAGACCTCTACAACGGTGTGCTGGACGTGCTGCTTCCCAAGCTCAAGAGCGGCGCGATTGTTATCGGCGACAATATCAACCTCTCGGAAGGCAAAGAGTATTTTGCCCGCGTTTCTGCGTCGAATTCAGGCTTCATCACCACGGCGCTGAACCGGAACACATCAATCTCTGTCTTTGTCGACCAACAAGGAGAGCCTTCATGAAACGTATCCTGATTTTCACAGGCATCATCTGTATGGCTGCGGCTGTACTCCTCGGTGGTGTTGTCGGAGGCTTTTTCCTCAATCCCCGCCTGATCACGAGCGTAGCCTTCGGAGTGAATACGGCTCCGGTCGAGCTGCCCCTGCGCGTCAGTTTCAAGGACCGTGCTCCGGATGCCAAGACCTCGTCCATTGTCTCGGCTGCGGACGCCTTTCTTGGCTCGCTCGACACGACCCAACGGGATGCTGCCACATACTCGTTCTCCGACAATGAACAACGCTCGAAATGGTCGAACTTCCCCGAAGGTATGATTCCACGAGGCGGGCTGCGCATTGGTACACTGTCCGAGCAGCAATATGTTCTTATGGATACTCTGATCGCAGAATTCATGAGCGAAGACGGTGTTCGCAATATTGACTATCAGCTCGCCGCAGAGCGTACGTTTCCAACGGACGACCCCTTCGGCGAATATGGTGTCGATAAATTCTACGTCGCGTTTCTTGGCGAGCCCTCTGAAACGCAACCATGGATGTTCCAGTTCGGCGGCCATCATCTGGGAATCAACATTACGGTTTATGGGGCTGACGTGACCTTCTCGCCCATGCTGACCGGAGGCCAACCACTAGACATCGATTATGAAGGCAAGAGGGTGTTCATCATTCAGAATGAAGTGGACGCGGCTCAGGCCGTGCTGGAGAGCCTGACCGACCTGCAAAAAGCCGATGCCGTGCGTGGAGACACGGCTATCAATTTGCTGCTCGGCCCCGGCGAATATGGCACCATTGTTGCACCAGAAGGTGTGAAAGGCAGTGACCTTTCCCTAAAGCAAAAGAACCTTCTCATCTCACTGATCCAAACGCGTCTCGGTTTCATCAATGACAACGACAACGCGGCCAAGATGCAGACCGTCATGGCCGAATTAGACGATACATATTTCGGTTGGTGGGGACCACAGGACGCGCCCGGGTTCGCCTACTATCGGATCACCGCGCCTTCGACCGTGATCGAATATGCTCCGCAGGACACATTGGCTGAATCACCAGAGCAGGAGCACGCGCACAGCATGTTCCGGAACCCGTCGAACGATTATGGCGCAGCCTGGATCGGAGCAAAATGATGCGTATTCTTATGGCACTGCTCTTTCTGGCGGGCCCGCTTTCGGCACACCCGCACAGCAAAGTCGAACAGCAAGCCATGCTCTCTATCGATCTCGATCAAGCTGTCCTCAACATACGTATCGTGCCCTCGTATGATGAAGGCTCTGTAATTTTCGCCCATATTGATCTGGACGGCGACGGAAAAGTCTCCGCTACCGAAGCCACGCAGTTCGGAGAGGAGGTGCTTGCCGCAACAGAGCTTATCATCGACGAAACCACAGCCACATTCGACAACCGGTTGGTTACGGTCCCCGATTTTCAGTTCGTTGCTGCAGGCGAAGGAGTTATTGAGGTAAAGGCTAATACCCGGTTTCGGAAACTCGACAACGCCAAGCACGTGATAGGCCTCTCGGTCAGATATGAGGGTCTGTCACACGATTGGTTCATCCAGCCTTTCTTCTTTGGCAAATTGTCCGAAGCTTTCCCCAAGCAAGGCATAGAAAGGTCAGAGAACGGATCGACGCTGACGATCAGATTGTCGGATAAATAATGTCAACCGGAAGAGAGGCAAGACACCGGTCTCGCAGCAGAAATATCCTATAGGCACAGATGCCGCCAAGGCGGCACAACACCGCGCGTCTTCTGACGGTCAAGCGAGCTTTCCGCTTTGGCGCGGAGTTTACTGAGGATGCTTTCAGCCCACTGGCGGCGTGATGCGTCGGTATAATTGTCGAAACGCAATATCTGACGGATCGCATCATCATCCATCCCCATCAGGACCATATTGTAAACTGAGGTGCGCACTGAGGGGCTGTGTTTAACCGTGCCAAGGTGCCTTTCGCGTTGTGCCATATCATTCAGATAGGGCACCCCCTGAGGCCCCATCAGGCACAACCCGTGGAATACAGTTTGAAATCCGTCTTCGGGATCTCCGTCCGCGATGCGCGCGTCAAGAAAATCAAACAGGATCGCGGCCTGGTCCGGCCCAATGATACCGCGCGACGCCATCAGGCCACCGGCCATTTCGCGTCCCAAAGGGGTGGCGACCAATTGGTCGAGACGATCGGTGCGCGCAGCGATGTCTTCGGCGGGCTGATCTTCAGCCAGGCGTAGAATCTCAGCATATCGTTGTTTGGATTTTCCAGGCATCGGCCCTTCGCCTGCCGCGATCAACCGGTCCAGAATTGCATCGACCACTGGCATGAGCACTTCGGGTGGTGCATCGTCCAATACATGATACGCCGTCCTCTGCGGGTCCCCCGGCGCTGACATCAGTGCCACAAACAAGGGCACATCCGATGGTTTGACGCCACCTCCGGTCAGCTTGCGCAGATAGCTGTTGGCAATCTTGATTCCTTTGGTGATTTCTATCGCGTCGCCTGATCCCAGGGCCGTCAGGGCGGCATCATAACGCGCAGTGGCCAATCTCTTGCGCATCTCAGCTTCTCGCTTTCGCAGAGCATCCCGCTGATCCCGGCTCAGATCAGCGTAAGCCTCGAAACTTGGTAAAACAATGTCACCGGGCAGAACAGCTTGATAGAGGACCACGCGCGACAGGTCGGGAACGGGGCTGGCCAGTGAAACCATTTCTTTGGGTGGAGCGAGCGAAAGGCCCAAATCAAGCCCATTGCCATCCTCCGAAAAGAACACCATCGGCACGGACAGTTTGTTACGAAATCCCGTTGTTGTCCGGTATGATAACCGCAGATTGTCTCCGTTGCGCAGGAACAGTTCGGTACGTTTGTCATCCCGGACCTGGCCCGGAGCATCACCCGGCAGATCATAGCCCTGGATCACCACGTCAATCTGTTCTGCCATAGGCACTTCTGCAAAGCAGTAACCGTCCAGTTCAGCCTCGGCAATCGCGATGCGCAAGGCTGATGAGGCCTGATTTAGCGGCCACGGGCACAAACCGATCCCTGCCGGAACGAGCCCCCAGGTGGCAGAACCGGCAGGAGGTGTAGCGGGGTCGCCCTCTTTGATCCGCTCAAAACGGCCAAGCACCACCTGAATATCCGGTGATGACATCAACAACTCGGCACAGGTTTGACCGCATCGGTCGGCGTTGGAATACAGCCCAACAACCAATCCCTGAGCCTTTGCCCCGGACAAAGGCACATCCTCGGCGACCGCAAGTGGAAGAGCTTTGTCGACTTGTTGGTTGTGATAGATCGGAACTACATACATCACCCCAGCGACCAGCGCCGCGCTTAGCCCAAAGAGAACCAACCCGTGCGCCCGCCGGAACCCCGGCAAATGACGCAGCACTGTTCGGATGAGCAGGTAAATCCCCAGAATCCCGGTGGGAATCGGCACATACATCAGGGCCACTGCCAAAGGTATGCCAACCATGCTGAGCATGAGCACGATCAAAAGACCCTGCCCCGCTTCGGACAATACAATTGCAGACAGAACAACGCCGACGCCGAACAACGCCCACAACCATTTCATACAGACCACTCCAACAGCTTTTTTGGGTAAATCTGGATGGCAATCTGGGCCACAGTACGGCGAAGTTTCTATAAATCTCGTTTCGCAGCCATTGTTGATCAGCGCAGTCAGCTAAACGCTGGTATGGCTCGAGTCCACGAACCGACCAGATTCAAGCCTGCGATCCGTTTTCGCCTTTGTCCTTCTGGTTGTCAGAGTTAACCGAGCGGAACAGAGCGGCCAACAACGGACCTGCCAGTCCTCCCATCAGCGCGCCCAGAGGATCGCGGATGATCTGGCGAACGCCGTCGGCGATATCCGTTATTTCATCAAAAGCCTCTTCCAGATCGGCTTCTATGTCGGCAATCGCTATATCCCGTACCTCTACCAGAGGCTCCAGTTCCGACTCGGCGGTCATACGCATCGCGACCAGGACCAGAATTCCCGCTATGACGAACTCGCCAGCGGCAAGGATAAGCCCCGCATTTGCATTCCCGACATGCTCGGCAATCACAAAGAATACGGCGACGTTAAGCATGATGATCCCGATCCCCGCAAGCAGCCCCGCAGCTGCAAGCATACCCGTCTGCATCCTGAGTACCGCAAAGCGTCTTCGGCTGATTGTCTTTTCGGCCCGAAACGCAATGTTGGCGTTGCGGCCAATGCGGCGCGTGCTACGGCTGATTTCTTTGCGCAACGAATAGCTCATGATGACCCTTTCACTTCGATGTACGTCCAAGGAGGAAACCGGCGGCGAATGCACCGACAATCGTCAGACGCGGGTAACGTTGTTGAAACCTCTCCAGTTCTTCCGAAATCTCAGGCCAGAGTGTTTCGAGATCGCCCAGCTGCGACATTGGTTCATCGCCGTTTGGAGGGTCATCATCGGGTGGCTCACCGGTCTCTGCGCCGGGCGAAGTCTTGGTTTTTCGGGTCTCAGCCAGTTTCGCCCTTAGGTCTTCAAGCTCTTCTAGAAGCTCAGCTTTTGTCGCCATATTTTGTCCGTCCGAAATTAGAAAAAGGTGAATATCTGTCCTTTCGTAACACATTTCCAAGAAACGGTACTGATACGATTGATAGCCTCTCAGCCCCGAGGTCTTTTGGTCCGAATGTGTGGAAAACTTCGATGCGCTAAGCAGATCATCAACCAAGGAATGGTCTCATTGGCGCAAATTGGCGTTTGCAGATTTACCAAATTCCACACGACGTTAATCATCTCAGGAGATCTCGCCAAGGGGCGGCGTGAACAGTTTTATAACGGTCGTCCTCTACTGCGTTATCCGTCAAGTCCGGTAGAAAACGCCAACTGGACTAACAAGTGGAAAGGGCCGAACAGCTTGCAACGAATATACGACGCCGATCAGCTTCCTTTTGCGTTGAAAAGCACTGAGTTGGACTTTCTGACACTCTTGGAAGATGGATACAGACCACCAATTGCATTCAAGAGTTGGGCGCATCTTGAAAACTGGTGCTCGACGCAGCCGGAGCTCGTGTCAGTCAAAGTTGGCCGAAGATTTGAGAACAGCACCAGATATCTAACCGGAAAAGTCCGAATCCCATCTAACAATGGCAGCTTGTTCTACTCTCAGCTTTGGGTTCGTGCATCTTATTCACTTTACCGGAAAGCTATGTTGGAAGTCATCAAGGAGTCAGAGGATTTTGATCACCCGCTACCCACGCACAATGTGGATCATATGGTTTCCAAATCCTGGCTGGAAAAATATTGGGGAAAAGATGCTGTGGTCAACGTGGTCTTTTCGGAGAAACGTATAAACCAAAGGGTTGGCTCACTTATTGAAACCAGACTACCGAGCCCTTCCTTCGGCACAACATCTGTGTCACTGAATGCCATAAGTCTCGCGAAACTGTTTTATGACAACGATCAAGATTCCAGCGACATCAACGAAATCCTGCAGGAAGCATTCTCCAGATTTCTGGTCTCTCCGGAAATAGATCAAATGTTGAATGACATTGGTCGCGAGTTGCTGCCGGGGTTTTGCAGGCAACGAAAATGACCGCGACGACATCTGACAATTTGCTGTGGTTCTGAAACTGAAAAGGCCGCAGCGGTTATCGCAGCGGCCTATCTTAGATTACTTGGCTTGTGCTTTGGTCAGTCCCGCAGCAATTCGTTGATACCGGTCTTGGAACGGGTCTTCTCGTCAACACGCTTCACGATAACCGCGCAATACAGGCTGACGTTGTTCTTGGACGGCATCGAGCCCGCAACAACCACCGAATAGGGCGGTACTTCACCATACATGACCTCACCGGTTTCACGATCGACGATCTTGGTGGACTTGCCGATGAAGACGCCCATGCCCAGAACCGAGCCCTCGCGGACGATGCAGCCTTCGACCACCTCTGACCGGGCACCAATAAAGCAATTGTCTTCGATGATGGTCGGACCAGCCTGCATCGGTTCAAGAACACCGCCGATACCGACGCCGCCGGACAGGTGTACATTTTTGCCGATCTGGGCGCACGAACCAACGGTGGCCCACGTGTCGACCATGGTGCCTTCGTCGACATAGGCACCGAGGTTTACGAAGGACGGCATCAGAACGACGCCGGGGGCTACATAGGCCGATTTGCGGACCACACAGTTCGGAACCGCGCGGAAGCCTGCGGCGCGCCACTGGTTTTCACCCCATCCGGCGAACTTGCTGTCCACCTTGTCCCACCAGCCGCCGTCTTGCGGACCACCGGTCTGGATTTCCATGTCCTTGATGCGGAAGCCCAGCAGAACCGCTTTCTTGGCCCACTGATTTACATGCCAGTCGCCGCTTTCCAGCTTTTCCGCCACACGCAGCGAGCCGCTGTCCAGTGCGTTCAGCGTATCTTCGATGGCTTCGCGCTGCTCACCGGTGGTTGCGGGCGTGATGGTATCCCGTGCCTCCCAGGCGGCTTCGATTGCTGTTTCCAGTTGCGCGTTGGACATGGGGCTACTCCCTGCAGAATCTGTTCACGTTGGTTTGGCCTATATGAGAGCCGGAACCAAGGCGCAATGCGACGCAGATTGACCGCTTTGCGGCTGATCCTAAGAGCAATTGGGGAAAATCAGCTTGCGCGACGGATATGGCGAACCAAAATCGCGGTCGCGGTGGCCGCATCGCGACGCTTCATCGCCTGCACGATGGCTGCATGATCCGCATCTGCACGCTGTGCCCATCGTTGGCGCCAGTGTGCAAACAGATGCCGGGCGCTGGCGATATGCAGATCATCAATCGTGTGCAAAAGACGCGGCCTGGCACAGGGTGTCAAAATGGCCCGGTGAAAAATCCGGTTCCTGGTCTCCCACGTCGGCATATCCTGCGCTTCGTCACACGCGACGCGGGCGTCGTCCGCCAGCTTAAGTGCTGACGGCGTCAAATTCTGGATCGAATGCTGCAGTGCCAGGGTTTCAAGCGCGACCCGCATCTCGATGACTTCGCGAACCTCTGCAGGATCCAAGGCCGTGACCCGCATCCCGCGCCGCGGTTCGCTGCGGGCCAGTCCTCGCGCCTCAAGCCGCAACAAGGCCTCGCGCACCGGGACATGGCTGGTCTCGAAAGCGCGTGCAATATGGTCTTGCCGCAGCTTTTCTCCTGCTGGCAGGTCGCCGGTCACTATGCGTTGGCTCAGAGTATCAAAGATGGAATCGGCGATGGTCGCAGTCATGGGATTATAGATAAAATCCCACGACGCGACCCTCAAGGCGATAATTCAGGCACTTAACGGATCTGGGGCAATGTTGCCGCCACAGATCAATACGGCGACCCGTTCGCCCGGTTCTGGCTGGTAAGCGCCGGATGTCAGCGCAGCCAGAGCGGTCGCTCCGGCAGGTTCGACAAGTATGCGATGCGCCTGCCACAACTTGTCCTGCGCATCAGCAATGGCCTCATCCGATACAAGTACAGACGTCATCCCCTGCGCCAGTTCAAAGCAAATCTGACCAATCCGCCGAGCGCCCAAAGCGTTCGCCGCGATCCCCGAAACCGAGACATCAATGGGCTCGCCGGCTTGCAATGCCGAATTCAGGGCACAGGAGGTTTCCGGTTCAACGGCGACAATCTTGCGCGCGCCCTGAAACCAAGCCAAAGCCCCCGCAATCAACCCGCCGCCACCGACAGCGACCAGCACTGTGTCCGCCTGAAGGCCTTGTGCCTCCCACTCGGCAAAACAGGTGCCCTGCCCCGCCACAGTGGCAGGTGCATCATAGGCATGAATCTGCATCGCCCCGCTTGCCTCTTCATGCGCGCGCGCCATGGTCAGCGCGTTGGCATATTCGCCGGAAACAACGCTTAGGTCTGCACCGATCCGTTCGATCAACCCGATCTTTGAAGGCCCCGCCAGCTCAGGCACAAAAATCTTCGCAGGATGGCCAAGCGCCCGCGCGGCATAAGCAGCGGCAGCTCCATGGTTACCACCGGATGCGGCCACAACACCTGCTGCCGGCACATCAAGGCTCAACAATGTGTTGAACGCTCCGCGCGCCTTAAAGCTGCCGGTGTGCTGCATGTGCTCCAGCTTCATTTCAATCGGGTAATCCAGACCCAATGACTGACTTTGCATAACCGGCGTGATCTGCGCATGACCATTGATGCGATCAGCCGCCGCCAAAATTTCCGCTTTCCAATCCATTCTCGTCTTTCCGTGACTGGCACTCTGCCCGCGAACCCTATAGCTGTTTTAAAAACACGCAAGCAGGGATCCCCAGCAATGAGAGAAGACCGCCTCAGCCCCTTCCGCGACGCTCAGACCGACCGCTCGACCGCAAGCGAAGTACCGGACACGCCGCAAACCCGCTCGTCTGCCTATCGCCTTGCCTTTGCCGATGATGATTTTCTGTGCCGGGACGAACTGCGCCCGGTACGCCTGCAGCTGGAATTGCTGAAACCTGAAATGATCATGAGCGAGCGCGAAATCACCTCGACTATCGTCATGTTTGGTGGTGCCCGCATTCCCGAGCCTTCTCAAAAGCACACCGCACGCACTGAAACGCTGGCAGGCCTTTCCACGTATTATGACGAAGCGCGCGAATTCGCCCGGCTGATGACCGAAAAATCCAATGAAAGCGGATGCCGTGAGAACGTGATTGTCACCGGCGGTGGACCCGGCGTTATGGAGGCAGGCAACCGTGGTGCACAGGATGCCGGTGGCTGTTCGATCGGGTTGAATATCGTTCTGCCGCATGAACAGGCGCCGAACGAATATGTCACCCCGGAACTAAGCTTCAACTTCCACTATTTCGCGATCCGCAAGATGCATTTCCTGATGCGCGCGCGCGCCATCACCATCTTCCCCGGTGGTTTCGGCACTATGGATGAGCTTTTTGAATCCCTGACCCTGATCCAGACCGGTCGCATGGAGCGCGTACCGTTCCTGCTGTTCGGGCGCGAATTCTGGGAAAAGGTAATCAACTGGGAAGCACTGGCTGACGCTGGCACGATCTCGGACGAAGATCTCGACCTGTTCCGTTTTGTCGATACCGCACAAGAGGCGGTAGACATTATCGAAAACTGGGAACCAGCCCCGCCACGCGATGTCATTCCGGGACGTTAAACCATGAAGACACCCAAAACCGGCGAGATGCTCCACCTGCGCGGCAATGCACTGGACAAAGGTGAACCTGTGGCCCTGCCGCTGACGCAAAGCAGCATGTTTCACCTACCCGGAGCGCCAGATGGACATGCGACTTACGGGCGGGTTGATAACCCTACATGGGTGCATCTGGAACACGTACTGTCCCATCTGGAAGACGCACCCTGCCTGACTTTCCCGTCCGGAATGGGTGCGATTTCGGCGGCGTTGTTTGCCACCGTCACAGCCGGTTCGCGCATTCTGATCCCCTCAGACGGTTATTATGTAACCCGCTTGCTGGCGGATCGGTTTTTGTCACGGTTAGGTGTTTCGGTCGAGGAACGCGCAACAACCGAATTCAGCACCGGCGGTTTCGAAGGGTTTGATGTGGTCTTTGTCGAAAGCCCCTCAAACCCAGGTCTGGATATGATTGATCTTGCCGCAGTTGCGGCTGAGGTTCGCGCTGCCGGCGGGACCACCATCGCCGACAACACGACCATGACCCCGCTGGGCCAGCGCCCGCTGGATCTGGGTATCGATGTCGTGGTCGCCTCGGACACCAAAGCCATGGGTGGGCATTCCGATCTGTTAATGGGGCACGTGGCCAGTCGAAACACCCAGATCATGGAACGGGTCGAGGAATGGCGACGCGTTTCCGGTGCGATCCCGGGTCCGCACGAGGCTTGGTTGTTGCACCGCGGACTGGAAACGCTGGATGTACGGTTCGATCGCATGTGTTCTTCGGCACAAGTGCTGGCTGAACGGCTTGCCACACATGCTGAAGTGAAACAAATCCGCTACCCGGGATTGCAGGATGACCCCGCGCATTCGCTTGCGAAATCGCAAACTTCACGCTTTGGATTTCTGCTGAGCCTGACTCTCGAAAACGAAGCAAAGGCCGAGCAGTTCATCAATACCTGCCCGCTGCTTCGCCCCGCCACATCCTTTGGAGGTGTCCACAGTTCAGCAGAACGTCGCGCGCGCTGGGGCGATGAAGTGGATCCTGCTTTCGTCCGTTTGTCGGTTGGCTGCGAACCGGTTGAGGAGCTGTGGCAGGCCATGAAGACCAGCCTTGATACTTTGGCCTAGTTACTTTTTCGGCTCACGCAGTTCTTTGAAAACGTAGATCGGCAGCACCACGCTGGCGATCAACGCCCCCAGCCAGACTAGCAATGTGGCGGCCAGCAGGTTCGAGATGCCACCAACCGTCAGACCGGCGGTAATCCAATCCGTCACCAGCAGACCTACGAACGTCACGATTAGGGCAATACCACCTTTGATCGCTGGTGCTTTCTTCTCTCCCAGCTTCAGGATCAGCGGCTCTGCAATGACCTGAACAACGGTAAAGACAAGCACTACCACGATGAACGACAGGGGCCGGATCGAAAACCCGGACAGCAACAGCATCGCCAGCAACAGGCCAACAGCATTCCCGGCCAACAGGGCCAGAGCGGACTTAATTCTGCGCGACATCCTTGGATCTCCGTCAGTTATCATCTCGAAACATGCAGATGTTAGCAGGATTGCGAAATTTTACGAGGTAATTCAATCGCCTCTTCATTTTGACCTGTTGAAATCGCATGATAGAACACATTCATCTAGATCAGACCTGCCCCCGACCCGCGAGAGTGAGATGAGCGACGATCCATATTCGGTGCTTGGTGTATCCAAAAACGCCAGCGACGCCGAAATCAAGAAAGCCTATCGGCGCATTGCAAAAGAGTGCCATCCCGACCTCAAACCCGGTGACGCCGAGGCCGAGGCAAAATTCAAAGCGGCAGCGGCCGCCTATGATTTGCTCAAGGACCCTGAAACCCGCGCCCGCTACGACAATGGCGAGATCGACGCCTCAGGTCAGGAGCGCCCGCAGCAGCACTACTATCGTGAATACTCCGAGGCGGCGGGCAACCCCTATCGCTCGGGCGCGACTTATGGCGATCCGGACGACATGTCCGACATTTTTGCCGAGTTTATGCGTAACCGAGGCCAAGGCGGTTTCGGCCAGCAGCGCACGCATGAATTTCATGCCCCGGGCCACAATCTCAACTATTCCCTCCAGATCAGTTTTCTGGACTCGGTTTTCGGCGCCAGCCAAAAGCTGACATTGCCAGATGGTGATCGGATCGAGGTGAAAATCCCTGCCGGGATTACCGATGGCCAGACCATTCGCCTGCGCGGCAAGGGTGCACCGGGATATGGTGAAGGGCCACCCGGTGATGCGTTGGTTACAATCTCGGTAGCCGATCATCCGGTTTTTGAACGCAAAGGCGACGACATTCACATTTCCCTGCCTATCACGATTGATGAGGCTGTTCTGGGTGGCAAAGTTCCTGCGCCCACAATTGACGGTGGCGTGAATGTCAGTGTTCCTGCCGGTACCAGCAGCGGCAAGACCCTTCGCCTGCGCGGCAAGGGTGTCAAAAAACGGGGATCGTCCGATCGTGGGGATCAACTGATTGAGCTTACAATCACGATGCCGGACAAAATCGACGATGAATTGAAGCAATTCATGGAGACATGGCATGAAACCCACAGCTATGATCCGCGCAAAGGAATGCCGTCATGACCCGCTACCTGACAGAAGACGAGCTTATCACGACGATTACCCGCCTGACCTCGGATCGGTTGTCTGAATATCTTGCTGCCGAGATCGTGATCCCACAGCAGTCCGAACAGGGCTTGGTCTATCAGACATTGGACGTTGCTCGGCTGGAACTGGCCTGCGAGTTGCACGAACAATACGACATGGAGGCGGATGCCCTGTCGATGATGATCTCTCTGATTGATCAGATGCACTGCCTGCGGGCAGAACTGCGAGAGGTGTTGAACGCGGTCGAGGCCCAGCCTGAACCCGTTCGTGAAACGCTGATCAAGGTGATCGGAACAGCGCGGTTCAGTCGCAGCTAAGCTGCGGATGCATGGCGGGTTTGCTCTTCTGGACTCGATGAAACTGCCGTAGAAGGCCCCATCGATCCAGAGCCCGGTGCGCCCATGACCCAATCCAGATCCGAATTGCTGATGCCTGCGGGCAATCTGCGAAAATTGAAACTCGCCATTCTTTATGGGGCGGACGCGGTTTATCTCGGCACACCTGACATGTCGCTGCGCACGAAATCCGAGTTCTCGCTGGAAGAGGTGATCGAAGGGGTCGAGTTCTGCCATCAGCACGGTCGTCGCGCCTATCTGACGCTGAACCTATTTTCGCACAACAAAGACATCCCGAAGCTGGATGAGTACATTGACACCGTGCGCAAGGTGAAACCCGACGGGCTGATCATCGCCGACCCCGGCGTGTTCCAATATGTGCGTGAGCGCGCGCCAGAACTGCCACTGCATATCTCGACCCAGGCCAACATCTGTTCATGGCTGTCGGTGAAGTTCTGGCAGGATCAGGGGGCCGAGCTTGTGGTTCTGGCACGCGAAGTGTCCTACCCCGAACTGGTCGAAATTCGCGAGAAATGCCCCGACATCAAGTTGGAGGCGTTCGTCCACGGTGCCATGTGCATGACCTATTCGGGCCGTTGCCTGCTGTCGAATTTCATGGCCGAGCGCGGCGCGAACCAAGGCAACTGTGCCAATTCCTGCCGCTGGAACTATGGCCTGAAGTTACGCCTCAAGGACGGCACGCATCAGGAACTCCGCATCACCGAAGAAAACGCCGACCTGTTCGAGTTCCTGCTGGAAGAAGGCTGCCGTCCGGGTGATCTGATGCCCATCGAAGAGGATGATCGTGGCTCGTATATCCTCAACTCGCGCGATCTGTGCATCATGCCGAAACTGGATGAATATCTGAAGATCGGCGTCGACAGCCTAAAGGTCGAAGGGCGTGGAAAATCGGAATATTACGCCGCCATCGTTGCACGTGCCTATCGTATGGCCATTGATGACTATAATGCGGACCCCGAGAACTGGGATCCAAAACCCTATATGCGCGAGCTCGAAACCGTCGGGAACCGCGGCTATACGCTGGCTTTTCATGAGGGCCGTCTGACCAACTATGCGCACGATTACGAACACACGGCATCCATCGCGCAGTGGGAGTATGCCGGGATCGTTTCTGAGGTCACCGAGGATGCATTTCTGGTCGAGGTAAAGAACAAGCTGGAACCGGGTGACGTTCTGGATTTCGTCTCGCCAATCTCGCGCGAAACGGTTCTGCTGCGGGTCTACGATTTCGAACGGGCATCCGACGGCGCACGTCTGGATGTTGTGCATGGCAGTACGAAAACCGTAATCCGCATGCCTTTCACCCTTTTCGATCATGAAAATATCGATGACTTGCGCGCCCGTTTCCCAGCCTATTCCGTTCTGCGCAAGGAACGTGCCCTGACCGATGAACATTGGAGCCGAATACGGTTCGACAAACTGGTGCAAGGGCTGGAGACATCAGGTCGCGACAATCCCAAAGCCTATGCCCGCCGCCGCGACAAACTGGTTGAAAAAATCGGTGAGGACGGTAACGAGCACCGGTTCAAGACCAACCGGATCGGCACCGAGGGCTGCTGCGGCAAAGGCTGTAATGGCTGCCTGATCTTCTGGCAGGACGAAAAATACGCCCTGGCCCGCGAAGTGTTGTCCAAGCGTAGACAAGGTGAGCAACTCAGCCGCAGCGAGGCGACGGCATTGAAGCTCCCGGACAATGTAAACTGAGGCGGTCAGTTACCGACGCGATACTCTTCGGGCACAAAAAACGTGTAGTCACGGTCGGCAACGGCCTCATGGCATTCGTGACAATAGGCAACAGAAGCTGAGCGGTCTCCCATCGTGTCGCCAAACAGTGACCCGTCCGGCATCACCATGATATAGCGCCAGTCGGCGGTTGCAGGGCTGGCCCCTTTGGGCAGCTTCTCCATCACGAACAGCGCGCCTGGGTGGACGTTGCCCTCATCGGTCACGGTCATGCTGTCTTTTGCAAGAACCGATCCCATCGGCAGTTCTTCACCTTCCTGCAGCGTACCGTAATTATGGGCCATGCGATTGGCATAGCTGTTCACATATCGCTGCCCATGAGTGGCCGAGATATATGGCGCATCATTGAACAACGGCCAGTTCTGGTAGTTGAGAAGGATGTCCAGCTGTGCAGCGGCATAACCGCGCTCCATCCGCTTGGTCAGCGATCGATAATACGCCTCTGCGTCCTCTTTGCTCAAATCTGCGGGGTTTTCGATGGCAAGATGTGCATCCTCATCATTCGCCATTGCGGCACCGGTCATTAAGACCGCGAAACAAAGCAACATCGCCGCGTTTCTTAGAACTTTCTTACTGATTACAATCATTTTTGGCCTACCTGTATGAACAGTTCGCCTTAATGCCGCCTGCCAGCTCTTGTACAAATGATAGCGGCCCTAAAATAACTTGCCATGACCACCCCAGTCACCTCACCACCTTGTGCGCAAAGGTGAAAGCGATCCATCCTTGGTCAGAACGGGTTAAATATACCAGAATTTGAATGCAAAATCAGGCTCTGAAATATTAAACTTAGCTTCGCTACTTCTGGCTGAACGAGTGCCTTAGCTATTCAACCCGGCCTCGGCTTCAATCTGCTTGCGAGATTTCCGGGCGCGTTCAGTGGCCGATTTCAACTGACCGCAAGCCGCCATGATATCTTCGCCACGCGTCTTGCGAATGGGTGAGGCATATCCTGCCTGATAGATGATGTTGGCAAAGGCCCGAATACGGTTGTTCGAGCTACGCTTATACGGCGCACCAGGCCATTCGTTGAACGGGATCAGGTTGATTTTGGCCGGGATGTTATGGCGCTTGATGTGATCGATCAGGCGATGTGCATCCTCGTCACTATCATTCACACCATCCAGCATGACGTATTCAAAGGTGATCCGTTCCGAATTCGATGCGTTCGGATAGCTGGACAGCGCTGCCAACAGTTCCTCGATGTTCCAGCGCTTGTTGATCGGCACAAGCACATCGCGCGTTTCATCCGTGGTCGCGTGGAAAGAGATCGCAAGCAGACACCCGATTTCTTCGGCAGTCCGTGCGATTTCAGGCACCACGCCCGAAGTCGACAGTGTGATACGACGGCGTGACAGGGAAATCCCTTCGGGATCCATAGCAATCTTCATCGCATCGCGGACGTTGTCGAAGTTATAGAGCGGCTCGCCCATGCCCATGAGGACAATGTTCGACAACAGGCGCGTTTCGTCTTTGGGCGCGCCAGGGGTCGGCCATTCCTCAAGATCGTCGCGGGCCATCATCACCTGACCAACGATTTCAGCAGCCGTCAGATTGCGCACCAGCTTCTGGGTACCTGTGTGACAGAAGGAACAGGTCAGTGTGCAGCCTACCTGAGACGAGATACACAAAGTCCCGCGGTCTTCTTCGGGGATGTACACCACCTCGACCTCATGGCCGCCTGCAATCCGGCAAAGATATTTGCGAGTGCCATCCTCGGACACCTGACGCGTCACAACCTCGGGAATTTCGATGACGAAATGCTCAGCCAACTGCGCACGATAGGCTTTGGCCAGATTGGTCATGTCGGCGAAGTCGCGCACGCCCCACTGATAGATCCATTGCCAGATCTGACCCGTACGCATCTTGGCCTGCTTTTCCGGTGTGCCATGTTCGATAAGGGTCTCGCGCAATTGATCACGCGTCAGCCCGACGAGGTTGATCTTTCCCTCCGGCAATTTGCGGGGGATTGTCATGACATCTTGAGTGATCGGCGCGTTGGCAGACATGGCGAGACCTGAAGGATTCTGGCTTGGGATGCGCCTCTATATAGGAATGTACGCCAAGATCAAAAGAAATCGTGCAAATCAATTTGCAAAGCGCAGCAACTCATCCACACGCGTCCGGCCCAGGTCGACACGACACGAGGTTATGGCAATCCCGGTACCAGAGCCGCCTCCGTATGATGCGCCCACCGCATCACACTGCGCATCCCGAAAGGCCACCCACGCACTTTGCGATGCCTCCAGCGCGGGCACAGCCTCGACCCGCCCAGTCACATCATCCAACTCTTTTGCGGCTTCAACAGCGAAAGAGTAGCTGGTTTCGATCGCTACATTCACTCGTTCTTCCATCTTAGCGACACAGGACCCGATCTCGACCTGAGAACTGGCATCGGAACACTCCAATGCCGGATCTGCCATCACGGTGAATGGAATGAAGAGAAACGCCAGTAACCAACGCATGAACTCACCTCCGGAACGCAAAAGAACAAACACCGCCAACTTAACACGGTAACAAAGGCAGGCCCAAATAGTTTGGTCGCGGTGGCTTAACCCAACCGCGACCAGGTTATCAGTTGACTGCAGGGGGAATGTAACAGTCCGCGGCATCCAGCTTTTTAACCGGGTCTTCCGGTCCACATTGTTCGCCAGACACCGGATAAGTGTCACGGGTGTTTTCGCACGCGCTTAGAACTGCGGCGGAGATCATCAGTAATGCGACAAGAGATTTGTGTATCATGAGGTTGGCTCCTAACTGCACCTGAACTGATTAGTTCAAATACAGCAGAAGAAAGCCTTGATACGGATCAAGTTGATGACTGGACGTTGCGTAAACAGGATTGCTTTTCTTTTTGTCGCAGAAAACAAAAAACCCCGCCGGCAGGCGGGGTCACATCAAGAACTGATAGCTGATTAATTTGTGCAGCGCTTCTCGGCATCTTCGATCGCTGCGGTAAAGCCCAGCAACGAGAATGTGTCTTTCGTCTGCGTCCCACGTTCGGATCGCGCGGTCAGAACCGCCTCGCTGCCCCGCTTCATTGCGGTCACGATCTTGGCGTCGTCGGCAGCCGTTGCAGGCCACGCCCATTCGCCTTCGGTGAACAACTCGAACTCATTGCCGTCGACCGCAAGGTTTACCGTCGAGCCTGAAGCAAACGGGTAACCTCCGGTAAAGGTGATCTGACCTTTGACCTCAGCATTCGGGCGATAAAAGACGAACAGCAGGATATCGCTGCGACGCACCGAAACAACTCGGCCACCGCGCGTGTTCACGGTTTCCTTCGGCGCAGATACGCTCCAGCATTCGGTGGGATCATCTTCGACAAAGACGCTCCAGTCGGTCTTTGCCGCAACCCGGTTGGTGCTTGTCGCCTGTTGAGCGATTGCAGAAGTGGCCATCCCTGCCACGCACAGGCCCGCGATCACGCGGACGAGCTTTGATCCCATTTGTCCAGCCTCCTAGCTCGACCCATACCTCATAGTCATCAACGATGCCCGCGAACCCTGCCTGGTTCGTCTATGAACATTGCGCATCCCGATGATTGCCGACATACACACACTAACGCAGGTTTCGCCACAGGCGAAAGGGCGATTGGCAGAATTTTGCGCATAAAATCGGAGGTCCAGATGACGCAGCCCATACCAATGACAGAACTGTGGCGTGGACCTCTGCTCGAGAGCCTGCATCTTGGGCATGCAGTGATCTGTGATGACACTGGCCAGATCGTCCAAAGCTGGGGGGACCCTAAGGCCGTCATTTATCCCCGCTCTTCCGCAAAGATGATACAGGCTTTGCCTCTGATCACCTCAGGTGCCGCAGCCAAGTTCGGTTTGACTTCCGAACATCTGGCGCTTGCCTGTGCCTCTCATAACGGCGCGCACATTCATACTGATCGGGTTACTGCATGGCTGGACCACCTCGGTCTGTCCGAGCCTGATCTGCGCTGCGGCCCACAAGAACCGCAGGACATGGCCGCTCGCGACGGTTTGATTCTGGCGGATGATACCCCTTGCCAAATCCACAACAATTGCTCGGGCAAGCACTGCGGGTTTCTGACGGTCGCACAGCACATGGGTGCAGGACCGGAATATCTGGAAATCGATCATCCGGTTCAGCAGGCCTGCCTGTCCGCTATTGAAGAAACTACAGGTGAAACCAGCCCTTGCTACGGAATTGATGGCTGCTCTGCCCCAAACTTTGCGACATCGCTTGTTGGGCTGGCACGTTCCATGGCCTGGTTCGCCTCAGCTGCTGATCGCTCGGATCGGGCCAGTGACGCGGCCCAACAACTGACCGCAGCCATGATGAAGCATCCAGAACTGGTCGCGGGTGAAACCCGCGCATGCACCGAACTGATGCGGGCCATGGACGGTCGGGTTGCAATTAAGACCGGAGCCGAGGCCGTCTTTGTTGCCATCATCCCCGAAAAACGAATGGGCATAGCACTCAAGGTCACCGACGGGACCACGCGCGCCAGCGAATGCGCCATTGCCGCCCTATTGGTAAGCCTCGGCGTGCTGGAGGCCGATCACCCGGCCACCCGCAAGTTCCTGAATGCTACGCAATACAGCCGTCGGGGACTGGAATGCGGTGTGATCCGACCGGCGCCGGGCTTTCCCGGTTAAGGGCGTCACATCTCGATCTCGTGGACCTCGGCAACTTCGACCGAGCCTGACCCGTTGACCACCATCGGGCAGCCCTTGGCCATTTCGGTTGCGGCGTCGATGCTGTCGGCTTTTATAACCGTAAAGCCCGAGGCCGGATTTGCGCCGCCATTATCGGCGACACCCGACGAACTGACTGTATAGGATTGCCCAACAGGATTGCCGGGTATCTCCAGTGCCTCTCCCATACCTTGGAACCATGCGCCCCATGCAGCCATGGTCGCTTCTACTTCGGCGGGATCTGTTGGTGTAGTTCCACCGTGATAAACAAACAGAAATTGTGGCATAGTCAGTCCTCCCAATGAAAAGCTTATGAAAGATGTCCCTGCAATTTGCGCAGTGACGAGGTCCAGCCCATCTCATGATTGGCAGCGGCTTCCTGGTCGGCGAGTTCACGATGGTCCAGGATCAGGCGCGCGCCGCCCGGGATCGCTTCGACCGAGAATGTCACGTGACTTTCAGCCCCCCGCTGGTCCTGATCGTCATGCCAGGCCCATGTAAAGCCAACGGATTTGGGTGGATCGATGTGAGTGACGTGACCGGATACTTTGTATCGCTGACCCTCATCATTCACCATGACCGAGTACCAAGGCCCTAGTCGCGAAAAGTCCAGATCGTGTTCGGGGACATGGAGCCCTTCCGGCCCCCACCACTGCAACAACTTTGCCCCGTCGCTGATCCATGAAAAGAGCGTCTCGGGGCTGGCGGAGAATTCCCGCTCCAGTCTCAGGTCGGCCATGAATTCTCCTTTTCCAGAATGTCACCCAGCCGGTCGAGGCTCGCCTCCCAGAACTGGCGTTTCGAAATGGTCCATTCGGCAATCGCGCGCAGGCCTTCTGGCTGTATCGAGTATATTCTTTGCGTACCCCGGACCTGTTGCTGAATCAGGCCAGCCTCACGCAAAACCTTTAGGTGGCGCGAGATGGCAGCGCCGGACATGCCCTTGCCTTCGATCAGGTCGCCTGCGGGCAGTTCACCCTGCTCCATCAGTTGCTCGATAATCGAAAAACGGGTCGAATCGGATAATGCCGAAAAAGCGGCCAGAAGAGTGTTCATGACCGATTGTTAACACAAATGTTAAATTAAAGAAAGGCGCGAACCGATCAGATGCCGGCAAACTCGGTTCGGGCATAGCCCTGAAGATAAAGCAGCGCTGTAAGGTCACCGTGATTGACCCGCACATCGCATTGCTCGGCCACAGAAGGTTTCGCGTGCAAAGCCACGCCTGTACCGGCGCGACCCAACATGCCCAGATCATTTGCCCCGTCACCTACGGCAATCACGTCCGATTCAGAAATTCCCAGCCGTTGCGTGATCTGCTCCAACGCTTCGATCTTGGCCTGTCGGCCCAAAATTGGGCGCTGAACATCTCCGGTCAGCCTGCCGTTTTCTGCCAGCAAGGTATTTGCCCGGTTTTCATCGAACCCCAGCAACTCTGCCACCCGAGCCGTGAACGCGGTAAAGCCACCCGAAACCAGCGCGGCATAGCCATCGGTCTTGCGCATTGTGGCGACCAGTTCCTTGCCACCGGGCATCAGGGTGATCCGTTCGTTCAACACTTTGTCGATAACGCTCTCGCCCAGGCCGCCTAGCAAGCCAACCCGCTCGATCAGCGCGCCTTCGAAATCCAGCTCACCATTCATTGCGCGGGCAGTGATGTCTTTAACACGGTCGCCAACACCAGCCTCATCGGCCAGTTCATCAATGCATTCCTGCTGAATCATGGTGCTGTCCATATCGGCCAGCAGCATCTTTTTGCGACGCCCCTCGGCCTGTTGGACAACCAAATCCACACCCATCTGCTGCAGATCCGCCCAGACATCCCATCTATTGCCCGGTATCTCGCTCAGTGAAAATTCCGCTGCTTCATCCGGGCTGAGCCAAACGATCTCACCGCCGCCCCATGCGTTCCGCAATGACTCGACCAGCGACAACTCCAGCGTCGGCGCGTTGGGATTGGTCAACAGGGTGGCAACGTACATGTTCGATCTCCGGCAAGCTCACCTGCGCATATCGCAGGTGCAGCATTTTCGCCAGAGACAGTTTCAAACTAGCCCAAAATACCCGGCAGGCGCAGCCCATGGTTACGCGCGCAATCCTTTGCGATGTCATACCCGGCATCCGCATGGCGCCAGACGCCCGAGGCCGGGTCATTCCAAAGAACCCGCTCCAACCGCCGGGCGGCATCTTCGGTGCCATCAGCACAGATCACCACACCCGCGTGTTGGCTGAAGCCCATTCCGACACCGCCGCCATGGTGCAGCGAGACCCACGTCGCACCACTGGCCGTGTTGATCAGAGCATTTAACAAAGGCCAATCACTAACCGCGTCCGAGCCGTCCAGCATCGCTTCGGTCTCTCGGTTAGGGCTTGCAACCGACCCCGAATCCAAATGGTCGCGACCGATCACAACCGGCGCTTTCAACTCACCATTGGCAACCATTTCGTTAAAGGCCAGCCCAGCGCGATGCCGATCACCAAGCCCGATCCAACAAATGCGTGCGGGCAGGCCCTGAAACGCAATCCGTTCCTGTGCCATGTCGATCCAGCGATGCAGGTGCTCGTTTTCGGGGAACAGTTCCTTCATCTTGGCGTCTGTCTTGTAGATGTCCTCAGGATCACCCGACAGAGCGCACCAGCGAAACGGACCTATGCCCTTGCAGAAAAGCGGGCGGATGTAAGCAGGCACAAAACCAGGGAAAGCAAACGCGTTCTCAAGCCCTTCATCCTGCGCGACTTGCCGGATGTTGTTGCCGTAATCCAACGTAGGCACTCCTGCATTCCAGAAATCCACCATCGCAGAGACATGCTGTTTCATCGAGGCACGAGCGGCCGTTTCCACTGCTTTAGGGTCTGTTTCACGCTTTTCGCGCCACTCGCCCATGGTCCAGCCCAACGGAAGGTAGCCGTTGATCGGGTCATGCGCACTGGTCTGATCCGTGACGATATCCGGACGCATGCCACCGGCTGCCATCCGGCGGTATATCTCGGGGAATACTTCTGCCGCGTTGCCCAACAGGCCGACCGACTTCGCTTCGCCTGCTTTGGTCCAGCGATCGATCATCTCAAGCGCCTCATCCAGCGTTTCCGCCCTTTCGTCGAGGTACTTTGTTCGCAGACGGAAATCGATGCTGTCTGGGTTGCACTCAACGGCCAGACAACAGGCCCCGGCAAACACGGCCGCCAGCGGTTGCGCACCGCCCATACCGCCCAGTCCGCCGGTCAGAATCCATTTGCCGGTCAGATCGCCGCCATAGTGCTGACGTCCGGCCTCGGCAAAGGTCTCATAGGTACCCTGAACGATGCCTTGAGTGCCAATATAGATCCACGAACCGGCCGTCATCTGGCCGTACATCATCAGACCCTTCTTATCGAGTTCGTTGAAGTGATCCCAGGTTGCCCAGTGCGGCACAAGGTTCGAGTTGGCAATCAGAACACGCGGCGCATCCTTGTGTGTGCGAACAATTGCGACAGGTTTTCCGGACTGAACGATAAGGGTCTCGTCCTCCTCCAGATCCTTCAAACCGGCAACAATAGTATCGAAATCCTTCCACGTCCGCGCCGCACGCCCGATACCGCCATAGACCACCAGCTCATGGGGGTTCTCGGCCACGTCCGGGTGCAGGTTGTTCATCATCATCCGCAAGGGCGCCTCGGTCAGCCAGCTTTTGGCATTCAGCTCGGTTCCGGTGGGCGGGTAGATATCACGGGTGTTCTTGCGCGGGTCGCTCATTTCAGGGCTCCTTTTTCGGTCAATGCGCCCGACAGGGCGAGGTCGCGAAGGCGTTCAAGCATATTTTTTATGTGTGGGCGGAGGATGTCGGCGCGGTCGTCGCGATAGTTCCATGGCGCGGCCTCAGTCATGTAGGCACGCTGCGACAATTCCATCTGAATCGCGTGGAACCCCTCATCGGGGCGGCCATAATGGCGGGTCGTCCATCCACCCTTAAACCGACCATTCAGCACCGATGTGAACCCGGTCGCTTTCGCCGCAGTTTCATGTACCGCATGTTCGACAGCAGCATCGCAGGTCGCACCGTTGTTGGTGCCGGTGTTGAATACTGGCAGCTCTCCGTCAAACAGAAACGGAATCAGAGAGCGGATCGAATGGCAATCAAACAGGATCGCAACACCATGTTTGGCCCGCACCCGCGCAAGCTCCTGCTCAAGCGCTGCGTGATAGGGTGCATGATATTTCTGACGCCGATCTTCGACTTCGTCCGAGGAAGGTTCTTGCCCATCAACCCAGATCGGCTTTCCGTCGAAATCCGTTAAGGGCACCAATGTTGTCGTGTTCTGCCCAGGGTACAGGGAAACACCTGAGGGGTCCCGGTTGGCGTCGATAACATAACGGTGGATATGTGATTGTACGACCGTCGCATCGCTCAATAGCCCTTTATAGAGCCTGTTTATATGCCAATCGGTATCCGCCAGCTCACGCCCGTTGTCGTTTAGGCGTTCTGCGACTGGTTCAGGTACATGTGTGCCGCCGTGCGGTTGACCCAGAACAATCGGACCATCTCCGCGATCAACGCTGAACACCTGCATCATGAGAGCTCCGGCATCTGGACATCGACCGCTTTGAGAATTGCGCCCTCGGCGACCAGGTGCTTGGCGGTTTCCAGTTCGGGCGCGAGATAACGGTCATCTTTCAATGACGGAACATCTTTGCGGAGACGTGCAATGACACGTTGCAGTGGTGCGCTGGTTGTCAGTGGTGCGCGGAACTCGACTCCTTGCGCAGCACAGAGAAGCTCAATGCCAAGAATATAGTTCAGGTTGTTCGTCATCCGCACCAAACGCCGCGCACCGTGGGCTGCCATGGACACGTGATCTTCCTGATTGGCGGATGTCGGTGTGCTGTCGGTGACACAGGGGTTGGCCAGATGCTTGTTCTCACTCATCAGGGCTGCGGTTGTCACTTCGGCAATCATCAGACCTGAGTTCAATCCGGGCTCGGGCGTCAGGAACGGTGGCAGATCAAAGCTGAGCGCCGGGTCGACCATCAATGCGATACGCCGCTGAGCGATGGCACCGATCTCGGACAGGGCCAGCGCGATCATGTCAGCGGCAAAGCCCACTGGTTCAGCATGGAAGTTACCGCCCGATACAATGGCATCCGGGTCTGTCAGAACCAGCGGATTGTCGGTTGCGGCGTTAGCCTCGATCACCAGTGTCTCGGCTGCCTGCCGGATCACATCCATCGCGGCTCCGGTGACCTGAGGCTGACAGCGAATGCAATAGGGGTCCTGAACGCGCGTGTCCCCGTCCCTATGGCTTTCACGGATTTCGGACCCGTCCAGTGTTGCGCGCATCGCGCCTGCAGCCTCGATCTGACCGCGATGGCCACGCAATGCATGTATCTCGGGCTGCAAAGGTGCCGTTGAACCCATGATTGCATCTGTTGATGCCGCAGAAACCACCAAAGCGTTTTGTGCTGCCTGCCAAGCGTCAAACAAGCCTGCCAGGGCGTAAGCCGTGGAAAATTGCGTTCCGTTGATGAAGGCTAAGCCTTCTTTCGGGCCCAGTTGAATAGGCTCTAATCCAGCAATTTTCAGCGCTTCAGCACCGGAAAGGATGGCTCCGTTCACTTCGGCTTCGCCCTCGCCGATAACGACAGCCGTCATATGAGCCAGTGGCGCCAGATCCCCTGATGCGCCAACAGATCCTTGCGCAGGGATCACCGGAGTCACGCCGTGTGCCAACATGTTCTGTAAAAGCTCAACCAACTCCCACCGAACACCTGATGCACCGCGACCAAAGGATAGCAACTTGAGTGACATCATCAGACGCGCCAATCGGCGAGGAGCGGCCTCACCAACGCCGCAGCAATGGCTGAGAATGAGATTTCGCTGGAGGGTCGAGGTATCTTCGGCTGCAATCTTGTGACTGGCCAGCTTACCAAATCCCGTGTTCACGCCATAAACCGGATCAGCACCTGAGGCAGCCTGTGCGATACGTGCCGCGGCCATATCAACCTTAGGACGGCATGATACATCCAGCGTGATTGCCGCTTCGTTCCTATAGATATCCTCCAGTTTCGTCAGAGAAACCTGACCCGGAACAAGAGAGATGGACCTCATTAAATGCCTCCGAAAATGCGTTTGTGCAGGGGGTTAAAGCCGATGCGATATGAGAGCTCGGCGGGATGGGCCACGTCCCAGACCGCCAGATCTGCGCGCAGCCCTGCGGCTGCCACACCCGTGTCGTTCAGCCCCAGCGCCTTGGCGGCGTTTCTGGTTGCGCCAGCAAGCGCTTCCTCAGGCGTCAAACGGAACAGGGTACATCCCATATTCATCGTCAGCAGCAATGATGTCAGTGGCGATGATCCGGGATTACAATCTGTTGCCAATGCAATGGGTACATTCTGCTCACGCAACAATTCCACCGGGGGCATCTGGGTTTCGTGCAGAGTATAGAAAGCTCCTGGAAGCAGAACCGCGATTGTTCCCGCGTTAGACATTGCCGCTACGCCCTCGGCATCAAGATACTCGATATGATCAGCGGAAAGCGCACCGTATGATGCCGCTAATTTTGCCCCGCCCAGATTGGACAACTGCTCCGCATGTAGCTTGACTGGCAAACGCAGCTCCCTGGCCACATCAAAGACACGTGCGATTTGAGCGGTGTTAAAGGCGATGCCCTCACAAAACCCGTCAACCGCATCAACCAGACCCTCTGCGTGAGCTGCGCGCAGGGTCGGAATGCAGATTTCATCGATGTATGCATCCGCGCGGTCTTTGAACTCAGGCGGCACCGCGTGTGCGCCCAGAAAACTGGTTTTGATCCGAACCGGGCGATGCTGCTGAATACGACGTGCTGACCGCAACATGCGCAATTCAGTCTCTACGTCGAGGCCATAGCCTGACTTGACTTCTATACAGCTGACGCCTTCGGCAAGTAGCGCATCCACACGCGGCAGGGCGCTGTCCAGCAGTTCATTCTCGCTGGCCTCACGCGTCGCACTGACTGTCGAGACTATACCGCCACCTGCCCGGGCCACCTCTTCATACGTGGCGCCGTTCAGGCGCATCTCAAACTCGGCTGCGCGATTGCCGCCAAAGACCACATGCGTGTGCGCATCAATTAGCGCCGGCGTGATCAGGCGGCCTCCAAAGTCGTCAACTTCCCAATCCGCAAACCTGGCCGGCAGATCCCGCTGCTTACCTACCCACTCAATAGTTCCAGCGTCCAAGGCAATCGCAGCGTTCTCGATCAGACCATATGGCGCATCACTTTCGACCATCGTCGCGATGCGGTCGGCGCGAAATACAACTTTTTTTGTCATGGCGAATCTTTTGGGCTCCCCCTGCGTCAGGATTTTTCGTATACGGGTAAAAACTTAAAGTCTACACAAAATGGAAACGCTATGACAGTTCATGCCAAAACAGCCTTATTAGGGTCTGAGTGGGTACAGGATATGCGTTTAGAAATCGAAGATGGCCGAATTTCCCGGATCGAAACTGGTGTAGCCAAACAGCCCGAAGACACAGCTACAGACGTGCTATTGCCAGCGCTTGGAAACCTGCACAGCCATGCTTTTCAACGCGCCATGGCAGGCATGACCGAGGTGCGGGCTGCCGGGAAAGAAAGCTTCTGGACCTGGCGCACCTTGATGTATCGCTTTCTGGATCGGCTGACGCCTGAACAGGTCGAGGCGATAGCAGCCCTGGTGTTCATGGAAATGCAAGAAGCGGGCTATGCCTCGGTTGGTGAGTTTCATTATGTCCACCACCAGCCCGGCGGCCAGCCGTATGCGCGGCTGTCCGAACTGAGCCAACGCATCTTTGCAGCAGCAGATCAGACAGGGATCGGCCTGACCCACCTGCCTGTTCTCTATACATACGGGGGTGTTTCGCAGGAGCCTCTGGTGGGCGGGCAGTTGCGGTTTGGTAATGATGTCGACCAGTATCTGGCTCTGCAAGAGGAATGCCGGAGCACGCAACGACACGCGAAATTCGACTCTGTTGTGGGGGTAGCGCCGCATTCCTTACGAGCGACTTCGCCCGCCGATCTCAAGACACTGTTGGCTAATGTTCCTTCAGGGCCCGTCCACATCCATATATCCGAACAGGTTAAAGAGGTTGCAGATGTCGAGGCCGCCTTGGGTCAGCGTCCGGTTGCCTGGCTGTTGGATAATGCAGAGGTGAACAACCGATGGTGCCTGATCCACGCGACCCACATGACTGACGTTGAAACCAAAGCAATGGCACGATCCGGTGCTGTCGCAGGGCTTTGTCCGATCACCGAAGCAAATCTTGGTGATGGTATCTTTAACGGCGCTGTCTATGTCGAAGCCGACGGGGCATTCGGCGTTGGATCAGACTCTAATATTCGCATTTCCCTGCCAGAGGAATTGCGGACGCTCGAATACTCTCAGCGACTGCGTGACAAAGCACGCACTGTTCTGGTCCATGGCGAAGGCTCAGTCGGACACACACTCTATACCGGCGCTGCCCGTGGTGGTGCGCAAGCGCTGGGCCGCGACGCCGGGGAAATCGCCGTTGGCAAACTTGCTGATCTTGTCGCTATCGACCGCACCCATCCGACGCTTTGTACGTTGAAGGACGATCAGTTGCTGGACGGGCTGTGTTTTGCGGCACCCGACGGTACAGTGACCGATCTGTGGTCGGCAGGCCGTCACATGGTGCGCGAAAGGCGGCATGTTGCGCGGGATGCGATCTTGCCTACCTATCGTACGGCCGTTGCCCAACTCTTGGCCAGCGCATAGACATCAAATTCTCAATATCAGAGCCACAATGACCCAACCGAGCGAAAACACCAGCTACAAAGACATAAAACAGACCGTGCTGGATCGCATTCGGTCTGGAGAATGGCGTCCCGAGACCCTGCTACCAAATGAGCAGGAGCTTGCGGTCGAGTTTTCCTGCACCCGGACAACCGTGAACCGAGCATTGCGGGAACTGGCCGACGAAGGATTTCTTGAACGCCGTCGCAAGGCAGGGACCCGCGTCCTTGCCGCGCCGCAACGGCAGGCGAGGTTTACAATTCCGCTGGTCCGGGATGAGGTCGAAGCACTAGGCGGCACCTACAGATATGCCCTGGTTTCCTCTGAAACCATCCCCGCTCCGGAATGGTTGAGCGCCCGGTTGGCGCTGAAAGCTGATCCTCGTGTCTTGCATGTCCGCTGCATGCACTATTCCGGCAACACGCCATTTCAGTACGAGGATCGTTGGATAGTGATTGAAAGCGTCCCCCAAGTCGAACAGGCCGATTTCACCGAAACCGGACCGAATGACTGGCTGGTGCAGACCGTGCCATTCACCAATGTCGAGCTGACATTCATGGCCAGCCGTGCGGATTCAACTGTGGCAGGATTTTTGGACGTACCGGAGGGCGAGCCGGTCTTTACCGCCGAACGTATCACCTGGCTGCAGGGCCAGCCGGTTACCTTTGCCAAACTCTATTTTGCAGCAGGCTACCGCATGACCACCCAAATTTGATTTCGCGCTTTATCTAATCCTTTGCTCTTTACCACCCTGAAATTCCGATACAGATTCCGGGTAGGTCGAACTGGAAGGAAAACAAAATGGGTAACCCGCTTTATGATCGTCTGTTTGGCATCCACGCGGGCAAAAACACTCCATTTCTGCATTTGCCCGATGGGCGGACACTAACCCATTCAGATTTTCTGGACATGGCAGCTCGCATTGCAAATGCGATGGTCGGGATGCAGTTAGAGCCGGGTGACCGGGTTGCGGTTCAGGTAGAAAAATCCCCTGAAACCCTTGCGCTCTATGCAGCCTGTGCGCAGGCGGGTCTTATCTTTCTGCCACTCAACACCGCCTACACGACACATGAGCTGACTTACTTTATTGAGAATAGCGGTGCGTCTCTGGTTGTCTGTGATTCAGCCAACGAAGCAGAACTGACACCAATCGCTCAGGCGCAAAATGCCAAGATAGAGACGTTAAATGCAGATGGATCGGGTAGTCTGACGCGGCGTGCGTTAGGAATGTTGCCAGCTTTCGAGCCGGTCAGCCGGACTGAGGATGATCTGGCTGCGTTCCTTTACACCTCGGGCACCACTGGCCGGTCCAAGGGTGCGATGCTGACCCAGGCCAATCTTTTGTCCAATGCCGAGATGCTGGTCCGTGAATGGCGTTTCACCAGCGATGACGCACTTCTGCATGCCCTGCCGATCTTTCACACTCATGGGCTGTTCGTTGCAACAAATGTTGTGCTGGCCTCGGGCGGGTCGATGATCTTTCTGCCAAAATTCGATCTGGAAGACATCCTACGACTGATGCCGCAGGCCACATCGATGATGGGCGTTCCGACATTTTACACCCGATTGTTGGGGGACGACCGTTTCACCAAGGAACTCGCCCAGCATATGCGGCTGTTCATTTCGGGATCTGCACCTCTGCTTGCTGAAACGCACGAACAATTTGAGGCGCGCACCGGTCATCGCATTCTTGAACGCTATGGCATGACTGAAACCAATATGAACACCTCTAACCCGTATGACGGAGAGCGACGCGCTGGAACGGTTGGATTTCCACTACCCGATGTTGAATTGAAGGTTACCGATCCAGAAACTGGTGAAACCTTGCCTCCGGGTGAAATCGGCATGATCGAGGTGCGCGGTCCAAACGTGTTCAAGGGTTACTGGCAGATGCCAGAAAAGACTGCTGCCGAATTGCACGAAAACGGTTTCTTCATTACCGGAGATCTTGGACGGGTTGATGAAGATGGGTACGTCCACATCGTCGGCCGCGGCAAGGATCTGATCATCTCAGGCGGATACAACATCTACCCCAAGGAAATCGAATTGCTGCTGGATGATCAGCCCGGAGTGCTTGAGAGCGCAGTGATTGGCGTTCCACACCCTGATTTCGGAGAAACCGTTCTGGGTATTCTTGTGCCTGCAAATGGAGAGTCCCCCGATCTGGAGCAGATCATGCAGACGGTTCAGTCGGATCTCGCCCGGTTCAAGCACCCGCGCAAACTGATCCTGCTGGACGAATTGCCCCGCAACACAATGGGCAAGGTGCAGAAGAACCTGCTGCGTGACACATACAAGGACTTGTTTGTCGAAGGCTAAGGTTCCAGTGGAACGCGCCCCTCATCCCTCAGTAGCCAGCAAGAACATCCTTCGAAGACCGCCACTTCAGCCGGTCGACCATATCCTGCGCCGCTGTCCAGATTGATGCGGTTACCATAGTGAGTAGCCTGTTCTACAGGCGTATGCCCATGGACAATCAGCTTGGGATGCGGATCGGCATGGGCGTGGAATGTCTTCCTGATCCAAACCAGATCGTTCTCACGCTGTTCGTTTAGTGGCACACCCGGTCGAATACCCGCATGCACAAATGCTACTTCGGGCGTTTGATAGATCGCCACAAGGTCGCGCAAAAAATTCACATGCGAAGTGGGAACAGCCGCCTTGGCCATGGCGTGCAGATCTTCCAACCGCATTCGATCATCAAATTCGACACCATAGCTGCGCAATGTTTCTACGCCACCCAAACGCTCATGCAGCCAGTGGTAGCCGACCAGCAAATGCGGATCATGTCGCGGTGTTTCTTCCATGAACCACGCAAACATCCGGTCGTGATTTCCCAACAGAGTAATCCAGTCGCGACCTTTGTCGTGCCCCTCTATCAGGCGTGCCAGCAGACCACGGCTGTCGGGGCCCCGATCAACATAATCCCCCAAGAACACAATACGCGCATCTGATCCGCCATCGCGTTCGATCAGCGACAAAACCCGCTCAAACTCTGCAAGCTGGCCGTGCAAATCTCCGACTGCATAAACTGGAGTGGTCATGACAGGCCCCGATTATCTGAATTGCCGTTCTTGTGACGGAAAAGCGTGATGCGGAAAAGACAATGCCCGCGCTTTGGGTGGCGCGGGCATCGAACTGTTTCACAAACTCAACAGAGGTGATCAGACAACGTCAAACTCCAGAGGCTTGATCTGTGTGAACAAGCCGGTCTCTGCAAGTTTCGCACGCGCTTCAGCCGGCACCGGTTCGTCGACGTATAGCAAGGCGATTGCCTCACCACCTGCCTCGGCACGGCCAAGGGTAAAGTTGGCGATGTTCACACCGTTTTCACCCATGGTCTGACCCAGCGTCCCGATAATGCCCGGCACGTCTTCGTTCGTTGTGTAAAGCATATGAGCACCGACTTCGGCGTCGATATTGATGCCCTTGATCTGGATAAAGCGGGGCTTGCCATCGCTGAACACGGTGCCGCCGATAGACCGCTCGCGCTTGTCTGTAACAACGGTGACTTTGATATAGCCCTCGAACGCGCCCGACTTGTCCTGATTGGTGGTCGAAATCTGAATGCCACGCTCTTTGGCCACTACCGGGGCCGAAACCATATTCACCTCGGGATTGAACTTCTTCATGATCCCGGCGACCACGGCGCAGTTCAGTGCAGCAAGGTTCATCTCGGCCGCGACACCATCATAGAGGATGTTGATCGCCTTGACCGGCTCGTCAGTCATCTGGCCGATGAAGCTGCCCAGATGACCTGCCAGCTTGATCCAAGGCCCCATGACCTTTGCCTCTTCGGCGGTCACGCTAGGCATGTTCAGTGCGTTCTCAACCGCTCCGGTCAGCAGATAATTGGAAATCTGCTCTGCAACCTGAAGTGCGACATTCTCCTGCGCTTCAGTCGTGGCGGCACCAAGATGCGGCGTGCAGACCACATTGGGCAGGTTGAACAGCGGGTTCTCTTTCGCTGGCTCGACGCTGAACACGTCAAACGCCGCACCCGCTACGCGCCCGGTTTGCAGCATTTCGGCCAAGGCCTCTTCGTCGACCAGCCCGCCACGCGCACAGTTGACGATACGCACACCCGGTTTGGTCTTTTCAAGATTCTCGCGGCTCAGGATATTCCGTGTCTGGTCGGTCAGCGGCACATGCAGGGTGATAAAATCTGCACGCTCGAGCAGTTCGTCCAGCTCTACCTTTTCTACCCCCATCTTGGCGGCTTTCTCTTCGCCCAGATATGGATCATAGGCGACGACTTTCATCTTCAGGCCCAGGGCGCGTTCACAGACGATGCCACCAATGTTGCCTGCACCAATGACACCCAGTGTCTTGTTGGTCAGTTCGATCCCCATGAACTTGGACTTTTCCCACTTGCCCGCATGGGTCGAGGTGCTGGCCTCGGGGATTTGCCGCGCCACGGCGAACATCATCGCTATCGCGTGCTCGGCGGTAGTGATCATGTTGCCAAAGGGCGTGTTCATAACGATCACGCCTTTCTTGGATGCAGCGTCCTTGTCGACGTTGTCGGTGCCGATCCCGGCACGACCGATGACCTTTAGGTTGTCGGCTTTTTCCAGCAGCGTCGGCGTGACCTTGGTGGCCGAACGGATGGCAAGGCCATCATACTGGCCGATCACTTCAGCCAGCTTGTCCTTGTCCTTGCCCAGATCGGGCATGAAATCCACATCGATCCCGCGATCACGAAAGATCTGCACGGCGGTTTCACTGAGCTTGTCAGATACGAGTACTTTGGGGGCCATTTTCTCTGGTCCTTGAATTTTGGGAAACAACCGGGCCTCGTACGGCCCGGCAAATGCAGGAAAACTCAGGCAGCTTCGGTTTGTGCCGCGATCTCGGCCTCAAAGGCCCATGCCAGCCAAGGCAGCATCGCCTCGATATCCGAGGTTTCAACCGTACCGCCACACCAGATACGCAGGCCCGCAGGCGCGTCACGATAGGCTCCGATGTCCAGCGCGATGTTCTCAACCTCAAGCCGTTTGGCAACGGCCTTGGCGAAGGCGGCTCCATCCTGAATGCGGGCGTCGGTGAACTTCAGGCAAACGGATGTATTCGATTGCGTTGCCGCATCTTCAGCCAAATTCGCGATCCAATCATGCTGTGCGCAGAAACTATGTACTGCACCGGCATTGGCATCCGCTCGGGCGATCAGCCCTTGTAGCCCTCCGACCGAGCGTGCCCAATCCAGCGCGAACAGATAGTCTTCAACCGCCAACATCGAAGGTGTGTTGATCGTAGCGCCAGTAAAGATGCCCTCAATCAGCTTGCCACCTTTAGTCAGTCGGAAAATCTTGGGAAGCGGCCATTCGGGTGTGTAGTTCTCCAACCGCTCAACGGCACGAGGGCCGAGGATCAGCATGCCGTGTGCAGCCTCACCGCCCAGCACTTTCTGCCAGCTAAAGGTGGTCACATCCAGTTTGTCCCACGGCAGGTCCATCGCGAAGGCCGCCGAGGTTGCATCGCAGATCGTCAGGCCCTGACGGTCATCCGCGATCCAATTGCCATTTGGAACCCGCACACCCGAGGTCGTGCCGTTCCATGTGAATACCACGTCATTGGTGAAATCGACCGAAGCCAGATCAACGATCTGCCCATAATCAGCAGTCTTCACCTCTGCATCAATCTTCAACTGCTTGACTACATCGGTCACCCAACCGGAACCGAAACTCTCCCAGGCCAGCATTTCGACCTTACGCTCGCCCAACAGCGACCACAACGCCATCTCAACCGCGCCTGTGTCGGATGCAGGGACGATACCAATGCGATAGTCTGCGGGGATACCCAGCAGCTCACGCGTGCCTTCAATGGCCGCCTTCAGCTTGTCCTTGCCAACAGCTGCACGGTGCGACCGCCCCAATGCTGCATCGGCCAGTTTGGTCAGATCAAATGTGGGGGGTTTGGCGCAGGGGCCAGAGGAAAAACGCGGATTGGCCGGCCGCGTTGCCGGTTGTTGAATGCTCATCTGTATTACCCTTCCAGATACACGCCCCTCGTTGGGGAGGGGTGTCCCACGGACAGACCTATGGGGCCTTCGCACCTGCAGCAAGCAGAAAAGACGCTTCGTTGGGTAAAAACGACATCAAAAACAGGCTCAAATCAGAACACAGGTTTCCGATTGGCGAAAACCCCGCCGATCTCTCGGCGGGGTTTTCTCTATTACTCAGCGGCTTCTTCGTATTCTGACATGGGCGGGCATGTGCAGATTAGG
>NZ_WPZQ01000015.1 GCF_013030265.1 Ruegeria arenilitoris
CGTCAGGCCGTCTCTCCGACCCGTCAGCACCGCCTCAGCAGCGCCGGTGAAGGGGGTTCTAAGGATAACCAACAAAAGCCGCAAGTGGAAAATTACGTTCTGCGCGATTTTTTTGCCTTTTTCTTTTAAATATAAATAAAACAATAAGTTACATGCAGCTCACGATAGTCGATAACCATCAAAAGTACGATTAACCCCACAACAGTTAAGCCTGATCAGATTGGGTGGAAAGGGATCAGCACAAGATATAGAGGATCGGCGCAAACTCCCCACAAGAAGCCGCGAGTCAGATTGGGCGAGTCGTAGTGAGTCTTGCGATTCCAAAGCGCTGAAAATGGCAATCAGCACTCGGATACTCCGTCGAGTTTACTAAATAGATCTGCACGTACTCATTGGCTCATAAATTTGTATCTTGCTGCGGCAATGTCTTGCACACGCGACAATGATGCGTTCAGGTTCCCGAACAATCGAAACTGAACCAGCTGCAGAACAACGATGACACCTGCTGATCCCTTTCCACTGGTACGGACTGTTGGCTTTGACGGCATTCTGGTGACCTACGCCGATACGATGACAGAACCTTCGAACCGAGCGGCACTTGCGTTTCGAGCGGAGGTTGAACGACAGCAATGGAAAGGTGTGATCGAAACCTCAGCTTCGCTTGCATCGACCTATATAAGGTTCGACCCCCAGCTTTTGCCTCATAGTGATGTAGAGAGCCGCGTTCACGGATTACTGGCTCAGCAGGATTGGTACAGCGCTCCCCTTCCATCGGGGCGTAAGCTGTGGCGGGTGCCGACTGTTTATGGCACCGACCTCGCCCCTCAGCTTGAAGAGGCCGCCGCAGCGGCTGGCCTGTCACCCGCCGAGGCGATCCAGCGGCTTGGGCAGTCTCGGGTACGTGTACTGACGATCGGCTTTGCACCAGGTCAACCTTATCTTGGACCGCTGGGTCCCGAGTTCAACATTCCCCGATTGCAGGAACTGACACCGATGGTACCTGAGGGCGCATTGGTTCTGGCAATTTCTCAATTCGTTTTGTTCTCCGGCCCCACCCCGACAGGATGGCGTCATGTTGGCCAGACGGCATTTCGCTGCTTCCAGCCGGATAGCGATCAGAGCTTTGCCCTGAACCCGGGGGATGAAATGCAGTTTGAACCCATTTCAAAGGAACAGCTGGAACACATTAAGGCCAACAACGCTGATGGCACCGGTGGCGCAACCTGTAAGGAGATTGCGGAATGAGTCTGGTCGTTCATCGCATAGGCCCTGCTTGCACTGTGCAGGATCAGGGTCGATCAGGGTATCTGGATCAGGGATTGTCCCGTTCCGGTGCAGCGGACATTCCAGCCCTGCACGAAGGGGCAGCGCTGCTGGGACAGAGCCCGAGCCATGCAGCTCTGGAAATGGCGGGAATGGGTGGTGAGTTCGAAGCGACGCAAAACACCCGCGTCGCCCTTACCGGTGCACCGATGCAGGCAAGCATCGATGGCAGTCCAATTGCCTGGAATGCCTCACACCTGTTGGAACAGGGACAGCGACTGGTGATCGGGGCGACGCTGCAAGGTAACTATGGCTATCTGCATCTTGGAGGTGGGATTAATACCAAGGTTTTTCTGGGGTCCCGCTCGACCCATCTGACTGCTAAGATCGGTCGCCCCGTACAGGTAGGTGACACTATTCCCAAAGGAACCGATACCGGAGAAACGGGCATGAAACTGCGCCCTGACGAGCGGTTTTCAGGCGGCTTGCTGCGGGTCGTCCAAAGTTTTCAGACCGGCCTGTTCGACGACACCACCCTGGATCGCTTTACCAGCACCGAGTTTAAACGCGGCGCTCGTGCTAATCGGATGGGCATGCAGCTGGAAAGCGAAGGCGAAGGCTTTGCCGCAAAAGGCCAGCTGAACATTCTGTCCGAAGTGATCACGCCCGGAGACATTCAAATGACGGGAACGGGGAATCCGTTCATCCTGCTTCCGGAATGTCAGACCACCGGCGGTTATCCCCGCATCGCCACGGTACTGCCCTGTGACCTGCCCCGTGCCGCGCAAACACCGGCAGGTGGCACCTTGCGGTTTGAGTTTGTAACCTTGGAAGAAGCCGTGGCGCTTCAGTCCGCCTGTCGGGCAGAGCTTGCGCGCCTGCCAAATCGGGTCGAGGCATTGGTGCGCGATCCACATGACATCCCGGACCTGCTGTCCTACCAATTGATCGGCGGAGTGATCTCTGCCACCGACTAAGGAGACTTACCGATGCCTCGCGTCGATCTGAATGCCGATATGGGTGAAAGCTTTGGCCCCTGGAAAATGGGGGACGATGAAAGCCTGCTGAAAATCATCACCTCCGCCAACATCGCCTGCGGCTTCCACGCGGGCGACCCGGATGTGATGGCAAAGACGATGACCACTGCAGCCGAAAACGGGGTCGGCATTGGCGCGCATCCCGGTTTTCCGGACCTTCAGGGTTTTGGACGCCGCAACATGAAAGTGCCGCATGACAGCTTGCGGAACCTGGTGCGGTATCAGCTGGGCGCTGCCATGGGCATGGCAACGGCCGTCGGTACAAGAGTACGCCATCTGAAACTGCACGGAGCACTGGCAAACATGTGCTCGGTTGATGTGGATATGGCGCGCGCCTGCTATCAGGGCGCGCTGGATGTGGATCCGGACATCATCATCATGGTCCTAGCGGTCACCAAACAGGAAGAGGCTGTGCGCGAACTGGGGTGCAAATGGGTGGGCGAGATTTTTGCCGACCGCGCCTATAATGACGACGGCACCCTGGTCGATCGCAGCCTTCCGGGTGCGGTGATTCATGATGCCGAGATTGCCGGTCCACGCATTCTGAACATGGTCCGTGAAGGTGCGATTATCACCGAAAGCGGTAAGCGGCTGGAATCCTCGATCGACACGATCTGTCTGCATGGTGACGGACCAACCGCAGTTCAGATCGCAAAATCCGTTCGTGAAAACCTGATTGCAGGTGGTGTAGAGGTTACCAAATTCACGCGGTAGCCTTGCGGCAAAAAAAGGGCTGCGAAATTCCTTTCGCAGCCAATCACCATCCAGGAGAGAATGCCGGGCCTTATGATGGCCCGATCATGAAACAGGTAACGTTGCGTGCTTGAAGGCGGCGGCAGGCCAGATCTGCCTGTTCGCGGGTCATACCCTGAAAAGTCGCCTCGAAACCACGAGAGCTTCGGTTCACCTTGCGCAGAGTCCCTTCCAGAGTGGTCATTTCTGACAGCGCGGTTTTCAGCAAGATCTTTTCCGCTTCGTAGCGGGTTGTGTAGCGACCTACGTTGACGCCCCAGAGATGCCCGCCTGACGTAGACAGGCGTGTTACGACCTCTTGTTCGGGTTCCGGCTGCTCGGCGGGTTGGGTTGATGCAAGCACCAGATTGTCGGGCCGTAGCGCGGGGCGCGTATCGGCGTTTTCAACAGGCGGGGCTGTTGGTGCTATATCAGCTGCCGCAATGGCTGCTGCAATGCCATCCTGAATACGCGCGCCATTCTTGGCGGCAGTTTCCGCCACAGCGCTGGCAACCTGAAGGCCCGCACCGGCACCGGGCCGCAAAACTGGCCGCAAGCTTTTCTTGGGCGCGCCAACCAGGCGCACAATCTTGGTCGCGTCACCGAGGCCGGTGTTGCCGGCATAAGCAGGGCGCGACGGTTTGCGGATCGGTGCGCGCGAGGGTGCGCGGCGGAAACCCAGGTCCAGCAACTCAGCTACTTTGGCGTTGCGCGAAGCACCCGATTTGCCACCAAAGACGGTAGCGATGATGCGTTCATCCTTGCGCTTGGCCGACGCAACCAGATTGAACCCGGCTGCACGGGTGTAGCCAGTCTTGATCCCGTCCGCCCCTTTATAGGCTGCCAACAGACGGCGGTTCGTGTTCGGAACTGTTTTGATACCCGCATGAGTCGATTGCCGCGAGAACAGGTTGTAGTACTGCGGGTAGTCATAAAGCAGGTGACGGCCCAGTGTAGTCATGTCGCGTGCCGTCGAAAGATGGCCCGATTCAGTCAGACCATGCGCGTTCTTGAACGTGGTGCGGCTCATCCCCATCGCCTTGGCCGTGCGGGTCATGCGACGTGCAAAGGCGGCCTCGGATCCGCTGATCGCGATTCCGATTGCGGTTGCCGCATCATTGGCCGATTTCACGGCCGCCGCGCGGATCAGATAACGAAATGCAATGGTCTGCCCTGTACGCAAGCCCAGTTTCGACGGCGGCTCGGATGAGGCCTTTTTGGTAATACGAACCGGTGTGTCCAGGGTAATCTCGCCATTTCGCACCGCCTCAAATGCGATGTAGAGCGTCATCATTTTTGTCAGCGATGCCGGATGCAGCCGCGTGTCAGCATTGCGGGAATGCAATACCTCTCCGGTACGCGCATCGATTACCATCGCCGCATAAGGTGCTGAGATGGCCTGCAATGGCGCCAAGACTAGCAGCCATAGCATAGCTATAAGGATAAAGCCCATTCGGGCCGGAACTGTCCGCCGAATCTGCACGATCTTTGCCTCTGTCTGCCTCGCGCCGCCGGGTTTTCCCGGTCAGCTAATCTTGTTTTATTGTGGTTCAGGCTAACACAGAGGGTGGCCGAAATAAACCGAAAGGTGAAATTTCCACACCAATGTTATCGTTTCAGGTAGCACTATATCTGGCGATTGAGCATGCGCGACCTACCAAACAGGCGATATTGCCGAAAACAAGGCGCAGTGGGATTTCGAATTTTTCAAAACTGAGACCATTGCGCAACAGATCAGGGAATCTCCCGAACAAGCGATGCCAGGCCACCCAGATTCCGCAGTTCGCGAAATCTGGGATTATCAACCGGAACATCTGCGTGCTCGATCTCCCATACCATTCCGTGCGGGACGTAGACACCCCAACACCCAGCCTGAATCGGTGCGACCACATCCGAGCGCACCGAGTTACCCACCATCATCGACGCCCCCGGACCGTCACCGTGGCGCTCAAAGATCGTACGATAGGTGTCTGATGTCTTTTCCGAGACGATCTCGACCTCATCAAACAATTCACCCAGACCCGATTGCGCAAGCTTGCGTTCCTGATCGATCAAATCTCCCTTGGTTATCAGCAACACACGATAAGAGTGCGCGACAGATTCGATCGCCTCCCGAGCATGGGGCAGCAGTTCAATCGGATGGGCCAGCATCTCTTGCCCGGCCTCAACCAACTGACGAATAACGGCTGCAGGCACCTTGTCCTCAGTCACCTCGATCGCAGTTTCGATCATCGACAATGTGAAGCCTTTGATTCCGTACCCATAGTGCCGGATGTTGCGCTTTTCCGCCGCAAGCAATCGATCCATCAGGTGATCACGCTCGGCATGATCGGCAAGCAGATCCGCGAAATACGCCTGCGTCAGCTGAAAAAACCGCTCATTATGCCAAAGAGTGTCGTCTGCATCGAAGCCTATGGTTGTCAGCTTGTCTTCCATTCCGATTACGTCCAGTCCCTCTTTCCTCTGGATACGGTGACGTTATATAAGCCAACAGATAAACCGAAGCTTGAATCGGAAACTCACTAGAAATGCTCGAAACCCAGTGGATGATGTCTGACAAGTCGGACGAGGATGGCGATACGTCAATCCTTGTTCAGACGAAGCCCAAGACCAAGCGTCCTCCGTTGTACAAAGTTCTGCTGCTGAATGACGATTACACGCCGATGGAATTCGTCGTGCACGTTCTCGAGCGTTTCTTCTCGATGACGCATGCGCAGGCGTTTGAAATCATGCTGACGGTGCACAAAAAAGGTGTGGCCGTCGTGGGCGTGTTCAGTCACGAAATCGCCGAGACCAAGGTCGGTCAGGTGATGGATTTTGCGCGTCGGCATCAACATCCGCTTCAGTGCACAATGGAACGGGAAGAGTAAGGCGGCAGAGCGGACGATAGCCCGCGCCAGACCTTTTGCAGGAATTACCTATGTCCCCTCGCCTCAGCCTTGCATTGGAAAGCGGTCTGACGTTGTCACAGCCCGTGTCAGTCTTGGCGCCCACATCAGATCACGATCTGTCTGAATTGCCGCGCGAGACGCAGGTGGTTCAACCCTTCAAGCCCTTTCACGATCATTTCGAGGCGCAGGGTTTTGCAGCCACGCCTGCAGCGGATGACCCCTGTCAGGATGCGATTGTCTTTCTGCCTCGCGCCAAGGCGCTTGCCCGTGCTCTGGTACACCAGGCGTGTCACCGCGCCAGTGGGACTGTCGTCGTGGACGGTGCAAAAACCGATGGCGTAGACAGCTTGCTGAAAGACATTCGCAAGCGGGTTCCGGTTGAAGGGCCCATTGCCAAGGCCCACGGCAAAATCTTCTGGTTTCAATCCGACCCAGCGGCGTTCTCCGATTGGGCCGCGGCAGAAACGCAGCAGGCGGATGGGTTTCAGACCGCACCCGGTGTGTTTTCTGCGGATGGGATCGATCCGGCCTCGGCTCTGCTACTGAAAGCTTTACCCATAAAGCTGGGTTCACGGGTAGCCGATCTGGGCGCCGGATGGGGCTATTTGTCAGCAGGTTTGCTGAAGGACGACAGCATCCGTGCATTGCATCTGGTCGAGGCAGACCATACCGCCCTGGATTGCGCGCGCGCCAACGTGACAGATTCTCGTGCCCAGTTTTATTGGGCAGATGCCGTCACATGGAACGCTCCGGAACCGATAGATACCGTCATCATGAACCCACCGTTCCACACTTCCCGCAGTGCTGACCCGGCACTTGGACAGGGGTTCATCAGCGCGGCAGCGCGCAATCTGGTCCGTTCGGGTCACCTATGGATGGTGGCCAACCGCCATCTGCCCTACGAAGCAACCCTGAGCGACATGTTTGCGCAGGTCGATGAGGTAGCCGGAGACAATCGGTTCAAGGTTTTTCATGCCTCTCGCCCTCGGCGATAAGGCCCGCTAACCTGCGCCACAACTCAGGAGGATTCGAATGTCCTTTTCCATAGCTGGCAAAACAGCAATCGTTACCGGCGGAGCAAATGGGATCGGCCTGGCCATCGGGCGTCACTTTGCGGATGCCGGGGCTAACGTCATGTTCGCCGACATGGATGAAAAGCGCCTGCTCGAGGAGCTGGGTGAACAGGCCGATGACAGCAATATCCGCTATTTTGCAGGCGATCTTCGTGAAAAGCTGACAATCGCGAACCTGCTTTCAGCGACATTGGACGCCTTCGATCAGGTCGACATTCTGATCAACGGTGCCCGGCAGGTCATACCCTCTGATCCGCTGGACATGGAGGACGACTCGGTTCGCACCCTGCTGAACCAGAACCTCATGCCGGCCTTGCGGCTGAGCCAGCTGGTTTCGAAGCGTATGATCAAGCAAGCTGGTGACGATGATGAAAACCCAGCCGGTTCCATCATCAATCTGTCCTCAATTGCCGCGCGTCGCACTCATCCGGACCTGATGGCCTATTCGGTTTCAACGGCGGCTCTGGATCAGATGACCAGGTCTTTGGCTGTTGCCCTGGCCCCGAACCGGATTCGCGTGAACTCAATCGCGCTGGGTTCGGTAATGAGCGCATCATTGCAATCTACCCTGAAAGAGAACCGGGATTTCCGGGACGATATCGAAAAGCACACACCGTTGGCGCGTATCGCTGCGCCCAATGAACTGGTTGAAACCGCACAATTCCTGGCCTCGGACGCGGCGGGTTTCATGACCGGACAAATCCTGACAATCGACGGCGGCCGCACCCTGCTGGACCCGGTCGCTGCCCCTGCACATTAAGACCCATGTTTGAAACTGAAAAAGCCACTGCTGCAGCCTGGTTCCGTGAGCTGCGCGATGACATCGTCACCGCCTTTGAAGCGCTTGAAGACAGCCACGAGGCTGGACCGTTCTCGGATGCAAAGCCCGGCCGGTTCGAAGTCAAGGAAACCAGACGCCAATCCGATGACGGTTCGGACGCAGGCGGCGGACTAATGTCGGTGATGCGCGGTGGACGTGTATTCGAGAAGGTCGGTGTCAACGTCTCGACCGTTTATGGAACACTGGGTGAGCGCGCCCAGCAAGCAATGGCTGCGCGCAAGGGCATTCCGGGCATGAAGGATGACCCAAGGTTCTGGGCCTCGGGGATCAGTCTGGTCGCGCATATGCAGAATCCGCATGTCCCGGCGGTCCATATGAACACGCGTATGTTCTGGACCCCCCATGCCTGGTGGTTTGGCGGCGGCTCCGATCTGAACCCGTGCATCGAATATGATGACGACACAGCGCATTTTCATGCGATGCAAAAGGCGCATCTGGATCCGCATGGCCCCGGCCACTACCCGCGTCTGAAGGAATGGGCGGACGAGTACTTTTATATCCCACACCGCAAGCGTGCGCGTGGAGTTGGCGGCATTTTCATGGACGATTATTGCACCGGGGACTGGCAGGCCGACTTTGCGCTGACGCAGGATATCGGGCGTGCGTTTCTGCCGGCCTTCCTGCCCCTCGTCGAAAAGCGCCGAGTTCAGGGCTTCGGCGAAGACGACAAGAACACGCAACTGGTGCACCGTGGCCTCTATGCCGAATACAACCTTGTCTATGACCGGGGCACCAAATTCGGGCTGGAAACCGGACACGATCCGGACGCGGTTCTGATGAGCCTGCCACCTCTGGCCAAATGGGTCTGAACCTCGGGCTCAGAAACCCAGATCCATGAAGTTGTCGTAGCAATACCCCTGCGCAGACGCAGCCGTCATGTTCGCCCCTACCCGTTTGACGGTGACAGAATAGCCTGGACTTGTGTCAGCCCCGGCCGGCGGTGTCAGGGAGAACTGGACCGTCCGCACGCCAGGCTCATATGCCCTGTAGATATAGATGCGCTGCGTGGCAGACGTTCTGAGGGTGCGGATGGCAAAATCGCCGATCCCGCACCAATAGGTGACGGGCGCGGTGCTACCGCTGGTTGCCACTTCGTAAACACCGCCATCCATCGGAGTAACCGTTGTCTGGTAGGCGGGCCTTATGCCGACGCCAAACCCTATGGCGGACGCAAATCCCGGTACCAAAATCAGCGAGATCAAAGTGCTTATCTTCACCAAGCGGTTCATAATAAATCCAATCCCAAGAATTCTTGTTTGAGATCGATAATAGATGGCGCGCCGGTTGAGTAAAGCCGGACAGGCCACGTACAAGGGTCATTGACCCAAATCGCGCTCAGCCAAAAAGCTATCATTTCAACAATTTGCGCGCTAACATCGCGATATGTTTGTTTGTTGAGGTGCATGTTGAGCAAGACGTTTCCAAAGGACTGGTTCGATATTTCGCCCGAGAAATACGCGGATTTCGGTGCTTTGTTTTATCTTGCCGGACTGACCAAAACGCATCAAAAACGCAGCCTCGCTCAGGTTCTTTATGCCTTTGAAACGCCCCTTCGATTGGGCCAGTATCATATCTTTCGCCAGAACGGTTTTCCCCGCGGGTTCGTTACCTTTGCCGGCCTCAGCCCCGATGCCGAATACAAATATGCGGTTCAGGAAAAAGCGCTGACAGACACGGATTTCACAAGCGGATCTTCATTCTGGATTGTCGATCTTGTTGCCCCGTTTGGACAGACCAGCCAGATGGTGGATATTCTCAAACGTGAAATCCCCCATCCACGCGTCCGGACCAACAGAATGGATAGCGATCTGACCCGGAACAGGATCGTTGAATGGACCCGGGACGACGCAGGCGAAGTACATATGCGGCTGTATAAGAAAAAGGAGTTTGCACAGGCGCTGAAAGAGGAAGGATCCTAGAATGGTCTCAATCATCGGCGACACAACAGGTTCGGTAACCGGTGACCCACCGAATGTTGCGGACGGTGATCTGGGCATAACCAGCGGGTTCCCGATCATTTCTCAGGACTGGGAAATTCAAACGCCGCCTGCATTCGGCACAGCGACCATTGATCCTGCGACTGGGGAATGGACCTACACCGTTGATCCTACTTTCTTTGATGATCTGGACAATGGAGAGATCGTTACCGACACGTTCACCGTGCAGGTAACTGCGGTTGTCAGCGTGTTTGGCTTCCCGGTTGAGGACATCCAAACGCAGCAAATCACAATCACCATTGAAGGCGTCTGCTTCACCGCAGGCACGCTGATAAATGCGCGGGATGGCCCGTGCCTCATCGAAAACTTGCGCGTAGGCGATCTTGTCGTCACCGAAGATCACGGATTGCAACCGATCCGATGGATCGAAGGCCGTCAGATGAGTGCTGAACACTTGCGCGCAAACCCGGCGATGCGACCGGTTCGAATTGCTGCAGGAAGTCTTGGCCCCGGCTTGCCAAAGCGTGATTTGCTCGTGTCGCAGCAGCACCGTGTCCTTGTCCGTGGCCCCAAAGTTGAGCTGTTGTTTGGCGCCTCCGAAGCTTTGGTTGCTGCCAAGCACCTGTGCTCATGGCCCGGGATTTCCGTCGATACATCGGATAAGCCAGTTGAATACATGCATATCCTGCTGGATCGTCACGAAATCCTGATGGCCGAAAGCGCCCCGGCCGAGAGTTTGTTTCTGGGCGAAGAAGCGCTGCACACACTATCGTCGGATGGGTTGCAGGAACTGGCCGAAATCTTTCCTGACCGGCCAGCTTCTGACGGAATGAGCTTTGGGCGCGCAGCGCGGGTCATTCTGCGTGAACACGAAGCGCGGGCACTGGCCTGAGATCAGGCCTGCCCGTTCGCAGCAACGCGCCCGCCAACATCCTGCGGGGCCAGCGCGACCGTCTTGATAACCGCATAACAGGGATGACCGGGCGCAAGTCCGAGCGCCGAGACCGAACGGCGTGTCACGCGCGCCAGTATGGCACCAGCCGGCGTTTGAACCGACACGATTGCCCCCGGCCCTTCGCCTGCCCGGATCGTATCGACTGTTCCTTCCAACACATTCAGCGCCGACAGACCTTCCGGTTTTCGATCTGACAGAATGACCTCTTGGGCCGGAATGCGGATACGCAACTGTTCCCCAACACGATGCGGAATCTTTGGCAGGAACAAACGGCTACCCCCTGCCTCAAGCTCGGTCAGCCCGTCCGCATGATGTTCTGCAACCTTAACCCGCAACACCGCACCAACTGCTCGAACACCGGCGGGGGCAACAGAGGGGTCTGCCAACACCTCGGACGCCGGACCATGACGCAGAGCCTTTCCATCCTGTAGCGCCACTACCGAAGTAGCCAACCGTGCAACTTCTGCGGCCGAATGCGTGACGTAAAGGATCGGAACTGACACTTCGTCCCTCAATCGCTCGAAATAAGGGAGGATTTCCGCCTTTCGGGCATCATCCAGCGCTGCCAAAGGCTCATCTGCCAAAATTAGGCGGGGGCTGGCCAGTAAGGCACGACCAATCGCTACCCTTTGTTTCTCACCGCCCGACAGTTTAGCGGGGCGGCGGTCCAGCAGATGACCAATCCCCAGCATTTCGATAACTTTGTCCGGGTTTTCGCGTTGCGCATTTCTGGGCGCGAACCAGCGCCCGAATGCCAGATTTTGGCGAACCGTCAAATGCGGAAACAGCCTACCTTCCTGAAAGATATATCCCAGACGCCGCCGATGCGGTGGCAGCCACAATCCTTTGTCGGTGTCGAAAAGAACCCAGTCATCTACGGCAACCCGACCTGCCTGTGGTCGCAGCAATCCGGCGACCGCGTCAACGATCGTCGTCTTTCCCGAACCGGATCGTCCGAATAGAACCGTTACGCCAGGCGGTGCATCAAAACTCAGATCCAGTTCGATCCCCGGCAGGCTGTGTTTCAAACGGACGGATAAGCTCATGATCCGGCCACCCGCGCAGCTGCACGCCGACCAACATACTCAGACAGCAGCAAGGCACCCATCGCTATGATGATGGAAATGATGACCAAGCGGGTCGCCGCCTCCTCCCCTCCCGGCACCTGCAAGAAGGCATAGACAGCCGAAGGTAATGTCTGCGTTTGACCCGGAATGTTCGACACGAATGTGATGGTCGCCCCAAACTCACCCATCGCCTTGGCGAAAGCGAGGATCGCACCAGCAATGATCCCCGGCAGAATCATGGGTAAGGTCACGGTGGCAAAGACAAACGGTTGCGAGGCCCCAAGGGTAGCACCAGCCTGTTCAAGCTTGGGGTCGACCGCTTCGATCGACAGCCGGATCGCCCTCACCATCAGCGGAAATGCCATGATCCCTGCTGCAAGCGCAGCTCCGGTCCAACGAAAGGCAACAACGATGCCGATTTCCGCCAGAAGTTTCCCTAACGGTCCCTGCACACCAAATGTCAAAAGCAACAGATAGCCTGTCACTACAGGCGGAAGGATCAACGGCAGGTGCACAAGACCGTTCAATAGTTGCCGCCCCGGGAACCGCCATCGAGCAAGGGCATAGGCCACAAATATTCCCAACGGGAGCGTTGCGAGCGTCGCCCAGAAGGATACGCGCAGCGAAAGCCTCAGCGCTTCCAGCTCTGCGGGGCCGAGCCATCCCATTATTGCGCACCCGGCAGAGAAAACCCCTGCTCCAGAAAGATGGCCTGCGCTTCTTCGGACTGCAGATAGCTCAGAAAGTCCCGTGCACCCTGTGCGGCGGATTTCGTCATGGCCGCCGGATAAATGATCGGCGCATGGGACCCGGAGGGGATCGTCCCAACAACGCGGACCTGTTCCTCTGCCTGCGCATCAGAACGGTAAACTATGCCCAGAGGTGACGCCCCGGTGGCAACCAACGCAAGAGCTGCACGAACATTGTCTGCCTGCGCGACTTTGCCTTGAACACCATCCCAAAGGCCCAGATTCTGTAAAGCTGTCTTTCCATAGATCCCTGCCGGCACGGCATCGACAAGGGCCATCGCCAGATATCCACCCTTCAACTCTGATTGCAGGTCATAATCCGCGCTGAGTTCGCCAGTTTCCGACTGACCCGAACCGCCAATCAACACCAAACCATTGCCCAGCAGATCGATCCGGGAATCAGCTTCGATCCTGTCGTGATCCTCAAGGTAATCCATCCATTCGACATTGGCCGAGATGAACACATCTGCAGGGGCACCAAGCTGTATCTGGCGTGCCAGAACCGATGATGCCGCGTAAGAGATCGTGACGTCTTGCCCCGATTGTTCTTCGAAATCCGTGGCAATCTCATCAAGCGCGGTTTTCAGACTGGCCGCTGCAAATACCAGCGTTTCTTCGGCTGCTGCCCGAATCGGGACCAAGGCCAAAGCGCAAATCGACAGCATTGCGAACAGATGGCGGCATGCGCCGGGCTGCATCCTGTGCTCTCCCGTTCGGAAAGTAACTCTCTCAGGGAATATCGGAGGCAGCCGGGCACAAGCAAGGTCATTTGCGGAACTGCAAAGGCGTATGCGGCGGAAAAGACAGCACATCCCGACGGTTCGGGGGCGAATTGCGGACACATTCACTGGCACAAACCCGCAATCGGTTATTTTCTGCAAAACTTGTGCAAGAATTTATGCCTGACCCTCTTGCGCCCGCCCTCAGGCTTGGCTAAATCCCCCCTCACGGGTGATTAGCTCAGTTGGTAGAGCGCTTCGTTTACACCGAAGATGTCGGGAGTTCGAGTCTCTCATCACCCACCATCGACTTTCATTGAAAATCAATCCGGTAGTAGATATCGCGCCACAGGATGTTTGGCAGTGTACTACTGATCATATTACACTTTCCCGCTATGCCTTGGCAAAGGAACACGGCTTTTCAATGCTCACTATACTGGCTTTGTCCAACTCAATCGGCGATTCTCAAGAATCCTGACCGGTTTAGGTATACCGCCAGCTCCCCTTTGCAGCGTTCATCGATCTCAGGATGTCGCACAGATCTTAGCTCCCACCCGAACAGGCTGCGTCGCGAGTGGGTGCGGCGAATATCTTTGTTCCGAAACCCAAAGCGGCGACGATCAATAGCTCTCGAATGGCCGTTGTTTGACGTAGTCCTCACCTTCTCTCTAAACCCAGCGCCTATTGGTGGCGCCCAGAGAAGTGGAGCTAAGACAATTAGCAATCGCCGGGTGACACGCCGTCCCGTTCAGCACTGTGCTGAGCGTTTTGTAAGAGACGCTCGATCATGAACTTGTCGGTTAAGTGACAGGCTTTGTGAGGCTTCTTTATGTGGACAGTTCGCGGCCAGGAGCCTGTCCTATACATCCGCGAGCGTCATTGGGGCATGCGATTTACGGCGAGAAATTTAGAAAGTCACAAATATATGACAAGTTCTCGCAATACTTATGCCAATATTGCAATACATATGAGATCAACCCTGCCGAGCTGTTTGTTGGTGTTTTTTTTAACGAGGGGGTACTTCGGCGGGATCAGGGGTGAGAGCGTGTTGGCATTCCAAACTGCTGTACACAGCTCTCCCCCGACTTAACAAAATACTACCAATCTATCCGCCCCGAAGCCTTTGCATCAAATAAATCTCAGCCCCTTCCGGGATCGCCTCTGACAAGCCGCTGGCGATGATGCGCCCGTCGATGGCTACGGAAACACCCGCGTCGATCGGGGCCTGCAACTGTGGATAAACCCGCACCAAAGCACGCAGCAATTCTCCTGTGGTGGCGGCCTCGACCTCCACCACCTGCTTGCCCCCGGTCAAAGACCGGAGGCCAGACCAAAGGTGAACCTCAACCATCTTCCTTCAGCGCAGCAAGGATACGTGGTGGGGACATTGGCAACTGCCGCATGCGGACACCTGCAGCCTTGGACACAGCGTTAGCGATCGCTGCCAGCGGCGGCACGATGCCGGTTTCACCCACACCTCGCACGCCGAATGGATGGCCCGGGTTGGGCACCTCTACAATCACCGTGTCGATCATTGGCAGGTCGCTGGCGACAGGGATGCGGTAGTCGAGGAAGATCGAGTTCTGCAAACGACCATTATCCCCATAGACATACTCTTCGTTGAGCGCCCAGCCGATGCCCTGTGCGGCACCACCCTGATATTGCCCCTCGACGTAGTCCGGGTGGATCGCCTTACCCGCATCCTGAATGACGGTGTAGCGGGTTACGCTGGTTTTGCCGGTTTCCGGATCAACCTCGGCATCGACAATATGCGTACCGAAAGAGACGCCTGCGCCTTCCGGGGTAGCCTCAAAATGTCCCGAGATCGGCCCACCCGTTGAACCCATGTCTGCGGTGATATCAGCCAGCGGCATGGGATCGAAGTCACCTGCATTCGGGCCAGAAGGCACGGCATGGCCGTTTTCCCATTTCACCGCGTCGGCGGGGATACCCCATTTGGCGGCCGCCCGTTCGCAGAGCTTTTCGACAGCACTACGTGCGGCCTTGATTGTCGCCAAGCCACTGGCATAGGTCACGCGGCTGCCATGGGATACGTCATTATAGCCCAGCGTTGCAGTGTCCGCGACGGTCACACGGATGTTCTCATAAGGGATGCCCAGCACCTCGGCTGCCATCAGTGCCATTGAGGCGCGCGAACCACCAATATCGGGCGTTCCGACCATCAACTGTGCAGAACCATCCTCAGATAGTGCCAGCGAGACAGATGTCTCACCACCATGGTTGAACCAGAAGCCGCAGGAAATGCCGCGCCCCTGCCCCGGTTTCAGCGGGGCTGAGTAATGCGGATGCGCCTTGGCGGCCTCCAGCGTTTCAACAAGCCCGATACGTTCATACCGTGGGCCATAGCTGGCTTTGGTTCCTTCATGTGCCGCGTTTTTCAGACGCACATCCACCGGATCGAGCCCCAGCTTGTTGCACAGCTCATCCAGAACCGATTCCACTGCAAACGCGCCCATCGGCGCACCAGGCGCACGATACGCGGCCTGTTTGGGACGGTTGGACATCACATCATAACCAACCTGCCGCACATTGGTCAGGTTGTAGGGCGCAAAGGCGCACATAGCGGTCATATCGCCGGGTGCACCCGGGAAGGCCCCACCTTGCAGGCGGAATACGCCTTGCGCAGCAGTTATCGTGCCATCCTTCTTCATGCCGATTTTGACGTCCATCGAAGCCGATGCGGTCGGTCCGGTCGCGCGGAATACCTCGGAGCGGTTCATGACGATCTTAACCGGGCGATTGGCTTTGCGGGACAGGGCCAGCGCAACGGGCTCGATAAAGACAGTGGTCTTTCCGCCAAATCCGCCACCAATCTCGGATGCCGTCACGCGAAGCTGCGAGGTCTCAATTCCCAGCAGAGCAGCACAGGTTTTCTGTGCAATCCAATGTCCCTGCGTTGTACACCACAGCTCACCTTTGCCGTCATTGCCCAGCGTCGCAAGGCAGGCATGAGGCTCAATGTAACCTTGGTGCGTTGCCTCGGTGACAAAACTGTCTTCAATAACCAGATCGGCCTCAGCAAATCCCGCCTCGACATCGCCATGCCCACTTTCATGGTAACGTACGACATTTGGATGCATCCCTTCGGGAACCGAGTAATCGGCCGCGCCTTCGCGGATGACCGGCGCGTCGGGCTCCATTGCCTTGTCCACATCCGTCACATGAGGCAGGACTTCGTATTCCACTTCGATCAGCTTGAGCGCGTCCCGCGCGGCCAACGCCGATGTCGCTGCAATTGCTGCCACAGCATGACCGTCATACAGCGCCTTTTCGCCCGCCATGACGTTTTCCAGGACGTTCCAGAACTCTCCTTCAAGACCGGGCTTGAACTCAACCTTGTCGGAAAAATCCACACGGGTGACGACGGCCTTCACATCCTTGTGCGCTTCGGCCCGCGAAGTATCGATACTGATGATGCGTGCATGTGCATGAGGTGAGCGCAGAATGGCACCGTGCAACATGCCGGGCGCATAAGCGTCCGCTCCGAACTTGGCACGGCCGGTCACTTTGTCCAGGCCATCAGGACGGTCGGGGCGCGTTCCTACAAATTTGAAATCTGATTTGCGATCATCGAGTGCCATTACGAAGCCTCCCGCAGTTCAGCAGCCGTATCCATCACGGCGCGGATAATCTTGTCGTACCCGGTGCAGCGGCAAAGGTTGCCTGCCAGCCAGTAACGCGCTTCTTCCTCGGTCGGGTTAGGGTTCTTTTCCAACAGCGACTTGGCCGCGACCAGAACACCAGGGGTGCAAACGCCACACTGAAGAGCTGCATGTTCGATAAAGTTCTTCTGCAGCGGGTGCAGAACATCACCATCAGAGATGCCTTCGACCGTTTCGATCTGCTTGCCCTCGGCCTCAACCCCCAGCATCAGGCAGGAACACACCAGACGGCCATCAACCGTGACCGAACAGGCCCCGCAATCCCCGGTTCCGCAGCCTTCCTTGGCGCCGGTCAGGTTCAGCTTGTCGCGCAGACAATCCAGCAGGGTTTCGCGTGGATCGCACAGATACTCGACCGTATCTCCGTTCACGGTCGTGGATACGTGGAACTTGCTCATGCTTGCTCTCCCTTCGCACGGGCATAGGCAGTCTTTGCGGCGCGCTTGGTAAGCACACCTGCAACTTCGGTGCGGAATTCAACAGTACCGCGCTTGTCGTTGATCGGGTTGCAGGCTGCTGAAGCAGCCGCAGCCAAAGTTTCAAGCGCTGCGTCATCAAGCGTGGTGCCGATGATCGCCTTGGCGCATTCGTCAACCAGCAAGACAGTCGGCGCAACCGCACCCAGCGATACTCGGGCTTCAGCGATTGTATCCCCATCCAGACGCAGGTTCACCCCAACGCCGACGACAGCGATGTCCATCTCGGTGCGCGGAATGAAGCGCAGATACGCATCGCCACCATTTGCGCCGCGCGCCGGAATGTTCAGAGCAGATATCAACTCGCCTTTGGCCAGCGAGGTACGACCCGGGGCGGTGGGAATATCTTCGACAGCGACCTCGCGTGTGCCGTCGGGGCCGGTCACCGTAACGGTCACCCCGGCCGCCACCATCGCCGGTACGGAATCAGCAGCCGGTGAGGCATTGCATAGATTACCGGTCAAAGTTGCCCGCCCCTGAACCTGTGTCGAACCGATCAGATCCATCGCCTCGACTACACCGGGCCAATCGCTGACCAGCTCGGCATGTTCGCTCATCTCTGCTCCGGTAGCTGCGACACCCAGTGTCCAGCTGCCGTCTGCAATGCGGGTGATATCCGATACACCATTGATTTTCTTGATGTCGATAAGCGTATCAGGCGTCACAAGTTCTGATCGCAGCTGCACCAGAACATCGGTGCCGCCTGCCAGAAATCTTGTTACGCCCGTAGCGTTCGCAGCCAGAGCCGATGCCTCGGCGAAACTGGCGGGGCTGTGATAATCCATGAATTTACCTCGCGCCTGTTGATCAGGGTTCACTGGGGTTCGAGGTGGACGTTAGTGCAGCAACCCTGCCGCGTCCATGGCAGGAGCGACCAAATTTTCACAGCCGATATGTCGTTTCCTGACCAAGCTCAAAGATCGATCTCTACCACACCCCCGGCTTCGGCAGCGCGACTCTGACACAGGATCATCGCACCTTCGCGCTGTTTATTGGAAAGGACAAAGTCGCGATGCTCAATCTCCCCGGAAATCACGCCGCATTTACAGACACCGCAAATTCCGTCTGCACATTTGACATCCACATGTATGCCCGCCTCATTCAGCACCTGTGCTGCGTCCTTATTGGCTGGCACTGGAAGCTCGCGACCCGATTGATTGAGTCTGAGCGTAAACGGATGATTCTCATATTCCGGCTGCTCCGGAACTGAGAAATACTCGAGATGTCGCGCTTCGTCCGGGAAACCCTGCTTTTCAGCGGCCAGGATGACTCCATCCATATAGCGATCGGGTCCACAGGTGTAGACATGCCATCCCGGCTGATACCCCGACAGAACAACATCCAGATCCGCACGGGTACCTTCATCCGAGAAATGATAGTGTACGCGATCGGCCCACGGCATAGAGGCAAGGTCATCCAGATAACCTGCACCCTGTCGCGTGCTGGCCGAATAGTGCAGCTCAAAATCTTTGCCCAGCGCATACAGGCGATGCGCAAAAGCAATCATCGGAGTAATGCCGATACCGCCCCCCATCAGGAACGTCTTTGCAGCAGATTCATCCAGATCAAAATGGTTGATGGGTTTCGAAATGAAGACCTTGCGCCCCTCGTTGAAGATACGGTGCAGCAACGCTGAACCACCGCGGCCTTTATCCTCTCGCAACACGCCAATCTGGTATATGCTGCGATCAGACGGATCACCCGACATTGAATACTGTCGCAGAAATTCCGGAGCCACCAGCACGTCCAGATGCGCCCCTGCCGTCCATTCCGGAAGCGGGGCACTGTTCATCGCCGAGAACTCATACTTGGTCACATCAGCGGTCATCTTATCGACTTTGGTCAGTTCCACCCGCATTACCGGTGCATCGCCAGCAATCTGGTATCGATGAACAACTGACATATCGCCTGCCGCCACGCGGGATTTGTATTCCTCCGCTGTGACCATCGCCTCATAAGCGGCAATTCCGGCTTCGCGATCCATCGCAAATGGATAGGGCCAAGGATGTGGGGCGAGATATGCCGGGTATACCGCCAGTGTCTGATCTTCATATTTCAGATCCAGATCCCTTTGCAGATCGCGCCGGTTCAGTGGCTGCTCTGTCGGTCGATAGGCACCGTCCGACTGCAACTCCAAATCCCACCACCATTTCTTGGTATCATTCAGCCCACCGTTGCCAACGGCATCGTCCAGCTTCGCCAGAACCGGAGCCGCAGACGGAATGTTCATCGCCGCCCAACGGAACGGGCGCTCCTTGAAAATACCTTCGAGGTTCCATGGGCAGGTTTTCATGCAGCGCCCACACATCGCGCCCCCCGGCGTGGTGATCCTGTAGGTGGCACATTTCTGGCTGTCGGATTTCCAGATTTCGTAGCCGTTGAACATCAGTTTCGGTCCAGCGGTGATCGCACCCGAAGGGCATTCGCGTGCGCATTTATTGCAGCTTTCACAAAAGCTCTGCAGGCCGAAATCAATCGGTTTGTCATGTTCCATCGGCATGTCGGTTGTCACGACGCCGGATTTGAGGCGTGGGCCCAAATAGGGGTTCAGGATCACCTCACCAATGCGCGAGACCTCTCCCAATCCGCTGAGCAGCAATAGTGGCGGCTGCAGCACTTCACCATCCATCACCGTATGCGCCTTGGCCTTGTAGCCGAGATTGCGGATCTGCTGGGCAATCACGCCGCCCAGCAGCGAGAACCGCAGATAGGCCCGCATGGATTGCGCAACGCTGATCCAGTCGTCACCCGACGCGCCTTCCATGGTTTCATAGCCCTGATCAATGATCATGCTGATCGCCTGATCATGAGGTGGTACAATCTCTTCCCCCGTCGCGTCGTGGGAATACCAGCTCCATTCCGGGCAACGGCTGAGGCCAACAGCATCAACACCCAGAAAATAGCTCGCTGCCTTGAGGTTCGCGGCACTGCGTTCGGAGTCTTTGGGTTTGCTGACCTCAGCACTTTCGCCATCCTGCAGCAGGACAAACGCCCCCAATGCCCGACGCTGCGCGAAACTGGGTGCGGCCTTGCGCACATAATACCCGCCCTTGGCGCTGTCCTGCAGTGTCTTACCCATATCGCCGAACTGGGCGCGTGCGAACATGTCGGCGCGCTTGGGTACCCGCGCGACATTTGCTTCGTCGATGTAAGTGGTCGGATCGTCGACACGTTTGAGGTTCTCAAACGGATGCGCGCCATCCATGTATCGCCGTTTGGCGTAGGGATCGCGATTCAGGGCATTCTTGGCAAAGCCTGCCCCCAACCACCAGGCCGGGCCTTGCGTTCGAAACCAGGGCTGCTGCGCCATCGGGGCCAGCGGCAGGTCGTGGGCAATATCCATCTCGGTCGTGACTGCCGCCAAACCAAAGCGCCACCCTAACCAAGGTGCGACCAGCCCATCAACCTCTGACGATACCAGCCCGGCAGCCACGGCAAGTTTGCCCAGGTCAACTTCTGACGACATGGCGGTATGTGCCCGTGCATCAAAGCCAAGCAGGCGAATGTAATTGGCAATGACGACGGCGTTTTCAGTCGCTAGCAGACACGCCCGATGATCCTGAGCATCCAGTATCCAATCCGCGCCAGGCTCAGATGGATCGGGATCTCGGTTGTGTTCATACAGAAATACGATGGCATGACGATGTGTGTCGATCGAACCCGGCGTCGCCTCCATGCTTTCTTTCAGATCGGCCATGATCACATCGATGCCAGAAGCCAGCGTTTTGGTTTGACGCGTCCTCAGCGCATGGGCCAGCCGATCGATATCCGGGTTCCGGCGCGGCGCATCTAGTAACGCCTCGGTTGGCAGGGGCCCACATCCAATCATCGAGGCATCATTGAAATACCCAAAGGCCTTCAGATGGTTTGCCCGCTCAAGCGGATCTGCGGGGACCTCGGACATCACCGTATTTACGAATCCATCCCGGATTGCATCCATCATGGCCTGAAACTCACCCATCGCGTTTACGATGCTTTCGGGTTGCTCGGGGCGATGAAAGCTAAGGTCCGGCATAGATGGCACCGAGCCAAGATCCGGCATATCGGCCTGACGCGCCAGTCGCTCCAGCGGATATGAACCCATATGAACCGGACGGTTTTTGTCTGAGAAAAAGCGGATCCCCATCGCGCGCCTCCTTTGGATGACAGTCACCTATAGCCCGGTGGACAACAAAACCACTCATGACTAGTCATATATGATATGAACAAAACTGATTTTACTGACCTCGATGGCAAAGTCCTGCGCACCTTTCTGACGATCCTCGAAGAGAGTTCGGTCTCAAAAGCTGCAGACCGACTGGGCGTCACGCAATCGGCAATCAGCCATACGCTGGCGAAGCTCAGGCTGGTTCTGGGCGACCCTTTGTTTGTCCGCTCGGGTCAGGGGCTGACCCCGACCGAACGCGCCCTGTCGCTGAAAGAACCGGTTCAACACGTACTGGATGGATTGCGTGCCTTGACGGAAGGGCGCCCTTTCGACCCGCTGTCAGAGGAGATCAGCGTCCAGATTGCCACCAACGACATGCCACGTGAACTGGTATTTCCGGAACTTTTGCGGACGGCACGTGCCGGTGGGGTAGGGCTGAAACTGGGCTTCATCCCGTCAGGTGTACCGTCCGCTGACATTCTGCGTAGTGACCGATGCCAGCTGATGTTGACGCCTCTGCCACCGGACGGCCCGGACATATTTCAGAAGCTCCTGATCACAAGTCCGCTCATGGTTTTCTACGATGGCGACCGGCGCGCGCCGCCAGACAACTGGCGATCTTATTGTGAAAGTGAACATGTCGAAGTGCGCTTTGCAGATGGGCGCAATGCGAGGGCCGTGATGCGTGGCGTCGATCAAAGTCAGATCCGCCCCGCCACCGTAACACTGCCAAATTTCAACGCGATCCCATCCTTCGTAAAAGGCAGCGACCTGATTTCAACCGACACGGCATTGATGAAGAACGGCCCATTGTCGTCACTGGATTGCGCGCCACTACCTTTCACGTGTGAACCTGTTTCGATCTACATGGTCTGGCATCAGCGCTCGACAAATGACCCGGCACATCGGTGGTTACGCCATCGCATCGAGGCGATCACGGCAGATCTTCAAGCCTGAGAAACAAGCCACTCGCGCATCAATCGCACCAATTCCGGCTGCCGTGGCTTTTTGGGATTAACGACAAAAAACTCGAGATCCTCCAGCAGCACTTCTGGCAACGGCTGCACCAAATCACCCGATGCAAGCTCGGATGCCACAAGCGGCTCATTCGCCAGCGCAAACCCCTGACCCGATATTGCCGCATCTATTGCAAGGCTGGTTTGGCTGAAACTCATCATTCGCGGTCTGCCAACTACGCCTGCACGTTCAAGAAACAATGGCCACAGACCATGCGAGTCGCTGAGCAGCAGATGATCCATCAGCTCAGACGGCTGCGATACGCTCTGTGCAAGTTCGGGATTACAAACCACGACAAACGCAGAGGTGAACAACGGTGTGGCTACAAGATCAGCAGCGAATGGTGCCCTACTTTGGCGAACGGCAATATCGATTCCGTCACTTTGGAAGTCAGCAATACGTTCCCGCGCGTCCACCTGAACCGAGATGTCCGGGTGTTTTGCCGTGAAATCCGATATTCGTGGTACCAGCCATTTCGAGGCAAAGCTTGGCGTCACAGATATCGCAATCTTTCTGTTACCCGACAGATCTTCGACAGCCTCTTCGATCAGGCGAAAGGCTCTGCGCAACGGGGAATGGAAGCGTCGGCCCGCCTCAGTCAGCCGCAATCCGCGTGGCAAGCGATCAAATAGCTGTTGCCCCAGTCTTGCCTCCAGCCCGCGCACCTGTTGGGCGACCGCACCTTGAGTAACCCCAAGCTCTTCTGCGGCGAGGCGAAAGTTGAGATGTCTGGCGGATGCTTCAAAGGCACGTATGGCGTTGAGTGGGGGAAGAGCGGTCATGACACTAAGCAGTAGATTTTCTACAGCATAGAGGCAGGAGAACTGATTGGTCAAACCCACCCGGAATGCACATTTTGACTGCAGACCTTTAATGGAGAGAACAATGACTGAAAAAGTTGCTCTGATCACCGCAGGCGGCAGTGGCATGGGTGCGGATTCCGCTCGTAGGCTGGCTGCAGATGGATTTAAAGTTGGCATCCTGTCTTCGTCGGGCAAAGGTGAGGCCTTAGCGCATGAGCTTGGTGGCGTCGGCGTTACAGGATCCAACCAATCCAATGATGACCTCAAGAAACTGGTCGATGCGGCCATGTCGCATTGGGGGCGTGTCGACGTTCTGGTCAACTCCGCCGGCCACGGACCGCGCGCACCAATTCTGGAGCTGACCGATGAGGACTGGCATACAGGGATGGATGTCTACTTCATGAATGCCGTTCGGCCGACTCGGCTTGTCACCCCGATCATGCAAGCCCAGGGTGGCGGTTCCATCATCAACATCTCGACCTTTGCCGCGTTCGAGCCTGATCCGGTTTTCCCGACATCGGGCGTTTTTCGTGCGGGGCTTGCAGCCTTCACCAAGCTCTATTCCGACAAACATGCAGCCGAAAACATCCGCATGAACAACGTCCTGCCCGGCTTCATCGATAGTTTGCCGGAAAAGGAAGAATTCCGCTCACGTATTCCGATGGGCCGGTATGGCAAAAGCTATGACGAAATCGCTTCGGTCGTTGCTTTGCTTGCTTCCGAGGGGGGCGCATACATCACCGGGCAGAACATCCGCGTGGACGGCGGTATTACCCGGTCGGTCTGAAGCTTCAGAACCGTGCCTTGATGAGATGCGTCAGCGCCGCGCCTGTTTCAAAATAGGCGCGGCGAAGTCCTGTCCACTTCTCGTGATATTCGGAGACTTCAGACACTGGTAGTTCGGTCAGATCATCGTTCAAAAGGCTTGCCGCCATCTGACGTCCGAACACGGTGCCTGGCCCGATTCCACGACCAGAAAATCCGTGCGCAGACAGGGCATTGGGTCCGATCCGTGTGATCTTGGGTATATGATCCGAGGTCATTGCGATGCGCCCATGCCAGCCCTCAACGAATGGCTGATCCGATAGCTGAGGATAAAGCTCGGCCAACTTGCGTCGCAGCCAGCCAACATGCGCCATCCGACCGGGTCGCTTCAGATCACCCATCCCCCCGATAATCAGACGCCCGCTTTGGTCCATGCGGAACGAGGTCATGATCAGCCCGGTATCCCAGCACCCTTCGCCAGATGGCAGAATGCTGGCACGCAGATTGTCCGATAGTGGCGCGGTGGCATACTGGAAATAATACACCGGCACGTAATCGGGCGCGGATTCTTGCAGGCCTGCGTGATACGCATTGGTTGCTTGTATCACGGACTTTGCGCGGATGGTTCCGCCTTGTGTGCTCAGGCTCCAGACGCCGTCCACCTGATGCATCGACCGGACAGGGCTTTGTTCAAATACTTGAGCCCCCGCAGCGATTGCCGCCCGAGCGAGGCCGCGTACATAAGCCAGCGGCTGGATGGTGCCAGCCCGCGGATCCAACAATGCCCCGTGAAACGATGCGCTGCCGGTTCTTTGACCCGCTGTTTCTGCAGACAGCAATTCGACCGGCGCGCCTGATGCCGAAAGTTGCCTATGGCGGGTCTGCAGATCCCGGAAGCCCGCAGCCGAATGCGCACAATGTAGCGTTCCATTCCTTACAGGTTCACAATCGATCCCATGTTCCTCGATCAATCGAAAAACGTCAGATGGTGCTTTACCCAGCAGTTCGATCAGCCGATCTCCGGCGATCTGGCCAAGATGCGCGCGAATTTCATCGGGCGGCAGCCAAAGGCCTGCATTCACCAACCCAACGTTGCGCCCCGATCCGCCATGACCGATCTGATGCGCCTCAAGCAAACAAACCGAAGCGCCAGTCTGTGCCGCATGGAGCGCTGCGGAACATCCCGTATAGCCCCCGCCGATGATAGCCAGATCAACCGTAATATCTTCGGACAGCGGGTCTGCGTCGACATGCTCGCTGCTGGTGTTTTGCCAGAGGGTATGGTCGGGGTCGCTCATATCAGACCTCAGTTCAGTTTTCGCGGATCATTAGCGCGGTGTCAGCCTGTTGCAAGCGATCTCTGATCATCCCGGCCCATCGCGATCAACATCGGATGATCTGCTTGCCGCGCCTGAAAGGATGCCTTGTCAGACATGCCTTGCCAGTTCGCAAAAACCAAAGACTGTGCAACCGCACCGCCCAGCGTCGCGCCAGGTCCAGTCACGATAAACAGGTCGGGTGCGAACTCCCGTGCGGCAGTCTGAATGGCGCGCGTGAAGTCATAGGTCTCCGTAACCTGATGTCCCAACGTGTAGTCCCAAAGGGTTTTTGTATCCGTCGCCCTTGGCCACCAAACCTTGCCGCGCCCGTCAATAAGCGGGCGTTCAGGTTGTCCAAACAAATCCACACTCAGCCGGGCGCGCCCTTCCTCAGCAACAGGCTTCTGCAGCCCTGTATGGAATGCCGCATGGTTGGCCAGACGCATCGGGAAACGTTCCTGCACAACGGGTTGAGATGCCTCAAACGCCTTCAGACCTTCCTCATTCCCGGCCAGTACCAGCATTCCGCCCAAATCGATGGATAGCGCAAGATCGTGCCCCTCCAACGCGTTGACACGTGCCACGTGCGACAGAAGTTCTGCTTTGCGCGCAGGATCGATCTGCCAGTCTTCATCCACGAATGGATAAACCAATTGCCCACCGATTAGATGCTCCTGCATCAGTGTGCCCATGGTGTTGACCACGCGAAACCCATTCTCGGGGCTCAACGCCCCGGCGGCGGCAAGCGCGATGTACCAACCCATCGAGTTCCCGGTGACCGCGACCACATCGATATCATCCGCAAGCGCGTGCGCATCGGCAAGGGATGCCGCATAGATCAGGGGCGAGGCCACGTCACCGCGAGAGTACTTTCCGACAGTATAGCGCGTGGCGCTGTCCAGAGCGGTGACCGTTTCCTGAGATTCTCCAGCTCGGATATCGTCATATCGATGGAACATATCCATGCGCGCAGGATGGTGGCGATGCAGGTAGCCCAGTTCGGGTTTGTTGTAGGTCCCCCGCCCGGGGCAGATTACGACGGCTGTTCGGGTCATTTCTTTGCTCCGGTCAAAGACAATGCAGCGGCAACAATGCCATCCTTCGACGGCAGTGGTGCAGCATAGGCTGGTCCGGTCGCGATAAAGCAATCTTCGGCCACAACACGCGCGGTCGGAGTGTCACCACCTTCTTCGCAGAACAGGGCCATCAGTGCCTCTGACTGGCTACCAGTGCGCCGACATTCATCGACGATCAGCAAATGCTTACATCCTTTGGTGGCTGCCCGCAGCGCATCCGCTGGCAATGGCGCCAACCAGCGCAAGTCGATGATCCGGGTGCTCAGACCAGCCGCCTCAAGCTCTGGCAAAGCCTGCTTCGACAGATAGTGCCCGTTGCCATATGTCACGATGGCCAGATCAGCACCCTCTCCGTGCACTCCAACCTCGCCCAGCGCGATCCGCTGATCCGGAGAGGGATAGGTTGTCATCCATCCCGCATCCTGCGGTTCGTGCAGATCCCGCATCGGATAAAGTGCAATTGGTTCGAGAAAGACAACGACCCGCTGCTCTTCCCGCGCCAACCGCACGCATTCGCGTAACATCTGGGCGGCATCCGCACCATTGGATGGGCATGCAATGATCACGCCAGGGATGTCGCGTAGTACTGCCAGCGAGTTATCATTGTGGAAGTGACCCCCGAACCCTTTCTGATAGCCAAGTCCGGCAATGCGCAGCACCATCGGGTTGGTGAATTGACCATTCGAGAAAAACGGTAATGTGGCTGCCTCGCCCCGGATCTGATCCTCGGCGTTGTGCAGATAGGCAAGGAACTGAATCTCGGGGATCGGAACAAACCCGTTATGCCCCATGCCGATGGCCAGTCCTAGAATGGACTGTTCGTCCAGCAAAGTATCGATCACACGGTCGGGGCCAAAGCGCTGCTGCAGTTTCTGCGTGACACCATAAACACCGCCCTTGCGGCCCACGTCCTCGCCCATACAGACGACCTCACCATGCTCCAGCATCAGGTCGGTCAGCGCCCAGTTGATCAGACGGCTCATCGGCTGCGGCTCATCCATTGCGCGCATATCGCCGCCAAATGTACTGGCGCGTGCCTCAGCGCTGGGACCGTTGGTGGGTTTGCAATTGCGTTTGGGTGGGATCAGGCTGGCCATCACCTCCTGTGCATCTGCCAGATGCGGGCGGGATGCTGCCTCAGCAGCTATGCGATCCGTGCGCGCGCAGGTGTCTTCGTAGATTTTGAGGGCCTGATCCGGCGACAATGCACCGGCCTGATCCAGTAGGCGCACCGAATGCAGTAGTGGATCATTGGCTTCATCCGCTTCAACCTCGGACTTGCTCAGATAGGTGGTTGGTACATCCGCCCCGGCATGACCATAAAGGCGCACGGTTTTCAGATGTAGGAAGGCTGGCTTGCGGCGGGTTCGGACATATTCGGCGGCCTCTTTGGCGACCGCATGAGTTTCGTAAATGTCGAGACCATTGGCCTGAAAATACCGGATGCCCGGCCGGTGCTCCATCGAGGCCTGAATCCAGCCTTTCGGCGTTTTCACCGAAATGCCGATTCCGTTGTCCTCGCACACGAACAGAAGCGGCAATGGCGTGGACTGCACGCTGGTCCAGCCTGCGGTATTGATTGCCCCTTGTGCTGTAGAGTGATTGGCCGAAGCATCACCGAAAGAACACATGGCAATCCCATCTGAGGGAAGTTCCCGGTGTTCAGGATCATGCCGGCGCGCAGCGCCGAGGCTGTAGGCCGCACCGACGGCTTTCGGCAGATGGCTGGCGATTGTCGAGGTCTGGGGCGGGATCGTCAGCGCCTTGGAACCCAGCACCTTGTGCCGCCCGCCCGAGGTCGGATCCTCTTTTGAACAGGCAAAACTCAGCAACATATCCCAAGCGATCTGCTGACCGGGCACTTGCTCTGCGCGCGCGATCTGAAACGCCGCATCGCGATAGTGCAGGAACGCGATATCAGTCGGGCGCAGCGCATGCGCAACTGCCGCCATCCCCTCATGCCCCGACGAGCCGATCGTATAGAAACCCTGCCCTGCCTTCTGCATGGCCCGGCTGGTGCGATCCAAAGCACGGCTGAGAACCTGTGAGCGATAGAGCGAAACGGCTTCTGCATCACTCAGGCCCGGTGTTGGCGGGGCACCTTCAGGAAGGTCACGCTTTGCAACGCGGGTCAGGAAGTTTTCGTGAACGATCTGGGCGCGGTCCATGGCTCGGCCTTTTTTAAATATTATTGTTTCAGAGCGCAGCAACGGCGCGTGTGATGCGGGCAAGCCCTTCGGTCAGGCTATCCGTTGCATAGGCGAAGGACAGGCGCAAATGTCCCGGCATCCCAAAGGCACGACCGGGGACCAGAGCAACACCTGCCTCATCCAGCAGATACCGGCAAAACTCATGATCGACCGGCATTTGCACGGGGGTCTTAGGGAAAACGTAAAAGGCTCCGTCCGGCGTCGCGCAGCTAAGCCCGGCTTGGTTTAGCCCATCGACAACCAGATCCCGGCGCGTTTGCATTTCGCTTCGTCGTTCAGCCAGTAGCTCCTGCGGACCGGTAATCGCCTCGAGCGCAGCAGCCTGTGCGATGGAACAGGCACCTGATGTGATTTGGCCCTGTACAGCCACCATCGCCTTGATCAAGGGCGCAGGACCAATCCCCCAGCCAATGCGCCAGCCGGTCATCGAATAAGCCTTAGACACACCATTCACGATCAGCGTTCGATTTGTCAGGGCGGGAACGGCCTTAACAAAGGGCGTGAAGGGCACATAGGTAAGGTGCTGGTATATTTCGTCCGAGATCACCCAGACCTGAGGGTGATTTTCCAGAACCTTGCCCAGCGCCTGCAATTCAGCCTCAGAATATACTGCGCCGGTTGGGTTTGATGGTGTATTCAGAAGCAGCCATCGGGTCTGCGGTGTGATCGCATTTTCCAGCTGTTCAGGCGTCAGCTTGAAGTCCTGTGAAACAGGGCAATCCAATACAACGGGCACCCCGCCAGCCAATTTCACCATATCCGCGTAGCTGGTCCAGAACGGGGCCGTGGTTATCACCTCATCCCCGGGATTGAGCGTCGCCATGAACGCGGCTGACAGAACCTGTTTGGCTCCGGTCGACACGATCACATTTGCCGGTTCTACGCCGACCTGACCCGCGATGGCCGCTCGCAGAGTAGGTGTTCCGGCGGTAGCTGGATATCTGGTCTGCCCTTCGAGCGCCGCGCGATGCGCCGCGTCAACCACATGGGGCGGTGTAGGAAAATCAGGCTCACCCGTACTGAGCGCAATGACATCCACACCTTGCGCTCGCAATCTTGCGGCGTGCTCGGATATCTGCACGATCTCGGAAAGCTCGATCCCTTCAAGCCGCCCGGCCCGCTGGAATTCATCAACACTGTTCTGAATGGTCATGGCGCAAGCTCCGCGTAACGATCAGGTATGGTGTGTATCTCGCTGGAAAAGCCGAATTGCCAGTGATATTCCATCCAAAAGGTATGAGGATAAGTCATATGATTGCGCCCCGTCGGTTTCTGCCCTCAATCTCGTCTCTGCTGGCGCTTGAAGCTGTGGACAGACTTGGCAGTGCTTCAGCAGCAGCCGAAGAATTGTCCCTAACGCAAAGCGCAATCAGCCGTCAGCTCAAGACTATGGAAGAGCAGTTGGGGGTTGAACTGATCCAGCGGACACAGATGCGCCTGAACCTAACCCCAGCTGCAAAAGAGTATGTGGAAATCGCAAGATCGGCGCTACAGCAATTGGCGCAGGCATCACTGAAGTTGAAGGCAAATCCAACCGGCGGGTCTCTGCATCTGTCGATCTTGCCCGCGTTCGGCATGCACTGGCTGGCACCACGATTGCAGGACTTCGCCCGTCGGCACCCGGAGGTGACGGTAAACCTGAATACACGCCTCAAACCATTTGATTTTGAGACTGAGCCCTTCGATGCCGCAATCCACTTTGGCCAGCAGGATTGGGCCGGTGTCAACTATCTGCCCATCATGCGGGAAGAGGTGCTACCGGTCTGTGCCCCCGATCTATTGCCGGATAACACCAGCGACATAAACTGGCTGCATGATGCGCCACTGCTGCATCTCGATACGCGCCCGGACGCGTGGGAGAGATGGTTCATGGCACAGGGCCAGCCCGCTGAAGGCGTACGCGGCATGTTGTTTGATCAGTTCTCGACCATGATCCAGGCAACCATTCATGGATTGGGCGTCGCACTACTGCCCAGCTACCTTGTGACCGAAGACCTGAACAACGGACGGTTGGTGCTTGCATGGGATGGTCCCCCGGTGAGCCTTGGAGACTATTATCTTGTCTGGCCGCAACGGCAGGCAGAGTCAGAACCACTGAAGTCATTTCTGAAATGGTTGAAAGGACAGCTTCGTCAGTCTGAATAGTATCGGCCAAGCTTCACCCCAGAAGCTTGGCCGAAAGAACGCGTGCGGCGCATGATACGAGGGACTTTGCCTCAGATGTCCATCGAGCGTGCGATGAGCTCCTTCATCACTTCGTTTGTTCCGCCATAGATCATCTGCACCCGGGCATCCGCGTAAAGACGCGCGATGGGATATTCCATCATGAAGCCGTAGCCACCAAAGAGCTGCAGGCATTCATGCATGACCTCGTTCTGAACTTCCGAACCCCAGTACTTGACCATCGACGCGGTTGCCGCGTCCAACTCTCCCGCCTCAAGCTTGGCGATGCAATCGTTGACAAAGCTGCGCAAAACTTCGGCTTTGGTCTTGCACTCGGCCAGTTTGAACCGCGTGTTCTGGAAATCCATGACGCGTTGACCGAAAGCCTTGCGCTCCTGCACGTACTTCACGGTTTCGGCGATGGCAAAATCGATCGCGCCCAGCGCCATGATACCGATTGTCAGGCGCTCCCAGGGCAACTGCTTCATCAGCTGATAAAAGCCCTGTCCCTCTTCCGGGCCGATAAGATTGGTCATCGGAACTTTGACGTCCTCAAAGAACAGCTCGGCCGTGTCATTTGCCTTCATGCCAAGCTTCTTGAGGTTTCGCCCTCGGCGGAACCCTTCGGCACCGTCAGTTTCGACTGCAATCAGCGAAACGCCTTTGGCACCCTGAGTTTTGTCAGTCTTGGCGACAACGATCACCAGATCAGCAGTCTGTCCATTGGTGATGAAAATCTTGGAGCCGTTGATGCGATATGAGTTACCATCTTTTTCAGCCGTCGTCCGAACAGCCTGCAGGTCCGACCCTGTGCCGGGCTCGGTCATAGCAATCGCACCGACCATTTCGCCGGATGCCAGTTTAGGCAGCCATTTCTGCTTTTGGTCCTCGCTGCCATAGGCGGTGATGTAATGGGTCACAATCGATTGGATGCCATATCCCCAACCGGCATCCCCGCGAGAGGTCTGCTCATAGATCGTGACCGAGTCAAAGCCCATGCCACCGCCAACGCCGCCGTATTCTTCGTCAATGGCACCAGCCATCAGACCGGCTGCACCTGCTTTGTGCCAGAAATCCCGATCCACAACGCCATTGTCGACCCAGTTTTCAATGTTGGGAACCAGTTCATCATCCATGAACCGGCCTGCCATCTCGGCAAACATCCGGTGTTCGTCAGTAACCCATGCGGCGGTGCTGGAAAAAAGCGACATATCTCGTCTCCGATCTAAAGTTACCGGAAGGCTACCTTTCACCGCGATTCCAGCCAATCCGTGTGACGTGGCGTCCAGCTTCTTCGCAACGTAACGTTCTTTAAACTCATTGAATGGACGGACAAACCGGCTCAGGTCTTCCACAAAATCAGTAAATTGCAGATTTCAGCTAGGTTTGATCCGTCACGCCAGTGCGTTATCCAGCAGAACCTGCGCGGCTTCTTTGGCATCCTGTGCTGGATCGCAGCTTTTCAGCAGCACCGCCGTCACGATTGCCCCCTCTTTCAGGAGCAGCAACTGGCAACCCAGCTTTTCGGGATTTCGTGCGCCCGCCTTGCGGGCGAGCTCTGTGAAATACTCTAACAAAACCCGCTTGTGTTCGGCGGCCTGTACATTAATTGGGTGATCTTTGTCCTGATACTCTGCGCCTGCCTTGATGAACATGCAGCCCCGGAAACTGTCTTCCTCAAACCACTCTTTCAGCGCATCGAAACTGGCAATCAGTTGTTCAGCGGGCGTATCGGCAAGCTCTTCAATCCGGCGCAGAAACCAGTTGCGGAAGTTTTCGTCCCGCAACCTCAGGGCTGCCAGAATAAGCTCCTCTTTGGTGCGGAAGTGTTTGTACATCGAGGTTTTTGAAACCCCGGTTTCCGCAACAAGCTTGTCCATGCCGGTTGCGTGAAATCCATCGCGATAAAAGACCAGCAGCGCCTTTCGCACCAGCTCATCTCGTTTGTTGGGGCGCATGATTCGGCTCCTTGGTGTACTGATCAGTACATATTGCCGCGAGCGACGCGTTGCAATGACTCCGTTTAAGCCACTGAATTTTAACAAAAAAATCACAGGCGAAACTAGAGTTTCAAAGAAATTTCCAAAGCATACTTGAAAAAGTTAACCGATCGGTACATTTACTTGCTTAAGTTTACTGATCTGTACACCCAGGATTATACCCATGCGCCGTTACCCCAACCCATTTTCATCTCAGTATCTTCCACTGCTTTTAACCCTCACCCTTCTGGCCGCCTCACTGACCTGAAAGATCCAAGATGAAACGACCACCCCTGCCTCCATTCACGCTTGAAACAGCTATTCAGAAAGTACGAATGGCTGAGAATGCCTGGAACAGCCGTGATCCGGATGTCGTTACGCCTGCCTATACTGATGACAGCCGATGGCGGAATCGTGCAGAATTTCTGGCAGGTCACGCCGACATCCATGCCTTCCTGACCCGCAAATGGCACAAGGAGCTGGAATATCGGCTGATCAAAGAACTGTGGGCCTTTTCAGGAAACCGCATTGCCGTGCGCTATGCTTATGAATGGCGTGACGACAGCGGTCAGTGGTTCCGATCTTATGGCAACGAAAACTGGGAGTTTGCCGAAGATGGCAGAATGGCGCATCGCCATGCCTCATTGAACGATCTCCCGATTACCGAAGGCGAACGGCTGTATCACTGGCCGCTCGGGCCACGCCCCGATGACCACCCCGGCTTGTCTGAACTGGGTCTTTGAAAGGACACAACATGCCCCGCGCTTTTTCCGAACTGACCTTCACCCCCGCCGTCCGCGCCCATCAGGAGCGTATGGGTTCAGCCGCGTCCTATTCAAAGTTCATTGAAGGCGGCCCACAGCAGGGTCATCAGATCGGTGACGCCGAAAAGGCATTCATCCAGGCGCGGGATGGGTTCTATCAATCCACCGTTTCCGAGACCGGGTGGCCATATGTACAGTATCGCGGCGGACCGATCGGATTTCTGAAGGTGCTGGGTCCGACCACTATCGGATATGCCGATTTTTCTGGCAACAAACAGTATATTTCCCGGGGAAATCTGGACGGCAACGATCGGATCGCAATGATCCTGATGGACTATGCTAACCAACGTCGCCTGAAGATTTTGGGGCGGGTTAAGTTCACCGAAGGTGAAACTGCGGCAGCCAGCTTGTACCCGGAGGACGCGGATGCTCCGGCAGAACGCGCCGTTCTCATCCGGGTCGAAGCGCTCGACTGGAATTGTCCGCGCCATATTACGCCCCGGTTTACCGAAGCTGAGCTGCGCCCGCATCTCAACACGCTGGGGCAACAACTTGCCCAGCTACAAAACGAAAATGAGCGCCTTAAGCAAGAGCTGGCCAAGCGGGCATGATCAGTCCCGAAAACCCGCAATACCGAAAGTAATTTTAGATAAAGGTTTGTTTGTCATGTTACAATCAGCATTGAATGTTGCCGCCATAGCACTGGTTGGCTGCGCGTTTTCAATTGCCATTATGATGTTTGGCTTTTTCGCTTCGCCAGAAGCCGTACGAACATCGCCGCCCTCTCTCTACAACACATTGCTGCTGGATCAGCTAAAGCGTCAATAAACGGCCCTCGGCTCAGTCGTTCTTGGCAGAAGCAGCCATCGCCTCAATACCGGCAGTACAAAATTCAACAAGCTGATCGATGCCACTCAATTCTCCACCTTTGGACAAAGCTTCCACTCGCCAAGCACTGTTCAGATGAGCCAGCACAGCCGATACAGAGTAAATCTGCCCGCTTGCCAGCAAGGCCGGATCGACGCCGGGATACAAGTCTGAAATCTCCGCGATGAACCTTTGCGCTGTCGGATCAAAACACTCGGCTGCAATTTCGCGCCAGCGTGGATCGACCGAAACATGGGCCACCAGACGCCCATAAGACATCCATCCGGGTCCACCTGCCTCGGCCAGCGTTACATAGGGTCTGATAAAACAATCCAGAATTTGGCGCACGGTCAGCGCCCCTTTGGCTTTCGCTTCAGTCAGTGCCGCAATCCTAAGACCGGCCAGTTCGTCTGCGCGACGCGCAACGGTTTTATAAAACAGCTCCTCTTTAGTGCCGCCGTGATGTTGCACCAGTCCGACCTGCACCCCCGCCTTTGCCGCAATATCGCGGATTGATGCCCCCTCGAATCCCCGTTCCGCAAATAGGGTTTCAGCCGCATCCAGAATCTTTGCCCTGGTCTGCAGTGACCGCTGCGATGGCGCTCTTTTCCTTGGTTTTTCGGTGTTTTTCAGAGTCATAATTTTCATCTTGCCTTATTTTATACGATCGTTCAATTTAAACCTCAAGAACAGGGGAGGGTTCATGACACAATCACGTGAGGCATTCGCCTTGATCGGGGCGGGCCCGATGGGGCTGGCTGCGGCTAAGGTTCTGAAAGAACAGGGCATCCCCTTTCAGGGGTTCGAGCTGCATTCGGATGTGGGTGGTTTGTGGGACATCGATGGCCCCAAATCGACCATGTACGAAACGGCGCATCTGATCTCATCCAAGCGGATGACCGAATTCGCCGACTTTCCAATGGAAGACGCGGTCGCTGAATACCCATCTCATCGTGCGATGCGCGACTATTTTCGCGCCTTTGCAGACAACTATGGACTGCGCGACCACTACAAGTTCAACACCGAGGTCACCAAAGTCTCTCCTCTGGATGCACCCGGAGATGGCTGGCATGTCAGCTGGCGCGATCAGGAAGGTGAGCATGAAGCTGAATTTGCCGGAGTTCTGATCGCCAACGGCACCCTGTCCGAGCCCAACATGCCGGAATTTCCCGGCACCTTTGATGGCGAGCTGATCCACGCGTCAGAGTACCGCTACCCCAGCCAGTTCGATGGCAAACGGGTGCTGGTTGTCGGCGCAGGAAATTCGGGCTGCGACATTGCGGTGGACGCCATTCACCACGCAGAGCTTTGCGATCTGTCGATGCGACGCGGCTATTACTTTGTTCCCAAATATGTCTTCGGCAAGCCTGCTGATACGATGGGGGGCATGATCCGCCTGCCCATGTGGCTAAAACGCAAAGTCGATAGCTTGATCCTTGGCTGGTTCGTCGGCGACCCACAGAAATACGGTTTTCCCAAACCGGACTATAAGCTCTACGAAAGTCACCCAGTGGTGAATTCTCTGGTGCTTTATCACGCAGGCCATGGTGATCTGCGCATTCAGCCCGACATCGATAAGATCGACGGCAAAACGGTCCATTTCAAAGACGGCAGCAGCGAAGATTACGACATGATCCTCGCCGCTACGGGATACAAGCTGCATTACCCCTTCATCGACCCGAAACTGCTGAACTGGCAGGGCGATGCACCTCATCTCTATCTCAACTCGATGCACCCGGAGCGCGATGACCTGTTCGTTCTGGGCATGATCGAAGCGACCGGATTGGGCTGGCAGGGACGGCACGAGCAGGCCGAGATGGTGGCGCGCTACATAAAAGGCATTCGGAACGGCTGCCCCGTCGCTTCTGAGCTGAAAGTCAAAAAACAAGAAAACTATGAGCGCGCCACCGGAGGCATGAACTACCTCAAGCTCGCCCGCATGGCCTATTACGTCGACAAGGCGACCTATCGCAAAGCGGTTACCGGCTGGATCGAACGGTTGAGGAAAGCCGCAACATGACCGGTATCGACGAGATTACGCTGAACTTCAGCCCCGCATCGTTGACGCTGTTGAACGCGATTTTGGCGATTGTGATGTTCTCGATTGCCATTGATCTCACGCCTCGGGATTTTGACCGCCTGCGTCGAGCACCAAAACCTGTTGTTGTCGGGTTGGTTTCTCAGTTTGTCGTGTTGCCCGCTTTGACCTTTGCTCTGGTCTGGCTTGTTGCACCGCGCCCGTCGATTGCACTGGGGCTGATCCTTGTTGCGGCGTGCCCTGGCGGCAATATTTCGAACTTCATCACGCATAGGGCTGGTGGGAATGCGGCCTTGTCCGTTTCAATGACCGCTTTCGCGACCGTCGGCGCGATTGTCATGACACCGTTCAACATCGCCCTTTGGGGTGGGCTGTATCCACCAACACGGGAAATCCTGCAACAAACCGAAATCGATCCGGTCCAAATCGCGATCATCGTTGGGCTGATGCTGATCCTGCCACTGGTTCTGGGCGTCACTCTGAACCAGCGCCGCCCGGACCTGACCGCGCGACTGCGGGTACCGCTGCAGTATCTTTCAATGGGCATCTTCGTGGCATTCATCGTACTCGCTCTGGCGGCCAACTGGGGGTTCTTCCTGAGCTACGCCGGAGCTGTCGCCGGGCTTGTGATCCTTCACAATGCATTGGCTCTGGGGGGCGGTTGGGTCGTTGCCACTCTGACCCGGCTGTCCCCTTACGATCGCCGCGCCGTGACCATTGAGACGGGCATTCAGAATTCAGGCCTCGGGCTTGTATTGATATTTGCCTTTTTCCACGGGCTGGGGGGAATGGCCGTGGTCGCAGCCTTCTGGGGAATCTGGCATGCAATCTCGGGCTTGGCGTTGGCATCCGTGATGGCCAGAAGCGAGGCTGCGCAATGACACGTATCCTTATCACCGGCGCTGCGGGCATGGTCGGACACGCACTTCTGTCCGAGCTGAAAGACCACCAGGTTTTTGCCACCGACCTGCATCGCCCGGACTTCATGCCGGATGAAGTCACCTATCTGCGGATGGACGTCACAACGGGTGAACCCGCACGGGTCATCTCGAAGGTCAAGCCAGACGTCATCGTGCATCTGGCATCGATCGTCACCCCTCCGCCGAAAATGGGGCGCGAAACTGCATATGCGGTCGATGTCGAGGGAACGCGCAAGGTTGTAAACGCCGCCATTGCCAATGGTGTACGACGACTGGTGATCACCTCGTCTGGTGCCGCGTATGGCTATCATGCCGACAACCGAGTTCCGTTGCGCGAGCAGGATCCTCTGCGCGGAAACCCTGAGTTTCCCTATTCAGATCACAAGCGACAAGTCGAGGAGCTGCTGGCCGAGGCACGAAAGCTGGCCCCAGAACTCGAACAGGTTGTTCTGCGTGTCGGGACCGTATTGGGCGAAGGTACGGAAAACCAGATCACGGCATTGTTTCACAAACCCCGGCTGCTGGCGGTGTCAGGTAGTGAAAGCCCGTTTGTCTTCATCTGGACCCGCGATTTGGCCCGCATTCTCAAACGCGCGGCAACCGTCGGACCCGCCGGCATCTATAACGTGGCCGGAGACGGAGCGCTTGGTGTCAGCGATCTGGCGAAAGCTATGAACAAATCCGTTCTGCGCCTGCCGCCCTGGTCGCTGAAAGCGGCCCTCTCGATCGCACGTCCGCTTGGGTTGTCGCGCTATGGCCCCGAACAGGTCAGGTTTCTGCAATACCGCCCTGTCCTGGACAATACCGCTTTGAAATCCGAATTCGGCTATACGCCCGAAAAGACCAGCGCCGAAGTTTTTGATCTCTGGAAGCAGCAGGCAGGCCTATGAAAACAGCAGTGATATCTGGTGGAGCTGGCGGATTGGGTCAGGCCTTGTCGGCGGCGCTGCAAGCGCGCGGATGGCGCGTTGTGTTGCTTGACTTGGATGTGTCAGGCTTATCGGCAACGCCTTCACAACTGCCGATCGCGTGCGACCTGACCAAACAGGATCAACTGGCCAACGCTGTCGAAGAAACCATCGCCACGAGCGAAACGATCGATCTGGTTATATACAACGCGGGCATCACGCAAATCTGCGGGTTCGATCAGTCTGATGATGCAAGTCACCGCAAAGTGTTCGAGATCAACTATTTCGCGGCCGTCGCCATGGCGCGTGCGTTTCTTTCAGAAATTCGCGCATCCAAAGGTACGCATTTGGCGATCTCTTCGGTGGCGGGATTTGCACCCCTGTATCATCGTACTGCTTATGCTGCGTCCAAACACGCGTTGGAAGGGTTCTTTAAGTCGTTGCGATCAGAAGAGAAACCGCATGGCGTTCAGGTCCATCTCGCGGCGCCTTCCTTTGTTTCGACCAATCCGGGCAACGCCGACAGGCAAGCTGATGGAACGGCACGTCCAGGATCAGCAGCGGACGGGATGGATGAAATGAGTCCCGCAAATGCAGCAGCCACCATTTTGCGAGGTCTGGACAAATCGCAGCCATCCATACCTGTCGGACGGGTCGCACAGCTTGCATGGTGGCTCAATCGCCTCTCCCCGCGCCTGTACCAGCATTTGATGGAGCGAAACATTCGCGGGCAGTGAGACCTTAGGGAAACTTGGCGGTGGCACAGTTCAGCCACCTGATTGACGCCAGTGCAGGCGATGATCGCCCGAATTACCCAATTCAGAAGGATCTTGGTCGTAAAACGTGACCCGGGGTTGCCCTTTGGCCCCAGCTTTGCTTTGTCTCTGCTGAACAATCCGGCCTGCTGCAAGGCAGAGGGAGAGGCCGGACAGCGGAGAGGATCACCAAATGGCAAAAGTCGCGTTCCTTGGCCTGGGCGTCATGGGTTATCCCATGGCCGGTCACCTGCAGGCAGCGGGCCACGAAGTCACTGTTTATAATCGCACTGCAGCCAAGGCCGAAGCCTGGGTTGAACAACATGGCGGTGCGATGGCTATGACACCGGAACAAGCGGTACAGGGTGCAGAATTCGTTATGGCCTGTGTTGGAAATGACGACGATCTGCGAATGATCTGCACTGGTGAAACCGGTGCCTTTGGGGGCATGTCAAAGGGCGCAATTTTCGTCGATCACACCACAGTTTCCGCAAAAGTTACACGCGAGTTATACGATGCGGCCGCCGCGCAGGGCATCGATTTTGTCGACGCGCCAATCTCAGGTGGTCAGGCCGGGGCTGAAAACGGAGTGCTTTCGATCATGTGTGGTGGCGATCAGGCGGCTTATGACAAAGCCGAGCCAGTGATGCAGGTCTATTCGAAAGTCTGCCGCCGTATTGGCGACAGCGGAGCGGGCCAGATGACCAAAATGTGCAATCAGATTGCCATCGCTGGTGTCGTTCAAGGTCTCAGTGAGGCTATTCATTTCGCTGAAAAAGCAGGGCTGGATGGCCGCGCAGTTGTCGAAGTCATCAGTCAGGGCGCTGCTGGCAGCTGGCAGATGGTAAACCGTCACGAGACCATGCTGGACGACCATTTCGACTATGGCTTTGCAGTGGACTGGATGCGCAAGGATCTTGGTATCTGCCTCGATGAAGCCAATGAAAACGGCGCTTCGCTACCGGTCACGGCGTTGGTCGATCAGTTTTACAAAGACGTGCAGAAACTGGGCGGCGGGCGTTGGGACACATCCTCGCTGATCAAACGGCTGCGGGCGCTGGACTAAAGGACACTCAGGCTGATGAGCGATTTGACAGAATTCTGGGCAGGCGCCCTGCGCAGGCATTGGGGTCACGAAGCCAAGCTGACGCGGCTGGATGGCGAATATGACCTCAACTTTCTGGTTCAGGCAACCAATGGTCAGGACTATGTGCTAAAGGTCATGCGGGCAGATTGCGAAGCTGAGTTCGTCGATCTGCAGGTGAAAGCCCTTGAACATATCGCAGCAGAAGCGCCTGGATTACCATTTCCCAAGGTGTTTCCTGATCTGAAGGGAAATCTGCTGCCCGGCATCGAAGATGAGGCGGGCCAAACCAGACTGGTCTGGTTGCTCGAACGCCTGCCAGGGGAATGCTACGCAAAAGCGGCCCCCAAACGGGAAGAGTTGATCCTGAAACTGGGGCGTGCTCTTGGCGCCACTGACCGCGCGTTGGAACGGTTCTCGCATGACGGCCTGCATCGCTCGGATTTCAAATGGGATCTCGTTCAGGCAGGCTGGATCAATGACAAGCTGGATGCGATTGCAGATCCCGACAGACGATCTTTGCTGCAGGAAATCGCCGACGGGTTTGCTGCGATATCCGGCAAGCTGAACGAGCTGCCGAAACAAGCCATCCACAATGATGCCAACGACTACAATATCCTTGTCGAGGGCGAATTGGGACAACGGCAGAGCATCTCTGGCCTGATCGACCTAGGCGACATGTGCGCAGCGCCACGCATCTGCGATCTGGCCATCGCCGGGGCCTATATCGTTCTGGATCATCCAAAGCCCGAGCACGCTTTGACTGCACTGGTACGTGGTTATCACGCAGCCAACAGGTTGCGACCGGAAGAAGTTGACCTGATCTGGCCCCTTCTGCGCATGCGACTGGCCGTTTCCGTCGTGAACTCGACACTGATGGCGATCGAAAACCCCGAAGATCCTTATGTAACCATCAGTCAGGCTCCGGCTTGGCGCTTTCTGGAGAACACATCGATAAATGGCGGCCTGATGCCCGCGCGCCTGCGGGCTGCTTGTGGGTTGCCGGTGACGGATGGTGCTGAACGCATCCACGCCTATCTCTCCGAACACCGTGGCCAGTTTGCCCAGATGTTCGGACAGGACCTGAGCGACACTCCAATGGGCTCACTGTCAGTTGAAAACTCAACGTGGCCACAGAACCCGTTCCACATGCCGCTGCAAGAGGCTGCGCGCGTGGGTGAAGAGTTTGGCGATGGTCTGTGGCTGGGCTATTACAGCGAGCCGCGTCTGATCTATGCCGAGCCCGGATTCCGCAAGGGACCATGGAAAGCATCCGATCGCCGAACGGTACATCTGGCGGTGGACGTGTTCGCGCCGGCAGGCACTGTGCTACACGCGCCGATGAGTGGCCGGGTTGAAGTTGTCGAGAACCGGGACAGTCACCTCGACTATGGCGGTGTCGTGATCCTGCATCACGAAACGCCCGAAGGTGATCCGTTCTATACGCTCTACGGCCATCTGGACCCAGAAGTCTGCGACCGTCTGAAACCCGGCGACCCTGTGGCACAAGGTGCGGCCTTTGCCCGGCTTGGGAATGCCAGCCAGAATGGCGGCTGGGCTCCGCATGTACATTTCCAGCTGGCGCTCACGACTGTTGGAATGGAAGCTGACTGGCCCGGCGTTGGCGATCCGGATGAGATGTATCTGTGGCACGCGGTTTGCCCGAACCCGGCAGCGCTGCTGAACCTGCCAGATGACAAGGTTTTCTATCACCCGACGGACAAGCAGGCGATCCTGCAGGGACGGCACGACCATTTCGGTGGAAATCTGTCGTTGACCTATGACGATCCGGTCATGCTGGTGCGTGGTTGGAAACATCATCTGTTTGATGAATGGGGCCGACCCTATCTGGACGCCTACAATAACGTCCCACATGTGGGTCACGCTCATCCCCGAATTCAGGCGGTTGCTGCAGATCAGCTGAAGCGGATGAACTCGAACACCCGATACCTGCACCCGGCGCAAACCGCGTTTGCCGACAAGGTATTGTCAAAGCTGCCCGATCATTTCGACGTCTGCTTTTTCGTGAACTCGGGTACAGAAGCAAACGAACTGGCTCTGCGTCTGGCCCGTGCTCATACCGGCGCGAAAGGGATCGTAACGCCTGATCATGGCTATCACGGCAACACCAATGCTGCGGTGGCGATCTCGGCCTACAAGTTCAACAAGCCGGGCGGAATTGGCCAGGCCGATTGGGTCGAACTGGTGGAGGTTGCAGACGACTATCGCGGATCGTTCAAACGCGACGATCCGGAACGTGCGTCAAAATTCGCTGATCTGGTGGATCCGGCGATTGAAGCGCTTCGCGACCGGGGTCAGGGTGTTGCTGGCTTCATTGCTGAAACCTTCCCATCGGTGGGTGGTCAGATTATTCCATCCAAAGGGTATCTGCCAGCAGTCTATGAGAAAATCCGCGCTGCCGGAGGTGTCTGTATCGCCGATGAGGTTCAGACTGGCCTGGGCCGGTTGGGTGAATATTACTTCGGTTTCGAACATCAGGGGGCACTGCCGGATATCGTCGTCATGGGGAAACCCATTGGAAACGGTCACCCGCTGGGCGTTCTGGTCACGACCAAGGCAATTGCCGACAGTTTCAACAACGGGATCGAGTTCTTTTCGACCTTTGGCGGTTCAACCCTGTCCTGCCGTATCGGCAAAGAGGTTCTGGATATTGTTGATGACGAGGGCCTGCAGGACAACGCAAGCGCGATGGGTGCACGCCTGATGGCCGGTCTACGCCAAATCGAAACCGAGTACGGCTGTGTTGGCGATGTGCGGGGCATGGGGCTGTTTCTGGGTGTTGAACTCATCAATCCCGATGGTTCTGAAGGCACAGAGATCTGTAAATACGTCAAGAACCGGATGCGCGATCATCGCATTCTCATCGGCAGCGAGGGACCAAAGGACAACATCCTGAAAATCAGGCCACCATTGACCATCGAAGCCGAAGACGTTGACATGATCCTTTGGGCCATGCGCGATGTTCTGAGCGAGGTTGGGGCGTTCGAACCCACCCCGGCCTGCGATCATGATCACCATCACGCAGGATGTGGATGCTGCTAAAACGAAACCCCGGCTCTTGTGGGCCGGGGTTTTGCGATCTTCCTGTCAGTGCAATACGGTCGAGGGGGTTTTGTGCCCGGTTGTTGGCAGCGGTATCGCGGTTGTCATTCGACGCAATGCAAGCCCAAGTTCTTCGGAAAGCGATGCCAATGCCGGAGCGAAATCCGGGCGTACGATAAGCGAGGCCATCATCATGGCATCCTCGCGCGCACCTTCCGAGGCGGCTGCGATCATCTGGGCAAAGCAGTTCTCGTCAGCACCCAGACACGCACAACCAAGCCCATGACGTACCAGCGGGCGGCGTCCGTGATGGGCGCACAGCGAGCACAAACGATCAAGTGTCAGCATTGCTGCACGTCCCTGATCCGCGCCCAGCGCGATATCGAAATCGCTGGCCGCATCTGCCCGCCCGTCGACCCCTTCGCTCCACAGTCGCAGATACATGACTGCACCTGCCTCCAATGGGCTCAGGTCGGATAGCCGCCCGACGGCAGCTCCGCCGCGTGAGTTTGGAGCGCTCATTTTGTCAGGATCAGTTTACCAGCACGGGTGATGCGCAGAGTGTAAAGCTGGTCGCCCAACTCGATATGGGCCAGGTTGCCACCTTTAGTCAGATCCTCGGCCTTGTGGGAAGGAAGCATAGAAACCGCATAGGATTGGCTGGGGTTCGGGTTCTGCGCGTTCATCGGGACATCTCCAGGGCTGTTCAGGCGAAACGCCTTATCTGTTCGCATTCACTGATCTGGCTGACCCTGGATTGGGTTGGCTGTTGTTTCACCTCTTAATCTGATTAAAATAGTAAGGTATGTCAAGGCCTGGATTTTGCTTGCGCAGAAACTTGTAATTTGCGCCTGTAGTTTGAATGAGTTACGCCTTGTTAAACAGGCGACAGAGGCGTGCAAATAGATGTCAGCAGCAATCGTATTCGACCTTGATGGTACGTTGGTAGACAGCCTTGCTGATCTCGCCGGAGCCGTGAATCGCATGTTGGGCGATGTTGGGCACGCGCCATTGCCTCAAACCATTATCGGGCGATTCGTTGGAAATGGCCTGCCCAAGCTGGTTGAACGAACAATTCGCCATTGCGAAATCGACATGAACCGCCACGGTGAGCTGACGAAGTTGACCTTGGATCACTACAACAAAGCATCCAGTGATCAGACCGTACCCTATCCCGGCGTCATGGAAGCATTGGCAGAGTTACGCAGGCAGGGACACCGCCTTGGCGTCTGCACCAACAAACCTGAAAAACCGGCATGCTATGTGTTAAAAGCACTGAATCTCGCCCATCACTTTGATGTTGTTTTTGGCGGTGACACACTGTCCTTGCGCAAACCTAACCCCAAGCATTTAAACGAAACTTTTGATGCGTTGGGCTGCTCAGGGCCCAGATTATTTGTTGGTGACAGCGAAGTGGATGCCGAAACAGCCAAACGCGCCGAGGTACCGTTTCTGCTGTTCACAGAAGGGTATCGCAAGTCACCAGTAGCTGAAATTCCGCATACTATCAGTTACGATGACAGCGCCAAATTGCCTGCACTTGTTGGCCAATACTTGGCAGGAACGGATTAACCCAATCCGAAAATTGTTTTGGGCAACGGCCAGTTTTCTTATGTCAGAAGGTTTTTGAGGGGCCGGCTGAGGGGGTAAGATGCCAGCCCCTCATCGGGGAAAGTGGTTGGTCAGGAATGACCCTGTTAAGATCAAGATAGCCTGCAGCGCCGATGCGCGAAATTGGGGGATTCCCGTAGGCGGGCATTTTTTCTGACAGAAAGGCCCGAGGTCCTTATCTGCCAGCATCGTCTTCCAATCCGGTTTTTTAGCTCAGATGTGACTGCTGAATTCCAGTTCAGAAACACTGCAGTTCGATGGCGACCGACAGATTTGCGCGGCAGCGCGCGCAATAACCAGTTCCTCGTTCGTCGGAACAACCATGACCTGGACCCGAGAGAGCTGGGTTGAGATAACCCGTGCGCTGTCGGCGTTCGCATCGGGGTCTAATTCAATCCCCAACCATCCCATATCCGCACAGATCCGCTCTCGTACCAGAGACGAATTCTCACCGATGCCCCCGGTGAACACAACCGCATCCAACCCGCCCAGAACCGCGGCAAGCGCCCCCAGTTCACGGCGTGCCCGGAAATTGAAATAGCTGATCGCTTTGCGTGTTGCCGGAGTATCCGCTTCCTCGAGCGTACGCATGTCATTTGACAGACCCGACATCCCAAGCAAACCGGACTCGCGGTACAGCAGTTGGGTTATCTGGGCGGCAGACATGCCCTTTTGCTCCATGAGATACAGGACAACGCCCGGATCCAACTGCCCGCATCGGGTTCCCATCGGCAAACCATCCAGAGCCGAAAACCCCATGCTCGAGCCGACAGAACGACCGCTGATCATGCCACACATCGATGCCCCGTTCCCAAGATGGGCAACGATCACCCGACCGCTGTGCAACAGAGGCGCAGTTTTGGCCATATGGTTTGAAATGTAGTCATAGCTGAGCCCGTGAAACCCGTACCGCCGCACACCCATGTCATAATACTCGGTTGGCAATGCGAATGTGTCATTGACCCACGGATGATTGCGGTGAAACGCAGTATCAAAGCACGCAATCTGAACCGCGTCCGGAAACCGCTCCATCGCTGCGCGGGCTCCGGCGATGTTGAACGGCTGGTGCAGCGGCGCAAAGGGCGAGAAACGTTCAAGGTCCTTCAGACTGTCCCGCGTCAACAGAACCGGGCCGTCATTGTCAGGTCCGCCATGCACGATGCGATGTCCAACGGCTGAAATGGTAACGCCCGGAAACTGCCGAACCACCAGATCCAGAACGTGGTCGAGCGCGCTGTGATGATCGACAATCGTCTCGGACGTTTCATCAATCAGGTCCCGACCATCCAAGTCCGTCGCCTGAATATGTGCAGCCGGGCTGCCAATGCGATCAACTTCGCCTGTACATATCGCCTCGGGCTCGTCCCCCTGCATCGAGAACAAACCAAATTTCAGAGAGGACGAACCCGAATTCAGGGTCACAACATGGGTCATCAGATCCGCTCCGCCATTCGGGCAGCGTGCAACGCCGCGACCGCGCATGAGGCCAACCGCGCCTTGTCGTCATCAGCCCTGCTGTTCAGGATGATCGGCACCTTAGCCCCCAGCACAACGCCTGCCCCTTCGGCATGCGCGATGTAAGTCAATTGCTTGGCCAGCATGTTCCCGGCATCAAGGTTAGGCACCACCAGAATATCCGCCCGGCCAGCCACTTCGGATACAATTCCCTTGGTTCGGGCTGCGGCCAGACTGACTGCGTTGTCCATTGCCAAAGGTCCATCCACAAGCCCGCCTCGGATCTGACCCCGCTCGGCCATCTTGGATAACAGCGCTGCATCTATCGACGATCTGATGGCGGGGTTCACCGTTTCAACCGCCGACAGTATTCCGGCCTTCGGAGACTCGATACCGATTGAGATGGCCAGGTCGATGGCGTTCTGGGTAATGTCGATCTTTGTCTCAAGATCAGGTTCGATATTGATCGCGGCATCCGTCACCAGCAAAGGATGCGGCTGTCCCGGCACGTCCATGACGAAAACATGAGTGAACCGCCTGCCAGCACGAAGACCGTGCTCCTTGCGCAAAGCGGCGCGCAACAGATCATCGGTGTGCAGATGTCCCTTCATCAGGGCCTGGGCACGCCCCTCGACAACCAGATCGACAGCTACGCCCGCGGCATCAAAGTGATCCCGCACCGGCACGATCTCGGCATTTCCCAATGGCAGATCAATCTCACATGCCGCCGCTTGGATCTTGTCGGGATCACCGACAAGTATCGGATCAATTATCGTCTCTTTCGCAGCCAGCAAGGCGCCACCCAGAGAATTCGGCTCCTCTGGAGCAACCACTGCGGTTGGAATGGGTGGCAGGGGGCGAGACTGATCCAAAAGTGCATCAAAGTGCCGGTGTCGCTGCACCACCAGACCGGGTACTTCGATGTCACTGAACGAAAGCTCTTTCTCCGGTGCTATCACAACTGCAGTACCCGTTACGATTACAGCGCCATCGTCGGGACGGATGACTTCCGTATCCATTACGACCTCGCGGTTATCGCATTTCTGGGCAACGGTTACCCGCGCCAGTAATTCATCACCTGCATGGGCACGATCCACGAACTCGAAACTCTGCGATTTGTACAAGGTGCCTGCACCGGGAAGGATGTTACCAAGCACAGCCGAGATCAGCGCCCCAACGAACATCGCCGGCGCGATGGCTTCGTTCACAGTGTCCCCATCACCATCTTCATTGGCCAGATGGAGTGGATTGTGATTGCCCGAGTTTGACGCAAACACGAAGAAATCATCCTCTGTGCAAATCCGTCTTAGCTCGGCGCTGTCGCCGACCTTGAGCTGGTCATAGGGTTTGTTGTGATATCTCATTTTTGGTCGTTACCCGACTGAGTTTTAGAATCTGTCCGGCACAAGTTATCTTGCCCGTATGATAATTTGTTGATCCAGGCCAATGCCTACGTACATTTCGGCAAACAATTGGAATATCTTTCTGCCAAGAGAGCAATTTTCAGCTTTTTATTGCCTTGCTGGAACCAAGTCGCCAATGACGTGAAGTCATTAACTCCTGGGCACTTTTCATTCCGGTCGGACCGAGACTAGTGACAACTGGCTCCAGTCACTTTTGGTAGAAGAACGACAGTTTACGACTCACACCGCCCGGCGGCGGTGGGAAGGGAGATGCTCTGCGAACCTGATCCTTCGCAGCACGATCAATCTCCGCTGAACCCGAACTGTCGACAACATCAACCCAGGCCAAGGTACCGTCAGGATTGATTTCGAAGAACACCTGAGCAAACCCCCGGGCCGACACATAAACAACCGGGGTCCGGTTCAAATGGACAAGCACCTCGCCAGCATAGTTCGTGACGTCCGAGTTACCGGGCCCGCGCCCCCCCGACGCAGTTCGGCCCGTTCTTTTCTTGAAGGCATCAAGACCCTCTCGCTGATAGGCACGCAGCGGCGATTCAATCACCGCTTGAGGAAAGCGCAGATCATCAAACTTTTTTGAACCTGAGAATGCACCCTGTGGTTCTGTTGACGGCGGGCGTTCCGGAAGACGTGGACGGATAGAAGAGACCACCGCCTGCTCCGATGCTTCTGTCTCAGGTTCAGTTGATGCGTCAGGAATTTCGGGATCAACTGCCTCATTTTCGAGCGGAACAATGGGGACCGGAGGGGCTTCGGTAGCAGGCAAAGCTGCAAGCGCCTCTGGCTCAGGGGCCGTGGCAGGCGGAATTGCGTCTGGGTCACCTTCGGGTATTTCAACTACCTCGCCAGTTTCGGCCGGGGGGGTCTCAGTCGCACTGTCGCTGGCCTGTTCCTCGGCATCCGGTTGATCTGCTGGCTCTGACGGCTGAGGCTCGGGCGCTTCGGGCTGAACAATCGGAGCGGACCCTGTATCAGGGGCATAAACGCGTTGCGGATCCGGTGATGCGACCAACGCTTCACTTGTAGGAATTTCAGCCGGTTCAGGTTCTGGCGGAGTTTCAACAGGCGGCTCTGGCTCCGGCACCTCGGCGGGTTCGGGCTCGACTGGCTCGGCAGGCGTTTCGGCAAGATCTTCAAAGGTATTGTTCAATTCGACTGTGTTCGGCTTGGGCTGTTGAGAAGACCTCTCGGCCAGACCCGACGAAGTGGTACTAAGAGCAAAAAGATGCACAACCAGCGACAGCACGATGGCTAAAATCGCAACAAAGGCGGACTTCCGGATCATTCCAGAGCCTGCCGGGTCACAAGAAACACCGAAGAAGCACCCAGTCGGCGGAGCGCGCTTGTGATTTCAACCAAAAGTGGGCCGGACGCGTTCCGGTCGGGAACGATCCGCACCGGGCCCGTACCGTGACCAATCATGTATGTATCGGGATCAGTCGGCACGCCCCGAAAGCTCAAGGTCCCGTCCTGATGCAGAACCAAAGCGTCCGGCGGCTCACGACCCGCAAGCTCCGAGGTATCGACAAGATCCAGATCGGGATCGAGGGGTGGCGCAACCGTACCCGCGATCAGAAAGAAGATCAGCATCAGAAATACGACGTTGATCAGAGGGATTGTTGAATCGCGTTTACGGCGTGGACGAAGATAGCGGATCATCTGCTCACTCCAGCACCGTGACCGTCAGCCCGTCGCGCCCACGCAACCGAACCAAAAGATCCACCAATCGCTGTGCCGATGTCCCCTCGTCGAGGCTGACAATAACCTGACCAGTCTCGACCTGCGCCTCTAACTCCTCCAGCGTTATTGGGGTGCCGTTCAGCATCAGTCGATCCGCGCCCAGTTGCACAAAGGCACGCTCAGCAGGCGTGTCAGATGACGCCGCCCCGGATGTTGCGCTTCCCAGCTCGATTTCGCCGAACTTTGAAAACGTCGACGACAGCATGAAGAAGAGCAAAAGCAAAAAGATTACGTCGATGAGAGGTGTCATCGACATCGGACGCCGGACAAAGGGCGCTTTGTTACGCATGCTCAGGCGCGGCTGAGTGGCCTTCAGCGCCCGCCGCTTTGTTAAGTGACTGGCCTGGCACCAGAATGGTGCGCAGTGCTTTATCCGCGAACACCCTTTCGCGCGCCGTTCGGCTTTCGAACCACGACAGAACCATCGAGGTCGGCATGGCAACCGCAAGCCCCACAGCAGTGGTAACCAGAGCAACCCAGATACCGCCTGCCAACAGGGATGGATCAACCGAAGAGCCCGCTGACTGAAGGCTCTGGAATGCATTGATCATCCCGATAACCGTGCCGAACAAACCAAGCAGTGGTGCAAGCTGCGCAATGGTGTCGAGCAGACGAAAACCGCGTTCTAGCCCCGCAAGCGCCAGTCCTGCCTCGGCATCCAACCGATCATCAATGCCGGGCTTATCATACGCATCCATCGCTGCCCCCACGATGGGAGCAAGATAGCTGCTGCTTTGTTCAAGGCGTGCACGCGCCGCGCCTCGGTCACCCGCATCCCAGGCTGCCAGTGCATCGGAAAGCACGCGGTGCCGACCGACACCACAGGCCGCAAACTGCCAGAGCTTGTAGATAGCGACTGCAAGTGTCAGCACTGACATAACGATCAGAATTGCAACGACCGGCCCGCCCAGCGCAAGGATCTCCCGAAGTGAAACAAGTGGGTTCATCTGAAGAGCTCCACATCTACCCGGCTGCTCAGCGACAGCGCATCACTGCAAATTTCGCTTTCTGCGCCATCCACAAGACAGGTACCGGTATCGTTGATCAGCAAACGACCCACGTTGTCGCAAGTCGTATCTGGTTGAACAAACTGACGTACACGATGCCGGTCAACCGGTAGTTCACCCATATTATAGGTCACCAATTTCTGGACACTTCCCAAGGCATCGAACACCACAATCTCAAATATGACGTCTTCGATCGTCACTTCGGTTTTATTCGATACCAAAAACGTCAACAGGCAACCCCTGTCGATATCCTCAACCGTGTTTAGCTCGACCGAAAGATCAGGCGAAGGCTGATCTGCGGACTGCGCCAAGGCAACGGCCGGGGTCGCAGTGGCGAGCAGTGCCGCAAAAGCGAAGCGACGAAACAACATTACTGGCTCCCAATTGCTTACGCGAAATTTGAAGGCCGGCGATGCTCCGCAGGCGCTTGTTCCCTCATATCGGAGACAGCTGGTTGGTAAAAGGGCTGCTATAGGCATTGTGATTTGATGATTGCGCAATTTCTTGCCTGATCGACCCGCCCGCACCCGATTGGCCTCTACATCTTAGTGATTACAATACATTGCATGATATCTAGGGCGTCTTTCAATTTGTGCAAACTATGGGGCGTCACCAAGGACACCCCCCAGGCCACCATCGTGCAATCAGTCCAAGGCGACAACGGCCTCGACCTCGAACAGCATGGGATCAATTGCGAGTTTCGGCACCGGGACCAGCGTCTGTGCGGGAAGTGTGTCTTCAAACATCCCCACGACATGCTTGGTCAGCGTCGCCAACTTCGACATGTCATGGTCAACCACATACACCGTAAGCTTAACCACCCGTGTGACGTCCGAACCGAGCGCTTCAATCACCGCCCTCAGGTTGGTATAGGCCTGCGCGACCTGAACATCGAAATCCGGAGACAGCGCACCGGTTTCGTCCTGCCCGCCCTGCCCCGAGATAAAAGCCAAACGACCGGAAATCGGGGTGATCACCGCGGTGCTGTAGCCGTTGGGCGTCGGATCATGGAGATGCGATGGATTGACGATGACCGGCGTGTGCTCAGATGTTTTAGCTGTAATCCGATCCTGATGTGTCATGCTGTTTCTCCTTGCTGAGTAATCGATGACCTCGCATATAGAAAGAAACGGTGTCACAATCTGTCACCATATATCTGGATTGCTGAAAATGGATATTCGGTCACGCCAAGAAGAGATTGTTCGCACCCTGCGGCGTCAGGGAACGTCGACTGTAGACGAGCTGACCAACGCGGTCGGCGCATCCAGACGCACGGTTCTGCGCGATATCAGTTCTCTCCGGGATCAGGGATTTGTCATTCATTCCGAATGCGGCCGGGGCGGTGGCCTGCAGCTTGACCCGCAATCCGTTCAGACCACGGCACGTCTGTCAGTCACCGAAGTCTTCGCACTTCTCATCAGCGTCGCGGCAATGCGAGCGGCGCGCACCCTGCCCTTTTCCGACCTCGCCGATGCCGGGCTAGCAAAGATCGAAAAGGCCCTGCCTGCTGATAAAGTCAAGGATCTGCGCAGTATTCTGGATTGCCTGCATGTCGGACAGCTATCTCCCAAACAGGACATCGGGGATCTGGGTTCGATCGACCCCGCATTGTTGCCCGCATTTGAGACGACGTTCCTGCAACGGCGTCATTTGCGATTTAGCTATTGTGACGCCAAAGGCGTGATTTCACAGCGCGAGGTGGAACCGCAGGCGATGCTGATCCTGCCGCCTCTGTGGTATCTCGTGGCATGGGATCCTGCCCGAAACGACTTCCGCCATTTTCGTATGGACCGCATCAGCGAACCCATAGTCAATGAAGAGCGGTCATTTCGCCGTCGGCACGTACCATTCGAAAATGATGTCTGCCCTTTCAACGATATTAATCGCTGACCGCGCGCGTCCGATAGGGCAAACCTGCTCACGGGGAAGTGCGCACGACCCCATCAGCAATCCATTGATCAAAAATTGCCAGTGCCTGTTCAGCAAATGCCGCATCATTGATGTGACAATCCAGCTCGACCCTTGAGACATTTTCCGGACAGGTCTTCCGAAGCTCTTGCATGAACACCTCCAGACCTTCGGGGTCGTTCAGATCTTCACCGGGGCGGTCCCACTCACCGCATCCACCCAAAGGCATTATCAGAGTCGTTGGAGCCTGTGATTTCGCCATCTGCACGGAATGTGCCTGCGCCACGGCACGGCGTTCTTCGTTGTTCAGAACGATCGATCGGATCAACCGGTTGTGATCATGACGTGGGTGATTGACCCATTTCTCGGGCAGATCGTCCCAGCCGACGATATCAACCAGATCATAACAGCCGGGTGCCACGATCTGCGGGGTGCCTGCCAGTCCCGCATTCGTCAAACGATCCGCCCCGGCTGAAATACGGGATCTGTGTATATGATTGCCCAGTTCTTGCGTACAGAAATCCATCACACAGGCGAATGCACCCTGGGCCGCTAGGCTCTCAAACGCGCGACCGCCCATGCCTGTGGCATGAAACACCGCTACTTCAAAACCCCGCGCCTCAAGAGCAGGCTTCAGTGGCACCATGTATTTCAGGGCAGATTTGCCCAGCGATGTCATGCCGATAAGCGGTTTGTTACTTTGCGGTCTTTCTACAGCTCGCGCCGCACCCAACACCGCACCAGCCGCTTGAGACAGCGAAGATTTACACACCGAGTTCAACCCGTAGAGCCCCCCGGCCCACAGGATCATTTGCACGTCAGCCACCAGACGTGCGGGTGGCATCAACGGGGAGAACGAGACGGTGGAGACAATGAATTTCGGCACTCCCAACGGCAGCGCTGCAGTAGCATCAAGCGCAAGGTCGGTACCCATGGAGCCACCCAGTATGATGATCCCGTGAAACCGACCCTCATCATACAGACGCGCAACCAATGCAGCGCATCCGCGCGCCATGATCTGCATTGCAGTGTTTTCGTCACCCGAAGCAATTGCTTCGGCAATCGATGATCCACCTTCTTCGGCGACATCATGTTTGGAATAGTCGGTGGGCGCAGACGGATCACCCAACACGCTCACATCCATGGACAAAACCTGCCCGCCCTGCCCCCGGATGCAATCTGCAAGATAGTTCAGCTCATCATCCTTGGTGTCATATGTACCGACAATCAGGATTGTCTTGTCGCTCATGTGTTCCTCCCTGCCCGATCTTTGTCAGAGCTGTATCCACGCCGATTTCAGATCGACGTATTTATGCAATGCGTGAAGGCTCTTGTCGTGACCATTGCCGGACTGCCCCACACCACCCAGAGGTACCGTGCCATCCGAGCCGCCATAGGTGTTCACATGCACAACACCAGCGCGAATGGACCGGATCATGCGATGCGCCCGGCTCAGGTCCGAGGTCCAGAGCCCCGACGCCAACCCGTAGACAGTGGAGTTCGCCAGATCGGCGGCCTGTTCCTCGGTATCAAACGGGGTCACCGCCAGCACGGGGCCGAATACTTCTTGCTGGTTCAGGGTGTCGTTTCGGCCGACATTCGTCATCACCGTCGGCTCCATATAAAACCCGCCGGTCTCTTCGAGAATGCGTTTACCGCCAAGCGCCAGATCAGCGCCCTCGGCCAGTGCTTTATCAACGAATCCAAGATCCTGCTCCAGCTGCACCTTGGAGTGTACTGCGCCCACATCCGATGACAGATCCAGAGGATCACCAACTGTCAGCTTACGCGCATGACGGATCAGCGCATCGACAAATTGATCATGGATCGAACGCTCAACCACCAGCCGTGACCCGGCTACACACACCTGCCCCGAGTTGCGGAATATACCGTTCGCCGACACTTTAGCAGCGTGATCCAAATCTTTGACGTCGGCAAACACGATGTTTGGGGATTTTCCGCCCAGTTCCAGATAGCACCGCTTAAGGTTCGAGCGGGCCGAATACTCCAACAGACGGCGACCCACGCCACCCGATCCGGTAAAGACCAAAACATCCACTTCCATCGACAGGCCAATGGCTTCGCCAACCACCGAACCTTTGCCAGTTACGACGTTGAACACACCCTCGGGGACGCCAGCCTCAATGGCCAGTTCTGCCAGTCTCAGAATAGAGAGCGAGGCGCTTTCGGCGGGTTTCACAACAATAGAATTACCGGTAGCCAGCGCTGGCGCGATCTTCCACGCGCCGATCATCAGCGGAAAGTTCCACGGCAGGATCGCGCCCACAACGCCCACCGGTTCGTGATGGACTAGGCCCAGAACATTCTCTGCCGTTGGTGCGACCTCGCCATAAACCTTATCGATCGCCTCGGCATAATAGCGGAAGGTTCCTGCAGCCGAGCCGCTTTCCGCCTTGAAGGCCATGCCGATCTCGGTGCCATTGTCACGCACACCCTGTACAGCAAGCGCCAACGCTTCGCGTTCGATCAGTTCGGCCAGACGCAGCAGCACCTTTTTCCGGGCAGCAGGTGGCTGGCCGGCCCAGACGCGCCTGTCGAAAGCGCGGCGGGCGGCAGTGACTGCACGATTGACATCTTCTGCACCACCGGCGGCCAGCGTCGTGATCACCTGCCCGTCAATGGGCGAGATGACATCAAGGCGAGCGCCGTTTGCGGCATCGGTCATCTGGCCGTCGATGAAATGGCCTTTGGGGGGGATGACCTCAGCGCGTAGTGCGTTCAAGTCGGTCTGCGTCATCGCCATCAGACTGGTTCCTTTTTCGGTGTTCGATAACCAGCACCCGGACGTGGATAATCAGAACCGCCACGATAATGCTGAAGATGATGAATGAGATCGGTCGGTCGATCATGTCGAGTGGCGTTTTCAGCCGTGGCATCGCGGTACGCAGCTTGGTCTCCATGATGCCACCCAGAACCATACCCAGAATGATCGGCACAATCGGCAGGTTCAGACGCTTGAGGATCAGGCCCAGAACCCCAAACGCCGAGGCAATCACACAGTCGGTGAACGAGTTACGCAGGGAGTACACGCCGACAAAGCTAAGCGTCAGAATCAACACGCCCAGGAACCGTGTCGGGATCTGCACCACCTTGAGCAGCTTGTTGGTCGACACCATCAAGAAGCCCAGCACCAATACGTTCAGCACCAGAAGTGCGATATAGATCGCGACAACAAAGTCCATCTGCTGCTCGAATAGCTGCGGACCCGGTAGAACGTTGTGCACATAGAACACCGACAACATCATCGCCGTCAGCGCCTCGCCGGGAATACCAAGCGCCAGCAGCGGGATCATCGCAGCGGCAGGCACGGCGTTGTTTGCTGTTTCCGAAGCCACCAGACCTTCCGGAGAGCCTTTTCCAAACAGTTCGGGTTTTTTCGAGGTTTTCTGCGCGTAGGTATAGGACAGGAACTGAGCGGTGAATTCGCCCACGCCGGGGATCATGCCCATCAGCACCCCAAAGCTAGCCGAGACAGAGGCCACACGTTTGTGCCCCAACAGCTCTTTCACACCGCCAAACAGATTGCCCTCAACCTTGGCGGCATCGGGTGCGTGGTCACGTTCAAGCAACAACAGGAACGCCTGGCTGAGAGCGAAGAGCCCTAGAACCACAACGATGACGTTCATGCCTGAGCTCAGCCAGCTCTGCCCAAAGGTAAAGCGCTGAGAGTAGTTCACGGGCTCAAGACCGATGGTCGCCAGAAGAATGCCGAAACAGGCCATCATGCCGGCAGCCATGATCTGCCCTCGGTGGGCCAGCACGACAAGGATGATACCTAGAAGCGCCGCCAGAAAGATCTCTCGACTGCCGAAATGTGGGGCGACCTTGGCAAGCAGTGGCGCCATCAGGATCAGCACGACGACCGAGAAGATGCCGCCGAAGAAGGACGAGAAATAGGCCAGTGACAAGGCTCGCCGTCCGTCCCCCGCCTTGGTCATAGGATAACCGTCATAGGTGGTCAGGGCATTCACCGCCGTTCCCGGAGTATTAACCAGAATGGCTGGGATCGCGCCCCCAAAGGCTGAGGAGCCATAGATACCCAACAGAATGATCAGACCCACGATCGGGTCGAGTGAAAACGTAGCAGGCAACAGGATCGCAATGGCCACCGCAGGGCCAACGCCGGGGATCGAACCAATGATGACACCGCCGAAGGAGCCGATCATCAGCGCAATGATCACATCCCAACGGGCCAGAATCTCGAGGCTTGAGAGAAAGATGTCCATGTCGGCCTCACATATAGGTCAGCATGAAGGCACGAATGCCATCGGGGAGGTGCTCGTAGATGGCACCACCGGGGATCTTCACCTGAAGCAGGCCCCTGAAAAGGATGACGATGAACAGACCGGACCCGGCCGCCGCCAACAGCATCTTGCCGTCGCGATACCCAACACGCAGAGCCAGCAGCACCGAAAACACCAGTGTGGTCGGCAGATAGCCGGTGATTGGTACGAGATAAACGTAGATCAGGAACCACGCCACGTATTCGAGTGACCGAGCCCAGAACCACATTTCCTTCAGACGACCGTAGATACGCGGAGACCACAACGATCCAATAAGGTGCAAGGTACCAAAGAGGACCATGCCGCCGACCGCGACTGCGGGCCAGAACCGGGGCTGCACAAACAGCGACTTGCGCGCCACCCATTTGGTCTGGTCACCCAGCTGCGTCAACAACGCCACCGAGAACACCAGAAAGAATATTGCGAAAACCAGATCCCCCGGTTTGCGGTATCGCTGAAACAACTGCTGAAGCGTCTTTGTCCTGACCATGTACCTTCTCGCGCGCCGAAGATGTAAATTGGGCGCCGTATTATCCCGGCGCCCGCTTTGCCTTGACCAGGTTACTCGCCCAGAAGCTTTTCAATGGCAGCGAACGAGTCTTTGTCGCTCTGGATCTGGGCGTTGGACGCTTCGGCATCCTGCCAGTAAATCAGCGCACCAGTTCGTTCGGCCAGTTCGCTGGCCTCATCCGACTGCAGCGCCTTTTGCGCCACCGCGATGATCTTTTCACGTACATCTGCAGGCGTATCCTTGTGAACGAACAACCCGTTCCAAAGCGCCAGCTGCAGCGACGGATCGATTTCGGAAACGGTGGGGACATCCGGCGTTTGGCTGGTGCGCTCACCACCAATCGATGCGAGGATCACTACATCGTCCTGGCATGCACTGATTTGCTGAATGGTCGTGTTGATCACGTCTACATCGCCCGACGCCAGAACGTTACAGTCAACGTTATCGAACGCCGTTTCAGCCGCGAAATCAAAGCCCATGTTCTTGGCCAGCGCAAAAGTCACCTTGGTGGGCGGCAGGAAAGAACCGAAGTGGCCCAGCGTTACTTCGTTGTCTTTGGCATAGGCCGCCAGCTCTTCCATGCTGGAATAGTTGTCGTTTTTGGATGCCGCGATCACGAACGGATAGGTCAGAAAAATACCCAGCGGGTCAAACGGGTTCGGGTTGAGTTCGGGAATGCCGATATCCGGCCCGATGACCGGAACACCGATCACGAAGGAACCCACGGTGTACCCGTCCGCTGGCGCGGTCGCCACCGAAACGGCACCCGGGAAGGGGCCGCCGCCACCGCCGGGTTTGTTCACCACGGCTGCCGGGACACCATAGGTTTCCTGAAACTCCTCAGCGATCAGGCGGGTCAGTACATCCTCAAGATCACCCGGTGGCCACGGCACAACAAACGACACTGGCTTTTCAGGATATTCAGCCGCGACAGGCCCTGCGATCAGGGCCGATGCGCCCATGACGGCCAGCGCCACTTTTTGAGCGAATTTATTCATAAGTTCCTCCCGTTGATGGTATCGAGTACCTATTTTCGGTTACAATAATGAACCGCTTATTCTTATTAATAGTTGTCATAGTAATTAATTTATGTCAAGTAATGACCAAGAGATCGCGCATTCAGTCAGCAAGGGAGGCCGGCACAAGGCATGGGAACGACGACCAAATCACTCAAGTTGCTGGATCATTTCTCGGCCGCACAGCCCGAGATCGGGCTGTCTTCGCTGGCCCGCCTGTCCAAACGCGACAAAGCCTCGGTCTATCGATCCCTGAACGAACTCGCCGAACTGGGTTTTGTCGAACAGAATCGACACACAAAACGGTACAGGCTGGGCCCGACCGTTATCCGCCTTGCCAACGTGCGTGAGGCTACGGTTCCCATAAAAGATGCAGTCGCCGAGCCATTGGCGCAGCTGGTGTCAGCTGTTCGCGAAACGGCCCACGTTACTCTGCTGAACGGCACCGGGTTGATCGTCGCCGAATTCTGCCAGTCGCGCCACCACGGCACCCGGGTCGAGATTGAAACCGCTGATATCCTGCCTCTGCACGCAACGGCTTCGGGATGTGCGATCATGGCTTTTGCCGACCCCGGTCTGATTGACCGCGTATTATCTGCGCCTCTTCAATCGATCACGCAGAACACGGTGACCGATCCCGCCCTGATCCGAAGCAAGGTGGACGACGCCCGACGCATCGGGTTCGGCCTGTCAGATGGTGAGTATGAATCTGATGTCTGCAGCATGGCCGCTCCGATTTTTGACCCGAACAATGACTGCATCGGAGCGGTTTCGGTCGCCTGCCCTAAATCACGACTGGATACCGAACTGAAATTTCAGATTCGCGAAAACCTGAAACCTGCCGCACGTGCGATCTCATCGGCCTGCGGTGGCCAGGTTCCCCCTACCCTGGAGGAGATCTGGAAACTGAACGACCCGACCTGAAATGCTTGAAGCGCCCGTTCCGATGACCGGAAGGGCGATCAGGTGGGCGGGACAAAACTAATGCCTCCGGCGCCACGACCGCTGCCCGTGGTCAAGATCACCTAAGACTACCCTGTTCTGAGCAAGGACATCTGAGCATGAAAACCGAGAACTTTATCAAAGAACACAACGCCCGCCAGTTCTGGCAGCCCATGACCCATCCCGCGGAGGCCCAGAAGAATCCTCCCAAAATCATCACTGGCGCGTCAGGCGTGCGCATCACGGATATCGACGGACATGAATCGCTCGACGCAGTCGGTGGTCTATGGAACGTCAATCTTGGCTATTCCAACGACGTCGTGAAGCAAGCCATAGCCACCCAGTTGGATGCCCTGCCCTACTATTCGACATTCCGTGGCACCACCAACGATGCTTCGATCGAGCTGGCCTATGAACTGTGTGATTTCTTTCAACCCGAAGGCATCAAGCGGGTGTTTTTCACATCGGGCGGATCGGATTCTGTTGAAAGCGCCCTGCGTCTGGCGCGCCAATATCACAAGCTGCGCGGCGAGCCGGGCCGAACCAAGTACCTCTCGTTGAAAAAGGGGTATCACGGCACCCATACCGGCGGCGCGTCGGTCAATGGTAACAATAAATTCCGCACCGCATATGAACCGCTTCTGCCCGGCTGCTTCCACATCCCGGCCCCCTATACCTACCGCAACCCGTTCAACGAGACGGATCCTGCCAAACTGGCTCAACTCTGCGCCGCCGCTTTGGAAGATGAAATCAAGTTTCAGGATCCTTCGACGATTGCAGCCTTTATCATGGAACCGATCCTTGGTGCGGGCGGTGTAATCCCGCCGCATAAAAGCTTTATGCCCATGGTTCGCGAGATCTGCGACAAACACGGCATTCTGCTGATCTCGGACGAGGTCATCACCGCGTTTGGCCGAACAGGCGCTTGGTCAGGCGCCCGCCTTTGGGGTGTGCAACCCGACATGATGTCCACCGCCAAGGCCGTGACGAACGGGTATTTCCCGTTTGGCGCCGTGCTTATCGGAGAGAAGATGGCCGAAGTCTTCGAAAGCGACACCTCGGGCTTGGGTGCTATCAGTCATGGCTACACCTATTCCGGCCACCCGGTTGGTGCCGCGGCTGCGATCGCTTGTCTGGCAGAAACCAAACGCATCGACGTGGCTTCAAACGCCGCGGCACGCGGGGCCCAGTTGTTCGCCGGCCTCAAAGAGCTAAAGGCCAAGCATCAGGCAATAGGTGATGTACGCGGTGGGCATGGCCTGATGGCCGCGGTTGAAACCGTATCAGATCCGGCAGCAAAAACACCCGCCTCGGGTGGCACAATGGCCAGAGTTTTTGACGTCGCTTATGAAAACAACGTGATGTTGCGGATATCGGGCAACAACATCATCCTGTCGCCGCCACTGATCATCTCGGAACAGGACGTGTCGGACATCTTGTCGGCAATTGATGCAGGATTCGCGGCACTCTGATCAGCGGAAAACAACTCCGATGAATGCCTATAAGCTGGGCAAGATCGATGCCCGGCTTGTTGGTGTTTAACCCCATACCAGCGCCACCAATCGGCGTGTCAAACCGATGGCCTTAAGCAAGTACAAGAGCGTGGCTGATGGCAAGCTGGCTAACAACCCTCAGCCGTCGCCTCGACCGTGTCAAACCGCCCTGCTGCCAAAGCCTGCGGGTCGATCCAGAGCTGCAACGCACCGCTGTCGCCCCACATCATGTTGGCCATGCCATCAGTATCCACTTCCAGCAACAGTACTTTATCAGACATCCGCTCAGGCGCGTCTTGAATCGACAAGCCGGCGCCGAACATTCGGTGACGTGTGCAACCAACGCGATTGTCCATGCGCCCCAACATGTCGTCTGTCATGCCGGCCGGAACTCCATTGACCATGATATAAGGCCACGCGCTTTCAAGCCCACCGAAAAGCCCCCTCTGCAACATTGAGCCCAGCACGATCGCTGCTTGCCCATCATCATAATCTTCGCTGAGGGTGCTGCGCGCGACGTTGCGAATGATCGGGTCACCTTCGACTATCTCGCCGTTCTTGTCTTTACGCGGAGTTTCAACCTTGTCCCGGATCACTTCCGGTATCCGGGCATCCAAGCCGATCAGAAATTCACGAAAGGCAGCCGCGCGTTCCACCGGCACTTCGGATACAGGTTCGTGGGCGGCGGCCTCTTCAACCCAGGCACGGCAGGTTTCAGGGACATCACCCCCAAAAATATCCGCAATCGGAGCTTCATGCCAGCTTCGCTTGCGAACAGGCTGTTGCGGCTTCGGCTCCACGGGCGGTGGCGTTTTGATAGCGAACAAGAGGCGTGCCAACAGACTTTGGTTCTTTAGGTTTGCAGGCGCTAAACGCGGGGGCTTCAGGGCGAATGCAACCCTTTGGATCAAGCTTTCCTGCTGCGGGTCAGAACCCGATGCGCTCACACCCGCTTTTGCGTCGCGCCCGACCGCTCTGGCTGTTTCCGCCCAAAGCGTCAGGGCAATTCGTTCGACCATTATCCAGGTCCAAGTAAAATTGGCGCCAAAGTCGCCATACTTGATTTCTTTTTCATCCCCGTCCGTTTTGCTGCCGGACATACCGAGCGCGGTGTTTGGCAACCAGTTCGGTACAAGCTTCAGATTGTTGCATTTGGCCGCGTAGTCTGAAGCAGGCATTTGCCCCGCGCACCAGTCTTTCCAAAGCTGAAAGCTATCGGATGAAATTTTTGGTTGGGTGCTGGTATCAGCCACCGGTGCATGAGCCGAATGCTGCATTTCCGTGCCCAAGGTGACATCAGCACCGATCAGCAACGGGACGCGCGGATAGCTTTTGGGAAGTGAAACTATCTGCAATGCTTCGGGGGCATAGATGCGCAGATCATACCATGGCTGGTTTTGGCTTACAGCAGCGTCAGGTCCAAATGCCGGTGCATCCGGCGGCGGTGATACTGGCGTAAGACCTGAGACATCCTTCTCGGTGTAAAGAACCTGAACCGTCCCTTCTTCCATCTCGTAGAATTCTTCGTCAGCACACGCGGCAAAGACAAAAATGGTGCCGGTGGTTGGGAAGGTAGGCAAGCCAAGTTCATTCTCGTTCACCACAAGCTTTCTGGGCAAGGCGTGCAACGCAATCTGCGCAACATGGACCAAAGGGCGTCCCGACCCATCGCGAGGCCATGCCATCCCATCGGGCAACTGCGGGGCCCCTCCCAGAAAACACCCGGTATCACGTGTATCTCCGGGGCTGCTCGTCAAACAAATCGACGGGATGATCAATTCACTCATCTATCAGAAGTTCCTCATATTCAGCGGTAAATTCCGTTGTTTTCAAGCTCGTGAATGAAAGCGTTATGGGTCAAAAATATGACGAAAGAAGAATGCCCGTGAGGGCAGATAGTGAACACCGGGTGCACGTCGATTGCGGGCAGGCGCGCACTAACCAAAAGTTCGGACCCACACGACATTGTTTTGACAGATTTGAGTCGCAACTAGAGATCATTGACCTTGTTTTCGTTCACCATTCCGATTTCGGAGACCGTTATTGCCCGATACTGCATTCAAGAACTTGCTGGCACGCCTCGAAGCTTCTCCTGAAAATCTGACACTCAGACTGGCGGTGATGCGCCGCGCCATGGCCTTGGGTCTGGACAGCCGTGCATTGGAACTAGCGTTTGACATCCAACCCAACGACGTAGGGTCCGCAGACGACCGGAACTTTGTCGCTCAGGTCTTTGCAACGGCAGGGTTGGATGAGGAAGCAGAACTTTGGGGGCACCCTGCGACTGAAGACCAGATACCGGTAGAGGCTGAAGCGGACGCTACTCCGGACACCACCTCCGAAACCGCACCTATCGAGGAAGAGGCTGCAAATGTAGTGAGTCTGCAGGTCGTCGGAGGACAGTCGACCACCGACGCCGAAGACACGGATGATCAGATCTCGTTTGCCGATGTTGGCGGGCTTGAGAATGTAAAACGAGACATCGAGCGGCGCATTATCGCACCCTTCAAACAGTCGGGGCTGCTCTCTCGTTTTCGAAAAAAGTCCGGGGGTGGTGTGCTTATGTATGGCCCACCCGGCTGCGGTAAAACCATGATTGCCAGAGCGACCGCAGGCGAATGTGGAGCCCGATTTCAATCCGTTGCCATATCCGACATCCTCGATCCCTATTGGGGTGTTGCCGAACAGCGTCTGACTTCGATTTTCGAACAGGCCCGGAACAATACTCCGACCATCCTGTTCTTTGACGAGATTGATGCGCTTGGCTCTAAACGGTCCGGGCACACTTCGACCCATGTTTCACAGATGGTCAGTCATTTTCTTGCGCAGATGGACGGGGTAAACCAACGAAATGACGGGGTTCTGGTTCTGGCGGCAACGAACATTCCGTGGTCGATGGATTCAGCCTTTTTACGCCCGGGCCGGTTTGACCGGATGTTCTTTGTGCCTCCTCCGGATGCTCCGGCCCGCGAAGCGATCCTGCGTATGGAACTGGCCGGGCGACCGGCAGAAACAAATGTCCGTTTCGAGAAGATCACCGCCGCCACAAGCGGTTATTCCGGAGCGGACCTTGCGCAGATCATCGACGCGGCGACAGATCTTGCGATTGACGCCACGCTTGCCAGCAATCGTGAAGTTCCCATCAACATGCAGATGCTTGAGACCGCGGCAAAGCAGGTACGCCCATCAACCATCGACTGGCTGACAACGGCGCGCAATCACGCGACCTATAGCAATGAAAGCGGGCGCTACGACGATGTTCTCGAATTTCTCAAGGTGGATGGGCGTCGCTGATGCAGTTGGATATCACAGACAACATATTGCCGGATGCAAATCCCGCGAAAATTACCGCGCCATATGTGGTATGGATTGCGGGGTTTCTGGCGGGCCCGGTATTCGGTGCAATTTGGATGTATCGCAACGCCGAGTTTCTGGGCTGTCGCGACAAGCAACGACAGGGCCGCGTGCTATTGGCGTCAGTGCTGTTTTGTGCGCCGATGCTGGCGCTGATTGATTTTATTAAGGACAGCTTTGAGAAAGGCAGCATCGAACGGCTTGGCAACCAGATATTGCTGAACATCGTGCTGGTCGTTGCGATTGTCGCCTCGGGCTACTGCTTTCAGGCGCAGCGCCAACTTTATCAGTTGCACGTGCAGGAAATGGGGCGTGGGCAACTGCGACTGCCCTTTGCTGTGCTGTATGTCTTTGTGTCCTGGCTAATTACCGGACTTCTGCTGGCAATCCTGCCACCACTCGGAGAGGCGATGGGCGGCCTGGCCTACTATCTGAATTGACCATGATGCTACAGAACCGAGATTTTCCGCTTGCCATAGCGGCCACCGACCGGGGCGATAACGACAAAGCGCTCGAGCTGTTCCGCAAGGCGTTGAAAGAAGAGCCCGAAAGCGCACTTGTGCATGCGCATCTGGCCTTCTGCCTTCTCAAACTGGGTAAGCACTTTGCGGCGTCACGCGCCGCGGACCAGGCCCTCGCGCTTGGTCCCAATCTGCCGCTGGCCCATGTGGTGCGCGCCACGATCGATACGGTTTTTGGTGATGACGAAGCTGCCAAAAATGCTCTGGACGAAGCCTTACGGCTTGATCCCGAAAACAGGAATGCGCTTGAGATTCGATGTGCGAACGCCTTGCTCAATCATGATATCAAGGCACTGACTGCCGCCGTCGACACGCTTCTTTCATTGTATCCCGACGATGATACGCCTCACTATTTTGCATCCAGACTTGCAACGTTGCGCCTGGACGCCGAAAGCGCAGAACGCCATGCCAGAGCGGCCCTCAGAATTGCACCGACCGACAGCGCCAATCATGTAGCCATTGGATGGGCGTTCTGGGTCAAAAAAGACTTCGAGAAGGCACATGACGCCGCTTTGAGCGCGCTGGCCCTGTCGCCAAACAATCACAACGCACATAGCTTGCTGGCCGCCATTGAGATGCATCGCAAACCCCTGACAGGCTGGTTCCACCGTATTGGCCATATCGCCAACACCGCTAATATCAAAACCGCCGCTCTCTATGTGGTGCCGGCAATCTTCCTCTATATGTCCGCCGCAGATATCCTGAGGTACTTCGAACTCGACACCGCTGCTTCGATGTTGTTCAGAGGCGTTCAGATCACCGCTATTCTGTTGCTGATAAGCACTCAGCTCTATTCAAGAAAATCTGCACAACATCAAAAGGCGGCTTCGCTCCGGCTGGATTATTGAAAGCTGATCGCATGTCGAAGCCGATCTGTTGCCGCAGTTCGTGTTCAGCCGAATATCCGCAGAGCAACTGCGGCCATCTTGGTTGTACGCCGATCAACCCATTGCAAGATTTGAGCCGCATCTCACCGGAGCCGACTTCAAGCGGGATAAGCGCGCGCATCTTCAAACCCGCAGGTGATCGATGATCGTTGATCGATACTACCAGATTTTTGTGGTCTTCATTGCGGTTCTCTGGCTGCGCGAAGACCTGATTTTTGCAATTGTCTTTGGCGTAATCCCGATCCTGTTTCTTTTGGTGCCTATTGTGGTGGGGTTCCTGCTCTGGCAGTCGGCCTATCAGAATCTCGGCCTGCAAAAGATGCGATTGTTGGCCCGATTGCGGTGGGATCTGAGCCGCAGTGGCGGCATGTTTGCGGATAATCGCAAATCCAAAACCGGCAAGGCTATTTTGAAGGTCTATGGTATCGACCCCACCGTAGCACTGCCCGAACAAAAAGAGCACCTCAGAGAGTTGCTGGAAAACGCCTATGCAATTGACCAGCGGGTACCTCCTATCTTTCAAAAGTCACTGACGGCAACCAGCCTTGGGCGGGCACTGACAGATGCTTGCGATTTGACAGGTGCCAAGCGCAACTCCTTCATCGCGACACTGATCAGCGTCGAGCCCAAGCACCGCACAGTCGGACCGATACTCCGCATCAAAAGAGCGTTTCGCCGAATTCTCGCCCCCTTGGTCGGGAGCAAGGTACAGCGGCGCCGAATTGAGTTTGTCTATCTGCGCCACTTTACGGATCAACGGATAAAGTCAGATCCTCGACTGGCCGTTCTGACAGAAGCCATCCGCACGGCGCGCGATGCAAATGGCCTGTCCACATTCCCACGTGAACCCGACGTGTTTGACGTCATTGTACAGCTACCCCTTGGAACCCAGCGAAACCTGGTTCTGTTGTCCGAGTTGGCGTTTGGGATACTCAACCTTCGGCGCACAGCGCTTACCGATCCAGGCAGGATCAAATGGCTTCGCAAATTAAAGGGCGCGCTGGATACGCATTCGCCACCGGATCGGGTGCTTTGGGATACGGAAAGGCCAGCACGGTCGCATCCTGCGGCAACCCCCAAACCGGAACGGGCTGCCACGCCCCAACCTGAACCCACCAAGGAAGAGCTGCTGGAGGAGCTGCATCAGGAGGCGCGGGACGCGATTTATCTCAGGCGTGCCTGGCCCATCGGCTCAGATCCGGTTGGGCGTTCGTGGTTGGGTGGCATGCCCTGTCTGCCCAAAAGCATCCCCTGGCCGCGCACTCCGCAATCGGGGACCCCGTTGCACTTTCTCGCCCAGATCGATTGCGCAGAACTGCCCCGTGTAAAAGGGGGTGAAGAAATGCCCGAGGATGGGTTACTCCTGTTCTTCGCGAGCGTGAAAGACGATATGGTCTGGGAAGACGAGGGAAGCACACGTGTGATCTTTGTGCCAGCGAGCGCGGTGCCCGGTGAACCCGCAACGCCCCCATCCCGGTTACCCGACATCGGATATGTTGAGGGCAGTGGCGTTTCTGATCGTTCTGGTATCAACAGCTATCCGTGCTGGCCCATATCCGCTCATCCGATCAAAACCTTTTTTTGGGATTTCGCGATGCCGATGCCAAAGCTGAGTTTGGCGTACGATCTTCAGAAAGGGGCGATGCAGGCACTGTTGCCTGACCGGGTTGAGAAAAGCCATCGGCCGGTTGTGGGTAACGAGCTTCTGTACAACTCCGAAGATGATCCCGAAACCGCCCCGACCCGGAGATATTGGGTCCAACCCGAACTCGTCGAAGCCGGGTTTCCATTTTGTGGCGCGGTCATGTCCCGTTTCGCGATGGAGTTGGAGGGTAATATGCTGGCCAGCCTGATGGAAAACAGGCGGTTAAAAGAACTTTGGCGCCGAGAAGGAAAGGAGCTTTCGAAAAAAGTCGAAACCACAATGGCCAGGCTGACCAATCATCTGGCACTGCTGGCAAAGGTATCTGAACGATTGGACGCCCATGCCGATCTTGCGGTTCCCGATCCCGAAACGCGGCAATGGTTCACAAGCTGGCTCGAAGAAATGCAGTCAAAGCATGGCTTTATGGTGCAGACCGAGTTGAGAAATGCCTTGCTGTCGGTTGTTCAACAGGCAGTGACGGATGAACAGATGCGCACGCTGCTGCCATCCGAACTGTATGAGTTCTTCGACGAAACGCTATGTCCGTCTGCAACCCAGTCTGAGCATATGATGTTGGGTCATACGCAGTTTAAGACCAACGCAACCTGTGGCTCGGGCATCCGTCTGCTGGCGCTGGACAGCGACCGCGGCATGAATTTCATGTTCTGCGATGTAGGAATGATCGAGTTTTGGATTTTGCCGGAAGATCTGCAGAGACGCGATTTCGACAAGGCTCAGGCCTATACTGCCGGAGGCTGATCGCGTCAGAGAGACCAATACCTGATCTCATGCCCTCTCACCCCCTAGTGCATTAAGAAACTCGGTCGCACATCTGACTCGCTTGTCACCAGCTAACCCAGAGCATTGATCTCTGACAGTTGTCCAGCAAACCGTTGATTGCGAACGCTTTCAGGCGTTATCCTGTAGTGCGAACGGAACGAGCGCCCCAAGGCTGTAACTGATGAAAAACCAGTGGCCGTCGAGATTTCCCGATGCGACATGTCCGTATGTCTAAGCAGACTATGAGCGCGTTCCAGTCGGAGCTCTCGATAGGTTGTGAGAAGTTTGACGCCGGTCTTACTCAGGAAACGACGCTGAAGCTGACGTGTCGATGTTCCCAATACCTTTGACAAGTCAGGTATTCTAAGCGGATCTTCAACATGTTCCAGCATGGTTTCCAAAGCCTGCCTGACCAGAGGGTCTGCGCCTGAGCGCTGGATCAGCCGATGCGCAAGCTGGCTTTCACATTTCCGTCGCGGCTCCGTCAGGCCAATGTAGCCACGCAACGTATCCGCCAGATGCTCACCATGATCCTGAGAAACGAGATCTGAGAGCAACCGCAGGGCACTCAGCCGCGATGATGCACTATGCTTGCGGCCATCGCTGGACAAATGGGCGCTCCGGCCACCGTCTCTCAATCCACCTTCGCGCGCTGCTGCTGTAAAGTTCGGATGAATGGCTGCCATCGTCTTGTCTGCGTGCCCGGCCTGGGCCAACAGCAGCACCGCCCCCCCGACAAGGACCGTACGGGATGAGAGGTTGAGGATCTGAGAGGCCCACGCCAGATCCCTTCCCTCAAAGTGCCAGCGCGTTCGCAAATCTCCCCAGAAGATTGCCGTTCGCCCGGCCCAATACAATGGTCCGTCGACGGGATCCTCTGCGAACACGCGAATATTCACAAAATAGGTATGATCTTCGATCAGATCATTCAGGGCGCGATAAAAGTCAACGACCATCTCTGCAGACGCGCGCGCGTCCGGATCAGCCAGGATTACATCGATCTGCTGTATTCTTTCAGCTGTCGTTGATGCAGTTCTGGCCAGATGATCCTGACCGTTCTTGAGGACATAGTGTTTCATTGTTCCTCCATCTGCAAAATATGAGCATCGCCAGTTGCGGCACTGCCCGTTTTCGATTTCCCCCGCCTCATGGCGGGGGATTTTTTGTTTTCCCTATTACTCAGCGGCTTCTTCGTATTCTGACATGGGCGGGCATGTGCAGATTAGG
>NZ_WPZQ01000016.1 GCF_013030265.1 Ruegeria arenilitoris
CAATCGTGCCGATGTTGACGTGCGGTTTTGTACGCTCAAACTTTTCCTTTGCCATGATGGCCTCCTTTTTCGGTAATGAAGGGAGCCCGTTAACCGAGCTCCCTCAAATCTTCGCTTATGCGTATTTCGCCTGGATCTCGTCCGAGATGTTCTGCGGAACCGGATCGTAGTGGTCGAACTGCATGGTGAACTGGGCACGACCCGACGACATCGAACGCAGAGTGTTGATGTAGCCGAACATGTTCGCCAGCGGAACGAACGCGTCGATCGCGATTGCGTTGCCGCGCGGTTCCTGACCAGACACCTGGCCACGACGCGAGGTCAGGTCACCGATGATACCGCCAGTGTATTCTTCCGGGGTGATCACTTCGACCTTCATGATCGGTTCCAGCAGTTTCGCGCCAGCTTTGCGCATGCCTTCACGCATACACATACGGGCTGCGATTTCGAACGCCAGAACGCTCGAGTCAACATCGTGGAACTTACCGTCCAGCAGGGCAACCTTGAAGTCGATCACGGGGAAGCCAGCCAGAGGGCCGCTGTCCATGACAGACTGGATGCCTTTTTCAACACCCGGGATGTATTCCTTCGGAACGGCACCACCAACGATGCGGCTTTCGAACGAGTAACCTTCGCCCGGCTCGGTCGGAGTGATCTCTAGTTTAACCTCACCGAACTGACCCGAACCACCCGACTGTTTCTTGTGGGTGTAGGTGTGTTCGACAGGCATCGAGATGGTTTCACGATAGGCCACCTGCGGTGCACCGATGTTCGCTTCAACCTTGAACTCACGCTTCAGACGGTCAACCAGGATGTCCAGATGAAGTTCGCCCATGCCCTTCATGATGGTCTGACCCGATTCCAGGTCGGTTTCCACACGGAAGGACGGGTCTTCGGCGGCCAGACGGGCCAGACCCTGGGACATCTTCTCTTGGTCGCCCTTGGTTTTGGGCTCTACCGCGATCTCGATCACCGGATCGGGGAAGGTCATGGTTTCCAGAACCACCGGATCCTTCGCGTCACACAGGGTGTCACCGGTGGTGGTGTCTTTCAGACCCGCCAGCGCGATGATGTCGCCTGCAAACGCTTCTTCGATCTCTTCCCGGTTGTTCGAGTGCATCATCATCATACGACCGATGCGCTCTTTCTTACCTTTGGTCGAGTTCAGGATCGAGTCACCCTTGTTCATGGTGCCCGAGTAGATGCGAGTGAAGGTCAGCGATCCAACGAAGGGGTCGTTCATGATTTTGAACGCCAGGCCCGAGAACGCCATGTCGTCGTCTGCACGACGAGCGATGTCACGAACTTCTTCCTCGTCGCCGGGTTTGAAGCCCATGTAATCAACAACGTCCAGCGGGCTGGGCAGATAGTCGATCACAGCGTTGAGCAGAGGCTGGACGCCTTTGTTCTTGAACGCCGAACCACCCAGAACCGGAACGAACGCGATTTCCAGAGTACCTTTACGCAGCAGGGCGCGCAGGGTCGGAACGTCGGGCTCATTGCCTTCCAGGTATTCCATCATCGCGTCGTCGTCCATTTCGACGGCCGCTTCGATCATCTTGCCGCGCCATTCGTCAGCCATGTCTTTCAGACTGTCGCGGATAGGAGCTTTGATCCAGCTTGCGCCCAGATCTTCGCCCTGCCACAGCCACTCTTCCATGGTGACCAGGTCGATCAGACCTTCCAGCTCGGACTCGGCACCGATCGGAATACCAACCGGAACAGCGCGTGCGCCGGTGCGGTCTTCGATCATGTTGACGCAGTTGAAGAAGTCAGCGCCGATCTTGTCCATTTTGTTGACGAAAACCATACGCGGAACCTTGTAGCGGTCAGCCTGACGCCACACGGTTTCGGTTTGGGGCTCAACACCGGCGTTTGCGTCCAGAACGCAGACGGCACCGTCGAGAACCGCCAGCGAACGCTCAACTTCGATGGTGAAGTCAACGTGGCCGGGGGTGTCGATGATGTTCAGGCGGTGCTTAGGAGTTTCGGCGGTCTGACCGTCTTCGGTGCGCTCCCAGAAAGTGGTGGTCGCAGCCGAAGTGATGGTGATGCCGCGTTCCTGCTCCTGCTCCATCCAGTCCATGGTGGCTGCACCATCGTGCACCTCACCGATGTTGTGGGATTTACCAGTGTAATACAGGATACGCTCCGAGCAGGTGGTCTTACCTGCGTCGATGTGCGCCATGATACCGAAGTTACGGTATAGTTCGAGCGGATATTCGCGTGCCATTTTTGATAAGCCTCTGAATTACCAACGGTAGTGGCTGAAGGCTTTGTTCGCCTCGGCCATCTTGTGGGTGTCTTCGCGCTTCTTCACGGCAGTACCGCGGGACTGTACAGCGTCCAGCAGTTCACCGGCGAGGCGTTCTTCCATGGTGTTTTCGTTGCGGCCGCGCGCAGCGGTGATCAGCCAGCGGATGGCCAGTGCTTCGCGGCGCTCAGGGCGCACTTCGACCGGAACCTGATAGGTTGCACCACCAACCCGGCGCGAGCGAACCTCAACCGACGGTTTGATGTTGTCGAGCGCTTCGTGGAACACTTCGACAGGAGCGCGCTTTACCTTGTTCTCAACGCGATCAAAGGCGTTGTAAACGATGCGCTCTGCGACCGACTTCTTGCCGTCGATCATCAGGTTGTTCATGAATTTGGTCAGTACCTTGTCGCCAAATTTGGCGTCAGGCAGGACTTCGCGTTTTTCGGCGGCGTGACGACGTGACATATCAGCCTCTCCTTCTTACTTGGGACGCTTCGCGCCGTATTTCGAACGACGTTGCTTACGATCTTTGACGCCCTGAGTATCCAGAACACCGCGCAGGATGTGGTAACGCACACCGGGAAGGTCTTTTACACGGCCGCCACGGATCAGAACAACTGAGTGTTCCTGCAGGTTGTGGCTTTCACCCGGGATGTACGAGATGACCTCGAACCCGTTGGTCAGGCGCACCTTGGCAACCTTACGCATAGCCGAGTTCGGCTTCTTCGGTGTGGTGGTGTACACGCGGGTGCAAACGCCGCGCTTCTGCGGGCACTGCTCCAGGTGCATGGACTTCGAGCGTTTTACTTTGGGCTGCCGCGGCTTGCGGATCAGCTGCTGAATAGTTGGCATTCCGGTTTCTTCCCCGTTTTGCAACACACATGACATGCACGCGCATTGCGTGCGGTTAAATTCGCTGCACTTATGCGTCCACAAGCGCAAAACCCGCGAACGTTCCCATTCCGAGGTGAACGTCGCGGTTGTTTATCAGAGGGCGCGAACGACAAAATTGTCCGGGCCTTGACCAGTTCATTACTGGAATCGGTTGTGGGGCGGCCCCCGGCACCGAGATGTCGCGCGTAATAGGGGGAGTCGGCCCAAGTGTCAACAGCACACCCGTTGCGCTGCCGGTGATCCGGATTGCTATGGCCTATCAAAGCCCCAGTGCAGTTTCAATTCCAACTGCCAGTTGCGGCTCTGACGAGGCAGAGGCATAGTCGCCATAACTACGTTCTTTACGGATTAGACATGCAAGTCATCGGTTTGTGCCGCTTCTCCTATCCTGCCTTCGGTGGTTTCCAGATTGAGCATGATACGATCGAGGAACGACGGCAGTACCTCTATAGCCCGGAGAGACTGGAAGAGCGGTTTCGCCTGTTCGAGGCAACCACCTTGCCCTGTTTTCGCGAACAAACAGACGAAGACTATCAGTTGCTGATCGTAATCGGTGACTGCCTGCCGAAACCTGCACTGGATCGTCTGCATGATCTCACCGCCGGAATGAAACAGGTTCGGATCATAAAGCGGCAGCCTGAACGCCATCGCAAGGTCATGAAAGAGATTCTTAACGCCGCCAGGGGTGATTTCAATCAGCCCTGCCTGCAGTTTCGGCACGACGATGATGATGCCGTATCGGTTGATTTCGTCGAGCGGCTGCGCATAGCAGCGGAAGAGTGCAAAGGGCTGATGGCTGAAAACCGATCTGTTGCCATCGACTACAATCACGGGTTTCTGGCCCGGTTTGGGCCAGAAGGGGTGCAGGCCAAGAAAGTGTTTCGGCATTTGTTGGGTGTCGCATTTGGCATGTATGTGCGCGGTGGTTGCCCACTGACGATCATGAACTTCACCCACCACAGGATCGGCAACTCGATGCCAGTCGTCAGCTATCCGGACGCGCCGATGTGGGTGCGCACGCTGAACCAGTTCAACGACTCACCCAATACCCGGAACAGCAAGATCGAGATGACACCGCTAGATCCGGAACTCGAAGGTGAATTCATCGCGCGCTTTGCCATCGATCAGGATTACGTCAGACAGGTTCACTCCGTTACTTGATGGGTCCGTTCGCGGAACAGGGTGAACAGACCTGCGGCAACAACCAGCACCGCTCCAAGCATCGTGATCTGATCCGGCCATTCGTCGAACACCAGCCACCCCAGTCCCAATGCCCAGATCAGGCTTGAGTATCTGAAGGGTGCTACGAAACCCACGTCCCCTACCCGCATCACCATGACGCTGAACAGGTATCCCATCAGCACAAAGACCGCCGCCGACGCGACCAACATTCCGGCGCCCGCCGAAACTGGAACCCAGCCTTCCAATATCGATGCGATTGCCGCAGCAGCGGTGATCGAAAGTGATGTCGCAAGCGTAACAACCATTGACGGCACCTCGGCTGACATACGCCGCGTAATAAGATCCCGCACGGTGACTGACGCGACCGCAACCAATGCGTACAGCGAAAATACACTAAAGCCTTCGGGTCCGGGCCGTACGATCAGCAACATGCCTATGAACCCAAGGGCAATCGCCAGGATACGTCGCCACCCAATATGTTCCGAGAAAAACAGAGCCGCACCCAGAGTGACAGTTAATGGCAATGCCTGCAGTACCGCTGTCACATTAGCCAGCGGCATGCTTTTTAACGCCGTCAGAAAGAAGAAAGTCGCTGACAGTTCCGCCAGACACCGCAACGCCACCAGCCATCTGTTATGGTGCGGGAAATTCAGGTGCAGCGATCCCAAAAAGCGGGCAAGTACATAGATCAGAATTGTAGCTAACGCGCCGCGAATAGCGACAAGCTGAAACAGCGGCAATTCCTGTAAGGCTACCTTAACCAGTGTATCATTCACGGTAAAAGCTGCCATGCTTCCCACCATCAGCAAGGCGCCCTTAACATTTGGGGTCATATCAATCTGATCCGGCCTGAAATCAATCTGGCCATTGGCTCAACCAGCAGACGCAATGTCAACTGGTCCAAGCAACAATTTACTGGGTCGCTCCCGTCGATGCCTCACTGTCCAAACCAGCAAACACTCGGTTTGGACGCCAGGTTACCGTCCATCCGCAATACATCCATTCAGGCCGACGCACTTCTGAGCACGTTCACCTGCGCTTAAAAGTCAAAGTTGAAAGCAAGCTCGACCTCGACCTCATTGTATCCACTCAGCCCGATGCCATCATAGGTCACTTTGGTAGTCCAACGACCACCATTTTCAGTCAAAATATCCGTACCAGCCGAAAGCGATCCAATGACATCTCCGGTGCTGTCGATGGTCATGTCATTGCTCAGCACACGCCTGTCTCCGGGCTGCTCAGCATACCAATCAACCCCGGCACTCACAAAGGGTAGCCATTGCAAGCCGTTCGAGCCAATGATTGGGTCACGCCAGATATCAACCGCCAATCGGGTAATCAAAGTCTCAGCATTATGGCTGGTGACCGTAAATGTTGAGATTCCATTCGAGTATTGATGCGCAGGCATGTCGTCGTTTGCGTAAAAGATGCCAAGCTTCGGGAATATCGAATAGTTGCCGCTATTGATACGTCTGGTGATGTTGGCATCAACAAAGAACCGGTCTGCGTCAAATGACGACCGATAGGCAGCTATGCCGTTTTTGAATTTTCGGTTGGCATATCCAAGCCAAATATCCACCAGCGTATATTCGTCCGGTCTCCACCCCAGATACGGACCTATGAAATAGCTGTTGGCATCCGCAGAAACTGTGTTGTTGAACGAGTCAGTGTCGGTTGATTCAAAACCACCTGCAAAACCAACCTTTACAGCCCCACTCTGCCACAAGTCCGCCCCAACGATAATCTGGGCGCTGTTGTCACGACCACCTCGACCAAACTGGTTGTTGTTTGCATGAAGGTAGGTCACATCAAACCAGGCAAGGCTTTCTTCTTTGGTCGAAGTGGAACCGGCGCTATCGGCACCATAGGGGCCAAGTGCACGCCGGTTCAAACGCTCAGTAATCGACCAACGCCCTAGCAGGATCGGGGAAAAGCCAATAATGGCACTTTCGGTCAGTTGCTGACCGCCGGTAGCGCCTCCTCCATTAGGTTCGGTACCACCCCCACCGGGGCGGATCGGAACAGGTGGCAACGTCTGGTCTGGGCGCGCCAGTTGGTTGGTGGTTGCGATCTCGCAATCTCCACCATCGCCCGATATCTCGGAGAGGGTGTGCGCGCCAGCTGCGCCGGTAGCCACAACCGGAGAAGCCGAGATATGCAGCCCCTGTCCAACCCAGGTATCAACGCGGGTCGACGAAGCAGTTGCGTCAAGAGCAAATCTGGATCCGCCTGTCGTCCTGGACAGCCAAAGCGACTGACTGCCATCTTCTGTCGTTGTAAGTGAACGCAGACTTCCGAGCGATGCGCATGGAGCATTCTGAGCTGACAGGATATGCGGCGATAACCCGCACGCAAAAACCAAACCCAAGGCGAGGCTGGTCTTTGAGACAGGTCTTGGAGCGGTTCTGTTTAAAGCCATTGGATTCTACCTTAAAAATAATTTCAATATATGCATCCAACAGGAACCCAGTCCATGCCTGCCCATTTCATTTTTTAGGTGTGTTGTAGCTGCTGCTTTCTTAAGTTGAATCTTCGGCCTGCGAGAAAAATGTGGCTGGCAAAGCAATTGAGCTTTGCCAATCCAGTCGACTCAAAATCAAAAGGCCCCGCGAAATCGCGGGGCCTTTCTTTGTTCATATAGGAGAGCGATTACTCGCGGCTTTCCGGTGTTTCTACCAGAACATCCAGCTCATCACCGACCATGTCGTCATCCATCATCGGAGCAGCCAGAGCAGCGGCCGCTTCGGCCTCTTCCCGGCGGGCTTCGATCACCACGTTGTCACGCGACTGCGCGATATGGCGGACGCTTTGAGTTGCGCCACCGGTACCGGCAGGGATCAGGCGACCAACGATGACGTTCTCTTTCAGGCCAACCAGTTTGTCTTTCTTGCCCTGAACCGAAGCTTCGGTCAGCACACGAGTGGTTTCCTGGAACGACGCCGCCGAGATGAACGAACGCGTCTGCAGCGAGGCTTTGGTGATCCCCAGAAGGATCGGCTCGCCCTGTGCCGGACGACCACCGCGGGCGATGGTCTTCTCGTTGGCTGCGTCGAACTCCTGCTTGTCGACATGTTCGCCTTTCAGCAGAGTGGTGTCGCCTGAATCCAGGATCTCCCACTTCTGCAGCATCTGGCGCACGATGACCTCGATGTGCTTGTCGTTGATCTTCACACCCTGCAGACGATAGACGTCCTGCACTTCGTCGATCATGTAATCCGCCAGCGCTTCGACACCCATGATGGACAGGATGTCATGCGGAGCCGGGTTACCGTCCATCAGGTATTCACCCTTCTGGATGAAGTCCCCTTCGGCGACCGGGATGTGCTTGCCCTTGGGCACCATGTACTCGATGGTCTCCATGGACTCGTCAGCCGGTTCGATGCTGATGCGGCGCTTGTTTTTGTAGTCACGGCCAAAGCGCACGTAACCATCGGCTTCTGCGATGATCGCGTGATCTTTCGGACGACGGGCTTCGAACAGTTCGGCCACACGCGGCAGACCACCGGTGATGTCCTTGGTCTTGGCACCTTCACGCGGGATACGCGCAACAACGTCACCGGCTTCAACCTGCTGACCGTCTTCGACCGAAAGGATCGCATCCACCGACATCGGATAGTGAACCGGGTTACCCGAATCGTTGCGGACCGGCTCGCCATCTTCTCCGACCAGAATGATCTCGGGCTTCAGGTCGCTGCCTTTGGGGGCGGCGCGCCAATCGATCACGATCTTCTGGGTCATACCGGTTGCTTCGTCGGTCTCGTCGCGGACAGCAAGGCCCGAAACAAGGTCGACGTATTTTGCGGTACCGGCTTTCTCAGCGATGATCGGCAGGGTGTAGGGATCCCACTCGAACAGCTTGTCGCCACGGGCCACTTTGGTGCCATCTTTGACAAACAGCTTGGAGCCGTAGCCCAGCTTGTGGCTGGCACGCTCTTCGCCATGTTCGTCCTTGATCACCAGCTTCATGTTCCGGCCCATTACCAGGCTGTCGCCTGCCGCATTGACCAGAATCTGCGGGTTCTCGAACGAAACAACACCGTCCTGGCTGGCTTCCTGGAACGACTGCTGACCACCTTGCGCAACACCACCGATGTGGAAGGTCCGCATCGTCAGCTGCGTACCGGGTTCACCGATGGACTGGGCGGCGATGATGCCGACAGCCTCACCCGTGTTCACCATAGTACCGCGTGCAAGGTCACGACCGTAGCAGGTCGCACAGACGCCTTCCTCGGACTCACAGGTCAGAGGCGAGCGGATGCGCATCGACGCAACGGCAGCCTCGTCAATGGCGTCGGCCATACGTTCATCGATCAGCTGACCGGCAGCGACCAGAACCTCATCTGTACCCGGACGCAGAACGTCATCGGCAGACACACGGCCCAGCACACGTTCGGCCAGCGAAGCGACGACTTCACCGTCATTGACTGCAGCTTCGGCTGTGATCGCGCGCTCGGTTCCACAATCGACCTCGCGAACGATGCAGTCCTGTGCGACGTCCACCAGACGGCGGGTCAGGTAACCCGAGTTCGCCGTCTTCAGAGCGGTATCCGACAGACCCTTACGGGCACCGTGTGTCGAGTTGAAGTACTCGAGAACGGTCAGACCTTCTTTAAAGTTCGAGATGATCGGTGTCTCGATGATGTCGCCGTTCGGCTTGGCCATCAGGCCGCGCATACCGCCCAGCTGTTTCATCTGAGTAACCGACCCACGCGCACCCGAGTGAGCCATCATGTAGACCGAGTTTGGTTCCTGCTCGGAGCCATCCTCTGCCCGATCCGACGACGAGATCGTGCTCATCATCGCCTCGGTGACGCGGTCGTTACACTTCGACCAGGCATCGACAACTTTGTTGTACTTTTCACCCTGAGTGATCAGGCCGTCCATGTACTGTTGTTCGAAATCCTTCACCTGATCGCGGGTGTCATCAACGATGCCCCACTTGTCGCCCGGGATGACCATGTCGTCCTTACCGAACGAGATACCGGCCTTGAACGCTTCTTTGAAGCCCATCGACATGATCTGGTCACAGAAGATGACCGACTCTTTCTGACCGCAGTAGCGGTAGACAGTGTCGATCACCTGCTGCACTTCTTTCTTACGCAGCAGACGGTTGACCAGCTCGAACGGCGCCTTGTTGTTCATCGGCAGCAGAGCACCCAGACGCACGCGGCCCGGAGTGGTCTCGAAACGCTGCTGAACTTCGTTGCCTTCGTCGTCGATCTGAGTGATCCGGGCAGTGATCTTCGAATGCAGGTGAACTTCACCCGCGTCCAGCGCGTGCTGGACCTCGTCTATCGAGCCGAACACTTTGCCTTCGCCCGGCATGCCTTCACGTTCCAGGGTCAGATAGTAGAGACCCAGGATCATATCCTGCGACGGAACGATGATCGGCGCGCCGTTTGCAGGCGACAGAACGTTGTTCGTCGACATCATCAGAACACGGGCTTCCAGCTGCGCCTCAAGGCTCAGCGGAACGTGAACAGCCATCTGGTCACCGTCGAAGTCAGCGTTAAAGGCCGAGCAGACCAGCGGGTGCAGCTGAATGGCTTTACCTTCGATCAGGACCGGCTCGAATGCCTGAATGCCAAGACGGTGCAGCGTCGGCGCACGGTTCAGCATGACAGGGTGTTCGCGGATCACCTCGTCGAGGATATCCCACACTTCGGGGCGCTCTTTCTCGACCAGTTTCTTCGCCTGCTTCACGGTCGAAGACAGACCCTTGGCTTCAAGGCGCGAGTAGATGAACGGCTTGAACAGCTCCAGCGCCATCTTCTTGGGCAGACCACACTGGTGCAGCTTGAGTTCCGGACCGGTCACAATGACCGAACGGCCCGAGAAGTCGACGCGCTTACCCAAAAGGTTCTGACGGAAGCGACCCTGTTTACCCTTCAGCATGTCCGACAGCGATTTCAGCGGACGCTTGTTGGCGCCGGTGATCACGCGGCCACGACGGCCGTTGTCGAACAGAGCATCTACGGATTCCTGCAGCATCCGCTTTTCGTTGCGGACGATGATGTCAGGCGCGCGCAGCTCGATCAGACGCTTCAGACGGTTGTTCCGGTTGATGACCCGGCGATAGAGATCGTTCAGATCCGAAGTCGCAAAACGGCCACCATCCAGAGGAACCAGCGGACGCAGTTCCGGCGGAATGACCGGGATCACGGTCATCACCATCCATTCAGGCCGGTTGCCCGACTCGAGGAAGGATTCAACAACCTTCAGACGCTTGATGATCTTCTTAGGCTTCAGCTCGCCGGTGGCTTCGGCCAGATCAGCGCGCAGCTGCTCGGCTTCGGCTTCCAGATCGATCTGGGCCAGCATCTCACGGATGGCTTCAGCGCCGATATTGGCGGTGAACGCGTCCATGCCATAGGCATCCTGCGCATCCATGTACTCTTCTTCGGTCAGCATCTGGCCGTAGGTCAGGTCGGTCAGACCGGGCTCGATGACGACATAGTTTTCAAAGTACAGAACGCGTTCCAGATCGCGCAGCGTCATGTCCAGCATCAAACCGATGCGGGACGGCAGCGACTTCAGGAACCAGATATGCGCAACGGGCGCGGCCAGTTCGATGTGGCCCATACGCTCGCGGCGGACTTTCTGCAGGGTGACTTCCACACCGCATTTCTCGCAGACAACGCCGCGATACTTCATCCGCTTATATTTGCCGCACAGACATTCGTAATCTTTGATCGGGCCAAATATACGCGCGCAGAACAGACCGTCGCGTTCAGGCTTGAACGTCCGGTAGTTGATGGTTTCGGGCTTCTTGATCTCGCCATAGGACCAAGACAGGATCCGCTCGGGCGACGCCAGCGAGACCTTGATCTCGTCGAAAACCTTCGGGGGCGTCAGCGGGTTGAACGGGTTGTTGGTGATTTCCTGGTTCATTTGTTACCTCAAATCTTGCGGAAGGGGGGACGGGAGAAAGGGCAGCGCCCTTACTCCTCAACCTCCGCATCCAGGAGTTCCATATTCAGGCCGAGGCCACGGACTTCTTTAACCAGAACGTTGAACGATTCCGGTACGCCCGCTTCAAAGTTATCCTCGCCCTTGACGATCGACTCATAGACCTTGGTCCGGCCTGCGACGTCATCCGATTTCACGGTGAGCATCTCCTGCAGGGTGTAGGCGGCGCCGTAAGCTTCCAGAGCCCAAACCTCCATCTCACCAAAGCGCTGACCACCGAACTGCGCCTTACCACCCAGCGGCTGCTGGGTAACCAGGCTGTACGGCCCGGTCGAACGCGCGTGGATTTTGTCATCCACCAAGTGGTGCAGTTTCAGCAGGTACTTGATGCCCACGGTTACCGGACGTGCGAATTGCTCACCGGTACGACCGTCGAACAGAACCGACTGACCGCTTTCCGAGAAGCCCGCACGCACCAGCGCGTCGTTGACGTCAGCCTCTTTGGCACCGTCGAAGACCGGGGTTGCGATCGGAACACCGCGGGTCACGTTGCCCGCAGCCTCGATCAGGCCATCCTCGTCCAGACCGGTGATGCCTTCTTCGTAGACATCTTCACCATAGGCCAGCTTCATCGCTTCGCGCACCGGGGTCAGATCGCCGGAACGGCGGTATTCACCCAGAGCCTCATCGATGTTCAAACCCAGACCGCGTGCGGCCCAACCCATGTGGGTTTCAAGGATCTGACCGACGTTCATACGCGAAGGCACGCCCAGCGGGTTCAGACAGAAGTCTACCGGCGTACCATCGGCCAGGAACGGCATGTCTTCCATCGGAACAACCTTGGAGATCACACCTTTGTTCCCGTGACGACCGGCCATCTTGTCGCCCGGTTGCAGCTTACGCTTCACGGCGATGAAGACTTTGACCATCTTCATCACACCCGGCGGCAGGTCGTCGCCACGGCGGACCTTCTCGACCTTGTCTTCGAAACGGGCGTCCAGAGCACGCTTTTGCACTTCGTACTGCTCGTTCAGAGCCTCAACGATCTGTGCGTCCTGCTCGCCTTCCAGCGCCAATTGCCACCACTGACCACGAGTCAGGGTTTCCAGCAGTTCCTCGGTGATCACCGACCCTGCCTTGACGCCTTTCGGGCCTTTGACAGCGGTTTTACCCAAGATCAGGCCTTGCAGACGCGCATAGATGTTGCGGTCGAGGATCGCCAGCTCGTCGTCCCGGTCACGGGCCAGACGTTCGACTTCCTCACGCTCGATCTGCAGCGCACGCTCGTCTTTCTCGACGCCGTGGCGGTTGAAGACGCGGACCTCAACGACCGTACCGTAATCGCCCGGCTTCACGCGCAGCGAGGTGTCGCGCACGTCAGATGCTTTCTCGCCAAAGATGGCGCGCAGCAGCTTCTCTTCCGGGGTCATCGGGCTTTCGCCCTTCGGAGTGATCTTGCCGACCAGAATATCGCCCGGCTCAACATCCGCACCGATGTAAACGATGCCAGCCTCGTCAAGGTTGCGCAGCGCTTCTTCACCGACGTTCGGGATGTCGCGGGTGATTTCTTCCGGACCCAGCTTTGTGTCACGGGCGGCGACTTCAAACTCCTCGATATGGACCGAGGTGAAGACGTCATCACGCGCGATACGTTCCGAGATCAGGATCGAGTCTTCGTAGTTGTACCCGTTCCACGGCATGAACGCGACGACCACGTTCTTACCAAGGGCCAGTTCACCCATATCGGTCGACGGACCATCGGCAATGACCTCGCCCTTCTGGACGGTGTCACCCACCTTGATCAGCGGACGCTGGTTGATGCAGGTGTTCTGGTTCGAACGCTGGAATTTGCGCAGACGATAGATGTCAACGCCAGCGTCGCCCAGTTCCAGATCTTCGGTGGCGCGGATAACGATACGCTGGGCATCGACCTGGTCGATGATACCGGCGCGTTTCGCCTGGATCGCAGCACCCGAGTCGATCGCAACCTTTTCCTCGATCCCGGTACCGACCAGCGGCGCTTCAGCGCGCAGCAGCGGAACCGCCTGGCGTTGCATGTTCGAGCCCATCAAGGCCCGGTTGGCGTCGTCATTTTCAAGGAACGGGATCAGCGATGCAGCGACCGAAACCAGCTGTTTCGGCGACACGTCGATCAGGTCCACATTCTCGCGCGGGGCGAGAGTGTAGTCACCAGCCTGACGGGTCGACACCAGATCGTTGATGAACTTGCCATCAGCGTCCAGAGTCGCGTTCGCCTGCGCCACGGTGTGACGCATTTCCTCGGTCGCGGACATGTAGTGAACCTCATCGGTCACCTCGGCGTCTTTCACGACGCGGTACGGTGTTTCGATGAAGCCATACTTGTTCACACGGGCAAAGGTGGCCAGCGAGTTGATCAGACCGATGTTCGGACCTTCCGGCGTTTCAATCGGGCACATCCGGCCATAGTGGGTCGGGTGCACGTCGCGCACCTCAAAGCCCGCACGCTCACGCGTAAGACCACCGGGGCCAAGCGCCGAAAGGCGGCGTTTGTGGGTAACCTCGGACAGCGGGTTGGTCTGGTCCATAAACTGCGACAGCTGCGACGAGCCGAAGAATTCACGAACAGCAGCTGCAGCCGGTTTCGCGTTGATCAGATCCTGAGGCATGACGGTGTCGATCTCGACCGACGACATACGCTCTTTGATCGCGCGTTCCATGCGCAGGAGACCGACGCGGTACTGATTTTCCATCAGTTCGCCGACCGAACGCACACGACGGTTGCCGAGGTGGTCGATATCGTCCACGTCGCCTTTGCCGTCACGCAGTTCAACCAGCGCCTTGATGCAGGCCACGATGTCTTCGCGGCGCAGAGTGCGCAGGGTGTCAGGCGCATCCAGAGCCAGACGCATGTTCATCTTCACACGGCCAACGGCGGACAGGTCATAACGCTCGCTGTCGAAGAATAGCGTGTCGAACAGGGCCGATGCAGCTTCGACGGTGGGCGGCTCGCCCGGACGCATGACGCGATAGATGTCCATGAGCGCGCTTTCGCGGTTCATGTTCTTGTCCTGCGCCATGGTGTTGCGCATGTAAGGGCCGACATTAACGTTGTCGATGTCCAGAACCGGGATGTCGGTGATGCCCGCGTCGATCAGTTCCTTTGCGGTACCGCCGATCAGGTCGCCATCCTTATCGTACTCCAGCGTCAGTTCATCACCGGCCTCGACATAGATCGCGCCGGTTTCTTCGTTGATGATGTCCTTGGCGACATACTTGCCAACGATGTGGTCGAAGGGAACCAGCAGGTCGGTAACAACGCCTTCTTCGATCAGCTTCTTCACTGCGCGCGGGGTGACTTTCTTGCCTGCTTCAGCAATCACTTCACCTGATTTCGCGTCAACCAGATCATAGGTCGGACGGGTACCACGAACACGCTCGGGGAAGAACGGCGTGATCCAGCCTTTCTTCTTGTCCAGTTTGTAGGACACGGTGTTGTAGTAGGCATCCATGATGCCTTCCTGGTCCAGACCCAAAGCGTAAAGCAGCGTGGTCACCGGCAGTTTGCGGCGACGGTCGATACGAGCGAACACGATGTCCTTGGCGTCGAACTCAAAGTCCAGCCAGCTGCCGCGATACGGGATGATGCGGCAGGCGAACAGCAGTTTACCCGAGGAATGGGTTTTGCCCTTGTCGTGATCAAAGAACACACCGGGCGAGCGGTGCATCTGGGATACGATCACGCGCTCGGTGCCGTTGACAACGAACGTACCGTTCGGGGTCATCAAGGGCATGTCGCCCATGAAGACATCCTGTTCCTTGATGTCTTTGACCGATTTTGCACCGGTATCTTCATCGACATCAAACACGATCAGGCGCAGAGTGACCTTCAGCGGCGCGCTGTAGGTCATGTCGCGCTGCATGCACTCTTCGACGTCATATTTGGGCTTTTCCAGATCGTATTTCACGAACTCCAGAACGGAGGTTTCGTTGAAATCCTTGATCGGGAAAACCGACTGGAACACACCTTTGATGCCTTCGCCGTCAGTGGGCTGCTCTGCATCGCCGGAGCGCAGGAAAAGATCATAAGAAGATTTCTGGACCTCAATGAGGTTCGGCATCTCCAGCACTTCGCGGATTTTGCCGTAGTATTTACGAAGACGTTTCTGGCCAAGGAACGTTTGAGCCATGTCAGATGTCACCTTTCGATGTTCTCAGCGGGCAAAGACACCGTCGGGCCCCGGCATCTTGCACATTCGAGACGACACGTCCGGATCAATTCATGGCCACCGTCCCGAAGGCAGCCTCCCGATCCGAAAACCGTGTCTTAGAAAACACCCCAGATATTGAGGCCCTTTCTAAGACAGGTTCGGCTGGACCCGGATTTCTCCGGACCCAGCCAAATTTTTCGGCACATCAGCGATGCACCAGAGACTAAGCTTAGGCCAGCTCGACTTCGGCGCCAGCTGCTTCCAGCTTGCCTTTGATGTCTTCTGCTTCTGCTTTGTCTACGCCTTCTTTGATCTTGCCGCCGGCTTCGACCAGTTCCTTGGCTTCTTTCAGGCCCAGGCCGGTGATGCCGCGAACTTCTTTGATGACGTTGATTTTCGAAGCGCCGGCGTTCTTCAGAACGACGTCGAATTCGGTTTTTTCTTCCTCAGCTGCGCCACCGGCGTCGCCACCAGCTGCAACCATTACGGCGCCGCCAGCTGCAGGCTCGATGCCGTATTCGTCTTTGAGGATGGTTTTCAGTTCTTGTGCTTCCAGCAGGGTCAGACCCACGATGCTTTCTGCGAGTGCTTTCAGATCAGCCATTTTATCAGCTCTTTCCGTTTACAGTGTGTGTTCCAACGTCAGGGTATTTACCCTACGCAGATCATTCAGTGCCAACCGCTTACGCAGCTTCCGCCTTCTCTTCGATGGTGGAAAGGATGCTTGCGATGTTGCTTGCAGGTGCGCCAATCGCGCCGGCGATGTTCGAAGCAGGTGCGCCAATGCAGCCCACGATCGAAGCAATAAGCTCCTCGCGAGACGGCATTTTCGAAACGGCTTCAACGCCTTTGCGGTCCAGAGCGTTCTCGCCCATTGCACCGCCGAGGATTTCAAAATTCTTGTTATCCTTGGCGAAGTCCTCGGCTACCTTGGCTGCTGCCACGGGATCCTCGGAATAGGTCAGAACGGTCATCCCTGTCAGCAGGTCGGCCATGCTTTCACACGGCTTACCCTCAAGGGCGATTTTGGCGAGCCTGTTCTTGGCAACACGCACGGAACCTCCGGCTTCGCGCGCACGCGAACGCAGGTCCTGCATCTCGGCAACTGTCAGACCGGCGTAGTGCGAAACCACTACGACGCCAGAGCTTTCGAAGATTTGGCCGAGTTCCTCGACCACTTTCTCTTTCTGGGCTCTATCCACAGTTCTCTCCAAGTTAGGGATGAAACCTCATCCCGGCTCATATTTGCCGTAGCTTACGCTCCGGCGTTCAGGTCCGTTGTTACGGGATTGGCCAAAATTCGCCCGAGGGTCAGGACCCTCGAAATTCTTTGGTCTTACCCGTCTCAGGCAGGGAATTAAGACCTTTCGTAAGGTCACCCACCGTCTTGGACGAAACGAAATAAAGCGCACGACGAATCGCACGCTTTACTCCGCAGTTCTCTTTAGGGCAGATGGCGGGGGTTTCCAAGGGGTAAATTGGTCAGATCCCAGAAATCCGTCCGGCTCACTTTTGAGCTTTGGTCAATAGGGAAATGGCAGCCATTGACACATAACCTGCGCTGAGGTCCTGTCACCTGCACATACAGAAGATCAATCACAGGCGCCACTCTCCGAATGCCGGACCTTACCGAGAGCGAAAGACAGTTTACATCCGACTGCGTGGCTGAGTTTCTGAGTTACGTGAACACTGACGCTACGGAACAAGTCGAGTGCATCTACCGCTCACATGCTTTCCCAAATTCGCGCCTCGTCCTGAAGGTTCAAACCAAGCCCGCAGCCTACGCTTTAAAGATTGATACAGAGGCTCCTGACACCGGAAGATTGCGCGATGAATTTGACCTTCTGACCAAACTGCATATCCATTTCGAGGACAACCCAACCACTCAGGTTATCCGCCCGGTATATCTATCAGACACAAACTCCTTTTTCGTCACAGAGTTTATTGACCGACCGACAGCAGTGGATCTGATCTACAACAGCACGGATGACGATCAGGTCGCACAGGTATTCCGTCGTGCAGGATCTTGGCTCAATGACCTTCATAGTTGCCAATTGCCAGTAAGCTATGCCTTCCGACCAAAGTGGATGACCGATGGTATTAGTGATCTGCTCGGTGCGGTACCCTATGATATCTCGGATCAAAGTCGGAGATGGGTGAACATCATGTTCGCCGAAGCCGCCCGCCTGAAGGGCGTTGAAGACATTCGGGTCTTTTCACATGGTGATTTTCATGGGCAGAACCTGATCATCGGGCAGGGCAAAACGATTGGCCTGGATTTTACCGAAGCCCGAGAAAAACTGGCGGTGTATGACATCGTTGATTTTCTGAAAGCAGATATATTTCGGGAAGGTGACGCATCAGACGTGGATCGAAGCGGCATCCTGAAGAAAAACAAAGAAATGTTCTTCCGCCGCTACAAGCACCCCATAAACACCGAGATTCTGGATTTCTGCATCCGGGGGCGGTTGCTGAAAGACTGGCTCTTCCTTCACCAGAGACGCCATGATTGCAGCGAATTCGAAGAGCACAAGCGAGAGCGCCTTGGCATCCGGCTAAGGCAAGTATTCGGCTAGATCATCGGGGAGCTTTCCGCTCATCCACAAACATCGATCCCCAAAAGAAAACCCGGGTGGCTTTCGCTACCCGGGTGAATACTGTCACTACTGGTCGCTAAGGCTTATTCGCCCGCAGCAGCTGCAACGTCCAGAGTCACGCCTGGGCCCATGGTCGAGCTCAGCGCGATTTTCTTCATGTAGGTGCCTTTGGCGCCCGACGGCTTGGCCTTGGCCACGGCCGAGATGAAGGCGCGGACGTTTTCGACCAGCTTGGCTTCGTCGAACGACGCTTTGCCAACACCGGCGTGCACGACGCCACCTTTTTCAGCTTTGAACTGAACTTCACCACCTTTGGCAGCTTCCACGGCCGCTTTCACGTCCATGGTCACGGTGCCAACTTTGGGGTTCGGCATCAGGTTGCGCGGGCCCAGAACTTTACCCAGACGGCCAACGATCGGCATCATGTCAGGGGTAGCAATGCAGCGATCGAATTCGATGGTGCCGCCCTGAATGGTTTCCATCAGGTCTTCCGCGCCAACGATATCTGCGCCCGCTTCTTTCGCTTCGTCAGCCTTGGGGCCACGAGCAAATACAGCAACGCGCATCGCTTTACCGGTGCCGTTCGGCAGGCCGACAACGCCGCGAACCATCTGGTCTGCGTGACGAGTGTCAACGCCCAGGTTCAGAGCGATTTCGATGGTCTCGTCGAATTTCGAAGTTGCGTTGGCTTTGACCAGGGCAACTGCTTCGTCCACCGACAGGTTTTCCTTGCCGGCGACAGCTTCGCGCGCAGCGCGGGTACGTTTACCGAGTTTTGCCATCTTACTTCACCTCGATGCCCATAGAGCGGGCCGAGCCCAGGATGATCTGCATTGCGCCTTCGACGTCGTTGGCGTTCAGATCTTTCATTTTGGCTTCGGCGATTTCGCGAACCTGCTTCGAGGTCACGGTTGCCACGGTCTCACGACCAGGGTTTTCCGCGCCACGGGGACGGTTACGCTTGCCAACCGGCTTCAGACCAGCTGCTTTTTTCAGGTAATAAGACGCGGGCGGCGTCTTGATGTCCATGGTGAAGGACTTGTCCTGATAATAGGTGATCACGGTCGGGCAAGGTGCGCCTTGCTCCATGTCTGCGGTCTTGGCGTTAAACGCCTTGCAGAATTCCATGATGTTGATGCCGCGCTGACCCAGCGCTGGACCAACTGGCGGCGACGGGTTCGCCTGACCTGCAGGAACCTGCAGTTTCATTGTACCAGCAAGCTTCTTGGCCATTTGGTTTTCCTTTCAACTTAGGTGAAACGCGTTCCACCCAGATTATGTTGCGTGGTCCGATCCGGGATCGCGATCCCAGCAACCTCCCACGAGAGAATCTCGCCCGAAGACGATAGAGGCGGCGTTTACAGGGGAATGCAGGGGTTGGCAAGGGGATCACTGACCCAATCCGAGACGACTTACAGGGCAACTTTCAAAAACAGTCATCTGCCCATCTATACTACTTCCTTGCATGCGATTCCGAGTAAAACTTGCCAAACACATTCAAAAATTGCGACCCTTGGATGAGTCGGAACTGCGTGTTTGGTTTCTCGACGATATCCTTATGGGAGGGCTTTCGATGATATTTTCCAAGACTTTCATAAATGTAATAACGCTTAGCGCCGGGATCACCACAGCCGCAGCGACGATCACGATAGCGCAAAACGAGGAACCTTCGGAATGGTCAAGGACCGACCCATACCCCAACCAAACTGTTTACTACCCGGGAACTGAATCTCTGGGGCCTGACGAGATGCGGGTTATCGCTTGCGGAACGGGGATGCCTCAACCACGCCTTAAACAAGCTGCCGCCTGCTTTCTTGTTGAACTGGGCAATGGTGAAAAATTCATCTTCGATATGGGCGAAGGTTCATATGAACGGATCATGGCGCTTGGGATACCCCTGGATCAACTGGATAAGGTCTTTTTAGGTCACTTGCACCTTGATCATGCAGGCGATTTTCCAGCCTTCTATTTTACCGGCCCCGTAAACAATCGCTTAACTCCAGTCCGCCTTTGGGGGCCTGAGGGGATCAAGCCGGAATGGGGCACTAAGGCATGGTCCGACCACATGATGAAGATGTGGGCCTGGGAAGAAGCGACCAGAGGCGCGGCGGTCGATCCGAGAGGATTGCAGCTTGAAGTGAACGAATTCGACTGGAAAGCTGTAAACAATGTCATCTTTGATGAAAACGGCGTTCAAGTCAGAACCCTGCCAGCCATTCATGGCGAGCAATCGGTTAGTTTTCTATTGGAATGGAATGGCCTCAAGTTCGCTTTTTCCTCTGATACACTTCCGACACGCTGGTGGAGAGAGCATGCCGCCGGTGCCGATCTTGCCATCCACGAGTGCTTCACTCCCCCTGAATACATGATCGAAAAGTACGGTTTTGAACCATCTGAGGCGATTTTTGTGGGCTCACAGGGGCATACAGCTGCACAGGCGTTTGGGAAGATCATGTCTGAGACAGAACCGCGACTGGCAGTTTGTTATCACTTCCAGAACGATCATGACATCGCGTTGGCCGTCTATTCGGCAATACGGGAAACCTATGACGGCCCGTTGGATTTAGCAGCTGATTTCATGACATGGAATGTAACGAAAGATAGTATTCGAACCCGGCAAGGGATACCCAACGAAGAGTCCTTTCCGGCACCGGTTCAAATGGCGAAGCAACCCCCAGACTCTGCCGCAGAGTTTCCATTCTCCGAATTCGATCTTGAAAGCATGGACCTTGGGGCTGCCGAAGCTACAAATGACATGATCGAAGCATTCAATGAGCGCTCGGGCAACAATGAGGTAGGTGCCTACACCAGCCTTCCCTTCAAAGAATAGGGAGCTAGTTCTGCGACGTTCGCGAACTTGGCTGGTCAGCGATCACAAAACTCATAAAGCAAAAAACGCCGCGTGGTCGATGACAACGCGGCGTTCTGAAATGCTCTGAGAAGCTATTCAGCCCTGCTTCGTGACCTGCGTAAAGTCCAGCTCCACCGGAGTTTCCCGACCAAAGATCGAGACGGTCACTTTCAGCTTCTGGTTCTCGTCGTCCACGCCTTCGACCATGCCGTCGAAATCTTCGAACGGGCCGTCGTTGACCTTGACCTTCTCGCCCACTTCGAAGGTGATCATCAGCTTCGGCGCTTCTTCACCTTCCTGAACGCGGTTGAGGATCTGGTTCACCTCGGCGTCGCGCATCGGCATCGGGCGTCCTTGCGGGCCCAGGAAACCAGTGACGCGGTTGATCGAGTTGATCAGGTGGTAGCCCTGATCCGACATTTCCATGTGCACCAGCACGTAACCGGGCATGAAACGACGTTCGGTCGTGACCTTCTTGCCGCGACGCACCTCGATCACCTCTTCGGTGGGGACCAGTACTTCGTCGATATCGTCCTCAAGGCCCTGCTCGGCCACGGACGTGCGGATCTGTTCTGCGATCTTCTTTTCGAAATTCGAAAGAACGCTGACCGAGTACCACCGTTTCGCCATGAACCTGTCGTCCTTGTTTGCCTTTCGGGCCACCGAACGCTCGGACTTGCCCGTCATTGAAATTCTATCTCATCACCCGGAATAAAAAGCGGCGCGCAGCCCGAATCGCCGCACGCCCATTCCGAATAGTACTGTGTCAACTACTCTGACACGGCGCGCTGTGCAAGGGGGCAGTGGCGTTTCCGCGCGGCCCGGTTCGCCTTAGCTGAATGCGCCGAGAACCAGTTGCAGACCACCGCGGATGGCCAGATCAACCAGTGCAAAGAAAACGGCTGTCAGTGCCGCCATGATGAACACCATGACCGTGGTCAACAGCACCTCACGCCGGGTCGGCCAGACGACCTTTGCTACTTCGGCACGGACTTGCTGAATGAACTGGATCGGGTTTGTGGTGGCCATTAGGCTTGGTCTCTCTGCTAGCGGATGGGCCGGACATAGCCGGGCATTACGGCAAATTCAAGGGCAGTTGGTGCAACCGTGAACAAAGGTAGGGCTTCAGGGCTTTGGTCGGTCGTCCCATTCGTCACTCAGGATGCGCCGCGAGTCCCCTTCGGGGTCCTCATACTGGTTCGAACGAACGGTATAGATAAACGCCACAAGGCCAATACCGCCCAGAAGCAGTGAGATCGGGATCAGATAGGCCAATACTTCCATTCAGGTCACCTTAGGCGTAGGGCGTTCAGGGATACGGTAATCGACGAGGTCGACATCGCAAGGGCCGCAATCAGTGGCGTCGCCAGCCCGGCAACGGCAAGCGGCACCGCAATCACGTTATAGACCGTTGCGATCTGAAAATTCTCACGAATCCGTTTCGTTGCTTTCACTGCAGTATCGCAGGCATCGGCAATCGGGGACAGATCATTCCCAAGCAAAACGATGTCTGATGCAACACGCGCCGCGTCCAGCGCCGAAGCGGGTGAGATCGAGACATGCGCGGCAGCAAGGGCAGCGGTATCATTCAGGCCATCCCCTACCATCAGGACATTCCTGCCCTCCTCATTGAGGCACTTAATGCGAAGCGCCTTGTCCTGAGGCAATGCCTCGGCAACCCAGCTTTCGATCCCGAGCTTTTCAGCAAGCGCATGAACCGCACCCTGTGTGTCGCCGGAGATAAGAATCACCTCTTTGCCGGAGGCCTTGAAGGCCTCAACCGCTTCCTGCGCGCCAGGGCGCAAAGCGTCAGAGTATCGGAAGGCAACGGGTCGATCCGATCCGACAGCGAGCCAGGCCGATGTCTGCGCATCCTGCTGTCCGCCAACCCAGGCGGAACGCCCAAGGCGAACACGCTGGCCTCGATACTCGCCTTCGGTTCCATATCCGGGCACCTCAGTGATATCGCGAACCTTGGCAGGCTGGACCCCGGCCTCTCGTGCCGCCTTTACCAGCGCGGCGGACAAAGGATGAGCCGACGCCTCAGCCAGCGCCAGCGCCACTTCAAGATCAGAACGGGAATGATCCCCAAAATTAATCAGTTCAGGCGCACCCGAAGTCAGAGTTCCGGTTTTATCGAATACGACTGTGTCGACCTCAGCCAGACGTTCCAGCGCAGTGGCATGTTTGATCAGCATGCCTTTTCGAAACAAACGTCCCGAAGCAGCCGTCGTCACCGCAGGCACCGCAAGGCCAAGCGCACAAGGGCAGGTGATGATCAGAACCGCTGCTGCAATGTTCAGCGCCGTACGGATATCGCCGGAATAGATGTACCAACCCACAAAACTAAGTGCCGACAGGATGTGAACACCCGGCGCGTAAAGCTTGGCAGCTTTGTCAGCCAATGACGTATACCGCGAGCGGCCTGACTCTGCGATGGCCACCAAATCAGCCATGCGATGCAAAGAGGTATCCTCGCCCACGGCAGTTGCACGGATCGTCAACGGTCCGGTCAGATTGACCTCACCTGCGCTGACCTCAAATCCCTGTTCCGCAAAGACTGGCAGTGTTTCACCGGTCAGCAGGGAGCGATCCAGCTCTGACTGGCCGGAAACAATCTGGCCATCTACCGGCATTCGGCCACCAGGCCGAACAAGGATCAACTCACCGACCTTTAGTTGGGCGACAGGAACCTCTTCTTCTGTACCATCCACCAACCGAATGGCACGTGGCACTTCGAGTGCAGTCAATTCTTCGGCGGCTGACCGCGCCGCGGCACGCGTTCGGTAATCAAGATAGCGACCCGCAAGCAGGAAGAATGTAAGCGTCAGAGCTGCGTCGAAATAGGCGTGCTCGCCACTCAGTGCAGTTTCCCAAAGGGATGTAACCAGAGCCAGCAGAATAGCCAGCACGATCGGTACATCCATATTGAGGCGGCGAACCCGAAGTGCGCTCCACGCATTGGAAAAGAACGGCTGTGCAGAAAACGCGATAGCTGGCAGCGCGATGGCTGCTGAGATCCAGTGGAACATGTCTCGCGTCGCATCGCTCGCACCCGACCAGACCGAGACCGAAAGCAGCATCACGTTCATCGAAGCAAACCCGGCAACTGCCAGTCGCATCAACAAATCCCGTCCAGCCTTGTCAGATTGTGTCGCGGACAACGCCCCGGGGTCCAGCTCGTGCGCCTCAAAACCCGCGCGCTCCAGAACGGGAATCAGATCGGCCGCACGGATATTAGGCGCGGCTTTGATCATGGCCCGCTTCAGGGTCAGGTTGACGCGTGCATCTTCGACGCCGGAATGGGCGTTCAGCTCACGTTCGACTGTTGCAATACAGGCCGAACAATGGATGCCTGGCAATGACAGCGCAATCTGCACATCCTCGGGGATTGGCCGGGCAGGTTCGGCCGGTGTTGCGATGCAACCCGGACAAGCCGCCGTGCCAGAGCTGAGCTGTGCCGTCATCCCCTAGCCCTTTACATACAGCGGAATTCGTTGGGAAAACTCAGACCCGTCATGATCTTTCGCAACCAGACGAATGTTCCAGTTTCCTGCACCCAAGGTGGCGGGTGTCGCATAGGCAATGCCGTCGAACGTGAAATCGGGGGTGAAATCATCGCGCACGTGGGTTGCGCGACCAACCACCGCCTGCAGCTCTGCCACTTTGACCGGCGCACCCTGCGCATCGGTGATGCGCAAAATCAGCAGACCACCTTTTGCTTCGGCCTTTACGTCCCAACCCAGCGCCTGCTGTTCCTGCAAGCGCTCGTTAAACTCCTGACTCGCAACGTAGGAGTTTTTGACCTCGAGCCCGGGAAAGGTCTTCACAGCGCTATACGCAAGCAACAGATTGACAGATATGATTACGGCAAAGGCTGCAACGAACACAGCTAACGCGTGTTTACCAGTAAATTGACGCTCTGCCATGATCAGTCTCCCCGCCCGTTGAACGTGGTATCTTTTGATGCGCGCTCGCCGCTGCTCAGATCTTCGACCCAGATGCGAACCGGGGTCGAGTCGGCGCTCGCCGGCGCAGTGTCTTTCGACGCCACGATGTAAACGCGGGTCAATTGTGCCGTATCTGCCGTGACATTCACAGTATCCAGATCTGTACCCTCAATCTCAATCCGCATCGACGGGTCACCGACCAAAGAGAGTTTGAACAGGCGGTCGTCTCCATGCTTGTTCCGCAAACGCACGTCATAGGTATTGCGGATCGTACCGTCTGACAGGGTCACAAAAGTTGGGTTGCGCACCGGGGCGACCGTTAGGTCGATATCTGAACGAATGAACAGAGCAAACAGCAACGCAAAACCAACCAAGGACCAAAGGGCAGTATACATAATGGTCCGCGCCCTGAAGATGTGCTTCCAGACACTCACGGGCGGTTCGCCTGCGCGCTCGCGCGTTTCGTCGCTTAGCGCCATGTAGTCGATCAATCCGCGCGGTTTGCCGATCTTGGCCATCATATCGTCACAGGCGTCGATGCACAGCGCGCATGTGATACATTCCAATTGCTGACCATCCCGGATGTCGATTCCAACAGGGCAAACATTGACGCAGGCCATACAGTCGATGCAGTCCCCCAGTTCAGAGTCTGCAGTCCGCTTCCCTTTGCCCCTCGGCTCACCCCGCCATTCGCGGTAGCCAACGACCAAAGTGTCCTCGTCCATCATTGCGGCCTGAATACGTGGCCACGGGCATGCGTAAATACAGATCTGCTCTCGGGCAAATCCCCCAAACAGGAATGTCGTGCCCGTCAGGATCAGGATTGTCGTGTAAGCAATCGGATGGGCATTTCCAGTAACCAGATCACGCGCCAACGTGGGCGCATCTGCAAAGTAAAACACCCATGCACCGCCCGTCGCCAGACCGATCAGTAGCCAGGCCACCCATTTCGTAATCCGCAGCCGCGCCTTTCGGAAATCGAGCTTTTTCTGCCGGTGCAGTCGCAAACGCGCGTTTCTGTCCCCCTCGATCCAGCGCTCGACCAGAATAAAGAGATCGGTCCAAACCGTTTGAGGGCAAGCGTATCCACACCAGACACGACCAAGCGCCGATGTGAACAAAAACAGCCCAAGACCAGCCATGATCAGCAAACCTGCCACAAAGTAAAACTCGTGTGGCCAGATTTCGATCCAGAAGAAATAGAAACGGCGATTTGCCAAATCCAGCAACACGGCCTGATCGGGCAGGCTGGGACCCCGGTCCCATCTGATCCATGGGGTCAGGTAATAGATACCCAGTGTTACTGCCAAAATGATCCATTTCAGGTTGCGAAATGGCCCTGACACACGTCTGGGAAAGATCGGCTCCCTAGCGGCATAAAGGCTGGGGGCGGGGTTGGAATCGCTCACGGGCTGGCTCCGGATCTGGCTCTTTTTCAGGCGACTTCTTCCAGATCATACACCCACCAACTTTGATTTGGGTCAAAAGCGTATCGCAAAGACACCTTTTGTCACACCCCGAGTGCCTGTCGCCTCAGCCAGCTAACAAATGTCTTTACCGCCTGTCTTTGTGGCGTTTGGGCCGTAACAATATGGTATCCTGCGCCATCGGGCTCGGCATAAAGCTCTACAATTCTCCCGTTCTCGATATCCTGCTCGACGAAATGTCGCACTGTTACGGTAACACCCTGCCCAGCCCGCAGACCGTCCAGCACCAGATTTCCCGGAACGACAATCCGCCCTGCGCCGGGCTCCAGTTCTGCCCCGCGACCTGCCAACCACGTGGTCGCTTCAGTCGTTCCGACCTCTTCCAGCCAGGGTAATTGCGCGAGTTCGGCGGGTGACCAGTCAGATTTACCTTTGAGCAGTTCGGGTGCCGCCACGATCACCATCGGCGTCTGCAGCAGCATCTGCGCGTCAACTCCGGACCACCCGCCGGCACCGTACCGGATAGCGATATCTATGCCGCCCGGACGCAGTTCAACCAGATCCGGCGATGGATCCAGAATCAAGTCGATCTCGGGGTGATCTAAGCGAAATGCCGGAAGCCTGGGCATCAGCCAGGAAGTGGCAAAGGACGAAGTTAAAGACACATGCACGGGCCGGTCAGTACCAGACCGCACGAGCTCGTCGACTGCTGACCCGATTGCTCCGAACCCGAGTTGAAGGGCCCGCGCCAGATGCTCGCCTTGCGAAGTCAAAGTCAGGGACTTTCCACTTCTATCCAAAAGAGAGATCCCCATATGATCTTCGAGCGCGCGTAGCTGCTGGCTTATTGCGGCATGGCTAACATTAAGCGCCGCACCAGCCTGAACAACGTTTCGCTTTTCCGCAAATGCTGAAAAGGCTCGCAGTGAAGTTAACGGAGGAAGAGACAACCAATCCATATGTAATCCTAACTTACATATATAAATGGTAATTGAGTCGCCTTTCACCCGTCAACGGCAGATCATGAGAGCAGACGCCAATCAGTCAGGAGAAAGATCATGCTCTCGATTTTCGCCAAGTCCTTCATGACCGCGACACGAATTGATGCACCGACTATCCGTGATGTGCCCAAGGCAAATGCCAGCAAGCGCCGTTGGCTGCCTGCAGGCCATTGGTGGCTGCAGAGCAAGCGTGATATCGATTTGTGCGATCTGTGATATGGTGCTTTGCACCAGAGCAGGTCATCGACCTAATTCTCGGAAAATAGACACCGGCTGTTCAGGAAACGCGCGAACAGATGGAACAGCCGGTGTCAGAGCCTTCGGGCGGCGAGCCGTCCGAAGGTTTTCTTTAACCCTTACTGACCACCACCCAATTGGTGGACATAGGCGGAAACCGCACGGATCTGCGCCTCGGTCAGTCGGGTATCCCAAGGTGGCATCACACCAAATCGGCTGTTGGTCACCGTTTCGGTCAACGCCTCTTCGTCGCCACCATAAAGCCAGATAGCATCAGTCAGATTCGGCGCGCCTTGGAAAACGTCGCCAGTGCCATCTTCACCGTGGCAGGATGCACAGTTGTCTTCAAAAACAACTTTGCCCGCTTGTGCCGCCGCATCATCGGTCTGCGCGTTGGTCAGCGACATGACGTACTGAACCACCTGAGTGATCTCGTCATGCTCGAGAATCTCACCAAAGGCAGGCATCTCGGAATAGCGTGTGTCATCGCTTTCTTCGCTGCGGATACCATAGCTGACAGTGGTTACGATATCGTCCAGCGTACCGCCCCAAAGCCAAGCGTCATCCAACAGGTTTGGGAAACCCGGGGCACCTTGCGCACCGGAACCATGACACTGCGCGCACCAGGTGCGGAACACCGCACCACCCGCATTGACGGCGTATTGCTGAAGCTCTGGATCTTTCGAAATGTCGTCCAGAGGTGTTTCCACCAGCTTGGCATTCCACGGAGCATTCGCCTCTTCGAAGGCAACCATCTCTTGCTGAACAATCTCGCGCGACGACCAGCCCAACACGCCCGCCGTTGCAGACTGAACCAACGGCCACGCCGGATACATGATCGTGTAGATCACAGCCCAAACGATCGTCGCGTAGAAAGTCCACAGCCACCAACGTGGCATCGGGTTGTCAAATTCTTCGATACCATCCCAGCTGTGACCCGTGGTATTTGGATCGCCCGGCTGTTTTTCAGGTGTCTTGCTCATTTCCTCGCCTCCTTAATTTCGGCGGGTTTGTCGTCCTGCTGGGGCGCAGGTGCATCGGTGTGCCGGAAGGGGATGTTGGCGGTGTCCTTGTATTCTTTGCTGGCACCAGGGCGAAAAACCCAGATGACGATGCCAACAAAGAAGGCAAACAAGAGCAGCAACATCCAGCTATCCGCGAATTGCCTGAGGAGTGTGTACTCTTCCATAACAATCCTCCCTAGCGGCTGGCGTCCGGGGTGAAGGTCGAGAAGTCGACCAGCGTGCCCAGCATCTGCAGGTAGGCGATCAGCGCGTCAGCTTCGGTCAACTCAGGCTGACCATCAAAATTGCGGACATTGACCTTGTCACCATAGCGCTCCAGCAGACCATCATAGTCGCTGTCCGGATCGGCCTGAGCACGGAAGTCTGCCACTGCATTCTCCAGCATCTCTTCGGTATAGGGCGTGCCCACTACAGCGTTTGCCGCCATGATGTCACCGATATACCTGCCGTCGATCTTACGGCGCTCGAGGAACCCGTATTTCGGCATAACCGATTCAGGTACCACCGATTGCGGATCCCGCAGGTGATCCATCTGCCACTGGTCCGAATAGCGGCCTCCAACACGCGCCAGATCGGGACCGGTCCGCTTGGACCCCCATTGGAACGGGTGGTCATACATGGACTCGGCCGCCAGCGAATAGTGACCATAACGTTCCACCTCATCCCGCATCGGACGGATCATCTGGCTGTGGCAGGTGTAGCAGCCTTCGCGGATATAAATCTCACGCCCGGCCATTTCGAGAGGGGTGTAAGGGCGCATGCCCTCCACCTTCTCGATGGTGTTCTCAAGATAGAACAGCGGGGTGATTTGCACGATGCCACCGATGGTCACGACCAGAAAGCTGAAGATCAGCAGGAGGGTCGCGTTGGTCTCGAGGATCTTATGTTTGTCGAGAATTGCCATAGCTACCGGCCCTCCTTATTCAGCCGGGACCGCAACGGTCAGGCTGGCCTCTTTGGCCGGCGCTTTCCGCACAGTCATCCACAGGTTGTAGCACATGATCAGCGAGCCAGCGACGAACATGACGCCACCCAGAGCACGCACCACATACATCGGGAACTTGGCAGCCACGGTGTCGGCGAACGAGTTCACCAGGAAGCCGTTGGCATCCACTTCACGCCACATCAGGCCTTCCATGATACCGGTGACCCACATCGACGCGGCGTAGAGCACGATACCGATGGTGGCGAGCCAGAAGTGCCAGCTGACCATCTGCAGCGAGTACAGTCGTTCACGTTTCCACAGAACCGGAACCAGGAAGTACAGCGCACCAAAGGTGATCATACCGTTCCAGCCCAGCGCGCCCGAGTGTACGTGACCAATGGTCCAGTCGGTGTAGTGGCTCAGCGAGTTCACTGCACGGATCGACATCATCGGACCCTCGAACGTGGACATGCCGTAGAAGCCGACTGAGATCACCATCATCCGGATAACCGGGTCGGTGCGCAGCTTGTCCCATGCGCCCGACAGGGTCATCAGACCGTTGATCATTCCGCCCCACGAAGGCATCCAGAGCACGACCGAGAACACCATGCCCAGCGTCGAGGCCCAGTCTGGCAGCGCGGTATAGTGCAGGTGGTGCGGACCAGCCCAGATGTACAGGAAGATCAGCGCCCAGAAGTGGATGATCGACAGTTTGTACGAGAACACAGGACGTTCGGCCTGCTTGGGAATGAAGTAGTACATCATGCCAAGGAAGCCCGCGGTCAGGAAGAAGCCAACGGCGTTGTGGCCGTACCACCACTGGATCATGGCATCCTGAACACCTGACCAGACGATGACCGATTTCGAACCCCAGATGCTGACAGGGATGGTCATATTGTTGACCAGGTGCAGCATGGCGACGGTGACGATGAACGCCAGGTAGAACCAGTTTGCCACGTAGATGTGGGGTTCTTTCCGCTTGATGATCGTACCCAGATAGACCGCCAGATAAGCCACCCAGACAATGGTCAACCACAGATCAACATACCATTCAGGTTCGGCATATTCCTTGGACTGGGTTCCACCCAATACGTAACCGGTTGCTGCCAGTACGATGAACAACTGGTAGCCCCAGAATACAAACCACGCCAGATTGCCACCCCATAGCCGCGCAGCGCTGGTGCGCTGAACTACATAGAATGAGGTCGCGATAAGCGCGTTACCGCCAAATGCAAAGATCACAGCTGAAGTGTGCAACGGCCGCAAACGCCCAAAGTTCAGATAGCCTTGGGCCCATTCAAAGTTGAGACCGGGAAAGGCCAACTGGAACGCAATAAAGGTCCCTGCCAGAAATCCGACAACGCCCCAGAATGCCGTCGCAATCACGCCATAGCGGATCACGTCATCCATGTACTCGGCGGAGCGATCAACAAGAATATCTGGCTCGTCAGTGTTTCTTAGCGTCCAGATAAACAACCCACCGGCGATGATCATCACCAGAATCGCATGCACCTGATACGCCAAATCCCGTGCATAATTGGACCCTATCGCTGCGAATAGCACGATAAGCCCAAGCACGATCAGCTTGATGTAATTCGACATATTGCGTCCCTTTGCCATGCCCTGCGCGATCCTTTTGTAGCGCAGAACCTTTTTGACTGGCTGCTGTATTGTCGGACAGCAGCCGCCGCTGCTTTGATCTGTATCAAGACAATAGCCTGTTTTCTGTGACAGGCATAAATAAATGAATATGTTACCTGTGCACATCCGGCTAACCGCCCCAAAATTGAGGTCGACATGGCTTACAAATCTCTTCTCACAATCATGACCGAGACCCGGTTTGCCCAACCGGCTCTGGCGCAGCTGGCCGCATTGGCCGAAGCACAGGATGCACATGCCGAAGCGCTTTGCCTTGGCGTCGATCGTAGTCAGACAGGGTATTACTATGCAGGCGCCAACGCGCTTATCCTGCAGGAAACTCTGACTCGGGCAAATGCCGAAGCTGATGAGATTCTGGCATCTGCTCAGGAGTATCTGGGAAAAACCGGCATACGCTGGTCTGCGGAAAACGGCGTAAGTCAGCTAGCCGATCTGAGTCGCCACGTAGCGCATCGCGCACGTTTTTCGGACCTTGTTGTCCTGCCGAAACCCTATGGCAAGGATCGTGGAGCCGAGGCCGAACCCATTGTCGAAGCGGCCATGTTCGAAGGTCATGCACCGGTATTGATCGTTCCCGAACATGCAAAGCCGTTCTCGAAACCGCGCACCGTTCTGATTGGCTGGAACGAAAGCGTCGAGGCGATGCGGGCGATACGTCGTGCCCTTCCTTTCCTGAAACAAGCTGATGTCGCACGCATCGTGGTGATTGACCCGCCACGCCACGGACCCGACCGTTCAGACCCGGGTGGTATGCTCTCGCAGATGCTCGCCCGTCACGGCGTGAAATGCGAAATAGATGTACTAAGCAAAACCATGACACGTGTCTCAGACATTCTGAACCGACACGCCGCAGATACTGATGCGGACATGATCGTCATGGGTGCATACGGACATTCCCGTTTCCGCGAAGCGATCCTGGGCGGGGCGACTCGGAATATGTTGGAACAATCTGATGTTCCGGTCTTTTTGGCACACTGACCACGTGTAACAGATTGAAAGAACCGCCCTCAATCGGGGCGGTTCTTCTGTTCAGGCTTTTTTGATCAGCCCGATTACAAACAGCAGGATCACGGCGCCCACGGTCGCAAAGAAGATCGACGAGAACAAACCCCCGCCGACTGCAAAACCAAGGGCGGGAAAGATCAGGCCTGCCAGAAAAGCCCCAACGATCCCAACGATTACATTGCCGACAAGACCAAAGCCTCGGCCTTCCATAATCTTGCCAGACAACCAGCCAGCGATCGCTCCGATGAACAGCATTGCCAAAAGGCTACTGAATTCCATGCCTTGCTCCTGAATGTTGTTTCACTCAAAGGCATTAGACCATGGTCGGGGCGTTCGGTCACGTACGAACGTAGTGCATGCCCTGAAACCGTTCGCGGAGTTCCCGCACACGCGGTGCGATACTCGCCGGATCTGCGGTGAACAAAGCCTCGGCGATCAGAGCCGAAAACTCTCCTGCGTGATCTGGTGTGACACCACGACGAACCAATTCCGGAGTACCAATGCGCAAGCCGTTCATGTCTCCTTCCACCGGTGCGATAGGCAATCCGATCCCGCAAGCAAGGAAGCCGGCCTTTCGCAGCGTTTTTGAAGCGGCCTGCCCGCCTCCAAAGCGCGCTGCCTCCAACGCAAACTGATGGGACTCAGTTGCACCACCGGCACCTTTGAACACTGGCAATCCGATCTCTTCCATTTCCTTGGCCATCGCTTGCGCAAGCTCGACCATAGCCTGACCGTAAGCGGGACCGAATTCGATCCAATCCAGCAGGGAAATCGCCAGGGATGCCGATTTGGCCGCATCAAAGTTGGCGGTCATGCCGGGAAAGGCGATGGCGTCCAGCCGCTCTGCAATCTCAGCGTCATTGGTGACGATAAGGCCACCGGCAGGGCCACCTAGGCTCTTGTAGGTGCTCATCGTCATCAGATGCGCCCCTTCATCCAGTGGATTTGACCAAACGCCACTGGCGATGATCCCGCATTGATGGGCCGCGTCAAACAGCACCTTGGCGCCTACTTCGTCCGCTATCTCCCGGACAGCGGATACGGGATGCGGAAACAGGTTCAACGACCCCCCAACTGTGATGAGTTTAGGTCTGTGCGTTTTTGCCAACTCACGCAAACCGTTCAGATCAAGGCTATAACCATCCGCATCGACCGGAGCGTTCAACGTGTTCAGACCATAAAGGCCCGCACACCCATCTTTGTGGTGCGTCACGTGTCCCCCGACTGTCGCGGGAGGGGCTATAATTGTATCCCCGGGATCGGTCAGCGCCATAAAACCGTAGAGGTTAGACAACGCACCCGAAGCAACACGAATTTCCGCGTATTTCGCGTTGAAGACCTTCGCTGCGAGTTCCGCCGCGATAACCTCTATTTCTTCAATCGCTTCCAGCCCCATCTCATACTTGTCGCCGGGATAACCCAGAGACGGGCGACTACCCAAGCCAGCTGCCAGGGCAGCCTCAGCCCGTGGGTTCATGACATTTGTTGCCGGGTTCAGGTTGAAACACTCTGCATCGTGGATCTCTGAATTTCGCGCAATCAGCGTCTCGATCTGTTTGTCGATTGCGTCCGGGTTGAGCGGCTCAACGGCCTGCGCAATCTGCTGGACGCGGTTTTCACATTGGGTCGGGACCCATGGGCGGCGGGCGAGTTGTGGCATCTGATCCTCCGTTTTCAAAGTCAGAGTGCAAAGATCCCAGCTTGCGATCAAATCAGTTTTCCGGAAAAATAGGGTCAGAAAATCTGAGCCTAATATTATGTCTGTTGCACCGCCGCGTCCCAAACCACTGCCTCTGAATGCGTTACGCGCGTTTGAAGCCGCCGCACGACTGGGCGGCTTTTCCTCTGCCGCGATCGAACTGGGCGTCAGTGCGGGCGCGATTTCAGCCCATGTCAAAGCGCTGGAAGAAGACCTGGGGGCACCTTTGTTCGATCGAAACGCACGAGGCGTGGCCCTTACAGCCTTGGGTCAAAAGGTTTTGCCCGACCTTACGTTGGCGTTCGACATGATGGGTCAGGCAACTCAAACCCTGCGAACCGAGGCGCGACCGCAGGTAGTTCACATCGTGACACTGCCTTCGATCGCACAGCTTTGGCTGTCACCCAGATTGCCCGAACTCCGTTTGGCGGAACCGGAAATCGAGGTTTCGCTGACAGCCGAAGAGGCGCCCCCAAACCTCAAGCGTGCGCCTTATGACATTTATCTGTTCTTTGGCGGCGAACTTGGTGAATCCGTCTCGGACAACGTCATTTTCCCGGTTTGCGCGCCTACTCTCGCAAACCGTCTGAAAACACCAGAAGACTTATCCAGTGTCACTTGCCTGTCGGACTCCACTTGGTTCAACGATTGGCAGCAATGGACCTCCGCAGCTATGCCCGAACAGGGATTTGTCCCTAAAGGCCCTGTATTTTCGCTCTATGCTCTCGCGGTTGAAGAGGCATTGAATGGCGCAGGTGTTTTGATGGGCCATAGCGCACTTGTGGAGCCGCATCTCAAAAGCGGACGGCTTGTTGCGCCGTTTGAAACCAAGGTCACATTGCCGGACACGCTGAACCTTTGGTGTCCGCGCCCCTTGCACCCCCGTTCGCCCGTCGAAAGGGTTGTGAGGTGGCTCAAAGGGATTGGTTAGACAAGAAAGCCGCCATCAGTATCGTCACCGGCCTCTTCCATCAGGCGTCCCATATCCGGGATAGTCACGTGACGTTTGCCTTCCAGAAGGATGACCTGATCCTTTTTCAAGGCTGAAATCTGACGACTTACGGTTTCCAAAGTAAGGCCCAGATAGTCCGCCATTGCTTCGCGCGTCAGAGGCAGATCGAATACGATCGGACCCGACATGCCCTTCTGGCTGACCGATGCATCGCGGCGGGCGATGATCGACAGCAGGCTGGCAATCTTTTCCCGCGCAGTCTTACGACCCAGAACCAGCATCCATTCCCGTGCCGCATCCAGCTCGTCCAGAGTCATCTGCAGCAGACGATGCGCAATATGCGGCGTATGGCTCATCAGATCCTCGAACGGCTTCTTGCGAAAGCAGCACATGACCACGTCGGTGGTCGCCTGAACATCGTATGGTGCCGATTCGCGCCCCGGGCGGCCAACAAAGTCGCTGGGCAGCAAGAGGCCGACCATTTGTGTGCGACCATCTTCCATCGTCTGAGTCAGCGATGCGATTCCGGACACAACAGAGCCGACAAAATTCATCTGATCGCCTGACCAGATGATGGTCTGCCCAGCCTCGAAACTGCGATAATATTTAATATCTTCCAGCTCTTCGAGCTCTTCCTGATCGCATTGCGCGCATACAGCCCGATGACGGATCGGACAGTCATCGCAGTTAGAATGGTCAAATTGAACAGTCAGTGTCATTCGCGTTTCCACTTGATCTCGGTCAAGGTACCTAGACGGGGCATGCCATAACGGTATCGCTATGATAGTGAAACCTCAATTGGCCAAGCTCGGACTTTTTGACGCGAAAGTACCGCGTTACACGAGCTATCCTACCGCCCCGCATTTCAGCAATGATGTGGGGCCTGATCGTTTTGGCGACTGGATTTCGGACATAAAACCCGGAAGTGCCGTTTCGCTTTATATACATGTTCCATTCTGCCGTAGGCTGTGCTGGTTCTGTGCCTGCAGGACGCAAGGCACGCAAACGGACAATCCCGTCATTGCTTATGTAGACGTCCTGAAGGCCGAGCTTGATCTGCTGGCGCAACGTCTGCCCAGCGGTGTGACCCTGTCGCGGCTACATTGGGGGGGCGGCACCCCCACCCTGCTGAACCCGGACCTGATGCGGGATCTGGCCAGTTATATTCTGGGCATAGTGCCCATGGGACCAGATGCCGAGTTTTCGGTCGAGATCGACCCAAACGAGGTTGATGAGGCGCGTCTGGACGCGTTGGCCGAGGCGGGAATGAACCGTGCCTCGATCGGTGTGCAGGACTTCGATGATGAGATTCAGAAGACCATCGGGCGCATACAGAGCTACGACACAACTCGTGAAGCCATTGAAATGATCCGGGCACGCGGGATTTCGAGTCTGAACGCAGATATCCTTTATGGCCTGCCACATCAGACCAAGACCCGGATGACCGAAAGTGTCCAGAAACTGCTGTCGCTGAACCCGGACCGCGTCGCGCTTTATGGTTATGCGCATGTGCCATGGATGGCCAAGCGTCAGCAACTGATCCCGTCCGAGGCTCTGCCGACACCCGAACAGCGACTCGATCTTTTTGATACGGCACGTCGGCTGTTCCTCTGGGACAACTACGCCGAGATCGGAATTGATCACTTCGCTACGCAGGATGACGGGCTGACCCATGCGCTGAAGGCCAGCAGGCTCAAACGGAACTTCCAGGGCTATACCGACGATCAGGCCGAGGTGCTGATCGGGGTTGGCGCCAGCTCAATCTCACGCTTCCCGCAGGGCTATGCACAAAACGCGCCAGCAACCTCGGCGCACACCAAAGCCATTCGCAACGGCCAGTTCTCGACATCGCGGGGACACTTGTTCAAAGGTCAGGATGTATTACGCGCGCGCCTGATCGAGGCCCTGATGTGCGACTTTCGGATCGATTCGGCAGAAATCCTGCGGGACTACGATGTTTCCGCTTCAGAACTGCAGCGCATGTATCGGACAACCAACGATGCGTTTGACGGGCTGCTGAAGATAACTGATGAAGGCCTGTTCATCCCTGTCGAAGCGCGTCCACTTACTCGAATGATTGCCCGCAGTTTTGATGCTTACGACCTCAACGAGGCCGGGCACAGTTCAGCCATCTGAAGGGGCAGCCCAGCAGGCTGTTCCAATTCCAAATACGTCGGGGCTTGACGCGCGCCTTGAGTTTTCCCCAAACTCAACGGGCGAGACAACAAACCGCTCCGCATTTGAGGCAGGTCCAGACACAGACAATTCGTGCCGACGCTACTGCGTTCGACAATCCCTTTTCGTGCAGCCGTTCTGCAACTTGATAGAGGGACAGCACCCATGCGCGTTTTCACCGTCCTCGGCCCCAGTCAATCGGGCAAATCAACCCTAGTCGAGGCTATAAGCCGCCTCGACGGACGCCCCACCACATTCGATGTATCCGGAACCGTGCACTTGCACGGTTTTTCTTATCTGGACGAGCCTTGGTGCGCGATAGACGTGGATGGCGGTGGGGATTCGCTGGCATATGTCGGACCCGCAATGGCAATTTCCGACGCTGCCGTCGTCGTTGTGCCGCCCGATCCGGACGCAGCGGTCCTATGTGCGCCTTATCTCAGATTGGTGGAAGAAGCCGGTATTCCCTGCTTTCTGTTCATCAACCGGATGGACAATCCCAATGGTCGGATACGCGACATTATCGCGGCGTTGCAAACCTATTGCACCCACCACATCGCCCTGCGTCAGGTCCCAATCCGCGACGGAGACAAGATTGTTGGAGCCGTTGATCTGATTTCAGAACGGGCATGGAAGTATCAGGAAGGACAACCCTCGGCTCTGATCGAACTGCCTCAGTCCGTAGAGGATCGGGAGCAAGAAGCCCGTACCGAACTGTTGGAGACACTGTCAGATTTCGATGACAACCTGCTGGAGCAATTGATCGAAGATAAGCAGCCGCCCAGCGATGAAGTCTATGATCTTGCCGCTCAGGTATTGCAGAACCATCAACTGATCCCTGCCTGTTTGGGTGCTGCCAGTCACGGGAATGGCCTGACCCGCCTGATGAAAGCACTACGGCACGAGGCACCCGAGTTCGATATCGCCGCCGGACGTGATGAAGCAGCTGAGAACGCCCGCGCGATTGCTGGCTTTGCAGACGTCAAAAAACATGTTGGTAAAATCATCGTCCTGCGTGGCTTGGGTGATGGTGTCAAAGCGCATGAACCTTTGGGGGGCGAGACGGTTGGAAATCTGACCACTTTGGATGCCAAGACGCAGATCAATCAGCTCGAGGCGGGTCAGATCGGCCTTGCCGTCAAATCCGACCATCTTAATCCGGGTAATCTCTACGACAGCAACTCCGCCACTCCGTTGCCCGAATGGGCATCGTCGCACCCTGCAGCCCACCGGCAGATCGTGTCACCTGCGCATGAGCGGGACGATGTGCGCCTATCGAATGCTCTTGGGCGTATGGTCGAGATCGACCCGGGTCTTCATCTGGCTCAGGATGAACTTAGTGGTCATGCAATTCTGGGATCGCAAGGCCCACAACATATGCGCCGCGTCGCAACCAAACTGGACGAGGATTTTGGCGTCGAGATTGCAACCGAACCTGTTGAGACTGCATATCGCGAGACCATTCGTTCAACCATCGAACACCGGCATCGTCATCGCAAACAGTCAGGCGGCGCGGGTCAGTTTGCCGATGTTGTGATCTCGATAGCCCCAATGCCACGCGGTGCTGGCTTTCAGTTTGACGAAATCGTCAAAGGGGGCGCTGTTCCCAAAAACTACATCCCGTCTGTTGAACACGGGGCAAAAGACGCGCTTGAGCAAGGGCCTGAAGGTTTCCCTGTTGTGGATGTCAAAATCACGCTGAGCGATGGCAAGCACCATAATGTCGACAGCTCTGACTACGCCTTCCGAACTGCTGGCAAGAATGCGGTGCGCGAAGCGCTCCCACAGGCAAAGCCTGTGGTTTTGCAACCGATCCTGAATGCCGAAATCCATCTGCCTTCGGCCTTTGTCGGCGATCTGGTTCCAACGATCAGTTCTTTGCAGGGACAGGTGTTGGGCTTTGAGGGCAATCCAAATGCCTCAGGCTGGGAGATATTCAATGCTCAGCTCCCCGCAGTGGCCGAGGACGAATTGCACCGCACCCTGGCAAGCGCAACGCGTGGAACGGGTTGGGTCAAACTGCAATTTGACCACTATGAAGAGTTGCGCGGGCCCGTGCCCAAGTCCGCTGCCCGCGAAACAGCTAACGCCTGAGTGAATTGCGGCAGCAGGCCAAGCTTAGCCTGCTGCCGCAATAAGTTCCCGCGTGTAATCGGTCTGAGCATTCTCGAACAAAGACTCAGCCGAACCCATCTCAACCACATCACCATTCCGCATGACGATCACATTATGCGACATGGCCCGCACGACTTTGAGGTCGTGGCTGATGAACAGATAGGCCAACCCATATTTCCGCTGCAGGTCACGCAACAGATCAACGATCTGGACCTGAACCGTCATGTCCAGCGCACTTGTCGGCTCATCCAGAACCAGCAGCTTGGGTCGCAGGACCATCGCGCGCGCAATGGCGATACGCTGACGCTGGCCGCCTGAAAACTCGTGAGGGTAGCGATCCATCGCCTCTGGATCCAGCCCGACCTCTGTCATCACTTCGGCAACCAGTTCGCGCGGGGCGCGATGCGGGTCTACCTTGTGGATCGCCAACCCTTCGGAAATGATTTGCTGGCATGTCATCCTTGGGCTGAGACTGCCGAACGGGTCCTGAAACACGATCTGCATATCTTTGCGCAGCCGCCTCAGTTCACGCGTGGACCAGCGGCGTACGTCCTGATCGCGGAACGTGATCCCGCCTTCGGATGCGATCAAACGCATGATCGCCAGAGCCAACGTGGTTTTGCCTGAACCACTCTCTCCGACTATGCCCAAAGTCTCTCCCGCGCGGACGCTCAGCGTTGCATCGTTGACCGCCTTCACATACCCCACGGTCCGTTTCAAAAAACCGCGCTGGATGGGAAACCAGACCTTCAGGTGATCCGTACGGGCCACCTCTTCGGCATCTGCTGCAACCGGATCCGGGTGTCCTGAAGGTTCCGCTGCCAACAGCTTACGTGTGTAAGGATGCTGCGGATTGTCGAAAATCTCGGCAGTTGGGCCAGTTTCAACAATCTCGCCGTCCTTCATCACGCAAACCCGATCCGCGATCCTGCGAACAATCCCCAGATCATGCGTGATGAACAGCATCCCCATATTCTCGGATTTCTGCAGTTCAGCCAGCAGCTCAAGAATTTGCGCCTGAATGGTCACATCCAGCGCCGTTGTCGGCTCGTCCGCGATCAGAATGTCGGGTTTATTGGCCAACGCCATCGCGATCATCACGCGTTGACGCTGCCCGCCTGACAGCTGATGAGGATAGCTGTCCAACCGGTCTTCGGGATCGCGTATGCCCACCTTGGTCAGCAACTCGACAATCCGTTCCCGCGCGACATCTCCTGACACGCCCTGATGCAGTGCCAGAGATTCCGCCATCTGCTTCTGGATTGTATGCAGCGGGTTGAGCGAGGTCATCGGCTCCTGAAAGATAAAGCTGATGTCGTTACCACGAACGTCCATCAGCAGATCTTCAGAGGCGCCGATCATCTCTTGCCCGTCGTATTGAACCGATCCTTCGACAATTGCGCTGTCGCCAACCAGGGACACAGTACTGAGCGCTGTGACTGACTTTCCCGAACCGGACTCACCAACCAAAGCGACGGTTTCACCACGATCGACGGTGAAGGACACACCTTTTACCGCTGCACTGACCTGCCCGTCCTGACGGAACGAGACCTTGAGGTTGTTCACATCCAGCAGGCTCATGAGAAGGTCTTTCTGGGATCGAATGCGTCACGCACGCCTTCAAAGATAAAGACCAGCAGTGACAGCATAATTGCAAAGGTGAAAAACGCGGTGAACGCCAACCAAGGGGCCTGAAGGTTTTGTTTTGCCTGCAGGGTCAGTTCACCCAACGACGGAGCCGATGAGGGCAAGCCAAAGCCCAGAAAATCAAGGCTTGCGAGCCCGCCAATGGTTCCGGTCACGATGAATGGCATGAATGTCAGCGTGGCAACCATCGCGTTGGGCAGCATGTGGCGGAACATGATGGTCATGTTGCCGACGCCCAGCGCCTTGGCCGCCCGCACGTATTCAAGGTTTCGCGCCCGCAGGAATTCAGCCCGAACAACCCCGACCAGGCCGGTCCATGAAAACAAGATCATGAGCGCCACGAGCAGCCAGAAACTTCGGCCCAGAATGGCGAACATGATGATAATCACATAGAGCGAGGGCGTGGCCGACCAGATTTCGATAATGCGCTGGAAAATCAGATCCAGCCAACCTCCGAAAAAGCCCTGAATGGCACCGGCAAATATCCCGATCAGGCTGGCCGCACCGGTCACGATCAGGGTGAAGAGGATCGACAGACGGAAGCCATATATGACCCGGGCAAGTACGTCGCGCTTGGTGTCATCCGTACCCAGAAGATTCTGGCTATTGGGCGGCAGTGGGGCCGCACCGGGGCGATCTACACTTGTGTTGAAGGAATACGGGATAAGGGGCCAGATCGCCCAGCCACGCTCGAAACCTTCGGCCTGAAAAGTTCCGGCGTCGATCTGTTCAATGATCCCTTCGGGGTCGTCAAAGCACTGCTCGAGACCGCCGCTGTCGATCAGACACTGGACCTCGGGATCGCGGTAGATCGCTTCGGTCTGAAAATCTCCGCCAAAATCCGTTTCCGGATAGAACTTGAAGATCGGCGTATAGAGCTCACCCCGGTAGCTGACCAAGATCGGTTTGTCGTTGGCGATGAATTCGGCGAAAAGCGAAAGGCCGAATAGCACACCAAAAATGATCAGCGACCAGAACGCCCGGCCATTGCGCCGGAAGTTGCGCCAGCGCCGTTGATTGAGAGGGGAAAGCGCCATCTACCCCTCCCGCTTTTCGAAGTCGATGCGTGGATCGACGAGGACATACATCAGGTCGCTGATTATACCGACGACCAAACTGATCAAACCAAAGAAGAACAGAGTACCGAAGATTATCGGGTAATCTCGCGCTACCGCGGCTTCGAAGCCCAGCCGTCCCAATCCGTCCAGTGAAAAAATTGTTTCAATGATCAAAGACTGCCCCAGGAAGACACCCAAAAATGCGGCGGGGAATCCAGCAATTATGATAAGCATGGCGTTGCGAAAAACGTGGCCATACAGCACCTTTTTTTCACTTAGGCCTTTCGCGCGCGCGGTAACCACATATTGTTTTTTGATTTCGTCCAGAAACGAGTTCTTAGTCAGCAAAGTCAGCGTAGCGAAAGCACTAATCGTGTACGCCGTAATTGGCAGTATCATGTGCCAAGCATAATCCGCTATTTTACCAAACAGACTAAGGCTATCCCAATTGTCCGACGTCAAACCTCGCAGCGGGAATATCTGCCAGTAAGAACCGCCTGCAAAAAGTACCAACAGCAGGATCGCAAACAGGAAACCCGGGATCGCGTAAGCCACGATAATCGCACCACTGGTCCAGGTATCAAATCTCGAGCCATCCTTTATCGCTTTGCGAATACCCAACGGAATCGACACCAGATACGCAATCAGTGTCGACCAAAGACCCAGCGAAATCGAAACCGGCATCTTCTCCAGCACCAGATCAATCACGCTGATCGACCGGAAATAGCTCTCACCAAAATCCAGCGTCAGATAGTTACCCATCATACCGAGAAATCGCTCAAGCGGCGGTTTGTCGAAACCGAATTCCTTTTCCAATTCCGCGATGAATTCAGGTGGCAGACCGCGTGCACCAACGTATTTGTCGTCGAATACCCCGCCTGCGGGCTCAGCACCGGCACCGGTATCGCCGCCACCGGCAAAACCGGCAAAGACATCACCCTGCCCTTCGATCTGCGCGATGATCTGCTCAACCGGCCCACCCGGTACAAATTGCACCAGCGTAAAGTTGACGATCATGATGCCCAGCAGCGTCGGAATGACGAGCAACAGGCGTCTTAGAATATAGGCGCCCATGTTATCGCAGTGCGCCTTCTGCCTTCAGTTCTGCCTCTTTCTCTGGATTGACCCACCACAGGTCGAGGTATCCAAGCGCATAGGGAGGCAGGTTCTCAGGGTATTCATACATATCGTAGTAGGCCGTCCAGTAGTCCGCGATGTATCCGACAGGGATTACAAAGAACTCATACCGCAAAGCACGGTCGAGCGCCATGAGCGCCGTATCCTGATCGGCCTGATTGTCCGTTTCGAATGACGCTTCAATGATTGCATCAACCAACGGGCTGGCTAGTCCGGCCGGGTTAAACAGGCTGAACTCAGCTTCGTCCGATCCATACATCTGGCTCAGCCCGCCACCCGTAGACAGGAAAGAGCCATAGCGCGTTGAATAGACCATGTCGTAATCCCGCTCACGGCTGCGCAGCGTGTATTGGGCGGGATCAACCTTTTCAGCTTTGGCATCGACACCAATGGATTGCAGGTTTTGAACGAAGGTTTCGATCATCGTTGCCGTCGAAGTCGGCAGGTTGGAGGGATACGGGATTTCAACCCGCAGCGTCTGCCCCTGCGCATTACGGCGCAGATTCCCTTGGCCTACCGGCCAACCGGCTTCATCCAGAAGTTTGGAAGCTTTGCGCAAGTTGCGGCGATCATTCAAACGTGCCGGATTGGATTCGTGCACGACCAGTGCGGGCTCGGCCAGAAACTCTGCTGGAACAACGTCACCAAGCGTTTCGAGAAACTCCAGTTCCGCGCCTTCTGGCAAACCCTCTGCCTGCAACGGAGTACCCTGTACAAACGAACTGCGCGGTGCGTTCAGTCCGAACATCAGAGATTCATTTGCCCATTCAAAGTTGAACGCCAGAGCCAGAGCCTTACGCACATTTTTGTCTGCAAACTGCGGTTTGGCCAGATTAAAAACAAACCCGGATGGCGTCGGAGGGCTGCCATCGAGAATTTCATCCCTTACCACAAAACCTTCAGTCAGCTTTGGGAAGTCGTAGCTGGACGCCCAGAGTTTCGGATCGCTTTCGATCCGCATAGTGTATTCGCCGGCTTTGAACCCTTCGAAAGCAGCAGTCTGGTCCGCGAAGTACTCCAGGCGAATGGTGTCATAGTTATGCCGACCCCGATTGATGGGAAGATCTTTGCCCCAATAGTCATCTCGGCGTTTATAGACGATGCGGCGATTGATGTCGTAGCTGTCCAGTTTGTATGGCCCGGATCCCACGGCAACTTCGAGCCGGGGTTCATCCAGACGGCGGGACTCATCCGCTTCGAACCAAGCCTTAGAGAACACGGGGGTCGCACCAACCGTCTCGATCAGGCTGCGACGTGTCACGTCGGGGTTGAAAGTGAATTTGACGGTGTGATCATCCAGCGCTTCGGCACCGGTCACCATCCGACCGACAGCCTGCGCGTATGACGGCAAACCCTGTTCGATGAACAGCCTGTGGCTATAGACGACGTCCTCGGCTGTAACCGGCGTGCCATCCCAGAATGTCGCTTCGGGCCGAAGATGGAAAATGACGTAGTTGCGTCCTTCGTCGTATTCGAGGCTTTCGGCTATGACCCCGTAGTACTGACCGACACTGTCATCTGTGCTGTCGATCAGGCGATCATACTGAAGTGTTGTCAAAGCACCCGGGCGGCCCTTGCGCGAGTAGGGGTTTAATGAATCGAATGTACCCGATGCCGCAAGGGAAAGCTCTCCACCCTTAGGCGCATCCGGATTGACATAGCTCAGATGCTCATAGTCGGCCGGGTAGTCCAGATTACCAAAGTACGAATACCCGTGACTTTTGGTAATCTTTTCTTCAGCCGCAGTAGAGTGTCCAGCTATCCCCAGCAGTAAAGCCGCCGATATTCCCAAAACTGATGCCCATGGCCGAATAGTTGATACGCGCGTTTCAGGCAGGCGGGGATTCATATGGCTCATCCTCTGGGTCGTTCACGACTTTAATCTTGTTCGTGCTAGCTAAAGGTCCAGCACTGACAGTTGCAAGTTTAGACTGCGTGAACACTTTGTGAAGATTCACTAAGGAAAAAATAAAGCCGCTGCACGTGGCAGCGGCCTTGAAACTTGTCGAAACTGACTGAAAAATCAGTTGATGGTTTGCAGATAGGCAATCAGGTCTGCCCGATCCTGCGGCTTTTTCAGGCCGGCAAAGCTCATGGAGGTGCCCGAGATATAGGCACTCGGGCGTGTCAGGAAGGCATCCAGAGCCTCAGGTGTCCAGTTGCCACCATGGGCCTGCATCGCTGCAGAGTAACCGGTGAAGCCTTTGGCCGCAGCTACAGGACGATCAACGATCGCATAAAGATATGGACCTGTGCCATTCGCGCCGTCTTCCAGTTTATGACATGCGGTGCACTTGCGGAAAACCTTTGCACCTTTCTCGGGATCGGCTGCGGCCAGCATTTCCTCAAAGACGATTTCTTCGCCGTCAGCGCTCTCGCCAGAGCTTTCGGTTTCGATGATATAGGCGGCTTCGGCGCCATGCCCGCCCGCATAATAGAGAACGTCGGCTCCCCATTTTGCCAGAAGGAGCACCAGGAAGGTGCCGAACAGGCCAGCGGCGGCCTTGGTAACTGTCATCGTGTCGAACATTGATCGCTTGTCCATTTCAGCTGTCTGCGGGGTGTCTAAGGCTTCCCCTTGCAAGAGGCAAGGTATAGACACCGCGACTAAACGCCCAAATCAAGAACTTGTTGCATGGAATCGACCAAATGACCAAACGCATCGCATTTCAGGGTGAGCCCGGCGCCTATAGTCACGAGGCTTGCAGCAATGCACGGCCCGATATGGAAGCCCTTCCGTGCCGCACATTCGAGGACGTGATCGAATCAGTTCGCTCCGGCGAAGCCGAGCTTGCGATGTTGCCCGTCGAAAACACGACCTACGGCCGGGTTGCCGATATCCACAGGCTACTGCCACATAGCGGACTGCATATTGTCGATGAGGCTTTTGTTCGGGTTCATATCAACCTGCTTGGCGTACCGGGTGCAAAGCTTGAAGACATTACCGAAGCGCATTCTCATTTGGTGTTGCTGCCGCAATGCGCGGGTTTTCTGACAAAACGCGGCATTCGAGGTCGGGTAAGCCCAGACAATGCCCGAGCCGCCCGAGAAGTGGCAGAGGCAGGCGATAAGCATTCAGCTGCTCTGGCAAGTGAACTGGCCGGAGAAATCTATGGGCTGAATGTACTGGCCCGCCATATTGAGGATCAGGGCGATAATACCACTCGCTTTCTTGTCATGTCGCGGCAGGCTGACGAATCGCGCCGTGGCGAGCATGGCATGATCACGAGCTTCGTTTTCCAGGTCCGAAACATTCCGGCTGCCCTGTACAAAGCGATGGGCGGGTTTGCCACCAACGGGATCAACATGACCAAACTGGAAAGCTATATGGTCGATGGGTCCTTCACCGCCACTCAGTTCTACGCCGATATTGTCGGGCATCCTGAAGACCGGAACGTTAAGCTGGCAATGGATGAACTGGAACACTTCACGACCAATGTCGAGATTTTGGGCGTCTATCCTGCCGCGCAACCGCGTGGGTAGCAGTTTCGCCTTTAGTCCAATTGCGAACTGAACTCGGACCGGCGCAGTCCACTACGCCAGACCTCCAGTATGGATTGCACATTGGCATCCACTCCGTCTTCGGATTGGATTTCCAGATCATAGATCCGTTTCTGATGGATTGATTTCTGATCCATTTCAGCGCTACCCAACGGACGGTCACCCCGCTTGAATTCTCGCTCGTTCAGAACCGGTACTGAACAATGCACCGCGACGAAAAACACATCATGTGGTTCGAACAGCTCTACTAGGGTTTCTATCCAGCCGTCGGTGTCCAGTATGTGTTCCAGAATCAGGTTGTTCCCAGCGGCTGCATAGGATGCCAGCGATTGATGAAACCCCGCGAAAAAGCGCGGCCTCTCCTCGCTCTAGTCAAACTCTCCACTTTGAAATCGATCCCGCGGCAACACTCCCGCATCCCGTAGATGGTCGATCGAGATGTGCCAGAAGGGTTTTTCTATTCTTTGCTGCAGTGCGCGGGCGATTGTGCTTTTGCCGCTGCTGGATGCCCCGTGGAGAAAGATAATCTGCGACATAACAAATCTTCCTCTCGTTGACATCCGGTTGGCACCGCTTCCAGAGCTATCTGAGCCGAAATGCCTTTGAGATCGCCCCGTCTGACACGCGATAATCCCTGAACCCCATAGCTTCGTAGTAGTTCAGACCCTCAGGGTTGTTTGCACCAATAGTAGCGTCAATGGCCTCAAGGTTGTTAGCCTGCGCAGCTGCATGAGTGCGCTCGAACAGTTGCCTTCCAATGCCACGCCGCGCTGCAGTTGGTCTGATGTGGGTTCCGATCACGCCCCAGCCAACAGGCGCGCCATAAGGATTGTCTTCAATCGCCAGTATCAGCGCCTGAAATCCGAGGATGTTGCCGTCTTCATCTTCGGCAACGGTGCACCGCAAATTGTTTGAGTGGGTAATGTAGTGCACCCGAGCAAACTCTGAATCGCTTGCTGATTGCCGTTTCCCTGCCGCCACAAGCTCTTGCAAAACAGAAGCAATACCTTCCGCGTCTGCTTCATTTGCATTTCGGAATATCAAAGGGCTCATCATATCCTCGCTCTAAATAAGAACGTTTTGCAGACCTCACGCACCGTGCAGGTGTCGTTCCTCCAGCTCTCTGGCGAACTCACCTAACCGAAGTTGAAATTGCCGACGAAAGCGTGATTTTCCGAGTTTCAGAGACTGAAGCAACAAACGTGCAGGCAAAGACTTTGCGGTCAGCGCAATCTCCATACTCATACGCGTTCTGCGTTGCGACAAAGCGAGAAACTCGATCGTCGTCAGACCGTTCAGGCCCTTACTGGTTGTTTCAAACTTCATCACTTCGGGACGCGCGAACTCGCTCATCAAAACCGAAACCTGACGGGGTTTACCACGCACCTTGATTTCCGTTTCCCAAAGCGTGCCAACAGAGACCGGCGAATGCTCGTCCACCCGGCGCACCTCGATCCCGCGTCGCATAGCCATGCGTTCAAAACGTTCGAAATCGGAGACCATTTCAAACACCCGATCAATAGGCGCTTCGATGTCTTCGCGAGCTGAAAATTGCATGTTGGTCTTTGCTTCTCTTGCCTGTGAACCAGTGTTTCCTCAGTCCAGTGTATCCGCAAGCCAGTTTTGCAACAGAAAATGCGCAATAGCACCCTTGCGCGCTGGCAAAAGCAACGGATGCTCACCGGCAAAGGCCTGCATCATTTCGGACTTGCTTACCCACATGGCGTCTTCGATTTCAACAGGATCAATCTTAATATCGCGTGACAAGGCCTCACCGGCGCATCCGAACATCAAAGACGCCGGAAATGGCCAGGGTTGGCTGGCCAAATAGCTGACCGCACCTACCGGAACGCCAGCTTCTTCCATGACCTCACGTCTTACCGCAGCTTCCAATGTTTCGCCTGGCTCTACGAACCCCGCAAGCAGCGAGTACATCCCCTCGGGCCATCCCGGAGAGCGACCCATAAGGACGGAATCCCCATGTGTTATCAACATAATAACAACAGGGTCTGTACGTGGAAAATGCTGGCCTCCACACGAGGGGCAACTCCGCTGCCACCCAGCTTGCGAAACTTCGCTCTGTGCGCCACATCTGGCACAGAACCGGTGCGTCTCATGCCATCCGATCACAGCCTTGGCCGTCGCAGCCAGTTCGGCATCCCGCGGCGAAAGGCGTGTCATGATGCGACGCAGTTCGGCAAATACAACCCCATCCGGCAAATCCGGATGCTGTTGTTCGGTTCGATCAACAAACTCGCCGACTCCGGATAAATCCAGCCCCTCGGCAGCCCATTCCGAGATATCCATGGCGAACATGGGCAAGTCCGCTTCAGACAGCCCAAGGAAAACTGGCGTTTCGATCGCACCACTCGGGCCCTTCTGAACCAGGTCATGCGTCATCGGGACGAAGGCCAAACTGTTCAACGCCTCGCCACTAACCAGAATCTTTCCCCGCCAAAGCAGCAAACAGCGCGCCGACGGGTCGTTCTGAGCGACAGCAAGTCTCTGCGCATCGCTTCGGATAAGGGCCGCCCGGTCAAGACCCGAACCTCCAAAAGTCACCTGTTCAGCGCGTTTCATTCTGGCCCCTCAGCTTTTCGCCAAGGGGTGCCACGGCTTCGGCTCCAGAGCAATGGATATTCGTAGTCCCAAAAAATCAGACATACTCTCGAATAACCGTATGGTTGCTCAAGTATTTACATGTATTCTACTTTTTAGTGCAAACGTTCACTCAATCACCACCAAAAGAAGACAAATTGATCAAGAGTAAAGTTCCTCGCCGAAGCCAGAATCAAACGATCTGTGGGCGCATTCAGATTCTGGCGACATCGGATCTTCATATGAACCTGGCCAGCTTCGACTATTATGCTGATCGCCCAGACCCTGCGGTCGGATTTACTCGAACAGCGACACTTATCCGTACGGCACAGCAACAAGTCAGAGAGAGTGGCGCTCTGACATTGCTGTTCGACAATGGCGATTCTCTGCAAGGGACTCCGTTTGGCGAATGGGCGGCAGAGGAGAAGGGTTCGGAACACCCTTTGATGAAGGCCTTTGGTCTGTTGGGTTATGATGCCATCGGACTCGGCAATCATGATTTCAGCTTTGGCTTGCTCGCGCTAGACAGCATTCTCTCTCAGGCACCCTGCCCTGTGGTTTGCAGCAATATGAAGTACAGCACGGGCGACCAGAGCTGGCAAGAATATGCGATCTTGCGGCGCTCTCTCACAGTCGCCAACCGGGAGTTTCCAATTCAGATCGGAGTATTGTCCGTATTGCCACCGCAAACTGCGCAATGGGAGGCGCATCGCCTGATGGATCAGGTGACAGTGGCCGACATCATGTCATCTGCGCGCAGAACTGCATCCCGGCTACGTCAAATGGGGTGTGATCTGGTCATCGCGCTGGCCCATTCCGGATTGGGACAGTCCGATGCTGCCACGGGGTTGGAAAATGCAGTGATCCCGATGGCCGCGATTGATGAAATAGATGCGATCATCGCTGGCCATACGCATCTGACCTTACCCGGGAAAAACCATGACGAACTGGAGCATGTCGAAAATCACATCGGTCGAATCCATGGCAAACCTGTTGTCATGCCGGGTTTCGCCGGCTCGCACCTGGGCATCATCGATGTTGCCGTCGAACGTGAGCCTTCCGGTCGCTGGCGCATCGTAAACAGCTCAAGCCTGTTGCAGCCAATATGTTCTGCCAATGAGAACTTACCTGTTCCGGAAGACGCTGAATTAAAGAAGGTGTTTTCGCACGGGCATGCGCACACCAGAGCACGTATGGCCGAGTCAGTAGGGCAGACGTCCAAGCCTCTGCACAGCTTTTTCAGCTATTGTGCGCATGATCGGGGGCTGGCCCTGGTTGCCGCGGCACAGGCCGCTGCTCTGCGGCCATTCTTGTCCGGAACCAAGTTTGCCACCCTTCCTGTTTTATCCGCGACAGCACCTTCAAAATTCGGAGGACGCGCTGGCCCTAATCACTATACACATGTGCCGGCAGGTGAAATTTCGATGAGGCATGTGGCAGACCTGCACGTATTTCCGAATGAGCTTCGAGCCATATGTGTCAGTGGGGCCCAACTGCTTGACTGGATCGAGATGTCTGCCGGGATCTTCAATCAGCTCGATAAAAGTCATGAGGCTGAGCTGAATGATCCGCGCCGGGCAGGGCACAACTTCGACGTATTGCACGGCGTGTCTTACGAAATCGATTTGTCGCAACCCGCCCGCTTCAGCGCGGGTGGTCAATTGATCAATCCCACGAATTCGCGAATCTGCAACTTGCGTCATCGCGGCAGTCCGGTGGAGCAGGATCAAGAATTTATCGTAACGCTCAACAACTATAGAGTCAGCGGAGGCGGGCATTTTCCGTTTCCTGAGCGTGTGGAAGCCATCAAGCTTCCTCCATTGCGAATACAGGATATCTTGCGTGACTATCTATCCGGAAAACTGCCTGCTGATCCTCTGGAGAAGGCTCCACGCCCCTTTTCGTTCACCGGCCAGCCGGGATCGCTGGCAATCTTCAGAACCGGGCCGGGCGCCGCGGATTATCTACAAGAACTGGCAGAATACGAACCGCAAATTCTCGATCAGGACCCTGATGGATTTCTCAGGATCAGACTAAGCCTGTGATGGGTTGTCATTGCACTGCCAAATCCCTATATCGGGCTTCGAGAGGTTGGCGCGGGCGAGCGCCTCGCCAACCTGGTCAGGTCCGGAAGGAAGCAGCCACAACGAGTCCCGCTTGGGTCGATGTCCAGCCTCTCACTTACCGCCAATTCGGCGATCAATCCGCAGCCAAAGGAGGGCTTTGATGATTGTAGTACAAATCCCTCAGGCAGTGCGGCGCTGATCTAGCGGACACTTCCGACTGCCTGAACACATCACCCACGGATGCGCGTGCGCCATCTGTGCGGCTTGCTGTTTCTGAACACAGGCAGATCAATGTCCCTTACACTATCGGACCTCGGATGGTCCTCTCACTTTGCCGCGCAATATGCGGCTGATCCAACATACACTCCCTATCGCGTGAGCGCAGTTCACCGTGACCGTCTGATCGGAATGCATCCTGACGGCGAAGCAACATTGCTAAGTAACAACCAATCTACTGGTGATTTTGCTGTCGGTGATTGGGTTGTGGTCGATGAACACATGCGTATCCAACGGCTGCTGGACAGGCGCAGCCTGCTAAAACGCCGGGCCGCAGGCACCGGTGCTGGAATCCAGTTGATTGCGGCCAACGTCGACGTTCTGTTCATCGTCAGTTCCTGTAACGCAGACTTTAACCTGCCTCGGCTGGAACGATATTTGGCGCTTGCCAATCAGGCTGGTTGTTATCCAGTGATCGTACTAACCAAGGCAGACACGTGCGATGATCCAAAAGACTATGTTTCACGCGCAGAATCACTGGCACCCTTTCTGACGGTTGTGCCAGTGAATGCCCTTGATGGCGATGACGTGCGACAGGTCCTGAATTGGTGTCCAAAAGGGCAAACAGCGGCTCTGATCGGCTCATCAGGTGTAGGTAAAACCACACTGACTAACGCAATGACTGGCGCAAACGAAGCCACCGCGGAGATACGTGAAGATGATGCCCATGGACGACACACGACGACCTCGCGCGAGCTGCACCAGATGCGTAACGGCGGTTGGCTGATCGACACCCCCGGTATGCGCGCCCTGCGTCTACTGGATGCTCAAGAAGGGGTCGATGAAGTATTCTCGGATATCGTCGAACTTGCCGAAACCTGTCGCTTTGCGGATTGCAGCCACGAAACCGAACCGGGTTGCGCGATCCAAGAAGCCATCAGCGCCGGCGAGCTCGACCCGGCGCGTCTAGAGCGATGGAGGAAGCTGCGACGCGAGGATCGGCGTAACTCTGAAACAATCGCGCAGTCGCGCGCACGTGACAAAGCCTTTGGGAAAATGGTGCGATCCGTGATGCAGGATAAGAAATCACGCAAACGGTTCTGAAGGAAAGGGCACCGCCATGCGGTGCCCTATTTCACGCGATCAACCGGGGCCAAACCGCAGAGTTGCGACGGGCAAACGCCCCGATGTGCCCCACACCCTTGAGGCCAAAATCGCCGGGCTTCAACAGGTGACGTCTGGCAGCAGGCCCGTAGGCATCTGCAAGTCGCCAAACTGCCTCCGGAGGCACCATCTCATCATCCTCAAATGTAAGAACGTCGACGGGCGCACCTGAACGCGACCAATCCGCTTCGGGCAGTGTAACTCCGGTCTCAGGCAAATAGCTTTGAGGTGCGGTACACCACTTTCGCCACTGCCAATACACTTTTGGCGGCAGGTCAGCACCAAAACCAACCAACTTACCCGGCAGATATCCCTTCAGGCGCACGATCAGGGGAGCGTGACCAAACCAGAACAACATAGCCAATGCACGATATGGCCAGGGATGATCGGATACGGTCACCAGTCCCGAACAGACACAAATCATCCGGTCGATCTGTTCGATTTCCGGCTGGACTGGACCCAACATCCCGCCAACCGAATGACCAATAACCCAGAGCTTGGCATCCGGAAATCTTCTGCGCATCTCAGCACGGGCCGCTGGCATATCGACAAGAGCCCAATCGGCCATGGTCACGTCGCTGTCCTGCAAGCGCCCTGAAAGGGAATGGCCAAAATCGCGGTAGTCGTATGTAAGGCAGGCAATACTCTGTTCGACAGCCAGCCACTGTGCAAAATGCCTGTAGTAATCGCGTGGCACGCCGGTGGCGCTGTTCAGAACTACAACTGTATCAGGCTCGGTCGCAGGCAGGAACAGACGGGCAGACAGCGTCGCTGAACCAGCCGGAAACTGAAAATCCTCGATGAGCGCATTCTGCTGGCTGTCCAACATTGCATCCTCCAACCAAGTCTGGACCAATCAGTCTAATGATTCCATCTGGACCATTTGGTCTAGTGCTGTCAATATCGATGAAAGATGACCAAACGTCCGCTACCAACCCGAGATCGCCTGATCCAGACCGCCGCCGAGCTGTTCCAGCGCTCGGGGTACAACGGCGTTGGGTTGTCCGAATTGCTGGCAGAGGCGCAGGCCCCCAAAGGTTCGCTTTACCATCATTTTCCAAAAGGAAAGTCCGATCTGGCCCTTGCTGCGGCAAGCTGGGCGTCAGATGGGATGCTGGAACTGATCGCGGCCTCTTTCAAAGACGCACGCGACTTTCGCGATGGTATTGAAACCCTGTGCCACAAGATCGCAAAGCTCTTTGACAAATCCGGTCGCTGGGAGACCTGCCCTATATCCGCCACCCTGTTCGAGGGGCCGGAGAACCAACTTTTCAGGGATCACGCATACCGCCTGTACGAAAGCTGGATTGCGCAGGTCCGCGGGCATGCCGAACGCTTTGGCGTCGAGCATCCTCAGGAAACCGCCGATACACTGTTCATTATGCTTCAGGGCGGATGGCAACTGGCCCGCGCGCGTCGAAATTCGGATGTATTGCGCAACCTGCCGAGATTTCTGCCCACCAACGCTCTCTGAAGCTCACCGACCGCGGCGGAATGCAGCTTGACTCAAGCCGACCACAAGCATTAGCGGTTAGGCGATGGTTCTCGTACCGGACTGGTACGGGATGAAAAGGGAACAAGGTGCGGTCCTGCCCGAAACGTTGGAATGGACCTATGCCGCGACTGCCCCCGCAACTGTAGGCGGAGAGCAATGCCGAAATACCACTGGCCAATAGGCTGGGAAGGTCGGCAAAGCGATGACCCGCAAGTCAGGAGACCTGCCATCGGAACTGAAACCGAAACTCGGGCGGGGTGTCCGGGCAGGGTCTGACCGCATCGCGTAGTCCAGCCTGTACCAAGCCCCCGTCTCACGCGCGGAGGGCGCAACATGATCTGGAAGACCGAGACACACGAATTTACAGCTACAGTTTGCCAACGGACAGGCAAAACCTGCCCCGCACTGGCCAGAATGGCCCGTGCCATGGCGCAGGCCATGACGACAGCGGGGCCAGTAGCGACGCGAGAATTCGAAATCGAAGGCAGCAGCGAGCTGACCCATTGCCCGGATGGTTGCACCGCCCGCTTTCGCGCGGGACCTGATCAGATCAGGTTTTTTTGCGGTTCAGATACGTCCGCCGAGACCAACGCGCTGGATGAATATGCAGACATGATGTTTGGCTCAGCAAATACCGCTTTGCCTTCCAGCATTCTTTCCAGTCCACCATATGCGCTACTTGAGGCCAATGCGCTCGTCCCAAGGCAAAATGTCGATATCAGCCAGCACGCGGCTGCATGATTCAGTGCTCAAGCTGCGGCTGAGCCGCCGATATCGCCCAGTTTAGCTGATCATCAGTTTCAACTGCACATGGCCGCACCTTGCGTAACCTCTGGAGTGCGTTTTCGGGTCTTTCACCGCATTCGATCATCAGGCGAAGCACTATCATCCCCGATCGTCCGCAGCCACCGCGGCAATGAACCAGTACCCGTCCTCCGCCCGAGAGTGCATGTCGAGCTGCTGCGCTGGTCTCGGCCCACAGCTCATTGATTTCTGGTGACGGCGCACCGAAGTCGGTCACTGGCAAATGCGCCCATCGACTAGCCCGGCTTTGAATATCGCTGCCGAAATCACCTGCGCCGAGCTGCACCATCTCGGCCTCAGTAGTCATCGAAATGACAAGACCTGGCTTCCAGTTCGCTATCAGATCCAAATCGCCGGAATAGTCGCCGTCTTTGCCGGGTATCGACGTCAGCGCGAGCGTGCCATTTCCAACCTGCAGAGCATAGATCACCAGCTGAGACACAAATTACTCCTCCCAAGAAATGGCATGCAACAGAACTCAGTTTTTCGAAATCGGTTCGGCCAGCTTATGCGCATCGGCTGGTATTCCCAAACGAAATTCGTGGCTGTGCGCTGTGGACGTAAGCCGCGTGGACAACTACGCTGCATCCTTGATACGAATCCGCCAGAGCAGACATGACCGACACACCCAGCCCCGCCTATCAGGTTCTAGCCCGAAAATACCGCCCGGAAACCTTTGCTGATCTCGTCGGCCAGGATGCCATGGTGCGCACGCTGAAAAACGCGTTCGAGGCCGACCGGATCGCGCAGGCCTTTATCATGACCGGCATTCGCGGAACGGGCAAAACGACCACCGCGCGGATCATCGCAAAGGGCATGAACTGCATTGGCCCCGATGGCAATGGCGGACCAACGACTGAACCTTGCGGGAAATGCGAACACTGCGTTGCGATCATGGAAGGCCGCCATGTCGACGTGATGGAAATGGACGCCGCAAGTCGGACCGGCGTCAATGATATCCGGGAAATCATCGACAGCGTGCGCTACCGCGCTGCCAGTGCCCGCTACAAGATTTACATCATCGACGAAGTTCACATGCTCTCGACCAGTGCATTCAACGCGCTGCTCAAGACGCTCGAGGAACCACCCGAGCATGTAAAGTTCATCTTTGCGACGACCGAAATTCGCAAGGTCCCGGTCACCGTTCTTTCCCGGTGTCAGCGCTTCGATCTGAGACGTATCGAGCCAGAAGACATGATTGGCCTGCTGAAAAAAATTGCCGGGTCAGAAAACGCTCAGATCGCCGAAGATGCACTGGCCTTGATCACCCGTGCTGCAGAAGGTTCCGCGCGCGATGCGACGTCACTACTGGATCAGGCGATTTCGCACGGCGCTGGCGAAACCAGTGCGGATCAGGTTCGCGCAATGCTGGGCCTTGCGGATCGGGGGCGGGTTCTTGATCTGATTGACATGATCCTGCGCGGCGATGCGGCAAGTGCACTGACTGAGCTTGGCGCCCAATATGCCGAAGGGGCGGATCCGCTGGCGGTACTGAGGGATCTGGCCGAAATCACTCATTGGGTTTCCGTCGTTAAAATCACACCGGACGCGGCCGAAGACCCAACCGTTTCGCCAGACGAACGCGCACGTGGCCAGCAAATGGCCGAAGCCCTGCCGATGCGGGTGCTGACGCGCATGTGGCAAATGCTCTTGAAAGCGCTCGAGGAAGTTGCCGCCGCGCCCAATGCAATGATGGCAGCGGAGATGGCTGTCATCCGTCTGACCCATGTCGCCGACCTGCCAAGCCCCGAAGAACTGATTAAACGGCTGCAGGATGCTCCTCCACCGCCAGTTGGTGGGCCGGGTGGTGGCGTACCGGTGCCTAACAATGGTGCCCCGGTTGCGCAAGCACACACCCCCGCGACACCTGCCTATGCATCGCCACCGCGTGGCAACGGCGGCGCGCCTTCAGCCGCGTTAGCGCAGGATGTTCAGGCAGCGTTGGCGCGCTATCCGAGCTTCGAGCATGTGGTCGAACTGATCCGGTCGAACCGGGATGTCAAATTGCTGGTCGAGGTGGAAAATGGGGTTCGGCTGGTATCCTACCAACCCGGCCGAATAGAATTCACGCCAGCATCGCAAGCACCTGCCGATCTTGCCGCCAGGCTAGGATCGTCTCTGCAACGCTGGACCGGCAATCGCTGGGCTGTTTCCATTGTATCCGACGGAGAGGCACCGACAATCGCCGAACTGAGGGATGCGGCAGAACTGGCTCTGAAAACAGAGGCAGAGGCTCACCCTCTGGTACAGGCGGTCCTTGCACAATTTCCCAAGGCGAAGATCACCAAGATCGAAACCCCCGAACAACGTGCAGCTCAGGTCGAAACCGAAGCGCTGCCCGAGGTCGAAGACGAATGGGACCCGTTCGAGGAAGATTGAGACCCAGACCTGGTGTTCGCAAGCAGCAGGGCCCATTGCCATGCAAAACGCCTTAACAGTGGGCGGGAGGCGCGCTGGCCTCTTGTGTCGCTCAGTCGGCATCCGTATTTAGGCGTCAAACCGATTTACAGGAGATTACCGATGCTCAAAGGACTCGGCGGCCTTGGCGGTCTGGGCGACATGGCTAAGATGATGAAATCCGCGCAGGATCTGCAGACCAAGATGACCGAAATGCAGGAAGAGCTGAACAACATCATGGTTGTTGGTGAATCCGGCGCCGGCCTGGTGAAGGCGACCGCTTCTGCCAAGGGTGAGCTGAAAGGTCTGGACATCGACCCGTCCATCTTTAACGGCGACGACAAGGAAGTGGTCGAGGATCTGATCCTGGCTGCGATCAAGGACGCTCAATCCAAAGCGACCGAACGTTCGCAGGAAGAAATGAGCAAGCTGACCGAAAGCATGGGTTTGCCCGCAGACATCAAGCTGCCGTTCTGATAGACACTCCTGACGACCCAAAGGCCGGGCACCCCTGCCCGGCCCTTTTGCAGGAGCGCAAGCCGTGAGCTCGAACAGCGACATCGACAATCTGATCGACCTGATGGCAAAACTGCCGGGCCTCGGGCCACGCTCGGCCCGTCGTGCAGTCCTGCATCTGATCCGCAAACGCGCCCTTCTGCTCACCCCCCTCTCGGACGCGATGCAACAAGTGGCCGTCACTGCGCGTGAATGCCTGAATTGCGGCAATGTGGGCACCACCGATATCTGTGATATCTGCGATAGCGAAGACCGCGCGACCGGAGAGCTCTGTGTGGTCGAGGACGTCGCTGATCTCTGGGCGATGGAGCGAGCCGGGGTATTCAAAGGCCGCTATCACGTTCTGGGCGGAACTCTTTCTGCACTGGACGGCGTCGGACCGGACGAATTGCGCATCCCCCGCCTCAAGGACCGGGTTCTGGCCGAGGGGGTTTCCGAAGTCATTCTGGCGCTGAACGCCACCGTAGATGGCCAGACCACCGCCCACTACATCGCGGACCAATTGGAGGGTCAGGTGCGCCTGACTTCACTGGCACAGGGTGTACCGATTGGCGGAGAGCTGGATTATCTGGATGACGGGACGATTACTGCTGCGCTGAGGGCGCGGAAAGAGCTCTGAGCATTGCAATAAGACAGCAAACGGAACGCGTTCGCCTGTTCCGGTTGCACACCAGTCTCTCTTCTATTTGTTAGGTGTAAGCGCCCGACGAATAGGTCAATTCATACGAATGGCTGTAAATCTCGAAGACGATGCCAAAAGGGTCTTCAACGTAGACCATACGATAGGGTTTCTCTCCGGGATAATAGTATCGGATCGGCATCCGTTGTTTGCCACCTGCTGCAACAATTTTTTCTACTAGGCCTTCAACATCCGGGTCCTGGACGCAAAAATGGAACGTGCCATTCTGGCGAAAGTCGATATTGTTTTCCGGTACATAGTTCCCGTGAAATTCAAAAAGCTCGAACCCGATGCGATCAGCGGTCGCCAGATGCGCAATACGCAGTTTTTTCCATTCCGGGCCAAACACATCAGTGCACATAACACCGATATCCGTATCATCCTCTACCACGTCTGTTGGCGGCATGATTACGTAAAAACCAAGGACTTCGGAATAGAACTTTACAGCCTCGTCAACGTTTGGGACTGACAAGCCGATGTGAGAGAATGTTCTTGGATGTTGCGGCATGGTTTGCTCCTTGGTTTATGGAGCGAAAACTATTGTGCCACTGCCTGGTTTCAAGCGCCTGCCCGGCGCGACATAGCCGGGTTCCGCCCTGCACATAGGTCTTCTTTCTCGACCGTATTATCCGAGATTGGTCTTTGCCTCCTGCATGCGACGTGTACTATGCCTGTGACCCTATCCATTTGATATTGGAAACAGTTATGACCCGCCTTCTCGCCATCACATTCGCCGCCTTCACCGCAACTGCCGCTCTTTCACAAGAACTCATCGACAAGGGATTTGTCGAAGGCTGGAACATCATGATGGATCCCGCGCTTGGGAACGGGTGCCTGATCCAGACGATCTATCAGGATCTCTCGGTGGTGCGCTTGGGCTATGACGCGCTGGACAATCGCGGGTATTTCACCGTCTACAACAAGGCTTGGGGCGATATTGAGCCAGGGCAGAGCTACCCGATCCGGTTCGAGTTGGACGGCAAGAGCTTTGACGCCACCGCCATCGGATTCAAACAGGACCGTGTGCCGGGCGCGACGGTATTCTTCACCGACCGGAATTTCGTCAATGCGATTGCGCAGAACAAGACGATGACCGTTTTCAACCCGGCGGGTGAACGTGTGATGGCAATCGACCTCAAAGGCACTGCCAAGGCGCTGGACTACGCACGCGATTGCCAAAACAAGAAGCTCTAACGAATCGGATCGAACAGCGCATCCTTGGCCGTGCAGTCGCGGATGACATCGCGGCCGCAGGGTACCGGCTCAAGGTCGCGCGAGAGGCATAGACGGACCTCCTCGATATAGCCTTGCTTACAGGTGATCGTGATCATGTCGCGCTCCAAATCCGGGTTGGATTTCAGAAACGCGTCCTCGACAACCGATGCCGGAAGTTTGACCGACGTGTCCAGCTGACGGAACACGGGCGGGCGTTCGACGCCCAGATAGGCCTGACGAGACAGGGCAAAATAGTCGGTTGCGCTGAGACCGGAGCATGTACCGTGTTTCTTCCACTGATGCCAGGCAAGACCGGAACTTCCCTGAATGTCTTCCATTTCCCGCGTCATGCGCCGGGTTGGCGGCGCCTCGGACGTACGACAGAACGCAGGCCAGCCTTGGTGGTATTGCGGCCAGAGACCGTGCAGGATCCAACCGTGATCATGCCGGTCGTCGCATTGATCAGATCCTCGCGCATCCCCTTCACGGGCGCACCAGTTGGGTGACCAGCTCAGCGACAGGACATAGTAGTCGAACTGGCCAGCCTTTTCGCCATCTGCCAGCGCAGACATTGCGCTAAACGCCCCTAAAATGAGCCCGCAAAACACCTGACGCATTCGCCTCTTCCCTTCTTGCTTTGGCGCGACTATATACAGCCCAAGTTCCCCGACAACGGAAACCTGCCCCAAAACCACGGGGCCGCCGAATTCCGGCGACGGGACAGATGTATTTATAGGAGACGGGCTGATGGCAAAACCGCTTATGGCCAAGGCAACAGCCGTATGGCTGGTGGACAACACCACGATCAGCTTCAAGCAGATCGCGGATTTCGTGGGCATGCACGAGCTTGAGGTGCAAGGCATCGCAGACGGTGATGTGGCCGCTGGCGTGAAAGGCTTCGACCCGATTGCCAACAACCAGCTGACGCAGGAAGAGATTGACTCCGCGCAGGGCAACCCGCTGCACAAGCTGAAGCTCAAGTTCAACCCGTCGGCCGCTGGTGAAGAAAAGCGTCGTGGCCCGCGTTATACTCCGCTGTCCAAGCGTCAGGACCGTCCGAACTCGATCCTGTGGCTGGTCAAGTTCCACCCGGAACTGAGCGACGGTCAGATCGCCAAGTTGGTAGGCACAACCAAGCCGACCATCCAGTCGATCCGTGAGCGCACACATTGGAACATCGCCAACATGCAGCCCATCGATCCGGTTGCTCTGGGCCTGTGTAAGCAGTCCGAGCTGGACGCGGTTGTTCAAAAGGCTGCTGCCAAGAAAGCTGCCGAAGGTGGCGTGATGAGCGATGATGAACGTCGTCGTCTGGTATCCACCGAGCAATCGCTCGAGATGGATGCAGCGCCGAAAATCCCGACCGCGATCGAAGGCCTAGAGACATTCTCGCTATCTGAGGACAGTGACGAAGAACAAAAGGACGATGAACCGATCATCGATGCCGACAGCTTCTTCAACCTGCCTAAAGGCGGCGGCGAAGAAGACGAAGAAGACGATCTGCGCAACTAACGCGTTATGTGGCTCTGATCTTTCCAGGTCGGAGCCATTTTTTCACAGGATTGCCATGCTGAACATTCTGTCTGCGATCTTTGGCCCGCATCGCGCCGTTTCGATCTATGCATTCGTCAAGACCAAAGGGCTTGCCATAGCTGGCGGTCTGGGATTGATCGTGATCGCGGTTGGTTTGCTGGTGCTGAATGATGACGGCAAGCATGAGCATGATGCATTCATGACCGTCGATGTTCTCACAGCCACTCCGATCAACGGTGATCTCAAGAATGGCGTCATTGCTTCGGTCAGGCTGCCGGACGGCACAGCAACTTCGATAACCGCTACCGAAGCACCCATTGCGCAATCGGTTGGAACCAGCGCCTGTATCGAAAAACGGGTTTACGTTGAAAGCGGCGAGCCCCGCTATCGGTTCAAACTGCCGCGTTATTGCGAAGCGAGCTAAGTCAAAACCGCTACCAATGAAGAACGCCCGGCGCATCCGCCGGGCGTTCTTTTACTCTCAGATCATCTGGAACAGAATTCCAGCCACGATCGCGCCAGAGATGCCAAGCCCCAGATAGGTCGCAAACACCCTAGGTTTGACCAGGGACCAGACCGCGGCCATTGCCGGGATGGAGCTGACAGCGCCTGCCACCATGAAGGACATAGCAGCGCCTGCACTCATGCCCTGTTCCATCAGACCAGCCAGCAAGGGCGGCGCGACATAGGAGTTGAGGTAAGCAGGCATCCCAACCAGCGCAGCGATCACGATTGGAACAAGGCCTTCACCTCCGACAACTCTTGCGATCAGGTCCGCCGGAACGTAGCTGACAAGCAGAGCTTCAAGCACATAGGCCAGTGCAAGCCACTTGAGCAGGAACAGTCCGTTGTGCACAAACTCACTCCGGAAACGTGCACGACGTTCGGGTTCTTGCCAGAACTTCCAGTGTGGTTTGTCATCCTTTTTCGGACCACAGCCGCAACAACCGGCAGGTTTGTACACGCGCAGCGGCTGGGCAAAGGCACCCTGACGCATCAGAAAGCGCACGACAAATCCGCCAAACAATCCCAATGCTACCGCCGCGATTGCTTTGCCGATTGCAAACGGCCACCCCAGCGCACCAGCGGTGATGAGCAAGGTTGGCGGGTCAATCAAAGGTGAACTGAGCCAAAAGGCCATAACGGCAGACAACGGCGCCCCTAGCGCAAGTAAGCCGGCGATGAACGGAATGACTTCACAGGAACAGAACGGTGCGAGCCCGCCAAAAAGAGCAGCCAGGAAAATCATCCGCGTTTCCCGTCCCTCAAAAGCCCGCGCGACCATAACCTCGGCGCCGGTGGCCTTGAGGTAAGAGAGTAGCAGTACGGCAAACAGAATGTACTGACCCGTATGTGCCAGTGCCTTGCCCGCAAAGGTCACGACCTCGGTCCAGTTGCCGGGATCAAGAACCGCTACCGCAGCAAGAATTGCGACGATCAATGCCCATGGTGTCTTGAGCAGGTCCAGGACACTCTTGGACATCGCTCTTGGGTTTTGCGTTAACTCAGCCATCGTTTGCGGCCTTTCCCACTTCGTCGGCGCAGCATTCGCTCAGGATGAACTGTGCCAGATTTCTCAGTTCGTCAAAGCAGGCACGATTGATCGTGCTGCGTCCGACTTTTTCTTGTTCAACAACACCACCTGCCGCCAAGAACCGCAGATGATGGGCCAGTGTTGATGGTGCGATACCCGTTCGGCTTTGGATCTCGCCGACGGTCAGGCCCGTTTGCCCGGCACGCACCAGTGTCTTGAGGACCTGCAGCCTGGCTTCTGAACCCATGGCCGAAAATCCCGCGGCGGCTGTTTCCCACATTGCATTTCTCCATTAAACTAGATTTATGGTTTAATAGTTATTTTAAATTCCAATGTCAACGAACCGCTCAAAGATTTCTCAGACTTTCGGGTTAAGTCCAGATTGCCCCCAACATAAGTCCACCCTATAACGAGGCATGGGGATTTCGGTCGATACATTCTTTCTAAAGCCTGATGGTCAAGGCACCTTGCAGGCACAAATCCAACAGATGATAGCCGAAGGCATCCTGTCGGGGCGCTTTCATGTAGGTGAAAAGCTGCCCTCGTCACGAAAATTGGCGGCACATCTGGGTGTCAGCAGGATCACCGTCACCTTGGCCTATACCGAGCTGCTGGCTAACGACTATCTGACCGCCAAGGGACGGTCTGGGTACTATGTTTCCCAAAATGCACCGGTACCTCCCAAGTACACGCCGTTGCAACGCGGTGAGGAAACAGTCGACTGGACCAGAACACTGGCCCGTCAGTTTTCGGACGGCGATGTCTTGTCCAAGCCGTTGGATTGGCGCGACTATCGTTATCCGTTCATCTATGGCCAGGCAGACCGGAGCCTGTTCGATCATGCCAACTGGCGCCTTTGCGCCGTTCGGGCACTGGGTCACAAAGATTTCGATTCACTGACCGGGGACTACGTGGATCAGGATGATCCATTGTTGGTTGAGTTCATCGCCCGCCACACGCTGCCAAGACGTGGAATTGCCGCCCGGCCCGAAGAAATCCTGATCACGTTGGGCGCACAAAATGCGCTCTGGCTGGCGTCCCGGATCCTGTTGGATCGCGGTCGCAAAGCCGCAATCGAAGATCCCTGTTACTATGCTTTGCGCGAGTTGTTGCACCGGTCGAATTGCGAAACGACCGCGTTGCGTGTGGACAAGGACGGGTTGCCGCCGGATGACATCCCGGATGGAACCGACGTCATTTTCACGACGCCCAGCCATCAGTGTCCTACCACATCGACCATGCCTGTGGATCGCCGACACGACCTACTGAAACGCGCGCGCGATCTGGACGCAATGATTGTCGAAGACGACTATGAATTTGAGATGGCCTTTTTGGGCGCACCGTCGCCGGCATTGAAATCGCTCGACCGGGATGGTCGGGTGGTCTACGTAGGCAGTTTTTCAAAGTCACTGTTTCCCGGATTGCGGTTAGGCTACATGGTTGGTTCCGAGCCATTCATTCGTGAAGCCAGAGCGCTACGGTCACTGGTTCTGCGCCATCCGCCGGGCCACATTCAACGGACAGCTGCCTATTTCTTGTCCCTCGGTCACTACGATGCACAGATTCGCCGTATGTCCAAAGCGCTGCTGGAAAGGCGTAAAACAATCGAAGAAGCCATCGCTGAGCACAAGCTGACGGTTGCAGGTCGGGGTGTCTTTGGTGGTTCTTCGATCTGGATGAAAGCGCCTGAGCACATAGACACAACGCGACTTGCCAAAACCCTGCAGAAACAGAGCGTTCATATCGAACCAGGTGAGCCTTTTTTCTCAGGCCCGAACAAGCCAGCGAACTTCTATCGGCTGGGATATTCCTCGATAGCGCCCGATCGTATCCACCCCGGAATCAAACAGATCGCATCGGCCATTCGCTCAGCATAAGCCCAGCTCTGGATATATCCCGCCGCTCCGACTGGCCCTAACCCCGCGCGCACCCATCGGTCAAAACCGACTCCAAGCCAAGGCAGTACGCCTGAGAGCTTCCACTTTAGCTTGGAGAGCATCCCGATGAAGATGACGACAGAAGAGGCCTTTGTTAAGGTATTGCAGATGCATGGTATTG
>NZ_WPZQ01000017.1 GCF_013030265.1 Ruegeria arenilitoris
CGATAAAAACCGTTGTCAGCGGTCTTGATCGGAAGTTCCGAAAGAGGTGGCTTTAGCGCCATAATCAACGTCTCCCTGTTATTGATTTTGCAGATTTAGCGATCTGATTGCCGAAATTTTCCCGGGAGCCCACCGAGAACAACGACGCAACGGTCATGCTTCGCCGGTCTCGGTGGGTCCGGGGAGATAGACCTGTTCCGTTCACTCTATTCGGCTGCAAGCGCCAGTTTATGCACGTGAATCTCGTTGATCGGATGGCTTTCAGCTCCGATCACCCCAGGACGGGAATGACGATACAATGACCGCCAGTAGGGCTGGATGATTGTGCCATCATCCCGCATGAACTGTTCGATCTTTTCCATATGTCCACGCCGGGTCTCTGCATCGGCGATGGCCGAAGCTTCTTCCAGCATCGCATCAAACTCAGCACTCGCCAAACCGGTCTCGTTCCACGCCACGCCCGACTTATAGGCAAGCGTTAGAACCTGAACGCCCAAAGGTCGGTGCCCCCAATCGGTTGAACTGAACGGGTATTTGTTCCAGTCATTCCAGAAGGTGTTGCCCGGCAACACCGTGCGTTTGACGTTCAGACCCGCATCGCGCAACTGGGCAGCCAATGCGTCTGTCGTGTTGCGGCGCCAGTCATCATCGATCGAGAAAATCTCATGCTCGTAGTCGAGCATGCCAGCTTCCTCTAACAAGGCCCGCGCGCCTTCGATATCGATTTCAGGGGCACCAATATCAGCATATTCAGGATGAATGGGGCAAACATGATGGTTTTCGCCCAATGTCCCGCGGTTGGCATAGCCCAGTTCCAACAAAACCGCGTTGTCGCAGGCCATCGCCAGCGCGCGACGAACGCTTGCATCGGCATAGGGTTTCACACCGTCAACCTCGGCATCGCGGTTTGTGCGCAGAACCATGGTATTCGCCGAAACAGATTCACTTTGGTTCCAACCGATGCTTTCGTAGATATCGACAAACTCTCCGACCGTTTCATAGGTCATGTCGATCTCTTCCGCCTCTGCAGCCGCGAGATGTGCGGCACCATCCGTGCCGTAGTCAATGAACTCAATCCGATCGAGATAGGCACCTTCGCCCCACCACTCATGATCGGTGTTCTTTTCCAGAACGACCTTCTCGCCAACCAGATACTCGACCAACTTGTAAGGACCTGTACCAACCGGATCACTCGCCGGATCACCGGACCATCCGTCGGGCACAATGGCTGCAGGGTACTCAGTTACAGCCGGGATAATCGTGATGTCTGGCCGAGTCAGTTTTAGCTTAAGCGTCAGAACGTCGATGACCTCCAAGGCGCCATCTGCGGGGCCATCACCGGCGTCATTCTGTAAGGATCCCATGCGCGCGGCCATCGAGTTTCCTTCCCAAGTGCCGTCACACCAACGTTTGAAATTATAGGCCACATCTTTCGCGGTAAGCGTTCCTCGCCCATCGTTCCAGTTTACGTTTGGGCGTATGTGCAGAAGGTACTCCGTTGCATCGTCGTTGACTTCCCAGCTTTCCAATAGCCGGGGCTCGAACGTCCCGTCCGCGTTGTATTGCACTAGATATTCCAGAAACCCTCGGACCGTATTGCCAAGCTGCGGCCAATTATACAGTGGCGGATCAAGCTGCGCGCGTACGACCTGTTGAATACGTACTGTACCACCGGGTTGAATATTTGTTGCGGCTCGCGCTGGCTGAGACAGACCAATAATCGAATAAGCAGCCGATGCAGACAGCCCAAGCGCTGTAGCGCGTGTCAGAAATTCGCGACGGCTGAGTGTTCCGTCAGCCACCTCACTGGCATGCATAGCGATTGCTGGATGAATGGTCTGGTTGCGACTTTGTTTGGTCATCATTGGCTCCCGTGTTTCTCTCACAGGGCTGCTTGAGCGCCCGTTGACACAGTTTTTGGTATAAAAGTGCTTCTTTTTGCAGTAGCTGAGTAATTATGGATGACATTAGCAGGATTAATACCAGCCTAAGTCGTAACCTAGTGGCACTTTATGCATTCGAAATGGTTGCGAAACATGGGAACTTCACGAGCGCCGGAGAGGCTCTTGGCTTGACGCAGTCCTCGATTTCGCAACGGATCAAGGGTTTGGAAGTCGATCTGGGCGTGGTGCTTTTCAAAAGAGAGCACCGTGGTGTTTCACTGACTCACGAAGGGCTCAGGCTTCTTAATGTGGTCAGACCCGCAATGACACAAATGGGTTATGCGGTTGGGTCTTTGCTTGAGCGCAAAACCAAGCCCAGAGTTCGGATATCAGCCGATTTTGCGTTTTCTACTTTCTGGTTGCTTCCGCGTCTGGGTTATTTGCGAGAGGAAATCGGTGACGAAATCGAAATTCAGATTCTGGCCTCAACCGTACCGCCCGGTCTGGATGATACTGATTGCGATATTCGGATCCATGTCACTCCCAAAGAGCAGATTAAAGCCGATGAAATATTACTTTTGGAAGAGGTGGTCGCCGCCGTTTGCAGTCCTCAGCTATTAGAAAAGATTGGACCAATTCGTTCTTCCGCCGATTTGTTGGACGCTCAACTTCTGAGTTTGTCGAAACCTGCGACCGCAGCTTGGCAAACCTGGCAAGGATGGTTTGATGCCTTGGGCGTAACGGGCGAAAGAAAGAAAAATTACATAAGCTTCAACAACTATGACATGGTCACCCAGGCTGCTTTGTCGGGCGATGGCGTCGCTTTGGGGTGGATTGGTCTGATAGACGATTTGCTCAAGAAAGGTTCGCTGGTTACCGTCACGAACGACATAGTTGCCAGCGACGCCGGCTATGTGATGTCACGTAGCAATGCCGACTCGGGCCGCGGACCTAAACTTGTTTTCGACTGGATCGCAGATCAAGTTCTCACAGCTTCTTCGACATAGCACAGGTCAGGTGTGCGGTCGAACGTGGTGCTTTGCCGAACTCGGCTCGAAGAACTTCAATGCAGACGCAACTACCAAGCATTTCTGGTGGAAAGCAGAAGCTCACTGCGAAAGCAACGATGCTACACAGCCATTGGCAAACCTAATGAGGTAGTTGGCTCCTGCCCCTAACCGGCTTCACCATGCGCCATGCTGCAGGTGTTGAAGTCTGCTTTATGGGGTACGTAACTCTGCGCTCAAGACCTGTCATTTTCGGGCCGATGGTGCGGTTCAAGACCAGAAAAGAGAGCGACCGGCATGTCTTGCTTAAGCGACGCACCTAAAGCGCATGAATCACACAAGATGCTCAATCTCACCTATCTCAAAGCCCGTCGCCCGGCGTCTGCTGAACCCACCCACCACCGCGTGCCAGATCAGTGATTACCTTGGTACCCGCGCATTAGTCGTCACCCACCCAAATGTTGCATGTCTGCTCGGGAACCGAGTTTATGATGCGGATTGGTTCAGTGACGCTCTTATAGACAAAGAGATCATTTTTCCGCAGGCTCAAGGGCTGGTGGGGTGTCGCAACCACATGCGACAGATGACCGAATTTTGAGTATCCGCCACCGCCCCGCAACCATTGCCATCTTCTGGATATGAACCCTGCGCTCAGGCTTCAATTACTGGATCTCAAAAATTGAAACCTACAAACAGCTGGGCAGAAAGGCTGTCATCCGATTTGACAACAGGGCTGTCTGCGGCATCCCCCAACAGCTTGGAATATGTCGCAATCCCGGTCAGGCCCCAGTTTTTACCCAGCGGCTTGGCAAAGCCGAATTCGACATTCACGGATTTGAAACCTGAGCCGGCCGAATAGGTATGCAACCCTGAACGGGCAGACTGGGTGGGTGTGACACCAAAGAAGGATTGGTTGTAGTTGCCGTCCGCCCAATCAGCCGAAATACCACCAATAAGCGCGAGACCCCGTTCATCGACGGTGTCGCTGATATTAGTGCCGGTAGGCAGCAACAGGCCCCTAACAACACCAAATGGAACTTCACTTTGCAGGCCAAAGGAAACCAAAGTGCCTTCGGAACCGGACAGAAACTTTTGCACGTCCGCAGTGGCAACAACACCGCCCAGATCATACTGGGTGCCAAGTGACAACACGGCCCCGTCGTCGATATCACCCAACCCGTACAGGTAGGTGCTGTCACTTTCCTTACGCCCACCGCCATAACCGACGGCCGCAGACAGCCGAAAGCGTTCCTCGTCTACGACAAATACGCCAAGACCCTGCGGACCCACCAGAAAACGATTGCGGTAGACTATCTGAAAGCCGGGCAATGCCTCTGTCTTGTAGCGATCCGACCCTTCATATTCGGGTGCATACCCGACGCCTGCGCCGATGAAAAAGTCCCAGTCACCCCCATCATCTTCGTCGCCATATCCGCCGATATCCTGAGCATGTGCAGTGAGGGGTCCGGCAATGGCCGCAACCGTGATGGCGACGCGCAAGCGTGCCCGTGAAGAAAAGGTCATGATCTTCCTCAGTTCTGATTTTCGTTGGGGGTAAATTCGGCGCAATGTGTCTGCAAAGTTTGCCGACAAGTGGCTAAATTGTAATTGTTTGTCACAGTGGTATTGCAGTTGCAGACTGATTTGCGGGATTGCGTTGTATCCGGTCCCTGAGGCCCAGCATCACCGGGACAATCAGCAGGGTGATCACGGTGGCAAACAACAATCCGAATGCAAGAGACACCGCCATCGGGATCAGGATTTGCGCCTGTTCAGAGGTCTCCCAAACCAGTGGTGCGAGCCCGACAAATGTTGTTACCGATGTCAGCAATATGGCCCTGAACCTGGCGACACCGGCATCCGTGATGGCCTCGACATATCCCAGACCTTCGTCGCAACGGGCGCGATAACGGCTGGTCAGAACCAATGCGTCATTCACAACAACACCGCTAAGCGCGAGGATGCCAAAGAAGGACAAAAGGGAGATCGGGATACCAATAATCAGATGCCCCAGAATGGCGCCAACGATGCCAAATGGAATGGCACACATGATCACGATCGGATCCAGATAAGATCGCAACGGAATTGCCAGCAGGGCGTAGATCGTCAGCAGAGCAAGGCCAAACCCACTGATGAGCTGCAGGGTTGCAGCGCTTTCCTGTTCGGCCTCGCCCGCGATTGTAATGCTCTGCCCCGGAATGTCCGATAGCAGGGCAGGAAAAATCGACGTTTGCAGATGGTCCAGAACCGCCTGAGGTGTGGTGATTTCCCGATCAACCTTCGCACTCAGGGTCAGCACACGCTGACCGTCGATGCGTTCAAACTGTTGCTGCGTTTCACGCGCGGTTACCCGTGCCACGCTGGTCAGTGGGATGACCCCGCCTGACGGCGTCGGTATCAGCACGCGGTCCAGATCGCTCTGCGTGTTTCTGGCGTCACGTGGGAACCGGACCCTGAGGCTCACTTCATCTTCACCACGCTGAATCTTTTGCGCCTCAAATCCATAAACGCTGTTCCGCAATTCTGAAATGAGGCTCAGGTTGGTGATCCCCAGCCGCTCACCCAATGGCAAAACCTCGAACCCCAATTCGATGACACTGTTATCCAGGTTTGTTCTTATATCGTTGACCCCTCCGACCTCTTTCAGGGACTGGGTTAAGGTCTGCATCGCCTGTTCATTTCTAACCGGGTCCGCATTGCTAAGCTCTATGCGCAGATCCTCGAAATCATCGTCATCTGTATAGAAATTGAGCTGCGTGACCACTGCAGGTGAGCGCGACGCCACCCGCCAATCCGCGATGAAGTCGGCAGCGGAAAAACTGCGGCTGGTGCTGCTGGTCAGTTCGACCGTCATCTGGACCTCTTCCGCGCGGGTTGATGAAGTGTATCGGTTCAGAATGGGGGTTTCTTTCAACCCGTAACGTTGCTGATACAATTCTCCGGTTTGCACCAGGCTTTCCTCGAACAACCGTGCCACGTCACGGGTTCTTGCAGAGGGCGTGCCACTTTCCAGCGTGACGCTCAAATAGACCTGCGAACTGTCACGTTCGGGAAAAAACTGCGTTGGAACGATGCCACGTGTTACCAGTCCAATTGCTGCGACAAAGATCGCCAGAGCCACCATGAATGAAGCGGTCAGGTTGGTCACGGCCGTCCTGAGAATGGGAAGATAGGCTCGTTTCACGACCCAGCCCAGTGCATTGTCGATTGCTTTCTGGAGGCCAGCCCAGATGCGGGTCAGGCGGTTTTGAGGCTTGTCGTTACCAAGCCTGAGATGGGCAAGATGTGCGGGCAGGATCAGCTTGGATTCAACCAGTGAAAACAGCAGGCAGACAATCACTACAACGGCGATGATTTTGAACGGCCCACCAAAATCACCGCTGATCATTGTGAGCGGAAAGAATGCAGCCACCGTCGTCAGCACACCGAATGTGGCGGGTGTAGCGACCTCTAGCGCGCCCCGAACAGCGGTTTCGACCCCTCCCCCATCACGTTCCTTGTGCGCATAAATGTTTTCGCCAATGACAATCGCGTCGTCGACAACAATGCCCAGGACGATAATGAAGCCGAAGGTCGTCAGATCATTCAGCGAATAGTCAAACCCTGTCGGCCCCAGAACATACAGGGTCCCGGCAAATGAGATCGGAATGCCGACCGCCACCCACATCGCAACGCGTATGTTGAGAAACAGTGCCAGCATTACAAACACAAGACCCATCCCGATCAGAGCATTGCGGGACATCAGCGCCAGACGGTCACGAATATTCTTGGCCTCGTCCGACCATGTCTCTAGCGTGACGCCATTGGGAATGCGGCCTTCACCCTGCATCGTGTCAATGTGGGCCGTGACACTATCCGACGCGGCCGTGATACTGTCCTTTCCGGTCAGCTGCACATCCAGCCTAATCGAGGGTTGGCCATTGTAGATCGATATCACCGGGTCTTCGGCAAACCCATCTACGATTTCGGAAATGTCGCCAAGGCGAACTACGCCCCCTTGGGGAGATGAGCGGACGACCGTGCGCTCTAACTCACTGCCGTAATAAGCCTGATTTCGACTTTGCAGAATGAAAGTCCCCCGCTCGGTCTCGAGCGATCCGGCGGACAGGTTGACCGAGCGGCCCCGAACCGCATTAGCGACTTCATCAAAAGTGACGCCATAGGCCCGCATCTTGTCTTCACTCAGTTCGACCGTAATCTCATATCCCAGCGCCCCTTCGGTGATGACCTTGCTAATCGTAGGCAGTGACAGCAATTCACGGCGAATACGGCGCGCCGCTTCCTTGAGTGTCCTGTGTTCCGCATGGCCCGAGACCTGAACGTGGATGACATGGCGATCTTCCTGCTCGGCCGCGATCGTGGTCTGATCAACCTGTGCCGGAAAGGTATTGATGGCATTCACACGCGCTTCGATGTCGTCCTTGAGGCGATCCAGAGAGTAGCCATCGACACTTCTGACACTCACCGTGGCTTCGCTGGCAGTGACAGTAGATGTAACCTCTTTGATCCCGGCCACGCCGCTGATTGCCTGCTCGACCTTGATTGCCGCACCTTCCTCGACATCGCTTGGCGAGGCGCCGTCAAAGGAAACCGTAACTGTGACCGTGCGCGGGTCCGAGGCTGGGAACCCCTCGGTCCGCATGTTAAGGCCGGTGGTCAGACCCATTACAAGGATCGTGACCATCAACAGGTTCGCAGCCACCGGGTTGCGGGCAAACCATGCAATCCAGCCCTTGTCTTGGCCACCGGTCATTGCCCGGCACCGTTTTCGGCGAGATTCAGGGTATCTGTTTCGCTCATGAACACCGGGGAAACTGCGGTGCCGTTCAAAAAGTTACGACTGGGCGGGGTCAGTCGCAATGTTGGCGGCCAATCGGAGCCCGGCGCGACAAAGGAGCGATCCCCCTGACTGAACACCGGTACCACCGGCATGCGGCGCAGCTGATTGTCAAAATCCACGTGCCAGACTGCACCATCGCGTCCGATCAGAGCGCGCGGAATTCCAATCAAATCCTCATAGCTGCGCCCATCCACTTCGGCGCGCAGAAACTGGCCCGGCAAAAGCCCGTTCGGCTCCTTTACCGAGACTATCAGCTCAATCCAGCGATTGGTCGCGTCAATACGCTGTCCGACGCGTTCAACAACACCCTGCCATTCCCGGCCAGATTGGGTCGCGATCAGACGTACCCTGTTGCCGATCGGGCTGGACAGCCGCGCTGCCTCGGCCTCAGTCAGGGTCAGGACCACATCCATTTTCTGGGTGTCGTAAAGCTCGACGACCTCATCACCCGATTGCAACAGGTCACCGGGCCCTACCGAACGCTTGAGAATGGCACCGTCAAATGGGGCAACGATGCGGGTCTGATCCAGAACATAGCGCGCCCGGTCCGCGGCCAGTCGCGCAGCGTTAAGGTCCGCACGCGCCTCCTCGAGCTGAGGCAGGCGCAGAACCAGCGGGTCGGGATCACCCTTGTACCCGGCAGCGTCCCAGTTTTCCTGCGCAATCCTGGCGCGCTGTTCCTCTTCGGCCAGAACGCGACGTGCGGTAGCCAGTGCAGTGGTTCGATTGGCAAGATCAAGTTGCTGACCGGTATTTTCAATCTCGGCCAGAACATCGCCCTTTTGCACCAGAGCACCCACCAGTGCGGCATCGGCAACCTGCGTAACCCGGCCACTGGTTTCAGCACGCAAGCTGATCTGCCACCGTGCCCGGGCCTGCCCAAACACGGTCAGGACATCCTGCTGGTGCGAGGCACGCAACACGTGAACGTCAACTTGCTGTCCCGTTGTCGCCGTATCACCCAGGGCCTGAGGAACCGGTTCGGGTTTGTTTCCACTTGCAACGAATACGATGGCTGCAAGCAATGCCAATCCTGCGAATAACAGCTTCATTTTATACCTCTTTTCCCAGTGCCAGGGCCAATGTGACGCGATTGCTGAGACGTGCGGAGCGGACCGCCAGTAGTTGCCCGCGAATGTCGAAAACGGCATTTTGCGCATTGAGCAGTTCGAGAATGCTGGTCAGCCCGGCCTGATAGCGCGTTTCAAACAGGTCCGCGGTGGTTCTGGCGTGTTCGACTGCCTTGCGAAGCTCTGCCTCACGCCCCCGTAGCAAACGTTCCTGATCAAGGGCCTGTTCCACCTCGGAAAAGGCGCGCAAGGCGGTTTGCAGGTAGGTGATCCAAGCCTGATCAGCGCGGTTTCGCGAGGCGAGAATTTCAGTTTTCCGGCGACTGCCATCAAAGACCGGCGCGGTCAGCTGACCTGCCAAAGTCCAGATAGTGGCACCGCTGAGAAGGTCCGAGAAGTCTGACGTCGTTGACCCCAATGATCCTGTCAGGCTGATCTGTGGCAGAAGGTCTTTCTGGGCCACGGAAATCCGTTTGTCCGCCGCTTCAACCCGCGACCATGCCGCCCGCAGATCAGGGCGGTTGGTAAGAACACTGGCCGGTACACCTGCTCGTGGCGCGGCACCAATTCGGGGCAGATGGGGCGTACCCTTGATCATCGCGTCGGGATATTCACCAAGTAACAGCTCCAGCACCCGGGCCGCCTCATTTTGTGTACCCAGATTGGCCAGCAATACCTCTTGCGACAGAGCCACATCCCGGCGAATGGCCGACAGATCGTCCAGAGATCCCACCCCTGCGCGATAGTCGCGTCGAACGAATTCCTCGCGCTGTTTCAAAGCTGCAAGGCGGCTGGATTCCAGTGATACGGCCTGAGAGGCGCGGGCATATTCGAACCAGCCCTGCATGACTTGCGCCGCGATCGAGGCGCGGACGGCCTGTAGCTGATCAGCCTCGGCAGATGCGTCGAGGCGCGCGGCTGATCTACTATCGCGCAATCGGCCCCAGACATCTGCCTCCCAACTGACATCGAGCGACGGCCTGGAAGTTCCACCGGTTGGACCGCTGCCCCCTGTACGGGTGTTGTTAAATGAGCCGGAAACACTAGGCGACAGCGATGCACCCACAATTCGGGCATTGAATCCGGCCAGCTCCATCTGCCGGGCAGCCAGCTGAACATCGGGATTGTTCTGCAAGGCGCGGTTCACGATACCCGTCAGCTGGGCATCGTCGAACAGGTCGTTCATCCCCTTGATCAGCGCTGTCTGGCCGCTCTGCCCGACGGCAAATTGCGCAGGTGGCTGCAACACGGCCTGCGCATTGCGGTCCGGGGGCGGGGTGAACTCTGCGCAGCCTGTCAGCAACAGAGTGAGGGCGCCTGTGATCAGATATCTTGACTTCATGCCGCCTACCTAGGCAGCGGTTGTCGCCGGTGTTTGTCAGGGAAAACGAAAATTGTATCAAACTGTATCAGCACCCTGAGTTGAGGCATTTTGATACATAACGGGCGTTTGCATACCGCAATCGCTGCGTTATGCCCGTAAAAACCCAGAGCCAACCGTCCGGATATATGTCTAACCAGCACCTTCTCATCGTTGACGACCACCGCAACATCCGCGAGCCATTGGCCGAGTTCATTCGCAAACACGGATACCGTGTCAGTCAGGCAGCCAATGGTCAGGAGGCGTTTGCCGTTCTCAGGCGCGAGGAAATCGATCTGGTCATCCTCGATATTCTCATGCCGGGCGAAAGCGGGCTGGATGTCTGCCGTCGTATTCGCGAGACAATCGGTACTCCGGTGATCCTGCTGACAGCTGTGTCAGACGATATGGACAAGATCATCGGTCTTGAGATGGGCGCAGATGATTATGTCACCAAACCCTTTAACCCGCGCGAACTGGTTGCACGCATCAAGGGTGTCTTGCGCCGCGCAAACGCGCTGCCGCGCACATACTCCAAGCTCGAGGCCGGATCGATCCGGTTTGGCGACTGGCTGCTGAATACCAACACCCAAACATTGACCAATGACAGGGTGCCCGATCAGACCACGGAACTGAGCAGCATCGAGTTTCGTCTGCTAACCACGTTTCTGCGCCACCCGCGCATTCTGATGACCCGCGATCAACTGCTGGATCATGTCAGCAATCGCACCGCCACAGTGTTTGACCGCAGCATCGACAATCAAGTCAGCCGACTGCGCCGCAAGATCGAAGCCGACCCCAAAAAACCGCGATACATCAAGACAGTCTGGGGTGGCGGATATCTGTTTTCGTGTGACGTGGTTAAGATATGAAATGGCGCCCCAAAACGCTGGCGGGTCAGTTCCTGGTCCTGATGGTCGGCTCGGTCATGCTGGCGCAAGTGCTGATGCTTGCCACTTTCATGGTCGAAACAGACGGCAAGATTGATCAATACGAGCGGACCTATGTCCTTGGCCGGATCGCTGCAGTTTACAAATCAAGCACCCATATGAGCCACGAAGAACGTGAGCAACTTTTTGAGAACGTGTCCAATCCTGACATTGTCTTTAGCCTTAGGCTCCAGCCCCGCGGGGTTCCGCTTGAACAATCAGATGAGGAAGTTCTCAGAGGATTGCGGGAGTTTCTCGACGCGCCGATCCAGATCGCATCCCAACCCGTCAACCTGTGGGACATCATTCGGTTCTGGTATCAGGATGCAGAAGAAAACTGTTTTCTACTGCTGACAGAATCCCTGAGATCATCGGATTGCCCCTATTGGGAAGCATTTGTGAGGTACGATGATGGAAGCTGGTTATCAGCTGTCGGCCCACCTTCCCCCGAGGCTCCGGTGTTGCTGGCGCCTGTGATTTTTTCGGTGTTTCTGACAATCATCGGGATCACCATCGTTGTCGCACTTGTCACGCGCCGACTGACAGCCCCCTTGCGCGAGCTCTCGAGCGCAGCAGATCTGGTCGGCCGTGGCGAAGATATCGACCCCCTGCCCGAGACCGGACCGCGCGAACTGTCTTCGGTGATGACTGCCTTCAACACGATGCAGGAACGCACCCACCGTTTCATTCAGGACAGAACAACCATGCTGGCCGCGATCAGCCACGATCTGCGTACTCCGATCACGTCACTTCGGCTGCGGGCAGAGTTCATCGAGAATGAAAAGCTACAGGGTCAGGTGATCGAGACACTCGATGACATGCAGACAATGGTCGAAAGTTTCCTGACCTTTGCCAAACAGGACATCAGCGAAGAGAGACTGCAAGAGTTCGATCTGGTTGACATGCTCAATGCGATGGCGGCCGAAACCAAAGGCATGGCATTTACGTCATCGGCTGAAACCTGTCTCTATCTGGGTCGCAAGGTGAGCATTCGACGGGCCTTGTCCAACCTTGTTGGCAATGCCATCAAATATGGCCACGAAGCTCGGGTCCGGCTTGAAGTAGACGAAAACCGCGTTTGCATCACAATCGAAGACAGTGGCGACGGCGTGCCTGAAGACAGGTTCGAAGAGATTTTCACCCCATTCACCCGCCTGGATCAGGCGCGTTCAGTCACTGAGGGTTCTGTTGGCCTAGGTTTGTCAATTGCTCGTTCGATCGTGCGCAAACACGGTGGTGACCTTATCCCGTCAAATCTGGAGCGCGGGTTTCGGATCACAGCCATATTGCCGCTGTGATATCAAACAGACGGTGTCTTTCCCTCTAGGAGGAAAGGAAACTCGCTTGATCTGGTTAAGGAGCGCCAAGGTTCTGTCGCAATTCTATCACGGAATCAAAAACATCAACGTTGAAGACGGAGCCTTCGGCGCACCGAAAGCCCTCGTCACACTTTGCGATACAATCTCGGACTAGTCGACGGCCAGCTCTGTGATTTCCCTGCGGAAGGGCAAGGCATCACCGATATCCGGCCCGTCCAGTTCACGTGCATATCGATGACCCGCATAGGTCGCCCAGGCAATCGGACCCGGAGCACTCGCATCGCCTACAATCTTCACCGACTGAATCCCTGCGTCATTCCATTCGGAACGCCGCTGCAACAAGTCTTCGTAAATGCTGTCATTACCAAGTCTGGAAGCAACCATGACAACGGCATCTGCTTCGATCTTCCAGGTCCGGTCTGTATAGGTACAGTTCGAAACCACGTGATCTTTGCGCACTTCGGTGATGCCCTGGTTCAGAACAATCTCGACACCGGCCTCAACCAACCGCGGATGGATGGCAACCTGTTCCAGCGTATTGTTGGTCCAGTCGCTGACATAGGCTGACGGCGTCACCAATGTCACCTGCGCACCGTTCTTGGCAAGAAACTCTGCCAGTACACCGCCCATGTAATAATGATCATCATCGTATACCACGACGCGACCAGATGGGATGGTACCGTCCATCAGATCATCCGGAGTCAGCACCGTAGCCCCTTCGGCAATCGGCATGGGAACAACGTGCTGACGCGATACTCCGTCCCGACGCCAGGTCGAACCGGTCGCGATGCAGATGTTCTCGAACCCGAACTCAAGGATACTGTCTGCATCCAGTTCGCTCTCACGATAGATTTCGACATTGGGCCGCTGCTGCAATTGGTATTCGCGGTAGTCCACGACCCTCCCCCAGGCACTTAGCCCCGGCAAGGTACGTTCGCGGGTTACACGTCCGCCGATCACATCTTTTGCTTCGGCAACGGCGACATCATAACCCCGGCGACTAAGCGCCCAGGCCGCTTCAAGCCCCGCAGGACCCGACCCAACGATCAAAACGTTGGAGCTGTCGCCTTTGTCATTCATCTTTTCAGGGTGCCAACCTTTGCGCCACTCCTCCATGAAAGTCGGATTCTGTGTGCAGCGGCTGATCGACATGGTCATGTCGCCAGTGATGCAGATGTTACAACCGATGCACTCGCGAATATCATCTATCCGGCCTTCCTCGACCTTTTTCGGCAGGAAAGGGTCTGCAATCGAAGGGCGTGCGCAACCTATGAAATCCAGCGTGCCGGACTTGATCATCCGGGCCATCACGTCTGGTGAAGTGAAACGACCAACGCCAACGATAGGCTTGTCGGTCAATTCGTGAATACCACGTACAAGCTGTTCCTGTGCCGCCTCTTCCTTGAATCGCGACGGCCCTGAGCAATCTTCCCAAGAGCCTTGCGCCAGATCCCAGAGATCAGGCAGGTCCTTGTTCATTTCGATATAGTCGCGCACTTCGGCGTTCGAAAAACCCAGTTCGCCGATTGTTTCATCCAACGACACCCGCAACGTAATCGCCATTGTATCGCCGACAGCATCGCGCATGTCCGCAATGACTTCCTGACTGAACCGGGCGCGGTTTTCCAGGCTGCCGCCGTATTCATCGCTGCGTTGATTGGTGGCGCGGCTCAGGAAGTGTTGGAATATGCCAAACCCATGCGCGCCGTAGAGGCAGATAAGATCAAAGCCAGCCTCTTTTGACCGTTTCGCTGCGTTCACGAACCAGCGGCGCAAGTCCTTGATATCCGATTTTGACAACGCCCGTGCCTGTACCGGGTCGTTGGTAAATGTCCGGATTGGCAGGGCGGACGGCGCCAATGGTACCTCTTTTGTGTACAAATTCGGCCCGTTGATGCCCGAATACGCCAGCTGAATACCAGCCAGCGCGCCGTGGGTCTTCATCTTTTCCGACATTTTGCGCAGCTGCGGGATGTCCTTGTCCTCCCACAGGCGCAGTTCGATGAAAGGCGTGATTTCCGAGGTATGATGCATCTCGCACTGTTCGGTAAAGATCACGCCCCAACCACCCTCGGCCTTGATCCCGCGCATGGCAGCGGCAGCGGACGGATCGCGATAGCCTCCGCCATTGCAGTGCGGCACCTGATAAAAGCGGTTCTTGGCAGTCAATGGGCCAATTTTCATTGGTTCGAACAGAACATCGTAGCGTGGATCACGCATGCTGGATCTCCCTTGGACATCTGGCGGGGTGATCTCCACTTGGCGTTTTCCGGATCCGGGCTTTCATGGCCGCAACCGCGTCAAGTTGGATTTATACCCCTGTTATGTGCAATAAATCCTAATTCATCTCACATTTAGGGGTATATACCCCCAGAGAGGTATGAATTGGCGAACCAGTCTCCAGCCCCTGATCTTCTGGCAGCGGCTATTCTTGCAATTGAAACACAGGCTTTTCCGCAGGAACTGCACAGTTGGTTGGCCAGGACCTGTCGTTTCGACAACATCACGATCCTGGCTTTTTTCGAGAATCAGGAACCCGAGGTGTTTCTGACTCACGCTTCCGAAGGACGTGTATTCGAACGGATCGGGAGCCACTATGTAAACGGGGCCTATCTGCTGGACCCATTCTACGGACTATTCCGGAAAGGTGCGCGTGATGGCCTCTACCGGCTAGCCGATGTGGCTCCGGATCAGTTTCAGCGCAACGAATACTATAAATCCTATTATGAACGCACCACGTTGGTGGACGAACTGGCATTCTATTGCAGCCCCGCTCCCGGAGTCGGCGTGACACTCTGTATTGGCCGGGACGCAACCACCGCGTCAAAGTTTTCATCGCGCGATATTGCCAGCGCACGTGACATAGCGCCGGTCGTCAACGCTCTGGTCAGAAAGAACTGGCGTAAACTCCGTTCGGAGAATGATAGATCGCCGGAAAGCACGGTAGAGTCTCTGCGTGACCGGCTATCGGCTGAAAAAGACATCTCCCTCAGCGCAAGACAATCAGAAATAGCGTTGCTGATCCTGCAGGGGCATTCATCTATTTCTATTGGTCTGACATTGGGGATCAGCCCGCAGACCGTAAAGGTCATTCGCAAGCAATTATATAAGAAATGCCAGATTTCATCTCAGGGCGAACTTTATTATCTGATCGCACCGTTTCTGTCTCAGATCCGTTAACCCCTGCGGAAACATGCAGGAAATCTACCAGATTAGTCACAGCCTAACTAAGGGTAAGTTAGACAGTAATTTCGCCTGTTTTGAAGTTGTGAAATTTTATCCCTGAAACGCGCTAGGCGTGCTGGACCGGCACGAAAATCCACGAACAGGTGGAGCCACGATGTCGAGGTTCAGGCCTAAAACAGGGTCTGTTTCCGCTGTCGGTATTTGGTTGTTTTCTCGTTTGTCCGCCCATTCAGCGGAGCGAGAAGTGCCAAATCGGCTTGGTCCGGCTTTCAAGCCGTCATCGGTCCTATGGACCGGCCGAGAACATTAAAAGGGAACCGAAAAATGGCATTGGAGAGAACGGACACGCTGGTTGTTGGCGGAGGTCAGGCAGGGATCGCTCTGAGCGAACACCTGGGAAAAAACAATGTGCCCCATCTTGTGCTGGAAAAGAACCGCATCGCCGAAGCGTGGCGAACGGGGCGTTGGGATGCACTGGTTGCGAATGGACCGGCTTGGCATGATCGCTTTCCCAATCTTGATTTCAAAGGGAATGACCCTGACGCATTCGTGACCAAGGACCGGGTTGCCGAATACCTTGTAGAATACGCCGAAATGGTCGACGCACCAATTCGTGAGGGCATCGAGGTCCTCAAGGCTGAACGTCTTCCGGGTGAAGGCGGGTTCCGTGTTGAAACTTCTGCAGGAGCAATTGAGGCAAAACGCATTGTTGCGGCGACCGGTGCATTCCAACACCCTGTCATTCCACCAATCGTTCCCGAGTCCGCAGGTATCGAGCAGCTGCATTCCTTCTACTACAAGAACCCAAACCAGCTGAAAGAAGGCGCTGTGATGGTTGTTGGCGCCGGTTCGTCAGGTGCCCAGATCGCGGATGAGCTGAACCGTGCTGGCCGCAAGGTGTTCCTGTCGGTTGGTCCGCATGATCGGCCTCCGCGTCGGTACCGTGGGCGCGACTTTGTCTGGTGGTTGGGTGTTCTGGGTCTGTGGGACATGGCAGCGATGAAACCCGGTACCGAGCATGTCACGATCTCGGTCAGCGGTGCCTATGGCGGCCATACGATGGATTTCCGCCGTCTGGCAGGTGAAGGCGTGACTCTTGTTGGCCTGACTCAGGGTTTCGAAAACGGCGTGCTGAGCTTTGCTGATGACCTTCAGAAAAACGTCGCTGCCGGAGACGCGAACTATCTTGAAATGCTCGATGCAGCAGATGCCTATGTAGACCGCACCGGGCTAAACCTGCCCGAAGAGCCCGAAGCGCGACAATCCTGGCAAGATCCCGATTGTCTGACCAATCCGCTTGCATCAATCGACCTTGCCAAGGAAGGCATTACAACAATCATCTGGGCAACAGGATTCCGTCAGGATTTCAGCTGGATCAAGGCAGATGCTTTTGACGAACGGGGCGCTCCAATCCATCAGCGCGGGGTTTCGGTTGAGCCGGATATCTATTTCCTGGGGCTGCCATGGCAGTCGCGCCGCGGATCAACCTTTATCTGGGGCGTATGGCATGATGCAAAGTACATCGCAGACCAGATCGCAATCCAGCGGGCCTATCAGGACTATGACGGTGAAGCGGCTATCGTTTCCACCGCCGCTGAATAACACCGAAAATCAGGATACCAAAATGGCCCACACCCGCATTCGCAAGTTCAACACATCGGATACCTATCCGGAGCAGAACCTGGACAACGACCTGTGTCAGGCCGTCGTGACCCAAGGTGGCAAAACAGTCTACCTGCGCGGCCAATGCCCACAAAATCTGGACGATGCCGTCAACATCGACAGCCACGACCCGGTCGAGCAAACCCACAAGGTCATGCAGAACATCCGCCAATTGATCGAAGAGGCCGGCGGTTCGATGGAACATCTGGTCAAGGTGGTCGTCTATATCACCGATGTTCGCCATCGCGAGGCGGTGTATCGCACGATGGGCGAATACATCAAAGGCGTACATCCGGTTTCGACCGGTCTGGTGGTTCAGGCATTGGCACGCCCTGATTGGCTGGTCGAAATCGACGGCACCGCTGTCATTCCCGATTGATCAGCTCAGCTGATCAGAACGACCGGGCCGCGCCCCTCTCCCCTTCGTCGCGGCCCGGTTGCGAACTCGTATCTAGCAGGAGATTTGCATGACCTTTTCTCTGGTCGCTCGCTGCCCGGACACCGGTATGTTCGGGTTGGCAATTTCATCTTCTTCACCTGCTGTCGCTGCACGCTGTTCGTTTGCGCGCGCAGGTGTCGGGGCTGTGGCGTCACAGAACGTGACGGACCCAAGCCTTGGCCCTTTGGCACTGGACTTGATGGAACAGGGTCTTTCGGCGCCCCAGGCGGTTGAAGAAGTCAAGAAGCACGGAAATTTCATCGAGTATCGACAGGTTTTGGCGGTAGATTCCCAAGGGCGGACCGCCATTCATTCGGGTGCGAATTCATTGGGGATCTGGACGCAGGCGCAGGGCGAAAACGTCGCTTCTGGTGGGAACCTGCTGGATAACGACGGCGTTCCGCAGGCAATCGTCGACGGATTTCTGGCATCGTCAGGTCATATTGGCGATCGGTTGATTGCAGCAATGCAGGCAGCTTTGGCGGCTGGCGGTGAGGCGGGGCCGGTCCATTCAGCAGGCATGAAGATCGTCGACAAGGTCAGCTGGCCTGTCGCGGATCTGCGCTGCGATTGGACCGAGGACTGCCCCATCGAAAACATCGCCACAGCCTGGGACATCTACAAACCGCAGCTGGACGCCTACATCCAGCGCGCAATCGATCCGCGTGAGGCGCCGTCCTACGGCGTTCCCGGAGACGAATAATCAGGGAGAAGACCATGTTGGACAATACGCACGAAGACTGGACAGCCCGCGCGGCCAACCTCTCAATCCGCGGGCAGGCATTTATCGACGGTAAATTTGTCGACGCCGCATCCGGTAAAACATTTGACAGCATAAACCCTGCAAACGGCGAAGTCCTGGCGCAGGTCGCCGAGGGCGACGCAGAAGACATAAATCGGGCCGTGGCGGCAGGGCGCAAGGCTTTTGAAGATGGCCGCTGGTCGCGCATGGCACCGGGCGATCGAAAGGCAATTTTGCTCAAGCTGGCCGATCTGATCCGTTCAAACCTCGAAGAGATGGCCCTGCTCGATAGTCTGGACATGGGCAAGCTGGTGACCGATGCGGTGACCATCGACGCGCCGGGGTCCGCGCATTTCTTTCAGTGGTATGCTGAAGCAATCGACAAGATCTATGACGAAGTTGCCCCGACCGGTCCCGGTGATCTAGCCCTTGTGTCGCGTGTACCTTTGGGCGTGGTCGGTGCTGTCACGCCGTGGAATTTTCCCCTGGATATGGCGACCTGGAAAGGCGCCGCAGCACTGGCAGCCGGAAACTCGGTTGTATTGAAACCCGCCGAACAGTCACCTTTGTCCGCGCTGCGTCTAGCGGAGCTGGCTGCCGAAGCCGGTGTGCCTGATGGTGTGTTCAACGTGGTGCCGGGATTTGGCGTCACCGCAGGCAAAGCGCTGGGTCTGCATATGGATGTGGATTGTCTTGCCTTCACCGGATCGACCGCAATCGGCAAGATGTTCATGCAATACTCTGGCCAATCCAACCTGAAACAGGTCTGGCCTGAAACCGGTGGCAAAAGCCCAAACCTGATCTTCGCTGATTGCGAGGATCTGGACGCTGCGGCCGACATGGCGGCCTTTGGCATCTTCTTCAATCAGGGTGAGGTCTGTTCGGCTAATTCGCGTCTTTATGTCGAGCGCTCGATCAAGGACGTTTTTGTCGAGAAGATGATTGCACGCGCGCAGGCCATGCAGCCCGGCGATCCGCTGGATCCGGCCTCAAAGATGGGTGCCATCGTGGATGAAAAGCAAACACAAGGCATCATGCGCTTTGTCGAGGAAGGCAAGAAAACCGCAAACCTTGTCGCTGGTGGTGAACGGGTCACCATAGATGGAAAAGGCTGTTTCATTGCACCCACGATCTTTGACGATGTGAGCCACGACAATCCGTTGGCGCGTGACGAGATTTTTGGTCCTGTCCTGTCGGTTATCCCCTTCGACAGCGAAAACGAAGCTGTAACGATGGCTAACGACTCGATCTACGGGTTGGCAGCATCTGTCTGGACCGACAACCTAAGCCGGGCCTGCCGGGTCTCGGATAAGCTGATGGTCGGCACGGTATCGGTCAACACAGTCGATGCGTTGTCCGCTCAGACCCCGTTTGGCGGCATGAAACAGTCTGGCTTCGGACGGGATTTGTCATTGCATTCCCTTGAGAAGTATACTGCTTTGAAAACAACTTGGATCAAGTACAAGGCTTGATCCTCGAACCTCAGGGATACGGCCTTGCCTTTCAGATACACTCTGCGCCAACTTGAATATTTCGTGGCTGTGGGAAAGGCTGGCAGCATCTCGGCCGCAAGCGAGGTCCTTAATGTTTCGTCGCCGTCGATTTCGGCGGCGATAAACCAATTGGAGGCCGAATTTGGTCTGGATCTGTTTGTTCGAGAACACGCCCGGGGCCTGTCGCTGACCAAAGCCGGTCACAAATTCCTGGAACGAACCGAGTTTGTGCTGCGAGAAGTGGAACTGCTGTCGACACTCGCCGGCGATATTACCGGCAAAGTTCAGGGCATCCTGTCGGTCGGCTGTCTGGTTACCTTTGCACAGATCGTCCTACCCGGGCTTCGTCGTGGTTTTGAAGAACTGTATCCCGATGTTCGCATCGAACAGCGCGAGCTCAATCAGGCGGATATCTTCAGTCAACTGCGCCGCGCAGAGCTTGATATCGCACTGACTTACGATCTCGATATTCCCGCAGATCTCAAATTTCTACCATTGCTTGATCTGCCACCTTACGTCGTCTTGTACGAAGGGCATCCGTTCGCGCAGCGCGAAACGCTTTCCATAAGTGATCTGAAAGACTCGCCAATGGTGCTCTTGGATCTGCCCTATAGCAGCGACTATTTCCTGTCTTTCTTCCGTCAGGCTGATATCAAACCCAATGTGGCCGAACGCACCAGCGATATGTCGGTCATGCGCAGTCTGGTCGCAAACGGATATGGGTTCTCAATTGCCAACGTCCGACCGATGAACAACTTGTCCCCGGATGGAAAAAAGCTGATTTTTGTACCATTGACCGGCAATCTGAGGCCAATGAAATTCGGATTGCTCAAGGCACGGATTGAAAATGAAACCAACACCATGGCAGCATTCATAGACCATTGTAAAACCACGGTCGAAGCGGGAAATTTACCCTTTCTGCAAACGACTTCTGCCAGCTGATCAGCGCACATAGCAGTTCGATTTTTCCTAATCAGTAGTTTGGGTAATCCAGTTTTATGAATCTGCCAGAGGCTTTAGACTGGTAACCCAGAATTGTGCCAAAGCACTCTGTATTAAATTACTCTGTTTGCCTCGAAGCAGATGGAGAAGAGCAACAATTAGGTTCAAACTGGCCTCAATCACATGACGACAACTTTAGATCTGCTCGACAAGCTAATAGCGTTTGACACCGTCAGCAAAAACTCAAACCTCGAGCTGGCCGCTTTTGTCGAGGACTATCTCGAACAACGTGGTTTTGCCGTGCATCGTATAACCGATCCATCCGGCGACAAGACAGGTCTCTATGCAGAAAAAGGGCCCGATGGCGATGGGGTTCTGCTTTCAGCCCATACAGACGTTGTGCCGGTCGAAGGGCAAAGCTGGACCAAAGATCCCTTCCGCCTGACGCGAGAAGGTAATCGTGTCTACGGGCGTGGGACTACGGACATGAAGGGCTACGTTGCTTCGGTCTTGTCTCTGGCTGATCGTGCAGAGGCGTCAAAGCTGCGAGAACCGCTCAAGATCGTTCTGTCTTATGACGAGGAGGTTGGCTGCGTCGGTATTCAGCAAATGCTGGAACGCCTGGCTCCAATGCTTGGACAACCGCGCGCCTGTTTCGTGGGTGAACCAACCGAGATGCAGGTCGCGATCGGTCATAAAGGCAAGGCTGCATTGCGGGCGATATGTCATGGCCAGAACGGCCATTCCGCACTGGCCCCCAACATTGTGAACGCACTGCATTTGGCGACAGATTTTGTGTCCGAACTGCGCAGCTTGCAAAAGGCGTTTGAGACAAACGGCAACACCGATCCGGCCTATTCAGTGCCCTACACCACATTACATGTTGGAATGCTGTCAGGCGGCAAAGCACTTAACATAGTTCCCGACAGGGCCGAGTTGACCTTTGAGTATCGGCATCTGGCTGCTGATCGCGGAAAAGACATACTCGACCAGATACAGGCAGCGGCCGAGCGGGTAAGTGCATCCTACCGTCCCCGCTTTGCCGAGGCACGTGTCGAGGTAGAGCAGTACAATGCATATCCAGGGCTGGATGTTGCGGAAACCGAGGCTGTTATTGCCTATGCCCAGAAACTTGCGCAAAGCAACGCTACGACCAAAGTCGCCTTCGGAACCGAGGCCGGTTTCTTCAGCGAACTGGGTATTCCAACCATTGTTTGCGGCCCGGGCTCGATGGAGGGTCAGGGGCACAAACCGGACGAATATCTCGAGCTTGCACAATTGACCGCCTGTGACGCGATGATGGATCGTATTCTCGAAGACCTGAGCCTGTAGATGACTTTGGATATGTTGCAGGATTTCGTACTGGCCGATGGGATTGGCTTGATAGGTTCAATCATCATCGTATGCGCCTATTATCTGGCAACTCGCGGCATACTGCCCGCCGACAAGGTGCTGTTTAACGCCTGCAACATCGTGGGTGGCGCTTTGGTGATGGTGTCCTTGATCTACCGCCCGAACCTGGGTGCGATCGTGATCGAAGTGATGTTTCTACTGATCGCCGTTTTGGCAATCTGGCGGAATGTGCGCAGCGCGAACTGATCCGCGCTGCAACCCCTTTAAGCCGCAATCATATAGAACTTGCGCAGAGTCTGCGTGATTTCCCAAGTACAGGGCGTGCCCCTGGGAATGAAAAAAGTATCTCCGGAGGTAAAGGTCTGCTCTGCCCCATCAGAACTGGTCAATGTGACCGAACCTGATATCACAGTCATCATTTCATCTACCGGATAGGCTTCGATTTCCTCCCGGCAGGGTGCGCATTCCCACACACCGACTGAAATCTTCTCATCCCTACTCTCGAAAAAGCTGCTGATGGTTTCGGACTTGTCCGCTGTAGTAAAATCGCCTTCAGCCACAAGTGAAGATGGGCCAAAGCCGGTTTCTGGATGGCCCGCTGCCAGCAATCGAATTGGGGTAGTCATGATGTCTTCCTTTCTTATGCCAAAGGCATCGGCAGATAGGCTGAGGCCTTCAAACTGTCCGAATTATCCAGTTCCCGGGCCCAACGGTGACCTGCGTGAACGGCGGCGGCGATAATCGAAGGGGCTTCGCAATCACCGATCCGACTGACCGATTTGATGCCCGCTTCGGCCCAGTCCGCCTCACGTTCCAACAAATTCTGATACAGTTCATCATTGGGCGTTTTTGACGTCAGTACAACCGCCGTTCCGAGTGGCAGTTCCAACCCCTGACCACCATGAATGCATACGAATTCGATGCGGTCTTCATGCACATTCTTGAGCGTTTTCAGACGTTCGATGCGTACGCCCAGCTCCATCAGGCGGGCGATGACTTTGTGTTGTTCCATCGTCAGTGCCAGATAGGGAGCCACCTCAGCAGCCGGGATTACATAGCTGACCTCGTGCCCATCCTTGACTAGCTTTTCGGCGAGCACATTGCCCAGATAGGCGCCGTCCTCGTCATAGATGACCACCGGACCTTTGACTTCGGCCCCGTCCAGAATGTCGTCCGGGGTCAGCACGTTCACCTCGTCGCCCCTCAACACTGGGGTCACGTTGAACCGGCCTACACCATCCCTGCGCCATGTGGCGCCGGTGGCGATCACGACATGCTCCAGCCCAAACTCCATGATGTCACTCGCTGCAAGCGGTGAATCCGTGTAGAGGTTTACGTTGCCAAGTTGCTGCAGCGCATAAAGACGGTAATCCGCAACCCTGATCCACTCTGACAGGCCCGGCAGACCTGCCTCGCGTTTGACACGGCCACCCAATTCCTCGCGCGCATCGGCTACGGTCACTTCGTATCCACGCTTGGAGAGGATATTGGCGCATTCCAAGCCTGCCGGACCGCCGCCCACGATTAGGATCGTATCTTCCGAACCTTTCGCCGGTACCTTCTCGGGATGCCAACCGCGCCGATATTCGTCCATTATGGTCGGGTTCTGGGTACAGCGCATTGGCGAATAAGACATCTCGCCCGACGCGCAGATATTACAGCCGATACACTCGCGGATATCGTCAACCCGGCCCTGATCAATCTTGGTTGGGATAAACGGATCGGCGATCGACGGGCGCGCCGCGCCAACCAGATCCAGTACCCCGCGCCGCACCTGGCTGAGCATCGTGTCGGGCGAGGTAAAGCGACCCACGCTGACAACCGGCTTGTCGACCACACCTTTGACAAAGGCAATCTGCTGTTCCTGAAACCCTTCTTTCGAGAACCGTGAAGTCTGGCTGTCTTCTGGCCAGTCGGAAATGTTCACATCCCAAAGGTCGGGGATATCCTTCAGCATTTCGACCAGTTCCTGGCCCTGCATCAGGTCACCATCGATTTCGTTTACTCCGAACCTGAAGGCAACCGCGCTGGTATCGCCAATGGCGTCCTTCATCCCCTCAAGTACTTCACGCAGCAGTCGCGCCCGATTTTCCAAACTACCCCCATATTCATCGGTGCGGGTATTGTAGCTGGGCTGCAGGAACTGACTGAAGATCGACAAACCATGGCCGGCATAGGCGTAGACGATATCGAAACCAGCCTTCTGCGCCCGAACGGCAGCGGCAATATGCTGTTCGCGTACGGTTCTGATGTCCTGCTTGTCCATCATCTTTGATTGAAATGGCTCGACCGATTCCAGGGTCAGGCGTGATGTCGGACCCAGCGGCGGCGTACGCGAGGCCCGATTGCCCGCCGCCAAACCGACATGGCCCAGCTCGACCCCTGCCAATGCACCATGGCGGTGCACCGCTTCGGGCATGCGTGAAATGCGCTTGATGTCAGCGTCGTTCCAAAGGTGCAGTGAGGGAAAGGGCCAGAACTCGGTGGTGTTCCCGATCTCGGCAATCTCAGTACACACGACACCCCAACCACCTTCAGCCTTCATCTCACGCATGCGCGTATTGGCATCCGGTGCGTTGTCTGATGTGCCAGAGCAATGCGGGACCTGATAGAAACGGTTTTTTGTCGTGACCGGACCTATTTTGACCGGTTCAAACAATATGTCGTAACGCGGATCTCTGGACATGGCTGGCCTCCCTGGCTTGCAGCAGCGCAGCCCCGGACCCTGCTTGGCCATTTGTCGGGCTGGCAATATGATTGCCTGAAATCTAAAGAAAACCTGCAGGGAGCCTAGTGTCCCTAAAGGGACATATCCAAAGCTGAAGATGGCACAAACAAAATCGGATCTACCTGCAACAACACCCCTGCCCGAGCTTTCTCGGGCAATAGAAAGCTGCGGTGCAGAACCATTTCAGGCAGCATTATGTGAGGCGATTGCAAAGTTCCTTGGGGCCGAAAAACGCGGTGTGCTGCAATATTCTCGCCACGCGTTGCCGCACTATCTTGTTCGTAATCATGTGCCCGAGGAAGAGATCGACTTTTATCTGGCAGGTGCCTATCGCTTTGATCCGTTCTTTCACCATTGGCGTGAACTCGATGTAAACGGTGTTCTGAGCCTTGCCGAGTTGAATACATCTGAGGGTCGGTTCGGTGAGAGCGCGCGAGACTATGTTCTGCGCTTTCAACCCAAGACCGGCATGGCTGATGAAATCGCTGTGCTCTGCCCCAAGATTGGCGGTGCAGTAGACAACTATTTCTTTCTCAGAGGATCGCCATTCACCGAGGACGAGTTGCGTACGCTGCGCGCCCTGCACCCGACCGTACTGGCACTGCACGATCTGAACCAACGGCTGATCCTGGGCGCGCTGGCAGAAGGAAACTCACACTATACCGGTTTTCCCGAAGCAGATGCTTTCGCAATTGATGACAGCCATGGCAGACAGTGCTTTGCCAGCACAAGCTGGCGCAAGCTAGCCGGACAAACGTCTGCCTTGTCAGACGCCGTTGCTCAGGCGCGTGAAGCAAGACCGGGGCAACCGCTTATCGTTGGGAACGCCCATGTCATCTCGGAAAAACTCGGGGCCGAATTCCCGCCTGCACCCAACGGGCGCATCACGTTTATTATAGAACGCCCTCTGGCATCGTCTTCTTTGGTGTTGTCCGAAGTTGTCGATAACCTGTTTGCTGACCAACTGACGCAAAGGGAGATTTCGATCTGTTATCTGGCTCTCCGAGGGTTTCCTTCTACCTCAATTGCCGAACAGTTGGGCATAGCGGTTGGTACAGTGAAAAATCATCGAAAGAGCATTTACCGCAAGCTCGACATCACCACCGAACGTGAGCTTTTTCTGCTGCTTCTGAACCACGTCGGAGCGCGGTCGGAATGAAAAACCGGGCAGCTAGGCTGCCCGGATCAGGAGTGCTGAACGCACGGGGAGTAATTACTTTTTCAGGTTGGTCCAGATCTGGTCATAAACCGCCTGAACTTCTTCTGAACAGACCTCGATGAACACGCCCGGCCCGACATTGTCATGCGGGTTCTTTTCGGGTTGCGACGCCAGATTTGGATCAAGAAAATCAGACACGCCCTTCACACCTGCATTGTACTGGGCAAAGTTGGTCACGGCGGCGATGTTTTCCGGCTCCAGCAGGAAGTCCATGAATTTCAGGGCATTTTCGCGGTTCGGGGCATCTTTCAGCAAAACAACGTTGTCCATCCAGGCGACATATCCCTGGGTCGGGAAGGCATATTCGACATTGGCGCCTTCTTCGCGGGCCTTGGCCGAGAAACCATCATAGATTTGGCCTACGGCCGCATCACCCGACACAAGAACTTCTTTCGCGGTGTCCGAATTAAACGAGGTCCAATGCTGTTTGGCATCCTGCAGCAAAGCATTCAGTGCCTTGAGTTGTTCGCGATCGCTGGAACATTGCGGAATACCCAGATGCAGCGATGCCATCACCATGATCTCGCCCTGCGCATCCAGCATGTTGATACGGCCCTGCAGCTCTTCCGGAGGATTGAACAGGATATCGGTGGTCTGAATATCACCGGAATAGACGTCACGGTTCACGGCAAAGCTGGTAGAGCCCCACTGGTACGGGATCGAGTGTTTGCGGCCCGGATCAAAGCTGGGATCAGCCCATTCAGGCTCAATATTGCCTTTGTTCTTCAACTCACCGTCTTCGATCGTGTCCAGCATTCCTTCGTTGGCCATGATCGACACCATGTAGTCTCCGGGTACCGAAAGGTCATAGGTTCCGATGCCGCCCGCCTTGAGTGACGCCAGCATCGACTCGTTCGAGTCGAACGTGTCCATTGTCACTTCGATACCGGTCTCCTCGGTGAACTTGTCCAGTACCTCCTGCGGCATGTATTCGAACCAGTGATACAGAACCAGTTCGCCTTCGGCTGCGGCGGCATTAGCACCAACTGTCAGAGCAAATGCCGCGACGCTGGTTTTCATGAAGGATTTCATTGTTCTCTCCATCTGTTGGTTTTATTTGGTGTTGTCAGTTTTGCTGACGAAGTAGCTGATCGTGACCATGATGATGGACACGCCCAGCAACATGGTCGAAATCGCCATGATATTGGGTTTGATCCCTTGTTTGACCGAGCCAAAGATCGCCGTGGGCAGGGTTTCGACACCGGCACCTTTCACGAAGTTGGTGATGATGAAATCATCCAAACTCACGATGAAAGCGAGCAGGAACCCCGAGATGATGCCGGGCATCATCAGCGGTAGCAGGATCTTGGTGAAAGCCTGCCGTTTGGTGGCGTACAAATCCTGTGCCGCCTGTTCGTAACTGTCTTCGATTCCCTGCATCCGGGCCGAAATCGGTAGATAGGCAAACGGGATGCAAAAGGCGATATGGGCCAACAAGATCGTCATGATCCCACGATCAAACCCGATCGAGTTAAAGAAGATCAGCGTGGCGACGGCCGTCACGATTTCCGGAACCATCAACGGCAGGCTGATCAGGCCAAATGACACAGTGCGCAGCTTGAACTTACCACCACGGACCATACCGGTCGCTGCCAATGTTGCGATCGTGGTGGATACCGTGGCCGCCACGATCGCGATGATGAAGCTGTTTTTGGCAGCCTGCTTGAACTTGTCGCTTTCAGGACCGGTGAAGACATCCGCATACCAACGCAGCGACAGCCCTTCCCAGTTCGTCAGAGACTGCGATGAGTTGAAACTGTAGATCGTTACAACGACCAGTGGTGCGTAAAGAACGATCAGGCAAAGCAGCGTGATGGCTTTGAAACCGCGATAGGATTTGATGTCGAAAGTTGAATTCGTCACGGCTTAACCCTCCGCCTTTTCAGCTTTGGCCTGTTGCCGGGCGAATAGCATCAGCAGGACCAGAACCATTGTCAGCAGGATCATTGAAGCGGCGGCTCCGAACGGCCAGTTGCCAGCGTTGCCTTTGAACTGCTCTTCAATCAGCGATCCGATCATGAAGTTCTTGGCGCCACCCAACAAATCAGGAGCCAGGAACGAGCCCATTGAAGGAACGAACACCAGAATGCAGCCCGCGATGACGCCCGGTTTGACGGCAGGTAGCAGGATACGCCGCAGGGTGGTCCATTTCGACGCATAAAGGTCTGCAGCCGCCTCGGATAAAGCAAAGTTGTAGCGCTCGACCGCTGCATAGATCGGCAGAACCATGAAGGGCAGATAGGAATAGAACAGGCCAAGCTGCACGGCGAAATTCGTGTTGACGATATGCAGCGGGCTATCGATCAAACCAATACTGATCAGGAAGTCATTAAGTGGCCCCTGATCCCGCAACAGGAACTTCATCGAAACCGTCCGGATCAGCAGGTTCACCCAGTATGGAATGGTGATCAGGAACACCCAGATCGGGCGCATGTTTTCCGATCGTGTGGCAATGAAATACGCAGTTGGAAATCCGATCACAAGGCTCAGAAGCGTTGCCGCACCCGCCTGCCAGATAGACCGCCAGAAGATGATGATATAGGTCCATTCGATCTTGGGAGGTTCGTCTCCGAACAGACCACGATCGAAGAAGAACTGGTCATAGGCCGCAAGGCTGAATTCCCAGATCACACCGCCCCTGAACTCTTTGGTCAGGAACGAATAGATCAGCATCATCACGACCGGAGCCAGAACCAGTATGCTCAGCGTGACCCAGGCGGGTAACAACAGCCAGGTCCGGGCCTCTTTGTAAGTGTCGGTGGTGGCGCTGCCACCGCTTGCTGCACCTGCTGCCATCAGTCCAACAAGAGGCGCGCTGCCCCCAGCTCCATGTTGACGAACATTTCGGTGCCCGGTTCAAAGATGCGTTTGTTGCCACGGTCAGAGTTCGAAGTACGGACCACGAAATCTGGGCCGTCCTGCAAGTCCACAATCGTGGTGATGTCCGTGCCAACAAAGATGTTGTCCTTGACGCGCCCCTTCAGGCTTTCGCTTTCGACCGGCTGATCAGACATGTACAAACGCTCGGGTCGGATCGACATGTGTACCTTCGAGCCGACACCGACACCGTCCACCTGATCGCAGGTCAACTCGTGCCCACCACCCAGATGGCAGGTCGCGCGGCCATTCTCGATACCGTCAACCGATACCTCCAGAAGGTTTGTTTCACCGATGAAATCGGCCACGAACATGTTGCGCGGACGTTCATAGATATCTGTCGGCGCGCCCAACTGCTGCAACTCACCAGCGGACATAACCGCGATACGGTCGGACATGGTCAGGGCTTCTTCCTGATCATGGGTAACGAAAATAAAGGTGATCCCGGTTTCGCGCTGCAAGTGCTTGAGTTCCAGCTGCATCGCCTTACGCAACTTGAGATCGAGCGCCGACAACGGCTCATCCAGCAACAGAACCTTGGGTTTCGGCGCTAGTGCGCGGGCCAATGCGACACGTTGCTGCTGACCACCCGACAACTGGCTAGGTTTACGAGCTGAAAACTGGCTTAGCTGAACCAGTTCCAGCATTTCCCCTGCACGTGCCTTGGCATCGGATTTCGAACTTCCACGCATCTCAAGACCAAAGGCCACGTTGTCCAGAATCGTCATGTGCGGGAACAAGGCGTAGTTCTGGAAAACGGTGTTCACCGGGCGCTTGTTCGGTGGAAGGTTTTCGATTTCGTCACCAAACAGAAAGATCGCCCCTTCGGTCACATCCTCAAACCCGGCGATCATCCTAAGCAACGTGGTCTTGCCACAGCCCGATGGCCCCAAAAGGGTGAAAAACTCGTTGTCCATGATTGACAGAGAGATTGTCTTGAGCGCTGTGAAGTCGCCATAGCGTTTTACCGCATCCCGCACGTCAATCGCGATTTGTTCCTTGCTAGACAAGTGCGCCTCCCTCAGCATCGCGAAGTTTCAACCGGTTATATCGCGCTGGAGAGGCCCTCTGAATTATTGAGTTCCTCACTAAACATTAGGTTTAGCCTAATCATTTAGCTAACAAATTGTTGTAAAATGATTTTTCAGAATATCGCGCCATCGGACCAACACGATTCAATGATCTATTTGTGAACCGTAGCACCCGGTCTCTGTTTGGGTTCGTTCTGTCCTAATCAGTACAAAGGAAAGACCGACTTTAGATCGCCCTGCCCGTCTAGTAAGCCTCATCCGAAAGTCATCTTTGACCAGAGGCAGGACCAATGCCCCAGTACCGAACCGAAACGGACTCAATTGGCGACATAGACCTACCCTTCAATTGCCTGTTCGGTATTCAGACCGAGCGGGCCCACCGAAATTTTCCAATAACGGGCGTCCCGCTGTCGCAATTTCCAAATCTTGTCATCTCTCTGGCGATGGTCAAAAGCGCTGCGGCACAAGCAAATGGGGAACTGGGCGGGATAACCAGTGCCAAAGCCCGCGCCATCGTCAATGTTTGCGATGAAATCATCGAGGGACAGCATCACGAGCATTTTGTCGTAGATATGATTCAGGGCGGCGCCGGAACCTCGACCAACATGAACGCGAATGAGGTTATTGCGAATCTTGCTCTCAAGAAACTGGGCCACCCGCCCGGGACCTATTCTCAGCTACATCCCAATGACGACGTGAATCACGGCCAGTCGACAAACGATGTCTATCCGACCGCTGTCCGATTGGCCGTTCTCTTTCAGGTGGCACCGCTCTGTTCGGCACTGTCGAGTCTTCAGGCCGCCTTTGAAGAACGCGCTCAGGCATTCGCGAACATCGCCAAAGTTGGTCGCACGCAATTGCAGGATGCCGTGCCGATGACGCTGGGCGCCGAGTTCAGAGCTTTTGCTGTCACTGTCGGAGAAGACATAGATCGCATCAACGAAATCGGACGCCTTTTAAGAGAAGTGAATCTGGGTGGCACGGCCATTGGTACCAAGGTCAATTCCGAAGCGGGTTATGACGCACGCGCAATCTCTCACCTGGCAAGGATTTCGGGTTTCGATCTCAGGCAGGCCAGCGATCTTATCGAAGCCTCATCGGATCTGGGCGGTTTCGTCACATTTTCGGGAATCCTGAAGCGGGTGGCCGTAAAACTGTCCAAAATCTGCAACGACTTGCGCCTACTGTCTTCTGGTCCGCGCGCAGGCCTGGGCGAAATTACTCTTCCTGCAGTACAGGCAGGATCTTCGATTATGCCGGGAAAGGTGAACCCGGTAATACCGGAGGTGGTCAATCAGGTTTGTTATCAGGTGATTGGCAATGATCTGACCGTCACAATGGCAGCCGAAGCAGGGCAGTTGCAACTGAACGCGATGGAGCCGGTGGTGACCTACAACCTGCTAAATTCGCTTATGATTCTGACCAACAGCATAATTGTCCTAACGGAAAAATGCGTACTGGGGATCAAGGCGGATGCTGATCGCTGTGCGGCACTGCTGGATAACAGTCTGATCCTGGCGACTGCTTTGGCACCATATCTCGGATATGACGCTGCCGCGCGCCTTGCTAAACAAGCTTTGGAGACCGGCAAATCAATCCGTGACGTAACTGTCGAAAGCGGGCTGGTACCTGAGGAAAAACTGGATAGCATCCTGTCAGCATTAACCATGGTCAATCAGGAAGCCTTTTCATGAACCGATTGTACTTTTCCCCGGCCTCTCCCTTTGCGCGCAAAGTCAGGGTGGCGATACTTGAAAAAGGTGTCGAAGACCTTGTTGAAGAGGTCGAAGTCACAACCTCTCCGGTCGACACCAACGCCGAGCTTGCCGCGCATAACCCGCTGGGTAAGTTGCCATGCCTGCAACGCCCCGATGGCCGTGTGGTCTATGACAGCCGCGCAATTCTGCGCTTTGTTGACAGCCTGAAAGCGAACACTTCGCTTTACGCCAAGGATGATACCGAATTTGACCGGCTGACCATCGAAAGCCTTGCCGAAGGTGTCATAGAAGCGGCACTGCTTTGCGTCTACGAGCGGCGTATCCGCCCAGAGGATCACGTATCACAAGCCTGGATCGACGGGCAGGCGGATAAGGTCAACCGTTCTCTCGACTGGTTTGAGACACATGTATCAGACGCACTGGAACCTCGATTTGATGCAGCATGTATCGGTCTGGCCTGCGCGTTGGGCTATCTCGATTTTCGCAAGCCTATCGGGGACTGGCGCCCCGAACGCCCGCAGCTAACAGCTTGGTATGAAAAGGTATCCAAGCGACCCTCTCTGGCACAGACAGTGCCAAGTTAACCAAAGGAGCAAGCGCAGAAATGAAGGTACTCGTGCCTGTCAAACGCGTGATTGACTA
>NZ_WPZQ01000018.1 GCF_013030265.1 Ruegeria arenilitoris
GCTCGGACGTGATCGAGCCAAAAAGCTCAGGATCACGGTCAGACAAGGACTGGGTAAAAAATCCGTCAATACGTTGAGGGGCATTCATTTTGTTACCTCCATAAAAAGAACCTCCCATCCGGCACCGACCTTCGGGAGGTTTAGTGGGGATTGGGACTAGATCACGCGATCTCGGGGCGGGCGACCGGCAAAGAAATCGCCGAGGTTATCCAGAACGCGGAAACCCATCGCTTCGCGTGCTTCACGCGTTGCGCTGCCGAGATGCGGTAACATCACCAGATTGTCGCATTGCAACAGATCCGGACTGATCCGGGGCTCTCCATCAAACACATCAAGTGCAGCTCCGCCAATGACATCGAACATCAGTGCCTGGATCAGCGCGAATTCATCAATAACTTCGCCACGCGCGGTGTTGATCAGGAAGGCACCGGGTTTCATGAGGTCGAGACGGCGAGAGTTGATCAGATGACGATTTGCAGCTCCGCCCGGGCAGTGTAGCGAGACGAAGTCGCATTGCGGCAGCAACTCGTCCACAGAATCGACCTGAGTAGCATTGCATTGCTGAAGCACCTCGGGCGACACACGGCTGCGATTTTGCACCACGATATTCATACCGAACCCATGATGGGCACGGCGGGCCATTTCCTGGCCGATACGACCAAAGCCGATGATACCAAGGGTTTTGCCGCTGACCTTGGTGCCAACCAGATGGGTCGGACACCAACCCGACCACTTCCCGGCGCGCAGCTCGCGCTCGCCTTCACCGGCACGGCGGGCGACCATCAACAACAAGGTCATGGCAAGATCAGCTGTGCATTCAGACAACACATCGGGTGTGTTGGTCACGGTCATGCCTAACTCGCGGGCCGAAGGCTCGCAGATATGGCTGTAGCCAACTCCATAATTGGCAAGGATCTTGGTCTGCGCGGCAGGTACATCCAGAGCCTCGGCATTCAAGGTGTCGGTGACAGTGGGAAGCACCGCATCATAGCGATTCAACGCATCGCGGATCTCAGCCGGAGACATGGGTTTGTCCCCGGTGTTGAGCACGGCATTGTAGTTTTCGGCCAACTGAGCCTCGACGGCAGCAGGCCAGCGACGGGTTACAAGGACCGAAGGTTTTACCATCACGCAGCCTTTCCCATAACGCGAGCGATTGTTTCGCCAATCACAGCCGGATTTTCAGCAACGGTTACACCTGCTGCTGAAAGGATCTCGACCTTTTCAGAAGCACTTTCACCAAAGGCCGAGATGATCGCACCCGCATGCCCCATCGTCCGGCCTTTGGGCGCAGTCAGACCTGCCACGTAAGCCACAACCGGTTTGGAGACGTGGTCCCGGATATATTCGGCGGCCTCGGCCTCCTGCGGCCCACCAATCTCACCGATCATGGCAATGATTGCTGTGTCCTCGTCTTTTTCGAAACGCTCCAGGATATCGCGGAACGAGGATCCATTGATCGGATCACCACCGATACCAACGCTGGTTGAGACACCGATGCCACGCTCTTTGAGCTGTGCCGCAGCTTCGTATCCAAGCGTGCCTGAGCGTCCAATGATCCCGACATTCCCTGGCAGATAAATATGACCGGGCATAATGCCCAACAGCGCCTTGCCCGGGCTGATGGTTCCCGCGCAATTCGGTCCGGTCAGGACCATACGCTTCTCCTTGGGGTAACGGTACATGTAGCGCTTGACCCGGATCATATCCTGCGCCGGGATGCCGTCTGTGATGCAGACACAGTAGCGAATACCTGCATCCGCCGCTTCCATGATCGAATCCGCAGCAAATGGCGGAGGTACAAAAACCAGGCTGGCATCTGCACCGGTGGCTTCGACAGCCTGTTTGACGGTGTCGAAAACCGGGACACCTTCAACGGTTTCTCCGCCTTTGCCCGGAACCACACCGCCCACAACATTAGTGCCGTACTCCAGCATGTCCTTGGTATGGAAGCGCGCCATGCGTCCGGTGATACCCTGAACGATAACGCGGCTGTCGCGATCGAGAAGAATGCTCATTACACAGCCCTCATCTTGGTGCCTTGAGAAAGATCGTTCTGCCAGGCGCCAACAGCCCTTTCGGCAGCCTGCATCAGAGTGGTCGCCCGAATGATCGGAAGCCCGGATTTGGCCAGAATTTTCTGCCCTTCTTCGACATTTGTTCCGGCAAGTCGCACCACCACCGGGATATCGATCTGCAGTTCGCGCAGGGCTTGTACGACACCCTCTGCCACCCAATCGCAGCGATTAATTCCGGCAAAGATGTTGACCAACACCGCCTGCACATTGCTGTCGGAGAGAACCAGGCGAAATGCCTTGGCCACACGTTCAGGGGATGCGCCTCCGCCGATATCAAGGAAATTTGCCGGTTCACCGCCTGCCAGCTTGATCGTATCCATCGTCGCCATGGCAAGACCGGCACCGTTGACAATACAGCCGATGTTCCCTTCGAGCCCTACATAGGACAGACCTCGATCCGCAGCGCGGCTCTCACGTGGATCTTCCTGGCTTTTGTCGCGCAGTTCGGCGATTTGCGGATGGCGGAACAGAGCGTTGTCGTCAAAGCTCATCTTCGCATCCAGCGCCAGCACACGATCATCACCGGTGATGACAAGCGGATTGATCTCGACCATGGTTGCATCCAGATCACTAAAAGCGGCGTAGCACCCTTGCAATGTGCGAACCATCTGCTGGATCAATCGTGGTTCCAGGCCAAGATTGAACGCAATTTCACGCGCCTGAAATTCCTGCAAACCAACCGCGGGCTCAACGATTGATCGCACGATGCTGTCGGGGCGTTCAGCAGAAATCTCTTCGATCTCCATTCCGCCTTCGGACGAGGCAACGATCATCACGCGCTGGCTGGACCGATCCAGAACAAATCCAAGATAGATCTCGCGATCAATCGGGACCGCAGCCTCAACGTAAACGCGGTAAATGCCTTTGCCTTCGGGGCCGGTTTGATGTGTTACCAGCTTGCGACCGAACAGGTCATCACAGGCTTCGTAGATTTCGCTTTCCGTGTTGCACAGTTTGACACCGCCAGCTTTGCCGCGGCCACCTGCATGGACCTGAGCCTTGACGATCCACTTGTCACCTCCAAGTTCGCGCGCCCGGTAGGCCGCTTGTTCGGGACTGTAAGCCAAGGCCCCTGATGGGACATCGACGCCGAAATTCGAGAGAATTTCCTTGGCCTGATATTCATGAATATCCATCTGCTTGCTCCGGTTTAGGCCGCGATTGAGGTGCCGTAACGGCTTTCCAACAGTGCTTCGATTGCTTCGTGATCGACCTGTCCGCCAAGCTCGCTCAGAGCTTCGGCAAACAGCCGGATTATGCGGCTGACGGACTGACGATTTAGCTGGTTCAAGATTCCGATCCGCACCTGCACCGGTTCGCTGAGCGTGGGCCAGATGCCGAAACCACGAGCACGGCAATTCTGAACCAGCTCCATTTCACGCCCGGCCAGTTCTGGTGGCAGGTTAAGTACTACAAGGCTGGGCATGTCGGACGTAACTTCACAGCCCATTTCAACAACGGCGTCACGCAGAACCTTTTCATGTGTCCGGTACGCTAGCGAGCGTTTGACAAGACCTTCCTGCAAGGTCAGCCGCAACGCTTCGTGGAACGCAGCGACTGCATAGCCAGAGTGGGTGCGGTGATAGGTGCCTTTCTCCACATCCTGACCGTTGACCACGCCCCAATGGCGAGCCTCGAAGATCGGGTTATGGACATAGCTGTAGGCACCGCTTGCTTTCAGCGACTCGATGTACGCGTCGGTAAAGCTGACGGGCGCATAAGTCAGCGGCAGGCAGCACAAGCCCTTCTGCGGGCAGGATGCCCAGCCTGCGACTCCGGGATAGTCATCGATCGAAAAGCAATCCACGCCAAGCGACGAAACCGCGTCGACCAATCCCATTGCGTTGTGGCGCTCGCAAGCATCCGAAAATCCGCGCAGGTCGTTGATCCGGCCCGAACCGGTTTCCCAATGTGCCATAAAGGCCCACTTGGGTTTGTGTTGGGCAAGCGCCTTTTCGACGATGTCACCCGTCACCGGTTCCCCATGAGGCACCTCGACGACAATGACGCTCGCAGCTTTAGGATCAAGCGGATTGGCCGCGTGCTCCTGCGAGGTGGCAGCTTTGATCCTGAGCGTCAGCGCATCAATGCCTGAAAAGGTGCCGTTGGCAAAAGCAACCACCTTGTCGCCCGGCATGACGGCCGAGAACATCGTGTCCAGACCGCTCCACCCGGTTCCGGCAACACCAAACGTGTAGGTGTTCTTTGTGCCCCAGATTTCGCGCAACATCAGTTTGCATTCAAGCATCCCGCGCAGAACATCGCCCTGCATGTGATCAGCGACACCAGCATTGGCGAAAGCTTGCAGAACACGAGCGTCGGTATTCCCTGGTCCCGGGCCAGCGGCCAACGTCTCGGGAATCTCCAAAGGCGGGTAGATTTGAAATGTCATCGGCGATCCTCCTCAACTATGGGATCGAAACAGGTCCCATACATCGCGTTGGCGGACAGAAAACCGATGCTTGATGCAGTGCGCAACGTAGCTTACTACTGCTTTAGCAAACCTAAATGGATAGGTTAAAACCTACCCATTTGTGTAAGAATACCGAAGTATACCGCAAAACAACCCACCCAAATGGGTAGTATCTGGAAAAAATAGGCGTGAATTCAAATGTCTGCAAATCCTGACACTCCGATCGATATCGTGCTGGCGGACAACAACCCGTTGGTCCTGTCTGCGATGTCGGAGATTTTTGAACGCGACCCGCGATTCTCTTTGGTCGCGACATCAGCTACAGCCGAAGGGTTTCTGGGCGCTGTTATCCGGGTTCCTGTACAGGTCTGTGTTGTTGCCTGGAACCTGCCGGTGCTGGGCGCGGCGAAGTTGATCGAAGTGATCCGCGAGCAGGAAAATGCGCCACGGTTTGTCGTCTACGGCGACGAAGCCGGGGACATACCGCGCTTGGCCATGCAAGCTGGTGCGGCAGGGTTCGCCCCGCGGTCCGGTGAGGTCGAAGTTTTGCTAGAAACCTGCGCCGATGTCGCCGCTGGCAAAATGGTTTTTCCATTCATCGATGTTCGTAAGATGCAACAGGATCCGATTCAGAGCTTGTCGCGTAAAGAACGCGCAATCCTTGAAGCGCTTGCCAAAGGTCTGTCCAATCGTGATCTGTCAAAGGAACTGCAGATTTCAACCAATACAGTGAAATTTCATCTGTCCAATATTTACGAAAAACTCTCGGTCAAAAACCGAACCCAGGCGATTGCATATTTTTATTCGTCAAAATTCTCGGATGGGTAGAGTTAGTGGAATGAAAGCTGGCTGCGTCGAAATCCTGCTTCAACTAGATCAAAACATACCAGCCAGATTTGCCAGTGGCGTCTCACGCGCCACGCTGAATGAGCGCTCGCCTTGGGCCGATTGCACCTCAATTACCAGTTCCTCTGCGTTCTCGAACCTTTCAAAATAGTCGAAACGCACGTCATCAACTGCATCAGGGTCCTGGCATCGAATTAAATACTCAGCCTGAAATTCCGTGTGAGGCTCGGTCGTCTCTTCAGAGGTTGAAGAAACTGCATCGCCTTGCTCCTGGTTGTCCGCCGCGCCTTCTCCATCATGACTGTGTGTACCGTCAACCAGTGTCACGTTCGCCGATACGGCAAAACATCCAGCCTCCTCCGGTACGACAAACAGCTCCAGAGGGTTAGTCAAATCTGATATCGCCACCGCAACCAATGCGCGATCTTCGTCATCGGCAGCAGGATGCTCGAAACCAACGATATCAGTGCCTGGAACCGCAAGAGATAAGGTGAATTCCGCTCCGGCAACCGAAATGCTCAGAGAACCAGAACCGTGGGTGTGTTGTTCCATTGGCCGTGCTTCCTGGGCAATTAGGCCCCCGGGGCATAGGATTAAAGCCAGAACCGCACGTTTCATAACCGGATCAACACAAAACCAAGAATCACATGCATCATTTTAGCTGCTTTGCGAAGTCGCGCAATGATTGCGCGCTGACCTACCCCTCACCGAATATGGTTAACCGGATCTAGGCAACTCGTGGTGAGATCATGTTTTCAAACCTGGCAGCGGACTTCAAACTGCAGACGGATTACGCGTCATTGCCTGAAGAAAAAACCGTTGTGTATCAAGTGCGACATTATTCCCGACAATAAAACTCAGGTTGACTTAACCGACTAATTCACTCAGAAAACTCACGCAGGCGCCCTTAGTCGAGCGCCCAAAGAATATCGTTTCTGACAGGAAAGATCATACGTCATGATTAAGCTATTTACTGCGACAAGTGCCCTGACACTGTGCATTGCAACCGCCGCATCCGCAGGCGATGCCCCCTCGAAAGCCGATGTGCTGAACACCTACGCAAACATCGCCGAAGCCAAATATGATGACAGCCTGATTGCCGCCAAATCCCTTCAGGCCGCTGTGGCGGCGTTGATCGCCGAGCCGTCGGACGCCAACCTGAATGCCGCGCGCGCCGCATGGGTTGCCGCGCGCGTTCCTTATCAGCAAACCGAGGTTTATCGTTTCGGCAATGCCATCGTCGACGATTGGGAAGGTAAAGTGAACGCCTGGCCGTTGGATGAAGGCCTGATTGACTATGTCGATGCTGCCTATGGCGGTGCAACTGACGAAAACGAATTCGCCGTCCTGAACGTTATCGCAAACCCCAGCTTCGAGCTGTCAGGCGAAACCGTTGATGCGGCCGAAATTACGCCCGAGCTGCTGGCAGATACCCTGCATGAGGCAGACGGTATCGAAGCAAACGTTGCGACCGGCTACCACGCAATCGAATTCCTGCTGTGGGGTCAGGACATGAACGGCCACGGTGCAGGCGCAGGTAACCGCCCCTGGACAGACTTCGCGCAGGGTGATGACTGCACCGGCGGCAATTGCGACCGTCGTGCCCAGTACCTGAGCGCAGCGACCGATCTGCTGGTCAGCGATCTCGAGTGGATGGCTGCGCAATGGCAGGAAGGTGGTGACGCACGCGCTGCTCTTACAGAAAACGAAGATGCAGGCGTCAGCGCAATCCTGACCGGTATGGGCTCGCTGTCTTATGGTGAGCAGGCAGGCGAACGCATGCGGCTGGGTCTGATGCTGAATGATCCGGAAGAAGAGCATGATTGCTTCTCGGACAACACCCACAACAGCCATTACTATGATGGTCTGGGCATCCAGAACGTCTATCTCGGCAACTATGTTCGCATCGACGGCACCCCGGTTCAGGGCGCATCCCTGTCGGATCTGGTCGTTGCAGCTGACCCCGCGCTGGACATTGAAATGAAGGCGAAACTGTCGAACACCATGCAAGCTTTGGGTCGTTTGAAATCCACGGCCGAAGCTGGCTTTGCTTATGACCAGATGCTGGAAGCAGGCAATGCTGGTGGAGAAGCGCTGATCATGGGTGGCGTTAACGGTTTGGTTGATCAAACCAAGACCATCGAGCGTATCGTCGCCGTACTCGAGCTGGATCAGATCGAGTTCGAAGGTTCTGACAGCCTGGATAACCCGGACGCCGTGTTCCACTAATCCCCTCGCAGGCTGTTAACACCCAGCCGACCGGAAGCGCAGGCGAAAACCTGCGCTTCCAAGCCTCCGGATCACAAAGAAGTGCTCTTTCTTTCTGGACGGCCCTCAAATAACTTACTATTTGAGTAAGAAATCAGCCAACCGGTCGAGTCGCTATGATCGTATGCCACTGCACCAATATCTCGGACACCGAAATTCGCGCCGCAATTGACTGGATGCGAACGGCTGATCCGCAGGCCATCATCACGCCGGGTAAAGTCTATCACGCCCTTGGAAAATCGGCAGATTGTGGGGGCTGTATGCCTCTGTTTCTGGACACGATGCGTTCTAGCGACAATCTGGAAGTTCCGATGCAGCTCCGCACACTGAGTGCGGATGGAACACAAGTGAATGCCGCTGAAAAGCGATCCAAAGTGCGTCGCAAGTCCAAACAAATCGCGGCGGCATGAATTGATCCGGGGCAACCAGCATTGGTTGTGTGATCGCCTGCAGGAAGACTGGCCACTGGTCAAAGGCACTATGAACCAATCGTCAATGAAATGGGAAAGCGGTCAGGTTGATCCAGTAAATCAAATTTTTTTAGGCCCATCCCGACTTCCGCAAGCTTGACGCGATAGGGATCGGGAATACACCAGAGGAAACAATGGGATGCAATCTTGCGAACGAGCTCAGGCAAGAGCATCCATAAAGGAAACGCGCGAATACTGCCGGGAAGCCGGTGACTATGTATCGATGCCACTGTTCGAAAGGCTGTGTCCACCAAAGGGGACCATATCGGCTTTGTCGAAACTCAGCTCGATCTGTATGAAAGGATTGGCTAAGCCAACTATGTGCAGTTCAACGCGTCTAAACTGGGCGAGAAAGACCAACCTCGCCGTCCTGCCGATTACCTTGCTGGGGGCCACTCAGATGCTCGCTTCCGAGCTGCAGGACCCTCACCTCAACATAACTCCCCGAACCGAAGATGAACGCTTGCGGATCGAAGCGGTTACTGCAGCGCCACAGGATTTTTCGACCCCGCAACGGTTTGAAGATCTGAGCGCCGGAGCAGCGACGGTCCGTGTGCGGACCGATGCGGATGCGTTCTCTTTGCCATCAGGCAATATTAGTTTCGAACAGGAACTGGACTTCAGAGTCGGAAACGGGCTGTTCAAGAAAATATGGGTCTCGTCTCCCTCATCGACACTGGCCTCAGACGGTTTGGGCCCGTTGTATAACGCACGCTCGTGCCAACGATGCCACATCAAGGATGGCCGAGGTCATACACCAGCCAATGCTGACGACAACGCGATCTCGATGTTTTTGCGCGTGTCTATTCCCGGCTCGCCTGAAGATGCCCCGGCGGAAATCGAAGACTACATCGCCACCCTGCCCGACCCGAACTATGGCGGCCAGATGCAGGATTTTGCGCTTGCCGGTCATCCCGCCGAATACCGATTGGACATAACCTACGAAGAAATCCCCGTCGAACTATCCGAAGGTGAGGTCGTTTCCCTGCGCAACCCCACCTATACGGCCGCTGATCTGGGCTACGGCCCTTTGCATCCCGAAGCGATGCTCAGCCCGCGGGTCGCGCCGCAGATGATCGGACTGGGTTTACTCGAGTCCATCCCTGTCGAGGATTTGCTGGCCAACGCTGATCCAGACGACGTGGATGGCGATGGCATTTCGGGGCGCCCCAACATCGTCTGGTCGGTTGAATTTGACCAACCCATGATGGGCCGTTTCGGTCACAAGGCAGGAATGCCCACGGTGATGGAGCAATCCTCTGCCGCCTTTTCCGGCGATATCGGGATTTCCACCCCTCTTTACCCCGCCCCTGCAGGCGATTGCACACCGGCCCAGACCAACTGCATTGAGGCGCCCCACGGGGACAACGATGTGCGCGGTTTCGAAATCGATCAGCAAGGTATGGACCTTGTCGCATTCTACAGCCGCAATCTAGGCGTTCCGGCGCGTCGGGACACCGATGATCCAGAGGTTTTGCACGGTAAAGAGGTGTTCCACACCAGCGGCTGTGCTTCCTGCCATGTCCCGTCATTTGTCACCCACAGAATGCAGGATCGCCCCGAACACAGTTTCCAATTGATCTGGCCATATACCGACCTGTTGCTGCACGACATGGGTGACGGCCTTGCCGATAACCGGCCCGAGGCCCGGGCTACGGGGCGTGAATGGCGCACACCTCCACTTTGGGGTGTTGGTCTGACAGAACGTGTCTCGGGCCACACTCAGTTTTTACATGATGGCCGTGCCCGTTCGTTACTTGAGGCGATCCTTTGGCATGGAGGCGAGGCTCAGGCAGCTCGCGATACCGTTGTGTCCATGCCTAAAGCCGACCGCGACGCCCTGATCCGCTTTCTGGAGAGCCTTTGATCCCATGCGCACCACTGTTTTTGCCACCGCGTTGCTGATACCACTTACCGCGTTTGCTCAGGATCGGGGCCCAATCTTGTTGGACGTGACAGAGACGCATGTCCTGCCTCGATTTGCTGAACTTTCTGAAGCTACCCAAGCACTGGTTAACACTGCGCAGTCTGATTGCGTGCCTTCATCAACTGCTTTACGTAAAGACTATAGCACGGCGTTTGACGCCTGGATTTCTGCGAGCCACCTGCGTTTCGGCCCTTCAGAAACCGATGACCGCGCCTTTGCGTTGGCCTTTTGGCCAGACACAAAGGGATTCACCCCTAAAACACTATCTAAGTTGATCACCAGCGAAGACGCCTCAGTGCAGGATCCCGATGCCTTTGCGGAACAATCAATCGCCGGGCGCGGGTTCTTTGCACTGGAACGGCTCTTGTACGATCCAAGCTTTGAAGAACAGGGCAGCGCAGAATATCGCTGCAGTCTTATTCAGGCCATTGCCGCCGATATCGACCGGAATGCCGACGCGATCAATGTCGACTGGCAAAGCTATGCACCAAAGCTGACACAACCCGGCGAAGACAGCCCCTATCGCGATGGCGATGAGGCAATGCAGGAACTGTACAAGGCTCTTCTCACAGGCCTGCAATTTACTGCCGACACACGGTTGGGTCGCCCCATGGGTACTTTCGACAAGCCCCGGCCAAACCGGGCCGAAGCGCGTCGTTCCGAACGCTCTCAGCGTCATGTCGAGCTGTCTTTGATCGCTTTGCGCGATCTGGCCGCCCGACTGTCCTTCGATCACCCAGAAATCGCAGCAGATTTGGATGCGGCATTTTCAAAAAGCATAGATCGCGTACAGTCGCTGGAAGATCCAGCTTTTGCAGATGTCGCAACACCGCAAGGCCGGTTCAGGCTTGAGGCCTTGCAGCAATCGATCAACGATATTCGCCAAATAGCGGTAACCGAGCTTGGCCCAACTCTGGGCATCAACGCCGGTTTCAACTCGCTCGACGGGGATTGATCGCGATGACCAGCAGGCGTCACTTTCTTGCAGGTCTTGCAGCTGCCAGTCTGGCACCTGTTCCGGGCTGGTCCGCAGTCGGCACCCCTGATTTTCTGTCAGCTGCTTTGTTTCCGGACGGATCGTACAGGTTAGTTGGCTTGAATGCGGACGGGTCGATCCTTTTCAGCCTGCCGCTGCCTGACCGTGGGCATGCCGCCGCAGCGCACCCGATACATGCGCAAGCCGTTGCTTTTGCACGCCGCCCCGGCACTTTCGCGTTGGTCATTGAGTGTTCAACCGGAACAGAAATCGCCAGACTCTCTACCCCGGAAGGGCACCACTTTTATGGCCACGGAGTGTACTCGCGGAACGGAGCACTGCTTTTTACTACCGAGAACGACTATGAAGCCGGTGAAGGGATGATCGGGGTCTGGGACGCAGCAAATGGCTATGTGCGACTGGGTTCTTTTTCCTCTGGTGGAATAGGCCCTCATGACATGGTGCTGATGCCGGATGGCGCTTCTCTCGCAATTGCCAATGGTGGCATTGAAACCCACCCCGATACCGGGCGTTCTAAACTGAACCTGCCCACAATGCAGCCGAACTTGACCTATTGCGACCTGAACGGACAGGTGCTTGAGCAGGTGCAATTGCCAGCTGCGTTGCACAAGAATTCGATCCGCCATTTGTCTCTTCGACAGGATGGGCTCGTGGCGTTCGCCATGCAGTGGCAGGGCAACAAAACGCAACATCCCCCGCTTCTGGGGCTACATTTAAGAGGGAGCGAGCCCAAGCTTCGGTCTGCACCCGATGACGCACAAACCACTCTGCAGGGTTACGCAGGCAGCGTAGGGTTTTCCAGCGACGGCCAGACCGTCGCTATCACCTGTCCACGCGGGAATGCCCTGCACCGCTTTGACGCCACGAGTGGCGCATTTACTGGCGCGTTTGCACTGCAAGATGTCTGCGGTCTGAGTTCCGGGCCAACCGGTCTGATTTACACGACCGGAAACGGCGACGTGGGGCGTCTGGCGACAAATGGGGCGGAAACTCGGACAACCGCTCCTTGTCAGTGGGACAATCATCTGGTTCCGGTAAACGCCGCCGTATAACTCCCCCAAAACGGCAACACATAGATTACACTTGGAAGAATCAAGCGGCTGCCGTATTGGCGGGCGCGAAACTGACCGCCTGATTCCTGAGGATGACCTGATTGAAACATTCGACTGTTGCGCCGCATTCCGTTTATGGAGTTGAAAGGTGGGGTAAAGGCCTCATCGAGGTGACAGAGGATGGCGAGATCGGATTGCGAAATCCGCTGGCGCCTGAGGCAGAGGCTATCAGCCTGCCCGGTATATTAAACGATCTGGATCAGCGCGGCATCAAATCACCGATGATCCTGCGGATCAGCTCTTATCTGGAACACGAAATCGCGCATATCAATGAGAGCTTTGCCGACGCAATAGCACGCACTGGTTACGGGGGCAGCTATCGCGGTGTCTTCCCGATCAAAGTGAACCAGCAGGCGCAGGTCGTCGATCGGATCGTAGAGTTTGGCAAGAAGTACAATTACGGTCTCGAAGCAGGATCCAAACCCGAACTGGTGATTGCCTTGGCGCACCGTCTGGCCAGCGAAGCGCTGATCGTTTGCAACGGCGTCAAGGATGCCGAGTTCATCCAGCTTGCCATCCTCAGCCGCAAGATTGGGTTCAACACGGTCATCGTTCTGGAAAGCCCGAAAGAGGCTGACACGGTGATCGAAGTTTATAAAGAACTAGGCATCGAGCCCCTGATCGGTGTGCGGGTGAAACTGACCAACCAGATCAGCGGTAAGTGGGAGGAAAGCTCGGGCGACCGGTCCGCCTTTGGGATGAACACCGATCAACTTGTCGCAACGGTCGACAAGCTGAAAGAGGCCGGGCTACTGCATTGTTTGAAGCTTCAGCATTCGCATCTGGGCTCTCAGGTGCAGGACGTCAACGATGTGCGCCGCGCCGTGGGCGAAGCCTGTCGCTATTACTCCGAACTGACGCGCGAGGGTGTCCCGCTGACCCATCTGGACCTCGGTGGTGGAATGGGTGTGGATTATACGGGCGAGAAGAAAGCGGCTGAGAACTCTATCAACTACACGGTAGAGGAATACTGCGCCAATGTGGTGGAAACTGTGGCCTACGCGATGGATGAGGCTGAAGTTAGCCACCCGACGCTGGTCACTGAAAGCGGCCGCGCTGTAGTCGCCACGTCTTCAATGCTGGTGTTCAATGTGCTGGAAAGCACTTTATACGATGCACCAAACGGTCCCGAGGTCGAAGCCGACGACCATCATATGGTCTCAGACTTAGCAGCCGTGCACGGGTACCTCAGTAAAGATCGACTGCAGGAATGCTGGAACGACGCCACCTTTTATCGCAATGAACTTCGTGCCCTGTTCCGCCGCGGCTATGTCGATCTGCGCCAGATGGCCCGGGCCGAGCGAATCTACCTGTCGCTAATGGCCCGCCTCAAGGCACTGGCGGCAAGCGACGATCTGGAAACCGATCTGGACGACCAGCTTGAGAAAGTGGCCGATATCTATCACTGCAACTTTTCGCTGTTTCAGTCCCTGCCGGACGTCTGGGCCATCGACCAGCTGCACCCGATCGTGCCGCTGCAGGGGCTGAACCAAAAGCCCGACCGACGCGCTGTCTTGTCTGACATCACCTGCGACAGCGATGGTAAAATCGACCGGTTCATTCTGGCCGACGGTGTCTCACCCAGTCTGCCGGTGCATTCACTGCCCGAAGAAGACGAATACTACATGGGCGTCTTCTTCGTCGGCGCTTATCAGGAAACGCTGGGCGATCTGCACAACCTGTTCGGCGACACCAACGTCGTGACCATCGACCTGCGCGCAGATGGCGGATTTGACCTGCTGCACGAGCAAGAGGGCGACACCATCAGTCAGGTCCTGTCCTATGTCGAGTTCGACCCCAACGACTGTGTCGCCGCCTTCCGCAAAATGGTGGACGAGGCGATCTCGACCGGTACTCTGAAAGCCAAAGACCGCAAAACCCTGATGAGCGCCTATCGCGACTCGATAAACGGCTACACCTATTACGAATAACCCCCTGTGAGAGGAGATCACCCCCATGGGTTCTTTGACTGGAAAAACACTGGTTGTCGGCGCAGGCGGCGTATCGCACGCCGCCGTGCACAAGATGGCGATGAATTCGGACATCTTTACCGAAGTCACCCTGGCCAGCCGGACCAAGTCGAAATGCGATGCCATCGCCAAAGCGGTGAAAGAGCGTGTGGGTGTTGATATCGCCACCGCTGAGCTGGACGCCTACAAGGTCGAGGACACGGTCAAGCTGATCAAGGAAACTGGCGCCGAAATCCTTGTGAACCTTGCCCTGCCTTATCAGGATCTGGTGCTGATGGATGCATGTCTTGAGGCCGGGATCCACTACCTCGACACCGCGAACTATGAGCCCGAGGATGAAGCCAAGTTCGAATACCACTGGCAGTGGGCCTATCAAGAGCGGTTCAAAGAGGCCGGCCTGACCGCCATCCTCGGCTCGGGTTTCGATCCGGGCGTGACCAGCGTGTTTGCCAAATGGCTCAAGAAGCACAAGCTGGACACCATCCGTCAGATCGACGTTCTGGATGCCAACGGCGGCTCGAACGATCAGGAATTTGCTACCAACTTCAACCCGGAGATTAACCTGCGCGAGGTTCTGGCTGAGGTGCGCCATTGGGAAGGTGGCGAGTGGAAACACTCCCCGGCCATGACCCACAAGGTCGAATTCGACTTCCCCGCCATTGGCCAGAAAAACATGTACCTGATGTATCACGAGGAACTGGAGTCGCTCTCGACCCACTTCCCCGAGATCGAGCGCGCCCGCTTTTGGATGACCTTCGGCGACGCCTACATCACCCACGCCAAAGTGTTGGAAAATGTCGGCATGACCCGCATCGACCCGGTAATGCATGACGGCAAGGAGATCATCCCGATCCAGTTTCTGAAAACCTTGCTGCCCGATCCCGGTGATCTAGGTGCGGAAACCAAGGGCAAGGCCTGTATCGGCGACATCGCCACGGGTCAGGCCAAGGATGGCTCGGGCGAGAAGACCTATTACATCTACAATATCTGCGACCACGAGGAATGTTACGCGGAGGTCGGGTCACAAGCGGTCAGCTACACCACCGGTGTTCCCGCCATGATCGGTGCAGCGCAGGTGCTGAAAGGCAACTGGAACGAACCCGGCGTGTGGAACATGGAACAGCTCGACCCGGATGACTTCATGGACATGCTGAACGAGCACGGCCTGCCGTGGCAGGTCCACGAACTCGACGGCCCGGTCGATTTCTGATCCGCTAGTTCCATCTGGCTAAAACACTTCAGGGTTCGGTGGGAGACCCCGGCCCCTTCTCAATACGGAGACGCCGGTTATGTCCGACATGATGACCACGCAGGCGGGCGACGCCGGAGCCTTTCGCACTTTTGACCTGAGCCGCGTGCCGAGCCCCTGCTTCGTGGTCGATGAAAAGGCTGTCGAGCGGAACCTGACCATTCTCTCCGATATCGGAACCCGGTCCGGGGCGCATGTGCTCAGTGCCCTCAAGGCGTTCTCGATGTTTTCGCTTGCCCCGCTCATCCGCCAGCACCTCGGTGGCACCTGCGCCAGTGGCATCTACGAGGCTCGGCTGGGTCGCGAAGAATACGGCGGCGAGGTCGCAACCTTTTGCGCCGGGTACAAGGACGCTGACATGGATGAAATCCTATCGTTGTCTGACCACATCATCTTCAACTCGCCAGCGCAAAAGGACCGCTTCCTTGCTAAGGCGCAAGCTGCAGGTGTTCAGGTTGGCCTGCGCATCAACCCGGAACATTCCGAGGGGGAAATTCCCAAATACGACCCCTGCGCGCCGTGTTCGCGTCTGGGGACACCGGTCAGCCAGCTGACGGCAGAGGCCCTGACCGGCGTTGATGGGCTGCATATGCACACGCTCTGCGAACAGGGGTTCGAACCCTTGCAGCGGACATGGGAAACCGTTGAGCCGAAAATCGAACCGTTTATCGGTCAGCTCAAATGGCTGAACTTCGGCGGCGGCCACCACATCACCCGTGATGACTATGACCGCGAAGGGCTGGTGGCGTTTATCAAAAACATCCGCGAAAAATACGGCATCGACGTCTATCTCGAACCCGGAGAGGCGGTGGCGCTGGATGCGGGCATTCTGGTCGGAGAAATCCTCGACCTGCCCACCAACCACATGAACCTCGCCATCACCGATATCTCGGCCACCTGCCACATGCCCGACGTAATCGAGGCTCCCTATCGTCCTGCTTTGATGGATGAAGCCGAGGCTGGCCACACCTACCGTCTGGGTGGCCCCTCCTGTCTGGCCGGTGATGTGATCGGCGACTACACGTGGGAGAATCCGTTGGAGATCGGCCAGCGTTTTGCCTTCCTTGATCAGGCGCATTACTCGATGGTCAAGACCAACACGTTCAACGGCGTTCCCCTGCCCACAATCGCGCTTTGGAACAGCGAAACGGACGAACTAAAGATCATCAAACAGTTCGGCTACGACGATTTTAAGGACCGACTCTCATGAGCATTTTCCTCGACAGTGAACTGACTGCATCCGAACGCACCGAAGACGCCCGATTCCATGTGATCCCGGTGCCGCTGGAGCGCACAGTGTCCTACGGCTCGGGCACGGCCAAAGGCCCTGAAGCCATCATCGAGGCCAGCAACGAACTGGAACGCATCACCGGCCATGCCGAACCTTGTGTCGAGGGTATTTTCACCGAAGATCCCGTCGATTGCGACGCCTCGCTACCCGAGATAATGGACCGCCTGTCCCAGCGCACCGAAGCCGCGGTTCGGGCGGGCAAGATACCGGTCACTCTGGGTGGAGAGCACTCACTCAGCTACGGCGCCGTCATGGGAGTGGCGCGCGCATTAGGGCAACCAATCGGAATCGTTCAGATCGATGCACATGCCGACTTGCGCAACGCATATCAGGGCGAGAAACACAGCCACGCCTCAGTCATGCACCTGCTGGCCGAGGAAGGTATCAAACTGGCCCAATTCGGTGTGCGCGCCTTTTCGACTGAAGAAGCAAAAAGCCGCCTGATAAACCACGTATTTCATGTGGACGCCGAAGAACTTGTGACCGGCAATATCCACGCTGTTGACCTGCCTGAGGATTTCCCCGAGCTGGTCTATGTCAGCTTTGACGTCGACGGATTGGACCCATCGCAAATGCCCGCCACCGGGACACCTGTACCGGGTGGTCTGGGCTACTACCAGGCGCTGCGGTTGGTCGAACACGCGCTCAAGGGCCGCAAATGTGTGGGCTTCGACGTGGTTGAGTTAGCCCCGGACGGCAATGCCGCCTGGGACTTTACTGCCGCGCAGATCGTCTATCGGTTGATGGCGGCCTGTTAACCTTCGGACGTTTCGTTCAGTTCCATATGTCCCTCGCCTTTGTTCAGGACACGGCGCAGCATCGGCTCAAAAAACTCCAGTGGTTTCGTCGGGTAATCCGGATCGAAAGCCTTCTGGTCGTATTCATGGCAGAAATGGCGGCAGTCCTCCCAATGAGGGCTGTCGCGATACTTGTCACGGGCATTGCGGTCGCCACCGAGGTGGTGATTGTAGTAGTAGCCTTGGAACACGCAGTGGTGCTTGAGAATCCAGTAAGTCTTTTCGCTGACATAAGGTTTCATCATCGCAGCGGATAACTCGCCGTGGTTGTAGGGCGATAGAATGTCTCCTGTGTCGTGTATCAACGCCGCGACGACTAATTCCTCGTCGGCACCGTCCTCATAGGCACGGGTCGCGGCCTGCAGGCTGTGCTGATAGCGGTTCACCGGATAGGGCGTCCACTCTTCATCCAGCGAACGAATGGCGTCGAGAATCCGATCCGGAAGGGCGGCATTATACGCCTCTTCATACTCCATCACAGCATCCCAATCGGCCTTGGTGGCTTCTTCGAAACTGGTCCAGGTGGGTTTGTGGCTCTTGTCCAGCATGGCGCGTCCTTTGGCTAATGACCTGCCCTCAGTTTAGCGAAGCCAAATTGGATAAAAAAATGAATTGATTTTATCAGCTCGATGAAAAAATACTTTCGCATGCAGATCAAAGCCCTTGAGACATTTCTATGCGTTACCGAACAAGGTGGTTTTCACGCAGCGGCCAGAAAGCTGAACGTGACCCAAACCGCCGTGAGCGCCCGTATCCGTCTGATTGAAGAAGCGACGGGACGAAAGCTGTTTACCCGAGGGGCAGGTAAAACGTCACTTACGGAATTTGGTCAACAATTCCAGCCATATGCGGAACAAATGCTGTCGCTTTGGTCATTTGCATCACGTGATCTGCCAGCGCAGAGCCAAAACCGAATAGCCTTGCGTTTAGGTGCGCAGCTAAGCGTTTGGGATCCTCTGCTGGTTGACCTCGCTGTGCAGTTTGAGAAGCAATTCGGCAAGTTGCTTCTAACTCTGAACTACGACCACAATCTGAACATGACCGAAGCTGTCGCAACCCATGTTCTGGATGTAGCGCTGACCCATGAAAAACCGTCTGACACACGCGTCATCTTTCATGAATTGCCCGCTGAAAGATTGACGCTGGTTGAAGCCCCTAACAACTCAGCAGCACATGACGATCCGGTGTTTGTGAACCTGGAGCTGGGCGATGTTTATCAAGAGCACATTCGCACAAGTCTGAGACAAGCATCGGGCCAATCGATCTTTCTGGGAAATTGTATGATGGCGCTACGATATCTGCTTCAAAGGGGTGGTCGGGGGTACTTTCCAGATTACGTTATCGAGAGCCGTATCCATGCCGGCGAACTCGTTATCGTACCAAACGAACCAGATTTAAAGCTTCCGCTCTATCTGGTCGCACGACCTGCGAGCGAACAACACACCTATTTCGATGATATCCTGACCTGTCTTACGTATCTGCGAGGTTAGTCTCAAACTGGAGATGGAACAGCCACATCCTGACGATTTCGCTGACGGATCAATGGCCGTCCGGCAACCAACAGGAATAGGCAAGAAATCATAACTCCCATGATTCCAGGTCCATAAAGTATTGGCCAGAGTTTTGGATCATCAATCACGATGGGTGCAACGAATCCACGTACGCCCTCCAAAACAACCAGAATTGTAAAAGCACCGAAAATCTGAGGCCAAAGACCAAAGCGGGAAAAACTTCCCAACATCAGCGTTGAATACCCGACCAATGCGACAGTGATACAGATAGCAATCCAGGAAAATCGTTGATGTAACTCTTCGACCAACTGCCCGTGTGTAAATCCATAAGTAGCAGCAGCGACTTCGATATCTTCGATAAATTCCACCGTTGGAATAGCCTCAAGACTGCGCTGGGCCATGTCGCCGCTGCTGGTTAACTCAGAAATGTCGTACGAAGCATCTTCGAACAGAGTTGAAGACAGGGTTTTGTCTTGCTCGTTCAGGCGCAGAGCAACGCCATCAACCATAACCAAGTGAATTCCAGCGTCATTGTTAACGAGATACGCTGTCGTGCTTGAGTAACTTACCGGATTGGCCTCATCGCGCCGGTCGGAAACGAAAACCTCGTGCAGCGTTCCATCCAAGTCGATTTGCCCGATATACACGGTAACGCCCGGAGCCGGATGCAGAAACTCGCCTTCGTTCAAAAGCTGCGCGGTCACGTCTCCGGCCACCTCGGCCTGTCGCCGTTCCAATTGATCAACCGAAGCGGGGCGCAAAAAGACACTGATGGCAGCCATCATCAGACCTGCGATCAAACCGAATATGAAAACCGCGCGTGCAAGCCGCCAAGGACTGGAACCAGTCGCGAGCATTACGGTCATTTCACTTTCGCGGCTCAACCGGTTAGTGGCGTACACTGCGGCTGCGAACACGGCCATCGGCATAACTGTTCGGATCAGTGTCGGCAGCGTCAGAGCGGTGAACTCCAAAAACACCATCGCCGACTGACCCCCGCTGATCACTCGGTCAAACAAACTGACCGATCGTGTGATCCAGAAGACTCCGACCAGAACCAGCGTGAAGAAACCAAACAGCACCAGTAGTTGCCGCAGGAAGTATCCATCGAAACGCGACATGTAGCTCCATCCGCCCGCTGAGGTTTCGGCCGACATTATTCCATTCAAACCAGAGAGGAAACCGCGATTACGCGACCAGAGCAAGGGAAACAACTTTCATGCCCTTATGCTGCCACTACAAAATACAGCGCTGGATCAGGAACCGTCAGCCCGGACTATCATCCGGAAGAAGGTGAATTGTCAGATAACACAACAGCTGAAACCCACCCTGAACCATGTGATTTTGCTCGAGATCAAACTTCATGACCACCTGGTCTGCCAGAAAGAATGCAAGCCACAGCCCCAATGAAACGACAAATGCATAATCCACGCGTTTAATCCAAAGCTCCTTGTGGGAATAGGGTGTTACAATTGCAAAGGAGAACAACAGGGTCGACACCAGCGCCCAAAGGATGATTCCCACGAACAGCGCGATATCGATCGCAGCAGTGGCCCCGAACGGCGCCAGAGTTTGTTTCAAGAACGGGTAGTTCTGGCCATCAAACCATGGCGTAGAGGTGAAACCCAACATTTCCAAACCGCCCACGAAGTCTGTCAGAAAGGCAATTGCCCACCAGAGCCCCCAGAAAACTACAAGACTTTGTTTGAACAACACTCTCATGAATTGCGCACCCGTCCATTGGTTGCTGAAGCAAAGCAATAATCAACAGGATACGACGGATGCGAAAAAAGTGGAAATCTCGACCGGTGCTAACCGTCTGACGCATATATTAACTGCTGTGCACTTGTGCGAGCAGAACAAACAATCGACGTTTGGAGGAATGGCAGGGGCAGCAGGGTTCGAACCCGCGACCTACGGTTTTGGAGACCGTCGCTCTACCAACTGAGCTATACCCCTATAGTGTGCTCCAGATATGCCAGCGGCGCGGAGGACTCAAGAGCCTTTTTTAGATTCCTTCGCAGTTCCCCAACAGACAAAAAAGTTGCGCATGACGCGCAGTCCTATAAGACAAGGTTCGGCCAACAACAGGGACACCTAACGTGAGCTTCCGCAAAAAGATCGCAGACAGCGAAACCTTTCTGAATTGGGTTGCTCGGCGCATCGCAGGCTACATCCGTCTGGTGCACCGCAATACGCGCTGGCAGCGGATCGGATATGAAGAGCTTGATCAACTCGCAGAAAGCGGTGAACCGGTCATTGTCGTTTTGTGGCATCAGCGTTTGGCGCAGTCCCCCTATTTCTTTCCTTTGGACAAAGGGCGCATCTGCTCGATCACTTCGGCTGCACGCGCTGGCAGCATGGTAGGACGGGTTCAGCGATTGTTCGGAATGGATACGATCGCGATGTCCAGTCACAAACGCCACGTGGCCCTGTCGCGAGAAGTGCTTGGCAAGATGAAGCAAGGTATCTCGATCGGGATTGCCGCAGATGGTCCAAGGGGCCCCGAGCGCATATCGTCGACCGTTCCGCTCATCTGGGCGCGCACATCGGGCAAACGCGTTTTTGGTATCACCTACTCTGCCCGCCATGGGCGCGAAGCAGGTACCTGGGACCGACTGTTGATGCCCCGCCCCTGGCGAAATGAAGGGGTGTTTCTGTGTCGTGAGTGGACCGATGCCGTGCCGCGCAAAGCTACCGAAGAACAGATTGAAGAGCTGCGCCAGAGCCTTGAAGACCACATGAACCGGATCACCGCCGAGGCAGATCAGATGGTTGGTCGAGAACCCTGGAAACCGGTTGGCTAATATTCAGACCCAATAGGTCAGCGCCAAGGGCAGAACGATTAACGTCGCCAGAGTCGATACCAGAATGTAGCCCGCTACATCCGGTGCTTTGTCGGGCTGGTACTGATCCGCGAACAGGTAGTTCGCGACCGAGGAAGGCATAAGACAACACAGGATCACCACGCCACGTTCGGTGCCGGTAAATCCAAACGCCCACACTACAGCCACCGCCACAGATCCTGCGATGCATAAATGTAGAACCGTCAGCAGTCCTGCTTGCTTCACATCTCTGACCTGAAATGATGCAAGCGTATGCCCCATTGTCAGCAACAACATCGGAATCGCGAGCCCACCCAAAATGTCAAAGCTCGATGCTATCGGCTTGGGTAAATGTGTGCCGGTCAGGACCAGCCCCAAAGCGATTAGTGCAGCGTAGATGACCGGAGATGTCAGCACAGCTCTGACCGAAATGGTTCCCGACGGAATCCAGATACCCACCGTGAACATGCTGAGCAGGATCACCACGACGAATCCCATCGCATACGCCATCCCGGCATCGCCGAACGCCAACAAAGTGACGGGCAACCCGATGCTACCGACATTGCCGTGCATCAGCGGCCCCAGAAATGCAGCAATAGAATACCCCAGCAGCCGTAAGGCAATGAGGCTTAGCACCGCGAAACCCGCGACCGCTACTGCGGCGGCACCAACCACTGTAATAAACGTGCCGCCATCGATCTGGGCCGTTGAAATATGCGAGATGACAAGTGTCGGAAAACCGACGCGGGATATCAGATCGTTCACGACCTTGGTGTCGAAAGGGGCCTTGATCAGCGCCAGCGTGTATCCAACCCCGACACAAATCAGAACCGGCAGGATGATGTTGAAGACGTTTAAGAAAATGTGCTCCAGATGCGCAATCATGCCTGTGCTGACACCACCTTTGGGAAATGCTGGTTCAAATTATGATTCAGCCTGTGCGACAGAATGGATTTTCGCAAGGAAAAGCTGAGTCTCGAACCGAGGCACTAGAATGCCACATAGTACGGTTGGTAGTCGGCCAACCGTCAACCGATGTGATCAGCTATAACGTACCCGCATCTTGATCGCCTGCATGAAGCGGCCGTGCGAAATCAGTGCCGACATGAAATCTTCCAGATACTCTTCGGATAGTCCCGCATCGATCGCGCCGTCAAAAATTTCCTCGGCTTGTACAAAATTCTCTTCTTCGATCAGAATCATCGCATTGATGAACTGTCCAAAGGAATCGCTGGGACCCAGCGCCAAAGAGCGATCAATTGCGTCTCGTGCTTCGGGGATTTTATCGAGTTCAAGCGCAATTTCAGCATGCAAGCGATGATCGAAATGGTCGGCTCCATCCATTTCAACACCGCGACGAATAAGCGCCAGTGCTGCATTAAACTCGGCGTCATCCGCAAGCAGGCTTGCCTGCCAATACACCAGATATCCACTTTCACCGGCTCGGGACTTTGCCTCACCCAATACCTTATGCGCCTCGGAACGACGACCCAGAGCCGAAAGAGCCCGCGCACGTCGTACATAACCATCTGAATCGTCAGGCCGGGCTTCGATTACAGCATCCGCATCCTTAAGCGCCTGTTTCGGGCGATCCAGCATCAACAATATGAGTGATCGCCGGGACCGGGCAGAAATAAACTCCTCATCCATTTCCAGTGCTCGGTTCACGTGATCAAGCGCATCATCCCACTGTTGTCTCTCGGAAAGGACATAGGCCAGCCCATATTCTGCATTTGCATCGGCATCATTGATTTCCAGTGCCGACGTGAACAGTTCATGCGACTTGTCGTATTGACCGTCATACGCCAGCACCCATGCCAGTTCACGCATACCCCAAGGGTATTCCGGATCCAGCGCCAGAGAGGCGCGCATATAGTTTTCGAACTCATCAATCTCGATCTGTCCGGCCCAATGTTGACTGGAAGCAAGCCCCGCCATGTTTTGAGCATTGGGCTTTCGCAATACGGCCTGCCGAAAGAGCTCAACCGCCGCAGGGTAATCATCAAACAGATACAAAACCCAACCCTGCCCTTGCAGGCCCGGTTCTGCGTTGGGATCGATTGTTAGAATCTGATCAAAGACATCGTGAGCGCGATCAAGATCATCGACATCAACATAGGCCCAAGCCATCCGATCCAGCATCTCGATACGCTGCGCATCAGACGACCCAGCTTCCTCAAGACCGAGTTGACAGATCTCGATCAGCCTTTCGGGCGTATCACTCTGCTCGATGCAGGCCGAAGCGTAGGTCGACTGAGAATTCGTGAGCAAAGGCTTGGACGCAACATCGCTGATCATCGTCGTCAGCCCAAGCAAAAACGCGCCTGAAAACTGGGTAAAACTCTTGAAAGAATAGATCATTGCATATCGGCTTGTCATAAAGTTCAAAACTCACTTAGCAATTCATTGCGACAAGAAAAAGGATTTTGAAGATAATGAGTTGCCGGACTTGGCGCCCGCTACCAATCGCACGCTTAGCTGGGATACTATTCAGAAATCACCCAGTGAGCTGATCCCCGCTTACCTTCACGGAATTTGCAATCGTGCCGCCTGCAGAAAGCGCGAAATCTCAAGGCCAAGGCTTGCTTCGATTGAAATCTCCAGATCGGGTTTTTTCTCAAGTTCCATATTCAGTTTAGTCAGGTCCCAGCGGATGACACGTGCGGGTTTGGTTGCCTTTACGGATACCGGAGCCACAAAATCCTGGTCATTGCTCAGAAACGCGGTGCCGCCCAGAAACCGACCCTCGCCAAGCCGGTCCACCGGTTCACCATTCATCTCAACACTAAACTCCCCGTCGACAGTCAATAACAGGCTATGAACATGTTCTCCCTCTGCAAGCAGCACTTCACCCGTTGGGACGATTTCGGAAACTCCCATTCTCAGCAGGTTGTATGCATCCCGCTCAGAAAAGTTCCTAAGGGCGATGTTGTACAGATGTCTTTCGGTGTCACTGAAAGCAACCGGACGGCGTTCAATCAGAAGGCGGATGATCCAATAAATATTGATCGCTGTGAAAAACAGGTTCCAGCCAATCGGTGCCCATAACGGACTGCTTTGTAGGTAGTAGTAGGGCAGCAATATCAGCGCACCGATAACGGACAGGACCCGTAGCCAGAAGATGTCTCTTACCGAATAGGATATGAGATAGAAAATGTTCGCCGCATTGACCAACAGGTCCAGTCCCACCATGTCTCCACCTCACCCGCTATGTGCGCGTATTCACGCGTTTCTATTTCGCTATCGCAAGTTTAGGCATCTATTCGAACTGCGGGGAAGAGATAGTTGAGGTCTGGAATTCAGGCTCGGCCGTGGTGGTCACCCAACTATGATTAGCCAAAGTTTGATACGATCGCCGACACAAAAACCCTCCCAGTTTTGGCGTTCGAAATAGTAGCGCGACAGGTTCGAAATCCGGGAAGCACTTCCAATTGAAAACGATATGTCGAGGTCAATCTCAAACGAAATTTTGCATAAACTTCGTATTTTCCGTCAAATTCTATATCATCATATTCAAATGATTTATCTTTGGGGAGGTACTGATGAACAAACTAGTTGCTTCGGCAATGGCGCTTCTTGCCGCTACGACCCATGCTCAGGCTCAGTCCAATCGCAGCAATCCGACAGCGGACTACGCCCTGATCAACGGCGAGATCCATACAATGGACGCAAGCGGAAGCATTGCAACCGCTATCGGCATCGAAGGCGGAGAGATCGTTTATGTAGGTGATTCCACCGGGTTAAAAGATGTTATCGGTATTGGCACAGAGGTCATTGACCTAAAGGGAAAAATGGCCCTGCCCGGCTTCGTGGATGGACATATCCATGCGGCTGCAGGCGGGTTGATCATGCTTGGCGTGGACTTGCAGACGGATGACAAAGACGAGTTGTTTGACCGTATCCGTAAAGAAGTCGAAACCAACAAAGACGATATAATTCTTGGCTATGGGGTCCGCTTCAATCCCTGGACAGATGGCAACCCGACCGCCGCCATGCTTGATGAAATCGAGGCTGATCGGCCGGTCTACTTATGGGCCATCGATGGTCACGCGGCCTGGGTCAACTCCAAGGCGCTGGAAATGGCCGGTATCGACAGGAACACGCCTGACACAGCACCCGGATTTTCGTTCTTTGAACGCGACGACGAGGGAAATCCAACAGGATGGATAATTGAAATACCTGCGCAAATGCAGGTTTTGACTTCGCTTATTGATGTGAACCCCGATTTCATGTCCGAGGGTGTTTCAAATTGGCTGCAGCGTTTCGCAGCAGCAGGAATCACAGCAGTCCATGACCATGGGATTCAGGGCATGAGCCAGGATGAAGGCTTTCAGATGATGGCCGATTTCGAGAAAAACGGAGAGCTGCCAATTCGTTTCATCGGCTCCTACTATTGGAATGATGGGACGATTGATCCTCTCCCCGGTACACAGGAACTTAGCGAACGATTTAACTCTGATTTGGTTAAAGCAAGCTATCTGAAAATCAATATGGACGGTGGAGACGACAAATGGAATGCGCTCTATGTGGACCCATATGCCGATAAACCCGAATTGGTGGCTGAACCGATCATTCCAGTCAGACTGGTCAAAGACGCGGTCATCCGCGCCGATGCAGCTGGTTTCAACGTTACCTGCCACTGCTTCGGAGATCTGGCTGTAAGAACTCTTTTGGACGCCATTGAGGCCGCTATTGAGGTCAACCCTGACCGCGAACGCGCGCACAAAATAACGCACGGCACTTTGATTCACCCGGACGACTACACCCGGTTCGGAGAACTTGGTGTCATCTATGACACGACCGGGGCTTGGATGACCTTCGATCCACTGTTGCAGTCGGTTTCGACCACGCGTCTGGGTGAAGATCGCGTTCAGGCCATGTATCCCGTCAACAAAGTAGTGGCTGGTGGGGGAGTCTTTTCATTTGGCTCAGACTGGCCTGTCTCAGGATATGTATCCGAATATCGCCCTCTAGCGGCCATTGAGGCAGGGGTAACACGCCAGTTGCCTGGCCGCTCAGATGTCCCGCCACTGGGAGGTGATGAGGCCAGAATGCCGCTACAGCTCGCATTGGAAGCTCATACCATCAACGCCGCCAGAGGAATGGGTATGGATGACCAGATCGGCAGCCTCGAGGTTGGTAAGAAAGCCGACATCGTAGTGCTGGATCAAAACCTATTCGAGATCGAGCCGGCAGCGATCTCTGACGTCGACGTTCTTTACACGATAATGGGCGGCAATCTGACTTACGAAAAACCGGACTGAAGCGGATAACTATTTCTTTCGCCTGTTGGCTTAGGCAAAAACGAAAAAGGGCGTCCCGAGGGACGCCCTTTCTTTGG
>NZ_WPZQ01000002.1 GCF_013030265.1 Ruegeria arenilitoris
TCTTTGCGCTCACACCATCGCCGTTGCAAGCACTGTGGAAGGAATAAAGAATGCATTCACCTTCTATAGTGAACGGTAAGCGCTACATGTAACCCCTGATTGAGGTCTTTAGTAAGCGCTGAATCTGGCCGCACGGTGACATTCTAAATGTTTCGAAAACAGAGTCTTGTGGTGGCGCTAGACGCCCAAGTTTTTGGACATCGCCGCTTATCTAGTGGAAGAGGATGACTGGCCGCTTTTGCAGTCAAAACAGTGACCTAGTTTTAAAGGCAAAGACTATCGTTGTAGAGACAGCAGCAGGGGCTGCATATCAGCCCATGTAGCATCCATCGCTGGTCAGGCTGTTCTGTATCAACTAGCTTGGCTGCCACGTTCTAAAAGCTGGGGAACTCTATACCAATTGAAATGAGTTTGTGTGGGGGTATCTGGTAATCGAATGGGGTTAGACGATCGCTAAACGAAGCGGCAGAGGCCACAGCTACCCGTTTCGGGGTGCTAAACTGCTTTCCTTCAGGCAAACCGAAACAGTCAACCCGCCTTCTTTCCCTTCAGACAGCTCCAAAATCGCTCCGTGATGATCGGCAATCGCTTTCACGAGCGCCAATCCCAGACCATTTCCTTGCCTCGAACGAGATCCATCCAATGTGAACAATGGCTGTAGAACATTCACCCGATCTCTCGCAGGAATACCCGGTCCTGTGTCTGCAATAGTCAACCTGTTGCCGTCGGTTTGGATTGAAACCAGAGCGCCATCGCCTGCGTATCTTATTGAATTCTCGATAAGGTTTGACCCGAGTTGCAGCAACAACTGGCGGTCGCCGGTCACGGTTCTGCAATTTCCAAGGTTCAGCGTCAGGGATTGCCCCGCTTCTTCCACACTGTCTGTGTAGAGATCATATAGCTGCTGCGCTATCGCATTGAGGTCTATCGGCGACATATGTGATTGGTCGGTACCTGCCGACAATCGCGATATGCGCAGGATGGCATCGAACGTACGCATGACTTTATCAGCCTTTGCAATCGCTTTTTCCTGCTCCGGGCCGTCCTCAATGTTGTCCAGTGCGAGGTGCAGTTCACTTAGAGGCGTCCGAAGCTCATGTGCCACATTGCGGGAAAAATCTCTCATCTGTTGGACAGAAGTTTCCAACCGGGTCGCGGCGGTATCAAAGCCGTGCATCAGGTCGTCCATGTCATCTCGTGATGACTGAGGTTGGATCCGATGGCCTAGATTGCCAATTGCTATTTGCTCGAATGCGCTTTGGACTTTGTTGATACGTCGCTGCTGAACAAGCCCGAGAAACACCCCAACAACCAGCGTCGCCATCACAGTGGCAATGGTGATCGGCCACATAATCTGGGGCAACAGATCCAATGCATCCTCGATTTCATGAATGGGTGTGAACACCGCCAATCGATCCGGGCCTATGTCCGTGACCAGAACTCTCCACAGATCCGGATCATCTTCCCACTCATGATAGGCATCGTGATCTTCGAAGTTGTCAGAATCGACGGGTGCGAACCGACGATCGTGAAACAGTTCGGCCCGGGTTAGATTTTGAAATCCCAGTGTCTCAAAGACGACGCTTCTGACGGGGCCAAAATTCTCACCCAGGGCAGACAGATACCCAAAGGATACTCCGGAATGTGCAGTAATCAGATTGTTGAATATTGAATCGCCCGGTCCGGATGCCGTTGCCGCACTCTCGAACCTCTGCGCATTCAAAGCCAGATCATCATCAATCGCATCAAAGACCTGGCGCGTAAGCTCGAACCGTAAAATGCTGCCTGCGATCAGGATGATCGCAAGGAACACCGCCGCAAGAAGCAGGGTGTTTCGCAGCGCACTCATGCGCAGGAGCTTTCTAAGCACCGAATACATAGCCTGCCCCGCGAACCGTTCTGAGCAACGCCGTATTGAAGGGCTTGTCTATCTTGTTGCGCAGTCGACTTACGTTTGTGTTCACAACATTTGTTTCAGGGTCAAAGTTGATATCCCAAACCTTCTCCAAAAGCATGGAGCGCGTTAAAACCCGGCCTCTGTTACGCATAAAGACCTCGAGCAACCGGATTTCCTTGGCATGAAGCTCGATGATCTGATCACCTCGGCGGCAGGTCCGCGCGAGCAGGTCCAGTTCAAGGTCTTCGTATTTCAGCGTGGTTTCTTCGTTCGCCTGTATGGCCTGGGACCGGCGGCAAATCGCGACTATCCGTGCTGTTAGCTCGCTGATTGCAAATGGTTTTGCAAGATAGTCGTCGGCACCAGCTTCTAGCCCTTCAACGCGATCGGTCACCTCGTTCAATGCCGTAAGCATCAGCACCGGTGTTGTGTTCTTGGCAGCACGCAATGCTTTGAGAACCGACAATCCGTCAAGTTCTGGAACCATCCGGTCAAGGATAAGCACGTCATAACTACGAGTTGTCGCCGCGAAAAGGGCATCAGGCCCGTTTTCGAAGCAATCCACGGAATGCCCGGCCTCTCCGAGGCCTTTCTCAACCCGCTGAGTAATTTCCAAATTGTCTTCGAGTAGTAGCAGTTTCACCCTGATCGCACCCAAAACTAAGTTCAGGAGGCAATGTATATCACCTCCTGAAAAGTTTAGAACTTAATGATCATCATCGTGGTCATCATGTTCGAAGTCATGATCATCACCATCATCATCGTCGTCATGATCCAGTTCCTCCAGCATCGCGTGCAGTGCTTCGGGTGAGGCTGCTGAGATCGTATTGTTAGCGAGCACTTCGCCGGATACGCCGTCGATCTGAAGCTTCGTGTGAGTTGTGTTGCTCTCGAGTTCGGCAACGTAGACAGGGCTATTGCCGTAGTGATCCACTTCAAGCGCCACCAGATTACCTTCTGCAGCACTGGTTGCGATTTCCATTGCCTTGGCAAACGGAACAGAGGGCGAGATCACTTGTTCTGTCCCGGCTGGTTCGGCCGAAACGAACGTGGATAGCGCCAGAAGAGACAGGCCAGATGCAGCGGCAATCGTCATTTTCATTACGATAGAGGAGTTCATGGTGTTTCCTTTTTGTCAGCGAGGTTCTCGGCTCGCATGACAGAAAATAGGCACCCGAAGTTTCATGCAGATTCGTTCTGGAATACGTCTGTGTTATCTTTTGGTTGTTTGCGGCAGCTCTGCGCTCGGGGCTTTTCTGCGTGGCAGGGTTCCTGATACCTGCATCTGCAGACTCGCGTTAGGACTCCGCCAAACTCAGGTTACGATGAACAATTCAGCCAGATGTTCCGATGGTCAAAGTGTCCCAATCCAGTCCGAACTTCTGCAGGTACTTTCGTAATCGATCCGCATCATTCTGAGTTTTGCGCTTTTGTCGTGACACCGCAAACAGCATCCGGCCCGCGGCACTGATGCTGGGCGCGTTCTGACAGGTGTGTATGACCTTGGCCAATTGCACCATGTCAAAGGGGTCGATATCGCCGGCGGCTTCGCCAAGTACCTTCCGCACCAACGAGAAATCGGTGTCCGTGGCAGCAGCAAACCAGCCGGTTTGCAGGTTCAGGATCTCATCCTCGACCATAGCCCGGGTGATCCGTCCGCGGGGTGCAAGGGTGCACAGGCGTTTAACCGATCCGCTAAAGTCCCTAAAATTGCCGGGCCACAAAGTGGCGGGGTTATTTGCGAATTTCAGATAGGCATCATGCGCATCTGCGTTAAAGCCAACCCGCGTGCCGAGGGCGCGTTCTGACCGGGCGAGTTCGAACATCAGATTGGCTTCGATATCTTCACGGCGCGCGCGCAGGGCAGGGAGCCTGAAGTGCCACATGTTCAGCCGCGCCAGCAGGTCCTGACGAAACTGTCCGGCAGCGGCCAGCATATGCAAATCGCGATTGGCGCCAGCAATGATCTGGAACCGGCTAGTGATTTCGTGGTCCGAACCCAGGGGGTAGAAGCGCCCGGTTTCAATGGCATGCAGCAGGACGGACTGTTCGTTCCAGCCCAACTCGTCGATCTCATCCAGAAAAAGCACACCGCCATCCGCCTCTCGCAGCAATCCACCGCGTTCGGATCCGGCCTGCCCCAGATAACTGCGCCGCTGCCCGAACAGCGTCGCCTGTGCGTCGGGTCCGTTCAGTGTGGCACAATTCACGTGAACCAGCCGCCCCTTGATACGGCGCCGATCAAGCTTGAGGTTGTAAATCCGTTCAGCGAGTTCCGTTTTTCCGGTACCGGTTTCGCCCAGCAACAGGATCGGCTCGTCCGAGTTGCTGGCGACCACTTCGATCCGATCGATAAGGGTATTGTACTGCCTGTTGCGCGTCTCGATTCCACCTTTCAACTGGTCACTGTATTCGCGCGATAGCTGATCGAACCGCTGCTGCAGCGCGTTGTAACGGCTGAGATCCAGATCAATGATATCGAATTTGGGTGTGTCATCGTCCGGTCCGGGCGGACCGGTCTGGATCAGTCGTGCGGGGATGTGGCGGCTTTCCGTCAGCAAAAACCAGCAGATCTGTGCCACGTGGGTGCCGGTGGTCAGGTGGACGTGATATTGCTCACGATCCTCGTCAAACCCATAGCTTCGGGCAAAGTCGAACAGTTTGCCATAGACCTCCTGAAAGTCCCATGGATCGGCCAGGTCCATTTGCTGCAGCAGAACTTCGGTTTCAGGAGACAGCTCTGCGATCTCTTGTTTGACCTGATGAGCGAGGCGATTGAATTTCCGGTCATACAGAAGTTCAAGTCGGTCGACGTCAAAATGATCATGCGAGACGAGGCTGGGCGTCGGCTTCCAGCGCCGTTTCTTGCCCATATCCAGTTGGGTGCCGAGGAATCCGATGATGACGTTCTTCATTGCTATCATTTTCTATAAGAAGCGATAATTCTGGATATTAAAACAACAATCCATAAAGCTCAAATTTGTAATTAATCCATTAAAAACAAAGCTTTGTGTCTGTATTGGATTTTTCTCTGCACAATGCCCGCGCCATGGCAAAACCTCCTCATACATAACGAGGACAAGAAAATGGCGAACAAATCCGTGTTTGCATCGATCAAGGGCCGGTTGCTGCCAAAGGCAACTGCAAATAACGCGCATGGCGCACCGGCCTATGCTTATTCCGATGCCCATGCTCTGGCACAGGTCGCCGTAACCGGCACCTTCGGGGGCATGTTCTATCAAACGCCGCAGGAAGAGCTGGAATACGTTCTGGATGTGGCCGAGGTCGTTGAGCCGAGGTTTCTTGCGCAGACGGCGATCTATGCCCGTCAATCCGGGTACATGAAGGATATGCCTGCCGTGTTGCTGGCTGTGCTGGCTCGGCGTGATCCGGTTCTGTTTCGCGCGGCGTTTGGTCGGGTGGTGGATAACGGCAAGATGCTGCGCACTTTTGTGCAGGTCATCCGGTCAGGTCAGACGGGGCGTAAGTCTCTGGGGTCAGCGCCGAAAGCGATGGTGCAGAACTGGTTGAACACCGCGTCTGACCGGGCGCTGCTGAACGCCAATATCGGGAGTGACCCGTCACTGGCGGACGTGATCAAGATGGTGCACCCGAAACCGGCCTCGGCCGAACGGGAGGCGCTGTTTGCCTGGATCGTCGGGCGGCCGTGCAATCTGGCGCGGCTGCCACAGGCCTTGCAGGACTGGATCGCGTTCCGGGAAACCGGCAAAGGTCCGATGCCGGATGTTCCGTTTCAGATGCTGACGCCGCTGAATCTGACGCCACAGCACTGGGCGCAGATCGCACGCAAAGGCTCGTGGCAAATGGTGCGGCAGAACCTGAACACGTTTCAGCGTCACGGCGTTTTCGATGTGGCAAAGAACGTGGATCACGTCGCCTCATTGCTGCGAGACCCGCAAGCCATCGCCAAGGCACGTGCTTTTCCGTACCAGTTGATGGTGGCGGCGCAAAACGTGACCGGTGATATGCCGCGCGAGATCGTGGATGCGCTGCACGATGCGATGGAAATCGCGGTGCAGAATGTGCCCAAGGTTTCGGGACAGGTTGTCGTGTGCCCGGACGTTTCGGGTTCGATGACATGGGCCGTAACCGGGTATCGTGCCGGGGCAACCTCTGCCGTGCGCCACGTGGATGTGGCGGCACTGGTAGCGGCGTCCTTCCAGCGCGTGAACCGCGGATCTCAGGTGCTGCCGTTCGACTTCGATGTGCGCAATGTACGTCTGCAGCCGCGCGACACGATCCTGACCAATGCCGAGCGTTTGGCCGCTCTGGCCGGTGGTGGGACAAACTGTTCCGCACCGCTGAAGTGGCTGAACGAGCGTGGTCGCGCGCCGGATCTGGTGGTGTTCGTGTCCGACAACCAATCCTGGGTTGATGCCCGGGGCGGCGGGCAGGGGACCGCGATGTTGACCGAGTGGGAAGTGATCAAACGTCGCAACCCGAAGGCCAAACTGGTCTGCATCGACATCGCCCCATACGGGACCACACAGGCACAGACACGGTCCGACGTGTTGAACGTGGGTGGGTTCTCGGATGCGGTCTTTGACCAGATCGCTGCCTTTACCACCGGTCGAACCGGCCCCGATCACTGGGTCGGCGAGATCGAAAAGATCGAACTATGAAAACGGGTCAGGCGGAATGCCTGTGGGACTACAGCCTTGAACTCTGTCAGATGTCTCACAAATCACTTGTCCGCCTGACCCGACAGATAATTCCCGGCGAATGCCGATGGGCCTTCAGGGTCTGCCAATTTGGGTTCACGCCCCAACGTTGCTCCTTGCGGCGAGCTCAGTGGAGAGAGCGGGTAGAGAGATTTGCTCATCAGGATTTGTCGCCGGGACCTGACAACATCAGGCAGAATGCCGGTGGGACTACATCGCTGTTTACGATCCGCGCCCGTAAAGGGCGCTGTCTCACCAACTCTTGTCTGCCTGACCCGAAACGAAAGGAAAACCCCGGCGAATGCCGAAGGAACTACATGGCGCAACAGGGACAGGCCGAGCGGGTTCAACTCCCCTCCGTGCCGGCGCCCAGACGGCAAACGTATCTGCCCATTCAGATGCGGGGCGGGCCTCCCAATTGTTTCTTCACTTTTTGTCGCCGGGGCCTGAGATTGAGATAGAGCAATGGAAGACTACCGAAATCATCCTCCGCTAGAGTCGGAAACTGATCTAGATTATGCCCGCCGGCTCGAGAGCAGCGGCGGGGAAGAAATGTGGATTCGAAAAGCGCTGCGGGCACACCGCCAGATGCCGCTGGAAAGCATGAGTGATTTCTTTGAGGATTTCCCTGATGCGCGCCTTCGGCACCTGCAGCTTCTAACAAGCCTTCACCCGGGGCGAAGCAATCATTCGCTCATCAAGAAAGTTTCTAAAAGCCTAGGTATCTCAGAAGACCGTGCGAAATCTTGGGTCAAGAAATTCGAAGAAACACCGCAAAGCAAGTATGACGTTGCGAGCGAGAAGACCAATGACTGAAGAAACCGAAGTATATCCCGTAACCGGGGAACATCTGAAAGATTGGGGACACCGCCCGGGGAAGCAATTCCCGACCCTTCTGGCGCGCGCGAATGAGATGCGGGCCGAAGGGTTCGGGCTGGTGCGGATCCGGCAGGAGCTGGAGGGCGAAATCCCACCGGCACCGGTCACGATGGATCCGCGCCTGCCGGGCGAAGTCACCTTTCAAGAAAACATCGAGGCCAGTGATCCCGATGAAGAGGACAACGTCGCGAAAGTGCGTGAGACGATGACCGCCCTGATGCGGACGCCGACGATCGAAGCCGGTGCGATCATGCCCGATGCCTGTCCGGCGGGGCCGGTTGGAACGATCCCTGTGGGGGGTGTGGCCGCCGCTCGCAATGCGATCCATCCGGGGATGCATTCGGCGGATATCTGTTGTTCGGTGATGATCACGGATCTGGGCGATGCTGATCCCAAGACGGTTCTGGATGCGGCGCAATCGGTGACCCATTTCGGACCCGGCGGGCGCCCGCAGGGCAAGCGGTTTACAACATCGCTCAAGCTGCTGGATGCATTCCGTGAGAACCCGTTTCTGGACAACCCGAAATCTCTGCGCATGGCGCAGGAACATATGGGTACCCAGGGCGATGGAAACCATTTTCTGTTCGTCGGTCGGTCCCGCAAAACCGGACGGACTGCGATCGTAACCCATCACGGATCGCGTGGTCCGGGGGCGGTTCTGTACAAGAACGGCATGGTTGTGGCCGAACGGTTCCGGAAAGAGCTGTCGCCAAAGACCGCCAAGCAGAACGCCTGGATTCCTGCCGACACCGAGGAAGGTCGGGACTACTGGGAAGCGCTGCAACTGATCCGCAAGTGGACCAAAGCCAACCATAACGCGATCCACCAGACCACGGTCGAGGCGGCACGCGTTGGGGATGTTGGTGAAAGATTCTGGAACGAGCATAACTTTGTGTTCAAACGTGGTGATCTGTTCTTCCATGGCAAGGGCGCGACTCCTGCCTGGGGTGATTACGCCGCTGATGCCACAGGTCTGACGCTGATCCCGCTGAACATGTCCGAGCCCGTACTGGTTGTGCGTGGTAAGGACGCGGATCACGGTTTGGGGTTCAGTCCGCATGGCGCGGGGCGCAACTTCTCGCGCTCGGAACACAAGCGGCGCATGGGGTCGGTCACGCCCGAACAGATGCTGCGGGCCGAAACCGAGGGGCTGGATATCCGGTTCCACGCCGGTGCGGTCGATGCGTCGGAGCTGCCATCCAGTTACAAAAGCGCCGATAGCGTCGTAGCGCAGATAAAGTCGTATGATCTGGCCGAGATCGAAGACTATATCGATCCCTACGGCTGCATCATGGCCGGCGACGTTCCGCCGTTCTGGAAGAACCGAAAGAAGGGGCGGAGGTAAGGGTACTGGCGTCCGCTTCGTTGATCAGATGCGACGATTCAGCGAGCAAATGGCCTCGCTTTTAAGCTTGAACAATTGAGCAGGGCGCGCAGTCGCTTTGCTCTTTTGTCCGACAACGGGCTCGATCAGGTTCATTTCGTCCATCTTTCGGCGGAAGGCGCTGTCGTTCAGGTTCGTCCCGAGAACAAGCTCGTATGTTCGGCGTAGTTCAGAATAGGTGAACGTCGGCGGCAAAAGGAACGCCGGAAGATTAGACCAGCTCCCCTTGGCCCGAAGCCTGTCAGTAGCTGCCGCAACAATGGCATTGTGATCAAAGGCCAAATCTCCGGGTTCGTCGACAGGCACCCACTTCAGCGCGGTTTCAGTTGGCCTCTCGCCGCGGACCAACGCGTAATAAACGACGGTCGCTGACCAACCGCGCGGGTCCCGGTCAGGGCTGGAGAACGTGCCCAACTGTTCACAGAACACACCATTTAGACCGGTCTTTTCCCGGATGATGCGCAATGCAGTAGCTTCTGTATTGGCATCTTCATCCGTGTGAACGAAGCCGCCCGGTAGGGCATTGCTTCCGGAATAGGGGGCATCTCCTCGCTGAAGGATTCCGACCCAAAGCGTTTCTTCCCGCAGCTCCAGAAGCACAACATCAACAGTCAGAATGGGGGCAGGGTAGATTGTCATCCAAAATACTTGACTCATATGTCAGCAACATGCAACTTGCATTTTGCAAATTGCATGAGGAATCTACAATGTTGGATCAGTTGGACACTCCGCCCTTAGTTGTTCTGTGGCGCGTGATGGACACATGTAATCTCGCTTGTCCATTCTGCGCATATGATAAAAGGTTGGCGTTCCCGCGTTCTGCGGCCTCCCCCGCAGAAGTTAGCCGGGTGATCGGGCTGTTGGCCGGTCTGCAACAGGCCGAAGGTCGCAAAGTCATGCTGAGCTGGCTTGGCGGTGAGCCGACCCTCTGGCAGGATTTCGGAAGGATGACTGACCAGGCGGCGAAGGCAGGGCTGGCGCAAAGCCTGACAACCAACGGCACAACGCTCGGCTCAAGCAGCTTGCGCGCGAGATTGGCGGATCAGTTCGATGAAGTGACACTTAGCGTCGATGCAATCGGTCAGCGCCACGAGGACCTGCGCGGCTGGCGCGGAGGGTTCACAAAGCTGGAGCGCTGGGTTCCGAAGCTGGCAGAGGATGCTTTGGCAAAGAACAGTGCGTTGCGCGTACGGGCAAATGTCGTGCTGATGCATGACACGCTTGGCGAATTCGAAAACCTGTGTGCCGTGCTGGCGGATTGGGGTGTTTCCCAAATCACCTTCAACCAGCTTGGGGGTCGTGACAGGCCAGAGTTCTTTCCCCAAAATCGCTTGACCGCTGATGACGTGACCAAGTTAAAGAGGGTCCTCCCAGGTCTCAGATCAAGGTTGAAGAGCCGAGGGGTAGAGCTGCTTGGCGGTGATCCCTATATCGGGCGGATAGCTGACTCTGCCAAAAACGTGGCGCTGAAAATTGACGATTGTCAGGTCGCCCGCAACTTCTTGTTCATAGATGAAAAGGGCAACATAGCACCCTGTGCTTTTGTCGAGGACTATTTTGGTGTCACCACGGCCGACGTGCAGAGCGTTGCGCAATTTTCAGCAATACCCGGACAGCTGTGTGCGATTCAAAAGCGCTGTCCTGCTGATGCTTGCAAGAACTGTATGAGCACACAGCAGTTTTCAAAGTTTGCAACGGAAATTGAGCTGCGAGTGTAAGGCTGCTCGGGGTGAGACTTTCAATCTGAATAAGCCGCATTTCGCTGCGCAGCGATTCTGTTGGTCATTTCCATCCGATCGCACAAATGGTCTGTACACTCCGTCCTGTCCTCTTCTAGTGTCTCGCCAAATCCGCTTCAGGGAACTCAGTAATGAAAGTCGCCACAGCCGCCTACGATCTCGATTGGCTCGACAGTTGGACACAGTACGAGGACAAGCTTGACCGTTGGGTCTCGGAGGCGGCGGGGCAGGGGGCCGAGTTGCTCGTCTTCCCTGAATATGGCGCAATGGAATTGTCGACATTGGATGGTGCCGAAGTTGCCGGAGATCTGGAGCGTTCGATCCGTTCGGTTTCAGATCGGATGGGGGATGTACAAAACCTGCATACCCGCCTCGCGAAAGAGTACAAAACACACATTCTGGGTGCATCCGCCCCGGTTCTGGAAGGTCCCGGCCGACCCGTAAACCGGGCCGAGCTCTACACGCCAGAGGGCGGCCAGGATCATCAGGACAAGCAGATCATGACGCGTTTCGAGCGAGAGGACTGGGACATTGCTCCCGGCGGTGCGTTGAAATTGTTCGACACCGCACTCGGCAAAATCGGAGTGTTGATCTGCTACGACAGTGAGTTTCCCTTGCTGGGCCGCGCCCTTCAGGAGGCCGATCTGATCCTGGTGCCGTCCTGCACCGAAGCGCTGTCAGGGTATTGGCGTGTTCGCATCGGTGCTATGTCACGTGCCCTTGAAAATCAATGTGTTACGGTCATGTCATCACTAGTGGGCAGTAATGAATGGTCCGAAGCGGTGGATATGAACACCGGAACAGGTGGCATATTCGGCCCACCGGATACCGGCTTTCCTGAAACCGGCGTCCTGGCCGAAGGTCAGTTGAACAAGCCGGGTTGGACCTATGCCGAGGTCGACTTGTCGGCTATTGCTCATGTCCGTGCAGATGGCCGTGTGTTGAACCGGTCGCACTGGGCTGAGCAGGACAGCCGAGTCGATTCGGTCACATTGTGTCGCCTTTAGGTGATTCCACCCTTGAAATAAGGCCGAAATAGGCTCATTTAAGCGCACACACTGCAGATTCTGCAGGTGCAACGTAATGATGGAGACAACATGGCCAAGGAAGATACGCTCGAATTTCCCGGTGTCGTGAAGGAACTCCTGCCTAATGCGACGTTTCGGGTCGAGCTGGAAAACGGCCATGAGATCATCGCACATACGGCAGGCAAGATGCGCAAAAACCGCATCCGTGTTCTGGCCGGCGACAAAGTTCAGGTCGAAATGACCCCTTATGATCTGACCAAGGGTCGGATCAACTACCGCTTCAAGTAACGCCTGCCGCAATGGCGTTTATCTTAGGATCGGGCAGCCCAAGGCGGCTGGACCTGTTGGCCCAGCTTGGCGTGCAGCCCGATGCAATTCGTGCGCCTGACATCGACGAAACCCCGCTGAAAGGTGAGCTGCCGGTTCCCTATTGCAGCCGCATTACGCGTGCAAAAGTGCAGGCAGTTCAGGCGGATAAAGATGACGTCACTCTGTGCGCAGATACCACAGTTGCGTTGGGTCGCCGCATTTTGGGCAAGCCCGAAAGCGTGGGCCAAGCAGCCGAATTCCTGCATGCCCTGTCAGGTCGGCGACACCGCGTAATTACTTCGGTGGCTGTGCGGCGCGGTGACAAAATACTGCAGCGCGACGTTGTTTCTCAGGTCAAGGTCAAACGGCTGTCAGATGTTGAGATCAACGCTTATCTGGCAACCGGGGATTGGCAAGGCAAAGCAGGCGCTTATGCCATTCAAGGGCCAGCCGGAGCTTTCATTCCGTGGATTTCGGGTTCGTTTACGGGCATCGTAGGACTGCCCCTGTCTGAAACCGCCGCCCTTTTGCAAGGTATCGGCTACCCCCTGTATCGTGAGGCACCATGAAGGGTCGCACCATCGTTCTTGATCACATCGACAATCGCGAAGCCGCAGCTCTGATGGTTGATGGCAAGCTGGATGATTTCCTGATTGACGGAGACGCCCCGCGACTGGGGACGATCTATCGCGCCCGTGCCGACCGCCCTGTCAAAGGACAAGGCGGGATGTTTCTTACAACACCGGATGGCCCGGCCTTTTTGCGGCAGGTAAAAGGGTTGGCTCCGGGCGCTATGCTTCTGGTTCAGGTCACAGGGTATGCTGAACCCGGAAAGGCGCTGCCGGTAACCGACCGCGTCCTGTTCAAAAGCCGATTTGCGATCGTGACGCCCGATGCGCCGGGTCTGAATATCTCACGCAGCATTCGTGACGAAGATGAGCGGGACAGACTGCTGGAAATCGCACACGAGCAGATGGGCGACAGCAAGTATGGCCTGATCCTGCGCTCATGCTGTGCCGGAGAAGGTGCTGAAGAGATTGCCGAAGATATCAGCGCTATGCTGGCGCAGGCGGATCAGGTTCTTGCTGACGAAAGTACCGAGCCTGAAGTGATGCTTGAGGGCGATGGCCCGCATGTGTTGGCTTGGCGCGAATGGACAGAACCCGCTGATGTTGTGACGCAATCCGGTGGATTTGAGGACCATGGCGTCCTTGATGCGCTCGAAATTGCGCGTGGAATCTCAGAACCTCTTCCCGGTGGAGGGCATTTTTACATACAACCCACCCGGGCTCTGGTTGCCGTTGATGTGAACACAGGCGCAGACACTTCACTGGCTGCCGGAACAAAAGCAAACTTTGCCTGCGCCAAGCTGTTGGCCCGGGCACTGCGTGTGCGTGGATTGGGTGGCCAGATTACCTTGGATCTAGCGCCGATGCCCAAAAAAGACCGGCGCGGTTTTGAATCATCGCTTCGGGCCGCATTCAAAGCGGACCCGATGGAAACGACCCTGGCCGGCTGGACACCTCTTGGCCACTTCGAGCTTCAGCGTAAACGCGGTCGAATTCCATTGTCGGAGGTGTTGAAATGAGCTGTCCGATCTGCGGCGAGGACACCGTGACAAAGTTCCGCCCGTTCTGCTCGAAACGCTGTGCCGATATCGATTTGGCCAAATGGCTGAATGGCTCCTACGCTGTGCCATCACAGCGTGAGGAGGACGTTGAAAGCGAAGAATCTCTGGGTGAACAAAGCTTACAGCGCCCGCATTGAAAAAATGTAAAAAAGCCTCTGGACACTGCCTGGTGCAAGTCATAGAAGGCCTCCACCCAACGATGAAAGTCGTTCCCGTGCCCGGGTAGCTCAGGGGTAGAGCAGTGGATTGAAAATCCTCGTGTCGGTGGTTCGATTCCGCCCCCGGGCACCATTTATAAAATAAAATTAATGAGTTGGCGGCGTTGCTGCAATAGTGCCTCGTTGGTTGACCCTAGGGGCTGTATCTAATCTACTTCCTGTCTAACAGCGAATGTGCTCAGAGTTCGGCGATCCCACACAACGTGGCGCTTCATCATGTAGATCAAAGAAGGAGTGCGAGTCTTATCCGTGGACGTGTGTTGGTGCCCTCGTTCTTCCTCGAAAGACTGTCTCGATGCTTTGATGAAGAAAGTGGATTAATTGAGTTGAGAAATGTTCGCTCTGATCTCTAGTGCATTATCGTCGGGCACGACATATCAAGCGTTCATCTGATGAATTCTGCGACTTGATAGGTCTCTGGCTTTGATCGCATGCGACTTCATGGAACCCGCATTTCCCTTCTGTGCAAGCCTGCGCCGGAACTGCGTGAAATCCCTGCCATACAAAGGTGCCGGATCTGCCCAGCTTTACGACTTTTGCCCAGAGCTCTGTATGAGCTATAGCAAGTGAGTGAAATATATCGGTTGAATGGTGCTGCTGGAGAGAATTGAACTCTCGACCTCTCCCTTACCAAGGGAGTGCTCTACCTCTGAGCTACAGCAGCGCTGTGGCGGGTGATTAGACTCAAACGAAACAGGGTGCAAGGGTGTCTGGACGGTTTTTTTCGCCTCCTGTAGAGAAAGATCATGGCAGATAAAAATTCACCTAAAAAACACGGCAAATCCGGGGACGCACGCGAAGATCGGCTAAAGGCCGCATTGAAGGCTAACCTTGCACGGCGTAAGGCGCAGGCGAAGGCGCGCGCGACTTCTGATACCAAGCCGGATCAGGACGAGGGATAAGAGCAGATGGATTCGATTCTAGTTACGGGCAACGGCCCGCTTAATGGCCAGATTCCGATTGCAGGCGCTAAAAACGCCTGCCTGACGCTGATGCCGGCAACTTTGTTGAGCGAAGAACCGCTGACGCTGACCAATGCGCCGCGGCTGAGTGACATCAAGACCATGTCGCTGTTGCTGCAATCGCTGGGGGCCGAGGTTTCTGCGCTGCAGGACGGGCAGGTGTTGGCCATGTCCAGTCATGACCTGACGAGCCACACGGCAGACTACGAAATTGTGCGGAAGATGCGGGCGTCCAATCTTGTGCTGGGCCCGATGCTGGCGCGGCTGGGACAGGCCGTGGTTTCGCTGCCGGGCGGATGTGCCATTGGCGCGCGGCCGATGGACCTACACGTCGAAGGGCTCGAGGCTTTGGGGGCAGAGATCGAGCTGAAGGATGGTTATCTGCACGCCCAGGCGCCGGGTGGGCTTAAAGGTGCAGTGCATGAGATGCGTTTTGCTTCTGTCGGTGCGACCGAGAACATCGTTATGGCTGCAACTTTGGCAAAGGGAACAACGGTTCTGAAGAACGCCGCGCGTGAGCCTGAGATCGTCGATCTGGTCGAGTGTCTGCGCAAGATGGGTGCGCAGATTTCGGGTGAGGGAACTCCGACTATCGAAATTCAGGGCGTGGATCGCCTGCATGGCGCGACGCATCAGGTCGTGACCGATCGGATTGAGCTGGGCACCTATATGCTGGCCCCCGCGATCTGCGGTGGCGAGGTTGAGTTGTTGGGCGGTCGATTGGGGCTCATTGAATCCTTTGCGGCCAAACTGGATGCTGCCGGTGTGAGTGTTGTAGAGACTGAAAAGGGCCTGAAAGTGGCTCGCAAGAACGGTCGTGTGAACTCAGTCGATGTTGTCACCGAACCGTTCCCCGGATTCCCGACAGATCTACAGGCGCAAATGATGGCACTGATGTGCACGGCTGAGGGTACCTCGGTTCTGGAGGAGCGCATCTTTGAAAACCGCTTCATGCACGCCCCCGAATTGGTGCGCATGGGCGCGAATATCGAAGTTCACGGGGGGACGGCGACTGTAACCGGTGTTGAGAACCTGAAGGGCGCCCCCGTTATGGCAACGGACCTGCGTGCTTCGGTCTCGCTGATTCTGGCCGGATTGGCAGCGGAAGGCGAGACAACAATCAGCCGGGTCTATCATCTGGACCGCGGATATGAACATGTGGTGCGCAAGCTGGAAGGCGTGGGTGCAAAAATTGAACGGATTAAGGGCTGATGACAGACGCAACCTTTGAAGAAGGGCGCGAAGCCCCCCTGAACCTTGGAGCCGAGGATGCTGATGACCTTGAGGTTATCTCGACCCTGACGCAGGACGCTGTGTTCCCGGTCACCGAGATGACATGGCGTGCCTCAGAACGTCGATTCGGGCTGTTGCTGAACCGCTTCCGCTGGGAAGACAAAGATGCCGCCGCGCGTCGCGGTCGGGCCTTTGAACGCGTGCAGTCGTTGCTGGTGTTTGATTCTGTGTTGTCTGTTGCGAGTCAGGGTATCGATCGCGGCGACAAGGACACCATACTGTCGTTGATGTCCGTTGACTTCGAGGCCGGAGAAGATGGCGCTGGTGAGGTTCTGCTGACATTGGCCGGTGACGGTGCGATCCGTTTGTCGGTAGAAGCCATTGAAGTCACGCTCAAGGACGTCACACGCCCGTATCAGGCTCCGTCCGGGCAGGCTCCGCACCACCCGGAGTAAATGCAAAACAAACGTGGCATATCGCAGGCATTTTCTGAAGTGCCCAAGGATTTGGTGCTGCGTCGTGCATCCGTTTTTGATGTATTCGATCTGAGCCGGGTCCTGATCCGTTCGATTGCGCTGCTTTGTGAGATCGACCATCAGGGCGATCCGGAAAAAATCGCCCTTTGGACAGCCAATAAAGATCCTGCCACGATCCGCGGGTGGATAGAGGCAGGTTCGCAGATCTGGCTGGCTGAAAACGGCGGACGTGTTGCCGCCGTTGGTGGATTGTTCGAAACAGGCAGGATTTCTTTGCTGTACGTTGATCCTGCACATACGGGGCAGGGCATCGGTTCTGCTTTGCTGAACCGGCTCGAGCACGAATTGGCATCTGTTGGTTGCAAAGAAGCACAGTTGGAGGCCACGCGTACGGCGAGAGAGTTTTATCTGGCCCGGGGCTGGCAGGACTCAGGCCAGAGCCAAGAATGGAACGGTATTCCACAGCTCCCAATGCGCAAATCGCTGCACCTAGCGGACTGAGGGTTGAGGCGCCAGCATCCCGGCGATATGACCCGTTCAAACGCCCGGAGTTGCAAATCATGCCCGTTTTCCTCGACACGACCTCCTCTGATTTCGAAACCGCCTTTCAGACGCTCTTGTCAGCCAAGCGCGAAGACAGTCCCGATGTCGATGCAGTGGTCGCCGGGATCATTGATGATGTGCGCAGCCGGGGTGATGCTGCGGTCATTGAGTTGACGGCGAAATTTGACCGGCTGGAGCTGACACCGGCAACGATGGCCTTCAGCGCAGAAGAAATCTCTGATGCGGTCAGGCAGGTTTCGGATGAAGATCGCGACGCGCTGGAACTGGCGGCGGAACGCGTCCGCGCCTACCACGAAAAGCAACTGCCTTTGGATCACGAATGGACGGATGCAGCCGGTGCGACGTTGGGCTGGCGCTGGTCGGCAGTTTCTGCAGCAGGCCTTTATGTGCCGGGGGGTCTGGCGTCCTACCCCTCATCCGTATTGATGAACGCAATCCCGGCCAAGGTTGCGGGAGTTGAGCGTCTGGCGATTGCAGTTCCCACGCCGGATGGTCAGATCAATCCGCTGGTGTTGTTGGCGGCTCAGCTTTCTGGTGTGGATGAAATCTATCGCATTGGCGGTGCGCAAGCGATTGCAGCTTTGGCGTATGGCACTGAAACCATCGCTCCGGTCGACAAAATCACCGGACCGGGCAACGCTTTCGTTGCTGCGGCCAAGCGTCGGGTTTTCGGCAAGGTCGGCATCGATATGATCGCGGGGCCTTCAGAAATTCTGGTCATCGCTGACAAGGACAATGACCCGGACTGGATTGCACTGGATCTTATGAGCCAGGCCGAGCACGACGAAAGCGCGCAATCCATCCTGGTCACCGATGACGCCGCTTTTGGTGTGGCCGTCAGCGAAGCGGTCGAAAAGCGACTGCAAACGCTGCAGCGCCGGGATATAGCTGGGGCCAGCTGGCGTGATTTCGGCGCAGTCATTACTGTGCGAGACCTGGATGAAGCGGCGGCACTATCCAATAGAATTGCACCCGAACATCTGGAACTTTGCATTGCAGACCCTGTCGCGCTGAGCAAGAAAACCGTGCATGCTGGCGCGATCTTCCTGGGCCAGTACACACCCGAAGCTATCGGTGACTATGTCGGCGGCCCCAACCATGTGCTGCCCACCGCGCGTTCGGCCCGGTTCTCATCTGGCCTCAGCGTTATGGATTTCCTGAAGCGCACCACGCTCAGCCACATGACACCCGAAGCCCTGCGCGCCATTGGTCCTGCGGCCGAAAAGCTTGCGCAATCCGAGAGCCTTGAGGCACACGGACTGTCTGTGACAGCACGGTTGAAACGCCTGAACGGTTGACCCAACGCAACAGTGAGGCGCGCAGCTGCATCTGCGCGTTGCCCATCTGAAAACGTTGATATAGGTCTGTCATGACCTGATCGGACCCTTGGAAACATGACCCGAATTTCGCACATCGAACTGGACGACCGAAATCTGCCACCTCCGACACCGGAGATCGAGCAGGAGCGCAAGGTTGCGATCTATGATCTGCTCGAAGAGAACTCGTTCGCGTTGCCGAAACGGGATGATCGTGTTGTGCCCGAGGGTCCCTATCACGTACAGCTGTCGATCCGCGACAAGCGATTGGTTTTTGATATCGCGACTGAAGAAAGCGAAAAGGCGGCCGAGTTTCACTTGTCGCTTGGGCCGTTCCGGCAGGTGGTCAAAGACTATTTCCAAATCTGCGAAAGCTATTTCAACGCGGTGAAAACTCTGCCGCCCAGCCAGATCGAAACCATCGACATGGCGCGCCGGGGCATTCACAACGAAGGCAGTCGTGTGTTGCAGGAACGTCTGGACGGCAAGGCCGAAATCGACACTGATACTGCGCGTCGTCTTTTCACCCTGATCTGCGTTTTGCACTTTGGAGGGTGACGCGTGAAGCCTTTGCCGCAATCGGTCCTGTTTTGTTGTGACCATAACGCGGTTCGGTCACCTATGGCCGAAGGGATCATGAAGAAATTCTATGGCACGGGCACCTATGTTCAATCTGCCGGTGTGCACAATGATCTCGAAATAGATGGCTTTAGTATCGCTGCCTGTCAGGAGATTGATGTCGAGTTGTCTCGTCACCGCTCGCGCTCCTTCGATGAGATGGAGGAATGGGGCGACGATCTGAGTTCCTTTGATCTGATCGTCGCGCTTTCGCCGGCGAGCCAGAGAAAAGCGCTGGAACTGACCCGGTTTTTTCATCTGGATGTCGATTATTGGCCAATAATGGACCCTACTGGACTGGGCGAGACACGGGATCAGAAGCTACACCACTACCGTCAGACCCGCGATCAGATCATCAAACATCTTAAGGATCGCTGGGGTGAACCTACGGAGATCGCATGAACCAGACTGTCAAAACCTATTTCGATGCCTTCAATGCCGGTGATGTTGAAGGCATGCTGGAATGCTTGTCTGATGACGTAGCCCATCACGTGAACGAGGGCCAAATTCGGACCGGTAAGGACAAGTTCGCGGAATTTTGTGCCCACATGAACCGGTGCTACAAAGAAAACCTCACGGATATTGTGGTGTTCGAGGCTGAAAACAGCACCCGCGCGGCAGCAGAGTTCATCGTGAACGGCACCTATCTGGAAACGGATGCAGGACTGCCTGAGGCGCATGGACAGACTTACCGTCTGCCAGCGGGATCATTCTTTAACCTGAAGGACGGCAAGATCACACGGGTAACGACCTTCTACAATCTGGCGGATTGGGTAAAGCAGGTCTCCAATGGCTAAGGTCACCGACGTCCACGCCCTGACCGGTTCCACGTTGGCAGGGGCGCTGGACGACGTGGCACGTCTACGGATCGCGGTGTTCCGCGCATGGCCCTATCTCTATGATGGTGATCTGGAATACGAACGCAGGTACCTGCAATCCTATCGTGACAGCGACAAAGCTATCGTGGTTGGCGCCTTTGATGGCGATCGTCTGATCGGTGCGTCGACAGGCGCGCCCCTGACAGATCACGCCGACGATTTCGCCGCTGCTTTCGAAGGCTGGGGGCTGGATTTGGCCGAGATATTCTATTGTGCTGAATCCGTGCTGTTGCCCGAGTATCGGGGGCAGGGTGTCGGCCACAGGTTCTTTGATCTGAGAGAAGCGCATGCGCGGAGCTTGGGGTTCGGGAAATGCGCTTTCTGTGCTGTTCAGAGGCCGCAAGATCACCCGATGCGCCCCGCCAGCTATCGCCCGCTGGATGAATTCTGGCGCGCACGAGGATATGAAAAGCTGACGGGTGTGGTGGCCCAGTTCTCGTGGAAAGATCTGGGTGACAAGGACGAAACGCTTAAACCTCTACAGTTCTGGATACGCGATTTGTGAATAGAACATGGTCGGCCTGGAATCATACGTGTCGTGACCTGCAATCGTTGAGCTAAACTCACACTATGCTGATCGGAAAATACTCTTGCTGTCCCTTGAAATACTGAGATGCGATAAGCCTTCACGGACACTTGCGTGTCTTTCATTCAAAATTGATCTTAGTGACGTCCCGTCACCCAACTAGACAGGATCAGTGCAGCTAAGACATCCTCTTGTTAAACGTTAACCTCGGTTCGTGGGGGCAGGGAGGAATTTGATAATGATGTCATTTGGACTGCGCGAGGAAAATCGCGCTCTGCTACAACGCGTGACTGAGATGATACGCGATGAGATCATGCCGCTTGAGGAAGAATACCACGCGGAAATCAATAAAGGTGACCGCTGGCAGTACACGGAACGGCAGGCCGAAATTCTCGAAGGGCTGAAAGCCAAGGCCAAGGCAGCGGGTTTGTGGAACTTCTGGCTAACCGACAGTGACAAAGGGTTTGGCCTGACAACGGTGGAATACGCCTATTTTGCCGAGGAAATGGGCAAAACGCCACTTGGGGCCGAAGTGTTCAACTGCTCGGCTCCGGACACCGGCAACATGGAAGTGTTCGAACGTTACGGCACCGAGAAGATGAAAGAGCAATGGCTCAAGCCTTTGCTCGATGGCCAGATCCGATCGGCCTATCTGATGACAGAGCCGGATGTTGCCTCATCTGACGCGACCAATATCTCAATGTCCTGCGTGCGGGATGGCGATGAGTATGTTTTGAACGGTGAGAAATGGTGGGCTTCCGGTGCCGGTGATCCGCGATGCAAAGTTTACATCGTGATGGTCAAAACTGGTGGAGACGATCTGCCGGTACACAAACGGCAATCGATGATTGTTGTACCCGCCGATACCCCGGGGATCGAGATTCTGCGGCCTATGGAGGTTTACGGCCACGACGATGCGCCGCACGGGCACATGCATATTCGATTTACCAACGTTCGGGTTCCAACCGAGAATATCCTGCTGGGTGAAGGCCGAGGTTTCGAGATTGCGCAGGGTCGTTTGGGGCCGGGCCGCATTCATCACTGCATGCGCGCAATCGGTCAGTCCGAAATCGCGCTGGAGCAGATGTGTAAACGCTCCCTGCAGAGAGAGGCTTTCGGGAAGAAACTTGCTCAGCTGGGCGCCAATTTCGACATCATCGCCGAGTGCCGGATGGAGATTGAGATGGCCAGACTTTTGTGCCTCAAGGCGGCCTGGTACATGGATCAGGGAGATGCACGGGCGGCAGCGCCGTGGATCAGCCAAATCAAAGTTGTTGCCCCGCGTGTTGCACTCAAGGTTATCGACGAATCCGTTCAGATGTTCGGAGCGCAGGGGATCAGTCAGGATACGCCACTCGCGTCGGCATGGACACACGTCCGGACACTGCGGTTGGCCGACGGGCCGGATGCTGTTCACCGTCGTCAGGTGGCGCGGGCAGAACTGAAGAAATACACTCAGGAAAAGATCTGAGGTTTAGAGACAAATGATGCAACCAGACCTGAAAGAGCAGGCCTATTTTCACACCAGCACTGACGGTGCCTTTGTCGGCAACGATCCGGTGCGTGGCCCATGGTCGGCAGATCATTGTCACGCCGGGCCCGTGACGGGTCTGATTGCGCGTGCAGCCGAAACCGAAGTCGGCCCTGAGAAAATGCTGACCCGGCTGACGGTGGATTTGCTACGCCCCTTGCCGCTGGCCGGATTGAGGGTTGCGGCTGAAACCACGCGGCATACCCGGACGCTCGCCACGACACGGGTGACGGTGCATGATCTGGATGACACGTTATGTGCGACGGCGACAACCATGCATCTGGTTCGCAAGGAACTGGGCAACGTTCCGAATGCAAGCCTCAACTCGCTGGACCTTAACAATGTCGTTGATGGGCCTTTCCCAATTCGTCAGATGCGCCATGATCTGCCCGGCTTTGCGCATTTCACCGAAGTTGCATATCCCGCGGGCGGCAATCAGGGGCCGGGCCCCAAGGCGATCTGGATGCGCACACCTGCCTTGCTTGAAGGAGAGACGCCATCCCCGATTCAGGCACTGTGCCCCCTGGCGGATTGCGGCAATGGTATCTCATGGAATGCACCGCCGACTGAAATGGGGTTCATGAACACCGATCTGACGGTACATATTCACCGAGAGCCCGTCTCGGAATGGTTGGCCTCTGACTCAGTATCCCACTGGCATTCGTCGGGGATCGGGATGTCACAATCAGTGCTCTATGACACCGAAGGGCCGGTTGGGACGGCGCTGCAAACTCTGGTTCTGTTCCCGCCGGGGTAGGCCGTTGGCTGGTTTTTGCGTCATTGCAGTGAAACACGTTGCCGCCATCCCCTGTGCACCCTATCTTCCCGTCATGCGTTGGCTGACCACATTACTGACCTGCTGTCTGCCGATTTCGGCAACCGCACACCCGCACGTCTTTATCGACACCGGGCTTGAGTTCATTGTTGACGACGCCGGTCAGTTGACCCATGTGCGCGTAACTTGGGTATATGACGAATTCTACTCGCTGTTGGTTCTGGAAGATATGAAACTGGATCAGGATGCCGATGGTGTCCTGACTGATGCCGAGGAACAGGTGCTGGCCGGTTTTGATGCGCAATGGGTCGAAGGATATAACGGCGATCTGGTTGTTCAGGCAGATGGAACCAATGTGCCACTTTCTGGCCCAATGGAGCCTCATGCAACCACCGAAGACGGGCGGATTGTAACCACACATCTGCGCGCGGTCGAAGATGGGTTTGTCCCGGCCACCGCATTGTCAGCCAAACCTTTCGACGAGACGTATTACACTGCTTACGAGGTCACGCGCCCTGTCACGGTTTCGGGACCTGACACCTGTAAGGTCGAACGCTTTGATCCGGATATCGACGGGCAGCTCGCCCAGATGCAGGCCTTTTTGTTGACGTTGGATGCCGACTACGACCTCGAAGAAAATGACATCCCGCTTGTCGGCGAGAACTTTGCGACCGAGATTCGTGTTTCATGTCCAAATACCTGATTGTACCGGTAGCCCTGGCGTGTGGATTGCTGCTGTGGTTCTGGGGCAGTGGCGGGTTCGATCACCTTGCCGCGTGGGCGGCGGGCGAACAGCGTGAATTCCAGAACCAGATCGCACGATCCCTGCGTGCTGCGCGGGCGAAACAGCCCGAAGCTGTTGCAACCTTATTGACGGTCTGCTTTGCCTACGGGTTTTTCCACGCAATAGGACCGGGCCACGGTAAGGTGTTGATCGGCGGCTATGGTTTGGGTCGCCGGGTCGCGTTCTGGCGTCTGTCTGCCATCAGCGTATTGTCCAGTCTGGGGCAGGCGGTGACGGCCATCGTTTTGGTCTATGCCGGGGTGTTGGTTTTCCAAATGTCCCGAGAAAGCCTTGTCGGAACAACAGAGCAGGTGATGGCACCAATCAGCTACGGCGCAATCGCAGCTATTGGTTTGTGGCTGGTCTTTCGCGCGTTGCGCAGCTTTGCAAGACGGCAGCGCAATGAGAACTCACACAACCATCATCACCATCATGAACATGATCACCACGATCATCATCACCACGACCATGAGGTCTGTTCAGATTGCGGTCATCGCCATGGTCCAACCGCCGAAGAAGTGGCTCAGGTTGGGAGTCTGCGCGAGGCAATGGTCCTGATCGCAGGTATCGCCGCCCGCCCTTGTACTGGAGCTTTGTTTGTCCTCATCCTGACATGGCAAATGGGTATCGCGATGGTAGGAATTGCAGGTGCCTTTTCTATGGCGCTGGGCACAGCATTGGTCACGACCTTGGTGGGGTGGACGTCATTTGGATTGCGCGGAGGGCTGTTGGCATCAGCTTCGGCGACCCGTTTTGCATCCGTGCTGGCGCCGACTATCGAATTGGTTGCCGGACTGATCATTGCAGTGATCGCGGGCGGCCTTTTGCTGCGCGCGATTTGATTCAGTCAAAAACAGCCTCAGGATACCCAACCCGCGCGAGGTAGAGGCCTTGCGGAGGGCAGACCGGGCCACAAGCTGCTCGATCAGTTGCTTCCAGCGCATGGCGTACATCTGCCGGGCTCCATGCACCTGCACCGACCCGCTCCAGCGTGCCGACAAAGCTACGCACCTGATTGTGCAGGAATGACCGTGCGCGGACGTGAAAATGTACTTCGGGACCGGAAAAGCCCTGAACCTGCCCGACACGCAATTCATCCAGTGTTTTGACCGGGCTCGCAGCCTGGCAGATGGAGGAGCGGAAAGTTGTGAAATCATGCCGTCCTATCAGCATGTCCGCCCCGGCCTGCATCGCATCCACATCCAGCCGATGATTGATCTGCCAGACCTGACCCTTGTCATGGGTTGCAGGTGCGCGACGCATCAGGATGCGGAACAGGTATTGCCGCTCGAGCGCAGAAAAGCGGGCATGCCAGTCGTCATCCACGCGCGCTGCCTTAATGATGGCGACAGGCTGCGGCTTGAGGTGATAGTTCAGCGCCTCAGACAGGCGGAACGGATCCCACTCTTTTTCAAGATCGCAATGAGCCACTTGTCCCAACGCATGAACGCCCGCATCGGTACGACCGGCAGCCGCGATGGTATGCTCGCCGGGTTGAAGGCGTGACAGGGCCTGTTCGATAGCGCCCTGCACGGACGGCAGCTCTTTTTGCCGTTGCCATCCGGCAAACGGTTCCCCTTGGTATTCGACTTTCAACGCGTATCTGGGCATGAGGCGCTGGTATCGCGACACGCGGGTTCGGGCAAGGGCTGGATGGACAAAAGCTCTGGCAAGTCCTGCGACCTCTACCTATCTTGGAAAAAACGATAATTGCGGGGCGACAGATTGGTCATCTCATCACTGGCAGACAGTCTTGTGCGCGGCGTCGAAACCGTGGGCGACCGGGTATCTGAGACGCTGTTCGAGCCTGTTATCCGTCTGGGCGTCACCGGATTGGCGCGATCGGGAAAGACGGTTTTCATCACATCATTGGTCGCCAACCTGCTGGACCGCGGACGTATGACCGGGCTGGTCGCGCAGCAGGAGGGGCGGATTAACGCTGCGTATCTGCAGCCACAGCCAGACGATACAGTTCCCCGGTTCGATTTCGAATCCCATCTCTCAGACCTGACCGGACCGGAGCCGCACTGGCCGGACAGTACGCGCGCTGTGTCAGAGCTGCGTTTGTCTTTCAAGGCGCGCCCTGCTGGTTTGCTGTCAGGTCTGCAGGGGCCGCGTAAGATTCATCTGGATATCGTCGATTATCCCGGCGAATGGTTGCTTGATCTGGCATTGCTCGAGAAATCTTACGAAGAGTGGTCGCACGAGACGCTTGAGAGGATTGAGAGACGCCCGCAGGCTGCTGAATTTCTGGCGCAGGCAAAGGCAGTTGACCTTGCAGGCCCTCATGAGGAGCCCACAGCTCAGGCGTTGGCTGGTTTGTTCACCACCTATCTGAACGCAGCCCGAGAAGCCGGGTTCTATGATTGCACGCCAGGGCGGTTCATCTTGCCGGGCGATTTGGCCGGATCCCCGGTTTTGACATTTGCACCTCTGCCAGTTTCTGGCCCGTCGCGTCGGCGAACGCTGCAGCGCGAGATGGAACGGCGCTACGAGGCCTACAAATCGCAGGTGGTCAAACCGTTCTTTCGCGATCACTTTGCCCGGATCGATCGGCAGGTTGTTCTGGTTGATGCGCTGGGCGCGATCCACAAGGGACCACAGGCCGTAGAAGATATGCGTCGTGCAATGGCGGATATTCTGTCTGCCTTCCGACCGGGGCGGAATGCCTGGCTGAGCCAGATGCTGCTTGGTAAACGGGTTGAGCGCATTCTATTTGCGGCCACCAAAGCGGATCACCTTCATCATCTTCAGCACCCGCGCCTGACCGCGATTATGGAGGCGTTGACGCGAGAGGCCCGTGATCGCGCCAAGTTTGCCGGGGCCGAAACTGCAGCGCTGTCGTTGGCAGCTCTCCGCGCGACCACGGAAGAAATGCGCAGTCACGATGGGGTGGAATTGCCCTGCGTTCGTGGCACTTTGTTGGAAAGCGGAAAGAAGGCAGCTTTTTACCCGGGGGATTTACCGGAAGATCCCGCCCATCTGCTGACGCCAGCGCGCAACGGTGCCGAAGGCTGGCTGGGGGAGGACTATGGGTTTATGGCCTTCGCTCCGGCAAAGCTGACCCTTCGACCTGGGGATGGCCCGCCACATATTCGTCTGGACCGCGCTGCGCAGTTTCTGATCGGAGATCGCCTGTGACCGTTACCCTAAGACCCGCGCGCAGCACGGATGCAGGTACGACAGGCATGATCCTGCATGGGTTTGCGCAGGAAAACGATTGGATGCCAAATCTCCATACCTGTGCCGAAACGATAGCGTTTTGTGGCTACATGATCGATCAGGGCTGGGTAACTGTCGCTGATGATGATGGCGATGTCGTAGGGTTTCTGGCGCTAAAGGGTTCGGAAATCCACTCGTTGTACCTGACATCCTCCGCGCGTCGAAAGGGGATAGGGCGACAACTGCTGAATCTTGCAAAGTCTCAGCATTCTGAATTGTCATTGTTCGCTTTTCAGGCAAATGAACCAGCCCTTCGGTTTTACAGACAGAATGGTTTTGTTGAAATTGCGCGCAGCGATGGAGCAGACAATGATGAAAACCTGCCCGACATCAAATTTGCCTGGCGAAAAGAGGGTTTGAACGATGGCTAAAGGTCCGGTTCTGATTGATCTCGAAGATGATGCCGGGCCAGCAACGGATGTATCTGATGCGCCTCCGGTCCCTGACATAGCGCAGCCGCAAGGGCAGGCTATGCAGGCTGCAGCGCGTTTGGCATCTCGTAAGCCATCGGTCTTGTCGCGGTGGTTCTGGGGGCTGGCACTTGCTGTGGTCGGAGCGGCGATTTCGGTGGCGGCATGGGATTTCGCCACGTCTCTGGTTGCGCGTGCACCAGTTTTGGGATGGATCGTTACAGTATTGATCGGCGCCTTGGTGCTTGTCGGGCTGATCATTGCTTTGCGCGAGTTGGCTGCAATTGGCCGCCTGTCCCGTGTGGATGGAATGCGCCGCGCCGCTGATACTGCGCTGGCAGATGCTGATCTGGGGCAAGCGCGCACGGTCACGAACCGCCTGATCTCGTTCTACAAGGGGCGTGAGGAAACCCGCTGGGGGCGGGAGCGCCTGTCTGAGCGGATGGAGGAGCAGTTCGATGCCTCCGGGCTGCTGGTATTGGCCGAAGATGAGCTACTAGCGCCATTGGACGCTGCAGCCAGCCGAGAGGTTGAGGCGGCAGCACGGCAGGTGGCCACGGTTACTGCGCTGGTGCCCCTTGCGTTGGCGGATGTCGTGACGGCCCTGGCATCTTCGCTGCGTATGATCCGCCGGATTGCGGAAATCTATGGCGGTCGCGCCGGATTTTTGGGTAGCTGGCGTTTGACTCGGGCAGTGTTTGTTCACCTCGTTGCGACAGGGGCTGTGGCCGTTGGTGATGATCTGCTCGAGCCGGTTCTTGGTGGCTCGGTCCTTAGTAAACTGTCCCGGCGTTTTGGCGAGGGCCTTGTAAATGGTGCCTTGTCTGCCCGTGTCGGGGTTGCCGCGATGGAGGTTTGTCGCCCGTTACCATTTTCCGAACGGCACAAACCATCGACCCGTGGTATGGTTAAACGTGCCTTGAGCGGGTTGTTTTCAAAGGGTTGATCTGTCGCAAGGTCCTGGCCTGCCGAACCCCGCAAAATGGGGAAGGAGCCAGCCATGACCGATCACGGACACAGCCAGCAGGAAATCACGGCACGGATCAATGCGCCGCCCGGGCGGGGTGTGTTGCGTGATGTTGTGTATGGTGGGATCGATGGATCTGTGACCACCTTTGCGATCGTCGCGGGTGTTGCCGGAGCAGGTTTGTCGCCATTCGTAATCGTTGCTCTTGGTCTGGCCAATGTGCTGGCAGACGGGTTTTCGATGGCTGCAGGCAATTACTCAGGCACCAAGGCTGAACTGGACAATATCCGACGCATCCGCGCCATAGAGGAAAGGCATATCGAGCTTTATCCCGAAGGCGAGCGGGCAGAAGTGAAGGAAATACTCGCGCAAAAAGGGCTTTCTGGCGAGGTGCTCAATGAAGCGACCGAGGCAATCACTGCCAGTCGGGAAAACTGGATTAGCCTGATGCTGGAGGGCGAATACGGATTGGGTAGCGTTGATCCCCATCCAATCAAAGCGGCGACGGCGACTTTTTTTGCCTTTCTCGCGGCTGGCATGATCCCGCTCCTGCCATTCCTGCTTTCTCTGGATGGTGCCTTTGTTATCTCGGCCTGGCTCACGATGGGTGTTTTCTTTGCGATCGGGGCTTTGAAAAGCCGGTGGTCTCTGTCTCCTTGGTGGCGCTCAGGGCTGGAAACTTTTTTGATTGGCGGTGCGGCAGCTTCGATCGCCTACTTGGTTGGATCGCTGTTCCATCCATGAGGGCAGTTGATGTCGCAGTTTGCGCGGTGGTGCTGGTGCGCGCGGATCAATCAGATACTGTCGTGAAAACGGATTTGAGTGGTCATGCCGCAAAAGAGATTACACGGAAAACGCGTTCTGGTTTTGGGGGCTTACGGGTTTATCGGAGCTGCAGTCACAAGGGCGCTTCAGTCTGAAGGCGCAAGCGTAACCGGCATGGTGCGCGATGCGCGAACAGGGGCAAAGGTCTTGCCGGGCGTCACGCTTGTAGAGGGTGATCTGAGGGATTTTCTGGATCCTGAGGATTGGCGATCCCGTCTGAACAACGTTGATGCGGTGGTGAATTGCGCAGGTGCGCTGCAAGACGGCGGGGTCGATGATCTTGAGATTGTGCATCACAAAGCCATCGCTGCTTTGGGGCAGGCTTGTGCCGAGTTGGGCATTTCAATTGTCCAGATTTCAGCCATCGGGGCCGAGCCTGATGCAACGACTGATTTCATGCGAACCAAGGCCGCAGGCGATGCAGCGCTCCGTATCTGTGGAGCTCCTGTATGGATACTCAAACCGGGTTTGGTAATCGGACAGAGCGACTACGGCGGGACTGCGCTCTTAAGGATGCTGGCGGCAATCCCGCTGGTGCAGCCGATCGCTTACCCGGCAACGCCGGTTCAGTGTGTTGGCATGGCCGATCTGTGCGGTGCTATCGCTGCGACTGTTGCAGGTGAGTTGCCTCAGGGAGCCTATGATCTCGTTGAAGATGCTGAACATCCGCTGTCTGACGTGCTCGCGGCGATGCGTCGGTGGCTGGGTTTCCCGGCGGCTCGGCTGACGGTTGGGGTGCCGGTGTGGACGACCCGCTTGGTCGCATCCTTGGCGGATTTTCTGGGAAATCTTGGATGGCGTTCGCCGTTGCGCAGTACCGCCATGACGGTCATGGCGGATGGGGTCACGGGCGACCCGGAACCATATCGTAAGGCTGCGGGTGCATCGCTGGCCTCAATGGATGAGGTCTTTAGCCGCCTGACCTGCGCACGTGAACATCGGTTGACGGCGCGTATAACCCTGTTGATGCCTCTGGTAATCGCGGTGCTGAGCCTGTTCTGGGTGTTGTCCGGTGTCCTTGGTCTGACCGGATTATCCCAGGCCAAATCGGTTCTTCTTGATGCAGGTTGGTCTGCCCCGTCCGCAGCGGTCAGCGTCGTGTTCTGGTCGCTTGTTGACATCGCTCTGGGTCTGGCTCTGTTGTGGCGTCCATGGGCGGGACGGGTATGCCTTTTGCAATGCGCTGTTGCATTGTTCTATCTGTTGGCCGCGACCGTTGCCGCTCCGACTCTTTGGGGTGACCCTCTTGGACCTCTGGTCAAGATCCTGCCGGCGATGATGCTGTCTTTGGTTGCGTGGCCAATGTTGGAGAGCAGGTAGTGGACCCCGATCTGATCCTGCGCTGGCTGCATGTCATTGGTGCTTGTGTCTTGCTGGGAACGGGTGCGGGCATCGCGTTCTTTATGCTGATGGCGCATCGCAGCCGGGATCCGCGTATCATTGCGCATACAGCCAGTATCGTGGTTTTGGCTGATCTGTTGTTCACGACGTCAGCCGTCATTCTGCAGCCGATTACCGGATTTCTGCTGGCGTGGAGGCTGGGATGGTCATTGTCCGAGGGATGGATTGCTCTGTCGCTGCTGCTTTATGTTTTTACAGGTTTGTTCTGGCTTCCAGTGGTCTGGATACAGCTGCGTTTACGTGACTATGCCCGGCGTGCAGCGGGAAATGGCGAAGAACTGCCAGATGCCTATCATCAATTGTTTCGCATCTGGTTTGCCTGCGGATTTCCCGCGTTTGTTGCAGTGTTGGCGATTATCTGGCTGATGCTGGAGCGTCCCGACATAGCCTTGTTCTGATACCGACTAGCCTACAACAAAACAAATCTAACTGGATTTCCAGACTATTACCCGGTGCCCGTTCAATGTAGGTTCAGGCCGATTATCTCCGGAGGTATTTTTTTGGAGTCCCTACTCGTCCTCATTGGCCTGATTGTTCTGGCCATACCCATTTCGATCATTGTGTTGTTGGTCGGTCAGTCCCGTTTGCGTAAACGGGTTGAACAACTCGAACATCAGCTCACGGAGATGTCGATGGGCGCGACTGAGCGAGCGCCTACTACATCACCCATGTCAGCCGCTGAGCAGGAACTTTCCGAGGAGGAAAAAGAACAGTCGAAACCTGCGCCATGGTCTGCACCAAAGACCGAAGAGATGCCTGCGGCGGTTGAGAGTGAACAAACCGACATGACCGCCGTTGAGGCCGAAGAAGAAGACAGTGGAGCGATTGTCTTTCGCGGGGATCGGATTGCGGCGCTGGGCGCTTGGCTGCGCGAGAATTGGTTTTATGCGGTCTCTGCTCTTTCACTGGCTCTCGCAGGTATATTCCTTGTCCAATATGGCGTTGAAAATGGCCTGCTGCCGCCCACTGCCCGTGTTCTGGCCGCGCTGGCCTTTGGTGCAGCTCTGATCGTAGCAGGTGAAGTGGTACGCCGCCGGTTCGGCGACGATGAGGACTCGGCCACCGCCTATTTGCCGTCGGTATTCTCGGGCGCAGGGCTTGTGACGCTGTTTGGGGGCGTACTGTCCGCACGACAGCTATATGATCTGATTGGCCCCGAAACCGCATTGTTTGGAATGGTCGTGATTGCACTGACGGGGCTGGTGCTGGGTTGGTTTCATGGCCCGCTATTGGCCGCTGTTGGTCTGATCGGAGCTTTCGCAGCACCTTTCATGGTTGGTGGCTCATCGAATGATCCTTCATGGCTTTACGGATATTTTTTCGTGATCGCCGTGCTGGGGCTGGGCATCGATACCGTCCGCCGATGGGCCTGGATTTCGGTGCTTACGCTGGTTGGGTCTTACGCAACGGCCTTGCTGCTGGTCTTGTCGTCGCCATCAACTGAACCAGCATATCTGACATTTGCCACAGTTCTTGCGCTGATTACGATCGCAATTCCGGTCAGGCGGTTGATCCCCGATCACTCGGGACTGATGGTTTTGGAGACTATCCAGCGCAAGAAAGGGGGGGCTTGGCCTGAATTCCCAACCCGGCTGGCTTTTGGGGCAGTGGTTGCCAGTTCCGTGATCCTCTCGCTTCACTGGGCAGACTCGTCTTCGGAGTTCTGGCTTGGCATAGTCTTGTTCGTTGCATTGCTGTTTGCGCTGATCATCTGGGCAAAGGATGCACGCGCCCTGAAGGACCTGGTTGTGTTCCCTGCTGCGGGTCTTGTGTGGTCGGTTTTTTCACACGGGATGGACGGAGGTTCTGTTGAACGGGCGTTTGCGGCGACCTACGCGGAAACCGCCGAGGCCGACTATCCGATGGTCGTTACTATCTTGGTCGCGTTGGGCGCGGTGATCACACTGCTTGCCGCATGGCGTTCCTTCATGGGCGGGCGTTATGCTGTTGTCTGGGCAGGGGGCGCTGCAGTGTTCGCGCCAGTGATGGCAATCGGGCTGGAAATCGGCTGGAACCCTGCGCAGGTGATCGGAGCCTACCCATGGGCTCTGCATGCCATTGCACTGGGCGCAGTGATGGTGGTTCTGGCCGAGCGGTTTGCGCGAATTGACGGTGAATACCGCTTGCGCACAGCCTTGGTCACTCTTTCAGCTCTGTCCTGCCTGACCTTCGCCTGTGTAATTGTCCTCAGTTCGGCCGCGCTGACAGTTGCGCTTGTCGTAACGGTGGTGATCGCCGCTGCTTTGGACCGAAAATTCACACTGCCGCCGATGAGTTGGTTTATTTGGGCCGGAGTGTTTTCAATCACGGTAAGGCTGGTCCTCAATCCAGGTCTTGAGTGGGCGGATACAGCACCGTTGCTCGAAATGACATTTGTCTATGGCGCGGCAGTTATTGGCTTCCTGATCGGATGGTGGCTGCTTAGGCCACTCACGCGGCCGGTGGCTGTGCTGTTGCTGGAAAGCGCCGCATGGGCGACCGGTGGCATATTGCTGTCTCTGCTGCTGATGCGCTGGCTCGAGGGGTTCGGCGAAGGCGGGGCTCAGAGCAGTCCGTGGGGGCTTGGGTTGCTTTCCGTGATCTGGCTGCTGCTGGCCTATGCTCAGGTTCAGAGGTTCGAGCTGGGCGGTAAGCTGAACTACGCACGCTATCTGCTTGCGGGCTTTTTCGCGGCACATGGTGTGGTGCGTTTGGCAGAGGCGCTGATCGAACAAAACCCGCTGCTCCATCTCTACGTCGATCCGGTGCTTGGCCCCCCGATCCTGAACACGCTTGCGGTGGCCTATCTGTTACCCGCGCTGGTCATCGGGCTTTCAGCGTGGCGGATTCCGTCGATGCCCTTGAGGCTGAAACAGATCAGCTACATTGCTGCAGGCGCGCTTGCAGCATTTTGGCTGGGGCTTGCGATCCGCCACTTTTGGCAGGGGCCCGAGGGTATGTACGAGGGCAATGGTGTCACGCAGCCCGAATTGTACACCTACACCCTGACGCTGTTGGTTATTGGCGCAATCTTGTTCTACCAGTCGCTCGCTCGTCAGTCCGATCTGATGCGCAAGGCAGGATTGGTAGTGATCGGCCTTGCCGTGGCCAAGGTGTTCCTGATCGATATCGCGGGTCTGGGCGGGCTGATCCGGGTGTTCTCGTTGCTGGCGCTTGGGCTTGCTCTGGCGGGTTTGGCATGGCTCAATCGTTGGGCCAAGCTGCGCCATTCGCCGCAGGAGGCAGAACCTCTGGACCATTAGGCAAGGGCGTCCTATAAGCGCGGCCATGTATGACCGTCTGGCCATCATTATTCGAATTATATCCCCGGCGCTCTGATATCGCGAGACGCCGGGCAAAGGTGCTTGAGATTTCGCACTGACCGCTTCGATCCATTCACGACAAGATCACTCTGAGGACGCCCCCCATGTGCGCCGACACGACCCAAACACCTGACTACAAAGACACGCTGAATCTGCCCAAAACCGAATTCCCAATGCGCGCTGGCCTGCCCAAGCGCGAGCCTGCTTGGCTGGAGCGTTGGGAGAAGATCGGCGTCTACGACCGCCTACGCGAGAAAGAGGGCCGAGCGCCCTTTACCCTGCATGATGGCCCTCCGTATGCAAACGGTCACCTGCATATCGGCCACGCACTGAACAAAACCATCAAAGACATGATCGTGCGGTCCCATCAGATGATGGGCTTTGACTCGCGTTATGTACCCGGCTGGGACTGCCACGGCCTGCCGATCGAATGGAAGATCGAAGAGCAGTACCGCAAGAAGGGCAACAACAAGGACGAGGTGAACATTGTCGATTTCCGTCAGGAATGCCGCAAGTTCGCCGAGGGCTGGATCGATATCCAACGCGAAGAGTTCAAGCGTCTGGGCATCACCGGCAACTGGCCCGATCCCTATATCACCATGGACTATCACGCTGAGGCCGTGATCGCCGACGAGTTCATGAAGTTCCTGATGAACGGCACGCTCTATCAAGGCTCGAAGCCTGTCATGTGGTCGCCGATCGAGAAGACTGCGCTGGCCGAGGCCGAGGTCGAGTATCACGACAAGGAAAGCTTCACCATCTGGGTGAAGTTCAAGGTTACTGATTTTGCTAGCGATGGATTGCCCGCGGATTTCACAAGCAGAAGTCAGTTGAAAGATGCCTACGTCGTAATCTGGACTACTACGCCTTGGACCATGCCGTCGAACAAGGCGGTCGTGTACGGCAAGGATATCTCCTATGGCCTGTACGAAGTCACCGGCGCGCCGGAAGAATGCTGGGCCAATGTAGGCGACAAGTTCCTGCTGGCGGACAATCTGGCCGCTGACGTTCTGGGCCGCGCCCGTCTGAACGACGACCAATGGGCCCGTGTTCGTGACGTGACCGCAGATGAGCTGGCGGGCGTCCAACTGACCCACCCGCTGGCAGGGGCCGAGGGTGGTAATGGCGAATGGGACGACATCCGTGACTTCCGTGCGGCTGAGTTCGTGACCGATACCGAAGGAACCGGCTTCGTTCACTGTGCGCCGTCGCATGGTATGGAAGAATTCGAACTCTATCGTGATCTTGGCATGCTCGAGCAGGTCATCACCTATAATGTGATGGACGATGGCTCGTTCCGCGCCGATCTGCCGTTCTTTGGTGGCAAATACATCCTGTCCCGCAAGGGTGGCGAGGGTGATGCGAACAAAGCGGTCATCGACAAGCTGGTCGAGGTCGGAGGGTTGCTGGCGCGTGGCAAGATCAAGCACAGCTATCCCCATTCGTGGCGCTCGAAAGCGCCGATCATCTATCGCAACACGCCACAGTGGTTTGCGTCCGTTGACCGCAAGCTGGACGATGGCATGGGTGAAATGGGCGACACCATCCGCGAACGCGCCTTGCGTTCGATCGACGAGCTGGTGAAATGGACGCCGCAGACAGGCCGGAATCGTCTGTACTCGATGATCGAAGCGCGCCCGGACTGGGTTCTGTCCCGCCAGCGCGCCTGGGGCGTGCCGCTGACCTGCTTCACCAAAAAGGGTGCTCTGCCCACCGACGCAGACTACCTACTGCGCAACGAAGACCTCAACGCACGCATCAAGGCGGCGTTCGAGAAAGACGGCGCGGATGTTTGGTACACCGACGGCTTCAAAGAGAAGATCCTTGATGGCATCGCCAACCCCGAGGATTACGATCAGGTCTTCGACGTGTTGGACGTGTGGTTTGACTCGGGTTCGACACACGCTTTCGTACTGCGTGACCGCGAAGACGGTACCGAAGACGGCATCGCCGACGTCTATATGGAAGGCACCGACCAGCACCGCGGGTGGTTCCACTCGTCGATGCTGCAAGCCTGTGGCACCAAAGGCCGTGCGCCGTACCGGAACGTTGTGACCCATGGCTTCACATTGGATGCCAAGGGCAACAAGATGTCCAAGTCGCTGGGCAATACCATCGTGCCGGAAGAGGTCGTCAAGCAGTACGGCGCCGATATCCTGCGTCTGTGGGTTGCTCAGACCGACTATACCGCCGACCAGCGGATCGGGCCGGAGATCCTGAAAGGCACCGCCGACAGCTATCGGCGTCTGCGCAATACCATGCGATTCATGCTGGGCTCGTTGGCTGACTTCACCGAGGCGGATCGCGTTGCACCTGAAGATATGCCGCGTCTGGAACGCTGGGTGCTGAGCCGTCTGGCGGAGCTGGATGAGCAGGTCCGCAAAGGCTATGCTGCGTTCGATTTCCAGGGTGTATTCAGCGCAGTGTTCAACTTTGCGACAGTTGACCTGTCTTCCTTCTATTTCGACGTCCGGAAGGATGCGCTGTACTGCGACGGCGACAACCTGCGTCGTCGCTCGGCGCGCACCGTGTTGGACATCCTGTTCCATCGCCTGACCACTTGGCTGGCGCCGGTTCTGGTATTCACCATGGAAGAGGTCTGGCTGGAACGATTCCCGGGGGATGACAGCTCGGTCCATCTGGTCGACTTCCCCGACACGCCCGCCGATTGGCGCGACGCTGAACTGGAAGCCAACATGGCCAAGGTACGCCGTGTTCGTCGTGCTGTGACTGCTGCGCTCGAAGTACAGCGTCAGGACAAGGTTATCGGCTCCAGCCTCGAGGCGGCACCGATTGTGCATATCGAAGACGCTGAAACCCGCGACCTGCTGGCGACATTCGATGTGGATGACATGTGCATCACTTCGGGCTTGACCGTTACAGGCGATCCTGCCCCGGCTGAGGCTTTCCGTGCGCCTGAAATCGAAGGCGTCGGCGTCGTGTTCGAGAAGGCCGAAGGTGCGAAATGCCAGCGATGCTGGAAGATCCTGCCCGATGTCGGACGACATTCGCACGAAGGCGTCTGTGGCCGCTGTGACGAAGCGCTGAGCTAAAGCAAAGAAACCCCGCCCTTTTACCAAAGGGCGGGGCTTTTCGTTGGTTGCGTCAATTCTGTCAATCTGCGAGCCTGCGCGTATGCCAATGATCGCGGTTGAAACACAGTTCGGATGTCTTGGGGTCGAAGAAACAGACGGCGCAATCACGCGTCTGGTTTGGAACGGTACGAACAAAGAGCCGAACACCCCGTTGTTGAAAGAGGCTGCTGCACAGCTGACGGCATATGACGAAGGCCGGCTGGAGCAATTCGATTTGCCGTATCACGTCGATGGCTCCGAATTTCAGCGCCAGGTTTGCGATCTTATGTTCGCCATCCCGTTCGGAGAGACCCGAACCTATGGCGATATCGCGAAAGAGCTAGGCCAGCCTGCCCAGCCTGTAGGGCGGGCGTGTGGTGCCAACCCGATCCCGGTCATCATTCCGTGCCATCGGATTCTGGCTGCGAACAGTCTTGGCGGGTTTTCAGGGCAGGGCGGTATCGAGACCAAAGTAGCTCTTTTACGGCACGAACGCGCGGCGGGCCTGCTGATCTGATCGGTTGAATCCTGTTGCAATCCACTTGTTTGCGGCCCAACTTATATCAGATGCTGAATTTAAAGGACCGCATTGTATGACTGCCCAGACAGACCGTGCCGCCCGGAAAAAGGCGATCATAGACCGGCTTATGTCGCTTGAAGAGCAAGAACTGGCAACTGCTCAGGCGCATTATGATGCATTCCTGAAAGATGCTCAGCTTGATGACCGGGAAGGGCATGACAAGGACGACATAGCTGCGTCACGCGAGAATGCGGATCTGGCCGCAGCTTTTGATGCGCCGGTTCACGCCCATCACGCCAAGATCGACGTGATTGAAAACACGGATTTCAGCGTAACCGATACGGTGCAGCCCGGTGCGGTTATCAAATTCAACAACCGGCGCTTTGTGGTATGCGTATCGACTACCCGGTTTGAGGTGGATGGCAAAACCTATATGGGAATTTCAACACAAAGCCCGATTTATCTGGCGATGGTTGGTTTGAAAGAAGGTGACTACTTTACGCATAACGGGACTGAATTCGAAGTCGAAGAAGTCCTGTAGAAAGGCTCTCGGGCGCTGTCATGGTCCAGCGCCCTTTGAGATTTGTCACGCGTTTCGCTGTGGGATCAGTTGCTGAGCAATGCCCGCAGACACCAGATACAGGCTGGTGATTACCAGACCCCAATGTGCCCAGCTTTCCGGATGGAAATCGACCCAGGCCGCCCAACCCGCAAAGAATGTCCATGCCAGTGCCATTGGCAGTGACAGCGTGCGCCAGCGCTCGGTGCGCACCGGATGAATGAACTTGAGCGGCAGGAACATAGCGATTGCCAGTAAGGTGACCAGAATGAGGATGAACCCGAAGTTTGGCTCGAGTGCAAAGATCACAACGACAAACATGTTCCAGCATCCGGGGAAGCCTGAGAAAGAGTTATCCTTGGTCTTCATCCGTGTGTCGGCAAAATACATCGCGCTTGCAAAAGTGATGACAATGATTGCGAACCAGCCAGTCCAGCCGTCCATCAACCCGGATTTGAACAATGCATAGGCCGGGATGAACACATAGGTCAGATAGTCGATGATCAGATCCATGAGCACCCCGTCAAATTCAGGCGCGTTCTTCTTGACGTCATAATGCCGGGCCAGGGGGCCATCGATCCCGTCTACGATGAAAGATACCACGAGCCAGAGGTACATCAGGCTCCATTTTTCTTCGACAGCAGCCAGCATGGCCAACATGGCAAAAACAGCGCCGGTTGCGGTGAACAGATGAACGGAAAGAGCTTTAAATCTGAGTGTCATGCAGGTGTCATGAACGATGCAAGCCGGAGATGCAAAGCAAAAAGCCAGTGGCTGCCGATGCGCTCGAAAATTGTTTAGGTAGTGTGGGTCTTACGCCTTCGGATGCGCGCGGTTGTAAACTTCCATCAGCCGCGCCGTATCAACTGCTGTATAGGTTTGCGTAGTTGACAGGGATGCGTGGCCCAGCAGCTCTTGGATCGCCCGTAGATCCCCACCAGCCGACAGGAGATGCGTGGCAAAGCTGTGGCGCATTGCATGAGGCGTTGCCGTTGACGGCAGACCCAGTTGCATGCGTGCCTTGGCCATGACGCCCTGAATGGCTCGGGGGTTTAACTGTCCACCGCGCACGCCCCGAAACAAAGGCGCATTGGGTGATTTTGAATGAGGGCACAGTTGCAGGTAATGCTCGACACTGTCTTTCGCGGCTTGGATTACCGGGACAATCCGTTCCTTCCCGCCTTTTCCAAGAATGCGCAAGGTGGATGGCAGTGGTGCGTCTGCCCCCTTTAGGGACAGGGCTTCGGAAATGCGAAGGCCACACCCGTACAGCAATGTCACAACGGCGACGTCACGTGCAGCAACCCAGTCAGAAGTCGATTGCAATTCGACAGTTTCGATCATCGCGCGGGCGGCATCTTCGGCCAGAGGGCGTGGGAGTTTCTTGGTGTATTTCGGTGCGCGCGTTGACAGAACTGCTGTCGGCTCAAAACCCTCACGCTCTGCCAGCCAGCGGTAGAATGTTTTGACAGCGGAGAGTTTGCGCGCCAGCGAACGCGCGCCAACACCTGTTTCGCGCTGTTGCGCCATCCAGGCCCGCATGTCTGAGACTGTGATCCGCTCCAGCGCAGCCAGCCCCTGCCGGGCACTGTTATGGAGTGTCATGAACGACAGGAATTCGCTGACATCACCACGATAGGCCGTCAACGTGTTTTCCGATCGTCCAGAAAGTGCCCCCAGACCGTCCAGCCAGTGCTGGAGTGCATCGCGGCACGCCGGAGAGATCAGGCTCACGACAGCCAGTGGCGCATCGAGCGTTCGAACACGCCAGCAAAAAAGGCCAGAAGATCGGTTCCCAGCTGGGGTGAGAAATGTCTGGGATCCTTGGCGCCCATGACGATCATCCCGGGCAGGCGACCTTCGCCAAGATCAAGCTTCAGGCACGCCTCGGAGCGCAGCTGGTCGGCCTTGTCGCCATAGATTCTGCGATTGGAGTGGTGTATTTCGCGTAAGGTAACATCCCGGGGTTGCCCGCTGCGATCATAGGTCAGATAGCTGTCGATGAAGCCGGGCTCTGCGACTGTCAGAACACCGCCTAGTTTGTCGACCGCGGGGTCGTCTTGAATAAGTGTAGTTTCCAGAACCAGAGTGACCTTATCGACGCGCAATATTTCGGCGACGTCATTACCCAGTGTGCGAAGGAAATCTTCGAACTCGACGGGTTCAAGCAGACGAAGAATGGCGCGATGAACCTGATTGGTGCCTGCCAGGTTTTCGTAGGCAGCTGCGATCACCGAACGATGGGTATCCTCCAGCCGATCCAGTCGGGCTTCGAGTCGCTGCATGGCGATCCCACGCAGATCGATGATGTTGTCACCACGTGCGCGCTCATTCGCAGTTACAAGCGCCTGCATCAGGTCCTTGTCATCCAGCACAGCGTCAGGCTCAGCCAGAATCGCGGCGCGGAGATTATCCTCGAGTTTCGGGTTGCTGCTCATTTACTGTCCGGTCTTTTTTTGTTGCGCGGTTTATAGCACGGGACACCGGATTTGACTTGGAAAAAATGCACCTGAAGCTCGAATTAGTGCAGCAATGTGGTGGTAAGGTGCTCCCGCCTGCATCTCTCTGATCAGAGATCAGATTTTGCAGTTGGGCCTAGCGCGGCGCCGAGGGCGCCACGCGGTTTCGCAGAAACAGTCGGGATCAGAGAATTTTCTGACCGGTCTTGGCCCAGTCGGCCAGGAAGGTTTCCAGACCCTTGTCAGTCAAGGGGTGATCGGCCAGCTTCTTGATGACGGCGGGCGGTGCGGTGATCACGTCGGCGCCGATACGGGCGCTGTCAGTCACGTGGTTTACGGTGCGGATCGAGGCCGCCAGGATTTCGGTTTCAAACCCGTAATTGTCATAGATCTGACGGATATCGGCGATCAGGTCCATGCCATCGAGGTTGATGTCGTCGAGACGTCCGATGAAGGGTGAGATGAAAGTCGCGCCTGCCTTTGCCGCCAAAATGGCCTGATTGGTCGAAAAGCACAGAGTTACGTTGACCATCTGACCTTCGTCCGAAAGCGTCTTACAGGTTTTCAGGCCGGCCCAGGTCAGCGGCACCTTCACAGCGATGTTCGGAGCGATCTTGGCCAGCTTGCGGCCTTCGGCGATCATGTCGTCGGCTTCGGTGGCCACGACTTCGGCCGAGACGGGACCGTCGACCAGATCACAGATCTCTTTGGTTACTTCCAGAATGTCGCGACCCGATTTCAGGATCAGCGAAGGGTTGGTGGTCACACCGTCTACCATGCCCAAATCGTTCAGTTCGGCGATGGCATCGATCTCGGCTGTGTCTACGAAGAATTTCATGAGGGCAGTCCTTTGATGGGTTGGCCTTGGTCGCGGATGGCTTTACCCCAAAGAGAGACTTGCTGAAACCCCCCGGCCCGAGGATATGCGTTGAGCACTCAGGAGTATTTTGACGAAGGCGAACTGGTGGCGGTTCTGACCACACAGCCTCTGGACCGGACGCTGGACTACAAAGCGCCCGAGGGTGGGTGTTTTCTGGGTGCATTTGTGGAGGTCCCGTTGGGGCCGCGTAAGGTTCTGGGTGTTGTCTGGGGACCGGGGCAAGGGGGATTTGATCTTAACAAGGCCCGGTCGGTGATCCGGGTGTTGGAAGTCGCACCGATGCGCGAAGAAATGCGCGTGTTTCTGGGCAAAGTGGCGGATTACACGCTGACGCCGATGCCCGCGATGCTGCGGCTGGCAACACGCGCTCCCGGATTGGGTGATCCGCCGTCGATGCGTAAGATCTATCGCCTTGGCAATACTGAACCGGACCGTATGACCGACGCGCGCACCCGCGTGCTTGAGGTTCTGCGTGATTATGGCGGTCTTGCCTTTACGCTGAAAGAACTGGCCGAGCAGGCCGGCGTGACCTCATCTGTCGTCAAAGGGCTGGTCAAGCTGGGTGCAGTGCGGGAGGAAGACAGTCCCCGTGATCTGCCGTATCCACATCTGGACCCGGATCTGCCAGGAAAAGAGCTGACCGAAGATCAGGCGGCCGCAGTTGCAAAGCTGCAGGAAGGTCAGCAGTCAGGGAGTTACGGAACCACGCTCCTCAAGGGCGTGACAGGCTCAGGTAAGACCGAAGTTTATCTGGAGGCCGTGGCCGAGGCGCTGCGCATGGGACGACAGGCGCTGGTTCTGTTGCCTGAGATCGCGCTGACCGCGGAATTCCTCACCCGCGTCGAGGCGCGGTTTGGCGCGCGCCCGGCTGAATGGCACTCGGGCGCGACGATGACTGAACGCCGCCGGGTCTGGCAAATGGTCGGGCAGGGGGATGCGCAACTGGTCGTCGGGGCGCGATCGGCCCTGTTCCTTCCGTTTCGCAATCTGGGCTTGGTCGTGGTCGATGAGGAGCACGACACTTCTTACAAGCAAGAGGATGGTGTCCAGTACAGCGCGCGCGACATGGCCGTGCTGCGTTCAGCCATCTGTGGGGGGCGGGTGGTACTGGCCAGCGCCACGCCTTCGCTGGAAAGCTGGGCCAATGCCGAGGCAGGAAAGTATGATCGGATCGATCTAACGTCGCGGTTTGGGGCCGCCATTCTGCCCGAGATGAGGCCAATCGACATGCGGGCGGAACAGATGCAGCCGGGAACCTGGATTTCCCCATCTCTGCGTCAGGCAGTGCGACAGCGGATTGAGAAAGGCGAGCAGTCGCTGCTGTTTATCAATCGCCGTGGCTATGCGCCCGTTACCTTATGTCGGGCTTGTGGTGAGCAGATTGCCTGTGATCACTGTGATGCGCGGATGGTCGAACACCGGTTTTTGAAACGCTTGATGTGCCACCAATGCGGTGAGACGAAGCCGATGCCCGAGGTGTGCCCATCCTGCGGGGTCGAGGGCAAGCTGGCTCCGGTCGGGCCGGGGATTGAACGTTTGGCCGAAGAGGCTGAGGCGACCTTTCCTGAAGCCAATATTGCGATGCTCAGCTCTGATCTGTTCGGATCGGCCCGGGCCCTGAAAGCCAAGATCGAAGAGATCGCCGAAGGTGAGGCAGATATCATCATCGGTACGCAGCTGGTGGCCAAAGGGCACAACTTTCCGAAACTGACACTGGTTGGCGTGATCGACGCCGATCTCAGCCTGCATGGCGCCGATTTGCGCGCGGCCGAGAGGACATTCCAGCTGATGCGCCAGGTTGCTGGCCGCGCTGGGCGGGCAGATAAACCGGGTCAGGCGCTGCTACAGACCTTCCAGCCGGAACATCCCGTGATCCGGGCGATTTTATCCGGGGATGAAGAAGGATTCTGGAAGGCAGAAGCTGCCGGGCGACAGGCTGCAGGCGTTCCCCCTTATGGTCGTATGGCCGGGATAGTGCTCTCGGGGCCAGAGGTTGGTCCTGTGTTCGACATCGGAAACGCCATGGCGCGCAATGATGGCCCGTTGCGCGATATCGGCGCACAGGTCTTTGGCCCGGCGCCCGCACCGATTGCCCGAATTCGCGGACGGCACAGGGTGCGACTGCTGGTCAAAGCCCCGAAAGGCGCGCCCATTCAGGATGCAATCGCGCGCTGGATCGCGCCTTTGCGGTTGAAGGGCGATATTCGCCTGACGGTCGATATCGATCCACAAAGTTTCTACTGACTTCTGCACCAGTGCAGAGGCAATGTGCGGCGACTGCTTTCCTCTCGCCAAATTACAGAAATGGGCGTAGAGGACTCTCATGCTGAAACCAATGCCCCTATCCGAGGCGCAGAGCCTTCCGTTCTGGCGCCGACCCGTCACGCTCCTGTTCATGATGGCGCTGACTATGCCGATTGCATTCAACGGATGGAGTGCGTTGCTGAACAACTTCGTAATCGAAGTGGCAAATTTCGATGGCGCGGATATCGGCCTCTTGCACACAGTGCGGGAAATCCCCGGTTTCCTGGCCGTTGGTGTGATCGCAGTCATCATATTCGTGCGCGAGCAGGTGCTGGCGATGATCTCGCTGATGATGCTCGGCGTGGCCACAGCAGTAACGGCATGGTTTCCAAGCCTTGGTGGCCTGTTGTTTGTGACCCTCTTCAGCTCGATCGGTTTTCACTACTATGAGACGGTGAACCAGTCGCTTCAGTTGCAATGGTTGCCCAAAGACCGTGCGCCCCAGGTGTTGGGATGGCTGGTTGCCATGGGATCGGCGGCGACAGCTGTGGTCTACGGTCTGATCGTGCTGACCTGGGACCGGTTTGATCTGTCCTATAATACGGTCTTCATGGCTGCGGGCGGAGTGACAGCCCTGCTGGCGCTGTTCTGTCTGCTCGCTTACCCGCAATTCGATTCACCGACGCCGCAGACCAAGAAACTGGTCCTGCGTAAACGTTACTGGCTGTATTATGCACTGCAGTTCATGGCCGGAGCACGGCGACAGATCTTTGTTGTCTTTGCAGGTTTCATGATGGTCGAGAAGTTTGGTTTCGAAGTCCATGAACTGACCAGCCTCTACCTGATCAATCTGGTGATCAACATGGCGGCAGCGCCGATGCTGGGTAAGGCCGTTTCCGTCTTTGGCGAACGCCGGACACTGATCTTCGAGTATACCGGTCTGGCTATCGTGTTCGCAGCTTATGGCGGTATCTACTGGTTTGGCTGGGGCGTGCTGCTGGCGGCTATCCTCTATGTGATTGACCATGTTCTGTTTGCGCTGGCGCTGGCGCTGAAAACCTACTTCCAAAAGATCGCTGATCCGGCGGATATCGCGCCGACAGCAGCTGTGGCCTTCACCATTAATCACATCGCGGCGGTATTCCTGCCTGCGCTTTTGGGGTTGCTGTGGGTCGTATCACCCGGTGTGGTGTTCGCATTGGCTGCTGCAATGGCTCTGGTGTCTCTGGCGTTGTCTCTGCTGATCCCCCGCCACCCTGAACCCGGCAACGAAACAATCCTGTCGAAATACGCGCCCGCGCCTGCAGAATAAGCGCCAGTGCTTGACCTTGGCCGCCTGTCGCCATAGGCGCTGTGACAACTTAAACAGGAGGCATCCATGCCGACATTCACAGCGCTCACCACTCTGAACGGGAAAGCCGCAGCCGAAGGACTGGGCGAAGCGATGGAGCGTCTGGAGCCGGAACCAACCGGTGTAGGTGTGTTCGAGGTCGAGGACGGATCCGGCCTCTGGGAAGTCGGCGGCTATTTCACCGAGGCACCTGATGAGACTGCGCTGGCTGTCTTGGCTGTGGCCTTCGAGGCCAAGCCATTTGTGGTTTCCGAGTTGCCCGAAACCGACTGGGTCGCGCATGTTCGTCGCGAGTTGGCTCCGGTCGAAGCGGGCCGTTTTTTTGTGTATGGCAGCCATGATGCCGACAAGATCCCCGAAGATCGCATTCCATTGCTCATCGAGGCAGCGATGGCCTTTGGCACGGGGCATCACGGCACGACGCTAGGCTGTCTTAAGGCGCTGGACAGGCTGATCGAGGATGGGTTTAGCGCGGACAAAGTCGCGGACATCGGTTGCGGGACTGCTGTGCTGGCCATGGCGGCTGCACGGGTTTGGGATGGCGAGATACTGGCCAGCGATATTGACGAAGTTGCCGTTGATGTGGCTGAGGCAAACCTGAAGGCCAACGGAATATCTGGCGCAGTTCGGTGTGTCGAAGCAGCAGGGTTTGATCACCGGGAGTTGCAGTCATCAGCGCCGTACGACCTGATTTTTGCTAATATCCTGAAGGGCCCCTTGGTGGCTCTGTCACCCGAAATAGCAGAGAATCTGCGGGATGGCGGGCATGCGATCCTGTCGGGAATCCTTAACGAGCAGGCTGACGAAGTCGCGTCTGTTTATTCTCAAAATGGGTTCAATCTTACTGATAGGAGTGAGATTGGTGAGTGGACGACGCTAATCTTAACGAAACAGGGCGTTACTTAGACCATTTGCAGGAGTTTTGTGGATTTTTGCCACTCTTTTGACGCATTCTCTATCTACCGTCACCTGATGAAGTCGAGGGGGGCGGTTTTCGGAGGCTGCCATGACGGGTAAACAACTGGAATTTGATCAGCGCGTTCATCGCCTGAGCAAGAAGCATCAAAAGATGAGCCGTGGGTATCGTGCGTCGATGCGCAAAGACGGCTTGGTCGTGATGAAGCCACAACGCGTAAGATCCGCGGTTCCGGCAAAGGTTCTTTTGCTGTGCCTGGTTGGGTTTTTCGCTTTCAAGGCGTTTCTCCTATCAAGCTTGGGGCCATCTGCCTATCAGTTTCGGGTGAACAGCCTGAACGAGGGAACGTCGGTTGAACAGGCCGGGGCTTGGATCATGCAAATCGATCCGGTGACCGAAGCTGTTTCAGCTCAGTTGAGCAAGGTGATGTACTAAAGCGACGTGAAAACGCTGACGCCTCTGCTATCCAAGAGGCCTGCGATCAGGGGCTTCTAACCGCATTGTCATCACAGTAGTTAAACAAAAAACACCGCGGCTCATGGCGCGCGGTGTTCTTATTTACCCCCGAGGGATAACGGGGCGAGTGAGTGGTAGTCTTAGCGACGACCCTCAGCAACGATCTCAATGTCGCCGCGGCTCAGGCCGATATCTTCCAGCTCGCGGTCGGTCAGACCGTTCAGCGCGTTGCGAGTTACGCGAGCGTCATTCCATTCAACTGCGGCGTTTACTACCGATGCGAACGTTGCGCCGATACGGCCAACGAGGCCGAATGAGCCAGTGGTGGTGCGGGTGGTGTCCAGTGCAGCCATATCCTGTTTCCTTCTGGTTTGTGTTAACTTCTGATCTTGTGATCTGCCGGGCATCTAGTGATGTCGGATTTCCCGCACAAGAGCAGTTTTTGCATGTGTCCTATGCAGTTTCTGCAATGCTCTATGGGCCTGTAATCCCCTTAAATAATTGGTGAAAATGCCTTCATAAAACAGGTCGATTCCTGACTATTCGAGGTCGAAAACAGGCCACTCTGTCGCGCTTGGGATAGTTGTGTCGTTTTTTGGCGTGAGGTCAATTCGCTTGGAAAATGTTCATGTTTCGTGCTAATCGGTGAAAAAGATCATGAAAACCCGAGCAGGCCGAGGCAAAACATGCGGATTCTGGGCATTGATCCGGGGTTGAGAACCCTGGGATGGGGCGTCATCGAATCGAATGGCAGCCGTCTGAGCCATGTCTCAAATGGTTTGTGCAAATCGGACGGGGATGATTTGGGCGAGAGGTTACTGTCGCTGCACAATCAGATCGTCGAGGTTATTGCCGAACATTCACCCGATCAGGCAGCCATCGAACAGACTTTCGTGAACAAGGATGGGGCGGGAACGCTCAAACTGGGTCAGGCGCGTGGCGTGGCGTTGCTGACGTTGGCACAGGCCGGATTGCCGGTGGGGGAATATGCTCCGAACCGGGTCAAGAAAACGGTCGTGGGTGTCGGGCACGCGGAAAAGGAGCAGGTTCTGCACATGGTCAAACTGCAATTGCCCGGATGTCAGCCCAAAGGGGCGGATGCCGCAGACGCTCTGGCGATTGCGATCTGTCACGCCTATTACGGAAAGACGCAACAGACGCGTTTGAAAGAGGTACGGGCATGATCGGAAAACTCACCGGAAAGCTGGACTATCGCGCAGCAGATCACGTGCTGATTGATGTCCGGGGTGTGGGATACATCGTCTATTGCTCTGACCGGACAATGGCGGCACTGCCGGGTGCGGGGGAAGGCATTTCGCTCTACACAGATATGGTCGTGCGCGAAGATCTGATGCAGCTCTACGGATTTCTGTCGCTGGTCGAAAAGGAATGGCATCGGTTGCTGTGCTCCGTGCAGGGCGTCGGAGCCAAGGTCTCTCTGGCGATCCTGAGCGCTTTGGGGCCGGATGGTGTCAGTCGCGCCATTGCACTGGGCGACTGGGGCTCAGTGAAGGCGGCGAAAGGTGTCGGACCTAAAACTGCGCAGCGGATCGTGCTTGATCTCAAAGACAAAGCGCCAGGCGTAATGGCGATGGGTGGCACCGTGACGGATGCGATGGATGGCCCTGCGATCGAAGTTGTAGAGCCTGTCGAGGCAGCGCCCGTACCGAAACGAACGCCCAAACCAGCCTCCGGGGCTGCTGCCGCATCAGCGGGTGCGCTGTCTGCCCTGTCCAATCTCGGTTATGGTCCGTCGGACGCAGCAGCTGCGGTTGCCGAGGCTGCCGCCAACAACCCGGATGCAGACGAAGCAGGTTTGATCCGTGCCGCCCTGCAATTGCTGGCTCCGAAAGGGTGAATGAATGGTAGACGCTGATCCCGCTCTGCGCCCCGAGCCGCTGCCGGAGGATAACGACCGCGCATTGCGCCCTCAGGGGTTGGATGAATTTATCGGTCAGGCCGAAGCCCGCGCCAATCTGCGCATCTTTATCCAATCCGCACGCCAACGGGGCGAAGCAATGGATCACACGTTGTTTCATGGCCCCCCCGGATTGGGTAAAACCACATTGGCGCAGATCATGGCGCGCGAGCTGGGGGTGAATTTTCGCATGACCTCCGGGCCGGTTCTGGCGAAAGCGGGTGATCTGGCTGCGATCCTGACCAATCTCGAAGCACGTGATGTCCTGTTTATCGACGAAATCCACCGTCTGAACCCGGCAGTGGAAGAGGTGCTTTACCCCGCGATGGAAGATTTCGAGCTCGATCTGGTGATTGGTGAGGGACCTGCCGCGCGGACTGTACGGATCGAGTTGCAACCCTTCACGCTTGTCGGGGCAACGACGCGAATGGGCTTGCTGACCACACCCTTGCGTGACCGATTTGGTATTCCGACCCGGCTTCAGTTCTACACGGTCGACGAGCTGCACGAGATCGTCACGCGCAATGCACGTAAGTTAGGCGCGCCTGCGGATAACGATGGTGCGCGTGAAATCGCCCGCCGGTCTCGTGGCACGCCCCGAATTGCCGGGCGGCTGCTGCGGCGTGTCGTGGATTTTGCTATCGTCGAAGGTGATGGGCGGATTACGCGCGAACTGGCAGATGGTGCTTTGACACGGCTGGGTGTGGATAATCTTGGGTTGGATGGCGCGGACCGCCGTTACCTGACGCTGATTGCTGAAAATTACTCGGGCGGCCCTGTTGGGATTGAAACTCTATCGGCTGCGTTGTCGGAAAGCCGAGACTCGCTGGAAGAAGTCATCGAACCCTATTTGCTGCAACAAGGCCTCATACAACGAACTCCGCGCGGACGGATGCTGGCACAGAAGGCCTGGACGCATTTGGGCATGACCGCGCCCAAGCGGCAAAGCGATCTGTTTGGTTGAAGACCACAGCCAGAGAAACTATGCCTTCAGCCATAGTGATCTAATGCAGATGAAGGTTTGGGCGTGACACCAGAAGAGATCGAAGCGCTGTTCACCCGCGAAAACGGAGAATTCCTGTTCGCGCGTTGGGGTCGGCCAATCGTGCCAATCGTTTTTGGTGTCGAGGATGAGACTCTGGCAACCGTCAAAGGGGCCTTTGAAGCAGTTGTTACCTTGGCCGATCACAAAATGGCCGAAACGGACCCGGAACTGGGCGCCAACTGTATGGTTTTCTTTTTCCGGGACTGGCAGGAGCTGCTTGAGGTTCCCGATCTTGATCGCCTGATCCCGGATCTGGCGCCATTGGTTGACCGCCTTGAAGCTGCAGACGCCAATCAATATCGCATATTCCGGTTCGAAGAAGACGGTGCCATCCGCGCAGCTTTTGTCTTTCTGAGGATGGACAAGGAACTGTCCAAGGTCCCGGCAGAGACACTGGCGCTAAGTCAGGTGGTTCAGACCGTATTGCTGTGGTCGGACACTGCGTTCAGAACGCAATCACCACTGGCGGTGGCAGGCGACGCGACCATACTGCGTCCGGACATCGCTGCATTGATCCGTGCGGCCTATGATCCGGTTCTGCCCGGTGTGGCACATGATGCATCCCATGCGCTGCGGTTGTTCGCACGCTTGCAGCAACCTCAGTAAGCGACAGTCTCGTTTATGGTTTTCCCGACGCACTTTGGGTGCCGTGTTCGCGACCTGTGCGATGGTGAAAAGCCTCAAGCAATTCGCTGCCGAATTCAAAATAGGCGTCTTTTCCGACAAGATCGGTGACGCCATATCTGTCCAGTTCCGCTCGGACATCGGGTTCGACAAGTAAAAAGACCAGTTTGATGCCCTTTGACTGCAGGTATTGGTGAACGTTGCGCAAAGTGTAGCCTGCCGTGAAATCTACATCATCAATTGCCGAAGCTTCGATGCAAAACCAAGACAGCTTGTGGTCAGCACCTTGGGTAATAGTGGCAACTTCGTCAGACAGGCGCTGAGTATTTGCGTAGTATAGACTGTGGGAAAAACGATAGATGACCAGACCCGGTTCAAACTGGTTGGGGTGGTCAATCGATTTTGAATGCCAACCCGTGACCTTGTTTTCCACGATGACAGAGTTCTTGGGGTGATACCCCCGGCGCGTGTGATCAATGAGCGATAGCACCATCGCAAAAATGATACCCTGTTCAACGCCAACGAAAACGACAACGGCAGCAGTTGCGATGGCGATCCAGAATTCGGATCGGGCCTGCCTGTAAATATTGGCCAGCCCCCGTACATCGATCAGCTTCACGCCTATCAAAAACACGATGGCAGACAGTGCTGCGTTTGGCAGATAAGCAAGCGGACCGGTCAGAAACAGGATCACGACCAGAACGATCGCGACTGTGGTAAGTTGAGCGATCTGGCTACGCCCACCTGCGCTTGCCACCATTTCGGTTTTGGTAGGGCTGCCATTGACGACGAAAGTTCCGGTAAATGCAGCGCCAAGGTTTGCAAGACCAAGCCCGACGAGGTCCGAATTCTCATCAAATTTCTCTTCGTAGCGTGCCGCATAGGCGCGGGAAGTCGCGGCGCTTTGTGCAAGGATCACCACAAAGATCGACAGTGCAGTTGGCAACAGTTGTTTGAACAGAGACCAACTCCAGTCCACAGCCGGGATAGAAAGCGAGGGCAGGCCGCTGGGAACCGCCCCCAGAACTGCGATGCCTGCGCCGCTGAATTGAAAGGCCCAACTACACAGGATCACGCCCAGTATTGCGATCAGTGGGCCGGGAATTTTGCGGGACAGGCGCCTGCAGCCGGTCACTACGGCCAGTACACCCAATGCGACAACCAGTGTTGGCCAACTGAATTGTTCGAAATGTTCAGCGACCCCCTGCAGCTTGGCTGTGGTTCCATGGGCGGGGACTTCAATGCCCAGCATTCCGGGGATCTCTCCACTGGCGACTTGAATACCAACGCCCGTCAAAAAGCCGACGAGGACAGTTCTGGACAGAAAATCGGCCAAAAACCCAAGACCAATGATCCGAGCGGCGATCAGGAGTACCGCAGCCATCAGTGCCAGAAGCGAAGCCAGCGCGAGATATTCGGATGACCCCGACACCGCCATTCCCGCCAAGGCTGAGGCGGTTATGGCCGCAGTTGCGGAATCCGCTCCGACAACCAGATGACGGGAAGATCCGAAGATGGCGAACAATGCCATCGGTATGAGGATTGTGTAGAGGCCGGTAATTACCGGGGTTCCGGCAATTTTCGTGTAACCCATGACTTCGGGGATCGCGAGGCAGGCGAAGGTGAGGCCCGCAAGGATCTCGGTCGGTAGGTTCGATCGTTTGAAAGGTAAGATGCCCTGCAGAACAGGAAGCGGAAATGTGATCCCATTTCTTGTAGCTTTAGTCATTAAGGTCCCTGTTCAATGCCTCAGCATAACTTGGAACACTAGAATGCAAATGCGCAGATTTCGATACTGAGTACGGCCTCAGTGAATTTTCTGATCAATCAGGGATTGCGGGATTGCCACTGCGCGGGCATGTCTGTGGGGGCGGGGCTTAGGCCCCAAAGGACAGATTGATGAAACTGGATAGCCGGATTTGCGATGTCGCAAGATAAGTCACTAGAGAAACAGAAACATATCTTTCCGATCCGGGTCTATTACGAAGACACCGACATGGGTGGTGTCGTTTATCACGCAAATTACTTACGCTACATCGAACGCGCCCGGTCTGACTGGGTTCGCAAGCTGGGGAATGATCAGAACGCGATGCGAGATGATGGTGTTGTCTGGGTCGTGCGCAAGCTGGAAGCAGACTATCTTGCCTCTGCCAAATTTGATGACGAATTGACCGTTGAGACCGACGTTGTCGCAATCTCGGGCGTTCGGCTGACGATGGCACAGTTGGTTTTGCGGGGTGAAACGGAAATATTCCGCGCCACAGTCACGGCTGTCTGCATTAACAGCGAAGGCAAGCCAATCCGCCTTCCGGCAGAGATTCGCGCATTGATGTAACAAAACGTAGCCCAGGGGTGGTTATGTTGGCATTTCATACCGATCTGCGTTAGCGTCTGGCAAAACAAGGCCAAACGAACGGCCGTCAGGCAAAACAAAGAGCAGGTTCATGGAAGCTGAAACGCTGGTGCTGGCGCAGGAGATCGATTTCTCCATGTGGGGGCTGTTCGCCCGCGCGACATTCATCGTCAAGGTGGTCATGCTGATCCTAGTGATCGCATCATTCTGGTCCTGGGCGATCATTATACAGAAACTCATCAACTATCGCGCTGCACGCCGTGAGGCGCAGGTTTTTGATGAATCTTTCTGGTCGGGCAATCCTCTGGATGAGCTGTTCGAAGAGATTGGTTCACGCCCGGACGGAAGTTCGGAAAAGATATTTGCGGCCGGAATGATCGAGTGGCGAAGGTCCCATCGTACTGACGGTGGACTGATCGCAGGCGCAACGGCCCGGATCGACAGATCAATGGATGTGGCCATCGCGAAAGAGGCTGAAACCCTGCAAAAAGGCCTGCCCATTCTGGCGACAGTTGGTTCTACAGCGCCGTTTATCGGCCTGTTTGGTACTGTCTGGGGCATCATGAATGCGTTCATCGAGATTGCCGAGCAGCAGAACACGAACCTTGCAGTTGTGGCACCAGGCATTGCCGAGGCGTTGCTGGCAACCGGCCTCGGCCTGTTGGCCGCGATCCCGGCCGTGATCTTCTACAACAAGCTGAGCGCCGACAGTGATCGGATCGTCGGTGGCTATGAAGCTTTTGCCGACGAGTTCGCCACTATCCTTTCTCGTCAGTTGGACAGCTGACATGGGCGCTGCGGTTCAGCAATCGTCAAACGGAAACGGGCGCAGGCGCGGTCGTCGCCGCGGTCGCGCACAGCCGATGGCGGAAATCAACGTCACGCCTTTTGTTGATGTCATGTTGGTGTTGCTGATCATTTTCATGGTGGCAGCCCCCTTGCTGACTGTGGGTGTTCCGGTTGACCTGCCCAAAACCGCCGCCAGCGCATTGCCCGGGGACAATGAAGAACCCTTGACTGTAACCCTCACTGCGGATGGTCGGGTTCAGATCCAGACGACAGATGTTCTGCGCGAAGAACTGATTGGCAAGTTGCGCGCCATTGCGGCTGAGCGCAGCAGTGACCGTGTATTTCTGCGGGCGGACGGCGCTATTCCTTATGCGCAGGTGATGCAGATCATGGGCGCCCTGAATGCGGGCGGATTTTCGAATGTGGGCCTTGTTACCGATACGGGCGGGCCAACGCTGGACGAAGGTGGAGAGTGAGGCCGCGGGGTGGAAACCGGCACCAAGATCTCAGCGATTGCCCATGTAAGTCTGATCGGGTGGGCGTTGTTCGGCGGTACGTTCCGGTCGGAACCGCTGCCTATGGCTGTGCAGGATGTATCCGTGATCTCTGCTGAGCAGTTCGCGGCAATGACCGCGCAGCGCGAAGCGCCTGAGGTTCCTTCGACACCTGAATCACTGGAGCAGCCCCCTGAACCCGTTGAAGAGGTGAACGCGCCTGAGCCCACTCAGGAAGAACAACCGCGCCCCGAGCCGGTGACGCCATCCGAACCTGAACCTGAACCGGTACCGGAAACGGTCGAAGTGCCACCCGAGCCCGAAGTGGTTGAAGAGCCGCCGGTTTTGGAACAGCCAGAGCCAGAAGCGGTAGTCCTTCCCACACTTCCCGGACCCGAGGCCCAGCCCAGGCCAGCTGATCGCGTAGCACCCGAACCAATAGCCCCGCCACCACCCGAGGCCCAGATTGATGACGTGGAATCGCCACCGGTTTCTCTGGACGAAGGCGCTGAGACGCAGCAAGAGCAACAGGACCAGACCGCACCCGAGGAAGCCACGGATCAGATCGTGACCGAGGCTGAGGAATCCGATAAGACGGCACCGACAACCTCTCCCCGACCGCGCGTTCGACCCAACCGTCCTGCACCGCCCGCTGAACCTGAAGTTGCGGAAACATCTGAGCCTGCCGCCCCGGCAGAGGCGCCGTCGTCCAGTGAACAGGACGCGATTGAGGATGCGCTTTCCGAGGCTCTGCGCGATTCTGAACCTTCCGGTCCACCGTTGACCAGCGGCGAGAAGGACGCGATGCGTCTGGCCGTATCACGATGCTGGAATGTCGGATCGCTGTCGACCGACGCATTGAGTACTGTGGTGGTAGTCGGCTTCTCGCTGAACCGTGACGGAACGGTCGTGGGCGGCAGTTTGCGCCTGCTGGACAGTTCTGGCGGTTCCGCCGGCGCGGAAAAACAAGCCTTTGATGCGGCGCGCCGCGCGATCCTGCGCTGTGGTGCCAGAGGTTATGACCTGCCTGCTGACAAATATGAACATTGGCAGGATATTGAGATTACATTCAATCCCGAGAGGATGCGGATCAAATGATGAAACTTCTGACCAGCCTCTTTGTCGGTCTGACTCTGTTGTCGGCGCCGGTATATGCGCAAAGCGGACCGCTACGCCTTGAGCTCACTGAGGGCATTATCGAACCCATGCCCTTTGCGGTGCCCAGTTTCGTGCCGGACAGTCCTGCAGCAGCGCAGTATGCGACCGATATCTCGCGCGTCGTTGCCGCCGACCTGACCGGCACGGGGTTGTTCCGTGAAATCTCATCCGATGCTTTCATCAGTCGGGTCAGCAGTTTCGAAGCCCCTGTTCAATTCGCCGATTGGAAGGCGATCAATGCACAAGCGCTGGTTACTGGTGCGGTCAATGTCTCGGGCAAACGTCTTACGGTGCGGTTCCGGATTTGGGATGTGTTTTCGGGGCAAGAGCTGGGCAATGGCCTGCAGTTCGCTGGTACTACTGATGGCTGGCGTCGCATGGCACATAAGGTGGCCGACCAGGTTTATAGCCGTATCACGGGTGAAGGTGGATACTTCGACAGCCGGGTTGCCTTTGTTTCGGAAAGCGGACCCAAAGATCAGCGGCGTAAGCGATTGGCGATCATGGACTATGATGGCGCCAATGTTCAGTACCTGACCGACAGCGCCGCAATCGTTCTTGCACCACGGTTTTCGCCAACGGGTGATCGGCTGCTGTACACCAGTTATGAAAGCGGCAGGCCGCGTATCTACGTATTGGATGTCGGTCGTGTGAAACGGCAGGAATTGAAGACGCAGGACGGCACAATGAGCTTTTCACCGCGCTTTTCGCCCGATGGTAGATCGATCGTCTATTCGTTGATTCAAGGGGGTAATACCGACCTTTGGAAGATGGATCTGGCTTCGGGTCAGAGCGTACGTCTGACCAACACGCCTGCGATTGAGACAGCACCCAGCTATTCACCGGACGGTACTCAGATCGTGTTCGAAAGCGATCGGTCTGGCACCCCGCAACTCTACATTATGCCCGCCAATGGTGGCGAGGCTACACGCATCAGTTTTGGTCAGGGGCGTTATGGTACGCCGGTCTGGTCTCCGCGCGGTGACCTGATTGCGTTCACCAAACAGAACAAGGGTCGTTTCCATATTGGTGTGATGCGCACAGATGGCAGTGAGGAACGCCTGTTGACTGCCTCATTCCTGGATGAAGGACCAACCTGGTCGCCTAATGGTCGGGTCATCATGTTCTCGCGGGAAACGCAGGGGGCAAGCGGACGGTCTTCGCTTTATTCCGTGGATATCTCGGGTCGAAATCTTCGCCCTGTTCGCACACCCGACGGGGGCAGCGATCCGGCATGGGGACCATTGCAGAATTGATCGAACCGGCAGACAGGCAAAGTTCACAACGCAACCGCGCTATGGTAGACAGTCGTCAATAAACAAACGGGACAAGAGGCAATTGTAATGAACGTATTGAGCAAATTCGCGGCGTTGGGCGCGCTGATGTTGATCGCCGCCTGTAGCAACAATGATCCTTCGGCTCTGGGCGGTGGTGCCGGTGGCAGCGGTGCAATCCAGCCGGGTTCACCAAGTGACCCGCGTTCACCTGCATATTTCCAGCAGACTGTCGGTGATCGCGTGTTGTTTGCGGTCGATCAGTCCACATTGTCGCCTCAGGCGCAGACAGTTCTGCAGGGCCAAGCCGAGTGGCTGCTTGCCAACACCGATTACACCGCGACGATCGAAGGCCATGCGGACGAGCAGGGCACCCGCGAGTACAACCTTGCACTGGGCGCCCGCCGCGCGAATGCGGCAAGGGAGTACCTGATTTCGCGTGGCGTTGCGGGCAATCGCATTCAGACAATCAGCTATGGCAAAGAGCGTCCGATCGAAATTTGCAGCACCGAGGAATGCTATTCCAAGAACCGTCGTGCGGTGACGGTGCTGACCGGATCAACCTTGGGGTAAGATAATGAGACTTGCAGGATGGGTTCTGGCGGCGGTGGTAACCGCCGCAGGTGTAGCGCAGGCGCAGGACCAGCAAACTTTAGCGGACATCCGGCAGGAATTGACGGTGCTGCACGTTGAAATCCAACGCCTGAAGCGCGAGTTTTCGACGACCGGCTCTCCCGCCCCAAACCTGTCCGGCAGTTCGGTGCTGGAACGGGTTGACGCCATTGAGGCCGAGTTGCAGCGTCTAACCCGGCAAACTGAGCAGCTGAATCAACGTATTCAGAATGTTGTCACCGACGGAACCAATCGGATTGGCGATCTGGAGTTTCGTTTGGTTGAGTTGGAAGGCGGCGATCTGAGCACCTTGGGTGAAACTTCAACATTGGGTGGTGAAGAACAGACTACGACTGTTGTTGCGCCAACGGCATCCGAATCTTCTGAGGTTAGCCAGACCGAGCTTGCGGTTGGTGAACAGGCCGATTTTGATACGGCCTCGCAGGCATTGTCGGATGGTGATTTCCAAACTGCAGCTAATATGTTTGCACAGTTCGACACATCCTATCCGGGCAGCCCGCTTGCACCTCAGGCCAATCTGAAGCGTGGACAGGCACTGGAAGGTCTGGGTGACACCCGCGAAGCAGCCAAGGCGTTTCTGGCAAGCTTTACCGGGGATTCCGAAGGACCTGTCGCACCCGAAGCGCTTTATGAGCTCGGCGCAGCACTGGGTCGTCTGGGGCAAACCGATCAGGCATGTATTACACTGGGTGAGGTCGGTGTGCGCTTCCCCGCTTCTCCATCGGTTGCGTCTGCCACTCAGGAAATGGCGTCGCTGGGCTGTTCTTGACCTCTGACGCAGACACGCTGAGGGCCGAAATCCTGCGACATCTGCCGGAACCGCTGCCGCGTCGCATCGGCGTGGCGGTTTCCGGCGGGAGTGATTCCACCGCACTTTTACATCTGCTTGCTGGGATCGCCCGAACGGAAGGTTTCGAACTTTATGCCGCAACAGTCGATCACGGTTTACGTGCTGAAGCTGCGGATGAGGCCGTTGCTGTTTCAAGGCGATCAGCAGATTTGGGCGTGCCTCACGAGACCTTGAAATGGGAAGGTTGGGACGGTTCCGGCAACCTTCAGGATCAGGCCCGGCGTGCTCGATACAGATTGCTCGCCGAATGGGCGCAAAGCCGTGGTATCGCAGCTATTGCGCTGGGCCACACAGCGGATGATCAGGCCGAAACCCTTCTGATGCGTCTGGCGCGTTCTGCTGGGGTCACGGGCTTGTCGGCCATGGCCAAGGTTCGTCGACAAGGCGGCATCGACCTGCTGCGTCCGCTGCTCTCGATCACCCGCGCCCGGCTGCGCGACTATCTGAACGCGGCTGGTGTGACATGGATCGAGGACCCATCGAATCGGGACGCGCGCTTTGACCGGATCAAGACCCGTGAGGCTCTGACAGGTCTTGGCAACATCGGAATTACTGCTGAAACCTTGTCCAGGGTAGCTGGCAACCTTGCACAAGCGCGTGATGCGTTGGAGCTGTTTGCGCAGGAATCCGCCCGCAAGATCGCCGTGGTTGAATCCGGTGATGTGTGTATCGACTTGAATGGGTTTGAAGCACTGCCTCAAGAAATCCAGCGCAGGATCTTGGTGGGAACCTTCGGTTGGATCACACAGGGCGGATATCCCCCACGTCAGAGCGCGGTTGATCAAGTGGTTGATACGCTTTTGACAAGGCAGACAGTGTCTGTCGGGGGGTGCCTGGTGATCCCCAAAGGCAATAATGCTTGGATTTGCAGGGAACTAAACGCGGTGAAGGATCAGACAGCGCATCCGGGAACCCCGTGGGATAGGCGCTGGGTTCTCAACGGGCCGAGCGCAGCTGAAACAAGGGTGCGCCCGCTTGGCGAGCGCGGAATCTCACGCCTTGATGACTGGCGTTTGGTGGGGCGCCCCCGAGCGGCGATTCTATCCTCACCTGCGGTTTGGCGAGGGGATGAACTGCTGTCTGCACCGCTTGCCGGATATGCCAATGGCTGGAGCGTAGAACTGGCCCCGCATGTGCCAGACTTTTACGCATCGTTTTTATCGCATTGAACCTGCCACAATCATCTCTATTTTAAGGAGCAACCCGGCAGATCCCCATCTGCCGAAATCTGTTGGGAGATTTTCCTTGGGCAACGCTCGTAACATCGCCTTCTGGGTTGTTCTGTTCCTGCTGATCCTTGCACTGTTCAATCTGTTCAGTGGACCGGGTGGAACGCTCCAGAGCAATGAAAAAACTTATTCCGAGTTTGTCAGCTCGGTCGAGGCCGGTGACGTCAAGAACGTCACCCTCGACGGTGAACAAATTCGCTACTCCACTGATACCGGCGGCAACTATGTCACGATCAAACCTGCAGATGCAGAAGTGACCAAGCTGCTGATCGACAAGAACATCCCCGTACGCGCTGAAAAACAGCAGCAATCGGGTTTCCAGTCGTTCCTGATCACTCTGTTGCCTTTCCTGCTGCTGATCGGCGTCTGGGTCTATTTCATGAACCGGATGCAAGGCGGCGGCAAAGGCGGCGCGATGGGCTTTGGCAAGTCCAAAGCCAAGATGCTGACCGAAAAGCATGGCCGAGTGACCTTTGATGACGTTGCTGGCATCGACGAAGCCAAGGAAGAGCTGGAAGAAATCGTGGAATTCCTGCGCAACCCGCAGAAATTCTCGCGCCTCGGTGGCAAGATTCCCAAAGGTGCGCTGCTGGTTGGCCCTCCGGGTACTGGTAAAACGCTTTTGGCCCGCGCGATTGCGGGTGAGGCTGGTGTACCGTTCTTCACTATTTCGGGTTCCGACTTTGTTGAAATGTTCGTTGGTGTTGGTGCATCCCGTGTGCGCGACATGTTCGAACAGGCCAAAAAGAACGCGCCTTGTATCGTTTTCATCGACGAGATCGACGCCGTGGGCCGCCATCGTGGTGCCGGTTATGGCGGCGGTAACGATGAACGCGAACAGACCCTCAACCAGTTGCTGGTCGAGATGGACGGGTTCGAGGCCAACGAAGGCGTGATCATTCTGGCGGCCACCAACCGTAAAGACGTTCTGGATCCCGCGCTGCTGCGTCCGGGCCGTTTTGACCGCAACGTGACCGTTGGTAACCCCGACATCAAAGGCCGTGAGAAAATTCTGGGCGTGCACGCACGTAAGACGCCTCTGGGCCCCGATGTCGACCTGCGCATCATTGCACGCGGTACTCCGGGCTTCTCGGGTGCCGATCTGGCCAACCTCGTGAACGAGGCGGCGCTGATGGCCGCCCGTGTGGGACGCCGCTTTGTCACCATGGAAGATTTCGAAAACGCGAAAGACAAGGTGATGATGGGGGCCGAGCGCCGCTCGATGGTGCTGACGCAGGATCAGAAGGAAAAGACAGCCTATCACGAATCCGGCCACGCCGTTGTTGGTATGACTCTGCCGCTGTGTGATCCGGTCTACAAAGCGACGATCATTCCACGCGGTGGTGCATTGGGTATGGTTGTCAGCCTGCCTGAGATGGATCAGTTGAACTATCACCGTGATGAGTGTGAACAGAAGCTGGCCATGACCATGGCAGGTAAGGCTGCTGAGGTCATCAAGTATGGTGAAGATCACGTTTCGAACGGCCCGGCGGGCGACATCATGCAGGCCAGCCAACTGGCGCGCGCCATGGTGATGCGCTGGGGCATGTCCGACAAGGTCGGTAACATCGACTATGCCGAAGCCCATGAAGGCTACTCGGGTAACACCGCTGGTTTCTCGGTCTCAGCACATACCAAAGAGCTGATTGAGGAAGAGGTGAAACGCCTGATCCAGCAAGGGTATGAGCAAGCGCACAAAATCCTGACCGACCACAATGAAGAGTGGGAACGTCTGGCTCAGGGCCTTCTGGAATATGAGACTCTGACCGGTGATGAGATCAAGCGCGTGATGAACGGTGACTCGCCAAACGAAGGCGATGATGAAAGCGACAGCTCGGATGAGGGCAGCGCACCAAGTGTCACGGCGATTCCCAAAACCAAGGCCAAGAAATCGCCGCCGGACGGTGGGATGGAGCCTGAACCAACCACATAATTCGAAAAGACCCGGGCCTGGACCCGGGTCTTTTTTGTTTGGCCCTTCAATTTGCAATGGATGAGTTTAGGGTGCGACCTTGAGCAAAAAGAAAGCGAGGGAGCAGCATGCCGGTTTTGCGAAAAACGGAGTTTTCAGGCGAAGTCGTCTGGCTTGGTCACGTTCCATCGGGCAGTAACATTCGCGCCAGATCCGTCGAAGAATTGCATCTGGGATTTGCCGGAGATCAGGGCGCGCGCCACGAAGGGATCAACCGTGCCTCATGCGTTCGGGTAAAGAACCTCTACCCGCAGGGAACCGAAATCCGCAATGTGCGCCAATTGTCGATTCTGTCCGCGGAAGAAATGGATGCAATCGCAGCTGACATGGGGCTTGAAACGCTTGATCCTGCATTGCTGGGTGTGAGCATCGTCGTAAGAGGGATACCTGACTTTACCTATGTGCCTCCGTCGTCACGCCTGCAGGCCTCGGGCGGGTTGACCGTCACAATTGATATGGAAAACCGCCCTTGCGTTATACCCGGCCGTGAAATCGAAAACGAAGCACCGGGACATGGCGCTGCGTTCAAGCCTGCTGCACAGGGTCGTCGTGGCGTCACCGCATGGGTTGAATGTCCCGGAAATCTGCGGGTTGGTGATACATTGTCCCTGTTTGTGCCGGATCAGCGTAGCTGGGCACCATAAGGCGCCGTCGTTTCCGATTTGAAACTGCTGAATGGCGTCTACGACGTTTCACGGCATGATTATGTCGGAATCTCTATCCATCGCAATTGTACACAACGGTATGGGTTGTCCAGCGCCGACGTTCAGCGTCGGTTTCGCACGGCATTCAATCAGGGACCCTGCCCAATGAGCTACAAATCCGACATCGAAATCGCCCGTGAGGCGAACAAAAAGCCGATCCAGGAAATCGGCGCAAAAATCGGCATCGATTCTGCAGACCTGCTGCCCTATGGCCACGATAAGGCGAAGGTTAGCCAGGACTTCATCAACTCGGTTCAGGACCGCGAAGACGGCAAGCTGATCCTCGTGACCGCGATCAACCCGACCCCGGCGGGTGAAGGTAAGACCACTACCACCGTTGGTCTGGGTGACGGCCTGAACCGCATCGGTAAAAACGCGATGATCTGTATCCGCGAAGCCTCGCTTGGCCCGAACTTCGGCATGAAGGGCGGCGCTGCAGGTGGCGGTTACGCGCAGGTTGTTCCGATGGAAGAGATGAACCTGCACTTCACCGGTGACTTCCACGCCATCACCTCAGCTCACTCGCTGCTGTCGGCAATGATCGACAACCACATCTACTGGGGCAACGAATGCGAGATCGACACCCGCCGCGTCGCGTGGCGCCGCGTGGTCGACATGAACGACCGCGCCCTGCGTCAGATCACAGCTTCACTGGGTGGTGTATCGAACGGCTTCCCGCGTGAGGCAGGTTTTGACATCACTGTGGCGTCCGAAGTCATGGCGATCCTTTGCCTGGCAAACGACCTGAAAGACCTGGAAAAGCGTTTGGGCGACATCATCGTTGCTTACCGCCGCGACAAGACACCGGTTTACTGCCGTGACATCAAGGCCGAAGGCGCGATGACCGTTCTTCTGAAGGACGCGATGCAGCCGAACCTGGTGCAGACGCTGGAAAACAACCCGGCATTCGTCCACGGCGGCCCGTTCGCGAACATCGCACACGGCTGTAACTCAGTCATCGCGACCAAAACCGCTCTGAAAGTCGCTGACTATGTTGTGACCGAAGCCGGTTTCGGTGCTGACTTGGGTGCCGAGAAGTTCATGAACATCAAGTGCCGTAAGGCGGGCATTGCTCCGTCTGCAGTGGTGCTGGTTGCAACCGTGCGCGCGATGAAGATGAACGGTGGCGTTGCCAAAGCCGATCTGGGTGCGGAGAACGTGGAAGCGGTTGTTAATGGTTGCGCCAACCTGGGCCGCCACATCGAGAACGTGAAATCGTTCGGTGTGCCAGTTGTTGTCGCCATCAACCACTTTGTCACCGACACCGATGCCGAAGTGCAGGCGGTCAGCGACTATTGCGGTGAGCATGGCGTTGAGGCAATTCTGTCGCGTCACTGGGAGCTGGGCTCGGAAGGGTCCGCACCGCTGGCTGAGAAAGTCGTCGAAATTGTCGAAGGTGGCAGCGCGAATTTCTCGCCGATCTACCCGGACGACATGCCGCTGTTCGAGAAAATCGAAACCATCGCCAAGCGCATCTACCGCGCCGACGAGGTGTTGGCTGACAACAAGATCCGCAACCAACTGCGTGAGTGGGAAGAAGCTGGCTATGGCAACCTGCCGGTCTGCATGGCGAAAACCCAGTACTCGTTCTCGACCGATCCGACCCTGCGCGGCGCGCCGACCGGCCACTCGGTTCCGGTTCGCGAAGTGCGTCTGTCCGCAGGTGCCGGCTTCATTGTGGTCGTCTGCGGTGAGATCATGACCATGCCTGGTCTGCCTCGCAAGCCGGCTGCGGAAACCATCTGTCTTAACGACGCAGGTGAGATCGAGGGCTTGTTCTAAGCCCCCAAATAAGACATCTCGTGGTCCGGGGATATCCCCGGGCCACAGGAGATTAAAATGCCCACTCTGATACCACCGCAAGACTGTCACTCGATGCAGGAATTGCGGCCTCAGATCGACAAGCTGGACCGCCAATTGATCGAATTGTTGGTTACGCGCGCAGGCTATATCGACCGCGCGTCTCAGCTGAAACCCGGCGAGGGGCTGCCAGCCCGCATCCCGGATCGTGTCGAAGAAGTGGTGCAGCGTGTGCGCAAGAGCTCGGATGAGTTGGGCATGGACCCCGATCTTGCCGAAAAGCTCTGGCGTATACTGATTGACTGGTCGATTGCCCGCGAAGAACGCGTGCTCGGCCCCGACTGAAGAACCGGGCGCTTTCCGCGCCCGATCCGTTTTTTGAAAGAAGGGATCAAAGGATGGTAGCGCAGGTTATCGACGGAAAGGCCTTTGCGGCCAAGGTTCGCGCGCAGGTGGCCGATCAGGTCGCAAAGCTGAAAGAAGAAAATGGCATCACCCCCGGTCTCGCCGTGGTTCTGGTGGGTGAAGACCCAGCCAGCCAGGTTTATGTCCGCTCGAAAGGCAAGATGACCGTCGAAGTCGGCATGAATTCGTACGAGCACAAGCTGGACGTCGATACATCCGAGGAAGATCTGCTGGCCCTGATCGACAAGCTGAACAACGATCCGGCTGTACATGGCATTCTGGTGCAGTTGCCTCTGCCCAAGCACCTGAACGAAGATCTGGTCATTAACTCGATAGACCCCTCCAAAGATGTTGATGGCTTCCACATCTCGAACGTTGGTCTGTTGGGCACCGGGCAGAAGTCGATGGTACCTTGTACCCCATTGGGCTGCCTGATGATGCTGCGTGACCACCACGGCTCGCTGTCCGGCATGGACGCAGTCGTGATCGGCCGTTCGAACATTGTGGGCAAGCCGATGGCGCAACTGCTGCTGGGTGACAGCTGCACCGTGACCATCGCGCATTCGCGCACCAAGGACCTGCCGGACGTTGTACGCCGCGCCGACATTGTCGTCGCTGCAGTTGGCCGCCCGGAAATGGTGCCTGGTGACTGGATCAAAGAAGGCGCCACTGTCATCGACGTGGGCATCAATCGCATTGAGCGTGATGGTAAGAACAAGCTGGTCGGTGATGTGGACTATGCCAGCGCGGCTGAGCGTGCAGGCGCCATTACACCTGTACCCGGCGGTGTTGGCCCAATGACCATTGCCTGCCTTCTGGCAAATACTCTGACCGCATGCTGCCGTGCAAATAGCCTGCCAGAGCCCGAAGGCCTGACTGCCTAAGACATTTCGCCGGGCAGAGTAATTCTGCCCGGCCCCCCTTTAAATTTGGCTGATTGTTACCAAAATTATCCAAATTTATTGCGGTTGATCACGAATGTGACTTTATCCCATAAACGGGTTTGAATGTCTGACATATCGTGATAAACACGTTATTCCAGCCAGTTACGAAGTATAAGTGCAGGTCGCCCGAGGCATCTGGGCTGGGTTTCGGAAGACCGCTTGTTAGTTTGGTATGACGTCAAAGCTACGCAAGATACTTGCCGCGTGTAGCCCTCAGAGGGTGATCGCCGGTCTCGTATTTATTCCTCTGCTTGCCTACTCTTTTCCACCCTTCCGCGAAATGGATCTGCCATTTTCCCAACGCCTCGTTTTTTGGATCGGCGTGATGATGCTGGCGGTGGCAGCTACTTGGACCTCAAAAACACTGGTAAATGGCCACTTTGATCAGTTAGGCCGATCCATGCCAAACGTGACCTTCACGATCCTGATCCTTGCGCTCTTCACACCATCGCTTTGGCTGCTTGCTTGGATGCTGTATACGTTCAGCGGTCAGGATGCGCCGGACCTGTTGTCGGTCGGTACCTATGGGATATTGTTTAGCGCTGGATTGGTCCTGGTGAGCAGTAGCGATGTCGCCGACTCGACATCTCAGCCGGAAGAATCGATCAAACCGCGACTGACGAACCGTTTGCCAAGTGGATTTTCCGGCCAGATCTATCGGCTGACCGTGCGTGACCACAATGTGGATGTTGTGACTTCGGATGGGACATTCACCATCAGGTCTCGATTTACTGACGCCATCAATGAGATGGAGCCTGTCCCGGGGCATTGTACGCATCGATCACATTGGGTGACGGATGCTTCTATCACCGGCACCGAGAGGATGGACGGGAAGATTTTCTTGCGACTTCAGAACGGTGATCTGGTCCCCGTGAGCAGGAAATACAAACCGAAATTGGTTGAGGATGGTTTGCTCTGAGCCGTCATCTTGGCATTGGCACGATCAGAGGCTGCGGTCCTGTCAGTATCGCTTTGGCGTCGGGTGCCATGATCTCGCTCAGAACCTTTTCAGAGCTGCGCAACCCACCTGTATATGTCCCATAGGCGGGTAAGATCATGCGATCGCTGTCCAGCAGGAAGGCAGGGCGCGTGATCGAGCGTCCTTTGACAAGAATGCGCGCTTTAGGGTGGTAGTGACCGGAAACCTCACCGCGATCGTGGGACTGCGTGATATGCCGGAACACCAGAGAATCGCAGGACCATTCGGACAGATGCGTTCCACCCAGCTCCACTGGTCCCGGATCATGATTGCCCTCAATCCATATCCAATGACGCCCAGCCTGAAGCGTTGAAATCCGCAACCGTTCGTCATCAGTCAGTGACAGAGACGCATCCAGATCGTCAAAGCTGTCGCCAAGACAAATCACTGTTCCTGCTGCGGTGTACTCAAGATCTGTCGCCAGTCGTGCAAGTGTCTCGCGGTTATCGTAAGGGGGCAGGGCGGGGCCTCCGCGCCGGACCATCCTTTCGGATTTTCCAAGATGCAGGTCTGACACACAGAGCAAATCCTGTTCCGGCCACCACAAAGCCCCTGAACCCAGCGCGCGCAGGCGCTGACCTGCAAAGGAAAACTCTAGACTGTTCATGATCCGTTCTTTGCCCGTTTGAGCAGTGTTTGCAAGAGGCAGCGTTACACTTCCGCCAAACCTGCAGTTTGCAACAGACGGGCGCTCTCTTCTGCCAATAGGCGTTCCTCGGCGGCGCCTTTGACAGGGACTTTACCGACTTCAAGGAACAGAGGTGCGGCCAGCGGTGAAACTCGATCCAGGCGCAACAGATCGATCCGATCACCGATACGTTCGATCATGGCCTCAATCCGTCCGAAATCGACTAGCCCGCGCATCGCCTCTTCACGGGTGATTTGCATCAGCAGGTGATCCGGATCGTATTTGAGCAAAGTGTCGTACAGGATGTCTGAGGAAAACGTTGCCTGCCGTCCGCTTTTGCGCTGTCCGCCTGTGTTTCGCTCGATCAGACCTGTAATCGTGGCCGAGGCGCGAAAGGTACGTTTCATCACCGCATTTCCTGCGAGCCAGTTCTCCAGACCATCGCGCAGGGCATCAATCTGAAACAGCGGGCGCGGGTCGGTCACAGCATCCAGCCCCCAGATCAGAGTGGCATAATCAGTTGCCACAAAGCCCAATGGGGCCAATCCTGTTTCTTCCATCCGTTTGGTGACCAGCAAGCCCAGTGTCTGCTGGGCATTGCGACCAGCGAAACCGTAGACACACAAATGTTCTCGCCCATCGCTGGGAAAGCTCTCGATCAGCAGCCTGTCACGCTGCGGCAGCTGTGAGAGGTCACGCTGCAAGGACAGCCATTGCGCTGTATGTGGTGGCAGTTGAGGCCAGTCTGACTGTGCGAACATACGAAGGATGCGATCGCTCAACTGTGTAGAGGTGGCAAATTTCGTACCGGAAAAGGTGGCGATCTTGGGTTTCCGGTCAGCGCGTCGGCTCACCTCGACCGTCATTTCGCGCAACCCTTCGTATCGTACGATCTGCCCCCCGATCAAAAACGTATCTCCGGGCGTCAGAGACGCGGCAAAGGCTTCTTCCACTTCACCCAGCGGCTTGCGCCCGCGATTTCTTTTCAGGCGCACTTTCAGCGTGTCAGTGTCCTGAATGGTGCCCATATTCATTCGGATACGCTGCGCAGCTCTGGGGTCGCGAAGTTGCCACAGCCCATCCTGACGTTGCAGAAGGCGCTGCCAGCGATCATAGGCACGCAGCGCGTAGCCGCCGGTCGCACAGAAATCGAGACAGGCATCAAACTGGGGGCGATCCAGTTGCGCATAGGGTCCCGCGGACGTCATCTCGGTAAACAGAGTATCCGCATCAAATGGCCCCGAGGCTGCAGCGATCAGGATGTGTTGGCATAGGACATCGCGCGGGCCGCGGCCGCGCGGTTCTCCATCCAGCTCATGCGCTTTTGCAGCCTCTAGCGCCGCGATACATTCTACCACTTCGAAACGGTTGGCTGGGACCAGCAAGGCTTTGGATGGTGCATTATAACGATGGTTGGCACGTCCAATGCGTTGAACCAGCCGTTTGACATTCTTTGGTGCTCCGATCTGGATCACCAGATCCACGTCGCCCCAATCGATCCCCAGGTCCAGGCTGCCGGTACAGACGATGGCGCGCAGGTCTCCGCGAACCATAGCGGCTTCGACACGCTCGCGCTGTTGCCGGTCAAGACTGCCGTGGTGGATGCCAATAGGCAGGGCGTCGTCGTTGGCTAGCCAGAGATTATGAAAGAAAATTTCGGCCTGTGCGCGGGTGTTGTGAAAGATCAGTGTCGTCTTGTGTTTCTTGATTTGGTCCAACACTGCGGGGGTCGAATAAGCGGCACCACCACCTGACCATGGTGGCATCTCCTCGGTTTCCAGCATTGAGATATCTGGGTCCGGGCCGGGATCGGCTTGCACAACTTCACAAGGGTCGGGATGGCGGGCCAGAAAGCGCGCGATTGCCTCTGGGTCCTCTACTGTTGCCGACAGTCCTACGCGTCGCAGCGCAGGGTTAAGTGATTGTAACCTGGCCAACGCCAACATCAGCTGATCACCACGTTTGCTTTCGGCCAGAGCGTGGATTTCATCCACGATCACCCTTTCAACGCCGCTGAACATACGGGCCGCATCCTCGTATGAGGTCAGCAGAGCCAGACTCTCGGGCGTGGTCAGCAGGATATGCGGTGGGTCGGCGCGTTGGCGTTTCTTTTGGGTGGCCGAGGTGTCGCCTGTTCGATCCTCGATGCGAATGGGTAAGCCAATCTCTTCTACCGGCACGCGCAGATTACGTCGGATATCTGCAGCCAGCGCCTTTAAAGGAGAGACATAAATCGTATGCAGGCCATTGTGTTTGCCATCAGCGAGTTCGGCAAGTGACGGGAGGAATCCAGCCATGGTTTTGCCCCCGCCGGTGGGGGCGATCAGCACCGTTGCCGGATTTTGCGCCCGGTCGAACATGTCTTGCTGATGGGGGTGAACGGACCAGCCTTTGGCGGCAAACCAATTGTCAATCCGGGCGGGAATCTGCGTCATGACTGCAGATTACCCGCCCGTGATCAGAATGGCAGGGGGGAAGGTGTTCCTAGTGGACGATATGTTCTTCTTTGACGAACATGTTGGCCCATGCACGATCGATCAGGTCAGGGTTCATCTGATAGGGGATGCCCTCGAACTCGCAGATCGAGATCATCTGATCGATGAGGAAGATCGGCTGATAGTTCGCATAGATATTGTTGATCGTCGGGTATTTGACCTTGAGCAGATGAACCAGCGCTGACTCATCCAGTGGCATGCCGCGTTTACGGGCAACCATAGCAAAGATCTTCAGGAAGTTTTCCTGATTCGGGCCATCGATCTTGATCTTGAAGAAGATCCGGCGCAGAGCCGCTTGGTCGAAAATCTCATTCGGGTGGAAGTTGGTCGAAAAGATAACCAGCGTATCGAACGGAACTTCGAACTTTTCACCCGACTGCAGGCCAAGAATATCTTTGCTTTCCTCAAGCGGAACAATCCAACGGTTGATCAGTGCCTGTGGCGGTTCTGCCTGACGACCAAGGTCGTCCACGATAAAGATGCCGCCGGTGGATTTCAGCTGTAGTGGCGCCTGATAGGTACGTGCGGTCGGATTGTAGACCAGATCCAGCATGCTAAGCGAAAGTTCACCACCGGTGACCACCGTTGGGCGCTCACATTGTACATAGCGCGTGTCAAAGCGTTTGCGGCGACGAATGCTGTTGGGGTCATCCGCTTCCTGCTCAATCGCGGTGTGAACGATCGGGTCATAGACCGTAATCACCTGACCGGCATATTCGATGGCGCGAGGGACATAAACGTTATCTCCCAGCGCATCCCGAATACCGTTTGAAATCGAGGACTTACCGTTGCCCGGAGGGCCATACATCAGGATCGAACGACCCGCGCTGACCGCGGGTCCCAGATGGTCCAGCAGACTGTCGGGCAAAACCAGATGCCCCATCGCGCCAGTTAACTGGTCACGCGTGACCTGAATGTTGCGGATCGATTGGCGTTTGACCTGTTCGCGATAGACATCCAGCGGTACTGGCATTGCGCCGAAATATTCGGACTGGCTGAGCGCGTCCAAAGCACGCGCTTTTCCAGCGTCGGTGAGTTGATAGCCCATCTCGTTACCGCTGTTGGCATTCAGCGTACCCGTCGCCTGCAGGAGTTTCTGTTCGCGCGCCATGTCCACCAGTTCCTGGGTAACCGCGCCCGGCAAGCAAATGGCTGAGGCGATGTCAGATACAGTATCCACATTCTTACGAAAGATTGTTTTCAGAAGAATGTCCCGCATCATCACCAGTGGAAGCCGCATTTCACCCAAGCCCTTGGGGGCAGGGGGGGCTACAACGGAGGTCGTCTGCATGTTCATGAGCGTTGCTCGTCTATCAGGTTGTCACGTCAAATGCCCCGAACAGGGGTCGCTTGCGAAAAATTTGGCGCAGCTTTGTGGCAGGACCAAGGCGCGGGCAAGGCGTACTGATGATGGTTTAGGAGCCGTAAAATATACCTAAAATCAAATAGATGGACAAACTCCCGGCCAGGACAAACCCCATTGGGAAGCGATTACCCGTGTCCCAGCTTTTCCAATCCGGCGCGATGCGGCGCAAAGCGGTGTATTTTACGAGCCGATGGGTGGTCACAGCGCCAAGGATTGACGCCGTAACGATGGCCATCAGAACCATCAGATCCCCCAGCCAGATAAAGGGCGCAGCTGATGCACAGAATTTTGCGTCACCGGCTCCCATCGCTCCCGCAGCGGTCAAAAGAATGGCAAAGAACATAACCACGACCAGATGGAATAACTGCCACAGATAGATGGGCAGCGAAAAGGACAATGGACCGATCTCTCCCTCAAGCCACGGTCCTGACCATGGAGGAAGTGCAAACAAACCAACAATGACAAATACCCAGGTCAGCGCTTTGACCGCATGGTTTTTAATCCGCATCTCCCGCATATCCGTGAATATTACGTAAAAGCAGATCGGCAGAACAAACGGCAAAAACCACATCGCGGCCGTTGCGGGTATTTGCATGATTTATGCTTCCTCGAGCGCGCGGAGCGAGCGAACAGCTTCGTCGAAATGCTGTGGATGAGTTGCAATTGCTTCGCGGAACAGGTTTTTGGCGGTCGTCAGGTCGCCCTGCTTTACGGCCGAAATTCCCATCGTGTTCAACAGCTGTGCGCGCTCGGCTTGCGACATCGGAACCACAGGCATTGAATAGTTGCCCTGCGCGCTGCGGGCCAGAACCAGATTGTTCTTGGCCGTGAACAGCGACTTGTCCTGGCGGATTGCTTCGGTGAACAGACGCTCGGCTTCGGCATACTGGCCACGGCTCAGCTTTGAATAGCCCCAGTTGTTCATAACGCCCGCCGGGCGCGTTGTCAGGCCGACGGCCGTTTCATAGAAGTGATCGGCGCGTTTCCAGTCTTTGCTGGAGTCAGCAACCAGTGCCTCCAGTCGATAGCGCTGGAACGTCTCATAAGTGGGGGGGACCGCATCCAGAGCGGCCTTGGCGCGCTTCCACTCGCCGCCGCGAACCAACGCATCTGCGTATTCGACTTTGTCGGCGTTGGTCGCACCCTTCATATCTAGAACACGTTTCCACGCAACCGCCGCTTCGGTGTTGCGCTTGGCACGTGTCAACGAAATGGCCAAACCACGCTGAAGGTCGATGCGGTCCGGGTTTTTACTGGCAGCGCCAAGAAAATAGGTGACCGCCTCGTTGGGGTCGGCAGCGCTCAGCATCACATCGTTCAGGTTGGTTTCGTCGATGACGTTCACTTCCTGGAAAGTGCGTTCAACTTTTTCTTCTTCGGTTTCTTTTGCGCAGGCGGAAAGAACCAGCCCACACGCCACTGCTGTCGGAATCAGGAATAGTTGGCGCATTTTTTGCGTCCTTTTACTGCTCTCGCCTCTGTTACTGGGTTTTGCGAAGCACGAACGCACCGTTGCCCCGCTGTTCCAGCGTATATTCTTGTTCTTGAGGGGTATTATTAACAGGATTTTCCATTTTTGCGAGTGCTAACCGCAGATTGTCACGGATTGCGTCACTTTCGCCATTGTCCAGGGCGTAGGCCCTTTGAAAGACCTGCGACGCCTCGGGATACTGACCGGTTTCCATCAGCAACACGCCCAGATTATTCCACGCCACAGGCCAGTCAGGCTCGTCTTCCACGGCGCGACGTAAAAGCGTTTCCGCCTGGCCCAGACGCCTGAGGCCCAGATTCGCTGTCCCAAGCGAAGTCAGGATTTGAGGGGTCATCCCCTCATCCAAAGCAGCGCGGGTAAAAGACTCGAGCGCCAGCTCATATTCCCCTGCGGCCATCAGCCTGTTTCCGACGGTTAGCTCGTCCGCGGCTTCGCCCTTTGGGTCGACTCCGGGAGGGAAAGGGCCGTTGTTCAGACCGGTGTCAGTGCAAGAAGCCACCATGGTAAGAACCACGGTGGCCAAGATTGGAAAGTTGCGAAACACCCTGATAAAGACTCCTGTAGCAGGCCTAACGAAGGGATTAGAGTCCCGAGTCGACCCCGCCGCCTTTTCCGAACTCCATGATGCCTTTTGCCGATGGACCGACCAGAATGATCAGAAGCGGGGGGACCGTCAGCATCATTGTGGCAAGTGTCATTTTGGTTGGCAACTTGTTCGCGGCTTCTTCGGCGCGCATCACGCGTTTGTCACGCATTTCGCCGGCATAGACCCGCAGGGCTTCGGCGATCGATGTACCAAATGCTGCCGATTGGATCATCACGGTTACAAATGCACTGACATCCTGCACCCCGCAGCGTGTTCCGAAATCACGCAGAACCGTATCTTTGTCCTTACCGGCCTTCATTTCGTATGCGACCACTTCGAACTCCTGCGCGATGTCAGGGTAAGAACTTTGCATTTCCGCCGCCACTCGAACGATCGCCTGATCCATCGACTGACCCGCTTCGACACAGACAAGCATCAGGTCAAGTGCATCCGGGAAGCCCGCCGTAATCGCCTCCTGGCGCTCCGCGACACGTCGGGTAATCCAGTATTTCGGGATGAAGTAGCCGATACCGCCCGGGATCAGAACGCGCATCGCCATCTGTTGACCAGTAAGCTCTTCTTCTCCGCTGGAGAACACTGTGATCAGCAGCACGCCGATCAACAGACCGGCAATGGCCAGGGCGAACTGGGCAAAGTGGAAGAACCGCACCGCGTCTTTGGACTGATAGCCAGCCTGACGCAGCTTGAGTTGCATAGCAGACAGATCGTCTTCGTTCTGCGGCTCAAGAAAACTCGAGAATTTTTCGAGATTTTCGTTCCGCCCAGAGTTTCTGAGCTGGTCCTTTTTGCTCTTTTTTTCTTTCTTCGGCGCTGTATTCGAGCGCTGAAGCTTTTTCAGTGGGTCTTCGGGCTGATTCAGCATCAGCGGAACAGTCACCAGGATCATGAACAGACCTAAAACCCCAACAACGATAAGGGGTCCGAATTCACCCAGCTGCTCTGTCAGCATGTCGTTTACATAGGTCAAGAATTCCATCGGTGACTCCTCAGACCTTAATGTTGGTCAGAATTTTCATAACGATCACGTTCAGTGTCAGCATGATGCCGACAAAGAAGCAGGCCGGAATGAAGTATGGTTCATCTATGACCGTGTCATAGTAGTTCGGATCCTTCACCAGGATGAATACCAGACAGACCAGCGGGAAACCGGACAGAAACTTACCGGACCATTGAGCCTCGGCGGTGATCGCTTTGACGCGTCTGAACAGACGAAAGCGTGCACGAATAACCTGAGCAAGCCCGGCCAGAATATCGGCAAGGTTACCACCGGACTGTTGTTGGATCGCGACGGCAACGGCCAAAAAACGCAAATCCTGCATTCCCAGACGTTCGGCCATATCCTTGAGAGCTTCACCCACGCTCCGGCCATATGCACATTCATCTGCAATGACGCCAAATTCCGTGCCCAAGGGATCCTGTACTTCGTTGGCAACAATCTGAACCGAAGATATGAACGGGTTACCAACGCGCAACGACCGAACCATGAGTTCCACGGCATCGGGCAATTGCTCTTCCATGAGCGCCATACGCTTTTTGGCTTTACTGTTTACCCAAGCATATACAGCGCCGATGCCGATCGCGACCGAGATAGCTGCACGCAAGACAGTATCGGCGGTGGTGCCAATGCTCAGCCCCATAAAGGCCAGACCAGACAGCAAAGCCATGATCATGATCAGTTGGCGGGGACTGAAGGCGATAGCCGCTTTCTGGGCCTTGTCAGCCAGCAACGAGTAGAGCGGGATGCTCTGCGACTTCATGTGCTGCTGCATTTCCTTGCGCAGCTGTTCCAGCACCTGCTCACGGCCGACGCCCTTGTCGAGCATATCCAGCCGCCGGTTGACCCGGCTGTTCAAGCTGATCGATTTGCCAAACGCCACAAGGTAGATACCTTCGACCAGGAGCAAAACTCCGACGAAGATCACGACATAGATAAGCGCCTCTACGGGCAGTTGCATATCCGGATCTCCTACACTGTGGTGGGTTCGTAGATCGACGAGGGCAGATCAAAGCCCCACAGCCGGAACCGCTCGGAATAGTGGCTGCGTACACCTGTCGCGGTAAAGTGACCGATGATCTTGTTGTCTGGAGTCAAGCCAACGCGTTGAAAACGAAAGATTTCCTGCATGGAAATCACATCACCTTCCATGCCGGTGATCTCGGTGATCGAGGTCATCCGACGCGAGCCGTCCTGCAAACGGCTAGCCTGTACGATCAGGTTCACAGCCGATGAGATCTGGCTGCGGACCGCTTTGATCGGCATCTCGATACCGGCCATCGCGATCATGTTCTCCAGACGTGAGATACCGTCGCGGGCCGAGTTGGCGTGAATTGTGGTCATTGATCCGTCGTGGCCGGTGTTCATGGCCTGCAACATGTCGATAACCTCGGCGCCACGCGTCTCGCCCACGATAATGCGGTCAGGACGCATACGCAGGGCGTTTTTCAGACAGTCGCGCGGGCTGACCTCGCCTTTGCCCTCGACGTTGGGCGGGCGGCTTTCCATCCGACCTACATGGGTCTGCTGCAGCTGAAGTTCCGCTGTATCCTCAATCGTCAGGATGCGTTCAGCATCATCGATGAAGCTGGACAAAGCGTTGAGAGTGGTTGTTTTACCAGAACCCGTACCGCCCGAAACGATAACGTTCAGACGGGTCGAGACGGCAGCCTGCAAATAAGCTGCCATTTCTTCCGTAAACGCACCAAAATTGACCAGATCGTCGATGCCAAGCTTGTCTTTTTTGAACTTACGAATGGAAACCAGTGAGCCATCAACCGCAATCGGCGGCACCATCGCGTTGAAACGCGAGCCATCAGCAAGACGGGCGTCAACATAAGGATTTGATTCATCGACGCGACGACCCACAGCGGATACGATCTTGTCGATGATCCGCATCAGGTGCTTTTCGTCTTTAAAGGTAATGTCGCTGACTTCCAGCTTGCCGAATCGTTCGACAAAGATCTGTTGCGGACCATTGACAAGAATATCGTTGACCGTGTCGTCGCGCAGCAATGTCTCCAGCGGACCAAGGCCGGTCACCTCGTCATAGAGTTCCTTGTTGAGCTGCGTCCGGTCCTCGCGATTGAGAACGATATTGCGTGTTTCGAGAACTTCGCTGGCAATTGCGCTGATCTCGGTCCGCAGTTCCGCCTCAGCAGCATTTTCCAGAGCCGCGAGGTTCAGGTTTTCCAAAAGCTCCCGGTGCAGCTCGATCTTGATCTCACCCAAACGCTCTTTGCGTTTGCGTTCCCGATCAGATCCCGTCACCTCGGCTGCCTTCTTTTGCAGCGGCTTGCGAGCGATTGCGTTAGATTTTGCTGCCGCTGGCGCAGCTGCGGCATCAGGGGTTGGCGCCGGAGCGTTGGTCGCCGTTTCAACCGGCTGTCCGGCGGGTTGTTTCTTATATCGTGAAAACACTGCGGCTCCCCCTCGGGCTGATGTTAGGCTGCTTCGGCGTCACTTGTGCCCAGGCTATGCAGCGATTTCGCAAGTTTTGCGATTTCCCGACGTAACGGGTTTTTGGCCGCTGAACTGGACAGGGGCAGACCGTGATCGCCACTTTGCATGACTGGCTTTCCGCCATCAGGCAGTTGCAGATCGATTGAAATGCCCAGGCTTTCGCCCATGCGTTTGACCCGACTTTTACCATTCAGGTCGGTGAATTTGGGGGCCCGGTTCAAAGCAAAGCGAAGCTTGTTGAACGGCAGCTCTTCGGCTTGCAATGCGCGTTTCAGGCGCAATGCGTTCTGAGCAGAGCGCATATCCAGCTCGATAAGGGCGAAATATACATGCGCAGCTTGCAAAACGGTTTCAGACCAGTGGACCAGCGTTTTGGGCATATCTACGATGACATAATCAAAGTGGGCGCGGGCCGTATCGATTACACGCTGTACATCTTCAGGGGTGATGATATCCAGCGGCACCATATCCGACGGTGCAGTCAGCACTTCCATCTTTTCTTCGTAAGTCTGCAATGCAGTGCCGAATACTTCCTCGTCCATTGAGGCCGTATCGGACAGCATCTCGAACACCGTCTCGCGACGGGGCAGGTCAAGATACGTCGAGATTGTGCCATATTGCAGGTCCAGATCGATAAGGCATACTTTGGGGGCATCCTTGTCGGACACCGTTGCCAACTCCCAGGCCAGATTGACCGCAAATGTGGTCGAACCGACACCGCCGGCCAGACCTTGAACGACAAAAAGCGCACCTTCTTTGGAATCCCCGTTCGACAGATGCACAGCGTCAGCTTGCGGTACATGAACCGGATCCGGCTTGTTCATCCGGTCTATTGCTTCCTGCAACTCGTTTTCCGGAAGAGGGTAGGGGACGAATTCGTCAGCACCTTTGCGCAGCAATTGATGCAATGACGCAGGGGTCACATCTTCGGCGATGAGAACAACCTTGATCTTCTTTTCCTTGGCCTGCGAGATGATCTCGCCCATCAGGGTCAGGTTGTCTTCGTCTTCGCCGTCAATCGCGAGGGCAACGAACTGAAGCGATTCGGCTTCGGGCTGGCTGAAGAAGGCGAGCGCTTCGGCAAAACCTAGATCCCCCCAACGCTCCCCCAGCGCAGCTTCCATGTCTTCGATCAACAGATCAAAATTCTGGACATCACGGCTGATCGTGCAGGCCAGGATGGCAGTATTTTCGTCTTGCGGCGTGGCGCTCGTCATAAACACAATCCTCGTCGTGAGAGCGCAGCAAACGAGAGAACGTCGAAGATCGCTATTCGGTCTGCTGTCGCCCTAAAGCGGTCAATTCTGGCCGCAGGTCACCCTATTGTTCGCAAATTCACTCGAAACTTGGGCGAGAATTTGGCGCAAAAGAACCAATTGTAGGGAATTGGGCGACGATGCCGCCCAATCTGGACTTATTGTCCGCCGCCGCCGCCGCCGCCGTCGCCGCCATCATCCGCTTGGATGATGCTGATGGCGGTCGCGCTTTCGACGTACTCGCGATAGATGACTTCGGCGTACTTGCCGTCCAGCACCAGCGGATGCTTGTCGAAGAAGCCTGAGACTTCGGTAACAGTGCGGCGATTCCGGCGATCCCGATCCTGCGTTGCAACAAGAGGTCTCGTCTTTCCGAAGGAAACGACAGCCTCAAGCCGCGATCGTGAAATCCCCTGCTGGGCAAAGAACGATACAACCGCCTGGGCGCGTCGCATGCCCAAGCTCTTATTGTAGCCGGCCGAACCAACAGCGTCGGTATGCCCGTATACACGGAACCGCGCCTCGGGGAACTGTTTGATCCAGTCCGCCTGCTGCAACAGAATGCGCTGAGCTGATGCGTCCAGTTGGGCGCTGTCAAAGGCAAAGTTTATCTGGCTCGGTACTTCTGCCGCAAAGCGACGCGCCAGAATCTGCCCGTATGTCAGTTGGCCGGTCATCACCAGAGTGTTGTGATGACCTGCGTTACCGAAAGTACCCTGATCGATTTCATAGCCAGCTTCGCGAGTACAACCAGCGACAGCGACTGTAAGACCCAGTGTTAAGATCCACTTCTGCATTGGTCCTATCCTCTCAATCAATCCAGCACGTAGCCGTAGGAATTGCCAAAGCCTTGTTTGGCGACTTCCGAGGCTGCGCCGCTGCCATCGCGCGTCGTCCGTGAGACTTTGCCATTCACGAACAGATCGAATTCGCTGGGCGGTTTTACCCGATCCGTGGGTAGCGCCAGCGCTTCGCCACGTGTCGGAGATACCAGATGTGCGGTTACGATAATCATGAGTTCACTTTGCTGACGCTGATATTGAGAGCTGCGGAACAGCGACCCAAGGACCGGAACGTCACCCAACCACGGGACCTGGTTGTTCGAGTCAGTAAAGTTGTCCTGAATCAAGCCCGCAATGGCAAAACTCTCACCGTCCCGCAATTCAACGGTTGTTCTCGTGGTGCGGGTGATGAAGCTTGGAACACGGTCGCCGTTGATAGTGAATTCCGAGTTAGGATCGATGCTCGACACCACAGCACCCATTTCCAGGTTGATCACATCGCTGTCTGTAACCCGCGGCACGAACAGCAATTGCACGCCAAACGTCTTGTATTCGATGGCAACAACACCGTCATCCTGCGGAACCGGAATTGGCACCTCGCCACCTGCAAGGAATTCCGCTTCCTGCCCAGACAAGGCTGACAGATTCGGTTCCGCCAGGCTGCGAGCCAAGCCTTTGGCCTCCAGCGCCTCAAGCAACAAACGAACTTGCGTCGATCCTACACCGAAACCAAAGAGAATGGCGCCGGTATTCGTCTGTGTCAGAGGAATGTTGTTGTTCAGTGCATTGTTAAGAGCGAAATTAGTGTTCAGGCCATTGAAGCCGCCCGTCACGTCGCCCCCTCTAAAGCCAAGCGAAGCTGTTAAGCTCTTTGCAACCGACCGGTTCATTTCGGCAAACCGGACTTTCATCATAACCTGCTGTACGCCACCGACACTCATTAGATTCGATACGCGCTCAGGTGCATACCGTTCCGCCAGTTCCAGTGCTCGTGCCAATCGAGCCGAGCTGGACACAACACCCGAAAGCACGATGCCGTCATTTGCGGTCCGAACTTCGATTCGCTCATTCGGAAGAATCTGGCGAAGTCTCTCTTTAAATTCAGAGACATCCGGTGCAACGCGCACCCGGACGTTCGTGATTAGGTTACCTGCGCCATCAAACAGGGTCAGCGTGGTCAGACCGGGCGCTTTACCAAGAACATAGATTGTGCGGTCTGAAAGCGAGGAGATATCAGCGATGCCTGCGTTGGCGATGCTGAGTTCCGCGAACGGCTGTTCGCTTTCTACCACGATTGCGCGGTTCATCGGAACATCCAGCGTTTCAGCTGTTCCGTTTTTAACCACGCGAATGTTTTCTGCCCAGGCGGCATTGCCAACTGGGCTCATAACAAGTGCCATCCCCAACAGGGATGCACTAATCCAGGAACGTATTGTCATGTGACCTGCCTCTCCGATCACCACTCGATTTTTTTGGGTCTTGCGCCCTATGGTGCCAAACACTGCGCGAATTCGGGATTTATTGCAATAATCAATGGTTTCCGGAATTTTCCTTATGTGGATAATGCGCAACATTCCAATAGATAAGGCCACACGATACGTGTGGCCTTTACCTGTTAACAGACTGAATTGATGTCAGTTTGTGCAGGGAATCTCTGTTGTGACTGTCTCTCCGCCGCGGCGTGTGCGGATGGTGCAGACTTTTTCCTGAACAGGCTGGACTTTAGGAGCCTCTTCTTCGATTCCCAGCAGCTTTCTTTGGTCAACTTCGATCGCGGATGCGATGGTTTCGTCCTGCACGCCAACCAGCGCCAGAGAAAGACGTCCTGTGTTTTGTGCTTGTGCCAAAGCAGCGATCTGTTCGGGCGTCGCCGCAACGGTTACCGTACGTGCGATCGTTGTTCCGGTGACGTCGGAACCGGCGGTCTGGTCCACCGCAATCAGCTGAATGTTGGTTTGAATCAGTCGGGTTATTTCCCCGTCAGCGCCCTGAACAGCACCGCGCAGCGAGCCGGTCCAGTAAACATCGACAATATCGTCCGGACGCAGGAAGCCTGAAACGCCCGATGCGACGTCAACGCTGATGGCGAATGCGCGCATGCCCTTTTCAAGACGAGAGGTCAGGCCAGCTGCTTCACCGGGTTTGGTGACCTTAACCTCCATCAAAGCTTCGTCTTTCTCCATTGTGCGTAAGACGAATCGGTCGCCGTTTGCGATTTCAGGGAACAGAATCGTCATATCGGTAAAGCTGCCTTCGGGAACAGCGGTCTCAGGCCACTCAACCAACCGGACATCTTCTTTCGTCAGCGGTTCGCCGTATTTAAGTGTGCGATTCGATACGACGACCTCGACGGTCGGAACGACATCAACCTTGGCATTGGCCAAGGCTTCCTGGGCGGCCTGCCGTTCACGCGCCAGCTGGGCCTGATACTCAGAAATATAGTTGCGGGCCATGTAGACGGCACCACCGGCCAATGCGACCCCAACGATCAGGACAAGTCCAAATACAGCACGCATTCGCGTCCCCTTGTATTACTGTTACTCTAGGCAAATCTCCACACGAGGTGCGGATTCATCTCGATTGGGTATAGATACGAATTGTGTCGAAAAGGGGGACAATCGGAGATTTTCTTCGGGTTCTCGATTAAACGGACTACAACACCGAAATAGTCTCGGGAAAGGGCGATTTACGCCCCTTCTTTAAAAGTTAGGCCGTCTGATCTCGATATTTGCGAGGGCCGAACCAGTTTGCGAATCCACGTGCTGAAAAGATGTCGAGAGACTCGCATAAGCAATTGCTCCAAGGCCCACGACAGCAGCAGTCAGGACAACCCAGTCTACAGTGACGGCACCGTCTTCGTTCGAAAGAAACTCGGCTAGATTGATCGGCATAGTTTCACCAGATTGGCAGCGATTTTATAAACAGGGGCCACGCCTTCGACGAAAGGCGCGGCCCCCAGATAGCTTGGTCAACCATACAGCCTATAGAATAGTACTGGAGGTTGGTGTGACTAAGATTAACTTAGTTGAAGTTCGGCGTGGTTACGGTAACACCGGTCAGCGCGCTTTCTACGCTGTCTGCCAGATCGCTGGCACCAGTACGGACCTGGTTGTATGCAACAGCAGCCAGAGCAACAACAGCAGCGGTCAGAACGACCCAGTCTACAGTTACGGCACCGTCTTCGTCTTTACGGAAGTTCTTGATGAACTTGATCATGTTTCGTCCCTCCTAAAGGATCTAACTCTAATTAACCTCGGCGTCTTGTCAGAGCTTTCTCTCTCAGTCAGCCCCCGATCGTCTCGGCATGGCACTATGATTGCTCTTCGTGCGTGGCAGGAATTGGGCCAAACAGCGAATTTTTCGCCTCAAGCTTAACTTTTTAGTCATTTATTTTATAACTAATTGAAAAATAATGAAAAAAAATGTTGTGCCATTTGACGGAACCGTGGGGGGCGATGCAAATTTACGCCAAATGAGGCGAAATCGCCCCATTTCGCTTTGTTTTTCTGGCCTTGCGGGAAGATTCGCGTATCAAATCAACCCAAAAGAAAAGATGAGGCAGGCAGAATGTATCTCCGGGACGCACTTACATGCGCCGGCGTTTTGGCGTTGCTATTCGCAACGGCGGCGCCTGTGCCCGCAGCTGATGTAGAGCCACGCGGCGTATACAAAAGAATCAAGGCTCCTAAGCCCGGCGCGCGACCGCGCGTGACTGTTCAGATCACCGAGGAAGAGCACGCGTCATCGCCTTCAGCTCCCAGCACGGGGACTGAGTTGGTGGTGCCAGAAATCATTGCACGTGCAAAACCGCCGGCCGATCTGCCTTTGCCAGATGCGCCAAAAAAACCTGTCGGGTCATACAAGGCATTCTGGGAAACGATTTCACCCGAATTGGCAAAAGCCGGTGCTGGCCGACTCGATAGTGCTTTCCAGGCACTTTCGTCGACGGGTGTTACTTCACCACGGTTGAAGACTCTTCAGAATATCGTACAGCAAAGAGGGGTCGACATTCTGCGCTCAACAATAGGCACAGAGGTCTCTCCGGCGCTGGTGCTTGCTGTGATTTCCGTTGAATCTGCGGGGCGCTCGGATGCTGTCAGCTCTGCAGGCGCGCAGGGGTTGATGCAGTTGATGCCAGCGACTGCCGAACGTTTCGGGGTCAAGGACAGCCTGAAGCCCGAGCAGAACATAGCCGGTGGTGTAAAGTACCTGGACTGGCTGATGGGGGAATTCGGAAACGATCCGATCCTGGTTCTGGCTGGATATAATGCAGGAGAGGGTGCAGTGCGTAAACACAGCGGTGTGCCACCCTATGCCGAAACCCGCGATTACGTTCCCAAGGTTCTGGCGGCATTTCAGGTCGCCCGAGCGCTTTGCGCCACGCCACCTGAACTGATCTCTGACGGGTGCGTTTTCCAGACCCTGAATTGAAAAAGGCCCGCTCTCAGGCGGGCCTTTCCGTATCTACAGGATCAGTTGACGATATTGGCCTCAGTCGCAGCGCGAATCTCGTCCTCGGTCACGCCCTCTGCGATCTCGATGATTTTCAGGCCGCCCTCAACCACGTCCAGAACGCCCAGATTGGTGATGATGCGATTCACCACCTTCTTGCCGGTCAGCGGCAGGGTGCATTTCTTCAGCAGCTTGGATTTGCCGTGCTTGTTGGTGTGATCCATCACAACGATCACGCGGCCAACGCCCGCAACCAGATCCATCGCGCCGCCCATGCCTTTGACCAGCACGCCGGGAATCATCCAGTTGGCCAGATCGCCCTCTTCATCGACTTCCATCGCGCCCAGAACAGCGGCAGCGATCTTACCACCCCGAATCATCGCAAAGGAGGTCGCGCTGTCGAAATAAGACGTGCGAGACAGTTCGGTGATCGTCTGCTTACCGGCATTGATCAGGTCTGCGTCCTCTTCGCCCTCAAAAGGGAAGGGGCCCATGCCCAGCATACCGTTCTCGGACTGCAGGGTGATGTCTTTGTCACCCACATAGTTCGCCACCAGCGTCGGAATACCGATGCCGAGGTTCACATACATGCCGTCTTCCAGCTCTTGTGCCGCGCGTGCGGCCATCTGATTACGATCCCAGGGCATTATGCTTCCTCCTTCTTACGGGTGGTGCGTTGTTCGATGCGCTTTTCATGCTCGCCTTGAATGATGCGATGCACATAGATGCCGGGCAGGTGGATGGCATCGGGATCCAGTGAGCCGCGCGGTACGATCTCTTCAACTTCAGCGATACAGATCTTACCGCAGGTCGCAGCAGGCACGTTGAAGTTTCGCGCGGTCTTGCGGAAAATCAGGTTGCCAGTGTCGTCGGCTTTCCAGGCTTTGACGATGGCCAGATCGGCAAAAATGCCTTCTTCCAGAATGTAAGTCTCGCCATTGAAGTCTTTGTGCTCTTTGCCCTCGGCGATCACGGTGCCCACACCAGTCTTGGTGTAGAAGCCGGGGATGCCAGCGCCACCGGCACGCATACGCTCAGCCAGTGTGCCTTGCGGGTTGAATTCCAGCTCCAGCTCACCGCTCAGGTACTGGCGCATGAACTCGGCGTTTTCGCCAACGTAAGAGCTGATCATCTTTTTGACCTGCTTGGTCTGCAGCAGGATGCCGATCCCGAAATCGTCGACGCCGGCGTTGTTCGAGGCAAAGGTCAGGTTCTGAGCGCCCGAGTCCTTGATGGCCTCAAGCAGTAGCTCGGGAATACCGCACAGGCCAAAACCGCCCGCCGCGATCATCATGCCGTCCGAGATCACTCCATCGAGCGCTTCGGTGGCATTGGCATAGACTTTCTTCATGGAAAACTCCCCCAATGACATGGTGATGGCGCAGGTTGTGCCGCCGCGTCACGGGGAAGTCAATGAAACCAAGGGGTAGGTGGTATTTCTACCTAGCCGACCGTCAAGTGGCCGCCTTTTTGGTCGTCTTCTTGGCAGCGGTCTTTTTCTTGGGTGCGGCTTTTTTCTTGGTACCCTTTTTGGCTGCGCGCTCGTTTACCAGTTCGATGGCCATTTCCTGCGTCACATCTTCCGGCTTGATGTCTTTGGGAATGGTCGCGTTGACCTTTTCCCATTTCACATACGGTCCATAGCGCCCGTCCAGAACCTGCATGGCGCCGCCATCCGGATGCTCTCCCAGCTCTTTGAGCGGTTTCGCAGCCGCCTGACCGCGTCGCCCAGGGTTGGCGCGCTTTTCAGCTAGCAATTCCACAGCCCGGTTCATGCCGATCTCAAATACATCGTTGGGGTCTTTGAGGTTGGCGTAGACCGGCTTTGCCTCTTCCGGCAGCTGATGCATCAGGTAAGGCCCAAATCGCCCGAAATTAGAACTGATCATACCACCTTCGGGATGTTCACCAATCTGACGCGGCAGGCTCAGCAGAGTCACTGCCTTCTCCAGATCCATGTCGTCCTTGCTCCACCCACGAGGCAGAGAGGCACGAGGTGGTTTTTTGTTTTCAGGTGTTGATTCACCGCGCTGAACATAGGGACCAAAGCGCCCGGATTTCAGCCAGATCTCATCCCCTGCATCTTCGCCCAACAGACGTTCATCCCCTTCGGCACCCTCACCGGCAATGGGGCGTGTGTAAGTGCATTCGGGATAGTTCCCACAGCCCACGAAACCGCCGGTCCGGGATGTTTTTAGGTGCAACTGACCCACACCGCATTTCGGGCAGATACGCGGATCGGACCCATCTTCTCTTGGCGGATACAGCTGCGGCGCCAGCGCCTCGTCCAGCTTGTCCAACACTTCCGAGATACGCAGTTCAGACGTCTCACCAATTGCAGCTGAGAAATCGCGCCAGAACTTGCCCAGCAGATCCTTGTAATCCCGGTCGCCTGCGCTGACATCGTCCAGCTGTTCTTCCAGATTTGCGGTGAACTCGTACCCGACATATTGCCGGAAGAAGTTCAGCAGGAAGATCGTAACGATCCGGCCCTTCTCCTCAGGGATCAACCGGTTCTTGTCCTTCCGCACATATTCCCGGTCCTGAATCGTGGTCACGATTGAGGCGTAGGTTGACGGGCGACCGATTCCCAACTCTTCCATCCGCTTGACCAGTGTGGCCTCGGTGTAACGCGGTGGTGGCTGCGTGTGGTGCTGCAGCGCCAGAACGGATTCGTTCTCGGACAGAACGGCCTCTTTCGCGACCTTGTCGCCAGTTTCACTGGTCGCCTTCGCGAACTGATCCCGCAATGAGGTTTTGGCAAAGCGAGCCGGATCGCCTTGCATGATCTGTGGCAGGCGCTTTTCATCCTCGTCGGCCACGTCATCTCGGCCTTCTTCGTAAACGCGCATGAACCCGTCAAACAGCACCACCTGACCCGTGGCACGCAGACCAACCTGACCATCATCGCTGCCGATTTCGACCGTTGTACGCTCCAGCCGAGCTGCAGCCATCTGGCAAGCAATCGTACGTTTCCAGATCAGGTCATACAGTTTGCGCTGATCTTCATCCGTCACCTTCAGAGCCTTGGCATCACGGGTCATATCCGTTGGGCGGATACACTCGTGCGCTTCCTGGGCGTTCTTGGCCTTGTTCTTGTAGATACGCGGGCTGTCTGGAACATATTCCGCGCCATACCGATCAGCGATGGCGTCACGCGTGGCTGCAACAGCCTCGGGAGCCATGTCGATACCGTCGGTTCGCATATAGGTAATGTAACCCGCCTCATACAATCGCTGCGCTACCTGCATGGCGTGTCGCGCGCCCATGCCGAACTTGCGGCTGGCCTCTTGCTGCAGGGTCGAAGTCATGAATGGGGCGCTGGGATTGCGCGCCGCTGGTTTCGCCTCAACCGATGTCACGCTCAGCGCGCGGCTGGTGATAGCCTGAACCGCCAGCTCCGCCTGCGTGGCATTGGCCAGATCGTGTTTGTCCAGCTTTTTACCAGCCAGAGTGACCAGGCGGGCCTCATAGGTCTGACCGCGTGGTGTTTCGAACAGCGCTTTTACCGACCAGTATTCAACTGGTTTGAAGGCCTCAATCTCCATCTCACGCTCGACGATCAGACGCAGACAGACCGATTGAACGCGTCCAGCCGATTTTGCGCCCGGCAGCTTGCGCCACAGAACCGGAGACAGGTTGAAGCCCACAAGATAGTCCAGTGCGCGACGGGCCAGATAAGCCTCGACCAGAGGCATATCGACCTCGCGAGGGTTCTGCATGGCCTGTGTCACCGCCTCTTTGGTGATCGCGTTGAAAGTGACCCGGCTTACCGGAGTATCTTTCTTGATGGAACGGCGCTTGGTCAGCGCTTCCTGCAGGTGCCAGCTAATCGCTTCTCCCTCGCGGTCGGGGTCGGTCGCAAGGATCAGTGCGTTGTCTTCCTTCAGGGCGTCAGCGATCGCCTTGACGTGTTTTCGGCTGTCGTTGCCGACCTCCCACTTCATCGAAAATTCGTGGTCTGGATCGACAGATCCGTCCTTCGGTGGAAGGTCCCGAACGTGACCATACGAGGCCAGAACCGTGTAGTCGGGGCCAAGGTATTTATTGATTGTTTTAGCTTTGGCCGGGGATTCTACAACAACTACAGGCATTTAGTGAAAAACCTCGCTCGACGGATTTGGCGCCTTCTATGGCCGTGCAAAATGTGTGGGGCAAGGAGGAATTGTCAATGCGTTCCTTAAAATGACTGTTTTCGACCGGAATCTCAGGGGGATAATCGCCTGTTTGTATTCAATAACGACTGGGGTGCCCCCCAAATCAGGCACCTAACTTGCCAGAGACAGCAATCCACCGGCCTGCCTTTGGATTCGCCCGTCAAGTTCCAGATCGACCAGCGCAGGGCCGATTTCCCCGGCCGTAGCGGCTATATCGCGGATCAATTGATCCTCGGCGATGGGCGAAGGGCCAAGTCGGGACAGTATTTCGTTATGCAACCTCTGCCCATCCTTGCCTTTCTGTGCAGTATTGGGGGTCACATTCGGGCAAGGCGTGGGGACAGATGGCTCATTGCCGGGATCAGCCGATTGCTGTGGAAGGGCCTCAATCACATCTTGCGCCGAGCGAACCAATGTGGCTCCATCCCGGATCAGCAGATTGCACCCTGCCGCCCGCGCATCGAAAGGATGGCCGGGGACCGCAAGAACCTCACGCCCCTGATCCAACGCATCCCGGGCAGTAATCAGGCTGCCTGATTTTGCTGCGGCTTCCACGACGACCACCGCCTGTGCCAGTCCTGAAATGATGCGATTGCGGCGTGGGAAATGTCTTGCCTGAGGTGTGACGCCCATCGGCTGTTCCGAAAGGCGCAATCCGGTCTCAAGCAGATCCTCCGCCAACTTGGCGTTTTCGGCCGGGTAAATCACATCGACACCGCCAGCCATTACCGCCACGGTTCCGGTTGCCATGGTCGCAAGATGAGCCGAGGTGTCGATTCCGCGCGCCAAGCCGGAAACCACTGCATAGTCATGCTCCGCCAACTCCGCTGCCAATGCGCGTGCCATGCGTGACCCAAGCGAGGAACAGTTGCGTGCCCCAACCAATGCGATCATCGGGCGTTGTAGGACCGACAGGTTCCCAATCGCCCAAAGCACTGGTGGAGCATCAGACAGATCGACCAGACTCTTTGGAAAGTCAGCGGCCCCAAGGCACAAAAGCTGCGCATTCGCAGCCTTTGCGGCCTTGAGTTCCGCCTCGATCACGCCGGGTGGGCAGATTTCATACCCTTCGATTCCGGCAGCGCGTGCCATTTCCGGCAGCGCGGCCAGCGCATTCTGCGCCGAGCCATGTTCGCGCAGCAGGCGCCGGAATGTCGCCGGACCAACCTTTCGCGAACGCATCAGACGAAGCCAGGAAAACCGGTCTTCTTCCGTGGTGGGTGGGAGTGTGGGGTGATGGGAAGATAGCTGCTCTTCGGTCATCCGATGCTCCGCCTGATTGCAAAACAGGTTTACGAGATGTGGGGTTAACAGCTTGTGAATCGACGAAAATTTTAAGAAGTCTGTCTAAGAATATTCCGCAGAACTTTCGTAAGTATATGATATCTAATTATAAGTGCTTCTGCGGATCTTTATGAGAAAATCGCATAGCGATTTCAATATTCGGTACGGCAACAGCCCGAGTTAACCTCGAGCTGTTAAGGCCTGATCTGACCTGCGACTCAGGCTGCCGATCCACCAACGGTCAGGCCGTCCATCAAAACAGTTGGCTGGCCAACGCCCACCGGCACCCATTGACCATCTTTGCCACAAGTGCCCATCCCGGGATCCAATGCCATGTCATTGCCCAGACCGCGGATACGTTTCAACGCCGATGGCCCGTCGCCAATTAGCGTCGCGCCTTTGACGGGTGCACCGATCTTGCCGTTCTCGACCCGGTAAGCCTCGGTACATGAAAACACGAACTTGCCATTTGTGATGTCGACCTGCCCACCGCCGAAGCCCACCGCCCAGATGCCATCCTTGATATCGGCCACCAGTTCAGCAGGATCTGCATCACCACCCAGCATGATGGTGTTGGTCATGCGTGGCATGGGCTTGTGGGCATAACTCTGCCGCCGCCCATTGCCGGTTGGCGAAACACCCATCAATCGCGCGTTCTGACGGTCCTGCATGTAACCGGTCAGGATGCCGTCCTCGATCAGTACAGTGCGCGAACTTGGGGTGCCCTCGTCATCCACGGTAATCGATCCGCGACGATCCGGGATTGTGCCGTCATCAACTACGGTCACGCCTTTCGAGGCAATTTGCTGTCCCATCAGCCCAGCAAAGGCTGAGCTTCCTTTGCGATTGAAGTCACCCTCAAGGCCATGACCGATGGCCTCGTGCAGCAGAATGCCGGGCCAACCAGGGCCAAGCGCCACTTCCATCACGCCGGCAGGCGCGGGGATTGCATCCAGATTAACCAAAGCAATGCGCAACGCTTCGCGCGCCTTGTCCTGCCAGTCTGATGGATCAATCAGACCATCAAGACCCACACGTCCACCGCCGCCAGCGGAACCGCTTTCACGGCGACCATTCTGTTCGACGATCACCGAGACATTCAGGCGGGTCATCGGTCTTACATCGCGGACAAGAACACCATCGGGGCGCAGGATCTCAACCTCCTGCACCGCGGCGGCGATGGTTGCGCTGACCTGAACCACACGGGAATCGAGGTCACGCGCAAATGCATCAATCTCGCGCAGCGTATCGATCTTGACCGGAAAGCTGGCGGATTCGATCGGATCTTCGTCTGTATAAAGCCGTGTATTTGTGGCGCGCGGTGCATCGGCAAGCGTTCCACCACCGTCCCCAACCGCCAGCCGTGCGGTTTCGGCCGCGCGTTTTAGCGAAGGGATCGAGACATCGGTCGAATGCGCATACCCTGCCACATCACCCTGAACCGCGCGCAGTCCAAATCCCTCAGAAGCGTCATAGGAAGCGGTGCGTAGACGCCCGTCATCGAAGACCAGAGACTCGGATTTACGCCGTTCAACATAAAGCTCTCCGTCCTCTGCACCCGCTGTGGCAGACTGCAGAACGGCCAGCGCTTCATCGTGAGGAAGGGCGGTTTCAAAAGGTCGAAACGGGGCTTGAGTCATCGGTTGCTGCCTTTCGGGTTTGATCCAGATCAAAAATAGCGTCTGTTTGACGCAAGCATTTTGCTTTATCTACCCGACGGAATATGGTTTTTAACGCGGCCAAAGACAACGGGAGAGGTGTGACCGATTCACGCCTTTTCGCGAGAGAAGCAAAGATCAAACGATCAGGACAGAACATGAAGAATGCTTTGATGCTTTCGGGGCTTGCCACAGCCCTCTCCAGCCTTCCCGCCATGGCTCAGGAGCTTGAGATTATTGGCAAGCCGGTCGACGGCGGCATCGGTTTCCAACCCGCCGCCACCAGCCTTGCGGATGGGATCCAGCGTCTGGACGATATGATTCTGGTGATCATCACCGCAATCTGTGTGCTCGTAGCTGGCCTGCTGGTTTATTGCATCGTGCGCTACAATCAGCGCGCAAACCCGAAACCCGCTGCATTCTCGCACTACACTCCGGTCGAGATCGCATGGACCCTGGGTCCGATCCTGATTCTGGTTTTCATCGGTGCCTTCTCACTGCCGGTGCTGTTCAAGCAGCAGGAAATCCCGGAAGGTGACGTTGTGATCAAAGTCGTCGGCAACCAGTGGTACTGGACCTACGAATATGTCGATCATGACTTTGCTTTCGACAGCTATCTGCTGGGTCACCCCGCAACTCTGGACGAAGGCGCACGCCCTGCGGACGCAGATGTGACACCGTTCGTTCTGGATGACGCAATGCGCGCCAAACTGACAGACGCAGGCTACAGCGAAGATGAGTGGCTGCTGGCCACCGACACCGCAGTTGTTGTGCCTGTTGGCAAGATCGTCGTCATGCAGGTTACCGCGTCAGACGTGATCCACTCGTGGACCATCCCGTCCTTCGGCGTGAAACAGGATGGTGTACCGGGCCGCTTGGCCGAGCTGTGGTTCCAGGCAGACAAGGAAGGCATCTACTTCGGTCAGTGTTCGGAACTGTGCGGTAAGGACCATGCCTACATGCCGATCACTGTCAAAGTGGTCAGCGAAGAGGCTTACGAGCAGTGGCTGCAAGGCGCACTTGAAGAATATGCGGGTCAGCCGGCTGCCTATCAGGTTGCATCGAACTGACAGCACGTGCGGGTACCCATCCCGCGCATCAAATAAAGCAGGCTGCGCGTCTTACGCGCAGCTTTCGCCCCAAAAGGACCGGAAATGAGCGACGCAAGCATCAATGCCAGCACCGTGAACGCGCAGACCCGCGCGGACGAGGCCAGCTTTGGCGATTATTTCGCCCTGCTGAAGCCGCGTGTGATGTCGCTGGTTGTGTTCACCGCTCTGGTCGGGCTGTTGGCCGCGCCGGTTCCGGTGCACCCCTTTGTCGGATTCTGTGCCATCCTGTTCATTGCCATTGGCGGCGGTGCCTCGGGCGCGCTGAACATGTGGTGGGATGCCGATATCGACAAGGTGATGAAGCGCACCAAAGGTCGGCCGATCCCGTCTGGCAAGGTTGAGGAAGGCGAAGCGCTGGCCCTGGGTCTGGCCCTCTCCGGCATGTCCGTGATGATGCTGGCGCTGGCAACAAATATCTTTGCCGGCGCGTTCCTCGCCTTCACGATCTTTTTCTATGTCGTCATCTACACAATGTGGCTGAAACGCTCGACGCCCCAGAACATCGTGATCGGTGGCGCCGCAGGTGCATTCCCTCCGGTGATCGGATGGGTTGCGGCAACTGGCTCGATGTCGATTGAGCCGTGGCTGATGTTTGCCCTGACCTTTATGTGGACACCGCCACATTTCTGGGCACTGGCGCTGTTCATGCGCTCGGATTATGACGATGCCGGTGTACCGATGTTGACCGTCACCCACGGTCGCAAGGCGACCCGCACGCATATTCTAGTCTACACCGTTTTGCTGGCATTGCTGGCGATCGGGACTGCATTCTCGGGTATCGGCGGGCCGGTTTATCTGGTGGTTGCTGTCGTCCTGAATGCGCTGTTCCTGCGCGGAGCATGGAAAATCTCTCGGCGCACGGAAGAGGACGCGGAAGCCGACAACTTCAAGGTCGAACGCAGCTTCTTCAAGCTGTCGCTGCTTTACCTCTTCCTGCATTTTGGCGCTATTCTGGTTGAAGCGCTTTTGAAAAATTACGGTCTGGGAGGCTGGTGATGAGCTTGCGCAAAAGCCACGAACTGCATCAGCGCCGGTTCAGCCGCAATCTTGGTGTTGGACTGACGTTGGCGGCCTTCATCGTGATCATCTTTGGTCTGACCATTGTCAAGGTTTCCGGTACCGACTTTACGGTTCCAACTTCTGAGGTGCAGAACTGATGGCGATGTCGGGTCCACAGAAAACGGTTGTGCAACTGGTCGGCGTTGTTGTTCTGATGGGCGGCCTCGCTTGGGCGTCCGTGCCGTTCTACAACTGGTTTTGTCGGGTAACGGGTTTTGGTGGCACCACTGGCGTCGCCGAGCAGGCTCCGGATGACGTTCTGGATCAGATCGTCACCATTCGCTTCGATGCATCCAAAGCCAAGGACATGCCCTGGGAATTCAAACCAGTCGAGCGCGAGATGAAAGTGCGCATCGGTGAAACCGGGCTGGCCTTTTATGAGGCATACAACCCGACAGACAAACCCATCGCGGGGCAGGCGTCCTACAACGTGACGCCCTATTCTGCCGGTGGATATTTCCAGAAAATTGCCTGCTTCTGCTTTGACGAGCAGGTTCTGCAACCGGGTGAGCGGGTCGAAATGCCTGTCACCTTCTTCGTCGATCCGGAAATCGTCGAAGACCCCGAAGCACAGTATGTTCATACGATCACACTGTCGTATACATTCTACGAAATTGACCTGCCCGAGGGCTATGCCGCCCTTGAAGTGCAGGCAGATACAAACACGAACTAACGCCTGTAGGTGAGGGACGCTGATGGCACACGCTAAAAACCACGACTACCACATTCTGGCCCCATCAATCTGGCCATTCATCGGCGCGATTGGCGGCTTTGTGATGCTGTTCGGAGCTGTCCTCTGGATGCATGGTATCACGTCGTTCATGTTCTGGGCGGGTCTGGTGGCTGTGCTTTATACCATGTTCGCATGGTGGTCAGAGGTTGTTGCCGAAAGCCGTGCTGGTGACCATACACCAGTGGTTCGCATCGGCCTTCGCTACGGCTTCATCCTGTTCGTGATGTCCGAGGTGATGTTCTTCTTCGCGTGGTTCTGGTCGTTCTTCAAACACCGCATGTACCCCATGTACGACTATGCCGGCACCGAGTACATCCAGCCGGACATCCACGCGGTTGACCCGTTCCACCTGCCGCTGATCAACACTCTGGTCCTGCTGCTGTCGGGCTGTGCAATTACCTGGGCACACCATGCACTGGTTCACGACAATGACCGCAAGGCGCTGATCAACGGTCTGGCGATCGGTATCGTACTGGGTATCGCATTTACCTTCCTGCAGGCGTTTGAATACTATGAACTGCTGGCGCATGAGGGCTGGAAATTCGGTGATGATCAGTTCTATTCGAACTTCTTCATGGCAACCGGTTTCCACGGTGCACACGTCATCATCGGGACCATTTTCCTGAGCGTCTGTTTGATCCGCGCACTACGCGGTGACTTTACGCCCGAGAAACACGTCGGTTTCGAAGCAGCCGCATGGTACTGGCACTTTGTTGACGTCGTATGGCTGTTCCTGTTCTTCGCCGTCTACATCTGGGGCCAGGCCCCGCTGATGTAACGCCGGACAGGTGATCCAATTGCAAAAGCCGCCCTTCGGGGCGGCTTTTTCTCTATCCGGGGCGCAATATTGCGCCCCATACAATTGCACGGTTGCCTTTCTGCAGGTGTAGCCCTTAACAAGACGCCGGCTCATGCAGAGCCTTCAAATGATATAATCTGGACCCGACATGCGCCGCATTCTCTTCCTGCTGATTTTTGGTATCGCCGGTCTGGCGATCCTGGTGTCGCTGGGGGTCTGGCAGGTTCAGCGTCTGGCGTGGAAACAGGACGTATTGGCCGAGATTGAAAATCGGATATCTGCTGATCCTGTTGATTTGCCGAAAAATGTGTCGCCCGATACCGACAAGTATTTGCCAGTTACGATCAAGGGCGAGATGGAGCCGGGTGAGATCCACGTTCTGGTCTCGGTCAAGCAGGTCGGGGCAGGGTATCGCATCATTCAGTCTTTCAGTACCGAAGACCGGACAATCCTGGTGGATCGGGGTTTTGTGCCTGTGACTGCGAAGCAGATCGAGCGCCGGACTGGTCCGATGGAGGTCACCGGTAATCTGCATTGGCCAGATGAGATCGACGGTTACACGCCCGAGCCCGACATCGATGACAACATCTGGTTTGCGCGCGATGTGCCCAATCTTGCCGCAGCTTTAGGGGCCGAGCCGATCCTGCTGATCGCGCGTTCGCAAACCGATCCCGGCATTACGCCTTTGCCTGTCGACACGGCCGGCATACCGAATGACCATCTGCAATATGCAATCACCTGGTTTGGTTTGGCCCTGGTTTGGGCCGCGATGACCGGGTACTTCCTGTGGCGCAGCCGCGCCCCTTCTGAGAGTAACGAGCCATGAAATATATCTCGACCCGTGGGCAGGCGCCCGAACTGACTTTTGAAGAGGCGATGCTGACAGGGTTGGCCCGCGACGGTGGCCTGTATTTGCCCGCCGAAATCCCGGTCATGTCGCAGGACGAGATCGCGGCTTTGGCCGGGTTGCCGTACGAGGAAATCGCTTTTCGGGTAATGTGGCCTTATGTCAGCGGATCGTTTGGTGAGGACGAATTCAAGGAAATCATCGCGCGCGCCTACGAGGGTTTTGGTCATGACGCCCGCGCGCCGCTGAAGCAGTTGAACGAGAACCACTTCCTGTTGGAGCTGTTCCAGGGGCCAACTCTGGCTTTCAAGGACTTTGCCATGCAGCTGATCGGTCAGCTGTTCCAGGTGGCACTGAAACGACGTGGAGATCGTGTGACCATCGTGGGCGCGACCAGTGGCGATACCGGCTCGGCCGCGATTGAGGCGTTCCGGGGTCTGGATGCGGTGGATGTGTTCATCCTGTATCCGCATGGCCGAGTATCGGAAGTGCAGCGTCGCCAGATGACAACGCCAGCGGACAGCAACGTGCATGCCTTGGCCGTGGATGGCGATTTCGACGATTGTCAGGCTGCGCTGAAGGATATGTTCAACGATTTTGATTTCCGCGACGGGGTGAAGCTGGCAGGGGTGAACTCGATCAACTTTGCCCGTGTGCTGGCGCAGATCGTCTATTACTTCTCAGCCGCTGTCAGCCTTGGTGCGCCGCATCGCAAGGTCAGCTTCACAGTGCCAACCGGCAATTTCGGTGACATCTTCGCGGGGTACCTAGCCAAGCGCATGGGCTTGCCGATTGACCGTCTGGTCGTGGCTACCAACCAGAACGACATCCTGCACCGCTGCCTGTCGGGCGAGGGGTATTTCAAGGGTGACACCATCCCCTCGATCAGCCCGTCGATGGATATTCAGGTTAGCTCGAACTTTGAGCGTGCGCTCTACTACGCTTATGGCGAGGATGGCGGCGCAATTGCGCAGCTGATGGACGAGCTCAAGAATGGTGGCTTCAATGTCAGCCAAGGCGCGATGGAAGCGTTGCGCGAAAGCTTTGACTCGGGCCGAGTGTCCGAAGACGAAACGCTCGAGACGATCAAGCACACGCTGGCCCATAGCGCTGAACTCGTTTGCCCGCATACAGCCGTTGGTATCAAGGTCGCGGAAGAGCATCGCGACACCGGCGTTCCGATGATCACGCTAGCCACTGCCCACCCGGCAAAGTTCCCGGCAGCGGTCGAGAAGGCGAGCGGCGAACATCCGCCTCTTCCATCCCGCATGTCTGATCTGTATGAACGTCCGGAACGGGTGACCCGCATAGCGAATGATCTGGGTGCCCTCGAGGATCATATCAAAAGGCATATTGCTGAGTGACTGTCAGACAAGACCAACTGAAGAACGGATTTCGTATCGTCAGTGAACACATGCCGGGGCTGCAATCGGCGGCCATCGGCATCTGGGTAACCGCCGGTGGGCGGCATGAGCGGATCGAGCAGAACGGTATTGCGCATTTCCTTGAGCACATGGCCTTCAAGGGAACCGAGCGCCGATCTGCGCTGCAAATCGCTGAGGCGATCGAGGATGTAGGCGGGTATATCAACGCCTACACTTCGCGCGAGGTGACGGCTTATTATGCGCGCGTCCTGAAAGACGATGTGGCGTTGGCCATGGATGTGATTGGCGACATCGTTCTGAATCCCGTTTTCGACCCGCGCGAAATTGAGGTCGAGCGTGGCGTGATCCTGCAGGAGATCGGTCAGGCCTATGACACGCCGGATGATGTAATCTTTGATTGGTTACAGGAGCAGAGCTATCACGATCAGCCCTTGGGTCGGACAATTCTGGGCCCGACCGAGCGGGTCAGTGCGTTTTCGCGAGAGGACCTCTCTGGCTTTGTGGCTGAGCACTATGGCCCCGATCAGATGATCCTGTCAGCCGCCGGTGCCGTGGATCACGATCAGCTGATGAAAATGGCTGAAGAGATGTTCGGTCATCTGCAACCACGTACAGGGCTGATCGCCGAACCTGCGCGCTTTACCGGTGGTGAAGCGCGGCAGGAGAAAGAGTTGGAGCAGGCCCATTTTGCGCTGGCCCTGGAAAGCCCCGGTTACCGTGATGATGCGATCTATACCGCACAGATATATTCGACGGCACTGGGTGGCGGCATGTCCTCGCGGCTGTTTCAGGAGGTGCGTGAAACACGCGGGCTCTGCTATACGATCTTTGCGCAGACCGGAGCCTATGCAGACACCGGGACAACCACGATCTACGCCGGTACATCGGCGGATCAGGTCGCAGAGCTTGCCACCATCACCATTGACGAGATGAAGCGCGCGGCTGAGGACATGACCTCCGAAGAGGTTGCCCGTGCCCGTGCGCAGATGAAGGCCGGAATGCTTATGGGACTGGAAAGCCCGTCGAACCGAGCCGAACGGTTGGCGCGACTGGTTCAGATCTGGGGCCGTGTCCCATCCCTTGAGGATACGGTGGCCAAGATTGATGCGGTCAGCACCGAGGATGTGCGCGTGTTCGCTGAGCAGATGGCAATCAAAGCGCCTGCCGCTCTGGCGCTTTACGGGCCGGTCTCAGGCGCACCGACACTGGCTGAATTGCAGGAGAGGCGCGCGGCTTGATGCTGTTGGGCAGACGCAAGCTGAAACTCGAAACTGAACGGTTGAGTCTGCGACCACCCGTTCATTCCGATTTTCATGACTGGTCTGCTCTACGGCGAGCGTCGCGTGAATACCTGACCCCGTGGGAGCCGGTTTGGGCAAAGGACCACCTGAGCCGCAAATCCTTTACCAACCGGGTCTATTGGGCACAGCGTTCGGTGGCCAGCGGTACCGCCGTCCCATTGTTTCTGTTCAGGCGCAGCGACAATGTGCTGTTAGGCGCAATTACTTTGGACAACATACGTCGCGGCCCGGCTCAGGCGGGGACGCTTGGGTATTGGACCGGGCAGTCCTTTGCTCGTCAGGGTTATATGCGCGAAGCGATTGGCGCGATGGTGCATTATGCATTTACCCGGCTGGACCTTAGCCGGATCGAAGCCGCCTGCCTTCCGGAAAACAAAGCTTCGCGCGGGTTGCTCGAAAGCTCCGGCTTCAAATACGAGGGCGTCGCGCAGTCTTACCTGCAGATCGGTGGCCGCTGGCGCACCCATGTTCTGTATGCCAGTTTGCGGTCTGATCGGCGCGGTCGGACGGATGCAGGCTGACGCCTGAGCCTGGAAACTGACCCTTATCAAACAAGAAGCATGACTTGTGGCGATGTTGCGCTAAACTCTGATCATGCGCTGGGCTGTTCTGGCATTGTTGGTGATTGCAGAAGGCGCCGTAGCGCAGGAGCGGCGGCCCAGCCACTGTATTGCCATCGCCAACGAAATTCCCGGCATTCAGTATCTTCATAAGGCTGCATGGCAGGATCCAGTGTCGGAGTTCTCCGTCCGGATCAGCTATGTCGCTCATGCCTCGTTTTTGCTTCAAACACATGGCGGGCTAAATGCCGTCACCGATTTCACAGGGTTCATCGGTGGGGCCGCCCTGATTCCCGATGTGGTGACCATGAACCACGCACACAGCACCCACTGGACCGCGCATCCCGATCCTGCGATCCCTCATGTTCTGGAAGGCTGGGGAGAGTTCGGGCAAGGCATCGACCATCATCTTGATCTGGGGGAAATGCTGATCCGGAACGTTTCCACCGACATCCGGTCAGCCTATGGTGGGGTTGAGGAACGCGGCAATTCCATCTTCGTCTTCGAGGTTGAGGGGCTGTGTATCGGCCATCTGGGTCATTTGCATCACGTCCCGTCGGATGAGCAATTCGCAGCGCTGGGCCGGCTGGATGTTGTCATGGCAGCGGTAGATGGCGGAACCACCATGCCTCTGCCTGAAATGATTTCAGTGCTGCGGCGGCTGAAAAGCTCGGTCATCATTCCGATGCATTGGTTTTCGGATTACTCACTGGAGCGGTTTCTGAGCGGGATACGAAACGATTTTCCGGTTGAGCGGGACGGCGTATCCGAGATTGAAGTATCGTTGCGAACACTTCCGGATCGACCCACGGTTGTCGTTCTTGAACCGCGCTATCTGATTGAGTTGGAATAAGACTTGCCGAAACTTTCTGCCTTGGGCATGGAATGGGTATGACTTTGAACCCTGCAGATGAGTGCTTTGCCCAGCGAATCCGAACCCAACTGGGTGACGACATATTGCGCCCGGTCGAGCCGCGATATCTCGAAGAACCCCGTCGCAGATTTGCCGGGCATGTTGGCGTCCTATGCCTGCCGCGCAATGTGGAAGAAGTCGCCGCGCTAGTTCGGCTGGCCTCTGATGCGAATGTGCCCGTGGTTCCTTATGGCGGCGGCACCGGGCTGGTTGGCGGGCAGGTCATGGCGGATGATCCAGCCCCTTTGGTGATCTCGCTAGAGCGTATGACAGCGATCCGGGGTGTCTATCCGACCGAGAATGTTCTGGTGGCCGAAGCTGGTGCCATTCTGGCGGACGTGCAGGCCGCCGCCGAGGCTGCAGATCGGCTGTTCCCTCTGGCGCTTGCTGCGCAGGGGTCTTGCAGGATTGGGGGCAACCTCGCCACCAACGCGGGGGGCGTGAACGTTTTGCGATATGGCAATACCCGCGATCTGTGCCTGGGGCTCGAGGCGGTACTGCCAAACGGGGACATCTGGCACGGGCTCAGCCGGTTGAGGAAAGACAACACTGGATATGATCTGCGCAATCTGCTGATCGGTTCTGAGGGAACGCTTGGCATCATCACGGCTGCATCTCTCAAACTGTTTCCCAGACCAACCGGAATCGGCACCGCGATCTTTCAGGTGGCCTCTCCTGATACTGCCATTCATCTGCTGGCCCTTGCGCGGGATCAGGTGGGGGAGGATGTCAGCACATTTGAACTGATCCACCGACAGGGGATGGACTTCTTGACCGAGGTTCTGCCCGACGTACGCCAACCGTTTTCCGATCCACCTGAATGGAGCGTGTTGATCGAGTTGGGTTTGGCGGCCGGGCACGACCCGTCAGAGGCGCTCGAAAGCCTGTTCCAGACGGCTTTGGGTCAAGATCTGGTCAGTGATGGTGTAATTGCGCAAAGCGAAGGTCAACGTGCAGAGCTCTGGGCGGTGCGCGAGCGTATCCCCGAGGCTAATCGCCTGGTCGGCTCCGTATCCAGCCATGACATCTCGATCCCGATCTCGTCGATACCTGAATTCATTGAACGGGGCGCAGAGCTGGTCGCCTCGCTGGGACCTTATCGCATCAACTGCTTCGGTCACTTGGGCGATGGAAATCTGCACTACAACGTTTTCCCGCCTAAGGGGCACGACAGAGCAGAGTTTGATGAGAAAAGGGCGACGGTCAAACACGCGGTTCATGACCTAGTCCATGAATTCCATGGGTCCGTCAGCGCAGAACATGGGATCGGTAGACTCAAAGTCGATGATCTTGAGCGCTACGGGGACCCTGCCAAGCTGCAGGCGATGCGCGCCATCAAGGCAGCGCTTGACCCCAAAGGGATTATGAACCCCGGTGCGATCCTGAAGGATTAGGCACGGCCCGACAAATGCGAGCCGTGCCTGACATCCGCTTATGAAGCAGGGATGATTACTTTGTCGATCACATGGATCACGCCGTTCTTGGTTTCGATATCGGCCTGAACAACGTTGGCATCGTTGACCATCACGCCCGAATCCAGATCGATGGTGATCTCACCGCCCTGCACGGTTGCAGCGGTCATGTCATCTGACAGATCGCCCGACATTACTTTGCCCGGAACCACGTGGTAGGTCAGGATGGCCACCAGTTGATCCTTGTTTTCAGGCTTCAGCAGCGTCTCTACCGTGCCTTCAGGCAAGGCAGCAAAAGCTTCATCTGTTGGGGCGAAAACAGTGAATGGACCCTCACCTTTCAGAGTATCAACCAGTTCAGCGGCCTGAACGGCAGCTACGAGAGTTGTAAAGCTGCCTGCCGAGACAGCAGTGTCCACAATGTCTTTTCCATGACCGTCTGCCATTGCAGACGTGCTGAACAGAATACTAGCGACACCAGCTACAGCGATTTTGCGAAACATGACTTCATATCCCTTGTTGAATGAATGCCTCAGGTGGCATCATCAGGGGTACGGGGGCGCATCGCGACAAGATCACCTTGCGTGAAGAATGTTCCGGCTTGAAACCGGGTCAGGGTGGGCTAAGCCCGCCAATTCGTAGATTTCCAATCACGAAATCGTGAAAGTAAGTAGGTCAAAGGCCTTCAAATTCGCACAGGACGTGAACGTCCATGCCCATATCTTCCAGTACTTTGCGACCACCCAACTCGGGCAGATCAATCACGAAGGCACAGGAGACGATTTCACCGCCAAGCCGCTCGATCAGCTTGATGCCCGCAGCAGCCGTGCCGCCAGTTGCCAACAGATCGTCAACCACCAGAATCTTCTCACCCGGTTGAATTGCGTCATCGTGGATTTCAACGATCGCCTCGCCGTATTCCAGCTTGTAGTCCTGACTGATGGTTGTGCCGGGCAGTTTGCCCTTTTTGCGGATCGGCACAAACCCGACGCTTAACTGATGCGCAATTGCCCCGCCCAGGATAAACCCGCGCGCCTCAAGACCGACCACTTTGTCGATCCGCTCACCCGCATAAGGGTGCAGCATCTGGTCAATCGCCATGCGAAACCCACGCGGGTCGGCGAACAGGGTTGTCACATCCCGGAACATGATCCCTTCATGCGGGAAATCTACGATGGTCCGAATGTAATCCTTGACCGTTTTGTTTATGGACATGGGCCAACCCTCTTGCGTCAAATTACGCGCGGGTGTTTGGCCCATCAGACGGGGTCATGCAAGGAAAGTTTCCCAGCTGCGATCATTTGTGGCGGTCTGGTACCGCCTTTGGCAGACCGTAATAGCGATAAAGCGCAGCTGGCAGCCACGACAGGTGTGGTTTGCGCCAGTTGCGCTGGTCGCGCAGCAGAAATGCCTGAGCAGCATGAAGGTTCATTGCCTAATTCCTTTTTTATTGTTAGGTGCTCGATATCTACAACTTCTATGCGATGTATATACAATGTATCGCGATAAGAATCAAGGGATCGTCGGAGTAAGGGCGCGTGGGAAAGAAAGACGGTAAGGGATCTACCAAGAAAAACAGTCAGTTGGTGCTACGGCTGGATAAGGACGAACGTGACGCATTTGTCGAGCTTTGCAAGGAACTCGACACATCTGCAGCCCGGGAAATCCGGCGCTTCATCCGCGGTTTCATGAAAGAGAACGCCGAAAACTAGTGCACAGGTTGTGGCTGGCAGCGGACAGCCATTTCTTGTTCTTTAGTTGAAGGCACTCAGGCTGGCCGACGCAAAAGGGCAGTGGCCAGCCCCATTCCGATCAGGGTTAACCCTCCAAATCGCGTCAAACCGGTGATCACGCTCGGACGCCCAATCATCTGACGCAGGCGATCCGCCAGCAGTGCGTAGGCCAGCGCATTCAGCCAGGCCAGCCCCACAAACGTTGCAATCAGGATAAGGAACTGCGGGCCCAGCGGATCGGCAGGGCGCAGAAACTGCGGCACGAATGCGATAAAGAAGGCGATGGATTTCGGGTTCAGCGCCGTAACGGCCGCCGCATGGCCAAAGACACTTTGAGTCGTCACATCACGCCCGGTCGAAACGGTCTCTAGACCTCCCGAGGGTGCGCTGCGCAACAGCTTGACGCCCATCCAGACCAGATAGGCCGCACCTACCCATTTCAGCGCGGTGAACAGGGTTGCCGATGCCAGAACAAGCGCACCCAACCCTAGCAGAGAGGCGGTCATGGCCAACAAATCACCCGCAGCTACACCCGAGGCCGAGGCAACGGCAACACTACGTCCCTTGGACAGGGCATAGCTGAGAACAAGCAATACCGTGGGCCCCGGTATCAACAAAAGTGCCGTAGAAGCCGCAACAAAAGCCAACCAGATATCCAAGGACATGATGCACGTGTTCCGCGATTGAAAATAGCTCGGATCAGCTAGGCTTGCGGGGCCGGGAAAGTCAACCAGACAAGGCGTCCAAAGCAGCTGTGAATAAGGTGAAAACTCCCATCGCGAGTCGCTTTTTGAGATGTTTTATGTTAATATTCGCATTTTTTAAGAAGGAGTATTTGTTATGAAGTGGTTAGCTGCAGTGTTTGTGCTCTTTATTGCTGTCGTTGCTCAGACGGGAAACGCCAATAGCTGCCCAGAAGGGTACACAGAATGTGGAGGCAACCTGTGTTGTCCTAAGGTGCAGCAATGACCTGGTCAGGCGCACTTGACGAGTTGCGCAAACGCTCTGGATACCTGATTGCGGTGGCGATCGTTATCGCTGTTCTGGCGTTCACAGCACCGCTGGTGCTGGACGCGGATGAGGCCGATTTGCGCTATGACCGAAACAGCATCCCAGCCCATCGTCTGGATAGTCCGCGACCCGGTGATGCCTATGCATTTGATCATTCGGCCGGTGATTTCATGGCGATCAAACTGTGCCGTTTGCACATGGCTGATACGTTCCAGGCAGCACCGGTCAGGTTTGCCGGCGTCAATGAGTGGGGAAAGGGCTTCAATGATGCGATCTCGCAGGTGGGACAGTTCGTCGGAGAGAAGATTCTTCATGAGATGAACCTCGAAGGCGCGCATGTCGTGTGGGAATTCAACAAGATTTATCGCAGCGATGAGCTGAGTACCCAGCTTGAGCAGAACTGCCTTGAGCGTGTGGTTGAACGCGTACGTATGCCTGATCAGTCGGTCTTTATCGTCGATATGGTTTACTATGCGCCGGATGAGCCCGACATGCCGAAACTGGTTCAGCTGTCCCGGTCGAGCATCATACCGATGGACTGTGGCGCAGGTTGCATGCAGCCGATGCCTAAACATGAGGTTCTCAAGATCGGTTGGCTGACGCGGATCAAGGCTGAATGGCAACTGGTACGTATCGAATAGCCGCACTCAGGCGCTAAGAGGGGGCATAGCGGAGTTTGGGGTACCCCCGAACTCTGGGCTCGTGTCAGCAGATCGCTGATTTGTAATGGCTTCGCTGCTGTGTATGTGGTGGCCTGGTCATGGATGTTCTGTGTTTATTTGAGGAATGTGAGAGTTCCGGGTGGCACAGTGGCTGTGGCGCATTGGGCGAGCAACCTTAAAGCTCGGATTAAGGTTGATACACCTGTCTTGAAACGCCCATATGCGGACACAAGACTATGAGGACCATTTCGCCTCAGGAGGCTCGGGTGACACAACCGCATACAACTGACAATGAACAGCAGATCCAAACCGGCCAACCAACGCGCAGTTGGCTGAAACGTGCATTGGTCTCTGTGGTGGCCGTTGGCGGCATCGCTTATGTGGCAGCCGCAGGATACATGTATCTCAATCAGCGGTCTTTGCTGTTCAAACCCTCAGGTGTTTTACCCGAACCGCAAGCTGTTGGGTTGGCGGATGCGACTGTCCTAAAGGTTCCGATGTCTGATGGGGTTGAGCTGACCACTTGGTCCGTTCCTGCCAGCGCCGAAGGGGCACCAACGGTCCTGTTCTTTCATGGTCAAAGCGGCAACCTGGGTGACCGGGTTCAACGTCTTGAGGAGATTGTTGACAGCGGGTTCGGACTGCTTGCCCCCAGCTATCGGGGATATCCCGGCAGTCCCGGCGAACCGTCGGAGCAGGCCCTGATCTCGGATGGTGTCGAGCTGTTTGATCTGCTCGAAACCCAGGGCGAGACTATCATCCTGCACGGACAAAGCCTAGGTACGGGCGTCGCGACCGCCGTGGCCGAACAGCGCCCGGAAGCTGAACTCCTGGTACTCGAAGCACCCTTTACAGCGACAGTTGACGTGGCAGCCGAAAGATACCCTTGGCTGCCGGTGTCAGCGCTGATGAAAGACCACTTCGCCACCCGCGACCTTATCGATGATGTCGAGGTTCCGATCCTGATCTTTCACGGTTCCGACGATGAAACGGTTCCAGCCCACCACAGCAAGAAGCTTGCGGAACTCTCCGGCGCGAAGGCCCAGCTGTTCATGATACCGGGCGGCACACACAACGACCTGTGGTCGCACGGGTTGTGGCAGGAGGTTCGTCAGAACCTGCCAGCCAACTAAGGGCAACCCTGTTGGGTGTCAGAGAATCCGCCCGGCAACCGCATCCAGTTTGGCCAGAACGGCTGGATCGCGTTTCTCGGGTGCGGTCAGGATCGCGAATTCCAGCGCGCGGTCGCAGCCATGCGGGCAAAGTTCGCGTTCGGACCCCAGCAGTTTCGGCAGCCCTTTGACCAGCGCCCGGCCTTTTTCGGCATTCCCGGTCAGCGTGGCGATGATGGCGGTTACGTCCACTTCACCGTGATCGGGGTGCCAGCTGTCATAGTCCGTGACCATCGCGACGGAGGCATAGCAAAGTTCCGCTTCGCGGGCGAGCTTCGCTTCGGGCATGTTGGTCATGCCGATCACATCGCAACCCCATTGCTCGCGATACATCTTCGACTCGGCCAGAGTTGAGAATTGCGGCCCTTCCATTGCCAGATAGGTCCCGCCGCGGTGGATCGTGATGCCAGCAGCCTTACCCGCAGTTTCACAGGCATCGCTAAGGCGCGGGCAGGTGGGATGCGCGACACTGACATGTGCGACGCAGCCCGTACCAAAAAAGCTCTTTTCCCGCGCAAAGGTCCGATCGATGAACTGGTCGACGATCACGAAATCGCCCGGTGCCATATGCTCGCGGAATGATCCGCAGGCCGAGACCGAGATTACATCTGTCACACCCAGCCGTTTCAGCGCATCGATGTTGGCGCGATAGGGGACTTCGGTCGGCGAATGGACGTGCCCGCGCCCGTGGCGTGGCAGAAAGGCCATATCGACGCCATCCAGAGAGCCGGTCAGGATCTGATCCGATGGATCGCCCCACGGCGTTTCAACACTGACCCATTCCGCATTTTCCAATCCGTCGATTTCGTAGATGCCTGATCCGCCAATGACGGCAATTTTGGTTTGGGTCACTGATCTTCTCCCCGCAGGTTGTTTGTCTTGGATATCTGCGGTTTGCGACCCGCTTTGACAAGGGTTTGCACCTATTCTTCCGCTGTTAACAATCCGCGAATGTCGGATTGGCTCCTAAAGTCCAGCCATGCCGCATCAAAACCATCCAGCGGCCATGTCAGTTCCTGTGATTGCCCGTGCCGATCCCGAAAGACAAAGCGATAGGCCTCACCGGTCAGCATGGCGTCGATAATGTCCTGCGCGCCTTCTCCGGCAAAGGTGCAGCTGAGGCCCGTCAGGCAGCCCGGTCGGCGCGTGCGCCAGATCACGTCTTCGCCTTGGTCGATCCGGAACCCGGACGGGCTGAACAGTGTGCCGGGTTCAATTCCGAACTCGATTATATAATCTTCGGGGGCCGGTGTGATGAATACGAACTGGGCGGCAAACTTCGGACGCAACGAAAAAACATCTGCGCGTCGAATATAGCATCGTTGCCGCAACGCACCGTTTTCCTCACGCTCATCGCAGATGGAATTCCATATCCCGTATGCTTCATAGTGGGTCACACGCCAGTTCCCGGCCGTGTCATTGCCTTGTAAGTCCTGCGCAATTGCAGAAATCGGGAATAGCAAAAGTAGAATGATCCAGCGCATGTTGCAGAGTTGCTTGTGACTGCTGTGATCTTCAACTCACGTTATTGCGAGAGAGTTGGTATGCGACTAAAGCATGGCAGTGTCCCACCCAGCGCGGTAGCTCTGACACGGGATTGCATATAAAAGGCCCCCTTCGCGCGAACAAATTAACCCACAGGACTGTCCAATGCCCCGAGCCTTGCTGGCAAGCTTTGCCAATCGCCTAGCCATACCTGACCTGCGCTGGATGCCCGACGAGGGACTGACCATGTCGCGTCTGCGTATCGAATTGCTGTCCGGCCTGACCGTTGCTCTGGCTCTTGTGCCCGAAGCTGTTGCATTTGCCTTTGTCGCAGGGGTTCACCCGCTGGTTGGCCTTTATGCGGCATTCCTTGTGGGTCTGATCACTGCACTGATTGGTGGGCGCCCGGGTATGATTTCGGGTGCGACCGGTGCTCTGGCCGTGGTCATGGTGGCCTTGGTTGCGCAGCACGGCGTGGAATACCTGTTCGCGACAGTGGTATTGATGGGCATCCTGCAAGTGATTGCAGGCGCGATGCACTGGGGGCGGTTCATACGTCTTGTGCCTCATCCGGTGATGCTGGGCTTTGTGAATGGTCTGGCCATTGTGATTTTCCTGGCGCAATTGGGTCAGTTCAAAGTGCCGGGAACCATGGAAAATACCGGGCACGGCATGGGTGGCGGCGAATGGCTGTCGGGCATGCAGCTCTATACCATGCTGGGCCTTGTTGCTTTGACCATGGCGGTCATTTGGGTCATGCCGCGCGTCACACGTATCGTACCTGCACCGTTGGCCGGTATCGTCGTCGTTGCCGCACTGGTCATTGGCTTCGGTCTGGATGTTCCACGCGTCGGCGATCTGGCCTCGATCGAAGGGGGGCTGCCGTCCTTCCATATCCCGATGGTTCCGCTGACATGGGAAACGTTTGAGATCATCCTGCCCTACGCCGTCATTCTGGCAGCGATCGGGTTGATCGAATCCCTGCTTACCCTGAACCTTGTGGGTGAAATCACGGGCAAGCGCGGCGGTGCCTCGCAGGAGTGTATTGCGCAGGGTGCAGCCAACGTTGTCACCGGCTTTTTCGGCGGTATGGGCGGTTGCGCGATGATCGGTCAGTCGATGATCAACGTAAAATCGGGCGGCCGTACGCGTGTTGCAGGTATCGCTGCGGCGCTGTTCCTGTTGGTCTTTATCCTGTTCGCTGCCCCCCTGATCGAGCAAATTCCGTTGGCCGCACTGGTTGGCGTGATGTTCATGGTCGTGATCGGAACCTTTGCCTGGAACTCGTTCAACATCCTGCGCAAGGTCCCACTGATGGATGCGTTCGTCATTGTACTGGTGACCGTGGTAACCGTGATGGAGGACCTTGCAGTTGCAGTTGTGGTCGGTGTGATCGTGTCTGCGCTGGCCTATGCCTGGAACAACGCCAAGCGTATTCATGCGGTGACGCGCGAGTCCGAAACTGAAAAAGGCGCTAAGGTCTACGAGATTCAGGGCCCGTTGTTCTTTGGGTCGTCTGAAGGGTTTGTAGAACTGTTCGACGTAGCAAATGATCCGGAAACCGTGATTGTCGATTTCGCCGACAGTCGGGTTGTCGATCAATCGGCTCTGCAGGCTATCGAAAACATTGCTGGCAAATACGAGGCCGCCGGTAAGCGCGTCATGTTGCGCCACCTCAGCCGCGATTGTCACAAGCTGCTGAACAAGGCGGGTCACCTGATGGTCGATAGTGACGATGACCCGGACTATGGTCTGGCCGTGGATTACTCGGTCCGCACCGGCATTCTGGGCGGACACTGAATGAAATAGGGGCGGCCGATCAGGCCGCCCTTTTACTTTGGGACCATCCGTTCCAGCGCATCTATGTCACCGGACAACAATGCCTCATCGGCGTGCGCAACGCTTTCGGCCGGCCAGTCCCACCAGTTCAGCGCCTGCAATCGTTCGACAGTTTCGGGGTCAAAGCGGAACCGTCTGACCTCTGCCGGATTGCCTGTGACGATGGCGTATGGAGGAATTTCGCCGCGAACAACCGATCCCGCGCCGATGATCGCCCCGTTTCCGATCCGCGCACCGGGCAGGATCATCGCGCCATAGCCGATCCAGACATCGTTCCCGATGACAGTGTCCCGGCTATCAGGTTGATAACCTGCCATACGATCCGGATCGAAAACCGGAAACGGAAAACAGGTCAGCCCGTCTGTGGCGTGATTGGCAGACGCGGTGATAAACCGTACGCCATGAGCGATCTGGCAGAACTTGCCCAGCACCAGTTTCTCTCGGGAAAAGGGAAACAGGTAGGGTGCCAGCCGGAAGGCCCAGTCGTCAGGTGCATCGAAATCCGACGCGTAGCTGAACGCGCCCGCCTGAAACTGCGGGTGATCAATCGCCTGAGACAGAAATACGGTTCCCCGATGGTCAGAGCCATCGGGCAGGGTAATCGGATATCGGCGTGAAGGATCAGGCAGGGGCATCAATCATCCGGCCTTGAAAGACTGAACAGGTCGCTGACAACCGAATAATCCCGATACCCGAGGCGGGCCAGTGGTTTGAACGAGGTGACGTCGAACTTTCCGTCGCGAATATGATCGTCGTGCAGATGCACACCGGTTACTTCGCCGAAAACAACACGGTTCGCTTCGCCCGGCAGCGTGACGATTTGGGTCAGCTTACACTCCAGCGCCGCCGGTGCGTCTTTGATCCGCGCGCAGGGGATGGTCTCACATTCAATTGGGGTCAATCCGGCATGCTCGAACTCATCGATGTCTTTTGGCAATCCTGCTGAGCTTGCGTTCATCGCATCGCGATGGGCATGGGCCACAACGTTCACACAGAACGCGCCCGTGGCTTCGATATTGGCGATACTGTCCTTACCGCCGTCCTGATCATGTTTGGTGCCAGTTGTTGCAAACATCACCTGCGGCGGGGTGTAGGCGACGCCGTTGAAAAAGGAATAAGGCGCCAGATTGTTGATCCCGTTCGCATCCCGGGTCGATATCCATCCGATGGGGCGAGGGGTGATGATGGCGTTAAAGGGATTGTGCGGCAAACCATGGCCGTCTTCGGGGCGATAGAACATCTTATCTCCAAGCGTTTGCCCAAGGCGTAACGAAGTGCTAGGGCGAATGCCAGAGATGAAAAGAGGGCCGGGGTGCAGCAGTTCGGGATAAGGCCGGAAGAGCCGGACGATTGGTGGGAGGTCGAAGCCCTCTATGACCTGTGCTTTGCCCCGGGGCGCGAAGCGCTTTCCTCATATCGTTTGCGCGATGACGTCCCGCCGGTTCAGGGCCTGTCCATGGTGGCCCGCGACGGTCAGGGGATATTGGCCGGTGCAATCCGGTTCTGGCCTGTTCATGTCGGCGATCACGATGCGCTGTTGCTGGGGCCTGTCGCAGTCCACCCAACCCATCAGGGCGAAGGACTGGGCGGCTATCTCATTCATGAAGGCGTCGAAGCGGGCCGTCGCATGGGATGGCATCGCGTAATGCTGGTGGGTGACGCGCCTTACTACGCGCGCTTTGGCTTTACCCGGTTACTAGGGGTCGAAATGCCGCCACCAACCAACCCCGAGCGTATTCTGGGCATGGAACTGACCGATGGTACATGGGCTGGAATCACCGGCTCGGTCACGCGCTGGAGCCGCTGACCTATTGAATCATCCCATCAAAGTGCCAATGTCTTATGCACAGGAGGGCACATATGCAGGACGTGGTTCTGATCGAAAAAATTGATACAGAGGCTGAACTTGACCGGCTTGCCGGACATTACAGATCCGCCGGCGGGGCAGGGGTTAAACTGCTCAACAGGCTTGGCGGGTCCGCAGAATCGCTGCTTGATCAACTCCCCGAGCCAGTCCGGTCGGGTCTGACCGACGCGACAGAACATGCGTTATGGGCCGCTATGCACGCTGCAGAAGGGACACGACGGGCCGTTCCGGACCAAAAGCCCTGGGTCAATACCGCCATTACGACCGCTATGGGGGCCGCTGGTGGATTGGGTGGCATGTCAACCGCGCTTGTCGAACTGCCGGCGACGACCGCAATGCTGCTGCGTTCGATTCAAGGAGCAGCTGCTCGGGAAGGCTTTGATCCTGCAGCGGAAAACGTGAAATTCGATTGCATTCGGGTATTGTCTGCAGCAGGACCAATGTCCGAGGATGATGGCTCGGATCTGGGGTTCTATTCTGTGCGTCTGACACTGACCGGCCCCGCAATGCAGAAACTGATCGCGATGGTTGCACCACGCTTGTCCGTTGTGCTGGGGCAAAAACTGGCTGCACAGTCTGTGCCTTTGCTTGGGGCTTTGGCCGGCGGTGGTACTAACTACGTCTATACCCGGTATTATCAGCAGGTTGCGCGGGTTCATTTTGGCTTGCGCCGATTGGCAATTGACGCAGATATTCCGCACCCAGAGCTTGTTCAGCGCCTGTCGCAGCGCATGCTGCACTGATATCAGCCTATCCCCTGTAACTTGGCAATAAGCGCCTCATGTGGTATTTGTTGTTTATCGGACCGCAAAATAACGTAAAAATCGATCCGGCAGACAGGCAAAGATACCCAGTTGAAAGGCGTGACAGCGTGATGAACGCAAGGCTATCGCCAGATGTACTCTGCAAGGCCGGGAAACTTCCCGTTGTGCCTCAGTCTGCAGCGCTGTGTTACCGGCTCGTAAAGGATGGGCCAGAAATCCTGCTGATCACCACACGTCGATCCAATCGCTGGATTATCCCCAAGGGGTGGCTGATCGATGGCCTCAGCCCATCTGAAACCGCAGGGCAGGAGGCATGGGAAGAAGCGGGCGTTATCGGTACCTGTTCCACTGAAGGTCTAGGCCGTTTCTCTTATGTGAAGCGCCATCCTGATCGAGGGTCGGTGTTGTGCCTTGTGGATGTCTTTCCGCTGCATGTGCATCGGTTGGAGACAACGTATCCCGAGTGTGGCGAACGTCGGCTCAAGTGGTTTTTGCCTAAAAAAGCAGCGCTTCGGGTTACTGATCACGATCTCGCAGAAATGTTGCGCAGATTTGATCCCCATCCGCACTGAACTGCCGCCGGAAAGACTTGATATTGCCATGTCTGTCGGTATCTATTCGACAACCGACATATTGGATGGAAAATGATTCAATACGCCTTGAAATGCAGTGAAGGCCACAGCTTTGACAGTTGGTTCCAGTCTGCCTCAGCCTTTGACAAGCTGGCGGTAGCCGGGATGGTGACCTGTGCCATCTGCGGTTCGGCGAAGGTGGAGAAGGCAATCATGACACCTCGGGTGCGTCCTGCACGAAATGCCAAGGTTCAAACACAGGTTGCGCCACCGGAATCCAAAGAAATCAGTGTCGAGCCGACTGCCGCAGATGTCGAGAAGGTGCTGACCGAACTGCGCCGTAAAGTCGAAGAAAACTCTGACTACGTTGGCAAGAATTTCGCGAAAGAAGCGCGCAAGATGCATCTGGGCGAGTCGCCGGACCGACCGATCTATGGAGAGGCCAAGCCGGAAGAGGCGAAGGCCCTGATCGAAGATGGGGTCCCTGTTGCGCCACTGCCCTTTGTTCCCAGCAGAAAGACCAACTAAATCATGCACATCGTGATTACGGGCGCCAATCGTGGAATTGGCCGATCGCTTGCGGATCACTATCGGGCCCGGGGGCATGACGTCACCGGAACCGCCCGGGATGGCAGCAGTGATCTGGCACTGGATGTGACGGATCCCGCGCAGCATAGGACTGTGGCGTCGCTGCTTGAAGACCGGCCCATTGACCTGTTGATCTGCAACGCAGGCGTCTATCTGGATAAAGGGCACGATATCGACGGTTATCCGGCCGAGATGTGGGCCCAGAGTTTTGCGGCCAATGTGACGGGCGTGTTTCTGACGGTTCAGGCCCTGTTGCCCAATTTGCAGGCCAGCAAGGGCAAGATCGCGATCATGTCGTCTCAGATGGCATCGCATACACGGGCGCCGGGTGGCAGCTACATCTATCGCGCATCAAAAGCGGCTGCACTCAATCTGGGGCGCAATCTGGCAACGGACCTGCGCGCTGATGGTATTGCAGTTGGTATTTACCATCCCGGCTGGGTTCAGACGGACATGGGGGGTCCCGCAGCCGAGATCACGACCGATCAGGCCGTTGAAGGCCTGACTGACCGGTTTGAAGCGCTCAGCCTAGATAGCTCGGGCTGTTTTGAAACCTGGGACGGCCGCGCGCACGCTTACTGAGTGTTCAGTGCCGCTTTGGGGATCTCGTAAACCTCGCCGGGATCAATGAAAATCACCAGAATATCGCCGCGGGTTTCCGAGGTGAGTTGCGACGTTGAGCTGCTCGAATCCGGTTCGCCATTGGTAAAGTAGATGTTACGGACTTCACCCGTGGGCAAGGCAACCGCAAGTGTTGCTGTACCATCATCGCGGCGACGCAATTCCGCGTTACAGCTCTGCAGTGGTTCACCAGCCAGGGCAGCGCAGGGAACGGTTCCCAATGCATTCTTACCGTCTGTCCCGGCCTGGGTCGCCACCTGAGCGACTGCAGGGGATGACATAAAAGCAATGACAAAAGCAAAACGGAGCATGGGAAACCTCTTGGTCTAAGTCGTTGACGTCACGCTGGCATTGCCACCTTCCAATGTAAAGCGCACCTTTCGCGCAGCCTCGCGTTCTTTGCCCACTTGCTCTTGCGGTCCCCCTCGCATAAGAGGCACGAGACCGGAATTCCAAGGCGCGGAGACACTTGCCCCCATGCCCGTACTCGTGATGAAATTCGGCGGCACTTCAGTCGCCAATCTTGACCGCATCCGCCGTGCTGCAAAACGCATCGGTGTCGAAGTGGCAAAAGGCTATGATGTCATTGTCATCGTATCGGCCATGTCCGGCAAAACGAATGAGCTGGTCGGCTGGGTTGATGAGATCTCGCCGCTTTATGACGCCCGCGAATATGATGCGGTTGTGTCGTCCGGGGAAAACGTGACCGCCGGTCTGATGTCTCTGACCCTGCAGGAAATGGATATTCCTGCGCGCAGCTGGCAGGGCTGGCAGGTGCCTCTGATCACCAACGGTGCCCACTCGGCGGCGCGGATCGAAGAAATTCCGACCGACAATATCAACCAGAAGTTCGGCGAGGGTATGCGCGTAGCGGTCGTTGCCGGTTTCCAAGGTATCAGCCCCGAAGGCCGCATCACCACGCTGGGTCGGGGTGGATCTGATACCACCGCTGTTGCCTTCGCCGCCGCCTTTGAGGCCGAGCGTTGTGATATCTATACTGACGTCGATGGTGTTTACACCACCGATCCGCGCATCTGTGAAAAGGCGCGCAAACTGGACAGAATTTCGTTCGAGGAAATGCTCGAACTGGCCTCGCTGGGGGCCAAGGTGCTGCAGACCCGCTCGGTCGAGCTGGCGATGCGCTACAAGGTGAAACTGCGTGTTCTCTCAAGCTTTGAGGAACAATCCGACGAGGCCGGTACGCTGGTTGTCGACGAGGAGGATATCATGGAATCCAATGTAGTGGCCGGTGTGGCCTATTCGCGGGACGAGGCAAAGATGACCGTTGTTTCGGTTGCGGACCGCCCCGGTATCGCCTCGATCATTTTCACCGCGCTCAGCGATGAGGGTGTGAATGTCGACATGATCGTCCAGAATATCTCGGATGAGGGTCGCACCGATATGACCTTCTCGTGCCCCACCAATCAGGTGACCCGCGCCGAACAGGCCCTGCTGGCGATCAAGGAAAAAGGCGAGCTGAACTACGCCGAACTGGTTGCGGATCAGGATGTCTGCAAGGTCTCGGTCGTCGGAATCGGCATGCGTTCGCAGTCGGGTGTTGCGGCTAAAATGTTCAAGGTGCTCTCGGATGAGGGGATCAACATCAAGGTCATTACAACCTCTGAGATAAAAATTTCCGTACTTGTGGATCGGAAATACATGGAACTTGCTGTTCAGGCACTGCATGATGCCTTTGAACTGGACAAGGCGGCCTGAGCTGATCGGCCAAAGGTCACGCCTGACACCGTAAAGCGATTAGGCGATGGCGGACGGTACGGAAACAGAATCCCGCAAGCTGCTGGGGCGGCTGCGCGAAGAGATGGCGAGCGAAGCCGCCGGTCAGGAACGTCTTGACCGGATCACGCATCTGATTGCCGACAGCATTCAGGCCGAGGTCTGCTCGATATATCTGTTCCGGGATGAAGACACGCTCGAGCTCTGTGCGACCGAAGGTCTGTCGCCCGAAGCGGTGCACAAAACCCGTATGCGCATGGGTGAGGGGCTGGTGGGTCGCGTCGCAAACAGCGGCAAAGTGGTCAACACAGCCGATGCACCCTCGGCCAAAGGCTTCCGATATATGCCCGAAACGGGCGAAGAACGATTTTCTTCTTTCCTTGGTGTGCCGGTGCAGCGTCTGGGCGAAAAGCTGGGCGTTCTGGTTGTGCAGTCCCGTGAAGCGCGCGAATTTTCCGCTGATGAGGTCTATGCGCTGGAAGTGGTCGCAATGGTTCTGGCCGAAATGGCGGAGCTGGGTGCCTTTGTCGGTGAAGGTGCGGCCCTGTCACCCCTGCACCAACAATCGGTTCTGCTGCGTGGTGGTCCGGCTCAGGAAGGGTCGGCCGAAGGTCATGTCTGGCTGCATGAACCCCGCGTGGTTGTCACCAATCCCATCGCGGACGATCCGCATCGCGAGTTGGAGCGCCTGACCGAGGCGGTGGACGAATTGCGGGTGGGCGTCGACAAGATGCTCGAAATCTCTCAGGGCGGTGACAAGGAGCAGCTGCAGGTTCTCGAAGCCTACCGGATGTTTGCCAATTCCAAAGGCTGGATGCGGCGGATGGAAGAAGACATTGCCCGCGGTCTGAGCGCCGAGGCGGCCGTCGAGAAAGAGCAATCGCAGGCCCGCGCGCGCATGAGCCAGGTTACCGATCCCTACCTGCGGGAACGGCTGGCTGATCTGGATGACCTCAGCAATCGGCTGTTGCGCATTCTGACTGGGCAGGGCGCAACAAACGGGGCGGATCTGCCACCTGATCCGATCCTGATTGCGCGTAATATCGGTCCGGGTGATCTGCTGGAATATGGCCGCTCTCTCAAGGGTATCGTGCTCGAGGAAGGCTCAGTTGGCAGCCACGCCACTATCGTAGCCCGCGCTCTGGCGATCCCTCTGGTGGTACATGTGGGCCGGATCACGACTGAGGCTTTGAACGGCGACCATATCCTGGTCGACGGGGATCAGGGCGTCGTTCATCTGCGCCCCGAGGAAACTGTTGTCGGTGCCTTCCGCGATAAGATCGCGATGCAGGCCAAGGCACAGGAACGTTATGCGTCGATCCGAGAAACCCCAACGATTACGCAGGACGGTGCCCAGATCAATCTGGTTATGAATGCGGGCCTGATGGCCGACCTGCCGTCGCTTGAGAATTCCGGTGCCGAAGGGGTTGGTCTGTTTCGAACGGAACTGCAATTCCTGATCCGCAACCAAATGCCGAAACGGTCCGAGTTGGTCGCTCAATACAAGCGCGTCCTCGATGCCGCCCACGGCAAGCGTGTGGTATTCCGCACCTTGGATATCGGTTCGGATAAGGTTTTGCCCTACATGAAACATGTGGAGGAACCGAACCCTGCGCTGGGCTGGCGCGCCATTCGGGTTGGTCTGGACAAGCGTGGCGTTATGCGGATGCAGTTGCAGGCATTGCTGCGGGCCGCAGATGGTCGCCCACTGACCATCATGTTCCCTTTTGTCGCGCAGGCCGAGGAATATCGCGAGGCCCGCTGGGAGGTGAACAAGACCATCGAGCGTGAAAAGCGGTTGGGTCATGTTCTGCCGGAATCGCTTGAGGTTGGCGCGATGCTGGAAACCCCGTCCTTGGCCTTTGCACCGCAGAAATTCTTTGATGAGGTGGACTTTATCTCGGTCGGCGGCAACGACCTGAAACAGTTCTTCTTTGCGGCAGATCGCGAGAACGAACTGGTGCGCCGTCGTTATGATACGCTGAACGTCAGCTTCCTAACCTTCATCGAACGGATTGTCGAACGCTGCAATATCTCGGACACGCCGCTCAGTTTCTGCGGCGAGGACGCGGGCCGCCCGGTTGAGGCGCTCTGCCTTGCGGCGATGGGTATCCGGACCCTGTCCATGCGCCCGGCCTCGATTGGCCCGGTCAAAAGCCTGCTGTTGCGATCGAATTTGCAGGATGTGCGCAAGATCATCGCAGATGCCCGCCATCGCGGGGAACAATCGGTACGCCCGTCTGTTATGGAATGGCTCCGTAATCAGGGATGAGGCGCTGTAAGCCCGAAACTGGCGCATCCGGCAAATCCATGCTTGATTTTTGGGACGGGTCTTTCTATTGAAACGACAAATGTTAGCGATAACATTATCTGTATACGCGCGTCTCACTTCTGCGCCAAACGCCATGTTAAGCTGATTGCGGTGAACTCGAAAGGAACCTTGCAATGGTCTCACGCGTAATTCCGGTACATCCGTTCGACCTTGTGTTGTTCGGTGCGACCGGCGATCTGGCGCAACGCAAGATCCTGCCAGGCCTCTATCACCGGTTCGAAGTCGGGCAGATGCCGGAAGAGGCGCGGATCATCGCGACAGCGCGGTCTGAAATGGATGATGACGGTTTTCGCGAACAGGTTCGTGCCTCGATGAAGGAATTCGCGCCCGAGTTTTCGCCGGAGGTCCTGGATCGTTTTCTGACCCATGTGGAATATGTGCCGGTCGATGCATTGGGTGATAGCGGATGGAAAGCGCTCGGGAAATCTCTGCGCCCCGATGTTGTTCGCGCCTTTTACCTGTCCGTAGGCCCAAGCCTGTTCCCCGGAATAGCGAAACGCTTGAACGACGAGGGGCTTGCGACATCTGACAGCCGGATCGTCGTCGAAAAGCCCTTTGGACATGATCTTGCATCTGCAAAGGCGCTGAACGAAGGTCTGCGCGCGTGTTTCGATGAACATCAGATTTACCGGATCGACCATTATCTGGGAAAAGAGACAGTTCAGAACCTGATGGCGTTGCGCTTTGCCAATTCGCTGTTCGAGCCGCTATGGAATTCCACCCATATCGACCACGTCCAGATAACCGTGGCCGAAACTGTGGGCGTCGAGGGGCGCGGGGCCTATTACGATCAATCCGGCGCGATGAGGGATATGATCCAGAACCATCTTGTCCAACTTTTGTGTCTGACGGCCATGGAGCCGCCCTCGAAGTTCTCACCAAATGCGGTCCGGGACGAAAAGGTCAAAGTCATCGAAGCATTAGAACCGGTTGCGCCCGCCGATATCGCGCGCGGTCAGTATCGCACGGACAAGGGGGGCGATGGCTATCTGGATCACGTGGGCAACCCTGCCAGCCGCACCGAAAGCTATATCGCGCTCAAGGTTCATCTGGGGAACTGGCGCTGGGCGGGTGTCCCGTTCTACCTACGTACCGGCAAACGCCTTCGTGCCCGTGAATCCGAGATTGCGGTGTTCTTCCGCGATCCGCCACATACGATTTTTCCCAATGTTGGTCCTCTGCACGGCAACGTGCTGGTAATCCGGCTGCAGCCTGACGAAGGCATCACCCTGCGCACAACTATCAAAGAGCCGGGGCAAGGTGGGTTCCGCTTGTCCGACGTGGCCTTGGACATGAGCTTTGCTGATGCATTGGGTGACGAGTCCAAATCGCCGGACGCCTATGAGCGTCTGGTCATGGACGTGATCCGCGGTGATCAGACCCTGTTCATGCGCGGGGATGAGGCCGAAGCGGCGTGGGCCTGGGTTGATCCCATCATTCAGGATTGGGAAGAGCGGGGCGATCGCCCTTCGCGCTATGATCAGGGTAGTTCCGGACCCGAAGAAGCATTGATGCTGATGCATCGCGACGGGCGCCGCTGGCGCCAGATCGGAGGTTGAGATGGTTCACAACGTCATCACCGATGTCACACAAAGGATCGTCGATCGCAGCGCGCCATTGCGCTCGGTTCATCTTGAACGGATGGAGCAGGCGCGTTCAGCCGGGCCAGCGCGCGGTCATCTGTCCTGCAGTGGTCAGGCCCATGCCTATGCAGGCGCAGGCGATGACCAGCAATCATTGGCCACGGGCCACGCCGGAAATCTGGGCATTGTCACCGCCTACAACGACATGCTTTCGGCGCATCAGCCCTTTGAACGCTACCCCGAACTGATCCGTCAGGCCGCGCGTGTCGCAGGTGGCACTGCACAGGTAGCGGGCGGAGTTCCCGCAATGTGTGACGGCGTCACGCAGGGTGCAGCAGGCATGGAATTGTCGCTCTTTTCGCGTGATGTGATTGCGCTGGCTGCGGCTGTTTCACTTAGCCACAACACCTATGATGCCGCTGTTTTCCTTGGCGTCTGTGACAAGATCGTTCCCGGTCTGGTCATCGCGGCACAGAGCTTTGGGCATCTGCCTTCCGTTTTTCTACCCGCAGGTCCGATGACCAGTGGACTGCCAAACGACGAAAAGGCCAAGGTTCGCCAGCAATTCGCTGCCGGAGAAGTCGGACGCGAAGAACTGATGGCCGCCGAAATGGCTGCATACCATGGCCCCGGGACCTGCACCTTTTATGGCACTGCAAATACAAACCAGATGCTGATGGAGTTTATGGGGCTGCACCTGCCGGGATCCAGCTTCATCAACCCGAACACGCCCCTGCGTGATGCGCTGACAGAGGAAGGCGCACGCCGCGCCCTGTCCCTCAGCGCGCTGGGCAACAACTATACCCCGGTTTGCCAAATCCTCGATGAACGTGCCTTTGTGAACGGGATCGTCGGTCTGATGGCGACAGGCGGATCAACCAACCTGCTGATCCACCTGATTGCAATGGCCCGCGCGGGTGGTATCGTGCTGGACTGGCAGGATTTTTCTGACATCTCGGCTGTGGTTCCGCTGGTGGCGCGAGTCTACCCGAATGGTCTGGCCGACGTGAACCACTTCCACGCGGCGGGTGGCCTTGGATATTGCATCGGAACGTTGCTTGAGGATGGTCTGCTGCACCCCGATACTCTGACTGTCGCGGGGCGTGGTCTTCAGCACTATACGCAGGAACCCAAGCTGATCGATGGGCAACTGGTCTGGCAAGAAGGCGCGGGCCACAGCCTGAACGAAAAGATCGTTCGCCCCGCCAATGACCCCTTCCAGCCCACAGGCGGATTGTCGCGTCTGACCGGCAATCTGGGCACCGCGGTTATGAAGGTTTCTGCCGTGGCCCCGGAACATCAGGTGGTCGAGGCCCCCGTGCGCGTGTTTCACGATCAGGATGAGGTCAAGGCAGCATTCAAGGCCGGAGAGTTCACGGATGACGTCATTGTTGTTGTCCGGTTTCAGGGGCCAAAGGCCAACGGGATGCCCGAACTACACTCTCTGACTCCGATCTTGTCGATTCTGCAGGGCAGGGGTCAAAAGGTGGCGCTGGTAACCGATGGACGCATGTCTGGCGCTTCGGGCAAAGTTCCTGCTGCGATTCATGTCTGTCCCGAAGCGCTTGAGGGTGGCCCGATTGCCTGCCTTCGAGATGGCGACATACTTCGTGTCAATGCCGTTACCGGCGAGTTGGAAATCCTGACGGAGGGTGTTCTGGAGCGGATACCTGTCACGGCTGATCTGTCTGCACATCAACACGGCGTCGGGCGTGAGTTGTTCACAGCATTCCGCAACACCGTCGGCCCGGCTGATGCCGGTGCAAGCATATTCGGAGCCTGAGCCATGACATCCAAGTCCCAACGTACCCGCGAAATCTGCGCGCTCGCGCCCATTGTCCCGGTTCTGGTCGTCGATGACGCGGCACAGGCGCGTCCTCTGGCCGAGGCACTGGTCGCGGGTGGTCTGCCTGCGCTTGAGGTCACGTTGCGCACACCCGCCGCGCTGGACGCGATCCGCGCCATGGCCGAAGTGCCCGGCGGAGTTGTTGGTGCCGGCACTCTGGTCACACCCGAAGACGTTCGTGCCGCCAAAGAGGCTGGTGCACAGTTTGGCGTATCCCCCGGCGCAACAGATGCCCTGATCGCGGCCTGCGAGGCTGAGGGCTTGCCGCTGCTACCCGGCGCGGCCACCGCAAGCGAAGCCATGGCGCTGCTCGAAAAGGGTTATGACATGCTCAAGTTCTTCCCGGCCGAAGCCTCGGGAGGTGCACCCGCCTTGAAGGCCATCGGCGCACCGCTGCCGCAGATCAAATTCTGCCCGACTGGTGGCGTATCTACGTCAAATGCCCGTGATTACCTGTCTCTGTCCAATGTTGTCTGCGCAGGCGGCAGCTGGGTTGCGCCCAAACAGATGGTTTCTGGCGGAGATTGGTCGGGTATCGAAACACTTGCGCGCGAGGCTGCCTCTCTGATGGATTGACGTCGCGAAAGCCCACGCTAGGGTAGGCGTGAATTCGTACAGGTCGATCTCATGACAAGCAAAATTTCTCTCGCGCACGGGCGCGATTATCTCGCCATTCCCGGACCTTCCGTCATACCCGATGCGGTGTTGCAGGCGATGCATCGTCCATCCCCCAATATCTATGCGGGTGAACTGGTCGAAATGATGCCCGCCCTGACCGAAGACCTGCGCCGAGTGGCCGGTACACGTCATGATGTGGCGATCTATATTGCCAACGGTCATGGTGCGTGGGAAGGGGCGCTGTCCAACGTCATTGCGCCGGGTGAGACCATTCTTGCTCCGGCCTCGGGCCGCTTCACCCATGGCTGGGCCGAAATGGCCCGTGCGATCGGTGCCGAGGTTGAACTCATCGATTTCGGAACATCTTCCCCTTGGGATTTCGACCGGATTGCCGAGGCGTTGAAGGCTGACACGGATCATCGGATCAAGGGTGTTCTGGCAGTGCATGTCGATACCTCAAGCTCGATCCGAAACGACATTCCAGCTCTGCGCGCTTTGCTGGATGAACTGGGCCACCCGGCTTTGTTGATGGCGGATTGCATCGCTTCGCTGGGCTGCGACCGGTTCGAAATGGATGCCTGGGGCGTGGATGTCATGGTTGCGGCCTGTCAGAAGGGTCTGATGGTCCCGGCGGGCGTTTCTTTTGTGTTTTTCAACGATAAGGCAAAGGCCAAACGCGCCTTGATGCCTCGTGTCTCGGGTTATTGGGACTGGCAACCGCGTGCTGAGCCGGACTGGTTCTATCAGTATTTTGGCGGCACTGCCCCGACCCACCATATCTATGGTCTGCGTGCCGCGCTGGACATGATCCATGCCGAAGGGTTGGAACATGTCTGGGCGCGTCACGAGCGACTGGCCGAGGCGGTTTGGGCTGCCTGTGAAACATGGGCCGAAGGCGGTGCGCTGCATCTCAACGTCTCAGATCGCGCGCATCGCAGCCGCGCGGTCACTGCGCTGCGCCTGACCGAAGGACGGGGCACACCACTGCGCGACTACACGGAATCCAATCTGGGCCTTACGCTGGGCATTGGTCTGGGTATGGTGTGTGAGGATTCCTATTTCCGTCTGGGCCATATGGGGCACCTCAACGGCCAGATGGTGATGGGTATGCTGGGGGGTGTCGAAACGGCGATGGCCGCCCTGAACATCCCGCGCGGAGCCGGAGCACTGGAGGCAGCGGCAGCCGCGTTGGCCGATAAAGACTAGAGTTGGCTGTTTGCCGTCGCCAATGCCTTAGGTAGTGCGGCGGCAAAAGCCTGCAAATCGGCGGCCTCACCGCAGCTTACCCTGATACAGCGATTTTGGGGGGCGGCGAATGGCATACGAACAAAGATGCCTTGATCCACCAGCGCATTCAGCACAGCCTTTGCAAATTCTCCGTCACGCCCACAATCAATCGCGACAAAGTTGGTGGCCGAGGGCAGGGGGACCAGCCCGTTATCGCGTGCGATCTGTCCAATTGTCTCGCGTGCCTGAGTGATCCGTTCCTGAACCTGCGCCAGCCACTCGTAGTCCTGCAACGCGGCCAATGCCCCAACTTGTGCCGCGCGGTTCATACCGAAATGGTTGCGAACCTTGTTGAAGGACGCGATCAGTTCGACGGCACCAATGGCATATCCCACCCGTGCACCGGCCATGCCATACCCTTTGGAAAACGTCCGCATCCGGATCACACGCGGATCATCTGCCGCCAAAGGTGCGGCTGTCCCTTCCGGCGCACATTCCACATAGGCTTCGTCCAGTACCAGCAGGCAGTCTTCGGGTAGCGCCTCCATTGCCGCAACGATTTCTTTGCCAGAATGCCAACTGCCCATCGGATTGTCAGGATTGGCCAAATAAACCAGTTTGGCATTCACCTCACCCGCCTTAGCGAACAAGGCGGCAGGGTCCTCGTGATCACCAGTATAGGGCACCTTGTGCAAAACCCCACCAAACCCGGCCACATGGTAGTTGAAGGTTGGGTAGGCGCCGTCCGAGGTCACGACTACATCGCCCGGGCCAACGATCAGGCGCACAAGATAGCCCAGTAGACCGTCAATCCCCTCACCAACAACGATATTCTCGGGGTCTACACGATGATGAGCCGCCAATGCATGACGCAGATCATAGTTCTCGGGATCGCCATACATCCAAAGATCACCCGCTGCCTGTCGCATCGCCTCGATTGCGCGGGGGGAAGGGCCAAATATGCTTTCATTTGCCCCCAGACGTGCAGCAAAGGGCGCGCCGCGCTGACGCTCCTGCGTTTCGGGGCCTACAAATGGCACGGTCGCGGGCAGGGATTGGGCAAGCGGGGTGTATCGGGGACCAGTCATGCGCGCAGATAATCGTAAGCCTGCGGTCGGGGCAAGCCTTGCTCTGGCGCTGCTTCCCCTGCAGGGTGCACTTAAACGTTGCAGGAGGTGTCATGCGCTATTTTCTGATCCTGGTTCTTGTCGGGCTTGCCTATCTGATATTCTGGCCTGTCCCGGTCGCACCAGTTGCGTATGAGCCACCTGAACCGCCGGGTTTCACAGGTGATTTCGAAGAAAACAGGCATCTGGACGGGCTTGAGCTCATCACTCTGCCTGAAGGTGAGATCGGCCCCGAAGATCTGGCCGTCCTCCCAGATGGCACGATCTACACCACAAGCTTGTCCGGTATTCTCTACCGCATCGACGGGGATACACCGGTTGAGGTCGACCGGTTGGGCGGTCGACCATTGGGTCTGAAGGCGGGGCCGGACGGGGCGCTCTTTATCGCCGACAGTTTCAGAGGCCTGATGCGCTGGACCGGGCCGGGTACTTTGGAGGCCGTCGTATCGGAAATTGACGGTGCACCGGTGATCTATGCCAACCAACTGGACGTCGGGCAGGATGGTACGGTCTATTTTTCAAATTCCTCGGATCGCTTTGATCCCGAAACCATGGGCGGAACCAAACCGACCTCGGTTCTTACGATCTGGGAGCAATCCGATACCGGTTATGTTGCCAGACACGCACCGAATGGTACGACCGAGAAAATTGCCGAAGGGTTCGTCTATACCAACGGCGTAGCACTGTCGCCGGATGAGGACTTTCTGCTTATTGCTGAAACCGGGCGGGCGAGAGTCCACAAGCTTTGGCTGAAAGGCCCCCGGGCGGGTGAGACCGAAGTGCTGCTCGATAATCTGCCCGGCTATCCCGACAATCTCGAGGCACAGGGGGATGGCACTTACTGGGTGGCCTTCGCCAGCCCGCGTGTGCCGTCCGAGGCACTCATGCCCTTTCCGTTCCTGCGCAAAGTGATCTGGCGACTGGGGCCGATGGTGCGACCGGCCCCAATCCACCGCGGGATGATCGTGCAGTTCGATGGGCAGGGAAACATCCTGCGGACCCTGCAGGATCCGGATGGCCGACTGGGGATCACGACCGGCGGAAAAATCGTAGATGACCAGTTTTACGTCATGACGCTTGATTCACCATGGTTCGGTCGGATGCCTGTATCACAGATGCCCTGACGTCGCTGTGGAACTGTGTAGGCCTTTCGGGGCATTGTCTTGAAAAGCAGGATTGGGAGGCTCGCATGGCGCGCGTATCTGTCGAATACAAAGACCACATTGCTCATGTCACGCTGACCCGTGGCGACAAGATGAATGCGCTGGACGATGCGATGGTCAAGGCGATCCTGTCTGCCGGGCAGGAGGTCGCGGCCTCGGATGCCCGCGCCGTTGTCCTGTCAGGTGAAGGCAAAAGCTTCTGTGCCGGTCTCGACATGGCGAGCTTTGCCAAGATGGCTCATATGGATCCGACCGAATGGCTTATGACCCGCAGCCATGAAGACGCCAATGAGATGCAGGAACTTGCCATGGTCTGGCGTCGTGTTCCGGTGCCGGTGATCTGCGCCATACAGGGGGTCGCCTATGGTGGCGGTCTGCAGATTGCCTTGGGTGCGGATGTCCGCATCGCACACCCCGAGGCCAAGCTGGCGGTTATGGAAATGAAATGGGGCATCATCCCGGATATGGGAGGCATGGCCCTGCTGCCGCAACTCGTCCGCTCGGATGTATTGCGCCTGCTGACCTACACTGCGCGCCCGATTGGTGCCCCACAGGCGGCAGAATGGGGGCTGGTGACGAAACTGTCGGACGATCCTCTGACCGAAGCACTGGCGCTGGCTGAAGACATCGCAGGCAAAAGCCCATCAGCGATCCGTGCAGCCAAACGGCTGATTGAAGTGGCCGAAAGCAAGTCCCGTGCCGAGGTTTTGTTGGAAGAATCCGCCGAACAGGTGGAACTGATTGGCAAACTGGATCAGATCGAGGTCATCGCCGCCCAGATGCAAGGCCGAAAGCCGGAATTCAAGTGATCACCGCATAAAGGCCCTGCGGGCATCGCGGGCCATATTATACTGCATCTCAAGGTCCGCGATGCGCGCCATTGCGGCCTTGCGTTCAGCCGGATCTGTCAGCGTGGGATAGGCCTTTCGGGCTGCGTCCAGCTCTTTCTTGATCCCGAACTCTTCGGGCAGAACACCGGCTTGCGCCATGATCCGGTGTCCGGCTGCAAGGGCCGGGTCAGTCTGCGCCTCGGTTGAACGATCGGGCAAGGGTTGGCCTTCACCATCCAGCCCCTCCAGCTGTCCTTCGGCCTGTGCCTTTTTGATCTGACGCTCTACCAGTTTTCCAAGTGATCCAAGCATGACCGAACTATACTCCACCACGGGTGCAGGCGAAAGCGCTTACCGCGCCCGCTTGGTAACCAGATACGCAATGCCGCCTGCCGCCAAGCCCCAGACCGCCGCGCCCAAGCCAAATACGGTGATGCCCGAGGCGGTGATCGCAAATGTCAGGATTGCAGCCTCTCGTTCGGCAGGAACCTCGAGCGCGGCAAAGGTCGCGTTTGCCATGACGCCGATCAGGGCAATACCCGTCAATGTCCCCATCAACATCGGATCGGCATGGGCCGCGAATCCGGTAATCGCCACCGCAAAGACGCCGAAAACGCAGTAGAACACACCCGCCATGACCGCCGACCAATAGCGCTGGTTCGGGTCTGGATGGCTGTCTTCGTTCGAGCACATGGCTGCGGTGATGGCGGCGAGACAGGTGGCGGGCGCTCCGAACGGTGCGGATAGGATGCTGGCACCTCCAACGGCCGAGAACAGCCTGCCGGCGAGCGGCGAGTAGCCAAAGCTGCGCATCACCGCGATACCGGGGATGTTCTGTGTTGCCATAGTGACGATGAACAGTGGGATGCCGATCCCCACGGCCGAAGCGACCGAGAAGGTTGGCATGGTCCAGACAGGAGCAGCCACCAGATGCTCGGGCCGGACCGAGCTGTCGCCCGCGTTCAGAACAACGACGATTGCCGCCGCAATAACCGCAGCAGGAACTGCGATCAGCCGGTTGATCCGCCCCGCAACAAACCAAGTCAGGATGACGGGCAGCGCCTGCCATGGCAGCTCAACTGCCGCCTTGAACGGAATGATACACAACGGCAGCAGAACCCCGCCCAGCATGGCTTGCGCCAGTGTGGTTGGTATTGCTGCCGCCAACCGTCCCAGCGGTCGCCAAAGGCCTGCCAGAACGGTCAGCGCTCCGGCGCACAGGAACGCACCTACCGCACCCGAGAATCCTGTGGCTGGTGTCGCCGAAACTGCAAGCAACGCCGCCCCGGGCGTGGACCAGGCCACGCTGATCGGCTGCTTGTACCACAGGCTGAGAAAGATCGCCGCCAGCCCCATCGCCACTGCAGCCATCATTAACCCGGATGCGGATTCAGCCGCCGAAGCGCCCATGGCAGCGAGGCCCTGCAGCACGATCGGGAAAGAGCTGAAAAAGCCGACCACGGCTACCACAAGGCCGGTTGAAATCGTCTGCACTGGGGGAAGGGGACGTGCCATCACTGCCTCAAGATCATTTGAGGAATTGCTAACAACCACAAGCTGCTGGGAACAAGGGGAAAAGCCATCGGGCAAATGAAAACCCCGCTGGGCTTGGCTCAGCGGGGTTCAAAGCGTGCGATTTTGAAGAAGGGTCAGGCGATTTCCGCCAGTCGGGCCAGCGCCTCGTCCAGTTTCGCTTCTTCTTCTTCGCGGGCTGCAAGGTTGGCTTTGGCTTCCGCAACCACCTCTTCCGGAGCCGAGGCAACGAATTTGGGGTTGTTCAGGCGCCCGCGCAGACCGCCCAGTTCCTTGGCCAGCTTGCCCTTGGCTTTTTCCAGCCGTTCCTTTTCCGCGCCAATATCGATGATATCCGCCAGTGGCAGGCCGAAGGACGCTCCGGGGGCGGCAATCGAGATGGTGCCTTTGGGCAGTTCATCCGCCTTGGTCAGGCTGTCGATCCGTGCAAGGCGCTTGATCAGCGCTTCGTTGCGGTCCCATGCGGCTTGGCCATTCGCGTCGATCTCGGTCACCAGCATCGGCACATAGAGGCCAGCAGGAACCCGCATCTGAGCACGGGCCGAGCGGGTGTTTTCGATGACCGAGATCACCCAGTTCATCTCACGATCCGCATCCGCGTCGATCAGCTCAGCAGCGGCGTAGGTCGGCCAGTCGGCGTGGACGACCATCTTGGCGCGGCTACCGGTCAACCCCCACAGTTCTTCGGTGATGAAAGGCATGATCGGGTGCAGCAGGACCATGCACTGATCCAGAACCCAGCGCATGGTGGCGCGGGTTTCGGCCTGCGCCTCGGCGTCGTCGCCTTGCAACAGCGGTTTGGAGAGTTCTACATACCAGTCGCAGACCTTGCCCCAGACAAAGGCGTAAAGCCCGTTGGCCGCGTCGTTGAAGCGATAGCTCTCCAGCGCCGCATCGACCTCTTCCCGTACGCGGGCGGTTTCGCCGATGATCCAGCGGTTCACGGCGGCTTTGGGTTTCAGGTCGGCCACGTCCAGTTGCGGCACAGCGTCGGTAAAAACCTCGTTCATCTCGGCAAAACGCACGGCGTTCCACAGTTTGGTGCCAAAGTTGCGATAACCGGTGATGCGCTCGCGGGACAGTTTCAGCACGCCGCCAATCGCTGCCATCGAGGCGTTGGTAAAGCGCAGCGCGTCGGCGCCGAATTCGTCCACGATCTCCAGCGGGTCGATGACGTTGCCCGTGGTCTTGGACATCTTCTTGCCCTTCTCGTCGCGGACAAGCTGGTGCAGGTAAACGGTGTGAAACGGGATCTGATCGACTACGGCCAGCTGCATCATCATCATCCGGGCGACCCAGAAGAACAGGATGTCGAAGCCGGTGATAAGAACATCCGTTGGGAAGTAGCGTTCCAGCTCTTCAGTCTGCTCCGGCCAGCCCAGCGTGCCGATGGGCCAGAGGCCGGACGAGAACCACGTGTCGAGGACGTCGGGGTCTCTTTCAACAATAACGAAATTTGTCTTGCCAACGGCGTCTTTGAGCTCTGCGTGCCAATTGTAGGCGTCGGTATGGCTATCGGCAACGTCCAGTACTTCATCGACGCCGTAGTAGTCTTTGATGAGCTTGGCCGCCTCTTCTTTAGTGGCCGCACAGAAGGGGACCAGATCGCCATCATAATCGAAGCCGTCAAATGCCGTGTTCTCTGGCTTTAACGCAGGCCCATACCAAACCGGAATCTGATGCCCCCACCACAGCTGGCGCGAGATGCACCAGGGCTCAATGTTTTCCAACCAGTGGTAATAAGTCTTCTCGCCCGACTCGGGGATAATCTTGACCGTGCCGTCTTTGACCGCATCCAGCGCGGGGCCGACGACCTTTTCGGCGTCGACGAACCACTGATCGGTGAACATCGGCTCGATCACGACTTTCGAGCGGTCGCCGAAGGGCTGCATGATCGGTTTGCTCTCGACCAGCGGCACCAGCTTGTCTGCGCCTTCGTGCTCGGGCTTCAAAGCGGTCGAACCCAGACGCGCGTCATCGGCGCGGGTCATGACGGCCAGACCGTCGGCAGTGATTTCTTCAACCACTTTGGCGCGCGCTTCGAACCGGTCGAGCCCGCGCAGGTGATCTGGGACGAGGTTGATCGCGTCGATCTCGTTCTCGGTGAACTCACGCCCACGGGCGTATTCCTGCGCCTTGCCTGCTTCGTCTGCGTAAGGTGCGCCATCGGCCCGCATCGCGCCTTTGGTGTCCATCAGGCGGTACATCGGAATGCCACCACGCTTGGCGACCATATTGTCGTTGAAGTCGTGCGCGCCGGTGATCTTCACTGCGCCCGAGCCGAAATCGGGATCAGGGTAGTCATCAGTGATGATCGGAATCTGGCGGCGATGTTCTTTCGGGCCAACCGGGATTTCGCAGAGCTTGCCAACGATGGGTGCATACCGCTCATCCGAGGGATGAACCGCAACCGCGCCATCGCCCAGCATGGTTTCCGGGCGAGTCGTGGCAATCGAGATATAGTCGCGTTCTTCCTCGAGAATAACGTTCCCGTCTTCGTCTTTTTCGACGTAGGTATAAGTCTCGCCACCGGCCAGCGGGTATTTGAAGTGCCACATGTGACCCGCGACTTCGATATTCTCGACTTCGAGGTCCGAGATCGCGGTTTCAAAATGTGGGTCCCAATTGACCAGACGCTTGCCGCGATAGATCAGGCCCTTTTCGTACATGTCGACGAAGACCTTGATGACCGCGTCGTGGAAGTTCGGCGAGTTCTCATGACCTGTACGCGGGTCGCGCGGCGCACCTGCCATGGTGAAGGCATTACGCGACCAGTCGCAGGACGAGCCAAGACGTTTCAACTGCTCAATAATCGTACCGCCGTATTCGCCTTTCCATTCCCAGACTTTGTCCAGAAACGCTTCGCGGCCCAGTTCGCGTCGACCGGGCTGCTGAGTGGCGGCAAGCATCTTTTCCACCTGCATCTGGGTGGCAATGCCCGCGTGGTCCTGACCAGGCTGCCACAGCGTGTCGAACCCGCGCATCCGGTGCCAGCGGGTCAGGATGTCCTGCAGCGTGTTGTTGAACGCATGACCCACATGCAGCGCGCCTGTCACGTTCGGCGGCGGGATCATGATGGTAAAGCTTTCGTCGCGCGATTTGTTCGCGCCTGCCTTGAAGGCTCCGGCCTCTTCCCAGGCCTTGTAGATGCGGGCCTCGGCCTCGGCCGCGTTGAATGTCTTTTCCATCGCCATGGGGTGCGTCCTGCGTCATCAATCTCGGGTCAGCGCCTGCAATAGCGAATGCGTAAGGGAAGGGGAAGGGTCTGCGCGGCTGTTTAACCCGCCTTTGGTGGTGCAGGTTCATACAGATGCAGGGTCTCGGCCGCGCCCTGGGCCAGTGCCTTGGTCTGATCAGCCCGGATACGCGCATGCAGATCCAACGCGTTGGCAGCGAACAACCCGGTCGGCTCCGGGATGTGAACAAAGTTCCCGACCCGGTCCTCACCCCGCGCCAGAATGGCATAATCGCGATCAGCTACCTTTTGCTGTGCGTTTGGATTTAGGTATCGGATCGCCAGACCTATGCGCCGGTCTTCCGACAGGTTTGGCCCCGAGCCATGGATGGTCAGGCCGTGATGCAATGACATCTGACCCGGCTGCAGTTCGATATGGGTTTTGTCCTTTTCGGCTACCTCAACCGCAATCTCTTGCCCACGCGACAGCAGGTTGTTGTCCGAGAAAGTGTCGGTATGCGGCAGGATCGGGTTCTTGTGACTGCCCCTGACAAAATCCATGCATCCACTCTCGATCGTCGCAGGCGACAGTGCGATCCACGCCGTTACCTGATCCGGTGTCTCACCCATGCCCCAATAGGTCAGATCCTGATGCATGCTGACCACCTGCTTGGTGTGCGGCTCTTTGATGAACAGTTCCGCCGACCACAACAGCAGGTCAGGTCCCAGAACCCCCTCAACCACATCCAGCACCCGCGCATCCAGCGCTATGCGTGTCACCAGCGGCATCACCACATGCGCGTTCACGCGTTTGTACATGTTTAGGGGCAGCGGCAGGTCAGCCTCGCGCCAGTCACGCTCGATCTCTTCCAGTTCGGAGCGCAGATCAGCTGCTTCCGAGTTGTTGAACACAGGTATCGGAAAGACAAAGCCGCTTTCCCAGTAATCATCGATCTGCTTTGGTGTCAGGCGACCGTTCGTCAGGGCAATTGGGTTTGTCATGATATCTCCATCAGGCTGAACCACATCTTCAGACTACGAAGCACGTTTCGGATCAGGCATTGCATTTTGCGACACGCAGGTCGCCTCACGTCCATGTTCAGGGCTCTGGACATCAATTGGCAGAAAGCTAGTGTCGCGACGGTGGGCAGACAGAGGATCAGGCAATGGAAAAATTCGGCAAAAGCCAATCGGTCAAACGGACCGAGGATCAGCGGTTTCTGACCGGGCAGGGCCAATACATGGATGACGCGATCCCCGGGGATGCGCTGCACGCAGTGTTTTTTCGCAGCCCGGTTGCCCACGGCGAAATCACCTCGCTTGATCTGGATGCCGCGCGCGAGGCTGATGGCGTGCACCTGGTCCTGACAATCGACGATCTGACCGATGCGGGCTTTGATACAGAAATGAGTGCAACGGTCGTGCCCAACCGCGATGGGTCCTCGGGTGCTGCACCCGCGCGACACATGCTGGCCAAGGGTCGCGTGCGTTTCGTGGGTGAACCGGTGGCGGTGGTGATCGCAGACACGCTGGAACAAGCCCATGATGCAGTTGAACTGATCTGGATGGACACAGATGATCTGCCCGCCAAGCTGGATCTTCAAGCCGGGGGGGAAACCCTGCATCCCGAGGCACCGAATAACCGCGCCTTTGACTGGGGCATGGGAGATGAGGCTGCAACCGAAGCTGCCTTTCAAGCTGCTGCACGCACGGTTTCCCTGAACGTCCATGACAATCGGGTCATCGTGAACTCGATTGAGCCACGAGGCTGTCAGGCCAGTATGAGCGATGGTCGCCTGCACTTCTCATATGGGGGGCAGGGCGTCTGGGGGATGAAGGCGCAGCTGGCCCAGAAGCTTAAGCTTGATGCGGAATCCATTCGTGTAACCACCCCGGATGTCGGCGGTGGCTTTGGTATGAAGGCCATGCCCTATCCCGAATACTTCTCGATTGCTGTGGCAGCGATGAAGCTGGACCGGCCTGTGCACTGGATGTCGGGCCGGACCGAGGCGATGCTGTCCGATCACCATGGCCGCGATCTGACCTCGCTGGCCGAGCTGGCCTTTGACGAAAACAACCGCATCACCGCCTACCGGGTGCACAGCAAGGTCAATCTGGGGGCTTACAACAGTCACTTCGGGCAGGCGATCCAGACCAACCTTTTCAGCAAGGTTCTGATGGGGGTCTACGACGTTCAAGCCACCTATCTGCGGGTTGAGGGGTTTTACACCAACACCACGCAGGTCGACGCCTATCGAGGTGCGGGCCGTCCCGAGGCGATCTATGTGCTGGAACGCGTAATGGATCGCGCGGCGCGCGAACTGGGCGTCGATCCATGGGAACTGCGGCGCAGAAACTTCATACGCCCGGACGCGTTCCCTTATTGGACAGCAACCGGCGAAACCTATGATGTGGGCGATTTCAACATGGTCCTCTCACGGGCGGGCGAGCAGACACAGGGCTTTGCCGGACGCAAAGCTAAGGACGCCGAACGTGGCCTGATCCGCGGGCAGGGGCTTTGTTACTATATCGAAAGCATTTTGGGTGATCCTTCCGAAGGTGCAAAGGTAGAGTTTTGCGAGGACGGGACCGTGAACCTTTATGTGGGGACACAATCAAACGGGCAAGGGCATGAGACTGTCTATGCACAGTTTCTGTCGGATCAGACCGGGATTCCTGCGGATCGGATCAATGTTGTTCAGGGCGATTCCGACCGGCTGGCGCAAGGGGGCGGAACCGGCGGATCACGTTCGGTCACCACGCAAAGCAATGCAACGCTGGTCACGGTCGATACGATGGTTGCCGCATTCACGCCCTATCTTGCAAATAAGATGGGAGTTGAGGAAAGCGATGTGAACTTCGACCATGAAACCTTTCGCGCGCCCGGCTCCAACCTGACGCCGACCCTAATCGAAGCGGCTGATATGGCGCGTGCTGATGGCCGTACCGATCTTTTGCAGCATGAAGCCCGCGCAACGCTTGAGGCACGCAGCTATCCGAATGGCGCCCATGTTGCCGAGGTCGTGATCGATTCTTACACCGGTGTCGTGACCGTTGACCGCTACACTGTGGTTGATGATTTCGGCAACCTTATCAACCCGATGCTGGCCGAAGGGCAGGTGCATGGCGGGGTAGTTCAGGGCATCGGGCAGGCGCTGAATGAACACGTTGTCCACGATGCCGAAGGGCAACTGCTCACGGCAACGTTCATGGATTACGCCTTGCCCCGCGCTGCAGACGTACCCATGATTAAGTTTACCTCGGCGCCGGTTCCGTCAACGGCCAACCCGATGGGCATGAAGGGCTGTGGCGAGGCGGGCACCGTGGGCGCGCTGGCCGCTGTGGCAAATGCGGTGCAGGATGCGCTCTGGGATCATGGGGTGCGGCAGGCGGATATGCCTTTCACACCTCACAAAGTATGGGAATTGCTGACGCATGGTTCTGTCGCGGCTGAGTAAAAAGGTTCTGGGATGGCTCGGACGCCCCTTACGGTCCGAGCACTCTGCCGAGACGCGCCACCGCGAACCGATCAGCCATGTCATCATCCTTGATGGCACCATGTCCACGCTGGAGCAGGGCTATGAAACCCATGCCGGGCAGACCTATCGCCTGTGCTGCGAAATGGGCAGCAGCGTGTCAGTGTTCTACGAGGCGGGCGTGCAGTGGGAGAACTGGAAATCCTCGCTGGATGTGATGATGGGGCGCGGGATCAATCGTCAGATCCGTCGTGCCTATGGCTATCTCGCGTCGCGTTACAAACCCGGAGACCGGATTTATTTCATCGGCTATTCGCGGGGTGCTTACGGTGTGCGCAGCCTTGCTGGCGTACTCGACATGATCGGCCTTCTCAAAGCCGAACACGCCACCGAACGTAATATCAAACAGGCTTACCGTCATTACGAATGCAATCCAGGCGGTGCGGCGGCGCGCGATTTTCGCCGCAATTTCTGCCACGAAGAAGTGGCGATCGAAATGGTGGGTGTCTGGGACACCGTCAAAGCGCTGGGTCTGCGCCTGCCATTGCTCTGGCGCTGGGCAGAGGAACGCCATGCTTTCCATAACCACCGCCTGGGACCATCGATCCGCCACGGCTACCACGCCATGGCACTGGACGAGACGCGCGAAGTGTACGAGCCCGTGCTGTGGACATGTACGCCCGAATTCAAGGGCCATGTCGATCAGGTCTGGTTCCGCGGCACCCATGGTGATGTCGGCGGTCAGTTGAATGGCTATGAAGAGGCCCGGCCCCTCAGCAATATTTCACTCGTTTGGATGCTGGACAAAGCCGAATTGCACGGTCTGCCCCTGCCCGAAGGCTGGCGAGACCGTTTCCCCACCGATCCCAATGCAACATCGGTCGGAACATGGCGCGGCTGGGGTAAAATATTCCTGCTGCGCAAGCATCGGAAAGTGGGGCGAGACAGATCAGAACGGCTGCATGTCTCGGTCTCACCTGACGATTTGCCGGGCTGGGTGCCGATGCCGGACCTACCTTCGCATCCTGCGCAGTAGGGGTCAGGATAGGTCGTAGGGGCCGACAAACCTTATCCCCGGAAAGCTCGCTGTCTCGATCGCTTGCTTTAACCGGTCGGAAACAAAGATAAGGTTGTGAACTTCTGCCGTGCAAAATACGTTTTGCGAACCCACAGTGGCTTGTTGAAAAACAAAATGCCATTCAGCGGGTGGGATTGTCTGGTCGTAATATCCTAGGTGATTCAGAGGAGGAATCACACGGTTTGGGTCGAGCGCATGAAGCCGAACGCTGGGAAAAAACCAGAAAAATCGCGCTTCTCAGGTTGGCCATCGCGATCGAGTATCTTCAAAGGTTCGAATTGATGTACCCGCGGATCAAACTTCTCGACCAAGTCACGAAACGCGCTCGAGCAAATTTGAGCCAATCGAACATCCTTGAAGTCTTCGATTGGTTGCGTTCCTGCTCCACTCCGTTTGGCTCTAGTAGGTAAAAAGTCTGTCTTCACCCGTCGCCCGGACTGATAGTAATCCGCGCGCATAAGCGGCTTGCGGCCAATATCGACCGACATATCTTCCAAGGTGTTCTTGTCCCAATCGCCATTCAGAAAGTCGATGTTAACGGAGTAGGTGCCAGTAGACTCAGTTGCTAACATCCAGATCATTGTCGTGCTTTCAGTCTAGTCAAATCGGGTTGTATTTTGACTGCTTCTGCACGCTTCAAACGCTGCTTCTATGTCCTGCCTGAGGGACCGGGTCAGCGACAGTTCCGGCAACGTATCTAGCATGAAGAAATCTGCTTCGCTGGTTTCCTCTCCAGCCACCGGTTCATCAGATCCGGTCTCATCACACAGAAAAAACAACTTATAGAAATCCCGCGCGTCTGCCGGGTAGGGATGCCGCGCCTTGTGGCGAAGTGCATAGAGATGCCGCGCCCGTACGCGTAGCCCTGCCTCCTCCAGAACTTCACGCTCGATGTTTTCTGCCGGAGAGCTGCCGATATCCGCAAAGCCACCGGGCATTGCCCATTTCCCGTCACTGCGCTCGCGCACCAACAGGATCCGCTCATTACGGATAATCGCACCGCGAATATCGATGCTGGGCGTGGCATATCCTGCCGCGTGTTTGGAAATCAGACCGTCGATGCGCGACAGCGGAACTTGCCCAAGATCGGCCAGCATGGCGCGGGCCATATCCGCGATCTCGTCGTATCGTTCGCGATCAAACGGGTCTTTGGTAAAGTGCTGGCCGGTTTCGGCCAGCGCCAGCAATCGTTTCGCCCGGGCAAGCCAGGTATCCTCCATCGCTGTCGGATCCTGGCGCACAGGTCTTACCGCCGCCGGTCGCGGCGCGAGCTCATGGGCTGGAAGGCCACGCCCACATGCGCTTCACAATAAGGCTTGCCCTGTTCAACGGGCAGGCCGCAGAACCAGAAATCCTCGGTCGCGGGGTCGCCCACGGGCCACTTGCAGGTTTTCTCGGTCAGTTCCATCAAGGTCAGCTTCTTGGCTTTCTTTTCGACCTCATTCACCTTGGCCAGCGCCTCGGGGCTGATTTCATTAGCCGAAGGCTGCGGTGGCAGGGGCTGACCGGCCGGAATAATCTGGCGGCGTGGCGGTGTTGCGGGTTTCGCCTCGGCGGCCGGTGCCGGGGCCGGGCGCGCCGGTTCGGTCTTTGGTGCGGGCTTGGGCTTGGCCTCGGCCTTTGGTGCGGGTGCCGGTTTTTCCTTGGGTTCCGCCTTGGCCGGGCTTGCGCCGGTTGCGCGGTTCGACAGACCCAGACGGTGCACCTTGCCGATCACCGCGTTGCGGGTCACACCGCCCAGTTCCTTGGCGATCTGGCTTGCCGACTGGCCTTCGCCCCACATTTTCTTTAGCAGTTCTACGCGCTCGTCAGTCCAGGACATCGTCAGCCTTTCAAAAAGCGGGAAAGCGGCCCCGGATTCGGGCCGCCTTCGGAATTCGTCTCAGCCCCCTATTCTAATCACTGCGGCCCGAGTTACAAGCTATCTTCGAATCAGTTGGGGACAGAGCATGCAGAATCTTACAGATCAGGACACGCGCCGTTTTGGTGTGGTCAACTGGATGGGGCTGTATACGCTTGCGCAACGAGAAACTCTTCGGTTTCTGACGGTGTGGACACAGACGCTTTTGGCGCCGCTTGTGACCGCCGGATTGTTCCTGCTGATTTTCAATATCGCCGTTGGTCCGGGCAGACCGGATGTAATGGGCGTGCCTTTTCTGACCTTCCTGGCACCCGGGATCATGATGATGACGGTGATCCAGAACGCTTTTGCCAACACCTCGTCCTCGATGGTGATTGCCAAGGTACAGGGCAATATCGTGGATACGCTGATGCCGCCGTTGTCGCCGCTGGAGATTCTGCTGGGCTATCTGGCGGGGGGTGTCGCTCGCGGAGTGCTCATCGCGTTTGTCGTCGCTGCGGCGCTGGCTTTGGTCCTTGGGCTGGTGCCTGTAAACCCGCTGATTGCCTTGCTCTTCGTGATCCTTGGCGGGGCGTTTATGGGTGCGCTGGGTCTGTTTGCCGGAATCTTTGCCAACAAGTTCGATCAGATGGCAGCGATCACCAACTTCATCGTCACGCCGCTGGCTTTCCTGTCCGGCACTTTCTACTCGGTTGATGCTCTGCCGCCGCTGTTGAATCGGATCAGCCACGTCAATCCGGTGTTCTACCTGATCGACGGGCTGCGGTATGGTATGATCGGCGTATCCGACAGCTCGCCCTATCTGGGCCTTGCCGTCTGCTCGGCAGCGACCCTGCTGATCTGCGCACTGACCTGGCAGATGTTGCGGACCGGGTACCGTCTCAAGGCCTAGGCCGGTTCTGCCAATGATCCCGGCTGCAGCGGCACCCGGGGTCGACCCAGACGGGGGTGCAGCCGCGCTGCAACGGCCCATGCGCCAAACAGGGCAAACCCACCCGCAGCAAAGACACCTGCAACCGGAGTGACCAACAAGACCAGAGAGGCAACACCAGGGGTCAAAATGCCCGAGACATCACGGTAACTGGAATAGATGGCTGACATTTCAGTCCGTTCCGACGGTTTGACCGCCATCAGGAACGGCAGACCCGCGCAGATATCCAATACGATCAACCAGACCGATCCAAAGACCAGCGCCGCGACCGAGGCCACAGGCCAGCCGGAAATGAAACCAGCGGCAAGGAAGCACGCGGCACAGGCCGCAAATCCGACCCGTACAGCCGAACGCAGCGAACGCCCCTGCACCCACCGCAAGATCAGCGGGGCAACGAACAGCATCGCATTAGTGACCGACAGCAGAATGCCGCCCAGCTGTTCCCCCAGACCGTTCTCGATAGCGAAGATCGGCAGGTACACCACGTAAATCCACCAACCGCAGGACCGGATCATCGCAAACAGGTAACCGGCAACCAACCGGGGCTGAGCAAAGAAACGGGGCAGAAACGCCAGCGGGTTCTTGGCTTGTCCGCGTGCCTTGGTGATCAGCTTTCCGTTGCCCAACCGCATCGCCCAGAACATGATCAGCATGGCGGTTGCTGCAACAGCGCTGATGACAAAGGGGGCGGGGGCCCAGACCTCCATCAGCAATACACCGGCCATCGGGCCTGCGGTCCAACCTAAGGCACTGTAGAACATGCGGCTGGTTTCGCAGCGGCCCAGTTCGATTTTGCTGATGTAGTCCAGCACATAAGCGTTAAAGCAGATGAACGTCACAACCGCAGCCACGGTGTTCAGTGCAAGCGCGCCGACGACCGCTTCGGGGCTGCCTTCGATCGCCAACAGGGCACCGGCAATGAACATGACGCAGCCGGCGGAATAAGCCCATCTGCGCGGTACGAACCGGATTAGAAAAGGCACCATCAACCCGGCGGCCAGCGAAACGATCCCAACCAGAAAATACAGGAATGAGACGGATGAGGCGTCGCCAAGTGCCCGGTACATGACCAGCGGAAAGACGGATATCAGGATGCCGCGGACAATGGCTTCGAATCCGGCAAGGATGCCGAAATCACGAACAGACGGGGCTGGGGCATGGCGAACCCATTCGGGAATACGACGTTCATGCATGGCGCAATCTCTCTAATCAACTGCGCCCAAATTGCGTCTTTCGATTTCGGTTTCATGAGGGATTGCGACATGGGGGTCGCCCGCAGACATTCCGCAGGAAATTTTTGTTAGCTGCTTCTGGCGCGTGCCTCGCGCCAGACCAGGATCAGCGCACCGGTCAGGATGATGCTTGATCCAATGACGCTCACGATATCGGGCACAACCTCGAACACTGCGAAGTCATAGAACGCTGCAAAGATCAGCGTGGCATAGCTGATCGGTGCCACAAACGAAGCATCCGCCCGCGCCATGCCATTGACAAAACAGGCTTGCGCACAGGCCATCAGGACACCGATCCCCGCCAATGCGGCCCATTGTTCGGGCGTCGGAGGTTTCCAGACCGTCACCACCGCGACAGTGGCTATCGTCAGCCCCATCGAGTTGTTGACCAGCAGAATCTGGATGGGGATTTCCTTGCCCGAAAGCTTTTTGATAAAGATCAGCTCCATCCCGATCACCGCAGCAGCGGACAGCGCCAGCAGGGCTGCGGGCTGAAAGCTGTCAGGTGTCGGGCGCAGCAGTATAAGTGCACCGGTCAGGGCAACAGCCGCCGCCAGCCAGCGCCACGGACCAACACCTTCTTTCAGCAGCGGGATCGCCAGAACCATGGCAAACACCGGGTTCAGAAACGAAATCGCGGTCGCATCCGCGATAGGGATATAGGCGACCGAGGCAAACATCAGAGTGATTCCGGTCCAGCCAAAAGTCGTCCGCCCGATGTGCAGGCCCCAATGCGGCCGTCGCAGGGGCGGTCGCAGGATGGCTACGGCGCTGATGATTACCAGAAAGGCAAACATGAACCGGCCATGGCTGATCTGCATCGGATGCAGCGCCGGACCCAACGTATCCGTGCCTAGCGCCTTGGCCAGCAGCGTGGTGCCCGCAATCAATGCGCTTGCCGCAAAGATCAGAATGGCGGCCAGCGCCGGATTATGGCTCTTGGGAACGAACATGCGTAAGCGGTGCGGCAGCCGATGCCAAATGGCAAGCCGGAAATGCAAAACCGCATCAGAATTCCGGTACTACAGGATTTTGGGTTTTCAGATCGCATTCCTGTCGCTATACGGCGTCCCATGATCAAACACGCACATATCCTGCGCCTCCGACGCCGACGCTTTTTTGCGTAACCGGCCCGTTTGATCCCTTTGTGCTGTCCAAATCAGCGCAAATCCCACCAAATCAGTTGACGAACCCGGCCTCAGTGTATCAGTCACTGGGCTCAACCTATCGAAAAGGATGATCCGATGATCCCGTCCGTTTTGCCGACCTATAATCGTGCGCCCCTCAGCTTTGTGAAGGGCGAAGGCGCCTGGCTGACCGAGGCGGACGGGCGACGTTTCCTTGATCTGGGTGCGGGCATCGCCGTGAACGCGTTGGGTCACGCACATCCGGCACTGGTCAACGCGTTGACCGAACAGGCGCATGCGCTGTGGCATGTCTCGAACCTCTACCAGATTCCGCAGCAACAGGCGCTGGCCGACAAGCTGGTCGAACATACGTTTGCCGACACCGTGTTCTTTACCAACTCGGGTACCGAAGCTTGCGAGCTGGCCGTAAAAATGGCCCGCAAGTATTTCTATGACAAAGGTCAGCCCGAGCGTGTTGAAATCATCACCTTCGACGGTTCGTTCCACGGCCGGTCCTCTGCTGGTATTGCAGCGGCCGGGTCCGAGAAGATGACCAAGGGCTTCGGTCCACTGTTGCCCGGCTTCGTGCATGTGATGTTTGGTGATCTGGACGGCGTGACCAATGCGATCACCGACAAGACTGCCGCCATCATGATCGAACCCATTCAGGGTGAGGGCGGTATTCGCCCGGTGCCCGATGCGGAACTCAAGGCGCTGCGTCAGATCTGTGATGACAACGGCCTGTTGCTGATCCTGGACGAAGTACAATGTGGTGTCGGCCGGACCGGCAAGCTGTTTGCATATGAGTGGGCAGGTATCACACCCGACATCATGATGGTCGCCAAAGGCATCGGTGGTGGCTTCCCGCTTGGCGCTGTTCTGGCAACCGAAGATGCAGCTTCTGGCATGACAGCTGGCACGCATGGCTCCACCTATGGCGGCAACCCGCTGGGCTGCGCGGTGGGGTGCGCCGTGCTGGATCAGGTGGCAACCCCTGCCTTCCTTGAGGGTGTGAACCGCAAGGCTGGCTTGTTGCGTCAGAAACTCGAGGGACTGGTTGCCGATCATCCCGAAGTGTTCGAAGAGGTTCGCGGCTCGGGCCTGATGCTGGGCATCAAGTGCAAGGCCACCAATATCGACGTCGTAAATGCCGGTTATGATAACGAGGTCATAACCGTTCCTGCCGCTGATAACGTGATCCGCCTGCTGCCTCCGCTCACGCTGACCGAAGACGACATCGCGCAGGCGATGATCCGCCTCGAAAAAGCGGCCAAACAGGTCGAGGCCAGCCTCGCCACCGCCTGATCCTAGTCTTTCCAAAATACTCCGGGGGGCCGGGGGCAGCGTCCCCGACTCTCGATAGCTAAAAGTGACAGTGAAATGAACCACTTCCTCGATATACACAAAACTGATGCAGCCGATCTGCGGGGCATGATCGATCAGGCCGCGGCGATGAAGCAGGCGCGCCTTGGTCGCCCCAAGGCAGCCCCTGATGACGAACAGCCGCTGGCAGGTCGCATGGTCGCCCTGATCTTTGAAAAACCATCCACCCGGACTCGCGTGTCTTTTGACGTGGGCGTACGTCAGATGGGCGGTCAGACCATGGTTCTGTCCGGCAAGGATATGCAGCTGGGCCATGGCGAGACCATCGCGGATACCGCGCGCGTCCTGTCGCGCTATGTCGACATGATCATGATCCGAACCTTTGACGAAACCATCCTGACCGAGATGTCGGAATACTCCGATGTTCCCGTCATCAACGGCCTGACTGATCGCACCCACCCCTGCCAGATCATGGCAGATGTTCAGACTTATGAAGAACATCGCGGTCCGATCGCGGGCAAAAAGGTAGTCTGGACCGGCGACGGCAATAATGTCTGCGCCTCATTCCTGCATGCGGCGGGCCAGTTCGGTTTCGACCTGACCTTCACCGGCCCGGCCCAGTTCGATCCCGAAGAAGAGTTCATGGGACTGGCGCGGCAGAAAGGTTCAAAAATCGTGGTCGAGCGTGACCCGTTCAAAGCCGTAGAAGGCGCCGATCTGGTGGTTGCCGATACCTGGGTCTCGATGCACGATTCCCAGTCGGCCAAGGAACGCCGCCATAACCTGCTGCGCCCGTATCAGGTGAATGCCGAATTGATGTCCCACGCCAAACCTGACGCGCTGTTCATGCACTGCCTGCCTGCGCACCGCGAGGAAGAGGCGACTTCTGAAGTCATGGATGGTCCGAATTCGGTCATCTTTGATGAGGCCGAAAACCGGCTGCACGCCCAAAAGGCGGTCATGCGCTGGTGTCTGGGCGTGTAAAGCTGTCATCGGGCGGGTCCCCGCGGCCCGTCCCCACATTCCGGAGCAATCCATGCCTCACGTGACCCTTGAATTTTCCGAAGGTCTTGAACATACCCATGACTTTCAGGCGATCTGCAATGACCTCTTCACCGTTTTGGCTGCACATGAAGAGTTCGACGCCGACGCGTTGAAAATTCGGGCCACCCCTGTCGCGTTCTACCGGATTGGGACCGATCCTCAGACATTTGTCCACGCCACGCTGCTGTTGATGCAGGGCCGCAGCGAAACCACGCGTGCCGCGCTCAACGCTCTGATCCTCGACGCGCTGGCCTCGGCCATGCCTGGGGTCGGCAGTATCACGGTGCAAGAGGTCGAAATGAACCGAACCACCTACGCAAAGCGCCTGTCACGCTGACGACTGGTTCTGCCGCCGACCTAGGTTCTTTCTGTTATCCCTGTGCGCTGCCCGGGGGAACAAGTGGCTGAAGGTAATGATCAAACAGGATTTGCAAGGCCACAGGCTGGGCACCGCCAAACTCTGAAAACGGGTAATCAAAGCTGTTGATGAAAAACAGCACCGTGCCGACATAGCCCGCATAGATCGTCAGCAAGATCATGTTGCCAAACACCGGCGGGAAAGCCAGAAATGACGCGGCAATTGCGGAAATCCCGACAAACGTGATGACCCAGAATGCCGGATTGACGTCGGTCAGGGCCACGATCTCACGCGTACTGCGCTCATCCCCAACCTCGGAAATCTGTGTCAGCATCCGATTGCGCAACCACCTCTGCCTATCATCCGGGGCGGGCAGGTTCAGGATGGAATCGTAGAGTTTTGCCCAGAGCTGATCCGCATTGGGGCTGAGCTGCTTGTTTACATCCAGCAAGGGCCATTCGACCTCAATCACCTCATGTACATACAATGCAATATCACGCTGCAGTTCGGCTGCTTCCGGGCCGCCATACTGCTTCAGGTCGTGAAACACGCTTTCAAGCTTATTTGCCTCACGTCCGATTGTCTGGTTCAGCTTGTTCAGGTTGGACAACTCCTGAGAAAACACCAGCGCCAGCATCAGGCCCAACAATGCAGCCATGCGAAATGCGGTGGATGATGCCAGATCCTGCGATTCCAACACCCGGTGTTCACCTAGCACGTAGCGCATCAGAAAATAGCTGCCGAAGGTCAGCGCGAATGTGCCGCCGACAAAGAGAATACTGCTGAAGATCAAGGGTAATACGTCCGGTTAGTTGTCTTGATTCCGGCGACCTTAGCCAGCAGGTTCAATCAGGGAAAGAGATTTTGCGTTCTGATAAGATGTTTATTTTCAGGACGTTCTGGCAATAACCCCATCGTGCTACACCTGAAGTCAGTCAGGACAGTACAGCGAAGGTCATCGCGATCCGCACCCGATCTGTGCGTGCGCGCACTTTATGAGATCCCGGCTCGCATTATCTGTGAATTCATGAATTCAAACCCCGGATCGAGATGGAGAGATCAGTCATGAGCTGGAACCCGAGCCAAAACAGCGCCCTCGACATGCTAATCATCCCACGAGCCCGCGATATCGGCGGCTTTGAGGTGCGACGTGCGCTGCCCTCTCTTCAGCGCCAGCTTGTCGGTCCTTTCATTTTCTTCGATCAGATGGGGCCTGCCGAGTTCATTACCGAAGGCGGCATCGATGTTCGTCCGCATCCCCATATCGGCCTTGGCACCGTAACCTATCTGTATCAGGGCGAGTTCGAGCATCGTGACAGCCTTGGCACGCATCAGATGATCTATCCGGGTGAGGTCAACTGGATGGTGGCTGGACGGGGCGTGACCCATTCCGAACGCACCAGTGACGAAACCCGCAGCAAGCGCCACAGCTTGTTTGGCATTCAGACCTGGCTTGCGCTGCCCGAGGCGCACGAAGACATGGCACCTGAGTTCGAGCATCACAAACAGGGGGCCTTGCCACATATTCAGGATGCAGGTGTCAGCGCGCGTCTGATCCTTGGGTCCGCTTATGGAGAAACCAGCCCGGTTTCGATGCTGTCCGAGACTTTTTATCTGGATGTGCAGCTTGAACCCGGTGCCTCGTTCCCACTGCCCGACGATCATGAGGACCGTGGTGTCTACGTCACTCAGGGTTCAATTGAGGTTTCTGGCGACAATTTTGACGCTGGTCATATGATGATTTTCCGCCCCGGTGACCATCTGTCAGTCAAGGCTGGCCCTGAGGGCGCGCGCCTGATGCTGCTGGGGGGCGCGACACTGAATGAAGAGCGGTATATCTGGTGGAACTTCGTCTCTTCCTCGAAGGAAAAGATCGAAAACGCGACCCGTGAATGGAAAACCGCCGATTGGGCCAACGGCGCGTTTCATCTGCCCCCCGGTGACGATCAGGAATTCATCCCGATCTCGGCCGAACTGGAACGTACCCGCCCGCGACTGGCGCGTTGATATCAACTCTGCGACGTCACGGTAAGCTTGCCTGCACGAACGGTCCCGGCAATCCTCTTCGGAAAGGGGAGGGCGACCATGAAACTTGTCATTGCGGGTGCGGGCAGCATTGGCTGCTATTGCGGTGCTCTGCTTGCGGATGCAGGGCATCGTGTCACGCTGCTGGGTCGCGCCCGCGTACTCGATCCAATACGTGAGCAAGGTCTGACGGTATCCGACTTCTCGGGTCTGAGAACCACGGTCCCGGCCGATGGTCTGGTGCTGATCGAAGACCCTGCCTGTCTGGCGGGTGCGGATGTCATAATCGTGACTGTCAAAACCGGTGCAACGGCTGAGATGGCCAAGCTGATCTCTGACCATGCGCCCAAGTCGGCACCAGTCCTGTCGTGGCAGAATGGAATGGAGAACGCCCGCACATTGCGTGCTGCGTTACCAGATCGTGACGTCCGTGCAGGCATGGTGCCATTCAACGTGGTGCCAACCGATGCGGCGACTTACCACCGCGCAACCTCGGGTGATATCGTTATCCAGAACGGGCCGGGTGCGCTGGCTGATCAGTTGAACAGCCCTAGCCTGCCAGTTACCGAAAGCAACGATATCGAGGCCGTGCAGTGGGGTAAGCTGGTCATCAACCTCAACAATGCGCTCAATGCACTGTCCGGTCTAACCCTGCGCGAACAACTTATGGACCGCAACTGGCGTCGTCTCATGGCGGATCAGATGACCGAAGCTTTGGGGGTTCTCAAGGCTGCAGGGCATCCTGTCGCCTCAACCACGCCGCTGCCTGCATGGATGACGCCACATATCCTGCGTCTGCCTACGCCCCTGTTTAGTCGTATCGCTGCCCGGATGCTGACCATTGATCCAAATGCACGTTTGTCGATGGCCTATGACCTGATGGCAGGCCGTCCGACCGAAATCGACAGTCTGCAAGGTGAAATCATCCGGATCGGTGCTGAAGTGAATGTACCGACCCCGATCTGCGCGCGCGTTTCGGAATTGATCAAAAAGACGCCTCAGCAGGCGCTGACCCCAGATCAGATTCTGTCAGGGCTCGCCAGCTGAGACCGACCGATTGTTTAGGTGAACGCCGTCAGCAACCAGAAGATCGCAGCTGACATGACCGCCGCCGCAGGAACAGTGATCACCCAGGCTGCGACAATAGTCATGAAGTGAGACCGCCGTACCAGCTTGCGTCTCTGGTGTTCTTCGCGGGCCAGCCTCAGGTCAGCCGGGCGCTGACGGTTCGACTTTTTCCACCGCTGATCGGCGTGCCATTCGCGATAGAAACCAACGCCAAAGACCGCACCAACAGCGATATGGGTCGAACTGACGGGCAGCCCCAGCCAGCTGGCAACGATCACGGTAATAGCTGCTGACAAAGCCACACAGAAGGCACGCATCGGGTTCAGCTTGGTGATCTGACTGCCGACCATCCGGATCAGCTTGGGTCCGAACAGGAACAGGCCAAAGGAAATGCCGAAGGCGCCGATGATCATGACCCATGTCGGGATCGCCACCTTGGCGGCGAAATCACCGAATTCGGCCACATGGACGATGGCGGCAAGCGGACCAACCGCGTTGGCCACATCATTGGCGCCATGCGCAAAACTCAGGAATGTGGCCGAGATCACCAGCGGCAGGCCAAACAGGGTTTTCAGGGACCGGGTGCGGTTCTCCAGCCCTTCTGACTTGCGCCGGACCCATGGCACCGTAACGGCCCAGGCCAACGCGCCCGAGGCAAAGCCGATCAGGATCGCGATTTCCAGATCAACTTTCACGATCCGCTTCAGGCCCTTGACGGCCAGATAGGTGGCAAACGCCCCTGCCATAACGGCCACAAGGATCGGAACCCAGCGGCGTGCAGCAGCGATCTTGTCGTCCTGATACTGGATTTTGGCCTTGATCAACGCCAGAAACAGGGCTGCGATTACGCCGCCCAAAACCGGTGATATGACCCAGCTGGCCGCAATCGCGCTCATGGTTCCCCAGCTGACCGCGCTAAAGCCGGCCGCTGCGATACCCGCGCCCATGACGCCACCGACGACCGAATGGGTTGTCGATACCGGTGCACCGATCCAAGTCGCCAGATTGACCCACATCGCAGAAGAGATCAGTGCCGCCATCATCGCCCAGATGAAGACTTCGCTGTTCTGAACCGACATCGGGTCGATAATGCCCTTTGAGATGGTCGAAACCACGTCTCCGCCTGCCAGCAACGCACCCGCGCTTTCCGCAACGGCGGCAATCGCGATCGCTCCGGCCATGGTCAGCGCATTCGCCCCCACCGCCGGGCCCATGTTGTTGGCCACATCATTCGCGCCGATATTGATCGCCATATAGGCGCCGAATGCGGCGGCGGCGATAACGATCATGCTGCCGTCGGCATGCCCGAACAGCACAGCGGCCGACAACCCGGCCAGAGCAATAAAGGCCAGCGCAATACCAGGCGCCAGCATCGGACGTGCCACATAGGCGTTAGCGCGTTCAACGCTTGTGATGCGCTGAAGATCGCGGTCCAGAGCCTGCCAGCGGGATTTGGATTGTGTATCGGACATCGGTCTGCGGGTCAGTTGTTTCGGCGCCAGCGCGCTATATGGTTATGCGGCCGGGAGCAAGTGCGATGTCATAAAATTGTAGTGATGCTGTTACATCTGAAGCAGCAGATCACGCAGCTCCGGCTCCTGAACCCGTTCGGCCGCAACGTCAGGAGAAACCCAGACCCGCTCGCGCTGATGCGCCTCGGGATATTTGTCGGACAACTCGGCGACTCGAACGTGATAGACGCTGGTCAGAACCGGTTCAGCCGTCCCATCCTTGAGCACTTTGTCATAGGTGTAGTGACCCATCGGCTCTTTTTCCGCATCGGCGACCCGAACACCGGCCTCTTCCCAGGCCTCTTGCAGGGCTGTTTCCGATCCATCCAGACCGTCAATTGGCCAGCCTTTGGGGATGATCCAGCGCCCAGTGTCCCGGCTGGTGATCAGCAAAACATCGTCACGATCCCCGGTTTTGCGAGTGCACAAAGCTGCAAACTGCACCCGCCGGGGGCGCAGGAATAGCGGTCTTGCGACCTCATCCCATATTTTACGCAGCTTTTTCGCCATAATTTGTCGTCAGTTCACGCGTATGTTCCAAAGTTCATGTCACATAACAATGAACAACGTATTTCTCAAGTTTCGTGTTGGAAATCGTAGTTTTTCGCCCGAATTTTGTTACATATATTCAAATATGTGGGAAAATCCCACGTACAAGGTGTGTTGTGGGTGGGCTTTTCGGCCCGCGTCAGTCGCGCCTGCGTTTGGCCCGCAAAGTGGGGTCTGCCTGAGTTGGGTCTTCGGGCCAGGGGTGTTTTGGGTATTGCGCCCGCATATCCTTACGCACATCCGCGTAAGAACCTGCCCAGAAACCGGGCAGGTCGCGGGTAATCTGAATGGGCCGCTGTGCAGGTGAAAGCAAAGTGATTTTCAGAGGCTCACCGCCGACCACTGGGTGTTTGGACACGCCAAACAGCTCCTGCAGCCGAACCGAGATTTCGGGCACGGCCTTGCCGTAATCAATCGGCAGCTTGCGCCCCAGAGGGGTCACGAAAGAGGCCGGAGCCCGACGATCCAGCTCCTGCATCTGCTCCCAGCTCAAGCGGGTCTGCAATGCCGGCAACAGGTCGAACCGTTTCCAGTCTTCTACATTGCGGACACCGGACAGCATCGGCAGCAGCCAGTCCTCCAGCTCTGATAGCAAGCCCTCGATCGAGAAATTGGGCAGTTCTATCCCATCGGCACGCACCAGTTCGACCCGCGCGGCCAGACGCGCAGCAGCGCCGTCCAGCCTCAGGCCCAAATCTCGCACACCATCCAGCATGGCCCGCGCTATCGCTTCATCCGGCACATCTTTCCAGATGCGATCATCCAGCGTGATTGCCCCGAACCGCTGTTGCCTGCGCGCGATCACCCTGCGTTCGCGTTTGGACCATTCACAGCTTTCGACCCATTCGATCTGATCGGCGAACAGGTCACGAATTTCACTTTCCGGGATTTGTACGGCCATCCGCAATCTCGCCTCTCGCGGATTGCCATCGGTGTCGAGCGCTACCAGATAGGGCGCTCCGGCCAACGTATCGCCGCTGTCCATTACAACACCTTTTCCAGCGGACAACACGTAACGCGGAACATCCCCCTTGCGGCGCTGGCCAATGCGATCCGGATAAGCCAGCGCGGCCATGGAGGCCGGGCTGAGATCGTTCCGTACCTGTCCGGCTTGTGCTTTCAGTCGCTTGGATTCCTGCTTGATCCGATCCACAACCGCAGGGTTGGCCTGCCATGGCCGGTTTTTCCGAAAGGCGCGTATGTCCCGAACCGCTTCCAACCTCAGGTTCAGATCTACAGGCGCGCCCTTTAGCGGATCCCGCTCGGCCATCAGGGCAGCCAGCTGCGCTGCATCCGTGCCAGCTGTAACCAGCATATGGCCTAGTCGTGGGTGCAAGGGCAGCGCAGCCAATGCCCGCCCATGATCCGTAATTCGACCTTTGCTATTCAGCGCCCCCAGCATGCCCAGCAGCGATCGCGCCTCGGCCATCGAGCCTTCGGGCGGGGCGGTCAGAAAGGCCAGATCACCCGCATCGGCACCCCACAGAGCCAATTCCAGAGCCAGCCCGGTCAGGTCCGCGGCTTCGATCTCGGCCGGAGGAAACGCCGCCAGCGCGCCTTCCTCACCCTTGGACCAAAGCCGATAGCACAGCCCCTCGGCCACACGCCCGGCGCGTCCGGCGCGCTGGGTTGCTTCGGCCCGTGTTACGCGTTCGGTCACCAGCCGCGACATACCGGACCCCGGATCGAACCTGGCGCGCCGGGCCTGTCCCATATCCACAACCACACGGATGTCAGGAATTGTCAGCGAGGTTTCGGCAATCGAGGTCGCCAGCACCACCTTGCGCCCATCTTTGACAGGCGCAATCGCTGCGCGCTGGGCGGCAAAGGGCAGGGCGCCGAATAGCGGGCGCACCGCGCATCCATCGGGCAATCGCCCGGTCAGGGCCGTCTCAGCCCGCCGTATCTCACCCTCTCCGGGCAGAAACACCAACATGCCCCCGCCAATGTTACGCGTCTCGCGCTCGGCCTGAACCACCAGATCAACCAGCGCATCCAGCCGCCGCGCCTGTATGCCCAGCGGTCGGTCAAGCCAGCGCGTCTCAACCGGATAGCTGCGTCCTTCCGAGGTCACCAGAGGGGCATTCATCAACTTCCCCACCGGTTCGGCATCCAGTGTGGCCGACATCGCCAGCAGGATCAGATCGTCCCGCAGCGCACCGGCCACCTCAAGGCACAAGGCCAGACCCAGATCCGCGTTCAGCGATCGTTCGTGGAATTCGTCAAATATCACTGCACCGACGCCCGGCAGGTCCGGATCTGACTGCAGCATCCGGGTCAGAATGCCCTCAGTCACCACCTCGATACGTGTGGCCTTGGAAGCCTTGGCCTCACCCCTCACGCGATAACCGACTGTCTCGCCCGCGCGCTCTCCCAAGGTTTCGGCCATCCGCTCGGCCGCCGCGCGCGCTGCCAGTCTGCGCGGCTCCAGCATCACGATCTTGCCCTCGCACAGACCGGCCTGCAGCATTTCCAGCGGAACCCGCGTGGTTTTGCCCGCGCCCGGCGGGGCTTGCAGCACCGCGCGGCCATGGCTGCGCAGGGTGTCCAGCAATTCGGGAATGGCGTCATCAATGGGCAGGCGTGTCGTCATTCGGCCCTTATCGGTGATCACGCCTGTGGCGTCCAGCGAAGGCTACTTTCGCACGACAACGGCAGGGCCATAGATCGTCTTTGCCTCGACCCGCATTGCCCGCATGATGTCACCTGAACGCGCGTAGGTTACCAGAACCGGAAAGCGGCTGCCCTGCCGCAGATCACCGGGTGGATATCCGGCCAGTCGCGTGAAGTGCCCGCTGCACTGCACCATATCACCGGAATTGCTGCGCCGTGTCAGGGCGATTTCAGTGAGCCGTTCGCCGTCAAAGATCTTCTGGCGCAATGTGCACAGTTCGGCCTCGCGCTGATCACGCAAAACCATGAAGATCGCCGTCAGAGGATCGACAGCCCCGCGTTGCTGAGCATCGGTCACGGAATGGTCGCTGACTTCGCCAACCTTTGGCCCACTCGCGCGCGCTATCCCCCGGGAATAGTCCAGCCGTACCCGCGATTCCCGCTGACCGGTGTCCATGTCCTCGACATATCTTTTGGGCTGAAACTGCGCGCCTTTGCGTCGGCCGGTGACTTCCAGAATAAAGCGCACCCGCTTGATTGTGCCCGCAAGCCCCGTTGTTCCCAACCGGCCTGTCACGGCATAACGCGTTTGGTTTATATCGGAACTCAACGCCATTTCGCCCACCTTGACCCCAAGGGCGCGCAACGCAAACTGGCTCTGATTAACCTCTGCGAGACCGGCAACAGGCAGCATGGCGAGTATCAACGGAAACACACGTATTAAAACAAATGACATTGGATAAAATTCCTCGTCGGTCCGGGCTGGACAAATCGGTTCTGGGGGCGGCAAGTAGTCATGCCGTTAAGATTGGGGGCAGTATGCACATAGACAGCCTGGGTGACAGGATTTTGAACGGGGATCGGCGGGCACTGGCCCGAGCGATCACGCTGGTCGAAAGTAAACGCGCCGATCACCGCGAACAGGCTGCGCAGTTACTTGACCAATTGGCGGGCAGTGGCCGCCAGTCGCTGCGGATTGGTCTTTCAGGAACCCCAGGCGTGGGTAAATCCACGTTTATCGAGAGCTTTGGCATGATGCTGACAGGGCAGGGGCTGCGCGTCGCGGTTCTGGCTGTCGATCCCAGTTCGGCCCGCTCGGGCGGCTCGATCCTCGGTGACAAAACCCGGATGGAGCGTCTGAGCCGCGAGAAGAACGCCTTTATCCGCCCATCCCCCAGCCAAAGCCATCTGGGCGGCGTCGCCCGTCGCACGCGCGAGGCCATCGCGCTGTGCGAGGCTGCAGGATTTGACGTGGTGCTGATCGAAACTGTGGGCGTGGGGCAGTCTGAAACCGTTGTGTCCGAAATGTCCGACCTGTTCCTGTTGCTACTGGCACCCGCAGGCGGGGACGAGCTGCAAGGGGTCAAGCGTGGTATCATGGAAATGGCCGACATGATCCTTGTGAACAAGGCCGACGGTGATCTGAAGGCCACGGCGACCCGCACCTGCGCCGACTATGCCGGGGCACTGCGCCTGTTGCGCAAGCGGCCACAGGATCCTGAGAGTTTTCCCAAGGCCATGACCGTTTCAGCGGTTGAGGAACATGGGCTGGAACAGGCGTGGGAAGAGATGCAGGCCTTGACCGAGTGGCGCCGCAGCAATGGTCATTGGGATGCAAATCGCGCCACTCAGGCTCGGTTTTGGTTTGATCAGGAGGTGCGCCATGCCCTGCTGGCCCGACTGGAAACGCCAGTTGCCCGTGCCGAGATGGATCGCCTTGGCACGGAGGTTGGTTCAGGTAGCCTCAGCCCGTCTGCCGCTGCGGATTACATGCTGAGCATCCTCGCAACAGATTGAATTCGCACGACTGTCAGAGGTAGTTCGTTCGCTCAGAAACATGTATTCTGTATGCGTGTTCAATTTTTGGTTGCTCAGATTGCCCGGCTAAGTGCGTTTGCTCGGGTAGTTTGAGCGCAGCCGATGCTAACGGAAACTGCCGATAATGCCCAATATCACCGGGACAAATGGCGCTGACAATATTGATGTCACCGATGACAACGGGACACTGAACGGTACTCCGCAGGGGACGCCGATCGATGACATTCGGGCCCGTGGCGGGGCCGACCAGATCAATGTGACCAACAGCACCATTTCAGGCAGCGTTCGTGGCAATGCCGGAAATGATGACATAAATGTTTCCGACAGTTCCATTGGCGGGCAACTCAATGCGGGGCGGGATGACGATACCGTCAATGTTCAAGGCTCAAGTATCGGCAACATCCGGTTGGGACGTGGCAACGATACTCTCAATTTCAGCAGCACAAACGTCTCCGGAGACGTTCGGGGTGGTAATGGAACCGATGCGCTTAACCTGCCCGAAGGCACGGTAGTCAATGACAGCACATTTGGCACCTTCACGGTTGTCGCCGGAACCAGCTATTCCCTTTCCGGGGGCACCTTTACCCTGCCATCAGGGATCACCGTTACCTACAGCACCTTTGAAACAGGTACCGGCTTTGTCTGCTTTACCCGTGATACTCTGATCTTATCAGAACGTGGTCCGGTTCGCGTGCAGGATCTGCGCACCGGCGATATGGTCCCGACCAAAGGTCATGGGATGCAACCCCTCCGCTGGATCGGTCGCCGCCGCTTTGACACCGGTTCGCTTGAAGATAATGCCAAGCGCCGCCCGGTTCGTATCCTTGCCGGAGCGCTGGGCGGTGGTTTGCCAGAACGTGACTTGCTGGTGTCGCGCCAACACAGGATGCTGGTGCAGTCCAGGATTGCCGAACGTATGTTCGGAGCATCCGATGTGCTGATCCCGGCGATCAAGCTGATTGCGCTGCCCGGGATCTTTGTCGATGAGACAGTCGAAAGTGTTGAGTACTTCCACCTGCTTTTCGATCGTCACGAAATCGTCTTTGCCGAAGGCGCCCCTAGCGAGAGCCTTTATACCGGGCCGGAAGCGCTCAAATCCCTGAGCCCTGAAGCGCGGCGTGAGATCTTTGATATCTTCCCGGAACTGGCCGAGATGAACTATGCCCCCAATCCAGCCAGCTATATTCCCAAGGGCCGCCAGCAGGCGCAGCTGGTCGCGCGGCACCTGAAGAACAACAAGCCACTGTTGCAGGCGATCTGAAGGCATTTGGCACGCTCATACCCTTGCTTCATGTATTCTGGGCTTTGTAGAACTAAGCCGCTGGCAGGGAATCTGAAATCCCGGCAAAAGATTTCGCCCCGCCCGTCTTGACCCTCCGTGCGATTCCCACTACACGCATCCAACCAGTTTTCGGGCGCGACTTCGGGTTGCGCCCCTTGTGATTTGGCCGAGGGCGTTATGCCCGGCCACCAGAAACAAAGGAAGAAACCATGTCGCGCCGTTGCGAACTGACCGGAAAAGGCCCGATGACTGGCAACAATGTCAGTCACGCCAAAAACAGAACTCGTCGTCGTTTCCTGCCCAACCTGAACGACGTTACACTGCAGTCGGAAACACTGGGTCGTGGCGTCAAGCTGCGCATCTCGGCAGCTGCTCTGCGCTCAGTTGACCACCGTGGTGGTCTGGACGCTTTCCTGGCGAAAGCCAAGGATGATGAACTGTCCGCGAACGCACTGAAAGTGAAAAAAGAAATCGCCAAAGCACAAGCTTCGGCGTAACGCTTTTTCACTGCGAAATTTCGAACCCCTGTTCCTGATGGAGCAGGGGTTTTTCTTTGTACGTATCGGTCTTCAAGGGGTCTGCAGCCTGAATTTCTGAAACCCGGTATCATCATATGTGACCATACCCTCGGAAACGGCACCAAGCCGCCGCAGGGCGCCCAGATTGCGCCGGGTTGGTGGCAGCAGAAAGGTTACCGAGGATATGCGCGGATCATTACGGGCAAATTCCAGTGCTTTTCGTGTGATGGCATTCCCCAGCCCAAACGAATCTGCAGTCAGAACCAGCCCGTAGTCCCAGTCTTTGCCTTCTCGTTGGAAACCGCCCCAGCCGACATAGTCCCCCCTGTGAAGGATAGCCCAGTGCCCCAATCCGTCGCGTTTCCAGTACATTTCTTTGGCTGTGACAAAGCTCTGCACCTGAGCTGAATCCCAGGGCGATGTCATCAGCGGCAGATGCGCCGCCACGCGAGGATCAGACATGTGCTTCATGATTCTGTCCTGGGAAATCTCAGGCAATCGCACAAATTGAATGTCGCTTGAATCGATAGGTTTCATGGCCATGACTTAGCTGATTTCGGCGTCACTGCCAGCCAGTCTGGCATAAATCCAAAGTTGGTGGATCAGGGTGAATTATTCCAAACTGTGAATAATAAGGGGTGCTACAGTGATATTGTTCACATACGATATGCTGAATTTGAATTATGTCTAAGCTTATTCAGAATCGGAGGCCATATTCATGCCTGTAAGACTTACTGAAATTCTGGCAATTCCCTCGAAAATTTTGGTCGAGGCAGTCAGAACCTGCACCGTTATCCAGCGAAGGGTAAATCGGCTGCATACAAGTATGACGATAGATCCGACCAACAGATCGGGCCTTGATAACCGGTAACAAAATCTGCCGGATACTGAATAACCAGACGGGGAATACGGCGCGGTTGGCCAAACTGTCTCAGCACGCCGATTGCGCTTGAAGCCCCGTCTGGCCTGGGCCTATACCATTGGTCGAAATGGTATCGATGCTTCGGAAATCACTGCCTTTTGTATTGTCTCTGCTTCTGGTTCTAACCGGGCAGAGCGTTGCAGCGTCACGTGGTGTAGATGCTGCTGTCGGTCAGATGGTTCTGTGCACGGGCGAAGGCCCTGTTGTCGTCTACATGGACGAGAACGGCCAGCCGACCAAACCGCCTCATTTCTGTCCCGAATTTGCTCTGACTTTGCTGGGCGCTATTGCGGTTGCACAACCCGGGCTACCTGAGGCTCCGGATCGGGTACTGCCCTCTCCCGCGCATCGGGTCGAAAGCCTGATCGCAGCGCCTCGGCCTTCACAGCCCGCGCGGGCACCTCCCTTTTCTGTCTGAACTCTTCTCAATCTGTCAGACAATTCAAAAGGAGAAGGCAAATGACCTTCAAATCCACTCTGCTCGCCGCGCTGGCCTCTGCAACACTTGCCACCGCCGCTTTTGCTGAAGACACCATCAAAATTGGCGACGCCTATGCCCGGTCTTCGGGGAAAACAGCCAAGGCGGGCGCAGCTTTCATGATGATCGAAAACACTGGCGACACTGATGATCGTCTGATTGGTGTGTCGTCCGATGCTGCCGGTCGCGTTGAACTTCATACTCACATGATTGATGACAACGGCGTCGCGAAGATGATGCACGTCGAAGAAGGCTTTGCCATTCCGGCAGGTGAAACGCACATGCTGCAGCGTGGCGGTGACCACGTCATGTTCATGGGTCTGTCGCAGCCTTTTGAACAGGGTGCGATGGTTCCGGTGACTCTGGTCTTTGAAAAGGCCGGCGAGATCGAAGTTGAGATCCCCGTCGATCTCGAACGTCAGGACAGCGGTGCCCACGGCGGACATTCGAACTGAGGCAACGCCTGTCTTCAGGCCGCAATGCGGCCCTATTCATGCGTCAGGCCGGGCAATGCTTGGCCTGTTTTCGTCTGGATGCGTAGGTGTCAGATCGCGGCTGTCTAGCGATTGATGACGCGCATCCCAACACGGTCTCCAGCTGACTTGAAACGGGCGGCCATGAAGAACATGACCACAGCAAAGGCCAACGCCGAGAACGCAATTGCCCAACCCAGTGCGACAAGCCCGCCTACTGGCCAGAACACCAGCACCAGCCCGATGATAAGCGCCACGATGCCTGAATTCCGCACGGTCGCACGTTCCGGGTCCGAGGCGTGCATCTGTCCAATCGCGATAAGCGAGCCAATGCCGATGATAAGCGCCCAGGCGCCCAGCAGGAAAAACGTGACCTTGGCAACACCTTCCGGCCAGAACAGCAGAACAAGCCCTATCAGGACCGCACCGATACCGACGCCTCCGACAAGCCCCCGGCGACCAAAGCCCATCAGTGTAAGCGCACCGTCCAGAACCAGAAGGACGCCAACCAGACGCAGCAGCAACGAAATGCTGCCTGTGGGCCAGAATAGCGCTGCAATCCCGACCAGAGCCGCCAATATCCCGCGCAACAGGAAGGTCCACCACAGATTGGCCAGATTCTCGCTGAGCGCATCCCGGCCCGCCATGCTGCCATCATCGACGATTTCGCCGTCTTGGGTTTCGTTTTCAGTCATGGGTCTCCCCCAGCTTGTTGAGCTCTCAGCATAAACGAGAAATTGGTGAAATGTCTTCTACCTTCGCGAGGGGCCGCACCTATCGGCGACCCAGCAGCTTGGCGACCCATTGTGGGACAGTTTCGGTTGCCGGACCAAAGCGGGTTTCGTCAAAGCTGGACACACCTGCAGACGGTTCCAGATTCAGCTCGATAGTGCGCGCGCCGGATGCGATTGCCTCATGCACAAAGGCTGCTGCGGGGTAAACCTGACCCGATGTGCCGATCGCGGCAAAGATGGATGCTTCGGCCAGATGGTCATAAATTTCGTCCATGCGATAGGGCATCTCACCAAACCACACCACGTCCGGCCGGGCGGTTGGTGCGGCGCAAGCCGGGCAGGGTTCGCCAACAGCCATTTCCGGGGGGGCAGTCCATCGGTGTCCGCACGCCGCACAAAGCGCCCCGGCCAGAATACCGTGCATGTGGATTACATCACTGGCACCTCCGGCTTCGTGCAGGCCATCCACGTTCTGGGTGACGATGATGACCTCACCCGGCCAGTCCTGTTGTAGGCGTGCCAACGCAACATGAGCGGCGTTTGGCTCTGCCTTCGCAGCCTGTACCCGTCGGGCATTGTAAAAAGCGTGCACCAGTGCCGGATTGCGGGCAAACCCTTCGGGTGTGGCGACATCTTCGATCCGGTGTTGGACCCACAGGCCACCCTCATCACGGAAAGTACCCAGACCGCTTTCCGCCGAAATTCCGGCTCCGGTCAGAATGACGATCTTTTCCATTTCACCTCCGCGCGATAAACCATGCCCATGACCCACCGTATCCTCTTTGTCTGTCTGGGCAATATCTGCCGTTCACCCGCTGCTGAGGGCGTCTTTCGCGCCCGCGCACCGCAATTCGAATCTGACAGCGCGGGAACCTCGGGCTGGCATATCGGGGATCCACCCTATGGCCCGATGCAAAAGGCCGCGCGGGCCCGCGGGCTGAATATCTCGGACCTGCGTGCCCGCCAGTTCACCGCCGCTGACTTTGATCGGTTTGATCTGATCATCGGGATGGATGCCAACAATATTTCGGATATCGAGGCGCTGCGCCCGTACGGCAATGAGACCCCTGTGCGGCTGCTGACTGATTTCGCGCCACAGGCCGGTGCCGACCACGTGCCTGACCCGTACTACACACGGGATTTCGACGGGGCGCTGGACTTGATCGAAGAGACAGTCGCGGGCCTGAACGCCCATCTGCAGAGCTAGTCGCCAATCACCTTCAGCTGCCCGCTCAGCCAGGGCAATTGCGCGACTGCCGGATCAATGATCTGGCTCTGCATCAGGCGCCTCATCATCCCGGCTACCTCGCGCGGCACCTGATCGGACCAGTCCGACTGGGTGAAGAGTGAGATCATGCGTGAGCTTTCGCCAAACGGGGCAGGGTAGGCAGTCAGGCCCTCATGGAAGCGCGCTGCGCGCATATATCCCAACGGTGTCGTGATGGCCCAGCCCAGACCACGCGCCACCATCGCCATCAGGGCCAGATGCGAGCCGATCTCGAACCGCTCCTCGAACTCCATCTGATTGCGTGCCAGATGGCTTTCGATCTGTCGGCTGATCAGCTGTTCCCTTGCATAGCGCAGGAATGGCAGGTTCTGCAGCGCATCGTCAACGTTATCCGCTGTTTTGGGGGTCACCAGAATGAATGGGTCCTGAACCAGCGGATACTCCACCACACCTTCCAGCACCTCACCGCTATGGGCCGAAACCGCCAGATGCAAACGCTGCTCTTCAAGTGCCTGAAACAGATCGAGACTGGACAGCGTGATCAGCTTGAATTTCGACCGTGTCAGACTGTCGGCCAGCAGAGTCGCCAGCCGCGGTGTAAGGTCATTGTCGAAATCATCGATCAGGCCGATCGACAGCGTGGTCAGATGGCCCAGATCCATGACGGTCAGTTCGCTTTGCGCCAATTGCAACTCGCCCAGAACCGCCTCGGCCCGGGCCAGAAAGCTGCGCCCGGCCTGTGTCAGCCGCATCGGCCGCCGACCGTGATCCACCAGATCGGTGCCTAGTGCCTTTTCCAGATTGCGCAATTGCTGACTGACCGAGGGCTGGCTGAGCCCCGTGATCTCGGCGGCCTGCGCCACCGATCCCGTCCGCGCCAGAGCTTCGAACACCTCGAGCCCGCGCAGGGTCAGCCCTTTCATAACCATGCAACTTCCCTTTCGCTGCGCCATTTCTGAGGCGCAGCGGGGGTCAGGTCAAGTATTCAGAATGGGTTAGCTACAGATCGCCTGTGCCATCTGGCCAAAGGCCTGATACCGATCCCACAACGCATCATCGCGCGCGGTCTTCGACATCTTCAGAACTTGCGCCTGATGAGGGTCGGTGAACCACTTGGCTACGGTCTTCTGGTCACTGCGGGTCAGCGCCTGATCCGCGACGCGCTGAATGCAACTGCACCGAGACCGCGTCGCTGCTGACCGGTCCGATGCCAGACATGCCCGTTTAATCTGTGCAGCCTCGCTTGGTGCCGGAGCCACTGCTGTCAACGACGTTGCGCAAAATGCTATTAAGAGGAACTGTTTCATGCTCAAGCCTCGTGTTTGCCTGCCCGGAGAGATCTGCGTCCCTCTCGGCTTGCGGCAGAGTATTGTGCAAGTTGCGATGCGGATCAATCACTTGGTTCGAAAAAGTGATTGTACGAGTCTGAAATGTCGCGTTTGGTGCAGCGAACTATTTGGTTCAATTGATTGAGAAAAGACCAATGCTCCGGAAATATGGTCGTACATTTCATCTGCCCCAGTCACCGGGCGCGACTAGTGATGATAAAATCATGTCCGATGTTGCTGCTCTGCTCAATGCAGCAGAGGTCATCTTTACAGAAAAAATGGATGGTGAAAACACAACTATTCATTGCGATGGCTGTCACCCACGGAGTTTGGATGCGCGTTATCACCCATCTCGCGATTGGATCAAAGCATTCGCAGCGGGTGTCTCGCCCCTGCTGTCACCGGATGAACGTATTGTTGGAGAGTACTTGTTTGCCCGGCATTCCATCGCCTATTCCCGGCTACCAACGTATTTTCTGGGTTTTGCCTATGTAAAAGGGAATGTGGTGCAATCTTGGGACGCAACCTTGTTGCGGTTCGCTGAACTTGGCATCTCACCTGTGCCGGTTCTGTTTCGGGGACAGTTTTCGGAGAAGTCTATCGCTGATGTAATCAGCAATCTGGACCTGTCGACACAAGAAGGATTTGTCGTAAGAACCACCGCAGCGTACGCGGAAGAAGCTATGCCAACCCATCTGGCCAAATACGTCCGTGAGGGCCACGTGCAAAGTGAAACGCATTGGATGAACGCCGAGTTGGTGAAGAATGGACTACGCTGACAGTTCGCCTGCTACGTTCAATGCGAACAGCCATGAAGTCGGATTGTTGGCCCGTCCGGTGAACCCTACAAATAAAGGGTTTCGGATCGTGCGGTCCCACCTTGACCAGCGCCCGTTTTCGAACCATATCCCGACGCTATGACAGACCTCGCTCATATCCGCAATTTCTCCATCGTCGCGCATATCGACCATGGTAAATCCACCCTTGCTGACCGGCTCATCCAAGAGACCGGAACGGTCAAGGATCGCGACATGAAGGAACAGCTGCTCGACAGCATGGATATCGAGCGCGAGCGCGGCATCACCATCAAGGCCAACACGGTTCGCATCGACTATACCGCCGACAATGGCGAGAAATACGTGCTGAACCTGATCGACACGCCCGGTCACGTGGACTTTGCCTATGAGGTCTCACGGTCCATGCGCGCGGTCGAGGGCTCTCTGCTGGTTGTCGACTCGACCCAAGGGGTTGAAGCGCAGACGCTGGCGAACGTGTATCAGGCCATCGACGCCGATCATGAGATCGTGCCGGTGCTGAACAAGATCGACCTGCCCGCGTCCGATTGTGACCGCGTGGCCGAACAGATCGAGGATGTGATCGGCATCGACGCGACCGACGCCATTCAGGTCAGTGCCAAGACGGGGCAGGGCATCCATGAGACGCTCGAGGCCATCGTGCAGCAACTGCCCGCGCCGCAGGGCAATCTCGACGCGCCGCTCAAGGCGATGCTGGTGGATTCCTGGTACGACGCCTATCTCGGCGTCATCGTTCTGGTCCGCATCATGGACGGCACGCTGAAAAAGGGCATGCGGGTCAAGTTCATGTCGAACGGCACCCTGCACCATGTCGACCGGGTCGGTGTCTTCCGGCCCGAGATGGAGATGGTCGACAGCCTTGGCCCCGGTGAGATCGGCTTTCTCACCGCTTCGATCAAACAGGTCCGCGACACCCGCGTTGGTGACACCATCACCAATGACCGCAACGGTACCGAAGACGCGCTGGACGGCTTCAAACCCGCGCAGCCGGTGGTGTTCTGTGGTCTTTTCCCGGTGGACTCGGCCGAATTCGAAGACCTGCGGGATGCGATCGACAAACTGGCGCTCAACGACGCCAGCTTCAGCTTTGAAATGGAAACCTCGGCCGCACTTGGCTTTGGCTTCCGCTGCGGCTTCCTTGGCCTTCTGCACCTTGAGGTCATACGCGACCGCATCGAACGCGAATACGATATCGAGCTCATCACAACCGCGCCGTCGGTGATCTATCACGTCTACATGAAAGACGGCGAGATGATCGAGCTGCACAACCCCGCCGACATGCCCGACCCGTCGAAGGTCGACCATATCGAGGAACCGCGCATCAAGGCGACCATTCTGGTGCCTGACGAATACCTCGGCGACGTGCTGAAACTGTGTCAGGACCGCCGCGGCATTCAGCTGGACCTGACCTATGCGGGCAGCCGCGCCATGGTCGTCTATGACCTGCCGCTGAACGAGGTCGTTTTTGATTTCTACGACCGCCTGAAATCGGTGACCAAGGGCTATGCTTCGTTCGACTACCAGATGACCGGTTATACCGAGGATAATCTGGTCAAGATGTCGGTGCTGGTGAATGATGAGCCTGTGGATGCACTGTCAACCATGGTTCACCGCGACCGGGCCGAGATGCGGGGCCGCGCGATGTGCGAAAAGCTCAAGGACCTGATCCCGCGCCACATGTTCAAAATCCCGATCCAGGCCGCCATCGGAGGCAAGGTCATCGCGCGCGAGACCCTCTCGGCCCTGCGCAAGGACGTGACCGCAAAATGTTACGGCGGCGACGCCACGCGGAAACGCAAACTGCTGGACAAGCAGAAGGCAGGTAAGAAGAAGATGCGCCAGTTCGGGAAGGTGGATATCCCGCAGGAGGCGTTTATTAGCGCCTTAAAAATGGACAGCTAAAGCTGGCCATTTTTACGGCGGGTGGGCGAAAGCGGTTGGCGCAGCCAACTGCGTGCCCACACGGTTGATTAGTGTATTCAACCCAGTATGCTGGTATCGGTCCCATAGCGTGCGGCTTTCAATATCTCACGGCACCCAATCAAATAAAGACCATTGCCCTCTACCTGACTACATATGAAATCAACAAAGCCTTCGCTGTATTGTGGGCTTGCCAGCTCATGAGGTTTGTGCACGAAATCTGGTCTAGTTTCTTCGTTGATGTCCTCGGCACACTTCACAGCTTGAATATCGTGGCTGTTGAAGCGGCCAATTCCGGGAACTCTTTCTCGAACTTTTCTGATTAGTTCTTTTTGTCGGTGAGGGTGCGTATCACTGACATTTTTAATCGTTACGGCAGGCGCATTGGGGTCACTCGAAAGCCGAAGCTCCGAGATCGGTTCCTCGGGTTCAGCAATTGTTACGGTTGATCCAGGTGGGGCCTCAACAATTTGCCTCATGCTTCCCAACCACTCTTCCCGCACGCGGCGGAGTTCCCTATCGAATGATGATCTGAGATCGTCTTGAGTGGCGGGTTCGCTTTTGGCTCCGTGTCTAAAATAAACTGTACCCAAGCTAAACGCGGTTTTTTGAACGGCGGTATCGGTTTCGTATGTTCCCACTTTCTTGAAAACCATGGGAATTCTAGTTGGTTCGATGATCAAGGCTGGGTGAAAGACGCCGTTTCTACCGACCGAAGTAATCCAAAACTGCGAGAACTGAGTACCAGTGTATTTATTGATTTGATCAGTTAGTTTTGCCGGATCAAAGCTGAGCAGTCCTTCGCAATTATCGTCAGATAACGAGCCATCATCATTGATGCCGAATACGATTGCTCCGCCTCTAGTATTCGCAAATGCGACGATATCTTTAATCAACTCGACCCAAAACGCAGCCTTCTTTTGAGGCTGGAACTCTCTCTTAAAGTCAAATTGGTCATCTTCCGTAGTTGCTGTCTCTGCAAGTAATAGTAGTTCGTCTTTAGTCATAATAATTTGTTGCCAATATACTGTCGGGATAAGCAAGTGTTCCATTTTGAAACTTCCTACAAATTCGAACTCATTGCAAAGCTTCAGTCACTGATTGAACAACGACGTCAGGCAGAATTTGTCCTAAACAAAGTAATTCAACTTTCCCGCCCGGCGGCACCGCCGGGCCGCGCCGACCCGCCCCCATGGGGCGGCGCGTTTGCGCCCCGGGGCTCCGCCCGATCGGCCCTGAAACGGTCCACTGGACCGTTTCCGAGACGGGCCTCACCCCTCGGGTCGGTCGCGGCCCTCATCTCTTTTCATCAACCGTTGCCGAAGATGATGGCTTCAAGTGAAGCTTGGTTGCGTGTAGGTTGTGACAATCAGTGCTTTGGCCCATTTTGCTAAGAGGCCAACAATAGTCACAGGATCGATCATTGAAGGCGTCAGTCATCTGGAAGTTGTTGGCCTTTCTAGGCCTCGCCGTTCTTTTGTATTATTCGAGAGTTGTTGATCGCGGAGAGAGTGTTTGGGTCTCAGTCGTCATTCTTTGCATTGTCGGCTCGTCGTTTGTTTTCTCAGAGTTAAGGCGAAAGTAGGCCAAGACCTGCACGTTGCTTTCTGGTATATTGATTGACCGTAGGGTCGGCTATCAGGTTTCGTCCGGCCTCTCCAACTAACGCTCATCTAAACCAATCATGAAGTTTCCCTTAGGTAACTTGTAAGCATCCAACCTCCTCCCAATCTGTAGGCCACAGCAGAGATGTTCGCTTTCGAACCTCGAAGGGTCGCATTCAGGAGGAGATCCCCATGACCAGATACATGACTGCCGGAGCAGCCGCTCTGGCCACGTCCCTCGCCCTCGGAACCGCAGCACTGGCCGATACCACACCGGATCTGCGCGGCACCTGGGTCGGGTCTTATACGACCGTCCAGCCCAGCCATTACTACAAGGGCGATCAGCCCCGCTTCAATCAGGCCGAATGGATGCTCGACGTCCAGATGCAGGAAGACAATGTCTTCTGGGGGCCCAGCAAGTGGCGTCGGGACGGTGATACCGAATGGAACGAATATGAGGCCACCGGAACCATCAGCCTCGATGGCTCGGGTTCGATCGGCATCATTGAAACCTCACCGCTGGTGATCGGCGCGAATGCGTTGATCGATGCACGGTACGAAGATGGCAAGATTTTTGCCGATTTCCGTAGCCTGCGTAACGGAACGACCTACAGCACCGTTCTGGAACGTCAGGTGAACTGAAGCGTTTCCGGCCCGGGCGATTGTAGGGGGTAAGTACCGCTGCTGCGATTGTGAATGCAGCGGAGGTTAGTAGGTTGCCACGCGCGGGTCGGAACGCTTCTCAAAAACGGAACCATCGTCTCCACAGGGAGGAGACGGGCCGGGCGGCCAGTTCGCCGCCCGCGACAGGATCCAGACCGCCACGTGCTAATATGCGGCGTTCCTCGGCACGGGTCATCTGGATCTCGCGGACCTTCAGCGCGGCTTCGCGCGCGGTGACATAGCTGCCGTCCGGCCCCGGTTCCATTCCCGGAATGTTTCGTCCCCGCGACCACATTCCGCGTATGCCGCTCAGGGGATGTTTCCAACCGATCTCATCGTCGTCCTGCAGATGCCAGATCCGCTCGACCTCGGTTACCGAGACCAGCGCGGCCATTGGTTTGCCATGTCGGGTCAGAATGATCACCTGACGCGGGTCCTGTGCGCGGGTGACCAGCTCTCCCAGATGGGCGCGGGCGTGGGAAATTGTGCAGCGCATCGGCGAATCTCCGGTTGTACGATTCGAAAGATCTGGGGTCTGAGCTTTGTACAAATCCTGCAATTTCTGCCTAAATGACCGTGCGGGGGCCTTTGCAGGCGCAGAAAGCGTCCGAAATCCGCTCGATCCTTCATGTCCGGACTTTTCCGCCGTCAACCCTGCGAAGTTTCGCATGTTCTGGAGTTATCCACATGGCTTTCCCTGTGGATACCAACAGGTTATCCCCGTCTAATTTTCATGCTGCAGTGCTATTTTCTTGTCGGATCGGGGGTGCGGGTGCAACAGTCTGATCACTGCCAAGGTTCTTAGGAACCACGGTAGGACGCAAAGGCCAGGGGGCCAGAGCAGGGAGAGCAGGTCCTACGGATTTGTGTTTTACTGCAAGGGCTTACCGGTGGGTGATCAGCCGATGTCGGGTCTCGTACCCATGCCGGGTGATCAACTTCTCAGAAGGTCAATGCGTGCTGCGAAGTACCCTCGCGTACAACGTGGCGGCTGCGGTCCTCCCGGGATCGGAGCAACTGGATCGGGACGTCCCTCGGGCGTGTCGACCCGGCAAGGCGTCAGGGGCATCCGTATGGGTGCATGCAAAGACCGCGTCTGCGCACCTGACGCCTTTTCCTTTTGCCGGACCCCGGTTTCATACAGGCTACCACTCACCACCCTGAAAAAGGGAACGGGGTTCTTTCGCTTGCGCAAAAGAACCCCGTAGTAGCGTCAGATGATGCAATGCCGCGTCTATGCACCTGTACTTTTGATTGTAGCTCGGCTCAGACCTTGCATCAACCATATATTGGGGTTGTGCGCGGCATTCTCACAATATGCAGAAAGAAGTCAGAGATTTTCCTGAACGTCAGTCGCTGCGCCCTGGATGGCATCGCCTGCTTTCTCGATATCTTTGCCAGCGCCTTTTGCGGTTTCGCAGGCGGTGAGGGCAAACAGGCTCAGACCAATCAGAAGTGTGCGGATCATAGGTATCTCCTTGGCTACTCAGTTATTTTGTCGGTAGCACCTTTCTGAGGCCCGGGCCAGCATTTTGAGCGTTTTTGATTTCTGGTTATCTTGAGAAGGTGTTGGAATCTCGAACTGAATATACGTGCCGTTGCGCTGCAAACTGTCACGATCCTCATCAAAACCGCACCCAAAGGTGTGAATGCAGGGAGTTTTCAAGTGATCTCTTTGATTGCTGAACGCCAATCCGGAACGGCTCTGCCAGCTGGTTTGATCAACAGCCCTCAGGGTCGTGTGTAACTAGAGCGGCTTGCAGCGTTATTAACAACGCCAATCACTACCAGTCCCCGTCAGGATTTGTCGTCGCTGCAAAACAGCTCGTAAACCACTTCAAGCATGCGGCGGGGGCGATCATCGGTCAGACGATAGTAGATAGCCTTGCCTTCGCGGCGCGGTGTCACGAGCCCTTCAAGACGGAGGCGGGACAATTGTTGGGAAACGGCAGCCTGGCGGGCAGACAGAAGCTCTTCCAGCTCGGTTACGGATTTCTCACCGGAAACCAAATGACACAGGATCATTAAACGACCTTCATGACTGATCGCCTTGAGGAAATTCGATGCGCGCGTCGCATTATCGACCATTCGGTCGAGATCTTCTGAAGTCATGTCCTGGGACAGCTGGGGAAGTGCCATCTAGATTGTTTTCCTTTCGGGCCCGGCTTGCGGGCTATTGTTCCCTTACGTAAGTTTCGCTGAAGGCGAGCCATTTCAGTACATGTTTCGAACATGTATTTCTATATGTATGGATCAAAATAGCGTGATGGATAACGGGGAAAATGCCGGAATATGACTCCCTAGTGCGTCTATGCGGCATTCGGCTTGCGGATTTTAGCGGTCGAAGTAACGCTCAGTAGTTCAGCAGTCCCTGCTCCCCATTCGCCACGAATCCTACATTAGCGAAGCGATGTCTGCTGCACCCCTTGCGGCCCCCCGGTGCCGATACTAAGACTCATGTAACTATTCTTCGGGTAGTGTCCCGATCCATTGCAAAGCAGGCAGGTTCCGAATGTTCGATCCAGTTGACACCTATATGAATACGCTCGTTCCCATGGTCGTCGAGCAGACCAGCCGGGGTGAGCGGGCTTACGACATTTTCTCGCGCCTGCTGAAGGAGCGGATCATCTTCATCAATGGCCCGATCCACGACGGAATGAGCCATCTGGTTGTTGCACAGTTGCTGCATCTTGAGGCGGAAAACCCGAACAAGGAAATCTCGATCTACATCAACTCGCCCGGCGGCGTGGTGACCAGCGGTTTGTCGATTTACGACACAATGCAGTACATCAAGCCGAAATGTTCGACGTTGGTGATCGGTCAGGCAGCATCGATGGGATCAGTTCTGCTGGCCGGTGGCGAGAAGGGCATGCGCTTTTCACTGCCCAACAGCCGTATCATGGTGCACCAGCCCAGCGGCGGGTATCAGGGTCAGGCCAGCGATATCATGATCCATGCTGCCGAAACGCAGAAACTCAAGGATCGCCTGTATGATATCTATGTGCGTCATACCGGACAGACCAAAAAAGCTGTTGAAAAAGCTCTGGATCGTGACAATTTCATGAGCCCGGAAGAGGCGAAAGAGTGGGGTCACATCGACGAAATCGTCGAGAACCGCGCTAAGATGGATGTTGAAGAAAGCTAAGATCAAAACCTCGCGCGTGTAGCGCGAGGTGTGATTTTGAGATTGTAGCTGCCACAGTGCTGGCCTAAGCTGCATGAACAGGCGCAAGCGCGACGCAGCGGCGCGCAGGGATGGAGCCCGAAAGGTAGATCATGGCGACGAATTCAGGCGGTGACAGCAAGAACACGCTCTACTGCAGTTTCTGCGGCAAGAGTCAGCATGAGGTGCGTAAACTGATTGCGGGCCCGACGGTGTTCATCTGTGACGAATGCGTCGAACTGTGCATGGACATCATTCGCGAAGAAACCAAGGCCAGTGGCCTTAAATCTTCGGATGGTGTGCCGACACCAAAAGACATCTGCGAAGTTCTGGATGACTATGTTATCGGTCAGGCCACTGCCAAGCGGGTTCTGTCGGTTGCGGTTCACAACCATTACAAGCGCCTTAATCATGCTCAGAAAGCGGGCAGCGATATTGAGTTGGCCAAGTCCAACATCCTGCTGATCGGTCCGACCGGTTGCGGTAAGACGCTGCTTGCGCAGACTTTGGCGCGCATTCTGGATGTTCCGTTTACCATGGCGGACGCGACCACACTGACCGAAGCCGGTTACGTGGGCGAGGATGTTGAGAACATCATCCTCAAACTGCTTCAGGCCAGCGAGTACAATGTCGAGCGCGCGCAGCGCGGCATCGTCTATATCGACGAGGTCGACAAGATCACGCGCAAGTCCGAAAACCCTTCGATCACCCGTGATGTCTCGGGTGAGGGTGTTCAGCAAGCGCTGCTGAAACTGATGGAAGGCACCGTTGCCAGCGTTCCACCCCAGGGTGGCCGCAAGCATCCGCAGCAGGAATTTCTGCAGGTTGATACAACGAATATCCTGTTCATCTGTGGTGGTGCGTTCGCCGGGCTGGATAAGATTATCGCACAACGTGGCAAAGGCTCGGCCATGGGCTTTGGTGCCGACGTTCGTGACAATGATGACCGCGGTGTTGGTGAGATCTTCAAGGACCTCGAGCCCGAGGATCTGCTAAAGTTTGGTTTGATCCCGGAATTTGTCGGTCGTCTGCCGGTTCTGGCGACGCTGGAGGACCTGGATGAGGACGCACTTGTTACCATCCTGACCAAGCCCAAGAACGCGCTGGTTAAGCAATACCAGCGTCTGTTCGAGCTTGAAGATGCCGAGCTGGCCTTTACCGATGATGCGCTGAAGGCGATCGCGAAGAAGGCCATTGAGCGTAAAACCGGTGCACGCGGGTTGCGCTCGATCCTCGAAGATATACTGCTGGACACGATGTTCGAACTGCCAGGTCTGAAGAACGTGACCGAGGTGGTGGTGAACGAAGAGGCGGTGACTTCGGAATCGCAACCGCTCATCATTTATGCGGATGCCGGTCCCGAATCGGCGTCAGCTGGCTGAACTCAGAGAGTTTCCGAATTTACACGGCGCGGTATCATCCGCGCCGTTTTCATATGAGGGCACAATGACAATCAAGCGTATTTCTTCAGGTGGTGAGTTTGAGGCAAAGGTCGGATATTGCCGGGCTGTCGTCGCGGGTGGCTGGGTGCACGTTGCCGGTACTGTCGGTCAGGGTGACGGCGCGGCCGAGCAGTGTCGGTCAGCGTTGGCTGTCATAGAAAAGGCCCTGACGGATGCTGGTGCGTCTTTTGCCGATGTGGTGCGCGTCACTTACATGCTGCCGGACCGTGCCGAGTTCGAGCCTTGCTGGCCCATTCTGGCTGAAACCTTTGGTGAGAACCCGCCAGCGGCGACGATGATCGAATGTGGTCTGATCGATCCAAAGTACCGGATCGAAATCGAAGTGACTGCAATCTTGCCGGAATAAGGGCTGCGGCCCTGCTGACACTGGACCTTGGTCGGCCTTTGGTCCATATCTTCAGGAGCATAACTGCCGGAGGCGCCAATGGGAATCCTGAACACTCTTTTACGAGCTGTGACCTGGTGGAACGGGGCGACCCTGAACACGCAGATTTTCACCGCGCGCAAGGGTATCAAGGTTGGCGAAGATGATCAGGGCAACGTGTTTTACCACAACGCCGATGACAGCAAGCGCTGGGTCATTTTCAATGGCGAAGCCGAAGCAAGCCGGATTGATCCGGACTGGCATGGTTGGCTGCATCGCACCTGGGATGAACCTCCGACAGAAAAACCGTTAAAGCACAAATCCTGGGAGCTGCCGCATCAGGAAAACCTGACCGGCACCGCATTGGCCTATACGCCGGCGGGATCTCTGCGCCGACCGGACCCGGTTGAGCGCAAGGATTATGAGGCCTGGAGCCCTGAATAGGCGAGGCGAGCAATGTCTACCCACAACATGACCGAAGTTCTTGTCGGCGGAGCCGTGCTGGCTTGCGCCGTCGCGTTTGGCGTCTATGCGAGCCAGTCCACAGGCCTGTCTCAGAACCGGGCCGGGTATGAATTGGGCGCATCATTCCGTTCACTGGAAGGCGTCGGGATCGGCACCGACGTGCGGTTGGCTGGTGTGAAGATCGGGACCGTTACGAACGTTGCGCTCAATCCCGAGACATACCGTGCTGATACGACCTTTTCGGTTGCTGACGGTATCCAGATTCCGGATGACAGCGCCATCGTCATTTCCTCGGAAGGTCTGCTGGGCGGTAACTTCGTTGAGGTCATGCCGGGCGGATCACCGTTCTATTTTGAGCCCGGAGACGAGGTGGAGGATACACAAGGTGCGGTCAGCCTGATCTCGCTGTTGGTCAAGTTTGTTGCCGGGGACAGTAGCGAATGATGCGGGCTGCTATTTTTGCATTGCTGCTGGCCGGTACGGGTGCTGCTGCTCAGCAAAAGGTGGAATCCGGCCCGGGCGCGATGCTGCGTGGGCTGGATAAGGTCAGCGGGCAGACCGTTGATGTCGAACTGCAGAGCGGCCAGACAGAGGCCATATTCGGGCTGGATGTTGCCCTTGGGGATTGTCGATACCCCGCGGATAACCCGACTGGGGATGCCTTCGCCTATCTGACAATCTGGGAAAGTGGCAAATCAGAGCAGCTGTTCGATGGCTGGATGATTGCGACCTCTCCCGCGCTGAATGCACTGGATCACGCGCGTTATGACGTCTGGGTGATCCGCTGTATCACGCCATCCGCCGACTGAGCGATTGCGGCAGTAAAATCTGCGCTGGCGTTAATCGCTTCTTCAAGCTCTCGGCGATACTGGTTGCGTGGGATTTCGATCGCGCCCAATGATGCCAGATGCGCAGTCAGAAACTGTGTGTCAAACAATCGGAACCCGGTTTGGCGCAGACGGTCCACCAGATAGGCCAATGCAACCTTCGATGCGTCTGTGCGGCGTGAGAACATGCTTTCCCCAAAGAAAGCCGCCCCCAGCACAACGCCATAGACGCCGCCAACTAGCTGATTTTCCTCCCAGACTTCGAGAGAATGCGCGTGGCCGGATTGATGAAGGTCCAGATACAAGCCGCGTAACTCGGCGTTGATCCATGTGTCTGTACGATCTGCGCAGCCATCAACGACACCTGCAAAGTGTTGGTCGATTGACACCTCAAACCCGCTGTTGCGAATTCGGCGCGCGAGGCTGCGTGAGATATGAAATCCATCCAGCGGGAAGACACCACGAAATTTTGGATCGACCCAGAAAAGCTCGGGATCGTCACGATGTTCTGCCATCGGAAAAATGCCGATGGAATACCCATGCAGGAGGAGTTCGGGTGAAAGGCTCATGCAGAATACCCGAAGGTCGAAGAGCGTTCGCCCTTCGACCTTACAGACTTATTGGGCCATGTTCTCCGCAAGCCAGTGCTCCAGCCAGTGGATGTTGTAGTCACCGCTGTGAATGTCTGGTTCCTGCAGCAGAGCGTGGAACAAGGGCACAGTCGTGTCGATGCCATCCACGATCAGTTCACCCAAAGCACGGTTCAGGCGTGCCAGCGCCTCATCCCGGTCGCGGCCCTGCACGATCAGCTTGGCAATCAGCGAGTCATAGTAGGGTGGAATGGAATAGCCGTCATAGAGTGCTGAATCCATCCGTACGCCAAGACCGCCAGGTGCGTGATAGGCAGAAATCTTGCCCGGGCAGGGTGAGAAGTTTGGCAGTTTCTCGGCATTGATCCGAACTTCGATGGCGTGGCCATTGATTTCCAGATCGTCCTGACCGAACGACATCGGTTCGCCCGCTGCGACGCGAATTTGCTCGCGCACCAGATCGACACCAAAGATGCCTTCGGTCACCGGGTGCTCCACCTGCAGACGCGTGTTCATCTCGATGAAATAGAATTCACCGTTTTCGTACAGGAATTCGATGGTGCCTGCGCCGATATAGTTGATCTTGGCAACCGCGTCGGCACAGATCTTACCGATCTTGGCGCGCTCTTCCGGAGTGATGCTGGGGCCGGGGGCCTCTTCGAACACCTTCTGGTGACGACGCTGCAACGAGCAGTCGCGTTCGCCCAGATGGACCGCTTTGCCTTTGCCATCACCGAAGACCTGAATCTCGATATGACGCGGTGTGGTCAGATATTTCTCGATATAGACTTCGTCATTGCCAAAGGCAGCCTTGCCCTCGGCGCGTGCGGTCATGAACGCACTTTCCATTTCATCAGCGCTTTGCGCGACTTTCATGCCGCGACCGCCGCCACCAGCGGTGGCTTTGATGATGACGGGATAACCGAATTCTTCACCGATTTTCTTGGCCGCAGCCAAATCTGGAACACCACCGTCTGAACCCGGAACACAGGGAACACCCAGTTCCTTCATCGTGTCCTTGGCTGTGATCTTGTCGCCCATGACGCGGATATGTTCTGCGGTGGGGCCGATGAAGGTGATGCCGTGATCTTCGACGATCTGCACGAATTCGGCATTTTCGGACAAAAAGCCATAACCGGGGTGGATCGCTTGCGCGCCTGTGATCTCACAGGCCGAAATGATCGCGGGTACCGACAGATAGCTCTGCGGGCTGGGTGCCGGGCCGATGCAGACCGATTCGTCGGCCATACGTACATGCATCGCGTCGCTGTCGGCGGTCGAATGCACGGCAACCGTCGCAATACCCATCTCGCGCGCGGCGCGGATCACACGCAGGGCGATCTCGCCTCGGTTGGCAATCAGGATCTTGTCGAACATGGGCCCGCCTTACTCGATGATAACCAGAGGGGTGCCGAATTCGACGGCGTCACCATCGCTGACCAGAATACGCTTGATGGTACCCGATTTGGGTGCGTGGATATGATTCATGGTCTTCATAGCTTCGACGATCAACAGCGTGTCGCCTTCGGATACTGATGCGCCAACGGTGATAAAGGCGGGTGCGCCCGGCTCGGGCTGCATGTAGACAGTGCCAACCATGGGTGAGGTTACCGCGCCCGGGTGGCTTGCCGGATCTTCCGCGGCTGCGGGTGCTTCGGCCGGGGCTGGCGCTGCAGCGGGTGCTGCGGCTGCAGGTGCTGCAGCGGCTGGAACGGCCACCTGAACCGGAGCAGCTACGGCTTGGTTCATCCGGCTGACACGAACGTTCAGGCTGTCTTCTTCGCCATATTCACGTTTGACCTGCAGTTCGGTCAGGTCGTTTTCGCGCAGCAGTTCGGCCAAGGCCTTGATGAACGCCACATCCGCTTCGTGTTTGGTATCTGTCATGAGTGTCCTCGACGGTTCCCCTTTGGCCCGTCTGTTTTTGCGGGCTTGGTCTAATTACGCAGCGTTATAAGCCATGCAGTCGGCCATGAAAAGCGCAGTCTCAGCCTGTCAAATGGGGGTTTTTGTGTACATTGCGAGAGGCAAGCTGGATCAGAGTGGCATCCCCGACAATTTCGCCACCAGTTCGGGCAGTTTTCGAGCGCCAAACTTCTCCAGCAATCGGGCCCGATAAGCCTCGACTGTGCGATAACTCAGGCCAAGTTCAGCCCCGATTTCTTTTGCGGACAACCCTCTGCACGACATGATCGCCACTTCGCGCTCACGCTGTGTAAGTTCTACTAATGGGCGCTCTTCGGAGATGTCGGAAAAGCTCCAGATGCCGTGGCGGAAAGGATCGTCCGGTGTCAGTGACCGTCCGCGTGCCCGGCACCAGAACAGATCGCCATTCCGGCGTCGCATGACCCGTTCGTCCGTATAGTAGCCCGTGTCTCGCATCACCTGCAGGCTGCGCGCGCCGATGCGTTCCCAATCCGCAACTGACGGATAGAGGTGCAACAATGGCATATTGCGATACTCTTCCTCACTGCCGCCAAAGGTACGGGCAAACTGCAAATTGCAGCGCCGGATGATCCGGTTCTCAAGCTCAACGAGCCCGATCGGGGCGTATTCAAAGGCTGGATCGCTCATATACCTATGGTGACGCGTATTGGGGCAGAATTGAAGGGGCGAAACTCTCAATCACTTGGCTGAATGATGGGCTCTTGAGTGATATTAAACCGGAAAAGTAGTAAATCCTGTAAATGTGCTTTGAAAATAGGACTGCAACCAATAACAATTAAACAACTATTCTGAAAAATCGTGTGCCCGGCCGAAAAGCGGGCGACGCCACCTTAGGGAAAGTTGTGCCTTTGCGCGACACACTGACAGGAAGCCGAATACGGGAAAGACGACAGATTTCCGGTCTGCGTCAGGCGGAACTTGCGCGCCGGGTTGGTATTTCGGCGTCATACCTGAACCTGATCGAACATAATCGTCGGCGGATTGGGGGTAAGCTACTGGTCGATATCGCTTCGGCGTTGTCGGTCGAACCTTCGTTGCTAACACAAGGGATCGAGGCCACCTTGATCGCGGCGCTGCGCGAGGCGGCTGCAGATGCAGTTGGACAAACGGCCGAACTGGATGCGCTGGATGAGTTTGCGGGGCGTTTCCCCGGCTGGGCAGGTGTCTTGTCGCAGATGCATCGCCGTGTCGTGTCTTTGGAGCGCACGGTTGAGACCCTGTCAGATCGATTGACCCATGACCCGCATCTGGCGGCCTCGATGCACGAGGTGCTTTCGACCGCCGCCGCAATCCGATCGACCGCTGCGATTCTGGCCGAGCCCGAAGAGATTGATGCAGAATGGCGGGATCGTTTCCACCGCAACATTCACCAAGATGCTGAACGTCTGGCCGAAAGTTCCAAGGCTCTGGTTGCCTATCTGGATGAAAGCGAAGATGAGCCTGACCGCCGTGGGATGCCGCTGGAAGAGGTCGAGGCGTTCTTTGCCGAGCGAGATTACCATTTCCCGGAAATCGAAGAAGGTGCGGCAGCCGATTCGTTTCCGTTGGATGGTCTGGACACATCCGCTGCAAAATCCGTGGCGCAGAGCCTGTTGGCGACCTATGCCGCTGACGCGCGTGCAATTCCGCTGGAGAGGCTTCGGGAAGAGTTGGGCGGTGCTGAGCCGGATCCGATGGGGCTTGCGGCGCGATTTTCGGTAGATCTGGCGACAGTGCTGCGTCGGTTGGCATTTGTTCCGAAAAGCCTTCTGCCGCGGGCGGCGGGTCTGGCAATTTGTGATGCGTCCGGCAGTATCCTGTTTTACAAGCCTGTGCCTGGATTTGCGTTACCCCGGCACGGAGAAGGCTGTCCGTTATGGCCGTTGTTTACAGCTCTTAATCGGCCTCTGGTCCCTGTCCGGAAAAGGATCGTTCAGCTGGGCCGGACCGCGGCCGAGTTCGATTGCTATGCGATTGCCTGGCCTCAGCCTGTACAGTCATTTGATCAGGACCCCGTTTATCACTCGGCAATGCTGGTGCTGTCGGTCGAAGATCCGTCGCCAGATGTCGAAGCGAAGGCTCAGGTTGGGACCAGCTGTCGCATCTGCCCCAGAAACGCATGTGAATCACGGCGTGAGCCGTCGATTCTTAGCGAAGTTTTTTGACAGTTTCCTGACAGAACGATTAATCTGACAGCGATGGATGGCCGCGCGTCTGATCGGCCATGGGGAGGAACTGCAAATATGAGCCGTAAGGTTCTGTTGATCGAGGACGAGCCAAACATTACCGAGGCGATCCGATTTCTGCTGACTCGTGAGGGTTGGCAGGTCGAGACCCATGCCGAAGGCGTGGATGCTGTTCAGGTGATTGTAGCTGAAAATCCGGACCTTGTTATTCTCGACGTCATGCTGCCGGGTAAGAGCGGTATGGACATCCTGCGTGACCTTCGAGAACTTGAGGGGATGAAGGGCCTGCCTGTGTTGATGCTTACGGCAAGGGGGCAATCCCGAGATCGGGAAATGGCGGAGCAAGCTGGTGTCAGCCGGTTCATGACCAAACCATTTTCCAATACCGAAGTTCTGACTGCTGTGCGCGATCTTCATGCGCAAGCGTCGCGGTCATGACGTCGGAGGATAATGCACGTCAATCAACGGCGACAAGACCGTCGCTCTTCCTGGAACGTCAGAGTTATCGTCGGCGCAGATTGTCTGATGCGGCGAGATTGCTGCCATTTCTGGGTGCCGCTCTGATCGGGCTCCCCTTGCTCTGGCCAGATGGCAGCGCAGGAGAAGACGCAGTGCCGCTTTCCTCCGCCATCCTGTACATCTTTGGTTGTTGGGGCGCCCTTATCCTGATCAGTATGTTCTTCGGCTTCGTGGCCAAGCGTTTTGCAGCACGTGAGGATACGGAGACGGACGAATGGCGACATTAAACGTCCTGATACTCGTCTGTCTTGGCTATGTTGTACTGTTGTTCGGCGTGGCCTTTGCCGCCGACCGGATGGCGGTTGCCGGACGTGGGAAATGGCTGCGATCGCCATTGATCTACACTCTGTCCCTGTCGATCTATTGCACAGCTTGGACATTTTACGGCGCGGTTGGCAACGCCGCCCGTTCGGGTTTGGAATTTGTCACCATCTATCTGGGGCCGACGCTGGTGATGATCAGTTGGTGGTGGGGGCTGCGTAAACTTGTTCGCGTAGGGCGCAGCCAGCGCGTGACTTCAATCGCCGACCTGATTTCGTCCCGTTATGGCAAGTCGAATACTCTGGCGATTTGTGTGACCATTCTGGCTGTCTTGGGCGGCACGCCTTACATCGCGCTGCAATTGCAATCGATTACGCTCTCGTTCTCGATATTTGCCGAAGCGGATTCGTCTGGTCTCTATCGTGAGGGGTCGAGTGTCTTCTGGGTTGCGGCTGGTCTGGCAGTCTTTGCCATTCTGTTCGGTACACGAAACCTGGACGTGAACGAGCGTCACCACGGCGTTGTGACGGCCATTGCTTTGGAATCTGTGGTCAAGCTGTTTGCGCTGCTGGCAGTCGGTATATTTGTCGTCTGGGGAATAGCTGGCGGTGTTGGTCCGATGATGGACCGTATTGATGCCTCTGAGATCGGTCAGTGGAACGTTGATGCGGGCCGCTGGACCACAATTACCTTCCTTTCTGCAGCGGCCTTTGTCTGCCTGCCGCGTATGTTTCAGGTGATGGTCGTAGAAAACGATGATGAGGGGCACCTGAGAACGGCGGCCTGGGCCTTTCCGCTGTATCTGCTGTTGATGAGCCTGTTTGTAGTCCCTATCGCTGTCATCGGGCTGGACCTGATGCCCGAGGGATCAAATCCGGACCTTTTTGTTCTGACGGTACCGCTGTCTCAGGGTAATGAATGGCTCGCCATGCTGTCGTTTATTGGGGGTTTTTCATCGGCTACATCGATGGTGATTGTGACGGCCATGGCGCTTTCAACCATGGTCTCCAACCATGTTGTCATGCCGATCTGGCTGAGTACTCAGGAAGGATCGGGTTCGGTTTCGGGTGACGTACGCAATATCGTTCTGATGGCGCGCCGGGTTTCGATCGCCGTTATCATGGGATTGGGCTACTTCTATTTCCATTTGTCCGGTGGGGGTGCGGCGCTGGCCTCCATCGGGCTTGTCGCATTTGCAGGGATTTCCCAGATTCTGCCAGCACTTGTAGGTGGTTTGTTCTGGCGCGGAGCGACGCGAACCGGTGCTCTGATTGGATTAAGTGTCGGGTTCTTCCTCTGGATTTATACGCTGCTGTTGCCCGGAATGGGCGGGGGGGTGATGCCTGCCTCGGTCCTTGAAAACGGTCCATTTGGCTGGGGATGGCTCAGGCCGCAGGCGTTGTTCGGGATCGATGGGATCGATCCGATGGTACATACGATCATGTGGTCGCTGTCCCTGAACACCATCGCCTTTTGCGTGGCATCCCTACTGAGCTTTCCCAGCCCGCTGGAGCGGTTGCAAGGCGCTCAATTCGTGAATGTCTTTGACCATTCGGTTGCCCCGCAGGGATGGACCGGGTCCGTTGGCCAAAGCGAAGATCTGATGATCATGACACAGCGAATTCTTGGCACGATTCCCGCGCAGGTGTTCTTTCAGGCCGAAGCGTTGAAACAGGGTGGTCGGGGACGATTGCCCGAACCTACGCCGGGTTTTCTGGTGCGTCTTGAACGTGAGTTGAGCGGTTCTGTCGGAGCGGCTACCGCTCATGCTATGGTAGGGCAAATCGTAGGCGGATCGTCGGTTTCGGTCGAAGATCTGCTGGCGGTGGCTGATGAATCGGCGCAACTGCTGGAATACTCAGGTCAGATGGAGGCAAAATCTGCCGAGCTTAGCCGCACGGCGCGTCAGTTGCGTGAGGCGAATGAAAAACTCACGCAAATCTCGATGCAAAAGGATGCCTTTCTTGGTCAGGTGAGCCACGAATTGCGCACCCCGATGACCTCAATCCGGGCATTTTCGGAGATCATGCGGGATACCGAAGAGCTGAGTGCCGAGGAAAAGACGCGTTATGCAGCGATCATCCATGACGAGGCTTTGCGTCTGACTCGGTTGCTGGATGATCTGCTGGACCTCAGTGTTCTGGAAAGCGGGCAGGTCAGTCTGAACTTGGGCGACAGCACGTTGCGGACTGTTCTGGATCGCGCCATTTCTACCGCGCTTGCCGGAACAGATCGCAAGCTCGAGATACGGCGCAGCCTGACCTCCGAACGCATGCCGCTGCAAACTGATCTGGATCGCCTTGGCCAGGTCTTCATTAATCTGATTTCGAACGCGCAGAAGTACTGTGATGCGCCCGACCCGATCCTGACCATTTCAGCGCACGATGTTGGGGGGCAGGTCGTGATCGACTTCATCGACAATGGCAGTGGAATTCCACCCGAGGCGCAATCGATGGTGTTCGAAAAATTCGCGCGTGTAGGCTTCGACAAAGCCGGGGGCGCGGGTCTGGGCCTGGCCATCTGTCGTGAGATCATGCAGCGCCTCGGCGGCGAAATCAGCTATTTACCGGGGCAGGCGGGGGCCGCATTCCGGGTCAGCCTGCCGCTGGCGCACAAGCAAGCCGCCCAGTGATTGCGATTTAAAGGTATTCGTAACCGTCGCCGGGTTAGACCGGGTGTCAGGCGATAAACAGAAAGCGGTTCGGTGCCATGGCAAATGACGTCAGCGCAGCTTTGGCGCGTAAACTTGTGGTTGGGCAGGCTGATGCCGAGGATAAACCCCGCCCTATCCTGCGGGCTCTGCGGTTGGCATTGGCTCGGGCAGCAATTGAAACCATTCAGCTGCCACTGTCCGTCATCGGGGCCAAACAAACCACCAAGCCCTCGGACGCGCTAAGCCAGACTCTGACCGATGCTTGGTTGCTGCTCGCGTTTACCAACAAAGACGGACGGACAGCTGCGGTCTGTCTGGACACCAGCTGTGTTTCAGCGATCCTGCAAATGCAGACCATAGGCGAAATACTATCAGGCTCGCCCCCGGATCGTGTATTCACCGATACGGATGCGGCCATGGTTGCACCACTCATTGAAAGTGTGTTGACCCAGGTTCCGGATCTAATTGACGCTCCGGCCGATAGTGAATGCTTCGTCGGATACGAATTCTTGTCCCGAGCTGAAGATGTTCGATCGCTGTCCCTTGCGCTTGTCGAGGATGAGTATCGTGTCTTCGACCTGACCGTTGATCTCGGGGGTGGAGTTCGTCAGGGCCAGCTAAGTATGTTCATACCGGAACAGCCAGCAATTGTACCTGAAGAAGAAGCAGAGGCTACTGAGGCTGGGCCTGTTCTGGAAATGGCAACGGGCGTGATGAGGGCTGAGCTGAACGCAGTTATGTGTCGTTTGTCATTGCCCCTGTCTGATCTTTCAGATCTGGACGTGGGCAATGTTCTTCCTCTGACCGGAGCGAGGCTGGATCGCATCGACGTTTTGACGATCGAGCGAACACGGGCAGCTGTCGGACGCCTTGGGCAATGCGGCGGGATGCGGGCAATTCGTGTGAACGAGGAATTGGACATTCCAGTGATTGCCGGGCCAGATGCGCCTGAATTCATTGAAAGCAGAACCAGACACGCTCAGCCCGACGTGAGAGAGGCTGATCAGCCCGAGATGACAGTGTTAGACCCGTTGGACACAAGCGCTTTGCTGCCAATGGATCACAACCCGCTCTCCTCGAATCCGGACGAGATCGCGGCTGAGATTTCGCAGTTGGCCGGGTTGACCGGGCTTCAGGACGATCAAGACCAGAAATTCTGATCAGGTGTTCGAATTGCGAATCTGATCAAGGGCAGGGCGCAGGCCTTCCAGCGCGTATCCGGCCTTGCTGGTCGCGTCGAGAATATCGTCGGTGCTCATCCTGTCGCACTGACCCAGAGCCCAGACAACGGAACAGCGAGTACCCGAGGCGCAATAAGCCAACACCGGTCCCGCGCAGCTTTCAGCCAGATCGCGTTGCAAGGCGACGTTTTCGGCAGTCATGGTCTGATGCGTGAGCTCTAGGACTTCGTACTCCATGCCCGCTGCGCGAACGGCATCGCCGATCGCATCGGATTGCATGTCCGACGGGACCTCTACGTTGGGACGGTTGCAGATCACCTTGGCAAAACCTGCCTCGGCGATGGCTTGCACGTCTTCCACCGTGATCTGGGGTGAGACGGCATAGCGGGGGGTAATCTGACGAATCTCCATGGCAAATCCTTAGGTCGCGTTTGCAATCCTGTCCAGTTGTGCGCCGACTTTAGGAGCCGCAAACATGCCTGCCATCATGGCAACGAGAAAGACCAGCCCCTCAAACCCGCCATAACTGAGCGAGGCCATTGCCGGACCGGGGCACAAACCTGCTAATCCCCAGCCCATGCCAAACAGCACGGATCCGAAGATCAACCGTCTGTCCATCTCGGGTTTGGGCGGCACTGGAAAGTTGCCGCCAGACAGTGGTTTCCGGCTTTGCGTTAGGCGCCAGGCAATCAGCATAGGTAGGATTGCACCACCCATCACAAAAGCGAGTGTTGGATCCCAGTTGCCAAACACGTCCAGCCAGCCCTGAACCTTGGTCGTGTCAGTCATCCCTGAAACCAACAAGCCAGTCCCAAAAAGCGATCCGGCAATAAGCGCAATCAGAACGCGCATCAGATTAGCCCCCAGACATGGCGGAACAAGACAAGCGTGATCCCACCGGCCAGAATGTAAAACACGGTAGCGACCATACCGCGTAGCGAGAATCTTGATATGCCACAGACACCATGCCCCGAGGTGCATCCATTCGCGATACGCGTGCCAATGCCGACCAGCAAACCGGCGATAATCACAACCGCCAGATCGCTGGTCAAATGGGTTGCTGCCTGAGGGGCGATCAAGGGTTTCAGTAGCAATGGCATGACGATCACACCGGCAATGAAAGCCAGTCGTTCCTTCGCTTCGCTTTTGCCACTGCCGTCAACCAGCCCGCCGAGAATGCCGCTTGCACCCATAATGCGTCCATTCCCCAGCAAATAAACCGCTGCGCCAAGTCCAATCAGCAGACCGCCAATCAAACCCCATATCCATTCCGGATTCATCGTGAGGTGTCTCCTTGTCTAAGGCCGTAGGTGCATCAAATTTTGTTGATGGGCAGCTTCAGGAAAACATCGCCTTCCTCATCGGCAGGGGGCATTTGACCAGCGCGCATGTTGACTTGCAGCGAAGGTAGGATCAGTCGTGGCATGCCCAATGTTGCATCGCGGGCATCGCGCATTTCGGTAAACTCTTCGATGCTGCGGCCCTGGCCGATGTGAACATTCAGGGCTTTCTGTTCACCAACAGTGGTTTCCCACGCGTACTCATCCCGCCCCGGTGCCTTGTAGTCATGTCCGACATAGATCCGGGTTTCGTCCGGCAGCGATAAGATCTTTTGGATCGATTCATAAAGCATTGTCGAAGAACCGCCCGGAAAGTCACATCTGGCGGTTCCAAAGTCTGGCATGAAGAGAGTGTCTCCTACAAAGGCCGCATCACCCAGAACATAGGTCAGACAGGCCGGAGTGTGCCCCGGAGTGTGCAGGACATCGCCCCGCATCTGGCCGATGTGAAAGCTGTCTCCTTCAGAGAACAGCGCATCAAACTGGCTGCCATCGCGCTGGAATTCCGTACCTTCGTTGAACACTTTGCCAAAGGTATCCTGTACAACGACAATATTCTTACCGATGCCGATTTTCCCGCCAAGTTTTTGCTGAAGATAGGGTGCTGCTGACAAATGGTCGGCATGCACATGGCTTTCCAGTATCCATTCGACCTTGAGGTTGTTTGCGGTCACATACTCGATGATCTGATCGGCAGATCCTGTGTCCGTGCGACCCGAGGCATGGTCAAAATCCAACACGCTGTCGATGATTGCGCAGGCCGCGCCTTCGGGTTCCTGAACCACGTAAGACACCGTGTTTGTCTGCTCGTCAAAAAAGGCCTTTACGATTGGTGTCACGTGCTCCTCCTGTGCTTCTTACTTTTCATATAGTGATAGCGGAATGTGACACAACTGCCAATTCACGACTTGATGTCTGTCAAGGCAGCCAAAGTTAAATCCGCGTAATAAGTATGCATCCTGCGGAGCCTCGCCCGAAATCGCAAAATAGCTGAGCGGATTTCCGCAGGCATTCATTAAGTCTCAAGTTGGTCTTAATGCCGTTACCTATATCTGGCAGACTGGTGCTAAGTGGGAGGATGCAAAATGACTGCACAAGATCTCTACACAGAAGTCGAGCGGCTTGAAAAAAAGCTTAACGGCGCATGTCTGGACACCCGGTTGGCCCTTCAACCGAATGTCAGCAGAATAGTCGATCAGATGCGGGCGAAACGCATGCAGATACCGTCACGCCTGCGCAGGCTGGACGCGGCTTTGTTTGAAGACGCGGTTGAAGCGCGCTTTGACAACATGCCGGTCTGACCGGTTGGTCATCCAAAGGATATCCCGAGGATGACCATCATCAGTCCGATGACGGATAAAAACAGTGATGCAAGGTTCCAGGGCAGTACAGCCTGAACCGCTGCGCGCAATTCATCATCCGACAGGCCTGCCTTGCGCGCTTTCATCACGCGCAGGATACACCATACCAGTCCAAGCATTCCGGCCAATGACAGGGCAGCTCCGCCCCAGATGATGATGTCGAACATAGCTTTCCACATATGTCTCTTGTTTCACGACCGCGCTTAGCGGATCACCGCTGCTGGCACAAGCCTGACAGCCCAAAGTGCGCTTGCGGCCAGAGCGGCAGCAATGTATCCGGCTTACTGCCCGAAACCTTGCGGATTATTTTAGCCTTTGGGAGAGACGCATATGGAAGACATCACCGAAGATCAGGCCGCCGCCAACTATCGAGTCACAGCAGGTGAACTGCGCCAGTTCATCGAACGGTTCGAGCGTCTGGAAGCCGAAAAGAAGGACATCGCGGAACAGCAAAAGGAAGTGATGGCCGAGGCGAAAGCCCGCGGTTACGACACCAAGGTGATGCGCAAGGTGGTTGCTCTGAGAAAGCGCGACAAAGACGATATCGCCGAAGAAGAAGCGGTTCTGGAAATGTATAAGGAAGCGCTGGGCATGTAAGCGTTGCCGAGGAGGTCTCAAAGCGCCTCCTCGGGCTTCGAAAGAACAGCTGGCACGCATTGATGATGTGCCAGATTTACCAAGCACCACTCGGACACGGCGGCCATTGCATCGCCGTTTCCGATTGGTGGGATCAATTTCTCCACATACTTGCTCGAGATCGACTTGCAACGCCAGAGCGCCCTGCGACGCAACTGCAGGCCTTCTTCACTTTATCAGGTCGGTTGATCTGAGGTGGCGAATCAATTCGCTTGTGTTGCTCAGGCTATAACCGCGGATGTTCACGCGATGTCGGGCAGTCGGCCTATAGCGCTTTGGGCACATCTCTCGCATTAGCGCGCAATTCCCCGCTCGCATTACGTATAGTAAAGCCGGGTTTTGGATGGTTCGTTGCGCAAGTAGCCCTTCTGACCGGTAGCTGGTTGCAAGGCTGACACCAGAAAATTCTGTCTACAGCAAGATCAGGTTAAATTGGGGCTTGCGGTCTCTTCCCATAGTGATTAATCGGACGCCAGCGCCCCTATAGCTCAGCTGGTAGAGCAACTGATTTGTAATCAGTAGGTCCGCGGTTCGAGTCCGTGTGGGGGCACCACTTCACGAAGATTAGTGAGCTTTCCAATTATCAAAAATTGGTTTCGTAGGCTTACAGTGACTCTAGTTGGTCACTAGATGGTGCCGGTTCAGACAGATCACTCGTATCCGCATTTGCTGATTCAGAAGGCGATAATCTGTTTGAAAGCATAGGCCTATGGTGTTGACGCCAAGGGTAAACGATTCGCTTTGTCGGGTTTAACTTGGTGCTTAGGGTGGTGCGTTTGCAAACCCCGGTTTTGATACCAGTATTGATATATGAGGGCGTTAGATCTTTGAGAGCGCATATCGGGAAATATGCATGATTCAGATTGACATGCGGTTGATCTAAGTATCAATTTGATTTGACGCACAGGCAACAATCTCGTGATTGCTGCAATTACGTCTCTTTTCCGCCGAATTTATCGTTGATACACAGGCCTTGTAATTGGTGGGGTGTTGAAAGGTATGAGTGGGCAGATGAGTACCGGTTTAGACGGTCGTATAGCGGTTTCCTGGAATCAAACAGAACTTGACGGGCTTGAGGCAGCGCCACTTGCCCTCGTAGCTGTTGGGTCCGCCTGGTCATGGCGTGGTAAAGCAGTACAGCTTTCTGCCGCAGAGACCATGGGTTTGGTGCAAACGGCCCACTCTGTGGCACCGTTATTGACCTCGGGCATCGACATGCTTTCGGCGATTGGCCCCGTAATCGGTTCGGTTGCGACCATCGAGTTTTCGAATGGCTCTCAGCAATTCTCGGCAGAACTCATCAGAGTTGAGGGAAGCGATTCCCCGGTGTTGATTTTTGAGAACGGTTGTCCTGAACGGGATCAGGAGTTCTGGGTGAGCAGTGTTTCGGCGCAAACTGACCTGGCTGATTTTGATCGGGAGGTCGATCAGACAGTTGTGGCGTTTCCCGGCGCTCGTTCAGAAGAGAAACGTGAGTCGACATCTACTCCTCACGTTGTTTACGCAGCAGAATAAAGTGGCAAGCAGGGCTATGCGGCCATCGCGGGATTTTTCCTGCAGGGTGGCCTCAGTATATTGACTCTGACAATTCCCAAGATATAAGCGCGACTTCATTGGTGTTGGTGGCCCCCGCAAGGGGATGCCTGTCATGGGGGAGACCTCAAGAGGACAACGCCCTTCATAGTGGCCCGCTGGGCCTCGACCTAAACGAAGGAGATCAGCCGTGACCAAACGCACGTCTGCCAAGTACAAAATCGACCGCCGGATGGGCGAAAACATCTGGGGCCGTCCGAAATCCCCGATCAACCGTCGTGAATATGGCCCCGGCCAGCACGGTCAGCGCCGCAAGGGTAAACTGTCGGATTTCGGTCTGCAGTTGCGCGCCAAGCAGAAGCTGAAAGGCTACTACGGCGACCTGACCGAGAAGCAGTTCCGCCGCATCTACGCCGAAGCTGAGCGTGTAAAAGGCGACACCGGTGAAAACCTGATCGGTCTGCTGGAGCGCCGCCTGGACGCTGTTGTTTACCGCGCCAAGTTCGTACCAACCGTGTTTGCTGCACGTCAGTTCGTGAACCACGGCCACGTCAAAGTGAATGGCAAGCGGGTCAACATCCCGTCCTACCGCGTCAAAGAAGGCGACGTGATCGAAGTCCGTGACAAATCCAAGCAGCTGGCTGTTGTTCTGGAAGCTGTTGCTCTGGCCGAGCGTGATGTTCCTGACTACATCGATGCTGATCACTCGAAAATGACCGCGACTTTCGTTCGTGCACCGGGCCTGAGCGATGTGCCTTACCCGGTCATGATGGAACCGAACCTGGTCGTCGAATTCTACGCGAAGAACTAATCTTCGCCGAAACGATCCAAGTTTCAGAGCCGCGCCCAAAAGCGCGGCTCTTTCTTTATTTACCCAAGCAGGATTATGTCGGACGATCCGATATTGCGGCGCAGTGCGTGGACATCACTCAGCGCCGGGTCATTGATCCATCCCAAGGCGGACTCGCGATCTGGAAATGAAAGAACGGCGGCAACGTCCGGCAGGTCTGGCGCGCCGTCCAGAGCGGTAGGTTCTGCTGACGCGGTTTCGACCTTACCGCCATGGCGTGCCAGCGCATCCCCGGCTTTTTCACGATAGGCGGCCAGAGCATCGGGGTTTTTTACTGTCAATTTGGCGTAGGCATAAATCATCAATCTACTCCTTGGTTGTGCAAGTAAAACCTATGTTAGATAGGTTTTTGCGAAAACGCGTGCAATTGCAGTTGGCTTGTGCATAAACGCATGTATGACGATAAATTGGGATGACTATCGAACCGTACTGGCCGTGGTGCGCGCGCGCACCTTGACCGCTGCATCAGAGCGGCTTGGTGTAAACTACACCACCGTTGCCCGTCGAATTGCGCGCGTGGAAACCGCCACTGGAGAAGTGTTGTTTGAACGTTTGCCAGATGGCTACCGTCCCACCGAGGCCGGACATCTGGTGGCGCAGCATGCGGCAAGTATGGAAGGTGCTGAGCATGCCATGCTCAGGGGGTTATCCGGTCAGGATACGCGTCTGGAAGGGGAGCTGACCCTGACAGCACCTCAGCTTTTGATTGCGCATGTACTTTCACCGGTTCTGGACGCGTTCTCGGCGCAACATCCCGGTGTTAAGCTCAGAGTACGGGCCGACAATGAGATCGTGGACCTGAACAGACGCGAAGCAGACATAGCCATCCGTATCAGTCGCAATCCGGGCGATACTCTGAAGGGACTGCGCTTGGCCGAACAATTCTCGGCTTACTATGCCTCACCAGAACTTATGCGGCGTGTGTCGGACACCCCGCATGGGCCGGTGGATTGGTTGGTTTATGAAAAACAGCCAGACCTGTCTGAGGAGGTGATGCAGACACACCCCGGCTCGCGTATTCGAATGCGATTTGACGATATGGTTGCGATGTCTTCCGCCGCGCAGGCAGGGTTAGGTGCTGTCAGGATGCCGATGTTTCTGGGGCGGTCACTGACCGGTCTCGTTCAACTCCCGACACTTTCACCGCAACCTTATGCGGATATCTGGGTGGTGGCCCATCCAGATGTGTGGCCGTCGGCCAAATTGAAGGCCTTTCGTTCCATCGCAGTTCCACACTTTCGCAGGCTACGCCCGCTGTTCACGGCCTGATCAGATCGGCAGCGGCCGGCCTTCGGCAATAGCCTCCATGGCAAAGTACGAGGTCACGCTGTCCAGTTCGACCTTTTCGATAAGTCGCTGATAGACCTTGTCGTAAGAGGCCATGTCTTCGGTCACGACTTTCAACTGATAGTCGTAGTCTCCGCCAATGCGATGAAAATCGACTACTTCAGGGATGGTCAGGACATGGCTGCGAAACGCCTGAAGCCACTCCGCCGAATGATGCCTTGTACGCAGCATCACAAAGACAACAAGATTGAGCCCCAGCTTTTCCCGTGCAATCCGCGCGGAAGACCCCTGTAGAACGCCGTCGTCGTTCAACACCTTCAGGCGCCGCCAGCAAGCATTCTGGGACAAGCCAACCCGATCCGCCAGCTCGCGCTGCGAGAGGGTCGCGTCCTTTTGCAGTTCTTTCAGGATGAGGGTGTCAATATGATCTATTTTATGGGCCATATCTAATCATATGACACAAATTTGAGGAAATACAGGCAAAGAATGGTGAAGTTTCTGCACTCCAGATCAATCACATTGGTTATGCAATATGGAGCCTATGTTATGACCCTGTCCAAGTTTCGTGCAGATATCCAATCCACCACTCACAATTCCACGCTGCGCGATGGGCTGATCGGTGAGGGTGTCCTCATCCCTGGTCTGCATGGGGACGTACCGCTTGTCTATGCGGATTACGTTGCTTCGGGCCGCGCGATGCGGCAGGTCGAAGATTTTATCGCCCAAGATGTGCTGCCGTTCTATGCGAACAGCCATACCGAGGCCTCCTATTGCGGTTCCTACATGACACGGCTTCGTCGCGAAGCGCGTGCTGAAATAGCCCGCATTGTTGGCGCGAGGGGAGAGGACGCGGTGATCTTTACCGGGTCCGGAGCCACTGCTGGGCTTAATCGGCTGGTCAGCTTACTGGGAGTGGAAGAGGCTGACCGGCCGATTATCCTGATTGGTCCATACGAGCATCACTCGAACATTCTGCCTTGGCGGGAAAGCAAGGCGCAGGTGATCGAAATTCCCGAAGCGCCCGCTGGCGGGCCTGATCTGGCAGTGCTGGAACAAACACTGGCTGACAATGCAGGGTCTGATCTGATCATTGGTTCTTTCTCGGCCGCGTCGAACGTAACGGGCATCATCACCGATCCCGATCCGGTCACGCGTCTTCTGAAGGCGCATGGGGCGCTGGCCGTTTGGGATTATGCAGGCGGCGGCCCTTACCTGCCAATGAATATGGGTCCCGAAGATGCTCGCAAGGATGCCATTGTTGTCTCACCCCACAAGTTTCCCGGCGGTCCGGGCGCATCAGGTGTATTGGTAGTCAATCAGCGCGCCGTTCAGCGCACGTGTCCCAGTTGGCCGGGTGGCGGTACCGTAAGTTTCGTGTCCCCGTGGCGGCATGACTACAGCGAGGATTTGGCGACGCGGGAAGAGGCCGGTACGCCCAATGTCATCGGCGATATCCGGGCTGCGCTTGCCTTTATCGTCAAGGATGTTGTCGGAACTGATGAGATCGGAAGACGAGAGGTTCTGTATAACAAAATGGCTCTGGATGGTTGGCGTGACAACCCGAACCTGACTCTGCTGGGGGCGGATAATCCGCATCGTCTGCCGATCTTTTCATTCCTTGTTCGGGATAACTCGGGGCAGCCGGTTCATCAGCAGCTGTTTACCCGCATGCTCAGTGACATCTACGGCATTCAAGCCCGTGGCGGATGTGCCTGCGCCGGTCCCTATGCCCATCGCCTGCTGGATATTGATCGCGAGACTTCCGAGCAGTTGCATGCGGCGTTGTCAGCAGGTGAAGAGATGAAGAAACCCGGCTGGGTGCGTCTGAATTTCTCATATCTGATGAGCGAAGAGACGGTTCAGTTCATCATCGACAGCGTCAATGACCTGTCGCACCGGACCGAGGAATTCGCGCCCTATTACAACGCCGACCCGGCGACAGCGCGCTTCAAAGCCGCCTGAGGGAATTGCCGCTTTTCTCAAGGCGTTGAGAAATGTATGAGGGGCGCAATCAAGGAGCCCCTCATGAACCAGATCATTCCGCAACCCGGCATCATGGACATCGCTCTGTATCAGGGCGGTAAGTCCCATGTCGAAGGCGTGGCGAATGTCATCAAGCTCAGCTCGAACGAAAACCCGTTCGGACCCAGCCCCAAAGCGATCGAGGCCGTGCGTGACAGCGCGACCACCCTGCATCGCTATCCAAGCACAGATCACTATTCGTTGCGCGCAGCCATTGGTGAGCGTCACGGGCTGGATGCTGGCCGGATCATCTGTGGTGTAGGCAGCGACGAGGTTCTGCAATTCGTGGCGCAGGCCTATGCCGGTCCGGGTGATGAGGTGATCTATACTGAGCACGGATTTTCCATGTACCCGATCATCGCGCGTATGGCGGGGGCGACTCCTGTCATGGTGGATGAGAAGGATCGCAAGGTTGATGTCGACGCAATCCTTGCGGCTGTGACCGGGCAAACGAAGATCGTCTTTGTCACCAATCCGGGCAATCCCACCTCAACCATGATTTCGGATGCCGAGCTTACACGTTTGGCGGAAAAACTTCCTGTCGATTGCCTAATGGTAATCGACGGGGCTTATGCCGAATTCGTAGATGGTTTTGATGGTGGGGCATCACTGGTGGATCGTTTTGAGAACGTCATCATGACCCGAACCTTCTCCAAGATTTACGGGCTGGGCGGGATGCGTGTCGGCTGGGGTTATGCGCACCAGTCGATTATCGATGTGCTGAACCGCGTGCGCCAACCCTTCAACCTGTCTTTGACTGCGTTGGCTGCGGCTGAAGCAGCGATACGCGACGAGGAGTATGTCGAATTCTGCCGGTCCGAAAACGCGCGTCTGCGCACGTGGCTGTCCGAAAAACTGGCAGAGATCGGCGTGCCATCTGACGTATCGAATACAAATTTCATCCTTGCCCGCTTTTCGGATCTGGCCGAGGCCGAGGCCTGCGATGCCTATCTGCAATCTCAGGGTTTGATTGTACGCAAGGTTGCGGGCTACAACCTGCCGAACGCCCTGCGGATTACCGTAGGCGACGAAGAAGCCTGCCGCCGCGTGCTTGCGGCCATTACCGCGTTCAAAGGGGGCGCCGCATGAGCCAGATTTATGACCGGGTGGCGCTGATCGGCTTGGGTCTGATTGCCTCGTCGATGTTTTGGGCCATCAAACGCGCAGGTCTTGCAGGAGAGGTGACGGGATATGCCCGTTCCGAAGACACCCGTGAAACCGCGCGGCGCATCGGACTGTGTGATCGCGTCTGTGACACTGCGCAAGAGGCGGTCGAAGGCGCTGATCTCGTGGTGCTTTGTGTGCCTGTTGGTGCGATGGGACCGGTGGCGCAGGATATCGCCCCGGTGCTGAAATCGGGCGCAACTGTCACGGACGTCGGATCAGTCAAGCGTCATGTGATCGAAGCTGTCGGGCCGTATATCCCCGACGGCGTGCATTTTGTTCCCGCTCACCCTCTGGCTGGAACCGAGCATTCTGGTCCGGAATCCGGATTTGCCGAGCTCTTTGACAATCGCTGGTGCCTGTTGGTTCCGGTTAAGGGTTCTGATCCCGACGCCGTCGCACAACTGCGAGCGCTTTGGGAAGGCATGGGCGCCAATGTCGATGAGATGGACGCTGACCACCACGATTTGGTTTTGGCGGTGACGTCGCATGCACCGCACCTGATCGCTTATACGATGGTGGGTGTTGCAGATGATTTGCGGCGGGTGACAGATACTGAGGTGATCAAATATTCGGCCGCCGGTTTCCGTGATTTTACGCGGATCGCGGCCTCGGACCCGACAATGTGGCGGGATGTGTTCCTGACGAACAAGGACGCAACGCTTGAGATTCTGGGCCGTTTCACTGAAGAGCTCTTTGCCCTGCAGCGCGCCATCCGTACCGGTGATGGAGAGCAGCTGTTCGATTACTTCACCCGTACCCGGGCCATCCGGCGCGGCATCATTGATGCAGGTCAGGATACGGATGCCCCGGATTTTGGACGAGGAAAGGCCACGACATGAGGCTTGTTCGAGGCGGTTTTCTGATCTGTTTTGCAGTGCTGTCGCCAGTCACGGCCGGTTCGAAACCCCTCGAAACCTCTTTGGTTCCTGTTGCGCGACCAATTGCTGAAACCGGCAATGTAACTGCGATGCCAGCGCTACTTCTGGCTAGTGCAGCGCCGATTGCAGCGATTCCAAAGATACAGCCAAAGCTGAGGCCTGAGTCTCCTCAGGTGATGGCCGCTGCGGCACGACCTGCGGATCTGCCTCTGCTCAGCCCTGATGTGTCTCTGAAACCATATCTGCGCCCTGAAGCGCTGGAGCAGGAGATACTTTTCAAGAAAAGAAAGCTCCGCAAAAACTCGGTATGTGGTGATATCGCAATTCAGGGCAAACCTGTCGGTAAAGTGCCGGGTAAGATCAAGGCCTGCGGCATCAAGGATGCCGTGCAGATAACATCGGTATCCGGAGTGAGGTTAAGCCGCCCGTCGACCATGGATTGCGGGACCGCCATCGCGTTAAACAACTGGGTCGACAAGTCAGTCAAGCCCACCTTCAAACGCCGTGGCCCGATTGTTGAGCTGCAGGTTGCGGCCCATTATGCCTGCCGCACCCGGAACAATCGCAAGGGCGCGCGAGTTTCTGAACACGGCAAGGGTCGGGCCATTGATATCTCGGGCTTTAAAATGGCGGATGGCGAGGTTGTGACAGTCCTCAATGGCTGGCGCAAGAATCCCTCGCAGAAGCAATTGATCAAAGTTTGGCGTGGCGCATGTGGGCCGTTTGGTACTGTGCTGGGGCCGAACTCGGACCGCTACCACCGGGACCATTTCCATCTGGATACAGCCCGTTATCGCAGCGGCCCGTACTGCCGCTAGCGCAGTATCAACCGCGGTGCAGGACCCAATGGCAACGGGCCCAACGCCACGAACCCGTCGCGGAAATTCAGCTGCAGATCCAGTGAGTTGGGATTGCCGCCCAGGCCTGCCAGCAACTTCAGCGCGCGGGTGACCGGATCAACTGCTTGATCGGGCAGGGCGCCTGCGGCATTGGCCATTGCGATCATGTCACGCCAGTTCTCAGCTTTGACGGCGATCTCACCGGTCGGAATTCCCTGTTCGTCAACGTTCAACTCTCCGGTGGCGAACAGGCGCAGTTCACCCCATTTGACCTCAGCAAGCCCGAGATCGATGGCGACAGGCTGCGGGCGGCGTTGTTCCAGCGCACTCCGATCCCACGGCTTGTCAAACGTAACCGTCATGTCCAATTCCAGCGTCTCGAAGGATTGTGGAAGCGAAGCAGCGGTCCGCATAAGGCCGCGAAGGTCTTCACCCGGGGTGAACCCATCAATGGTTGCCGTGACGGCATAAATCTCGGGCGTTTCACTTTGCGCCATGATCAGGCCAAGTGTGTCACCCGCTGCTGAAGTCTCATCTTCCCTCGAAATGGTCCATGGTCCTGCGGTAAGGGCCATCTTTTCCAACTCCAGCGCGACCCCCGGTTGCAATTGCAGCTCTGCTTGTAGCTCGCTGGCCTGAATGGTCGCCGTTTCATCGAAATAAGACAGGCGCTGCGGCGTATCGGCAAAACGCAACACCTGACGCCCGGGCCAGATTGCAGGGCTTTGGAACTCGATCCAATCCGCGCTCCATGCTGTGCCGTTGACGGGATCGGCCAGTGCCGGATTATCCAGCCGTGTCATGTGGTGGGTCGGATATCCTGCCGTACCCACATCCGAGAAATCGGCCTGCCAGCCCAGTTGCTGCTGCTTGTCGAACCAACTGGTGACCGCGCTGCGCAGCCCGTAGCCGGCGACGAACCAATAGGCGCTCCAGATAATCGTTAAAAAGATAAGAACTCGTATGAGACCGCGCATGAGAATAATGGCCCTTTTTCCTGCCTCGGAATTGATGTTTATAGGCGCAAACGGGCAAGGACCAGTGCAATGACAATGTGGGTATTCGGATATGGATCGCTGCTGTGGAATCCCGGATTTCCCGTGGCGCGCAGCGAACGCGCTACTTTGCATGGATATGCCCGCTCATTCTGCATGAGTTCGATCCACCATCGCGGAACCGAAGACAAGCCAGGCCTTGTGTTGGCGCTGGATGAACAACGTGATGCGAATTGTACCGGTCTGGCCCTGGCCGTCGAAGCCGGGCATGAAGAGCGTACGCTGGACGAGCTGCGCGAACGTGAGTTGATTTCTTCGGCCTATGTCGAGCGTATTCTGGACGTTGATCTGGACAATGGACAGGTCGTAAACGCCGTGACTTACGTGATTGATCCGCATCACGTTCAGTATTGCGGCGGTATGCCTTTGGAAGAGCAGGCAAATATCATCGCCCATGCGGTGGGCGGACGCGGTCCGAACACCGAATATCTGTACAATACGGCTGAACATCTGGCCGAAATCGGACTACGCGATCCGGATCTTGAGTGGTTGTCGCAACGGGTCCGCAGTCTTACTGCATAAACCCTTGGCCTAGCGACTGTTAATTCGGTAGGTTTGCCTCAGAGCAGGCAATACCAGGAATGACGCGCATGGCGCAGGCACAGCAGGGCGCGAGACCGCAATTCTCGCATCCCATTCGTCAGATCGTGATGATGTTGATCGCAATTGGCTTGTCGGGCCTTGGGGTCTTTATGGCGCTGCCTTATGTGCTGCCCGTCTTTTATGCGAATCCCTACCTGAACGGTTTCATCCTGCTGGTCTTCGTCATCGGCGTATTCGCCTGTTTCTATCAGGTAACCCAACTGATCGGATCAGTTCGCTGGATCGAAGCCTTTGTCGGCGGTGTCGAAAGAGATGACACCAGCCCGCCGCAGCTGCTGGCACCGCTTGCATCGTTGCTCCGCTCGCGCGGGGCGCGTTCGCAAATCAGCTCGACCTCTACTCGATCGATTCTGGATTCAGTCGCTGAACGGATCGAGGAAGAGCGTGAGATCACGCGATACATCACGAACGTTCTGATCTACCTTGGCCTTTTGGGCACCTTCTTTGGACTGGCCACAACGGTTCCTGCCATCGTTGACACGATCCGCAGCCTGAACCCGCAGGAAGGTGAGGAAGGGCTGGCGGTATTCAACCGTCTGATGACAGGGCTTGAAGCCCAGTTGCAAGGCATGGGCGTGGCCTTTGGATCGTCACTGCTGGGCCTCGCCGGATCGCTGATTGTTGGTTTGCTCGAGTTGTTTGCAGGACATGGACAGAACCGCTTCTATCGCGAGCTTGAGGAATGGCTGTCGACGATCACCCGCGTCGGATTTTCTTCGGGCGATGAAGGTGGTGCTGAACTGGCGGTTTTGACTCCGGTTCTGGATGCGATGTCCGCGCAAATGGATGCGCTGCAGGATCTGTTCTCAGCGCAGGAGGAGGAAAGAGCGGAGGTTTCTGCTAAGCTGGGACAATTGGTGAACGTGATTGGCGATATGAACCAACGTCAGTCCGAAGGCGAAGGCGTGACAGCGGCGCTCGAAAGGGTAGCTCTGAGTCAGGACGCCCTTCTGGATCACATGCGCGAACATGGTGCAGGCGAGGGGATCGATGCTGAAAGCCGGATGCGTCTGCGTTCGATGGACGTTCAGTTGCTACGTATTCTCGAAGAGATTTCTGCAGGGCGACAGGACAGCATGAACGAATTGCGCAAGGATTTCGAACTGCTGGTCAAAGCGCTGACCCTGCCACGCGGTGCCGTTCGCACGACGTCCGAGGGAGAGTAACGGATGGCACTGTCCCGGCGTACCGGTCAACGTTTTCAGGGCTCTGTCTGGCCCGGATTCGTGGATGCGATGACGGGTCTTCTGATGGTGCTGACCTTTGTGCTGACCATCTTCATGGTGGTTCAGTTCGTGCTGCGCGAAACGATTTCCGGACAAGAGGATGAACTGACCGCCTTGTCTGACGAGGTTTCGGCCCTTGCAGCGGCCCTCGGTCTGGAAGAACGCGAAAACAGCCGGCTGCAAGCCCGGCTCGGGGCGTTGAACACGACGCTTTCTCAGGCTGAAAGCGATCTGACGCAGGCGCAGGCTCTGATCTCGTCACTTACAGCAGAGCGAGACAGGCAGGCTGTCGCGTTGGATGAGGCGCAGCTTCGCATTACGGATTTTGAGGCGCAGGTCGCCGCGTTGTTGGCGGATCAGGAACGTGCACTTGGCGATATCGCAGCCCTCGAAACACAACGCGAGCAGCTTCTGAGCGAACAAGAGGCTCTGAATCTTGCCTTGGCTCAAAGCCGGGATGAGATTGATGCTCAGGCCGAAGCCGCACGCCTTGCTGCCGCTCGGCGCGAGGCACTGGAGGCTCTGGTTGCTGATCTTGAACAAAGCGGTGAAGACCGTGCAGCCCAGATTACGGCACTTGAACAACAGCTCAGCGATGAAGAGGCCGCAAGGCTGGCCGAGGCTGCCGCAGCCGATAACCTGCGCAACAGATTGCAGGATGCCGATGCGGAGCTGACTGCGATGACGCTGGCGTTGGAAGCCCAGCGTAAAGAGGCCGAGGAAACCCTGACCCTGCTGGCTGCTGCACAAGCGGCCCGGGCCGAGCTTGAGCGTCAGTTTGGAGCGCTGGATAACGAAGAGCTGCAGGCGCAGCTGAGGGCGGCGCTGGAGGCGCAGACGCAAGCACAGCTGGAGGCGCAGTCTCAGAGAACATTGGCCGAAGAACGCGAAGCGCTTCTGGCTGTTGCACGCGAGGCGATCTCTGCCGAAAAGGCAATCTCGGCAAAGGCGCAACGCGAAACGGCTCTGCTGAACCAGCAGATCGCAGCATTGCGTGGCCAACTGGGATCGCTGCAAGCGCTGTTGGATGACTACAAGGATCGCAATGCTGCGGCCGAGGTTCAGATCCAGACGCTTGGACAGGACCTGAATGCTGCGCTGGCTCGCGCTGCATCCGAGGAACGCCGACGCCGCCTGTTGGAAGAGGCCGAGCGCATTCGCCTGGAGGCAGAAGCCGAAGCATTGGCGGGGCAGAATCTGGAACTGACTGCACAGGCCGAAGATCTGCAACGTTACCGGTCCGAGTTCTTTGGCCGACTTCGGGATGTTCTGGGCAATCAGGAAGGCGTCCGCATCGAAGGCGACCGGTTCGTGTTCTCATCCGAGGTTCTGTTTGATACGGGCTCGGCTGTCTTGTCCCCGGAAGGGCGCCAGGAGGTTGCGAAGGTCGCCGAGATCCTACGCAGCGTTGCTGCCGAAATCCCCGAGGGTCTGAACTGGGTGATCCGGGTCGATGGTCATACGGACAACGTTCCTCTGGCCGGTTCCGGCCGCTATCGCGACAATTGGGAATTGAGCCAGGGCCGCGCCTTGTCCGTGGTGCGCTATATGGTCGACGCGCTGGGTATCCCGCCAAATCGGCTTGCTGCGAACGGTTTTGGTGAGTTCCAGCCCGTCAACCCGGCGGACACGCCGGAGGCACGGGCGCAAAACCGGCGGATCGAGCTGAAACTCACCGAAAGATAACGTCAGAACTCGCTAACCAATGCGTGGGTCGGTCAGCGTCGCCCGAAGCGAAAACTCTTGTCTGGTGAACCGGCAAAGCACCGGGGTATGACCGGATATTCCTCGGTCAGAAAGTAGGCGTAGGTTCCCTCCGGATACTCGGGAGAAGTGGTGAATGCGCCATTGCACTCGTCCAGAGTTCCGAGCCCGGGAACATAGGCAAAATCCTCGTTGAAAGTGCCATCGTACTTGCCGTCGGGCGCGCGACCTCCCGGTCGGTTGCCGCTTTTCAAACGATAAGAGGACGTCATTTCCGTCACCTTCCCGTTCACAATGCCTGTCATTGCGTAAATCGGGAACCCGTCTGCGGCAAACCCGATCAGTGGAGAGTGCCTGTCTGGTGAATAGTCCAGCAGTTCAATTAAACCCGTCGGAATGCCGTGGTAATGGTACTTCCCGTTTGGTTGAACGTGCGCATGGTTCTCATCAAGCCCCAGCGCGATCGCGCCGCCCAATGCGTTGTAGGACCAACCCGATCTGGGATCACCGTGCCAAAACTCGGCTGCCAGCGGGTCGAACACTACACCGTTCAGTGACACGCCAAAGTTCCAGCCCAGTTCAAGCGGCGTGACTGTCCCCCTGGGCTTTGGGTTGGCCGGTACCTTCAAGCTTACATTCTGCGCAGAAATACTGTGTGGGTTACCTCGGTTGGGAAAGCGCCCGACAAGGTGGTCGGGAATTCCATTTGCCGAGACGCGGAGAGCTTTGCGGGTCTCGGAAATCTCAGAGGTACTGGCGCCCGGATCGACAGTGGCAGCCACTAAATTCAGGGGCCGGGTTTTCGTTTCGTCGTGATATCGAAATCTGTGCTGAGCGGTGGCAATGGCTGCGATGGCCGACAGGGCGAAAGCAGCACTCCAAATAGCGACGGTCTTGGTCATCAAATTCCCTTTCGCGTTTCAAACGTAACTATGAAACGCGAGGGGAGAACGATTCCGTCGAAATATGTGTCCTGCGCCCGCGCAAAAGCAGAATTGTCCGGTTATAGAGCAACTGCACGATCAGATTTGCAAGAACATCATTTGTGTCAGTTTGCTGCCAACAGTGGAGGGTGGGGGCCGCACTTTGCTGCCGACCAGGGCTTTGGGTTTCTGGATTAACTCGGCTTCCTTCACGGACGCTCGGACCAAACCAACCAAGGCTTGCGCGCAATACCTTCGGACCGAACTGAATTTCACTAAGCGGTATTGACCAATGCCACATCCTAAATTGCAAAAAATGGTCGGAACCGACCGGAATGTTGACCCACATAAGGTGAAATGTACGCGCGGAATTCCTATCTATTACCTGAGGTTAATCGGAGCAGAACGTGACGGACAAGAAGGCAGAGATACACAATTCAGTGGATGAGGCGTTGCGCGCCCCATATCAACGTGTGACTTTTTGCCAGTCCCAACGAGGTACCCGGTTTTGGCTAAAACGCATTGAGCGTTTTGCTCCGCACCTTTGGTTGGTCAAGGGCAAGCCTGAACAGGCGTTTGACCGAGATCGGCGGGCTCATCGCTTTCTCTGGAGTCTCGGCGCGGCCGTACCGAGGATATTAGCGGAAGGCCCGGATTTTATGGCGGTCGAAGACGCCGGCACCAGCCTGACCAAGCTTTGCAAGAAAGCAAACGTTACGACCGCGGACAAACTCAAAGCATGCCGCGCCGCTGGGCAGGCCTTGGCGCGTTTACATTCGGCAAATCTGGCACATGGGCGCCCGGCCTTTCGAGATATGTGCTGGAGCGGGCGCCAGATTCGGTTCATAGATTTTGAGTATTTTGTGCCCACCAAGGCTGGGCGGTTTCGCAAAGCACGTGATGTCGGCATTGCGGTCCTGTCTGCCCTGTCTCAGGGGGTTAATGGGCCGCGCTATGCGCACAGCATCCTGTCGGCCTATATCGCGGCACAGGGCAGCCAATCACAGCAGTTACCGGTGCCTTGCCCGGTGCGAAACAGTCAACCACGCATCCGCTAATGTCGTCGGGTTCTCTGGCCCAAACCCGCCCTTAGTTCCGCCATGCAATCATGCTGTTGGCCTCAGACGAAAAAACCCGCCTTGATAGGCGGGTTTTCTGTTTGAAACGTTGCGCAATCAATCTGCGGTAAGCAATGGCGGCTTGTCGCCAGGAATACGCGGCTGATCAGGGCCGAGGATTTCCAAGTTCAACTCGCCTTTCATCACAGATACGCGGACCACACCGCCTTTGGCCAGCTTGCCGAACAGGAGCTCCTCGGCCAGAGGCTTCTTGATGTGTTCCTGAATGACACGGCCCAGTGGTCGCGCACCCATCTTGTCGTCATAGCCTTTGTCAGCCAGCCACTCGGCAGCCTTTGGCGTCAGGTCGATGGTCACATTGCGATCCAGCAATTGTGCCTCAAGCTGCAGTACGAACTTCTCGACCACCTGCAGGATGACCTCTTTCGGTAGCGGCGCGAACGAGATCACTGCGTCCAGACGGTTACGGAATTCCGGCGTGAACATGCGTTCAATCGCGGCGGTATCCTCACCTTCGCGGCGATCACGGGCAAAGCCGATGGCGGCCTTGGCCTGTTCCTGTGCGCCTGCGTTCGAAGTCATGATCAGAACCACGTTGCGGAAGTTCACTGTGCGGCCGTTGTGATCGGTCAGCTCACCATGGTCCATCACCTGCAAGAGGATGTTGAACACATCAGGGTGTGCTTTCTCGATCTCATCCAGCAGCAACACACAATGCGGATGCTGGTCGACACCATCGGTCAGCAAACCACCTTGATCGAACCCGACATAACCCGGAGGCGCGCCGATCAGACGGGAAACCGCGTGCTTCTCCATGTACTCCGACATATCAAAGCGCAGCAGTTCCACACCCAGCGTATCCGCCAGCTGTTTCGCCACCTCGGTCTTACCAACACCGGTTGGACCGGCGAACAGGTAGTTGCCGATTGGCTTTTCAGGCTCACGCAGACCGGCACGGGCCAGCTTGATCGCGCTGGACAGCGCTTCAATGGCTTCATCCTGACCAAACACCACCCGTTTCAGTGAGGCTTCGAGATCTTTCAGAACCTCGGCATCATCCTTGGTGACGTTCTTGGGTGGAATGCGCGCGATCTTGGCAACGACGGCCTCGATCTCTTTCACACCGATGGTCTTGCGGCGCTTGCTTTCTGCGACCAAATGCTGTGCGGCACCGGCCTCGTCAATCACGTCGATCGCCTTGTCCGGCAGCTTGCGATCGTTGATATAGCGCGCGGCCAGTTCGACCGCGGTCTTGATCGCATCCGCAGTGTATTTGATCTCGTGATGCTCTTCGAAATACGGCTTGAGGCCGCGCAGGATTTTTACGCTGTCCTCGACCGAAGGCTCATTCACGTCGATCTTCTGGAACCGGCGGCTGAGCGCGCGGTCTTTCTCAAAGTGCTGACGGAACTCTTTGTACGTGGTCGAGCCCATGGTGCGCAGCTTACCGCCCTGCAGGGCAGGTTTCAGCAGGTTCGACGCATCCATTGCGCCACCGGAAGTGGCACCTGCACCGATTACGGTGTGGATTTCATCGATGAACAGCACCGCATCCGGGTGATCCTCAAGTTCGGTCACCACCGCTTTCAGGCGCTCTTCAAAGTCACCGCGGTAGCGGGTGCCAGCCAGCAAGGCGCCCATGTCCAACGAGTAGATCGTGGTGTTGGACAGCACATCGGGTGCTTCACCGGCCACGATCTTGTGGGCCAGACCCTCGGCAATCGCAGTCTTGCCAACACCTGGATCACCCACCAGCAGCGGGTTGTTCTTGCGGCGGCGGCACAGAACCTGGATGCAGCGCTCGACTTCCGAGGCGCGACCGATCAGTGGATCAACGTCACCTGCGCGCGATTTGGCGTTCAGGTCCACGCAGTACTTACCGAGGGCGCTCTCTTTCTGTTCGGATTCGCTCGCGGCAGGTTGCGCTTCGTCCTCGACCTGGTCGGCACCCGTCACAGGGCGGTTTTCGCCATATGCCGGATCTTTCGCCACTCCATGCGCAATGAAATTCACCGCGTCATAGCGGGTCATATCCTGTTCCTGCAGGAAATAGGCCGCATTACTTTCCCGCTCGGCAAAGATTGCCACCAGAACGTTGGCGCCGGTGACTTCGGTACGGCCTGAGCTTTGAACATGGATTGCTGCGCGCTGAATTACCCGCTGGAAGGCAGCGGTTGGAACCGCTTCAGAGCCGTCGATATCGGTGACCAGATTTGACAGGTCCTCATCGATGAACTCGACCAATGTACTGCGTAGTTCGTCCAGATCGACGCTGCAGGCTTTCATGACGCGGATCGCGTCTGGCTCTTCCAGCAGCGCAAGCAGCAGATGCTCAAGCGTTGCGAATTCATGACGCCTTTCATTCGCTGCCGCCAGGGCCGCGTGAATGGCTTGTTCTAATGTGCTCGAGAATGAAGGCACGCGGGTGCTCCTCTGTATTGGGCCGGAAGGGGGTCGAGTATCGGCAGGATCCCCATCCCAACCATGTCCTCATACTATTAGAGTTTGGTTGATCGCGCCCCGGCTTCAAGGGTTTTCTTTCACTTGACAGTCACATTTCCCGTGACCGTGGCCGTGAGGAGCGTCAAATAAGCCCTAAAACCGGTCTTTTCTAGACCGGATTTCTGCAAATACGTCTGCAGGGTCCGCGCCTTCCATCCCCAAATACGCCAGAATCGCCGGGTCAGCGGCACGCAAAAACGGGTTTGTCGACTTTTCCAGGGCCAGTAATGACGGCACGGTCGCTTCTCCGGCAGCGCGTGCGCGATCGATATCGGCGACACGTTTTTTAAGGTCGGGGTTGTCGGGATCGACCGTGACGGCAAATCTGGCGTTGGATTGCGTGTATTCGTGACCTGAACAGACCAGCGTATCATCCGGCAGGGCAGCGAGTTTGCTGAGCGAGGCCCACATCTGTGCGGCATCTCCTTCGAACAGACGGCCGCATCCCAGCGCCATCAGGCTGTCGGCCGTAAACACGACGCTGCTTTTGGGCATGTAATATGCAACGTGACCGACAGTGTGGCCCGAAACATCCAGCACCTCGACCGGTTCACCACCAACCTCGAATGTATCGCCCTCGGAAACTTGCAAGTCTAAAGGAGGCAGACGATGCGCGTCTGCCGCCGCCCCGACAACTTTTGCAGGGTGTTTCTCCAGTATGGGGGCTAGACCATCGACATGATCCCAATGGTGATGCGTCAGCAGAACATGGCTCAGTTGCCAACCACGCTCTGCAAGGGCTGCCAGAATCGGCCCGGCTTCGGGGGCATCAATCAGTGCGGTTTCGCCGCTGGTGGCGTCATGGGCCAGAAAGGCGTAATTGTCGCTGAGGCAAGGAATTGTGACGATCTCAAGAGGCATGGCCTTTTGCCCTTTCGTTGCTAGACTGCGCCCAGCTAAGCCGATTGACCGGGTGTCCGCAATGCATCTTGATGTGCAGGATCTAAGGAACTTTTACTACCGCAGCACACTGGGGCGTGCGGCACAAGCGGCCATTCGCGGTCGGTTAATCAATTTGTGGCCCGAAGCCAAAGGTCAGACGGTCGCTGGTTTTGGTTTTGCCGTCCCGTTGTTGCGTCCATATCTGGCTGATGCCCGTCGGGTGATTGGCCTGATGCCCGGTCCGCAAGGGGTAATGCCCTGGCCCGCAGGTATGCCCAACGTTTCTGTCCTGACCGAAGAGACGATGTGGCCGATTGAAACCGGGCATGTAGACAAGCTGGTCGTCATGCACGGGCTTGAGAATTCAGAAAGACCAAGCCAATTGCTTGATGAGTGCTGGCGCGTTCTGGGGCCGGGGGGCAAGGCTATGTTCATCGTGCCAAACCGGGGTGGCCTCTGGTCCCGGTCTGATCGGACACCCTTTGGCTTTGGTCACCCCTATACTGCCAGTCAGCTTGAGAAGCAGCTCAAGGCTCATCACTTCGTGCCCGAGAACCATTGTTCAGCGCTCTATATGCCGCCGTCATTCCGCCGGTTCTGGCTAAAATCCGGGAACCTGATTGAGAGAACAGGCCAGCGCATTCCGTCTGTGATGGCGGGTGGCGTGTTGATGGTCGAGGTGAGTAAACTCATCCGGCCACCCAGCGGCACGGTGACCAAGGACACCGAAAAACGCCCGATCAAAGCGCTGGATGGACTGCTAAAGCCTGCCTGATCTCTTTGTGCCCCGGAGCGGTATTGCGGCGGCCAAAAATGCGGGAAAAAGGTCACAGGAATCGCAAAAACCTGCAAGTTGGTAACATTTTTCAACCGGATCGGCTGATAAAAAGGGTCGCACTCAACTTAAGTGCATGAATTTAAACAGATTGTGGATAAAACCGTCACCACTATAATATGTTGCGAGCTGGGTTCGGCTCTGCTAGACCCCCGGTGATTTTGATCCCCGACCGTCTGGCCGGGGTTTCTTCACGCCCCCGGGGTAGCTGCCGCAACGCGAATTCGGGGCCCAAAATATCGGAAGGGTGGACGTGTCCGAACCAGCTTCGATTTCCACAGGCATCGCCGAGCGCTATGCCACCGCGATCTTTGAGATCGCAAAAGAGAATAATGACCTTTCAGGTCTGGAAACCGGCATCAATGATCTGGCAGCAGCTCTGGGCGAAAGCGCCGACTTGCGCGACCTGATCGCCTCGCCGCTGGTTTCACGCTCCGAACAGGAAGCAGCGATTACCGCGATTGCCGACAAGATGGGTCTGCACACCATCTTGCGCAATACGCTGGGCCTGATGGCTGAGAAACGCCGCCTGTTTGTTATTCCGCAACTGATTCAGGTCCTGCGTGACATGCTGGCGGATGAGCGCGGTGAAGTGACCGCGGATGTTGCGTCGGCCAAGGCGCTGACCAAAACTCAGATGGAAAAACTGTCCAATACGCTGTCCGAGCGTGTGGGCAAGACCGTAACAATCAATGCGACCGTTGATGAAAGCCTCATCGGCGGTCTTGTCGTTAAAGTGGGCTCGAAAATGATCGACAGTTCGATCCGTTCGAAGCTGAACTCCCTACAGAATGCAATGAAAGAGGTCGGATAAATGGGAATCCAAGCTGCAGAGATTTCTGCAATCCTGAAGGACCAGATCAAGAATTTTGGTCAGGAAGCCGAAGTGGCCGAGATCGGCCGCGTGCTGAGCGTCGGTGACGGGATTGCCCGTGTATACGGCCTAGACAACGTGCAAGCCGGTGAGATGGTCGAATTCCCCGGTGGCATCATGGGCATGGCGCTGAACCTGGAAAGCGACAACGTCGGTGTTGTTATCTTCGGTTCCGACCGTGACATCAAAGAAGGTGACACTGTTAAGCGCACCAATTCGATCGTGGACGTTCCGATCGGCGACGAACTGCTGGGCCGCGTTGTTGACGGTCTGGGTAACCCGCTGGACGGCAAAGGCCCGATCAACGCAACCAAGCGTGGTGTTGCAGACGTTAAAGCGCCGGGCATCATCCCGCGTAAATCGGTTCACGAGCCGATGGCAACCGGCCTGAAATCGGTTGACGCGATGATCCCGATCGGCCGTGGCCAGCGTGAGCTGATCATTGGTGACCGTCAGACCGGTAAAACCGCCGTTGCTCTGGACGCGATCCTGAACCAGAAAGTTTACAACGAAGCAGCAGGCGACGACGAGTCGAAGAAGCTGTACTGCGTTTACGTTGCGATCGGTCAAAAGCGCTCGACCGTTGCCCAGCTGGTGAAGAAACTGGAAGAATCCGGTGCGATTGACTACTCGATCGTTGTGGCCGCAACCGCGTCCGACCCGGCCCCGATGCAGTTCCTGGCACCTTATGCCGCAACCGCGATGGCCGAATACTTCCGTGACAATGGCCGCCACGCTCTGATCATCTATGATGACCTGTCGAAACAGGCTGTTTCGTATCGTCAGATGTCACTGCTGCTGCGCCGTCCGCCCGGACGTGAAGCCTATCCTGGTGACGTTTTCTACCTCCACTCCCGTCTGCTGGAACGTTCGGCGAAGCTGAACGAAGATTTCGGTGCGGGCTCGCTGACCGCTCTGCCGGTTATTGAAACCCAAGGTGGTGACGTTTCGGCGTTTATTCCGACCAACGTGATCTCGATCACCGACGGTCAGATCTTCCTTGAAACCGAACTGTTCTACCAGGGCATCCGTCCTGCTGTGAACACCGGTCTGTCGGTTTCGCGTGTGGGCTCTTCGGCTCAGACCAACTCGATGAAGTCGGTTGCGGGTCCGGTTAAACTGGAACTGGCTCAGTACCGCGAAATGGCTGCGTTTGCGCAGTTCGGTTCCGACCTCGACGCCGCGACTCAGCAGCTGCTGAACCGTGGTGCACGTCTGACCGAGCTGATGAAACAGCCGCAGTACTCGCCGCTGACCAACGCTGAAATCGTCTGCGTCATCTTCGCCGGTACCAACGGTTACCTCGACAAGATCGACGTGTCCGATGTTGGCCGTTACGAAGCTGGCCTGCTGGCGCACCTGCGTGGCAAGCACGCGGATCTGCTTCAGTGGATCACGGACGAAGATCCCAAGATCAAGGGTGACGCTTCCGACAAGATCAAGGCTGCGCTGGACGAATACGCCGCAACCTTCGCTTAAGGGAGAGGCGGGCATATGCCAAATCTTAAGGACCTTAAAAACAGGATCGAGTCGGTCAAATCGACCCGCAAGATCACCAAGGCCATGCAGATGGTCGCGGCTGCAAAACTGCGCCGCGCCCAGGAATCTGCCGAAGCCTCGCGTCCCTATGCCGAGCGGTTCAATGCCGTGATGGCGGGGCTGGCGGCTTCGGTCGGGGGCAGCGACAGCGCCCCCAAGCTGCTCCGTGGTACGGGCAGTGACGATGTCCATCTGCTGGTTGTCATGACAGCTGAACGCGGCCTCTGCGGCGGCTTCAACTCGAACATCGCCAAGCTGGCCCGTGTCAAAGCGGAAGAGCTGCGCCTGAAAGGCAAGACAGTCAAGGTTTTGACCGTCGGCAAGAAGGGCCGCGACGCGCTCAAGCGTGATTTTGGCGATTTGTTCGTTGGACATATCGACCTGAGTGAGGTCAAGCGCGTCGGTTACACCAACGCGCAGGACATCGCGAAGGACATCTTGTCCCGCTTTGACGGGGGTGAGTTCGACGTTGCCACGATCTTCTACTCGAAGTTCGTCAACGTTGTGACCCAGATCCCGACGGCACAGCAGGTCATTCCCGCCTCGTTCGAGGACACCGAGGGTGACGACAGCGGTGCGGTATTCGACTACGAGCCCAGCGAAGAGGCCATTCTGGCCGATTTGCTGCCCAAGGGGGTTGCGACCGCGATCTTCTCGGCTCTGCTCGAAAACGGAGCGTCTGAACAGGGTGCACGGATGTCCGCGATGGACAACGCGACACGCAATGCGGGCGAGATGATCGACAAGCTGACGATCCAGTTCAACCGTTCGCGTCAGGCCGTGATCACCAACGAGCTGATTGAAATTATTTCCGGCGCCGAAGCGCTGTAAGAAAACCGGAGACGAAACATGGCGAATGCAAAAGGCAAAGTCACACAGATCATCGGGGCCGTCGTCGACGTGCACTTCGAAGATCAGCTGCCTGAAATTCTGAACGCGCTGGAAACCACCAACAACGGCAAACGTCTGGTGTTGGAAGTTGCTCAGCACTTGGGTGAAAACACTGTCCGCACCATCGCGATGGACGCGACCGAAGGTCTGGTCCGTGGCGAGGAAGTAACCGACACAGGCGCACCGATTTCGGTTCCGGTTGGCAATGCTACTCTGGGCCGTATCCTGAACGTTGTCGGCGAGCCGATCGACGAAAAGGGTGACGTCGTTGCATCTGAAACCCGCGCAATCCACCAGCCCGCACCTGCGTTCGACGAACAGTCGACCGAGTCGGAAATCCTGGTGACCGGCATCAAGGTTGTTGACCTGCTGGCCCCTTACGCCAAAGGCGGTAAGATCGGCCTGTTCGGCGGTGCCGGCGTTGGTAAAACCGTTCTGATCATGGAACTGATCAACAACATCGCAAAAGTGCACTCGGGCTTCTCGGTGTTCGCGGGTGTTGGTGAACGTACCCGTGAAGGGAACGACCTGTACCACGAGATGATCGAATCGAACGTTATTAAGCCGGACAACCTGTCGGAATCGCAGGTGGCCCTGGTTTACGGTCAGATGAACGAACCTCCGGGAGCACGTGCACGTGTTGCTCTGACCGGTCTGACACTGGCCGAGCAGTTCCGCGACCAGTCCGGTACCGACGTTCTGTTCTTCGTCGACAACATCTTCCGCTTTACGCAGGCGGGCTCCGAGGTTTCGGCTCTGCTGGGTCGTATTCCTTCGGCGGTGGGTTATCAGCCGACACTGGCCACCGACATGGGCGCCCTGCAGGAACGCATCACCTCGACCAAGTCGGGCTCGATCACCTCGGTTCAGGCGATCTACGTGCCTGCGGACGACCTTACCGACCCTGCGCCGGCAACCTCGTTTGCTCACCTTGACGCGACCACCGTTCTTAACCGTGCGATCTCGGAAAAGGGTATCTACCCTGCGGTTGACCCGCTCGACTCGACTTCGCGTCTGCTCGACCCGGCCATCGTTGGTGAAGAGCACTACAAGGTTGCGACCGACGTTCAGCAGATCCTCCAGCGCTACAAGTCGCTGCAGGACATCATCGCCATCCTCGGCATGGACGAACTGTCGGAAGAGGACAAACTGACCGTGGCACGTGCCCGTAAGATCGAGCGCTTCCTGTCGCAGCCGTTCGACGTGGCCGAAGTCTTCACCGGTTCGCCCGGCGTTCAGGTTCCTCTGGATGTGACCATCGCGTCGTTCAAAGCGGTTGTCGCTGGCGAATACGATCACCTGCCCGAAGCGGCCTTCCTGATGGTTGGCGGCATCGAAGAAGTGATCGCCAAAGCGGAGAAGATGGCCGCAGAAGCCGCCTAAGGAGTATCCCTGATGGCAAACACGATGCAATTCGACCTCGTCAGCCCAGAGCGGAGCCTTGCTTCGCTCGCGGTCACCGCGGTCCAGATTCCCGGCGCGGACGGGGACATGACGGCAATGCCCGATCATGCCCCCACAATTACCACGCTGCGCCCGGGCATCCTGAAGGTCGAAGCACCCGAAGGGTCCAGCGAATACCTGGTCACCGGTGGGTTTGCTCAGATCAACGGCGATGGCCTGTCGGTTCTGGCCGAAAAGGCCATTCCGGTAGCCGAAGTGACCCGGTCGCATCTGGACGACCTGATCGCTGAGGCCCGCGCTTCGCACGAGGCGGCAAAGACTGGCGATGATCAAACCATCGTCGACGATGCTGCCAAGCTGCTGGCCGATATGGAAGCCCTTGGGACGCACATGAGCCTGTAAGGCTCCGTGACTTTCTGATCATTATGAACGGCTCCGCCAGGCGGGGCCGTTTTTTTATTGGTGATTTTCCTGCTGGGGCAGGCTAAGGCTTTTATATTCAAGTACAAAGATCACAGAATGAAAACTTTTCGGACCCATCCCATCGGCATCGACCAAGGCGAAGTATTGTTGTTCTCGGAGTTTTCCGATGGTGGCAGCATGTGGACTGGTCAGGGACCGCGCGAAAGGCGCAAATCAGTTAGGTTCAGTCAGCCGTTCCGGTCGCCTCCGGTTTTACAGATTGGTGTCTCCCTCTGGGATGTGGATACCTCGTCTGCGTTGCGTGCCGAAGTGAAAGCCGAGGATATCACAGCCGAGGGCTTCAACGCTGTGTTCCGTACATGGTCCGACACCCGCATCGCCCGCATTCGCGCCGCATGGACCGCGATCGGGGAAGTGGCGCACGAGGATGACTGGGATATCTCCTGAACGTGCCTGCTCTGGCCTGCAAGCTATGTCGACGCGGGGCCATACCAAGCATGCTTTGGTTCGCCAGCGGCAGCGAGTGACCGATTTGCCGCCCAAAGCTGCGTTCCAAGATCGAAATGCCACCATTCATATGCGTAATTCGTGAATCCGGCACTGCACATCGCCCAGTATAATAGTCGACGATTTTGCAGAGCCTCCTGATCGCTGAGCGACAATTGTTCCGGATCGCCATCCACCGAACACAGGATCTCTTCGAAATAGGTGGTGTGCGTAATGTCCGAGGGATCATCGAAAATTCCGCCGAAGAATAGGTGTTCTTTAGTATCTTTGTTTCGCAACGTCAGATCGATCGCGCCTCCGGTGATGTGCGTTGGCCAAGTGCGTGGGTCATCAGGATCAAAGCTGCGGGGGTCCGAACAATACCGGCCCGCAAAGGCGATACATTCCTCATCGGTCGGAGTTTTCAATGACCTGCGCGCCCGGGCAACAAAAAAGTCCCAAAGTTCCTGCTGTACCGAGATCGGGCGAAATCCATTCAGCGCATAAATCTCAATGCCCAGATTGGCGAGCTCTTCATTGATATCCGCAAGCCGTTCAGCCAGAGCTTTGCGAACTCGCACATGTGGGTCCGAAGTGGCAAAACAACGCCGGTAGGGCGTGTTCAGGCCGTCCCTGCGGGCGTAATAATTGAAACTTGGTATCTCGTAGTCAGCCAGATCGACCAGAGGCTCCTGAGCGCGCCGATCACTTTGATCCACAGGGAACTCTCGATAGTCCAAAGCTGTAGGAGGGTTTGTGGTTACGGGGATCGGACGTTCTCGAAACGTGGAGTATTCCAGCAACAACCTGTCCCTTTTGGCTACGGAGCAACATTCAGAGCGCATGCAACGACATTGGATCATTGCAAACATTAAACGGGTCGCAGTCAAGAAGGTTGGGAAGGCGGCCATCTGCAGTTATCGTCGCGCAGTTGACCAGAAAGGAAACCGGGCGGCCTCAGCAGGCCGCCCGTTTTGGATTACTTCGCGTGATACAGCGACTCGTAGATCGGTGTCAGCGTCTTGTCTTCGAATAGCGAAGAAACACTTGTGCCGTTCCAGATATTCAGGATCGCCTGTGTGAAGATCGGTGCTGTTGGCACGATACGGATATTCGATGCCTTTGCGATTTCAGGCGTCGGTTGGATGGTGTCGGACAGAACGAGCGACTTCATGACCGAGTTGGTCACTCGCTCAACAGCAGGGCCGCTCATGACACCGTGCGTGATGTACGAGTGAACTTCCTTGGCACCGTTATCCATCAGAACCTGCGCAGCTTTGCAGAGTGTTCCGGCGGTGTCGCAGATGTCGTCGACGATCAGGCAGATCTTGTCTTTCACATCACCGATAACTGTCATCTCAGCAACTTCACCCGCCTTTTCGCGGCGTTTGTCGACGATGGACAAAGGTGCACCGATCCGCTTGGCCAGCTCACGAGCACGGGCGACGCCACCTACATCCGGCGAAACCACCATGATTTCATCCATCTGTTCCTTGAACTGGTTTTTCACGTCCAGAGCAAAGATCGGCGAGGCATAGAGGTTGTCCACGGGCATATCGAAGAAGCCCTGAATTTGGGCGGCGTGCAGGTCCATGGTCAGGATGCGTTCGATCCCCGCGCCGGTCAGCATATTCGCGACCAGCTTGGCGCTGATCGGTGTGCGGGCCTTGGTGCGGCGGTCCTGACGGGCGTAGCCAAAGTAAGGAATGACTGCGGTGATACGCTGCGCTGATGAGCGGCGCAGTGCGTCGGCGATGATCAGCAGCTCCATCAGATTGTCGTTGGCCGGGTTCGAGGTCGGCTGGATGATGAACATATCCTCGCCGCGCACGTTTTCGAAGACCTCGACAAAGATCTCGCCGTCGTTGAAGCGTTCGACACGTGCGTCGACCAGACCCTGGTCAACACCGCGATGCAGGCTCATTCGGCGGGCAATGGTTTCGGCAAGAGGAAGATTGGCGTTCCCAGCGATTAGCTTGGGTTCGTGAAGTGTCGGCATCGGCTGAAAATCCCCGGGCAGCAATGGCAATGTGACAGATTCGTGATGTTGACACCGCTTAGCATGGCCTTACCGTCCCGCAAAGATAACGTAGCGGAGAAAGTGCACATGGCCGACATTGACTACTTTTTTGCGACACTGTCGCCTTATTCCTACCTCGCAGGCATGCGACTCGAGGAAGTTGCGGCGAAACATGGTGCAACGATCGCCTATAAACCTTTGGACATTATCGCTCTGTTCGGCCGTACCGGGGGAACGCCGCCCAAAGACAGGCACATTTCCCGTATAGAATACCGGGCGCAGGAACTGCTGCGCCAATCCCGCAATCTGGGAATGGATTTCAATCTGCAGCCCGCGCACTGGCCAACAAATGCAGCGCCGTCATCATATGCAATCATTGCCGCTATTCAGGACGGTTCAGGCGATGTGGGTAAACTGTGCCACTCGATCCTGCGGGCCTGCTGGGCCGAGGATAAAGACATCGCGCAGGATGATGTCATCCGGGATTGCCTGACGCAGGCGGGATTTGATCCCAAACTGGCTGACAGCGGCTTGTTGGTGGGCGCCGAAACCTACGCAGCAAATCTTGAAGAGGCGGTGGATCGCGGCGTGTTTGGTGCACCGTTCTACATCACGCCGGATGGTCAGCGATTCTGGGGGCAGGATCGGCTGGATGATCTGGACCGGCATCTGGCGGAGACCAAGGGGTGAAGGACGAAGCCTCATCGTCGCAAGCGACTTTCGTCCGGCAATTAGGAGAGGGGGAGCGCAAAGTGCTCGCCCTGCACTGCACCATAGCCCACTCAAGGGCCTGGGCCGGATTGGCCGCCGCGCTGAAGGATGAGGCGACACTGATTGCACCGGACATGCTGTTTCACGGGCAAAGCCCGGACTGGGATGGTGAGGGCGATGTCTTTGAAGCTGTAACAAGACAGGCTCTGGATCAACTGACCGAGCCAATGGATGTCATCGGCCATTCGTTCGGCGGGATGATCGCATTGCGGCTTGCTGTCGAATATCCCGAGCTTGTGCGCAGTGCTGTCCTAATCGAACCCGTGTTTTTCGCCGTCGTGAAACACGATGCGCCACATCTGGTTCAGGATCATGACCGCGAGGCTCAGCCCTATCTGACTGCGCTTGCCGCAAAGGACTACAGGCTCGCTGCACGGTTGTTCAATCGGATGTGGACTTTGGATGACGGCCCCCGTTGGCCGGATTTACCCGAACGAACACGGGCAGCGATGGAGCGGGGTATCCAACTGGTCGCCCCGGTTGAGGATGTATTGTTTGATGACCGGCTTGGTTTGTTGAAAGCCGGTCAACCGGATCGCGCGACGATGCCAGTCCTGCTTTTGCGGGGATCACGGACTCAGCCCACGATTCAGGTGATCAACACCGGACTTCAGAACCGTCTGCCATCTGCATCGGACCGAGTGATAGATGGGGCAGGGCACATGCTGCCCATATCCCATCCACACGAAACGGCTGAACAGATGCTCAGGTTCTGGGGTGCAAAAGAGAACACCCGGTCAGAATAGGCTCAGAGCAGCGAAATGAATTGGTCGATCTGATCTTCGCCGATCGACCAGTCACACACCAGTCGGCAGGCCAGCATTTCATCTTCGTCTTCGCCTTCCAGCTCAGCGCCCCACAGATGATAGACCGCACCGGCGTCGTGCAAGGCGCGGTGTTTGCTGCGCGGGAAGCTGGCGAAAATCATGTTGGCTTGGGGCTCGTGCAAGAACTCAGCACCTGCTGCACGCAGGCCATCGGCGAGGCGGGCGCAGTTGCCATTGGCCTGACGCGCTGACCTTAGCCACAGATCATCCTGCAGATAGGCCGCCATTTGCGCCGACAGATAGCGGTGCTTGGAGAACAGATGCGCCCCGCGTTTGCGGCGCAGCTCGAACTCCCAGGCTTTGCTCTCGTCAAAAAAGACTACCGCTTCGACCCCCATCAGACCGTTCTTGGTGCCGCCAAAGCTGACCGCATCTACACCGGATTTCCACGTCATTTCAGCGGGCGAGCAATTCAGCGCGACCATTGCATTGGTGAAACGTGCACCATCCAGATGCACAGGCAGCCCATATTCCTTGGCGACGCCGCACAGCGCCTGCAGTTCGCCCAGCGAATAAACCGACCCACGCTCGGTCACCTGCGTGATCGAAACCGGACCACGTTGAGGGCCGTGAACGCCACGGGTTTCTTCGGCAAGAATCGACTCGCGCAGGGCTTCGGGCGTCATCTTGTCCTCACCCGGAACCAGCGTCAGCTTGGCACCGCTGTAGAATTCCGGCGCGTTGCATTCATCCTCGTGGATATGTGCAACCGGTGAGCAGAATACGGTTTCCCATGGCTTTGTCAGTGTGGCCAGAGCCAATGAGTTAGCAGCAGTTCCCGTGGCGACAAGATAGACTGCTGCCCCCGGCGCTTCGAAAATACCGCGGATCTGATCGCGCACTTCGTTCATCAAAGTGTCTGCGCCATAGGCCATCTGATAGCCTTGATTGGCCTCGGTCAGCGCGGCCAGAACTTCCGGATGAACCGGTCCGGAATTGTCAGAGGCGAAATGCATCAGATAGGCTCCTCAATTATGTATTCTTCCCACTCGTCCTCGGGAGTTTCGAACTCCGAGACGGTGCGTCCCTGAACCGATACGCCGACCGCATGGACGCTGTTCGGCGTACCAGATAGCAACGGGTGCCAGTCGTAAAGGGGTTTGCCTTCCCAAAGCAGCCGATAGGCGCAGGTTTGGGGCAGCCAGTAGGCGTGTTCATCAATATTGTCCGGCGTCATTACGATGCATTCCGGAACAAACTGATGCCTGATTTCGTACTGCGTGCAACGGCAGGATTCATCATCCAGCAAGCGGCAGGCAACGCAGGTCAGGGCAACCTCGCCGCTGTCCTCATCCTCCAACTTGTTCAGGCAACATTTGCCGCAACCGTCGCACAAAGCTTCCCATTCGCGCTTGTTCAGCTTGCGCATGGGTTTGCGTTCCCAGAAACGCGGCGACAGGCCTGCGCGTTCAATCGGATCCTTGCTCATAGTTCGGCCAGAATATCGCGCGCCTGACTGCAATCCGAATCCATCTGGGCAACCAGCCCATCCAGCCCGTCGAACTTCATTTCGGGGCGCAAGTAATCGACGAGACCAACAGACAGGGTAGAGCCATAAAGGTCGCCGGAGAAATCGAACAGAAATGTTTCGATATTGGGGATTTCGCCATTGAACATCGGCCGGGTCCCGACCGAGGCCGCGCCGTGATAGCTGCCCTTATGCGGCCCATCCAGAACGTCGACCAGAACGGCATAGACCCCGAATTTTGGCGGGTGCAGCCCTTCGATCGACATGTTGGCCGTGGGAAAGCCCAGCTCTCGCCCGCGCTGCTCTCCTCCTATTACTTCGCCTTCGATCCGGTGCCAGTGCCCCAGCATTGCAGCCGCGTCGCGTGGACGACCTTCGGTCAGTGCTGTGCGAATAGCAGTTGATGACACAATGTTTTCCGATCTTTCCATCAAGGGGGCGATTGTGACATCAAAGCCCATTTCGCGCCCGAACCGTTCCATATCCTGGGCTGTCCCACTGCGACCCTTGCCGAAACAGAAATCGGCCCCGACCACGACATGTGCCAACCCCAGACCGTCGCAGATTACGTTTCGGGCAAAGTCCTCGGGCGACAACCCGGCCAGAGCAGCGTTGAACGGCAATTCGTAAAGTTTCTGTACGCCCAGTTTCTCAAGCCGGTGGGCGCGGGCATTGCCGCGCATCAGGCGAAATGGCGGGGCGTCGGGCGCGAAGTATTCGCGTGGGTGAGGCTCGAATGTGAGCACACCCAACGGCGCATCCGGTGCTTCATTGCGGGCAAGGTCAATCACCGACTGATGACCGATATGAACGCCATCAAAATTGCCGATCGCAACACTGGCGCCTCGGTCTTCTGGCTCAACAAACTGGAAATCCCGAATGATCTGCATTCCGTTTGCCTAGCGGGACTGGGGGCCGGGTTCAAGCACCTGATTCAGTCAATAACGCGCCCGGGGTACAGCATCTTCTGTCCGAAACCGCCGGACCCAGTCCTGATTGGTGCTGTCCGCCAGTTTTGCGGTTGGTGTGGCCACTGCATGCGCGACGCTGGGATCAAGATCCATAGCAGTAAGCACCCTTGCAAGTTCGCCATTGGGATCTCGGGCAAGCTGATTATAATGAATGGTCACAGGACTAATGCCCTCTTGTGCAAACCAATCCAGCCATCTTGCGTCTAACACCTCGAACTCGTGCTTACATCGCTCAAGCTCATCCCGGTTGTAGACAGGTTCAGCCGGAGGAGAGAGGCGTTCTAGCTCACTGCCATCCGAGTTTTTGTGCCACAGCCCGGTCTGTCTTGCCTTCACGAATGAGACCGCCTGTCCAAGCTTGTCGCTGCGGGTCAGGTGAATGAACAGGGGCTTGCCAAACTGGGCCTGAAACCGCGCCACATCAGTTGATTGATTGGGATGCAACTTCCCGAGCTGTTCCAGAAAGAACTCCAAACTCTTTCCCTGCATTCGCAATCCGAACACGTCCGAGCCCGCCAGTCCTTTTGCATGCGCTGCCCGAAAGACAGCAACCCGCGCTGCATCAACATTGGGATAGTCGCCGATCTCAAGCTCATAACTTTCCAGCCAGTCTTCAAGGCTGGGCGAATGGAAGTAGGATTCAGGTTTCCCGGCGATGCCTGTCGCTTCGAGCAGTTTGCACAGCAAAGTACTGCCGCTGCGCGGGCTGCTGCAGATCATATAAGAGCGGTAGGCGGCCATGGCAGATACTGAAATCGTTTCGAATGAAGAATTTTGATGCGCAAGTTCTACGACAATTCGACCGATTGCAAAGCCCGCCAATTAGAAAAGGCGCCGTGATAGGCGCCCTCTGAACATGGAAGGTAGGCTGAGGTTCAGTCGAACTTTCTGGACGGCGCCAGAACCATTGCCTCACCAATCAGGACCTTTTTGCCGTCAACCGCGCAGTGACAGTCCAGTTTTACCCGACGCTTGGCAAAGTCGATATCGATCACCTTAACTTCGGCGTAGACCATATCTCCGGGACGAACGGGTGCCAGAAACTTCAGGGACTGGCCCATATAGACCGTTCCATGACCGGGAAGCTGTTCGCCGATAACTGCCGAGATCAGACCGGCCGTCAGCATGCCGTGTGCGATACGGCCTTCGAAAATAGTGTCGCGTGCATAGTCATCGTCCAGATGCACAGGATTCCGGTCGGTTGAAACCTGAGCAAACATCTCAATGTCTTCGTCCGTCACCACTTTGCGCAGGTGCCGGGTCATGCCCATTTCGATGTCTTCGATGCAGATCGTTCCGCGTGGAAGATTGTCCAACATGTCGCCCTCACTCAATGATGGCCGGGAAACAAAAAATCACCCATGGCCGCAGGTTGGCAACTTTATTACTTTGCAGGCGCAGAAAATCAAGCCCCTTTTTGACTAACGCAAGCGGCCGATCGAGTAGGTTGGGTTGATTTTTTCCTTTATAATATAGTCGTTTAGAGCATCGGGGTCAGGCTGGTACGACGTTTTTGTCTCGGATGCAGCCAGACCGCCGGTGATAAACAGGGAATCAATGCCTTCACCCATGCCGCCTGCGATGTCGGTATGAGGGCCATCGCCAATGGCCAGAATGTCGGAATCTACGACATCCACCCCAAGGGCGTGCAACCGCCGCCGGGCCAGATCGTAGATTGGCGGGTGGGGTTTCCCGAAATACAGACTCTCACCGCCCATTTCAGTATAGAGCTTGGCCAGCGCGCCTGCGCACCATTCCCGAATTTCACCGCGATCAACCACAATATCGGGGTTCGCGCAGAGCAGCTTGAGACCTTTTTGCTTGGCATAAAGAAAATCAGGACGGTTCACTGACGGGTCAGCCATCGGATCGAACGGGCCGCAGCACACAATGCCTTCGGCCTCATCCAGTGGCACACGTTCGACGTGCAGCGGGTGATCCAGCAGTTTCAGAGGTTCAAAGAAACCGGCGTCGCGTTCCCATTCCCCCATGAAATAAACCTTCTCGCCCACTTCACCGCGGAACATCGCAGACCGGGCTGAATCACCACTGGTGGCGATGGTGTCATAGGAATCCGCCGGGACGTTGAAATGCGTCAGCTGTTCGGCAACGCCCGCCCGCGGTTTGGGAGAGTTGGTAACCAGAACCACTTTGCCACCGCGTTCACGATAGGCTTTCAGCGCTTCGACAGCTTCGGGATAGGCGGTGATGCCGTTGTGGACGCAGCCCCACAGATCGACGAACAGTGCCTTGTAGCGGTCGGAGATCTCGGCAAGCGAGGTGACGATCTGGGTCATGAGGGCCTCTGGGTCAGAAATCGGAGTCGCGACAGCTATGGCAAAGCTTTTGCGCCTTGACCATCCCGCATCGCACATAAGCTGCTGCTAGTTGTCTTCAGTGATCTCTTCGACATCAGGTGCCTGTTGCACGTTCTCAGTGCCCAGAATGATCTGAGCGCCGATGCGTGTCTGATACCGGATGATTGCAAGGTAACCGGGGCCAAGCTCGGCCTGAAGCACGTCGACCAAGGGGTTTTCACGCAGCTGCTCTGGCAACAAACCGGCGACGGACGAGACTTTGAACTGAGCTTCTGCCGGAAGGTCGACGATCAGCCAGACTTCGGCCTGCTTCCGCTTTGCGTTGACGTCTATGCGGATGATTTCGACCGAAACCGGATCGGCCCAATCCCGAATGGCCTGCGCCACTTCGGCTTCGGTGCGGGTTTCCAGATAGCGATTGTAGGTCGATTTCCCCAGTTGAATGACCACAACGGCCAGAAAGGCAAGCGTCACGAACACACTTGCCGTGAAGTTGAGCTTGCGCCTGCCTTTGCCAAACGCGACTGAGCGGGCAGCGTAAACGATGTACACGGCGCAGGCTGACAGGATGATCGCACCTAGGTTCGTTGCAAACAGCAGACCGGCCTCATAGGCCTCGGCTGGCTCGCCGAAATACAGCAGAATTCCCGATGCCGAAAGCGGCGGAACCAGCGAGACACCGATCGCCGCGCCGGGCAACAGGCTAAGCTCGGACCGGTTGACCTGAACATAGGCCCCGGCGACACCTGCGGCCAAAGCAACGATCAGGTCCTCGGTTCCCGGGTCGGTGCGCGCCAGAACCTGATCAGGGATCAGAACGCCCCGCGGAACGTCGGCCGCATACACCATGAACCACGCCATGAGAACGCACAGAACCGCGGCGCAGCACACGATCAGCGCTAGGGTCAACGCGCGTTTCAGCCAACCCATCACCATCGCAGCCGCAACGCCCAGAATGGGTGTCATCAGGGGTGCAACCAGCATCGCCGCAATCACCACGGCCCCGGAATTGCGCAGCATACCCATCGTGGCAATCACAACGGACAGCGTCAGAAGCATGGCAAAGCGGCGCCAATAGGCAGCTTTGTCCTTGCCTTCAAATCGCAGGATATCCCGCGTGGTGCTGAATTTGCGCGAGGTCACGATATTTATCCAATAGGTCACCGAGTTTAGGGCTCAGGCTAACAGCGGATATGCTCATCGCAAAATACTTGTTGGCAAAAAAAGGCGCCCGAAACGGACGCCCTTTAAGGCAAAGGTTGTTTACTTTGGGCGAACGGCAACGCCAGTCCCGCTGCGCGAACCCCAACTCAGAGGCGATATCTTTACGGATGAAATTTCAGTTTCAACAACCTCAAGTGCACCAAGTTTTGCCGCATCCTCGCGGAGTTTCTGCTCAACCTGTTCGACAGTAGGATCGGCGTTGAAAGCAGTGGTTTTGTTAACGGTCACTTGTAATTCGCCCAGCTTGACTTGGGTCGCAGGATCAAAGTTGGAACTTGTCAGTTTAATCTGATTTGCAGCCACGGCGTTGACGGATTGTTTTTTCACGTCGCTGTCAAGATTTGTCGTGTCCCAAGTGGTCGAGCAGGCTGCAATTGGCAGGATAAGAGCGCCAACAAGCACAGTATTTCTAAACAAAGATCTTTCTCCGTCACTTTCGTTGTTTGTGCATGCACTTTGGTCGTTTTCAACCACAGGTGCAATTGAGAAAGGCAAAGTAATCTATGGATTGTAAAAGGAATGTCCACGCGGGGTTATAGACCCGCGTGGACACAAAACTGCTGCATCAATATTTGAAGCTGAGTTTTTAGTTCAGACCTTCAGGTTCGGGATGATCTGCTTTTTGCGGCTCATGACGCCGGGCAGGACCACAGCGTCACCATCAACGGTTGCACCAAAGCTCTTCTCAGCAACGCCTTTGACCAGATCGTTCGGAACCAGCAGGGTGGCCTCTTCGTTCAGGATATCGACGACAAACAGCAGAACCTGATCAACGCCGTCTTCCTTGGCAACGTCAACCATCGAGCTCGCCAGGCTGGCTTTGCGGTCCAGAACAACGCCCGGCGCGGTGGTTTCCAGAACCGAGACGCGGAACTTGGTGCCGTCGACTTCGTATTCCTTGCTGTCCATGCGGATCAGTTCCGCGTCCGAGAACGAGGACACGTCTGATTTCGCCGCGAACATGTCGGCTGCATAGGCCGAAACGTCCAGCCCCAGATCAGCTGCCAGTTTTTCGGCCACGGCGCGGTCATGCGCGGTGGTGGTGGGCGAGCGGAACTCCAGCGTGTCGGACAGGATGCAGGTCAGTGCCGCGCCTTTGATGGCTTCGGGCATCTTTGCGGCGTCGTCACCCATCAGATCGACCATGATGGTAGCGGTGCAGGCCAGCGGGCGCACGGTGATGTCGATCGGGCCTTTGGTTTCCAGACCGCCAACCAGCTTGTGGTGGTCGATGATGGCGCGGATATCGGCGCTGTTGATGCTGGCGGGCAGCTCGGCCGGGTTGTTGGTGTCGACGATGACAACCGGTGCATCCTCGGCTACGTCCTCGATGATTTGCGGCTTGGGCAGGTCCCACCGCTGCAGCATGAACGCCGCTTCGGTATTGGGCTCACCCAGCAGCACGGCCTCGGCCTTTTCACCTTTGACTTCGTTCAGGTACCAGGCCCACAGGATGGGCGAACCGGTCGAGTCTGTATCGGGGGATTTGTGACCAAATACTTGGATTGTCATATCAGCGTCCTGAGGATTGGAAATTTGCGCGCCTTATAGGGCGGCCAATCCCGCTTGTCACCCTGCAGCAGCCCGTCTGCGACGGTTGGTCTGAGACCTGCCGGTTCCTGCTAGAACGGAGCGCGCGTCAGGGTGTACCCGGCCTGCTGCAACTGGTTCAGCAGCCCGTATTCATCGCTCAGATGCCCGGCGCCAACCGCAATCACGATGGTCTGGTCCTTGATGTCCAGAATCTGCTCCATCCAGTTAGCGTTGCGCTGCACCAGCAACTGGTCTTCAAAGCCTTTCCATTCGGCATCGAATTCCTCCGGTGTCAGGCCGGATGCCTCAAGCCCCTGAAGCTTGGCAAGCTGCAGGATTTCGGCGTGCTTTTCTTCGAGATATGCGTTGGCCATCGTGATCAGGTGATCATCCCCGGCCTGCAGCGCACCGGCCAGCCGAACCAGCGATTGTACCTGTTCTTCGATCGGGTGGCTGTCGAACATGTTCATCACGTCCTCAACGCGTTCCAGCGAGTATTGGGGGATGCCTTTCGCCTCAGCCAGTTCGGAGAGGCGCTTGTCCATGCCGCGATCCGCATCGGGGGTGGTCATCAGGCAGGGTGGCAGGCCCAGCATCATGCTCAAAAACCATGGGCGCATCTTGGCTGCCATCCAGTCCGGAATTCCGCGTTCAGCGAGTGCCGCGGAAAACACGGCCCAGTCCTCTTCGCCCATCAGATCGATCAGAGTTGGCCCGGAGGTGATCAGCACAGGGCTGAAGTCCTTTTCAAGGTCCTTCTGGAACGCCTCCATCTGATCCTGCGTTATTTCGAAATAGAACGCGTCAGCCTCGCTCAGTGCGGGTGACAGGCGTTCGATCACCTCTCCCATCCGCTCATCATTGGTGTGCAGGGTGCCGATCAGATGCAGGACCGTATCCCCCTTGCGGGCGATCCAATGATTGCCTTCGGGAAACAGGATTTGGCTCACGGCTTCATCCAGTTGCTGGTGTTGTTCGGCAGTCATATCCAACCGAAGATCGCGCCCTTCGCAGGCTGCATGTGCAGACAGAGGCAGCAATAGACAGAGGAAAAAGCTGAACAGGCGCATCGGTTCCATCCCGGCAGTGTGATTATTGGCTCAGGGACAGTGTTGCCTTGCTGCGTCAGAAGGTGCAACCGTCTGATCTCGAAGTTTTGCCCGTGACATCTGGCATTCCCGGCCAAACTGCCTAGCATGGCCGAATGGACCGCGAACAGGATCTCTACCCACCCGTCAAAGCGCTGCTGGAGCGTCAGGGCTATGCCGTGAAAGGTGAAGTGGGCGCAGCCGACATCGTAGCGCTGCGTGAGGGGGAGGATCCCGTGATCGTTGAACTGAAGCTGCGGTTTTCGCTGGCCCTTTTTCATCAGGCCATAGCGCGGCTGAAGATGACGGATCAGGTGTATATTGCAGTATGTAAGCCCACAGGAAAGACCGCACGCCGGGCGCTGCGGGACAATCTGGCCCTGTGTCGCCGTCTGGGTCTGGGGCTGATCACGGTCCGGCAAGATGGCAGGGTTGAGGTGCAATGTGACCCCGGTCCTTATGCGCCGCGTAAGTCCAATATCCGCAAAGCCAGACTTTTGCGCGAGTTTGACCGGTTGCAAGGCGATCCCAATTCTGGTGGCGCGACCCGGCACGGAATTGTCACAGCCTATCGTCAGGATGCTCTGAAATGCGCGGCACATCTGGCGGATTGCGGTGCGGCCAAAGGGGCCGACGTAGCCAAGGCCACTGGGGTCGCAGCGGCGACGCGCCTGATGCGTGACAATCACTACGGCTGGTTCGATAAGGTCGAAAAGGGTGTCTATGCCTTGTCAGAGACCGGGGCCGAGGGCCTGAAACACTGGGCCTACAGTTGGGAAGAAACCAACTGATCCTGCCAAAGCCATCAGGCAGATCAAAAAAGTTCAGCCGATATTGTTGACTCGCTCTGACCGACCCCCTAGCTATGCGTCGTTATCACTCTCTACCCTTGAGTGCTAACGCCTCGCCAGACGGCGAGGGGAGGATAGATAAACTTTGAGCCCAAGGAGCTGCAAAGATGGCATTGAAACCGCTTCATGACCGTGTGCTGGTTCGCCGTACCGAAAGCGAAGAGAAAACCGCAGGCGGCCTGATCATTCCTGACAGTGCAAAAGAAAAGCCCAGCGAAGGCGAAGTCGTTGCAACCGGCGAAGGCGCACGCAAGGACAGCGGCGAACTGATCGCAATGGCTGTTAAAGCTGGCGACAAGATCCTGTTCGGCAAATGGTCGGGCACCGAGGTCAACGTCGGCGGCGAAGAGCTGCTGATGATGAAAGAAAGCGACATCATGGGGATCATCGAGTAAGCCCACGCGCTTCTCTGATCTTCATTCCAATACATTTTCTCAAGGAGAAACGACATGGCTGCAAAGGACGTCAAGTTCGACACTGATGCCCGTAACCGCATGCTGGCAGGTGTGAACATCCTGGCCGATGCTGTTAAAGTGACCCTGGGCCCCAAAGGCCGCAACGTGGTTCTGGATAAATCCTTCGGCGCACCGCGCATCACCAAAGACGGTGTTTCGGTTGCCAAGGAAATCGAACTGGAAGACAAGTTCGAAAACATGGGCGCGCAGATGGTGAAAGAAGTCGCCAGCCGCACCAATGACGAAGCCGGCGACGGCACCACCACCGCAACCGTTCTGGCACAAGCCATCGTTCGCGAAGGTCTGAAGCAGGTTGCTGCTGGCCTGAACCCGATGGACCTGAAGCGCGGCATCGACCTGGCGACTGCCAAGGTTGTTGAAGGCATCAAAGACGCCTCGCGCGAAGTTAAAGACTCGGCAGAAGTTGCGCAGGTTGGCACCATCTCGGCCAACGGCGAAGCCGAAATCGGCCAGCAGATCGCAGACGCGATGCAGAAAGTTGGCAACGAAGGCGTTATCACCGTCGAAGAAAACAAAGGTCTGGAAACCGAGACCGATGTTGTCGAAGGTATGCAGTTCGACCGTGGCTACCTGTCACCTTACTTCGTCACCAACGCAGACAAGATGATTGCAGAACTCGACGACTGCATGATCCTGCTGCACGAAAAGAAACTGTCCTCGCTGCAGCCGATGGTTCCGCTGCTCGAGCAGGTGATCCAGTCGCAAAAGCCGCTGCTGATCATTGCTGAGGATGTCGAAGGCGAAGCGCTGGCAACTCTGGTTGTCAACAAACTGCGCGGCGGCCTGAAAATTGCTGCTGTCAAAGCACCGGGCTTCGGCGATCGCCGCAAAGCCATGCTGCAGGACATCGCGATCCTGACCGGCGGTCAGGTCATCTCCGAAGATCTGGGCATGAAGCTCGAGTCCGTCACCATGGACATGCTGGGCACCGCCAAGAAAATCGAAATCACCAAAGACGAAACCACCATCGTCGACGGTGCTGGCGAGAAAGCCGAGATCGAAGCACGTGTTGCTCAGATCCGCACTCAGATCGAAGAAACCTCGTCGGACTACGACCGTGAGAAGCTGCAAGAGCGCGTTGCCAAACTGGCAGGCGGTGTTGCCGTTATCCGCGTCGGCGGCATGACCGAAGTTGAAGTGAAAGAGCGTAAAGACCGTGTGGACGATGCTCTGAACGCAACACGCGCTGCTGTTCAGGAAGGCGTTGTTGTAGGCGGTGGTGTTGCTCTGGTTCAGGCCGGCAAAGCACTGGAAGCCCTGGAAGGCGCAAATGCTGATCAGAGCGCAGGCATCAACATCGTTCGTAAGGCTATCGAAGCGCCGCTGCGCCAGATCGCCGAGAACGCAGGTGTTGACGGTGCGGTTGTTGCGGGCAAGGTCCGTGAGTCCACTGACGCTGCATTTGGCTTCAACGCCCAGACCGAAGAATATGGCGACATGTTCTCGTTCGGCGTGATCGACCCGGCCAAAGTTGTCCGTACCGCTCTGGAAGATGCGGCATCGGTTGCTGGCCTGCTGGTCACCACCGAAGCAATGGTTGCTGACAAGCCGCAGAAAGACGCACCTGCTGCAGGCGGCATGCCCGACATGGGCGGCATGGGCGGCATGATGTAAGCACGTCGAGTTCGCACCAGCGAATTCTGACGAACCCGACAGGCGCTTGGCCAACAGGCCAAGCTGCCGAAAAGGGGCCGCACTGAGAAATAAGAACGGGGTCGCCTTTGGGCGGCCCCGTTTCCTTTTGCAGCTTATGCCCGCAGGAAAGTGAGTGTCCAAAACTCTGTTAAACCGCTATCCGGTTGATATGAGACTATTCCTGCTGACCACCCTGACCATGTGCGCCTTTGCGGCAAATTCGATATTGAACCGTCTGGCGGTCGACAGCGCGGCCAGCGATCCGGCCAGTTTTGCTGTGGTCCGGGTATTGTCCGGGGCCTTGGTTCTTTCACTTCTTGTCCTTATGCGTGGCACGCAACTGCCATTGCGGAACAGGCGCAGGATCATCGGGGCAGGGGCGCTATCGCTCTATATGATCGGGTTTTCGGTGGCCTATCTGACACTGGATGCAGGTCTTGGCGCGCTGATCCTGTTTGGTGTGGTCCAGATCACCATGTTTGCGGCGAATACCGCATTCGGCGCGGTCCCTACCACCCGGCAAATGCTTGGTGCTGCCATAGCGCTTGCGGGCCTAGCGTTTGTGTTGTGGCCATCGGGTGCGCTGCGGGTCGATCTTACAGGGGCCGCCTTGATGATCGCCGCCGGGGTTGGCTGGGCCGCTTATTCGCTGGCCGGACGCTCCGAGCCGGATGCCTTGGCCGGGACAGCTGCAAACTTCGTGGCGGCTTTGCCGGTTACCGCTTTGGCTCTGCTATGGTTTGGGGCTGAGTGGCAGATCAACGCTGTTGGCTATCTGCTTGCAATCCTGTCGGGTGCGGTCACATCCGGGATGGGTTACGCCCTGTGGTACCGGGTTCTGCCGCTACTTGCTCCGGCTGCAGCGGCGGTTGTCCAACTCAGCGTCCCGATCATTGCGATCATTGCCGGAGTGATCCTGCTGGGCGAAATTGCAAGTCTGAAACTGATGGTCGGAGCAATGCTGGTGCTGGGTGGTATCGCACTGGCCGTGGTGCGGTTGAAGCGCCGCTAGGGGTTCCAACCGCGCAAGATAGGCCTTATCTGGCTGGCATGAGGTTTCTGGTCGCAATACTCCTGTTCCTGACACCCGCTGTTGCCAGCGCTAAATGCGTTGTGCTTTTGCATGGACTTGCGCGCACCGAAGCCTCGTTCTCAGTCATGGAGCAGTTGTTCCGGGTTCACGACTACACCGTTGTGCGACCGGGGTACCCTTCGACGGATTTGCCGATCCCGGATCTGGCCAATCAGACCCTGCCGGATGCATTCGCCGCGTGTGGCGATGACAAGGTCAATATCGTGGCTCACTCGATGGGGGGCATCCTGTTGCGCTATTGGCTGCAGGATAGCCACCCCGAGAATCTCGGCCGCGTCGTCATGTTGGGCCCGCCGAATCAGGGCAGTCAGCTGGTCGACGAACTGGGCGACTGGGAGGTGTTTGGCCTGTTGCACGGACCGGCGGGTCTTGCGTTAGGCACAGGACCAGAAGGTCTGCCGCGCCGCCTGCCGCCGGTAGATTTTGAGCTGGGCGTCATTGCAGGTGAGAATTCCCTGAACCCGATTTGGTCATCCCTGATTGATGGCACGGATGACGGCAAGGTGTCGGTCGAAACAACCAAGGTCGAGGGCATGGCTGATCATATCGTCCTGCCGGTGACCCATACATTCATGATGAACAACCCGCGTGTCATGGCGCAGGCGTTACACTTTATTGAGTACGGTCAGTTTGACCCGCAGATCACTTGGCTTGATGGGGTCATGGACATAATAGACGAGATCTGCATCGGGCAGGATTGCTCGGAACCAGAGTCGGAACCTACGCGATGACATCACTTGAACTGACATTCACGGGCGCGGATGTCCTGCTGCCCGCTGAAGGCGTTGTGCCTGCAGAACTCAGCATCGGCGACGGGCTTGTTCAACAGGATCGAACCGGGCGTCAGGTTGACCTGTCGGGATATATCGTTCTGCCCGGAATCATCGATCTGCATGGTGACGGGTTCGAGCGCCATATCGCACCGCGCCGCGGAGCAATGAAGCAAATGGCCGAAGGCATCCTTTCGGTCGAGGCCGAGCTGGCGGCAAACGGAATTACGACAGCCGTGCTGGCCCAGTTTCATAGCTGGGAAGGCGGCGTACGGGGACCAGAATTTGCGGCACAAGTTTTTGATGCCATCGCGTCTGTCAAAGGCAGCACAGTGACCGATCTGATCCCGCAGTTGCGGTTTGAAACCCACATGCTTGAGGATTATGCAGATCTGCCAGGCCGCATCGCCGAATGGCAGGTGCCCTACGTCGTTTTCAACGACCATCTGCCGCATGACCGTCTGGCCGAAGGTCGCAAACCGCCACGACTGACGGGGCAGGCGCTCAAGGCGGGGCGCAATCCGGACGCTCATTTTGATATGCTGCTGAATATGCATGCGAGAAAAGAAGAGGTCCCGGACGCGCTTGACGCATTGTGCGCAGAACTGCGTCAACAAGGTATCCGGCTGGGCAGTCACGACGATGCCACCGCAGAAACAAGGGCATGGTGGCGTGATCGGGGCGTTTCGATCTCTGAATTCCCTGAAACGCTCGACGCGGCCGAGGCGGCGCGTTCGAACGGCGATCATATCATTCTCGGGTCACCCAATGTGGTTCGCGGTGGCTCGCACAAGGGAAATGTCAGTGCGTTGGACCTGATCACGATGGGGCTGTGTGATGCACTGGCCTCGGACTATCACTATCCCAGCCCGCGTCGTGCCGCGCTGATGGTGGCCAAAACCGGGTTGCTTGATCTGGCTGGGGCCTGGGCTTTGGTATCTGAAGGCCCCGCAAGAGTTCTGGGCCTGGATGATCGTGGTACTTTGGCACCCGGTAAACGCGCCGATCTGGTGATACTGGATGCCGAAACCCATCGGATTGCGGCTACTGTTGCGGCGGGTCGTATCAGCCATATGTCCGGTGACATCGCGACGCGATTCATTGGCTGAAACCGGGGTCGTTCAGCGAACGACCCGGTTGAAATGCCCCATCTTGCGACCAGCCTTGACCTCGGCCTTGCCATAGAGATGCAGGGCCACGTCCCGTTCGCGGGCCAGTTCCGGCACACGGTCCATATCGTGTCCGATCAGGTTTTCCATCACCACGTCTGAGTGACGCTGCCCATCCCCGAGCGGCCAGCCCGCCACAGCGCGGATATGCTGTTCAAACTGATCGACGGCACAGCCATTCTGGGTCCAGTGCCCCGAGTTGTGAACGCGCGGTGCGATTTCATTCACGATCAGGCCCTGCGGCGTTACAAACAGCTCGACCCCCATCACACCGACATAATCCAGCGCGTTAAGGATATTTGCCGCCAACAGGATCGCGTCGGTCCGTTGTGCAGGGGGCAGGCGGGCAGGGACTGTGGTTGTGTGCAGGATACCGTCACGGTGCACATTCTCGCCCGGATCGAAACAGGCAACCTGCCCATCCAGACCGCGCGCAGCGATAATCGACACCTCATGCGAGAAATCCACGAACCCTTCAAGAATGGCCGGAGCCCCTGCCATGTCAGCCAATGCCGTTTCGGCGTCTTCAGGTGCGTGCAGCCGTGCCTGTCCTTTACCGTCATAGCCAAAGCGGCGGGTCTTGAGGATCGCAGGCGTGCCGATTTCTTCGATCGCCGTGTTCAGGCTGTCCAGATCGGTAATGTCAGCGAAAGGCGCCGTATTCAGCCCCAGCCCTTTCAAAAACGTCTTTTCGGTCAACCTGTCCTGACTGACCCGCAGCGCTTCGCGCCCGGGTCGGATGGGGCAATGCGCCTCGAGCAGATCCAGAGCCTCGGTCGGAATGTTCTCGAATTCATAGGTGATGACGTCCACGGATTTCGCAAAAGCCGTCAGAGCGGCTTCGTCATCGTAGGCGGCGGTGGTAACGCGATCTGCAACCTGACCTGCGGGCGGGTTTGCACCGGGTTCATAGATATGGGTGGTAAAACCCAGACGCGAGGCTGCTACAGAAAGCATGCGGCCTAGCTGACCACCGCCCAGAACTCCGATTACTGCCCCGGGGGCGAGCGCCTCAGTCATCGCTTGGCTCCTCGGGGATCGAGGCCGAGAGCGCCTCGCGCCATGCATCCAGGCGTTCGGCCAATGCCTCATCCTGCAGGGCAAGAATACCCGCAGCCATCAGGCCCGCATTTGCACCACCTGCGGAACCGATTGCCATGGTCGCCACAGGAAAGCCCTTGGGCATCTGAACAATTGAATACAGCGAGTCGACACCCGACAGCGCCCGTGTCTGCACCGGTACGCCGACCACGGGAACCCGTGTTTTGGACGCCATCATTCCGGGAAGGTGCGCCGCACCGCCGGCACCGGCAATAATCACCTGCAATCCGCGCTCAACAGCGGTCTTTCCGTAATCCCAAAGCCGGTCAGGTGTTCTGTGGGCCGAGACAATCCGCGCCTCATAAGCCACGCCCAGATCATCCAGAATATCTGCTGCTTCCTTCATCGTGGGCCAGTCCGACTGGCTGCCCATGATGATCCCCACTTTCACATCGCTCATCCGCTTACGTCCCTGCCTTCGGAAAGAGCGCGCACTATAGCCAAATCCGCCTGTCAGGCAATGCGGTACGCGCGCCTCAGGCGATGATATCGGGGGTCAGGCGATCTTCGATCAGTCGTATGATGTCCTTCAGGCGCAGTTTCTGCTTTTTCAGACGTTTTACGGTCAGCTGATCGGCTGTGCCCTTGGCCTGCAGTGCTTCGATGGCTTCATCGAGATCACGGTGCTGACGACGAAAAACCTCCAGCTCAACCCGCAGAACTTCATCGGTTTTCATCGAAAGGTCGGTGGGTGCGTTCATGGACGACTCAGTATTCTGGTGGTGCGTTCCACACAGAATAGTGTGTTCCGGTGAATCCGCCTAGACCTTGTGGACATCCTGGTTTCTTCCCATATTCTGTTATGTACGGTTGCCGCTACGGGGCCGCACAACACGTCGCTTTGACAATGAAGGACGATAATAACGTGTCGAAACTTACTCTTGGCTCATACCCGCATCTTTTGGGGTTCGAGCAGTTGGAACGCCTTCTTGAACGGTCTGCAAAGGCCGGAAATGAAGGGTATCCGCCCTATAATATCGAACAGACCTCGGATCTTTCCTACCGCATTACACTGGCCGTGGCCGGTTTTGCTGAAGAGGACCTGTCGATCACGATCGAGGATCGCCAACTGGTTATCCGGGGCCGTCAACGCGACGACAGTGAGGGACGTGTGTTCCTTCACCGGGGCATCGCCGCGCGCCAGTTTCAGCGCATGTTCGTGCTGGCAGATGGTGTCGAAGTGGGCGAGGCGATTATGGAAAACGGTCTGCTGCATGTCGACCTGACCCGCGCCGTGCCCGAAACCGTGGTGCAAACGATCAACATAAGAAAGGGGTAAGGCATGAATACACCGATTGAGATCAACACCGAAGGCGACCGGATCGTATATGTGAAGGCTGTCGACGTAGCCGACCTGCCTCAGGATCTGCAGGATCAGGCCGGAGATCTGGACCAGCTTTATGCTGTCCACGACTCCGATGGTCAGCAACTTGCGTTGGTATCTGACCGCAAGCTGGCCTTTGTGCTGGCGCGACAGCACGACCTGTCGCCGGTGGCCGTTCACTGAACGGCCCCAGACTTTCTGAAAATACGTGACATCCGCCGCTACAGCGGTGAAACATGCGAACCGGCAGGGCGCGTCCCTGACGCGACGAAATGCATATGGGAGATGCGGCATGAGCTGGTTCGACTTTGACTGGGTGGATGCCTTTAGTGACCGGGCATTCGGAGGTAACGGCTGCGCTGTTGTCCACGGCGGGGCCATATTGCCGGTGGATGTCTGCACCGCCTATGTCCGCGAAACATCGCTGGTGGAGTGCACGTTTACCGGCCCATCGGATGTCGCGGATATTCGTGTCCGCTACTTCCTCGCCAGCCGCGAAATTCCCTTTGCTGGTCATCCCACGATTGCCACGGTGGCCGCCATGCGGTCGCGCGGTCTGTTCAAAGGCGATGAACTGACGCTTGAAACCGGGGCAGGGATCGTCGCAATCCATCTGATCGGAGATGAGATCGAAATGACGCAGGTTGCCCCGCAATTCGGGGTCCATGTGCCGATTGATCTGGTGGCCTCGGCAATCAGTCTGCCCGCAGATGCGATCATCTCGCCGCCGCAACTGGTCTCGACCGGGCTGCCCTTCTGCGTCACCGTTCTGCGTGACCATCAGGCCCTGCGCGCCGCACATCTGGTCGAAGGGCCGCTGCGCAAGGTGGCAGAGGCGGCCGGCTATTCGGGGTCGGACATGGCCGAACCTTTTCTGGTGACTTTGCAGGGTGCGACCGAGGCAGGCGATACCTTCTCACGCCTGTTGCTCGCCCCGCCCAGCCCGCCCGAAGATCCGTTCACCGGATCAGCGACTGGCGCGATGGCTGCCTATCTGTGGAAATATGGCCTGATGCAAAAGGACAGCTTTACAGCGGAACAGGGCCACGACATGGGGCGCCCCGGGCAAGCTACGGTCACACGCGTGGGTCCGACTGAGGCAATGACCGGCATCAAGGTTGCCGGAAAGGGCCATGTCCTGATGCGCGGGCAAGTCGATCTGCCGCAAATGGTTTAGCACCTGTTTGCGCCGGTAGGCTGAGACAATCGCCAAAGCGAGTCTCTGGGGAATGAACTCGCCGTTTTGCAATAAGAAAATGCCCCCAGAATCTGGAGGCATTCTTGATGTTTCTACAGGGCGTTAGCCTGCGATCAGACCCATGCTTTCCAGCTTCAAAAGAACCTGATGGGCGCAGTTGTCGACTTCGACATTCTCAGTTTCGACACGCAACTCCGGGCTCTCGGGTACGTCGTAAGGGTCTGAGATTCCGGTGAACTCCTTGATCTTGCCCTCACGCGCCAGTTTGTACAGACCTTTGCGGTCTCGGCGTTCGCATTCCTCGATGCTGGTGGCAACATGGACCTCACAGAAGGCACCGAAAGCTTCGATGTCTTCGCGAACGGCGCGACGTGTGGTTGCATAGGGCGCGATCGGGGCGCAGATGGCGATGCCGCCATTCTTGGTGATCTCGCTGGCCACATAACCGATGCGGCGGATGTTCAGGTCACGGTGCTCTTTCGAAAAGCCCAGCTCGGATGACAGGTTTTTACGCACGATGTCACCATCCAGCAGTGTGACCGGTCGCCCGCCCATTTCCATAAGCTTGACCATAAGCGCGTTTGCGATTGTCGATTTGCCCGAACCCGAAAAGCCGGTGAAGAACACGGTAAAGCCCTGCTGGCTGCGCGGCGGCCGTGTCTTGCGCAGTTCAGCGACAACCTCGGGAAAGCTGAACCAGTCCGGTATCTCCAGACCTTCGGCCAGACGGCGACGCAGTTCTGTGCCCGAAATGTTCAGGATCGTGACATTGTCCTTGTCCAGAATCTCATCGTTCGGTTCGTACTGCGCGCGTTCCTGCACATAAACCATGTGTTTGAAATCGACCATCTCGACGCCGATTTCATCCTGGTATTTACGGAACAGATCCTGCGCATCGTAGGGGCCATAGAAATCCTCTCCGGCCGAGTTCTTACCCGGGCCAGCGTGGTCGCGGCCTACGATGAAATGCGTGCAACCGTGGTTGGCACGGATCAAGCCATGCCAGACGGCCTCGCGCGGGCCTGCCATACGCATGGCCAGATTTAGCAGCGACATCGAGGTGGTCGAGGCCGGATACTTGTCCAGCACCGCCTCGTAGCAACGCACGCGGGTGAAGTGATCCACATCGCCCGGCTTGGTCATGCCGACGACCGGGTGGATCAGCAGGTTGGCCTGCGCTTCTTTCGCAGCGCGGAAAGTCAGTTCCTGATGCGCGCGGTGCAGCGGGTTGCGGGTTTGGAAGGCGACGATGCGGCGCCAGCCGACCTTGCGGAAATAGGCGCGCAATTCGTTTGGTGTGTCACGGCGCGCTTTGAAGTCATAGTGAACGGGTTGCTGAATGCCGGTGACCGGGCCACCCAGATAAACCTTGCCCGCGACGTTGTGCAGATAGTTTACCGCCGGATGCGCCTGATCGTCTGCGCCAAAGACCTTCTCGGCTTCGCGCGATTTGTCGGGTGTCCAACGGTCTGTCACCGTCATGGTGCCAAGAATGACACCTTCCTGATCGCGCAGGGCAATGTCCTGACCCAGCTCAATCTGAGCCGCAAAGTCTTCGTTCACATCCAGCGTGATGGGCATCGGCCAAAGCGTCCCGTCTGCCAGACGCATGTTTTCGACTACGTTGTCGTAATCCGCTTCGCTCAGGAAACCTTTCAACGGGTTGAATCCGCCATTCATCAGCAGTTCCAGATCGCAGATCTGGCGTGGGCTCAAATCCCAACTGGTCAGATCGGCGGCCTCGACCTTCAGCTTCTGGGCCGAGTCGTAAGACACATACAGTTCGGGGATCGGGGCCAAATTACTTAACATCGTCATGGGAATACTCTTGTCGTGGTGCGTCTTTGCCAGTGAATCTTGGGTGTTTTGGGGCATTTGCCCCGGTGGTTATTCAAAGTCCATATGCGTTCATGAAACAAAGGAGGATATGCGCGGTTTTTCTTAGGATTGGAAGGATTTTCCAGTCTCATGGTCTCAGGGCGATCATTTTCCCCCCGAATGCGGACAATTTCGTCATGCCGAGATGGTCTGTTCCGGTGTGGCAACACTCCCTTCCAGTTCTGTGGCCCGAGTGACGGGCAACGCAGGAACCGGATCAGCGACGCCACGCAGCTGGAACAGGCTGAGATCCAGCCGATCACAATCGATGCCGGCCGCGCGCAAAACTTCGGCCGAGACCAGTAGCTCTGCACCCAACCCTTTGGTTTCCGCTTCAAGACGGCTGGCGACGTTGACTGCGTCGCCGATAATGGTGCGCGATGCATGACCGGCCGCGCCGATTTCCCCCAGAACCAGATCGCCCAGATGCAATCCCATGCCGATACGGATTTCGGGGCTGCCCTCGGCCTCCAGTTGCTGATTGAACCGTTGCAGGGCACGTCCGACATCCATTGCAGCCTTCAAACCCGCCTTGGCCGAGCTTTCAGTATCTGACGTTTCGAATACGGCAAGCAGGCCGTCACCCATGTATTTATCAACCACGCCGCCGTCTGCGGTGATCGCCGGAACAATTGCGTCAAAGAAACGGTTCAGCAGGAAAACGATGTCATAGGGCAGCTGACCCGTTGTTCGGGCCGTGAAACCCCGCATGTCCAGAAACAGAACCGCCAGTTGCCGTTCCTGCCCCTGACTGGCATGTGCGCGATTGCGCCCGCCATCGGGGCGGAACACTCGGAAAACCGTAATAGGTTCAGTTGGGCGTATCTGGCAGGCCAGACGCGTGCCTTCGGGGGCATCTACGGCTGACAGGCTTCGCGCTTCGACCTCGCTGGGCGGGGGAAGGCTGTCAGCACCGTCTTCGACAAAGACACGGCAAGTGGTGCAGCGGCCCTTGCCACCACATAGCGCTGTGTGCGGAATCCCGTTGGCCTGAGACATCTCCAGCAGAGTCATACCCTTTTCGGCCACAATATCGGGTCCATGCACATACCGGATGCGAACCGAATGTCTGCGCCGCCAAAGCTTGCGCCCGATGTAAACCAGTGCAGTCACACCCAGCGAGAACCAGAATGCCATCAGGGCGTTGTCCTTGATGCTGAACATCGTTTGAAACTGTTCCGGTGTGGGCCAGTTATAGTGCTCGATATACTGCTCGCGCAGATCTTCGTCGGCAAAGTCCATCCAGATGCGCCGACCTTCGGTTAGTACGCCAGTCAAAGCGAAACTTGGAACAAATACAGCAATGCCAATGAGATAGGGGGCCAGCTTTCCCCACCAACTTGTAATGCGCAGCCACATGTGCAGGCCAATGCAGCCATGGATCCAGACCAGTAACAACAGAATGCTCTGCATCCAGATGGCGGAATTGGGCCACATCAGAATGATGATGTAACCCATCTCGTCATTCACGTCATAAGCCAGATTGGCATAACGGGTCTGGATGATGTGAGAGATAAGCTGCAGTGGGATCAGCAACCCCAAAACAATCTGCAGGCCGGTGCTGAATGGCATGCGCAGGGTGCGGCGCTGGGCAACCGAGGCCAATGCCAGCCCGGCATGGGACAGAAGCGCGGTGTACAGGATCAGGCTTACGATAAGATGCCGCGTCACCGCGACACGACCATCCTGCATTCCATGCAGATAATCGGTATGAAACAGGCCCAGACCGATGTTGATAAAATGAAAAAAGGCAAAGACGAAAAGGGCCAGACCGCTTGCGATCCGGATGCGGGTTGCCCAGCTGCCCTGCCAAAGAGCACTCTTCAATGATCCCACCCGCTTACTGCCATGTTTGCATCAAGTCTGCTTTGGCAGCGGTCATGGGTCAAGAGAGAGGTAAGCGTCAGGGTGCCAGGGGTGGGGCTGGCCCACTGTTCGGATGGTTGTCGGTGTTATGTCGAACAGCACCAGATGACTCAGGTCGGGGCGGGATCGTGAGCTATACAGCATCCCTTGTGCGCCTATTGCGCGCGCCTTGTCGGAGTAGGCCCATGTCGGCGAGGGGAGGTCAGCGGCGGCTATGTCCTGCCAGACCAAGGATACTTCAGGTCGGCCGCGCAAATCATGCAGCGATGCGGTGACCTGACATCGCTGGATAACCCGTGCCGGATCACCCGCTGAGACGTAGCGCCGGATTGCAATTCCGGCCCCTACTTCACTAAGCGACGCATAGAGCGCGGATTGACCACCATGGTGAAACCGGCCTTCTGGTGCTCGGGCAGGGTCGAGCGGGGACCCTGCCTGAGACTGGAACAGAATTCTCCAGACCGGGCCGGAGAATTCAATCACGCGCTTATTCCTGCTCTGCCAGGAAACGCTCGGCATCCAGGGCGGCCATGCACCCCATGCCAGCTGATGTCACCGCCTGACGGTAAATATGATCGGTCAGGTCACCGGCTGCAAAAACACCCGGAACCGAGGTTTCGGTCGAACCCGGTTTGGTCACGACATAGCCGCCCATATGTGTCTCAAGCGTGTCCTTGACCAGCTCATTCGCGGGCGCATGGCCGATGGCAACAAAGACGCCCTTACAGGGAATCTCAGTGATCTCGCCGGTTTTTACATTCTTCACGCGGACCCCTTCGACGCCCAGCGGAGCGTCGGTGCCGATCACTTCGTCCAGTTCGTGGAACCACAGCGGCTCGATCTTTTCGTTCTTGAACAGGCGATCCTGCAGGATTTTCTCGGCCCGCAGCTCGTCACGTCGATGGATCAGTGTGACCTTGCTGGCGAAATTCGTCAGGAACAAAGCCTCTTCAACGGCGGTGTTGCCGCCACCGATCACTACGATCTCTTGCCCGCGATAGAAAAAACCATCGCAGGTTGCACAAGCTGAAACACCAAATCCTTTGAACTTGTCCTCTGAAGGCAGGCCCAGCCATTTGGCGCGGGCGCCTGTCGCAAGGATCACGGCGTCTGCAGTATAGGTGGTTCCGTTGTCACCCTTTGCAGTGAACGGACGTTGGCTGACATCCAGATCGCTGATGATGTCGCCGATGACCTCACACCCCATGGCCGTGGCGTGTTCCTGCATCTTGATCATCAGGTCGGGGCCCTGAACCTCGGTGAAACCGGGATAGTTTTCGACATCCGTTGTTGTCGTCAACTGTCCACCGGGCTCGATACCCTGTACAAGGACAGGTTCCAACATCGCACGGCTGGCATAGACGCCGGCGGTGTATCCGGCTGGCCCTGATCCGATAATCAGAACCTTGGTGTGTTTCGTTTCGGCCATGGTACCCCCACTCGATCTGCCTCTGCGGACCCTTAGTCCGTCGCGCTTGGATATAACGACCGGGGCGCGCTGCTTAAAGCCCCTTCCGCTCACGCATCTGTCATGCGCTACCGGAATACCACGACAAAAACGACCATATTGAAAACAAAGAATATTGCGCAAATGCGAAACAATATTGCGCATCGCCGGGGTGCTGATATAAGAACCGAAAAATTCAGGAGCATTTCATGGTCACGACACGGCTGGATGAGATTGACCGCAAGATTCTGGCGGAGTTGCAGGCAGACGGTCGTATGACCAATGTTGAGCTCGCGAAACGTGTTGGTATCTCGGCTCCTCCATGTCTCAGACGCGTTCGTACTCTGGAAGAAACCGGCTACATCCGCGGCTACCACGCCGAAGTAAACTCTCGCGAACTGGGTTTTGAGGTTCAGGTTTTCGCGATGGTCGGTCTTGAGAGTCAGGCCGAAACGGAACTGAGCGCCTTCGAAGAAAGATGCCGTGAATGGCCTCTGGTCCGTGAATGTCACATGCTGAACGGCGAGGTTGATTTTATCCTGAAATGCGTGGCGCCTGACCTCAGCAGCTTTCAGCAGTTTCTGACAGGCGAATTGCTGACCACGCCGAACGTGGCCAGCGTCAAGACTTCGCTTGTTATCCGCGGTGCAAAAGATGAGCCCGGGGTTCCGTTCGATGTGTTAGAAGAACGAATGAACCGGACGGCGTAAACACGACGCGTTTAAGTGGTGCCCTACACGCAGGCAGGATCGCTACAACGGCCAATGAAATGGCCCAACCAAGTAATATCTGCATAATGCCCCCACACTGCAGTAATCGTTAACTTACTCACGCTGATATAGCGTCAATCTCTCCATCTCCGGCACGTGGCATCAATAGTGGGCCAAAATCGTGCAGCGATTCAACATGCGCAAACAGGTTCATGTAGATTGAGCGCAGCGAATGGCTCATCATCCTGATGGCGTTTACGCCGGGGTGATAGGTCTCGAACTGAAGGCCATCAACCCGGATCACCGAATGCCGCTTCAGACAGATGTGAAACAGCTCGACCGGCGTTGGCGGCTGCGTTTCGATAACACCCATCCCGTCCTGAAACTCGCCGACCGGCGTCAGCATCGGTTCGCCGCCATTCAAATGACGCAGATGCGAAGGTGTTCCCAGTAGCCGCGCTGCCGGACCCGCAATCACACCTGACATCGGCTTTTGCATGCCAAATGTATCTGCCATGAATCGGGTCAGTGGCCGAGTGCGACCGCGTGAATCTTCACGCCCCGGGATCAGAGTGACAGATCCCTTCCACAACACAGTCTCAGACGTGCCATCCTGTGTCAGAACCGTATCGCCCGGCAACAAGTCTTCGATCGCCATAGGCCCTTGTTCGGTTTCGACCAGCGATCCGCGTGTAAAGGCGCAGAACGCGTCTTCAAAGACTGGCAGAGCAGGTGCGATGTGGCGCGTTTGTGAAACATCCCCGTTTTTCAACAACGTGCTGACTTCATAGCGTCGCAGCTGCGCCTTCTGTTTTGTTCCCGGCCGCGGAGCTTCCCGCAATAATGCCGACGTCTCAACAGCATTTCTGGCGGCGCGCGCCAGCGTATTTGGAATAGTCATATGTATTCCGACCCCTCTAAATTTCGATCAGGCGGCGACACCCCCCGTGCAAACTCGCCTGACGACTTCAGTTCTTTGTCTTGAAATAAATGGGTAACCCCCGGGCGACCGCCGGTGTGGCGGTGCACAGCGAATGAATTTCGCATTCCATTGGTCAACACATTGACCCCCCAGACAAACTCGTAACCCGCAAGCCTAAATTGCTTGCGCACACATGCTCCGTAACACTGCCACAAGCAAACTTCTGTGGCATTGGTCACACCAGACCGGAACAACGTCTGATGTGTCTTACCCATCGGGACCGGCAGCTTGGTCCTTTTGGGGTCCTTTGTCAGCGTTTCGCCGCTAGGCGGCGGGCAACTCTGACAGAGTGACTTGAAACTCGCTTCCAGGGCATCTCCAATTCCTGTTCCCTGATGGCCGCGACAACGGCGCTGAGAAAGCGAGATTTAGTCTTCATTTCACTGATCCTGCTCTGTTGGGGTCTAAGGCCCCTTTTTCCCATCTGGACTAACCGTGGCGCCGATTTGCGGCAGCGATAAGGCTGTTCCGGGAAGAATTCAGGACGGAAATGAAGGTTGGCAGCACCTCTTTACTTCGGATGCCAGAATTCAAATGTCCGAAAATCAGATAACCATCTGAGCACTGGCAAAAATTTCATACGATTCTGAGTCTGATAAACACAACAAATGTGGCAAAAAAGGGGCATGCCTGCCTTATTTGGTGCAAATTCTACAATCTTATGGCGGAAATCAGGCGGCCATAATCGGCTTCACTTGCGTGCGTCGCACGGCGGTAAGAATAAAATCTTTCCGGGTCGGAATATGTGCAGTGTCTTGTCCATTCGGCTTGCCCGACACCGGCCTGTCTGAGCCGGTGCAGGCCAAAGGCCGGCAGGTCAAATTGCAGCCGGTCATCCTGCCCATTTGCAAAGAAACGGGCGTTTTCCTGAGATTCGGCCATGAAATCGTCCATAAATTCAGGCCCGACCTCATAGGCGCGTTGCGAGATCGACGGGCCTATCACGGCACGTGTGTTTTCGCGGCGTGCCCCCAGGGCTTCCATCGCATCCAGAGTGGCTTCGAGAACACCATCCAAAGCTCCGCGCCAACCTGCATGGGCGGCACCAATCACATTCGCATCAGGATCTGCAAACAGGACCGGCTGGCAATCAGCCGTCAGGATCGTCAGGGCCAGCCCGGGCGTTGCGGTCACAACTGCATCAGCCTTTGGTTTGTCACCACTGATAGGGCCGTCGACCGTCACAACTGTTGGAGAATGCACCTGATGCACTCCGATCAGCGCCTCGGGTTCAACTTCCATGGCATCTGCCACCCGCTTTCGGTTCAGCGCAACGGCCTCGGTTTGGTCGGATGAACCATAGCCGCAGTTCAGACCAGCAAAGATACCTGATGACGCGCCGCCGCGACGGCTGAAGAAACCATGCCTGACGGGCGACAGCATGTCCGAGGTGAGAATTTCCAGTGTCATGATTCCAGTCCCGGTGGTGGCGCCGAATGTGCCGGAAAAAGGCCCAGCACTTTGAACAGGTTTCCCATTTCCGCAGGATGCGTCAACCGGCGATGTGCGGCAATCAGCTCTTCCAGCTCCGAACCGCTCAGGGACTTTGCCAATGCCTGCGCCCGCGCGGTGATGCCCAGCCGTTCAAGAAACACACCCTGTGGTGTCAGACGGGAATGCGCGCAGCCTGTGGCACGTGCTGCCAGAGCCAGCGGTTCAAAGTCCACATGAGCCGTCAGATCAGCCTGACCCGGGTCGCCCAAGGGGTCGCAGCGCTCGTGGGCCTGCAGGGCCTGCAACGTATCGCCCAGCGAACGCCAGTCGCCATAATCCACGATCAAAGCTGCTCCACCTTTGTTGGAAATGCGCTCGGCGATGCAGGTCAAAACGGGAATCGCCGCGGCACAGAGTTCGACCAGATCACCATCCTTTGTATCTGTCAGTCTGTCCTGTAGAGCGGCTTGTGCGGCGTCTGGCCCAAGTCCGAATGCCAGCGCCCCGCTATCTTCGCCGATCAACCTTTCGCGCCAGCCTTCACCGTCACGAATGAACTGGCGCACGGGCAGGGCATCAAAGAACTCGTTGGCCACCAGAAACAGGGGCTGTTCAGGTAGGTCAGAGATGGTGTTGATCCAGCGCACCTCAAACCCGTTCAACGTTTTGGCCTGCAGATCCCTTAGCGCTGGAGATGCTTCCAGCAGCAGCACCTGAGCCGCCTCATGAAAACCCGCGACGTTTCGCGTCGCGCGCAGAATGTCAGCCATAAGGGTGCCGCGCCCGGGTCCCAGCTCGGCCAGCGAAAAGGGGGATGGCTGACCCTGATCGATCCAGATTTGTGCCAGGCACAATCCGATCAACTCGCCAAACATCTGGCTGATTTCTGGGGCTGTGATGAAATCCCCTTTGGCGCCCAACGGGTCACGTGTACTGTAGTAACCCAATTCTGGGTGCAACAGGCATTCGGCCATATAGTCGGACACGCTCATCGGGCCATCCTGCCGGATGCGCGCGATCAGGTGGTCCAACAGTGTCATACAGCCCGCCGGGCGCGCAGCACGAACCACAGGCCAAGTGCGATCATGGGCAGGGATAGCAACTGACCCATTGTCAGGCCGTATCCGCTAGCATGCCATGCCAGTCCCAGCGGGTTGCCCGGTGACACAAACTGCGCATCAGGCTGACGGAAGAATTCGACGATAAAGCGCGAGACGCCATACCCGGCAAGGAACAGCCCCATGATCAGGCCGGGCTTGTGAAACGCCCCGCGGCGATAGGCCAGCCAGATCAACGCGGCGCCCAGTATCACACCTTCCAGCGCCGCCTCATACAGCTGTGACGGGTGCCTTGCACACATTCCGGCCACGACGCCGGGGCAGTCCTGCGCAGCCATACCGGGAAAGATCACCGCCCAAGGCAGTTCGCTGGGTCGCCCCCATAATTCGGCATTCACGAAATTCGAGAGTCGGCCCAGCAGCAGGCCCGGCGGAACCGTGTAAGCCACAAGGTCTCCCAGAGACAGAAGCGGTATCTTATGGCGTCGCGCATACAGGTAAGAGGCGATCACAACGCCCAGCAGGCCACCGTGAAAGGCCATGCCGCCCTGCCAGACCTTCACGATCTCTGCCGGGTGCGACAGGTAATAGCTGGGCTGATAAAACAGCACAAAACCCAACCGGCCACCCAGAATCACGCCCAGAATGATCCATGTGATCAGATCCTCGACCTGTTCGGGTTTCATCGGAGGCGTGTCGTCCCGCCACAAAGCCGGGCGCCGCAACGCCATCACCGCCATGCGCCAGGCAATCAGGATACCTGCGATATAAGCCAGTGCGTACCACCTCAGGGCGAACTCCATCCCGAATACTGAGATCGAGAAGAGTTCGGGCGACAGATCGGGGAAATTCAGAACAGCCTGCATGTGCGTCTCATTGCCCGGGGTTAGAGGGGCAAGTCAACCTTGAGCCCGAGCCATTCTTTACCCATATAGAGACCAATCGCGATATCGGAGTAAAGCCATGCAAACCCGCAACAAGATTCTTGATGACGTTTCCCAACTGATGACCAACGCCATGGGCGTGGCACAGGGTGCGCGGGAAGAAGCCGAAAACGCGATGAAGTCCATGATCGACCGGTGGCTTGCCGATCGTGATTTCGTCACGCGTGAAGAATTCGACGCCGTGCGCGCCATGGCGCAGAAAGCGCGCGAAGAAAACGCCAAACTCGAAGAGCGCATTGCTGCGCTCGAGGCAAAGCTGGATAAATAACGCCAGCGCGCCTCACCAGAATCCAGATTTTCGGGACAAAACTAACCGCCGCGCAATCCAATGTCGGGTTGTGCGGTGCGGTGTAGTTTGACGCATCGCAGAATTTAATCAAGACAAAGCTGCAATTTGTGCCAATATTTTGATTGCCGTTGTCAGCTGTCCACAACTTATTGCTGTTATCCCCAATAAATAGGGTTGCCAGAACCCGGCTCGCGTCGCACCATATTTAGTACAGGCCTACGGGGGAAGCCCGGCTTGTAGAGCAGGCAACTAGCGCTGGGGCGCTGCCAGCCCCGAAATGCTAGAGAGTAGTGAGGTGGCATTATGGCCCTTTCCGAGCAGTTTCTCGAAGAAGACCTTCATCCAATCGATATTGTTGAACATCTGGCCGAACATCACGACTGGGATTTTGACCGCATCGGCGACGATCAAATCGCCATGGCCGTCGAAGGACAGTGGCGCACTTACTCGATCACGCTCGCCTGGTCCCACTATGACGAAACACTCCGTATGGTTTGCTCCTTCGAGATGGAGCCTCCGGCCGGGCGTGAGAATGAGCTGTATGAGTTGCTCAACAAGATGAATGACCAATGCTGGGCAGGCGCATTTACCTATTGGGCCAACCAGAAGCTGATGGTTTATCGGTACGGGCTGGTTCTGGCGGGTGGTCAGATGGCCAGCCCTGAACAGATCGATACCATGATCAGCGCTGCGGTGCTGAGCGCCGAGCGGTATTACCCCGCGATCCAACTGGTGACCTGGGGCAACCGTACGCCCGAAGAAGCGATGCAAGTCGCCATTGCAGAGGCCTACGGCCGCGCGTAAAGCTTTGCCCCGAACCACGCTTTTAGGGGAGGGGCAATCATGGACATGTCACGTGTCGCCGAGCAGGGGCTTGTGCTTCTGGGATGCGGTAAGATGGGGTCCGCAATGTTGGCGGGTTGGCTGGATCACGGTCTGCCCGCCGCATCCGTCTGGGTGATTGACCCATTCCCTTCCGATTGGCTGAAAGAGCAGGGCGTCAATATCAACACGCCACTGCCCGAAGCGCCTGCTGTCGTCCTCGTTGCAGTCAAACCGCAGATGATGGGCGAAGCGCTGCCAGCCATTCAGGCGCTGGGCGGTGGTGGCAGCCTGTTCGTATCCATCGCTGCGGGAACCTCACTGGCGACATTTGAAAGTGTTCTGGGAGAGGATACGCCAATTGTCCGGGCGATGCCGAACACACCTGCTGCGATTCGTCAGGGGATCACGGCGCTGATTGGCAACAAGAGTGCCTCCGATGATGACCTGACGCTTGCGGAAAACCTGCTTTCGGCCATCGGCGAAACTGTTCGTCTTTCAGATGAAGCGCAGATGGATGCCGTAACGGGTCTCAGCGGATCCGGTCCGGCTTATGTATTCCACCTCATCGAATCTCTGGCCAAGGCGGGTGAGGCGCACGGCCTGCCACACGAGCTGGCGATGAAGCTGGCAAAATCCACCGTCGCCGGGGCGGGGGCGCTGGCCATGGCTGCAGAAGAGGACCCGTCTCAGTTGCGGGTCAATGTAACTTCGCCAAACGGGACGACTCAAGCTGCGCTCGAAGTGCTGATGCATGAGGAAAAAGGCTTTCCCGATCTGCTGCATCGCGCTGTCAAAGCCGCAACCAACCGATCCAAGGAGCTGTCGCGTGAGTGAGATTTCCTTTGACGACTTTCTCAAGGTCGATATCCGTGTGGGCGAGGTTACCCGCGCCGAGCCTTACCCTGAGGCGCGGAAGCCCGCGATCAAGATGTGGATCGATTTCGGCGGCGACGTTGGTGAGCGCAAGACATCCGCGCAGATCACCGCGTATTACGACCCTTCCACATTGGTGGGCAAGCAAGTGATGGCCGTGGTGAACTTCCCTCCGCGCCAGATCGGTAAGTTCATGTCCGAGGTTCTGGTGCTGGGCCTGCCGGATGAAAAGGGTGAGATCGTTCTGATCGGACCTGATGGCAAGGTTCCTGTGGGCGGAAGGATGCACTGATGAAGCTCTGGATTACGCGACCTATGACACCTGCGGTCGAAGCACGTGCACGAGCGGATTTCGACGTGGAAATTCGCGAATCAACAGCGCCTTTGAGCCATGACGAGATGGCGCGCGCTTTGTCCGAGTTCGACATCGTGATTCCAACTCTGGGTGATCAGTTTTCAGATCAGGTGTTTGCCGAGGTTCCGTCACCGCGCTGCAAACTGCTCGCCAATTTCGGTGTTGGCTACAATCACATTGATGTCGATGCCGCGCATCAGGCCGGCCTGCAAGTAACCAACACGCCCGGAGCAGTGACCGACGCCACAGCCGACATCGCCATGACTCTGTTGTTGTCCACTGCGCGGCGCGCGGGCGAGGGGGAACGGTTGGTTCGCTCTGGCGAATGGCAGGGCTGGCACCCGACGCAGATGCTGGGTCATCACGTGACCGGCAAACGGGTCGGAATCGTCGGTATGGGCCGGATTGGGCAGGCCATTGCCCGGCGCTGTCATTTCGGTTTTGAAATGCAGGTCGCCTATCTGGCGCGCAGTCGAAAAGAGCTCAACTTTAATGCAGACTACGTGCCCGATCTGCTTGAACTTGCCGCTTCGGTCGATTTCCTTGTTCTGGCTGTTCCCGGCGGTGCTGACACGCGGCATCTGATTAACGCGCCCGTGCTTGAAGCGATGAAACCTTCGGGTATTCTGATCAACATCGCCCGGGGCGAAGTTGTGGACGAATCCGCTCTGATCACTGCGTTGCAGGCCCGTGAAATCGCGGGGGCGGGACTTGATGTCTACGAATTCGAACCCGCTGTCCCACAGGTATTGCGAGAGATGGAGAACGTCACGCTGCTACCTCATCTGGGCACAGCGACCGAAGAGGTGCGCACCGACATGGGCCATATGGCGCTGGACAACGTTGCAGCCTTTGTCGCCGGGCGACCGCTGCCCAATCCTGTCTAAACCCCGACCGCCTCACGCCAGTGTTTGCGGCAGAGCGAGACATAGGTCTCGTTCCCGCCGATCTGCACCTGAGCCCCTTCGGTGATGGCATTGCCGTTCTCGTCCTGACGAATCACCATGGTAGCCTTGCGACCGCATTTGCAGATGGTCCGGACCTCGCGCATCTCGTCGGCCAGCGCAAGCAGCGCAGCAGAGCCGGGGAACAGCTTGCCCTGAAAATCGACGCGCAGCCCATAGGCCAGTACGGGCACTTTCAGATCATCCACGGCCCGTGCCAGTTGCCAGACCTGTTCTTCGGACAGAAACTGGGCTTCGTCGATAAAGACACAAGCCACAGGCCCCTGCTTCAGCCGGGAATCGATCATGGAAAACACGTCATCTTCGGGCAGGAACGTATCTGCCTCGGCCGAGATTCCGATGCGGGATGCGATCCGACCAGATCCCGCACGCCCATCGATCGCGGCGGTCATCAGGTAAGTATCCATGCCGCGCTCGCGATAGTTGTGCGAGGCCTGCAACAACACGGTCGACTTGCCCGCATTCATGGTCGAGTAATTAAAGTAAAGCTTTGCCATGGCGCGGGTCTAAATTGCTGAAACCAATCGGGCAAGTGATCAATGTAACTGGTCCAAGCGACGCCGCCGTCGCGGTCGCAGAGGCCGAGCTGATGCTCTTGGGGATGGATACCCCCGCTTCCACAACAGCGGCGCCGTCGGCCAACATATGGCCAAAACAGCGCAAGGCTTAAATACTGCCTTGCAATCACTCGTTACCGGCATGAACTGCCGCCACTCACTCACAAAAGCCCTCGTTTATCTGAGGGATAGCCAATGTATGACATTTCAATTATGAATCGAGTATGGGAAATTTTCCCGCCCTTTCCCCCGCAAGAGCAGATGGAAAGGGCATCGCAGGTAACAAAGGTACGAACATGGCAGATATCGGGGCCTATCTGAAAAAACATACCGAAGCATTGGTTAAGGATGTTGGAATCGAAGCCGCGTGCGAGATCACCGGAAAATCCAAAGCAACGCTAGGCAGATACTATTCCGACAATGCCGAACATGCCGACAGGTTTATGCCAGTTGATGCCGTTGCCCGGCTCGAGGCGGTAGCGACCTATCCGCATGTGACTTCGGCGCTGGCTGATCTCAAGAACATCACTCTGTCATATGACGGGAGAAACACGGAAGCACCGCGTACAGGCGGTGTGAATTCTGATGTCATCGCTCTCAGTCAGAGGTTCGCGATGCTGATGACCGAGTACCAGGCCGCGATTGAGGACGGTATCATCACGGTAAACGAGGCCAAGCGCTTGCTGAAGGAAACCAGCATGTTGCAGCAGGTCCTGATCGAGATGAAGCTGCATCTCGAGGAAGAAAGCGTTAGCTGACGATTCAGCCTTGCCCAAATGGGTATGGCTGAATCCGCGTACACCCCATGTGGGTTCCCTGACCATTTTCGTACAGGGGCAAAAACAGCGGCAGACCACGTTGAAATTCTCGTACTCGATCGATCGGGCGTCTGATCAACGGCCATGCTGCAGTCAGGGCTTGCCCAGAAAAGCTATCGATTACCTGTTTCCGGTTCGTCATTGCCGAATTGGGCAGTGGGGGCACATCTAGTGCCCCCAATCGTGGCGATTGTGATCAACGATTGTCTTTGCCGCCACCGTGGCCGCCTTTGCCGCCACCATGACCACCCTTGCCGTCGCCACCTTTTCCACCGCCGTGACCGCCTTTGCCTCCGCCGTGGCCACCCTTGCCACCGCCGTCACCGCCTTTGCCGCCACCTTTTCCGCCACCATCACCGGGGCCATCATTTCCGCCGCCATCACCGGGACCGTCGTTTCCGCCGCCATCACCGGGACCGTCGTTTCCGCCGCCATCACCGGGACCGTCGTTTCCGCCGCCATCACCGGGACCGTCGTTTCCGCCGCCATCACCGGGACCGTCGTTTCCGCCGCCATCACCGGGACCGTCGTTTCCACCACCGTCACCGGGACCATCATTGCCGCCGCCATTGCCGGGGTTGTCATTTCCACCCCCACCACCGGGGGCGTCACTACCTCCGCCGTTACCGGGGTTTCCTCCGTTGTTGCCTGACCCCGAATCAAATTCTGTCGACGAACCAAACTCCGCGAAATCGGTCTCACGCCCTTCAAAGCTCGAGGGGCTATTAATGGAGGCCGTCGGGAGGTCACTCAACAAACCTGCGAGTCCGGGGCACATTTGTCCTGTGTTCAATAGGGTGGTTTCGAAATCCGAGCGTTTTTGAAGGCGCTTCAGGAAGCTTGGCGTGACATGCGTACACTCACACATCGCTGCGTAGTCACCGGCGTTTGCCGCGATGCGTGCGGTTCGTGCATCGCAAACCTCTGGTTGGGCCATTGCGCTACCGGCTGCTGTTAACCCAAGGAACGGTGCAGCAACCAATGCGGCCATTCCAGCTCTCGTACTCTTTCGCATGGCGCAACTCTCCTTACGCAGCGTGAACCAATATGCGTTATTGCATTGGGTTCACATGGCGACCGGGAATTAAGAGACGATTTGGATTTTCTGAAGAATGCTTGAGATCAGGTTGCAGAAAGGTATGGCGCGACACGTACGCGCCGTACCTTTTGTAGGTTCAGAATGTCTGAGAACTTTGGCTTATTTGTGCCTTTTGACGATCACAGAGCCCACAGAATAACCCGCTCCGAACGAGCAGATCAGGCCGATATCACCTTCCTGAAGATCATCTGAATGTTTGGAAAACGCAATGATCGACCCGGCAGAAGAGGTGTTGGCATAATCCTGCAGGATATTGGGTTGCTCACCTGCTTCGGGTTCGCGGCCCAGAACTTTTTTACCGATGAAGTCGTTCATCGTCTTGTTCGCCTGATGTAGCCAAAGCCGCTTCAGATCACCGCTCTCGACACCTTCGGCGTCCATGTGATCACTGATGTGGCGGCTGACCATCGGCAGCACTTCTTTGAACACCTTGCGACCGTTCTGCATGAACTGCATGTCACGGCGATCGATCATACCGTCCGGGCGTGAGCGACGCAGAAAGCCGTTGTTGTTGCGGATGTTGTTCGAAAACTCGGTGGCGCAGCGGGTCGACAGGATTTCGAAATGCGGACCTTCTGCATTTTCAATCCGTTCGATCAAGGTGGCCGTCGCCACATCCCCAAAGATAAAGTGGCAATCGCGGTCACGCCATTCTAGATGGCCAGAGCAGATCTCGGGATTCACCACAAGTGCCGAACGAACTGAGCCGGACCGGACCATGTCCGCAGCTGCCTGAATGCCAAAGGTCGCGGATGAACAGGCGACATTCATGTCAAAGCCGAACCCGTTGATGCCCAACGCCTGCTGTATTTCGATCGCAACTGCCGGATAGGCGCGTTCGTGGTTCGAGGCCGCGCAGATCACCAAATCAACATCTTCTGCCGTGCGTCCGGCCTGTGCCAGAGCCTTTTTGCAGGCGTCCACCGCCATCTCGGTCATGATCCCGGGCTCGTCATCATTCCGCTGACGTAACGTGGGGTACATGATGTCGGGGTTAAGGACGCCGGTTTTGTCCATCACATAGCGGTTTTCGATGCCCGAGGCCTTGAGGATAAACTCCTCCGAGGAATGTTGCATCGGTTCCATGCGTCCGGCGGCAATTGCCTCGGCGTTTTCAGCGTTCTTCTTGTCCGCATATGCGTTGAACGCCTGAACAAGCTCTGCATTCGTGATGACGTTCTCTGGCGTGAAAACACCGGTACCGGTGATGGCGGGCGTATACATGGCGGGTCCTGAATGTTTCGGATTTGCCCAAAATGCAGTCACCGCAGGATTTGATCAAGAGATGTTTACCTAACGGAATATGGGGTATTTTGCCGATTTCAACTTCACATCTTGAATAGTTCAGATTTCGAAGTATATGGCGCCTAACTTCCATGGAGCCCCACCATGCCGGATGACATCAGTAGCCGACTAGGACGCCTCACGCCTGAGATTCAGGCGATGATGGGCGTCTATGCGCTATACTGGAAACTCGAAGAGAGCTTTGATTGCATCGAAACCGACCTGAGCCATCAGGAATGTCACATGCTGATCAAGCTGGATCAGCCCAAACGCATGGGCATTCTGGCGGCTGATATGCTGACCGTGCCGTCCACCATCACTGCCACCGCAGATGCGCTGGAAGAGGCCGGTTATCTCGCGCGTCAGCGTGATCCCGAAGATCGCCGTGCCTGGCTGCTGGTCCTGACCGAGCAGGGCGAAGAAGCCCGCAACATGCTGGTGACAGTCGCCGGAGAGCTGTTTCAGACCGCCTCCGGCCTGAACGCCGAAGAAACCGCAGAATTCGCGCGTCTGGCGCGCAAAATCAGAGACAACATACTGAAAACGGGAATTCCCGAGGGATTGAAGAAATGAAACTCCTGACCTCTTTGGGCCTCGCTCTGGCCGTTCTGGCATCACCAATTGCCGCTCAAGAAACCCCCAAACCGGTAAAACTGATGCTGGTACGTGAAACAGCCCCAGGTTTCTCGCGCCAGTTCTTCGGCCGTGTCGCTGCACGCCAGACGGTTGACCTGGCCTTTCAGGTCGCAGGGCAAATCGTTGATATGCCGGTGACCGAAGGGTTCGTGATTGCAAAGGGCGATCTGATCGCCAGCCTGGATCAGGAACCGTTCGAGCTTCAGCTTGACCGCGCCCGCCTGCAGAAAGAGCAGGCCGACCGCACAGTCGCCCGTCTGTCACGTCTGCGTGGCACAACGGCCAGCCAGGTCGCCGTCGATGATGCCGAGACCAACGCTCAACTGGCCGCGATTGCCTTGCGCGATGCGGAATACGAGCTGGAGCATGCCACTCTGACCGCGCCATTCGATGCGCTGGTCTCCAGCCGTGCGGTCGAGGCATTCACCACCATCTCTGCCGGCACCCCCATCGTTCGGATCCACGACATGTCCGAGCTGCGGATCGAGGTGGACGTGCCTGAAATCCTGTTCCAGCGCTCCGGCCAGCAGGATGACATCACGATCACTGCGAAATTCCCTGTCAGCGATCAAATCTTCCCGCTCGAGATTCGTGAGTTCGACGCTGAAACCTCCAGCGTTGGCCAGACATTCCGCATCCAGTTCGGCCTGACCCCGCCGGAAGGTCTGCAAATTCTTCCCGGGTCCTCTGTCACAGTGAATGTGCAGGTACAGGATCAGCGCACCGGCATCGTCGTCCCGGCCACTGCAATCGTTGCAGGCGCCGACGGAGAGCTGGGCGTGATGGTCTTTTCCCCGGTTGGCGCTGAGGAAGGCACCATCCGTCGCGTTCCGGTAACGATCGAACCGACGCAAACGGGCGATGTTCGTGTCCTGTCGGGCTTGTCCGACGGGGATGAGATCGTTGTCGCCGGCGGTGGTACTCTGACCGACGGTCAGGCCGTACGCCGCTTTAGCGGCTTTGCGAACTGAAGGGCGGACAGATGAATATCGCGCGCGCGTCTATAGACCGGCCAATCTACACTTGGCTCGTTATCCTGATCGCATTGTTCGGAGGCATCTGGGGGTTCTCGTCCCTCGGGCGGCTCGAGGATCCAGCCTTCACCATCAAACAGGCGGTCATAGCAACTCAATATCCCGGTGCGACTGCAGAACAAGTGGCTCTGGAAGTGTCCGAGCCTCTGGAATCCGCCATCCAGCAAATGGGCGAGGTGGATGTCATCACCTCGGTCAACCAGCCGGGCCAGTCGCTGATCGAGGTGGAAATCAAATCCACCTATGACGGTTCTGAACTGCCTGACATCTGGACCCGCCTGCGCGCCAAGGTGCGCGATGCGGCACGCGGTTTGCCCTCTGGCGTCGGCACTCCCTATGTAAACGACGGGTTCGGTGACGTCTTTGGCCTATTTTACGCAGTCACAGCCGAAGGATTCTCGGATGCGGAAAAGCATGAGCTCGCAACGTTTCTGCGACGGGAATTGCTGACCGTCGATGGCGTTGCCGATGTCGAAGTCCAGGGCTTGCCGGATGAGGCGATTTTTGTCGAACCCGACCTGTCGATATCCGTAAACCAGAACGTTCCGCTGCAGGCGATCAATGAGGCGATTGCCAATGCCGACTCAGTGAACGCATCAGGCTCGCTTCGATCCGACAGTGACCGGACAACAATTCTGACTGCGGAAGGCTCTGACAGTGTTTCGGCCATTGCCGGATTGTCGGTTGGTTCGCAGGGACAGGTCATCAACCTGTTCGACATGTCCGATGTCTATCGCGGTCGCCAGAACGACCCTGACATCATGATCCGGTTCAACGGGACCGAAGCATTCACTCTCGGGATTGCGGGTCTTGCAACTGAGAACATTGTCGAGGTTGGCAAACGTGCAGATGCCAAGTTCGCAGAGCTCGACAATGAAATTCCCTTTGGCGTCGAGATCCTGCCGATCTATCAGCAGCACGTCGTGGTCGAGCAAGCCTCGAACGATTTTCTCGTGAACCTCGCCATGTCAGTGGCAATCGTTGTTCTGGTGCTGGCTATATTCATGGGCTGGCGCGCGGCTGTAGTAGTGGGCTCGACCCTGTTGCTGACAGTGGTCGGCACGTTGCTCTTCATGTCCCTGTTCTCGATCGAGATGGAGCGTATTTCGCTTGGTGCCCTGATCATTGCCATGGGTATGCTCGTGGACAACGCCATCGTTGTGGCCGAGGGGATGCAAATCTCGATGCTGCGCGGCAAGTCCTCGCGTGATGCGGCAGAAGAGGTTGCGTCGAAAACACAAGTCCCGCTGTTAGGCGCGACAGTTATCGGCATCATGGCCTTTGCCGGCATCGGCCTCAGCCCGGACGCAACAGGCGAATTCCTGTTCTCGCTCTTTGCAGTTATCGGCATCTCACTGCTGCTCAGCTGGGTGCTTGCGATCACGGTGACACCTCTTCTCGGTCACTACTTCTTCAAGCAGGGTAAAGAGGGTGAGGTAGATGCCTATGGCGGAATTCTGTTCCGTGTGTATGGGGGCATCCTGAGCTGGGCCTTGCGCTTCCGCTGGCTGGTTGTTGTGGGTCTCGTCGGGGTCACGGTTGTCTGTTTCGCAGGTTTTGGTCTGATGAAGCAGCAGTTCTTCCCCAATTCCAACACGCCGCTGTTCTTTGTTCACTACAAACTGCCTCAGGGCACGCCCATCGCGCGTACAGCCGAGGATATGGCCGTGTTCGAAGAATGGCTGGCCGAGCGTGATGACGTGGTCTCTGTCGCTACCTTCGTGGGGCAGGGGGCGACACGCTTCATGCTGACCTACGCAGCAGAAAAGCCAAACCCCAGCTACGGCCACATGATCATCCGCACAGAGTCGCTGGATGACATTCCGGCGCTGCAGGCTGATCTTGCCGCATTCGGTTCGGCGCAGTTCCCCGAAGGTGAGTTCCGCACCAAGCGGCTGATTTTCGGTCCCGGTGGTGGTGATCCGATTCAGGCGCGCTTCTCGGGCAGCGACCCGGTTGTGTTGCGGCAGCTTGCTGACGAGGCCGTGCAGCGCATGTCCGAGGCATCCGAGAATGCCCTGCACGTGCACCACGACTGGCGCGAACAGGAACTGGCTGTACAGCCGATCTACGCGACCGAACGCGCCCAGACCGCCGGTGTGACCCGTGAAGATATCGCGGCCACCCTGCAGTTCTCGACAGATGGTATCACCGGAGGTGTCCTGCGCGAGCGGGATCGCCTGATCCCGATCATCTTGCGCCGTCCGGCGGACGGAGATTACTCGATTGTCGATCAGGTGGTGTATTCGGACCAGTCCCAGAAGTTTGTACCAATCGAACAAATGGTGGATGGGTTCGAGTACAAATCACTCAATACGCTGGTTCATCGACGTGACCGAGTGCTTACGATTACGGTGGGTGCAGAAATCCCGCCCGAATTGACGGCGGCTCAGGTTCACTCCGAAGTGCGCAGTGCAATCGAGGATATGGAACTGCCACTTGGCTACAAGATGGAGTGGGGTGGCGAGTTCGAGGATTCGGGCGATGCGCAGGAGAGCCTGGGTAAGCAGTTACCACTCAGCCTGCTGATCATGGTGCTGATTTCCGTTTTGCTTTTCAACGCGATACGTCAGCCAATCATTATCTGGCTGCTGGTGCCGATGTCGGTGAATGGTGTTGTGATTGGTCTGCTTGGTACAGGACTTCCCTTTACCTTCACCGCTCTGCTGGGGCTGCTCAGCCTGTCGGGTATGCTGATCAAGAACGGTATCGTTCTGGTCGAGGAAATCGATCTGGTACGCGAAACGGGCAAACCCCTGCGCGAATCCATCATCGAAGCCTCGGTCTCGCGTCTGCGCCCCGTCATGCTGGCTGCCATCACCACGATCCTGGGCATGGCGCCATTGCTGACAGACGCGTTCTTTGTCTCGATGGCGGTGACGATCATGGGTGGTCTGGCCTTTGCCACGATCCTCACCATGGTCGCGGCCCCTGTCTTCTACATGATCTTTTTCTCGCGAGAGGAAAAACGAAGACTGGCGGCAGCGTGAACAAACAGGGGCGGCTGGATCAGCCGCCCTTATCTTTTTCCGGGTCGTAGTGATAACAAAAGCAAGAAAGCTTGTTGCCATCCGGATCGCGCAGATAAGCCACATAGAAATCAGGCTCATACCGATCTCTGACGCCCGGTCCACCTTCGTCTGTTCCACCATTTGCTAGCCCGGCCTCGTGGAACCTGCGAACCTGACCCGCATCCTTTGCCGGAAAGGCGATCATTGTACCGTTACCGTTGCTTGCTTGCACTCCGTCATACGGGGCACATATCCAGAATCCGACTCCTTCATCGGGTTCCGTACCCCATCCTGCCCAGCCTTCTGACCACCCGGGCAGGCGCGGTTGTTCTAAGACCGAGAAGATTGCGTCATAGAAACGGATAGCTCGCGGCAGGTTGTTCGATCCGTAGGTGGTAAAAAGTTTCACGGGTTTTCTCCCTGACTGACGTAGCAATCATGCGGCGCCTTGGTTGGTCGTGGAAGAACAAAAAAAGCCCCGGCGGAACCGGGGCTTTGATCATCTGACAATGATGGGATTTATCCCTGCAGGGATTTCACCGCGACATCCCCTTCGGCCTGTGCCTTGATCGCCAGTGCCGCTGCATGGCTGGCTGCAGCTGTGGTGTAGTAGGGGATCTTGTCATAGAGCGCGATAGACCGGATTGCCTTGCTGTCTTCAACAGCCTGCGCACCCTCGGTGGTGTTCATCACCAGCTGCACCTGACCATCTTTCAGCATGTCGACCACGTCCGGGCGACCCTCGTAGACCTTATTGACGACATCACAAGCGACGCCTTGTTGTTCCAGCCAGGTCTGGGTCCCGCGGGTTGCCACCAGCGAGAAGCCTTGTGCGGCAAGCACTTGTGCGGCCTCAAGCATTGCGGGTGTCTTGTCCGCGTCTTTGATCGAGATGAAGGCACGACCCGAAGACGGCAGCACCATCCCGGCACCCATTTGCGCCTTAAGGAAGGCGCGCGGGAAATCGCGATCCCAGCCCATGACTTCACCTGTCGAGCGCATTTCTGGGCCGAGGATCGTGTCGACGCCAGGGAACCGGGCAAAAGGCAGCACGGCCTCTTTCACCGAGAACCACGGCATGTCCGGATCGGCCAGCGTCATCTGATCGGCGATCTTGGTATCCTGACCTTCCTGATATGCTGGGCGCATCGGGAAGTTCGAAAGCTTCTCACCCGCCATCACACGTGCAGCGATCGATGCAATCGCACTGTCGGTGGCCTTGGCCACGAATGGGACAGTCCGCGAAGCGCGCGGGTTTACCTCGATCAGGTAGATCTCATCATCCTTGATCGCGAATTGCACGTTCATCAGGCCAACAACGTTCAGCGCCTTGGCCAGCTTGAATGCCTGATCCTTGATCTGCTCGATGATCTCTTTCGACAGCGAGTAGGGCGGCAGCGAACAGGCCGAGTCACCCGAGTGGACGCCTGCCTCTTCGATATGCTGCATTATGCCTGCAACGTGAACGTCGGTGCCATCGCATAGCGCATCGACGTCCAGTTCCACCGCACCGGCCAGATAGCTGTCCAGCAGAACCGGGCTGTCGCCCGAGACCACAACGGCCTCGTTGATGTAGCGGCGCAGCTGATCCATATCGCGCACGATTTCCATCGCGCGGCCACCCAGAACGTAAGAGGGGCGGATCACCAGCGGGAAACCGATCTCTTCGGCGATTTCCAGCGCCTGTTCATCGGTCGAAGCAATGCCGTTTTTGGGCTGTTTCAGACCCAGTTCATTGACCAGTGCCTGGAAGCGTTCACGGTCTTCGGCCAAATCGATGGCGTCCGGTGTGGTGCCGAGGATCGGAATGCCTTCTGCTTCCAATGCGTTCGCCAGTTTCAGCGGTGTCTGGCCCCCGAATTGAACGATCACACCGTGCAGAGTGCCGTTTTCCTGTTCCTTCGTCAGGATTTCCATGACGTGTTCAAAGGTCAGCGGCTCGAAATACAGGCGGTCCGAGGTGTCATAGTCGGTCGAGACCGTCTCGGGGTTGCAGTTGACCATGATGGTCTCATACCCAGCCTCGGTCAGCGCGAAACAAGCGTGACAGCAGCAATAGTCAAACTCGATGCCCTGACCGATCCGGTTTGGGCCACCGCCGAGGATGACGACCTTTTTGCGGTCGCTCGGGCGTGCCTCGCACTCAACCTCACCCATCATTGGGGCCTCGTAGGTCGAATACATGTACGGCGTCTGTGCCTCGAACTCGGCGGCGCAGGTGTCGATGCGTTTGAAGACGGCATTGACCCCGAGGTTGCGGCGCGCGCGGCGAACGTTGTCTTCATCACGGCCAGTCAGATTGCCCAAACGTGCGTCAGTGAAGCCCAGCATTTTCAGCTTGCGGATGCCTTCTTCGGTCACCGGCAGGCCGTCCTTGCGGACCTGACGTTCGGCGTCGATGATCTCGCGGATGCGGGCCAGAAACCACGGGTCGAACTTGGTGACGCCAAAAATCTCGTCATCGGTAAGGCCGTGGCGCATGGCTTGTGCAATGGTGCGCAGACGGTCAGGCGTTTGCTGGCTGATCGCCTTTATCACGGCAGCTTTGTCACTGGTCTCTTCCCAGAGGCCAACGTTCAGTCCGGGGATTTCGATCTCATCAAACCCGGTCAGACCTGATTCCATTGAGGCCAGAGCTTTCTGCATCGATTCGTGGATCGTACGGCCGATGGACATGGCCTCTCCCACCGACTTCATCGCGGTGGTCAGGTAGGGCTCAGATCCCGGGAATTTCTCAAAGGCGAATTTCGGGATCTTGGTGACGATATAGTCGATGGTCGGCTCGAACGAGGCCGGTGTGACCTTGGTGATGTCGTTATCCAGCTCGTCCAGCGTGTAACCTACAGCCAACTTGGCCGCGATCTTGGCAATCGGGAACCCGGTCGCTTTTGAAGCCAGCGCCGAAGACCGCGAGACGCGCGGGTTCATCTCGATCACGACCATGCGGCCATCGACCGGGTTGATCGCCCATTGCACGTTCGAGCCACCGGTTTCGACGCCGATCTCGCGCAGCACGGCAATCGAGTGATTGCGCATGATCTGGTATTCTTTGTCAGTGAGAGTCAGGGCAGGGGCCACGGTGATCGAGTCACCTGTATGCACGCCCATCGGGTCAACGTTCTCGATCGAACAGACGATGATGGCGTTGTCGGCAGTGTCGCGCACCACCTCCATCTCATATTCTTTCCAACCCAGCAGGCTTTCGTCGATCAGGATCTGGCCTACGGGTGAGGCATCCATACCTGAACGGCAAATATGGATGTAATCCTCGCGGTTATAAGCCACGCCGCCACCGGTACCGCCCAGCGTAAAGGCGGGGCGGATAATTGCAGGCAGCCCCACAGTTTCAAGCGTATCCAGCGCCAGTGTTACACCGGCGTCGAGATCTTTCTTTCCGCTCTCGTCCTTGGGGGCCGTCACGATCTCGGCTTTCGGGTTTTCGATACCCAGGCGATCCATCGCTTCGCGGAACAGGGCGCGGTCCTCGGCCATTTCGATGGCATCACGCTTGGCGCCAATCATCTCGACACCGAACTTTTCCAGCACACCCATCTCTTCCAGCGCCAGCGAGGTGTTCAGGCCGGTCTGTCCGCCCATGGTGGGCAGCAGGGCGTCGGGACGTTCTTTCTCGATGATCTTGGCGACAACCTCGGGCGTGATGGGTTCGATATAGGTGGCATCCGCCAGCCCGGGGTCGGTCATGATTGTGGCCGGGTTTGAGTTCACCAGGATAACCCGGTACCCTTCCTCACGTAGCGCCTTACACGCTTGTGCGCCTGAGTAGTCGAACTCGCAGGCTTGTCCGATGACAATGGGGCCCGCCCCGATGATCATGATCGACTGAATGTCGGTTCTCTTCGGCATGGCCTGGCCCCTTCGATTTTGCACGAGTCACGGGCGCCGCCCAAGCGCCCAAATTGTCGTGCGTTATAGGGACAGCGCGAAAAGGTTCAAGGGGTATCGGAAACAGGAGCGAATTTGCCGCTTTCCCCCCTTTCCCTCGACACCGTATTCTCTATATCGCGCAACACGGTAAATGAGGAAGCAATTGCGTATTCGTTTCGATCAGGGACCGACCGGGCCGGGAACCAGTTTTGATCGGCCTGTTCAGGTGATCCGCGCAGACACTGCGGAAGACGTGCCCCAGGCTTTGGCGGCGCTGGATGATGCACGCGCGCAAGGTGCATGGCTGGCAGGATATGCCAGTTATGAGCTTGGATATGTGCTGGAGACCCGCCTTGCTGATCGTCTGCCCGAAGGGCGTCGCCTGCCGTTGTTGTGTTTTGGCGTCTACGAACAGCCGGCGAAGCTTGATTTGCCCTCAGGATCATCCGGCGTTACGGAATTTCAGCCCCGATGGGATGAAGCGCGCTATACCAAAGCCTTCCAATCAGTTCACGATGCGATTGGGGCCGGGGATATTTATCAGGCTAACCTGACCTTTCCGATCGATCTGAAACTTGAGGGTGACAGCGCGTCTCTCTATTCGGCGCTCACATCCAGTCAGCGCGTAGGTCACGGTGCGCTGGTTCAGCAGGATGGATTGCCTGACCTCCTCAGCCGGTCGCCGGAGTTATTTTTCAGAACCGACGCCGATGGTCGGATTGAAACCCGCCCGATGAAGGGTACGCAACCGCGCAGCGAGGATTTGGCCGAGGATGCCCGGCGTCGCGCGTTTCTGTCGCAGGATGAAAAGAACCGGGCGGAGAATCTGATGATCGTCGATCTGCTGCGCAACGATATCAGTCGGGTTGCGTTGCCAGGGACGGTTAAAGTGCCTGAGCTGTTCAAGGTCGAGACCTATTCCACCGTGCATCAGATGGTGTCACTGGTTCAGGCGCAACTGCAGGTAGGGGCCGGGTTGTCAGACATTTTGACCGCGCTGTTTCCCTGTGGTTCAATCACCGGAGCTCCCAAAATTCGTGCGATGGAGATTCTTTCGGATCTTGAGCCATGGCCGCGTGATATCTATTGCGGCACGATTGGTTGGGCCGCACCAGACGGTAGGTCCGAATTCAACGTCGCTATCCGTACGCTGATGGTTGAAGACGGCGAGGCCACGCTGAATGTGGGTGGCGGCGTTGTGTGGGACAGCACAGCCCCGTCCGAATATGAGGAAGCGCTATGGAAAGCCCGGTTTGCCCACCAACTGAGCCTGATTTCCGCCTGATCGAAACCCTGGCCTTTCGGCCTGAGCAGGGTTTCGTGCGCCTGCAGCGGCATCTAGCGCGTATGGCGCGGTCTGCTGATGCCCTGGGCATTCCATTTGATTCCGACTTGGCGATCCAAGCGTTGAACCCGGTATCCGGAAACGATCCCCTGCGCTGCAGGCTGACCTTGGATAGGGCGGGACAGTACGAAGTCACAACCGGCCCCCTCGCTGAAAACCTATCGGTCTGGCGGCTTGGGATATCGGATATTCGGTTGGACTCTTCCGATCCTTGGCTGCGGTACAAGACAACCCGACGGGCGATTTATGATACGGCCCGGGCGTCTCTGCCTGATGATATGGATGAGTTACTGTTCCTCAACGAGAAGGAGGAGCTTTGTGAAGGCTCGATCACCAATCTCTTTCTGGAAACGCCAGACGGGCGCTGGCTGACACCGCCACTTTCGTCGGGATTGCTGCCCGGTATTCTGCGCGAAGAATTGCTGGAAACAGAAAAGGTTACCGAAGCGACTCTGACCTTGACCGATCTGCATGAGGCGAAGAATGTGCATATGGGTAATTCCTTGAGGGGGCTGATCCGCGTGGAGCTGGCAATAAAGTGAGCGAACAGGGGGAATTGACCAGAGCCGCTGTTCCTGAGATGCGGTTGCGACTGGAATTTGGTGCTTTTTTCATCGCGGCGCCACTGTTGATCGCTGTGCTGTTTCCACCCAACTGGATGTTCCCGGCATTGTTTGCATTCACCGGTCTTGGGATCATTCTGCTGCATAACACTCCGGGATTTTCGTGGGCTGAACTGCGCTATGGATGGCGAAACTGGTCCTGGCGAGAGGTAGTCCTGTTCACGGTGGCAATGGCTGCCGTTTGCACCGTGTTGGTCAAAGCGACCCGCCCTGATGCAGCATTCTTTCTGCTGATCCATAGGCCGGAAATGCTGGCCTTCATTTGGGTTGGCTATCCGTTGCTGTCTGCCCTGCCGCAAGAGCTGCTTTTCAGACCACTGTTCTACCGCCGGTATCACGGGATACTGCCAACGGGGCGCGCAGCCGATGTACTGAACGCAGCGATCTTTTCATTCGCACATCTGATGTACTGGAGCTGGATCGTTGCAGTGATGACGTTTGCTGGCGGGCTTCTGTTCTCGTGGGCCTATCGCAAGCGTGGGTCATTCTTCTACGCGGTTCTGTTGCACGCTATCGCCGGCAACATCATCTTTGCAGCCGGTCTGGGCATTTTCTTTTATTCCGGCAACGTGCAACGGCCATTCTGAGTTGATCAGCTATTCCGCAGCATCACGCATGGGCTGAGGTGACTGATAGAGGTAATCTCTTGTCAGTGGCACCACATCTCGTTTGTGACCAAGCTGCAACTGGAAAACAGTCTGATCGCGTTCCTCGAAAACCAGAATGCAGGCCGTCAGATAGAACCGCCACATCCGGATAAATCGGTCATCATACATCGCACGAACCTGATCCAGATTGTGCTCGAACCGATCGCGCCAGCACCTCAGTGTTTTTGCATAGTGCAATCGAAGGCTCTCGATATCCAGAAACCACATCCCTGTACGTGATACCGGGCCCACCAGCTCGGTTAGCGACGGGACATAGCCGCCCGGGAAGATATATTTGCTCAGCCACGGGGATTGATTGGTGGCCGGACCGTTGCGCCCAATCGAATGGATTAGGGCAACACCTTCCGGATGCAGCAGATCGGAAATCCGGTCGAAATAAGTCTGAAACTGGGGTGCACCCACATGTTCCAGCATGCCGACAGATACGATGCGATCAAACTGATCCTCAACCTCTCGATAGTCCATAAGCCGGATTTGAATTTGCTTCTGCAGGCCTGCCGCCTGAATGCGCTGGTTTGCAGTCCTGTGTTGATTTTCGGACAGTGTGAGGCCGGTGACTTGAACGCCGTGCTTCTGTGCCAGCGTCAAAGCGAGGCCACCCCAACCACAACCAATGTCCAGTACCCTCATCCCCGGCTCAAGGCACAGCTTGCGGGCGATATGGTCCTTCTTGGCCTTCTGCGCTTCCTCGAGCGTCATGTCCGGCGTCTGAAAATACGCACAGCTATACTGCATGTCCGGATCCAGCATCAGACGATAGAAATCATCCGACAGGTCATAATGGTGCGCAACATTGCGTTTTGACAGAGGCACCGAATTGCGCTGGATCAGAGGGCGCATGAGGTATTCGGCGCGCATCTGAATTCGTTGAACGATGGGTAATGGGTTTGCGGCTGCCGAGCGAATCGCAATCCGCATCGCGTTTTCCAAACCGCCTTCGTCTATAGACAGCGAACCATCCATATAGCCTTCACCAAAGGCCATCTCGGGGTTCTTGACCATGCGCGGCAGCAGAGCTGCTTCATGCAGCGAGATTTGTGCCGCGGGTGAAGTCCCGTCTCCATATTCGCGTTCGCTCCCGTCGGGGTATCTGATCCGCAGCGTCCCACGGGTGATGAAGTCGCTCAAAATGCGATCGAAAATAGCTTGCCACATTTGCCAACATCTCCTTTCAAAATGGCCTGGCTCCCGTAAACCGGGAAAAACTATTCAAGTTCACTATGCGGAAAACATACCAAAAAATAAGAATTTGTCTGCCTTTTGCTTAACATCGCATGCGATAGAGCGGCGAACCCTTGACTTCTACGGGCGATCGCGGTGTATCGGCGCGACGAATTTTGCGCCCGAAGGGATATGATCCATGCACGCCTATCGCAGCCACACCTGCGCCGCTCTGACCGCCGCCAATGTTGGTGAAACCGTTCGCCTGTCCGGTTGGGTGCATCGGGTACGAGATCACGGCGGCGTGCTGTTCATCGACCTGCGCGACCATTTTGGCGTGACACAGGTTCTGTGCGACGGCGACAGCGCAGCCTTTGCCGAGCTGGAGAAGGTCCGCTCCGAGTGGTGTATCCGTATCGACGGCACCGTAAAAGCGCGTGACCCGGAACTGGTGAACCCGAAACTTCCGACCGGCGAAGTTGAAGTTTACGTGCGTGAGCTGGAAGTGCTGGGTGCCGCCGACGAACTGCCGCTGATGGTCTTCGGCGATCAGGAATATCCCGAGGAGACGCGCCTGCGCTATCGCTATCTGGACCTGCGCCGTGAAGCGATGCAGCAGAACATGACCCTGCGTTCGGACGTTGTTGCATCCATGCGCAAACGGATGTGGGATCAGGGATTCCGCGAGTATCAGACACCGATCATCACCGCCTCGTCGCCCGAGGGTGCGCGTGACTTCCTGGTGCCCTCGCGTTTGCACCCGGGCAAGTTCTACGCGCTGCCGCAAGCTCCGCAGCAGTTCAAACAGCTGATCATGGTGTCGGGCTTCGACAAGTACTTCCAGATCGCGCCTTGCTTCCGCGACGAAGATCCGCGTGCCGACCGCTCACCCACCGATTTCTATCAGCTCGACCTCGAGATGTCGTTTGTTGAGCAGCAGGACGTGTTCGACACGATCCAGCCGGTTCTGACCGGCGTGTTTGAGGAATTCGGCGGTGGCCGCAAGGTTGATCAGGAATGGCCGCAGATTTCCTACAAGGATGCAGCGCTCTGGTACGGCACCGACAAGCCCGACCTGCGGAACCCAATCAAGATGCAGGTTGTGTCTGAGCATTTCCGTGGTTCTGGCTTTGCGATATTCGCAAAATTGCTAGAGCAGGAAGGCACCGAAATCCGCGCGATCCCAGCACCAACCGGTGGCAGCCGCAAGTTCTGTGACCGTATGAACGCTTTTGCCCAGAAAGAAGGTCTGCCCGGTATGGGCTACATCTTCTGGCGCGATCAGGGCGAAGGGATGGAGGCGGCAGGCCCGCTGGCCAAGAACATTGGCCCCGAGCGGACCGAGGCAATCCGTCAGCAGTTGGGTCTGGGCGTTGGCGATGCGGCGTTCTTCTTGGGCGGCAAGCCGAAAGCCTTTGAAAAGGTCGCTGGTAAGGCACGCGACGTGATTGGTGATGAGCTGAACCTCACCGAAAAAGATCGTTTTGCCTTTGCCTGGATCGTGGACTTTCCGATCTATGAACAGGACGAAGAAACCGGCGCGATTGATTTTGAGCACAACCCGTTCTCGATGCCGCAAGGCGGTATGGAAGCGCTGCAGGGCAATCCGCTGGATGTGCGCGGCTATCAGTACGATCTGGCATGTAACGGGTACGAACTGGTTTCAGGTGCAATCCGGAACCACAAGCCCGAGATTATGCTGAAGGCCTTCGAACTGGCTGGCTATGGCGAAGAAGAGGTCAAAAGCCGCTTTGGTGCCTTGTTCAACGCGTTCCACTACGGGGCACCGCCACACGGTGGCTGTGCTGCAGGTATCGACCGTATCGTGATGCTGCTGGCTGATGAGGCCAACATCCGTGAGGTCATGATGTTCCCGATGAACCAGCGTGCCGAAGACCTGATGATGGATGCACCATCAGACCCGACTTCGGATCAGTTGATGGAACTGGGTCTTCGCATCATCCCACAAGACTGATAGTCAGACCGCCCGCCACGTGCGGGCGGTTCTGTTTTGTGCAGCTCAAATCCTTCTGATCAAGATCGATAGAGCCTTTGCTTTGAGGTTCAATCAAGTGGGTTGTCCACGCTTTGACGGTTGTCGCGAATTGACCGCGCCGTGCTTCTGGTCTGGCGGTAAAGCCACAGGCACAGAACGGTGGCTGTGATGATGTAAGCGATCGTCATATTAGATGGCCTCCCGGTGTTTGAGCCGGTTTTGCACCAAACCTGCTACTCGTGCGGTCTGCGCGGTAACGGGTGCGCCCTGTGACTGTGATGCCGCCAGTTGCTGTGCGGCTTCAGCCAGAACCATATCTTCGGCATCCCGTGCGACCGCCCTGAGGAACTGTGCCACATAGTCCAGCGTGCGATTGTCAGTCGGACCTGTCAGTACGTCAGCGATATGTGCCATGTCGTCCTGGTAAGCCATCGGGTCCGGGTGGATCACCTCGTCGCGTACAGCATGGAGGCCCCCCGGGCGGCGATCTTCGGGGAGAAGTTCCAGAATACTCTTCTGGAAATAAGCAAGCGACGTCAGCGGCTTGGCGAGGAACCCATCCGCACCAGCCTTCATCGCTGCTGCTTCCGTACCGTCATCACCCGACATTCCCAGAATGACGCTGATCCGGGGAGTTGCCTGATCCAGCTCGGCAATCAACTCATCACCGGACCCATCGGGCAGTCCCATGTCAACGACAATGACGGAAGGGCGATAGATCTGAAGGTGACGGCGTGCTGATTTCAGACAATCCGCGCGACGAATTCTCGCCCCGCTGTGCATGCACATCAGCCGCATTGCATCGCAGACATACCGGCTGTCTTCAACGACAAGGATGGTCTGCCCCAGCAACGGCCGGGTAGCGTTGGGAAGGGCGGGAGAGGTGGCGAATGGGCCCGAATCGTCCATGGCAAAACTCCTGTTCAGCAGATGCCTCACGCTAGGAACTTCTGGCTAACACAGGGTTAATGGGCAATTTGGCGCACTTGCCCTTTGTTGGGGCAACCCCCATAACCCCAGCAACGCTGAACAGAGGAGAGTTCCATGATTGGTCGCCTGAACCACGTCGCGATTGCCGTTCCGGATCTTGAAGCGGCTTCCGAGCAGTATCGCAACGCGCTGGGCGCAAAAGTTGGCGCGCCTCAGGACGAGCCCGATCATGGTGTAACCGTGGTGTTTATCGAACTGCCCAACACCAAGATCGAATTGCTGTATCCTTTGGGCGATGACAGCCCGATCAATGGATTTCTGGAAAAGAACCCTGCTGGCGGCATTCACCATGTCTGCTACGAAGTTGAAGATATCATTGCCGCCCGCGATCATCTCAAGGAAACCGGTGCGCGCGTCCTTGGTTCCGGAGAGCCCAAAATCGGTGCGCATGGCAAACCGGTTCTGTTCCTGCATCCCAAGGATTTCAATGGTTGCCTTGTTGAACTGGAGCAGGTGTAACCCCTAAGCCGGAGGGCCGACTATGACGATTACAGCAGCTCTGGTCCTGTTTGCCGTAATCTGGTTCCTGACCTTGTTGATCGTGTTGCCCGTGCGGATCAAAACGCAGGGCGATCTGGGTGAGATTGTTCCGGGTACCCATGCAGGGGCGCCAGAAGTGCATCACCTGAAGAAAAAGATGTGGATCACCACCGGTATCTCGGTAGTGATCTGGGCGATCATTGCAGGGATTATCATCTCGGGCGTGATCTCGGTCCGGGATTTCGACTGGCTGAACCAGATGGGCTGACAGTCAGGGTCTGGTCCCTGACAGCCCATGATAGATATGGGTGAACGTCGCGGCCCCGAGGATCGGGATCAGGAGGTTCACGAGAGGTACGGATAGCGGAATGGCCATCAGTGTTCCGGCCATCCAGATCGTTGCGACATGTTTTGCCCGCAGTTTACGCGCTCCTTCACGGCCCAATCGCCGCATCGCAGCCAATGTGAAATATTCCCGACCCAACAGGAAACCGTTCATGGCCCAGAAGATGAACGGAGCGAAGGGCGTGAAAATCGCATAAAGGATCAGAGCTAGCAGGTTGGCAACGATAAGGACGCCTAGGAAGCTGAGCGTATCCATCAATGCGTCGCCAAAAGGTATGCGTGGGACCGCGGGCAGGGAGGGATAGTGTTTGTCCTCGACCGCTTGTGCAACCTCATCCAGAAACATCGAGGTTATGGCCGAGGCCACCGGCACCATCAAAAAGACCGATAGCACCATCATCAGTAGGAAAGATGAGACACTGAGAAGATCGTTCAACCACGTCACTTCACCCAAAATCGGCAGGGTTACCTGTTCTCCGACAAGCGTGTTGATCAGCCATAGGAACCCTGCATAGCTGACCACTAGAAGGGCAAATGTCAGGCCAACGCCCAGCAGCAGAACTTTGCGAAAACGCGGATCCCCGATCTGTCCGATGGCTTTGAGAAATGACTGGACAACGATCATTCGGAAACCCATTCGGTCAGTACAGGTACGTCCGGGCGTGGACGTTCAGGTGGTGTGGTGCCTTCGGTTGCGATGTGAATCAGGCCAGCGACACGTTCATTTTCAGCGAGACCAAAGGCTTCCTTGCAGAAATCACGGTCATGAGTTTGCCAGCCCGACAGCCAGTTTGCTCCCCATCCAGCAGCCAGAGCTGCATTCAGCAACGCCAAACACACTGCACCGGCGGAATAGGTTTGTTCGATTGCTGGAATCTTGGGGGATTCCTTTTGCACTTCGATGACGGCTACTGCGAGTTGTCCCAGATCGAATTGGTTTCTGGCTTTGGCGATGTCCTCGGGGCTTTTGCCCAATGCCCGCCCATGTTTCTCGGTCAGGTCCGCTAGACGCGGCATCGCGCCTTTTTGCAGAACGATAAAGCGCCAGGGCTCAAGCTTGCCGTGATCCGGGCTGCGAGCAGCGGCTGTCAGCAAAGGTTCCAGTTCTTCCCGTGTTGGGGCAGGTGCGATCAGGGTTTTCGCCGGGCGGGATCGGCGCGACAGCAGAAATTCCAGTGCGGCCGGATTTTTCAAGGACATATGTTAACTTCCTTTACATCAGCAGTGTGTATCTCGGACAGGTGCATGGCCTTTTCAAGGGCAAATGCAAAAAACTGTCCTACATCTCTGATACCTTGCGGCGGCTTGGCGGGAGATCACATTGGCTATGGAGGCACAAAGAACAAAACACAAGTCGATGCAAAGCCTTACCACGCTGTAGACTGCTACAGGTGTTTAGGATGGATCAGGCGGTGTCTGGCAATTGCTATTCACTTTGATCAGGTGGTGTTTCCCGGATCTGATAGACTCCCTCTGGTAAATCGAGGGCAGCGGCCAGATCGCGGACCTGTTCCGGTGACAGTGTGATCTTCTGGACCTGTTCCGTACGGGGGTCTATCTGCTCAAGCGTCACGCATTCGGCAAAACTGTTGATTACGATATCCTCTTGCAAAGGCTTGGGGCCTTCGTCCACCAGAGTAATGATCGTCGAGTCGAATTCATGTTCAATCGAAAACATGATGTCAGAGTGCCGATCCGAATGCAGTAATGCAACCCGTTGTTCGGAACAGAAGGTGTGGTAAGCCCGAAGGTGTCGCGCTAAGGTTTCCTTCCGGCATGATTTTGAAAGGACCCGGAATGCTCCGTTATGTCTTGTTGCTGGTCATGCTGGTTTCTGCCTGCGGCCTTAGCCCGCGCGGGTCTGGCTTCATCACTGCAGAACAGTGGAATCCCTCAACGCCGGAACTGCAGCAGAAAGCGAGCGATTTTCGGCAAGTCAGCCGCGCCGTCAGCGCCGCCGCCACCGATACCTGCCGACGTCAGGCCAACAACCTGAATTGCGAGTTCGGAATTCTTGTCGATCCTGATCCAAATGCCGAGGTCAATGCGTTTCAGACGCTGGATGACAAGAAACGACCCTACATTATTTTTACCCAGACGATGATCGAATCGACGCAAAACGCGGATGAAATGGCATTCGTCATGGGGCACGAAGCAGCCCACCATGTTCTGGATCATATTGCGCGTCAGGCCAAAAACTCTCAGGAAAGCGCGCAGATTTTTGGGAATTTGGCCCGGGATTATGGCGCTGATGACGAGGGTGTTGAACTTGCGCAAAAGCTGGGTGCAGATGTCGGGGTGCAGGTATACATCAAGGGGTTCGAGCTTGAGGCTGACCGGCTGGGTACGGTGATTACACATTCAGCGGGTTATGACCCCTTGGTCGGAATGGAGTACTTCAAGCGTATTCCTGATCCGGGTGACCGCTTTTTGGCCACACACCCCCCCAACGCTCAGCGCGTGCAGGCCGTTCTGGAAACGGCGGCCCAATTGGGACTGACACAATGACAGAACTGACGCGCCTTGGCGTGGTGCTGACCGATCGCGGATCAAAATACGCTGTCACCGGCGCCTCTGCATCCAGCCGGGCGGATGTTGACGCTGTTCTGGCGGAACTCAAATCCTACAAGAGTTACGCTAAGGCTACGCACAACACTTGGGCCGCTGTTTTGCCGACCGGAGCCCTGAAAGCCGATGACGGTGAAAGCGGGGCTGCCATGGTGATCCTGCGGATGATGGAGCGTGCTGAAATGGAGAACCACGTTATCATCGTGACACGCTGGTATGGCGGCAAGAAGCTTGGCGGCGATCGTTTTCGTAGGGTGCAGGATGCCACGCGGTTCTATCTGGATCACCTCGGTATCGGTGCTTGACCTGAATCAAGGGCAAAGATCGGTTTGATTGATACCTTTTCCCAAAGCGCGACAGGGAAAGGAAACCGTATGTCCAGCCGTGAGACTTTGCGACACCATGCCGGCCTCGTGGATCAAATGGCCACAAAGCTGGGTGTGGATCTGGAAACCGCTGCCATCGAAGGGCAGGTATCTGTGGATGAGATTTCAGATGCTGTTCTGAAATGCACCAACTGCCCCAATCCGAGCCACTGCGAATCCTTTCTTCAGAAAAGCGCGTCTTCGCAGCAAACTCCGGAATACTGCAGAAATCGGGAGTTGTTGCAGAATCTCATCCCGTAAGGCGGTTGTTCGATGATGCATCTGGGTCAAATTATGACGCATGTTCGCCTGATCCTCAGAATGGGGCAGGCCACGGGAACTGATCTTGTAGCAGCCCATAAGGTCGGTCGACTGAGCCAGGAAGGCTGGGCCGAGATGATTCAATCCTGCAGGGGGTGTGAATGGGCTTGCGCTTGTCCTGAATGGTTGGATCAGAATGAAAATGCGCCGCATGCCCCCGAAAACTGCCCAAACCGAAAGCGATTCGCCGCACTTAAGGCAAATCAGCGGCGGATGAACTGATGGCTCGAACTTCGCTTGGCGACATCGAAAAACACTTTTGGCTGACCCGATCCGTCGCCAGGTGCATGGGTGTTTCCCTTACCGAAGCGATGGTTGAAGGGCGGCTTACTGCCAACGATTATGCCGAGATGGTGACGCGCTGTCGTGCCGCAGAATGCAGCGAAAATTGCGCGATCTGGTTATCGATTCAGCAGTCTCAGGCGATCGCCGCACCAGAATTTTGCGCCAATGCCAAAACCCTCAACGAGCTGAGATAGACACCTTCATAACTGTTGATGAGATCCGTCACACAGAGGGGGCTTGGAAGTCTGTTTGCACCCACAAAAAAAGACCTTTTTGCTCGATTCTGCTGTGTATTTAACCGGCTCGATTCCGGTTCCTTTATGTGATCCGTCACAGAAGGGCTGACGTTTGGATCTGCCGCATGCGCACCAGAAATAACTCTTGCCCTCGGTTACCTCGACGGGAAAGGGGGATTTCTGTGCGATGATGGGTGCATCTGACATCTGGCTACTCCGATTTGGCTTATGTCGATGACACAGCTTAGCCTGATCGGGCAAAAAGGGTAGCGGCAGGCCCGATCAATGCACCTGCAGGTTGCCGGGCAAGCGTGGTTTCGCTTCTAATCACGAAGCCGTTATCGATTCGGTTGCCAGATTGGTGACAAGCCCGTATTCTGACGACGGCCCCGAAAAACTGGGCAATATCAGAAAAGTAATAGAGGATTGATGGACATGAAACTCAAATTCGCTGCTCTCTGCGCAACCGCAGTTGTTCTGGCCGCGTGCTCGCAGCAGGAAGAACCGACCCCGATCTACGTACAGCCTAGCTATGACAAGCAAGGCAACGCAAGCTGCTCGGCAGGTTACCAGCTGGCCACGACCGAAGCAGGTCAGACCGTATGTAACCCGGTCACACAATAAGCATTCCGCAGGCGGTCCTATTGGGGGCCGCCTGCACATTCGATCAAAGTTCGAGCCGCCGTTTGGCGGTTTTTCTTTTCTGGCCATAACGTGTAAATGCTGGTTTTGTTCAATAACTGAACCAAGCGCCCGGAAGGCCAAATGCTGAACTTCTTTCAACGACTGCGTGACAGAACACGCTGGAGCTGGCAGGGCGTGATCACGACCTGGCGCGAGGAATACTCGTTCCGTGTCTGGGGATGGCTCAATGTGTTCTCGGCTGCATTGGCGTTTTGGCTGCCGTTGACTGCGGGCGAACGTGCCATGATTCTCGCGTTGGGAATCCTGGTTCTGGCGGCTGAGTTGTTCAACACAGCTGTCGAACGTGCGGTCGATCACACCTCAACCGAACATCACACTTTGGCAGGGCAGGCAAAAGATGCAGCCAGCGCAGCCGTGGCGCTAACTGCAGTAGCAGCTGGGGTTGCCTGGCTGGTTGTGTTGTTCAGCTTGATTTAGCCAGCGCTCCACAATTCTTAGTTCTGAAACCGCAGCCCGAACCGGTGTTTTCGATGTTTGAACACATACCGCTTTGGCGCTGGATAGTAGTAGCCTTTGTATTTGTGACGTTTGACCCCATGATGTGGTCGGACTTTATAGGTTGAGCCATAGCTAACATGTGGTCTGGTTGAGTAGTGCCGGATAGTCGGAGCGTAATAGTATCTGCGAACATGATGCTGACTTCGCTGGTGAATACTCAGCTTGACTGATCCAACCGTAATGAAGCCGGAAACACTACTGTCATAGCTCTGCGCGGAAACCGGGCCTGAGAGCAGATGTACTGCGACGATGACAGCAGCGCATCGTGGGATAGGTCGAAACACGCGAAACATGAGAACCTCCGTTTGGGACAGGGTTTCATGTCTATGATCGGTCAAAGGCGCGCTGTTTGCCAATAAACTTGGGTCACGCTTTGCCTATCGCACTTCATCAGCGGTACTGTGGGTTTGTCTGATCAGAATGTCAGACAGTTCAGCCCCACAGATCATATTCACCGGCCTCATCCACTTCGACCGTCACGATATCGCCCGGCTTCAAGGCCTCGAAGCCTTCATCAATGAACAGGTTGCCGTCAATCTCGGGAGCGTCGGATTTGGTCCGGCAGGTTGCCGCGTCGCCATCGACCTCGTCCACGATGACTTCGATCCTTTGTCCGACTTTTGCGGCCAGCTTGGCTTCTGAGATCGCCTGAGCCTTTTCCATAAAACGTTCCCACCGGTCTTGTTTGACTTCGGCGGGGACATGATCCGGCAGATCATTCGATCTTGCACCGTCCACGTTTTCGTACTGAAAACACCCGACGCGATCCAGTTGTGCCTCGTCCAACCAGTCCAGCAGTGTTTGGAACTCTGCCTCGGTTTCACCAGGATACCCCACGATGAAGGTCGACCGCAGGGTGATGTCCGGGCAGGTTGCGCGCCAGGCTGCAATCTCATCCAGGGTTTTGGCTGCTGCTGCGGGGCGAGCCATGCGTTTCAAGACGTCGGGGTGGGCATGCTGGAAGGGAATGTCCAGATATGGCAGCACGTTACACCCCGCATCAGCCATGAGCGGGATCAGTTCGCGCACATGCGGATAGGGGTATACGTAGTGAAGCCGGACCCAGGCGTCCAACTTTCCAAGCTCGCGGGCCAGATCGGTTATGTGGGTACGCACCTCACCGTCTTTCCACGGGTTCACATCATACTTGCGATCCAGCCCATAGGCTGAGGTGTCTTGCGAGATGACCAATAGCTCGCGTACCCCATTATCGACCAGTTTTTCCGCCTCACGCAGAACTGCATGTGCTGGCCGGCTGGCGAGTTTGCCGCGCATGTCCGGGATGATGCAGAACTTGCATTTGTGGTTACAGCCCTCGGAAATCTTCAGATAGCTGTAATGACGCGGGGTGAGCTGTACGCTGCTGGCGGGCAACAGATCCACAAACGGATCCGGGTCCGGCGGCACGGCCGAGTGAACAGCATCCAGAACCTGTTCGTACTGGTGCGGGCCGGTGACGGCCATGATGCGCGGGTGATGTTCGCGAATGTAATCCGGTTCGGCCCCCAGACAGCCGGTCACGATGACCTTTCCATTTTCCACCAGTGCCTCGCCGATCGCATCCAGCGATTCCGCCTTGGCACTATCGAGAAACCCGCATGTGTTCACGATCACGGCATCCGCGCCTGAATAGTCGGGTGATATGCCGTATCCTTCGGCACGAAGGCGGGTCAGAATGCGTTCACTGTCGACCAGTGCTTTGGGACAGCCCAATGAGACCATGCCGATGGTAGGCTGGTTCGAACGTGGCGTCTCGGTGATCCGGGCGGCAGGGGCCAGGTCGGGGCGGAGGTTTGGCGGGTTCGTGGTCATGGCGCGGCATATAGTGGGGAACGCTTCCCCTTGCAAATGTTGCGCGCACAGGGCTGACTTGTCATCGAGCAGACAAGCCGAAAAGGCAGAGGGCAAAACATGAAATGGTTGGTGCGAATCCTATTCATACTGGTTGCAGCATTCGGGCTGGTCATAGGCGCGTTGTTGTTGATGCCGGGGGATAAACTCGGCGCCATACTGGCCGAACAGGTGCGTGCGCAGACCGGACGTGAACTGACCCTTTCCGGCGACGTGCGCTTGTCCTTCTGGCCTGTTCTGGGAATGGAAACAGGTCCGGTCACCTTTGGAAACGCATCATGGGCTGGTCCACAACCAATGCTGAGCGCCAATAGTCTGGCTGTGGGCGTGGACGCATCAGCGTTGTTGGCAGGCGATCTGCGAATCAAACGCGTGTTGGCAGAGGACCCCGTGTTGCGGCTTGAGTTGTCCGAAGGGCGCGGGAACTGGGAACTCACTGTGGCGCAGTCGGGTGCGACCGTACCGGCGAATGAGGTAGGTACACCCTCCGCAGCGGAGCCGGGTGCAATTACCCTTGATCGTCTGGAACTGACCAACGCAAGGCTGATCTATGTCGAGAATGGCGAGATTAAGATGGATTTCGCCAATGTTGATCTGGCGGCCAGATGGCCTGAAATCGACGCCCCTATGGAGATGCAGGCAAGCATGTCAGTACCCGGCGGGAGCGCTGAAGTAGACCTTACGATCCCGGATTTGCCCGCATTCGCATCCGGCGTGGTAACGCCGCTTGAGCTGACTATGACAGCTCCGGGAGGAGATATCGGTTTCTCGGGCCGAGTGAACATTGCCGGTGAAATGGATGGCAAGACCCGGATCAAGACATCCAGCACCGAACAGATGTTGGCGGCGTTTGGTCAGGGCGGAGTTTCGGTCCCATACGGGCTGGGGCAGGTTGCGAATGTCTCGAGCCAAATGACCTATACCAAAGATGGTCGCATCTCATTGCGCGGGATGAGCGCCGTTCTGGATAACAATCGGTTCGATGGAGAGGCCGACATTGTCATTTCTGATCCCCCGCATCTGACAGCGCGACTGAATGGCGGGGATCTTGATCTCTCACAGATTGCCGGAACCGAAGCGACCAGCACCTCAACCGGTGGCGGGAGCAGCGCTGCAGCACCTGTTTCAGAGGGTTGGTCCAATGACCCGATTGATGCGTCTGCTTTGTCGCTGGCAAATGGCAATATCCGGCTGCAAGCCAACTCAATCGCCGTGCCGGGCATGACCTTTGGCGCGAGTGATTTGACCATGAGCCTTGATAGATCACGGGCCGTTCTGAAAATGCATCCGGCTACTTTGTTTTCGGGGCAACTGAATGGTCAGGTCGTTGCGAACAACAGAAACGGATTGTCGGTCGGGGGAGATCTGACAGCGACCGGGATAAACATCCAGCAGGCACTGAGTACTCTGGGTGGCATAGAACGTCTGTCCGGCACCGGATCAGGTTCCCTCAAATTCCTTGGGGTGGGGCAAACGGAAAATCAAATTATGAATTCGCTCAGCGGATCCGGTAGCCTTGATGTTGAAAGCGGCGTCATCTCGGGTATTGATCTCGATCGCCTGATGGGGCGCGGCAACGTGTCAGGAGGGACGACGGTCTTCAACAGCCTGACCGCAAGCTTCACCATGGATGGTGGGAACCTGACCAATGAAGATCTGTTAATGACCCTCAAGAATTACAGGGCAGATGGCAAAGGGCGTGTCGGGCTGGGTGCCCGTGACATTGACTATCTCTTCACACCAGTCGCGTTGAGGGCAAATTCAGGCGAGGGTATCGCAGTACCCGTTCGTATCGTCGGACCATGGAGCGACCCATCGATCCGGCCTGACCTGACCAAAGTGATCGAGGCTGCGGCCGAAGGTAAGGTCAAGGAACTTGAACAGGATGCGAAGGACAAGGTCCTGAAGAAGGTCGGGGATGAACTGGATACCACAATCACCGACAGCGATCAGATCGAGGATGCGCTCAAAAGCAAACTCGAAGAAGAGGCCAAGAAAGGTCTTCTGAAATTGTTCGGTGGCGACTGAGCTATGTTTCGAGCCAAACGAAAACGGGGCACCTAAGGTGCCCCGTATTGTTTCAGTGATCAGATTGTCTGGTCGTAGTCACCGACATTGGGCTCGGTGCGAATGACGGCGTCAATATCCGCAAAAATAGCGCGCATTTCGTCTTCGCTTTCGCTGCTTTCACAGACGACAACCAGATTGGGGGTGTTCGACGACGCGCGCACCAGACCCCAGCTGCCATTGTCCAGAATGACCCGAGCACCGTTTACGGTCACGACCTCCTTGATCGGACGTCCGGCAAATGTCTCGCCTGCATCCGCCTTGGCGACCAGCTTGTCGACCAACCGTTTGAGGATGTCATACTTTTCGGTATCGGCTGCATAGGGCGACATGGTCGGGGTCGACCATGTTTTAGGCAGGGCCTTGCGCAGGTCAGACATGCTCTGATCCGGGTTGCGGTCCATCAGTTTGCAGATCTCGACGGCTACGCGCATTCCGCAGTCATAGCCTCGCCCGATAGGTTCGGCCAAAAAGTAGTGTCCTGACTTTTCAAACCCGGCCAGCGCGCCGATTTCCTTGACGCGACGCTTCATATGGCTGTGACCGGTCTTCCAGTAGTCAGCTTTGACGCCATGCGCCTGCAGCTCGGGGTCGCTGGCGAACAGGCCGGTGGATTTGACGTCCGCCACAAAGGTCGAGCCGGGATGCAGCTTGGCCAGATCGCGGGCCATGATTACGCCGACTTTATCGGCGAAAATCTCTTCGCCTTCATCATCAACGACGCCGCAACGATCGCCATCCCCGTCGAAGCCAAGCGCCAGATCGGCGCCGCTGGCTTTGAGGGTGTCGGCCATGTCATGCAGCATTTCCATGGCTTCCGGGTTCGGGTTGTAGTTGGGGAAAGTGTAGTCCAGCTCGTTGTGGCTGGGTACGATTTCGACGCCGATCCGCTCAAATAACTCGGGGGCAAAGGCCGAAGCTGTGCCGTTCCCGGTGGCGCAAACCACCTTGAGCGGACGTGACATTTTGAAATCGCCCACCAGATCGTTGATATAAGCCTCTTTCACGCCATCAACGAATTCGTAAGAGCCACCTTCACGGGCGACGCCTTCACCGTTCAGCACGATATCGCGCAGCTCGGACATCTCGTCAGGGCCATGGGTCAAAGGCCTGTCAAAGCCCATCTTAACGCCGGTCCAGCCGTTGGGGTTATGGCTGGCAGTGACCATTGCCACCGCAGGCACGTCCAGATGGAACTGTGCAAAATAGGCCATCGGGCTGACAGCCGGGCCGATGTCCTTGACCTGAATACCGGCCTGCATCAGCCCAAGGATCAGCGCATTCTTGATGGCCAGAGAATAGTCACGATAGTCGTTGCCAACCGCGATTACCGGCTCGATGCCGCGCTTATGCATCTGCGTACCCAGTCCCAGACCAAGGGCAGTCATGCCGGGCAGGTTGATCTCCTCAGGGTATTTCCAGCGGGCGTCATATTCGCGAAATCCGGTGGGAGTGATCATAGGGTCGCGCAGAAAATTCCAGGTGTTCGGAGTCACCTCGGGGATTGGCTTGGTCATCAAATATCTCGATCGTTAAATTTGAATTGGGTTGGCTTTGGCCAGCGCATCAAAGCGCATCAACGTGTCAACGAGCTTGGGCATCTGATCCAGGTAGATCATGTTTGGCCCATCACAGGGTGCATTGTCGGGATCCTGATGGGTCTCCATGAATACTGCTGCTGCACCCACCGCAACTGCGGCACGGGCCATAACGGGTGCAAATTCTCGCTGCCCGCCTGATGATCCGCCGCGGCCGCCAGGCTGCTGCACCGAATGCGTTGCATCCATGACGACTGGGTAGCCAGTCTGCGCCATGATCGGCAACGACCGCATGTCCGCGACCAGAGTGTTATAGCCAAACGAAGCCCCACGCTCGGTCAGGAGGAGATTATGGTTGCCGGTGCTTTCGATCTTGGTGACGATGTTCTGCATTTCCCAAGGGGCAAGAAACTGACCCTTTTTGACGTTGATCACGGCGCCAGTGTTCCCTGCGGCCAGCAACATGTCTGTCTGGCGACAAAGGAAGGCCGGGATCTGCAGCACATCCACGGCCTCGGCAGCGATCGCGCATTGCGCTTCGGAATGAACGTCGGTCAGAACCGGTATGCCCATGGTTTTGCGGATATCGTCCAGAACCTTGAGTCCTGCATCAATACCCATTCCGCGCTTGCCGGATAGCGAGGTCCGGTTGGCTTTGTCATACGAAGCCTTGAAGACATATTGTGCACCAGCGGCTTCGCAGGCTTCTTTCATTGTGCCCGCGATCATCTGAGCGTGGTCCGCGGTCTCAAGCTGGCAGGGACCGGCGATGATGGTAAGCGGAAGGTCGTTGCCAACTGTCAGATCGGCGATTTTTACATGTTTCATGAGTCTTACGAGGATACCTGTTCACGAAGGACTGACGCTGTAAGCGAAATCAACAGGTAGATACCAGCAAACAACAGGAAAGCCAAAATCGTATTTTCAAACTTGCGTGGATAGGTGGGTTCCTGACTGGCCACCGGGTTTACGGACACCGTAAGATACCGAACCTTTCGGTTAGCCTCGGTGCGTGTTGTTTCCATCTGCTGCAAAGCGGTTTGGAGCATCATATCCCGTGCCGCCAGATCGGCTTGAGCCATCTGAATGCGAACGCTCAATCGGGCAAGCGAATTTTCGCCTGCAGACGCGTCCAGCATTTCGGCATTCAGTTCGGCAAGAACGGCTTCCAGTCGTTCGATGTCTGCCCTGACGCCGTCAACCTTGGCTTTGTTTGGTCGAAGATTGTCCAGAAGCGCTGCAAGTTGCAGTTCTTTGTCCTGTAACTGAACTTCGATTTCGTTGATGCGCCCGCGCATGCCTGCAAGGACATTTTCCGGATCAAGCACGGCGCCCTGCATTTGCAACTCAATCAGGTTCTCTTGTGCTTTTCGGCGTTCCTCTTGCGCAGTTTCGAAGCCCCTCAAGGCGTCCCGCATCTGATCTTCGCGCTTCAATTCGGTCAGCCCATTAATTCTCTCTTCGGCATAAGAAATCAGCAGGTTAGACAGATTAACCGAGGTTTCAGAATCTGGTGCGGCAACTTCCATCCGAATGATACCATCGGTTGGGTCATACCCGATCGTGATCATTTTTTTGTATAGCTTATAGGCCTCTTCAAGGCTCGCATCGGGGGACAGGCGCTGAATTGGATCAATCCAATCCTGTTGGAAAATCTCGGTAAACCCGACATCTTTGTCGAGCCTTTGCAGCGCATCTTTGGATTCAAGGAACTCCTGGGTCGCAACGGAATCCTGTGCTGTGGCGAATTGCGTTCCCGACAGCAAGCCTCCGATCGCTCCACCACCATCTGCCTGCAGAATGGAAAATGCGGAATCGCTTGCGTACATGGGCGTTGCCACGCGGTAGAAATAATATCCAACGACTATCGTGGGCAGCAAAACAAAAACAGCCAAACGCGCGAATAGCCCAATGAGTTTGCGTCGACGACGTTTGGCGACGTCTTTCTGGATTTGCCCGATCTCATATTCACGACGTTGGGCGGGGCTCAACTCTGGCCCTGGTAAGTTTTCCTGTGCCCTTTTAACCGTTTGGGGCAGTTGGATATTAATAGTGTCTTTAGGGTCAGTTTCTCTATTTGCTTCAGAACCCGATGAGGCCGCAAGTTCCAGCAGATTGGTGCGCTGGAACGGATCAATGCCTTTCTGACGCAGTAACCGAACTGCATCGTAATCGGATGTGGCCGCCAACCCATTTTTTTGCGCCAGTCGACGAGCTACTCGTAACTGGCGGCCAGTCAACCCTTCGCGTTTGATGGCATCCAATTCAATGCCCGGCTGACTTTCGCCGGTGGCGGTGGGGGGTTGGGTTGCCCGCCGGATTCGGGAAATCGCTTCCGAGCGTGCTTCAGCGGTTCCTTCCCCTTGCGGCGCGTCGCCTGAATTGAATTTTTTAGCCTTGGGTTTGGTAGTCATATAGCTGCTTTGCCTCTTCCAAGGTTTCAAACATGTAGAGCTGCCCATCGACAAGCACAGCCGCTTGTCGTGCGAATTTTTCAAGTATCTTGGGGCTGTGCGAAACGATCACCAGGGTCGTGGTTCGTAAACGCTCCTGCAGGATTTCACCGGCCTTCTTGTTGAACTCCACGTCCGTGGTAGAGGGCATTCCTTCATCGATAAGGTACATATCGAAGTCCAGCGCCAACATCAGCGAAAATGTGAACCGCGCGCGCATGCCAGCCGAATAAGTGGCCAGCGGCTGGTTGAAATATTCACCCAAGCCACACAGCCAACGGCAGTAGGCTTCGACATAGTCCGGATCCATACCGTAGATTTTGGCGATGTATCGCGCGTTTTCCAGAGCGGACATGCGTTTGGAAACGCCACCGGTGAACCCCATCGGAAACGAGACCCGGCATTCGCGGCGTATAACGCCTTCATCGGGTTGCTCAAGCCCGGCCATCATGTTGATAAGAGTAGTCTTTCCTGTCCCGTTCGGCGCCAGAACCCCGAGGGATTTGCCCAGCTCGACCCGGAAAGAGACATTGTCCAGGATCACCTTTCGGCGCGTCCCGGTCCAGAAGGATTTGCTGACGTTCTCAAATTCAAGCATTCACGACCTGCTGATCGTTCCTTTGATGTCTGTCATTCGTCGGATCGTATCACCAGCGTTTCTGCTACCGATCCATGTTGGCCACATTATGTCGAAATATGAAACAAATGATCAATGCGTTCCGGTCGTTGTTCAGGATTGTGTGACCTGTGGCTCCACCACTGGATCGAAATCGCAGGACCATTATCTTCATGACAAGCAATGAACAAGCTGGATTGAGGAAACCTTATCATCCTATGAATTTGCTGGCCGATCAGATCCGGTCCTGCCGTCTATGCGCAGATACATTTGCGCAAACCTATACGGCGCATGAACCGCGCCCCGTGGTCTGGTTTCAATCGGGATCACGAATATTGATCGCAGGCCAGGCTCCCGGTGCGCGCGTCCACGAATCCGGTCGTCCGTTTACCGATCCGTCGGGTGATCGATTGCGTGAATGGCTCGGCCTGGATGAGGACGTGTTTTATGACAGGACGCAGATTTCCATTGTGCCGATGGCTTTCTGTTTTCCCGGCTATAACGACCGCAAGGCCGACTTGCCGCCGCCCCCGATCTGTGGCCACACGTGGCATGACAAGGTGATGGAGGAGTTGGGTGAAGTGCCTCTGACTGTGTTGGTTGGCGGCCATGCACATAAGTATCACCTGGGCGCCCGAACACCTGTCACGGAGACTGTTCGAAACTGGCGAGACCATGCGCCGCGTGTCTTTGCCTTGCCTCACCCGTCGTGGCGCAATACGGCATGGTTGAAGAAGAACCCGTGGTTCGAAGCTGAACTGTTGCCGGTTTTGCGTGCGCGGGTACAAGAGGTGCTGAATGACTGACACAACGGCCCTGGATGCTGCCCATGCCGAGATGGAGGCAAACCCACAGGACGATGCAGCGCGGCTGCGGTTTTTCGAACGGCTGGCTGATTGCGAACTGTTCCTGATGTTGACCGAAGAGGCACGGGACGAAAACATATTACCCGAACTGTTTGAGGTGGCAGACGGCCGCTTTGTACTGGCATTTGATCGTGAAGAACGATTGGCTGGTTTCGCGGGCCGACCGGCACCTTATGTTGCACTGTCTGGCCGGGTACTGGCAGCGATGTTGTCCGGGCAGGGGATCGGACTGGGTCTGAACCTGGATACGGCCCCTTCATCCATGTTGATTCCAGCTGAGGCTTTGGGCTGGCTTGCCAGCACCCTTCAGCATGGGCCGGAAGAAGTACAACAGAGACTGGCGGAGTTTCTGCCTCCTTCCGGATTGCCGGACAGGATGCTCACGGCATTGGACACCAAATTGGCGACCGCTGCGGGGCTTGCCAGTGCTGCGTTTCTGGTGGGCACAAAAAACGACCTTGGCGGGCAGGGGCATTTGCTTGGGTTCGTCGGCGCCTCGGATGGGGCCGAGGCCGCGCTCGCCAAAGCCGTATCGGAGGCGCTTACCTTTTCTGGCATTGAAGCCGGTGCATTGGATGTTGGTTTCTTCAATGCAGACGAGCCAACGGCCGCAGCGCTGGCCAATGTCGGATTGCGTTTTGAGTTGCCTCAGCCAGAAGTCCGGCAAATCTCAAGGCCCATTCCGGGAAGTGATCCGGAAAAGCCGCCAATCCTAAAATAGAGATTTCTAAAATGAAAAGGCCACGCGGAGTTAATGCTCCGACGTGGCCCTTCCCTTGATGCTATTTACTCGGCCGCAGGTTCCAGCTTGTCCTGCGTGCGTGTCTCGAAGTCGTTGGCGTCATGGCGTTCATGCAACTGCATGTGAGGTTCACCGAAAGGACGGTTCACCATGCGACCGCGCACAACAGCGGGCCGTTCGTCGATCGCCTTGGCCCAACGCATCACATTCTTGTAGGATTCGACGTCCAGGAACTCTGCTGCGTCATAGAGACGACCCAGAACAAGCTGGCCATACCACGGCCAGATTGCCATGTCGGCGATGCTGTAGTCTTCACCGGCGATGTAGGTCTTGGTTGCCAGTTCACGCTCTAGCACGTCCAGTTGCCGTTTGGCTTCCATGGCAAAGCGGTTAATCGGATATTCCCATTTTTCCGGGGCATAGGCGTAGAAATGACCGAAACCACCACCCAGATAGGGCGCGCTGCCCATCTGCCAGAACAGCCAGTTCATGACTTCGGTGCGCTCGGTTCCTGATTTTGGCAGAAATTCACCGAATTTCTCGGCCAGATGGAACAAAATCGATGCACTTTCAAAAACTCGGATGGGTTCATCGCCGGATCTGTCCCATAGGGCAGGAATCTTGGAGTTCGGGTTTGCCTCGACAAAACCCGAGCTGAACTGGTCGCCCTCACCGATATTGATCAGCCAGGCATTGTACTCGGCACCTTCATGACCCAGTGCCAGCAGTTCTTCCAGCATCACAGTCACTTTGACACCATTGGGAGTTGCCAGTGAATAAAGTTGCATAGGATGTTTGCCGATTGGCAGATCCTTGTCGTGGGTCGCGCCGGCAATGGGCCGGTTGATATTTGCGAAGCGTCCACCGCTTTCGCTGTCCCAGGTCCAGACTTTCGGTGGTGTATAGGTCGCGTTCTCGCTCATCTCTTACCTTTCATGCCTTTGTCGGGCTGCGCACCCGGTGCCACAACAGCTAATGTTGCAAAAGTCAAAGTCCAAGCCCCGATGTTGCACTGGCTTTGTAACATTCCGCGACGATCTCCTCACGTTTCCTCGTTGGATGTCACACCGCCGCGAGCAGGACTACGAAGTGCACCAGAATCGCATATTGTCATGCCAGTCCCGCCACAACGGCGCCCGGAAACAGTTGAGATAAGAGGATTGACCACATGAAACGCTTTGCCCTGACCTTTGCCGCGGCTGTGACGCTGGCCGTTCCGGCATTTGCTGGCCCGCAATATGTTGATGGAACCGGATTTGCCGTCTCAGGTTACGATGTCGTCGCCTACCGTGACCTTGCTCAGGTGCCGGTTGGACAGTCGCAACCAGAAGCGGTGCGTGGTCAGTCGGATATTACTGCGGAATACAATGGGTCCACTTGGGCGTTCTCGACAGAGGAAAACCGCGACAAGTTTCTGGAAAACCCGGCCTATTACGCCCCGCAATATGATGGCCACTGCGCCTATGGCGTTTCAAAAGGCGGCAAGGTTCCGGCCAACCCGAACCTGTGGCGGATTGTCGATGATAAACTGTACCTGAACATCACTGATGTTGTGGTTGGCTTCTGGGAAGAAGACGTTCCGGGCAACATCAATCTGGCCGAAGGCAACTGGCCCGGTATCGAAACATCGGACGCCTCGACCAGCGTCATTCCAAAATTCACATCGGAAGGCCCTGTGTCCAATTAAACCGACGGTTCAGTATCGAAAGCCCGGCTTAATCGGCCGGGCTCTTCACCCGATCATTGGTTAGCTTGCGATCCAGAACTCATCCCGCATCTGTTCGTCAGCTTCGAAACGAATTCTCACGCTTCGCGCGCCGGGGAATTTACTCTGACGGATCGAATCCGGAATAACCACTTCACCTGAGCCTGAACTCTTTGACTGAAACGCAAGGATTTCGGTTTCTTTCCGGCGACAGCTGGACAGAATAGATGTTGGCAAAGCAACCCTGTTTGAGCCTTCGCAGACAGGGGTCGCTACAAAAAAGGTCAGATCGCGTCCGTAACACCCAATGGCATCCGGTACATGATCCGAAGCCCGCGCGTTGTCGCGAACGGAAGCAGTATCATTGCTTTGAACCATTCCATCTGGACGGTACGGAATGGCCAAATCAGGGTTTAGCAAGATATGGCAGGCCTCGATCTGGTCTTCATCCAGTTCGACAACACGTTTACGCAGCTTGGGTCGCCGCGGCTGCGCCGATCCTTGCCTTTCTTTGCTGGCGAAACCCTCTTTTCTTAAATAGTCATACGCCGCTTTAGCGTTGGAGAAATTGGAATAATCCCCATCGGTGTGATCCGGATGCGCATGAAAGGCGATACGACGCCATGCATCACGAATTTCTTCGGCGTCCGCCGATTGGCCGAGGCCAAGAGCCTCGAGCGCATCTACCCGGGCCTGGATCCTGTTAACTGGCTCCATACTCAAAACACTCTTTAAACTACACAAGCCCAGTTTGAGGGCTAACGTTTTTTTGTCAAATTTCTCAAAGAATTGAGGTGTATTGGGCGAACAATAGGATGAGCCGCGTGAGATTGTCTTCGCGCGGTAAGGGTGATGTACTGTTGCAAAACCAGATAAAAAAGAGCCGGACTGACGAAGCAGCCCGGCAGCACAGGGGTCCTTGTTTGAAATCAGGCGACGTTTTGCAGTTCAGCTTTCGGAACAATACCGAGTGCAAAACAAACATCTCGCGTTAACTCGGGTCGGTTCAGTGTATAGAAGTGCAGCTTATCGACGCCGCCTTCGATCAGGTCCGAGCACAATTCGGTGCAGATTGCAGTGGCCAGCAAATCTTCGCGACCATCTCGCACTGCCTTTTCAAACGCTTGCTCCAACCAAGTCGGGATGTTGGCACCACAGCGTTGAGCAAACTTGCGTGCACCTTTCCAGTTCTCGATTGGCAGAATGCCCGGCACGATCGGCTTATCAATTCCGGCCTTCGCGCAGGCATCGCGGAAACGGAAGAAGGTTTCGGCCTCGAAGAAAAACTGGGTCAACGCTTCATCTGCGCCGGCATCCAATTTGGCTTTCAGCCACTCGACATCAGCTGCCATGTCACCGGCTTCAGGATGTTTGTCAGGATACGCACCGACGCGGATGCTGAACATCTCGGTTTCGGCCAGCGCTTCGATCAGTTCAACCGAGTTGGTAAAGCCTTCAGGATGCGGTACGAACCGATCCTGACCCTTAGGTGGGTCACCCCGCAGCGCGACGATATCCTGAACGCCTGCACGTGCGAAGGTATCGGCAATCTCCAGCGTTTCCTGACGCGATGCATCAACACATGTCAGGTGCGCCGCAACGGGCAGGCCCGAAGATTTATGCAGTGTGGCAACTGCATCCCGCGTCAATTCACGGGTTGTGCCACCTGCACCGTAGGTGACCGAAACGAAACGAGGGTCAAGCGGCGCCAGAGTCTGGACGGTATCCCAAAGACGAAACGAGGCCTCCAGCGTTTGGGGCGGAAAAAACTCGAATGAAATTTCAGGCTTGGTCATCGGGCCCTCACAGCTTTTGTTCCCGGCCCTTGTGCCATGCGAAGCATTGTGAGACAAACTCATATTATTCAAGAACAACATGAGCTCAGTGAAATATGCATATCGAGTTCCGACATCTCCGCACGATCAAGGCCATTCATGAATGTGGTGGGCTGGCGCGTGCAGCGGATCAATTGAACATCACGCAGTCGGCGTTAAGTCACCAGATCAAAGGGCTCGAAGATCAGGCGGGGGTTGAGTTGTTCCTGCGGCGATCCAAGCCGATGAAGCTCTCAGCTGCGGGTTTGCGTTTGCTGCGTCTTGCCGAGCAGATATTGCCTCAGGTCGAAGCGATGCAGGATGAGTTCTCTTCGCTTCGCGACGGACGAACGGGCCGCATGCATATCGCGATTGAATGCCATGCCTGTTTTGAATGGCTGTTCCCGGTGCTTGAAGCGTTCCGGAAAACCTGGCCAGACGTAGACGTCGACATCCGACCGGGCCTGGCATTTGATGCGCTGCCTGCGTTGCAGAAAGAAGAGGTGGATCTGGTTGTATCTTCCGACCCCGAAAACCTGCCGGGTGTCGAATTTGTTGAATTGTTCGACTACAACGCTGTGTTTGTTGCGGCCTCGTCTCATCCGTTGGCCGACAAGCCCTATATCGAAGCCGAAGACTTTCGCGGGCAAACGCTGATCACATACCCGGTTGAACGGACGCGACTGGATGTTTTCAGTCAGTTGCTGATCCCGGCAAGGGTTGAACCGGCAACGATCCGGCAGGTTGAACTGACCGCTGTGATCCTGCTGCTGGTGGCGTCAAACCGGGGGATTTCAGTGCTGCCTGACTGGGTTGTACGAGAGGTTAAGTATAACTCTGATTACGTCACACGTCCGCTGACCAAAGAGGGGATCACCCGTAGGCTATACGCTGCAGTACGCTCTGAAGACCTTGAAAAACCGTTCGTTCAGGAGCTGGTTAAACTTGCAAGGGTCGAGGCGCGCAAGTTGCAGACCCAATAGGTGTCTGTTACGGCGTCGGTTGCGGGGCTGATATGCACATCATGCCTCTTGGCAAGGTCGACTTGCCCCAGTATACGCGCGGTTTGACCGGACAGGAGCGTCAGAACAATGGTTGGCAGTGCAAATCTCAACATCATGATCAAGGCCGCGCGCAAAGCGGGGCGTTCTTTGGTCAAGGATTTTCGTGAGGTCGAAAACCTGCAGGTGTCGATGAAGGGCGCTGGTGACTTCGTATCGAAGGCTGACATCGCTGCCGAGGCGATCCTGAAAGAAGAATTGCTTGGCGCTCGCCCGACCTATGGCTGGCTGGCCGAAGAGGGCGGAGCGATTGACGGCGAAGACCCAACGCGCCGCTGGATTGTTGACCCTCTGGATGGCACCACCAATTTCCTTCACGGCCTGCCGCACTGGGCGATTTCGATAGCGCTGGAACACAAAGGCAAGATCGTTGCCGGTGTGATCTACGACGCTGCCAAGGATGAAATGTTCTTTGCCGAAAAAGGCGAGGGCGCGTGGATGAATGACACCCGCATCCGTGTTTCAGGTCGCCATCGGATGATTGAGTCGATCTTTTCTACAGGTTTGCCTTTTGGTGGTCGTTCTGACCTGCCTGCGACTTTGCAGGATCTGGCGCGTCTGATGCCAGCATGTGCAGGTGTTCGCCGCTGGGGCGCCGCTGCTCTGGACATGGCCTATGTCGCCGCCGGCCGCTACGAAGGTTTCTGGGAGCGTCGCCTGAACGCCTGGGATCTGGCTGCGGGCATCATCATCGTCAAGGAAGCAGGCGGCTTTGTTCAGGCTCTGAACCCTGAAGGCAGTGTGCTGGAAGATGGTGAAGTGATTTGCGCCAACGAGCCGATCTTTGACAGCTTTGCCAAGGTGATCCGCGGCTAACGCGAGACCTTTGACTCGAAGTTTTGAAAGCGCGCCCTGAAACAAGGCGCGCTTTTTTTGTCTAGAGAGTTGCGCGCTGGGCCAATCCGGCTTCATCCGCCAATCTGGCGGCGACCGACGCGACAGCCAGATCCTGCAACCCGACGCCGGTCCCATCGAACAAGGTGATCTCGGTGTCACTCGTCCGCCCGGAATGGTCGCCATTGATAACCGCACCAATCGGGGTGATCGCTTCGGCGGTAATCGAACCGTCTGTCGCGGCGTGCTGCGCCTCTCCAATCGTGACGGATTGCGCCACCTCGTCGGTGAACACTGAGGCAGCGGCAACCAGGGATGGATCCACTTCCATCTTTCCCTTGGTATCGGTGCCCATACAGGCCAGATGAGTGCCAGGCTTGATCCAGTCTTTCAGCAGCAAGGGTTCAAAGGCAGAGGTGATCGTGATGATCACATCCGCTTGCGCGCCCAACTCCTGTTGACTAACTGCTTCGAATTCCAGCCCGATCTCGTCGGCGACAGCCGCCAACCGAGGCAGCATGTCTGGGTGCGGGTTCCAGGCCACAACCTTTTCAAAATCGCGTTGCTCCGCAGCCGCGCGCAATTGGAAGGCAGATTGATGACCAGCTCCGACCATGCCCAGCACCTTTGCATCCTTTCGGGCCAGATGAGCGATGGAAATGGCCGAAGACGCCGCAGTGCGCACTGCGGTCAGATAGTTACCGCCAACCAGCGCTGACAGTCGTCCAGTATCCGGGTCAAATAGGAACACCGTTGACTGGTGGTTGGTTAGACCGTGTTCCGCGTTTCCCGGCCAATAACCACCTGACTTCACGCCCAGAACCTTACCATCGCGGTCAAACCCGGATTTGAAACCGTAAAGCGCATCCGCGTAGCCAAGCGCCTCACGGATAACGGGAAAGTTCCATGCGCCACCACGTGCCATCGCGGCGAATACGTCCTGAACGGCGTCAAAGGCCTGTTGCCGACCGACCAGTTTTTCGCACAGCTCTTCACCGACGATCAGCAAGCCATCTGTTTGTGTTGTCATACCATCCCTCATTGTCAGTATGCCTTCCCGCGCGCAGACACGGGCCACAGGGTTTCGACCTTGCCGTTGCGGACACCGACATACCAATCATGGACATTGCACGTTGGATCACAGTGACCGGGCACCAGACGCAGCTTGTCGTTGACTTTCAACACACCGTCCGGATCGCCGATCACCCCATGTTCATCCGAGCATTTCAGATACTCGACGTCGTCCCGCCCATAGATGAAGGGCAGGCCACTATCGACTGACTGCGCTTTGAGGCCCGCATCACAGATGGCCTTGTCGGCTTTGGCGTGGCTCATGACACTCGTCAGAATGAACAGGGCGTTTTCCCATTCCCCCTGATCGATCCGCTTGCCGTCCTTATCAAGAATGCGACCATAATCAGCATCCATGAAGGCGTAAGAACCGCATTGCAACTCGTTGTAAACGCCCGAGTTACTTTCGAAGTAGTAGGAACCGGTTCCGCCGCCGGAAACCAACCCACATTCAATACCCTCAGCTTTCAGTCCATCCACAGCGTCCTTGACCATGGCGATTGCGGTATCGAGTTTCTCTTGCCGCGCCTCATAGGTATCCAGATGCTGCATCGCACCCTGATAGGCCTGAATGCCGGTGAATTTCAGGTTGGGTGCAGCTTGCACAGCTTTGGCGATAGCAACGACGTCCGAAGTATTGGTTACGCCGCAACGACCCGCCCCACAGTCGATTTCTACAAACACTTCCAGCTCGGTGCCGTGCTTTTGAGCAGCCGCAGACAGATCGGCCACGTTGTTGATGTCATCGACACAGACAATGGTGCGTGCACCAAGTTTGGGCAGTTGGGCCAATCGATCGATCTTGGCAGGATCGCGAACCTGATTTGAAACCAGAATATCCTTGATGCCGCCGCGCGCGAATACTTCTGCCTCAGACACCTTCTGACAGCACACGCCAACGGCATCGCCCAGCTTTTCCTGTAGTTTCGCGACATCCACAGACTTGTGCATCTTGCCGTGCACGCGGTGACGCATCCCGTGGGCTTTGGCATAATCGCCCATCTTTTTTATGTTCCGCTCTAGCGCATCCAGATCAAGGATCAGGCAAGGCGTTTGAATTTCGGTTTCATCCATGCCAATCGCGGCAGGGATGTCATAGCCAACTTCGAGTTGATCGATATTCATGGGTTTGTTCATCCTGTTTCTCCTTACCCTTTGAGCCAGGGCAGCTTGTCCAGATCCACGTTGCCGCCGGTGATGATCACCCCGACGCGCTTGCCCCGGAACACGTCGGGGTTCTTGAGAATTGTTGCCAATGGCACGGCAGATGACGGCTCCATCACAACGCGCAGGTATTTCCAGGTCAGTTTCATCGCTTCGACGATGTCATCCTCCGACGCCGTGAAAATGTCGGTCACGTGGTGTGATACGAAGTGCCACGTGTTTTCCTTGAGAGGCACCAGCAACCCATCAGCTACCGTCTTGGGTGCGTCGTCAGCGATAATGTGCCCCGCTTTGAACGACCGGTAAGCGTCGTCAGCCTGCTCTGGTTCTGCCGCATAAATCGCTGTCTCAGAAGACAGGTTCGACACGGTAAGACAGGTACCTGAAACCATGCCGCCACCTCCGATCGGCGCGATCACGGCATCTATACCATTGGTCTGTTCAAGTAGTTCCGCTGAACAGGTCGCCTGTCCCGTGATGACGCGCAAGTCATTATACGGATGCACAAATTCACCACCTGTGTGGGCCTGAACTTCGGCAAAGGTTGCCTCACGCGAAGACGTCGAGGGTTCGCATTCGGTGATTGTGCCGCCAAACCGGCGAACGGCATCTTTCTTTGCTTGTGGTGCCGTACGTGGCATCACAACATTGCACGGGATACCGCGACGCCCCGCCGCATAAGACAGTGAGAGCGCGTGGTTGCCGCTGGAATGCGTGCAGACGCCCTTGGTAGCCATCTCATCACTCAGACCAAACACGGCATTGCTGGCCCCGCGAACTTTGAAAGCGCCAGCCTCCTGAAAATTCTCACATTTGAAGAACAATTGTGCACCGGTCAGGTCGTTCAGATAGTCTGACGTCATTACAGGAGTGCGTCGGATATGAGGTTTGATGCGCTCATGCGCTGCGCGCACATCGTCGATCGTCAGATCGGACGCTGCGATTTGATCTAACATGTGGGGCCTCCTCACGCCGCAGCCTTGGCGGGATTTGCGCCAGTGTTGCGGTAGTATTCCTGGGCCGCAGCCACACCGCTGCCGAGTTTGATAGGATAATTCAGGTCGGCCATCGCCATTTCGACAGTCGCTAGGCCGGAGAGCACCATGACATCCGTCAGGCTTCCCAAATGGCCGATGCGGAAGGCCCTGCCGTTCAGCTGACCAAGCCCGATACCGAAGGAGACACCATATGCGTTAAAGGCGTGATCGGTCAGGGCGTTGCTGTCAAAACCCTCGGGGACATAAATGGCGCTGACTGTATCCGAATAGAGTTCGGGGGAATGGGCAACCAGTTTCAGCCCCCAGGCATCGGTTGCGCGGCGAACACCTTCGGCTAGCCGGAAGTGGCGTGCGTAGACATTATCAAGCCCCTCTTCGAACAGCATCTTAAGACTTTCACGCATGCCGTAGATCAATTGCAGAGGAGGGGTATAGGGAAACCCGCCTGAGGCATTGGCCGCCATCATGTCGCGGAAATCAAAGAAGGTCCGTGGCAGCTTGGCTGTTTCCATGGCCGCAATTGCCTTAGGGCTGACGCAGAGAATTGCCATTCCAGTCGCCAGCATGAACCCCTTCTGCGAACCAGAGACCGCGATATCGACACCCCAGCGATCGAACTCGAACGGCATCGAGGCCAGAGAGCTTACACAATCCACAAATAACATGGCGGGATGCGAGGCCGCATCCATGCCTCGGCGTACTGCGCCGATATCCGATCGTACGCCTGTGGCGGTCTCGTTGTGTGTAACCAACACAGCTTTGATTTGATGCGCAGTATCCGCAGCCAGGATCGCCTGAAAACGGTCTGCGGGTGCACCTTCACCCCATGGGCATTCCACGATCTGAACGTCTAGCCCATGCCGTTGGCACAAATCGATCCAGCGATGGCTGAACACGCCGTAGCGCGCGACAAGGACCTTGTCGCCGGGGCTGAGCGTGTTTGTTACCGCAGCCTCCCATCCGCCAGTGCCACTGGCTGGAAAGGTTACGATCTGTCCTGGTACAGTGCCAAAGACCTTTTTGGTGTCCTCGAGAACGGGCGCGAATGTGTCCACGAAATCGGGTGCACGGTGATCCTGCGTCTGTACTTGCATGGCAAGGCGCAGGCGATCTGGAATGTTGGTCGGGCCGGGAATAAAGACCGGGTTCTGGTTTGACATCACTCTGTCCTCCACTTTGAAAACAAGTGTCGCCGGACTCCTCATTAGGTGCAATTTTCTTGAAAAATATTTTCATTTATGGAATTAAATTAGCAATAAGCTGAAATTAAAAGGTTTTCAGTTTCTCATTTTCATATTCTGAAAATCGCAATCCACGGCCAGGTTTTTTAAGCGGGCCGTCAAAGAAGCAAAAAGGATCGGTATGGAGACTCAGAAGCGACCACGCGGCAGACCCAAATCGTTGTTCAAGGAAAGCTCGGCCGGAACCATGCAGTCGCTGGACAGGGCGCTAGGTGTTCTGACATCGGTGGCGCGGTTCGAGCGTGCCTCGCTCAGCGATCTTGCCCGTGAAATCGGGGTGCCCACAGCCACCACTCATCGCATTCTGACAACGCTTCAGAAACATGGGTACGTCACTTTTGACGACGAACGTCAGGAATGGATGATCGGGATCGAAGCCTACCGCACCGGCGCATCCTTCTTGCGACGGAACAGCGTTCTTGAGATCGGGCGTCCGATACTCAGGCGGCTGATGCAGGACAGCGGAGAAACTGCCAATCTGGCTGTTCCGGATGGCGGGGAAGTTGTGTTTGTCGGTCAGGTCGAAACCTCAAACCCGATCCGCGCTTTTTTCCCGCCCGGCGCACGGACACCGATGTATGCGTCAGGAACTGGCAAAGCGATTTTGGCGGCAATGAAAGAAGCTGCTCTTGGTAAACTGTTGAAGTCTGCGGATCTGACGAAGTTCACGGATAGTACGTTGGCACCCGAAGAAATGCTGCTCAGGGATCTGGCTGAGACCCGGGCGCGCGGCTGGTCGCATGACCGGGAAGAACGCTATGAGGGAATGTCCTGCATTGGTGCCGCAATTTACAACGACAAAGGCGAACCCTGCGCGGGTATCTCTGTATCAGGTCCAACCGTCAGATTTGATGATGTGCGCGCGACCGATCTGGCCGAACTGGTCGTTCAGGCTGCGCAGGAGATCACCTATCTGAGCGGTGGGCGGGGTCTCGATCAATCTGATCTGTCTGACGGGTGATTAACGCCATCGTTCCATGGGATCGTTCCATGCGTTCTGGGGTTTCCACCTTCGACACAGCCAAGGTTCACTCCACACTCGTCAGGGTCTGAGCGTCTCTGATGGTAGACGTAGATGCCGCATGTTTTGCAGAAGTAGTGTTTGGCGGTCTGAGTACCCCAGGTGTAAAGGCTCAGATTATCCGACCCCTTGAGGACACGCAGACTTTCGGTTGTGGCCGTGACTGCTGCAGCCCCGCGGCGAATGCAGAACGAACAATCGCATCGCGCAGCCGAAGCCAGGCCTTGAGGAAACTCGGCTTCGATCTCGACGGCACCACAATGGCAGGAGGCGGTCATTCTGGTCATTTTCGCGGAACCTTTGGAATGCGGGATTGGGTCAGCTTGTACTTATGTTCGGGGTGCGGCGGGTGACCATGGGTGCGATCCCAGAAATCAATTCCACCACGCCTCAGCCAAAGCGGGATACACAGGACCAGCCCGACGGCAAATCCTCCGGTATGCGCCCAATAGGCAACGCCACCTTCATCCGGATTGCTTGCAAGGCTACCCAGAAACTGCATTGCGAGCCACAGCCCAAGCATGATGAATGCCGGAATTGTAAAGACCCGGAAGTAGACGATCAGGATCAGCAAGATATCGACGCGCGCCTTCGGGAACAGCAGCAAATAACCACCCATAACCCCTGCGATCGCACCCGAAGCACCAATGGTGGGCACGACCGAATCTGGTGCCGTGACTACATGGATCAGCCCAGCGCCAATCCCCGCTGCCAGATAGAATAGCAGAAAGGGCAGGTGCCCCATCTCATCTTCCAGATTGTCGCCGAAAATCCATAAAAACAGCATGTTTCCAGCCAGATGCATCCAGCCGCCGTGCAGGAACATCGATGTCAGCAGGGTTTCAAATGCAACTCCATCCGATATCCGTGCCGGTATGATCGCATAGTCGAAATAGAACCGATTAAGCAGCCGGGCGTCGTCCATGATTCCGAGATAGCTGAAAAAGATCAGGATGTTTGCCGCCATCAACGCATAGACAACAAAAGGTGTTCGACCCGAGGGGTTATGATCGCGAATTGGAAACATGGCGCGACGCTGGGCCTTTCGCAGCCCAGCGTCAAGTCAAGCTTATGCCGCACCACCCAAAAGTGCAGCATTGCCACCGGCAGCGGTTGTGTCGACGCAGACATGGCGCTCGGCCAGCACACGCGCACGATCCGGCATGCCCGGAATCAACGGCAAAATCGGACCATCACGACGCGACAGGTGTCGTTCAATTTCTCGTCCGGTCGTTTCGTCACCCCACCACATGACACCAGAGAAACCCGTCAGGTTTTCCAGACGGTGCAGATCGAGCGCACCGGTAGCCCGGATTGCTGATCCACCGAGGGTCTTAACCGCGTCGGCCTGAGCTTGCGCGGCAACAGGACCCGGACCCAGACAAAGCACCGGGGGACGCGGGTATTCACTCAACCGGTTAGATTCGCCGGTAGGGCCGGGCAAGGACTGGGTTGTGATCCCTGCAGGTTGGCCTTCGGGCTCTGGAAGGTCAGCATTGTCTGTCCAATCCTCGCTCACAACCTGCCGGTCAGGAGCGCAGAAACGTGCCATATAGTTGGGCCCGCCGGCCTTGGGGCCTGTGCCGGACAACCCTTCACCGCCAAAAGGCTGTGAGCCTACGATGGCGCCGATCTGATTGCGATTCACGTAGATATTGCCGGCATGGATGGCTTCGGTCACATGCTGCACCCGATCGTCGATCCGCGTGTGCAGGCCGAATGTCAGGCCATAGCCCGTAGCGTTGATATCGCCGATCACTTTGTCGATATCCTGTGCTTTGAAGCGGGCGACATGCAACACAGGGCCAAAGATTTCACGCTCGAGCGCAGCGATCCCGGAAACCTCGATCAATGCTGGGGCAATGAATGTGCCTTCGGGTGGCGTCGAGAGTTCTTTCCGAACACGCCCTTCGGCACGTGCTTTGGCCACGTGATCGGCGATACCTTGCAATGCTGTCTGATCAATCACAGGTCCACAATCGGTCGAAATCAGCCATGGATCCCCCACGCTAAGCGCGTCCATCGCACCTTGCAGCATGGTCAGGACATCATCAGCGATATCTTCCTGCAGATACAGGCACCGCAGTGCGGAACAGCGTTGGCCCGCCGATTGGAATGCGCTTTCGATGATGGATTGCACGGCTTGTTCGGGCAGGGCGGTGCTGTCGACGATCATTGCGTTGAGACCACCGGTCTCGGCAATCAACGGTGTGCCCGGCCGCAAGTTCTCGGCCATCGCTGAACGGATTTTCAGCGCTGTCGCTGTTGATCCGGTGAATGCAACTCCTGAGACACGTGAATCCGAAGTCAACGCCGCGCCAACTGCCGGTCCTCCGGGCAGCAATTGCAGTGCATCTCTGGGGACACCTGCTTCATGCATCAGTTGTACAGCGCGGTGTCCGATCAGCGGAGTTTGCGGGGCGGGTTTTGCCAGTACGGCATTGCCGGTCGCAAGGGCCGCAGAAATTTGACCGGTGAAAATCGCGAGTGGAAAGTTCCAGGGACTGATGCAGGTGAAAATACCCGATGGTTTGGCATCCGGGATGTTCGCCGCGTAGTAGCGCAGAAAATCAACCGCTTCACGCAGCTCAGCAATGGCGTCGGGCAGCGACTTGCCGGCTTCGCGCGAAAGCAGTGCGAACAGCTCTCCAAAGTTCTCTTCGTACAGGTCAGCAGCTGCGTTCAGGATACGCTTGCGATCGGCTGCCGTTGCCTGCCAGGGAGAGGCCGTCGCCAGCGCCAGTTCAACATCCTCGGCACTGGCGGGCGCTACTGCACCGGGCCTATCCTGTGGATGGGCCGGGTTTATCACGGTCTGATCCGCTTCTGGCTGTGCGTTGTCCGACAGCAATGGCTGTGCGTACCAATGATGTGCTCTGAATCGGTCCCGCGCTGCATCAATCATGTCCAGTGTTGGCGTGTGCTGAAGGTCAAAGCCTTTGGAATTCACACGTTCAGGTTCGAACAATTCCGGTCCGGTCGGTAACGGTTTGGCGGGTTCGGCAATGGCCTCAAACGGGTCGGATGCAACTTCTTCAGGAGGAACATTTTCGTCGACGATCTGATTTACGAATGAGGAGTTCGCCCCGTTCTCAAGCAGGCGGCGCACCAGATAGGCCAACAGATCACGATGCGCGCCTACCGGAGCATAGATTCGGCAACGCGTGTTTTGCTTGTCCTTCACGATCTGATGCAACGTCTCGCCCATGCCATGCAGTCGCTGGAACTCAAACGGTTGGTTGTCAGCCATATGAAGGATCGCGCTGACGGTATGTGCGTTATGAGTGGCGAACTGCGGATAAATCCGATCCGTCATACCCAGCAACTTGCGTGCATTGGCGATGTAGGAAACATCGGTGGCGGCTTTTTGAGTGAAGACCGGAAAGCCAGCCACACCCTCGACCTGAGCACGCTTGATTTCGGTATCCCAATAGGCCCCTTTGACCAGCCGCACCATCAGCTTGCGGTCATGCCTTTCAGCCATTTGGTAGAGCGTATCCAATACCAGACCGGCGCGCGGGCCATAGGCCTGCACAACGATGCCGAATCCATCCCATCCGGCAAGTGCGGGCTCTGACATCACGGCTTCGATCACCTGCAAAGACAGGGATAGGCGATCCGCTTCTTCTGCATCCACGTTCAGCCCCATACCAGCTGCCTTGGCCAGCAAGGCCAGAGCGCGCAGGCGGGGGACAAGCTCCTCCATCACCCGATTTTCCTGAGCCAGTTCATAGCGCGGATGCAAGGCGGACAGCTTGACGGAAATGCCGGGGTTGGCGCGGATATCATCATGCGTGCAGGCCTCGGCGATCGCAGCAATTGCCCGCGAATACGACAGATGATAGCGCGCCGCATCTGCCTCGGTGCGCGCTGCTTCGCCCAGCATGTCGTAGGAGTAGGTGTAGCCTTTTGCTTCCATCCCGCTGGCACGGTCCATGGCGGATTGAATGGTCTCTCCTAGTACGAACTGGCGACCCATTTCCTTCATTGCCCGGCCGACGGCAGTTCGGATCACCGGTTCGCCCAGTCGTTTGATTGCGCCACGCAATGCGCTGACGGGTGAGGTTTTTCCTTCATCCAGTACCTTGCCGGTCAGCATCAGGGCCCATGTTGAGGCATTCACAAGGGAAGATGACGAATGCCCAAGATGCTTGCCCCAATCCGAAGGGGCGATCTTATCCTCGATCAGTGCATCGATGGTGTCGGCATCCGGAACGCGCAACAACGCCTCAGCCAGACACATCAGTGCGACACCTTCGTCGGTCGACAACCCGTACTCAGCCAGAAAGACTTCCATCAACCCCGGAGAGGTGCTGGATCGAATATCCCGGACCAACTGCGCCGCTGCATCACTGATGGCGTGACGATCCGCTTGGCTGAGAGCGGCTTGAGAAACAAGGCTCTCCAGTACAGCAGACTGTTCCGCATAAGTTTGGCTGTCGATATGAGTACGTAGGCTGTGAGACATGTATCCTCCGGTCTTTTGTCGAGTATACATGCGATTTCCCGGGACAATGGACTGAAGTGTGGTAATTAATGGGCCAAAGGCCTTAAAAAATGAGAGGAAGCGATCCAAATGGGCTTTCCAGATCTTGATCGGTTCGATCAGGCGATACTGTCGATTCTGTCTGAGGATGGACGGATTTCTGTGGCAGACCTTGCCCGGCAGATCGGGCTTTCAAAGTCTCCGACGCAGGCGCGCCTCAAGCGGCTTGAGGCTGAAGGCATCATCACCGGCTATCGCGCCATGCTCGATCCGATCCGGCTGGGCCTGGATCATGTCGCCTTTGTCGAGGTGCGTTTGACGGACACGCGCGAAAAAGCACTGGCTGAATTCAATGCTGCCGTTCGCCGGATCGCCGAGATTGAACAGGCGCATATGATCGCTTCGAATTTTGACTACCTTCTTAAGGTGAGGACAGGATCGATGTCAGAGTATCGCGCTGTTCTGGCCGAAAAGATTTCGTCCTTGCCGCATGTGGCGAATACTTCAACCTTCGTTGCTATGGAGGCGGTGAAGGAGGTGGGATTGCCGGGACCAGTCGGCACCTGAAGTTGACGGAATGCATAATCGCTCCATCATTGAAGAATGTTCAGATTTGCAGCCATCCTTTCCGCAGCAATCGCGGTGTCCAATCCTCTGAGTGCCCAGACCTGCCCTGAAGCCGCTGACCATGTAGCCGAAGTGGATGCATTGGTTGCTCAGATCCAGAAAGCCGAGACTGAACAGGAAGCACGCGCAATCTCAAATCAAATGTGGGAGTTGTGGACGGACGCCCCCGGAGAGCAAGCTCAGGCGCTTCTGGATCGGGGAATGCGCAGACGCGAAGCATGGGATTTGCTTGGTGCGTTGGAAACATTCAACACGCTTGTCGAGTTTTGCCCTGGATATGCAGAGGGTTACAATCAACGAGCCTTTGTAAACTTCCTGAGGCAGAATTTCAGCGCTGCATTGGTCGATTTGGATGCTGCGATTGCCTTGTCGCCAAATCACGTGGCGGCGCTGAGCGGTCGAGCCCTGACCTTGCTTGGCTTGGGGCGCACCGAGGAAGCGAGGGAGGCCCTATCCGAAGCATTGGTCCTTAACCCATGGCTTCCAGAGCGGCATTTGCTGGCGCCGGGTGGATTACTGGCCCCGCCAGGGGAAGATATCTAGCAAGTCGGGTTTTAGGAACACCTCCGGAACATGATTCCGGAGGCGTAGTTTTTTAGTAGTCTGGTTAGCCAACCAAACCGTTATCGGCCCGCTTGATCGCAATCACCGACGAACGCGGTGTCCCGCCATCCGGCCAGTTGCTGCCCGGGTGTTGAATGCCGACAAACATGGTGCGCAGGTCGCTGGACCACGCCAGACCGGTGACTTCACAACCGGTTGGTCCCGTCATGAAGCGCTCGATCTCGCCAGTGACCGGATCGCCAACCAGCATCTGGTTGTTGCCGTTACCCGCGAAATCTTCCTCGTTGTCGTCGTTGCCGTCCGTCTGGATCCAGATCAGGCCGGTCGAGTCGATAACCATGCCGTCGGGCGAATTGAACAGGTTGCCCTCGTTCACGTTGGCAGATCCGGCACGGTCGTCGGAATGCACAGTCGGGTTACCAGCCATCACGTACAGATCCCAATCGAACGCTTCGGTCGCATGGTCATCATTCGCTGGGCGCCAGCGTACAATCTGCCCGTATTTGTTTGCCTCACGCGGGTTTGGTCCGTTGACCGATGTGTCATCACCGCCAGCGTTCGGCTTCACGCCACGGTTCTTGTTGTTGGTGAGGCAGCAATAGGCTTCAACTGCAACCGGGCTGGACGCCACCCATTCGGGGCGATCCATGGTAGTGCCGCCAGCTTTGGACGCGGCCATACGGGTGAAGATCGCAATCTCAGCGTCGTCCATGCCAGTGGTTTCCGGCGTCAGCGCCAGCCATTCACCGGTTGCGTCATCGTTGAACTTTGCAACATAGAGCGTGCCGTCATTCAGCAGGCTCTCGGTCTCGCCACCCGGCTGGTAGGTGCCGTTCGAGACAAACTTGTACAGATACTCACCACGTTCATCATCGCCCATGTAGACAACTACACGGCCATCAGCAGCCAACGTTACCTCAGCGTTTTCGTGCTTGAAACGCCCCAGACCAGTGTGCTTGACCGGTGTGCTGTCCGGCTTGGTCGGGTCGATCTCAACGATCCAACCTGCGCGGTGTGGTTCATTCGGGTTTTTCGACGTGTCAAACCGCGGATCGAACAGCTCATACCCGTTCCAGCTTTCGGCCTTGACGCCATAGCGCTTGAACCCGTCTGCAACCTTCTGGTCGTAGGTCGCGTTTTCGTCGCTGGATCCGAAGTAACCGTTAAAGTTCTCCTCGCAGGTCAGGTAGGTACCCCAAGGCGTTTTGCCCGCGCCACAGTTGTTCATGGTACCCAGCGAGGATGTGCCGGTTGGATCGGCTTCGGTTTTCAGCAGATCGTGACCTGCAGCGGGTCCGACGATCTTCATCGGGGTGTTGTGGTGGATACGACGGTTAAAGGGGCTGTCTTTGACGACCGACCAGCCATCGGGACCTTCAGTGATTTCCATCACGGTCACGCCCTGAATGTTCTGAAGCTTCAGAACATCGTCGGCGTTGGTTGGGACACCTTCCTGCGCGGCGGGCAGGTTGATCTTGCGGTTCGGGTATTCGTGGTTGATCGCGATCAGCTCGTGCCCCTGAAACGCGAAGGTTTCCATCCCGTCTGTGTTTTCGCCGAAGATGCGATCCGATTTCTCAACCGGGCCACCATCGGTGATGTCATAGCCGTCGGCGTCCGAGAACAGCGGATCACCCCAGCGCGTCATGATTTTCCATTCATACCCTTCGGGTACATGGACAGTGCCGTCGGTTTGTGCGGCGATCGGAGTAAAGGCGAAACGTGAGGCGGATTGCGCCTGCGCTGAAGTCGAGTTTAGCAGGCCAGCGCCCATTGCAGCCGCACCCGAACCGAATGCCAACACACCGCCCAGAAATCCCCGACGGGATATGGCGCGTTCGACGACGCGGTCAAAGTCGTTTTCTACGGGGCGGGGGAAGTGCAGTTCGTCCCAGTCATCGGCGGAGATAGTGGTAAGATCAACGTCTTTCATGGATGGCTCCTGGCTGTCTGAATCGGTTTGATTGAAAGTGGATTTAGGGCGCGTTTGTGACAGGTTGATAACAACACGATTAACCCTGTCGCGACCGACATCCGTAAACACATCACTTTTTGATACGCGAATTACTGCTCGTTTCCACGTATCGGTTGGCCCGGATATGTTGGGCGAGGGTAGTCACGCATACAGCAGGCATTCCATTGCCAAACCAACTTTCAGGGGTCTTTCACAAAAGGACCGGATTGTGCAATTTCGGTTCTTGACGACCGCTGACGCATGGACTACTCAGCCCAGACCTGAGCGGGTATAGCTTAATGGTAAAGCCCCTGCCTTCCAAGCAGGCTATGTCGGTTCGATTCCGTCTACCCGCTCCAGCTCAGCCCGATATCGATTGCGTCAAATAGCCCGCTAAGGGTAGTAAATCGCGCGCATTGCTTGACCCCGATCACCTCTGTCGCCAAGAAGCTTTGACTTAGACCCGATCACGACACAAGGGCCAGACATGGCAAATTCTCAGTCCGCGAGCCAAGACACCACCCCGGCACCCGGTGCCAGCGAAGAAAGGGCTGGCTCAAAGAAACTGGGCGTGTTGTCGTCGCTCTGGCCATTCATGAAGCCTTATCGGATGCTGATGATCGGCGCGACACTGGCGCTGACGGTAACGGCGGGGATGTCGCTTGCTTTGCCATTGGCAGTTCGCCGTGTGATCGATAATTTCCGTATTGAAGATGGCGAATTGCTGGACTGGTACTTCATGGCAGCGCTGGGCATTGCCGCCGTTCTGGCGGTGGGGACCGGCATCCGTTACGCATTGGTAACGCGTCTGGGCGAACGGGTCGTCGCCGATATCCGGAAGGCCGTGTTCGATCGTGTCATCGGGATGAGCCCCGAGTTCTACGAACGGATCATGACGGGCGAAGTTTTGAGCCGGATCACCACAGATACGACGCTGATCCAATCGGTCCTCGGATCTTCGGTCTCGATCGCGTTGCGCAATATGCTGATGTTCGTCGGTGGATTGGTGCTGATGTTGCTGACTTCGGCCAAGCTGACCGGTCTTGTGCTGTTGTTGATCCCGGCGGTGGTTGTCCCGATTCTGGTGCTGGGGCGCCGCCTGCGGGTCATCAGCCGTGAAAACCAGGATTGGATAGCGGCGTCCTCCGGAAACGCGGGTGAAGCGCTGGGCGCGGTACAAACCGTACAGGCCTTTACGCATGAACAGGCCAGCCGGAAACAATTCGGAGACATGACGGAAACCTCTTATGTGGTTTCTCTCAAACGCATTCAGACCCGAGCTGTGCTGACCGTCATCGTTATCTTTTTGGTCTTTTCCGGGATTGTTGGCGTGTTGTGGATGGGTGCCAATGACGTCCGCAACGGTGTTATGACCGAAGGCGTTCTGGTTCAGTTTGTTATTTATTCGGTCATTATGGCGGGTTCAGTTGCAGCCCTGTCTGAGATCTGGAGCGAATTGCAGCGCGCTGCAGGGGCAACCGAGCGTCTGGTCGAGTTGCTGAATTCGGAAGATACTGTAACTGATCCTTCTCAGCCCCGGAAACTCGCACAGCCCGTATGCGGTGAAATCCGGTTCGATGACGTCACATTCCGTTATCCGGCCCGCCCTGACGTTCTGGCACTTGATCATCTGACTTTGCATGTGAAGCCCGGTGAAACCGTTGCCTTTGTCGGCCCGTCCGGTGCGGGTAAGACCACCGTTATTCAGATGATCCAGAGGTTCTATGATCCGGATGCGGGTCAGGTCAGTCTGGATGGTGTGAATCTGCGTGATCTTGAACGCGACGATTTCCGGACGCATATGGCGCTGGTTCCTCAGGATCCGGTGATCTTCGCGGCCTCGGCGCGTGAGAATATCCGGTTTGGTCGTCTGGACGCGACCGATGCCGAAGTTGAAGAAGCGGCAAAGGCTGCTGCGGCGCATGGTTTCATTTCAGCCTTGCCTGAGGGATATGACAGTTTCGTAGGTGAGCGCGGTGTGATGCTGTCAGGTGGACAGAAACAGCGTATCGCAATCGCGCGTGCGATTCTGCGGGATGCTCCTGTTCTCTTGCTGGACGAAGCAACATCGGCGCTCGATGCCGAGAGTGAGCGGGCTGTGCAGGGTGCGGTGGATCAAATGCGTGCCGGCCGGACTACTCTGATCGTGGCGCATCGTCTGGCCACGGTGAAGAAAGCCGACCGTATTGTCGTGATGGAAGCCGGACAGATCGTGGCGCAGGGTACCCATGAGGATCTGGTGGCGCAGGACGGTCTTTATGCCCGTCTCGCGCGTCTTCAGTTCACCGATGGCGTGGCTGCCGAATGAAGTGACGTACGGGCAAATCACGAACCGTCGCAGCGTCATTCTACATTTTCTCTCATCCGGCGGCTAAGCCGTCGCTTGCGCAGGCTTGATTTTGCTTCCATCTTGGGGGCCATCAATAGCCTGTGCACGACATGGGAGAAAAAAGGGGAGGAACCACATGGCATTTGTGGGGTTGGACGACAAGGCGCGGATCGAGCAGGAAATGGCATGGGAGGACAGAGACGTCCCCGTGACCTTTCATCAGTTGTTGTCGCGAACGGCAGAGAAATTTCCAAACCACAAGGCGATCTCCTTCCAGTTGCTATCGGGACCGAAGGACAAAGCTGAGACGCTGACCTGGTCCGATCTAATGGGCAAGGTGAATCAGGCCGCCAATCTGTTCCGCTCTTTGGGTGTCGGGGAAAAGGATGTCGTGGCCTATGTCCTGCCGAACTGTAATGAAACGCTGGTCACTATGATGGGTGGCGCGATCGCAGGCATCGTGAACCCGATCAACCCGCTGCTTGAGCCTGAGCAGATCGCGGCAATCCTGCGTGAGACCAAGGCCAAAGTCGTAGTGACGCTGAAGTCTTTCCCCAAAACCGATGTGGCCCAAAAGGTCGAGGAAGCGGTGCGCCATGCACCAAACGTCAATACGATCCTTGAGATTGACCTGAACCGATACCTGACGCCGCCGAAATCCTGGCTGGTCCCGTTCCTGCGTCCCAAGATGGGAGACAAAGAGCATCTGGCCCATGCGGACTACAAGAACTTCAATCAGGAATTGGCCAAGCAACCCACCACTCTGACCTTCGAGGACAGTAAAGAAGATCGCGTTGCATGCTATTTCCATACCGGTGGAACCACCGGCATGCCGAAGGTGGCACAGCACAAGTATTCCGGCCTGATCTACAATGGCTGGCTGGGCAATACGCTGCTGTTTGATGAGAATGACGTGATCATGTGCCCACTGCCCATGTTCCACGTCTTCGCTGTGCATGTGATCGTCATGGCGGCTGTTTCGTCTGGCGCGCATGTAATCTTCCCGACACCGGCCGGTTATCGCGGCGATGGCGTGTTCGACAATTTCTGGAAACTGATCGAACGCTGGAAAGTATCGTTCATTATCACCGTTCCAACCGCGATCTCGGCCAAGATGCAGCGTCCGGTTGACGCGGACATCTCCAGCGTGAAAACGGCCTTTTCGGGCTCTGCTCCGTTGCCTGTTGAGCTGTTCCGCCGTTTCGAGGAAGCAACGGGTGTCACGATTGTCGAAGGTTACGGTCTGACCGAAGCAACCTGTCTGGTTTCGTGCAACCCTGTGGATGGCGAGAAAAAGATCGGCTCGATCGGTATTCCGTTCCCATATACGGATGTCAAAATCCTGCAGGATGGACCTGACGGACCAACCGAATGCAGCACTGACCAGATCGGCGAAATCTGCATTTCGAACCCGGGTGTGTATGCTGGCAACACCTATACCGAAACCGACAAGAACACGAATCTCTATCACTTCGACAAATACCTGCGGACGGGTGATCTGGGCCGTTTTGACGAAGACGGATACCTTTGGATTACCGGACGTGCGAAGGACCTGATCATCCGTGGCGGCCACAACATAGATCCCGCTGAGATCGAAGAGGCCTTGTTGGGTCACGATGCGGTCGCCTTTGCCGGTGCTATTGGTCAGCCCGACGCGCATTCGGGCGAGGTGCCCTGTGCCTTTGTCGAATTGGTCGAGGGGGCCTCGGCCACCGAAGAAGAGCTGATGGAATATTGCAAAGTGCATGTCCACGAACGTGCCGCGCAGCCCAAGCACATGACGATTCTTTCTGAACTGCCTAAAACGGCGGTTGGTAAGGTGTTCAAACCCGAACTGCGTAAGCAGGCGATCACGCGTATCTACAACGGAGCACTGGAAACCGCAGGTGTATCTGCACGTGTCGTGTCGGTGATCGACGATAAGAAGCGTGGACTCGTCGCACAGCTTGACGCGAACGGCTCGTCCGAGGACGATGTCAGCAAAGTGCTGGGATCGTTCACCCGGCCGTGGGAGTGGGCTGCCTGACCGGGAGGGATTATGGATTATGAGCGTCTGATTGATGAAGAAACTTGGGCGTTCATAAGACGCACTGCTGAAAGCTATCCTGATGATGCTGTTGATCTGTCCATAACAGATCAACGCCGCGTCTATGACGAGATGTGCCGGGATTTTCGTCAACCGCGTCCCGCGGGTGTCGAAGCACAGGATCTGTCAGCTGATGGCGTCGGGGTTCGGCTCTATTCATCAGGGATACCAACGCGAACCGTCGTCTATATTCATGGCGGCGGTTTTGTAGTCGGCGGATTAGACAGCCATGATGATGTCTGCGCTGAAATCTGTTCTCAGACTGGTTACCGAGTCGTCGCCGTTGACTATCGCCTATGCCCCGAGCATGTGCACCCGGCGCAGTTTCAGGATGCCTGGTCAGCCGTCAACTGGGCGATGGGAGAATTTGGTGATCCCATTGTTCTGGCTGGTGACAGCGCAGGCGGAAATCTTGCTGCAGCAGTTGCACATTACGCGCGCGGACGACTCGAAGGTATCATCGGGCAAGTTCTGATCTATCCCGGCCTTGGCGGAGACCCAAGCAAGGGATCGTATATAGAACACGCGCACGCGCCACTGCTAACGCGGGATGAAATCCTGTTCTACGAAAAGGTGCGCTGCAACGGGAATGTACCCGAGAATGACCCGACCTTTGCGCCACTGCACGACACGGACTTTTCTGAGTTACCACCTACCGTCGTAGTGACCGCCGATTGTGATCCTTTGCGGGATGACGGGCCTGACTATTGCAACAAGATTGTTGAGGCTGGTGGTCAAGCTCATTGGATCAATGAGCCGGGTCTGATCCATGGCTACCTGAGGGCCCGGACCAGCGTGAAACGTGCTGCCGATAGCTTTGAGCGGATTTCGGTCGCAATCGAAGCGTTGGGGCAGGGGCTTTGGAACTATGACTGATCAGGCTGTCAAACGCAGCCTGATCATTGATTTAATTCGTGTTTAGCTCAGGAAAGACTTGGCTTTCATTGTGTCGGCCACAGGTGCGCCCATGCGCTGCAGGATGGTTGGCGCAAGCTGCAGTTGGTCAATCACGTAGTCAGCATCAGGCCCCTTGGCGTCTCCAAAGTAGTAGAGTGCTGTTTCCTGCTGCAGCGCACCACGCCCGCCATGATGGCCGCGTTCATCTTGCCCATGATCGGCTGTCACGATCACTTCGTAGCCCAGCTGCCGCCAGCGCGGAATGAACGGGGCCAGCATTTCGTCCATGACAAAGCAAGCATGATCCATTTCTTCGCAATCGTGGTAGAAGCGGTGTCCCATGCTATCCAGCGTACAAGTGTGCAGGATGCCATAATCCAACCCGAACCGCAGGCAAAGATTGGTGAGAGTTCCGAACAGATCGACATCCGAGGGCGTCATCTGATTGGCTTTCCCATAGCCGGTCATGCTGTGAAACCGGCCGTGATTGATGTTTTTGCTTTCCGGCTCATCATATTCGATGTCACGGACGTAATCGAACGGATGCCGGTTAAAGAATTGCGACCAGAAGCTGTGGGTCACGGCACCGGTTACGCCATCTGCTTCGCGCACCTGGCTGAAGATGTCCTTATGATCCAGTCGGAAGACGTTGCCGTTGCCGGTACAACCATGCTCCTGCGGCGTAACGCCCGTATGAATCGAGGCATAACAACTGGCCGAAATTGACGGCAAAACTGCCCGCAATTTCCAGACCTGTGCTTCACCGCTGTCGACCCAGCCTTCGAGATTTCCGAAAAGACGGCGAAAGTTGCGCCATGGTACGCCGTCCAGAATTATAAGTAGCAGCTTACGGTCCATCTCATGACCCTTTTGACAGTATTTGTATTCAGGTGATCCTAGCGGATTCGCTTGCTCGGGGTCGCCCGTTCGCGCCCCGAATAGCAAAATCCCGACGCTTGTCAGTAGTCCAAGCGCCGGGATTTCAAAGTTTCATCGGGTTGTTACAGAGAGGGTAGGGATCAGTTCCCCGCACTCTCCATCTTACGATGTGCAACAACCTCTTCCAGCCAGCCCAGATGCATCTCGGGAACCGAGCTGAGCAGCAAGTCAGTATAGTCATCAAACGGCGGGCTCAGAACCTGCGATTTGGAACCATAGCGAACCACACGGCCCTGATACATCACGGCAATCGAGTCAGAGATTGCTTTGACCGTTGCGAGATCGTGAGTGATGAACAGATAGGCGACATCCTCAATCTTCTGCAGATCCAGCAGTAGCTTGAGAATACCGTCCGCCACCAGCGGATCGAGCGCCGAGGTAACCTCGTCGCAGATGATCATCTTTGGCTTCGCCGCCAGTGATCGCGCAATACAGACACGCTGTTTCTGGCCACCGGACAGTTCCGCCGGATAGCGGTCCATGAACTTTTCACCCAGTTCGATCTCATCCAGCAATTCGATGATCCGCTTTCGCTTCTCAGCGCCGCGCATACCGAAATAGAACTCCAGCGGGCGGCCGATGATCGTGCCAACCGTCTGACGCGGATTCATCGCTACGTCAGCCATCTGGTAAATCATCTGCAGCTCGCGCAGGTCCTCGCGGGTACGTCCGGCCAGATCGGGTGAGAGTTTGCGGCCGGCGAAGGTGATCTCACCATCGCGTGGAGGCAGCAGCCCTGTGATCACCCGTGCAAGCGTTGATTTACCCGAACCGGATTCCCCCACAACCGCCAGCGTCTGCCCCGGATGAAGCTCGACATTGACGTTGTGCAGCACATCGAAGTTCAGCCCTTTGTAGCGTGCGGTGATCCCGTCAACGCTCAACACCGGTTCAGGCGTCGGCTTTTTCTCTTCGTGCTCGATCGAGCGGACCGAGACCAGTGCCTTGGTATACTCTTCCTGTGGGTTGTTGATGATCTGATCGGTGTGGCCGTATTCGACGGTGTTACCCATCCGCAGAACCATGATGTCATCGCTCACCTGCGCAACGACCGCGAGGTCATGCGTGATATAGAGCGCGGCAACACCAGTATCTGCGATAGCCTCTTTGATCGCCATCAGAACGTCGATCTGAGTGGTAACGTCCAACGCTGTGGTGGGTTCATCGAACACAACCAGATCAGGCTCGGGACACAGAGCCAGCGCTGTCATGCAACGCTGCAGCTGACCACCCGAAACCTGGTGCGGGTAGCGATCACCGATATTGTCCGGATCAGGCAGGCCCAGCTTGGCAAAGAGTTCCCGCGCGCGGGCTTCAGCCTCCTTGCGCGAGAATTTCTTGTGCTCGACGGCCGCTTCGACAACCTGATCCATGATCTTCTTGGCCGGGTTGAATGATGCCGCGGCGGATTGCGAGACATAGGTCACCTCACCGCCACGCAGATTGCGAATATCCCCCAAAGAAGACTTCATGATATCGCGACCGTTCACCCAGACTTCGCCACCGGTAATCTTCACACCACCGCGGCCATAGGCCATCGAGGCCAGACCGATGGTGGATTTACCGGCTCCGGATTCACCGATCAGTCCCAGCACCTTGCCGCGCTCGAGGTCAAAGCTGACCCCGTGCACGATTTCGATGTCATGGGGCTTCTCGCCCGGCGGATAAACGGTCGCACCGATTTTGAGGTCACGGACCTTGAGAAGGGTATCACTCATCCCCGACCTCCTTTCAGCGATGTGGTGCGGTTCAGGATCCAGTCAGCCACAAGGTTGACCGAGATCGCCAACGTTGCGATGGCGACAGCAGGGTAGAGGGCCGCGCCAATGCCGTAGACGATGCCGTCCTTGTTTTCCTTCACAATACCGCCCCAGTCGGCCAGCGGCGGCTGAACGCCCAAACCCAGGAACGACAGGGTGGAGACAAACAGAACCATGAAGATGAACCGCAGGCCCAGCTCAGCCACCAGAGGCGACAGTGCGTTGGGCAGGATCTCGCGGAAGATGATCCAGGTCTGACCTTCACCACGCAGTTTAGCGGCTTCGACATAGTCCATTACCGCGATATCCACCGCGACCGCGCGGGCCAGACGATAGACGCGCGTGGCGTCCAGAAGGCCCATGACGACGATCAGTACCGGGATGGTCACCGGTACCATCGCCAGAACCACCAGCGCGGTAATCAGCGACGGAATCGACATGATCAGGTCAACCGTCCGCGACATGACCTGATCGGCCCAACCGCCTAGAACCGCGGCCAGAAAGCCAAGGATCGAGCCAGTTACAAAGCTGAGGATCGTTGCGGCCGTGGCGATGAAGATCGTTGTGCGTCCGCCGTAGATCATGCGGCTGAGAAGATCGCGTCCGATGTTGTCAGTGCCCAGCCAGAACTGTGAACTGGATGGTTCCCAGACATCGCCGACGACCTCGGCCATTCCGTAAGGGGCCAGCAGAGGCGCAAATACCGCGATGATGAAGTAAAGGCCTGTGAACGCCAGTCCGATCATTGCAGAGATAGGTATGTTCTTCATTTCGGATGCCTCAGCCTTGGGTTGGCCAGAATGGCAACGATGTCTGCAATCATGTTCAGTCCGATATAGATGGCGGCAAAGATCACACCACAGGCCAGAACCACCGGAACATCACGTTTGGTCACGTGGTCCACCAGATACTGTCCCATACCGGGATAGACGAACACCACTTCGACGACGACGACGCCGACCACCAGATAGGCAAGGTTCAGCATGACAACGTTGACGATCGGGGCAATCGCGTTCGGGAAAGCGTGACGGTAGATGACCTTGAAATTGCTGAGACCTTTGAGTTCAGCAGTTTCGACATAAGCCGATTGCATCACGTTCAGGATCGCGGCGCGGGTCATCCGCATCATATGCGCCAGAACAACCATGGTCAGAACGATCACCGGCAGGGCGATCGCGTTCAGTTTCTGTCCGAACGACATGCTGTCGTTGATCATAGCCAGAGGCGAGAACATGCCCAGCTTCACCGCGATGAAGTAAACCAGGACATAGCCGATCAGAAATTCGGGGATCGAGATCGTGGTGAGTGTGACTGCCGAGATCAGCTTGTCAGGCCAGCGGTTACGATAGCGCACGGCCAGCAGACCAAGGAAAATGGCCAATGGAACCGATACGATAGCGGCCCAGAATGCCAGGAAAAGAGTGTTGCCCAGACGGCTGCCAACGGATTCGGCAATGTCCAGTCTGTTGGTGAGGGATTGGCCCAGATCACCCTGGACGATTCCGCCCAGCCATTCAAAATAGCGCGTCAGAGCGGGACGATTGAGGCCCATTTCTTCGCGTAGGTTCGCTAGGGCTTCGGGGGTTGCGGACTGGCCCAGGACGGCTTGCGCTGCGTCTCCGGGAAGGGCTTCGGTCAGGCCAAAAATCAGGGCCGAAGCGCCAAACAAGAGCAGGAGTCCCAGCGCTAAGCGCTGGAACACCAGTTTGATGATTGGATGCATATGTCAGGATCCGTATCAGACGAACCACATCTTACGCGAAACCTGACCGTTCATCAGTTCGCCGTTGGGATCGGTGTCCCATCCGTCCAGCTGGTTGCTGACAGCATCGACGAAGTCATTGAACATTGGGCAGATCAGACCACCGTTGTCACGCAACATCATACCCATCTGAGAGTAGATGCCTTTGCGCTTGTCGGAGTCCAGTTCGGCGCGTGCAGCGAACAGCATGTCGTCGAACTCTTTGACTTTGAAACGAGTGTCGTTCCAGTCGGCTGTCGACAGATAGGCAGTTGCGTACATCTGGTCCTGAACCGGACGGCCACCCCAGTACGATGCACAGAACGGCTGAACGTTCCAGACTTCGGACCAGTAACCATCGTTAGGCTCGCGCTCGATTTCCAGCGGAATGCCGGCCTGAGCAGCGGTCTGCTGGAACAGGGCTGCAGCATCCACCGCACCCGGGAATGCACCGTCTGCGGTGCGCAGGATGATCGGCGATCCGTCATGGCCGGACTTTTTATAGTGCTCTGCCGCTTTTTCGATGCTGAACTCGCGCTGCGGGATCGTCTCATCAAACAGCGGGTAGGCCGCGTTGATGGGCATGTCGTTTCCGACCGAGCCGTAGCCGCGCAGAATCTTCTCAACCATCTCTTCACGGTTGATGGCGTATTTCAGAGCGGTACGCAGTTCATTGTTGTCGAATGGTGCGGTATCGCAGTGCATGATGAACACATAGTGACCACGGCCCGGTGTGGACTGCACGGTCAGTGTCGGTGCGCGCGAAAGCAGATCGGCAACTTTTGGTTCAATACGGTTGGCCATCTGAACCTGACCAGACTGCAGAGCTGCAGTACGTGCCGTGGTGTCGTTGATCACAACGTTCTCAACACTGTCGAAGTGACCGTAGTCGCTCCAATGGTTTTCGAACTTGCTGAACAGGTGACGTACACCCGGCTCATCAACTTCCAGCTTGTATGGGCCTGTGCCGATACCCGCAGCAGGGTTGTCCATGCCACCATCAGGCTGAATGATCAGGTGATAGTCAGCCATCAGATAGGGCAGGTCGGCGTTCGGCTCGGTCAATGTGACCTGGAAGTTGTTGCCATCGGCCTTCATCGACTCGATGCCCTTCATGATGCCCAGGGCACCGGACTTGGAGTCTTCGTTCGAGTGGCGTTCCATGGTTTTCAGCACGTCTTCGCTGGTCATGGTTTTGCCGTTGTGGAATTCGACACCGTCACGCAGCTTGAAGGTCCAGACCTTCGCGTCGGCGCTGCCTTCCACGCTTTCGGCCAGACGTGCTTCGATGGTTCCGTCCGGAGCAACTTCGACCAGCGTGTCGCCGAAGTGGCGGCCGTTCATGTATGGAACCGAGCTTGCATAAGTCGCCGGGTCCAGCGAGTTGGTCGACTCACCGCCTTGCAGACCCAGTTTCAGGTCGCCGCCCTTTTTCGGGCCCGCCGCACGCGCGGCGTCGGCAAACATTGTGCTGGCCATGGCAGCGGAAACGCCGAGCGCGGCGGCCTTGCCCATGAATTCGCGGCGGGTCATTTTGCCTGCCGTGACCTGACCAGTCATGTGAGTGAGTTGTTCTTTCATCCAAGGATCTCCCAGTTGATAGTGTTTATGCCCTTGGCGGGCTTTTTATTGACGCGTGAGTCAACGTTGGCGTATTTCGGCCGACCGGGCAAGGTTTAATGTCCTGCCTTTTGGTCGCCGGAAATTACATCAGCTTACGTGCTACGGTGTCCTCCTTGGTTGTCGAAAACACCAACACATCATTTTCAAAGGCATTTATTGTTGCACGAAGATGAAAATTCTCGGTGTCGGACCACATTTCGCAGCTGGTATTGGTTTTCAGGCTTAGATTGCCGCGTTTCTGTTCCTGAGTCCAATCACAGGCACCTCGTGCGGAAAGAGGGTCATCCGGGTGAATCGTCCAGATTTCTTGAGCAGATCCACCACTGACCAAGCCATGATCGCAATCTTCAACCAGTCCAAAGTCATCCTCGATAATGAGTTTGACTTCTCCGGTGTTCATATCGGTTTCCACGCGGCGTGAATTGGCAGAATCGCGAAGTGTTTTGATCTTCCAGGGCTCTTCGGCATCCGGTGGCGGAAATGCACATTCGTCCGATATTGCCGTTTCTCGTCGCGGAATTGTGATCTCGCCTTCGGTCAGGTGCAGCTCTGCTGTCTCTGGTGATGGCCATATCAGTGGCCAGTAGGCACTTGAAACGGCAACGCGCAGACGATGCCCCTTTGGAACTCGATAAGCGATCTGATCCAGATCCAGTTCAATTTCATATATCTCGCCCGGGGTGAGCGAGGCCGGGTCGGAATGGCTGTCACGATGGGACAGATTCAACACACCGTAGGTGATTCTTGTCGACGCCCCATCGGGATGGACATGGTTCAACCGCACCGCAATTTGCGCTTGCGCCTTGTCTGAACTGACCTTGAGGCGGATACGCGGCGCGCCGACGATGTCCATGTCATTGTCCAATGGCGAGCTGTCAAAACAGGCTGACAAAGAATCATCAGCCCGCTGGTCGCCCGGCAGATCCGGGCCCAGCCAGATGGCGCAATACTCTCCGCCATCCATACCGCAATGGTGAGGTGAGCGAATGCGTGCACTCAACGAACCACTATCGCCCAACCCGGCATCTGTCAGAGACATGGTCACCTTCGGCAGATGAGACGTTGCTCCCGATGCTTCGGCCACCCAGCGGCCGGGGCGTTCTGCATACCAGCGGGCAGGGCGCACGCCATCCATCAGGTAGGCTCGGTAATCCGGATCATCGGCCACCCCGGTGTCCAGACCTTTCAGCCAATGGTCCCACCACCGAAGTGCTTCCTGCAGGAACCCAATCCTTGGTTCGGGTACTGCAAAGTGTGGGTATTTATGCACCCAAGGGCCAACGATCCCCTTTGCTGGGGCTTCCAACTGCTCAACCAGCAACGGAACAGTGTTCTTGTAGGCGTCACCCCATCCACCAACGGCAAGCGTTGCCGCCTGGATCGCCGAAAAATCCTCGCAGACTGATCCATGCTGCCAGTACTCATCACGTGCCTGATGCCGCAACCAGACGGAGGGCAGGAACGGTTCATTCTCAAGACGGTCCAGCCACAGTTCGCGCCAGTTCGACCGAAGCTCCGGATCGGGTGCACGTGAGGAATAGGACCACATGGTGGCCCCCCAGCCGAGGTTTTCGTTCAAAAGACATCCACCCTTGTAGTGGATGTCATCCGCGTACCGATCTGCCGTCGAGCAGAGTGTAATAATAGCCTTGAGCGGGTCGGGGCGCATCGCGGCCACTTGCAATGCGTTAAAGCCACCCCAGCTGATTCCCATCATGCCGATGGATCCGCTGCACCAGGGTTGTTGTGACAGCCACTCGATGACCTCGACAGCATCATCCAGCTCCTGCTGGGTGTACTCGTCTTCCATCAGCCCTTCGCTGTCGCCATTGCCACGCATGTCAACGCGGATGCAGGCATAGCCACGTTTGGCAAACCAGGGATGAGTAAGCGCATCTCGCGCTGTCGTGCCATCACGCTTTCGATAGGGCAGATACTCAAGAATGGCGGGAACAGGGGACTGTTCAGCATCGGTTGGCCGCCAGACACGAGCCGACAAGCGGCAACCATCGGAAAGCCGGATACCTAAGTCAGGGATTTCTTTTATGTCGCAGAGCGAATTCGGTGCGCGCGTCATTTGTTCAGTCTCGGGTTGTTTGCCATGTTCTTGAAGGGTAAAAACGTCAATCTAACCCCTTATAGCGACAATGAGGTCCATAACATTGGTGCCAGTCGGACCTGTCACCAACAGGGCGCCAGCCTGATCCAGAAAGCTCCCGCTGTCCGCTCGGTTCAGGGCGCTCACAGCACCCTCAGCCCATGTGGTGCCATCGATAATTGCGCCTGCAGCAGAGGTTGGGCCATCGGTGCCATCCGTTCCTCCGATTACGACCGTAATGTCCTCGCAGCTCGCAATCTCACGGGCCAGCGCCAGCCCCAACGCTTGATTGCGGCCACCGCGACCCGGTTTGTCTGGCAACGTGACTGTTGGTTCGCCGCCAAAGATCATTGCTCCGGGTTCCATATTGCGAATTTGCGCACCAATCTTGGCGGCAATTGCCAAATAGTCGTCGTGTAATGCTTCTTCGTTCAGATGAACCGCGTAGCCAGCTTCTTGCGCCGCATCCGCCGCATCGGCCCGAGCATGGGCGTTTGAGGCGATAATGGATGCGGTTGCCTGAAATGCAGGTGTATCGGGCAGGGCTCCGATTCCGGAGCCGATCACATACAAGTCGTCGCCCGGAACATCAGATATCGCCAGAACAGTGACCCGTTTGCCAGAGAAACGTGACAGCAGGCCGCTTCCCTTGATCTGCGATATTTTGCGCCTTTCAGCATTCATCGCGTGAATGTCTAAGCCTTTGGACAACAGATCCTTATTCAGCGCCGCAAGATCATCAAGGGTTTTGCCCGGGACCAGATCTTCGGCCAATGACGAAGCACCTCCTGAGACGAGTAACAGCAAGTGCTCTTCCTGACCCATCGCCTCAACGGCTTCGCGCAATGCACGACCTCCGGTAAGGCTCCGTGCGTCGGGCACAGGATGGGATGCTTCAATCAACTGGACGTGCGAAGGCAGATCATCAGCATGTCCATCCTTGGTGACGACCAAGGTTGGGACCTGTCCAAAGTGATCCAATGCAGCGCTGGCCATCGCCGCAGCGGGTTTGCCAACAGCCAGAATGCGATCGGGCTTCGGTACAGGACCCAAGGCCTTTTGGGTCGCGTTGTATCCGTCGACAGCCGCGACACCGGCCTTCCAGATCTCTACGGCTTGCGTTGCTTGTGTCATTAACTTTCCATCCAGATTGTCACTGGCCCGTCATTGACCAGTTCTACTGCCATATCGGCACCAAACTCCCCGGTCTCGACGGGCACGCCGAGGGCGGCCAGTTGCCGAGCGAATGTTTCGTAAAGATGTTTGCCGGTTTCAGGCGGGGCGGCCGTGGCGAAGCCCGGTCGATTTCCCCGGGATGTATCCGCCGCCAGGGTGAATTGACTGATCACCAATGCGGAACCGTTGATATCAAGTATCGACCGGTTCATTTTGCCGTTGTCGTCCTTGAAAATGCGAAGCTTGGAGATTTTCGCGGCGAGCTGTCCTGCCTTGGTCTCATCGTCTTCCTGCATCGCGCATACAAGGATCAGCAGCCCGGGGCCTGACCGTCCGATGACTGCCTCATCCACTGAAACTGATGCCTGAGTGATTCTTTGAATCAAGGCCCGCATAGCTTGTCCTCACTTCGGGGGTTAGACGGGCGGATTAACCGCGCCAATCGACAATCTCTTCCACTGATGCGCGCTCGGTTCGAAACGCGTTGGCAGGGTGCTCTGCGTCCGGGTAGCCAAAGGATATCGCACACAGGATCAGGCGATCATCCGGTATCTTAAAGTATCGGTGCAGAAACGGGCCATAAGCTGCGACAGCTGCCTGTGGGATTGTGGCGATTCCCAGTGCCTGAGCGGCAAGCGAAAAGGCTGTTACGAACCCGCCACAGTCCATTGCGCCGTACGCGCCCAATTCGGTAGGGCTCGAGATGATTGCACAATGCGGCGCTCCGAACAGAGAAAAATTCTCCATCATCTGCCTGGCCGATGCAGCGCGGTCGCCTTTTTCGATCCCGACGGCTTCATATAGTGCCCAGCCACAGGCACGTCGGCGATCCTGATAAACACCGGAATACGAGCTGGGGAATGGCAAGTCCGGGGCAGGGGTGCCTGTCGCGGCCTCAATCTGAAGTGCTTCACGGAATGTATCCGTGTCATCACCGCTGGTAACGACGACCTTCCAAGGCTGGGCGTTACACCAACTGGGAACACGCATCGCGCTGGACAGGATTTGTTCGATCTGAGCTTTGGGCACCGGATCGCGCTGAAAAGCGCGACAGGAATGGCGCTGATCCAGAAGCAAATTCAAGGCTGCGAATGTCACGGATGGCCTCCCCCCAATCCAACGCGCGGCAGGATGGAGGTGACATTTGAGATGTGCAAGGGGCTAAGTGACCGAAACCCTAGCTGATGTGTTTCGGTCGTCGGAGGTTATTGTTGGCCTGTGGCTAGCAGGTAGCCGACGCCAGCAGCAACAAGTAAACCCAGAACAACTGCAATGGTGATCTTAATCGCAGACCAGGGGCGTTCACCCTGAACCCGGCCGGTCCGGCCGTTCACCACAAATCGATAGGTCTGGCCCCGGTACTTGTACGCTGCCATCCATACCGGCAGCAGGATGTGCTTGAAGGTGACATCCCGCACTTCGGTCTCTAGCGCGTGAATCCTTTGTCTGTCGCCACCGATGTCGAATCGGACATCCCGCTCAATGACTCGCGCCATGTATTGACGGGCTTCCTTGTATCCTTCCTGCAGCTCAACAGTGTAGGCTTCGGCCCGAAACCCGGCCAGGTATTCCGGTTGATAGGGTTCCAATGCCGGAAGATCCCATGGCTCTAGGGCATCAGTATAGCTTTTAGGTAACGAGCGTGAGGCCAGCACCAGTACATCGTCGAAGAAGCGCGCGACACGTCCGGATTTTGGTGTCCAGCGTACCTTGGGAACCTGCTGCTGGACTGGTTTTCCTTCGCGCATAACGGTTCGTGTTTCATAATAAACAACACCCCGTTCGCCGCGATAGCTGGATTTCGTATCGGCATCAAAGGTCCAGTAAGGCACGTAAATGCCTTGCATTTTTCGTCCCTTGCGCGCGTAGTCTTTCAACCCATTTGGTGCAAACCACAAACGGCCCAACCAATCGCCCATCGCCTTGTGCGCCGATCTTTCATCAAGCGCAAAAGGCAAAACGCCCCGAGGTTTGATATGTCGGTTCACTCCCGTGTCGGTTACGACCGGCGTGGCACAAAACGGGCACTCGGCTGCGTGTGTATTCGGATCAAACTCGACCTGAGCTGCACAATTCGGGCAACTCAGAACTCGGGTCTCCTCGATCTCTGTCTCGGGCAGACGATCTGCGATTGCAGCATCGAAATCCAGCTCTCGAAGACTTGCACCACCCCAGGGACCGCTCGAAATCGGTTCTGAATGCCCGCAATGGTCGCAGGTCAATGTGCCATCGCCGGGGTTGAACCGATAGTCTGCGCCACATTGGTCGCAGGGAAAGCGGTGCTCGTTTTCGCTCATCCTCAGATCGCCTTGTTGGTCAGAGCCGATAATGCCGTTAAATCAGTCCAAACCTGCTTCACGCTCCCGGAGGGGGTGGAGGCAGGATCGTGAACAATTGTGCCAATTCCTGAACATCGCCAGCTTTCTTCCAACCGTCCTGACCGGCGGTCCAGACATGGGTGTCCCGGGTGATTTCCCCATCAGTCGCCATGCGTCCCATTTTGGCCTTGGAAAATGGCCCGCTGGTTTGCCCGTCGACCGCGATATGCCAGACATGCTCGACCGGTGGCGGAGGAGGCGGGGCCGCATGCGCTGCCGGTTGCGGAGCAGCGGGGGCGGGCGATCCCCACGGGCCGCTTGGCTGACCCGCTGCCATGTTCGACATCTGTTGTGCCATCGCCATGCCCATTCCCATGCCAAGGCCTGCACCCATGCCGCCACCTTGGCCGGGGTTGTTGGCCGCAGCTGTCATGGCTTCTGCCGCAGAATACTGTGTGAACTTACCCAGATCACCAGCCAGCCCCATCGAGGTACGCTTGTCCAAGGCGGCCTCGACCGCTGGGGGCAGCGAGATGTTCTCGATATAGAACTCAGGCATTTCCAGCCCATAGCCTTCAAGAACCGGAGAGACCTCGGCCGCAATCAATTTGCCAAGATCAGCAGTGTTCGCCGCCATGTCCAGAACCGGAATGCCTGATCCTGCAATAACGCGGCTGAATTCCTGAACGATGATATTGCGGATCTGATAGCTAATCTCGTCCATGGTGAATTCACCATCGGTCCCGACGATTTCAACAAGGAACTTGGCAGGATCCTTGACGCGAACAGTATAGGTCCCGAATGCGCGAATGCGCGTTGGTCCGAATTCCGGGTCCCGCAGCATGATCGGGTTTTTGGTTCCCCATTTCAGGTCGTTGAAACGGGTGGTGTTAACGAAATAGATCTCGGACTTGAAAGGCGACTGGAAGCCGTGATCCCAGTGTTGCAACGTGGTTAAGATCGGCATGTTGTTGGTTTCAAGCATGTATAGGCCCGGCGTGAACACGTCTGCCAATTGCCCCTCATGCACGAACACGGCGGCCTGACCTTCGCGTACGGTTAGCTTGGCGCCGTATTTGATTTCATGCCCTTCACGCTCGAACCGCCAGACCATAGTGTCCCGGGTGTCATCAACCCAATGGATGACATCAATAAATTCTCCGGTCAGAAAATCGAAAATTCCCATTTGGGTTCTCCTGTCCTTGGGGTCAGAGCGACTGACCCATCAATTCGCGTGCAATGATCCGCACCACAGGCCGCGCCTCATCAGCAGTCATGCCGGGTTTAAGGCGTGGATCATAAAGCAGTGTCAGTAGTTTTTCGTCGTGACTTGTCAGCAGGGCGAACTCGTCATCATCGTTGAATATTGAAGGCCGTGCAGAGGGGCTGTCGTTCGGCAGCCCCAAACCTTGTGCGATTTCTTCGTGAATACAGCTGAGCCGAACCAGATCCGGATGTTCGGCACGCACCAGCGCAACCGCGCGCGTGTAGGTGTGGGGCGAGCCGTTGGTGGCCGATGCGAAGACAAAGCAATAGAACGATTTGGGCAGCTTATCGAACAGATCCAGCTGCTTTTGACCGATGCCCGGGATCAGCTGTTTAAGTCGCGCCTGTACGTAAGCCGTATCATCTTCGCCCGCCACAAAGACGTGGAAATTGGCATTTCTGTTGACAGTCGATACCGAATGCCCGGTCAGGCGGGCAAGGCGGGCCGAATAGGATTCAATTCGCGCAGTGTCTTCTTTGCGGCGCTCAGGTGGGACGGATGGACCAAATTCCGGCCCAATACGAACCGGGCCGAACCAGCGGCTGAGCTGCCCGCTGGTTCGGGTCCGACTGGTTGCAACCGACTGTCCCGGATATTCGCTATAAAACGCGATGGCCTCAAAATTCTTGGCTAGGTCTTCGGCGTCATATGGGGTATCCGGTCCACCCCCATCGGTCCTAAGTAGGCCTCGCGTTAGAAGGTTGCTTTGCACCCGTTCATAGTAGCGGGCCAGATCAAGACTGGCGGCCGAAGGAGCAACATATGCATTCGCCGGGACCTGTGGCTGCACAGGCCGGGGTTGCGGCGGTATAGATGTGGTCAGCGCTGCATCACAATTGGCCAGAGCCAAGAGTGATAGTCCCGCCAGAACACGCCTCACCGAAATGTACCGCCGCACGATCAACCCGCCTTAGCCCGGAACCGCAGTTCCGGCGTTGTCGCCGATACCATCCTTGCGTGCCTTTGCTGAGGCCAAAGTGTCGCGCAATTCGGTTTCCATCTTCTGAAGTTCTACTTCTGCAGCCGCACGCTTGGCCTTGCCTTCGTCGGCAATTGCAAGGCTTTCGTTGATCGTTCCGATCAGATCTGCGTTGGCCTGCTTCACGGCCTCAATGTCGAACACTCCACGTTCCATTTCTTCGCGGATCATTTTGTTCGACTGACGCAGATTGGCCGCGTTCGAAGTCAGCAACTCGTTGGTCAGATCATTGGCGTCACGTACCGCTGCTGCAGCTTCGGCGCTGCGCTGGATGGTAACGGCCTGCGCCAGCTGAGTCTCCCACAGGGGGACTGTGTTCACCAGCGTCGAGTTGATCTTGGTGACCAGCGACTTGTCGTTTTCCTGAACCAGACGGATCGACGGAAGCGATTGCATTGTCACCTGACGGGTCAGTTTCAGGTCATGCACCCGGCGTTCCAGATCATCGCGTGCGGCACGCAGATCGCGCAGCTCCTGCGCTTTCATCACCTGATCTTCTTCGGGTGCGGCCTGAACCTCGGCCTCTTTTTCTGGAATTTCCTGGCTGTCTAGCTCGGTCAGTTTTTCTTCGCCCGCTGCAATGTACAGTGCCAGTTCATCATAAAAGCCCAGCGTCTTTTCGTAGAGCAGGTCCAGAGATTTGATGTCTTTAAGCAGAGTATGCTCATGCCCCAGCAGGTCATCCGTGATCCTGTCGATCTGACCCTGGACTGCTTCGAACTGAGCGGTAAATTTGGCGAATGGTGCGGCCCTGCCCAGCAGTCTTTCCCACCAGCTGCGTTCGCGCCGTACATCCAGTTCACTGACCGAGAACCCGCGGATCGTGGTCACGATGTTGCGCAGGCTGTCACCCGCCGGACCAACATCCTTGTTACGCACATCTGCTAGCATTGCCTGGCTGATTTCCTGCAACTCTGCTTGCGCAGACGATCCGAAGGCAACAATCGAGTTCGTGTTGCCCATGTCAATCTCATCCATCCGCTTCCGGATTTCGGCGCTGACGGGTTCGTCGGCCTCTTCAAGCGGGACTACTTCGGCTGCGGGTTCCGGCAGGGTCACGGAAGTGATTTCCTGAACCAATGTTTCAGCTTCGACCGCCTTATTTTTGATTTCATCTGACATGAAGATGTTCCTCGCTCAAATAATAGCCGGTCAGTCCAACCGGACGCCTTCGCGCTGCAGTCTTTCGCGCAACACGTCGATTTCGACCGTCAGATCACTGCGGTCATCCAAAAGCATTTTGCGGGTACGCGCAGCGAAATTCTGTTCGAGATCGTCCAGCAAAGAAGAGTAATCCGCCAAAGCCTGCGCATCGCGGGTTCGGGCATAAACATCGGAAAATTTCACAGTGGCGTCTCGCGCGCCCTGCAAATAGACCGTCAGGTATTTTCGGGCACCGGCCAGATCACGGGGATCTTCCTCGACGGTTCTGAACAGATCGCGCGCAGTGGTTTGAAACCGCTCAACGCGCGCTTCGATCTTGCGATCACCTGCGCGTTTGATCGCGTCCGACATCTCGGTCAAATGCGTTTCTGCGTCTTCAACCACGCGAGCGACACGATCCTGCTGGAAGGTATCGATGCCTTCCATTCCTTTGTCCTTCATCGGATCGATGCCGAACGAGACCGAATGCAGAGCAGTCGCAGCGACCCCATAGAGTACAGGCGCCAGAACGCTGACCTGTGAAGCGGTTTCAGCATCCACAAACTCTGATCGATACGACGCCAGTGCGGCACCCAAACCGGTCAGAACGCTGGAGAATATCTTGCGGGGAAAGGCAGGACGTCTTGCCGTTCGACGTGCATTGTATTCCGCTTCAGCCTTCAGCCCCTCTCTCAACAGCAGCGCTGCGGTAGTTAGCAGACCGGCTGCGATCAGGCCGATAATCATTCCGACCGCGCCATCGTTCAATGACAAGAAGATCAGAGGGATGGCGGGCAAGAACAAAACGTTCGCGCGGGCGCCTGCGGGATTCACGCGGGCGCCGTCGAATTGTCCACGCTCGGGTTGACTATCGGACGACCCTCCACCGTCGGGGCTGAATTTTCCGCCATAGCGTTTAGCCATGCGTCTATAAGCCCCCCAACAAGCCGGTAGATACACCGAACAGCAACACAAGCAGCGCAGCGTAGGCCAGTTTTTGCACTCCGGATCCGGACATAGCGCCCCCTAGTAGCCGCATTTATAGAAAATTTAGTGGAAGCACCGGTCCGGCGCTAGGGGGAAGGTTGCATAACCAACGTCAATTGCGAGGATTCTTGCCGCCGGGGGCCTTTTTCCTTTGCGGACGCTGTGGCCGTTTGGCTTTGGGTTTCTTATCGGGCTCTGCTTCTAACCCCAGCTGGTCACGCAGCACGCGACGCCGGATCTCTTCGACTTCACCCGGTTTCAGATCTCCCAGCTGAAAAGGTCCGTAGGACACACGCAGCAGGCGGTTTACGCTATAGCCGATGTCTTCCATGGCGCGCCGAATTTCGCGGTTTTTGCCTTCGCGCAGCCCGATAGTCAGCCAGGCGTTTGCACCTTGCTGCCGATCAAGCCCAACCGTCATTGGCTGAAACTTTTGCCCGTCAATCACAAGACCTTTGCGAAGTGGCGCAAAGTCTTCATCTTTCGGGCGGCCATTGATCCGGACCCGATATTTGCGGAGCCAGCCGGTTGCCGGAAGTTCCAGTTTGCGTTTGATGCCGCCATCGTTTGTCAGCAACAACAGGCCTTCGGAATTCAGGTCCAGTCGCCCGACACTCATCACCCGGGGCATATCCTCGGGCAACTCGTCGAAGATCGTTGTTCGACCTTTTTCATCTCGTGTTGTTGTCACCAGTCCCACAGGCTTGTGATACAGCCACAACCGGGCGGGCTCGGGCTCGGAAACGGGTTTGCCATCGACCGTGATCTTGTCCCGGGCTGTGACGTTCAGGGCAGGGCTGTCAATCGCCTTACCATTCACCGTCACACGGCCGGCTTCGATCATGCGTTCAGCCTCGCGGCGCGAGGCGATGCCAGCGCGGGCCAGTACTTTGGCGATCCGGTCGCCGGGAGGAGGAGTGTTGCTCATCCTAAGGCCATAACGCATCCCGGCGACTTGCGAAAGCCGGGTTTCTGGGGCAGTCAAGGGCATGACATTCAGATCGCATATGGAACTTGCGCTGCAGGAAGCGCGCGCAGCGGCAGACCGGGGGGAAGTCCCGGTTGGAGCGGTCATTGTGTCGAGGGATGGTCAGGTCGTCGCATCTGCAGGCAATCGGACCCGGGAAATGAAAGACCCCACCGCACACGCTGAAATTCTGGCCTTGCGCGCGGCCTGCGCCGCGACTGGTTCCGAACGTCTGCCGGATCATGATCTCTACGTGACCCTTGAACCTTGTGCCATGTGCGCGGCAGCGTTGGCCGCAGTACGCATACGCCGAATTTACTATGGGGCGTCTGATCCGAAGTCTGGCGGCGTTGCGCATGGGGCGCGGGTGTTTTCGCACCCACAGGCGCACCACACCCCTGAGATCTATGACGGCATTGCTGCAGATGAAGCCGCCGATATGCTGAGGAGTTTCTTTCTCGCGCAGCGAAAGGCTGGGTGCGGCGACTGATACTTTGCACCGATCGACTCGCCGCACACCTTAGTCGTAAATACTTCAGATCTTGATGGCCTTCATCACTTCAGGTTCGATCACATTGACGCCGGGTAGGCCATTGATCAGGTCTTCAGCAGATTGTTCCAGAATCGGAAATGTCTTGTAGTGGCAGGGGATTACGGTCTTGAAATCAAAGTATCGCTTGGCTGCATAAGCCGCGCCCTTCATGTCCATCGTAAAGTGGCCACCTGCAGACAGGATTGCGATGTCGGGTTTATAATAATCACCCATCCAATCCATGTCTGCCATGATGTCAGTATCGCCTGAAACATAGAGCATGTGCCCCTCTGCGGCGATCATGAATCCAACTTCGGTTCCGCCTGTGCGCACCCCGTCCGGTGTTGAAAACGTGGAGCTGTGCGAAGCGGGTACCATGGTGACCTTGATGCCGTTCAGGTTCACTGTCCCCCCCTTATTGAAGCCAATGGTCTCAATTCCTTCGGCCTCGCTCCAGTAGCCCATCAAATCGTATTGTCCGACCACTGGAATTCTCAGGTGTTTGGCCAAAGGCAGCACATCGACGACATGATCGAAATGGGCATGGGTTAGGAGAATGTGAGTTGCATCCTGAACTGCTTCGTCATGATGTTGTTCAGAAAGTGAAGGGTTCCCGGTCAGCCATGGATCGATCAAAAGAACCTGTCCCGCGACCTCAATACGAAAGCTGCCATGCCCCAGCCAAACGATATTCATAATTGTCCTCCTGAAAGTGGTTTAGCCGCAGCCTAGCATCCACTATGTAAAAATCTATGGAATGGATGCGTGAAATAGATGGATACTGCGAACGGTTGTCGCCCGCCTATTGGGCCGAGCCGGTAAACGCAGTAACAAATGCTGCTTTTCTGGTTGCGGCCTTGATTATGTGGTTGCGTGTGCGCGGGCAGGGGATGCCTTTGGCGAACCTGCTGGTAGCGTTGCTGGCGATCATTGGGGTAGGCAGCTATTTGTTCCATACGCATGCCCGGGTCTGGGCCGCGATTGCTGATACAACCCCAATTTTATTGTTCATTCTGGTCTATATCTACGCTGTAAATCGGGACATCTGGAAACTGAAAACGTGGCAGGCTTTGGGATTGACCGCGTTGTTCTTTCCCTACGCAGCACTGACAATTCCGCTTTTCCAATTTATTCCGGGGATCGGTGGATCGGCGGCCTATGCGCCGGTGCCTCTTTTGATCCTGATCTATGCCGCTTTGCTGCGCGGCAGAGATCCGCAAACCGCGCACGGATTGGCTATCGGTGCAGTGATCCTGATCGCCTCTATCACTTTCCGTGCACTGGATGAGCCTATGTGCAACCGCTTGCCGCTGGGTACACATTTTATGTGGCATATTCTCAATGCCATCATGCTGGGATGGATGATCGAGGTGTATCGCAGAGCTGTGGTGCGCAGCCGATTTTCATAGCTGTGATGTAGTGGCTGTCAGGAGTTGGAGCTCTTGATAATCTTCGCGACACGCTCACCGATGATGCGGCTCGACTTGCGGGACGGATGAATCAAATCGAACGAGAAATATGAGGCATCGCCCGGTTTTGCGACATCCTGAGCAGAGACATAGATGATGCCGTCATCATGCTCGGCAAGTTTCGCTATGCGCGCTTCAAACTCGTCACCTTCGCTTTTGCAATGCTCAATCGGAGTAATCAGTTCAGGGCTTCGCAGATAGCCGACATAAATTACTTTCGTGCCAGTCTTACGGATTTCGCGCAGGAAGCTGGGAACTTGCCCGGATTGCCCATCGGCCGAAATCATCTTGTTCAGAACGGGTCCGCATCTTGAACAACCGCACCCAAGCATCAGGTCGTTGCCGCCACCGTTTACAATGGCCCAGTCCCACTGACCCTCGATGAACTGAGCCTGAACACCTGAGGTTGGCTTTCCATCGTCGGTGAATCTTGTTTGCATCCATGCCGCCGAGGCCGATCGGTCCAGAACTGGTGCGCCGATCCTCTCTTCGACGACGTCCGGAATGGCTGAACCTGACATGGAATTCCACGCCATAAGCGAGTCGCCAACAGCAATAACTTTTGCGTCGGGCGTGCTTGACGGAACTTCCTGGCATCCCATCAGGAAGCTGATCAGACCAATTAGCAGAAACAGTTTTTTGGGCATGGCAGACTCAGTTTTGGAAATGTCTTTTGAACAAAAAGACAGGCAATTGGTAAATTCGAGGTTAATCTCTAAATGATACTATATTTGCGAGCTATTCAGTTTCGAAAAGCCGATGCAAGCTGATCGGGCAAATCAAATTCTTTGAGGACACGCGCACGACCTTCATCAGACATTTTGCGTGCTGTTTTTTCGACAATGCTCTGAATCTTTTCAGCCGAATGCTTGGAGGCGAAGGGCTGAAAATACCACTTCAGGAAGACAAAGCAGATCACATCTTCCAGGGCCTGCACTTCGGCGTCTCTTTTGATGCCTTGCTTGCGCAGCATGCGTCCCACTGCATCAATCTGATCCGGTTCGTAACCCGCCCGCGCCATCAAATATGCGACAACCTGAGCATGATGTTCGCCTTGAGCGCGCCGCCATGTAAGATATCCGGTCCGACCTACCGGATACTCAGATCGTGCAAGTTTCCAGCGTTCGACATGTTGCCCGCGTGCTGCGATCTGCAAAGGTTCCGAGGCGCCTGGGAACAGGCGATTCAGTTCTGCAGTCATCCGCTTTCCATAGAGCAGAGTCTCAGGCTGGTTATCATCCATGTTGGGATCGGCAGAGTTGGCCGCATCAATGGCGTCCAGCACTTTTTGCATCCGCGCGCTCATTTTTCGCTCCGGTCCTTGCTTGGCTTCAGGCGTAGTGCCGCATGTCGCCGCGATAGCTTGATCTGTTCACGTTAATGAATGGCTGAGCGGATTGCAGCATTCAATCGAAAAGAAGCGAAGCAGAGAATAAATAGGCCGGATTTAGGGGGCGAGTTTTAGAGATATGTATCAGGGCCGGGCCATAGGGGAGGGAATGGCCCGGCCATCTTGCAATCATCATCCGGTTATTTGCGAATGGCAGACTTATCCTGAGTTACCTGATCGGCCGACTGGTCGGGGAAAGTCAGCAAGGGGGTCAAGTTGGTATCAGGAATGCCCAGAGCCATTGCTGGCGCAGACAATGTTGCAAGTGTCAGTGAAAGGGTGATCATCAGGGATTTCATGGCCGTTCTCCAAACTGAACTGTTCCGTTCACTTCATTAAGTGTTGGCACCGCCGGTCTTCAATGGAGAAAGTGAACTAACGGGTTCACTTCTGTGCATAGCAGGTATTCAAATCTGATTAGGTCAACTCCTAAGACGACTCGAACAAGGCAGGGAGTTCATTGTGCACAGTGTTTGCCAGTGGTCTTGCGACTGCTGCGGCAGACAGGTAAATGCCGGGTAACGCATATGAGGGTTCCCATGTCGATTGACCAAAGCACCGCCGCCAAGGTGGCCAAACTGGCCCGGATCAAGGTCGAGGATGACGCGCTGCCGGCGCTGGCATCTGAATTCAACACCATTCTTGGGTTCATCGAGCAATTGAATGAAGTAGACGTCGAAGGCGTTGAGCCGATGGTTTCGGTCGAGCCGATGCGCCTGAAACGTCGTGAGGATGTGGTCACCGATGGCAATCAGCAGGACAAGATTCTGGCCAATGCCCCCGATGCACGCGAAGGCTTTTTCGCCGTTCCCAAGGTTGTGGAGTAAGACATGAGCGATCTGAACAAACTGGGCCTGGCCGATGCTCGTGACGCGTTGCGCGCTGGTGACGTAACCTCTGTCGAGCTGACAGAATCCTGCCTGAAGGCGATTGATGACGCAGATGCGCTGAACGCTTTTGTCCACAAAACGCCCGAGATCGCGCTCGAGCGCGCCAAGGCGGCGGATGAGCGGATCAAGGGTGGTGATGCCCCTTCAATGTGTGGCTTGCCTATTGGTATCAAGGACCTGTTCTGCACCAAGGGTGTCCCCTCACAGGCGGCTTCGAAAATTCTTGAAGGTTTCAAGCCTGAATACGAATCCACTGTCTCCCAACAACTGGCCGATTCAGGCGCGGTAATGTTGGGTAAGCTGAACATGGACGAGTTTGCCATGGGTTCGTCCAACGAAACATCGATCTACGGCAACGCGGTCAGCCCGTGGCGCCGTGGTAACGACGACGCGCAGCTTACGCCGGGCGGCTCATCGGGTGGTTCTGCCTCTGCTGTGGCTGCAGATCTGTGCCTTGCTGCCACCGGTACTGATACTGGTGGTTCGATCCGCCAGCCTGCTGCCTTTACCGGCATCACCGGTATCAAGCCAACCTACGGACGCTGCTCTCGCTGGGGCATCATCGCGTTTGCATCTTCGCTGGATCAGGCCGGTCCGATGACCAAGAACGTGCGCGACGCGGCAATCATGCTCGAAGCGATGTGCGGTCACGACTCGAAGGATTCCACCAGCGCGGAACTGGCCGTCCCGAATTTTGAGGCGATGCTGACCGGTGACATCAAGGGCAAGAAAATCGGTATCCCTAAGGAATACCGCATGGAGGGCATGCCCGCCGAGATTGAGAAGCTGTGGGCCGATGGCGCTGAAATGCTGAAAGCAGCAGGTGCCGAGATTGTCGATATTTCTCTGCCGCACACGAAATATGCGCTGCCTGCATATTATGTGATCGCTCCGGCCGAGGCTTCGTCGAACCTCGCCCGCTATGACGGTGTGCGCTATGGCCGCCGTGCCACGCTGGCGCAGGGTGATGGCATCACCGAGATGTATGAAAAGACCCGTGCCGAGGGCTTTGGCCACGAAGTTCAGCGCCGTGTCATGGTCGGAACCTATGTTCTGTCGGCTGGTTTCTATGATGCCTACTACAACCGTGCACGTAAGGTGCGGAACCTGATCAAGAAAGACTTTGAAGATGTCTTTGCCGCAGGTATCGACGCCATCCTGACCCCGGCCACGCCTTCGGCCTCTTTCGGTCTGGGTGAAATGACCGAGGCTGACCCTGTTCAAATGTATTTGAACGACGTGTTCACGGTGACCGTAAACCTGGCTGGTCTGCCCGGTATTTCGGTGCCTGCTGGTCTGGACACACAAGGTCTGCCATTGGGGCTGCAGTTGATCGGTCGCCCGTGGGAAGAAGGTGACCTGCTTAACACCGCCTACGCCCTTGAAGAGGCCGCAGGGTTTGTGGCCAAGCCCGGGAAATGGTGGTAAGCCTCAGGGCAACAAAACTAAGCAGAGCGGAGCAGCCAAATGCGCAAATTGCTTCTGATCTCGGCCATTGGGCTAATCGCTGGATGTGAGACCGTGGCACCAGTTGCCGGGACAGGTTTCAACACGCCCCAGTATCAGGCGCAGCGCGAAGCGCAGCTGGCAGGGCAGGGTGTTGCGGGAAATCCGCTTCTGCCTCCGTCCGAAGTCTCGCAGCAACCGCTGTCGGCGCAAGGTGCGGCGACAGCGATACCGCCGACCACCGGTGACAGCGCTGGCGACATCGCAAATCAGACGGCCGCCGCACTGGCGAGCACGTCGGGGCAGACGGTATCGTCCACAACCGTAGCTCCTTCGAGCAATACCGGTATATCTGACGAACAGGATTTCGGCGCTGTATCCAACCGGCGTAGCATCGAATCTGACGCCGCGCGGATTGAACAGAACCGCCAGACCTATGAAGTGGTCGCGCCAACCGCGGTGCCTCAGCGTAGCCAGGATGGTCAGCCCAATATTGTACAATATGCGCTGAGCACATCTAACCCGGTTGGTACGCAGCTTTACAGCCGCGCTGGTTTTAACCTGCAGGCCAAAGCTGAACGGAACTGTGCTCAGTACCCATCATCGGATCAGGCGCAGATCGCATTCCTGTCCAATGGTGGCCCGCAGCGGGATCGCAAAGGTCTGGATCCCGACGGTGATGGATTTGCGTGCAGCTGGGATCCAAGCCCGTTCCGCAGTGCGGTCAACAACTGAGTCGCTGGTGCCGATCTGGCACCCGTCCCCTAATTTCGGACCACGCCGGGATGGTCTCGAACCGTCTTTGGTGGTCATCCACTATACAGCCATGGATTCTGCCGAGGCGGCGCTTGAACGCCTGTGCGACCCGGCCGCCGAGGTGTCGGCGCATTACCTGATCGCTGGCGATGGGCGCCTTTGGCAGATGGTTCGTGAGGAAGACCGCGCGTGGCACGCTGGCGCAGGGGAATGGCGAGGCCAAAAGGATATCAACTCCCGTTCAATCGGAATCGAGCTCGACAATCGTGGCGATCACCCGTTTTCCGAACTCCAAATGGCAGCTCTGGAGAATCTGCTTCAGGACATCATGGATAGGTGGGGCATAGCTCCTGATGGGGTGATTGGTCATTCTGACATGGCGCCCGGTCGCAAGTTCGATCCCGGAGCACGTTTTGACTGGCAAAGACTAGAACGGAAGAAACTGGCGCAACAACGCAGCTTTGGTGAAAATCCGCAAGCTGCAGCGATGCAATCGTTTCGTGCTTTAGCGCATGATGCAGGGTTCACAGCCGAAGCCGATGACGAGGTTCTGTTGGCCGCTGTTCGGCTAAGATACCGCCCCTGGGCGAAAGGGCCATTAGAGCCGACTGATCTTTCCCCGCTTCGCAATACTATTCGCCGGACCTGACTGCGCTTCACTTAGCTGCAAATGCCAAAGGGTTGAATTGGCTGTTGGCAAACAAGGAGCTGTCCCCTTCGTCACCGTCTACACTTGACGTTGTCACGCCTTAGGCATACCCACTCCCGGCGCGGAGGGCCGGATGGCCGCTGGGGTGCAAACCCGAGAGGAAAGTCCGGACTCCACAAGGCAACGGTGCCGGGTAACGCCCGGGCGGGGAAACCCGACGGAAAGCGCCACAGAAAACAAACCGCTTTGGTGATTCAGAGGTTCGCCTCCGGCAATCCAGAGTAAGGATGAAACGGTGGGGTAAGAGCCCACCGCGTCCTTGGCAACAGGGATGGCACGGCAAGCCCCACCGGGAGCAATGCCGAATAGGGTCCCCGCGCGGGCCGGTCGGCGTAAGCCGATACCGCCGCTAGGCATGCCTTGGCCGAGAGGGACCGGGTTGGCAGCTGGAGCCGTGCAGCAATGCACGGCCTAGATGAATGGTCATCGAAGGGGGTAACCCCTGAACAGGATCCGGCTTACAGGCCCTCCGCGCAAGTTTTCCTCAACCTCCCGGAGGTGTGTAGACACCGGTCAGTTCAGCAGCCTTTTCGGTGATTGCCACAAAGTCCTCTGCGGTCCAGGCGCGTACGGTTTCTACATCCGAAACTGCGCCCGAAGCAGCGACAGCCATTCCGACGGCGACAGCGTCCGTACCATCCGGGGCTTCGCTAATGACAACCACATCGTTTCTGCCGGTCGTGACATAAAACGAAATCAGTCTGCCGCCGACTTTTTCCAACAATGCCTTTACGGGGCCAGTGCGATTTTCCGGCTTCTTCAGCATCCCTTTGACGCCCGCATGTGAATATGACGCGTAGGTAATGAAAATAGGCATATCGATCTCCTAACGAGAGGGTTTTGGGACCATTGATTGGGCCGGTCCCCTGGCCGGATAATTTACTCAGCTTGCTGAAAAGATCGGAGCAGAGATCAGCCAGACACCAAAAGCGATCAGGACAATCCCTGTCGCAGGGGCAACCCACTGGGCGCGAGGAAGCAATTTTTCCAACGCCACATACAGTGCTATCCCAACGATCCAGAGCAGGTTCATGATGCCACCCACAAAGAGAAGGGCCATCAACGCCCAACAGCAGCCAAGGCAATAAAGCCCGTGTAGCGTGCCGGTGCGAAGCGCTCCTGTCGCGCCGGAACGATGATGCTTTGCGAGGAATTGTGCGGGGCTTTGGCAGTGACGTAGACAAGCGGTTTTCAGGCTTGAAAGCTGATAGACGCCGGCTGCAACTAATACGAATCCTGCAAAGGTCTTGGACCGGATTGTCATCATCGGCCCATCCGACAGCCCAATGTGCTCCAAACCCCATTGAGCGCCCGTTGCAAGCGCGCTGAAGGCAGCCCACGCTATGAGATAACCCGACAGGAAAACGAGGCCGAGCAGGGCGACCTGGTCCTTTTCAGACCCCATTCGTTTGATCGCAACATAGAGCAGGACGGTCGGCGCGGCGCTGGGTGTCATCATCGCGATCATCATCACCCACCACATCAGAAAGATGAGCACCCAATAGGTGGCGCTCCAGTGCGGTGCAGCACCCATCGACATCGGTTCGCCTATTGGGCCAGCCATGCGTGTCATCTGAATGGCGGACATTTCCATGCCAACGCCCGCGATAGTGTACCAGGATGCACCCAACAGAATCAGGCAGACACTGAACAGAACAATTGTGCGATCATGCCTTAACAGGCTCTCGACCGCCCCGGTTTGGGGCGGCTTGGAATTGATAGACACAGGATCGCTCCGGCTACGCGCCGATCACACCGTGGCCCGAGATATTCAGGTGAGCCAGATGTGCATGCGTAGCGTCGAATGTCAGGCTGATTGCTCCGCCATTGGTTTTGGCGGATCCCGACGCAGCTTCGGCATGGCGATACTCAAATCCGTTTGGCAACTGGATTGAGGCACGATGCGGTGCGCCCGATACAATATGCGGGATCGGGTTGACCTCGACGTCAAATACTCCCGGAGCTCTGGCATAGCCCCTGCGCTCTTCGCGATCCCAGTTGAGTTCGATTGGGATAAAGAGTGTTTCATGCTTCGTGGGTGCCATCGCACTGTAAACGTACCACATGGTCGCCATCTCATCGGTGTCTTCGCCCGTCATTATGGCTTGTAGGGCAGCCCTCTGATCAGCATTGGCCTTGTCGTCAATGATCAGCTGCATCTGGCCGTTGCCCTCATGAATAGGGCCAGGCCAGTAATAAACACCCGCAGCTCGAACGCCGGCAAGATCCGTGTCCCCGTACCGCCCGCTCATAATGTCAAAGACCACAACAGCCTCACAGTTCCCATGGGTTGGAAGAACGCTGAACTGGCATGGGCAACCGAAGTTGCAATTGCAATTGGCCAGTTCTTCGCCCTGAATAGTCCATTCAGTCATGATAGCCCCCCAAGAAAAATCGAACCTAAAAACCCTGCTGACAGAGTTTGTTGCCCGTTTCTGATACCTCGCAAATTGAGCCCGCAATTGGCTTCTTGGCATTGTGGAGTGGGCAGAGATTATCACGGATCCGTGAACTCTCCAAACCACTGCGCGGGAAAGCGCCAGTTCGTATCAAATGATTTGTGATGCTTGTTGGCCGATTCTGGTTGACTCGGGCGTGCCAGCGGGTAAAAGCGCACGCTCATAGGAATTCAACCGAAAGGCCCCTGCCTTTTCGGACGCAGGAGATAACCATGGCGAAGCCGACGACAATCAAGATCCGTCTGAACTCGACCGCGGGCACGGGCCACTTCTACGTGACCAAGAAAAATGCGCGCACCATGACTGAAAAGATGACCGTTCGTAAATACGACCCGGTTGTCCGCAAGCATGTCGAGTACAAAGAAGGCAAGATCAAGTAATCTGCCGTCTTACATAGACATTTCTCGGAAAGGGCTCTGTGATCGCAGAGCCCTTTTTTAATTGACTGAGAACTTGTTGGTATCTTTGGTGCTGTCGCCGCATCTGCCGTAAGCCGTTGCAACAGCGCATCAGCATGCAAGCCAATCTGTTCGTGCGTGGCTTGCATTTTCAGTTCACCTGCCGCTACGCTTCAGCAAATCGCTACAAAATGTTGACCGCCATGAAAAAAATCATATTGCCTGCTATTGCAGTTCTGACACTTTCGGCCTGCGAGGATCCGTTCAACCGTGAGGGCATCGGCTTTACGGGTATTGATGGAGAACCGCGAGATGTTGCGGATGTGAATGGGGCGGTCGCCTTCCTGCCACCCGAGACGAACGTACCGGCCGAACTGGCAGAGCTGCCGACGATCAGGGTCGCTACCGATAAGACCGAGCTGTCCAAGGTTGCGGGTGTGGCGATTACGAATGGCGGAAAAAACGTATCCAATGCGGTGCAGCTGTCTGGCGACCAAATCAACCTTTTCCTCAGCACGGTCAGCGTAAACGGTACCTTGTTCGGGGTATTGCGTACAGAGAGCGGTCATGTAGACAACTCCCTCGGCTCAATCTTCGGTAGCGAGACCGAGCGCTTTACAGGCTGCTTGCCTGCAGGCGATGTCTATCGCAAAGGAAACTCCTCACGTAGTTCGGGTTTCGCTGTTCCGCTGAACTGCAGCTGAGCAGAATCCAAAATTAGTCTTGCATGGCCCCTGTCAGCTACGACAGGGGCTTTTCGTTGCGGTCAATTGTCTGAACGCCACTCTGCGAAATGCATGACAGGACGCAAACCAGCACGTTCCACCAATCCTGCCGAAGCCGAATTGAACTCGGCATAGGTGATCGCCAGAACCTGCCCTCCAGCTTCACGCAGCATGGCGCGGGCAGCCTCCAACAGTGCCAGGCCAATGCCCTGTCTGCGTTGTTCAGAATCGACGCAGATATGGTGGACCATTGCACGCGTTTCCGATGCACGGAACGGGGTCGCATCGCGATTTTCGATTTCGATAATGGTGTATCCCAACAACGCGCCGCCCTTCTCAAAACCCAAGGCATGTATGTCATGTTGAGAAAGCCAGGTTTGCAGATGTGCAATCATGTCTCGATCTTCGGGTAGAGGTGCATATCGATCTGGTTGGTGCATCAAATGCAAGTCATGGACCTGATGCAGTAAGGGCAAAAGCCGATGAGACTGCGAGGGCGGAATTTTGACTATGGTCATCGAGAAAGCTCCAAACAAAAAAGGGCGGGTCTTTTGGACCCGCCCTTTCGCTTTGAATTTGGTGCCGCGTTATTCGCGGTTGCCGAACAGCTGCAGCAGGAACATGAACATGTTGATAAAGTCCAGATACAGGCTCAACGCGCCCATGATCGCGGCTTTACCCAACCATTCCTGATCGCCCGAATGGGCCATCTGCAGGTAGGTGTTCTTAATGTTCTGAGTGTCGTACGCCGTCAGGCCCGCGAAGATCAGCACGCCTAGGACCGAGATGGCAAAGGCGACGGCCGAAGAAGCCAGGAAGATGTTCACGACCATTGCAACGATCAGGCCGATTACACCCATGATCAGGAACGTGCCCATCGCGGACAGGTCTTTTTTGGTCGTATACCCGTACAGCGAAAGGCCCGCGAAGGCGATTGCCGTGATCAGGAACACCTGAATGATTGACTGGCCGGTGAAGACCAGGAAAATCCAGCTGATCGATACACCCATGACAGCGGCAAACAGATAGAACACCGTCTGTGCACCGGCTGCGGACAGGCGGTTGATCCCGGCGCTGAAGCCAAAGATGAAGGCCAGCGGGGCGAACATGATCACCCATTTAAGGGGCGAGGCGAACAGTGCGTATCCAAGCGAAGTCAGATACTTGGTCTCGCTCAACTGCGCTGCGGCCGCCGAGGGATCAGTTGTGGTTGCCAGGCCGGAAATCGCCCAGGCCGCCGCAAATGTGATCAGCATGCCTACGGACATTGTGCCGTAGACTTTGTTCATGTGGGCGCGCAGGCCCTCGTCAATCTCGGCAGCGCGCGCACCGGTCGCCGTCCGGATCGTATCGAATTGTGCCATTAAGGGTCTCCCTTCGAAAGTCTTTGCTCAGTTCGCAATTGCGAACCGATTTCCCTGCAAATATCGGAGAGTGAGACACATGTTTCAAGAGTTTTACGCCTAAAACACGCTGAATCTGTCAGCAATTTTGGCGACTGACGTGTCGCAGTCGCCAAATTGTGCTTTCAGGTCATTTAATACAGTCGTTTGTGCCAGTTAACAGGCGCGTCCCAAAACGGGCGGGCGGCTTCGGTGTCCGCCTCTGCGCGGGAAACTCCGATGTCTTCAAGGGCGCGGTCGTCAAGTTTGGCAAGGCTGCGACGCTGCCGAGCCAGGCCTAAAAGGGTCCACAATCCAAGGCCTTTGGACGGTTTCCGGTGTGCGCATTTCTTTGAAACAGCAACTTGGGTCATAATCTTTGTCCTTTCCTTGCTCTGTGATGCTTTTTCTGCTTTTCATCAACTTCCTTGATTTATATGGCGCAACGTGACACATTTTAAAAATGAATGTTTATGACGAGAACCATAAGGATTCTTGAACATGCGAAATTTGGATATAACAACCCTGCGGTCATTCGTGGCTGTCGCTGACCATGGCGGCGTGACTCGTGCTGCCGGGTTCCTGCACCTGACACAGTCGGCCGTATCGATGCAGCTCAAACGGCTGGAGGAATTGTTAGGGCTGGAACTGCTGGATCGCAGTGGCCGGACGATTGCGCTTACCGCATCTGGTGAACAGTTGCTTGCCTACGCTCGGCGTATGGTGGCTTTGAATGACGAGGTGATTTCGAAGCTTACCGATCAGGCTTTCGAGGGTGAGGTGGTGCTGGGTGTGCCGCATGACATCGTGTATCCGGCTATTCCTCGCGTTCTGCAGCGCTTCAACGCTGATTTTCCGCGCGTCAGGGTGCAACTGGTGTCGTCTTATACCCTGCAACTTAAGGAGATGTTCCGGCGCGGTGAATGTGACGTGATCCTGACGACCGAGGCATCGGCCCCGGACGGAGGTGAAACCGTCGCAGAGTTGCCTTTACGCTGGATTGGCGCGCCGGGCGGTTCGGCATGGCGTCGTCGCCCGATACCTCTCGCGCTGGGTCGTCGGTGCATGTTCAGGCCTCAAGTGATCTCGGCTCTGGATGCCGCTGGTATTCCATGGGAGCTGTCGGTTGAGACCGAAAATGACCGCACGATCGAAGCAACTGTGAGTGCCGATCTTGCAGTTCACGCAATGCTCGAGGGAACCGAGGCCGCACACCTGGAAAAAATCGAATCCGGAGGTGTGCTGCCGGAACTGCCTGCACATGTGATCAACTTATATGGCGGTGACGCAGGGCGCGGCGCGGTTGTCGAGGCGTTGGCCTCGTTGGTTCGTCAGAATTTCCGGTTGCTTGGCGGAGTGCCCCTCAAGGCTGTTGTCGGCTGAGGGAACTCAGGGCGTAATCACGATTTTGCCGGTAGATTTGCGCTCTTTCAGAAGTGTCATGCCTTCAGCCACGTTCTTCAGCGGAAGGGTGTGGCTGATATGCGGTTTGATCCGTCCTTCTGCGTGCCAGCGGAACAGAGTGTCAAAGCTGTTCCGAACAATTTCGGGGCGAAAATTCAGATACCCGCCGATGTAAAAACCAATCACGGTCAGATTCTTGACCAGCAGATGGTTGGCCGGAATCTGCGGTACGTCTCCACCGGCGAAACCGATGGGCAGCAGGCGCCCCTCGGGATTCGTGGCGCGAAAGGCCGCCTTGAATACATCGCCGCCGATGGCGTCATAAACCACGTCTGCGCCCCCAAGCGACTTGACCCGCTCACGCAAATCTTCGTCCGCATCAATCAAGTGATCTGCGCCAGCGGCTTGTGCAACGGCCAGCTTATCCTCACCCCGGGCCTGTGCGATCACAGTGGCGCCCATCAGTTTTCCGATTTCTACGGCAGTCAGGCCAACTCCACCTGCGGCCCCGGTAACCAAAAGCGTTTCACCCGGTCTGAGATGTGCGCGATGGTCCAGCGCAATGTGGCTGGTCCCATATGCAATCTGAACGGCTGCAGCGTCCTCAAAGCTTGTGGATTCGGGCAGGGGAATTGCGCGGCTTGCGTCAAAGACGCCAAACTCCGCCAATCCGCCTTGCCCGGAATAGATCGCGACGCGATCCCTTTTTTTCAGATGAGAGACATTGGGACCGATATCGTCGACGACACCCGCAATTTCCATGCCCTGCGTAAACGGAGCGGCCGGGGTATCCTGATAAGTTCCCTTCTGCATCAGCAGATCCGCAAAGTTCAGGCCGCAGGCGCGAATGGCCACGCGCACCTGGCCTTCGCCCGGGGTGGGGAGGTCTACATCACAAAGCTCGGCTTTAGCGCCGGCTGATTGAATTCGATACGCCAACATGAATGCTCTCCGTCTTGGCGACATAGGCCGGTGAGATGGTCGGATTGTCAATCGTTCGGGAAAGCCACGCAGCGCGCGTCTGGGGAAACCCTTTGTTTCTTTTGTGGAAACGACGATAGCAATTTCGGTCGCGGCACAACCACAAACCTTTGTACTTTGTTACGGACTCAACCTTCTTGAAAAAAATCCCAAAAGCGGCAATATTGGCGCATAGTGCTGTTTCGGGGGGCACGATCCGAATTAGGGAGTTCTTAATTGCTGACTCGCTAGCTTAGCGGTCATGACTGATGTCGCGTTTCCCGGACGGTTGTGTGTGTAGTAGAGGAGAATACCAATGACCCATCCCGTCGATGTCCATGTGGGCAAGCGTGTCCGGCATCGCCGCTGGCTGATTGGCATGACCCAGCAGCAGTTGGCGCAGCAAGTTGGTATCAAGTTTCAGCAAATCCAGAAGTATGAGACGGGTGCCAACCGGATCAGCGCATCACGCCTTTGGGATATCGCCGAGGCATTGGACGTTCCGGTTAGCTTTTTCTTTGAAGGCCTGGAAGAGGTTCAGAAGGAAGATGCCGACAAGAAATCGGTTCCTGCCGACCTGATGGGCGACAAAGAAGCGCTTGATCTGGTGCGTTCGTACTACGCAATTCCTGAGAACCAGCGCCGCCGTCTGTTCGAACTCGCTCGCGTGCTCAGCGACGTTGCCTGAGACAAGCGCTTGACACTTGGGTGATCTGAACGCACGGGTAGTGCATGCAGAACACTCAGCTTAGCGATCTTGAGGTTGCCGATAAAATGGCCGACGCAGCGCGTGCGGCTATACTCCCTTATTTTCGGCAATCGAATCTGGAAACAGACAACAAACTTTCTGCCGGTTTCGACCCGGTCACAGTTGCGGATCGCGAAGCCGAAAAAGCGATGCGCGCAGTTTTGGCTGAATTTCGCCCGAATGACGGGATTTTGGGTGAAGAGTTCGGTCACAACGATGGCACAAGCGGTCGAACCTGGGTTCTCGACCCAATCGACGGCACGCGAGGCTTCATCAGCGGCACACCCACATGGGGTGTGCTGATTGCGCTTAGCGAAGCAAACGGACCAATACTCGGGGTCATTGATCAGCCATATATTGGAGAACGGTTTGTGGGTGGCGGCGATGTTGCCCACATGATCGGTCCGCAAGGTAATTCTCCCTTGGGTACCCGATCCACCCGCGATCTGAACGACGCGATTCTGTTCACCACCTTTCCCGAAGTCGGCACGCCAACCGAAGCAGAGGCATTCAGGGCCGTCGCCCAACACGTTAAGCTGACGCGCTATGGCATGGATTGTTACGCCTACGCACTGCTGGCCGCGGGGCAGGTGGATCTTGTGATCGAAGCAGGTTTGAATTCCTATGACATTCAGGCACCGATTGGTCTGATCCAGGCAGCAGGCGGTGTCGTGACGGATTGGCAAGGTGAGCCTGCACATAATGGCGGGCGGGCGCTTGCAGCGGCAAATCCGGATATTCACGCTGCTGCCTTAGAGATTTTGCGGAACTTCTGAATTCTATTGCTGCATCGGGGTCGCTCGACTAAACATATCCTGGCCGGTTCTTAAGCCCGTTTTCCACCGGCCTTCGCATTCTTGGCATGAGACGGGCATATGCAGGAGTGCGAAGAGTGTCCGAAATCCTCATTAAAAACGCTGACACCATCCTCACCATGGATGACACACGCCAGGAATTGACTGGCGCAGATATTTTGATCCGGGATGGTCAAATTTCCCAGATCGGCCATGGGCTTACCACAACGGGAGAGGTTCACGATGCATCCGGTTGCGTCGTCACACCGGGCCTCGTGAACACGCACCACCATCTTTACCAAACTCTGACACGCGCGGTTCCCGGTGGACAGGATGCATTGCTGTTTGGGTGGCTTAAAACACTCTATCCAATCTGGGCTCGTTTTGGCCCGACCGAGATGTTCACCTCGGCGCAGATCGGGTTGGCAGAACTGGCTTTGTCCGGCTGTACCCTCAGTTCAGACCATCTTTATCTCTACCCGAATGGATCGAGACTTGACGACACAATCGCCGCCGCGTCCGAATTGGGGCTGCGTTTTCAGCCTACGCGAGGCGCAATGAGCATTGGCGAAAGTGACGGTGGTTTGCCCCCGGACAGTCTGGTCGAAGCAGAAGCGGACATACTCGAAGACATGATCCGCGTGGTAGACGCCTTTCATGATCCGTCTGAGGGTTCCATGTGCCGTGTGGGTCTTGCACCCTGTTCTCCGTTCTCGGTCAGCCGGGATCTGATGCGCGACGCCGCTTTGTTGGCGCGTGACAAGGGTGTGATGTTGCACACCCACCTTGCCGAAAATGACGAAGACATCGCCTATTCCGAGGCGCAGTTCGGATGTCGTCCCGGACAATATGCCGAAGAGCTGGGCTGGACCGGTCCGGATGTCTGGCATGCGCATTGCGTCAAGTTGGACGGGGCTGAGATTGATCTGTTCGCCAGAACGGGGACCGGGGTTGCGCATTGCCCATGTTCGAACTGTCGGTTGGGTTCAGGTATCGCGCCTGTCCGTGCGATGCGGGATCAGGGAGTAAATGTTGGATTGGGCGCTGATGGTTCAGCGAGCAACGACAACGGCAACCTGATGCTTGAGGCGCGACAGGCCATGCTGTTGCAGCGTGTTGCGAACGGGGCTGATGCGATGTCTTCCCGGGAAGCGCTGGAAATCGCGACCCGTGGTGGCGCTGATGTTCTGGGCCGTCCGGATTGTGGGCGGCTGCAGCGTGGGAAACGCGCGGATATCGCTATTTGGAACATGCGAAGCATTGAGAGCGCGGGCAGCTGGGATCCCGCCGCTCTGCTGTTGGCGGGACCGATGCGGGTCAAACACCTGTTTGTCGAAGGAAGGCAGATTGTGCGCGACGGTCATATCACGACCATCGATTTGCCTCGTGTCATCGAACGCCAGAACAGGCTGGCGATGGCCTTGCAGAACTAAACTATGTTTGGTGCGTGACCGCTCGACCGCTGATCCAGACATCGGAAATCGCGCGGTCATCGCCCATCATGATTGTCGGGAATACGGCTTCCCACAGATCGTCCGCATTGGCTTCACGCTGGGCGATTGCAGGCGTTGAGGCCAGGTTCAGAACAACCAGATCAGCCTCCATGCCGGGTGCGATGTTGCCAATGCAGTCATCCATGCGCAGCGTACGCGCAGATCCGACCGTACCCAGCCACAGCAATTGTGCCGGATGCAGCGGACGACCACGCAGCTGTCCGATCTCGTAGGCAGCGGCCATGGTGCGCAGCATCGAGAAGCTGGATCCGCCACCTGTATCTGTGGCCAGGCCCACGCGATGGCCATCGGAAATCAAGCCATTCATGTCAAACAAGCCCGAACCAATAAACGTGTTGGAGGTCGGGCAGTGAATCAGCGCTGCGTCCACCTCGCGCAGGCGATCACGTTCACGATCCTCCAGATGAATGACATGACCATACAAGCCGCGACCCCCCAGAAGGCCGAATTGCTCGTAGGTATCGAGATAATCGCGCGCATTCGGGAACAATGACCGGACCCATTCGATCTCATCCGTTTGTTCGCTGAGATGGGTCTGCATCAAACAGTCGGGATGTTCCGCCCAAAGTGCACCCATTGCCTCCAACTGGTCCGGGGTGGATGTGGGCGAAAAGCGGGGCGTGATGGCGTAAGAGATTCTGCCAGTACCGTGCCACTTTTCCAGCAGTGCCTTGGACTGATCATACCCGGTTTGCGCAGTGTCTTGCAGGCCTTCGGGCGCGTTCCGGTCCATGCAGGTCTTGCCTGCCACGACCCGCTGTCCGCGCTCCTGTGCTGCGGTAAAGAAGGCGTCAACGCTCTCGGGATGGATGGTGCAGAAGCTGCACATCGTTGTTGTCCCGTGTGCAGCTGTCAGGTCCAGATAGCGCTTGGCAATTTCCAAAGCATATTCGGGCGAGCCGAATTTCATCTCTTCGGGGAAGGTGTAGGTATTCAACCAATCGATCAGGCGCTTGCCCCAGCTGGCGATCATCGCGGTCTGCGGGTAGTGCACATGCGGATCAACAAAACCCGCCATGATCAGTTGCTCACCATAATCCTTAACGTTGGCATCAGGATTGGCACGGGTTAGATCATCGGCTGAGCCCAAGGCAACGACACGCCCTGCTTCGATCAAAACCGCTTCATTTACTGTAGCTGCGTCGGTCGGTTCACCCTCGAATGGTGAGCCGTCAAAACTCAGTACGCGCCCTTTCAAAAGCGTCTTTTGCGCCATTTGCCCTGTTCTCCGCCTGTTTGGGATCGCGTTACAGCATAGGCGGAGGAAAGATGTGGGTAAATTAGACCATTGTCATTGTTTTCCGGTAGCTGCTTCTTCTATTTAGGGGCCAATCACCAAACAAAGGGGGCAGCGCATGACGACAGGCACTGATGAGGTCAGACCCGATCAGTCCCGGGACGACGACGCCTATGCGCTGGATCGGCGGACCGTTGCGGCGATCCTTTATGCGGTTGATGTTGATGATCGTATGAAGCTGATCGAGCTGATGGAACCGCTGCACGCGGCTGACATCGCTGACCTTCTGGAACAGATCAATCCTTATGATCGTGCACGCCTGATCCGATTGTATGACAAAGAGTTCGACGGCGATATCCTGTCGGAACTCGATGAAGCGCTACGGGAAGAGGTGATTGGCGTCCTGAAGCCAGACGTGCTGGCCGAAGCTGTGCGCGACATGGAAAGTGACGATGTCGTCGACTTGCTCGAAGACCTCGAAGAGCCACAGCAGGAGACGATTCTTGATGCGCTTGAGGATTCCGAGCGTATCGCCGCCGAACAGGCACTGTCCTATCCAGAGAACTCCGCTGGTCGTCTTATGCAGCGCGAGGTTGTCATGTCACCCGAGCATTGGACAGTGGGACAGGCGATTGACTTCATGCGGGCCAATGATGATCTGCCCGAGCAATTCTATCACGTCATTCTTGTTGATCCGCGGTTGAAACCCGTTGCGCAGGTTACCCTTGGCAAGCTTATGGCTGCCCGGCGCGAAGTTCCGCTTCACGACATTGCCGAAGAAGAGTTTCACATCATCCCGGTCGATCAGGATGAAGAGGATGTGGCCTATGCCTTCAATCAGTACCACCTGATTTCAGCCCCGGTGGTCGATGGCGATGGCCGGCTTGTGGGTGTGATCACCATTGATGACGCCATGGTCGTTCTGGACGAGGAATACGAAGAGGACATGCTGCGTCTTGCCGGTGTCAGCGATGAAAGCTCATTGTCCGATAGTGTTGCGGCAACCAGTAAGCGGCGTTTGCCCTGGCTGGCGGTGAACCTGTGCACGGCGATCTGTGGATCACTGGTGATTTCGCAGTTCGAAGGAGCCATCGATCAGCTGGTGGCGCTGGCCATTCTGATGCCGATCGTGGCCTCGATGGGTGGGAATGCTGGTACTCAATCCCTGACGGTTGCTGTTCGGGCGCTGGCGACACGCGACCTGACCGGTTCGAACGTTGGGCGCGTTATCCGGCGAGAGCTGTTGGTCGGTATGCTGAACGGGCTGTGTTTTGCGGTGGTGTTGGGCACCGTGGGTATGATGTGGTTTGACTCTCCGTGGCTGGGTGTCGTGATCGGATCGGCGCTGGTCGTGAATATGATCATCGCAGGCTTTGCAGGTACGGTAGTACCGGTGGTGCTGGACCGTATGGGTGTTGACCCGGCGCTGGCATCAGGAACCTTTGTGACAACTACAACGGATGTCATGGGTTTCTTCATATTCCTAGGGCTCGCCAGCGTGGTGCTATTGTGACCGAAACAACTGATCTGACTGAAATAAAGGCCGCTGCACGCAAGGCGGCATTTGCGCGTCGTAAGGCTGCCTTTGACAGCCGCCAGCCGGGCGTGGCTGGGCGCCTGTCCGAGGTTCTTGCCGGTCACCGTGGTGTTCCAATGTCGGGCTACATGCCCATCCGCACCGAGATTGACCCCCTGCCAGCGATGGCCGAGGCCGCTGCTTACGGCCCGGTCGGCGTGCCTGTCATACAGGCGGCAGGGCAGGCGTTGCGCTTTTCCCGCTGGACACCCGAGGGAGCGTTAAAAGACGGCCCCTTCGGCGCTATGGTGCCTGAAATTGATGATTATTTCGATCCCGAGATTTTGGTCGTTCCACTCGTCGCCTTTGATACGAAAGGTGGCCGGCTGGGATATGGTGGCGGGTTTTATGACCGGACTCTGGAAGGGCTGCGCGCCAAACGCCCGACGCTGGCCATCGGTTTCGCCTTTGACGCGCAGGAAGCCGAAGATCTGCCGCTTGAACCGACAGATCAGCCGCTGGACATGGTCATCACGGAAAGCCGAGTTCTGACTTTCTGAGATCTATTTTTCGAAGTGGCTGCGCAGATAGTCCCAAGCATCCACTTCGGTACCATCCTTCAGGATGCAAACGCCGTATTCGCTGCCATCGGTATTCTTGCGGATTTGATACTCGCCCTCGTTCTCGATACAGAATGTGGCGGCCGGATTTGCCATTGTGGTTCTGGTGGTGGCTTGCGCCAGCGCACTTGTGGCTGTGAGTGCTGCAAGGGTCGCGATCGCAATCGGTTTCATCAAATTCTCCTTCGATATCAATTTCTATGAAACAGATTGGTGTATTTGCATGTGAATGCAAGCCCGTAGGACGGCGCGTAATTGGCACGGTTCCGCCTTGTTATTGCCGCCTCCAGCCCCTAGGACGCCTTTTATGAGGATTTTGTTTCTGGGTGATGTGATGGGGCGCGCCGGTCGCGCTGCCATCCAGCAGCATCTGCCGCGTCTGCGTGACGAATGGCGGTTGGATTTCGTGGTAGTGAACGGCGAGAATGCCTCGAACGGAATGGGGCTGACCGGGGATCACGCCAAACTGCTTCTGGATTCCGGTGCAGATTGCGTGACGCTGGGCGATCATGCGTTCGACCAGAAAGATATGCTGCAATTCATCGAGAAAGAGTCGCGCATCATCCGGCCGGTGAACTTTGCCAAAGGGGCGCCGGGGCGGGGGCATCGTCTTTTTACCGCGCCTGGCGGCCGCAAAGTGCTCGTGGTTCAGGTTCTTGGGCAGGTTTTCATGAAACGGCCATTTGACGATCCGTTCTCGGCGATTGAACCAATCCTGAAATCTCACCCTCGAGGAGGGCAGGCGCAGGCTATCATCGTGGATATGCATTGCGAGGCCACGTCGGAAAAAATGGCGATGGGCCACTATTGCGACAAGCGCGCCAGTCTCGTGGTGGGTACACATACCCATGTGCCGACGGCTGATGCTCAGATTCTACCGGGGGGTACGGCTTACCTGACCGACGCAGGAATGTGCGGCGACTACGATTCCGTCATCGGTATGGACAAGCAGGAGCCCATGCGCCGCTTCATCACCGGTATGCCCAAGGCGCGATTTACACCCGCGAATGGCGAGGCCACATTAAGCGGTGTGTTTGTGGAAACCGATGATCGCGATGGTCAGGCCAAGTCAGTGCGCATGGTGCGGGTCGGTGGGCGTCTGGAACAAGCAGGTCCTTAGGTAACACGTCAGGCTTGCCCTGCAGCGTTCTATGCGTGAAACTGCCCACTAGGCGCTTTTGCCAGACCAGGGTTCGGACAGAATACCACGAATGCAATTCCTTCAACTGACAGATACAGGCAGTGCAATTCTCGCACTGGTGGTTGTTGCGGGCATGTTCATCATGTTCCTGCGCGAAGTTTACCCGACCGAGGTTGTAGCCATTGGCGGTGTCGCCCTGATGCTGGTCACCGGTATCCTGCCTTATCAAAGCGCATTGGCGGTGCTGTCAAACCCGGCGCCTTGGACGATTGCAGCAATGTTCATCATCATGGGCGCGCTGGTTCGCACTGGGGCATTGGATGCGTTTACGTCGACGGCGCAGAAACAGGCGCAGGTCAATCCCAAGATCGCAATCGCGACCCTCATGGCATTTGTGGTTTTCGCCTCAGCCGTCGTGTCGAATACACCCGTCGTTGTTGTAATGATCCCTGTCTTCGTGCAGATCGCGCGAACGCTGAATGTCCCGGCTTCGAAACTGCTGATCCCGCTGAGTTATGCGGCCATACTGGGTGGAACTCTGACCCTGATCGGGACATCCACCAACCTGCTTGTCGACGGTGTCGCACGTGCGCAGGGACTACCTGCCTTCACCATCTTCGAAGTCACACCTCTTGGCATCGCGCTGGTGATTTACGGCATGTTCTATCTGCGGTTCATCGCACCGCGTCTGTTGCCGGATCGCGATAGCATGGCCAGCATGCTCAGCGACCGATCAAAGATGAAGTTCTTTACCGAAGCCGTTGTGCCGCCAGACAGTAATCTGATCGATCGCGAAGTCACAGGCGTGCGTTTGTTCAAGCGCCCGGGTGTTCGTCTGATCGACGTTATCAGGGGTGACGACTCGCTGCGCCGGAACTTGAAGGGCGTTACCCTGAAGGTTGGCGACCGGGTCGTTTTGCGTACTGAGATGACAGAATTGCTAAGCCTTCAGCGCAATCCCGAACTCAAGCGGGTTGATCAGGTTTCTGCTGTGGAAACCAAGACGGTCGAAGTTCTTATTACGCCGGGTTGTCGCATGGTGGGGCGTACACTGGGTGCACTACGCCTGCGTCGACGGTATGGTGTATACGTACTTGCAGTCCATCGCCGGAACCAGAATATCGGTCGCCAGCTGGACGATTTGGTTGTCCGCGTTGGTGATACGTTGCTGTTAGAGGGCGCGCCCGCCGATATCCAGAAACTGGCTGCCGATATGGACATGGTGGATGTTTCTCAGCCATCAGCGCGTGCTTTCCGTCGAAGCCATGCCCCGATCGCTATCGGATCACTGGCGGGCATCGTCGTGCTTGCCGCGCTTGGTGTTGCACCGATCCTTCTGTTGTCGATACTCGCGGTCGCTGTTGTCCTGCTGACCCGCTGTATTGACGCTGATGAGGCTTTTTCCTTTGTCGAAGGTCGCCTGCTGGCGCTGATCTTTGCAATGTTGGCTATCGGCGCTGCACTGGATCATTCCGGAGCGGTGTCGTTGATTGTCGAAGCTGTTGCCCCGAGTCTGAGTATGCTCCCACCGTTCCTGATTGTTTGGGCTGTGTATCTGCTCACATCGGTGCTGACAGAGATGGTTTCGAACAACGCGGTTGCGGTTGTGGTGACGCCGATCGCCATCGGCCTCGCGCAGGCGGTCGGAATCGATCCGCGTCCGTTGGTTGTGGCGGTCATGGTGGCGGCCTCCGCGTCTTTTGCCACGCCGATCGGATACCAGACGAACATGATGGTCTATGGCCCCGGCGGATACCGGTTCCTGGATTTCATGAAGGTTGGTATCCCACTTAACCTGACCTGCGGTCTGTTGGCCTCGCTCTTAATTCCATTGATTTGGCCGCTCTGAAACCGGCGTGGAATCGCCGAGACTGGTTTAACAGCCTTGTAAACCAAAGCGATTACACGATCTTTTAGAGTAGAGAATTTCAGAAGGGGATTGAGATATGCCCAAGACCGGACGGGCCGTTCTGGCCAGCACAGCGATTTGGGCCACTTTGTGTGGGGCTGGTATCGCTGGAACAATTCAGGGTTCGGCAACCTATCGTGAGAAGATTGCGGTTCCACCCGATGCAACCCTTTATGTTGAACTTCAGGATGTATCCAAGGCCGATGCACCCGCCGAGATACTGGCGGCTCAGCGCTATGCACTGACCGGTGTGCCTGCGGATTTTGAGCTGACTTATGATGATGCACTGATCAAGGACAATATGCGCTATGTGGTTCGTGGATCGATTTATCAGGGTAAGAAACTGATATTCACTACGGATACCGCCTATCCGGTTCTGACAGACGGGGCAGGCGATTCCGCTGATCTGGTTTTGGTAAAAGTACAACCTCAAGGGGTTGCTATGCTCGAAAACACCACATGGAATGCGGCTGTCTTGCAGGGCGCAGCACTGAATACTGACAAACGTCCTGAAATATCGTTTGCGGCGGGTGGCGCGTTTTCGGGGACCAGCGGTTGCAATCGCTTCAACGGTCAGGCCGAGATCTCGGGTAGCAGTATCGACTTTCCTGAGAACATGGCCGCGACCCTGATGGCTTGCCCGCCTCCGCTTGATGAGGTTGAACGGCAATTCCTCAAGGCGCTGCAAAGCACAACAACATATGCGTTGAAGGGGGAAAGGCTCGCTTTCCTGAATGCAGCGGGTGAACCTGTGGTTCAGTTCACCCTCTCTCAGTAGAACGGCAATTGGTCACGCGACCGCGCGTGACCGACCAGCATTCCGACCCGAGAAGATACAGCCACCAAGGAAGGTTCCTTCAAGCGCATTATATCCGTGGTAGCCGCCGCCGCCAAAGCCGGCGACCTCACCTGCAGCAAACAGGCCCGGCACGACCTGTCCGTCGGCACCGACCATCTGGCTGTCCAGGTTAGTTTGCAGCCCGCCCAGCGTCTTGCGGGTGAGTACATGCAGCTTTACCGCGATCAGAGGGCCATTCGCCGGGTCAAGGAACTTGTGTGGCTTTGCCGTCCGGATCAGCTTGTCCCCCCGATAGTTGCGTGCCGCAAGGATGGCCATCATCTGTGCGTCTTTCGAGAACGGATTGTCGACCTGTGAATCACGTGCCTCGATCTGAGCGCGCAGATGCGCTTCATCGATCAGTCCGCCGCCAAGGTGGTTCATGCCGCTCACCAGTTCGGTCAGCGTATTGGCAACGACAAAATCTTCGCCTTTCTCCTTGAAGGCCTCGACCGGACCAGTTGCCTTGGAGCCTGACAGGACACGCTGGCGAATGACTTCTTTCCAACTGCCCGAGGTGAAATCCGGGTTCTGTTCTGAACCCGAAAGGGCGAACTCCTTCTTGATCACTTTCTGAGTCAGCACGAACCAGCTGTATTCATATCCGGTTTTCAGGATTTCGCGCAGTGTTCCTAGTGTGTCAAATCCCGGCAAGCAAGGCGGTTGCAGCCGGTTGCCTTCGGCATCAAACCACATCGAACTTGGGCCCGGCAAAATGCGGATGCCATGTGCGGGCCAGATTGGATCCCAGTTTCGGACGCCTTCAGTGTAGTGCCACATGCGGTCGCCGTTGATGATATGCCCGCCCGCCTTTTCGCTGATTGGGATCATCCGACCATCGACGTGAAAGGGCACACCTGCCACCATATTCTCTGGCGGTTTGCCAAGCCGGTCCTGAGGCCAGTTCTTGCGCACCATCTCAAAGTTCCCTCCGATCCCGCCCGAGGTTACGATGACGGATGGTGCGTAGAATTCGAATTCGCCTACCTCATCCCGGTTGGTTTTGCCGCCGCGCTGCGCGATGTCATCCGCCAGAACTTCGCCCGAGATGCCTTTGGCGGATCCATTTTGCATTATGATGTGACTGACCTGATGGCGGAACTTCAAGTCGATGAGGCCGGCACTGACATGTTCACGAACGCGGCGAATGAAATGTTCCAGAACGCCCGGCCCGGTGCCCCATGTGATGTGAAATCGCGGAACCGAGTTCCCATGGCCATCGGCGTACGATCCACCACGTTCGGCCCAACCCACAACCGGGAACCAGCGCAGGCCCATTTCATGCAGCCATGGGCGCATCTCGCCGGCCGCGAACTCAACATACGCCTCAGCCCATTTGCGAGGCCACAGATCGTCCTCGCGATCAAACTGAGCGCTGCCCATCCAGTCACGCAAAGCCAGTTCCTGACTGTCGCGAATGCCCATGCGGCGCTGTTCTGGCGTGTTGACCATGAACAAACCGCCCAAGCTCCAGAATGCCTGCCCGCCCAGGAAATGCTCGGGCTCCTGATCGACAACAATCACCTTCTTGCCGCGATCCCCAAGTTCGGCCGCTGCCGCAAGCCCTGCAAGACCACCCCCGACGACAATCGCATCTGCTGTGTTGTTGGTCATCGGATGTCCTTTCAGCGGTTACGGAACCAGACAAGAAACGGGATTGCGACGGCATACATCGTGATCCCATAAACGGCCGATGGCAGCGCCAGAGGGCTGAAGCCACTTTCCGTACCGGTGATGAGCGCAGCCAGTGTGATACCCAGGGTCGAATTTTGAACGCCGGTTTCGATCGAGATCGTCTTGCTTTCGTTCCACGACAGATTTGCAGCGCGCGCCAGACCAAGCCCGATCAGTAAAAGTGCTACGTTCAGTGAAATCAACCCGGCGCCCATGATCCCGAGATTGTCGACGAAAAGTTGCCAGTTTCCTGCCAGGGCAGCGACAACGATCAGGACAAACAGGACGGTTGCCAGCTTTGACAATCCCGTATCGATCCTGTTGGCAAATCCCGTGGCAAAATGGCGAAGACTAACACCGATTGCCACTGGCAGCGTGGTGATCAGGAACATCGCAATGGCAAGTCCGCTGATCGAAACCTCTGGGGCGTCTTCGCCCATAAAGTGGTTGATCGACCACGCCGCCAGCACAGGAACGGTGATGATGGACAACAGGCTGATCACGGCGGTCAGGCTGACAGACAGGGCCACGTCAGCTTTCGCAAGTTTGGACAGGATGTTGCTGGTGACGCCACCGGGACAAAAACTGAGCAGCATAAAGCCGACCGCAATTTCCGGTGGCAATGCAAAGAGTTTGACGGTGATGAACGCCGCGACGGGTAACAGTATCACCTGGCATATCGCGCCGATGGCGAATGGGTATCGCCGGCTTATGACGCGCCGGAAATCGGCAACCTCCAATCCGATACCCAGAGACAGCATGATTATGGCCAGCGATACGGGCAGGCCGACATTGATTAGCAGATCCAAGAAACAACTCCTCCCAAAGCCGTTCGGACCAGCCTAAGCGAGGGAGATTGGAACAGGCAACCGCGCCGTGGGGTCACTCGTACCGTTGGGCAAACCGGCGCAGGATTTCGCCTGGCTGTGTCACATCAGCTGCATGACACATATCGATCAGAGATTGTGCATCTTCAGGTGGGAAATAGCCGTGGTTTTTGTAGATGTTTATGCGCTGCTCAAAGTCCCGTGCGTCGGCCTCGGGGTGAAATTGCGTCGCATATACATTCTTGCCCCAGCGGATCATCTGATACGGGCAGGGAGCGGACGATACCAGATGCACACATCCTTCGGGCAATTCCTGCACCGCTTCTTTGTGCCCGACAAAGGCTTCGAACTCGGGCAGCAGCCCTGCAGTCATGGGGTCATCGGCTGCGTCTGAGGTCAACTGGCATGTCGATGGGCCGACAGGCTCTCCGTATTGTTTCTTGCTGACCTCTCCACCCAGATGTGCCGCCAGAATGCCCAGCCCATAGCAGCATCCCATGAACGGGTGATCATGCGCCGTAATCTGAGGCATGAGGTCCATGATCGCACTTTCAATCCGCGCGTCCATTTCAGATTTGGTGGCTGGATCATCGCTGACGCAGCCGGGACCGCCACCAACGATGACACCGGCATAGTCGGTCACCTGCAGACCCTCGGGCAGGTCCTCGCAATCCAGCCGGATGCGATGAGTGCGTTCGACGGACAGACCTGTTTTATCCAGAATGGATGCAAATTCCGCATCGGACGCATCAGCTTCGGGGCGCAGTTGGAGGATCAGAAAACGTTTCATAATCTGCCCTTACCGTGGTCTTGCCCCACCATGCAAGCCGTCGCTCAAAGTGGCCAGAACACAAGGATCGCAGGCACAGATACAGCAATGATCAGTATTTCCAACGGCAATCCCATACGCCAGTAGTCGCCAAAACGATAACCGCCCGGACCAAGGACCAGCGTGTTATTCTTATGCCCGATCGGGGTAAGAAACGCTGCCGAAGCTGCAACTGCGACTGTCATTAGGAACGGATCCGGAGAGACTTCCAGCGTGCGAGCCATCTGAATGCCTACCGGAGCGGCAACGATAGCTGTCGCTGTATTGTTCAGAACATCCGACAGAGTCATAGTCACGACCATCAGGACGGTCAGAATGGCCCAAGCGGGCAGCCCATCAGTGAGCTGAACCAGAGCATTCGCAATCAGTTCTGTCCCACCCGAAGTTTCCAGCGCGCTGCCCAACGGGATCATGGACCCAAGCAGCACGACCACTGGCCATTCGATGTGATTGTAGATGTCGGCAATTGGCAGGATCTTGGTCAAAACATAAGCGATGACGACCAGACCAAGAGCAACCGGCAGATAAATCAAACCAATGCTGGCGGCCAAAACGGCGGCGGCAAACAAACCAATGGCAAGCCACGCTTTCTCGTTTGCGGTTACGTTCAGACCGCGTTGGGCCAGAGGCAAACATCCCAGCCACTCGGTCACATCGGCGCTGCGATCCCTTGGGCAGAGCAACAGCAGGATATCACCCGCTTCAACTTCGGTTTTGCGAACCTGTTGCGTAATCCTGCGCCCCTGACGTGAGATGCCCATCAGAACCGTGCTCTGCCGCCACGCCAGTCCAAGACCTTGCGCCGTCCGGCCAGTGATACGCGCACTTTCGGGTGCCACAACCTCAATCACTTCCAGACCTTCGCCTTCTGCCGTCAGCAACTCCTGTCGGCGCGTGTCTGAGAAATCGAGATTCAGGGCCGCGCGGAACTCATCCAGTGCTTCGGGCCGCGCTTCCAGAACCAGCGCATCGCCTTCACGCAAGCTGGTATGCGCAGACCGGCCATAACGCCTTTTGCCATCCCGGATCAGTCCGATAATCGCAACATCGGATTTTTCCGATGCCTCATAGAGCTCGCTAACACGTTTTCCGATATGAGCGGACTCAGGCGGAATGGTCAGTTCTGCGATGTATTCTGCCAGCGCCTCGGAAGTTTCGGTTTGAGGTCCTCGGTTCGGGATCAGCCTCCACCCAACCAGGGACACAAATGCGAGACCGGCAACAGCTGCCAGACCGCCCACAGGGGCGAAGTCAAACATGCGAAATGGCTCGCCCAGCGTCTCGGCGCGGATTGAGGCGATGATGATGTTGGGTGGGGTGCCGATCAGGGTCGCCATGCCGCCAAGGATGGTCGCAAAGCTTAACGGCATCAGGGTTAGTCCGACTGATCGTCCTGCTTTTCGCGCGGTCTGAATATCCACGGGCATCAGCAGGGCAAGGGCGGCGACGTTGTTCATGAATGCTGACAGAACGGCACCGATTCCACCCATCAGCGCGATGTGCGCACCCAGACCACGCGATGCGTCAACCAGAGTGCGAGTGATCAGAAACACCGCGCCCGAACGGACCAATCCGGCCGATACGACCAGAACGAGTGCAACGATGATGGTGGCGGGATGGCCAAACCCCGAGAACGCGTTGTCGACGGGCACGACACCCAAAACCACGCCAACCATCAGGGCAGCGAAGGCGACAAGGTCGTATCGAAACCGCCCCCACAACAGCAAAGCAAATACAGTGATGAAAAGGGTGAAAAGAATGATCTGATCTGTCGTCATACCGCCACCATACCCGCGCATTCGCGACGAACAAGCCGCTCTCTTGATCCTCGCCCCCGCAAACGTCTATATGTGCGCCAAATACGCAATCACTATCACGAGGACGCAACATGGCAGGCCATTCCAAATGGGCCAACATCCAGCACCGCAAGGGGCGTCAGGACGCCGCGCGGTCCAAATTGTTTTCCAAACTGTCGAAAGAAATCACCGTTGCCGCAAAGATGGGCGACCCTGATCCCGACAAGAACCCGCGCCTGCGTCTGGCGGTGAAAGAGGCCAAGTCGAACTCGGTCCCCAAGGACGTGATCGACCGCGCGATCAAGAAATCGGTTGCAGGCGAAGGCGACGATTACGAAGAAATCCGGTACGAGGGCTATGGCCCGAACGGTGTGGCCGTGATCGTCGAGACCATGACCGACAACCGCAACCGGACTGCATCAACAGTGCGCTCGACCTTCTCCAAAAACGGCGGCAACCTGGGCGAGACTGGTTCAGTCGGGTTCATGTTCGAACGCAAGGGTGAAGTTGTTTATACGGCATCTGTTGGCGACGCTGACACCGTTTTCGAAGCGGCGATCGAAGCAGGCGCTGAAGATGTCGAAAGCTCGGACGAAGGCCACATCATCTGGTGTGCGGATACAGATCTGAATGACGTATCTAATGCACTCGAAGCGGCGCTGGGCGAGACCGAGTCCACCAAGCTGGTGTGGAAGCCAACCACCACAACCGAGCTGGGTCTGGAAGACATGCAAAAGCTGATGAAGCTGGTGGATGCGCTGGAAGACGATGATGACGTTCAGCGCGTTACCACGAACTTCGAAGCATCGGACGAGGTCATGGCGCAACTCTGAATTCTGCGACCCTGACGACTGTTTCAAACCCGGCTCATTGAGCCGGGTTTTTCGTTTTTTGCGCGTTAAACTTACCGCTTGGCCGAAATTGTTTGAGGTTATAGGCTTGTGGTCAGATGGCAAAACGACGGGGAAATGGCGGGTAAGTCCACGACCGATCTCGAAAGGCGAAACGTCCCTGTATTGGCAGGGCAGAGTATTCTGTCGCAAGTCGCGTGGACAATGGGCAGCCCGTCAGTTGTTCTGCCTTTTCTGGCGGTCTCGCTTGAAATGCCGATGTTTTTGGCTGGAGCTCTGGTGTCGGTTCGAAAAATCGGTGGCACGCTGTCGGATGTTTTTCTTGCTGGCCGGATTTCCGCAAAACAACAGAAAAAGCGCGCAATAGCGCTGACTGAAATTGGCATAGGCGCTTGTTTGTTAGTGGCGATTGTTGTCGCTGCGGTTGGAGGTACGCCCCTGATTGCTGTGGCGTTTGTGGCTGCGTTTTTTTGCATCGGATTGGTGGAAGAGATCCAAAGCCTCATGCTGACAGATCTACTGGGTGATCATCTGAAGTCGAAATCCAGGATGTGGATGCATTATCTGCAGCTTGGCGCCGGGGGATTGGGTGCAATCGCACTGACCTTGATACTGCACGAAATTACCAAGGAAAATCCGCCGTTCTCGCGCCACTCGACGGTGATTGCCGCAGCCGTTACCTTTTTTGTACTTTCCGGTCTGTCCATTCTTGCGATGGCGGAGTTGGCCCGGGATGACAAAACCGGGATGCAGGCCGAACGCCCGCAACACCGGTCGGCAGGTCAGTACATCGGCGACATTCGTGCAATGTTTGATCAGGCCTGGTTCCGGCAATATCTGGTGATGCGGTTGCCCCTGGTTGTGGTTGCGTTGGCCGTGCCATTTTTTGCGTTGATTGCGGCCGAGGCGCATCATGCGACTGCCAAGGGTTTAACCGCCCTAATCATTTCATCGGCATCGGGGTATCTGATCTCTGCACCATTGTGGCAATTCATAAACATGAAATCGCATCGCGCGGTAATGGTCACCGGGACATTGATGGTGGCGGCGACCGGCGCAGTGCTGGTTTCTGTCCACTACATCGGCATTGATCACGATATACACTTGCACGCGGTGGCCTTGTTCATCGTGACAGTAGCGGTGACGGGTATCAGCAGCGCAAGGAAGCTTTACTTCCTTGATGTCGCCCCCAAGGAACAACGCGTCAAAGGATCAGCCGCGATCAAAAGCATCTGCAGACTGTCAGCTGTCATAATCTCTGCCGCTTTAGCAGCCATAGCCCATATGCACGAAGTCGCATTGGCGATCGTGTTCATCGTTATCTGCAGTTTATGGGCCGCATATGCCTGCTATCGCGTGGTCTTGCCAACGAACCGATTAGCAGAGCAGCAGACCGGTGCAGCTGAATAAGCGTTGTTGGCACATGGCACGCTCAAGCCGGTCGGTCATCTCAGAGTGCTGCGTGCATCTCGAATTTCCTGAGATCTCTTCTGGCCAGAACCATCGAGTGGGCCGTGATGTCATCAATGAGCTCAGGGAAGAGGCAGCATAGTTCCTGCAACTGGTCCTGATCGAAACCACCCGCACTGTTTTCACCCAGATACAGACTTTCGGTCCAGACGCCTTCTGATTGGATGACTTCGTGGCGATCAAAAAGCAGATGATAATAAGTCACGCTTTTTGGGTTTTGTTGAGATACCCCCTCAAGAGGTGTCAGAAACTTTGCTGCAGCAAAGGCCTCGTTTTCGGCGAAAAGCAGGTTGATTTGGGGACCAAATGAAAGCACCCGGTGCATAGGCGAAAGATAGAGATCCCGTTTGGGTAAATTCCGACCCAATGCGCCCCGCTTAATTCGTATCGGCCGTGTGAAACTCGCCTTACTCAGCATTTTGCGATCCAACGTAGCACGTCCAATCCACCGGATTTTCTGAATTCCGTGATCTCTGGTCTGGACACGATCTCCCACTCCTAGAGACTCGATGGGTAAAGAGCCGGTATCCGTTGTAATTCTTGTCCCGGCTGCAAAGCAGGGCGGTGGAGGGATAGGTGTCAGGTCACCCGGATCACCCTCCTGATCGCCATTTTGCTCGGAGTCTTCAGCGAGCACGCTGTCAGACGGAACAGTTCCATCTGTTGGGACAAAGTATATCTCTTTGTCACCCGAGGCGTCCTCGTGTTCGATGTACCAGCCCGTTACGGTCAGCCCATTTTCCAACTCAATCGTGGATTGGTCTTTTAGGGCTGAGATGGTGAAGCCGTCGATCGTGTCTTCACCTTCGGCGATTGTGTCATCCATGTTCTCGTCGGTCAGAGTCACAACGGTCGCGATAGCGGGCTCACCCGCTTTGCCACCGTCGCTGCCGGTGTTCCCGAGATAATAAGCTGCAACCACATAGTCGGTGGCCATTCGCGCGCCCACCTGTACCAGAGAACAAGTTACTACAGGTAGATGAATATATTCGAATTTTAAGTTTCGACAAGATTTACGCCGAATTGGTGGGTGCACACGTGTGATCAGTAGAAGGATGCAACCTCTTCAAGCGGTTTCTTCAGCTTTGCAACGGAGGGCACGGTTGCATCGTCTGACGGGTGCCCGACCGCTATGATCATCGTCGGTTTTTCCGAAGCCGGGCGATCCAGTGCATCGTTCAGAAAGCGCATCGGGTTGGGCGTGTGTGTCAGCGTGCTAAGGCCTGCGTGGTGCAACGCTGCAAGCAGAAAGCCGGTGGCGATGTTCACGCTCTCGGGTACGTAGTAGTTCTTGTAACGTGTACCGTCTTCGAACTGTCCCCAGCGCTGTGCGAAGACCACGATCAGCCAGGGCGCCATGGTCAGATGTTCTTTGACTTCATTGGTTCCAATTGGCTCCAGCGCCTTGATCCACTCATCTCCAGCGCCACCTGCATAGAACCGACGTTCTTCTTCTTCGGCTTCCTCGCGAATGCGTTGCTTCAGCGCCTGATCCGAAATCGCCACAAAGTGCCAGGGCTGGTGATTTGCCCCGGACGGCGCGGTTCCGGCAGTGCGGATGCAGCTTTCAATGACTTCTCGCGACACCGGTCGGTCACAATAGTCCCGTACCGTATGACGCTTGCGCATGATCTCATAGAATTCCTGAGCGGCTGCGGCCATTTGTTCATCTGTCAGGTCACTGCGATCGGGCAGGGGGAGCGGGTCGTAGCTGAGGCTGTCGCGGGAAAACATGTTAATTCTCCAGTAGTTTATGCCTTATCGGGTGGATTTACGCCCGGATCAAGGCCTGCGTTGCTGCATCCTTGACTGCGCGCGTCAATGGCGCAAGGGCAGGGGCCAGAATACGCCCGACCTGCCAGGTCAATGCCACGTCCAGATGCGAGTTGGGCACGACCTCACACAATCGATCATCATTGATAAATGGCTGCGCGAGAACTTCGGGGTTCATACCCCAACCCAACCCTGCCGCAGCGGCTTCGACAAATCCTTGTGTAGACGGCAGGAAATGCGAAGGGGGCGATATGCGTTGACTTGTCTGTGTCGAGATCCATGCGCGCTGAAGATTGTCCTTTTGGTTGAAGGTCAGACACGGTGCGCGTGCGAGTGAGGTGTGATTGACACCGTTGGCGAACCATTTGTGCATGTAGCCCGGGCTTGCAGTGGCCAGATAGCGCAACGTACCCAACGCTGTAGCATCGCACCCGGTAACGGATTGACCACCGACTGTGATTGCCGCGCTGACTTCTCCACGGCGCAGCCATTCCGCTGAATGATCCTGATCATCGACGACGAGGTCGAACAACATGTCGTCAACCTGTGCCATGGCATCAATGAACCATGTCGCAAGGCTGTCTGCAGGAACAGCAATTTTAACTCTGGCGGGGCCTGTCGCCCGGTCGATAGCCAGTTCCTGACCCAGATGTGCCTCAAGCAGTCCGATATCTTCAGCATGTCGGGCAATCCGCAATCCTGCAGGTGTACCTGTGCAGGGCACGCCGCGCTGGACCAGCGCCACACCCACCCGATCCTCAAGCGACTTGATACGCTGTGAAATTGCCGATGGTGTGACTGAAAGTTCGGCAGCGGCAATTTCAAAGCTGCCATGTCGCAGGATCGCCGAAAGGGCGGTCAGATGATGTGGGTCCAGCTGCATTAGTGTAACTTAATAGGCTTCAGTTTCTTTAATTTGATAAAGCCGTCTGAGGCGTCTAGTCAAACTGGCAATGAACAGGAGTCCTCATGTCCGCATCCATGATTGCCGGTTTTGCCCTTGGTTTTAGCCTGATCCTCGCTATCGGCGCACAAAACGCCTTTGTGCTGCGGCAAGGATTGCGGCGCGAGCATGTATTTGCACTTTGCCTGACCTGCGCAGTTTCAGACGCCATTCTGATTGGTGCGGGCGTAGCCGGGTTTGGAACGCTGGCCGAGGCGGCCCCATGGTTTGAGACGGTCATGCGCTATGGTGGAGCGATATTCCTGACTTGGTATGGGCTGCGTAGCCTGCAATCTGCCTGGCGGGGTGGGGCAGTCATGGACGTTGGTGAGAGCCAACGCACCAGCCTGCGCACCGCTCTGCTCACGGTGCTGGCATTCACCTGGCTCAACCCGCATGTCTATCTTGATACCGTCGTTCTCATTGGTTCGATCTCGGCACAATATGATGATCGGATGGGTTTTGCCCTTGGGGCTATGTTCTCCAGCTTTGTGTTCTTCTTTTCGCTTGGGTATGGGGCGGGAATTCTGTCCCCTGTCTTTGCCCGCCCGCGCGCGTGGCAAGTGCTGGATATGATCATCGGGATCGTCATGCTGGGCATTGCCTACAAACTTGTTGCGATGTGAAGGGTTGTTCCTCGTCGGGTTTCGGTGTTCAACCGTTTCCATGACAACGGTTGCCATTCAATCCCGCCCGCTTGCCGGCATGTTCTGGATGTTCTCCGCCGGGTTGTCCTTTGTGGCGATGACGGCGTTGGTCAAGTCTCTGGGTACATCGATGGACCCTATTCAGGCAGCCTTTCTTCGCTATGTCCTAGGACTTGTGTTTCTGTTGCCTGCAATGCGCGCAATCATGACAACCCATCTGACGCGCCGGCACCTAACGCTGTTTGGTGTACGCGGGATGATTCACGCGGTTGGAGTCATGCTGTGGTTCTATGCGATGACGCAAATCCCACTGGCCGAAGTGACAGCCATGAACTATCTCACTCCGGTTTATGTCACGCTTGGCGCTGCACTTTTTCTGGGTGAGAAAATGGCGTTTCGCCGGATCGCGGCGATACTGGTTGCTCTGATCGGAGCCGCGATCATCCTCCGTCCGGGCTTTCGGGAGGTATCGACCGGACATCTGGCCATGCTTGGTACATCTCTGATGCTTGGTGGCTCTTATCTGCTCGCCAAGGCGATGGTGCAGGATGTCCGCCCATCCGTGGTGGTGGCCCATCTTTCTATCTGGACCACCATTTTCCTGATCCCCTTCGCGATCGCAGTTTGGACCCCGCCCAGCCTACGCGATATCGGCGTACTCTTTCTCATCGCCAGCTTTGCTACCGCGGGGCACTATTTCATGACGCTTGCATTGCAGGCTGCTCCGGTGGCCGTGACGCAGCCGGTTACCTTTCTTCAACTGATCTGGGCCACTTTGCTGGGCGCCTTTGTCTTCCATGAAGGCATTGACCTGTGGGTGGTCGCGGGTGGGACTTTGATCCTTGCGGCGGTGACATTCATCACTTGGCGCGAGGCGGTCCTGAAGCGAGGAAACTTGACGCCTCCGAGTATTGCGCCCAAGCTTTAGATACAGGCGAGCGTAGCCGGATGTGCGTTATTGATTGACGAGTCAATAAAAACCCCTTAGCGTTTTCCCATCAGGTTGTGTTGAGGGGGGCAGCGATGCCAAAACTCGGAATGGAGCCGATCCGGCGTGATGCGATTGTCAAAGCGACGATCGCTGAACTTGGTTCGAAAAAATCCCTTGATGTAACCGTCAGCCAGATTGCTAAGCGCGCAGGGATGTCCAGTGCGCTGGCGCATCACTATTTTGGCGGTAAAGATCAGATCTTTCTGGCGGCAATGCGCCGTATTCTCTCGGATTTCGGGGCAGAAGCCCGGAGCGAGCTCAAAGCAGCCGACCCGAAGGAACGAGCACATGCAATCATCCGGGCGTGTTTTGCGCCTTCTTGCTTTACGCCCGACGTCATCGCCGCCTGGATGACCTTTTATGTGCTGGCGCAGACCAATGATGATGCGTTGCGCCTGTGGCAGATCTATCAGGCACGTATCCGGTCGAATCTGACCGATGCCCTGCGCCCGGTCATGAAAGATCCGGTCGAAGCAGCTGAAAACATGATTGCCCTGATCGATGGGCTTTATATCCGCGCTGCACTCAGCGCACCCGAAAAACCGCAACTGGCCGTCAACCATGCAATGCGTGTTCTGAATACCCTGCTTGAGGCTGAAAAATGACAAAACCCAACATTCTGATCCTGATGGTGGATCAGCTTAACGGAACCCTCTTTCCCGATGGTCCCGTAGACTGGCTTCATGCTCCGAACCTGAAGAAACTGGCCAGCAAATCGACCCGGTTTGCCAATGCCTACACGGCCTCGCCACTGTGCGCGCCGGGGCGGGCCAGCTTTATGTCCGGTCAGCTTCCGTCCCGCACAGGCGTTTATGACAACGCCGCCGAGTTTCGTAGTGACATCCCGACCTATGCACACCATTTGCGCCGCGCAGGATACTACACCTGCCTGTCTGGCAAGATGCACTTCGTGGGTCCCGATCAGTTGCACGGGTTCGAGGATCGCCTGACGACCGACATCTATCCAGCAGATTTCGGCTGGACCCCGGATTATCGCAAACCCGGCGAACGGATCGACTGGTGGTATCACAATATGGGTTCGGTGACAGGCGCAGGTGTGGCTGAAATCTCGAACCAGATGGAGTACGACGACGAGGTCGCATACAACGCCAAGGCCAAGCTATATGATCTGGCCCGTGGCAAAGATGACCGCCCATGGTGCGTCACCGTGAGCTTTACACACCCGCATGATCCATATGTAGCGCGCCGCAAATACTGGGATCTCTACGAAGATTGCGAGCATTTGCAGCCTGAGGTCGCTGATCTCGGCTATGACAATCAGGATCCGCATTCCAAGCGCATCTTTGACGCAAATGACTGGCGTAGCTTCGACATCACCGAAGAAGATATCCGTAAGTCGCGACAAGCCTATTTTGCCAACATCTCATATCTGGATGACAAGATCGGCGAGATCCTCGAGGTGCTGGAAACCACCCGTCAGGAAGCCATCATCATGTTTGTCTCGGATCACGGCGATATGCTGGGCGAGCGGGGATTGTGGTTCAAAATGAACTTCTATGAGGGTTCGGCCCGTGTGCCACTGATGATCTCTGCACCAGATATGCCTGCAGGTCGTATCGATACGCCGGTCTCGACAATCGACGTCACGCCGACTCTCGGGGCGCTGGCCGGCGTTGACATGGCAGAGATTGCGCCGTGGACAGATGGTGAAGACCTCGTGCCGCTTGCCAATGGCACCGAACGCACGGCGCCGGTGAAGATGGAATATGCGGCCGAGGCGTCGTATGCACCTCTGGTTTCGCTGCGTTATGGCAAATGGAAATACAACCGGTGCGCGCTGGACCCGGACCAGTTGTATGATCTTGAGGCTGACCCTCACGAATTGAACAATCTTGCGGACTCCCCTGAACATGCAGGCACGCTGGAAACGCTGAAGGCAAAGTCCGAAGCGCGCTGGGATCTGGACCAGTTCGACGCCGATGTGCGCGCCAGTCAGGCCCGCCGCTGGGTCGTGTACGAGGCGCTGCGTCAGGGCGGATACTACCCGTGGGATTATCAGCCGCTGCAGAAGGCGTCCGAACGCTACATGCGCAACCACATGGATCTGAATGTCGTAGAGGAAAACGCGCGCTTCCCGCGCGGGGAATGACCTCTTCACCGTTTTGAAAATACTCCCGCCGAACACCTGATGATCAGGGCCGGCGGGACAAGGAGTCGTGAATATGGAAGCAGATTTCGTCATCGTTGGCGCAGGATCCGCGGGTTGTGCGATGGCTTATCGCCTGAGTGAGGCAGGGGCCTCGGTTCTGGTGATCGAGCATGGCGGCACAGATGCCGGTCCGTTCATCCAGATGCCGGCGGCGCTAAGCTACCCGATGAACATGTCGCGCTATGACTGGGGTTATCAGTCCGAGCCGGAACCGCATCTGAACAACCGCCGACTGGCCTGTCCGCGTGGCAAGGTGATCGGTGGGTCATCTTCGATCAACGGCATGGTCTATGTGCGTGGCCATGCGCGCGATTTCGATACTTGGGCCGAGATGGGGGCAGATGGATGGTCCTATGCTGATGTGCTTCCGTATTATAAACGCATGGAGACATGGCATGACGGTGGCCATGGCGGAGATCCGACCTGGCGTGGAACCAATGGCCCGTTGCATGTCTCGCGCGGGCCGCGCGCAAATCCGCTGTTCCAGGCCTTCGTCGATGCGGGTCAACAGGCGGGTTACGAAGTCACCGGTGACTATAACGGGGAAAAGCAGGAAGGCTTTGGCCCGATGGAGCAGACCGTCTGGAAAGGACGGCGTTGGTCCGCGGCAAATGCCTATCTGAAACCTGCCCTCAAACGAGAAAACTGTGATGTCGTGCGTGGTCTGGCTTCGCGCGTTGTTATGGAAAACGGTCGCGCAACCGGGGTTGAACTTGTCCGGGGCGGTAAGAAAGAAATCATCCGCGCACGGCGCGAGGTGGTACTGGCCGCGTCCTCCATCAACTCTCCCAAGTTGCTGATGTTATCGGGCATTGGTCCCGCAGCGCATTTGGCTGAGCACGGGATCGAGGTTGTTGCGGACCGTCCGGGTGTTGGTGCGAACCTTCAGGACCACTTGGAGCTGTATATTCAACAAGCATCACTGCAGCCCATCACGCTCTACAAGCACTGGAATCTGATCAGCAAAGGTCTGATCGGGGCGCAGTGGCTGTTTACCAAAACCGGTCTGGGTGCATCGAACCAATTCGAAAGCGCCGCGTTCATTCGCTCGAAGCCCGGCGTGGAATATCCTGATATTCAGTACCATTTCCTGCCAATCGCTGTGCGGTACGATGGTCAGGCAGCAGCTGAAGGGCATGGTTTCCAGGCGCATGTGGGGCCGATGCGGTCGCCGTCGCGTGGCGCGGTCACATTGCGTTCGGCCAAGGCCGAAGACGCGCCGGTCATCCGGTTCAATTACATGAGCCATGAAGAGGACTGGGAAGATTTCCGCACCTGCATTCGTCTGACCCGTGAGATCTTTGGGCAGGACGCGTTCAAACCTTATGCCGGAAAGGAAATCCAGCCAGGAGCGGGCGTACAGACGGATGAAGAGTTGAACGGCTTTATCGCGGAACATGCCGAAAGCGCCTATCACCCTTGTGGGACCTGCCGGATGGGGCGTGCCGATGATAAGAACGCGGTTGTGGATCCCGAAGGTCGTGTGATCGGCGTAGATGGGCTGCGCGTTGCCGACAGCTCGGTCTTCCCGCAGATCACCAACGGAAACCTCAATGCGCCATCTATCATGGTGGGTGAGAAGGTCTCGGATCATTTGCTGGGCAAGGATCCATTGCCCAAGGCAAATGACCGGCCTTGGATCAATCCTAATTGGGCAGTGGCACAGCGTTAACCTTTCTTAACAGCCCCCGTTGAAAGCACCCATGGTCGGGTGCATATCGGGGGTATGTTAAGGATTTGTTTAGCATTTGTTCTGGCTTTCCCGGTCGCTGCCTATTCAGCGGATCGGATCGAAGGGCGTGTTCACGTCGTGGATGCCGACACATGGGATGTGGGTGGCGTCCGCGTTCGTCTGCATGGGATCGACGCTCCGGAACTGGATCAGTCCTGCAAGGATGCGAAGGGCCAAAACTGGTCTTGCGGGGCTTGGGCTACCCAACAGGTCAAAATGCGTTTTGAGGGAAAGACCGCGGCTTGCGTACCACGTGACCGTGATCGATACGATCGGGTCGTCGCGCGTTGCAACGTGCGCGGTACAGATGTCGCGCAGATAATGGTTCTTGAGGGCCTCGCGTTTGCCTATCGCAAGTACTCCAACGATTATGTTGCCGACGAAACCAAAGCGGTCGCCTCAAATCAGGGGTTGCATGCGGGGCAGGTGCAGGTGCCTTGGGTCCACCGGGCATCAGGGCGAAACCAGAACTCACAGTCCTGTCAGATCAAAGGAAACATCTCGTCCAGCGGCGAACGCATCTACCATGTCCCCGGACAGAAATACTATGCGAAGACAAAAATCAGCCAACGCAAGGGTGAGCGATGGTTTTGCTCGGCATCAGAAGCCCGATCTGCTGGATGGCGTCCGGCAAAGCGTTGAATATTGAATGAAATCCGGCAAAATTTGATCCGGGTCAAAGAGGTATGGAACGATCACCTTTACCAATAGTTTGTAACGATAGATCAAGGAGCGAACAGCAATGTCTCACACCCCGCATGAACTGGCCGAAGAGTTTCCCGCCAAGGTCGAGTTGATGAGCCAGCTCAAGCAATCGGATGCCCATTTCGCCCGACTGTCTGACGAATATCACGAGATCAATCGAACCGTACATCGGGCTGAAACCAATATCGAACCGATGGAGGAGTTGGCTGAGGTGGAGCTGCGCAAAAAACGGGCAGCACTCAAGGATGAGATTTGGGCGATCCTGTCCAAATCCTGATCGACAAACACGGGCGGGGGCAGCGCTCCCGCCACGTATTGTAGCGCCTAGGTCACCTCATAGGGCAGCGTGCCGCGGGTATGGGCATCGATTGTCAGGCGACGCTCCAGCGGTGGAACAGACCTTTGATGGCAGGTCTGGCGCTCGCAAATTCTGCAGGAAATCCCAATAGGCTCGTATGCGCTTGCGTTATTGATGTCGAGGTTGTCGGCATAGACCAAAGCCTCGGCATGGCGGACTTCACACCCCAATGCGATGGCGTATCTGCGTACAGGTGCGCCGAAAGACCCCCCCGATTTGGAAACATCCCGCGCCAGCGAAATGTATCTGACTCCATCCGGGGTTTCCGCCAGTTGCAGCAGAAAATGGCCGGGCGTTTCAAAGGCGCGGTGAACGTTCCACAAAGGACACGCCCCGCCAAAGCGCGCAAATTGCAGGCGTGTGGCAGAATGGCGTTTGGTGATGGTTCCGGCCTGATCCACCCTGACAAAGAAGAACGGAATTCCCTTGGCGCCGGGCCGTTGCAGTGTCGACAGGCGGTGGGCGACCTGTTCAATTGATGCGCCGAACCGGTTGCTGAGCAATTCCAGATCGTGGCGATCTTCCTGCGCGGCAGCCAGAAATGCCCCGTAGGGCATCAGCGACGCGCCCGCGAAATAGTTCGCAAGGCCGATCTTGGCGATTGAACGCGCCTCTTCACTTTGAAAGCGTGCGAAATCCAGCGTTGCTTCCAGTAGCTTGTCCTGACTGATCAGCGCCACTTGCAGAAGCAGCTGAAACACCTGAGTCTGTGGCGCGGCACGTGAGGACAGGCGCAACGTTCTGGTGTCGGAATCATAGTTGCGCATGTCCTCGATGTCAGCAAAGCGGACCTGAATGCCCCTTTCAGAAAGGCTGTTGATAGCCGCCTGACGAATGCCGCCAGGATCTTCGGCACGTTCGGCAAACCTTTCAGCAGCGCGGTCGACCGCGTCGATGTAGTTATCGCAATAGTGGAAGAAGTCGCGCACTTCTTCCCAGGGGCTTGCCTGTGTGCGTGCGTCTTCGCGTCCGAGTGCTTCATCCAGCGAAGCCAACCTCTCATGAGTTTGGCGATAGGTTTTGTGCAGATCGATGAACGCTCTTGCCAAGGCGGGTGCGTTTGATGCGGTCAGTCGCAGATCAGCCAGAGGGGGCATCGAATCTGCAAAGACCGGATCGGCCAATGCTTCGCGCATGTCCGAGACCAGCCTTTCGCTGTCCCCAGTACTCAGTTCGGTCACATCCATCCCGAATTCTTGCGCCAGAGCCAGAACAACCGTCGTCGAAATCGGACGATTATTGTTCTCCATCTGATTGAGATAAGGGAGCGAAACGCCAAGCTTGGCAGCGAATTCCTTTTGGGTCAGCGAAAGCCGTGTACGCATTTCGCGAAGCTTTGCACCGGCATAAAGTTTTTGGGTGGCCATGATGAATCTTTGCAGCTTTCCTGAAGCTGCAGGCTAACTTTGCAAACCTTTCAGTGCAAGCGACCTAAAGTCCCAGTTGCCGTTCGCGCCAAATGACACTGCTGATGGCGATAATGGCCAGGATCGAGGTCGCGAGCATCAGCCATAGCAGGGGCATTGCGCCGGTTTCACGGGTCAGTAACGCACCAGCAAGTGCGCTCAAAGCGGCGCCGCCACCCAGCATGATTGCACCGCTTAATCCTGACGCCGTGGCGGCAAGATGCGGGCGCACGGATAAGGAACCAGCAGTTGCGTTGGGGATGGACATACCGTTTCCGAGGCCGACAAAGGTCATGAAGCCAAAAAAGCTGAATGCAGTTCCCATTCCTAGCAGAAACAAAGCTGCGGATAGCGCGACGCCAATTGCATTCAACCAGCACCCCCACAGGACCATCCGATTGACGCCAAAGCGAACCGAATAACGCCCGCTTATGAAGTTGCCAAAGAAATACCCCACAGCGGGAGCACCAAAATAGATGCCCACTTCGGCGGCCGTCAGTCCGAACACTTCGGTTCCAATGAAGGGTGCGCCGCCCAGATAGGCGAAGAAAGCGCCCGAGGACAAAGCCGAGGACAGCGAATAGCCCCAGAACCGGGGTGAGGTCAGCAGTTCAGGATACTCCCGAAATTGCTGCATCAATGTCTTGCCGCTTTTGGCCGACGTCTCACCGAAATCCATATAGGTCAGCGCCAATGCCAAAACGGCCAATCCGAAGGGCAGCCAGAAATTAGCCTTCCATCCGAAGCTTTCTTCCAGCACCCCGCCTATGGCTGGCCCGATCATCGGAACAACAGCCATGCCCATTGTCACATAGCCGATCATCGATGCCGCCTGATCCTGTTCGAACATGTCGCGAACCGCGGCCCGGCTCAGGACAAGGCCAACAACGATGACAGCTTGGCTCATCCTGAAAAACAGAAAGAGTTCGACGTTCGGGGCATAGATACAGCCAAGCGTCGCCAGCAGAAAGAGCCCAAGGCCCCACAGTAGCACCGGTCGGCGACCGGCTTTGTCTGCGATTGGTCCGATCAGGATCTGCATAAGCGCATTTACAAGTAGATACAGTGCTATCGAAAGCTGCATCACCTTGTAGTCGGTGTCGAAATAGACAGCCATGAAGGGCAGGCTGGGCAGGTACAAATTCATGCTCAGCGCTGACAATCCTGACAACAGGACCAGCGTGGCAAGCGTTGGTGGAGTGTGCCCGATCGAGCGCGAACTGAACTGCATGGTTCACACTTAGAGCCTGCATTTCGGAATTACTATCAGATTGATGGCTTAATTCGTTAATTAACAAATTTGCAGTTGCCATGTGGCTGGTTTCCAAAATTTTGCAAATTTGCGGAAAAAGCCTTTGGGTCACCTTCAGCAACCTATATTGTCCCGGAAAATTTCACAGGGGACTATCGTGATGAAGGACATCCTTTCCGAGCTCGAAGATCGTCGCGAAGCCGCGCGACTGGGTGGTGGGCAAAAGCGTATCGATGCGCAGCATGCCCGCGGGAAACTGACCGCGCGTGAGCGGATCGAGCTGCTGGTGGACGAAGGCAGTTTCGAAGAATTCGATATGTTCGTCAGCCACCGCTGTACCGATTTCGGAATGGAAAATCAAAAGCCTGCGGGTGATGGCGTTGTGACCGGCTGGGGCACGATCAACGGCCGCATGGTCTATGTCTTTTCGCAGGATTTCACCGTCTTCGGTGGGTCGCTGTCTGAAACGCACGCCCAGAAAATCTGCAAGATCATGGATATGGCGATGCAGAATGGCGCGCCGGTGATCGGCATCAACGACTCGGGTGGTGCGCGAATCCAGGAAGGCGTGGCCTCGCTTGCGGGCTATGCCGAGGTGTTCCAGCGCAACATCATGGCCTCGGGCGTTGTGCCGCAGATCAGCGTCATCATGGGTCCCTGTGCCGGTGGTGCGGTCTACAGCCCTGCGATGACCGACTTCATTTTCATGGTTAAAGACACCTCTTATATGTTCGTGACTGGCCCCGACGTTGTGAAAACCGTCACGAATGAGGTCGTAACTGCTGAGGAACTCGGCGGCGCATCGACCCACACCAAGAAATCGTCCGTCGCAGACGGCGCCTTTGAAAACGATGTCGAAGCATTGGCTGAGGTTCGTCGCCTCGTCGACTTCCTGCCGCTCAACAACCGCGAAAAACCACCCGTTCGCCCATTCTTTGATGAGCCCGACCGGATTGAAACTTCGCTGGATACGTTGATCCCGGAAAACCCGAACACGCCCTACGACATGAAAGAACTCATCACCAAAGTGGCGGATGAGGGCGATTTCTATGAGATTCAGGAAGATTACGCCAAGAATATCATCACTGGTTTCATCCGGCTCGAGGGGCAGACCGTTGGTGTCGTAGCAAACCAGCCTATGGTTCTGGCGGGCTGTCTGGATATCGACAGCAGCCGCAAGGCGGCGCGGTTCGTACGCTTCTGTGATTGCTTTGAAATCCCGATCCTGACCTTTGTAGATGTGCCGGGCTTCCTGCCGGGAACCTCGCAGGAATATGGGGGTGTCATCAAACACGGCGCCAAGCTGCTGTTTGCCTATGGCGAAGCTACCGTTCCAAAAGTCACCGTCATCACTCGTAAGGCTTATGGAGGTGCGTATGATGTTATGGCCTCTAAACACCTGCGCGGAGACTTCAACTATGCGTGGCCCACGGCCGAGATCGCGGTGATGGGCGCAAAAGGCGCGACCGAGATTATCCACCGTGCCGATCTGGGAGATGCTGAGAAGATCGCGCAGCACACGCAGGACTACGAAGACCGGTTCGCCAATCCCTTCGTTGCGGCCGAGCGTGGCTTTATCGACGAGGTGATCATGCCGCAATCAACCCGCCGCCGTGTGTCCAAGGCTTTTGCCAGCCTGCGGAACAAGCAGCTGAAGAACCCTTGGAAAAAACACGACAACATTCCGTTGTGAAGCAAGCGGTCCAACTGAAAGCCTGATCAACAGCCATTGGTGACGGATGTCTCAAATCTGGAAAAACCAAGCCTTTACCGTATCCCATGCCGACACGTCCCCGTTTGTCGGCGAGGGATTGCGCGCCTTTTTTGAATACCGGGACCTCGGGATCAAAGACGCGACACAGGGTAAATTCGGGGCTCATGTGATCCGGGCCGTTCCCGGGATGGAAAGCCCGGGTGCTTGGCATTCGCATGAACTGGATTTTCAGATGGTCTATGTCACCAAGGGCTGGGTGGTCTTCGAATACAAAGGGCAGGGCGAGCATCTTTTGCGAGAAGGGTCCTGCATTCTGCAACCACCCGGGATCGTGCATCGTGAAGTCCGACATTCGGACGATATGGAGCTGATCGAGATCACTTCGCCCTCGCAATTCGACACCAGCGACGAATCGGCGCCATGAGTTGCTCTGCCAGACATAGAATCGTGCACACCACAGGTGCTGCGCACGCGGCCCCGGAAGGAGGAGCCTGCCATTGGCAGGGCCGGGGCCGTGCTCTTGTTCTGGCTCTCGCCCTGATGGCACCCACTGCCGCGCTAACCGATGCCCTTTTGCCCGTTCCCTCAGGCCAGCCTGTCGAACTGAGCGATGTGCTGCTCGACAACAATCCGGGCGAGCTGTGGTTGCGCTTTCGTTTCATCGCTCCAAAGATCGGCTCGACCGTAGGGCGGATCGGCTATGACGTGGCTTCGACAGACATGGCGCATCTGTGTGAAACTCTGGCTGTCCCTTACGTAAATAAGCACCAGTTGGAGCCGGCGCTTGTGGTTATCTCTTTCTCCGACCGCGCGATCGAATTTGGCAATGCCTCGCCCGATGCCACGCAGTTTTTCGAAGCCTATCGGCTGGAACAATCCCAGTGTATCTGGGAGGGGCTCTGACCATGAGGGGATCATCTCATGTTGTTGGCGCGTTTCAGCGAAACGATGCGGCTTTGGAGGTGCGCATGGAGAACCCGTTCCGGAACGGAGATCTTTTTCTTTTTTATTCTAACAGTTTGACCGGCGAGGTGCAGGTATGCTGAAACATCGCGGATTTCCCGGTCGTTTAGCCGGCACTGATTTTCAGTTCACAATCCGGCGCGCCAATCCGAAGGGCGTGACGCCAATAACCCAACGTGAACGGTTCCGGGATCGCAAACCGGCAGATCGGCGCGCGGATACAGCCTTTATGGAAGCGCTGTGGGAGCATTTTGGTGATCAGCCATTTGAGCGCGGTAATCTGGATGCCGGTCGTCTGAGCTGGCTTTTCGGGCGTGAGGTTGTCGCGGCAGAAGACCCGTTTGATCCTGAAAGTTATGACGCACTTTTGGTGATCGATCTGGATGCGGCACGGCAGTCCTTTCCCGATATCTTTGATGGGGTTGGCTGAAGTTGATCCAGACGGCGGCACATATCGCAACGTCCAGTATTCAGGGACAAAAAGGCGCCATCTATCTGGGTGATTTGGCGCATTTTCCCTTTACGACTAAGGCCGCTGTCGGCGCATTTCTGCGCGGAAATTCTGCGGATGGGCAGAAACCAGCCGGAAATTCAAATGGAAACAATGACTGGTTGGCGGGTGGAATTGTGCCATGCAAGGTGAGCGGGCCGTGCGGCTCTACTTTGCCTGCGCCGCACATGCACCTACTATTCCGTACCCCTTCCTTCCGCGGGCAGGCTTGTGTTCCCCACATAGTCCTGTCCGCGTTTTTCTTTGCGCGTATATCAGTCTTAAAGCAGCAAATATCTGCGCAAAAGTCGGGATCTTCGGATCTGATATTGAATAACAGCGGGCTATTCCGGCATCTGCACCCGATCGCGACAAAAAATCCAAAGGGGCAGATATCATGCGAATCTCACGACTTATCCTTGTACTGGCCGCCTTTGCGGGCGTTTCGGCCTGCGGAGACACAACCGGCGAGCAAGCGCTGCTTGGTGGCGGCGCCGGTGCGGTCGGTGCGGCCGTCCTCAACGCAGATCCGATATTCGGAGCCGCAGTCGGGGCCGCAGGAAACGTGCTCTACTGCAAGACACAGAAGAACTGCAGCTAACAACAACATTGCGGGGCATCCATTGCCCCGACCGTCATCACGCATCACGCCGTTGTGGGGCTTTCGCCCTGCAGCGGCGTTTTTGCGTTCCCAGAACACCAAGACAAAGGACGTTCCATGTTCAACAAGATCCTGATCGCCAACCGGGGTGAGATCGCCTGCCGGGTCATTAAAACCGCGCGCAAGATGGGAATCGGCACCGTTGCCATCTATTCGGATGCGGACAAACAGGCGCTGCATGTGGAAATGGCGGACGAGGCCGTGCATATCGGTCCACCCCCGGCCAACCAGTCCTATATCGTCATCGACAAGGTGATGGATGCCATTCGTCAAAGCGGTGCACAGGCTGTTCACCCAGGCTATGGCTTCCTGTCGGAAAACGCCAAGTTTGCCCAGGCGCTTGAGGCCGAGGGCGTCGCTTTTGTCGGCCCACCAAAAGGGGCCATTGAGGCGATGGGCGACAAGATCACATCCAAGAAGATCGCGCAGGATGCCAACGTTTCCACCGTGCCCGGTTATATGGGTTTGATTGAAGACGCCGATGAGGCCGTCAAAATCAGCCAGCAGATCGGTTACCCGGTGATGATCAAGGCCAGTGCCGGTGGCGGCGGCAAGGGCATGCGGATCGCGTGGAATGATGAAGAAGCACGCGAAGGTTTCCAGTCATCCAAGAACGAGGCCGCGAACTCCTTTGGGGATGATCGGATTTTCATCGAGAAATTCGTGACCCAACCGCGCCATATCGAGATTCAGGTACTTTGCGACAGTCACGGCAACGGCATCTATCTGGGTGAGCGCGAATGTTCGATCCAGCGCCGCAACCAGAAAGTTGTGGAAGAAGCGCCATCGCCTTTCCTTGATGAGGATACTCGCCGTGCAATGGGTGAGCAGGCCGTCGCGCTGGCCAAGGCCGTAGGATATGCCAGTGCCGGAACGGTGGAGTTCATCGTTGATGGCGAAAAGAACTTCTACTTCCTCGAAATGAACACCCGCCTTCAGGTGGAACACCCGGTGACCGAACTGATCACAGGCGTCGATCTGGTTGAACAGATGATCCGTGTAGCCGCGGGTGAGCCGCTGTCCATCACGCAGGACGACGTGACCTTGACGGGCTGGGCCATTGAAAACCGCCTGTATGCGGAAGATCCTTATCGTAACTTCTTGCCATCCATCGGTCGTCTGACCCGCTATCGCCCGCCTCAGGAAATCGCGGCGGGTCCGTTGCTGGTCAATGACAAGTGGCAGGGTGAGGCCCCAAGTGGTGACGCAGCCGTGCGCAACGACACCGGCGTTTATGAGGGCGGCGAGATCAGCATGTACTATGACCCGATGATCGCAAAGCTGTGCACATGGGCACCGACCCGTGAGCAAGCCATCGAGGCGATGCGTGTGGCGCTCGACAGTTTTGAGGTTGAGGGGATCGGTCACAACCTGCCGTTCCTGTCGGCCGTGATGGATCATCCCAAATTCATCAGTGGCGATATGACTACGGCTTTCATTGCCGAAGAGTATCCAGACGGCTTTGAAGGCGTTGAACTGTCTGAGACCGATCTGCGTCGTATTGCTGCCTCATGTGCCGCCATGCACCGGGTTGCGGAAATCCGTCGCACTCGCGTCTCGGGCCGGATGGACAATCACGAGCGCAAGGTTGGCAAACGCTGGGTCGTGTCGCTGCAAGGACAGGAATATGCAGTTCAGGTCAACGCGGACAAGGAAGGCGCGACTGTCAAGTTTGAGGATGGATCGACCCTGCGTGTCGCATCCGACTGGACGCCCGGCGACCAGTTGGCCGTCCTGGACGTCGACGGCAGCCCGCTAGTGCTAAAAGCTGGCAAAGTGTCCGGTGGATTCCGCATTCGGAACCGTGGCGCGGATCTCAAGGTGCATGTCCGCCGCCCACGCGCGGCAGAGCTGGCCAAGCTGATGCCAGAAAAGTTGCCGCCCGATACGTCGAAAATGCTGCTGTGCCCGATGCCGGGACTGATCGTCAAAGTCGACGTCGAAGTAGGGCAGGAAGTGCAAGAAGGTCAGGCGCTCTGCACCGTTGAAGCGATGAAGATGGAAAACATCCTGCGCGCCGAAAAAAAGGGTGTTGTGGCCAAGGTAAATGCTGGCCCCGGCGATAGCCTTGCGGTGGACGATGTGATCATCGAGTTCGAGTAGACGCAAACTAACATGAGCTTCATCCACCATATATGGATCAGCATGCTAACGATGGCAGTGCAATTTGTGCTGTCATGGTTGATGCTCGTCTATTTGGAGTGCCCTTTGCGGTGCGAAAGCGTCTCAATTGAGACGGTGAATGCGGCTCTTGTAACCTCTGGTGTTGTTGCTGGAATAACCTACGCGGCGCTCACTCGCTTGGTTTACGGCAACTGGCCCGAACTTATGGGACTTGCGACGGGTGTTGTCATAGCCATTCTGGGTGCATCGTGGCTCGCCCGTTTATCGGCGACAACGAAACTTGATGGTGTGTGGGCGATCCTAACAGCGGTGATCGTTGTTCTGACGGTCGGCTACCTTTGGTTAAGGTTTTGGGGCTCGTTACCCCCGAAACCGCGTTCTCGGGAAGCTGACACTTTAGAGGGATGCGTGAGATGATCCCTGTTCCAAGCATCACCTCTTTGCCATTGTTTCAACCACCCTCGCGACGTTCGCGGATTTCGCGTTCCCGCAATGGTGTTTTGTCGATGGATCGGCCGATTTCGCGCACGCTCCAAGGTGAGGGTTTGCGCAGTTTGACGACACCATCCTTATCAACAAACACCATCTGGAATCCGCGTGGGCGCAGTTGCGACCGGATCGGAGAACGAGCGGATGGGTCGGTGTCGGTCAACACGACGACATCCCGGTCGCGCATGGCATCTTCACCATCAAGCAGCATGTCGATCTGCTGTTGGAATCGTGGGTCTGCGGGCGTGTCGGCGAAGACAACGATGGGTCGGCTGACCCACAGAAATTCGCTCAAATCGCTCTCACCTGCGGGGCGGACGAATTCGTCTTCAGCGGGTGCAGCCCCGTCGGCGGCCATGGCTGCCAGCGGGAATAGTGCCGATAAAACAAGGGCAAGCGTTCGTGTCATGGGGCCTCCTGTTCGTTTGAATATAGCCCCTGCAGCGGTGAATGCGACCGGCGAAATGCGCGCAGCCTTCAAAATGTTGCGCTCAACCACCCTTGAAAGGGTGCCACCGAACATCACAACGCGCGGGCTGCGGCCCGGCGCGAACCGAATTGAGAAAAGGAAATCGCAATGACCGATACGAAAGACTGGCAGGCGCTGGCTGAGAAAGAGCTGCGCGGTCGCCCGTTGGACGACCTGACCAAGGAGACGCTGGAAGGCATCGACGTCAAGCCGCTTTATACGCAGGAAGACACGGCTGAACTGCCGCATATGGGGTCGCTGCCTGGGATCGGACCGTTCACGCGTGGGGTGAAGGCGACCATGTATGCAGGTCGCCCCTGGACGATCCGCCAATATGCTGGCTTTTCGACCGCCGAAGAGTCTAACGCCTTCTACCGCCGCAATCTGGCAGCGGGTCAGCAGGGTGTCTCGGTTGCCTTCGATCTGGCGACGCACCGCGGCTATGATAGTGATCACCCGCGCGTGGTTGGCGATGTAGGTAAGGCCGGCGTGGCCATCGACAGTGTCGAGGACATGAAGATTCTGTTCGACGGCATTCCGTTGGACAAGGTCTCGGTCTCGATGACCATGAACGGTGCGGTGATCCCGATTTTAGCAAGCTTCATCGTAGCGGGCGAAGAGCAGGGGCATGACAAATCGGTTCTGTCCGGCACCATTCAGAATGACATTCTGAAAGAGTTCATGGTGCGTAACACCTATATTTATCCGCCTGAACCCTCGATGAAGATCATCTCGGACATCATTGAATTCACGTCGAACGAGATGCCCAAATTCAACTCGATCTCGATATCGGGCTATCACATGCAAGAGGCCGGGGCGAACCTTGTTCAGGAACTGGCCTATACGCTTGCCGATGGCCGCGAATATGTCCGAGCTGCGACGCAGGCAGGGATGGACGTGGACAAATTCGCTGGCCGTCTATCCTTCTTCTTTGCCATCGGCATGAACTTCTTCATGGAGATCGCCAAACTGCGCGCTGCGCGCACGCTGTGGCATCGGGTGATGACCGATTTTGGTGCAAAGTCCGAGCGGTCCAAGATGCTGCGCACTCACTGCCAGACCTCTGGCGTCAGCTTGCAGGAACAGGACCCGTACAACAACGTGATCCGCACCGCTTATGAGGCGATGAGCGCGGTTCTGGGCGGGACCCAGTCGCTGCACACAAACGCTCTGGACGAGGCAATTGCACTGCCCACCGATTTCTCGGCCCGCATCGCGCGGAACACGCAGTTGGTGCTGCAAGAGGAAACCGGAGTGACCGATGTGGTCGATCCGCTGGCGGGTTCGTATTACGTCGAAAGCCTGACCAATGAGCTGATCGAGAAAGCCTGGGCCTTGATGGAAGAGGTCGAGGAGATGGGCGGTATGACCAAGGCGGTTGCCAGCGGTATGCCCAAGCTGCGGATCGAAGAAAGCGCAGCCCGTCGTCAGGCGATGATCGACCGAGGCGAAGAGGTAATCGTCGGCGTCAACAAGTACCGCAAGGAACAGGAAGACCCGATCGACATTCTGGACGTCGACAACGTGGCCGTACGCGAAGCGCAGGTCGCGCGTTTGGAACGCATCCGTGCGACCCGTGACGAGGCTGCCTGCCAACATGCGCTGGACGCTTTGACCAAGGCTGCCCAAGAGGGCGGAAACCTGCTGGCTGCTGCGGTCGAGGCCGCCCGCGCCCGCGCATCCGTAGGAGAGATCAGCATGGCAATGGAAAAAGAGTTCGGCCGTCACCGCGCCGAGGTGAAAACCCTGGCCGGTGTTTACGGCGCGGCCTACGAAGGTGATGAAGGCTTTGCTGCGATCCAGAAGTCAATCGAAGACTTCGCCGAGGCTGAAGGCCGCCGCCCCCGCCTGTTGGTGGTCAAGATGGGGCAGGACGGTCACGACCGGGGTGCCAAGGTCATCGCAACAGCCTTTGCAGATATCGGCTTTGACGTCGATGTAGGACCGCTGTTCCAGACACCCGCCGAAGCGGCACAGGACGCTGTGGACAACGACGTACATGTCATCGGCATCTCTTCGCAGGCAGCGGGCCACAAGACATTGGCACCGCAACTGGTCGAGGAACTGAAGAAAGCCGGAGCCGAAGATATCATCGTGATCTGTGGTGGTGTGATCCCTCAACAGGACTACCAGTTCCTCTATGATCACGGCGTCAAGGCGATCTTCGGGCCGGGCACGAATATTCCCGAAGCGGCACAGGACATCCTGCGCCTGATTGGGGAAGCTCGCCGATAACGCGCCAAGGCACTCTTGCCATCCGGAATTTTTCGGCGAAGATGACATTGAAAGCAGCGTGCACCCGCGCGCTGCTTTTTCTTTGAGGTCATACCGAAGGGGAGAGCGTATGATTCTGGATCATTTGGCAGTCGCGGGCGAAACGCTTGAAGCAGCTGCCTCTCATGTCGAAGAAGCGCTGGGCGTAAAGCTACAGGAAGGCGGCAAGCACGCCAGGTTCGGAACCTATAACCGGCTGTTGGGGCTGGCGGATGGTCTTTACCTTGAGGCGATTGCCGTTGATCCGAATGCACCCGCGCCAGAGTTTCCCCGTTGGTTCGATCTGGACCGGTTTTCAGGTACCCCACGGCTGACCAACTGGATTTGCCGCGTGGAAGATATTGAAGCTGACCTTGTTTCTTTATCTGAAGGGGCCGGGCAGCCAATAGATCTGGAACGTGGGGCGCTGAGGTGGCGCATGGCTGTTCCACCTTCGGGACGCCTGCCATTTGATAACCTGTTTCCAGCGCTGATTCAGTGGCAGGGCGATCTGCACCCTGCACAGATGTTACAGGCCAGTGGCTGCAGGTTGCGCCGCCTTGTCGTGTTTCATCCTGACGCGCTTGATCTGGCGAAACTGCTGGGACCACTGGAACTGGTCGAGTTTGATTCCGGACCCGTGGCCATGCGAGCCGAATTCGAAACACCGCGCGGGATGCGCGTGTTGGAATGATGGTACGAACAGCCAAAGTTGGGGATGCCCCGGCAATTGCTGACATAACGAATGTAATCATCCGCGAGACGTTGATCACCTTCACTACCGATGAACGCAGTGTTGAAAGCATTGCTGCAGATGTTGAGGCGCGTGGAAACCGGTATCTGGTGGCCGAAGCAGACGGTCAAGTGCTGGGTTTTGCAACCTATGGCCCATTCCGGGGCGGCCCGGGCTACGCCCATTCACGTGAGCACTCCATTCAGCTGTCTCCTGCTGCGCGGGGGAAGGGATTGGGACGGGCATTGATGACTGCTCTTGAAGACGTCGCACGTGCGGACGGTGTGCATGTTTTGGTCGCGGGTGTTTCATCCGACAACCCCAGTGCAATCGCATTTCATTCAGCACTTGGGTTCACCGAAGTCGGCCGGATGCCCGAGGTTGGCCGAAAATGGAATCGCTGGTTGGACCTTGTTCTGATGCAGAAAATTCTTGCCACGGAATGATTAGTCGCACCTGACAGTCACGTTTCCTCGCGCTAGGGTGCAAGCATGTCGATCTGGACCCGCATATCCGATGCGCTGAGCGCGCTTGCCCAAGGCGAAAGCCTGACCGCAGTTTTTGAAAAGCTGCGGACTCCGCCTGAACGATCGGTTGCCTTTGCAATCGCGGTGATTGCGCTGGGCGCAAAAATGGCCAAGGCCGACGGGCAGGTGACACGCGATGAGGTCACAGCCTTTCGCGAAGTATTCCAGATCGCTCGCGATGACGAAGATGGCGCGGCACGCGTTTTCAACATGGCCCGAACCGATGTCGCGGGTTATCAGGATTACGCCCGCAAGATCGCGCGCATGTTTTCCGAAGACAGCACCACGCTGTGCGATTTGATGGAAGGGTTGTTCCACATCGCGATGGCGGATGGATTTTACCACCCCAACGAAAACGAATTCCTTGAGGAAGTCAGTCGTATTTTCGGCCAGGACGAAGCGCAGTTCATGGCATTACGTGCGCGTTTCGTGCCGGATGCGCCGAATGATCCCTACACGGTTCTTGGAGTGACCCGCGAAACGCCATTGCCGGAGATTCGTAAAACCTGGCGACAATTGGTGCGTGACACGCACCCCGACGCGATGATGGCGCGTGGCGTTCCCGAAGAAGCGATCCGTCTGGCCGAAAAGAAGATGATCGATATCAACCGGGCATGGGACGAGATCAACGGCGCCCGGGTCTGAAGTTATGCGCTTGGCGACCTACAATATCGAATGGTTCGCCAACCTGTTTGATAAGAATGACACTCTGATCGCCGATGACAGCTGGTCAGGCCGGTACAATGTCACCAAGGTTCAGCAGATTGAAGCCATTGCCAAGGTGCTGAGCGCGGTTGATGCCGATGCAATCCTGATTGTTGAAGCACCAAACACCGGTAAAAGCCAGAACACAGTGCGCGCGCTTCAGGGGTTTGCCGAAACCTTCGACCTCAGAACCTCACAGGCGATTATGGGATTTCCCAACGACACGCATCAGGAACTTGCGCTGCTATATGATCCTGAACAGTTGAGCGTTCGCCACGACCCAAAGGAAACCACTAACAATCGAGCCCCACGGTTCGATCACGAGTTCAGAATAGATCTGGATGTCGACGCCACAGAGGATGTTGTCCGCTTTTCCAAACCGCCGATGGAATTGGAGGTCAAAAGTAAGTCAGGCTTCGAATTCCGTCTGATCGGGGCTCACCTAAAATCCAAGGCACCTCATGGAGCGGATAACCGCGATGAGGCTATTCGGATCTCGATCGCCAACCGACGTAAGCAGCTTGCACAGGCCGTATGGCTTTCACGACGGGTGAAAGCGCATGTTGCCGAGGGGGAGCCGGTGGTCCTGCTGGGTGATTTGAACGACGGGCCCGGTCTGGATGAGTTTGAGCATCTCTTCGGGCGCTCGTCGGTTGAGATACTATTAGACGCCGGGCTCTATGATCCGCATGCCGTCAGTGCGAACAGCTTGCGGCCGGGATCCATTCCGTCAACGGCACGTTTTCCCAAACCTAAAGAAGGCCGGTTTCTGGAGGCCCTGCTTGACTATGTGATGATCAGCGAAGATCTGCGCGACCGCCAACCAAAATGGCGCATCTGGCATCCATTCAACGATACAGGGTGTTGGGCATTGCCCGAGTTGCGAGAAGCGCTGCTGACGGCGTCAGATCACTTCCCGGTCACTCTGGATATCGATTTGTGACCTTTCAAGCGCATTGAGCCTGTCCTATATTTGCTCCATGCATCGCATTGCTTTGATAGCCGCCATTTTCACCGTCGCTGCTGCTCCTGTCTCTGCGCAGGAGGATGACGGGAAATCCCTGATGGAGCAGGGGGCCGAACTGTTCTTTGAAGGCCTCCGGCAGGAAATGGAACCCGCGCTTGAGGATTTGCGCGGATTGGCCGAGCAATTCGGTCCCGCCATGCAGTCGTTCATTCAGGAAATGGGACCAGCGCTGGCTGAAATCACAGCACAGGTAAAGGACTGGAGCGCCTACGAAGCACCCGAGATACTACCTAATGGCGATATCATTATCCGTAAAAAGCCGGATCAGCCGCAACCTGAAGAAATTCTGCCGGAAGATCAGGAAGAACAAAAAGAAGAACCACAGGGCGCTACGGATATCTGATTGATCAGCGCCTAGCGCTGCATGATCACCCGCGTTTCCGATTTCAGTGCATTCGCCAGCGAGTTCAAGCGCGACTCTGCAACTTCATTGAACAAAGGTTCGGTTGCGGCGGGCAGAAACAACTCGAGCTCGCGTTTCTTGGGGTAGAATTTCAACTTACCCATCGGCGCGTCACTCTGCATCCACAACATCGCACCGAACCGCATCGCCTTACCCAGAATCTCGGCCTGTTTCTGGTCCTTCTCATCCAGCAGTTCATAAAGCGGAGTGAAGCGGTTGCCTTCACGCTTATTGCGATACCGATGTTGGAGAGCCAGCCCGATGAACACACGTTCCGAGTGCTTCAATCCACCCAGATTGGCACGGGTGACGTTGTCAAAGCAGACCTCGGCCCGGTAATCAGGATGCGCGCGCCAGCTGACGTCATGCAGCAGGCAGGCTGCTTTGATCAACCGAACCCGAGCGGGGGGCGCTGAGCGGAACAGGGGCATCACAAAATCGTACAAATGCCGGCCAAAACCCGGCAGGCGCGCGTCTTTGGCTTCGGAAAAGCGGCTGGCCTCGATCAGCGGATCCCGGTCACGCAGAGCTTGCGGCATCTGTTCGTAAAGCAATCCCTCGCGGATGCCGTAGCTTGAAATCGCGATATCCTTGGGTTTGAACGTGCGGATGAGCCGGGCCAGAACGTCCATGGCATACGGGATCAGCGACATGCGCGAATTGGATACGCCGGCCTGACTGCGCAGTTTGTCTGGGTCATTCTTTTCAATAAACTTGATCGTCTCACGCACCTGCTTGGTGGTCATGCGATATTCGTGCAGCACGTTCAGGGGATATCCACGACGCAACATGTCCAACCGGGCAAAGGCACGCCAGCTGCCACCGACCAGAAACAAACGATCCCGTTGTGGCCCCAAACGATCGCGCAACTCTTCCATGGTTTGCTTGATATGGGCCTTCCTGGCCCTGCGTCCGCCCTTGATGTCGCGTAGCTTTAGCGGGCCAAGTGGTGACGTGACGCGCAAGCCAACTTCACCCTCGCCGATCTCGGCCAGCTCCATCGAAGAACCGCCAATATCGCAAATCAGACCATAGGCTCCGGGCCACCCCAGCAATACGCCTTGTGCAGACAGTCGCGCCTCTTCCGCTCCATTGATTACAGATATGGTTAGACCAGTCTCGGCTTTGACTTCTGCGCAGAAATCCGGGCCATCTTCGGCTTCTCGCACCGCAGCGGTCGCAACGACGTGCAGACCTGGCAGACCGAGATCATCGGCAAGATATTGAAACCGTCGCAGCGCCTTCAATGCACGGTCGCGGCCACGCGGGTTCAGGCGGCCGGTTTCCGAAAGACCTGCGCCCAGCTCGCACATGACCTTTTCGTTATAAAAATAAGCCGGTGATCGCGCGGCCCCGTCAAAAATTACCATTCGGACCGAGTTTGATCCGACGTCTACCACACCCACACGAGACAATGCCCTTGCTTCGGGATCGTCAAACAGCGGCTTTCCGAATGGCCCCCAGTCCGGGATATTGGAATCGACGGTCTGTTCCATGTTCTGTCCAATACTTCCAAAGGCAGGATGCGAAATCACCAGTGATGGGTCAATTGCCGGTTTCGGAATCGTCTATGCTTTTGTTCAGTACGCGAACTGCTAAAGCACGCGTAATCTCTCGCTTTTCTGACAAGGCGACCTGATCCAGCTGCTCAACGACTTCTGCAGCCGTTTCAAAGCGCCGGTCCATGTGTTTGACCAGATAGGCGATCACTTCAGGGCCGGGGTTCAATTGCCGATCCACGAATAGTTTGGCAAGCACAGCGCCCAGCAACGCATCGTCAGGCGGGTCGAGTGCCACGTGATGTGCACCTTCAACGCGGCTCTGTAGATCGGCCAATGGCAGTTGCCAGAATTTGGGGGCTAACCTCCCGGTCATTAGCAAAGTTTGCCCCTCGGCGAGTGCAAGGTTGTGCAGATGGAACAACGTTTTTTGTTGCTCCAGATCTCCAGCGATCATCGGAACGTCTTCGACAGCGACGGGTGATCTGGACAGTTCGGGGACATCGTCATAGCGCAGGGCCGCAGCTTGAATGATACGCCCGCCTGTTTCCGCTGCCCATACATGGGCCAGATGGGTTTTGCCCGCCCCCGCAGGTCCGCTGAGCACCAGTTTGTTCCCGGGCCAGGAATTGGCGGACATCATTGCGACGGCCAGAGCATTCGCCGGGGATACAAAAAAATCTTCTCGCCCCAGCGCGGTCTTGGCTGGAAGATCAAAGCTCAGTTGTCTGGCCATTCAGTCGTTTTCCTGATTCAGCCCTTCAAGCCCGGTATAGAGGCGGCTGGACAGATATTGTGATGTGGCAAAGCGCGCGAAAACACCCAGCGCGGCAGCGACGGGAACCGCGACCAGCATTCCCACAAAGCCGAACAGAGCACCGAAAACGGACAATGCCAGCAACAGCCAGACGGGGTGTAAGCCGACGGAACTGCCAACCAGTTTCGGGGTCAGGAAATTGCCTTCGGTGACTTGACCCAGAATGAAGATACCCGCCACCAGGCCGATTGAGGCCCAGTCACCCCAGAACTGGAATAAGGCCAGGCCAATCGCCAGGGTGCCGCCGATCAACGCGCCCAGGTAAGGGATGAAGGTCACCAGTCCGGCGATGAACCCGACCACCAGACCGAATTGCAGACCAACAGCCATAAGTGCGACGGCATAATAGGTGCCGAGGATCAGACAGACCGTGCCCATGCCGCGCACGAACGAGGCAAGGACCTTGTCGACATCATGCGCAAGTTTGCGAATGGTCGGAGCGTGGTCGCGGGGCAGAAGTTCGTCGATACGTGCGGTCATCCGGTCCCAGTCCAATAGCAGATAGACTGAAACAACGGGAACGATCACAACAAGAACCACCACGTTGATGGCTGACCCAAGGGATGTCACTACCGTTTGCAGCACATCTCCGGATTTGGATTTCAACGTGTCGCCCAACGAGACGAGAAACTGATGCGTGCTGGATTCAGCGTCCAGAATTGCTGGGAATTGTCGTTCAATAAAGGCGCGCAGCTCTTTGAACAGGCTGGGTAAAACGTCGATCAGATCGATCAGCTGTGTAACCAGTGCCGGCACAACCAGCAAGATCATCAAGACGAACAGAAATACGCCAAAAACGGTAATGATAGCTGTCGCACCGACCCTTGAAAGTCCCAGTTTTTCAAGGCGGTCTGCAACCGGGTCGAGGAAATAGGCAACTGCGCCCCCGATCACGAAAGGAAGAAGTACATCCCCTAGCAGCCACAGAATCAGGACGAAAATTGCGGTTGCAAGGCCCCAATATCTGAGCTGATCTTTTACCGGCAAAGCCATCGCGCAGTCCCTTGTTGCAGCTCTTGCCAGTGTTCTTGGCCCATGCTGCCGCGTGATGCAAGCGCTTCATGGGCCAAAGGATTTGTTGGTCAGTCGTGCAGTGTTCCCAGTTCGGGCGTGTCGTCGGTCGCCGTTTCGTCAGGCCAGTTGGTACGCCAGACTTCTGCCGACCAGTGACCGCAATGAACGGCGGGCCGGTCAAATCCGGGCAGGGGCGACAGCAAGGGTTCAACAACCACATCATGCCGAGGGACAGCAAAGTAAGGGAATGAGTAACGTTCCTTGCCAGAACGATTGACCACACGATGCGGTGTCGATTTCAGCCGCCCACCGGACCATAGCTCCAGCATGTCACCGATATTCACAACGAACCCGCCGGGTGGACAATCCGGAGTAATCCAGCCTCCGTCCCGGGTCTGAACCTCAAGGCCACCAACGGGATCTGGGGCAATGATGGTCAGCGCGTCTGTATCCTTGTGGGGGTGGATGCCGTACCCACCCTCATCCGGCGCCTGTGGCGGATAGTGCAATAGGGTCATATTGGTCATCGGCTCACGGAAGGCATCGCGCAAAACATCCGATTCAAGATCAAGTCCAACTTCGAGTGCGCCAAGCAGCATATCTGCGACACGATCCAGCTGTGCCCAATAGCCGAGAATGATGTTCCGTGCGCCGGACACTTCTTTCGGCCACAGGTTCGGACCGTATAAGGCGCAGTCTTTACGGACCTGTGCATCTTCGGAAACTTCGTAATGAAGTTTGTAGCCTTCATATTTGTCGGCCTTGCCTGAGCCATCATTGGGCGTGAAGAAACCCATGGGGATATAGCCGCGGTAGTTTTCGCGGGTGATTGCCTGATCCCATTTGCTGCTTTCTTCGATGTCAAAGATTGCACGGGCGCTCGACCGGACCTGATCAACGGTGTCCTGAGAGATGCCTGTACCGGTGATCGAAAGGAAGCCGATCCCGGTGCAGGCCTCGACGATTTGCTGCGCGGTGGCGTCGTACGACGGGTGCGCGCGATCGGTTAGCGGAGAAATGTCGATCGTTGGAATATGATCCATTAGCTTATCCTTACACCCTGTCGTTCAAGTTCGGAGTGTACCGGCGCCAGGTTCATACTATGCAGGTCCTGATTGCTTTTCAGGGCAAGTGCAGCTGCAATTCCCGCGCCCTGTCCCATGACCGCACAACATGCCATATTGCGGGTGGCGGCGTGGGCTACGCGGTCTGCGCCGTGTGAACGTCCGGCCACCAGCAGACCTTTGATCCCTTTTGGCAACATCGAACGATAAGGCACCTGCATATATCGTCCTGTTGTGGGCAGGATCAGGATACCGTAGCCGTCGATGAATTCCGGGTAGATACCGATCGTGTCTTCGAAACGGCCCTGATGTCGCGCATCGTTTTCCGTCATGTTGTAGACAGCATCGATCTTGCGGGTGTCGCGGATGCCGATGGTCATTCCAAAATTCCGCAGGCGCGCATTTTCGCAACCAGGCATGAACCGACGCAGAGCTTCGATGGCCAGCATTGATTGCCGCCGCCCTTCGATTTCACCCTTTGTCAGGCTATCAGGATCGGTGCCGTCGATCTCGGCCAGATGGATGAGGTTCATATAGGTCAGCTCACCCGTGTCATGCATGGCGCCCCATGTCCCCGCGATCGTGTTCAGATGCGGCGGGATCAGACCCTGATCGATTGCCTGCTGGAACGGCTTGTGCACGAAGGGCGAGAACATGTCGTCCTCCTTGCCCGAAGTTTCGATGTTCCATTCGCCACCGCCGCCCCAGTCCTTGTAGGTCTGCGGATCGGCCTTTACGCCCTCCATAAAGGCGCGTTTGTCCACACCGGCTAGGTGGAACATGACCGAGGCTGCCATCATGTCTTCTCGTGGTGTTTTATGGGTCGGTGCGCCAGCACGTTGCGCTACATCTGCATCCCCGGTGGCGTCGATCACCACCCGAGCCAGAATCGCCTCGCGTCCGGCCTTGGATTCAGTGATGACGCCGGTGATCCGATCCCCATCCATGATCGGAGCGACGAACTGGCGATGCAGCATCGGATGCACGCCAGCTTCTTCAACCAGCTTGTCGGCCACCAACTTAAAGCCTTCGCTGTCCAGCTCGTAACTTAGTGACTGGCTTTCCGGTACCGCCGCGCCCATCTCTTTGGCGCGGGTCTCGAATTCCATCCCGATGCCGCCTGCTTCGACAGTCTGCTCATGCCGATACCATGCAAAGCCTTCGACCCCGACGGCAGTGATATTTCCACCCATGCAGCCGAACCGATCCATCAGCGAGACTTCGGCCCCGGCTCGTGCAGCCGCCAGCGCAGCCGCCAATCCAGCGGGGCCTGAGCCTACCACCAGCACATCTGTCTTATGGACGACCGGAACCTCGCGTGCTGGTTCTGTAATTGTTTGCATTTACGCCTCGCAAATTCATGTTTGCGCCACCATCGGGGTGCCTGACTGGCGGGTCAATCAAAAATCCGACTGACCTGAGGTCGCAAAAACACCATTGCATGATTGCCCCCGGCAGGGCTTTGGCATAAGCAGCTTTGAAGTCGAATTCTCACCTTTGAAGGTCAAACAATGCGCCTCAGCCGTTATTTTCTGCCCGTTCTCAAGGAAAACCCCTCCGAGGCCCAGATCGTCAGCCACAGGCTGATGTTGAGGGCCGGGATGATCAAGCAAGCCGCTGCAGGCATCTATTCCTGGTTGCCACTGGGCTTCAAAGTACTGCGTAAGCTGGAAAACATCATCCACGAAGAGCAGGCGCGGGCAGGTCACATCGCAATTCAGATGCCGATCATTCAGTCCGCGGACCTTTGGCGCGAGTCCGGTCGTTACGACGACTACGGTCAGGAAATGCTGCGCATGAAGGATCGCCACGATCGTGACATGCTGTTTACGCCTACGGCCGAAGAACTGGTGACTGACATCTTCCGCGGTCACGTCAACAGCTACAAAGATCTGCCGCTGACGCTGTACCAGATCCAATGGAAATTCCGCGACGAGATCCGTCCGCGTTTTGGCGTCATGCGCGGTCGCGAATTCTATATGAAGGACGGATACAATTTCGACCTGACCAAAGAGGACGCGCTGCACGCCTATAACCGTCACCTCGTCAGCTACTTGCGCACCTATGAGCGTATGGGTCTGCAGGCAATCCCGATGCGCGCTGACTCCGGCCCCATCGGTGGCGATGATACACACGAATTCCTGGTGCTGGCTGATACCGGCGAGTCCGAGGTTTTCTATGACAGCGCTGTCACCGACCTGACCTTTGGCGACCGCGAGATCGATTATGACAATCGTGAACAGTGTCAGGCGATCCTTGAAGAGTTCACCTCAAAGTATGCCCGCACGGATGAAACCCATGACGAGGCACTGTTCAACGAGGTCCCCGAAGATCGTCGCCGCGTCGCGCGCGGGATCGAGGTTGGCCAGATCTTCTATTTCGGCACCAAATACTCCGAACCTCTGGGCGCAACGGTACAAGGCCCTGATGGTAAGCCGGTTCCGGTCCACATGGGCAGCCACGGTATCGGTGTCAGTCGCCTGATCGGTGCGATCATTGAGGCGAGCCATGACGACAAGGGCATCATCTGGCCCGAAGGCGTCACGCCGTTCCACTGCGGTATCGTAAACCTCAAGCAGGGTGACGAAGAAGCGGATGCGGCTTGTGAAAAGATCTATAAGGCGCTGACGGCACTGGGGCTCGAGCCGCTTTATGATGATCGTAATGAGCGGGCAGGTGGCAAGTTCGCTACTATGGACCTGATCGGTCTGCCGTGGCGCATCACCGTGGGCCCGCGTGGTCTGAAGAACGGTGTGGTAGAGCTGACCAGTCGTCGAACCGGTGAAAGCGAAGAGCTGAGCCCGGAAGAGGCCGTTACAAAAATCGCAGAGATTTACGAAAACATCGCCTGATCTGGCGTTCTCTGTTGATCAATCAAAAGTCTGGATGTTTTTTCGCCGCGTCATCATATGAATGGCGCGGCGAAACGTGAAAGCCAAGCTGCTATGCTAGGCGCAGGCTGGCGTTGCAGCCGACGCTAGGCCGAACCCGCAACTGGCCGGGTCAACAGCAGATCGCCATCGGCCTGACCTCCTCTGGCGACGACAATGGGGCGTCCCATTCGTTCAACCAGATCGTCGAGCTCAAATCCAAGAAACCTGATGCCACAGACCCGCTCACCCGTGGTGCGGTCCGTTATGCAAAGCCGACCATTCTGAAAAGCCAGACGATAGCCCTTCTCCTTCAGGATGTCGGCCAGACCCTCCCAACTTGCGGCGTTGCTGAATAACGGTCGCATCGCTGCACGCAGCAAAGCCGCCGTTTCACAATCCAAATCCTGAGATGCATTTGTGGTCCTGATCGGACCAACCCCTTCCAATTCCCTTACAATACCCATGAGCGACCCCCGCTCTTTAAAAATGTGTTCCCCCATAGCTAGGGTGACAAAGTTTCGTAAAATAAGCAAAGCACGAAATAAAATTGCTTAATAAATGTTGTAAATTGAGTTCAGTTTTTCACCAAAAGCTCACATTGACTTCATACCTGAAACAATGCCGCCTTGTCTGTGATTGACTTCACAACTTCTGGTGTAGCTCCAATCATCGGCACTCCCTTGAACCGAAACCCGATCCGAGACCTACACTCATTGATTCGGATGGTGAGGGCAGATTTGCGCAAGGGCTTGCCGTTTTGACAGCTTGTTCGGTTTGCATCAGAAGGAGAGTTCGCAGAACCGGGTTGACCATTGGGTGAAATGCCGAAAATGTCCCCGCAAAACATTGCCGGAGCAGGAATGGCCAAGACACCCCCGCCCTTTGCCCCTTTCGAATGGAAGATTGCATGGCGCTATCTGCGCGCTCGGCGCGCCGAAGGCGGCGTCAGCGTAATGACATGGATTTCGCTGATCGGAATTACGCTGGCCGTTTTCGCATTGATCGCCACTTTGGCTGTGCGTTCAGGTTTCCGGTCCGAATTTGTGGGCACCATCCTGGGGGCCAACGCTCATGTCACGGTCTATTCAGCGGGCGAGGTCGATGCACAGGGTCGTATAGATCGAAAGATTGCTGACTTTGATGCCATGGCGGACCGTATTGCACAGGTTCCCGGTGTGCAGCGCGCTGCTCCGTTGGTGAAAGGGCAGGTTCTGCTTACCAATCGCGACCGCAGCACGGGCGTTGAAGTCTACGGTATCCGCCCCGGCGATCTGTACAGTCTGCCCGGTATCGCAGAAAGCAAACAGGCCTATGGCGATCTGTCCCGGTTTGACGAAGGGATCGCAATCGGCTCGGGCGTGGCCCGAGCCATCGGAGCAACGGTAGGTGATACGGTCAAAGTGACTTCACCAAATGGAGTTAAGACCGCATTCGGCACCTCACCACGGGTCAATGCCTACGAAGTCGTCTATGTGTTCTCTGCCGGGCGTTATGACATCGACCGCACCCGCGTTTACATGCCCTTCACCGAAGCACAGAGCTTCTTCAACCGTGAGGGCGTCGCGGATGAAATCGAAATCATGGTCGACAATCCCGAAAACCTCGATCCTCTGCTGTTTCCCATTCTCGAGGCTGCCGGAGAGCGGACCCAGGTCTGGACGTGGAAAGATTCCTCGGGTGGATTTCTTCGGGCGCTTGAGGTCGAAGACAATGTGATGTTCATCATCCTGTCGATCCTAGTTCTGATCGCAGCAATGAACATCGTGTCCGGCCTGATCATGCTGGTCAAAAACAAAGGGCGTGACATCGGTATCCTGCGCACAATTGGCCTGAGCGAAGGTTCGGTGCTGCGGGTCTTTTTCATCTGCGGCGCGTTCACCGGCATTATCGGTACGGCGATGGGTGTGATTTTGGGATGCCTGTTCGCGCTCTATATCGATCCGATCTTTTCCTTTGTGAACTTTGTCATGGGTGGTGGTGTCTGGGATCCCGCTATTCGAGGGATCTATGCGCTGCCGGCAGAGCTGCATCTGTCAGATGTGCTCAAAGCCGTCGGACTGTCGCTGGGTCTATCCTTCTTTGTCACTTACTTTCCAGCCCGCCGTGCGGCACGGCTGAACCCGGTTGAGGCGCTGCGCTATGAATGATGTGACATTGCGGTTGGATGGCCTGACCAAGACCTATCTGAAAGGCACGCCGGGAGAGGTACAGGTGCTGCGCGGTGTCGATCTGGAACTGCGGGCGGGTGAGGCCGTTGCCTTGGTCGCCCCATCGGGTGCAGGTAAATCGACCTTGCTGCACATCGCGGGATTGCTGGATGCGCCGGACGATGGCACGGTTGAAATTGCGGGTCAGAACGTGGCGGGCAGGGGCGACCGGACACGCACTGCACTGCGTCGACAGGACGTGGGCTTTGTCTATCAATTCCACCATCTGCTGCCAGAGTTCACGGCGCTCGAAAACATCACGCTGCCGCAACTGGCTAATGGCGTGTCTGAGAAAGCCGCGCGCGACAGGGCCATGTCCCTGCTGGATCGCGTGGGCGTCGCACCCCGCGCAGATCACCGGCCCGCGGCCTTGTCCGGGGGCGAACAGCAGCGCGTAGCGTTCTGCCGCGCACTGGCGAATGATCCACGTGTGTTGCTTGCTGATGAACCCACCGGAAATCTGGACCCGGACACTTCGGATCAGGTCTTTGCAGCGCTCATGTCTTTGGTGCGTGAGGCTGGATTGTCGGCATTGATCGCCACGCACAACCTTGATCTGGCTGCGCGCATGGATCGGATGGTGCGGCTTGACGGGGGCGTTCTCAAGCCAGTTGAGTGATGGCCACGCCAATTGCCATGACCGCGATGCCGCCTGCGCGCATCAGGGTCAGCGGCGTGACCTGAGCCCCGAACAGGCCGAAATGATCGATCGCGGCGGTACTGATCAGTTGCCCAAGCAGAACAAAAAACACCGCGTTTCCGACCCCGAAATGCGGGGCCACATGGGTGATCGTCAGAACGTAAAAAGCGATGAGCACGCCGCCAAGAAACAGGTGCTTTGGGGCCTGCGCGACTTTCGAGATCGCCTCGACCCCCGGAAAAAGCAGCATCACCAGAGCTGACGCACCAAATGCGACTGCAAAGAGGATCACCGCAGCTGTTGTTGGGGATCCGATCAGTTTTCCCAGGGCTGCGTTCAACGCCGCAAGGATCGGCACGCCAATCCCGGCGGCCAGCATGATGGCTGCATATTGTGTCATTGCTCGGAACCTCTGTGCCAATCTCGTTGATCTGGATCATTGCGGCTGAACCCTTGTCGGGCAACCCTGCAAATGCGTGATTGAATGGAGGAATGCGATGATCCGATCGATACTTACCGCTCTCACCACTGCGTTGATCCTGCCGTCCTACGCGGCCTTAGCGCAGGATGCGGATGCCGGAGCTGAACTATACCAGCATTACTGCGCCACCTGCCACGGTATCGATGCGACCGGGCATGGTCCGATGGCGGGTGTTCTGATTATTCAACCAACCAATCTGACGGAGCTGGTTGACCAAAGCGGTGCTTTCCCGACCATCCGCGTTGTCGAACGTATTGATGGCCGGGATCCGTTGGTTAGCCATGGCAGCCCAATGCCTGTCTATGGACCCTTCTTTGAAGGCAATGACACAGCGATCAAAGCGCCGACAGGTCAACCTGTGCTGACCAGCAAGCCCATCGCTGATCTGGTGGCCTATCTGAAAACTCTCCAGGCAGGCTAAAACCTATCTGCAAATGCCTTCGATCTTGGCGCCGCTCCATGGGATCACCACATCGCGCTCGCGTTTGGCTCCGGGCAATGTTGAGAGATCAAAGTGTTTGTCGAGCATTTCATGCAGGCGTTTCGTTCTGGGGGCGTCGGGATCTAATGCGCGGCAGCAGACATACTCCTCGACGATGGCGCCCTGTTGTTCGTACCCGTAGGCCAGAAAATCAGGCGAGGTGTCGAGGTCAAACAGATAGGGGTCTTTACGCCCGCCATGTTCGGCCGCCGCGCGCAACGGATGATACCCGGTGGTCTTGCGGTTCTGCCATTGCCAGACATGGGTCAGTTCGTGCGCCAGTAACATGGCCGCGACCAGATTCATGCGTTCGGGATACTTGGACATGTAGTCGTCCAGATACCAGTCCTTGGTAAAATAGACATGGTTGAACAACGCAACGGCCGCCGGTTTGCCGCTGACAATGCCCTCTTTGACAGGTGGCAGTATACGCTCGCGGCAGGCCAGACGCGGTCGCGCCTTGCGCTCATAGGTAATCTCGGTGACAGGGGCACCTTCGACAAGGCGGACCCGGTTCAGATTCAGGGTGTCGCCGTGAATATTCTGTGCAAAATCCCGTTCCTGCTGCGTCAGTGGACGGCCACAGGACGCGAACATAACGATGGTAAAAAACAGCAAGAAACGACGCATAATTAAAAGCCTAATGTGCCTTGCCGTCGCTGCAAGTGCTTTTCACAGGCTCATCGCCAGAACCCGGCTGATTTCCGTCAGCGACCGGTTTGACTGATCCATCCAGATGTTGAAGGCTTGCTGCACCGCTGCCATGGCTTTCTTTGAAGTCGGCACCTTGTCGATGACACCTTCTGCAATTAGGCGCGCGGTCACGTCCTGCGACAGGATAAAGCTGTCCCGCCCAGCAAATCGCATGGCGTATTGGGCCGAGGCACCCCCTAATCGGGAACCACGTTTGGCCAGCATCGCCAACAACCCGACATAGTCGGTTGATGGCCAGCCTCCCAACACTTGTCCGGCACCGCCTTCTTCGCGCAATTCCAGCAGGAAAACCGCATTGTCCCGAACTGTGGCGATCTTGGTGCCGTTTCGCACGATGCGGGTGTCCTGCAGCAAGGAATCGAATTTCTCATCATCCATGAACGCACATCGCCCGACATCGAATCCATCGAAAGCGGTCTCAAACCCATCCCACTTGGCTTCGATGACTTTCCAGTTGAAACCGGCCTGAAACACACATTTCGTAATGATCGAAAGCCAGCGATCCTCGGGCATGCCTGCAAGCTCTGCCGGGTTTTTGGGTTTGCCCAGCTTTTCCTCCAATGCATCTGGCCCGCCATGCCGCTTTGCTGCGATGTCAAAGATTTCGTCGAAGTTGCGCATGGGTCAGGTCCTCCGCCATAGATGCTGCCAATTTGAGCCGCAGTTACAAGAGGCTAAATTATGGTCACTGCTAACTGCACTGACTTGCTGCGGCACCCTTCATCCTGATTTTTCGAGAAAAAATAAAAGAAAAGCTCGACAAACGAGGGGATTCGGGTTTGTGATTGACTCGTCAATCAATGTCTTGAGCCGAAAATCACCCGATATTCGCGCGCTTGGACAATTGAGTTGCAGTGCTGGTGGGGCATAACGGTACGAAAGGGCGATGATAATTCCGCCCTGTAGCAAACTGTTCACTTTCCTTTTCCGGCCAAATTTGTGCATGTTGCGGCATGGTATTGTCGACAGACAAGTCAGCCGGCGGGCAAACACTCGCCGGGGTGGGCAAAAACAAAGAAGACAGGGAGTAATTCCATGAAAAAACTGAGTGTAAGCCTTTTGGCCCTTGCAGTTGCGGGTACGGCGCAAGCGGCGGATATGGGTGCAGTGGACGAGCCGATCAAACTGGCCATCAACGAATGGACAGGTCAGCACGTCACCACACATGTAGCAGGCGAAATGCTGAAGGCTGCTGGCTACAATGTTGAGTTTGTCACCGCAGGAATGATGAACCAGTTCCAGGCACTGGCGGATGGTGACATCGACGCGACGCTGGAAATCTGGTCCTCCAACGTTTCCGATGAATACGCCAAGAAGATCGATGAAGGCACCGTTGTTGAAATCGGTGATCTGGGTCTGGATGCGAAAGAGGGCATTGCCTATCCGGCGCATGTGGCTGAACTGTGCCCCGGACTGCCGGCATGGGAGGCACTGAACGAGTGTGCGCAGCTGTTTGCAACAGCTGAAACCCTGCCGTCGGGACGTCTGGTCGATTATCCGGCTGACTGGGGTACTCCGGGCGCGGACCGCATGGTTGGTCTTGAGCTTCCGTTCAAGGCGGTTCCTGCAGGTTCCGAAGGTGCACTGATCGCTGAACTGCGCGCATCGACCGAGCGTAAGTCGCCTTTGCTGATCACCTTCTGGCAGCCGCACTGGGCGATGTCGGCCTATGATGTTCAGTTTGTCGATCTGCCTGCAGGTGAAGAAGCATGCTTCAACGATCCGGCATGGGGTCCGAACCCGAACGCTGTGAACGATTGTGACTTCTCGCCTTCGCGCATCTTCAAGGCCAGCTGGAGCGGCATGGAAGACAAGTGGCCGGCAGCTTATGAGATCTTGTCCAACTATCAACTGGCGGTCGAAGACCAACAGCCGATGATGGGCGCGATCGATGTTGACGGCGGTCAGGTCGAAGAAGTTGTCGCCGCATGGATGGCCGAGAACGAAGACAAATGGCGTCCCGTTGTCGACGCGGCGACCAAGTGAGCCACATAAGTGACTGACACGACTACGCCAGCCATTGCCTGCCAGAATCTCTGGCAGGTCTTTGGCCCGGGCGCCGACAAAGCCCTGACCGACGCGCTGTCTCGGTCAGGGAACGACGCAGACAAAGCCGCAGCCGAGCTGCGCGAACAGGGGTTCATCCCGGCCGTTCAGGATGCCAATTTCGAAGTTCGCGATGGCGAGCTATTTGTGATTATGGGCCTCAGTGGCTCGGGCAAGTCCACGTTGATCCGCTGCATTTCGCAATTGCTGCCCGGTACGGGCGGTGAAATTCGGATCGAAGGCGAAAACGTCGTCGGAGCATCCAAGAAAAAGCTGACGGAACTTCGCCGCAAAAAACTGGGCATGGTGTTTCAGCATTTTGGTCTGTTTCCACATATGACCGTTGCCGAGAACGTGGCCTATCCGCTCAAGGTTCAGGGGGTCGGCCGAAAAGAGCGCCGTGCCCGTGCGCAGGAAGTGATCTCGCTTGTAGGGCTTGAGGGGCGCGAAGACAGTTTCCCGCGTCAGCTTTCCGGCGGTCAGCGCCAGCGTGTGGGAATCGCGCGCTCACTGGCCGTAAATCCCGATATCTGGTTTCTGGACGAGCCGTTTTCAGCGCTTGACCCACTGATCCGCCGCCAGTTGCAGGATGAATTTCTGCGCATTCAGGCGACACTGAAGAAATCCATCGTCTTTATCACCCATGATATCGCCGAAGCGCTGAAGCTTGCGGATCGCATTGCCATCATGCGCGATGGAAAGATTGTACAGATTGGTACGCCATCTGACATCGTTCTTCGACCCGTGGACGATTATGTGCGTGAATTCTCGAAAGATGTGGCCAAGGGTCAGCACGCCAAAGTTGCTTCGGTCATGCGCGAAGGCGATGCAGAGCGTGGCCCTGATGATCCCGGTCTCACCACCGCGATGACACTGGATGCAGCCCTTGCACATTGCATGCAACTGTATGAACCGGTCCCGGTACGTGATGAAAAGGGTGAGATCGTTGGCACGGTGCATCCATCGGATCTGGCTGCAGCCCTACAGGTAGAAGAGACATGAGCGCGGTTACCGATGTGCCCACGTCTGGTTCGGCCCGTCTGACGGCAGGCGCGCAGGCTGCACTGATCACGCTGATTGTTGGTGCAATCTGTCTTGCGCTTGAATCCGTGATGCCGTGGTTGATCAAATGGCCCACGGCTTGGGAATTACCTGCAACAGAATGGGTGGGATCATTCCTTGCCTGGTTCCTGAACGGCATCAAACCGGCTGCCCGGTTGTTTTCTGACATCATGACCTATCCAATGGATGCGGCGAATTATGTGCTTGGCAACACGCCGTGGCCGATACTGATCGGATTGGTCACAGCGCTGGGTTGGTATCTGGGCGGCCTACCAATGGCTGCACTGGGTTTTCTGGGCCTGAGCTTTGTTCTGGCTTCGGGCTATTGGGCAGAAAGCATGAATACCCTCGCGCTGGTTGCGGTGTCCGTGCCCGTGGCGCTGATCGTGGGCGGTGCAATCGGTATCCTTGCGAACGAGGTGCCGAAGGTAAAGTCGATCGTTCAGGCTGTGCTCGACATCATGCAGACGGTGCCAACTTTTGCCTATCTGACGCCGCTATTGCTGCTGTTTGGTTTTGGTCCTGTGGTCGGTCTAATTGCTTCGGCGATCTACGCTGCACCACCGATGGCGCGGAACGTGATGCTGGGCCTCGAGCGGGTCGAGCACGAGGTGAAAGAGGCCGCCATCATGTCTGGTGGTTCGCGCCTGCAGCAGTTGTTTCAGGTCGAAATCCCGTCCGCCGCGACGCAGATCATGGTCGGTGTGAACCAATGCCTTATGGCTGCATTGTCGATGGTTATCATTGCGGCGGTCATTGGCGGGTTTAATGATATCGGCTGGGAAGTTCTGCTGACCATGCGCAAGGCGCAGTTTGGCGAGTCACTGCTGGCAGGCCTCGTCATCGTGGTGTTTGCCGTTGTGATCGACCGGATGAGCGGTACGCTGGCGACCGAGCGCAAGCGCTATGACCGGCGCGTTGTCTGGGCAATGCTGGCGTTCACCGTGCTGTTTACGGTCGCCTTCTGGGCATGGCTGCCAAATCCGTCCGACCTGACGCTGCTGGATCCGTTGGCCGAAGCCGTGGACAGCGGCTTGACGGCCTTTACCCAGAACAACGGTCCCTGGCTCGATAGCCTCAAGAACAACTCAATGTTCTATGTGTTGCTGCCTTTGCGCATCGGCCTTGATCAGGCTGTCTTGCCTTTCACATGGGGTTTCATGTGGACCCCTACTATGAGCTATGGCCTGTTCGCAGCCGGTGCAGTGATTGCGCTGCTTATGGCATGGCGCGGACATCTGACTGGCGGGCTGGTTGTACTCATTCTGATTGGCATCCTCGAAACCGGCATCTCAAATCTGCCCTGGCCCTTCGTGCTGACTGGCGCGGCGGCGCTGGGCTGGGTTGCCGGTGGCTGGCGTCTCGCCGCGCTGTCAGTGGGGCTGCTCTGCACAATCTTGGTTTCTGGTCTGTGGGAAAGGGCATTGCTGTCACTTTATCTTAGCGGTGCAGCGGTATTTTCTTGTGCTGTTGTAGGCGGCCTGATCGGTTTGGCTAGCGCAGTCTGGAGCCCCGTCTGGAAGATTGTTCGCCCGATCTGTGACATGTTGCAGACCATTCCGCTGTTCGTCTTCCTGATCCCGGTCCTCATGGTATTCCAGATCGGTGAGTTCTCGGCGTTTCTGGCTATCTGCGCCTATGCGATCGTCCCCATGATCCGCTACACGCGGCATGGGTTGGTCAACACACCGGACGAGATGATGGAGGCAGCGATCTCCAGCGGTGCAACCGAATGGCAAATCCTGCGTGATGTGCGCGCGCCTTATGCTGCGCCAACAATTCTGTTGGGTCTGAACCAGACCATCCTCTACGCCTTCGCCATGCTGGTAATCGCGGCGCTGATTGGCACCACCGGTCTGGGCCAGTCGATCTATCTGGCGCTGGGGCAGGCGGATGTCGGGCTAGGCATTTCAGCTGGTGCAGCGATGGCGATCCTTGCTTTGATCGCCGACCGTATGGTGCAGGGCTTTGCCGAGGAACGGCGCAAAGCTCTGGGACTGTAGAAAAAGGGCAGGGGCGGCGCGGCCGCCCCTTTTGCCCGAGTTTGACTTTGGACAAAGACGACGTGTTCAGCAGGCTGTAATTCGGGCGAAAAGAGTTCGGAGATCACTATGGCCGGTTGGGGCTCATTCCTTGCAGCACTTCTTGTATTTCTGCTCAGCCACGTTATCCCTACGCGTCCTGCTGTGCGTGAGCGGCTGATAGATACGCTGGGCAGAACCGGGTATTTTGCGGCCTATTCCACGTTCTCTCTGGCCGTGCTGGCATGGTTGATCATAGCCGCGGCGCAGGCGCCTTATGTCGAGGTCATCCCGCCACTTGCGGTCTTTCGCTGGGTTCCTTTGCTGGTTATGCCTATTGTGTGCTGGTTGGCTGTTGCGGGTCTGGCAATCCAGAACCTGTTTTCGTTCGGTGGGCTTGGGCGCATGCCGTTTGATCCGGACAACCCCGGTATTCTGCGCACGACGCGCCACCCGATCCTTGTCGCGCTCATGCTTTGGGCGTTCGCGCATATGCTGGCTAATGGCAGCCTGTCCCACGTCATCCTGTTCGGGCTATTTGCCGGATTTGCATGGATGGGTATGGCCCTGATTGATCGACGGAAACAGCGTCAGTTGGGGCAAGACTGGGAACGCCTGTCGCGTAACACCGCACGTCTGTCGCTCCGTATACCAAAGCCCTTGCCGCGCGCATTGGTCTGGCTGACGGCAATTGTGGCCTATGCGGTCCTTCTCCACCTGCACGCACCTGTGATCGGCCTCTCTCCGTTGCCGTGATGCGGGGGAGTGGTCGCAAGCGGTCATGCGTGCTATCTGAAACGTCACATCTGGTACTATGAGGGTCTCTCAATGAATCTGGCCTATGTCACAACCACCGATCGGGGTGCAACCGACCGCCTGCTGAGTGCGGTGGCCGAGCGCCTGTTGGCCCGTGGGGCGAAGCTATCCGGTGTGGTGCAAACGAATACGGAATGCGCCGACAACAGCAAGTGCGACATGGATCTTCGGGTTCTGCCGGATGGAGAGACCATTCGTATTTCCCAGTCGCTGGGTACGATGTCGCGTGGTTGCAGACTGGACCCTGCAGCACTTGAGCAAGCGGTAGGCTATGTCACCGCGTCACTGGCTGAAGCGCCCCAACTGCTGATCATCAACAAATTCGGCAAGCACGAAGCTGACGGGCGCGGTTTCCGTCCTGTGATCGGCGAAGCGCTGGCGCTGGATATTCCTGTACTGGTTGGCGTGAACGGGCTGAACCATGACAAGTTCCAGCTGTTTACCGATGACGCGGCTCAGGCTTTGGATCCAGACCTGGACAGCATCGAGGCATGGTTCGACCGTGTCACCGGTCTGCGCCCGGCTGCTGAATAACCCAAGTCACGCTGCGTAATGCGCTGAAAACCAGACTTGTTTCGTGGTCTCGCCGCTGCAATCCTCCTTGGAATTGGGGAGGAGAACGAGCATGTGGAGCAATTGGGCCGGAAACGAAACCGCACAGATAACGCCGGCAAGGCCGGTATCGGTCGCGGCATTGCAGCAGGCGGTTGCTGCTCCTCAATCCATGCGCGCGGTGGGGGCAGGGCATTCCTTTACCCCGGTCGTATCCGGCGCTGACCGGATCATTGATCTTTCGGATCTTGATGTCCCGACTGTTTTGCAGGTCGATGGCGACAAGGCATGGGTCAACGCCAATGCGCGTCTGCGTGATCTTTCACCGGCTCTGTCCAATCATGGGGTCGCCTTTCGCAATCTTGGCGATATCAACACGCAATCGCTTGCGGGTGCGGTTTCAACCGCAACTCATGGAACGGGACGTGAGTTGCCGTGCCTGGCGGCGGAAATCACTGCCGCGCGCTTTGTTGCAGCCAATGGCGACATGCTGTCCACAGATGATATTCCACTGGAAATGGCACAGGTCACGCTTGGCCTGCTTGGTGTGCTGACCGAGGCGCAAATCAACGTCGTGCCGAAATACAATCTCCATCGCCGGGTACGCCTGTCTGCCTTACAGGACAGCCTGGATACCATGCACGACAATTGGGTCGGGAACCGGAATTTCGAGTTCTTCTACATTCCCTTCACAGGCAAGGCCGTTGAAATTCGCCACGAATTGACTGACGCGCCCGAAACCAAGGCCCCGCGTGATCTCGACATGATTGCCGTCAAGGTTCTGAAACTGGCACGTAATGCGGGTCATCTCAGTGCCGGGTTGCGGAGGGGGCTGTTGCACCTGCTGACACTGGCGCAGTCGGATGAGAATTATGTAGGCGAAAGCTGGCAGGTGCTTTGCAGTGACCGGCGTATCCGTTTCAAGGAAATGGAGTACCATCTGCCACCTGAAACGGCAGGAGACGTCCTGAAAGAGATCATCCTGCGCCTCGAGCGTGACCACAGGGATATCTATTTCCCGATTGAGGTTCGGCAGACAGCGGGTGACAACGCGGCGCTTTCACCATTTCAGGGCGGCCCTCGTATTTCGATCGCAATTCACAGCGATGCGGATGAGGATCATGAGCGTTATTTCAATGCCATCGAACCCCTGTTCGTCGAAGCGGGTGGCCGTCCGCACTGGGGTAAGATGCACGGCCTGGCCTATAAGGAGCTTTCGGGGCTTTATCCCGATTTCGATCGGTTCTGCGCCTTGCAAGAGGAACTGGACCCGACCGGGAAATTCCTTTCGCCTGCGATGGCACGGCTGTTCCGGCCATGAGCGACAATTACCTTCGGCAGCTCTCGGACACGCTGAAACGCCATGGTGTGGACAAGCCGGTCGCGGTGGTGGATCTGGACCGGCTTGATGCGAATTGTGCGGCAGCTACAAAGGGGGCCGATCAGGGGCTCGATTATCGCTTGGTGGCGAAGTCTCTGCCCTGCCTGCCCCTGTTGGATCACATCCGGTCAAAGATACCCACATCGGGCCTCATGACGTTCTCGGAGCCGATGCTGCTGGCGCTACTCGCGGCTGAGCCTGAGATCGACCATCTGTTGGGAAAGCCGTTGCCTGTAACTTCGGCAGCGCGCGTTCTGCAGGTGCAACCAGATGCCGCCCGTCGTGTGCAGTGGCTTATTGATACGCCCGTGCGCCTGGCAGAGTATCTGGATTTGGCCGAGAGGATCGAAAGCACGCTTCGTCTGTCGCTCGAGCTGGACATTGGCCTGCATCGGGGGGGGATGACGCCCGATCAGGTCGCGCAGGCTGGTAAGATGATCGACACGCACCCACACGTGGTTCTGTCCGGCGTGATGGGATATGAGGCGCATCTGGCAAAGCTTCCTTCGATGTTGCGCGGGGCGGCCGCCCGGTCTTGTACGGAAGCGTACCGTCGTTCGGTTGAGGCCTTGGGGGCGGGCAGGGGCGATCTTTGCCTGAACACGGGCGGCAGCCTGACGTTTCAGAGTTATATGGCCAGTGGATCAGCGACCGAGGTCGCTTTTGGCTCTGTGCTGGTCAAGCCATCAGACTTCGATCATGCCACAACTCAAGCGTTTTCCCCGGCGCTGTTGCTGGCGACGCCAATTCTGAAAGTAATGCCGGGCAACCGGTTGCCCGGATTGGATTTTCTTGGCCCTCGTCGGCGCACCGATATTGCGGTGTTCGGCGGGCACTATTTGGCCGAACCCGCCTATCCCGAAAAGTTCAAGTATTCTGGCATCTTTGGCCGATCGAGCAATCAGGAGGTCTGGACCGGACCAAAAGCAACGCAGGCGCAACCGGGTGACATTGCACTGCTGCGCCCAAGCCAGAGCGAAGCGGTTCTTAATCAGTTCGGCCTGCTACTTGGCATTCACGGCAATGAGGTCGTCCATGAATGGGGATGTTTGCCAAACTGAGGTGGGGTCGAGCGAAAAGAGCGTGCCGTTTAGACTGATAGCCCGACCAGCGCCACGCCAGCAGCCATAAGGACAGCCGCGCCAAGGCGGCGAATCCAGTTACCCTCGCGCAGGAAGATGAAGCCGATCAGTGCAGCAAATATGACTGAGGTCTCGCGCAGGGCAGATACGGCACCCAACGGGGCAAAGTTCTTGGCATACAGAACCAATCCGTATGCAATCATCGACACGAGCCCTCCGAGGATACCTATACCCCAGACCTTTAGCGGCAGCTCGCGCAAGACGGCCCGTTTCCGAACAGCGACAAAACCGGCAATGAACAGATGCAGGAATGCACCCCAGGCCCAGTAGCTGAGTGTATTGTTGGAAAGGCGCACCCCGATGCCATCCACCACCGAATACATCGAGATACAAAATCCGGTGCACAAGGCAAAGAACAATGCAGCTCTATCAACGCCGGAACGCAAGGCTTTCCAACTGCTTAGCTGAATGCCGAATGCAATCAGCATAATTCCCATCCAGGCTTGCAAAGGCAGGCTTTCACCAACCAGCAAAAACGCCCAGAGGGCAACCAGTGCCGGAACAATTCCCCGGGCGATCGGATAGACGACGCTTAGATCGCCATGCTGATAGGCTTTGCCCAGCATGAAGTAGTAGCCAAAGTGCACAACGGTCGAGATCAGGATGTAGGGAAAGCTCTCCATACTTGGCAGAGGCAGCACGGCAATCATGATACTTGCCGGAATTACATGGCCAAAAGCCACCAAACCCAACGTGGTTGTGCGGTCGGCGGCTGTTTTTACAATCGCATTCCAAACCGCATGCAAAAGTGCTGCCGACAAGATGATGCAGATCACAAACAGGCTCACCAGCAGACCTCGCGAATTGGGGCGTCTGTTAGTCGGCCCAGATGGTTAGTTCTCTGTGCACGGATTCGCTGTGTGAAAAGCCGCGCCAGAATCTCTTCGGTTAATCCGAAGCCTAACGACCGGCAATAAGCGTATTCTAGGATGAATCCTCAAACATTTTTGCCAATAGCGACATTGATTTGGAATATGTCGCGCATTGGCGACGCATAAGCAGGTAGGATTCGAGAATATGCAGCAAGGCGTATGGCCTACCACTTTCGTTTAGCGTGCAGTAACTATCTGATGCTGAAGAAAATGGTGGGCGACCCTGGAATCGAACCAGGCGTGCGTCTCCGCGAGGGAGTTACAGTCCCCTGCCACACCTTGCGGCCTGTCGCCCACTGTCAGGCGTTGCACCTGACGTGGAGGCGTGATTACTAGCGCGCCAAAGGAGCGTCAACAGGAAAATTCCGCTTTGGCGCAGGAAACATGTTCCACGGCCCGGAGGCCAGCAAAATGAAGAAACCCAAGTGGGTGATTGAAAAGGAACAGGCGCGAAAAGCGGCTGGATCCGAAACCGTCTGGTTGTTTGGTTTGCACGCGGTTCGCGATGCGTTGATGAACCCGAACCGGCAGAAACTACGCCTGATTGTAACCCGAAATGCCAAAGATAAACTGGCCGAAGCCATTGATTTTGCAGGTATCGAGCCAGAGATGGTAGATCCACGCAAATTCAGTGCTCCGATAGATCCGGGCTCTGTCCATCAGGGCGCCGTGCTTGAAGTTAAGCCGCTGGAGTGGGGTGGTCTGGCTGAAAACTGCATTGGTCAGGAAAATCCAAGGGTGCTGCTGCTCGACCGGGTTACTGATCCGCATAACGTTGGTGCGATTCTGCGTTCAGCCGAAGTGTTGGGTGCCTCTGCTGTGATCGGCACCCGTCATCATTCAGCGCCCGAAACCGGGGCTTTGGCAAAAACGGCGAGCGGTGCTTTGGAGCGTCAGCCTTATTTGCGGGTTCGCAATCTGGCAGATGCAATAGTGGAACTGCAGGGGATGGGATTTCTTGTCCTGGGTCTGGACGGCGAAGCACACGAGACCATCGAAACTGCATTGGATGGCAAACGCGACCTTCCTGTCGCGCTGGTCCTAGGTGCCGAGGGGCCGGGTTTGCGTCAAAAGACCAAAGAGACCGTAGATCAATTGGTTAAAATCGACGCATCGGGCGGATTCGGTTCGTTGAACGTTTCAAATGCGGCTGCAATCGCCTTATATGCTTCCAGACACCATTGACAGGAGAGCGCCATTTCCAGCCCGTCCAAAATCGCCACCTGCTGCTATTGCGGAACGCGCGCCGCGCTGGTCCTGAAAGGGAATCAGCGGCATGAACTGAGCTGTTCAAGCTGCGGCGCCCCGCTGCACGATATGAAGATGATTCCCAAGAGCAAGGTCTCAGACAGTTCCTCTGCGCGCAGCGGCGCGGGCAAGGCGCAGTTCGAAAAGAAAAAGAAGAAGAAAAAGAAGAAGGGGTTGTTCTCGCGCGCGCTTGATGAAGCATGGGACGTGATCGAAGATATATTCGACTGATGCGGTAGCAGCGACACGGGTGTTCACAAGCTTGTCATCGGGGGTTCCGCCAGCGCTAAAAAATTGCATTTTGAGACCCTAAGAATCCGGAATCCAAAGTTTCAATGCTATCCCGTCGTTCCCTGATTGCCAGTTTTGCTGCCGCCTTGTTTGCTTCTGCGCTGCATGCGCAGGATAGGCCTGTGTTCTACGCAGATGATGGTCTTGCAATGGCAGGCTATGATGCCGTGTCCTACTTTGACGAAGGTGTACCCACGCGTGGCCAACCCGAAATCGCAGTGATGTGGAAAGGGGCCGAGTGGCATTTCGCTTCACAAGAAAATCGCGAGCGGTTCGAAAGTAACCCACGCGCGTTTGCGCCTCAATTCGGGGGGTACTGCGCTTATGCCATGACGTATGGTTCGCTCAGCAGCACTGATCCGAATGCCTGGAAGATCGTGGAAGGCAGACTATATCTGACCCACTCTCCTGCAATCGAACGAATGTGGGACAGGAACCTGACACAAAATATTCGCATGGCCGAAGAATACTGGCCGGCAGTTCTATATAAGAACTAGGCGGATTTCTGCTTTTTGTGGTCTGTCATCACAAAAATGCGCGCGCCCTCTTTTTTTTAAGAAACTCATGCTTAAATGTCACAGTGACCGCGGAATGGAACTGCCGCGGGTCATTTCACTGTCCCTCGTTCCAAAACTTGCGCCCAAGAAATTCTTGGGCGCTTTTTTCTTTTGGGGACACCGGATAGGGTGCGGCTATGCCGGATTATTCAGATGATTTCCTCAAAACGATCCTGCGGCGTACGAAGGTGATCGCCGTTGTTGGCGTCTCCATGAATCCGGTGCGGCCGAGCTACTATGTGGCGCGATATCTATCGCTCAAGGGATATACGGTCATTCCGGTCAACCCGGGCCACGCGGGAAAGGAGCTGTTTGGTCAAACGGTTCGCGCTACGCTTAGCGAAATTTCGGAACCAGTTGATATTGTGGATATATTCCGGAGATCTGAAGCTGTCCCGCCGATTGTGGAGGAAGCTCTGCAAGCCTTTCCGGAACTGAAAACCATCTGGATGCAGATCGGTGTCCAAAACCCGGAAGCCGCCGAAGCAGCACAGGCGCGTGGTATCGAGGTGGTGATGAACCGCTGCCCTAAGATCGAGTATCAGAGACTTTTTGGTGAGCTTCGTATGGGCGGTTTTGCGACCGGTATTATTTCGTCGAAACTCTGACCTTTACTCGTTGAAAGCCGGTGTAAGTTCGGCCAACTGCTCCTGACGTCGCTTTTCCAGAACAACTTCACGCGGGACCCATTCGTACCGGGTATCTTCAACGAGCGGTGACCAGAACAAAACGCCGCCATAGCGCCAGGGATCCAGAACAATCCCGTCATACATCGATTCACCCTTTCGGCTGATTATCGCCGTGCTGTGATCGATTCGGAACGGATTGTCGGCGTTTGCGATCGCGCGATGCAGCGTGAGGGTCTGAAAATTCTCCTGCCTGAGACGCCGCTCGATATCTTCAGCCCAGTGCCAGCACAGCCCGCGCGGGCGCAGCCCCTTGTTGACCTTGGCATTGTGGATCAGGGGCGGATCGGTGATCTCGTACTCCTGTACCAGTTGGGCAGTATAGGCATACGTAATGCTTGCCGCCCGGTTGGCTTCTTCGGGGTCGATATCAGGTCCGAGGCTCTGTATTTCTGCAGCGAGGCGTTGGACTTCGTCTCCGGTTGCGGGTGGCGGGGCCGAACACGCACCAAGCGTCACCATCGCAAGCACAGCCAGCACACAGGCAAAGGGTCTGATCATTCACGCGTCCTCTGATCGGTCCTGCGCCGGAGCGCCTCGATCTGTGACTATAAGGCGTGGAATGTCGTGACGGAACCCGTCCAATCAGCTGTCAGGCCGCGCAGCCTTTTCAGCAATACCGCTGATGCCCTGACGCTTTGCCAGTTCAGTCAGCACATCATCCAGAGGTACATCCCGCGCGGCCAGCATAACCAGAAGGTGATACAGCACATCCGCGGCCTCTGAGGTCAGTTTGCCCTGATCACCTTTGACGGCTTCGATAACGGCCTCAATGGCCTCCTCCCCGAACTTCTCGGCGCATTTTTCAGGGCCCTTGGCCAGCAATTTGGCAGTCCAGCTGGATTCGGGGTCGGCATCCTTGCGGGCCGCAATGGTGTCAGCCAGTTCTTGCAGGATATTCATGTCAGCCTCATCGGAATGCCTGCGGCAGCCATATGTTCCTTGGCTTCGCGGATTGTGTATTCGCCGAAATGAAAGATCGAGGCAGCGAGCACGGCGCTAGCACCGCCTTCGGTAACGCCCTCAACCAGGTGGTCCAGATTGCCTACGCCACCTGATGCGATCACGGGAACGTCCACGGCATCGGAAATGGCGCGTGTCAGGGGCAGGTTAAAGCCCGCCTTGGTGCCGTCGCGGTCCATCGAGGTCAGCAGAATTTCACCTGCGCCTTTGGCGACTACGGTTTTGGCGAACTCAACGGCGTCAATGCCAGTTGGCTTGCGCCCGCCATGGGTAAAAATCTCCCACTTCCCGGGGCTGACGGTTTTTGCATCGATCGCACAGACAATGCACTGGCTTCCAAACTGGTCGGCGGCTTCGGCGATGACATCCGGGTTGGCCACGGCGGCCGAGTTGAAGCTGACTTTGTCCGCTCCGGCCAGCAAAAGGGCACGCACATCGTCTTTGGTGCGCACACCACCGCCCACGGTTAACGGCACAAAGCACTGCTCGGCCGTGCGTTGCACCACATCAAACATGGTACCCCGGTTCTCATGCGTGGCGTGGATGTCCAGAAAACAGATCTCGTCAGCGCCGGCCTCATCATAGGCTTTGGCCGATTCCACGGGATCACCTGCGTCGCGCAGGCCGACAAAGTTGACACCTTTGACCACGCGGCCATCGGCGACATCGAGGCAGGGAATGATGCGGGTTTTCAGCATAAGACATCCTTTGTTGGCGCACCTCTACCGGCAAAGCCCCGCCGATGCCAGACTTGTGATTGTCACATCCCTCAAAGCTGTGAAAACTGTCCCTAAATTCATCAGGAGATCAATGAGATGCGTAAACTCTTTCTCGCGACCACATTCATTCTTGGGGGAACTGTCGCAGCAATGGCAGACGATATTATCAAGGTAAACACCGACAAATCAGTGCAGGAGGTCATGGATGCGCTTGAGGCGGCGGTTGGCAATGCGGGTGCAACCGTCTTTGCGCGCGTGGATCATGCGGCCGGTGCCGAAAAGGTTGGGCTGGCCATTCCGGCCAATCAGGTTCTGATCTTTGGCAACCCCGCGCTGGGTACGCCTGCCATGCAAATCGACCCCCGCGCGGGGCTGTTCCTGCCGCTCAAGGTGCAGGCATATCAGGACGCCGACGGTCTGGTCTGGTTGGCCTATGAGGATCCCAAAGAGACGATGGACGAGCTCGATGAAGTCGAGAAGTCCCCGGTCATTGAAAAGATGCGCGGCGCGCTTGCCAAGCTTACGGCTGCTGCCGCTGGCTGATCTACGCAGGCTCAGGCCATCTGGTCGCCCGGCTCACGCGTGCAAGCGCGTTTCGGGCGATCAGGATGTGAAAGGGCAGAATGGCTGCCAGATAAAGCCGACCACCCAGATTGTGTCGGTGGACCCATGTGGCAAGCGAAATCCGACCACCCTCGGAGTGCACTGAAACTCGGAAATCGAGATGCCGGTCGTTGAAACCAGCAATCACCTCGGTTTCATCTTCATGTTCCACCGGGAAGATACCAACCTTGTCCGCCGCATCCGGTCCCGTGTTGCTGAGCCCGAATGGTGCAACCAACAGACCCCTCAATCGAACCAGCGCGATAGCCCAGGATGGAAACGCCGTGATGATCTCTGCCGCCTGACGCGGTGGCAGGTCAGATGGGACGCTAAAGCAATCCAGGAAATCGCCCGACTTCAGGCGGTTATGCAGCAGGCTTGATGTCGGTAGTGCTGATCGACTTACCAGTGATTTGAACATTCGGCTACGCTCTGAGCGTTGCCAGAGCCTCCTTCAGGTCAATGGCGCCATCATACAGCGCACGGCCAGAGATGGCACCGTTCAGACCTGCGCCACAATCGCGCAGGGTGATGAGGTCAGCAATTGAGGAAACGCCACCCGATGCGATGACCGGGATCGATACAGCGCGGGCCAGATCGGCAGTCGCCTCGATATTCGGGCCCTGCATCGCGCCGTCACGGTTAATATCGGTGTAGATGATGGCTGCAACGCCTGCGTCTTCAAAGCTGCGGGCCAGATCCGTGACCTGTACGTCTGTTTCTTCGGCCCAGCCTTTGGTTGCGACCATGCCGTTGCGGGCATCGATGCCCACGGCGACCTTGCCGGGAAAAGCTTTGGCTGCTTCACGCACCAGATCAGGGTTTTCGACGGCAACGGTTCCCAGAATCACGCGTGCCAGGCCTTTGTCCAGCCATGTCTCGATTGTCGCCATGTCCCGGATGCCGCCGCCCAGCTGTGCAGGGACTTTGCATTCCTTCAAAATCGCTTCAACCGGGGCAGCATTCACAGGCTCACCCGCAAAAGCTCCGTTCAGATCGACAAGGTGCAGCCATTCGCATCCCGCCTCGACAAAGGCGCGTGCCTGTGCTGCCGGGTCGTCGTTGAATACGGTGGCTTTGTCCATTTCGCCGCGCAGCAGGCGAACGGCCTGGCCGTCTTTGAGGTCGATGGCGGGGTAGAGGATCATGTGACGCGGCCCTATATGACAGTTGTTCGCGCGGGATATCGCACAAGCGGGGCAGGGGATGCAACGCGACGCTAAGTCAATCTTGCCCGAAGGCATTCAGCGGGTCAGACTGAAGTCAAAACAGGGAGAAGATCATGAAGAAGCTTACACTCGCAGCTGCATTTGCTGCTATGGCAACAGGCGCTTTTGCAGATCCGGTTGACGGGTTGTGGAAAACCCAGCCAGGTGACACCGGCGGCTATCTGCACGTTTCGATTGCGCCTTGTGGCAGCGCCATCTGCGGCACAATCGATACTGCCTTTGACGCCGATGGCAATGAGCAACTGAACTACGAAAACCTCGGCAAGCAGATCATCTGGGACATGGTCCCTGAAGGTAACGGCAGCTATGACGACGGTAAGATCTGGGCGCCGGACCGAAACAAGACCTACAGCTCGAAAATGTCGCTGGACGGTCAGAACAAGCTGACCGTCAAAGGCTGTGTGGCTGGTGGCCTGGTCTGCCGCGGTCAGACCTGGACGCGGGTTCAATAACCCGTCACGGGGTCCAGGTCAGAAAGTTCCCGATCATACGCAGCCCCACATCCTGACTTTTCTCAGGGTGGAACTGCATCCCAACCATCGTGTCACGGCCGATCACGGCCGTGACCTCCTGCCCATACTCCACATAAGCCAGACGTTCCGCCGGGTTATTGACCCGGAAGTGATAGGAGTGGACGAAATAGACGTGATCCCCGGATTTGACGCCGTCAAATACAGGGTGGGCATTTTCCAGAACCAGATCATTCCAGCCCATATGCGGCACCTTCAGTGCGCTGTCTGACGGCTCAATCCGCACAACATCGCCTGCGACCCAGTCCAGTCCATCGGTCTCGGAATATTCGTGACCTTTCGAGGCCATGAGCTGCATGCCCACGCAGATACCCAGAAACGGACGGCCTTTCTGTTCGACGGCCTCGACCATAGCGTCGTAGATGCCCTTGTGCCCGCGCAGCTCGGCAGCGCAGGCCGGAAAAGCTCCATCGCCGGGCAGGACCAGCCGATCAGCTCTTGCGACCACATCGGCATCCGAAGTCACAACAACTTCGCCCGCATCCATCTCACGCGCCATGCGCTGAAACGCCTTTTCGGCGGAGTGCAAGTTGCCGCTTTCGTAATCGATAATGGCAGTCAGCATTTACAGCGCGCCCTTGGTCGACGGGATCGCATCGGCCTTACGCGGATCGGTCTCAACCGCCAGACGCAATGCACGGGCGACCGCCTTAAACGCGGCTTCGGCGATGTGGTGGCTGTTGAACCCGTGCAACTGATCGATGTGCAACGTGATACCGGCATGTGTGCTAAGCGCCTGAAAGAATTCACGCACCAGTTCGGTATCGAAGTTGCCGATCTTGGGCGTAGGCAGATCCACGTTCCAGATCAGGAAAGGACGGCCCGACAGGTCCAACGCACAGCGGACCTGTGCATCATCCATGGGCAGGTGGCACTCGCCATAGCGGCGGATACCTTTCTTGTCGCCCAGGGCCTGCGTCAGCGCCTGACCCAGCGCGATACCGGTATCCTCGACCGTATGGTGGTCGTCGATGTGGTAATCGCCCTTGGCACGGATCGTCATGTCGATCAGCGAATGACGCGTAAGCTGATCCAGCATGTGATCGAAGAATCCAACGCCGGTCTGGTTGTCATAGGTACCGGTGCCGTCAAGATTGACCTCGACCGTGATCTCGGTCTCGGCGGTCTGACGGCTGATCTTTGCGCTGCGCATGGGCGAATTCCTTTTGCTACAGGCGCGCTTATAGACGGGGTAGGGCAGAGGTTTCCAGACCGCCCGTACCATTCGCGGCAAACTGTTGCGGCGCAATCAGGGGATTGCGCCCGCAGTGCCACCATGTCAGCCTGCCGCCAACAAAACAAACAGGGCCAATATCATGTCCACCTGCGTATTCATTCAGATCCGTTGCAAGCCTGGCACCACCTATAAGGTCGCCGAGGATATCGCCTTGCGGGAAATTCACTCCGAGCTCTATTCGACCAGCGGTGAATACGATCTGTTGCTCAAGCTCTACATCCCGGAAACCGATGATGTGGGCCATTTCATCAACGAAAACCTGCTGGTGATCCCGAATATCGAGCGTTCGCTGACCACCATGACCTTCAAGGCGTTCTGACTAGATCGAGGCCTCAGACATCGAACCTTGCTGCGGCGCGCATGCCAGAACCGCGCCGTTGCGTGATTGCTGATCAGTTGTTCCTGCCCGGAGCAACTGATGAACGCCGAACAGCACCATCAACGGGACAGCAAGTGAGACAAGGTAGTTGTCTCCCGCCAACTGAGACCACACGACCCCGAATGCGCAAACAATCAGCAGCAAGACGGAATGAGTGCGCTTTTGATTGGTGCTGCTGGGCTGATAGCTTAAAAACCCATTTGGGGCGAAGGCGGTCAAAATCAGACCGGTCACAAAAACGCTCATCAGAACCAGCGTTGCGATATTCCCGATCAAAAGCGTCGCGGCATCTCGATATCCCGCAAGAACCAGGCCTTCGATCAACGGCGTGATTGTGATCATGAAAATATTGATCCCAAGCAGGATTGGCTGAGGCCGCATGACATTTCGGGCATATGTAACGCAGACCGCTGCTGCCAGAACCGTCCCAACCCATCCGGCCAGTTGCAGGTCACCTGTTGTGCGAAACAGAACCATGAAACTCACGCCCGGCAGGTTCTCAAACATCTCAAGCAGCAGTCGCTTTTGGTTGTTTCCCGGCATGGTTTCGAACCCTCTCAATCGATCATTATCTTGGAGTATCGGGGTGGAATATCACCCCAGCTCAAACGTCGTGATTCCATAAATCCGATCCAGATCAATGTCCGGCGCATGGCTGGAATACATGCGGCCGGTTTCAAACACTTTGGTCATTCCCAACTGTTGCGCCATCGCCATGGCTTGTGCGTTGGGGTTGGGCATGTCGATGAATATCTCGGCATCCGACTGGTCAGCGGGAAGAGTCATAAGAAGCGATACCAGAAGGGCCTCGGCGATCTCGGAGCTGTCCGCAAATAACGGGCCGACCTTGTACCCGCTCAGGCATCGCCGCAGCGTCGCGTAGCCCTTGATTTGACCGTCTTCCTCAAACACCCGAGAGGCATGATTGGGCGCATCCAGCCAGGCGTGAAGGAATGTATCTCGCGATGCGGGAAAGAGGCCTCTGTCATAGGACCTCAGCTCGTCCGTCAGGCTATCCAGCGCAGCGATACGATCATGCTCTGATCGGCCCAGCTGATCCAGTATGCTGCCGGCTGAGCCCGAGAAGCGGTAGTTGTCATAGGCCAGATCAAAGCCGAACTTGCGGTAGTTGTCTTGCTGCTCAACAACGCCGTCCATGCCCATGTTCCGATGCTCGCAATGCGCCTTGACCGCTTCAGCCACCTGAAGCCCGTATCCCGATCCGCGATAGTCAGGGTGCACGATATAAAAGCCCAGGAAGGAATAGGCATCGTCGTAATTCACGGCTGATGCCGACGCGATCATCTGGCCATCCAGAAACCCGCCCTTGAACCCCTCGGGGTCAGAGCTGCGGAAACACACGGCATCGTGCAGTCCGGGATTCCAGCCTTCCCGTCCGGCCCAGTCGACGGCTGTCTGGACCTCATCCGCTGTCAAAGCGCGAATTACGTATTCTGGCATGGCCGGGTCTCCGTCGTGATTGGTTACAATCAGAGGATGCCGCAACAGGAGCGAAAGAACCAGCGTGTTGAGAAAGGTTAGTATCTGGAGCGGGCGAGGCGATTCGAACGCCCGACCCTAACCTTGGCAAGGTTATGCTCTACCCCTGAGCTACGCCCGCATCAGATACATATGCTTTGGTCCTAAGACCTCTCAATGGAGCGGGCGAGGCGATTCGAACGCCCGACCCTAACCTTGGCAAGGTTATGCTCTACCCCTGAGCTACGCCCGCGCCGTTGAGTGAGGAGGGATGTATAAATTCCCACGCAGGGCTGCAAGCGGAAAAACGCAGAATTCTGAAAAAATCTTTTTTCGACGGAAGCGCTGCGCTCGCCCGTTAAAGAACCAGCGCATTACGAAAAGATAATGGTGGAGGTGAAAAAATGGCGAGGGTTGAAAACGTTAAGATGGCAGCACTGGCCGCGATGATTTTGCTGGCAACGGCAATTTCCCGGGCAGACAGCGACAGGCTGGGTCAGGTCGAGCCGATCCTGATGCCTGCCGCTGAAATCGAAGTTCAGGTTTTAACCTGATAAGCACCTGCCGGATTTGGCTCAGAGCGCCAGAAACAGGTTGGCCAACGCTGCGATCAGAATGGCTGCGAATGTCAGAAGCATGCCGACCTGGCGCAGAATCACGATCTGAGCGGAACGGCCAAAGCCATAGGCATGCAGCAAGCGCCCAGCCAGCAGCATCAACCCCAACAGGTTCAGAATCAGCCAGCCCGCGCCCTGTAGTTCGGCCATCGCGATCAGCAGCAACGCAAATGGTGCGTATTCGGCACAGTTGGCATGCGTGCGCATGGCCTTAATCATGGCCTTGTCACCACCATCCCCGACCGAGATTTTACCACTGCGACGATGCAAGATGACATTGGCGCTGAGTGCGACATAGAGAATGGCAATCAGGGCGGCGTAGATCGGTGTGATGGCAAGCATGTAAAGGTCTCCGAGAGGTCATAGAAAAGGCCGCGCAGTTTCCCACGCGGCCCGAATGAGCTTACGCTGTTTTTTTGGTTATTCCAGTTCTACCAGAAGGTCCTTTGCGTCAATCTGGCCACCGGGTTGGACATGGACAGCTTTGATTGTCGCGTCACGCTCGGCGTGGATGCCGGTTTCCATCTTCATCGCTTCGATGGTCAACAGCATGTCGCCTTCCTTGACCTCCTGACCGGCAGTTACGGCAACCATGGCCACAACGCCGGGCATGGGCGCACCGACATGGTTGGAATTGCCTGCTTCGGCTTTGGGGCGCGAGGCTGTGGCGGATTTGACCAGACGGTTCGGTACACGGATCACACGCGGTTGACCGTTGAGTTCAAAGAACACTTTGACCTCGCCGTTTTCATCGGTCTCACCAATGGCCTGACAGCGGATTTCCAGCGTCTTGCCCGGATCGATCTCAGCGGTGATTTCTTCGCCCGGCTCCATCCCGTAGAAGAAGGTGCGCGTCGGCAGGGTACGCACTGGTCCATAGGTCCGGTGGCGGCCCATGTAATCTAGGAAGACCTTGGGATACATCAGGTATCCGTTCAGATCCTCGTCATCGATTTCCATGCCTTCCAACTGCTTGGACAGATCGGCACGCGTGACATCCAGATCGACCGGATCGACGCCTTTACCGGGGCGCTCGGTATTCGGCGTCTCACCTTTCAGCACCTTGCTGATGATAGTGTTCGGGAAACCACCCGGAGGCTGGCCAAGGTTGCCGCGCATCATGTCGATGACCGAGTCTGGGAAGGCCACATCAGTCGACGGATCCTCGACGTCTGAACGTGTCAGGTTCTGGCTGACCATCATCAGGGCCATGTCCCCAACCACTTTGGACGATGGTGTCACCTTCACAATATCACCAAACATCTGGTTCACATCCGCATACATCTGCGCCACTTCGTGCCAGCGCTCCTCCAGACCCAATGAACGCGCTTGCGCCTTAAGGTTGGTGAACTGACCGCCGGGCATTTCGTGCAGATATACCTCGGAAGCAGGCGCCTGAAGCCCGGTTTCAAAGGCTGCATACTGACCGCGCACAGCTTCGAAATAGTCGCTGATTTCGCGTACGGCCTTGATGTCCAGACCAGTGTCACGATCCGTATGGCGCAGCGCCTCGACCACGGTACCAAGGGTTGCCTGCGACGTGTTGCCCGAGAAGCTGTCCATCGCACAATCGACCGCGTCCACACCCGCTTCAGAGGCGGCAAGGATAGTGGCGCTGGCGATACCTGCGGTGTCGTGTGTGTGGAAGTGGATGGGCAGGCCGACCTCTTCCTTCAAAGCACGGATCAGGATACGGGCCGAAGCAGGTTTCAGAAGGCCTGCCATGTCCTTCAGGCCCAGCACATGTGCACCGGCGTCGCGCAGCTCTTTCGCCATTCCGACATAGTACTTCAGGTCATACTTGGCGCGATCCGGATCCAGAATATCGCCGGTGTAGCAAACTGTGCCTTCGCAGATCTTGTTGTTCTCGATGACCGCATCCATGGCGACACGCATGTTTTCGACCCAGTTCAACGAATCGAATACGCGGAATACATCAATATTCTTCGAGGCCTGACGCACGAACTCCTGAACCACGTTGTCCGGATAGTTGGTATAGCCAACCCCGTTCGCCCCACGCAGCAGCATCTGGGTCATCAGGTTCGGCATCGCCTCGCGCAGATCGCGCAGACGTTGCCATGGGCATTCCTGCAGGAAGCGATAGGCCACGTCGAAGGTCGCACCGCCCCAGCATTCAACCGAGAACAATTGCGGCAGGTTGGCGGCATAGCTTGGTGCTACCTTGATCATATCGATCGAACGCATCCGGGTGGCCAGCAGAGACTGGTGGCCATCACGCATAGTGGTGTCGGTGATCAGCAGCTGACGCTGGGCCTTCATCCAGTCGGCCACGGCCTGCGGACCTTTTTGCTCCAGCAGGTTGCGGGTCCCCATCTGAGGTTCAGCCTTCGGCGCAGGGGCCTTGGCCTCTTTCAGATCTTCGCGGGGCATCGGACGGTCTTTGGTCTCGGGGTGCCCGTTGACCGTGATGTCAGCAATGTAGTTCAGAACCTTGGTGCCGCGGTCACGACGCTTTTTGAAGTGGAACAGGTCCGGCGTCTCATCGATGAATTTGGTGGTGTATTCGTTCGACAGGAAGATCGGGTGCTTCAGCAGGTTCTCGACAAAGGCGATGTTGGTCGACACACCACGCACACGGAATTCACGCAGGGCGCGGTCCATCCGGGCGATGGCTTTTTCCGGGGTCGGCGCCCAAGCGGTCACCTTGGTCAGAAGCGAGTCATAGTACCGGGTAATCACACCACCCGCATAGGCAGTACCGCCATCCAGACGAATGCCCATACCAGTGGCCGATCGATAGGCGGTGATGCGGCCATAGTCGGGGATGAAATTGTTCAACGGATCTTCGGTCGTGACCCGCGTTTGCAGTGCATGTCCGTTCAGGCGAATCTCATCCTGGTTGGACTTGCCGGTGGCCTCGGCCAGCGTCTTGCCCTCGGCAATCAGGATCTGAGCCTGCACAATATCGATGCCGGTGACTTCTTCAGTGACGGTGTGTTCCACCTGAACGCGCGGATTCACTTCGATGAAGTAGAATTTGCCGGTGTTCATATCCATCAGGAATTCGACTGTGCCCGCGCATTCGTAGTTCACATGGGCGCAGATCCGCCGGCCCAGCTCGCAAATCTCTGCGCGCTGCTCTTCACTCAGATACGGGGCAGGGGCGCGTTCAACAACCTTTTGGTTCCGACGCTGAACCGAGCAGTCGCGCTCATAAAGATGGTAGATCTCTCCGTGCTTGTCGCCGAGGATCTGAACCTCAACGTGGCGCGCGCGAGTGATCATCTTTTCCAGATAGCCCTCACCGTTGCCAAAGGCGGCTTCGGCCTCGCGGCGCCCCTCCAGCACTTTCTCTTCCAGTTCGTCCTCGGACAGAATCGGGCGCATCCCGCGGCCGCCGCCGCCCCAAGACGCCTTGAGCATCAGTGGATAACCGATTTCAGCTGCTTCCTTGCGGATCGCATCCATATCATCGCCTAGTACTTCGGTCGCGGGGATGACGGGTACATCTGCCGCAATGGCGACCTTGCGGGCGCTCGCCTTGTCACCCAGCGCGCGCATGGTCTCGGCTTTGGGGCCGATAAATGTAATGCCGTTCTGAACACAGGCATCCACAAAGTCCGGATTCTCCGAGAGAAGGCCGTAGCCGGGGTGGATCGCATCCGCACCGCTTTCCTTGGCGACGCGGATGATTTCGTCAATCGACAGATAGGCGGCAACTGGTCCCAGACCTTCGCCGATCCGATATGCCTCATCAGCCTTGAAACGGTGAAGCCCCAGTTTGTCTTCTTCGGCGAAGACAGCAACGGTGCGTTTCCCCATCTCGTTCGCGGCGCGCATTACGCGAATGGCAATTTCGCCGCGATTGGCGATCAGGATTTTCTTGAAGTCGGTCATGGCAGGTCCCGGTCTTATTGGTGTGGCCGTATGAATAGGCGGAGATTACGCGCAGTGATATCTGTAGTTCTGGGTAGAACCGGCATGTTATCGCTCGCAAACGCCGCTTATTAGCGCATTCTTAATACACACGCTGCGCTGCAGCATCAAATGTATCGATCGAATGGGGCAGATGACCAAGGTTTGCCGCCCCGATTTGCCCCATATTCGCCTGCAGATCCTGCCTCAGAATGTCGATCACATGTGCAGGGCCACCGATTCCCAAAGCCCCGAGACCATAGAGAAATCCTCGTCCCAGCATCACGAAATCTGCTCCTCGGGACAAAGCGCGGAGGACATCCAGCCCTCCTTCAACACCGCTGTCAAAGATCAGAGGCAGATCAGTCGCGGCTCGCATGGCGGGCAGGGCGTCTATGCTGGCCGGTGCACCGTCAAACTGCCGCCCGCCGTGATTCGAGACCCACAGCGCATCGATTCCCACACGTTCCAACCTTTCGGCATCTTCTGGGCGCATGACCCCTTTGATGATGAAAGGTCCATCCCAATGGTCGCGCAGCCATTCAACATAATCCATCCCCGGAGATGTTCTGAGCAAGTAACCAATGTGTGCGGTCGGCGGTAGTTGCAGATTGTTGTCGATATATTTGTCGAGCGTCCGCATTCGGGGAACGCCATTTCGCGCCATCCCCAGCGCCCAGGCGGGTCGTTGGGCGATCTGCGTCAGCAGGCGCGGCGTCAGTTTGGGCGGATGCGTCAGGCCAGATCTCGTTTGCCGTTCCCGGCGTGATGCAACAGGGACATCAACGGTCAGGACCAATGTTGAAAAACCTGCATCCTTCACACGGTTCAGGATATCCGTCCTAATCTTCGGATCTTTCGGCGGGTAAAGCTGGAACCATGCATCGGATCCAATGTGTGGTGCCATGTCTTCGGGATTTTGGCTCGCGACCGTCGAAAGCGTGTAGGGAATTCCCGCCTCAGCAGCGGTGCGCGCAAGAATGCCTTCTGCGTCAGGCCAGACCAGCCCGGACATTCCGATTGGAGCTATGCCAAAGGGCAGGGGATAGTCCTGTCCCAGAAAACGAGTGCTCAGATCGAAATCCAGCGGCCCGTGAAGGATCGATGGCATAAAGCCGATCCGATCCAACGCTGCGCGATTGCGCCGACGGGCCACTTCTGTCCCCGTGCCGCTGTCCAGATATTCCCAGACAAAGTGAGGCAGTCGACGCCGGGCGCGCCGCTTCAGATCTTCGATACCCGGATAAGTGCTGTGCAGGTCCATGAGGATTGATCGGACCTGCAACGCGATTCGGCAAGGTATTCAAGCAGCTGACGACGAAGGCTGTGTTGTGCCCGGCCCGGTTGGCCCCTTATCAGTGGAGGCATTAATGATATGCGCTGCGCGTGCAACCTGCACCTGATTGCGTCCCTTGTCCTTGGCCACATACAGCGCATCATCGGCTGCACGCATCAAGTCCTGTGGCATCGTCCCGTGTGCCGGATAGTGGGCCACGCCCACCGAAATGGTGATGCGCGGCAGGGATTTCTCGCCATACCTGACCGAGACCGCCTCGACCGCTTGCCGCAATTTCTCGGCCCGGGTCATTGCGTCTTCGGGCGTGTTGTCCGGCAGGATCAACATGAATTCCTCTCCCCCGATGCGGCATGCAACTTCGTCCCGGTCGCAGCCTTGTTCCAACGCTGAACCAACGGCGCGCAGAACCATGTCACCGGCGTCGTGCCCGTGCGTGTCGTTGAATTTCTTGAAATGGTCCACGTCCACGGCAATCAGGCTGAGCGGGGCACCTGTCTGCTGACTGCGGCTGATGCCTTTGCGCAGGGTTTCCGTCATGTGGCGGCGATTGAACAATCCCGTCAGCGGATCCCGCACGGACTGGTCATGCAACTGATCGCGCATGCGGACATTGGCGATCGCCATGCTGATCTGTTCCGCACAAAGCTGCGCCAGTTTCTTGCTGCTGTGAAACTCTTCGCCGCTGCCCTCATGCGCGCGCAGATGTAACAAACCAACCGTTTCCCCGTGCGCCAGAATAGGAAAGCAGAAATAGGGCCGGCCATCATGCGGTTCGGCATGTTCACAGACAAAGTCGATCTCGGACGCGCCGAATTCATATGTCCGTCCCCGGCGCAGGCCCCAGCATCCTTCGGGATGGATGTGCGCCTTATGTGATCCACCATTCCAGCTAGCACAGCCATCCAGAACATCGCGAGAGTTAGAATAGACATAAACACTGCCCTCGGCCTCGGGCAGGATATGGGTCATGAACCGGGTGACCATATCGAACAGCTCGTCCAGTGATCTGCTGGATTGCAGCCATTCATTCAACTCCCCCAGCAGACGCACTTCGCGTGCCAGGCGCAGCTGTTCGTCCATCAGATCCCTTTCTTTTGCCGACTGTTTCTGCAAGGCCAGGACCTGAAACCGGTTAGTCCGGTAGGTCGCCAGAGAAACTGCACCAAGGGCAAACAGGGCAATCCCGCTTAATATTGCCAGCGAGATTCTGAGGCGCGAAATGAAGGTCGTGCGCAGATCGGAAAAATCGGTGAAAAACTCAATGGCGCCGATAAATCGCCCGTTCTTGGTTACCGGCATAAACACTTCGGCGACGTGGTGCTGCGTCGCGTTCTGGATATTGTCGGTGTGCAGGTCCAGCCCGTCGATCTCGGATAGCGGAACGACTTGTTGAATATAGTGGATCATTCCCCGGGCAACGTCGCTGCGAAAAAATGCGCGCTCTTCCATGCTGCCGATCTCATTTGCGCGGGTAGACCAGACCACTCGCCCCGCCGTATCGAGCAGTTTGAATCGGTAGACATCCGAGGCCTCGGGCATGGATGACAGAAACTCAAGGTCATGATCATCAATGTTACCAGTGCGCAGTGCCATTTCGGGATCGTCAAGATGCAGGACCACTCTGCGTTTCCATAGCTCGGCCTGTTTGAGGATGTCCGTCTGCAGCATCCGGTCGACCAGCGGTGCCGGGAGTTTGTAAATGCCCCACCCGGCGGCAATGGTCAGAGCGACCAGCAATAAGGTGATACCGGTCCATTTCAGCCGGTGATTGACGGTCCCCCGATCCGGATTTTTCATGATCTCGCGCTCCCACAACAATGGGCCAAGCATCAGGGTCAAGTTTTGACAGATGGTTAACGCCGGCGTGCGGTGATCAGTGGAGTTGTTTAGAATTCGTTGGAAAGAAATTTGAAAATCTGTGTGAACAAGCCGTGAACAAACCCTTTCCCTAGACGCCTATCCGGCGTAGTTTGGGTGAATGAGCAGTTTTGATGAAATGGACGCCTTCGAAGGCGCATCCCTGTCGACGCGGGCGATGGCCGCTCGACCGATGCCATATCTGGATGACCTCAATCCGGCGCAGCGCGACGCGGTTGAGCGGCTGGATGGACCGGTCCTGATGCTGGCGGGTGCTGGCACCGGTAAGACCAAGGCGTTGACCACCCGTATTGCGCATCTCCTGAATACGGGCCGAGCTCGCCCAAATGAGATCCTTTCGGTGACTTTCACCAACAAGGCCGCGCGTGAAATGAAGGAACGTGTCGGCCGCTTGTTGGGGCAGCCTGCCGAGGGCATGCCTTGGCTGGGCACATTCCACTCGATCTGCGTCAAACTGCTGCGACGCCATGCTGAACTGGTCGATCTGAAATCGAACTTCACCATTCTGGACAGCGACGATCAATTGCGGTTGCTCAAGCAACTGGTACAGGCCGCCAACATCGATGATAAACGCTGGCCCGCACGGATGCTGGCCGGGATCATTGATGACTGGAAAAACCGTGCACTGACACCGGACAAAGTCCCTACTGCAGACGCTGGAGCCTATAACAACAAAGGCATCGAGCTTTACGCCCAGTATCAGACCCGCCTGCGCGAACTGAATGCGGTGGATTTCGGGGATTTGCTGCTGCACATGGTCACGATCTTCCAGACCCATCAGGATGTGCTCGAGCAGTATCAGCGCTGGTTCCGCTACATCCTTGTGGACGAGTATCAGGATACCAACGTCGCTCAGTATCTCTGGCTGCGCCTGTTGGCCGGAGGGCACAAAAACATCTGTTGTGTCGGTGATGATGATCAGTCGATCTATGGCTGGCGTGGGGCCGAAGTCGGCAACATCCTGCGGTTTGAGAAAGATTTCCCCGGCGCATTCGTTGTGCGGTTAGAGCAGAACTACCGCTCGACCCCGCATATTCTGGCAGCGGCTTCCAACGTCATTCGCGGTAACGAAAGCCGATTGGGCAAAGAGCTTTGGACTGACCGTGAAGATGGCGAACAGGTTCGTCTGATTGGCCATTGGGATGGCGAGGAAGAGGCGCGCTGGATCGGGGAAGAGATCGACGCGATGCAGGGTGGCACACGCGGTGTGCGCCCCATGAAACTCGATGAAATTGCCATTCTTGTTCGTGCTTCGCACCAGATGCGCGCTTTCGAAGACCGCTTCTTGACTATCGGTCTGCCGTACAAGGTTATCGGTGGTCCGCGATTCTATGAGCGAATGGAGATTCGCGATGCCATGGCCTATTTCCGGCTGGTGGTTAGCCCCGAAGACGATCTGGCATTCGAGCGGATCGTAAACACGCCAAAGCGCGGACTGGGCGACAAGGCGCAGCAGACCATCCAGATGACCGCACGGGAAAACGGCGTGTCTCTGGTCGATGGGGCGCGGATAGCCGTTGATAACGGATTGATAAAAGGCAAGGGCGCCAAGGCGCTTCGCGAGCTGGTCGATGGTCTTGCGCGCTGGAATGCCATGACGCGAGGCCCAAGGATCGAATTCGACGACGATTCGGTGATCGATGATGGTACTGCTCCGATCCGCTACGGGGAGCCGGAACATAGTCACATCGAGTTGGCGCAGATCGTACTGGATGAGTCCGGCTATACTGCGCATTGGCAGAACGACAAGACACCCGAAGCACCCGGGCGGTTGGAAAACCTCAAGGAACTGGTCAACCAGCTGGACAATTTCGAGAATCTGCAAGGGTTTCTGGAACATGTCAGTCTGGTGATGGACAACGAACAGGACAGCGACGGGGCCAAGGTCTCGATCATGACCCTGCACGCGGCCAAAGGGCTGGAATTCCCGGCTGTTTTCCTGCCGGGGTGGGAGGATGGTTTGTTCCCCTCTCAGCGTTCTATGGACGAATCGGGACTAAAGGGCCTCGAGGAAGAACGGCGACTGGCCTATGTCGGCATTACGCGCGCCGAGGAGGTCTGCACTATATCATTCGCCGCCAACCGGCGCGTGTTTGGGCAATGGCAGAACTCGATGCCATCGCGTTTCATAGATGAATTGCCCGAGGATCACGTAGAGGTTCTGACCCCTCCGGGACTCTATGGTGGTGGTCAGCCCACAGCCGGGATTGAAACGCGCGCGGCTGAGGCCAACGTCTACAACTCGCCTGGTTGGAAACGAATGCAGGCGCGGCAGGGCCAATATGGCATGTCGCAACCGAAAGAGAGCAAGAATACGGTGATCGACGCAACTGCGGTCGCCAGTTTCACGCTGGGTGAGCGGGTGTTCCACCAGAAGTTCGGTTATGGCGGGGTCATCGGAATCGAAGGTGACAAGGTCGAAGTTGAATTCGATAAGGCCGGGACCAAAAAGGTTGTGGCCAGATTTCTGTCTGCCAAGGATGATATCCCGTTCTGATCCAGCGGAATTTGCCTGACGGCAAATGCTCAATCCTTGTTTATGGCGCCCGGTTCTGACCGTGGCGCCATTGTTTTGTTCAGGGAAAAGAAAAACGGCGGTTCCCAGGGAGGAGGAGGGGAACCGCCGTTCTTTTCTACATCAGGACAGGGAGGAGGAGAGCCCCGATGTATTCGAACCCGGGTTTGATCCCGGTATGGAGAAGACGCGGCGACGTCAGGGAGGAGGAGGCGTCGCCGCGCGCTTTCAACATCAAGGCAGGGAGGAGGAGAGCCCTGATGTATCGGCTTCCGGCATTTGAGGCCGGTATAAAGTGCGGCAGCATCAGGGAGGAGGAGAGATGCCGCCGCTGAAATACAGACCCTAAGGGAGGAAGAATGGGTCTGATCTCGTTGTTTCTGTTGCGCTTAGCGCGCGGATTGCTCTTCTGCCGCTTGCATCGCAATGCGGCGGATCATCGAACGGTGCAGGCCCAGATCGGCCAGCTCGCGGTTCGACAACGAAGACAGTTCGTTCACGGTCTGGCGGTACATGCGGTGCCGGGCGTAACGGACCTTTACCGCCTCAACCAGTGAAGCAAATCCAAATGTCGGTGCGCTTTTCAGCGCTGTGTGATTGGTTGCTACAGCCATTTTCGTAACCCGATTTACTATTGTTGCTGCCGGTGTGTTCCGGCGTTTGCTTGAGGATGAAAATAGGTGAATGCTGCGATTGCACAATAGGGTGCGACGTCAATGCTGCTATGCGGCAAGTGCATAGATTGGATGGTGTTTTTGCTTGAACCCCAAAAATCACCTTAAAAATACAGGTTTGAGGTTGCTTTACCGCAGGGCACCGTTTTCCGATGATTTTTGCCTACACTTTAGATGCCGGAATTTTGGACGGAATCTGTGAAATTCTGTGCGTTCTGTTAGCGAAGACTCTGCCTAAAAAATGTGCCTGGGAAATCATGGGACGCTTCTATGGGAATACATGGGTAAGTATCTCGATACTCGAAGCGGCACAGAGATGAGCATGGCTCGAAGGTGGGTTTATGGGTGATTCGGGTCTGATTTTGAGAACAAAACAAGATCAAGTAAGGCGTGTGATCCGAATCTTTGAAATATTTGGGAAATTATGGGAAAAAATGTCCTGCTAAAATGTTGTCTATATATAGTAGTGCTACTACTAAATTTTTGCATATAATGTGTAATTGACAAGATTGGGGTGAGTAATTTATCTCTTGTGATCGTTTTTATTGAGGGCAAGCCTCAAGAATTATATTGATTTCCATGAATTCCCATGGCATCCCTTATTCATCCGATGAGGACGAGGCAGAAGGGGCACCAAACGACCCCGAACCAAAAATACAAGAACAGGTTTCATACAGGCATCTCGCTTTCATCACTCAAGAGATCCGGCGCGCGGGCGAGCAGACATCCCCCCAGGTGGCGCGCGCAGCTGGACATCCCGCAAAGCGGGCGAATGCGGCGGGTTGATCAGTGGCAGCAGATCAACCCGCCGTTTTTAACTTCGGGGGGCGTGAAATTTAGGTGGGGCGCAAGCGAAAGGGACAGTCGTCTTGGCGCGCAGGTTCAGAGGCGAAAGCCAGCATAAGGTGGATACAAAGGGCAGGGTGTCGATCCCGGCCTCGTTTCGCCGTGTGCTTGAGGCATCTGATCCCAACTGGCAGCCCGGCGACAATCCAGAGCTCGTGATTGTCTACGGTGACCACCGCCGAAAATATCTTGAATGTTATACGATGGAGGCGATCGACGAGGTCGATGCCAAGATCGATGCACTGCCCCGCGGTTCGATGCAGCGTAAGATGCTGCAGCGCATGTTCCATGGTCAGTCATTCCCGACCAACGTAGACGAAACCGGTCGTCTGGTTCTGCCTGCAAAGCTGCGCAACAAGATCGAACTGGAAGGCGAGGCATTCTTTATCGCCGCCGGTGATACTTTTCAGATTTGGAAACCCGAGACCTACGAGGCCGAAGAACTGGCCGCAGCCGAAGAATGGCTGGATGACCTGCCTGACGATTTCGATCCGATGGAGTTCCTCGACGGTCCCGGGGATGCGTGACGGCATGGCCGGCGCGGATCATTCCCCTTCGGATAAGCCCCATATCCCTGTCTTGCTTCGCCCGTTGCTTGCGGCGGTTGCACCCGTTTCTGGTGTCTGGCTGGACGGTACTTTTGGCGCAGGCGGATATACGCGCGGATTACTGGAGGCAGGGGCCGACAAGGTCATCGGTGTAGACCGCGACCCACTGGCATTCGAAATGGCTGCGGATTGGGCAAAGGGCTATGGTGACCGGCTGGTGATGCAGCCTGGTGTATTTTCACGCATGGATGAATACGCACAAGACCTTGATGGTGTTGTGCTGGATCTTGGTGTCTCATCCATGCAGCTTGATCAGGCCGAGCGTGGCTTTTCCTTCATGAAGGACGGTCCGCTGGACATGCGGATGAGCCAGGACGGCGAAAGTGCCGCCGATCTGGTGAATACAGCGACCGAAGCACAACTGGCTGATATCCTGTTTCACTATGGCGAGGAGCGCGCCAGCCGGCGTATCGCCAAGGCTATCGTCAAGGCGCGGGCGGAAGAGCCGATCACGACAACTCTGCGTCTGGTCGAGATCATCGAATCCTGTCTGCCGCGCCCCAAGCCGGGGCAATCTCATCCTGCGACGCGTAGTTTTCAGGGTATTCGCATCGCAGTGAATGCTGAATATGAAGAGCTTTTCCAAGGACTTATGGCGGCCGAGCGGGCGTTGAAACCCGGCGGTCAGTTGGCTGTTGTCACCTTTCACTCGATCGAAGATCGCATGGTAAAGCGGTTCTTCCAGTCGCGCGCGGGCAAAACCGGTCGCGCAAACCGCTACGCACCTGAGATTGAGCAGGAACAGCCGCAGTTCACTTTGAAAACCCGCAAGGCCGTTGGCCCGGATGATCGGGAACTGCAGGAAAATCCGCGCGCGCGTTCAGCCAAGCTGCGTGTCGCCATTCGTACCGATGCCCCGGCGGGGGAAATTGATGCCCGCGCCATCGGAATGCCGCAACTTGGGGGAAGGGCAAGATGAAGAGTGTATTGTATGTGTTGACCGCCCTGGCCGTATTCGGGCTGGCTTTGTGGGCCTATCAGGAAAACTACCGCACGCAGCAGGTATTGAAGGAAACCCAGTCGCTGCAGCGTCAGATTGGCGCCGCTCAGGCGCGGCTGGCTGTTCTGAATGCAGAATGGGCTTACCTGAATCGGCCTGATCGCCTGCGCGAATTGGCGGACCTTAACTTTGAACGTCTAGGCCTGCTGCCATTGCGGGCCGAGCAGTTTGGTCGCGCTGATCAAATCGCTTATGCCGAAGATCCCGATCTGCCGATTGTCGATCCGATCGAATTGCAGGCCATCACAGACATTCAGGCACTGGGCGAGGTACAGATCCCATGACCCGCACACCGCTCCGCCCGCTTGCCCGCATTCTGGACGCCCGCGCCCGAGGCGAAAACCCCAAGGCGATCGAGCGTGAGAATATCCGCCAGCGTCACGAGGATATGAAAGACCGCGCCCGGGCCCGAGCCGAGGGGCGCTTGTTGGTGCTTGGGCTCTTTTTCTTCTGTGCGTTCGCTGTCGTCGGTGTGCGCATGGGCATGCTCGCCACTTCTGAGGCTCAGGAGCCTTTGGCAAGCGCACCTGGCGCATCCATTGCCATGCAGCGCGCAAACATCGTGGACCGTGAAGGGCGCATTCTTGCGACCAACCTGGACACCTATTCGGTATACGCACAACCACCTCTGATGATCGATCCGGAGGCGGCGGCGGATGAGCTGGTCAAAATCTTCCCAGATCTTGAAAAAGAGCGTCTGGTCAAGGATTTCACAGGCAAACGTAAGTTCCTCTGGATCAAGAAACGTATCTCACCCGAGCAGAAGCAAGCCGTACACGATATCGGCGATCCGGGCATTTTGTTTGGCCCGCGCGAAATGCGTCTTTATCCTAATGGGCGACTGGCGGCGCATATCCTCGGCGGAGCAGGTTTCGGCCGCGAAGGTGTCAGCGCTGCCGAGGTGATTGGCGTTGCGGGCGTTGAAAAACAGTTCGATGACTATTTGCGCGACCCCGCCAATGGCAACAAACCGCTGCAACTGTCGCTGGACCTGACTATTCAGGCCGCAGTCGAGCAGGTGCTGTACGGCGGCATGAAGATCATGAATGCCAAGGGTGCCTCGGCAGTGCTTATGAACGTGCACACCGGCGAGGTCATTTCAGCGGCATCGCTGCCATCGTTTGATCCCAATGACCGTCCGCGTCCGCCAACCTCGGGTTTTGATCCGTCGGACAGCCCACTGTTCAACCGATATGTTCAGGGCGTTTACGAGCTTGGTTCTGTGTTCAAGATTTTCACCGCCGCTCAGGCGGTGGAGATCGGGCTGGTGAACTCGAATACCATCATCGACACATCCGGCCCGATGAAAATCGGCCGCTTTCCGATCGGTGAATTCAACGGCAAAAACTACGGCAAGATCAGTGTTGCCGACGTGATCGTTCACAGTTCGAACCGGGGGACCGGGCGTCTGGCATTGCAGATCGGCGCGCAGCGGCAGCAGGATTTCCTGAGCACGCTGGGCATGTTTGAGCCAACTCCGTTCGAGATTGTCGAGGCAGCTGGTGGTGAGCCGCTCAAACCCAAGAAATGGGGCGAGCTCAGCACAGTGACGATTTCCTATGGCCATGGCCTTTCGACAAGTCCGATGCATCTGGCGGCGGGCTATGCGGCGATTGCCAATGGGGGGCATTATGTCAGCCCGACGATTCTGCGTCGCAACGGTCCGCAATACGGCCCGCGCGTCCTGTCTGAGAATGCCGCAACGCAGGCACAGAAGATGTTGCGCAAGGTCGTGACCGATGGCACCGCCAGCTTTGGCGATGTTCCCGGCTATGATGTGGCAGGTAAAACCGGCACAGCGGACAAGCCGAAACCGCGCGGCGGATATTATGATGACAAGGTCATCGCGACATTCGCCACTCTGTTTCCGGCCTATGATCCTAAATATGTGCTGATCGTCACTTTGGACGAACCTTCCATCGTGGCCTATGGCGAAAAGCGCCGTACAGCAGGCTGGACAGCGGTGCCGGTCGCTGCCGAACTGATCGGTCGCATCGCACCGCTTCTGGGTCTCAGACCACGGCTTGAGCCTGAGGCGGGCGCTGCTATAACGCTGACCTCAAACTAGGCAGAACCAGGCAGGTGGGGCATGGGCGCAAGGTCAAAGAAACTCAGCCAACTGGCCCTGACCGCGCGGGGTGGAAGCAATCCCGACATAACCGGGCTGGCGGTCGATAGCCGCGAGGTCAAGGACGGGTTCCTTTTTGCAGCACTTCCCGGAACGCGCGTGCATGGCGGCGAATTCATTCAGTTTGCCTTGCGTATGGGCGCAGCTGCGATCCTGACAGATGCAAAAGGGGCCGAGATTGCGGCCGAAGAATTGGTGGCCTCGGATGCCGCACTAATCGTTGTCGAAGATCCGCGTCAGGCACTCGCCTATTCCGCAGCATTGTGGTTCGGTGCGCAGCCCAAGACCATCATCGCCGTGACCGGAACCAATGGCAAAACGTCCGTTGCGACATTCGTGCGCCAGATCTGGACCGAGCTTGGCCACGCTGCAATCAACCTAGGCACAACCGGTGTTGAAGGGGCATGGACTGCACCGTTGGCACACACGACACCCGAACCAATCACACTGCATCGGTGTCTGGCGGACGCGGCGGACAATGGCGTAACCCATGCCGCGATGGAGGCATCGTCTCATGGGCTCGAACAACGCCGCCTGGATGGTGTACATCTCACGGCGGCGGGATTTTCGAACTTCACGCAGGATCATCTGGATTATCACGACACGTTCGAGGCCTATTTTGCCGCCAAGGCCGGGCTGTTTGACCGCGTCCTGCCTCAGGATGGCATCGCCGTTATCAACCTCAGTGACCCAAAAGGTGCCGAGATGCGCCGGGTCGCCGAAGCCCGGGGCCAGACGGTACTCACCGTCGGCTCAGAGGATGCGGACCTGTGCCTGCTGAACCAGCGGTTTGATGCAACCGGTCAGGATTTGCGCTTTTCATGGCGAGGCAAGACATTCCAGACCCGGCTGAATCTGATTGGCGGGTTTCAGGCTGAAAATGTTCTGCTGGCCTGTGCTCTGGTCATCGCAGGTGGTGAAGATCCCGAGCGGGTTTTCGAAACCCTTCCGCATCTGACGACTGTACGTGGGCGGATGCAACTGGCTGCGACCCGTGACAACGGCGCAGCAGTTTTTGTCGATTATGCACATACTCCGGATGCGGTCGCCACTGCACTGAAAGCGATGCGCCCACACGTCATGGGACGGCTGATTGCCATTGTCGGCGCCGGCGGGGATCGCGATGCCACAAAGCGTCCGTTGATGGGCAAGGCAGCCGCAGATCACGCCGACATTGTATTTGTCACCGACGACAATCCCCGCAGCGAGGATCCAGCCATCATTCGCGCAGCTGTGATGGGGGGGGCGCCTGAGGCGACCGAGGTCGGAGACCGCGCGGAGGCTATCCTACGCGGGATTGATGCGCTGCAACCCGGCGATGCGCTGTTGATTGCGGGCAAAGGGCATGAAACCGGTCAGATCGTTGGTGATCAGGTTCTTCCGTTCGATGATGTGGAACAGGCCAGCATTGCTGTTGCGGCTTTGGATGGGAGGGTTGCATGACACTCTGGACTGCAGCCGAGGCCGCCGAGGCAACAGGTGGACGCACGACAGGTGATTGGAGCGTGAATGGCGTTTCCATCGATACCCGGACTATTCAGCCCGGAGATCTGTTTGTCGCCCTCAAAGCTGCCCGTGATGGGCATGATTTTGTGGCGCAGGCGCTTGAAAAGGGCGCCGGGGCAGCGCTGGTGTCCCGTATTCCCGAAGGTGTGTCCGAAGACGCGCCGCTGCTGATTGTTGAGGACGTTCAGACCGGGCTCGAAGCGCTGGGGCAGGCTGCCCGTGCGCGCAGTGATGCCCGGGTCGTCGGCGTAACCGGGAGTGTTGGCAAAACCTCGACCAAAGAGATGCTGGCCACGATCCTGTCCGGTCAGGGACGAACCCATGCAAGTGTTGCCAGCTACAACAACCACTGGGGCGTACCGCTAACGCTGGCGCGGATGCCGCGCGATACGGAATATGCGGTGATTGAGATCGGCATGAACCACCCCGGGGAAATCGGACCGCTGGCCCGACAGGCCAAGCCGCATGTGGCGCTGGTCACGACTGTGGCTGCTGTTCACCTGGAGGCTTTCGAGTCCGTCGCAGGTATCGCTCAAGAAAAAGCAGCTATATTCGAGGGCCTTACGGATAACGGCTCAGCTATTGTGAATGCTGACATCGAACATGCCGACATTCTACGTGACTGCGCCGATGAACGCGGCGCAAAGATCGTAGATTTCGGCACTCAGGCACAAGGTTACGCGCTGAAGGATGTGGTCCAATCTGCCGATGCCGTGCGCGCGACGGCCAGTGCCGATGACAAGCCGATTACCTTTGACGTTCAGTCTGCTGGCACACATTTTGCGATGAACGCACTGGGTGCCCTGGCAGCATGCGTCGAGTTGGGCGTGGATCTGGATCAGGCCATCGCTGGGCTAAGGCAGTGGTCCCCGGTCAAGGGGCGGGGCGTGCGTGAGGCGCTGTCTCTGGCCGGTGGCGGGCAGATCGAACTATTGGACGACAGCTACAACGCCAACCCCACCTCGATGGCTGCAGCTCTAGATGTGCTGGCCGCAGCCGAGGGCAAGCGCCGCATCGCGTTTCTGGGCGACATGAAAGAGCTGGGCTCGGCAGAAGTGGCGATGCATGCAGCAATGGCAGATGTGGATGCGATGGCTCGCGTCGATCTGGTGCATAGCATTGGTCCGCTGATGAAGGCACTGCATGACGCCTTGCCTGCGGGCAAGCGTGGGCTGTGGTTTGAAACAAGTGACGAAATGGCGGCGCATTTGCCCGACCTGATTCAGGATCAGGATGTGGTGCTGGCCAAGGGATCGCTCAGCATGGCGCTGGCACGGATTGTTGACGGTTTGCGTAAAATGGGGCAAGGGGGCGCGCTTGATCAATGACCGCACCCGCGACCTCTGTGTGAGAAAGGTTTTGTAATGCTCTATTGGTTGACCGCGCTGTCGGACGGAGGGGACTTTTTTAACCTCTTCCGCTATATCACGTTCCGCGCGGGCGGTGCCTTTCTGACTGCGCTTATCTTCGGTTTTCTGTTTGGCAAGCCGCTGATCAACGTTCTGCGCAAGAAACAGGGTAAGGGCCAGCCTATCCGTGATGACGGCCCCGAGGGGCATTTCTCGAAGGCCGGCACACCGACCATGGGCGGTTTGCTGATCGTTGGTGCTCTGGTCACCTCGACGCTGATCTGGGCGCGCTGGGATAATCCATACATGTGGATGGTGCTGTTTGTGACACTGGCCTACGCGGCGATCGGGTTCGCGGATGACTATGCCAAGGTGTCCAAGCAGAACACCAAGGGCGTTTCGGGCAAGATGCGATTGGCGCTGGGGATTCTGATCGCCGTGCTCGCGGCGCTCTGGGCCTCGCTGCACCATCCCGAAGCACTGCAAAATCAACTCGCTTTGCCGATCTTCAAAGATACTCTGATCAATCTCGGCATCTTTTACATCCCGTTTTCGATCATCGTTATCGTCGGTGCCGCAAATGCGGTGAACCTGACCGATGGCCTTGACGGGCTTGCGATTATGCCGGCCATGATTGCCGCATCAACCCTTGGCATCATTGCCTATGCGGTTGGTCGGGTCGACTTTACCGAATATCTGGATGTGCACTATGTTCCGGGAACCGGCGAGATATTCATCTTCACCTCTGCCTTGTTCGGCGCCGGACTGGGATTCCTGTGGTACAACGCGCCGCCTGCTGCGGTGTTCATGGGCGATACCGGATCGCTGGCGCTGGGTGGCGCATTGGGCGCGATTGCGGTGGCCACCAAACACGAGCTTGTCCTTGCGGTAGTTGGTGGCCTGTTCGTGGTCGAGGCGCTGAGCGTGATCATTCAGGTCCTGTATTTCAAACGGACCGGCAAGCGTGTCTTCCTCATGGCGCCGATCCATCATCATTATGAGAAAAAGGGCTGGGCGGAGCCCACGATCGTCATCCGTTTCTGGATCATTTCCCTGATCCTCGCGATGATCGGTCTGGCAACGTTGAAGGTTCGGTGAAACCGCGCAGGATCGTTCTCTCAGGCTGTTCCGGGGGTGGTAAGTCCACCCTGCTGCAGGAGATGTCAGAGCGCGGCTATGCCACGGTTTCTGAACCCGGGCGGCGAGTGATCGCGCTGGAACGGCATAACAATGGGCAGGCATTTCCATGGTCTGACCCAAAGGCATTTTGCTTCCGTGTCATCGAAACTGCGTTGGCGGATTTTCATAACGCTCAGCAGGATCAGGTGATATTCGACCGTTCAGCTCTGGACGCGTTGATCTGGTTTGACCGAACGGGAACGCCATTAGCCGCTGATATTCGTCGCGCAATACTGGATGTCGGTTATGATCGTCATGTATATCTGACTCCGTCATGGCCTGAGATTTTTGAGCAGGATCAGGACCGGCAGCATGATTTCGAGCAGGCCCTTGCAGAATACCAAGCGTTATGCGACCGCTTACCTGAATACGGGTTTGTACCGGTTGTGGTCCCGAAAATGGCCGTGATCCTTCGTGCGAACTGGTTGGAAGAGCAACTGTCAAAAGGGTGAGCGGCATGATCCCGGTCAAAGGGTTTTCAGGACAAAAAGTTGGGGTTCTGGGACTGGGCCGATCAGGGCTGGCCGCAGCGCGGGCGCTGCGTGCGGGCGAGGCCGAGGCTATTTGCTGGGACGACAACCCAGCTGCGCGCGACGCCGCCGAGGCTGAAGGTTTTACTTGCGCTGATCTGCGCCGACAGGGCGCCTTTGATGATATCGTGTCACTGATTGTCTCGCCGGGCATTCCACATCTGTATCCCGAACCCAACCCGGTCGTGGTCGCCGCGTTGGAAGCCGGGGTTCCCGTCGACAACGACATAGGGCTGTTTTTTCGATCCTTTGCGGGGCCCGAATGGAACAATCTCGAAACCCCGCCACGGGTCATTGCTGTGACGGGTTCGAATGGCAAGTCGACCACCGCCGCACTAATCCATCACATCCTGACCGAGGCCGGGCGCGACTCTCAGCTTGCGGGCAATATCGGGCGTGGAGTTCTGGATATCGATCCCGGTGGTGATGGATCGGTTGTGGTGCTGGAACTCAGCAGTTATCAGACCGAGCTGGCGCGGTCATTGACGCCGGATATCGCTGTTTTCACCAATCTCTCACCGGATCATCTGGATCGTCACGGCGGAATGGGCGGCTACTTTGCCGCCAAGCGCCGCCTGTTCGCCGAAGGTGGGCCTGACCGCGCTGTCATCGGCATCGATGAAACCGAAGGAGCGTTTCTGGCGGGGCAACTGGCCGAAGGGCCCGCAGATGATCGGGTCATCCGTGTCTCGGTCGACCGCAAGCTGACAGGGCCGGGCTGGCAGGTATTTGCGCGTAAGGGGTTCCTCTCGGAATATCGAAAAGGTCGTCAGGCAGGTTCAATTGATCTGCGTGAAATCAAGGGGCTTCCGGGCGCGCATAACCATCAGAACGCCTGTTCAGCTTATGCGGCCTGCCGTTCGCTGGGGCTGGCGCCGCGTGTGATCGGACAGGCGCTGCACAGCTATCCCGGGCTGCCGCATCGCAGCCAGATCATCGCTGAGGCAGATGGGGTCACCTATGTGAACGACTCCAAAGCCACCAACGTTGACAGCGCGCTCAAAGCTCTCAGCGCGTTCCGAAACATCCGCTGGATTTGTGGCGGGCTTGAGAAAGAAGGCGGCCTGTCTGCACTGAACGCTGCCGGGGATGCGGTGCTCAAAGCCTATGTCATCGGGCGTGAAGCCGCCGGTTTCGCGATGCAGCTTGAGGCCGAGGCCGAGGTTTGCACCACGATGGCCGCAGCAGTCGAGCAGGCGATGAAAGATGCCGCACCCGGAGAAACGGTCCTGCTTGCGCCAGCAGCAGCCAGTTTCGATCAGTATGACAATTTTGAACAGCGCGGAGATGATTTCGTTGCTGAGGTCAAAAAACGGCTGGCGGAATAGCCCCGTTTGCAATTGACCGCCGTTTCAGTCAAGGTTTCAGGTGATTAGCTTGACGCCATAATCGAATTGGTTTTGCTTCTCTGTAATTCAACAAGAGGTCATCGTTATGACAAACCGTAAGTCTTTTCTGATCCTTCCCGTGCTTATGCTGGCCGGTGCCTGCGCCAACACCGGCGCCAACTACCAGCCCGTTATCGATGGCCCGGTCGGACCAAACTACAGCAATGATCTGGCGCAGTGTCAGCAACTGGCCGCGTCTCAGGCAGCAGTCGATGGCAGCACTGCAGGCAATGCAGCCATTGGCGCGGCAGGTGCGGCGGCAACGACTGCGATCATTCAGGACAGCAGTGATAACCTGGGTCGTGCGGCAGCGGCGGGTGCTCTGCTTGGCGCCGGTGCAGACGTTTATGCCAAGAACCAAAACCGTGAAGTGATCGTGCGCAACTGCATGCGCGGACGTGGCTACAACGTCGTAGGCTAAGCTTTGCTGGCGATCGCAGTTCCTGCAGCATGGCCCGAGGACCACGCCCACTGGAAATTGTAGCCGCCCAGCCAGCCGGTGACATCTACCGCTTCACCAATTGCATAGAGGCCAGGGATTTCCTTGGCCTCCATCGTTTTTGACGACAGATTATCGGTATCGATGCCGCCCAGGGTCACCTCGGCCGTGCGATACCCTTCCGTTCCCGATGGCAGCAGGCTCCACTCGGAAAGGGCAGTGACCAGATCTGTCAGTTTTGCATCCGACTGATCGGCCAGATTACCTGACATCGGAATGTGCTGGCCCAGATAGTCGACCAGTCGCCCGGGTAGGTGTTTTGTCAGTTCCGTGGTCAGTGCCTTGCGACCACCGCTTTGCCGTTGCTCCTTCAGCAGGTCGAATAGCGGTAAATTCGGGATCAGATTGACCCGGATCGTTTCGCCTTCGCGCCAAAAGGATGATAATTGCAGCACTGATGGCCCGCTCAGTCCACGATGCGTGAACAGCAGTGCTTCGTCAAAGCTGGTACGGTCATTGGACAGGCGCGCGGGCAGGGAAACACCGGACAGATCCTTGAATTCACCGTTCGAGAACGTGAACGGAACCAGCGCTGCGCGCGTCTCGGTCATGCTAAGCCCGAATTGATCTGCGATGTCATAAGCCAACCCTGTGGCTCCCATCTTGGGGATCGATTTGCCGCCCGTGGCCAGCACCAGATTGGTGCAGGTCAGATCAATGCGCTGCCCCTCTCTTTCGACATCCAGCGCAAAGCCTTCCTCGGCCTTGCGCAGATCGCGCAGTGAGGTTTGCAACCAAAGCTCAGCGCCTACGCGCTCCATCTCGTTGACCAGCATCGAAACGATCTGCTTCGACGACCCATCACAGAACAGCTGCCCAAGCGTCTTTTCATGCCATGCGATGTCGTGGCGGTTTACCAGATCTATGAAATCCCACTGCGTATAGCGGGCAAGCGCTGATTTGCAGAAATGTGGGTTCTGCGACAGGAAGTTGGCAGGTCCCGCATACATGTTGGTAAAGTTGCAGCGCCCGCCGCCCGAGATGCGGATTTTTTCGCCAGGCGCTTTGGCGTGATCGATCACCAACACACGCCCGCCACAATGCATGGCGCACATCATACCGGCTGCACCGGCACCAAGGATGATCGTGTCAAATCTCATATGCTGCGCATGGCGTGGATTGGGGGTGAAGGCAAGGGGGCAAAGCCGCGGTGAAGGCTCCGAAGTTTTAGCTTGAGCTCAACCCAACTTGAGGAATTACAAAGATACTTGTCATGATGTTTCGGCACAAAAGACTTGGAAGGTGCAGAGATGAATCTGGAAAACTACCTCGAACGCATCACTTACTCGGGCACCTTGAAACCTGATCGCGCCACGCTCGACGATCTGTTCGCAGCCCAATTGGCCACGGTTGCCTTTGAAAATCTCGATCAGCAGATGGGCGTGCCGGTATCGGGAGATCTGCGCGACATCTATGCGAAGATTGTCCTTCAAAAGCGCGGAGGGTGGTGTTTTGAGCTGAACGCTCTTTTCAGTTGGGCGCTGCAGGAGGTTGGATTCAGCGTGTCCTTTCTGGCTGGCCATGTCGGCCCGGATCGACCCTCCTTGGATCAGGCGCCCGATCATATGTTACTGAGGGTAGATTGTGACGAGCCATTGCTTGTCGATGTCGGCTTCGGGGGTGCGATGTCTGCCCCGGTCCCGCTCAGGCCCGATACGGTTACGCAGCAACCCTATACCATTAGCCTTGCCGCCCAACATAATGGCTTCATTCAATATTCAGAGAATGCAGGGGGCAGCGAAGCCGGCTACTGGTTTACGTTGGATGAAGTAGAACCAAGCGTATTTCTGCCCGCCAGTAAGAAGTTGCAAACTGACCCGGACTCGCCGTTTCTGCGCACATTGACGGCCCAACGACGTTACGCCAGTAGGCATGTCGTCCTGCGTGGTCTGGTCAAGCGCACTCTGGATTCTGCGGGAACTCGTGAGGAAGTACTTGCGACACCAAAAGCCTTGGTGGATTGCCTGAAGTATGATTTTGGCCTCGAGATTCCGGCAATTGCCAACAGTTGGCCCCGGATCAAGCAGCGGCACGAAGACCTCTTTGTGAGTTGATGTCTGCATGGCTGATCCGCGACCGGCTACACAGCTGAGCGGATTTACCCATCACCTCTCATTCCGCTAGCCCAAACGTAAAAATCACTGTAGTGTCTCAATCAGACCCCGAAAACGGGGCGCGAGCGAGGCAGAGAGTGGCGGTATCTCATGACTGAGATGGTGTATGGCGCGGTCCAGGACCAGCGCGGAGAACCGATTCTACCAAAGTGGTGGCGGACGATTGATCGCTGGACAATGTCCTGCGTTCTGATCCTGTTTGTCATCGGTTTGTTGCTGGGGCTGGCTTCATCGCCGCCACTGGCCGGGCGCAACGGGTTCGACCCGTTCCACTATGTCGAACGTCAGGCGTTCTTCGGCGGATTGGCGCTGATCGCGATGCTGTTGACGTCGATGATGTCGCCCACGCTGGTGCGGCGGTTGGCTGTGCTGGGATTTCTGGCAGCCTTTGTTGCGCTGGCCTTTTTGCCGATCTTCGGCACCGATTTCGGCAAAGGCGCGGTGCGGTGGTATTCGCTGGGCTTTGCATCATTGCAACCGTCCGAGTTTCTCAAGCCCGGATTTGTCGTCGTTGCCGCATGGCTGCTGGCCGCATCGCAGGAAATCAACGGCCCTCCGGGGCGGATCTGGTCCTTCGCGCTGTGTATGGCCATCGTAGGCATGCTGGTGATGCAGCCTGATTTTGGTCAGGCCTGTCTGATCCTTTTCGGCTGGGGCGTGATGTACTTTGTTGCCGGGGCGCCGATGCTGCTGCTGGTTGGTATGGCAGGCTTTGTCGTGCTGGGCGGTATGTTCGCGTATTCGAATTCTGAACACTTCGCTCGCCGCATCGATGGCTTTCTAAACCAGGAGGTCGATCCGACCACCCAGCTTGGCTATGCCACCAACGCAATCCGCGAGGGCGGTTTGTTTGGCGTGGGCGTGGGCGAGGGGCAGGTGAAATGGTCGCTGCCTGATGCGCATACCGATTTCATCATTGCTGTAGCGGCAGAGGAATACGGATTGATCCTGGTTCTGATCATCATCGCGCTTTATTCAATCATCGTGGTGCGTTCGCTGCTGCGGTTGATGCGGGAACGCGACATGTTCGTGCGTCTGGCCGGTACCGGTCTGGCTTGCATGTTTGGTGTTCAGGCGATGATCAACATGGGCGTGGCTGTGCGCCTGCTGCCCGCCAAAGGCATGACGCTGCCATTTGTCAGCTATGGCGGTTCGTCCCTCATCGCGGGCGGCATCGCGGTCGGCATGCTGCTGGCCTTCACCCGAACACGCCCACAGGGCGAACTTGGCGATATTCTGCGCGGAAGAGGATAATGGGGAAACCTTACCTGTTGATTGCGGCTGGCGGTACCGGGGGCCACATGTTCCCGGCACAGGCACTGGCCGAGGCGATGCTGCAAAAGGGCTGGCGCGTGCGCTTGTCCACCGATGCGCGCGGCGCGCGTTATACCAGCGGCTTCCCGCACACGACCGAGATTGTCGAGGCCTCTTCGGCGACCTTCGCCCGTGGTGGTCTGGCAGCCAAAGCATTGGCCGGGCCAAAGATTGCCGGTGGTGTGACCAGCATGGCGTTTCAGCTCTTGCGTGACAAACCGGATGTAGTCGTGGGCTTTGGTGGTTATCCTTCGATCCCGGCGCTGAGTGCTGCGACGATGCTGGGAATCCCCCGGATGATCCATGAACAAAATGGCGTTCTGGGCCGCGTAAACCAACTGTTTGCAACACGTGTCGCTCATGTGGCCTGCGGTGTCTGGCCGACGGACCTGCCCGAAGGAGCGAATGGGATCCACACGGGCAATCCTGTGCGTGCGGCCGTGCTCGAGCGTGCAGCGGCAGGATACATCCCGCCGGGCGAATATCCGATGTCGGTCCTTGTGATGGGCGGTTCGCAGGGCGCGCGCATTCTCAGTGATATGGTGCCGGGTGCCATTGCCGCTCTGCCAGAGTTTCTGCGCTCATATGTCCGCGTCTCCCATCAGGCACGCGACGAGGATGGTGAGCGGGTCTCGGCCTTCTACGCCGAACACGGTATCAAGGCTGACGTGCAACCCTTCTTTCAGGATGTTCCACGCCGCATGTCTGAGGCGCAATTGGTGATCTCACGCTCAGGCGCGTCAAGTGTCGCTGACATCTCGGTTATCGGGCGTCCGTCGATCCTGATCCCGTTCGCCGCCGCTGCAGGCGACCACCAGACCGCCAACGCCCGCGGGTTGGTTCAGGCCGGTGGCGCGATCATGATTCCAGAAAACGCGCTTGACGTTCCTTCGCTGACCGAGCAAATGACCACGGTTCTGACGAACCCCGAAGCCGCACAGAAAATGGCCCATGCCGCCTTGTCGGTTGGGGCGCCTGATGCCACCGAGCGTCTGGTCGCCCTTGTCGAACAACTGGCGCAGAAGGAGACCACATGAATCCAGCAACCAAACTGCCACAGGACGTAGGGCCGATCCATTTCGTAGGGATCGGTGGAATCGGGATGTCCGGGATTGCCGAAGTGCTGCTCAATCTGGGGTACCAGGTGCAGGGTTCGGACCTGAAGGCGTCCAAGATTACGGATCGTCTGGCAGGTCTGGGTGCTGAAATCTTTGTTGGTCAGCGGGCCGAAAACCTGAAGAATGCGGCCGTAGTTGTTGTTTCGACTGCAATCAAACCGGGTAACCCGGAACTGGACGAGGCAAGGGCGCAAGGCTTGCCCGTCGTGCGCCGCGCCGACATGCTGGCGGAGTTGATGCGCCTGCGATCGAACATCGCCATCGCGGGGACGCATGGCAAAACCACCACCACAACGATGATGGCCGAACTGATGGTGGCAGGCGACTTTGATCCCACCGTGATCAACGGCGGCATCATCCATGCCTATGGCTCGAACGCCCGGATGGGGCAGGGTGAATGGATGGTGGTCGAAGCGGACGAATCCGACGGCTCGTTCAACCGACTGCCCGCAACCATCGCTATCGTTACCAATATCGACCCCGAGCATATGGAGCATTGGGGTGACTTCGACACCCTGCGCGACGGCTTTTATGAGTTTGTCTCGAACCTCCCGTTCTACGGCCTCGCGGTCTGCTGCACGGACCATGCCGAAGTGCAGACGCTGGTCGGTCGCATCTCAGACCGGCGCGTCCGGACTTATGGGTTCAATGCACAGGCTGATGTGCGGGCTGTGAATCTGACCTACCAGGGCGGGGTTGCGCATTTCGACATTCACCTGCGCCATGAGGATAAGGTGATCGAGGGCTGCACCTTGCCGATGCCCGGTGATCATAACGTCTCGAACGCGCTGAGTGCCGTGGCCGTTGCCCGTCATCTGGGCATGAAGGCTTCTGAAATTCGCGAGGCTCTTGCTAACTTTGGTGGTGTCAATCGTCGCTTCACCAAGGTCGGAGAGATCGATGGGGTCACAATCATCGACGACTACGGTCACCACCCGGTTGAAATCGCGGCAGTGCTGAAAGCCGCGCGTCAGGCGACCGAAGGCCGGGTCATCGCAGTGCATCAGCCGCACCGCTATTCTCGCCTGTCCAACCTGTTTGATGATTTCTGCACCTGCTTTAACGACGCCGACGTCGTGGCGATTGCCGAAGTATTCGCAGCCGGTGAAGACCCGATCGAAGGCGCAAGCCGCGATGATCTGGTCGAAGGTCTTATCCGTCATGGTCACCGCCACGCGCGGGCGATCCTGAATGAAGATGATTTGGAGCGTCTGGTGCGCGAACAAGCCCGTCCGGGCGATATGGTTGTGTGCCTCGGGGCAGGTACGATCAGTGCGTGGGCCAACGGTTTGCCCGAGCGTTTGCAAAGGAAACAAGCCGTTTGACGTTGTATACCATTTAGGTGCACAACTTCAGGATGTGGTTTCGTGCACGCGAAATCCGGTACGGTCTCAGAGGCGCGCATGCAATTATCTGTCGTCTTTTCCGCCCTTTGGGTGATCTGCGCCACAATTGTGGCCATGCTGCCGATGCGGTTGCAATTCCCGCCCGGCATCATTCTTCTGATTTGCGCGCCTATGCTGATTATCTGGCTGGGATTTGATTTCGGCTGGATCATATCAGCGCTGGCCTTTGCGGCCTTTGCCTCAATGTTCCGCAATCCACTTCGCTATTACTGGCGCAAATGGGTGCGCGGGGAGGTGATGGAATGAGCTGGTCTATCGCGCTAGCCGGTCTGTGGGGAATTGCGGCCAACGTATTGGCGATGATCCCTAGCAAGGACAACCACTGGACCCGCGCCTATGTTCTGATCGCTGTGGGCATACCTATTTTAGGCTACGTGACTTATGAGAATGGTCCTTGGATCGGGCTGATCGTTCTGGCCATGGGCATGTCCATGTTGCGCTGGCCTGTGATTTATCTGGGGCGGTGGTTGCGACGCATCGGTCGAAAAATCTAATGGAAGAAACGCTAAGTACATTCAGTGCGGTCGCATTGATTGTTTTCGTTGTCGTTACTGCTTTGGCATACTTTGCAGCAAAGAAAGGTTGTGGGTGGGTCGTTATGTGCCTGATTGTCATAACAGTTCTAACCGCTGCGTATTGGTTTCCTTCTCAAGACGCTATCCCGCAGGAAAATGATGATTTTTTACGCTTCATTTTGTCCTGGGCTTTGGTTATTCCGGCGGTCTTTGGAGCCATGCTGGGGGGACTAATCAGTTTTTTAAAGCGGAAAACCTGATGTTCGAAGTGGCAAAGATGACATATGACTGCGCCTTGGGTAGAAGGTGAAAATGACGATCGATACACTCACCGTTCGCGGCAAGCTGACAAAACAGAAAAACCTTAACGACCTTACATGGCTGCGGGTCGGCGGTCCGGCGGATTACCTGTTCCAGCCCGCCGATCTGGAAGGCCTACAAAAATTCCTGCGCGATTTACCGACAGACGTTCCAATCTTTCCTATGGGTGTTGGCTCGAACCTCATCGTTCGCGATGGTGGGTTACGCGCGGTTGTGATCCGTCTTGGTCGTGGCTTCAACGGCATCTCGGTCGAAGGTAATACGGTTACGGCGGGTGCCGCCGCGCTGGATGCGCATGTGGCGCGCAAGGCCGCGGATGCGGGTGTTGACCTGACTTTCCTGCGCACAATTCCGGGTTCGATCGGCGGCGCGGTGCGGATGAATGCCGGCTGTTACGGCAGCTACACAGCGGACGTGCTGCGTAAGGCCACGATTGTTACCCGACAAGGAGAGGTCGTGGATCTTTCCCCCGAAGAACTGAATTTCCGCTATCGTCAGTCCGATCTGCCCGAAGGCGCGGTTCTGGTTTCTGCCACGCTCGAAGGGCCGTCCGGAGACGCGGAAGAACTGCATGCACGCATGACAGCACAGCTGCAAAAACGTGACGAGACGCAACCGACCAAAGATCGCAGCGCTGGCTCGACATTCCGAAATCCGGCCGGTTTCTCATCTACTGGCCGCGCTGATGACGTCCACGACCTCAAGGCGTGGAAGGTGATTGATGATGCGGGGATGCGTGGTGCGACCAAAGGTGGGGCGCAGATGAGCCCGAAGCACTCGAATTTCATGATCAACACCGGTGAAGCCACCGCCGCCGACCTCGAAGGTCTGGGTGAAGAGGTGCGAAAAAAGGTTTACGAAACAAGCGGCATCACGCTAGAGTGGGAAATCATGCGGGTCGGTGAACCGCTGAAAGAATAAAGCCCTGGCCGTCAGACCAATAACAGGCAATTTAAGGCGACGGATCAAAGGCATAAACGCAGTATGGACCACCACATAAGGTCCAGGGACATTGAGGCGCACGTTGGGTATGTCGAGCAGGACAAACCCCAAAGTGGCGGTATTGATGGGTGGACCCTCGGCGGAACGCGAGGTGTCTCTCAGCAGCGGGCGCGAATGCGCAACCGCCCTCAGGGGAGAAGGCTATGAAGTGGTCGAACTGGACGCAGGTCCCGACCTATATGCGCGCCTTTTGGACATCAAACCGGATGTAGTTTTCAACGCCCTGCATGGCCGCTGGGGCGAAGATGGCTGTGTACAGGGCCTGCTGGAGTGGATGCGCATCCCATACACGCATTCGGGTGTTCTGGCCTCGGCTCTGGCCATGGACAAGCAGCGCAGCAAAGAGGTGTACGAGGCCGAAGGTCTGCCTGTTGTGCCCAGCGTGATCGTTCCCAAGGTTGAGGTGATCGAAGTTCACGTGATGGAGCCGCCCTATGTGGCCAAGCCTAATAACGAGGGCTCGAGCGTCGGCATCTACATCGTGCACGAAGGGTCGAATGGCCCTCCGCAGCTGTCCGAGGATATGCCGGATCAGGTGATGGTCGAGAAATACGTCGCGGGTCGTGAACTGACCGTAACGGTTATGGGTGACCGCGCACTGACCGTGACAGAAATCATGACGGATGGTGGCTGGTACGATTACGACGCCAAGTACAAGCCCGGTGGTTCGTGGCATGTTTTACCAGCCGAGATCCCGCAAGACATCTTTGATCGTTGCATGGACTATGCCCTGCGCGCCCATAACGCTTTGGGATGCAAGGGGGTCAGCCGTACCGACTATCGCTGGGATGACAGCATGGGCGCGGATGGGCTGTTCCTGCTGGAAACCAACACGCAACCCGGCATGACGCCAACGTCTCTGGTGCCCGAGCAAGCAGCGCATCTTGGTATGACTTTTGGTCAGCTCTGCGCCTGGATGGTGGAGGACGCCTCATGCGACCGCTGACTGCCACCCGGGCCCCCGTGATCCACAGGTCCAAACAGCTGGCAGGGCCGGACGCAGATTTCAATGACGCCCCTCAGCCGGACAGCGATGTCGCACCGAAGCTACGGTTGCGTGGTGCGGGTCTGTTCGGTCGCAACTCCGGTCGCTCTGATCCGGCTCCATCGCGTTTCAGCTATCGTTTTCAACGGTGGATGCTGACGCCGGGCATTCGCCTTGGTGTGAAGGTCGGCCTGCCACTTTGCGCGATAGCCGCGGCTATGGGGCTTTATTTTGCATCCAATGATCGGCGAGAGGCGGTTACCGCCTATATCGCGGACATCCGTACCTCAATTCAGGAACGCCCGGAATTCATGGTCAATCTGATGGCCATCGACGGCGCAGGCACAGGCCTGTCCGAGGATATTCGTGAGGTCGTGCCACTGGATTTCCCGATCAGTTCCTGGGATTTGGATGTCGAACAGATCCGCGATGTGATCACCGGTCTCGATCCTGTGAAATCGGCAACGGTTCGTATTCGTCCGGGCGGTGTTCTGCAGGTTGATGTTGTCGAACGTCAGCCGGTTATCGTCTGGCGTACCCGCAATGGGGTCGAGCTGCTGGACGAAACCGGTGCGCATGTAAAGCCGGTCACGTCCCGGGCCGATCATGCGGGCCTTCCGCTGATCGCTGGGAAGGGAGCGGATCAGCACGTTTCTGAAGCGATGGAAATCCTCGCAACATCGCGCAGCCTTGGGGATCGCGTACGCGGTCTCGTCCGCATTGGCGAGCGACGCTGGGATCTGGTTCTGGATCGGGGACAGCGCATCATGCTGCCGGTTGAACGCCCGGTGCGCGCGCTCGAACGGGTGCTGGCTGTGAACGAGGTGCAGGACCTTCTGGAGCGCGACGTGGCCGTTGTGGATATGCGCCTCGGACAGCGACCGACGATCAGAATGACCAAAGCCGCCAGCGAAGACTGGTGGAATACAAAAGTGACAGTGGGTAACGGGCAGTAACGAATATGATGACCGATCTTTATCAGTCCCAGCGGGCTATGCGGCAGATGCGCAGACAGGCAATGCAACGCGGGGTCGTTGCCATTCTGGATGTGGGCAGTTCCAAGATCGCCTGTCTCGTGCTGCGCTTCGACGGGACCGGTCGGCTGAGTGAGGACAATTCGATCGGCTCAATGGCCGGTCAGACGGGGTTCCGTGTCATCGGCGCGGCAACCACCCGATCGCGCGGGGTGCAGTTTGGCGAAGTTACCGCCATGCAGGAAACCGAACGCGCAATCCGGACTGCTCTGCAGGCGGCACAGAAGATGGCCGACATTCGTGTTGACCACGTCATTGCATGTTTCTCAGGCGCCAACCCGCGTTCCTACGGTCTGGACGCGCAGGTTGATCTCGAAGGTCAGCTGGTCACCGAGGCCGAGATCGGCAGGGTGCTGAACGCCTGCGACGTGCCGGACTATGGGGCAGGGCGCGAGGTGCTGCACGCGCAACCGGTGAACTTTGCGCTCGACAACCGCTCGGGCCTGATCGACCCGCGCGGACAGCTGGGCCAGTCGCTGGCGGTGGACATGCATATGCTGACCGTTGACGCCGTGGCGATCCAGAATATCGTCCGCTGTATCAAACGCTGCGATCTGGAACTGGCGGGGATTGCGAACTCCGCCTATGTCTCGGGTGTCTCTGCGCTGGTCGAGGATGAGCAGGAACTGGGGGCGGCATGTATCGACATGGGCGGCGGTACCACCAGCGTGTCGATCTTCATGAAGAAACACATGATCTACGCCGATTGCGTGCGCATGGGCGGTGATCACGTCACATCGGATATCTCGATGGGTCTGGGCGTTCCTGCATCGGTGGCCGAGCGGATCAAAACCTTTAATGGCGGGGTTCATGCCACGGGCGCGGATGACCGCGATCTGATTGATATCGGTGGTGACACCGGTGATTGGGAGCACGATCGCCGCACCGTAAGTCGTGCCGAGCTGATCGGCATTATGCGTCCACGTGTCGAGGAAATCCTCGAAGAAGTACGCGTCCGCCTTGATGCCGCAGGATTTGAGCATATGCCCAGCCAGCAGATCGTACTGACCGGTGGCGGCAGCCAGATTATGGGTCTGGACGGACTGGCCAGTCGCATTCTGGGGCAGCGCGTTCGCCTTGGTCGCCCACTACGGGTTCATGGGCTTCCTCAGTCTGCTACGGGGCCAGGTTTTTCGTCTGCCGTGGGCCTCAGCCTGTTTGCAGCGCATCCGCAGGATGAATGGTGGGATTTCGAGATCCCGGTCGACACCTACGCGGCACGCCCGTTCAAGCGCGCCGTGCGCTGGTTCCGTGACAACTGGTAGGGTCATCCGTCGGGCCATCGCGGGGTTGCTGGCAGCCCTGCTGCCCGCTCAGGTGTCAGCGCAGACCGTTATAACGCCGGACGAGTTTCTGGATGCGGTCGTGGGTAAAACCATCAAGTTCTATGAGGTTCGCAGCGGTTTCCTTGTGGGGACCGAACAGTTTCTGAACCGATCAACTTCGGTCTGGCGAATGGAGGGGCGGGGATGTGTCTATGGTCAGATCACCACTCCGAATGGTCAGATCTGTTTTCTGTACGATGACGATCCCGACGGCATCCCGGTTTGCTGGTGGCCGTTCCTGCACGAAGATCGCCTGCTGGTTCGATTGGCCACGTTCCTTAACAGCGAAACGCAGGAGGTGCGCAGCATCACTGAGGATGGTGTGAATTGTCCAAGTACCCCAATCAGCTAAAGATTCGGGTTGCGGTATCGAATTTTATCCCTCAAGATATCCACAGGGCCCGTCAGAGGCCTGGCGGCAGGACTGAGCAGTTTTCCGCAATATGATCAGATGCTCCGAAGCGTCGCATGTCTGTGGTTTTGCGGACTGCGCCGGTCGGTTGCTTTGTGCTGTCCGGTTGCAAAACCGCAACATTTGCGCATCACAGCAAAATGACGCCGGATCAGGCCTTATTTCTTCCATATTTTGTGGGTTCGCGCGATTTTTGGCGTGACCTTTGTGGATTCGAAAGGTAGAATCAAAGGCGGATAGGTAAGAAAAACACCGCTTTGGCGGGAACATAAATACAGGCGGACAGAGCATGACATTGAATCTTTCGATGCCCGGGCACGACGAACTGAAGCCTCGGATTACGGTATTTGGCGTTGGCGGTGCAGGCGGAAACGCCGTCAATAACATGATTGAAAAACAGTTGGACGGCGTCGATTTTGTGGTCGCCAACACAGACGCACAGGCACTGCAGCAAAGCCGTTCGTCAGCGCGGGTGCAGCTGGGCGTGAAAGTTACCGAAGGTCTGGGTGCAGGCGCACGTCCTTCGGTGGGTGCAAGCGCTGCCGAAGAAAGCATCGAACAGATCGTGGATCACCTGGCGGGCGCACACATGTGCTTCATCACTGCCGGCATGGGCGGTGGCACCGGGACCGGCGCCGCGCCGATCATCGCGCAGGCAGCGCGCGAGCTGGGGGTTTTGACCGTTGGTGTCGTAACCAAGCCGTTCCAGTTTGAGGGCGCCAAGCGTATGCGTCAGGCCGAAGACGGCGTTGAGGCGCTGCAAAAGGTTGTCGATACGCTGATCATCATCCCCAACCAGAACCTGTTCCGTCTTGCCAACGAAAAGACCACCTTCACCGAGGCATTCTCGATGGCGGATGATGTTCTGCATCAGGGCGTCAAAGGTGTTACCGACCTGATGGTCCGCCCGGGTCTGATCAACCTCGACTTTGCCGACGTTCGCGCGGTGATGGACGAGATGGGTAAGGCCATGATGGGAACCGGCGAAGGCGAAGGCGAAGATCGCGCCATCCAGGCCGCAGAAAAGGCGATTGCCAACCCGCTGCTGGACGAGATTAGCCTCAAGGGTGCCAAAGGCGTGCTGATCAACATCACCGGGTCGCATGATCTGACCCTGTTTGAGCTGGACGAAGCCGCAAACCGCATCCGCGAGGAAGTGGACCCCGAGGCAAACATCATCGTTGGTTCGACGCTCGACACCGAGATGGAAGGCAAGATGCGGGTTTCGGTTGTTGCAACCGGTATCGACGCAAGCGAAACGCAGGCCGAAGTTCCGGTCGCGCGCCGCTCGATGTCTGCACCGCTGACCCGTACCGTTTCTGCCGAAGAGCCGGTACAGGACGAGGTAAACATCGAAGTTGCCGATCCGGTCCAGCAACCCGAAGTGAACCGCGAGCCTTCCTTGTTTGAAGCGAGCGAAGAGCCAGCGCCGACCACATCGCAATTCGAGCCTCCAGCTGCTCAGCAGCAGGATGACGACGGACTTCCGCCGCCAGCCTATCAACCGCGCGTGGCTGAATTCGAACCGCAGCCCGAGGCAGTTGAACCTGAACCGGAAAGCTACGTTGCCCCTCGCGCACCAGCGCCTGGTACACCTTCGCCAGAGGCTCTGCAGCGTCTGCAGGCAGCGGTTCAGAACGCCCCGTCAAACGGGCATCGCCCGCGGGTTGCGCAACAGCCAGTGGCTGATGCCGCGCCGCGTCAGCCAGAGGCTGAAAGCCATGATCGCCCCCGTTTCGGGTTCAATCGTCTGATCGATCGCATGACAGGTCATGCCGCTGATACACCGGCTCAGCCAGTGCGTCAGCAGCCCGTGATGCGCCAGGCTGACGCTACGGCACCTGCGCAAGACGAAGCTGATCCCGAGCAGGAACGTATCGAAATCCCGGCTTTCCTACGCCGTCAGGCCAACTGATCGCGGTAACAAAATCTTAACAAAGGGCCGCCGTTTGGCGGCTCTTTTTTGTTTGTTTACAGGCTTGTAAGGGGGGGTAAGCAGGGTTTTGCCGATCTGTTGCAGAACTGTTTCATTCAGTTACAAAGAGTGAGTTGAGCCTTGATCCGCGCTTCCTTAACTGAGGGTCCAACACAGTCGTACAGGCTGGACACCACTCGCTGAGGTTCATTTTGCAACATACGCTCAAATCTTCGGTCACGTTCAAAGGCATCGGGCTGCACAGCGGCAAGCCTGCGACCATGGTCCTGAAACCGGCAGCCGCCGGGCATGGAATCTGGTTCAAGCGGACGGATATCGAACTGGGCAATGCGCTGATCCCTGCGATCTATGACGTGGTCGAGCGGACCCCGCTCTGCACCCGCCTCGTGAACGATGCCGGTGTGTCTGTTTCAACAATCGAGCATATCATGGCCGCGCTGGCCGGTTGCGGCGTGCACAACGCGCTGATCGAAATCGACGGACCCGAAGTTCCGATCATGGACGGGTCGTCGATCGAGTTTGTGCGCGGCATCATGTCGAAAGGCGTCCGCCGTCAGGCTAGCCCGGTTCTGGCCTACGAAGTGCTCAAGCCGATTACGGTCGAGCGTGAAGGTGCGCGTGCGTCGATCCGCCCTGCCGATGGGCTTGAGATCGAATTCCACATCGAATTCGAAGATGATGCGATCGGCAGCCAGACTAAGACGCTGGATATGCGCAACGGTGCTTTCGCACGCGAATTGTCCGATTGCCGGACCTTCTGCCGTCGCACCGATGTCGAAGCAATGCGTGACAACGGGCTGGCTCTGGGTGGCACGTTGGATAATGCTGTTGTTGTGCAGGGTGACGAGGTACTGACACCCGGTGGCTTCCGCCACGCGGATGAGGCGGTGCGCCACAAGATGCTCGATGCGCTGGGTGATCTCTATCTGGCGGGTGGACCGATTCTCGGCCATTTCGTCGGTGAAAAATCCGGGCATTCGATGACAAATACGCTGCTGCGTAAGCTGTTCGAAACGCCTGGCGCGGTTCGTCCGGTTCTTTGCACGCCGGAACAGGCTGCCCGTTTGCCCGGGCAAGGCCTTGTTATGGGCGAAATCCCCGAAGTAGCGTGATCTGATCAACTCTGGCGACAATTATGCCAGAGCGCGGATAAGGCGTTTTGCACCGGAATTTTATGTGCTAGACCGAAGCCCAATCCGGGGTTACCCAAAGAGACAAGACGACTAGGATGGGCGGTATGGTTGGCAGCAAAGCGGCAGTCAGGCTTGCGAGTGCGATTCTTCTGGCGGCTACTTTGACAGCATGCGGCAATGCAGGCGGGCTGTTTGGCAATAAAGGCGCAGATCGCACGCAGAATCTTGAAGGGTATACACCCGAACAGATTTACACCCGCGGTGAATACGAACTGGCGCAAAGTCGCCCGGACGATGCCGCGTGGTATTTCTCCGAGGTAGAGCGTCTGTATCCGTATTCGGACTGGGCCAAGCGCTCGCTGATCATGCAGGCGTTCTCGTTCCATTCGGACAAGAACTACGAAGAAAGCCGTGCATCGGCACAGCGCTACATCGATTTCTATCCTACCGACGAAGATGCTGCATACGCCCAGTACCTGCTGGCGCTCAGCTATTATGATCAGATCGACGAAGTCGGCCGCGATCAGGGCCTGACCTTCCAGGCACTGCAGTCGCTGCGTACCGTTATCGAAGTCTACCCCGACAGCGAATACGCCACTTCGGCGGTCCTGAAATTCGATCTGGCCTTCGACCACCTGGCGGGCAAGGAAATGGAGATCGGGCGCTACTACCTGCGTCAGGATCATTATACCGCCGCAATCAACCGATTCCGCGTCGTGGTCGAGGATTTCCAGACCACCTCGCATACGGCTGAGGCACTTTATCGACTGATCGAGGCTTATCTGTCCCTTGGCCTGGTGGATGAAGCACAATCGGCAGGTGCGATTCTGGGTTACAACTACCAGTCTTCCGAATGGTACGATGCCGGCTACAAACTGCTGACCTCTCGTGGTCTGGATCTCAAGAGCCGTGGCAACAACTGGCTCAGCCAGATCTATCGCCAGACGGTCAAGGGTGAGTGGTTGTAGTCGCCATGGCTAAAGGCTTGGGACGCTAAAGACCCGATGCTTCGCGCCCTTGATATCCGCGACATGCTGATCATTGACCGGCTGGAACTCTCGTTTCAGCCGGGTCTGAACGCACTGACCGGCGAAACCGGCGCGGGCAAGTCCATTCTTCTGGATTCGCTGGGCTTTGTGCTGGGCTGGCGCGGTCGAGCCGAACTTGTCCGGCAAGGTGCTGCTCAGGGAGAGGTCGTGGCAGAGTTCGAACTCTCCAAAGATCATCCTGCACATGAGATTTTGGCCGAGGCCGGTTTGCCCGGTGGCGAGGAATTGATCCTGCGCCGCGTGAACACAGCCGAAGGGCGCAAGACCGCATGGGTCAATGACCGTCGATGCTCGGGCGAGGTGCTGCGCGCTTTGTCAGAAACGCTGATCGAGCTGCATGGCCAGCATGACGACCGCGGGTTGCTCAATCCGCGTGGTCACCGCGCGATGCTGGACGATTATGCCGGGGCGGGGGATCACCTCGCTGCTGTTCGCGCTGCATGGTCTCAGATGTCGCGCACCCGAAAGGCGCTGGCTGAAACCGAAGCCGCGCTTGAGGCTGTGCGCAGCGAAGAAGAATTCCTGCGTCACGCTGTTGCAGAGCTCGACCAGCTCGATCCGCAACCGGGTGAGGACGCTGATCTTGATGCGCGCCGCCGCATGATGCAGGGGGCCGAACGTATTCGCGATGACGTTGCCCGAGCCTTTGGTCTCTTGGGCGGTGAAGGGGCCGAGGGCGCAATGTCTGACGCGATACGCTGGCTGGAAGGCGTATCCGATAGTGCCGGCGGACAGTTGGAAGATCCCATCGCGGCTCTTGGGCGTGCGATGATCGAGCTGGGCGAGGCACAGGATGGTGTAAATGCCTGCCTGCAGGCACTGGATTTCAATCCAGCCGAGCTTGAAGCCGCCGAAGAACGCCTGTTTGCGATCCGCGCATTGGCGCGCAAGCATGATGTCGCCCCGGATGAATTGGGGCCATTTGCAGACACACTGCGTGACCGGCTGAACCGGCTTGAGGCGGGTGACGCCGATCTGGTGGACAAGCGGGCTGCAGTCGAAGCAGCTCAGGTTGCTTATGACGCGGCTGCCGCAGGTCTCAGCAATGCGCGTCGGGCGTCTGCAGGTCAGCTGGACGCGGCTGTAATGGCAGAACTGGCGCCGCTGAAAATGGAACGCGCAGTGTTTCAGACCGAAATCACCCCGGCAGAGCCCGGCCCCGAGGGGTGTGACGCAGTTGCATTCACCGTTGCCACCAATCCCGGCGCCCCCTCAGGTCCGTTGAACAAGATCGCATCAGGGGGTGAGCTCAGCCGCTTCCTGCTGGCGTTGAAAGTTTGCCTCAGCGGTGACGACAGCGCCCGAACCATGATCTTTGACGAGATTGACCGTGGTGTTGGCGGCGCGACTGCGGATGCGGTTGGGCGGCGCCTCGCATCACTGGCTCAGGGTGGTCAGGTGCTTGTGGTTACGCATTCGCCGCAGGTAGCCGCCCGTGCCGCGCACCACTGGCGGGTGCAGAAACAAGTGACTGACGGCCAGACCCTATCAACGGTGATTCCTCTGGCCGACCCGGATCGCGTGGATGAGATCGCCCGCATGGTTGCCGGGGACACCATCACGGATGAGGCCCGCGCTGCAGCCCGTGCATTATTGCAAGCCTGACGTTTCCTGGTTCGCAGACTGTCGTTAACCGTCTTTTATATGCGTGCTCCGTAGCTTACTAAGGGTCATAAGGTATTCCCAGAGGGCCAATGACCCAGTCGACCCGCACCGTTCTGCGCAACCAGCTCAATCAGGCTCTGGCCGCGATCAAGGACGCTTGGCGGGTCATGCGGCGGCGTGGCCCCAGTCAGATACAGTTCTGGTTCATCGCTCTGGCCATTGGGATCGCTGCCGGGTTCATGGCGCTCGGCTTCCGCAAAGCCATTCGCTCGTTGCAGGCCTATGTCTATCAGACCGAAGATATCCTGCTGCTGCACAGCCATGCTGAAAAGCTGCCGTGGTTCCTGATCTTCATTACGCCGGTAATCGGCGGGCTGATTGTCGGGATCATCCTGCACCGGTTCACCGATGATGGGCGCGTAAGATCGGTCGCCGATGTGATCGAAGGCGCTGCCGTCACCGACGGCAGGGTCGAGACCAAGGCGGGGATCGCCTCCTTCTTCGCCTCGCTCATCACGCTCAGTTCGGGTGGATCGACGGGCCGGGAAGGGCCGGTGGTCCATATGGCAGGGGTCATCTCCACCTGGGTCAGCAACCGGATCCACGCAGACGGCATCACCGGTCGTGACCTGTTGGGCTGTGCGGTCGCCGCTGCCGTTTCGGCAAGCTTCAACGCCCCCATTGCCGGCGCGCTTTTTGCGCTTGAGGTGGTGCTGCGCCACTTTGCAGTACATGCATTTGCCCCGATCGTGATCGCATCGGTTGCGGGCACGGTCATCAACCGTCTCGAATATGGTGACGTCACCGAGTTCACACTGGAAACACCGGGATCGCTGCAATTCTATGTGGAACTGCCCGCCTTCCTGATCCTCGGCCTGATCTGCGGTTTGGTATCTTTGCTGCTGATGCGCTCGATCTTCTTTGCCGAAGATATCGGAACGCATGTGCAAAACCGCCTGTCCCTGCCGCGATGGCTTCGCCCTGCGGTGTCCGGTGCAATGCTCGGCGTTCTTGCTGTCTGGTTCCCGCACATTATCGGCGTGGGGTACGAGACCACGATTCGCGCGCTGACCGGTGATCTTGTACTGACCACGGCAATCCTGTTTGCCGTCATAAAAACCGTGGCCGTCGCAATCACAATGGGTGGGCGCATGGGCGGTGGCGTCTTCTCACCCTCGCTGATGATCGGTGCATTGACGGGCCTGGCCTTTGGTTTGATTGCCACCGGGTTGCTGCCGGATGTCTCTGGCACCCATACGCTATATGCCTTCGCTGGCATGGGTGCAGTTGCTGCGGCAGTACTGGGAGCGCCAATCTCGACCACGCTGATCGTCTTCGAACTGACAGGGGACTGGCAGATTGGTCTGGCCGTGATGGTGTCGGTTTCGATGTCCACAGCACTGGCCTCGCGCCTTGTGGACCGGTCCTTCTTCCTGACACAGCTTGAACGCCGCAATGTCCACCTTGCAGCCGGTCCGCAAGCCTATCTTCTGGCGATGATGCGTGCCGGTGCAGTGATGCGCCCATTGGGCGATGCACGTTCAATCAGCAAGGAAGAGGCGCAGGAACTGATCGATCAGGGTCTCTGCGTGCAGGCCAGCGCGACACTCGAAGCGGCGATGCCCTATTTCGATCGCGATGACATCCCGTGCATCCCGGTTGTCATCGTGGACGAAGACGGTGCCGAAGACCCCGTAGGCGCACTCTATCACGTGGACGCGCTCAAAGCTTACAATCGCGCACTGGCCGCGACTGCGGCGGAAGAGCATTCTTAAGAAAACCGATGAACCTGAGTAAGGTCCCCTGAGGACCTCTAGGCTGAGAACACCACCAGAGTGTGATCAAGTCCCGTAAGCGCGTCTTCGATCCTCGGTGCAATGACCGACCAGTCACCGCCTGCAAGTCCCGCTCCGATCAATGGATATCCGATCCGCGCGTCTGCATAACTCTGTGCCACTAGGCGAAAACAGTTTTCGATAGCATCGTAATCGGCCTTCAGCCCACGCCCTTTCCAACTGAACTGAGTATAGGCGTTCACAATGGTGAACCGGGTATCTGCCCTCTGGATCTGAGCTGTCGATATCGTGCCCAGCTTTGCCCTGTCGCCATATGGGGTCGTTTTGTCCGCCTCCAAGGCCTCGGGAAACTTCTGCGCAATTGGCTTGGCAATCCCCGCACCCATCGTGTGAAAGCAGTTGCAGCCGTGGATTATGACATCAAACTCGCCATCCAGCGCGAGTTGGATCAAATCACCTTTGACTGTCTGCATCTTCCTGACTTTCTTTCTGCCTTAGCTCATCCCTTACATGCATTAGAATTTCGCCAAGTTTGTTCAGCCCGTTCCCATCGGGACCACATCCCCAATATGAATCCATCGGTGCATTCTCGACAATCTGCGCGTCACCGGTCGAAAGTAACAGAACTTTCAGGTCGACGTGAGTTTTGAACTTGATACGCACCGCTTCCAGCATGATCTGGTCCTTAACTTCCTCCCAGTCATCCCTCAGAGGAATCTTACGGGTCATGCCAAGGGCTTTGGCATCTTTCGGTTTGTTGCTTAGCCGGATGCGTTCCCGATACTCCGCGTTATGGAACTTCTGCGCCTGAAAATAGTGCTCGACGGTACGCCACCATTGGTCTTCAACTGACACGCCAAAAGGCGCGAAGTTCGAGAACTCCGAATATGCGTCAGTCTGTGCATAGAAATAGATGGTTGATGAGGAGGGTGGTGTAGACATCTCCAGCTCCGTGCGGTCCCGGTAACGGGTCTAGAGCTGTTCGACCTTCACCGAATCTCCGGCATAAAAGGCAAGATGATCCTTGATTTCACCAACCGCCGGGATCGGATCTTCATAGCTCCAGACGGCGTTTTCAGTCACGGACGACTTGTTCACGATGGAAAAGTGCGCGGCATCGCCCTTGTGCGGGCAGTGGGTCACCTTGTCGGTGCGATCCAGAAAGGCCATCGCGATGTCCGAGCGCGGGAAATAGATCACGGGTTCAAAATCGCCTTCAAGCAACTCCAGCGCATTGGTCGTTTCGCCCAGAATTGCACCGCCCGAGCGTACACTCCATTTACCCGGCGCTTTGCGGATCGTGATGTGATCAGTCATTCCTGCTCCTTCCTTCGTCGTATCAGGGCCTCTCCTTTGCCCTTTCTATGTAACAGCCCGGTGTCAGACCGGCGCGGTTGCGGCATCCAACCACAGTTGCGCGTCATCGCCCAGCCTTGGCCTGATTTTTTCTGCAACGTCCTGATGGTAGGCGTTCAGCCAGGACCGTTCTTCACGTGTCAGCATGTCCACCACGATCAGTCGCCGGTCTATCGGCACATAGGTCAATGTGCGCCAGTTCAGCATCGCACGCTCATCATCGCCGCCTGGCAGAGCCGGCGCCTCTTCGACCACCACAAGGTTTTCGATGCGGATGCCAAATGCGCCTTCGCGATAATATCCGGGTTCATTTGACAGGATCATGCCGGGTTCCAGCGGAACGTGACTGACCCGGGACAGGCGCTGTGGTCCTTCATGTACACTCAGATAGGCTCCGACACCGTGGCCAACACCGTGGTTGAAATCCTGTCCAGCCAGCCACAGCGGCAGTCGCGCGACACATTCGATATCCCGGCCCGCCAGACCAACAGGCCAGCGCAGCATAGACATTGCGATCATGCCTTTGAGGACGCGTGTGAAGCAGGTCTTTTCCTCATCGCCTACACCGCCGATCGCGATGGTTCGGGTGATGTCGGTGGTGCCGTCCAGATACTGACCGCCGCTGTCCAGCACCAGTAGATGTCCGCTCTCCAGCCGGCTGTCGGTCTCTTCGGTCACACGGTAATGCATGATAGCCCCGTTCGGCCCTGTGCCGGCGATCGTTTCGAATGAGATGTCCTGAAGCGCATTATCTCTGCGGCGGCTTTCTTCCAGCCGCGTGACAACCTGTGTTTCGGTCAGGGTTCCGGGCGCTTGCTTGTCCAGCCAGCACAGCAGCTCGATCACCGCAGCCGCATCCCGTAAATGCGCTTCGGCACTGCCGGCAATTTCGGCCTTGTTCTTGCAGGCCTTGGGCAGCGCGCAGGGATCGCCACCATCGACCATGCGCTCACCCAGTGCGTCCGCAACAATCTGAGGCACAGTGCCGAGGTCTACCTGAACCTTGCCTGCCAGATTGCCGAGGGCATCCAGAAATTCGCCCGGCTCGTGTTGCTTCACTTCGGGGCCGAAATGTTCCCCCAGCTCAGCCAGTTTCTGCGCGGCCATGAATAGATCAACCTGGCCATTCTCATGCAGGATCGCAAACCCATGTGCCACCGGGTTGCGCGGGATATCCGAGCCCCGGATGTTCAGCAGCCACATGATTGAATCAGGCAACGTAATAACTGCCGCGGAATGCCCGTCCTCTTTCAAGGCTGCGGCAAGCCTGCTGATCTTGCTGTCAGCACTTTCTCCGGCGAATTCGATCGGGTGCGCCTTGACCGGGTTCATCGGCGGGGCAGGCTGATCCTCCCACACCCGGTCCACCAGATTGTCACAGCGGACCAGTTCAATGCCGGTGCCATTCAGCTCTTTCTGCGCGCCGGAAATCTGCCCGGCAGAATGCAGCCACGGATCAAATCCAACCTTGCCACCTTGCGGCAATTGTTCTTTCAGCCACGCGCTCAGACTGACATCAGGCCATGGCACGGGCGTATAGTCACTGGCTACCTGCGCCTTGACTTGAGTGCGATAGCGCCCGTCGATGAAAACTCCTGCGATATGTGTAAGCGCTGCACAAAACCCGGCAGAACCTGTAAAGCCAGTCAGCCAGGCCAGCCGTTCATCCCGGGGGGCCACATATTCCCCCTGATGCGCATCCGCACGGGGAATCAGAAACCCGTCCAGACCCTCACGCGCCAGTTCTTCGCGCAGGGCAGCCAGACGTGGCGGCCCCTGTTCCGGGCGTGCGGTAACTTCGAAGGACTGGAACATGCTGGCCTCATTCTTGTCTCGATGCGGCGAACCTGAGGCCTGCGACGGCAAATGTCCAGCACCTCGGCCCGTCACTCATTTGCGGCGCTCAGGAAGCCTTGCAGCGTTTCGATATAGGTGTCGTAGACGTCATTTCCGGGCAGGGGGATGTGATTTGCGGTTTCCAGAATGACCAAGGATGCATCGGGAATGCCTGCCGCCAGCTTTCGCGCCTCGGACAGGGGATGTACCGCACTGTTGCGCCCATGCAGGACCAGAGTAGGGCATTGCACCTGCGGCAACAGATGCAGAACCGAGGCCGTGTTGCCACTGTCGCGCTGATACAGTTTCTGCTCGACGGAATAGAGCGCCTGCATCTCGCCCACAATTTCACGAACGGTTTCCAAAGGCCCTTCTGGGAAATAGCTCAGCAGTGATCCCACGGCATATCCGCTGCCGGGGTTTTTCCAGCCCTCGATGATCAGGTTACGGATCGAATCCGGCCCAGCGACGCCTTCGCGGTGATCACGCCCCTCGGCCCAGCCACCAACTATTGCCAGCCTGCTGACGCGTTCCGGATACTTCGTGGCGAACTGCAGGGCCGAGAAGATGCCGCCGAACTCCGAAACAATGGCAAAGCGATCAAAGCCTGCGGCCTGCGTCACGGCCAGAATATCCTCTGCCACCCCCTCGTAATTGGCCCGGCATGGGTCGCCCCAATGGGATTGGTGGCTTTTGTTGTAACGCAACATCGTGAACTTTGCGTCCATCGCACTAACGTAGGTGCGCTCGGAGGCCAGCCGCCATTCTGCCTCAAGATCATAGACGATAGAACCAACCCTCAGAACCGGAGGGCCCTCTCCCGACACGGCAAATGCAATTGCCTGACCATCGTGACCCCGGGCGTATTTCAGCTGCTGGGTTCGATGTTCGCTCTGTTGTGCAGGTTCTGAATCACGGCTGACTTCAGCCGCCATCTGCAGGCCACGACGCACGATTGTCCGGATGATCCGCTGCGTCTTGCCATCATCGCCCACCGCCTTGCGCGCTGCAGCGATGCGGGCGCTTATGGTCGATTCTGAGACAAAGCGACCATGCCAGACCCGCTCGATGATCTCTTCGCGTGCAACCAGCTTGCCGGGGCTTTCAACCAGCAACTCCAACAGATCAAAGACCTGAGGTTCAACCGGAACGGTTTCGCCCCCGCGCAACAGCACGTGGCGGTCAACGTCCAGAATACAATCTGCAAACTCATAGCGCATGGGCTGAATACACTCCGTTTCGATTGGGGCCACAAGGTTCAATGGCATTCCCAAAGGTTTCTCGGGGGTTTCTCAGGATTGTCTTCAAGCGAGAGGGCAGCGCCGTTGCCAAATTAGAGGCAACAAACAGGAGCTTCAGATGATGCCACCCTTCGATATCGCGTTATTGCACCACAAGGCCGTTCGCCACAGGCACAATAATACCCAGCCCCGAAACGCTCCGACAACCGGATCGCCAATCTGGGGCTGGTTACTCGGGATGCTATCCTGCCCGGCAGGGCGGCGTCAACGGATCTAGCTGGCCCGCTTCATTCCCATGACCCGAGCCCGCGCCCGCGGGTCGCTGTCGAACAGAGCCGCCAGCTGCTCGGTCATCGCACCCGCCAGTTGCTCGACATCGGTGATCGTTACCGCGCGGTCGTAATAGCGGGTCACGTCGTGACCGATACCAATCGCCAACAGTTCAACCATCTTTCGTTTTTCCACCATCGCAATCACGTCACGCAGGTGTTTTTCCAGATAATTCGCAGGGTTAACGCTCAGAGTTGAATCATCGACCGGCGCACCGTCTGAGATCACCATCAGGATTTTGCGCTGCTCGCGCCGCGCCAGCATCCGGCGATGTGCCCATTCCAGGGCTTCGCCGTCGATGTTTTCCTTCAGCAGGCCTTCTTTCATCATCAGACCCAGATTGGGTCGCGCACGGCGCCAGGGGGCGTCCGCACCTTTGTAGATGATGTGGCGCAGGTCGTTCAGACGACCGGGCTGCTGTGGGCGTCCATCGTTTAGCCATGCCTCACGCGCCTGACCGCCTTTCCACGCCCGTGTGGTAAAGCCCAGAATCTCGACCTTCACATTGCAGCGCTCCAGCGTCCGGGCCAGAACATCGGCACAGATGGCGGCGATTGAGATCGGACGGCCCCGCATCGAGCCCGAGTTATCCAGCAGCAGCGTCACCACGGTGTCGCGGAACTCGGTGTCTTTTTCAACTTTGAAGCTTAGCGGCGTGGTCGGGTTCGCCACGACACGTGCCAGACGACCGGCATCCAGAATACCTTCCTCGCGGTCGAACTCCCAACTGCGGTTCTGCTGCGCCTGCAACCGGCGCTGCAGTTTGTTGGCCAAACGGCTTACCGCACCCTTTAGCGGCTCAAGCTGCTGGTCCAGATAGGCCCGCAACCGCTCCAGCTCTGCCGGTTCGGCCAGATCTTCGGCGGCAATTTCCTCATCGTAGGTGCTCAGATAGACTTTGTAGTCCGGATCAGCCTCAGATGCTGGCGGCGGGGCAGGTGGCTCCAGCGGAGCCTCGCCCTCGGGCATCTCAGCCTCTTCGCCCATCTCATCCTCGGCCATCTCGTCCATCGAGACCTGTGCCTGAGATTGATCCTGCTGCTCTTCCTGAGTCTGCTCAGGAGAGGCGTCGGCTTCCTGTTCGTCCTGATCGTCCTGACCAGTGCTGTCCGGATCGGGTCGTTCTTCGGCGTCGTCCTCGGCCTGATCCTCCTGATCCTCATCCAGCTCATCCGGGTCGTCGCCCAGCTGATCGCCGTATCCCAGATCCTTGATCATCTGCCGCGCGAATTTGGCGAATTCGGCCTGATCCGAAAGCACCTCGTCAAGGTTCTCCAGCACGCCACCGGCCTGTTCCTCGATGAAACCGCGCCACAGGTTCATGACATTCTCAGCCGCAGGGGGCAGATCGCGCCCAGTCGCCAGATGACGGATCAGATAGCCCGCCGCCACGGATAACGGTGCCTCGGCAGGTTGCTTGCACTGGTCATACCCGCGCCGCAACGCTTCATGCCCGATTTTGACGTCAATGTTGGACGCTGTTCCGGGCATGTCCCGGGCGCCCATCGCCTCGCACCGGGCGGTCTCCATCGCTTCATAGAGATCCCGCGCCATATCACCCGGAGGCGCATAGCGGTTATGGGTCGCGTCATCATGGTATCTGCGCTGCAACGCCAGAGCATCCGCCGTACCGCGCGCCAGCAATACCTCTTCACGGGTCATCCGGCGGCTGACCTGAGGCAGACGCATCGATTCACCCGACAGGCCCGACGGGTCGACCGTATAGCTTACCGACAGCTCAGGATCGTCAGCCATCACCTTGGTGGCTTCGGCCAGCGCTTTTTTGAACGGATCTGCGGGGTTGTCGTTTGGTTTGCTCATTTGGCGTCCTGATGTCTGAACATACAGCTCATTTGAGCTAGTTTGATACGCCCTTCTAGGAGCGTTTTATTGCAATTAGCTCCTGAGGGAATCTTTAGATTTAACCATGGCTGACCATCTTGGAGTACAATCCTGTCGGCAAAATAGACTTCAGAGCCTTCCGATATGAATTCACCGATTTCGTTTTCAGCGGTTTGATACTCTACAGAAAGCCCTGGTGGTGTGGTGCAGATCGCAAAAATGCTCTGATCTTCGGCCCAGAGTTTTTCCGCTCGCCAATACTCTACGCGTTCGCTGCCGCAAGGCAAAAGGAATTGGGCCGATACAGCCGTTGCCGACCAACAAAAAAGAGCGAATATAGAACTAATCGCTCTTTTTGCCATCACCCCAAGCTCACGCTCGCCGCGCTTTCCGGCAGTTCTTCGTCAAAGCAGCGCTGATAGAACTCGGCCACGGTCTGACGCTCCAATTCATCACACTTGTTCAGGAACGACAGACGGAAGGCATAGCCTACATCGCGGAAAATCTCGGCGTTCTGGGCCCAGTTGATCACGGTCCGCGGGCTCATCACGGTGCTCAAATCACCGTTCATGAAGGCGGTCCGGGTCAGGTCGGCAACGGTAACCATCTGGCTGACGGTCTTGCGGCCCTCGGCGGTGTTGTACAGCGGCGCCTTCGACAGAACGATCATCGTTTCCGCATCATGGCTCAGGTAGTTCAGGGTCGAGACCAGCGACCAGCGGTCCATCTGTGCCTGGTTGATCTGCTGCGTACCGTGATAGAGGCCAGTTGTGTCACCCAGACCTACGGTGTTCGCGGTGGCGAACAGGCGGAAGTTCGGGTTCGGCGTGATGATTTCGTTCTGGTCCAGCAGGGTCAGCTTGCCGTCATGCTCCAGCACGCGCTGGATAACGAACATCACGTCCGCGCGGCCCGCGTCGTATTCATCAAACACGATGGCAACGGGGTTGCGCAGCGCCCAGGGCAGGATGCCTTCGTGGAATTCGGTGACTTGCTTGCCGTCGCGCAGCTTGATCGCATCTTTACCGATCAGGTCGATCCGGCTGATGTGGCTGTCGAGGTTCACGCGCACGGCGGGCCAGTTCAGACGGGCAGCGACCTGTTCGATATGGGTCGATTTACCTGTGCCGTGATAGCCCTGAATCATCACGCGGCGATTGTGCGAAAAGCCCGCCAGAATCGCCAGTGTGGTTTCAGGGTCGAACTTGTAGGTCGGGTCAATTGCAGGCACGCGGTCGCTGCGCTCGGCAAAGCCTTTGATTGCCATGTCGGTATCAATACCGAACACTTCACGGACCGAGATTTCTTCGGTGGGTTTTGCGTTGATATCAATCGATCCGTCAGCCATATGCCTTGTCCTTATCCTTTGGCCCGTTCACCGGGTATGAACCCGTGTGTGGTGCAACATATTGCGGACAAGGGCAAGGGAAAGCGGCGCAGGCATTGGCCTAGCAGGGTGTTTCTTTCAAACTGGCCTTATCGTCATGCGATATTGGTCATTCAAGAATGGCTTCGCGCACCCGAACCAGACTGCGCTCATCAACAAATCGTGGGGTCGACCGCATATAATCCTGAAACGCGCGGCCATAGCCCTGCAGCAACCAACGCTCTTCGTTCAGCACGAACAGGAAATAGATCACAAAAAGGATCAGCGCCAACGCCAGGGTAACCCACGACCCGCTAGCGATCCCCAAACCAACCGTGGCCAAGACCGAGGTTACGTATTGGGGATTGCGCGAATAGGCGTACATACCGCCGGTCACCAGCCCTTCGCTTTCGCAATAGGTGTTGTCGAGCCCCAGAAATCGATAGCCCCACAGGGTGATCCCAAAGGACAGCACCATGATCGGAACTCCGATCACATAGCGTATCCAATGACCCCAGCCGTTCATCCAGACCTCGCTTAGCGCGAACACAACGGTTGCTCCGCAAAACAGCCTGAACAGACCAAAGGCGGTATGGTGCCGCCATCCGCTGGCGCTGGGCCAAAGCCCAAGGCGAGGCAGACGCAGATTTAGGGCAAGATATCCGCTCAGCAAAACGGCCGAGCAAAGGGCAACCAAAAGAGCAGTCGTATGTACCGGAGAAATCAGATGTTCCATATCGCGTTCCATTTGGACCAGTCACGTATAGTTCGGATATGGGCCTTGTCTGCGACCCATGTGACAGGCCGTAACAAGGCTTTGTAACAAGTTGAGGACGACTACAGCGATGACCTGAAGCCGGTCGGGTATGCGCCGGACAATGCGCGCAAATTTGTCAATTAGCTCAAAAATCTATATCATAAATTCAAATAGATTAATCTTTTGGGTTTTATGGCGGTGGCACATATGCCTTCGAGCTGACGCTGTTGTTTCCGGCGGCCCAAACTTGGTGCTGGTAATGTTGGGTATTGGTCATGGTTTCGACGCCTATTGATCCGTTCGACGCGGTGATCCTCACGATATCAGGTGATACAACGGGGACGGTAACCGGCGACCCCCCGCTGCCTGCGACCGGAGATCTCGACGGCACCATCGGTGTTCCAAATCAAAACTGGACGCCAATCGGAACATTCTGGGAAATATCGGATCCTCCGGATTTTGGTACAGCATCGATAAACCCCTTCACGGGCGAATGGACCTATGAAGTTGATCCTGCTTACTACGATAGTCTCGATCCCGGAGATATCGTAACCGATACCTTTGTTGTTCGGGGCGTAGGGGTTGCGCTCAATCCAGCCGGGGATCTTTTTGGAGGCGAAGCATTTCAAACAATCACGATTCAGATCGAGGTTGTGTGTTTCGCATCTGGAACGTTGATCGATACACCAATAGGCCCTGTACCTGTCGAGCGGCTCGAACCGGACGACCTCGTGCTGACGATGGATCGGGGGGCGCAACCGATCCGATGGGTGGAATCTTCCCATCTCGGCCCGGAGCGTTTGGCAGAGAACCCGAAATTGTGCCCGGTTGAGATCGCGAAAGGAGCTTTGGGTCCAAATTTACCGTCCCGAACCCTGCGCGTATCACCACAGCATCGCATGCTGGTGAATGGTCCCCTTGTCGAACTGTTGTTCGGGGAAACGGAAACGCTGGTCGCAGCTTGTCATCTGGTTGGGCTGCCTGGGATACGCATGACTAAGCCGCAAGACGGCGTGACATATGTTCATGTTTTGCTGGATGATCATGAAATACTATTCGCCGAAGGCGCACCGTCAGAAAGTCTGTATCTTGGTGATGAGGCGCTTGTTGCCATGAGCTCCGAGGGCCTGCAGGAACTGGGTGAGATATTCGGATCAAAGCTGGACAGTCTGCGGCAGGGTTTCCCGTCTCTCGCGCGCCGGGCGCTCAGATCGTATGAGGCCAGAGTGTTGGTCTCAGAAACTTCAGCGGCAGAACACTTTGTTTGAGATCCGATTTCCTTAATAGCTCAGCAGGAAAGAACCGAGGTTAGGGCGACCAAAAGAGCAGTCGTATGTATCGGCGAAATCGGATGCTCCATATGGCGTTCCACTTGGGCCAATCCAGTACAGTTCAGATTTGGGCCCTGTCTGCGACCCATGTGACAGGCGATAACAAGGCTTTTTAACAAATTGAAGCACTCAGGTATCAGTCCGACTATGCGGTGACGCTACTCGCACATGCACCGAAATCGTCGGGTATAGATTATCCGCTCGAATATCACGATATCAGCCGATATGACTTGTTTGTTCGAAGTGATTTCAAGGACCAAACGCAATTGAATAAGACTGTTACCAATCCAGAAAGACTGGAGAATCTGGACACGCTGATCGGGCTTGTCACGGCACGTGTTTCATCCAGCCGTGACTTCAAAAGGGCCGTGGGCACATTGTCGGAAGATCTGGATTTCGTCGCTGGTACGTTGCGAAATGATCCCGAGTCGTGGCGCATGAACCGGGCGTTCCACCTTATTCATGTGCCAAGCTTCATCGCAGTCATGTCGATGCTTGACGAGATTGATCAGATGTCGTCGGTCACCGAAGATGAAGTGCATCAGGTTCTGGCTTCGGTAAATCGCGCGGCTTCGCTGGCCAAGGACGCTCGGCAGCGTATCGAGCAGGCAAATCTGACGGATGCCAAAGTCGAAATCGAGGTGTTGGCTGAATATGCGCCACAACCTGCGAAACCCTTTCAGAAGGCTTCGAGATTCACGCGTGCCTTCGACAGTATTGCTTCGGTTTCAGAGAGCGTTTGGGACGGTGCCAAGTCAGGGGCGACCGCCGTTCCCGGTATTGTGGGGAATCTGCAAGAGGGGGTGGCCGACACCGTGTCGCGCGCGGCTTCTGTCCCTAAACTGGCCATAAATTTTCAGAAATCACTGTCCGGAACCCTGTCCGACAACATCTCAAAGCCGATTTCGATGCGATTGAAGGCGAGTGGTCGCGCGCTGGAACATGGTGTAGGCGCTGGCGTTGGTCTGGGGGTAATCGTCGGGGTTCTGTGCCCACCTCTGTTGCCGCTCACTGCGGGCGGCGCAGTGCTTGCCGCGATGCGGGCATGGCGCAACGAAATGAACGATGCGCGTGAGCTGAACGAAGCCGAAAGGCAACAACGTATAGCCGAACTTCAACGAGAAAGAACCGAAGCGCTTAAACAGCTGACGCACGGCTCTGCCGCACTTCAGATGGAAACCGAAGATCTCAGCATGACCATGGATGTCGAGACGGGTGAAGCGGATGCCGTGCTGCTCAAAGGCGAATACACCGGTCGTACGTGGTCAAGCCTGACCGCGATGGAAAAGGCAGATGCGGGACTGACTTTGGTTGAAGGCGCTAATAACCTGCTCAGTATTCTGGAACTCGCAAAAAGTGACTGACAGGGATTGCGTCTCTCTAGGCGCCAATCCTGTTGAAGTATTGTGAATCAGTCACGTCGCCGGACTGATCGCCTCAACGATACGACAACTGGAAATCGTGCCGCTTCCCTGACACTGGCTGGAAATGCTCTGTAGTTCTTCTTCCAGTGCCTGCAGATCCGCGATCTTGGTCTGAATGTCCCGCAAGTGCCTTCTCGTCAGCGCATCCACTTCGGCGCACGAGCGTTCAGTATCTTCGGCCAGATCGGCCAGTTCCCGAATCTGGTCCAGCGAAAACCCAAGCGCCCGGCAACGCCGGATAAAGCGCAAGCGGTTCAGTTCTGCGGTACCATAAATTCGGTAATTCCCTTCGCTGCGACCAGAGTTCTGCAGCAAACCGATCTTTTCATAGTAACGGATGGTGACCACCTTAGTGCCCGTGTCACGGGCCAGATCACCAATTCTGAAGGCCTCAGTTTTCATCGCTTGACCCTATAGTTGCTATAGACACTATACCTCATGTGAACCCCGATTAAAGGAACTCAATTTGCCTTGCTGTTCACATGATACCTGCGCCTCGGGCGCAGTGGCTGCGGGTAAGTACCGCACCGTTCTCTGGATCGTGTTGGTGATCAACGCGACCATGTTTCTGGTTGAAATCATTGCCGGCCTCGCCGCCGGTTCGGCCGCTTTGCAGGCGGATGCGCTGGATTTCTTTGCTGATGCTGCCAACTACGGCATCAGCCTGTTCGTTCTGGGTATGTCCCTGCGTTGGCGCGCCAGCGCGGCGTTGATCAAGGGAGCCTCAATGGGGCTGTTCGGTTTGTGGGTCATTGGCACCGTCATCTGGCATACCCTGAACGGAACCGTGCCATCATGGGGAACAATGAGCGTTGTCGGAATGGTAGCCCTGATCGCAAACGCCGCCTGTCTGGCGCTGCTTTTTGCGTGGCGTGATGGCGATTCCAACATGCGCTCGGTCTGGATCTGCTCACGCAATGACGTGGTCGCCAATTGCGCTGTCCTCGCTGCGGCTCTGGGCGTGTTTGGCACAGGCACGGGCTGGCCTGATATCTTAGTTGCTGGTGTCATGGCTCTGCTTGCCCTGCAAGGTGCAGACACTGTTATCCGGCAGGCACTGGGCGAACTGAAACACTCAAACAAAGAAACGCAGGCCCCAACCACACCTTAAAACGGGAAGGGGCCATGCTGAGTTATTTGAAGTTTCGGCTGTCCTTGATCTGATCCCAGGCCCAGACGACCTCTTGCAACTGCTCTTCCTGCGAGCGGTCGCCGCCGTTCATATCCGGGTGCAACACCTTGATCAGCTTCTTATAGGCCTTGCGCACCTCGGCCTTGGTCCAGCTGTCGTTAGCTTCCAGAATCTCGATTGCACGGCGTTCGGTGGGAGGCAGGCGACGACCGCCGCCGCCAGAGGTGCGACCCTTGTTCTGGGTGCTGTTTGCGCCAAGCACCTGATGCGGATCCTCGATGCCCAGTCTGGCCCATGCGCGGGCCTCGGGATCACCCATGGGTTTGGTTTCCCGCTCCCATACCTTGTCCTTGGACCGCTGGGCGTTCAGCTCGGCCTCGGTGGTGCCGTCGAAGAAATTCCACTTCTGGTTATATTCGCGCACGTGCTGCTGACAGAACCAGTAGAAATCATCCAGGACATCCGGCGCTTTGGGCGCGCGGAACTTGCCCGGTTCATTGCAACCTTCATGATCACAGATTCGGACCGAAGTTTCCGACGCACCCGACATGCCCCGGCGCCCGCGCGGGTTCTTTTTCTTAGCGCTGGAAACGGACATATCGAATCCGAAGGGGTCTGACTTCACCATGTGCTCATCCTCACGAACGCATCTTTTCGACTCGGAGGCAGCAGTTTAATCTAAGCAGCCGAAAGTAGAAGAGGGGAGCGGCATTTATTTTGCCGTTGAGCGTAAAAATGAGCGTGACTGACGAAATCCGCGACCGCCTGCAAGCAGCCTTTGATCCACGCGAGCTGGAAGTGATCGACGACAGCGAGAGCCACCGGGGCCATGCCGGATATCAGGACGGGGGTGAGAGCCACTTCAACGTCCGTATCCGCGCCTCAGCCTTCGAAGGCCAGTCCCGCGTTGCCCGCCACAGGGCTGTACACAAAGCGCTGGGCGATATCGTCCCGCGCATCCACGCACTGGCGCTGGATATCGGAGTTTAGTGTATCTGCCTGGACTGGTTTCACTCAGCGAAAATCGCCTGCGCCATGACAACTGCTTCACTCGGTTGAAGGTCAGGGTCGCACGGTGGCAGATCGACAAACTTCGACAGCGAGGCTATTGTTTTGAATACAATAGCTTTTATCTCATATAGGATATGACAGCTCATTCAATGAAACGTGTGTTAGGCGGCCTATTTACGGCTTGTACATGTTGTTCGACGCTTCTCGCCGACTCTGCAAAGCCCCAGCTTTGGGTCCGGACAGGGTATATTTCTACACAAATGAAACCCGTCGACCCGGGCGAGGCGTATACCTGCGAGCAGCCGGAACGGCCAGTCAAGTTAGACATGCGCTATCGCTTGAACCCGGAGCAGGCCGGGTTAGCAAAGCTCTTTCAGGCAGAAAGGAACACAAAGCGGGTTACCGTGCGACGTGGCGGACAGATAGAGCAAAACGACGGGGACGAAGATACAAGTGCTCGGTTCGTAACGAGGAACTACACTGCTGATCAGCTAGTAGCGAATTCCAACGTCGAATTTCTGACCACAATTTTCTTTTGCGATTATGATAGCTACCCTGAATTCGTAGGGCTTACTTACAAGCTTGAAGGTGAAATCGGAAATTTAGTCATTCATCACAAAGATGTGCTGGGTCCGGGCGCCAATCAGGCTCTGTCTTTAGGCTATGTCACGAGCGAGCATCGATCAAGCGAAGCAGATCTAGATGAGGGTGCGTCCGAGGCTGCTGGCGTGTTGGATCTTACTTTGCGCCTCAAAGATCTGCCTTTCGAGCTGAAGCAGGGCAAAGGAACAGTTCTGGCTGATTTGAAGCTGTCCAGCGTCATTGAAATTTCGATAATCGAGGCAACTCCATAATGCTACTTCGTGTATTTCGGCATCTCTCCGGTGTTTTGGTAGTGTCTGGCCTGTTCGTCTCGATATCTGGTAACAGTGTCTCCGCACGTGCTTGGGAAATGGGATTTGATCAAGAGCAACTGGTTGTCGCGAATTTGCAACCGATGCAGCTGGAAATCGGCAGTAAGCCATGTCCGGAGCGGTTTAGACCAGTACGAGTTTCAAAAGAAATCAACCTCGGGGAGTACGGAACTTTTTCTGTTGAATCTAAGAGTTCTGAGCACCTTCTTTCGACCAAAATCGCAAAAAGCCGCTCTAATAAAGTTGCAAATCTATCGGCTGTATTTGAATTTGAAGGATGTGCATTCCGCAGGCATTTTCTGGTTCGCTCAGGGTATGTAACGCTGTCGGGTGATCTTGGATTTGCCGCTATGGTGCCGACTAAACTCGTGCTCAAAGATCCACTTGACCAGTTTGCTCCTGTAGGGATGTGGTACAGTGCACAACTTGGGGGAAGTCCTGAGATTTATGATTGGTTCGGCAGCAGAAAACTTGCTGGTCTCGATCTGTCCACTATGTTCCCCGAAGACGAGGTATTGGGGGTCCTCACTTGGGGACTCATCAACGACCGGCTCCTTCTGGTTTCCGACTACCACGAAAAAGACTGGATCGAGTTGACAATCTGGAGCTTCAAAATGGTCGTATTGCCTGAGGATGGTTCAGATTAGGCAATTAGCTTTAGACTGACAGAAAGCGCCCAAAAACCTGTAGTCGCCGACGGGTAAGACTCCGACACCTATCGTCACTCTTTGCTTTTCTCAGACGGATCCGTCTCTTCCTCGGAACCTTTCAGTGACAAAGGCGGATCTTTTGCTTCTTCCGCAATCGGGGCGGGTGCCTTGACCTCTTCCGGCCCGGGAATCGGCTGTGCCAATGGCGCCTCATCCTCTGCAGCGGGGGTCGCCACCGATGCGGCATCGATTTCGATCTCAACAGCCCGGCGGAACACCAGAACATTGCGCCAGTTCGTTGCAGACCCGGTCAGACCCGTCCGCTCTTCGCTCGGCAGCAATTCGGCGCGTTGATATTCCCAGCCGTCCTTGCCCATCTGATTCAGCAATTGTTCGATCGAATTGGCAAATCGTCCTTCGGGTGTCTTCACGCCCTTGGCTTTGGTGCCTTTCTGCGGGGCGGGGACAACTTTGTATTCGTAGCGCTGCATCAATAGTTCCTAAAATGCCTGTCGCGGCCAACTTATCACGTTGGCGGCAGGGTAAAAGAGAGCATGGCCGGACGGCAGAATTCAGCCTGCACTGTTGCCGTCAGTCCCCGCCGCTTTTTGCACGACGGACAGGCACAGCTCGGTGGCGAGGGCCATGTCCTGCACCGATACCCATTCCAGAGGCCCGTGAATGCACTGCATACCGGTGAACAGATTAGGGCAGGGCGTGCCGAATTCGGTCAGTCGGGATCCATCGGTACCACCGCGGATCGGTACTGAAAGCGGCTCGATCCCCAGTTCACGGCAAGCATCGCGCGCCAGATCGACCGGTGTCATGTCTTTTTCCAGCCAATAGCGCATGTTGCGGTACTGATGGTAAATCTCACAGGTGATCACCGCACGCGGCTCTGTGGCCTGAACGGTGGCACAGACCTGCCGGACCAGATCGCCCTGCGCCTCCAGCGCTTCCATTTCGAAATCGCGCAGGATCAGCTTGATTTCCATCTCAGAGGAACCGCCATTCATGTCGGTGATATGGATGAACCCCTCACGCCCGTCTGTGACCTCGGGGGTCATGGTGGCCTGCGGAAGTGTTTGCACTATCTTAGCCGCCAGATGGGCTGCGTTGACCATTTTGCCCTTCGCCAGCCCGGGATGGATCGAGACGCCCTCGATCCGGATCACGGCACGGTCGGCCGAAAAGCTCTCATATTCGATTTCGCCGACTTCCTGACCGTCCAGAGTGTATGCGAAATCAGCACCCAGATCCTTGGGCAATTGTTCTGTAACACCGCGCCCGATCTCTTCATCCGGAGTAAAGGCGATGCGGATCGGCCCATGCGGGATGTCCTTGTTTTCAAGCAGATGCCGGGTCATCGTCATCAGGATTGAAACACCCGCTTTGTCATCGGCACCCAGCAGTGTGGTACCCGAGGCGGTGATCAGGTCATGTCCGATTTTCTCGGCCAGATAGGGATGCTCTTCTGGCGACAGAACCAATTCCGGATCATCGGGAAAGCTGATGTCTCCACCATTGTAGCCTTTGATCACCCGCGGTTTGACGCCGGTCGCATTGAACTGCGGTGCAGTATCGACATGGGCAAGAAATCCCACGGTTGGTCCCGGAACTGTGCCGGGAATGGTGGCCACAACGACGCTGTCTCCGGTCAGTTCAACATCCTGCGCTCCGATTTCGGTCAGTTCCTGCTTGAGCAGGTTCAGCATGTTTAGCTGAATTTCCGTACTGGGTGTAGTTGGAGAATTCTCATCGCTCTGACTGTCAATGGACGCGTAGCGGACCAAGCGATCTTCGAGTTCCTGATCAAATTTTTTCTGCATGAAACCTTACCTCTCTGATCCGGAAGAAAGAGCGCAATTCAAAGGGGAGTCAAGCACATGGCAAGCCCCTTGAAACGTTAAGAAATGGGAAAATCAGAATTGTACAAACCGAACAAACCCTATCGCCCGGTTTGTACAAAACACAAGATTTACTGACCCAGCTTGGCGCTGACCAATTGGTTAACGGCCTTCGGGTTTGCCTTGCCGCCGGTCGCCTTCATGACCTGACCCACGAACCAGCCTGCCAGTTTCGGGTTCACCTTGGCCTTCTCGACCTGCGCCGGATTGGCGGCAATGATCTCATCCAACGCCGCTTCGATGGCACCGGTATCGGTCACCTGTTTCATGCCGCGTTCTTCGACGATCTGCGCCGGGTCGCCGCCTTCGGTCCAAACGATTTCGAACAGATCTTTTGCGATCTTGCCCGAGATATCGCCCGACCATTCCAGTTTGAGTTGTGATGCAAGTTGCTTGGGGGATATTCGTGATTGCGAAATATCCAGATCGTCTTTCTTGAGGGCAGCAAATAGAACATTGACAACCCAATTCGCCGCAGATTTCTGTGGAACTGCAGGGATATCTTTTAGGGATTTGGTATCGAAAGAACCAACCTCTTCGACGACTTGTTCAAAATAATCTGCAGCTTCCACCTCGGCGGTCAGCACCGACGCGTCATAGTCGGTCAGTCCGAACTCTCTGATAAAACGTGCTTTTTTCTCATCGGGCAGCTCGGGCAGCTTGGCGGCGATGTCATCTACCCACGCTTGCTCGATCTCCAGAGGCAGTAGATCGGGGTCGGGGAAATAGCGATAATCATGTGCCTCTTCCTTGGACCGCATCGAACGGGTCTCACCCTTGTCCGGATCATACAGACGGGTTTCCTGATCTACTTTTCCACCAGCTTCGACAATGGCGATCTGGCGGCGCGCTTCGACTTCGATCGCCTGTTGGATAAAGCGCATCGAGTTCATGTTCTTGATTTCGCAGCGGGTACCCAGATGCGAAAAGTCCTGTGTTTCCTGATACTTCTCGTACGCACCCGGCAAACAGATCGAGACGTTCACGTCTGCCCGCAGGTTGCCGTTCTGCATGTTGCCGTCGCAGGTGCCCAGATAACGCATGATCTGACGCAGCTTGGCGATATAGGCCGCTGCCTCTTCCGGGCCACGGATATCGGGGCGCGACACGATCTCCATCAGGCAAACACCGGTCCGGTTCAAGTCCACGAAGGACATATGCGGGTCCATGTCGTGGATCGATTTACCCGCGTCCTGCTCCATGTGGATGCGTTCGATGCGCACCATACGTGCGGTGCCGTCACCCATCTCGACCAGCACTTCGCCTTCACCCACAATCGGATGATAAAGCTGGGAAATCTGATATCCCTGCGGCAGGTCGGGGTAGAAATAGTTCTTACGGTCAAAGGCCGATTTCAGATTGATGTCTGCCTTCAGGCCCAGACCGGTGCGTACCGCCTGTTCAACGCAGTATTCGTTGATCACCGGCAGCATTCCCGGCATCGCGGCATCCACGAAGGCCACGTTCGAGTTCGGCTCGGCCCCAAATTGGGTCGATGCGCCCGAGAACAGCTTGGCATTGGATGAGACCTGCGCATGAACCTCCATCCCGATCACCAGCTCCCAGTCGTGCTTGGCACCGGCAATGGTCTTGGGTTTGGGCATTTCATAGGTCAGGTCGAGCATGGCGCGCCTCTTATCCGCAGAAGTCTAGGCCTGCGTATTATGCCCGTGCGCGCTAGGGGGCAAGGGGGAATGAATCTTTGTGCTTGATCTCAACCATACTTGAGGCGCCAGAACCGAAGGCCACAGTCATTCAAACCCTCGGAGAACCAGATGAACATATTTGTATTGGGTGCAACCGGATTGATTGGTTCGCAGGTCACCGCGCAACTTCTGGCACGTGGGCACAGTTTGACCGGTTTGTGCCGGTCCTCTGCATCTTGTGCAAAATTGCAGCAAGTGGGAGCACAGGTTTGTCGTGGAGATTTGCGGCAACCAGAGGGCTGGGCTGATCGAGCGATTGCATCGGATGTTGTTTTGCAGATTGCAGCCACGTTCGATGAAGAAATGGCACAGGTTGATTTTCTGGCGATGGAGGCGTTGCGACGAGCGGCAAAGCGGCGGGGGCAAGCTACGCGTTGCATCTATACCGGCGGTGTCTGGCTTTATGGGGATACGGGCGGTGACGTTGTCGATGAAACCAGCGCCTTTTCACCAATTCCCGAGTTTTCGTGGATGCTGGAAACAGCAAATATATTTGCAGCCGATGATTGGGTGGACTTGGCGGTTTTGCATCCGGGTCTGGTTTATGACAGCAATGCCCTAGGAATGTTCCATCGTTTCGACGCGCAAATTCAGCACAGGCAACCGGTTGAAATCTGGGGGAGCGCTGAAACGCTATGGCCACTTGTTCATGTAGAGGATTTGGCGATGGCCTATGTTCTGCTTTGCGAAAACCGCGATCTGTCGGGGCATTTCAATGCAGTGACCGAGGTAGGGGTTGCGGTAAAAGACATCGTGCTCGCCTTGTCGACCCGACGTGAGGTTCCATACCGGACGCATGTTGTTCCACGGTCGGAAGCGCTTGCGAAATACGGCTCCTCAGAGGGGCCGATGCTCAGCCAACGGGTTTCAGGGCGCCGGTTAAAAGATCTTGGTTGGACGCCGCGTTACGATGATTTCAGAAAGGCCCTCGCACCAATTATTGGTGCGTGAACTGCAACCCGTTTGGCGTGAACGTCACGCTCTTGCCGCTACCCAGCTCATCACGCAGCAGGTTGCTGATGGCGCGCAGGGCATCGCGCTGTCCGCGTGCTGCAAAACGCTCGGGCGAATTGATGCGGACGCTGTTGTTGAACCCGTCCGCAGCGTGGGCCCAAATGAGCGGATGCAACTCTGTCAGATGATCACGGATCAGCCAGTCGGCAGCCTCACCGATCTGAGTTCGGGCCAGATCTGCCCGTTCATCCAGTCCAAGCCCGTTTTGCAGCGTGATTGCGCAATAGGCGGCCAGAAGGTTGATTGTTTGCTGATCAGATTGCCGTTGAACGATGTCGCGCAGGCCTTCAATGAAGTATTCGACATCCACGCGAGCGCAGGCCTCTTCGTCCAGAGCGATGGCATCGAATTGCACCCAAGTGTATCCACCAGCACCCCAGATGTCCTGCGTTTGTGCCGCGTTGCGCAAAGCCTGCAGTTCCAGCTCCTGATAGCTGCCAAACCAGCGCGGCAGCAAATGACTGCCCATCGCCCGCATGTGGCGATGATTGCGCGGGTCGAGCGCGATCAGTTTCTCGTATTGATCAGCAACACGTGCCTGAGCTTTGCGTTGACCTGCAAGAAGGGCGCAATCGGCGGCTGCAACTGCCGGGCTGTTAGGCGCGGCACGACGGCAATTCGGAAGAATTGCGGCAGCACGGTCAAAATGCGCCGCGCAGCGTGACCGATGCAGCGGAGGCAGCGTAGTCTCCCATGCAGTTCCCCGCCATGCCCAGGCCAAATCGACGTGAGCCAGAGCAACCACAAGTCCAATCATCGGGTCGTCAGGATGCTCGCGCAGTTCGTTCTCAAGCTCCGCGATGCCGCCAAGCAGATCATAGTCCGATATCGCTTTGCCATCTGTCAGAGCGTGTTCGGCGGCAAGTACAACATCAGAGCGTGCGCCAAAGGCCAGCAGATCAGCAATCGGAAGGCCGCCGGGGGCTGCCTCTCTTGCAGCATCGGCTGCGTGCATCTCGGCGGACAATTGTGTCCACAGATCCTGACGGGCCAGATAGCGCCCGCGTTCGATTACATCACGACCGATAAGGTCACTTGGACCTAATTGTGCCACAGGAATGTTAAGCTGCCCCGTATCCGCAAGGGTTGCTGCGGCAACGGCATTTTGCGCGCGTCTTTCCGGCGCAATCTGCTTTCGGGAACCTGATATACGGGCAGCGGCTGCCCTGAACGACCAGAACATGGTGAAACTCGAAACTGTACAAACTCGTAAACTGACTTCGAAGTCTGGCCGCAATTTGCGCCCAATTCAAGGCATTAGGGGGGAAATCTGCGTGTTTGGAGTTAATCTTGGGGATTCGCGGCTGATCGTTTCAAAATACAGTGAAATGATGCCGCTCAACTTTGAAACCAGCTTGCTGAAGTATCTGTTCGAAGTCCCGATGAGGGGGCAAGGCTTCATCCGGTAGGCGCAGGCGTTTACCTGTTTTCAGCACCATGGATACCCGCACAGAAAAGTCCCAGCGGGTATCGAAGCGGAAAAAATCGATTTCATCCAAGCTGATATCGCCCTGTCTTCGCCCTGAATGCCAACTCAGCTTATGCTGATCCAAGTTCAGGCCCGCGCTGCTGTCTTGGACGAGATCCCAGACCGCCGGAAGCGTGCCAAGCGCCAGCAATCCGACCAGCCAAAATGCTGCATTGAAAAAGATCACCAATCCGATGAGCGCCGCGTAGACGCAGATCAGGATCATCACGGTTCTGGGCGAGCGGTTCTGGCGAGTGAAGATAAACGGAGTCATTTGTTGTGTTTAGCCGAGACCATAGGGGGCTTACGCCCCCAATATCCGTGTGACCATTTCTGTCGTATCCCGCGACAGGTTTGGAGTTTCCGAAATGCGAGTCAGCTGGTGACGCATCAAATCCTGACGGTCGGCATCGTAGCGTTTCCATGTCTGGAAAGCCGAGCACATGCGCGCAGTTGTTTGCGGGTTCACCGGATCCAGCCGGATCAACCAATCTGCAAGCAATTGATAGGCAGCCCCATCGGCCTGATGGAAGCCGGCGTGGTTCATGGCCAGTGATCCCATCAGTGCGCGGAAGCGGTTTGGGTTCTTCCAATTGAAATCGGCATGTTCTGTCAGCGATTGGGCGGTTTGAGGTGTTGCCTCTGGCGCTGCCATTGAAACCTGCAGCGCAAACCATTTGTCCATGACCAAACGGTCATGTCGCCACTGATCGTAGAATGCTGCCAGTTCAGCCTCACCCTTACGGGCGCGCAGCAGGCAGGAGAGCGCGGTCAGCTGCAGCGTCATGTTATCGGCCTTGGCATATTCCTCGGCCGCTTTTGCTCCACCATCCAACCGTGAAGTCAGCGCCAGAGCTGCACCGCCCAATGCGCGTTTGCCGGATTGTGCTGCGCCGGGGTCATAGGGGGCGTCGATAACTGCCTCGCTATGCAGACAAGGCAGCAAGTCCTGCATATGCTGCGCCGTCGCCTGGCGCAGCGTTTCTACGGCAGCCCAGATCGCCATCGGGTCTGGTGTAGTGCCACTCTCATGCAGTGCTGCAGCCAGTTCGGATTGTGTTGGCAAGCCCAACATGAGCGCCCGATAGGCAGGGTCGAGGTCACCGTCGCGCAGAACGGCTAACAGCCCATCCAGATAATCGGCATTTGGCGCGGCATCTTCTGTGATCATCCGCAGCAGCGTGTCCTGCGCAAGCGAGCGCCCGGCTTCCCACCTGTTGAATGGATCCGTGTCATGCGCCAGCAGAAACGCGCGTTCGGCGTTGCCGTGGTCATGTTCCAGGATCACCGGAGCCGAAAAGCCGCGCAGGATCGAAGCCACAGGTTTTGAAGCCAAGCCTGTGAAACTATAGCTCTGCTCTGCTTCAGTCAGTTCCAAAACCTCGGTACCTCTGACTTCGTCACCATTGGCTCCAAGCAGGCCGACGGCGACCGGGATTACCTGCGGCAGCTTCTCCGATTGTCCAGGCGTCGGGTTCGTCGATTGGCTGAGTGTCAGGGTGTAGGTTCCATCGGCCCAATCTTCGGCCACTTTCACGCGTGGGGTGCCCGATTGGCTGTACCAGCGTTTGAACTGGCTCAGATCGCGACCAGTCGTATCCTCGAACACCTGCAGCCAGTCTTCGATGGTGCAGGCCTGACCGTCATGGCGTTCGAAATACAGATCAAGCGCTTTGGCATAGGCGTCATCACCTACCAGCCGCTTGAGCATGCCAATAACCTCAGCACCCTTTTCGTAGACCGTCGAAGTATAGAAGTTATTGATTTCCTGAAAACTCTCTGGGCGAACGGGATGCGACAGCGGGCCGCTATCCTCGGGGAACTGACGGGCACGCAGGTCGATCACGTCATGAATGCGTTTGACCGGCTCAGAGCGCATGTCTGACGTAAACTGGGCGTCGCGAAAGACGGTCAAGCCCTCTTTCAGGCATAGTTGGAACCAGTCCCTGCAGGTGATGCGGTTACCGGTCCAGTTGTGGAAATACTCATGCGCGATAATGGCTTCGATGCGTTCGAAATTGGTATCTGTCGAGGTCTCGGGGCTGGCCAGAACGGCGGAGGAGTTGAAGATATTCAACCCTTTGTTCTCCATCGCTCCCATGTTGAAATCGTCGACTGCCACGATGTTGAACACGTCCAGATCGTATTCGCGCCCGTAAACATCCTCATCCCACTTCATAGACTGCTTCAGCGCTTCCATTCCAAAGGCGCATTTGCCTTCATCACCGGGGCGGACCCACAGGTTCAGTTCGACGTCGCGCCCGGAACGCGTTGTGAATTGATCGGGATGTGCAACCAGTTCCCCTGCAACCAGGGCGAACAGGTATGCAGGTTTGGGCCAGGGATCCGTCCACTCGGCCCAGCCCTCGCCGCTGCCGGTTGGATTACCGTTGGACAGCAGAACCGGAAGATCGCCATTTATGCGGACTGTGAAGGTAGACATCACATCGGGGCGATCCGGATAGTATGTGATCTTGCGAAAGCCCTCGGCTTCACATTGGGTGCAGTACATGCCGTTGGACATATAAAGCCCCTCGAGTGCTGTGTTGTTGCCGGGATCAATTTCGACTTCGGCCTCCCAGATAAAGGGGGCGTCAGGAACCTGAGCGGTCAGGCCCTTGTCGGAAATGTCAGGAGAGATAACCTCACCGTCGATGGCTGCCCGGATCAACGTCAGGTCTTCGCCATGCAGAAAAAACGTCCGATCGGTTGCGTCCGGATTGGGACGGAAAGCGATGCGGGAGGTGACCCGGGTTGCGTGCTGAGCAAGGTTGAATGTCAGATGCACGCTGTCCACCAAATAACCGAACGGCGTGTAATCTTTCAGATAGATCGTGGTGGGGGCGGCGTCGCGCATCGGGGGCCTCGCATCGGTTCATGTCTGGCGCGACGTTATGAGCTTCGCCCGGTGGCTGCAACCAACGCGATTGTGGTGCGGCATTGCCTTGCTGCTTTTGAAGCAGTTTCCAATCCTGTCTGAAAATCAAAACGTAAGGGCGCAAGTTGCCTATCGGAAACTTTCGCCCTAACTGATGTGCGCATACAACGGCACACAATTGCGGGAGATTCGGAATATGAGCGGCAGAGAAACCCGGAACGGGCTGCAGGTTGATCAGATATTGGCCGATTTTATCGAGCAACAGGCGCTGCCGGGAACAGGTGTAGCTCCGAATGTGTTCTGGGCTGGCCTTGCAAAGATGGTCTCCGAACTTGGCCCCAAAAACCGAGAGTTGCTGGCCAAGCGCGCCGACATTCAGGGCCGCGTCGATGGCTGGCATATAGCGCGCAAGGGGCAGAACATTGATCCGGCAGAGTACCAGTCTTTTCTGCGTGAGATCGGATATCTCGTAGACGAAGGCGATGAATTCCAGATCGAAACCGAGAGTGTAGATCCGGAAATCGCGCTCACACCGGGTCCGCAGCTGGTTGTGCCAATCACCAATGCCCGTTTTGCCCTGAACGCTGCAAATGCCCGCTGGGGCAGCTTGTATGACGCCTTGTACGGAACCGACGCCATGGGCGATTTGCCATCGGGTGGCGGTTACGATGCTGAACGTGGCACGCGCGTGATTGCATGGTCCAAAGCTTTTCTGGATGATGCCGTACCGCTTGCGTCCGGATCCTGGGCCGATGTCGGCGGTCTGAGTGTCGTAGACGGGTCACTGGTACCTGCGTTGGCAGACCCCGCCAAGTTTGTTGGCTTTGGAGGTTCGGCAAGTGCCCCCGAATTCGTCCTGTTTAAGAACAACGGACTGCACATCCAGATCACGATTGACGCCTTCAGCAATATCGGCGCCTCTGATCCTGCAGGTATCGCGGATGTACGACTGGAATCCGCGCTGTCCACTATCATGGACTGTGAAGATTCAGTCGCCTGTGTTGATGCTGCCGATAAGGTTGTCGCCTACGGAAACTGGCTGGGCCTGATGAAAGGCGACCTGACCGAGGAAGTAACCAAAGGTAGAAACACCTTTACCCGTAAACTGGCAGGCGATCTTGACTTCACCGCCGCTGACGGAGCTCAGAACACCCTGAAAGGGCGTTCATTGATGCTGGTGCGTAACGTTGGGCATCTGATGACCAACCCCGCGGTCCTGGATGCCGACGGCAACGAGATTGGCGAAGGGCTGATGGACGCTCTCTGCACCACATTGATCGCGATGCACGACCTGCAGCGCGAAGGTGGCAACTCGGTCGCCGGGTCGGTCTATGTTGTGAAACCCAAGATGCACGGCCCGGAAGAGGTCGCGTTCTCGGTTCAGATCTTCGACATGGTCGAGGATATTCTGGGTTTGCCGCGCAACACGGTAAAGCTGGGTATCATGGACGAAGAGCGTCGGACTTCGGTGAACCTCAAGGAATGCATCCGAGCCGCAAAATCGCGTGTAGCTTTCATCAATACCGGCTTTTTGGATCGGACTGGTGATGAAATCCACACCTCGATGGAAGCGGGGCCGATGCTGCCCAAAGGGGACATCAAGAATACGCCATGGATCGCTTCCTATGAAGATCGCAATGTGGATATCGGCCTTGCCTGCGGGCTGAAAGGCAAGGCTCAGATCGGCAAGGGCATGTGGGCGATGCCCGACCGTATGGGTGATATGCTTGAGCAGAAAATCGGGCATCCGATGTCTGGAGCGACCTGTGCCTGGGTTCCGTCCCCCACAGCGGCGACCTTGCATGCGACCCACTACCACAAGGTAAATGTACTGACGCGGCAGGATGAGATCGCTGCGGGCGGTGCTCGCGGGACATTGGGTGATCTGCTGACCATTCCGCTTTTGGATGGCCGTAATCTGAGCGACGAGGAAATCACCCGCGAGATCGAGAACAATGCTCAGGGCATTCTGGGATATGTCGTGCGTTGGGTAGATCAGGGCGTCGGATGTTCAAAGGTACCGGACATCAACGATATCGGCCTGATGGAGGATCGCGCGACCTGCCGTATCTCAAGCCAGGCGCTGGCCAATTGGTTGCATCATGACGTCGTTGACGAAGCGCAGGTGATGGCGGCGATGCAGAAGATGGCTGCCGTAGTGGATCGTCAGAACGAAGATGATCCGGCCTACAACCCGATGGCGCCGAACTTTGACGGTATCGCTTTTCAGGCCGCCTGCGATCTGGTCTTCAAAGGTCGCGTGCAGCCGTCGGGTTACACCGAGCCGGTACTTCATGCACGCCGTCTGGAACTGAAAGCTGCCAGCGCTTAAATCCCGGCTGCGGGGGAAGTTCCCCGCAGCACCAACAGAACTTTCATCCAAGAGGGCAGGACATGTCAGTTTCACTTCGCAAGGCGCGGACCATCATTCGCAAAACTCTGGAAAAAGGACGCGAGATGGAGCTGAAGCCTCTTTCCGTGGTCGTTCTGGACTCCGGTGGCCACGTGATCGCGTTCGAGCGTGAAGATGGCGCAGCGCCGGGTCGTTTCGCGATTGCACATGGTAAGGCCTATGGATCGGTAATGCTGGGCATGGCGGGGACAGCGCAGATGCAGCGTGCTGAGGGTCAGGCCTATTTCATGGCTGCAGTGAATGGCGTCTATGGCGGGCAAGTCATCCCTGTCCCGGGTGGTGTTTTGCTGCGTGATCGCAAGGGTGCGATCATCGGTGCCGTAGGTGTGACCGGGGATACTTCGGACAATGATGCCGCCGCTGCGATGGCGGGTATCGAGGCTGCTGGCCTTACAGGCGAGATCTAATCCGCCCTTTAGTCTTGGTCTGCGGCGCCTCGCACCATGGGACGCGCCGCAAGCCACGCTGAAACAGCAAAAACGACTATTCCCCCGATCATGTCCGTAAGGTGATGACCTCCGTGTGACAGGATGGCGGGAACCATGGCCACGTTCAGGATCAACGCCGGAATGAACAGCGCCGTACCGCGCAGATACCACACAACCAGCAATGCCATGATCGTGTGATAGGACGGGAAGGCAATCGTCCCGACGATGTCTGAGGGTGCAATTACGGCAAGCCCCTGATCCGACAGCGTGCGGAGGATTTGTGCGTAGGTGCTGTTGGTCACCAGATCGATCTTTTTTTCCAGCCCAACAGGCAGGTCGTAAAAGACCGACGGCCCGACGCTGGGTACAATCCACCAGATCAGCGTTGTGAGGAGCAGGCCGAAGGTGCCGGCCATAAGTGCCCGATCCAATGCGTCGGACCGTCCGGTCAACGCCAGATAGCCAACCATGACAAACAGTTGGGGCAATGAGCTGTGGTAAACATAGCTCAGCGCCCGACCGGCATCGGGATAGGCTGCAAGCACCTCAAGGAATTGTGGCCAAGAATACCCAAGCGCCGCATCCGCTTGCATCAAAAGCTTGTCGAACGACAATTCGGCTATCGGAAAGCGCAGATAGATCAGCAGGGTTGTAATCCCCATGAAACCCAGAAACAGGCTGTTGGCGATTGCAAGCTGTGCGATGCGCGGCTGATTTTTAAATAGGCGAATGTAAAGACCAGCGGCAAGCAACCCAACCGTCGGCGCCAGACCCATCGCAAAACCGCCCCAGGCAATCGGTTGAGCTTTCAACACAGACAGCAACAACGACAGCAGCACCGACAAGACCAGCATCGAGACGAGAATGATCTCTGGTCGACTGAGGCACCCTTTGAGCACTAACCGTTCGGATGCTTTCCGATTTTGGACGCTGGTTGTCATCGTATTCCGCTCAATCACTTGCTTTTTGCCTGAATTGTCCAAATTTGTGGCATATCTTGGGCGCTGGGCGACAGTTGTTGAGAAATTCACAGTGCAAGCTGCGCCCACGCACTTTGATTAGTTGTGTGAAACTGGCATGAATGCTTGAGCAGTTTCAAAGATTAGCGAGGTTTGCATGGTGCGTCCGGTCGTCGGCATTATCGGAAATTCTTACTTGATGAACGATCAGTATCCGACACATGCGGGCGGAACTATGAATTCGGACGCGGTTGCAAATGTATCGAATTGCCTTCCTCTGCTGATACCTGCCGATCCGCGCTATGTTTCAGTGGACGAGTTGCTGGAAGTTTGTGACGGATTTCTGCTGACGGGAGGGCGCCCAAACGTGCATCCCGAAGAATATGGTGAAGCGGAGACCGAAGCGCATGGTGAGTTCGACCGCGCACGTGACGCGATCACCTTGCCCCTGGTGCGTGCCTGCGTCGAACGGGGCCAGCCGTTTCTGGGAATCTGCCGCGGATTTCAGGAAGTGAACGTCGCCATGGGCGGCACGCTGTACCCGGAAATTCGAGACCTGCCCGGGCGCATGAACCATCGTATGCCGCCGGACGGTACACTGGAAGAAAAGTTCGCTCTGCGCCACGTTGTTACGTTGGAAGAGGGCGGTGTATTCCAGCAGATATTCGGTGCGTGCGAAGTCATGACTAACACGTTGCATGGACAGGGCATCAAGACGGTCGGTCAACGGGTCGTGATTGACGGTCATGCACCTGACGGAACGCCAGAGGCGATTTACATCAAGGATGCACCCGGATTTACTCTGTCAGTGCAGTGGCATCCTGAATGGGACGCTGCCAATGACCCGGTATCCCGACCGCTGTTCGAAGCCTTCGGCTCTGCAGTTCAGGCATGGTCAGCGGGCTCGAAAGCTCCACTGATCAAGCGCATGGCGTAAGCTAGTTCTCAAGCAACCAGTAGCTTTTTGCATCGGCCCCGATGAGGGTAGAGCCGATGCAATCTGTTCAGACTAGATCAAGATGTCGAATTGATTGATGAGCGGCAGGCTGCGTGCGCGCTCACCTGTCAGATCAAACAGAGCGTTGCCCAAAGCCGGCATCGATGGTGGTGTGCCCGGTTCACCTGCGCCACCCATATGGCGATTGGTTTCAAGCACGCGTACTTCGACCTGCGGCGCTGTGTGCATTCGGATCGCCTCATAATCAGGGAAGTTGAACTGTTCGACTTCGCCCTCCGAGAATGTGATTTCACCGAAACAGGCCGCCGACAGGCCATACATCATGCCGCCGAACATCTGCGCCTTGACGTTTTCCGGATCCAGCGCAAGACCCATGTCGCAGGCAATCCAGGCTTTGTTGATGCGGATGGTGCCATCTTCATCGACGACCTCGATCACTTGCGCGACGGGCGTGCCAAAGCTGTAGGTAAAGGCCACTCCGCGACCAACGCCACCGGGCGTCTTACCGGTCCATCCTGACATCTCGCGCACAGCTTCCAGACATCCGGCCGAGGGGGCGTGCTCGTTCTGCATAAGCTCCAGCCGGAATTCCAGTGGATCACGACCCGCGGCATGTGCCATCTCATCCATGAAGGTCTCGTGGAAGAAGCCATTGTGGCTATTGCCGACCGAACGCCAGAAACCTACCGGGATATCAAGCGCAGCGATATGCCCGCTCATACGGTAGTTCGGAACCGCATAGGGCTGATTGAAGAACCCTTCGACCAGCACCTTGTCTGGCCCGCCTGCTGGCAAGCCGGTGTAGCGTCCGACCGCTTGCTGCGTACAGGATTGTGCCGCAACCTTGCCATCAATTAGAACAGCCTTTCCGTCCTTAATCGCACCACGCATCCGCGCCAGCGCTCCGGGGCGGTAATAGTCGTGGCGCATGTCTTCTTCGCGGCTCCATGTGGTTTGCACCGGCGTTCCGGGCATCGTCATGGCGACCTTGGTTGCGATTTCGCCGAAATCCAGTTCACCGCGCCGACCGAAGCCACCGCCAAGATAGGTGGTGTGTATCTCAACCGCCTCGGTGTCCAGATTGGCGACATTTGCCACCCGCATCCGGATCAGTGTGGGTGCCTGATTTCCGCACCACAGGTCCAGCTTTGTCCCGGTGAAAAGCGCAGTGGCATTCATTGGCTCCATCGTGGCATGCGCCAGATAAGGCAGTTGATACTCGGCGGTGATCTCCGTTGCGCCTTCGGGCAAGGTGTCAACGTCTCCGTCGTCGCGCATGGTCGAATTTGGAGAGTCGTCGAATGCCTTGGCAATGCTGGCAAAGATCGCGTCGGTTTCGGGCGGGTAGGGCGCATCGCCCCAGTCCACGTCAATCGCTTCGACAGCCTGATTGGCAAGCCATGTGTTGTTGGCGATGACGGCCACTCCGTTACCAAGATCGACGATCTTTTCGACGCCCGGCATGGTTTTTGCCGCGCTGTCGTCAAAGCCGTTCATGGTGCCACCCAGTTTTGGATTCATCCGAACGCTGGCGAACTTCATATCGGGAAGGCGAACATCAACACCAAACTCGGCGGTACCGGTCGCTTTTTCGGCCATGTCCAAACGCGGTTGGGATTGACCCAGATAACGCCATTCAGACGGGTCGCGCAGTGGTGCCTCAACCGGCTCGAGTGTGGCCGCATCCGCCGCCAGTTCGGTATAGGCAATTTTGTCTCCGTTCGGTGCAATCACGTGACCTGAGGCGGTTTTCAACTGCGTGGGATCAACACCCAGACGTTCTGCCGCCGCCAGTTTCAGCGTTTCGCGGGCCGATGCGCCTGCCTCGCGCATGCGTTCATAGCCATCCTTCATCGACGTAGAGCCGCCGGTGACCTGCAAACTAAGCGCCCGGCCGACAACACCCAGTGCCTCACCCAGATTGTGCTGGAAGTCCGAGATATCGTAGCCCTTGTTTGGCAGGCTCTCACCCATCAGGGCCGAGTTGTAGTAGGCGGCGGCTGCCGGGCCGTGCAGAACGGTGATCTGGTCAAGATCCACATCCAGCTCCTCAGCGATCAATGCGGCCCAAGTGGTTTTGACACCCTGACCCATTTCGGCGCGTGGGGCGAACAGGGTGACGCCGTTCTGATCAATCAAAACGAATGGATTCAGTGCGGCCTCACCTTCGCCTGGTTTCAACGGGTTCGGTGCAGGGCGATTGACGTAGTAGACGCCGAAGGCCACGCCTCCGGCGATTGCGGCAGAACCAATCAGGAATGTACGGCGGAGGATTTTTCCAATGCGTGCCATTGCTTAGGCCTCCTTCAGTTTTGCAGCGGCGTCGTGGATCGCTGCGCGAATACGAGGATAGGTGCCACAGCGGCAGAGGTTTCCCTGCATTGCGTCATCTATGTCAGTGTCTGAAGGGCTTGGGTTCTCGGCAAGCAGCGCGGCCGCCTGCATGATCTGGCCCGACTGGCAGTAGCCACATTGCGCCACCTGATGGTCAACCCAGGCCTGCTGAATTGCCGCCATCGAATCCGGAGAGCCGGTGCCTTCGATTGTGATAACGTCACCCCAGACATCTGACAGTGCTACCTGGCATGAACGTACCGCCTCGCCATCGATGTGGACGGTGCAGGCCCCGCATGCGGCAACTCCGCACCCAAATTTCGTTCCGGTCAGGCCAACTTCATCCCGCAGTACCCAGAGAAGGGGCACATCATCGGGCAGGTCGACCTGATGTGATGTTCCGTTGATCTTCAGGGTCGTCGCCATGGCGCACCTCTCTTGGCTGTGGCTGGTTTCTGACATAATTGGTGAAAAATGTCAGTGTGTCAATTGACAAAATATACAAAAAATGTCAGAGGTTCGGATATGACGGATTTGATCGACGATACGCGGCAAAAGGCCATTCTGACGTCGGCCTTTCAGGCCTTTTCAGCTTATGGATTTCGCAAAACCTCGATGGATGACATAGCGCGCGGGGCGGGAATGTCGCGGCCTGCCGTCTATCTGCACTACAAGAACAAAGAGGCGATTGTTCGTAAGCTTACCGAGCTGCACTACGTCGAAAAGACCGCTTCTGTTGCAAACGCACTGAATGGTGAAGGTACCGTGTCGCAGATTCTGGAGAAGGCGATCAACGCGCAGATTGATGGCATGGCCGCTATTCTGGCGTCACCGCATGGTCTTGAGATGCTCGATACGACCAAATCCATGTCCATCGATATTGTCGAGCAGGGCGAAGCGGAACTTACGGATCTGTTCGCAAACTGGCTAAACCGGGAACACGCAGACGGGCGGGTACGACTGCTTGATGAAGCGCATGAGACGGCCAAAACCATCACGGCGACGCTCAAAGGGATCAAGATGACCGCTTCGAGCGCCGATGAGTTTGAAAAGCGCACTGCTCAACTGGCAGCGCTTATCGGTGCTGGTTTGGAAGTCAGGTAACCCGCTGACGGACCTTGTATTCCGGAACATCCCACAATCTGTTGCGCATGATGTCGGCAACGATTTCAGCCGCTTGCTCAACATCGTTTTCATCAACGTAAAGCGGTGTGAAGCCAAATCGCATAATGTCTGGTGCCCGGAAGTCTCCGATCACACCACGTGCGATCAGGGCTTGCATGGCGGCGTATCCATCGGTGAACTTAAACGATACCTGACTGCCGCGTTGTTCTGGGTTGCGGGGGCTGGCCAGTTCCAGCTCCGGGCAGGTTGCCTCGACCCGTTTGATGAACAGTTCGGTCAGCTCGATGGATTTTGCGCGAACATCGGCCATGTCTGCCATGTCCCAGATGTCCATCGCTGCGGCCAGTGCGGTCATCTGAATAACCGGTGGGGTACCGACGCGCATTCTTTCGATACCGCTGCCGGGGCGGTAATCCAGATCGAATGCAAACGGTGCCTCATGGCCCAGCCAACCGGACAGGGCGGGGCGCACAGATTGAGCCAGTCGCGGAGCCACATAGATAAACGCAGGTGCACCGGGACCGCCGTTCAGATATTTGTAGGTACAGCCAACAGCGAAATCAGCGTTGCAACCTGACAGATCAACCGGGATCGCACCGGCGGAATGCGCCAGATCCCAGACCGTGACGACACCATTGGCATGTGCCAGTTCGGTGAGCGCCTTCATGTCGTGCATGCGTCCGGTCCGGTAGTCCACCTCAGTCAACATCAGAACGGCGATGTCTTCGGTGATGTTTTCGGCCACCTGCTCGGGATCAACAACACGCAGTTCGTAGTCAGCCCCCAACGAGCGCAGCAATCCATCAACCATGTACAGATCTGAAGGAAAGTTTCCGTTGTCTGACAGCACAACCTTGCGCTGTGGGTTGAGTTCCAGCGCTGAGGCGACTGCCTGGTAGACTTTGATCGACAAAGTGTCGCCCACCACAACAGCGCCTGCCTCTGCTCCGATAAGGCGACCGATGCGGTCACCGAGGCCTGTTGGCAGCCCCATCCATCCGGCCTTGTTCCAGCCGGTGATCAGCATCTGCCCCCATTCAGCGCTCAACATGTTCTGAACGCGCTCACCGGCCGCTTTTGGAAGTGGTCCCAAAGAGTTACCGTCCAGATACAGCACCCCTTCGGGCAGTTCGAACATGGCCTTGGTGGCGGCAAAATCTGTCATGGAAGCTCCCTGAAGCTGTAGACGTAATTTATTGTTGTGTTTGACGTATCCGATTGGGCCTTAGCTGTCCATTATCGCAGAACTGACGGGCCGATCGCATGGTTGAAAGCAATGCTAATCGCGAATTTCAGGCGCGTTCTGACAGTATGAAACCCTCTGCCTTGGTTGTTGTCGCTTTCAGGTAATGAAAAAATCCGATGCGACAACCTGATGTTTTGCCAAATAAGCGCAAAAGCGGTAGGACGTCTGTCAGAAGCGACATGTGTCGGTGCATGTCGTCATTCACAGGGAATGCTCATGCGCCGGATCGATGTCCCGCCCGTTTGGCTTCTGGGCTTTGTGCTGCTTTCATGGCTACAGGCCAAATACCTGCCTTTGGGCTTATCCCTGAAAGGTGGATTCACGGGTCTTCTCAGTGGAATATTGATTGGTGGAGGCATATTGGTCGTTGTCTTGGCAGCGGTCGAGTTTCGTCGACACCGCACAACGATCATACCTCATGAAACGCCTTCCGCACTCGTCCAGTCCGGTATCTACAAACGTAGCCGAAATCCAATTTATGTTGGCGACGTTTTGATCCTTGCCGGGTTGATTTTGCGTTTTGATGCAATCGCTTCTCTGGTGTTGATCCCAATCTTTGTCTGGATCATCGAACGCAGGTTCATCCTGCCCGAAGAGGATCGGTTGCGCCGGACATTTCGAGCGGATTTTGCTCGATACGAACAGAAAACACGCCGTTGGGTTTGAGGTGCATCAAAACGTGACACAACGTAAAAATTGCTGCGACTGCGAAATAATGTTGCGCAAGATGTATCTTTTGCTTAACAAACAATACCGACCACCCGCTCAATCAGAGTGACAATTAGGGGGACCTGCCGGTGAAAATAGGCACACCAAAAGAAATACTGGATGGTGAGAACCGGGTCGCAATGACACCGGATTCGGCTGTGCAGCTGCAGAAACTCGGCTATGAATGCGTCATTGAAAAAGGAGCGGGTGAGGCTGCCGGCTTTTCGGATGCGTCTTATGAGGCCGTTGGCGTCGAAATCATCAAAACAGCGGCATCGCTGTGGAAGACAGCGGATATCATTGCCAAGGTTCGGGTGCCCACCGAGACAGAACTCAAGCGTCTGACCAAGGGCAAAACCCTGATCTCTTTCTTCAACCCAGCGGGCAACGAAGAAGGGATGGAGCTGGCCAAGTCCAAGGGCGCGAACGTCATCGCCATGGAAATGGTGCCGCGTATTTCGCGTGCGCAGAAGATGGACGCACTTTCGTCGATGGCCAATATCGCGGGCTACCGTGCGGTGATCGAGGCGGGTAACAACTTTGGTCGCTTCTTCACCGGTCAGGTAACAGCGGCGGGTAAGGTTCCGCCTGCTAAGGTTCTGATTGTCGGTGCCGGTGTTGCCGGTCTGGCGGCCATCGGCACATCCACGTCACTAGGTGCGATCACCTATGCGTTCGACGTACGCCCCGAAGTGGCCGAGCAGGTCGAGTCCATGGGCGCTGAATTTGTCTATCTGGATTTTGAAGAAGAACAGCAGGACGGCGCAGCCAGCGGCGGTTATGCCTCGGTTCAGTCGGAAGAATTCCGCAACGCGCAGCTGGCCAAGTTCCGCGAGCTTGCGCCTGAGATGGACATCGTCATCACCACCGCCCTGATCCCCAACCGTCCGGCGCCCAAGCTGTGGCTGGCGGATATGGTCAAGGCGATGAAACCGGGTTCGGTCATCGTTGATCTGGCGGCAGAGCGTGGCGGCAACGTCGAAGGCACTGTGCCGGACGAAAAGGTCGTGACCGACAACGGTGTCACCATCATTGGTTACACTGACTTCCCCAGCCGGATGGCCGCGCAATCTTCGTCTCTTTACGCGACGAACATTCGTCACATGATGACTGACCTGACCCCCGAAAAAGACGGTCAGATCAATCACGACATGGAAGATGACGTGATCCGCGGTTCGACCGTGACCCATGAGGGCGAAATCACGTTCCCGCCACCTCCGCCCAAAGTGCAGGCGATCGCGGCGCAGAAAAAGCCTGAGGTCAAAGAACTAACGCCGGAAGAGAAGAAGGCGCAGGAGATTGCAGCCTTCAAGGCGCAGACCAAGCAGCAGTTCACCCTGTTGGGTGTCGGTGGTGCGCTGATGTTGCTGGTGGGTCTGATCGCTCCGGCAAGCTTCATGCAGCACTTCATCGTCTTCGTGCTGGCCATCTTTGTGGGCTTCCAGGTGATCTGGAACGTTGCACACAGCCTGCACACACCGCTGATGGCGATCACCAACGCGATCTCGTCGATCATCATTGTCGGGGCCTTGATGCAGATCGGATCGGGGTCTTTCCTGGTCATTCTGCTGGCGGCGTTGTCTGTCTTTATGGCAGGGATCAACATCTTCGGTGGCTTCCTCGTAACCCGGCGCATGCTCGCCATGTTCCAGAAATCTTAAGGAGGCCGGGCACATGGAATTTGGCTTCACTACTGCCGCCTACGTCGTTGCGGCTGTCCTTTTCATCCTCTCGCTCGGCGGTCTGTCTAACCAGGAAAGCGCCAAACGCGCGGTCTGGTATGGCATCGTCGGTATGGCACTGGCGGTCTTCGCCACGCTGGTTGGGCCTGGTTCGGGCCTGTGGTTGCTGTCGTTGCTGCTGATCGCCGGTGGCGGTTTTATCGGCCAGTATGTTGCGCAGCGCGTGCAGATGACCGAGATGCCGCAGCTTGTTGCCGCGATGCATTCGCTGGTTGGTCTGGCGGCTGTGTTCGTAGGTTTCAACGCGCATTTTGAAATCGGCAACGTGGCGCAGGTCATGGCAATCGCCGACAGCGCGTCGCAGGCGGACCTGTCCGATCTGGGTGCATTTGCCAAGCTGATCGCCAAGAAAACCTCGGCCGAACTAGCGATCCTGCATGTCGAACTGTTCCTGGGCATCTTCATCGGTGCGATCACCTTTACCGGTTCGGTCGTGGCCTATGGCAAGCTCGCGGGCAAGGTGACCTCGGCAGCGACCAAACTGCCCGGCGGTCATGCTCTGAACGCGGCGGCGGCGGGTCTCTCGCTGATCTGCCTGATCTGGTACACAGCTTCGGGTGGTTTGTTCCCGCTGATCCTGATGACGCTGGCGGCTTTGTTCATCGGCTATCACCTGATCATGGGTATTGGTGGCGCCGACATGCCGGTGGTCGTGTCGATGCTGAACAGCTACTCGGGCTGGGCGGCTGCGGCGATTGGTTTCTCGCTGGGCAACGACCTGCTGATCGTGGTCGGCGCGCTGGTGGGCTCGTCCGGTGCGATTCTGTCCTACATCATGTGTAAGGCGATGAACCGTCACTTTGTCAGCGTGATCCTGGGCGGCTTTGGTGGTCCCCAGGGCGAGCAAATGGCTGTTGAGGGTGAGCAGGTGGCGATCGACGCAGATGGCGTTGCGGCCGCTCTGAACGACGCAGACAGTGTGATCATCATCCCGGGCTATGGCATGGCGGTTGCGCAAGCGCAGCAGTCTGTTTCCGAGTTGGTCCGTAAGCTGCGCGCCAAGGGCAAGGAGGTGCGCTTTGCGATCCACCCCGTTGCCGGTCGTCTGCCGGGCCACATGAACGTGCTGCTGGCCGAAGCGAAAGTGCCATATGACATCGTTCTGGAAATGGACGAGATCAACGACGACTTCTCGGACACGGATGTGGCCATCGTCATCGGTTCGAACGACATCGTGAACCCTGCGGCGCAGGAAGATCCCAACAGCCCCATCGCCGGCATGCCGGTTCTGGAATGTTGGAAGGCCAAGCAGGTCTTTGTGTCCAAACGCGGTCAGGGCACTGGCTATTCGGGCATCGAAAACCCGCTGTTCTTCAAAGAGAACACCCGGATGTTCTATGGCGACGCCAAGGAGTCGCTGGACAAGCTGTTGCCGATGATCGACTGATCCGGCTCGAATAACGCTCGGAAAGGCGCCCACATGGGCGCCTTTTCTATTTTTGATGTACCCTGTCCTTACAGGAGGTGCCGAATGGAGAAAGTGAACGGTATAGGCGGGCTGTTCTTCCGCGCCCGTGACCCGGAAGCGTTAAGCGCGTGGTACGAAAAGCACCTAGGTGTAAATCACTATGTCCCGGTGCCGTGGAAACAGCGCGAAGGCTACACAGTCTTTGCTCCTTTCGCACAGGACACCAACTACTTCGGCCGGCCCCAGCAGCAGTGGATGATCAACTTCCGTGTCGATGATCTGGAGGCCATGATTGCTCAGTTAGAATCTGCTGGCATAGCCGTAGAGACCCGTGCCGAGTGGGATAGTGAGGTTGGCAAGTTCGCTCGAATACACGATCCGGAAGGCAACCCGATAGAGCTGTGGCAACCAAATCAATAAGATAGCGGCCTTGTATACTGTGGTATCCACGTAAGTGTATGAAATAAAAAGATAATTGATGTATTTGTGGCGCTGCGTATAGTTCCCGGGAACTCAGGGAACACAAAATGACACCCATCGACGACCATCCACTGCGCTATGCGCTGGCCAATGAACTGCACGCACGCCCCTTTCCAGTGGCCAAGGCGCCATGCACTGTCGTCTTTCTTGCCGTCAAGAAACCGGTCCAGGCAGTTGCCCGGGATCGGAACGAAGATATGGCGCACCTGATAGATCTGCTGGACCGTCATGGCGCGCAACACCCCCAGCCAGGGGCCACGCATTATGCAGGGCAGATCGGACGTCACTGGCTAAAGTGGGAGCAACATACCGAGTTTGTCACCTATACGGCTATCACGCAGAATGTCAGTGATCGCCCGTTCAACCCAGCTGATTTCGAAGTGTTCCCTCAGGATTGGTTGATGAGCAGCCCGGGGCAGAGGATTACCTCGGCCATGTTGCGAGTGGTCAAGCGTCGGGATGATGAGGAAGTTGTGGCGGCATTGTCGGAGTGGTTTGAACCCGAAAGCCTGGCCGTGGCGAACGTATTGGACAACTCAGCAGTTTGTGCCAGTGATTTTCGGATTGATCCGGCAGGGCACATGCGTTTCGCGCTGTTTGTCTCGGACGGAACCGGGCGACGCAGAACTGGTCGTATTATTCAGCGGCTGTGTGAGATCGAAACTTACAAGGCCATGTCCATGCTGGGCTTTGCCCGGGTTAAAAGCCTCATGGGGCGCATCGGTGAACTGGACAAGCGTCTTACTGATCTGATGGTCGAGATGACGGACGATGCCACCCAACCGGACGAATTGCTGCCCCAACTCCTGTCGACGTCGACCGAGCTTGAGACACTCTCAGCTCGTTGCTCGTTCCGTTTTGGAGCGACCGGAGCCTATGAAGCGATTGTAAACCAGAGGATCGAGGTTCTGCGAGAGCAGCGCTTTTATGGTCGTCAAACCTTTGCTGACTTTATGATGCGCAGATATGACCCTGCTATTCGCACCGTGAAATCCACGGAGCGGCGTCTGCAAGCCCTTTCTGACCGAGCGATCCGAGCGGGTGAATTGCTACGGACACGCGTAGATGTTCAGCGCAGTGCGCAGAACCAGGCATTACTTGAAAGCATGGATCGCCGCGCCGATCTGGCCCTTAGACTGCAGCATACGGTGGAAGGATTGTCTGTGGTGGCCATCAGTTACTATGCAGTCTCTCTGGCCAGCTATCTGCTTTACCCGATCACCAAAACTGGAATCAGTAAGGGGATGTTGACAGCAGTCGTAACGGTGCCGGTGGTACTTGCAGTCTGGTTCGCAATTCGACGCATACGCCGCCGGTTGGAGTAAGCTCAGAGACTGCTGGCAGAAGCATCTGCAAGAATGCAAATAACCTTGGTCTGACTATAGAACTTGGGCCCGATTGAGCGCCATCGGCAGGATCTAAAAACAGAACTCACCGACAAATCGGGTTTCAATTTGTGAAATGGGCGCGGTCGCGAATTCACCCGCAACCACGCCCATCGATGACTTCATATCTGAAGCGGGTGTTAGAGCAGGAAGCTATCCTCTTCCAGCAGGTTCGCAATCATCAGATCTGTTACCGCATCTGTCTCATTCGCCAAATCGCTGTTCGACGACGCATCGACCAGATTTGTCGGAATAGAAATGCCTGCGATCTTGGTTTCACCTGCACCGAACACGACGGATAGGAATTCATCAACGATTTCCGCAGTCACATTCGGCACAAATTCGAGAACATCGACTGTACCCGCCCATCCGGCCTCGCCCGAAATCTCGCCTTCTGGTGCGAGTTTCTGAGCAGGAGATGATTGCTGTGCAAGTTTCGGAAGCTCGTATCCTACAGTGCCGCTGCCATTAATATCGTAGCCATAGAAGGCTTCCACATCGATGACATCAGGGATCGTCGTACTGCTGATGTAGGCACCACTAGCGTCGGTGATCCACTCGCCGTAGTCTCCGTTGGCGTTTTTCCAGAGCACCTTGAAGCCGCCATTGTATGCCTCGGCGTGGATGGCCTCCCAGCCAGGGAAGCTATCTGGGCCAGCTTTGACACCGTCACGCGTCAACTCGACACTGCCAT
>NZ_WPZQ01000019.1 GCF_013030265.1 Ruegeria arenilitoris
CAATCGTGCCGATGTTGACGTGCGGTTTTGTACGCTCAAACTTTTCCTTTGCCATTCCTCAGGCGCCCTTTTGCGATTTGGGGGACCCTTGGTCCCGTGGTTACATCTGCGCGCGCGAGATATTTGGTTCAAAGGGGAAAATCAAGCACATCCTGCGTTAAATCCCGTTTATGACGCCGGATTTTGCGTTACTTCGACGGAATCCAATGGTTGGATCAGGTCGGGCCGCCTGTCGAACCAGCCATTGTCCTTGTGTTCTTCGGCCAGCCACTCCTCGACCCGGTCCGCAACTTTCAAGGCAAGCCCACTCATTTGCTCTTCCCTTGTGCGTTCATGGCCGGACCCTTTCAGGGCACTGCCCCCGGTCGTATCTTCCAAAACCTGGAACTGCTTGCCCTTTGCCAGGAACTCTTTCTTTTTCACGTCATATACGTTCACCAGAACGATTGCCGTGCTTTTGGGGTTGTAGATCACCGGGATTCCCGGAGGGGCCAACATGTAGCCCTCAAGGCTGATCCCGATATCGTATTCCTGCGCGCCAGCGTAGCGCCCCAACCGAATATCGACCGCATTCTGAATGGCGTCTTCCCACTCCTTCGAGGTGGCATCCCGCGAAACCGGTCCCTTTTTGGCTTTTTCAGCGAAGGCGTAGTTCACGCGCAGTTTGAATTCCCCAAGGCTTTCGGGCTCTTCATAGACCTGCGTCTGTGTACACGCGCCCATCAGGGCTAGTCCGGTGATCAGGGTCAGAATGCGCAGCATGTGTCTCTTCTCGATAGGCCTGTTTTTCTTTGATCTAGCGCACCGATACGGTCTGTGCCAAGCCGTATCGGCGGAATTTCACTGTTGTGGCTGCCTGATCACGAAAACTTATAGTCCCGCGGGAAGCCATAAGGCGGCTTTTTCCCGACACTTGCGCGCTTGGCCAACCATTGGCTCATGTCAGCCTCGTGGCGGGTCTTGTCGCCGCCCATGGACCATTTCAGTCCCTCTTCCCAGTTGAATGTGGTGATGTCCGACAATCCACCATCCAATTCCAGAGTACCCTGACGCCCACGCGCCATGTTGTACTTCTGCAGGCGCACACCCTTACCACGGGTCATCTCTGGTAGCTCTTCAGTTGGGAACACAAGGAATTTGCCGTTTTGCGACACGACGGCAACGTGATCGCCCGCAATCGGCTTACAGATCATCGCGGTCTCATCGCCTTTGACGTTCAGAACCTGTTTGCCGTTTCGGGTCTGGGCCAGAACGTCATCCTCGGGAACCATGAAGCCGTTGCCTGCGTCCGAAGCCACTAACAGCTTGCGCCCCGGCTTGTGGATCAGGATGTCGATGATCTGCGCCTCGTTCGGCAGGTCGACCATCAGGCGCAAGGGCTCGCCCATGCCGCGCCCGCCCGGCAGGTTTGCGGCACTGACGGTGTAGAACCGGCCATTTGAGGCAAAAACCAGCAGACGGTCGGTCGTTTCTGCGTGGAAGATGAAACGCGGGCCGTCGCCATCTTTGAACTTCAGCTCGCGCTTCAGATCGATATGGCCTGTCATGGCACGAATCCAGCCCATCTGAGAGCAGACAACCGTGATCGGTTCTTTGTCGATCATCGCCTCAAGCGGCACTTCCTCGACTTGACCTGCCTCGGCGAACTGGGTCCTGCGCTCACCGCCTTCGTAATCTTTGCCAAAGGTCTTCTTGGTCTCTTTTAACTGTTCGGCGATCTTGGCCCATTGCAGGGCCGGATCGGCAAGCAGATCTTCGAGATTGGCCCGCTCCAGCATCAACGCGTCACGCTCACGCACCAGCTCCATCTCTTCGAGACGGCGCAGGCTGCGCAGGCGCATGTTGAGGATCGCGTCGACCTGAACCTCGGACAGCTCGCCCTCACCCGGTTTGGGCGAAACATAGTCGGCCTCGCTGGTCGCGCGGACATGGTCGATCCCCCAATCCTCGCGCATCAGCGCTGCTTTGGGGTCGTCGTCGTAGCGGATGATATCGATCACGCGGTCGAGGTTAAGGAAGGCAACGATAAAGCCCTCCAACACCTCAAGCCGGTGGTCGATCTTGGCCATGCGGTGGCGCGAGCGGCGGATCAACACCTCTTGCCGGTGATCAAGGAAGGCCCGTAGCACTTCCTTCATCGAACAGACCTTGGGCGTAACCCCGTCGATCAGCACGTTCATGTTCAGGCTGAACCGCACCTCAAGGTCCGAGTTGCGGTAGAGCATGCCCATCAGCACCTCAGGGTCCACGTTTTTCGAACGCGGCTCAAGGATCAAGCGGATGTCATCGGCGGATTCGTCGCGCACATCGGCGAGGATCGGGATTTTCTTGGTCTGGATCAGTTCCGCGATCTTTTCGATCAGCTTGGATTTCTGAACCTGGTAGGGAATCTCGGTAACGATGATCTGCCACTGGCCACGGCCCAGATCCTCGACCTCGTATTTACAACGCAGACGGAATGAACCGCGCCCGGTGCGATAGGCCTGGGCAATGTTCTCGGGCGGCTCCACAATCACGCCGCCGGTCGGGAAATCCGGACCGGGCACGTAGTTCAACAACGTGTCATCGCGCGCATCGGGCGTCTTGATCAGGTGCAGACAAGCGTCACACAGCTCGGCAATATTGTGCGGCGGGATATTCGTCGCCATGCCCACCGCGATACCGCTGGCGCCATTGGCCAGCAGGTTCGGGAATTGCGCGGGCAGCACGACCGGCTCGGTCAGCGTGCCGTCATAGTTGTCACGGAAATCAACGGCGTCCTCGTTTAGACCTTCCAACAGCGCTTCGGCCACGATGGTCATCCGGGCTTCGGTGTATCGCGAGGCCGCCGGGTTATCGCCGTCGATATTGCCAAAGTTCCCCTGCCCGTCGACCAGCGGGTAGCGGACGTTGAAGTCCTGCGCCAGACGCGCCATCGCATCATAAATCGCTGCGTCACCATGCGGGTGATAGTTACCCATCACGTCGCCGGAAATCTTCGCAGACTTACGGAACCCTCCGGTTGCGCTGAGTCGCAGCTCTCTCATCGCATAGAGGATTCGCCGATGAACCGGCTTCAATCCGTCGCGCGCATCGGGCAACGCCCGGTGCATGATGGTGGACAGCGCATAGGTCAGATAGCGTTCGCCAATCGCGCGGCGCAGTGGCTCGGCTATCTCGCCCCCGTTCTCAGGGGTCTCCATATTGGGGTCGTCGATCGTATCGTTCATATATGATGTGATACGCCGCAAGAGCCCGCTGGTAAAGCAAGCACAGCATATTTTGCTGGGGACAAGTCGCGCTTTTTGCAACAGGGGGAGACAAGTCCCGGATTTCCCCGCTTTTTCGACTCATCACGCGAAATATGGTAGGATCTCATCAATTGAACTGCTGCCTATTTTTTGATGTTACGATTACCGGGGGATGCGCCATGACGCGCCTGATACTTGTTACCTTTGCCATGCTTGGCTGGACCTTCTACGTGATGAGCGGAGGACCAGATTTTGAACCGCGCGGTATGCGCAGCGATCAGCCACAACAAATTGCATCAGCACCGAAGCCAAAACCGAAACTTCTGGTTGCTGCTCCGGCTGAAGAATTGGTTACTCGAGCTGCTTTGCGCCCCATCAAACCGGCTGAGCCACAAGCTGAACCAGAATCTCCTCTGAACGAAGCAGATACAGATGCGCTGCTGGCGCAGGTGGCTTCGGGCCTGAGCACCAATCTGACGTTGTTCGATGATGATGGTGCTACGTTTACTCTGGCCTCGCTGGAACAGGGCGCCGCCGGGTTGCAACAGGTCGCCCCTGCGCCCCAAGACGAAACAGCCGAGACCCCCATCCCCGCAGAACCGGAAAAAGATATACGTGAGGTATCGGGTACACGTGTGAACATGCGTGACGGCCCCGGAACGATCTATCCAATCATCGGCAAGGCAAGAATTGGCCAAAAAGTCGAAGTCCTAAGTGAATCCGGAACAGGTTGGCTGCGCCTGCGCGTGTTGCCAGAGCAACAGGTTGGCTGGATTTCGGCCTCACTGATCCGAAAAATCCCGAACTGACGCAGAGGTGACATTGCGCGACCGAAGACCTCGCAATAGCTATGAGCGAGGTACATCTTTGGGTAGGTCATGCAAAAATCCATCCTAATTACAGGCTGCTCCTCCGGAATCGGATTGGACGCAGCACACGGAATGCGTGCGCGCGGCTGGCGTGTTTTTGCCTCGTGCAGGCAGCAGCGTGATTGTGACCGCTTGCGGGCCCAAGGATTTGAAAGCCCTCGCATAGACTATACCGATACTGAGAGCATTACCTCAGGTTTGGCAGAGGTTATTGAGGCAACAGGCGGAACATTGGATGCGCTTTTCAACAATGGCGCGCACGGGCTGCCAGGGGCTGTAGAAGATGTTCCAACGGATGGACTACGCCACATCTTTGAAACAAATGTCTTTGGCTGGCACGAACTGACCCGCCAGGTTATTCCCCTTATGCGGGAACAAGGCCATGGTCGTATCGTGCAATGTTCTTCGGTACTTGGCCTTGTCGCGTTCCCTTGGCGCGGAGCCTATGTCGCGACCAAGTATGCCATCGAGGGTCTGACTGACACGATGCGATTGGAACTTCGGGATACAGGCATCAAGGTGATCCTGATCGAGCCTGGTCCAATCACGTCCAAACTGCGCGAAAAGGCGATTCCAGTCTTCGAGCGCTTTATTGACTGGGAGTCTTCCGCTTTGCGCGACAAATATGAAGGCTCACTTCTCAAACGCCTTTACGAGGATTCGGGCCCGGACAAATTTGAATTGCCCGCTTCTGCCGTCACCGACAAGCTTGCCAATGCGGTTGAAGCAAGGAACCCGAAGTCTCGCTACTACGTGACAACGCCTACATACATCGCCGGATACTTGCGACGCATCCTGCCGACCGGGGCGATCGACCGCATCCTTTCAGGCGTCTGAGACGAAATTACCTGTTCGCATTTTGCCCCATCAGGGCTAGATGAGGCCAAATGCAACAAAAACGCGGACGGTGGTTTCATGGACCTGATGATGGTCGTCTTATTGCTGGCCATGGCGGCAGTTGTCGTCGTGCTGGCATTGGGCATCGCCAATTTTGGCAAAGGTGGCATGGCAGCCGCCAAGAAAAGCAACAAGATGATGCAACTTCGCATTCTCTTTCAGTTCATTGCCGTGGTGCTGATCGTGCTCTACGTCTATCTGCGCGGACAGGGAGTGCAATAAGATGGTCGTACTGAACAAAATCTATACCCGCACGGGCGATGACGGAAAAACGGCACTGGGTAACGGTGAACGTGTCGCCAAATATTCGGGGCGCGTGGCCGCCTATGGCACTGTCGATGAATTGAATGCTTTCGTCGGCGTTGCACGCCTGGAAGCTGACGGTGATTTTGATGTGGCACTGGCCCGTATCCAGAACGACCTGTTCGATCTTGGCGCAGATTTTTGCCGCCCCGACATGGAACAGGATGCCGAAGCGGACTACCCGCCCCTTCGCATCGTACCGACCCAGATCGACCGGTTGGAAGCTGAGATTGATGCGATGAATGAAACGCTTGAACCGCTGCGTAGCTTTATTCTGCCTGGCGGATCGAAACTCGCCGCCCATCTTCATGTTTGCAGAACCGTGTCGCGACGCGCGGAGCGTCTTGCCGTGGAACTGACCAACATGGAACCCGTTAACGCGGTGGCCGTGAAATATCTGAACCGCCTGAGCGACTGGTTCTTTGTTGCGGCACGTTGCGCCAATAACGGTGGGCGCGACGACGTGCTGTGGGTACCTGGCGCGAACCGCTGAAGGCCCGGGTATGGCTCGCGTTTTTTGGAGCACTTGGAAAGACGTAAACTCGCGCTCTGGTTTGGGCTGAACTACGATCCGAGCGCAGCCCGAAGGAAACTTTGTTTCGTGCCCCCACGTAAAAAATAACGAAACGCGACGTCCCGACGCCATGACGTGACGATTTTGCCCTGTTGCGGGGCCACATGACCCGTTATCTAAGCCAACGAGAGCATTGGTGGAGTCGCTACGCGGCTTACCGTTTTTGTAAGGAGCAAGCGCAGAAATGAAGGTACTCGTGCCTGTCAAACGCGTGATTGACTA
>NZ_WPZQ01000020.1 GCF_013030265.1 Ruegeria arenilitoris
CTAAATGAGAGGTTTATGAGATGCCTGGTTTGAACCGCACGCCGTTGTATGACTTGCACGTTGAGTTGGGTGGTAAGATAGTTGATTTTGCTGGTTGGGAGATGCCTGTTCAGTATCCTTTGGGGATCATGGGGGAGCATAAGCAGTGTCGTGAGAAGGCGGCGTTGTTTGATGTGTCTCACATGGGTCAGGTGATCCTTCGGGGCGAGAATGTGGGTGAGAAGCTGGAAGCTTTGTGCCCGCAGGCCTATGCGACCCTGAAGGAAGGCAAGGCGCGGTACGGGTTCTTTACGAACGCGGAAGGCGGGATCATGGATGACCTGATCGTGTCGAACGCGGGGGATCATTACTTTGTGGTGGTGAATGCGGCGCTGCGCCATCAGGATATTCCGCATATGCGTGACAACCTTGAAGGCGTCGAAGTGACCGAGATCTTCGACCGCGCGCTGGTGGCCGTACAGGGCCCTGCGGCGGAAAACGTGGTGGGTGAGCTGTGCCCCGCGGCCCGCGATCTGAAGTTCATGGAAACCACCCTGGCCGATATCAACGGCGTCGAATGCCGCATCTCGCGCCTGGGCTATACCGGCGAGGATGGCTACGAGATCTCGATCCCCGAGGACAAGGCGATCGAGATCAGCAAGGCCTTCCTGGCGCATGAGGATTGCGAACCGGCGGGCTTGGGCGCGCGTGACAGCCTGCGGCTGGAGGCGGGTCTGTGCCTTTATGGCAATGACATTGACCAGAGCACCTCGCCAATTGAGGCATCCTTGGGCTGGGCGATCCAGAAGCGCCGCAAGGAAGAGGGCGGTTTCCCGGGGGCGGCCCGCGTTCAGAAGGAACTGGCCGAAGGGGCCGCGCGCAAGCTGGTGGGCATCAAGCCCGAAGGTCGTGCACCTGCCCGTCAGGGCGTGGAAGTGCAATGCCTTGAGGGCAACAGCATCGGTCAGATCACCTCAGGCAGCTTTGGCCCCACGGTCGGTGGCCCTGTTGCAATGGGCTATGTATCCGCGGGCCATGGCGAGCCGGGCGAGAAGGTGAACCTGATCATCCGGGGCAAGGCGCAACCGGCCGAGATCGTGGCGCTGCCCTTCGTCAAACAGAATTACAAGCGTTGAAGTCAGGAGAGAGAAGACATGGCAACCTATTATTCCGAAGAGCATGAATGGCTGACCGTCGAAGGGGACACGGCCACTCTGGGCATCACCAAACATGCCGCCGAGCAGCTGGGTGAAGTGGTGTTCGTCGAGCAGCAGGAAGCTGGCGACGAGTTCGAAAAGGGCGGTGAGATCGGCGTGATCGAATCCGTCAAGGCCGCGTCCGAGCTGTATGCCCCGGTCGATGGCGAGATCGTCGAGGTGAACGAGGCGCTGGCCGACAATCCCGGCGCGCTGAACGAAGACCCCGAGGGTGAGGCCTGGATCTACAAGGTCAAGATCAGCGACGCATCGCAGCTGGAAGATCTGATGGATCTGGACGGCTACAAGGCCCTGATCGGCTAAGCCCGTACCGGAGCCCCGGTTTGGGGCTCCGCATGTTCGGGCCGGCCCTTGTCCGGCCCTCTCCCTACTACCGGAGGCTGTCGCAGTCTCCGCCCGACCTGACCTATTCGACAGGAGCGCTGCAATGGCCTTCAAACTGACCGACTACGAAGCCTATGACTTTGCCAATCGCCGCCACATCGGCCCGTCGCCCACCGAGATGCGCGACATGCTCAAGGTGATCGGCTTCAAGACGCTGGACCAGCTGATCGACGCCACCGTCCCGCCCGCGATCCGGCAGAAGGAACCGCTGGACTGGGGTCCGGCCATGACCGAACGCGATGCGCTGTTCTACATGAAAGAGGTGGCGAGCAAGAACAAGGTTCTGACCTCGCTGATCGGTCAGGGCTATTACGGCACCACCACGCCGGCGCCGATCCTGCGCAACATCCTGGAAAACCCGGCCTGGTACACCGCCTATACGCCCTATCAGCCCGAGATTAGCCAGGGCCGTCTTGAGGCGCTCTTGAACTTCCAGACCATGGTCAGCGATCTGACCGGGCTGGACGTGGCCAACGCCTCGCTGCTGGACGAAGCCACTGCGGCGGCCGAAGCGATGGCGATGGCCAAGCGCGGCGGCCGGTCCAAGGCCAACAACGCGGCCTTCTTCGTGGACAAGAACTGCCACCCGCAGACCATCGCGGTCATCAAAACGCGGGCTGAGCCTCTGGGCATCGACGTGCAGGTGGCCGATCCCGACCAACTGGACGCGGGCGCCGTCTTTGGCGCGATCTTCCAGTACCCGGGCACCCATGGTCACGTGCGCGACTTCACATCGGAAATCGCGGCCCTGCACGAACACAAAGCCATCGCCATCGTCGCCGCCGACATCCTGTCGCTGGCGCTGCTGAAGTCACCGGGTGAGATGGGCGCGGATATCGCCATCGGCTCGACCCAGCGCTTTGGCGTGCCGATGGGCTATGGCGGCCCGCACGCTGCTTACATGGCGACCACCGACAAGCTGAAGCGGGCGATGCCCGGCCGGATCATCGGTGTCAGCATCGACAGCCGCGGCAACAAGGCCTACCGCCTGGCACTGCAGACCCGCGAGCAGCACATCCGCCGCGAGAAAGCCAACTCGAACGTCTGCACCGCGCAGGCGCTGCTGGCGGTGATCGCCTCGATGTATGCTGTGTATCACGGCCCCGACGGCATCAAGGCCATCGCGCAATCGGTGCACCGCAAGACCTCGCGCCTGGCCGCGGGTCTGGAAGAGGCGGGCTTCTCGGTCGAGCCGGAAGTGTTCTTCGACACCATCACGGTTGAGGTCGGCCATCTGCAGAATGTCGTCATGGAGGCCGCCGTGGCCCGTGGCGTCAACCTGCGCAAGGTTGGCGAGACCAAGGTCGGCATCAGTCTGGATGAACAGACCCGGCCCGAGACCATCGAGGCCGTCTGGGGTGCCTTCGGCATCGACCGCAAGGATGACAGCTCGAACAAGCAGTACCGCCTGCCGGATTATGCGCTGCGCGAGACGCCTTATCTGACCCACCCGATCTTCCACAAGAACCGGGCCGAGGCCGAGATGACCCGCTATATGCGCCGTCTGGCCGACCGCGACCTGGCGCTGGATCGGGCGATGATCCCTCTGGGCTCGTGCACCATGAAGCTGAACGCCACGATCGAGATGATCCCGGTCACCTGGCCCGAGTTCGGCAATCTGCACCCGTTCTGCCCCGAAGATCAGGCGCAGGGCTATCTTGAGATGATTGCCGATCTGAACGACAAGCTGTGCCAGATCACCGGTTATGACGCGATCAGCCAGCAGCCCAACTCGGGCGCGCAGGGTGAATACGCAGGCCTGCTGACCATCCGCAACTATCACTTCGCCCGCGGCGAAGGGCACCGCAATGTCTGCCTGATCCCGACCTCGGCACATGGCACCAACCCGGCCTCGGCCCAGATGGTGGGCTGGCAGGTTGTACCGGTGCAGGCGGACGAGAATGGCAACATTGATCTGAATGATTTCCGCGCCAAGGCGGAAAAGCACTCGGATCATCTGGCCGCCTGCATGATCACCTATCCGTCCACCCATGGCGTGTTCGAGACCACCGTGCAGGAGGTCTGCCAGATCACCCATGATCATGGCGGTCAGGTCTATATCGACGGCGCCAACATGAACGCCATGGTTGGTCTCTCGCGTCCGGGTGACATTGGCGGCGACGTCAGCCACCTGAACCTGCACAAAACCTTCTGCATCCCGCATGGCGGTGGCGGCCCCGGCATGGGTCCAATCGGCGTCAAGGCGCATCTGGAGGAACACCTGCCCGGCCACCCGGAATACGGCACCGCCGTGGGTCCGGTCTCGGCGGCGCCCTTCGGTTCACCCTCGATCCTTCCTGTCTCATGGGCCTATGTGCTGCTGATGGGCGGTGCGGGTCTGACCCAGGCGACCAAGGTGGCGATCCTGAACGCCAACTACATCGCGGCACGTCTGCAGGATGCTTATCCGATCCTCTACACCTCCGAGACAGGTCGTGTGGCGCATGAATGCATCCTCGACACCCGTCCGCTGGCGGATGAGGGCAATGTGAGTGTGGACGACGTGGCCAAGCGTCTGGTCGACAGCGGCTTCCACGCCCCGACCATGTCCTGGCCGGTGGCCGGCACTCTGATGGTGGAGCCCACAGAATCGGAACCCAAGGACGAGCTGGACCGCTTCTGCGACGCCATGCTCTCAATCCGCTCCGAGGCGCAGGATATCATCGACGGCAAGATCGACGCGGAAAACAACCCGCTGAAAAACGCCCCCCACACGGTGCGCGATCTGGTCGGCGACTGGGACCGCCCCTACACCCGCGAACAGGCCTGCTTCCCTCCGGGCTCCATGGGCGTCGACAAATACTGGTCCCCCGTCAACCGCGTCGACAACGCATACGGCGACAGAAACCTAATCTGCACATGCCCGCCCATGTCAGAATACGAAGAAGCCGCTGAGTAATAG